>NZ_CP014912.1:0-3235324 GCF_001702155.1 Secundilactobacillus paracollinoides
CAAATACTTAAATAAATCATCAGTACTAGAATCATTCGCCAATTCATACCAAACATGATGCATCGGTATGACATGGGAATCAAACATGTTTATAAACTTACTATTTTATGTCGAATAATATGGCAAAACGGTTCTCTGAGCATAGATCTAATGAATGTATATTAAATAAACGCAATGTTTATTATAAGTTTCAATCCGACAACCATTGAAATGCAGATATTCAGTTAGACTTAATTTATACTAGTGAAGTATATCCTACGGTTCATTGTAAAATACTCGTTCTTATCCGACCAAAATCAACTGAAACAATGTACTAATTCGAGATTTTATCGTTTTCAAAATTCTTAACTTTGAACCTTTACCCAGAAAGGATAGTGTAGGATGATACATGGTAACTTTTTATTCCAATGGAGGTACCAGTGTAATACCACTGTATGACTCATTTAGACTTTAAATCCGGAACTTTAAATCATGGATAAAAGTGTGGCTACATAATCACCTTGCTTCAAGTGATGGTGAACCATTGTGATGAGATCTATCTGATTTGTCAATTATTAACTGAACATCATGTAATAAGTTTACACTTGTCAAAATGGCCTCCCCTTGGCCTAGCCTCTGAACACTTTCTCTGCCTTTCTCATCCAAAAAATTGTTTATTGCATATATTTCATTCGGCTGAGTTAGTCTATGAATCAGTAAAGTGCCCATTTGACCAAGTAAAACTGTTGAAACATCATTAGGACTTTGCGTTGTTAATAAAAGATAAATGCCTTTTTTTCTCCCCTCTCTTGCTAAAGTAATGAGGCCTTGGTAATTCTCATTCCCATCATCGGTTTCTTTTTCTGTATATCTATGAACTTCGTCAATAAATATTAAAAATGCTCTGTTTTCTTCTGATTTATTTTCAAAAAGATAATTACTGATTAAATCAACAACCATTCCACCAGTACTATCATTCGACCCAATTTCTGAAGTATCAATTCTAAGACTATGAATATTATCATTCAAAAATTGTTGTAACGAGTCAATCAAAGAATACGGCAGTGTGCCTAAAAACAATTCCTGTAATTTTGTTGTTTCTAATTTTTGATGTAATCTATCAGCCAACAGTCTAATATTTTTCAACCTAAAATCGTCAACTTTTAGAATTCCTCTGCCATTTTCCACAGCAGCTTCTTCCGGTAATTGCTTTTCTAATAGGCCCAAATCAAAACTTGTATCTTTTCTCGTTAGTGAAGCAATGTCTTTTTGAACCAAACTAATATTTTTATTTGTCTTTACATATTCATACGCATGACAATTTTTCTCTTGAAACCTTAATGCTTCAATAGCATTCATAAGAGCAGGCGCCTGAATTCCAGGGCTTGCGCTTAATAGTTCTACCCACTGTGTAATCGACAGACTACCCGAGGCAATATTTGTATCAACTCCGAGCATTCTATTTGTAACTTCAGAATCAAATGAATCAGCATATTCCCCAGTAGGGTCTATTATCAAAATTTTAATATGTGCCTTCAACATTTTATCTAAAATTGACAAAGCTGAAGTACTTTTGCCGCTACCTGTTGTTCCGATAATCATCATATGCCTACTAAAAAGTGTTACCGGTTTAAATGCAAGGCGGATACTTTTGTCTACTCCAAGAGAAGAAAATGCTTGTAGTGGAAATTCATCAATGTTTTTCGTAACCTCTAAAGATGCATAATACTTTTGAATGATTTTTTCGGGTGCAACATAAACTTTATCGTGAACACCGGCATTAATAAAATTAGTAGCATCAAAGTTCTCAGTATCAGGATTTAATAAAGCTAAAGTTTCCACAATGATTTCAGGGAATATTTTTGAATACATTCCTTGTTTCATTAATGTGTGGATACTATCCGTATCTCGAATAGCATTTTGTTTAACTCTTGCAATTAGAACACCTTTCACATTGTTAATGAGCACTAAGAAATTTATGGTCGAAGGAGTCAAATTTTCACCATTTAAAATCCGAGAATTTAATGTTGAAAGATTTTCAGCTTGAACTTTAACAATACTTTTTGAAACCTCAGAAACTGTCCCAAGATAATAATTTTCTTTACTAAGACTATGTTTTGATGAAGAAGTTCCCAAATCCCAAAACACTTGATCAATGTTCATTCAAATCACCACCTAAATAAAAGGGCAATTCGTTTATAGTTGCCTTTAAAAACGCAACAGAATAACCAGCATTCATAAGATTTTCTAGTTCTTTCCAACCATTACTTATTTGATTCGATATATTGAAATCTGTAACCAAAACTGACAGACCTTCATTATGACTAACAGCATGATGTACCATTTGGGAAATATGATTATCCCCAAAACTAAACCCATTAGTTATTAGTAGGGTATTGGGACGATTAATTAATTCTTGAAACTTAGAAAATAAATCAAAGAATGGTTCTGTATACGATTGCATATACTTATTTGAACTTGGAAATATAAGATTAGGTTGGTTGATTTTGTCCTGTTTGTTGCGACGATAAATTCTTCCATTAATTGGCTTGGTCCATGTTAGTGAGCCATGTAGCTTTATTAAATTTATTACTTGCTTTTTATAAACAAGCTCATCGGTTGTTAAGTTTGGAATATCACGCACTAAATTCCATTCAAAATCATCTGCATCAAAGAAAGGATTTAAATCATGAGAAAAACCATCGATTACTGAATATCCCAATTTTTCCGCGGCATCCTCAAAAAGAGTATCATAGTTTGTCGTTACTACGGTTAATTTATTTGGCGCTACGACTTTATTTGCCAACATATTAATAACTCTATTATGAAATAATAATCGTTCATCATATGAATAACTGGTCTCTTCCTCAATTACTTTATATATCTGGTCTAATGTTTTCAAATATTTATTTTTTGAGCGACCTATAAATGGTTGAGCAGACTCTGCTTTAGAAATAAAGTCCTCTAAATCAAATTGATTCTCATCAGGGTTCGTGTATTCATATTTACAAAGACTCGCCATTGTATCAAGACTCAAAAATTTCTTATTCTCAAGCCTATCTTTTATACTCGCTTTCAAGTCCTTCATCGATTTACCTACACTTCTATCATCTTGATAACCAGTAATAGAAGCACCCGCCCCAGCTAGAAAGACTATTTGAGTATAATTTCTAGCAAGATACAATTTAACAACATTTAATATCATATCCTTAAATGTGTTTATATCTGCCTCATCACCATGCTCATTCGTGATTTGTCTTCCATTTTTAAGAAAAGCGTCTTTTTCGTTTCCCGTTTTCTTCTCAAATAGCATGCCTGGATACTTAAAAAAGCTTTCAGAATTCAGATTAGTGGCAAACACAGAATCATTTTCGTTTTTATTCATATTTCGCCTCATCATTAAAAAGATAAATTAATTTGCTGTTAATTACGTTTATAATTATACTACTTTAAGATGTAAATACGTGTTCATTGTAAGCAGTAGATAACTGACCGTATTGAATACTGCGATTTCATCACAAATATAAAAAGAAGCCTGGTATGTCTCGTTCTTTGAGACATACCAGGCTTCTTACTATGATGCGTTCTTGTCTTCGTTCTTATCAGGAATTAGTACTCCAGCTTGCGCTCTTTTGACTGCCTCAAGATCGGATTCTTTGAAATTCCATGGTAAATAAGCTGCTAACTGTTCCTTTTTTGGGAAAGTTGGTAGTTGCGCAACTCCGAGTAGAATATATTCGATATATTTCGTCGGATCAATGTGATTGGCCTTGGCACTCTCGACAATTGTCATCCAAATTGCTGTTGATCTAGCACCTTCTGGGCTAGTACTGAACAGCCAGTTCTTTCGACCAATCACTAAACTCTTCATCGTTCGTTCAGCGGTGTTGTTGCTCCAGTCCATGGTTCCATCGTTCACGATTCGGCTCAGATACATGCGTTGATCAGCCGCGTAAGTCACGGCTTTACCTAGTCGGGACTTAGCTAGCCCGTCATAGTGATCGACCCACTGCCAGAACTGTTTTAAAAGCGGTCTTATTTTACTACGCCGACGTCGCTGGCGTACTCGTGGAGAAAAGTGTTGCCAGGTCTTTTCGAGTCGAAACATGCTGTTGATCAATCGCAAGGGTGTTTCAACGTACTGTTTATCGGCATCAAACGCATCTTTGAACTTTCGCCGGACGTGCGCCCAACAGCCGACGCGCTTGATTGCCTGATCACCAAGCAGATTATAGCCCGCATATCCGTCGCATTGTAACACGCCTTGATACGTGCTATAGAGTTGTTTCTGCGCGAATGAACCAGCTCTGGTCTGGCTATAAGCATAGTACACAATCCGATTGGTTAGCTTCAAAGGGATGGTCGCGACCCACATGTAAGATCTTGACTTTGCTGCCCGACCAGGCTCGTTAATAACTTGGATTGGTGTTTCATCACCTTGAAGGTGATGACGGGCAATTAATTCTCGGTGGATCAGACCATACAATGGTTCTATCAGTTGGCTAGTTTTGATGATCCAATTAGCTAAGGTCCCCTCTGAAACATTAAAGCCGCCCTGTTTAAGGGCTCTTTGTTGTCGATACAAGGGCAGATCTAACAGAAACTTGTCACTGATCACATGCGCTGCCAGCGATGCTGACAATGGACTATGGGCTAATAAACCATGCGGCGCCTGGCTCTGAAACATATAAGTAAGGCCAGTTTGTCTTTCACATTCACTGCAGGTGCCAGTTTCTATGTAGATTCTTTTAACGTACAGGCGTCCCGGTTCGTAACAGACTTCTTGGCGGACAAATTTTTTGCCGACGATGAGCCAGTCAGAGTGTCCGTGAGGACACTGACTGGCATCGAATGGAATTAAAACGTCCTGAACCGGCATGTCAGGACTGATTGTTTGTTTGCGTGTCTTCTTTTTCGACCTGATCTTGGTTATTACTTGGTAGGTCTCTTCGCTTTGGTTCCCAGTTTGCTCTGGTTCGGTAAAAACACCACTTTGTCCGAATAATGACAATTGATCAGAATTAATTCTTTCAGAGCTTTGGCCATAGATCTTTTTGGTTAAAAATGCCACCTGTTCTTCCAGAAGTAGAATCGTCTGTTTTAGTTCGTGCACTTCTTGTTTTAGCTCAGTGTTCTGTCGAATTAGTTCGGCTTCAATATTTTTTACGTGCTTAGCCATCGCATTCACTCCTTTCCGTATATAAGAGTTGTTGAAATGAGTTTACCACTCGCTAAACGGGTTTAAAAGCTATTTTTTGTGACCCGGTGGGGTCACTTGATGAATGGTCGACTCCAGCGACCACCCGCTCAGGAGACGAAGTAACTGTTTGGGATTTAGCTTACGAATTGCAGCTTGATCAACTGGCCATTGGAGTCGACCATTCTCAATTCGTTTGTATAATAACAGGAATCCGTCACCATCCCAGTACAGTGCTTTGAATCGGTCTTTACGACTCCCGCAGAACAAATATAACGCGCTGTTATATGGGTCCAAATCAAATTGATCTTGAACCACCCCAGCTAGACCATCAATTCCTTTTCTTAAATCTGTTTTTCCGCAGACCAGAAAGATCTGATGAAGCTTATTTTGGTCGATTATCATCGCTAAACACCGCCTTTAGGAATGCATCTAAAATATAACCATTAATGTGATTGTAGATAATGACAGATTTGTTGGTGCCGACTTTGATGTGCATTGCTTTCGTCGTAACCGTTGGTTGCGACTGTGGCGTTTGACCCATGCGAATTTGAACAATATCAGGTTTTTCAGTCATAAAAAATTACCTCACCAATTTTATTTGATGAGGTAATCGTAAATCATTTTAGAGTTGATTTGAATACGGTCGGTTATCTACTGCTTACTGTTCATTAGCCAAAACACATACAAATGTAAGAAAATAGCGGCTAACAATCAAATAAGATTCAAATTATTATTACTTCTTCTCCTCATCCTTCAACCGCTCAGCCAAGTCCAAAATATACTGTTTCAATTCATCCTTAATCTCTGGATGCGTCAGCCCATATTCCACGTTAGTGGTCACATAGCCCAACTTATTCCCAACGTCGAACCGGTCACCCTTAAACTCATGGGCAAACACCCGCTGCGTTTGGTTTAACGTATCAATGGCATCCGTTAACTGAATCTCGCCACCCTTACCCGGCTTCTGGTTTTCCAAAACGCCAAAGATCTCAGGGGTCAATAAGTAACGACCAATGATAGCCAAATCACTAGGTGCTTTATCCACCGCTGGCTTTTCAACGAACTTGCGAACGTTGTACAAACCATCAGAAACTTCACTCTCAGGATCAATCACACCGTAAGCGGACACATCTTCATGAGGCACCTTCTTAACGGCCAAAATGGACGCGTGAGTGTTCTCATACTGGTCAATCAACTGTTTAGTCAATGGTACCTGATCACTCATTAAATCGTCACCTAACATGACGACAAATGGTTCATCAGCAATAAACGACTTAGCCATGCGCACAGCATCGCCTAACCCATTAGGATATGGCTGCCGAACGAAGAATAAGTTAACGCCAATATCCGTGGTATCATTAACCAGCTTCAATAAGCCGTCCTTACCCTTCATCTTCAAGTTCTGTTCCAGTTCAGGTGCTGAATCAAAGTGATCTTCAATGGATCGCTTTTGTTTACCTTCAACAATTAAAATATCAGTGATACCACTTGCTTTGGCTTCCTCGACGATAAACTGAATTGTGGGTTTATCAACGATTGGGAGCATTTCTTTTGCTAGTGCCTTGGTTGCTGGTAGAAACCGTGTACCCAATCCAGCTGCAGGAATTACGGCTTTGCGTACTTTCATTTTTAAAAATCCCTTCTAAACGAATTATCACAACTACTAGTGATGATCTTTCAAAATTGCTTTTGCTTCATGTATTAATTTTACTCTAAAAACAACTAACAGCAACGCATAAAGCAATATTCCTAAGATAACTTCAACAATTAACATCAGCCATGTACTTGGCAAATGCTGGTCCAATTGCCAAACAACGACAAACATCAACACACCTGCAAGTAGATACTTAAAAGTATCTGTAAACAGTGCTTTAAAATCAACTTGTTTTTTAATCGCGACTAGTTGAGACAAAGTAACTGAAGCCTCTGATAACACTGTTGCCATTGAGGCCCCAATTGCTCCCCACAGTATGATTAATGGAATGTTCATAATTAAATTAACTATTGCGCCAACAATGACCGACGTCGTATAAGCCTTGGTTTGTTTCGTTGGAAGTAAATACTGTGTTCCAATAGCGTTACTCCAGGCTATTAACAAAATAACAATAGCTTCTATCGTCATTATCGGTGTTACACTAAGAAATCTTGCCGTAAAAAATAATGGTACGAATTTATGCGCAACTGCCATTAAACCAAAAGTCATTGGCACAGACATTGCAGTTACAAAAGAAAAGCTCTTAGATAAATAGCGCTTAGTCTTCTCGTGTTCCCCATTTGCGAACGCATTGGCTACATGAGGTAACATAACTGTCCCTGTAGCTGTCACGATAGCTAGTACCATCTTCACCATTTTATCAGACTGATCAAAATACCCTGCTGCCTGCACAGATGTCATTGACCCTAACATTGTTTTGTTCAATACGAGGTAGATTTGAGTAGCAATCTGAGGTACAAAGAGTACCAGAGAAGGCCAAAAATGTTTAAATATATGCATCCCTTTAATAACTGGACGACCAATATATCGTCTCAAACTAGGGAATAGTGTAATGTTTCCAATAAGCAACGATAACGAAAGAATCAATATATATGTTGTAAGATCACTATAGGATTTTACAAACGTAAAAATACTAATTAATGTGATGATTTTGACGATGAAGTTTCTTAACACTGTAACTGCAAAATTCTCGACGCCCATAAAGAACCAAGAAATGTCAAAAGCAGCCGCTACGAGAGAAACTGATTGTGCCAGGTAATATACATGGTATTGATGTGTAAACATCAAAAATATCAAAAAAGCAACATAGGCCAAAATAACTGTTAAGACACGCATAGAAAAAATTTCATAAAAAGTTCGCGTGAGCTTACACTTGTCATCCCTAACAAAGGCCACCTGTCGATTTCCATATAGATTGACGCCAACACTACCAAACAGAATGAAATATTGAATAATCGAGTTTGTATAGGAATTAATCCCTACACCAGTCGGTCCCAATACTCGAGACAGATAGGGTGTTGTTATCAATGGTACCAATAAAATAAATACCTGATAAAAAGCATTATAGAGATAATTCTTGATAACTCTCATAGAAAACTACTCTCCGAATTCTTTCTTAACTAGCTTCAAAGCTGCCATGATCGTCTGATCCATATTGTAGTAACGATACTGACCTAAACGACCACCAAAAATCACGTTAGGCACAGTCTTTGCAAGCTCATGGTATTGTTTATACATTGAATTATTTTGAGAATTATTTATTGGATAGTATGGTTCATCACCCCTATGCCAATCCATCGGGTACTCTCTGGTGATAACAGTTTTACCTTTATCACCCTTACCAAACTCAAAATGTTTGTGTTCGATAATCCGAGTATAAGGTGTTTCTGCATCTGTATAGTTAACAACAGCGTTACCTTGGAAATTATCAATATCCAACGTCTCAGTTTCAAATTTCAAGCTTCTATAAGCCAATTCACCAAGCTGATAGTCAAAAAATTGATCAATCATTCCCGTAAAAACAATTTTAGAAAACCTTTGAAGATACTCACCTTTTTTATCAAAAAAGTCAGTGTTGGTCTTAACTTCAATGTTTTTGTCATCAAGCATTTTTTCAATAATCTGAGTGTAGCCACCAATCGGAATACCCTGATAATCATCATCAAAGTAATTATTATCATACGTGAAACGGACCGGTAATCTTCGGATTATAAATGCTGGAAGCTCAGTCGCTTTTTGACCCCATTGCTTTTCGGTATAACCCTTAATGAGTTTCTCATATATATCTCTACCAACTAATGATATAGCTTGTTCTTCCAAATTCTCAGATTTTTTTCCATTCATTTCGAGTCGTTGTTCAGCGATTTTGTTTTTTGCCTCTGCAGGCGTTATCACATTCCACATTTGGTTAAAAGTATTCATGTTAAATGGCATATTGAATGTTTCATCGTAAAACTTTGCAATTGGACTATTTGTAAATCGATTAAAATTTGCAAAAGAATTAACATAGTCCCAAATATGCTTGTCACTTGTATGGAAAATATGAGCTCCATATTTATGAACTTGAACGCCACACTTTTTATAAGTATAAATATTTCCAGCAATTGCACTTCGGCGATCGATCACAATTACGTTATTTCCCCTTATTGCTGCCTCATGTGCAAAGGTGGCACCAAATAAACCAGCACCTACAACTAAGAAAGTCTTCATGTCATCATTCCTCAAATCATAAATTTTATTAATTAAACTAGCCGATTTATAAAAGATAAAGTATTAATTTCATTAACATGTAAAGATCTGGGTTCGCAAAGCTAACGGACGAAACTACTATCCCATTTTTGTCTTATTGTTTTTAAATTCTAATGTGGTTGAAATATAATTGAATCAATTAAGAAACGACAACCAATCTGTAATTCTCATCCCTACTTTATTGTTAATTAAATTGTTAACCAGTAATTAAAACCCTTGTTAAAACACTATTTTTTTTTGAGTGCTCTTCTTACATTCTCCATTGCCGTTTTTATATAATAGCCACTTCTCATTTGTAGACTTATTCTTTTGACATTCTTTTTCAACTCATGATAGTCTTGCTGGGTAATTTGATTCATCATACTATCAATGTCGTCCAGCTTAGAAATCACAAATCCTACTTTATTACTAACCACAAAATCGCTAAGAGCTGCGTCTTTCCATACAATTACGGGTAAGCCGGAACTTAAGTACAAAGAAGCCTTGTGAGGATTGTTGTACATCGTATACTCTGCTAGATTATTGTCGTTTAAGTCCCCATCCCAAACTAAACCAAACGCTGCTTTAAAGTGCATTGGCACCTCTTCAGGTGAATACTGCCCATCATAACGAATATTTTGGGGATAGTGAGAAAGAGGATTGGGACCAAGCAATTGTATTTTTGTTTTTATGTTGATTTGCTTTAAAAATGCAGATTTCCATAGATTACCAGCAAAAACAAGTCCATCTTCTACTGAATAATTTGGATTTTGATTATTTGAATTTTCATAGTCAAAAATCCCCAAAGATACCATAGGTACTCTAATCCCATTATCTTCCAACCATTTTTTCATATGATTATTGTGTACAACTAGGCAATCAAATTCGTTTAAATATTTTATTTCAGCCGAAACCTTTTTTTTATTATGCTTACCAAACCTCAGGCTATCTACATCATGGACGATTACGACAGTTTTAACATTCTCTTTTTTCTTGACAGACTTGAGCATTACTTTTTCACAAATTCTACTATACATAGGATATTGAAATACAATCATTGTATCTCTCAAGCCCTTAATTTTTTTTGCCAAGAAATCGCTAAGAATAAGAACCGTTTATATTTCTGTGGATAAAAATCATAGTCAATAGTTTTATAGCCTACTTCTTCTAAAAAATGAACAATATCTTTTTTAGGCTTCACAAGTGCGCTATTCTCGCTCTTCATTTGAAAATCTAGTATATATCCTTTCAAAGGAAACACTCCTGACTCTATTTGTATTTTGAATAATTGTGTCTTCTTTCTTCAGACAAACAAAGTAGTTTTTATTTGCTGTAATTTGAAAGTTCATAGTTTAGTCGACATTACACTTTTAAAATTTATTTTTGAAAATACTATAAACAAAAACTCAGAATAAAATACTAGCCACTTATTTATAAAGTGTCCATCCGTATTTACTGCAAATCCCTCAGCTTAAAATTTCTCCTCTCATTCTCAGATTAATTGGCCACTGATTCGTAAAAAAGCTCTACCAATTTATAAATAAATTTATGATTATACCTGTTTTCACCTTAATATGGCTTTTTGAATAGTCTGCCAATTCTATTGTTATCATGGGTTCAATTGCGCAAAGCATGATCATTTAAAACGAAGTCTACAATTCTTTATTTTTTCTCTTGGGAGAAATTTTCTCCACCCTAACTCGTAGAGCAAAGAAGATTTTTTTTATATTTAACGGGTACAATATCAGTGTACTAATTAACGCAATTGCCGCCTTAAAGGAATGATTATTTTTGAATGTTCGGGAACAATCTTCATATTTATTTGATCCAGTATTATAAGCATGTCTAAAAAGAGAACTTCTAAGGGGAAATTTATTATATTTCATCCCTATTTCTTTAGGATTCACCAACTTATCGTATTTTTCTAACGTATTACATTTTAAAATACCCTGCCTAACAATTGAAGCACTAACATCCATCAGAAGTTTATTCGAAGAAGTAACCCCGCTGTCCCGTATTCTATAATCCAAAAGAATTTTTTTGGTTACATATCCTGTAAAGCCGGACAATAGTAATCTTGACCATAAATCATAATCCTCACAAGATGGAATTTGTCTATAGCCGTCCAAAAAATCAAGACTTGATTTCCTTATTAAAGTTGAAGAGTGAATAATGAAATTATTAGTTCTTATTTGCTGGGCTGAACTTATATCCCCTTCAATAGGCATTATCCTTTTTCCAACAGTTATATTCTTAGTATCAATTTCTCTAGCCGAAGTTCCAACAAAGTCATATCCACGTCGTATGATATCCATTTCAACATCCAGTCTATGCAAGCAAGAAACGTCATCAGCATCCATTCTCGCAATGAATCTCCCTCTTGCAACCTTCAGACCATTATTGAGGCTTGAAACAAGACCACTATTTCTATTATTTTTAATTAATATCACTCGGTCATCTGTCAATGACAATTTTTTTAAATAGCGCTGCACATCAACCCTAGACGGACTATCATTTACAATGATAAATTCTAAATCAGTAAATTTTTGCATTAATATAGAATTTACCGCTTCGTTAATTGAGCTAATTGTCTCATTATACACTGACATTATTACGCTAATTGTAGGCTTATTCATCAACACTTGTACCTCTGTCCAAACTGTCTAATGCTTGGATCATTCGCAATAAGTAGTTTTGAGGACTAAATTTCATTGCGGTTTTTTGTAACTCATAAGGCTCATTAATTAATTCGATGTCACCTATTTTACTTATTTTTTTTACTAATTCATTCACACTGCCGAGTTTGTACAAATAACCATTATATTTATCAACAACAATATCCTCTGGTCCGGTTGAGCAATTCGAGCTAATTACGGGTATTCCATGCGCTAAAGCCTCAATCAATACAGTTGGTAATCCCTCATACTTTGATGTTAGTATTAGAGCGTCAGTTTTTTTGATTAGTTTCCAGATATCCGTTTGAAATCCCATCCACTTTATACAAGCACTTATGCCTATTGAATTAGCATATCTAGATAACTTGGCTTTATCTTCGCCTTCTCCAAAAATTTTTAGCTCAAAAGCTTCATTGATTTTTGAGAGTGCAGTAAATAATTCTGATAAATTTTTTTGCTTATCATAGTCAAATCTGCCAATATAAACCAACTCTAATTTGTTAGTTTTTTTGTGAGGCGTTGGAAAGCTTATATCACCATTAACTGGTATAGGATTAAATATCGTGAAAATTTTTATCTTATTATTCACTTTTTCTTTCATTTCAGCTGTAATTCCAGAACTAATAGAAAAAAAAGCATCCTGCGAATTTGCCTCAAACTTTGAAAAAGGTTTTTCAGAAATCGAAAAATGATACCATCCAACAACCTTATATCCTAAATTCAAAATTTTTTTCAACCAATAAAACATTGACCAAATAATCGGTGAGGTCGAAATAATTATTTTGGGATTTTTAATTGCAATTTGAAAAATCCAATATGGCAAACGAAAAAGATATTCAATTTTTTTGAATTTTTTTGGCAGCAAAAGATTTTTGATACAGAAGTCGCTTTCTTGTAACCAATCCTTAGTTTCAGTTCCCCCAAGAACAAAAAGTTTAAAACTATATTTGTTTTCAGGTCGAATAGACTTAAATATATTTTTAATTATTGTTTCCGTTCCGCCTTTTCCTGATAAAAAAGGCGTTATAATAAAAACTTCTGACATTATTTTCCTCACTTAGATAAATTACTATGAGTATTACTTTTTATAATCACTGCGGGATTTCCGGCTACTACAGAATTCTTTGGGATGTCTTTTGTAACAACTGAACCAGCAGCAACAACCACATTCTCCGCAATTTGCACTCCCTTTAACACTACACTGTTTGCACCAATCCAGACATTATTACCAATTGTAACGTTTCGAGTTATAAACCCCCTGTTACCTAAATAAAAATTATGGTCGTGATCTACAATAACTACGTTATTAGCAATCAAACATTTATTACCTATCACAATGCTTTTTAATGATGTTATACTTACATTGCGATTTATAAATGTATCATTGCCAATTACTATTTTCTCTCCATCTATACTTTCTAAATGAGTAAAGCCTCTTGAGCTACATCTCTTCCCAATACAAATTGTGCTTTCATGGTCACAAACTATATCCAATTTACCTCTCCATCTATTTTGAGGGGCTTTGATTTTAATACTTGCAGATAGTCTAATCCTAACTTTTAAAAATTTTATAAAAGTATACATACATCTAAGGAAAACTTTTACAGCCATAAATCCCACCTCACAAATCTCAGTCTCTAGATTAAAAATAGCTATACATTCAGTTAATTACTTCTATTTATAGTAATTGTTTATCCCGGTGAATAGTCTATGAAATTTAGCTACATTTATATCTAAATCACTAATTCGTGGATTACCTTTTTAATGATTTCATTGTCAATTTTTTCATCAAACTTTCTGGAAAAAAAGTGACCACTCTGCTTTGCAAGTTTTATCTCATCGAAATCGGAAATTCTCCAAGTTTTAGGTGATCCATCCCACCAATTTATATATCGAGGATTTCCTTGAAACTCATCTGATATGTTATGAACTGGCTTTTCGTAATAAATTGGAAATTTGCTTTTCCCACGTATATTAATTAATGTGGGAATAAACAGTTCATCCACTAAAAATCCCTTATTAAAAATTTTAAATATTAGATTCTCTGAACAAACGATTTCTCTCGCCAATTCGTGACTTATAGAGCACCAATTAGATCCATAGCCAATTAAATCAATTGGTAACTTATCTTTTTGAATCAAACCTAGTTCAACTTTTTCTAGTTGTCTATAAATTCGAAGAAAAATATTATAATCACGAAAATGTTTAGTAAAACCTGAATTATTCATAGTTCATAAAAATCCCGTCAGTTTTCGTATTTTTTCGAAAACTGACGGGTATGTCTTTATCTTTTGCTGAAATACGATGTTTATCAGTTCTAGCTAGTGAGATCTTTCAACTAACTCAGAATTGCTTTGAACTTTTGGATACACTTGTCCCTTGGTTGTACAGATTTTTTTAATTTTGCCGGTTATTCAATAGCCTGGATACGCTGTAGAGCCTGGTAGAACAGCCGATGGTAAACATGATACGAGCTCAGCCGCAACTGAATGCGTCGGCCAGTATGCACAACACGTGCCGCAACTTTGAATAAACGGATCCGCAATGTGCTAACGCACAAGCCGGAATCATGTTTTGTCAGTGCTAGCTGCTTTAAAAAGTTGACAATATTGTAAGCCAGTACACTAACCATCATCCGGGCAGCATTGGCATTAAACGTTGGACTATCAGTCTTATCGAAAAAGAAACCTGTTTTAGCTTCTTTGATGTAATTTTCCATTTGGCCGCGTTTGTGATACAGTTCGAAGGCAGTTTCAGCCGTTAAATTAGTCAGATTAGTGACGATAAATTCATGTGAAAAGATCAGTTCACCAGCTACTCGAGTTGATTTAATATAAATCTGCCGTGGCTTAGGCCACGATGCTGATTGATAGATTTCAGAGTAGTAATGAGTCTCTTCCTCTTGCCACTGGGTTTGATCACTGATCTTGACGAACTTTTCAGCTAGATTCTGTAATTTTCGATTGCATTTGAGTCGAATAATGTAAAACACATCGTTGGCTTCACAGACATCGTAAACTTCTGGCGTGGCGAAGCCACTATCACCACGAACCAGAATGTCAGTCGTGGGCAGCTGAGTTTGATAATGCTTTAATAGTGGTGTTAAAAAAGCTTTTACATCTTTGCTGGTGTAGGCATTTCCAGGACGCAAGACAGCTTTCAATAAGTTACCATCTTGATCAGTTGCCAGTAATGGATGATATCCTTCAGTACCATAATGTGCGTTGTAGTTAGTGGCTTCCTGTTTGCCATAAGTGTCTGAGTGAGTCGAATCGATATCAATAATCGTGGCTGTCTGGTTGGTTAATAGTCGAACACGGTCGATCAAAGCCTCATTTAAAGTCTGTAATGTGCTAACACTATCTTTATCAAAGCATTGCCAAAAACGTGATATTGTTGCTTGTGAAGCCAAAGACGGTTTATCCAATAATAATTTAAAAAGCGGTTCTTTTTCTAAAGAAGTTGCCGCAGAATCTGCGCTATAACCAGCAATAATCTGAAGAATTAACTGTTTTAAGATACTAGAATTACTGTGTTGACAATATCGTCGCTGGTCATTGAACCTCAATAGTTTGTCGGCCAAGATGGTGAACTGGAATTTTGCCATCAGCTCTACACACAATGTTAGCCCGCCATCGGAAGATAATTGACCACCCGTATGCGATACTAAAATGTTTTTGTTGAAATTTAATGCCATTTCCTGTAAAGTTTTCAATATAGAGTCCTCTTCTCTCATGTGGTTTTGTTTAGCAATTTAACTATACCAGAGCTGGGGCTCTTTTTGTGTACTTAAAAGGTGAAAATACAAAATACCCATCAAACGCGTGATGCATGTGTTTGATGGGTATTTTGCATATCTTTGTGAATAAATCAGGGATGTACTGTTAATAAAAGCTTTTATAGCGTGCTACATAATCGACACGTTACCTTCATTCAGATCCACATCATGCAAATACGCAGTCTGATTATACACATCCAGAAACGCGCCGTCTGGTCGCAACGCCACAATGGACGTCGACAGATTTTTCAGTCCCAGCAGATGCTCATTTCCAGTCAGTTCCTTGATGCCAAGCTGAGAAATGCCGCCATGGGAAAACACCAGCGCGGTGTCATCGGGGCCAAGCTGCTCCCCAATCTCGCGAATGGCTTGCGCAAACCGTGCCCGCGCGGCCGCAAAATTTTCCACACCGATGGCATCTAATTCAGGAGTATTAACTCGTTGTGACAACTTACGAAACAACGCGGGCTGTTCCGCGACCAATTCATCCTTGGACTTGCCTTCCCAGTCACCAAACGTCAATTCCGCCAGGCCAGCATTGGTCTGCAGGGTTGGTACCGGCTGCGTGAAGTTGTCCGTCACCAGTTGCGCGGTGTGAATCGCCCGCTTAATTGGACTCGCAAAGACCACCTGGTAGCGATACTGATCTAAATACGCCGCTGCCTGCTGATACGGGGTCAGGTCATCCGTCAACAAGTCACTATCCGCATACCGCCCCTGAAGTCGGTGTTCCAAATTCCACTGTGTTTTGCCGTGACGCACAATAAAGATCCGTTTCATGACACCCTCCGTTTGACTACTGTTTAAACTTTACCGACCGTATCAGCCCGCAGTCCGCGACGCAGCGTTGCCACCGAAGTTACTTCATCGTGCGCGATGTTACCAAGGTTTACTTGTGGGCCATATTTCAAAATTAGCGCTGTTTGCTGCCCTTTAAGCGGTGCTTCGAAAATGATGTGGTCAATGCCGTCTGGTGTTAACGCATCCAGCTCGTCGGCCACGATGTTACCGTTGGCGTCATAGATACCAATGTTCTTGCCGGCTTCACGCGCTTCGATGATGACGTAATTGGAACCGTTTTTCAGGTCTTCGTTCATCAAAGCCACCCGTTCAGCAGGTGTCAGGTCGTGGTCAAGTTCCGGATTCTTCTTCCCGACTTCGGAGATCACGTAGAACCCAGCTTGCTTGGCTTTGACGATCAGTTCGCCACGCGTTCTTGAATCAACCGTTGTCGACCCATCACTGACTTCGATACCCTTGAAGCCAAGGTCCTTCGCCTCATCCAAGAAGGCGTCGTACTTACCGGCAGCTACTGAAACTTCCAGCAACGTCCCACCAGGATAAGGAATGATTCCCGCAGCGTCGTACTTGGCAGTCTTGGCCTTGATCAACTCGCGGTCCATCGTGGCAGCCGTGCCCCAGCCAAACTTCGCAAAGGTCATGTAGTCACCCGCAGTGGCAATCAGGTCGTCCACTTCGTTTAAACCCAGCCCCTTGTCCAGAACCATCGTCTTGCCGAGTGTTTGGGATTTATTTTCCAGAAATTCAAATGCTTTCATGTCTGTAGCCTCCGTTAGTGTCGTTTTTGTGCATCGTCCAAGCTTAATGACGCTAGATTAACTGGGCCTTAAAACGCTCATTCGTATGTTCTAGTGTAAAACAGTATTGGAATTATGTTCAAGGTTATTATGGGTGAATTTTTTGTTGGGTGATAGAAAATGTAAATCACCTAATGCACCTGTGTTTTGTCTGAATCAGATCTATCAGTGATTGTTCTTATTATGCATAATTAATATGTACAAGCTCAGAGGTCTACCGCTCATACACCAAATACACCGTCGCCGCCGACGTATCGCTGCCATCCACAGCGGTCATCCGAACATGCGTCAACTTATACCCCGCATACCGATACCCGCCAGCAATACCCTTCACCGAAACAATATTAGCGCGTGTCGTCTGACCTAGCGATTCCTTCAATTGTAGCGTCTTACCATCCACTTGCCAGGTGCCCGAATCCGGATCACTCGAGTAATCTGCAGCCGTCTGTGTGAATTCTCCGTTCTTATTAAAAACCAGCTTACTAGCGCCACTATTGTGCTTTTCAATGGCGGACGGCAGCTCATTGGCGGGCGTCCCCACTAGAAAGTACCAGGGATTATGACGCACAGGTTGCCGCTTCGGCGTGCGATGGTAAAGGTGCACCCCAATACCTAGTATGACCACAACGATAATGACCCAAGTCAGGGCCTGAATGCGCCGATCACTGCGATACCGTTTTAAAAATAGTTGCCGTCCTGTTTCAAGTCGTTTCCCCACGTTCATCCTGCTACCTCCAGCCACCGATACGGTCACCCACTACCTGTTGTGGTCGTCTCTTTTTAAAAGCAGTATATCATAGAAGTGTTTTAACTGACCGATCAGGATCTGACCTCTGCTTAAAGACCATCAAACACAGTGTTAACCCTACCCCAAAATACGTATCATACTACTCGATAATCATCCTATATATACGTGTGGAATATCCATCTCACAAACCACCAAATTCAACTTATTTGCTGGTAATCCACGTGAACACTTGTGTTCAGCAAAGTCGCGACCCCCAACCCATAGATGTCAATCCCCAATATCAAGTAGCGACAGATTACCCCTGGTGTCCCAACTTCAAATTTTGGAATATCCTTAAATTCCCGTCCTATCGCCGTTTTGTGTGATTAGCCGGAGACCTGTCTAGCTACTATATATTGAAATTCCGTCTAAATGAAGATACTATATATAGTATTCACTACAGATTTTTGGAGGTACATATCGTATGCAAATGCTTAAACATGAAATCCTGGTTCAGTTGTCAGATGACTTCATTGAATCAGTAAAAAAAACTGTGACACCTCACTGGGGCCCCTTAGGCTGGGTCACCTACAAGCGGACATACGCCCGTTATCTCGACGATAAACAAAGGACTGAGAACTGGGACGAGACCGTTAAGCGCGTGGTTGAAGGAAACATCAACCTTGACCCGCGGTTACACCAGGACGACCTGGATCCTCAAGTCTACGAAGAACTGACTAACGAAGCGCAAGAATTGTTTAAACTCATTTACGGGCTTTCTGCGACACCATCTGGCCGGAACCTGTGGATCTCAGGGACCGACTACCAGAAGCGTAACGGTGACTCCCTCAACAACTGCTGGTTCATCGGCGTGCGCCCACAACCATACGGCGACAGCCACATTGTGCCCGACTACCTTGATCATGATCAGGACGCGGTTTCAATGCCATATTCCTTCATGTTTGACCAACTCATGAAGGGCGGCGGTGTCGGCTTCTCCGTTGTTCAGGACAACGTAAAGCAGATTCCAGCCGTTGATCAGGCCATCAACATGACCATTTTGGTGTCACGGGACAGCGCCTCACACGATGAGTCAATCAAACTTGGCGCCGTTGACAAGGAAGACTGGCTCGCAAGTCACAGCCTCACGGACGGCCGCTACTACAAGCTGCCTGACACTCGCGAAGGCTGGATCCTCGCCAACGCCAACATGATCGACCTGCACTTCTTTGGGACCAACGCTGACCACGAAAAGAACCTGATTCTAGACGTCAGCGACATCCGACCAAAGGGTGCGAAAATTCACGGTTTCGGCGGGACTGCTTCCGGCCCAATGCCACTGATTGAAATGTTAACGGACATCAATGCCATCTTGAACGACCACGCTGGCCGTAAGCTGTCCTCCGTTGATTGTACCGACCTTGGAAACTTGATTGGGAAAACGGTCGTGGCTGGGAACGTTCGTCGTTCAGCTGAATTAGCCTTGGGCTCTGCTGACGACGATGCGTTCATCACGATGAAGCAGGATCAAGATAAGCTTTACCACCACCGTTGGGCATCCAACAACAGTGTTGCCGTGGACAGTTCTAAGACTGATTACGACGCCATTGCTGATTCCATTACCCACAACGGTGAACCTGGTATCGTGAACCTGGAGCTCTCAAAGAACTTCGGTCGAGCTATCGATGGTCGTCAAGAAGCCATTGATGGCAACGTTGAAGGCACTAACCCCTGTGGTGAAATTTCACTCGCAAACGGTGAACCTTGCAACCTGTTTGAAGTCTTCCCACCAGTTGCTGTTGCACAAGGCTGGGATTTAAAAGAAGCCTTTGCGTTGGGAACACGTTTCTCAAAGCGGGTCACCTTCAGCCCATACGATTGGGAAGTTTCGCGTAACGTCATCGAAAAGAACCGTCGTATCGGGATCTCAATGTCCGGGATTCAAGACTGGATCTTAAAGGAATTCGGCCACCGTGTTGTGACTGGCTTCAAGGACGCTACTGACCCTGTGACTGGCGAAACGATCAAGCAACCCGTATACGACCAGGCCGCTATTGACCGCGTTGACGGGCTGTACAAGGCCGTTGTTGCTGCTGACAAGGACTACTCAGAAACCCTTGACTGTGCCCCATCGATCAAGCACACGACCGTAAAGCCATCAGGGACTGTTGCAAAGTTGGCTGGTGTGTCTGAAGGGATGCACTTCCACTACTCTAACTACCTGATTCAACGGATTCGGTTCCAAGACTCTGACCCGTTGTTGCCAGCGTTGAAAGCTTGCGGCTATTTCATGGAACCAGACGTTTACACCAAGAACACCGTTTGTGTGGAATTCCCAGTTCGGGCAGCCCACGCCGACAGTAGTGAATTCGCCTCAGCTGGTAACGTTTCGATGGCTGAACAGTTCGCAACTCAGGCCTTCTTGCAGACGTACTGGTCAGATAATGCGGTCAGTTGTACCGTGACGTTCCAACCAGAAGAAGCAACCCAAATCAGCCCATTGATGCGCCAATACCGCTTCGTAACGAAGTCAACGTCCCTCTTGCCATACGCGGGCGACGCCTTCCAGCAAGCACCTAAGGAACCCATCGCAAAGGATGTCTACGAAGAAAAGCTAACAGAGATCCACGGCGACGTGGCAACGGTCTTCGCAGAACAGAATGGCAACCATGATCAAAAAGATGTTGAATTGGTCGGCCAAACGGATTGTGAGGGTGGGGCTTGCCCAATTAGGTAGAGTGTGGAGCAAGGCGTTTTGAGGGCGGACCGTAAGCTAACTCTGGCAGAAATGCCCGAACTTGGCATTTGTGCCAGAGTTGGCTTACGCAGTAGCCCTCAGCCTTGCGGAACACGTTTCGGCTATGTAAAAGTCAACAGCCGTAGCCAACACTACTCATCACAAAAAGTACCATCCCAAAGTAACCAAACTGCAAACCAAAAAAGGTCTGAAATCCAGTATTTCAGACCTTTTCTACTAAACTAACCCAACAAAACAGGAGGCAACACCATGGTAAAAATCTACACCAAAGTCGGCGACCAAGGCTACACCAAGCAAGTATCCGGCAAAATGATTCCCAAATACGATCTACAAATTCAAGCACTAGGCGCCATTGACGAACTTGATTCATGGTTAGGCTACGTCATCGCTACCCTCTCCCCAAAGGCTGAGGAAATGAAGCCGGAACTGATGGACATCCAACGCAACTTGTATGAACTCCAAGCCGACATCATCGTCAAGCGTCACCATAACATTACGTTAGAGCTAGTCGCCCACTTTGAAGAAGAGATCGACAAACTCAACGACAAGCTGCCCGTCATCAAGGCTTTCATTTTACCTGGTGGGACGCAAACGGGTTCCAGCTTGCAGTACGCTCGTGCCCTAGCGCGAAAAGCAGAACGACAAACGGTCGAACTCAGCAATAAGCAACAGGAACTCGACGCCCCAATTTTGAAATACTTGAACCGGTTATCCGATTATCTGTTCATTTTGGCCCGGTATGCCAACTTCCTTGAAGGCTACGACGAAAACCGCAGTAAAGCTTAGATTCTAAGAGTGCTATCAATAGACAAAGAAACCCGCTGATCATGTGCAATGACCGCGGGTTTCTTTGTCTAAAACAGGAACAGCAGACACTATTTGAAAGATGTCCAAAATAGTGCTAACATTAATTTAAAAGATATACGTATAACCATAATGTTTTATAGTAGTATTCAGCCTATTTAACCCGTCAATTCTTAGAAAGAAGTCTTGATATGATGATTCGATTTTTCGGCCAACCCCAATTCACTGCTACTGATCACACGATCAAGGGTTATGAACTCTTTCTCCGGGAAAGTGTGGATCATAAGTGGGTCTTTCCGGATGACTTCAAAGCCTTCACAGCATACGAAACGGCAAACCTCTTGGTGCAGACCATCCGGCCAATGCCAAAAACGGTCACCTCAGTAGCATTTAACCTGGACCCTGACCAATTTGTCGACCCAGCCTATCAAACGTATCTGCCGAAGGTTCAGGAGCTGATTGCGCCGGTACGGCTGTTCGTTGAACTGACGGAACATCCGTGTGCGCCAAAGATTGCGAACGCTAAACTGGTCGAAGCAGCGGAAGGGTTTAAGGCCAATCACCTCTACGTTGTCTTGGATGACGTTGGCACCGGCAATAACACCCCACCGTTTGCAGAATTATTAGACAACAACCTTGCTGAATACAAGTTTGCGATGCAGAACTTTCGCGAATCGCACGACCCCCATGAGATCACCAAGAAGCTAGCTTACTGGCACAAGATGGCTGATGATGAGCATAAGTGGTTTGTGATCGAGGGCTTTGAGACGAAGGACGAATTAAAGCTGTTGAAGGACTATCCAGCTGATCTGATTCAGGGGTACTATCTGGACCGACCGGGGTTGTTGCCAGCGGATGATCAGGTTATTTTGCCGCATCATCGGGCGTCGTAATGAAAATTAAAAACACGTAAAAGCGCCGTGACAAGCTGTCATGGCGCTTTTGCGTACAGTAGAATATTTAATCGGTACTAGTTTTCTTCTTTAAAACAGTTTCCCACTTTGGAAAGGCTCGGCGATACCAACCGTGAATCATCGAAAAGGCCTGCTGACCGGTTAAGGTACCCAGCATCAAAAAGCTCGGCAGAAATTGAATTAAATATCGACTCCGACCACCCTCAAATAACAGTAAATATACCATGCCGCCAATGATGGCTAGCCGGCATATTTGGCTGAATTTACGTTTATCACGCCATCCAAACGCCACCATCGTCAACAATAAGACCCAGGTAACTTGCGCAAAAAACCGAAAATCGCCGAGACGTGACCCATACAGATACACAAACGAGCGCAACGTGCCAGCAAATCCCTTTTCGTTTGGCACCGGATCAGCATTAATAAAGTGCCCTTCTTTGATCCACGCAAAAGTCCCGTCAGCAGTATCGTTTCGCTGCTTTTTAACCAAAAACTTGGCGTACCCAAGAACGCCCTTTGCCTTCAATCGTTTGATCAGAACCTTTTTTGAATAGTCCGAGCGCGCTTTAACAGTTGGTAGTTCTGCCATTTTTAGCGCATCCTTTGGATTATAACCGCCGTCACCTGAAACACCCATGCCCATAAAATGAATCGCCGGAATTTCACGATTTTTCTGCAATACGATATATGACTGTTCATTATTTAGTTTATTAAACGTCCAATAGCTGCCACCGGTAACACCAAGAAACAAAATGAGCAAAGCAAATCCGCGCCAGACCTCGTTTGGCGTCAAGACGTGTTTTCGCGGATGAAACATGTACAGCAATTCGACGATTACAATAGCAATAACGCCCACGATAGCAGACGGTTTCATCATATAAGCCAACACTGCGTTAAGACCAAACAGGATGGCGCCTAAACTGCGATACGTCCAATCAAACGACGCTTTATTGAGCATCGCAAAACCCAAAAAATAACCAGAAACAAACGGGAGCACCCAAGCATCCGTATAGGGCACGATGATCATTGGAAACAGTAACAGCCACATCGCGTGAATATAGAGAGCCGTCGTGGTTTGTTTTTTGTCGATCACATAAATGGTCACAATATTCAAAAGAGCCGAAATATCTACTAAAATGAGCGTTACTAGATCAAAAAGAAGCCAGGATGTCGACCCTACCGCCTGGGCAATTGCGTGTTGCGCTAATAGTAGCGGCATGTTGTTATAGTTCAAACTAAAATAGGCGACGATATCAGGAGTTTTCGTATCCGTCAGAGCTTGGTGAACAGCCCCCACGTCAAACCCAATTACCGGATGAACGCTAAGCACAAAAACGACCTGCCAAATCACAACCGCAACAAAAAAGAGTGCTGCAGTCACTCGCGCATGCCGCACCAACACCGTCCATAACAGACGTTGAAAGTTTGGGTAGGTCTGATAGCAAATAACGATGCCGCCAAAAACAATTAAGACGCCCGTTGTAAACAAAGTTGTGCCAGCACCCGTTATTTTATTATCACCTAAGATAAGGTTCGGTGATGTCACCGCAAACAGCAGTGTCGCAAAGATAAAAATCAAAAATATACTCTGCAAACATCGGTTTCCAAATCGGAATAGTTTGGCCAATATGCCACTCCCTTACTCGTCGTCTCGAACGGATATACAGTATGCCCGGGTAGGTGATTCACTGACCTCAATTCGGATCAGTTTCGCCTGTTCCTCACGCAAGGCTGGCGATATCAAGTCAAATAACCATACCGTGACATTTTCAACTGTTGGATTAATGTCTTTAAAATACGGCAACGTGTTTAAAAACTTCCCAGCAAAACTATTGAGGATGTCCTTGATCGTGTTTTCCAAATCATTAAAGATGATCATGTGATCGTTCAAACTGTGGATTTCACAGACGATCTCCCACGTATGATTATGTTCTTTACCCTCGCCATCTTCCCACCGCATCGCGTGGCTGGCATTCACATATGACTTAATCTTGTAGGTATGATACTGTCGTTCTTCTCCCATAATTACTTCCCCCGTTTACGAGTAAAATCGCTCTTGATAACCGATTTTATCTGCCTCGTTTCCTGACTAAACCGTGTTGAATTCCAGGTTGATTTTGCGTCAACCATACTATTTAAAATCCCGATATAGCGGATCCACGAACAAATGAAGTTATAAATTGGCAACGTAAACGCCACCCACCACTGTCTGACATAGTAGTGGCGCTCTTCACTTGAGCCCCTTAACAATTGGACCACACAAACGTAATTTAACAGACTGACCAATGCATATAGCAGATAAATGATAACGTAGGACATCCCCATCATAATGGGTGAATACCGTAAAAATAACAGTGCGATACTAGCAAACATCCAGATCATTCTTGGAAAAAGGAAAGTGTGATCCATCATCATCCGCCGTACCAAAAAGTTTTTAAAGAAATCAGACATGGTTGTTTTATCCGCATACTCATGCGTGACTTCCATTTCACCCTTTTGCCACCGTTGCCGTTGAATATAGAGACTATCCAAACTATCAATTGGTTCAATATAGAAAATGGCTTCGGCACAAATCGCCACTTTTCGATGCAGCTTATCCCGAATTTGAAACGTCATATCTGTATCTTCGCCTATGGTGCCCGTGTTGTAGAGAAAGGTGTTCAACAGGGCTTCCTTGCGAAACGCAGAAAAGGCACCAGACATGGTAAACAACTGATTTTGTTGTGATTCAATACTGCGTCCTGATAAAAATGCCTGCGCATATTCAAAGTACTCGTTGTGTTGTAAAAAACTTTTACCCGGATGACGCCAATTGTCGATCATCCGGTGCTGCGGCAAAATAGTGCCCGTTAGTGCAGCCATCTCAAAATCATTTTCAAATCGCAGTACCATGTTCATTAAGGCATTCTTTTCGAGAATACCATCACTATCAATGTTGATCACATAGGTCCCAATCGCGTTATATATGGCCGAATTTAACGCTTTGGCCTTCCCCTGCTCAGTATGAAGCAACTGCATATTCATATCAGCAAACCGATTTTGAGCTCGGGTAAACACTTCAAAACTATCATCCGTGCTTTGGTTGTCAGCTAAAATGACCTGAACCAACTCGTGCGGATACGTTGACTCTCGAATGGATTGAATACAGGCAAACAAAGTATCTTCAGAATTGTATACAGGCACCACAACAGAAATAAACGGCATCTTATCAGGCATCGCTAATTTTTTCGGCCGAAACGTTTTGAAAAAGAGCCGAATTCCCTGGACAAACGCTGGTAAAATTTCAACCACAACAGGAATTAATGCCCAGGTCAGCCAAAAGCCCATTTTAAAAACCGTTTGCTGTAACCAATACATCATGGGCTAGTCTCCTTTCCGAAAACTAAGCCGCTTACGCCACCGATCGCGCCACTTAATAAAGTTGCGGTACAGACTGTGTGAAACTTGCGTGTAAGTAAACACGTTATAGTACATCGCAATGACCAGTGTGTAGAACACAAGCCGGCCAATGATGGTATGCGCTAAATAATATTGCCCGCCACCCATAAAATGAACGATCGTCACCACTACGGTCAATCTGATCACATTGGCACCGTAGATCCATAACGTCACAACGACACCAAAGAAGACACGTTCCACACTGTTGTACATTGGGGAAAAGGCAACCATCCCAATATACGCTGTCGTTTCAATAATGCCAGAACACTCATAATCAATACTCATCATGACCGGTTGTGTTGGGTTATTGATGGCCACCAACCCATAACGGTTCATGACGTCACACATCCCAGTCACGTCGCCGACCCATTTCACGCCATTGATCACTGCGTGGGTGAAAAACCATATCCAGTACGGATCACTCAACGATATAAGGATAAAAAAGAGCCCGGCACTCCCCACAATAAAATGAAATGCCGAGAGACCTGCTCTTTTTAATATCGATAAGGCATACAGCCAAACGACAATACCAATAATTAAATAGATGCTCATTTATTACCCCGCCGCTTTTTATTCTTTCCGCGTGCATTTTTGACAAGTGCCGCGCCAGCGATGACGAAGCCAGATGCGACTATTACGGCTGGGCCAGTGCTCCCACCAGTATCCTTGACAGTCCCCTGCCAACCATTCGAATTGGTTAACGTAATCGAACTTGCTGACGAATCAGATGTTCCGCCCAATGCTGAGAATGGAATGGCACATTCGAGCTGCCAAGTAGTGTTCGTGGTTGTCCCACTGCCCGAAGTTTCTTGAAGGTTCTTTAAACCGACGTAGGCTGTCCCGCTGGTTGTATTATCACTACCACCAGATGAAGGGTTCCAGATATCTACCGAAACTGCCTGCGAGTCGCCAGCTTTTGACAAGTTAGCCGAGCCAAAGGTAATATAATATGTTTGGTCGCCGACTTTTAACTCATAGCCATTACCCTGAAAATTATTACTTGATTGTGACAATTTGGGTGTTGATTCAACATAGAAGTAAACGTTCTTGTCATCCGACAGCAGGCTCACTTCAACACTATTATCATTATCGATATTGATATCGGTAGGGTTCTTATCAGCCCAGTCGGCATACTGGCCGTCGATCGTAATTCCTAAATTGCCACTGATGTTGTTGTTATTCGCCTGTGATGAACTTTGTGAAGTAGCACTATCAGAGCTCGACATGGCTTCTTGCGCGTCAGTCTGTGAGGAACTACTGTCACTTTCTGATGATGCTTCTTTCAGTGTTGTCGCCACCGGCGTTCCAGCCAAACTTGGACCCGTCAAACTCACGTCACCTAAAACGGACAAACTTTTGCCGACACCATTGGATAAGCCAGCGTCTTTCAAGTTAACGGTCGCATCTAAAACCGTTGCTGATTGACTAATTGTGGCAGTCCCGACCACCGTCCCTGTCGAATTATCTAAAACGTTGACTGTACCGTCCTTATAAGCACTTAATTTAAAGACCTTATTCACTTTTGAAAAGCCACTACCATATGAAGCTGAGAACGTCTTAAATATTTCTGTAGTTGATTTTTCTGTTTCAAGATAGACATACAGATTGGTCCCATCATTGCTTGCCCCAAGTCTTGCTGGTTTAGCTTGGAGCAATTCAGTGGTATTGGCATCTGTCCAAGAAGGTTCACTGGCGTTTGCCGCTTTTGTATACAGCGGACTTGCTAAAATAGATAACACTCCCATACACGTGAGCGCAGCTAACATTATTTTTTTCTTCATAGTCATTCCCCTAACTATTCAGCGCGACGTGACACCCGAAATCGTCGTTCATTATAAATTAAATGATGAACGCCATTACGCATTTACTCTACATATTATTATACGCTTATACACTAACGTTTGTTAAGTCTTAATCAACACATTACAGTTTATTTGTATTATATTTTGATAACATCGTGTGCATTTCAATTGCTACAATATGACTTATATTATCGGAAGATTCCAGCCATTGCAAAACAAAAATTGTTAAATTGTTGCTTTATTTGCATAGACTTGGTAAATGCGGGGTAGATGTGGTTGTTTTCAGCACAATTTTGAGATAGAGCAAGGTAGTACTAAATTTAGTGTTCTAGTTTATCTAGCCTAAACGTGTAAAAAAAGGCCGCTCCCGGCCATATAAGGCCCCCTAAACCAAAATCCAAAATCGGAATTTTAGTTTAGGGGGCCTTATATTCTGGGAGCAAGTTCGCCTTTTTTTACACTCTCACAAAAAACACCCACCAGGCCTTACTGGGGAATCCCTGGTGAGTGTTCCTTTTATCGATAGTAATCTCAGCCATGTCCAGCCGCAGTCAGCATACGCTGACACCAGCTGAAACCTGGCTCACATCGGCGGCCAGATGATGACTGAGTGAGACATGGACCCTCCGTGGTGGCCGGTCGACCGGCAAACATGCCAGTTAACCGGTTTTTAATATTGCGTCATCGTTACTCGGCACGGTGGAGAGTGCACAACCTACGATGACGGCAGTGCCCGTATCAAGCAGCGCGCTACAACAATGAAAAGCACCTGCTGCGGGTGATGACCGGCAGAAAAATCCTGTTCTGCACAGGCATTTTGAACCCGCAATAACGACGACACAAACCCAACGAACGATCCGTGATCACAGAAGACCAGGAAATGATTACCCATCTGCCTACTCCTAGACAGTAAGATGCTGAACGGAATACGATCGGAGTGGGCGTACCCCGCCCGGTAAGTCTCTTAGCCTTCCTAACCACCAATGTCAATTTCGTAATCGGTGATTAGTGATCATAGTAATCCCCCCTTATCATTTCAAAACAAGTGTCCTGAAAAAATAAGCTTACTATCTGTATTCATAAGTTTACCTAAATTAAAAACGGCCTTCAAAGATTATCACTTTCCGAATGCTAAAACGGGTATTGGCGGGGACAGGTTATCGCACTAGTGAAGTGGGTTATCCTCAATTGTTCTTATTATTTTGACACATCTGTTCAAAAAACAACTTAGGATTGATAATTGTTGCGCGTATGCCTGCTGCATCACTGTTATCGCGGTGTGTGCTACTATTAAAGGCCGAATTTGAGCACAAGGTTCAATGTCAGAAACAGACTGTCTTTTATCACTCAGAAGTGATAAAAACGTGAAGATCTATTCTTTGCCGGCTGGATGTCTACATTAAAAATCTAAGTTATTTTTCATGAAAGCGATTCTTTTAACACGCTAACGCTCTCATTTTCAGAAACTTTAACAAATTGATGCTAACCCCTTATCAAGCGGGCCGTTTTCTGATATAGTAGGGCCTATTGTCTTTTGAGGATCGGCTCAAAGCTGTGGCGAGTTCGCCCACGGCTTTTTTCTACGGTCTTTGTTGAAAACTTATTGCGTTTGTTTACATTTTTTACAGTGTTTTGATTACTTGTTCTATATTTACATTGCTGATGCGTGCGCTTGATGGGTGGATTGACCCTTCTTGGGCACCGCTGTTTTCGTTTATATTGTCGAAACGTGCTCCGGGAGGCAGAGGACTCCTGCGTAAGCAACTCTGGCAAAAATGCCAAGTTCAGGCATTTCTGCCAGAGTTACTTACGCTCCGCCCTCTAACCGCCTCCCTCCGCACTCTATGAAAGGAGCCCCACTTGCGCGATCTTACCCAAGGAAACCCACTTAAGCTTATTTTGATTTTTACCCTGCCATTATTCATTGGTAATCTTTTTCAACAACTCTATAATTTCTCAGATGTCCTCATTGTGGGTCAGACCCTTGGTGTTAAGCCACTCGCAGCGGTTGGCTCCACCAGCAGCCTTAACTTTTTGATTATTGGCTTTGCGAACGGCCTCACTGCTGGCTTTGCAATCGTCACCGCCCAACGCTGGGGTGCTCGGGATCTACCCGGGGTTCGCAAGAGTTTTGCGACCAGTATCGTGTTCAGCATCGTCGTCACGATCGTCTTAACAGCGCTAAGCCTGCTCTTTTTGGACCCCGTCATGCATACGATGAGCATTCCAGCCGACATTTATGGCAACGCAAAATTGTTTATCTCGATTATTTTTGCCGGCATCTTCTCTTTCGTGCTCTTCAACATGCTCTCTAACGAATTGCGGGCACTTGGGGATTCACGGACACCGCTGTTCTTCTTGATCATTGGGACCGTGTTAAACGTGATCCTGGAATTGTTGTTCATCCTTGTGTTCCACTGGGGCGTTGCCGGCTCCGGCCTCGCAACTGTGACGTCACAGCTTGTCTCAAGCCTGTTATGTATCGTCTACATCATCAAACGGGTTCCGATCCTGCACGTTGAATGGTCTGATTTCAAGGCTGTGCCTGCTGAGTTTGCCAACCATGCACGTTACGGGTTGCCCATGGCATTCCAGACATCGATCATCGCCGTTGGCTCCCTGTTCCTGCAATCCGCACTGAACAGTCTTGGCACCGACGCCGTGGCGGCCACAACTTCAGCGTCCAAGATCGACCAGCTCGCAACCTTACCCATGATGTCGTTTGGCATTACCATGGCCACTTACACGGCCCAAAACCTTGGTGCTGCCCAATTTGAACGGATCATCAAGGGCGTCAAGCAAGCCCTGATGGCCTCCGTCAGTTTCAGTATTCTTGTCGGCGTGCTCATCATTCTTTACGGGCAACGGATGGTGATGCTGTTCATTGGCAACCAGGACGCTCACGCACTGACACTGAGCCAGACCTACTTTAACATTGTTGGGGTCTCCTACTGGATTCTGGCGATTCTGTTCATCGTGCGTTACACCCTACAGGGACTCGGTCAAAGCCTCATGCCGACCCTCGCTGGGGTTGCAGAACTCTGCATGCGCTCGTTTGCGGCCTTCATTTTGGTCCACTACTTCCAGTACGCCGGCGCCTGTTTTGCCAGCCCGCTAGCATGGCTAGGGTCGACGCTGGTATTGATTACCTCCTACGTGACCGCGATGCACACGCTGCACAATATGCAACGGATGCAAGAGCAAGTTACCGGTAACAATGACCCGCAATTTACCGAATCGTTCATCCGTCGTGTTGAGCAAACCTTTAAAGTGACGGTCAATAAAGCAACGTTGGCACGGTTAAAACATACTGAACCAGCACCAAAACCGTTAGATAACGAAGCTTAACGATTAAGCCTCTCACCGCCCGTCCATGACGACGCGGTGAGAGGTTTTTTGTCTCCGATGTGTCTATACCAATCCGCTGGTCACAACCTTAATGATGACCCAAACCTTCTAAGAAAACCGCCACAACACAATTTTAAAAGACTGTTTCACATTGTTCATAATGTTGATAATATATACCATTAACTATTTACGCATGCAACAATAACTGCTAGAATACTCACATAGAGGTTACCCAAAAACCTCTAAGTACGTCTAGCGAGATCTTTCCATGAGGGATCTCTCCTTATTCCCATCAACGTTATTCCCCTAAATAACGCTGACCAAAGCAAATGGCCCGACAGTTTATGACGCTGTGTGGGTCATTTTTAGAGTGTGGAGGGAGGGCGCTCAAAGGGTGGAGCCTAAGTGACTTTGTCCGTAAAAGCCCGGGCTTGGCTTTTACGGACGAAGTCGCTTAGGTGCAACCCTTTGAGCGCCCTCCCGAAACACGTTTCGGCAATATAACTGAGACCCACATCGCAATTAAATCGTTGAAAATAAGAATCACTAACTTCTCACACAAAAACACCAGCGGAGGAATAATTTGCAGCCCTCACCACCACCAACCCCCACCAAACCTAAGGCTTAACATAAGCAAACCCCTCATCCTGCCGTTTCACCAACTCATAAACACCAACCGGCACCACCACGATACCGTGCTGAATCGTCGATGGATCGACCTGATGACCGGCCATCGCTTTTGCACAAGCCACAACCTTGACGCCCGCATTGATCATTGGTGCCAGATCAACGCCTGAAGCTGTTTCCACACTGATAATTGCCTTACCGTTGACCAAGATCTCAACGGCCCCGGTCTTACCCTGTTTGTCCATTTCCTGCAAGTAATTTGCAACGTTGCTCAAAACGGCCGACCATTTTTCTGGTTCATTAATATGAAAGATCACGTTCATGTCTATCTCACCTTCCGTGTTGCTGTTACCAGCACCTTATGACGCGCAGTTCTATCGCGCTATCCTCTTTAATAGTACCCGAAGTTACCCGGTTTGTGCAATCGCTTTCTTATTAGAATCTGAACATTCACTATGGTGATACGAAAGGAGAACCTGTTAATGGATCTCGGACAAAGACTGCTCCAAGAACGCCAAACAAAATTTTCTCATGGCTTATACCATCACACTCAAGTGTTACCAGCCTACCAAAATACACGAATAGATGGTAACCATTTATCCCTAGCACAAGTCAGCGCGCTTTTTGAGACCCGCGCTATTTTCAGTGACGACCGGCATCCCGTCTACGTTGATGATGTGTTTGAAGTCAGCAATCATTTCAAACTTTTCGATTACCTACTAGATACTTTCAACCAACCGCTGTCTAACACCACTTTTAAGGCCTGGCATCAGATACTCAAACGCGGCACCTGTCAGGCCGATGATTGGCGGTATAACGTTGGCGGCTTTAAACGATTTCCAAACAGAATTGGGCCAATAGTATTCGTCTCACCTGAACAAGCGCCAGCGCAATTAGCGACCTTGTTAAGCGCCTGGGAAAACGACCCAGATTTCTCACTTCAGGGTCTGGCAACGCTTCACGCCGAATTTGAAAACATCCACCCGTTCAGTGATGGCAATGGTATCATCGGGCGCTTGCTAGTCATTAAGGAGGCGCTTCGTTTTGACCAGTCCCCATTGAGTATTCAACCCACTCATCAAAGAAGGTACATCCAGGGGTTACGGCGGTTCACAACTGATCCGAAATATTTGATTGCCCTATTCAAAAGCGAACAGGCGGTTTACCAAAAACAAATCTCGTTTTTTTACCCATCTGGGCTGGATTAGGCCGCCTGCCTTTCAGCCGAATCGTCCACCGTTTTGAGCTTTATTGTTAATTAAGTCAGATTTCAAAGCACCGCGCACCATAAATAAACCGTTTTCAAGTACACTGTAAGAAAACCACAACGGGCGGTGATTCCTATGAGTCAAACACGAAAAATGGGCTTTGCCTCAGTCTTTCTTCTCGGCATCAATAGCATCATTGGATCGGGTATCTTTCTGTTGCCCGGCGAATTATACAAAGCCGTTGGGCGCTTCAGCCCCTATTTAATCTTGCTAGCAGCAGCCTCTTCCATCCCGATCATCCTGTGTTACGCCAAAATGGCGGCGACCTACACCGAAACAGGTGGCGCCTGGTTCTACGCCTATGAAGCCTTTGGGCGTTATCCCGGGTTTCAAATTGGCATCTTCAGCTGGTTGCTAGGCGTGATTACGTTAGCGGCCGAAATTGCCGCGTTTATCAACATTGCGTCGGTTCTGTGGCCCGTCCTTAAAACACCAAGCGCGTATATGATCACCAGTATTGTGCTGATTTTATTGCTGTTACTGATCAATCTCATTGGCGAAAAAGCGACTCAACTGGCGGACAATATCTCGTCTGCGATGAAGATCCTCATGCTGGCACTCTTCATTGGCGTGGGTCTCGTGGTCCTTCACTTTAGCGGCCAATCGGGCAGTGTTGCACCCAGTGGGACCGACGTCAACGGCGGATTTAGCACCGCCTTTTACATGTTTTCCGGGTTTGCCTTCTTACCAACTGTCGCGAGTGACATGCAAAACCCCGGGCGGGACATTCCACGGGCGCTCCTTGCCGTTATTTTAACGGTTGCCGGCATCTACTTTCTCGTGCAGTGGCTAACGATCTCACAGTTGGGTGCCGGGGTCATGAACCAGGCCTCACCCGTTGTCGCAGCGTTTGAACAACTAGTTGGCCCGCTTGGCAAGCAGATCATGACGCTGGGCGTGATGGTCTCCATCCTAGGTGTCACCATTTCAACCTCGTTTAACACGCCCTTCGTAGCCTCCTCACTCGCCTCAGAAGAACACCTGCTACCCGCCTTTTTCGGCAAACAAACTAAGAGCGGTACGCCTTGGGTTGCTGTTTTGATCACCCACATCGTTGCGGTCCTCCTCTTGCTGTCCCGTGACTACCTTTTTCTGGTATCCTGCGTGGTGATGGTGTCGCTGATTCAGTACGTGACAACCTCCGCCGCGGCGTTTAAATATCAAAAACCACAGTCAAAATACACGCTACCGGGTGGCAAAATGATTCCCGTCATTTCGCTGATTGTCTGTGTCTACTTATTCGCTGGCTTGAAACTGAACGCGATCCTGCTCGGCGTTGGGATCTTTATTCTAAGTATCCTACTGTATTGGGCCGACAAACGCTACGGGACGCCTCGTGAGTTAAACCACACCACTAAATAACCTACAAAAAATGTCACCGTAAAAGGGGCTTTTCATTGTTGGGTGAATCAAATATTGCTGACATGCCGCTTCGTTCCACCGTTCGGCCCTGCAGGCTGAAGTGGGGTCGTTCTGGGGAGTTATTGAATGTCTTGGCAGAAATTCAAGGATCTTCTACGTCTCCCTTGGTCGTAACCGGCTACAGGACAGCCGCTAACGACCACCAACACCACAGCTTGCAATGCCGAACGGTTCCACTACGCTAAAATTCTGGCGTAGTCGTCAAAGTTAATAAGTCTTCAAAAGTAGCATCACAAAACCTCTATATTAATCGTTACTAGTGACTAATACGTCATGAGAAGCATTGCTATTAATAGCCTTATAAGCAGTCGAGGGCGGATTCTCTGCGAACTAGTTTTAACGCAATTGTGATGCTTAACTAGTGGTAAAAAGTAAGTTCAACGTTAGTGGAATGCAGCAATTTGGCACGGAGCTGTGGTGTCGACATCAGTTGGCGACAGTACTTTGGTCGGTTACTGATGTGCGAGACGACTGAGATCCACTCGAGAGCTGCGCAGCAGAAATCGAGTTAGCTCAGTCGCGAGCCACCACAGCGGAGTGCCAAATTGCGGAATGCAACGGACTATCACCTAACATTTAAAAGGCCCCCGTAAAAACAATGCGGTGGCGTTTTTCGTAGTTTCTATCGTGGTCCTTAACCCTGATACCCAACAATTTTTTGCGGTGAAGCGTTTCCAACTCGCAGTACCGCCAATTTCAACTTTTGAATTCATGACAGAAGTTGTACCATTGAAAGTGGACTGCTAATCAGCACGACACTAAAAACGAAAGAAGCGAACCCCTTGTCTAGACGCAATATTCTCATCGTTACCTGCGCCCTGCTCCTGTCAAACGCCATGAGTGGGCTGGATAACACGATTATTAACACCGCACTTCCTGCTATTATATCTGACCTTCACGGGATCGAGCTCATGGGCTGGATCGTCGCGGTCTTCCTACTGGGAACGGCCGTCAGTACCCCGCTTTGGAGTAAACTCGGTGAACACGTGGGCAACAAAACGGCCTACCAGTTTGCCGCAATGTTCTTCGTGGTGGGCTCCCTGCTTGAAGGCCTTGCGCCAAACATCTGGTTTTTAATTATTGCGAGAACCATCGCCGGAATCGGAAACGGCGGTGTGGTGTCTCTGCCATATATCATTTACGCCCACATGTACGAGAACCCCCGCAAACGGATGCAGGTCCTCGGCTTCGTTTCAGCCAGTTACAGTATCGCCACCATCGTGGGGCCGCTGGTCGGCGGATACATCGTCGACGCCTTCAGCTGGCACTGGGTCTTCTATATCAACGTCCCAATCGGCATTATTTCCGCATTGTTGGTCCAGCTGTACTACAAGACCAATCCCAAATACATCCGCAAGTCGCCCGTCGACTACCTCGGCGCGGTACTGATGACCGTGGGCTTGATCAGCTTATTAGCCGGCATCGAACTGATCGGTGACGGCAGTCCGGTTGTGATTGCCGGATTGCTGATTGTTGCTGTCATCCTATTTGCTGCGCTGATGCATGTTGAAACGCACGTCAGCGAACCGATCATCCCCAGCAGCCTGTTTCGCAACCGGCCGCTGGTCATCGATTTTGTCCTGTTTGCGCTCATCTGGGGGGCCTTCATTGGATTTCTGATCTATAGTCCCATGTGGGCCCAGGGTCTGCTTGGTACCTCGGCACTGATTGGGGGCGCGACCCAGATTCCAGGATCGGTCACCGACCTCATCGGTTCAAACTCAGTTGCCCCGCTCCGGCGTCATTTAACACCCCAGCGCGTCGTGGCGTTAAGTATCGTGGCGTTAACCATGACCTTTGTCTTGATGTTGCTGTTTGGCATCCACACACCATACTGTGTCATCCTGCTGGCCGCAGCGTTTGAGGGCTTCGGAAACGGCGCCTGCTTCAACGAGTTGCAGGTAAAAGTCCAGCAAGATGCTGACCCGCACGACGTCCCGATTGCGACCTCCTTTAGTTTCCTCATCCGCATGCTCAGCCAGACGCTCACCGCAGCTGTTTTTGGCATCATCATGAACAACGCGCTCCGCAGAGGTGTAGCGCAATCCGGCGGGACCATCACCATGAAGATGATGAACAAACTCTCCGATGCCACTAATCTCAGTGCGTTGCCGGCAAAACTGCTGCCTCAAATGCGTCAGATTCTATACAACGGTCTGCATAACATTATGCTGGTCGCCTTGATTTTGATGCTGCTGTCATTGGCCTTAAACATCTGGGCACTTAAACTCGAACACGAAAAATACGCCCGTTTGCGCAAGGTCAATGCGCAACAGGTGCATTCTTAACAGAAAATTCAAAAGAACCGACAGCCCAATCCGAGTGATTGCGCTGCCGGTTCTTTTTTAAATTCAGTATTTATGCTGGTGTTTTCCAAATTATGGTGCAGAACGCCGTTAAATACTAATCGGATCCCACAACTACTTCAAATGGTTCTTCAACATATACGCCTCATACTCATGTTGAACGATCTGGTCAGTACTGCCTTCATCCGACGTCGTAAACACCCGTCTCAGGTGACTGACCTGGGTTTGAGACGCGGCATCAACGCCGCTCTCAAACGTTTGGACGACCATCACATCCTGGCGGCCGAACTGCGTGAACACACTCGCAATCGTTCCCAGGGCTGGCAACGTTGCCGTTTTCTTGCCCGTTGTGGCATTCTTCGTGTACATCCCCATCCGCCAATAAAAGATCTTTTCGGTATTGAGATGTTGCTGCCCGTTATCGTCAACGTTGATGTGCAACGCCCCGATAATTTGGGTTGGCATCACTTGTTTTGGTGTTGCTTTTTTCTTCTCTCTCATTTAACGCTCCATCATTTTAATCCTGACCACAACCAAAAAATGCCTGATTAAATTGGTTGCTTCCTCATACTGCGACAAATAACCAATGACATGCTCCATATTCCTAAAATGATGAACAGCCAGATATTATCTTACCATGACTTTGCGGTTTTTGTTATAAATTCCGCAACTCTTTAAGTAAATTGTCCTTAATTTTCAGTCAATTTTTTCTTATGATGACGTTGGTGTGGCGCCATGCTCGGCGTGAATCGTCGCCATTGCCGAAATAACAGTGTTTCTCAGAATTTCATCCGTAATGAACGGTTGCCGCTTCAAAATCTTAAAGCACTGGTCGTGAACCCGACCCAGCAAAAGGCGCATCGACCGGTGCTGCGTATGGCCGTTATGCATGAACCGGTAGTCAAACGTCAGCCAGCTTGGAAAGAATCGGCTGTCAAATGACGGTACCCGCGCGGAATGCATAATGTCCATAATACCGGCTTCGTTCAGTCGCAGTTCGATACGCGACACGCCCGTTCCTGTTTTCTCGTGCAGCAGCGCCATTTCCGTCGTGTTTAAAAATCCGTGGCCGCGCTGGTCATGCATGCGCTCGACGCTCTTCATATACAAGTAATAGGACGCGCGATTGCCCGATTCAACAATGATGGCGTCATTAGTCTGCCGCACTTTTTCCTCGTGGTCTTCGGTGCTCTTGGTAAAGAGCTTAAGCTGCTCAGCATCCGCTAAAAAATCGTAGTTAAAGTCAACCCGGTGCAACCGCACGTGGGTCAGTAAAGGAAGGACCATTTCGTTCACAAACATATACAGCGGCTCATATTTTCGTTGGTCGATATCGGCCACAAAATGGCAGGGGTTAAACGTCAACGAGACCAGAAAGTGCGTGTCGTCTTCCGGCTTCATCGCCACTTTAAGCGACTGCGACATATGAAACCACCGCGGCTTTTCTAGCTTATCCAGCATGATGGGTGACTGATAGAACCGCGGCGCATCATCCACATCAAACCCAGCATCTTTCATCAACCGAAAAACATTCTGTGGTTTAAACGTGCAGGACCACGCCTTACGCGCCATTTTGTCGCCGCCAGGCACCACGGCCGTTTCACAAAAATTAGAACCGAACGCCTGCATCAGCCCCATCAACTGGGTCACGTGGATCAATTCAAGATCCCCTTGCAAGATGATCTGGTCATTAAACACCGTTGGGACAAATGTTTTACTGATACCACGACGATACGTTGCCAGAAGTTCCTGCCAATAGACGGCGACCTGACGCGAGATCGTCATATCCAACTGTGGTGCCCCAACCTGTGTCAGTCGGTTAAGATCCTCTGTAACCCATCGCGAAGATGCGCTAACCCCTCGTCCATTCAGTTTGCCCCCTTTTCGATTTAGATTTGCTGGTACGCTGGTTGATCATGCCTATGTACGTAAACACTTCTTGTCACTCATTATACATGTAACCGTGGTCATTATACCGCTTATCGCTCATTAATTTAAAGACTCAGGTTATTTTTTCACAAATTTTCTTAATCATTACAGATTTTCAGTACTTTTGCAACAATTTTGCCTACTCTGTGTTCGAATTTTTAGGGAGTACCCCGCTGACCCGTTATATAATATCGACTATACATGTCGTTTTTAACCAAGCAATTCCACTTGTTTATTTAGGGGATACATTAAGGGGTCAATCGTTATATGGATATTCGAACCAAAAAGACGCGAGCGCTCATCGCAAATACTTTTCTGACGTTACTGAAAGAAAAGCCGATCGACCACATCTCCGTGGCTGAACTGACAACCCAGGCACATATCAATCGCAGTACGTTCTACCGCCACTACACCGATATCTATAACCTCAGGGACACCATCACCACAGCATTCAGCGACGAGATCGTCACGCATTTTGACGAGCATCTGCCTGAAATGGAACACGGTGAATATCGCGGCTGGATCACGGAGTTGCTGGACTACTTGGCTGTTCATAAGGACGCCATCATTTTAACCAACAAAAGTACGGATGACCCAACGATGATCAACCGGCTACGCACCATTTTCATCGATAAGATCTTCCACTACCAAAATATCAAAGTCACCAGATTTTCAAGAATCATCGCAACGGACTACTGTGTGTCAGGCACACTGAGTTTAGTGTACGACTGGATCACTGGGAAATTGGATGTGAGTGAGGATCAGTTAGTTGAGGATATTGATAAGTTTATTGGGGATGTGCAGAAATAGAGTGTGGAGGAAAACGGTAGGAAGCGGAGTGTAAGCCAACTCTGGCCAAAAAGTCCGGGCCTGACTTTTTGGCCAGAGTTGGCTTACATGCAGCTTTCTGTTTTCCGAAACACGTTTCGGCAATGTAAACTACCCCCAACGTCGCAAGGATTCCTCACTGCTAACAAAACCACAACACTACCTGTATAAACGCCCAACACAAAAAAGCACCACACCAACGGCGGATTGCTGTTAGCGTGGTGTTTTTTAAACCCCTATTCCAAAAACGAATAAGCACCATAGCAAACTGCTCATCCCTTAAGATACAGAGTGGTCTGCTATGGTGCTTCTTGATTACGTTGCTCTAAATGTTACTACTTTCTAGGCGTCATAGCCGAAACGTGTTCCAGGAAGCAGAGGGCTACTGCGTAAGCTGGCTCTGGCACAAATGCCAAGTTCAGGCATTTCCGCCAGAGTCAACTTACGCTCCGCCCTCTAACCGCTTCCTTCCACACTCCTATACAACACAAGCGTCCATATCGCCGTTTTAAGCGACTTTCCCGCTCTTACCGGTATTATTATGCAACACTAAAACGTGCTCTGATGTCCATTTTCGACCCCCTAGACGGTTTTAAACAGACATCCTTATCTTTTTATGTAGAGTGTTCACCAATCCGCGGCCTCCAAACCGTATGAATTGCTAAACACTACTCCTATGGTGAAACGTACTAGCTGCGAGCCAGTGCTTCGAGCTGGGCCGAAACTGTTGGGTAAGCTAATTCAGCAACTAAATCAGTTAACTCAGCTTCAGTCAGCGTAACCCGGTCAAAGACCCAGTCGCGCATTAGGCCAGCCACCCCATAAACAACGGCTGTCACTTGCGCTTCGTTGCGATCATCCGTATCGACACCTGAAAGGGTATCGGATTGCATGATCCGGTCTTGAACTAAGTCAAAGAAGAACTGATTGCCGTCATCAGTTGACAGCAAATACTGCAGCCGTTCGCGATTATCATTTAGGTAATCGATCATTTCCATGGTCGCTACCTTAAAGGCACCCATTGTCAGGTTTGGTCCTTCAAATGAAAGTTGGCCATCAAGGTCACCCTTGACCTGAGTCATAATTTTACGCTTCAGGTCGTACACATCATGATAATGTGCGTAGAACGTACTCCGGTTCACCCCAGCCAAAGACGTTACTTCGCAAACGGTAATCTTGCCGATTGATTTCTCGTTCAGCAATTTCAGAAACGCACCTTCAATAGCAGCTTGCGTTCTTTCTATACGCTTGTCCATCTTGCCACCTCCTCGTTAGTATGACAATTCTGAAACAATATCCAGCACTTACTGGACATTTGTAATCTTATATTAACAAAAAGTAAATGTCAAAAGAAAGTTACCAATGTTGCATTTTAAACACGTGTTCAATATCTCAATTCCATATTTATCAGCCGATTATTTGAGGAAGTTATAACGGGTTTATAACCCGACACAATGGTATAATGTGCGCAATGCCGAGGGAGCAGACCAACGGGGAATAAAGGGGTGTCATTTACCATGGTAATAGATCGTCGAACGATTCGTACCCAAGCTGCGATCGAAACGGGCTTTATTGAGGTGCTCAGTCAAAAACCGCTCAACAAAATTACGGTTTTGGAATTAACGGAGCAGATCAATATTGGTCGGGGAACTTTTTATAGTCACTACAAGGATTTATTCGACCTGTACAACAGGATTATGCAAGAAACGACCAGAACCCTAAGCCGGTTATTTGATGAAAATTATCCGGATCCGGGAACTGACAGTTATGAATTCTTTGCTAATCAGATGATCACCTACGTCGACGAGCATCGCAAACTGTTTACCAGTCTGATGCACAATGACTTGGGTGGCAAATTTGCGATTCAACTCAAGGAAATGCTAATGCGAAAAGTCGAGGAGCACCAAAACATCACAGGAACAGATACCCGGGAACACGGCCGCGTATCCTTCACCTGCTCAGGTGTGATCGGTCTGATGGTCGACTGGCTGGATGATAAGCTAGCAATTTCGGCGGATGATTTAAGCGATTTGGTGGCGGAGTTGATTGTGAATATGTATGCCTAGAGCGTGGAAGAAGGCGGTTAGAGGGCGGAGCGTAAGCTGACTCTGGCAGAAATGCCTGCACTTGGCATTTGTGCCAGAGTCCGTTACATGGCCGCCCCTTGCCTTCTGGAACGCGTTTCAGCTTGAGGACAGTAGAAGACAGTAGCTTCTACCACTCTGTGACGTTAACCCACCCACTAAATTCGTGGATGTAAAAACAACAGCGCAGACGAACCTCAAAAGCTTTCCCAACCATAGCGCAGTAACCGCGTCAACTCTATCGCGCTATCGTGGAAAAAGGTAGACATCAAAACACATTCAACACTGTCGAACGTCGCAAATTGTAATTATCACATCCATAAGCATCACATATATCATTGCGTTGCATAATAGAAAAGACAGTTTCTTATTCAGTGAAGGCTGAATTGGGAACTGTCTTTTTTGGGGTTTACAGATATTGATTGTATGGGTGAGATTTCTAATGTTACGTTGTTGGTTTATTAACGTCGGCGTAACCGAGTAACTCATTATCTGTTTGCTAGAGGCCCTCTTTACACTTGTTCCTCGCTGTCCTCGAGACTAAATCGGCTACAAGAGGCAGGGGGCTACTGCACAAGGGACTTCGGCCAAAAAAGGCAGGGCCGGCCTTTTTCCTTACTCTTCTAAAAGCCCTCTTTATACTTGTTCCTCGCTGTCCTCGAGACTAAATCGGCTACAAGAGGCAGGGGGCTACTGTGTAAGGGAGTCTGGTCTAAAAGGCAGACCCGACCTTTTAGACCAGACTCCCTTACACTCCGCCCCCTAAGCGCCTCTTTCCGCACTCTTCGAAAAAAAAGCCCTCCACCCGGGTAGCAACCCCGGGGGCGGACTCTCAAACGGTTGGCGGATAATCGGGCCGCCAGTGATTCATTGCACCACTATTGCTAGTGGTTGCTTATATTATATAACGGGTTGGGGCTGACGCAAAGGAAACTGCTTAGTGCCCTACCTGCCGATCAGATGTGTCATGTCACTCACGAGCAATTGTCTCACTGGCAGGTCAAGACCCGCTAGATAGACACTCAAGAAAATGGCCAACAAGGCCGCTACTGCAACTAACGCCCACATGGTTTTTACTAACATCTGACCGACACCTTTCTCTTATCCGCTGATCAGGCAGGATCCGGGTCGACGTACCAGCCGTTATCTAACAGCTGGTGGTAGTGGCGCCCGACCGGCACCCATAGTTTTGCCTTTAGAATGGACTTGCACTCGTCCCAAAATAGGACGTCGTTGCGTTCATCCAGTGACAGATTCAACTTGATGTATTCCCCCTCTTCGGTTTGCGCGATGATGAAGGGGTAAAAGATTTTAACAAGCTGTGCTGCGATAATGTTTTTAATGGTTGTGTTTTGATCGATTAACATAGAAATCACTCCTTTTTGAAGTGACTTAATCATATCGAATTCGTGGAGGCGAAAACAGTACCAAAAAAAGAATTTATTCTGAGTTTTTTTCAGATTACGCAGTGGGCTGCTCAGCCGTGAACTGTTTGTGAGCTAATCGGAACGAGTGGTCACATGCCGCGGCAACGCTGGTTTCATGGGTCACGATGATGACGCACTTGTTTTCCTCGTGAGCCAGTTTCTGAAAGAGGTCAACAACGTCTTTCGTGTTGGCTTCGTCCAAATTACCAGTCGGTTCGTCAGCGACAACGAGATCCGCGTCACAGGCCATGGCCCGCGCAATGGCGACTCGTTGCTGCTGCCCACCTGATAGATGGGTGACATTTTGACCCATCTGATCCTCCGCTAATCCAAGTTTTCCTAGCAGTTGTTTTGCGTAGGCTTTATCACCCTGGTGCTTGGAGTTCGTAATGGCCATGGCGGTCATCACGTTATTGACCGGTGACATGTAATTAAACAGGTTATACGCCTGGAAAACGATGGAGACGCTGTGTTTTCTGTAATTGGTCAGGCCCATCTTGCGGATGTCCTTGCCATTGAGCTCGATGCGCCCAGCTTTAGGCGTATCCAGACCAGCGACTAACGAGAGGAAGGTCGTTTTCCCGGATCCGGACTCACCAACGACTGCGTAGGATTGACCCGCTTCAAAGTTTAAATTAACGTTTGAAAACAGTGCATCATCTGGGTGGCTATACCAATAGCCTAAATCAATAATATCTAACATTTAAACCCTTCCTTTCATTAATCCAAGAGGATCTTTTTCGGCTGCAATCGTAAAATGTTGCCGGCTGCCAGCATCACTGACAATAGTGTGATCACAAGGCCCATCGCACCGAGTTTAACAAGTTGCACAGCGGACAATTTCACTTCAAGATTTGTCTTCTTAAGTGAGGCCGAGCGCGCACCCATCATTGATCGGTTACCCATTTGACCACCCATTCTGCCAGATGGCGCCTGCCCGGTGCCCTTCATCCCGCTCGGTGCTTGTGTCCCTGAGCTAGAACTGGTCGAGAGGCTGGACGTCTGCTGACTCACGAGCTGATTGCCCAGCTTGTTGCCGATAAACTGTCCGCCGATGCCCGCAATCACGAGGCTGACGACCATGACAATGCCCATTTCAACAAAGAACTGACCAATAACCTTGCCGCGTGACTCGCCAAGGGCTAGCAGGACACCAATTTCATGCCGGCGTTCGCGAATCTGCAACATGATGATCAACGCAAGAATAATCGTGCCGGCAATCGCAACCAGCCAGACGATCTTGTTGGCAAAGGATTCAACGCTGGCCATCGACGCCTTCACACTCTGGTAACTAGCATCATCCGTGCTCAAACTGTACTTGCTGGTATTGATAAGTTTCTTCCCGGCGGTCTTCACGCTGCTGACCTTGCTTGGGTTCGACACATTAAATGTCACTGAGTCGGCGGTATTCTTATACTTAGTACCCTTCACGGTGTTTGCGAACGTGTACGATGTGTAAATGGTATTCGATGGGTCGCTCGCACCAAAGCCCATCGACGTCGAGGCACTGGACTTCGCCTTGTAGATGCCGACGATCTTCAAGGTGTACGTCTTCTTACTGCTGGTCGTCTTCACCTTGATGGTGTCGCCCGTTTTCAGCCCATCTGCCTTAGCGAGTTCTGACTCGATCACAGTATTATTGGTGCCCGTATCAGCCGTTGTCAGATTGCGACCGGACGTGATCTTATCGGTGCCATCTGAGAAATTGCTGGCCGACGCGGTGCTGGTTACCCCATCAATGGTGATGTCACCAGTACTCGTTGATGAGCCGAACCCGCGACCGCCCATTTGCGACGAGGCAGTGCTCGTGCTGACCGTATCGAAGCCGTCAGCGTTAACGGAGGTCGTTGAGGTGGCGTTGTAACTGGAAACGTTATTGAGCTTCGCAATCTTCTTAGCGTCACTCAATTTGACTGGCGAAGTCGTCAGTGTCGGTCGACTGCTGGAGCTGGAAGACCGGCTCTCTTGCATCTTCTTAAAAGCGGCGGCGCGATTGGCGGACAGTGTCACGGTTGCCCCGACACTTGCCTTGGCTTGCTGGGTCGCCTTATCGGCTGCGCTGTGAATCAGCAGCCCCGCAAACACAAATAACATAATGGCTGACATGACGATCAGCATTAACAGGGAGCGCCCTTTTTTGGCGAGCAAACTCAGCCAGGCGCGTTTGAAAAAGTTCATACTTATGAGCTCCTTTGACATGTTTTTTCGAATCCATAATAGCTGGTCGTGTGCACCACCCTGAAACTGGATGTGGTACAACTGAACATGTCATTTTTATACGCTGACTGACTTAAAGATAACTTAAAGCAGCGGTTAGGTATGGCTGATATATTGGCCGGCCGTGTAAACCTTAAGATGCCGAGTTTGACAAATGACCGGATGCGTAACGATGCGCCCCATTCTGAGTCAGTCGTCTTAATTTTGGTTAAATCCCGCGAAAGGTAATTAAGAATACGATAAGCGGTGACTTAAGCTTATTTGTATGTCGCAAATGCTTCTCCAGATTTGAAGTTGTATCGTACAATCGCTACGCAAAGCACAAAAAAAGGATGGCGTCCGAGATGCTACGTCATCTTTTTTGAGTATTTATTTGAAGTAGGCTGTGTAAAACAAGTACAGCCCCAATAACATGGCCGCAATCGAAATCACCGTTCGCGTGAGTTTAACCGGCACATGTCTGACCGCAATCGGTCCCATGTAGCCGCCAATAAACATGCCCACCGCTAGCGGAACCGCCAAGAGCCAGTAGACCTTGGTCGTGAACGCATAAATGATCAACGACAATATATTGGTCATAAACGAGGTAAAGTTCTTGATCGCATTGCTGACAACAAACGGTGTGGTTAAAGTCACCGTTAAAATGGACAGTAAAAAGATCCCGGCCGCAGCACCAAAATATCCAATGTAGATACCGACCAGAAAGATGGCGCCATTTTTCAATCCGCGTTTGACTACCCCATCGGGCTGCCGATTCTTGGGTGACACAGTATGTTGACCCGCTACCAGCATGGCCACCCCAGCGCCGAAGATCATAAACGGCACGACCTTCTCAAAACTGGACGACGGGGCGTATGCCAAAATCAAACACCCAATGATGCCACCAGCCATCGCAACTAGCGCAACGTGCCACATGATCCGCCGATGACCATGGAGCTCCTTACCTGACGCCATCGTAGACCCTAACCCGGTGAAAATTAACGCCGCGGTATTGGTCACGTTCGCGCTGACCGGTGGTACACCAATGCTGAGTAGTACTGGATAAGAAATAAGTGAGGCGAGACCCGCAACGGCGCTGATAAAGCCGGCAATCGTTCCCGCAATCAGTAAGTAACCTGCAATTAACACTGCATGCACAGTGAGTTCCTCTTTTCTCTATAACTTGTTCTCACATTACAGTATACCTTATCCGCAGCAATGACTCATTCGATAATCATTAGAATTAAGTAGACGAAAAACCACCGCATTATTTTTCATGTGCGATGGTTTTTTTATTCCTAATCCGTTTCCGCCGCTTCATCCCGTGCCCCTTCAGGCACCAGACCCTGCAGCAAAAACTCAACGATTTCATTCGTGGTGGTCTCAACATCCAACGGCTTATTGCTCATCACAATATTAGGGATCAGGTATCCCAGCAGGACCCCTGAAATCGTCCGGATGATGCGCATGGCATCCCAGTCGACCAGTTCGCCACGTGCTTGGTAGCAGGAGAAGACCTGGTTAACGGACGTTTCAATGACCAGGACCAACCGTGATGTCAGACCCTCCAGCATGCTTGGATTCTTCACGATTTCTTGGATGAAGATCCGCATTTCCTGGCGGTTCTCCATAATGTACTTGATTCGGTCGCGAACGGCGTAACGTAGTAACACGCTAAAATGTTCTTCCGGCTGACCACTGAGATCTTTTAAGAAATCAAAGATCACTTGTGGCAGGATATCGTTCACGAAAGGATCCAGCACCGCCTTTAACAGCGCATCCTTGGTCTTAAAGTGCTTGAAGACAGTGCCTTCAGCACAACCGGCAAGCTTAGCGATGTCTTGGGTACTGGTATTTTCATACCCCTTTTCGGCAAATAAAATTAAACTAGCTTTTAAAACGCTCTGTTGTTTGATGGACAATGATGAGTTGTCAATGTTGGCATCAAACAAGGTTTTCACACCTGTGTGGTCCATGGTACGCACCCCGATTTTAATTGTGTTCGTTTAGGATTGGACAACTGCAGCAGCCTGACCCTTTGCGGTTGGCGTTGCGTGGGTTTGAGAATCCTGCTGAGCAGCGGCCTTCTTGGCCTGTTCCTCAGCAAGGTTCTTGTTGGCGGTCGCCATTATCAACCGAATCCGGTTCAGCTGGTTCACAACTGAAGTACCGGGATCGTAGTCAATGGCGGTGATGTTTGAGCCTGGGAACTGGCGCCGCAACTCTTTGAGCATCCCCTTACCAACGATGTGGTTTGGCAGGCAGCCAAATGGTTGCATACAAATGATGTTTGGCACACCACTCTTCAACAGTTCGATCATTTCACCGGTCAGGAACCAGCCTTCACCTGTTTGGTTTCCCAGTGACAGGATCTGGCTCGCATCGTTGGCCACTTTTTCAATAGCTTCAATGCCGTGGAACCGCTTGGATGCCTTCAAGGCTTTTTGCATTGGCTGTTCAGCCCACTTGATGACGTCCAGCGCAAATTTCGCAAACCACTTGGCCTTAATGGATGAGCCCAAATGCTGATACTTGTAAATTTGGTTGTACAGTGAGTAGTTCATAAAGCCGACAATGTCAGGAACAACAGCTTCGGCACCCTCATTTTCCAAGAGGTGAACCACGTCGTTATTAGCGATTGGGGAGTACTTCACCAGAATTTCACCAACCAGGCCGACCTTTGGCTTCACAACGTCGCGTTGCGGTACCGTATCAAAGTCCTTTACAATCTGGTTGACGTTCTTCTTGAATTCCTTGAAACTCCCCTTTTCGATGGATGGTTGAACCAGCTTAAGCCAGTCTTCGTGCATCTTATCGATCATGCCCGGTTCCGTTTCGTAAGGCCGCGTGTGATAGGTGACCTGTTCGAATAAATCACCGTACAGGAAGGCAATGGCAACCCGACGCAACAGTGGCAGCGTGAACTTGAAGCCGGAGGTCGATTCGACCCCTTGGTTCCCCAATGACAGCGAAACGACAGGGACTTTTTGGAACCCAGCGTCCTTCAAGGCTTTTCTGATCAGCGGAATGTAGTTCGTTGCCCGACAACCGCCACCAGTTTGGGTCATCATAACAGCGGTCTTGTTTAGATCATACTTGCCTGATTGCAAGGCTTCGATCATTTGACCAATGGAAATGATGGCTGGATAGCAGGCGTCGTTGTTGACAAACTTTTGACCAACATCAACGGACTTGGTATCGTGCATCGGCAGGTTGACCACGTTATAACCGGAGGCCTTCAAGGCAACGTCGACCAGCCCGTGTTGGTGAACTGGTGACATCATTGGCAGCAACAGGGTATAGCCCTCTTTTTGCATTTCTGGGGTAAACTCAACTGGCTTGTCATCCTCATGCAGCTTCACTGGCAGGATCTTTCTGGTCTGACGTTCCTTAACGGCGGCCTTCAATGACCGAAGCCGAATGCGAACGGCACCCATGTTAGTCCCTTCATCGATCTTCAATGAGGTGTAGAGTCGGTTGTGTTGACTCAAAATTTCTTCAACTTGGTCAGAATCAATGGCGTCGATCCCGCAACCAAAGGAGTTCAGTTGAACGAATTCCAATTGCGGCATCTTGGCAACCACCCGAGCGGCCGCAAACAACCGTGAGTGATACATCCACTGGTTCACGACACGCAGCCCCTTGACGTCACCCAAATGGGCAACAGAGTCTTCAGTCAGGACGTGGAAGCCTTCAGCTGTCATCAGTTGTGAGATTCCGTGGTTCACTTGAGGATCCAAGTGATAGGGCCGGCCAGCAAGCACGATGCCGTGTTCGCCAGTGTCGCGTAACATGGCCAGCGTATCTTCGCCGCGGTCACGAATTTGTTGCTTAAAGTGTTCGAGTTCCTTGTAACCTGCGTCCAGAGCGTCGGCAATTTCAGCCTTGCTGATGCCCCAGTCCTTAAACGATTCGTAAAGGTTTTCAGTCGTGGACTTCTTGTCGGCAAGGTTCAGGTATGGCGAGATCAGGTTGACCTTGCCGCTGGTGATCTCATCGACGTTGTTGCGGATAACGTTTGGATATGATTGCACGATCGGGCAGTTAAAGTGGTTGGCTGAATCCTTGTTTTCTTCCATTTCGTACACAACGGCTGGGTAGAAGATCTGCTTGTAGCCGCGGTCGATCAGGGCTTGGATGTGGCCGTGCACTTGTTTTGCGGGGTAGCAGACCGTATCACTCGGAATGGTCTCCATCCCTTTTTCGTACTGTTTTTGGGTCCCCTTGTGCGACAATTCGGCCCGAATCTTTAACTTCCGGAAGAACGTCTGCCACAACGGGTAGTTTTCATACATATTTAGAACACGTGGAATACCGAGTTTACCACGAGTGGCGAGCTTGGTCCGCAGTGGCCGGTAGCTGAATAATAGCTTGTACTTTTCAGCGACCAGGTTGACCTTACCGTTATCCTTAGGCATCCGGTAACCCAAACCGCGGGCTTCCCCACGTTCACACCGGTTCCCAGTCACGAATTTCCGGCCGTCATTAAAAATGGTAATGGTCAGCGGACAGTTGTTTTCACAGCCGCCACAGTGCATGTATTCCTTCTTAAAGGACAGGTTGTCCATTTCTTCAGGCTTCAGCAACGTGGTCTCGTCGCCTGTGCTGTAGTTTTCTTCGGCAATTAAAGCAGCCCCGTACGCGCCCATCAGACCAGCAATGTTTGGTCGAACGACCTGGGTGCCAGCAATTTTTTCAAAGGCCCGCAAAACGGCTTCGTTGTAGAAGGTCCCACCCTGACAAACGATATGGTGGCCCATGTCTTCCACGCGGCGCATTTTAATGACCTTAAACAGGGCATTCTTGATGATGGAAACCGACAGACCAGCAGCGATATCACCGATCGTGGCGCCTTCCTTTTGAACCTGCTTGACCTTCGAGTTCATGAAGACGGTACACCGTGAGCCCAAATCAGAGGGGTTCTTGGCTAGCAAGGCCGCCTGGGCGAAATCACGAATGTTGTACTTCAAGGATGTTGCGAAGGTTTCGAGGAATGACCCGCAACCTGATGAACAAGCCTCGTTCAGTTTAATGGTTGAGAGCGCGTCGTTTTTAATGGTCATGGCTTTCATGTCCTGACCACCAATATCGAGAATAAAGTCCACTTCTGGATCAAAGTAGTGGGCAGCGCGGTAATGGGCCACCGTTTCCACTTCACCGACATCGACTTGGAGGGCGTTCTTGATCAAATGCTCGCCGTAACCAGTGACGGCCGTTTTCCCAATCGTGATTCCCTCGGGCATTTTACTGTCCATGTCACGCAGGATCTGCTTCGTTTTTTCCAGCGGATCACCGTCGTTGCTGTCGTAGTAGGTGTAAAGGAGTTTGTTGTCATCAGAGATCAGCGCCACCTTAGTGGTCGTTGATCCGGCATCAATACCGAGAAAGGCTGTACCGCGGTATGACTCGAGGTCGCGGGTCTCAACCTTAGCTTCAGCGTGACGCTTACGAAATTCCTGCAGCTCGTTGTCATCATTGAATAGTGGTTCCAGTGAAGAACTCGGGTGCATCCCGGAGTCGTCACCGTTTTCCAATTTGTCGATCAGCTCATCCAAGTTCGTTTGTGGTTGGTCCACAGCGTAGAGACAAGCGCCCTTCGCAACGAAGAGTTGGGGGTCTTCTGGGAAGATGACCTGTTCAGGTTTTAATTTCAACGTATCGATGAACCGCACACGCAGTTGATCCATAAAGTACAGTGGCCCACCTAAGAACGCCACGTTACCCTTGATCTTATGCCCAGCAGCTAAGCCGGAGATGGTTTGGTTAACCACGGCTTGGAAAATGCTGGCGGCGATGTCTTCCTTACGGGCACCATCGTTGATCAAGGGTTGGACGTCGGTCTTAGCGAACACGCCACAGCGGCTGGCAATCGGGTAAATCGTTTCCGAGTTTTTGGCCAATTCGTTTAACCCGTTGGCATCCGTCTTCAGCAACGTTGCCATCTGGTCGATAAAGGCCCCGGTCCCACCGGCACAGCTCCCGTTCATCCGTTGTTCCAACGAAGCGCCAAAGAACGTGATCTTGGCGTCTTCACCACCAAGCTCGATGGCGACATTGGTTTCCGGAATCAGGGTTTCGACAGTCTTTGTGCAGGCAATCACTTCCTGCACGAATTTCAGTTCAAGTAAGTTTGCCAGACCGATCCCACCAGACCCGGTAATCGTAAACGAAATCGGTGTCTGAGAATCAATCTCAGCAATTGCTTCCTTCATAATCTTTTCAGTAGCGGCCTTCACGTCAGAATAGTGACGTTCGTACCGGGCAAAATGGGTTTTGTGCTGGTCATCCATGATGACTAATTTAACAGTGGTCGATCCCACGTCGATCCCACCATAGTAATGTTGTGCTGTCATTCGATTCACCTCTTAAGTCAAATATCTCATTTGGTTACATCTCAAGCTGTGCCCTGCAATGCTACGGTTCATTCCAAATCATGCAACGCGATTTCTCCCCCGCGCAGCAACATCACAACCAGCCATTACGTTGTTATCTTTAGCTAGTGTAGTGAGCACTCACTTTGTAGTGTAACAGGGATGGTTTGGCTTTGATATAGCATGTGAAAACATTCCCTTTATATCAGAATGGTATTCTGATGATATAACAACAGACGTTATATTTCATAACTGAAATGAGTTGGAATTATCGTTGTAGTGAATATTTCTGGTGAAATAGTGCTGAATTTAGGGTAAATCCGGTAATCATTGGGTGGATTTTCATTGTTTTTGTCAAGTGATTAAAAAACGACTCGCGCAGAAATTATTTTTGCGCGGGTCGCTCATTTTTTGAGATTTATAGGAAGATGATAGTGTAGTGGGTTGTCACTTTAGTGTAATTGCTAATCGTGGTTTGGTGATTTTTCCTCCCGCTCAAAATGTTATACTTTTTAGTTCTTTCAGAGGTAATATGACCACAATGACTTCATTTCCGGCATCGAAAGTACTTTGATCAAAATAGTTGCTCATCAGAAGAAACGAAAAAAAGCGTTCTACCCGGTTAAGTAGAGCGCCTTTTTTTAATACCTATTTCTGCTTAATCCTCATCATGCTTGCGTTTCCGCTTAAAGCCAAACAATCCAGCAAGGGTGGCCAGAATACCCAACCCTGCAACTTCAGCTGCTTCAGATGATTGATTAGTTTCATTCGTCTGTGGTAACTGATTATTTGTCGTTTGCCCGTCAGCGTTTAACCCTGCAGTCGTGTCAGTATTACCAGAAACGTTGGTGTCGCCATTGGTATCAGTCGTAGTGTTAGACCCGTTGCCATCAGCACTAGCCGCATTTGTACTGGTTGTGAGGTCAGTCGCCTGACCTGCTTGACCAGTCGTGCCAGCCTGTCCGGCGGTGCCACTCGTGCCATTACCGGACTGGTTATCCGTCTTAGAAACTGCCGAAACGTGACCCGTTTGCTTCTTACCAGTTGTGCCAGTGTTACCAGCCGTGGTTGTCGTCACGTCTGACCCACTACCTGAGCCGCCTTTGCCAGAGGTTGCGTCCGACCCAGAATTAGTCGAACCACTCCCTGTGTTCCCAGTGTCAGTGCCGGTCGAACCAGAACCTGTTCCCGTAGCATCGGACCCTGAACCAGTTGAGCCACTATCAGTTCCAGTACTGCCACCCGTAGTTGGCGCATTTTGGGTGTAGTAGTAAACGATATCCGCATTCGTGACACCGTAGTAAGTGCCGTCAGCGTTTGTCGGCGTGCTTGTCAACGTGTAACCGCTGACTGTGGCTGCACTGCTGGTGTAAGCCGTGCCATATGCACCACTCAGCGTCGTATCAGGTGAAACGGGTGTTGTCGTGCCCGCAATGTAGTAGTGAACGGTGACACTTTCGGTATCGGGCGCATAAACATACGTCACGTCAGGTGTCCCTTCACTGTAGGTCCCGTCAGCGTTCGTTGGCGTTGCTGTCAACGTGTAGCCGGTAACCGTTGCCGGTTGCGTCGTGTAAGCCGTCCCGTAAGCGCCTTGTTCAGTGGTATCAGCGCTTAAGGTTTCGCCGTTCGCATCGACATAGTGAACAGTGACCGTTTCAGTATTAGCGGTATAAACGTAGGTAACATCCGGCGTTGTCACAGTATAGGTCCCGTCAGCGTTGGTTGGTGTCGTTGACAGTGTGTACCCCGTAATGGTCTTCGGTGCAGTGGTATAGCTGCCGCCAAAGCTCCCGTTCTTCGTGGTATCCGTACTGATCGTGTTGCCATCAGCATCGACGTAGTGGACCGTCACCGTTTCTGGATCCGCCGTGTAGACGTAGACAACATCAGGATTCGTGACGTCGTATGTCCCACTGGTCTTCTCAGTCATGCTGTTAAGCGTATAACCAGTAAGCGTTTTGGCAGTTGCCGCATAGTCCGTGCCATAATTGCCAGATAGCGTCGTTGAATCAGAAATGGTATTGCCGTTCGTATCTTCATAGCGAACAGTTACCGTCTCCGGATCAGCGGTGTACACGTAAACCACGTCTGGGTTCGTCACACCAAATGTGCCGCTCGTCTTTTCAGTGTAACTATTGAGTGTGTAGCCGGTAATATCCTTTGGCGTGGCTGCATAATCAGTGCCAAAATTGCCATCTAACGTGGTTGGCGCTGAGATCACATTCCCAGTCGTGTCTTCATACCGAACCGTGACAGATTCTGGGTCAGCGGTATAGGTGTAAACTACGTCCTCGTTCGCCACCCCATACGTGCCGGTCGTCGTGGCACTTGGGCTGGACAACGTGTACCCCGTGATCGTCTTGGCAGCGGTCGTGTAGGTCTCATTGAAGTTGCCATCAAGAGTGGTTGGATCAGAAATGGTATTGCCCTCTGAATCTTCATAGCGAACAATCACTGCTTCTGGATCTGCGGTGTACACATAGACCACATCTGGATTCGTGACAGTATATGTCCCACTGGTTTTCTCAGTCATACTATTGAGGGTATAACCGGTAAGCGTCTTAGGTGTGGCGGCATAGCCCGTCCCATAATTACCAGTTAGGGTGGTTGCGTTTGAAATGGAATTGCCGTTCGTATCTTCATAGCGAACAGTTACCGTTTCAGGATCGGCGGTGTACACATAGACCACATCAGGGTTCGTGACATCAAAAGTGCCGCTTGTCTTCTCAGTGTAGCTATTCAGTGTGTACCCAGCGATGGTCGCTGGTGTTGCCGCATAATCCGTCCCGTAAGCACCCGTTAAGGTTGTTGGGTCAGAAATTGTCTTACCAGTCGTATCCTCATACCGGACCGTCACGGTTTCTGAATCGGCGGTATAGGTGTAAACGACATCCGCGTTCGATACGCCGTATGTTCCGGTCGCATTGGTTGGCGTCGACGTCAACGTGTAGCCGGCAATGGTCTTCGCTTGTGACTCGTACGAAGTGGCATAGTCACCCGTCAGGACTTCAGAATTAGCAATTGATTGCCCATCCGTATTTTGATAAACCACGGTGACCGTTTCAGGATCTGCGGTGTAAGTGTATACCACATCCGGTGTATCCACAGTGTAAGTCCCAGTTGTGTTGTCCGTTGAACTTGCCAACGTGTACCCTTCAATTGTCTTAGGTTCAGTTGTGTAGCTCCCGTTATAGACCCCTTCAACGGTTGTCGGATCAATAATGGACTGACCGTTACTATCTTCATACCGAACAGTCAACGTCTCTGGGTCTGCCGTGTAAACGTAAACCACGTCGGGGTTCGTTACACAAAAGCTACCACTTGTCTTTTCGGTATAACTGTTCAACGTATAGCCGGAAACAGTAGCCGCTTCAGCCGAATATGATTCATTATAATTTCCGTCTAAGGTCGTTGATGGCCAAATGGTCTTGCCCGTTGTGTCTTCATACCGAACAATGACAGTTTCTGGATCAGCACTGTAAACATAAACCACTTCGGTATCGGTCAACCCATAAGTCCCAGTGGCGTTCGTTGGCGTCGTGGTGAGCGTATAGCCCTCAATCGTGGCCGGCGCCGTGGTGTAGGCACTGTTGTAAGCCCCGCTCTGAGTGGTACTTGCCTGAATGGACTGGTTGTTTTGGTCAACATATGAAATCGTCACCGTTTCAGTATTCGCTGTGTAAACGTAAACCACTTCAGGATTGGTCACGTCATAAGTGCCTGTGGCGTTCGCAGGTGTCGTCGTCAGCGTATAGCCATCGATCGGGAGCGGCGCCATTTCGTAGTCACTCTTATACGCCCCGCTCTGAGTGGTACTTGGGTGAATGGTCTGGTTGTTTTGATCAACGTAGGAAACCGTAACCGTTTCGGTATCCGCTGTGTAGACATACGTCACAGCAGCGTTTGTCACGTCCAGCGTGCCCATGGCGTTGCTTGGTGTCGTGGTCAACGTGTACCCTTCAACCGTTGCTGGATTTGTTTCATAGGGACTGCCGTAGTTCCCGGAAACCGTCTGATCAGGACTAATGGTCGTGTTGTTACTATCAACATAGTGCACAGTAACTGTTTCAGTGTCCGGACTGTAAACATAGGTCACATCAGCGTTATCAACTTGGTACGTTCCAGCGGCATTGGTTGGCGTGGTTGAGACGTGGTAGCCCGTAACCGTCGCAGGAGTTGTGGTATATGGTGTATTGTATGCGCCGGTCGACGTGGTATCGTCCGAAAGTGATACGCCATCCGCATCAACATAGTGCACAGTAACCGTTTCAGTATTTGCCGTGTACGTGTAAATGATGGCTGGCGTGTCCGTCGTAAAGATACCGGTTGCGTTGCTTGGTGTCGTCGCAACTGTGTACCCATCAAACGTTGGCGCTGAAGTCTCGTACGATTCGCCATATTTACCTGTTGCGGCACTATCGGGTTCAATCGAATCCGTCGTCCCCGCCAGATAATAATGAATCGTCGCTGTTTCATCATTGGCCGTGTAGTAGTAGATCACGTCAGCATTGTTCGTGCTCAACGTCCCAGTCGCATTGGCCGGTGTTGCAACCAGCGAGTAGCCAGTGACCGGTTCAGCCGAAGTGGTATATGGTGACCCATAATCACCACTCACCGTTTGGGAAGCGGCCAATGATTGAGTGGTCCCATCAACGTAGTAGTATACGTTAAAGGTTTCAGTGTCAGCCGTGTACGTTACGGTCGTTGTCTGATCAGTCGGCGCAGTGGTCGAAGTCGTCGCCGTAAACGCTAGCCACGCTTGCTGTATACCCGGTCACGTCAGGCGTCGCAATAGCGTTAATGTCGCTATCAGCAACCCAAGTGGTCGTGCCAGTCGTCGCATCCGTTGTGCCAGTCCAAGTGACCTGTTCACTCTGGGCAGCCGGTGTTGCATCACCCGCGCCGGAATAGTTGACTGTGTATGTCACATCAGTCGTTTGTGTGCTGTACCGCGGGCCAGTAACAACGTAGTAGGTTGAACCAACCACGCTGGTATCATCCGACCCCAGATTTTCAACCATGGTAATAGCTGTTGGGTCGGTGATCAAGGTTCCCGACGACACATCGTAGATTCCGAGCAGCACGCTGTTGGCATCATCTGGCATTGCCTGACCGACAGTCGCACCGGTAATGTCAGCGACTTTAGTGCCGCTGTAAACCGTCCCAGTCACATTGGTATAGCTGCCAAGTTCAGTCCCCTGAACGTAGTTGCCATCGGCGTCTTCCGTGGCTGAATACCAAGTATCAGTCAATGTATGAACCGCCTGCAAGGTCATCGTTTTATCCGTTGTCGTACCCAGTGCAACGGCATTCCCAGCAGCCAGTGTCCCACTACTGTAGGACTGAACAGCCGTCGTATATTGCCATGACTTCCCAGTTGTGATACCTGTTAATTGGTCTGAGTTGATCGTCAGGTTATACGAAACTGTGGTCGTTGCTTTGGATGCTAATGGGATGTTGGAAACTGAGAAACTGTCCGCAGTCGTTGGATCCGTAACCACAGCCCCATCCTTGTAGTACGTGACGGTCGCGCCGGTCACCGTGGCGCCAGTACTGGTCGTGACGGTGACTGGCCCAGTCAATAAGATCGACTGGGTATTTGTCGTTGGGTCAATCAGGCTGACGGTTGTGTTGCTGTCCGTCAACGCTGTGGTGGTCCCGTTATACAGAATCGTTTTCCCAGTGGCACTGTCTGTTGAAACGTTGATCGTCCCAGTCGAGACCTGAGCGGCTGAATCAGCAGAACCCTGAATGGAATCGTTGGTGTTAAAAGTTGCACTGGCGATGACTGTCCCCAAGATTTGATCAGAAGTGTTCGTGACGTTGTACAGGTTCCCCGCGTTCAGATCAGCGGTGACGCTGCCGAGTGTCGTCAACTGGTCGAACTTGGTGCCATTTGATGCCGTCCCTGATAATGTGGCACTCGGTTGCACAAAGATGGTGTTACTTGAGGCAATTGCCGCGCCAGCTGGGGCATCAGCATTGACTACGACCGGGATTGAAATCGACGAATTCTTCAGATAATTATCCAACCCTGAAATACTGATTACTTGTTGGTCACCCAAATTATCTAAATGCGTAATAGTCACAGCATCCGCGCTTGAAGCAATACCGCTCCCATTTGAATTGCCAACTAAGGATGCCGTAATCGTGTCATCTGACGCAAAGGATGTATATTCTGGAGCAATAACGACAACTGTAATTGGATTTGCCTTTTCGTACGCTTCAGCAGTTGCACCGGAATCGCTCACCATCAACCCAACGCCAGTCGAATATAGCGCGCTGTTGACGCTGTTGGCAATAACGGTGGCAGACAACGTTGCCGTATCACCGAGGTTATAATAATTAGTTCCCGCTGGTGTGTTGGAATTCACGATTGATAGGGCATCAGTCCCGTACCCACGGGTTGTCGGAACGGTCTTTGTCGTCACCTGACTGCCGTCCGTGAGCGTGTTTGTTGCGGTTGACGCCGCCGTAACAGTTGTGACACCACTCGTATTATAGGAAGTGAGCCCCACCGTTAATTGTGGTGTGTACTGCGTCGTGGTTACTGGCGTCGTCATTGCAGTATTTTCTTGAATCTGAACACTCGTGACGGGATCGGTATCGGTTCCAATAGAAGTGGCATAAGTCCCGGTTCCAGAAACATACGCAACTGTTTGCGTTGCCCCGCTCGCCGTAGTAAAGATAAACGAGATATCGTTTGAAAGGCCCATTTTAGCTAGATTGGCGTCAGACAGTCCAGAAACGGACTTAATGCCTACTGGCGCATCCGCGTTACTGCTCGTCACGTTCAGATCGGCGTTTAATGTGCCGCCATACGCGTAGCGTTTAATGTGCCGCCATACGCGTAGTTAGAGGAATCTAACACTGTCCAATTTAGCTGCGTACTCCCATTCGCACTGTCGTCAAACGTGCTCAGATCAGAGTTCGAGTTTGAATTAAAACTAAGCGTATCGATGGCTGAAACCGTCTGATTGGTATACTGCAATAACGTTGCCCGTGATGACGGGTTAGAATCCGTCACTGTCACCGTCGATCCATCGACGTTCCAAGTCATTGCCAAATTCGTCCCAGTATAAGTCGTGGTCGTAGTGGGCGTTGTAACGGCGGAAATCGACACTTTTAAATTCCCTGCTAAGCTCGACAGACTCGCAATCGTCATACCTTCCGGATAGGTGACCGTAATGGTATTGCCAGTTTGAGTCACTGTCATCCCCTTAGCGGTCAGCGAACTATCAAGTGACGCCGCGGTCACTTCGACCGTGGATGGCAAGTTGAAGGTTAAAGTCGACGGACTGCTCAATGTCGTAATATTGGAATTGGTCGGAATGGTTGAGTAATCACCAGGATAGCGGTTACCAGACAGATCGACCGTCCAGGTAATATCTTGAACAACTGTCCCGTTTTGAATCAGCCCGCCAGTAATGGTTGTCGAGCTACCAGCATTAAACAGGTGATAGCCAAGGTTAGCTGTTCCATTGTTTGCTGAGTATGTCTTATCCACAACCACTGTATTAGTGGCCACGGTCGAGCCATTCAAGGCCACCGTAACTGGAACGGCATCCTCAGCGTCGCCAGTCGCAAGTGTATTATTTGCGGTGTTATTAAAGGAATAGTAAATATTAAAACTAGCCGCCGAAACGTCACTGTTAAAGGTAACAGTCACTTGCGGTTCAGACACGTTGTTCACCGTAGTGCTACCCGTGGTAGTTGTCGCACCACTCACCGAGGCCACACTGTTAATGGTGAACCCATTTGACCCCATTGTGACCGTCAATACGTCGCCACTGTTAAAGGCGCCGCTCACGTTCACAACCGTCGTCCCGGTTGCCGTGGCAGTCGTGGTGTTGTAAATCACTGTTCCGGATTCATTCGCGGCCCCACCATTGATTGAAGTGCTGACCGCATCAATACTGGTTGCAGCGGGCGTAGCACTAGCCGCTAGGACCCGGGTGATCACAACCGGGGTAGTAGTGGCTTCAAGGCCAGTTACAGAGATCGACTCATCCGCGGCGGCAACAGTGGTGTCCCCGCTCACGTTATCGGCAACGCTGGCCGTTTCATCCGTGCTCAAGTCAGGGGTCACGGTGGCATCATCAGGTGTCGTAGCGGTTGTCCCACTCACGTCAGTTGCCGGAGTCGTCAACGTTGCATCACCGGTGGCTGTTGACCCCGTTGTGTCAGACGCACTAGTGGTGTCACTGCCATTGTTGCTGCTCGTTGTGTCTGTTACCGTACTATCACCATTTGATGACGTGTCGTCAGTGGTTGTTGCAGCTGAAGTGCTGTCATCAGTCGCAGTAGTGGTCTTGTTGGCGGTTTCACTTGAGCTGTCGTTGTTAGATGTCGATGTGCTGTCAGTGCTCGTGGCCGCAGTGGTGTCTGCATCACTCGTCGACGTACTATCAGCAGTCGTTGTCGTAGTGCTATCTGCGTCACTCGTATCCGTCGCCGTGTCAGTATCACTGGCTGTCGTATCCGAGCTGGTGTCAGACGTGTCACTCGTACTATTAGCGGTTGCATCGTTAGCCGAACTCGTGGTGTCACTTGCTGCACCCGAATTTGAATCAGCAGTTGTCGACGCTGCGTCAGCCGTGCTGTCAGTCAAAACAACGCTGTTCGCATCGGTCTCATCATCAGTGTTCGCTGCACCAGCAGTTGCGGCACCCGTAGTCGGTGTTGCAGATTCACTGATCTCATCATCCGCAAACGCGTGCTGCGTTGAGTTTAACGTTGCGGTCACCCCAAACGTCACGGTCGCGATTCCTGCGATCAACCACGTTTTACCTGCCTTGTAAAGGCGGTAGTGCTCCTTGCGGTCGCCTAAACTCCGCTGCAGCCGACGACGCTTCTTCTCGATTGTCTTCTTCATAGAACGTTCCTCCAAATTGATGCCTGTTCACCAGTATGTTTGCTACTATTTCCTCGTTTAAGTTCCCCAAGATAAACGACACTATCGTCGGATGGCTTGTGATTAACTATAAACTGACAAGTCATTACTTATGGTGTATAAAAGAAAAATAGGACAAAACAACTTGTTTATACCGTTAAATATATCAATCTCTATACGCATGTTCAAGCAAGGTGCACTGTGGTTTTACCATCATGTATACAGATAAGGCCTTATTTGTTACTTAATATATTAAGATTTCAAAAAACACTTATTTCTTATTAGTAGATTGCATTTCCAAGCTAAAATTTTTACATTTTTAAACAAGTGTGTTAACAAACATATTATTTTATAAATTACGATTTGTTATCGCTATTTGATCCAAACCAAAAAGCACGTTGAGAGGTCTCTTTGATCTCTTAACGTGCTTTTTTATTCGTATGAGTGACTTAATGAACGCTTAGTTGTGTTTCCGCTTCAACCGGAAACCAAACAGTCCGGCTAATAGTGCAAATAGTCCCAACCCAGAAACTTCCGCAAGTTCACTGGCCGAGTCGTTTTCGTTCGTTTGTGGCAACTTGGTCGTCTTGGCCTCGGTTGCACTTGATTGACCTGGTTCAGTATTAGTGGTCGTCCCAGTAGTCAGAGAAGTGCTGTTACTGTCCACCGTTGCATTCGAACCGGCTGTTGCAGCACCATTAGTCCCCGATCCAGCGTTGGCTGAACCAGTCGTTCCAGTACTCTTCGCACCAGTAGTTCCAGAAGCGGCCGCAGTCGTTGTCGAAACGGTATCGCCACCACTTGTACCATTGTTGCCAGTAGTCGTGGCTGCTCCGGTCGTACCAGAGGTAGCGCCAGTCGAGCTGCTGGAAGTTGTTCCAGTACCATTACCGGTTGTCGTACCAGTTGAAGTACCAGTATTACCAGTCGTTGTACCGGTTGAAGTACCCGTGCCGGTTCCAGTATCACCACTTGTGCTACTGTTCAGCGTGTAGTAGTAAATAACAGCTGAATTGTCAGTCCCATAGGTGCCCGTTGCGTTTGCCGGTGTGGTCGTCAGCGTGTACCCAGAAACCGTCGCAGCAGTGCTCGTGTACGCTGTCCCGTACGCACCAGTCAGCGTGGCGTCTGGGGCAACTGACGTGGTCGTCCCGTCAAGGTAGTAGTGAACGGCCACCGTTTCTTGATCTGGCGTGTAGGTCACCGTTGCCGTTTGGGCAGTCGGCGCCGTTGTCGATGTCGTTGGCACATCGCTGAAGGCAGTCGCCGAATCAGCGGTATAACCGGTGATTGTTGGTGTTGTCACGGTTACCGGTGCATCCGCCGTCCACGTATAGGTGTCGGTCGTGGGATCAAGTGTCCCTGTCCAAGTCACGTTATTAACAGTAGCCGCAGGGGTTGCATCACCAGCACCAGTATAGTTCACAGTGTATGACACTGTAGTCGTTTCAGTAGCCGGTGCCGTCACAACGTAATACGTCGTCCCTGCTACTTACCCGTCAGCCGTTTCGTTTTCGACCATGGTCAGTGCAGTCGGGTCAGTGACCATCGTGCCAGCGGACTCATCGTAGTAGCCCACGACCACGTCACCATTTGACGCCGTATCACCAACGGCCAAATTCGTCACGTTCGATGCGCTATAGGTTGTGCCCGTTGTCCCAGCATACGTGCCGACCTCTTCGCCAGCCACATAGTTGCCATCCGAATCCTGGGTTGCAAGATACCAGATATCCGTCAAGTTGTGAACGGCCTGCAAATTCATCGTCGTATCTGTCTCGGTGCCAAGTGCTGTCGCGTCGCCGGCTGCCAGTGTCCCATCGCTGTAAAATTGCACAGCCGTCGTGTATGGCCACTGAATCCCAGTCGTTGTCCCTGCCAAAACGGTGCTATCCACCGTCATCGGGTAGGAGATCGTGACGGTCTCGCCTGTTGAAACAGGTAAATTAGTGACCGTAAAGCTTGCGGCCTGAGTCGGATCCGTTGTTGTGGTCCCTGTCGACGTGTCATACGTAATGGTTGCGGTTGTGATCGTGCTGCCATCACTGGACGTAATCGTTGGTGCGCCAGTCAACGAAATGACCTGCGTGCCATCACTGGCCAAATTGACCGTGGTCGAACTGTCCGTCACGTCAGCATCTGAGCCGTTGTACAACATTGTTTTACCAGTGGCCGTGTCATCATCGGCGTTGATTGTCCCAGTTGTGAGCTGGGCCGCTGCGTCAGCAGATCCCTGAACGGCATCACTCGCCGCAACCGTTTGACTGGCTTCAACGGTTCCGATTATCTGGTCAGGCGTGTCCGTGACGTTGTACAGGTTCCCGGCTGCGTAATCGGCTTCAACACTGCCCAAACTGGTCAGGGTCGTGCCGTCAACACTGATGAGCGCGCTGCTTGGCTCAACGAACACGGTGTCGCTTGATGCAATTGTGGTGCCCGCCGTTGCGTCCGCGTCAACGGTCAATGGAATCGTAATTTGACTGTCAGCAAGATAGTTATCCAGGCCTGAAATAGCGATGGCTTCTTGGCCGTCATAATCGGCTAAATGCGTGATCGTGATTTTATCGGCACTGGTGGCGATACTGCCGCCAGCGTTGGCGTTCATGAGGGCATCGACAATGTCAGCGTCACTGGCAAGTGTCGTGTTCTCGGGCGCAATGACGACAACCGTGAGCGGATTAGCGGCCTCGAAAGCTTGAGCAGCTGCCCCAGAATCAGACAGCATGACACCGGCACTCGTGGTCGATAAATTAGCGTACGCGGCATAGTCCACGTCCAGTGAATTTGAAACGACATTCACGTTCAGGTCATATCCCGTTGACCCGCCTGGGGTGTAAATACTGTCACCTGATGGGGTCCAGGAGTTCACGACTGCAACGCCGTTATCACTGTAGTCGCGTGACGTTGTGACGGGTGTGCCAGCAACAGCAGTGCCGTCTGACTCAACGTTAGTCGTTGTGCTCGTCGCAGTCAGCGTTGTTGGCGCCAGTTGTCCCATACGTTGTGATGGCAACGGTCAGCGGCGTAATATTAGCCGTTGACGCCGCTAGCGTGGTATTCGCCGCATTTTCTGTCAGTTCAACGCTCACAACAGGGTCAGTGGCACTCCCCAGATCAGTGGTATAGGTGTCGGTCCCAGAAGTATAGGTTTGGGTATCCGTTGTGCCGTCTGCCGTTGTAAAGGTCAAGGAAACGTCCGTGTCCAACCCCATATCAGCTAAGTTCGAATCAGTCAAACCGGAAACGGTTTTGACGCCCACGGCCGTGTCGCTGTTGCTGCTGGCAAGAGTCAGGGTTGCGTCCAGTGTGCCACCGTAGTCGTAATTTGACGTGTCCGCAACAGTCCATTGATATTGGTCGCTGCCGGCGTCTCCAGCATCCGTAAAGGTGGTCAGATCAGTGTTAGCCGTTGAAACATACCCAATGCTGCTCGTTGAAGAAACCGCTGAATCAACGTAGGCCAAGGCATCGCCATCATCATTGGTACTGTTGTCGGTCACAGCAACCGTCGTGCCATCAACGTTCCAATTCATCGCAATGCTTGGGGCGGCATAAGTCGTTGCCGTTGTGGGGGCCGTGACAGCAGATAAGGAAACGTTTAAGTCCCCTTCAAGGTTGGCAACGTCAGCCATCGTCATTCCGGCAGGATAAGTGACAGTGATTGTATTATCGGTGGTGCTAACCGTCAATCCAGCATCGGTTAAGGTGCTAGCGAGACTGGCAGTGTCCACCTGTACCGTATCAGGCACTGTGAACACCAAGGTTGATCCGGCATCCGTGGTCGTGATGGTCGACCCCGTTGGAATCGTGGAGTAGTCGCCCGGATACGTGTTGCCAGACAGGTCCAGTGCCCAGGTGATGTCACTCGTGGCTGTCCCATCGCTCACTGTTCCGGCGGTCACTTTGGAATCACCGGTATTAAACAGGTTGTAGGACAGACTCGTGGCGTCGCCGTCATTTGCGGTATAAGATTTTTCCACCGTTAAATTATCAGAATCAGCTGCGACAGTTGCCCCGTCAGCGTTCGTCACTGTGAGCGTTACGGGAACCGTATCGGTTGCATCCCCCGTTGCCAGCGTGCTCGTGTCATCGCCGTTATTATCACTATTGAAACCAAAGTACACGTCAAAACTCGTGCTTGCAACGGTGCTATCAAACGAAATGGTCACAACTGGTTCCGTTGTGCCATCGACCGTTTCAGTCGTGTCCGATTCACTCGCCCCATCAACATCGCTCATGCTGGTGTATGAAAGCGAATTTGTACCCACGTTGATGGTTAATGTTTCGCCAGCAGTAAAGGAACCCGTGACGGTCAGATCAACGGCGCTGTCATTGCTGGCGGTATCACTGTTGTAGGTAACCGTCCCAGTTTCGTCTGAACCGCCACCATTAATGGAGACGGACAACCCATTGGCATTGCTCGTATCAGCGGTGGTGTACGCGGCCGCTACCTGCATTTTAAACTGCGTGTCAGTGGTGGCAGCAGTCGTTGTTGGTAAGGTGTCATTTGTTGTTTGAACCGTTGTATCGGCGGCCAGGTCAGACGTGATGTCGGCCGTTGTGGCTGCATCAGTGTTCGCTGTTGCCGTTGCATTATCTGTGGTCGTTCCGGTGGTTAAACCAGCATCGTCTGCTGAAGCATCGGTGATCGACGCATCCGTTGTGCCAGTGCCATCACTACTTGTTGATGTACTGGTTGTGTCAGTGGTTGATGCAGCGGCACTTGTGGCAGTCTTAGCAGCCGCCTTTGTTGTCGTTGCCTTTTTTGTTGCGCTCGTAGCAGCACTGTCGGCAGTTGATCCAGTTGAAGATGTTGAATCAGCCGAGGTCGAGTTATTGGTTGTTGAATTACTGTCAGAAGTCGTAGTGGCTGCCGTCGAACTACTATCTGAAGCGGTAGTTGACGAAGTGCTGTCCGCATTCGTTGACGCTGTGTTGGAAGCGTCCGTATCAGTAGTGGCTGTGTCACTTGACGCGTTGCTGGACGAGGTACTGTCAGCGGTGGTTGCACTGCTGCTGGTCGATGAAGCGGCAGTCTTCAGCGCTACACTTGATGCAGTCGAACTGGTTGATGACGTACTGTCACTACTTGCGGTTGTGGCATCTGCTAAAACTGGGTGCGCTGTGTGCACAGCTGTGGTCACACCAAACGTCACCGTTGCAATCCCCGCAATGAGCCACGTCTTGCCTGCCTTGTACAGTTTGTAGTGTATTTTCCGGTCACTGAGGCCTTGTTGTAACTGACGATGTTGCTGATTATTCTTTTCCATAGTAATGCTCCTCCAGAAAACCTGCATTTTCACCAGACCGTTTTATATTTTTGTCGGTTAAATTCCCCAAGATAACCGTTTTGTTTAATGGTCGCACTAGGCATAAGCCATTGGTAATCGTTCTAACACTTATGATTACGTTAACAAAAAATAATATAAAATAGCTTGCTTATAGGGTTTAATATAGCAACATCAATTGTATTATTCAAGAGGTTAAATTGTTAAAGGGTGGGTTATAAAACGTTTTCAAATTGAATTTGTACCATAGAATACAGATTTAACCTAATTGATGCCATCTTAATAATTTTTTATAAAATCTCGTTGAGTGTTATGCACCCGAAAAAGGGCAAAAAAAATCACCCGTTACTGATTGGGTGATTTAGTCAAAATCGTTTGTCTTCCTTATTAAAAGCTATTTTTAATTTTTAGTAACAAGAACACCCATCCTGCCGGTCATCGAAAGAAATTTGGTAGTTCAAGGCCGTTTCCTCAAAAATCGGGTGTGGCTTTTGATAAAAATACCCTTGCCGCAGTGGGATGTTAATGGTATTCAGAATTTGCTCGTCTTCAGGTGTTTCGATCCCTTCCACGACCAATCTCAGGGCATAGAGATCAGCAACACCTTTCCATTCTCGCAATTTTTCGGGAATGAGTGCCGCCCGCCCCTCCTGCCGAAAGTTTTGCATCGCAAATTTGATTTCCGTGGTAAATGCAAGCAACGGCCGAATCTGGTTAAGCTGGTTTTCACCAGTGCCAACGTCATCCAAGCTCAGCTGAACACCGCCGCTCGCAAGTAATTCGGCTGACCGCAGGATTGCGTTTCGCGCGTGCGGTGCCAGTAAGACCTGTTCCGTCAATTCAGCAACCAGCTGGGTGCCCCTAAACTCTTGATGAAACATGATCAGTGACCGGATAATGTGAATATTCGTAAACTGTGCGCGATTGAGATTGATGGCAATCGTGCATGAGACCCCTAATGTCTTGATGGCATCTCGAAGAAGGTCCAATTGTGTATCAATGGAAATTGACTCAAAATTCTCTGGTAGACGCCAGTGACCGTCTTGGTCTTGGCGAATCAGCGTTTCAAACCCAACTACTGCGTGTGACAGCTGGTTGATCTGAGGCTGAACAAAATAGCGATACATCAAAAACCCTCCCCTCGTTAGATTGTGTTGTGTGTTCACCACCAATGCCCCTTAACACAGGTGGTTGTTATTCAATTAAAGCATCACTAGGTTATGTAAATACGGACCCATCTGGTGCCGAGTCAACTGTAAACTACCACTGACCCACTGGATCATCACACCGGTTGCCGCATACACGAGATACGATAGCTTGGCAATTGACACCGTACTGATTGGATATTGTTTTGCAATGCCCTTGAGTGATTTTGTGGCCTTGTCTGCAAGTGCCGTGATCAGTTGCCTGCCTTCTGCAGTTTTACATACTAAACGCAGTAGTTCGCGATGCGTATCGCTGTAGGCAAGAAGCGATGAAATGGTTTTCTTAACGCTCACTGGTCCATCTTCCGACTCAGTCTGGGCTGTCTGCATCAATGCCTGTTTAATTGTCGTAAAAATGACATCATTCAACTGACGAACGCTTGAGAAACGCGCATTAAACGCTTCAATCGGCACCTCAGCCACAGTGACGACTTCTTGTGGCGTAATCGTTTCTAATGTGTGACTTTCCAAAAGTGTCAGCAGTGCCAATTCCAGCGTTAATCTCGTTTCATCTTTATCATCAGTCATGACATCATCGCTCCTTTCAATCAAATCGCCATCTACAGAAATGCTAACCGTCATAATACCGCTAAAAAGACGCCCTAATCCCCTTTTTAACGCTATCAGTACATACCACATATACGTCAAGGTGTGAATACGCTTTTACAACTTCATCTTATCGAATCCGAGCGCATGTATCAAGGTACAAAACTGGTATAAAGTGTATATTCTGCAACATAATCATCAATAAGTGTGGCACCGCTATTTTTGATCAGGTATTAGTAAAGTCCCAATACCATGATGGGTTAAACGTTTGCAACAATCCTACACTTTCAACGGTGATTGTTGTTTGGCATTAACCTGATTATGGCTCATAACGTACTGCACTCAGCAATGCAGACAAGACCTGGGCGCGATCAAGATCAAGTTGCCCATATAGCCAATGGTAAAGTATACCGGCCATCCCATGCACACTCATAATGATCAACACATTCGCCTCAGTGTCACTCTGCCGCACGTGAGCGCGCAACCGCCAGAGTTTAATCCCATTTTGAATAATGGCTAATAGTTGCACGTTACCTTCTGGAGTCCGGAAAAAAAGGCGCAAAAGTTCCTGGTTGGCTGTTAAATAATCGATCATCGTCGTCAGTGACTCGGCAAGACCAGCCTTGGTTAGGCCAGTCTCACGGTCCATACGCGACGAAATGTTCGTATTAATATCCGTTGTCACGAGTTGTTTGAGCTCGTACACACTCGTGAAGTAGTTATAAAAGGTATTGCGACTGATCTGAGCCTCATCCGAAATCTCCCGAACGGTGATTTTTTCAACGGGTGCGTCACAAAGCAGTCTTAAAAAAGCGACTTCAATTGTTTGTTTCGTTTTTTGCCTTTGACTTGTCACTGTAATTCCCCCCTGGGAACGTGGTTTAGCAATAACCGCAATTCTCCCCAGATTTGCAGTTATTGCTGTTGTTTTCATTAAGAAACATCGGTATTATAACAATTTCAATAACGGTCGTAGTTGCTTATACAGTACCATAATTTAAGCTGCCGAGAACACTATTTTACCTGTCAAACAATTAAATGAGTCACTTTATACTTTTTGCATGATTCTGGTAAACTATTGGTCCCGTTATCGACCACTAAAAAGCTAAGCAGGTCTTCATCACTGCTTAGCTTTTTAGTCTTTAATTTTAAACAGCCTATTTAAACTTAATCTCCGGCATCTGGCACAGCTTCCTAAAGAGATCCTGTTCCGTAATATCTAGCATCCCGCTGGCCCAGTCCTGCCAAATGCCAATGATGCCGTGGATCCGATAGGTCATCTCTGAAATATAACGCATGTCATCGCCTGGCAACTTATCAATTTGCATGCGCATGTCGATGCACTCATGCGCATAGTCATAAATTAAGCTTCGACCATCATTGGAACGCACCAGATAAGCATACGCCCGCTTGTGGTCAGCGACATAGGTCACAATTTTTTCAACCTCATCCGCAAAGGCTCGCCGACCCGTCTCATCATCCATAGCAGGTACCGCTGGAATTTGGTCCATCCGAATATGATCAATGTACTCTTTAAAAACGAGTTCCCGCAGTGCTGCTATGCTTTTAAAGTGGCGGTAAAACGTTGCTCGGTTCACATTGGCATTCTGTGATACCCGAGAAATCGTCACTTTGTTGATATCTTGTTTCTCTGCCAAGGTGAGCAAAAAAGCTTCCTTTATGGCCTCTTCACTCTTAATAACGCGCCGATCAAGTCCCATCACTTTGTTCCTCCGATTACATTCAATACTTATCCAGCTTTAAACCGACAATCTTTTTAAACCATCAGCAACAGCTACCATCACGTGTTTACTCTCCAGTTAACAGGGAAGGCAGCGCTAAGTTAAACTCTTGATTCAGTCTCGCTATGGTTAATCAGGCTATATTTAATCATTATGTTGATAAATCGTTAATAACAAATCACTTATGACAGTTTATGACGTTTGATACACGTCAATTCCGAACATTCCGTCAAACATGACATAAAATATCACGTTATAACATACACCAATTTACCTTGAGATGGTAGGCTTTCACCCAAAATAATGATAATGAATTTGTTTACGAAACATAATAATCTTTAAACTGTCGCATAATCTGTACAACAGTTCCAACACATCCGTATAAATATAATTATTATGGCATTTATTAATCAATACCAATCGTTCTCAACCTGCAGAACCGATACTTGTCATCTCTGCAGTAATTTAATCTGCAACACACTGTCTCATTTCGTCCCTCAATTATACCATTGTTCCCCCTTATTACCGCACTGAAACTTGAAAGTATGAAGACAGACTGATCCCTTGGTATCACAGGGCATATTTTAATTAATTTAACCATTTAGCTTGCTGTTAACAGCGAAACTAACCGTTTCGGCAAAAATGTGAAGAACTGATTCATCATCTGAATAATTTGGGCTCTTCTTGCATAAACTTCATGATTAATAATCGTTTTTAACGAATTTAGAAGCCATATCAGTGCTTGAGACAACTCAATATCTGGCATGGCTTCGTTCATTATAAAGAATAAATCCCCAATGGTGCGATCATCCTGATTTTGCCGTTCCTGCCAAGCTAATAGGTCATAAGTCATCATGACAATTGCTAAATGGCCACAAAGCCCGTCATAATTTTGAACTTGTGATTTGTCGAGCCGCAAGTATTGCTTGGCAACTTTAAAGTAATTCTCAATTTGCCATCTTCGGGCGTATAGTTGAATGATCTCTTGTGGCTGAAGGCCTAACTGAGTCGTTGCCAGTACTAGGTAGTCATCTTGACGGGCCCGATTAGCCACAAATACCAAGCGAAGCTTGAATTTTTGGTTCCCGACGTGCGCTTCGACAAAGCAGCTGTATTGATAAGCTTGCTTGGGTTGATATTTTGAGGCCTGCAGTCGCTTGTATAATGCTTTAACTGAATATTGCCGTCCGCGATATTGATAGTAAATTTTGCTGGACCGTTTAAGCATGCCCACGCCGTTTAATCCCAACTTGGTTAATTCATAGAACATTTTTGGTGAGCTATACCAGCTATCAAATAACACATAGTCAGCTAGAACGCCATTTGCGAGGGCTTGCTTGACAAGTTGCAATGAAACGAGGTTCATTTTTTGCTGTGCTTGGCGACGTCTCCGGCCAGCAATTGTTCGTTGATCGGTTGTTTTAGCTGATTTTCCAAGGACGTTTTGTGGCTTCTTGGAAGACATTAATGCAAAGTTGATCGGTAAGAATGTATTGGCGTCACTCCAACCCAAAGTTAAAGCCCGGTATCCCTTAATATATAACTGTTTGTCATGGTCAAAGACTCGCGCTAGTAATTCGGTTTGGGTGGCGTACTCACGGGAAAAGAGTGTATCGTCAATGATCAATGCTAACCGCCGCCGGCGGTCAATAAACGGTCGTAAATGCTTGATTAAATGACTCCCAACTTGACAAATCAAGCGTTGCCAATTGATCCGGCCATCGTTCAATTTATTTCTGACGGTGCGACTGGTAAAGTTAGGTGTTTCATGGGCTCGATAAAGCGAGCGTCCCAGGAACTTTGTCGTGAGCAGCCATTCAATGACCTTCATCAAGCTGATTTCTGAATTCCGGCGATAATTCACCAACTTGGTGAGTTTAGATAGACCAATGAGGGAAGTAAATTGATGAACAATATTGTGAAGCTCGTTTTCTGTATTTTTTTGTCTTATAATATTCATGACGTAAGTCTCCTTTGTATCTTGGTTTTGGTCGACTAAAGTATACAACGCAGGAGAGCTTGCGTTTATTTTTTTGCCAAAAAAGCCAATAACCACACGCCTTTGGCGTGATTATTAGCTTTCAAGTTTCAGTTACCGCATAAAATATTCGGTTAATGCCCGCCGTTAACAGCGTTGTATGCGTTTTTTTTAAAGTTTCTTTACCACTTAAAATTGTGGAGGCATCAAAGTGGCAAATAGGCGCGTATTCGCTTACCAAATCGCAAATCAATGACACCACAAAAAAGGCTGACGACAATAATGCCAGCCTTCATTTATTCTATCTTATTTTCTATGCTTTGCAGAGCGCTGAAGCCGCATTGCATTTAAAATTGCAATCAGCGTCACCCCAACGTCCGCAAACACAGCTTCCCACATGCCAGCTAAGCCAATCGCACCAGCAATCAAAAATGCAATCTTCACGCTCAATGCAAAGATGATGTTCTCCCAAACAATCACCTTCGTGTGGCGCGCAATGGTCATTGCTGTCATCACCTTTGAGGGCTGATCATCCATGATGACAACGTCAGCCGCTTCAATGGCCGCGTCAGAACCAAGGCCACCCATGGCGATACCGACATCCGCCCGTGCTAACACCGGTGTATCATTGATACCGTCACCCACAAAGGCCACCTTACCATTCTTAGCATGAGCCGCAGTCGTCAACTGGTCCACAATGCCGACCTTCTGTTCCGGCAACAAGCCTGCCGCAACGTTAGTGACACCGATTTCGGTTCCGATTGCGTCTGCGACTGGTTCACTGTCGCCAGTCAGCATCCATGTCTCGTTAACGCCGTGCTTTTTCAAGTCCGCAATCGCAGTCTGTGCATCCGGTTTCGGTTGATCTGCTACCGTAATGGCCCCAGCGTATACGCCGTCTAAGGCCACATATACTACAGTCTCAACCGTTTGTAGCTCGGAAACAGCGATGCCGTTTGCGTCAAGGGCTTTCGCATTTCCAACCACCACCTGCACCCCATTGATCAGTGCTGCGACGCCATGGCCAGCCGTTTCAGTCGACTGTGTGACCCGGTAGGTCGTTTTATCTACTGGAAACGCACTAACGATAGACTGTGCGATTGGGTGGGTCGACTGCTGTTCCGCGGCGGCCGTATACCCGGTCAACTTTGCTTCGCTGACCCCTGATACTGGCAACACTTGGCTCACTTCGAACTGGCCCTTTGTGAGCGTGCCCGTTTTATCAAACGCGACGACCGACACCTGATTTAAGACTTCCAGGAAGTTACTGCCTTTAACCAAGATGCCGTTTCGCGACGCCGCACTGACGCCACCGAAGAAACTCAGCGGCACAGAGATCACCAACGCACACGGACAACTGATCACCAGAAAGACCAACGCACGGTTGATCCAAGTCGACCAATCCCCCATGCCCACAAACGGTGGTATAATAGCCAACATGACGGCCAGGCCGACCACGACTGGCGTGTAGATCTTTGCAAACCGTTTGATAAACCGTTCCGTGGTCGTTTTCTTGCTGCTGGCGTTTTGAACCAGGTCCAGGATTCGCGCAATTGTCGAGTTTTCATATGGTTTTGTCACCCGCACATCAACTGTGGTACTCTGGTTGATGGACCCGCTTAAAATGGTGTCACCGCGTTGAAGTTCCCGCGGCATTGACTCACCCGTCAGCGCTGACGTATCAACAAGGGTGCTGCTGGTCAGTAATTCACCATCCAGCGGCACGCGTTCGCCGGCCCGAACCACGATGATGTCGCCTGGAACCACGGTTTCGGGTTTGACCGTTTCAGTCGTGTCGCCCCGGCGGACGGTCGCGGTGGTTGCTTTCACCTTAAGCAGCGATGAAATGGAACTTTTCGATCCACTTATGGCGGCGTCTTCAAACAGCTCACCGATTTCAAAGAACAGCATCACGGCAACGGCTTCAGGATACTGCTGTAAGAGCAGCGCCCCAACGGTAGCCACCGTCATCAAAAAGTTTTCGTCAAACAGCTCACCGGCGCCGATATTTTTCACTGAATCGAACAGCACCGGATGGCCGATCACTAAGTAAGCCAGCACGAAGGCAGCAATTTTAAGCGGTGATGCTGGTAACAGGACCGCAATGATCATTAAGAGAATCGTGACCATGATCATTGTGACTCGTCGTTTATCCTTAAACAAACTACGAATTATTGGGTTGTTTTGTCTCGTTGCAAGACTATTTTTCATCAAACTCACCTCATTCATATTTATGTACGCGCATATGTTAATATGTATTATAAAGCCTTTTCACCAAAATTTCAACCCATCACGGAGGTTTACGCACTATTATGGAAGATTCACAACACCTAGAACTCGTTACGCACTTAAAAGATCACCTCGTCCCAACAGCCGAACTGGAGGATCTGGTCAGCCTTTTCAAATCGCTGGGCGACCTCACCCGTCTGCGAATCATCCTCGCGCTGGCACAAACAACGCTAAGTGTATCGGAATTAACCGACATTTTGGGGATGAGTCAGTCAACCATTTCTCACCAACTGGGGTTGCTTAAACAGATGAACCTGGTTAAAGGCACGCGTTCGGGGAAGAACATTCACTATCGATTGGCGGATGAGCATATTTTGACGATCGTTCAGACGGTTAAGGACCATGTTGAGGAGCAGAAGAAGTAAAAATAGGATATATTTTTACATTTCTATGCTGTTTGCAGCGCTTAGTTATGGTTTACCGCAATTGTATTCGGAAGACTATCAGCGGATTGCCCTATTTTTGGGTGGTGGCTGATTTTTTTGTTTGGGTTGGATATTTTGAGGTATGTTTTCGATGTTAGATGATCGTTCGTTGCATTCTGCGGTTTGATACGCCGTGTTGTGCTCGGGATGTGTTCTCTTATTATAATTCAGCAAAATACAGGACTAGTGCGACTACTACCTTTGTTCACAAGCAGTGGTTTGATTTTACTCGGTGGGCATTGCCACGTGGTTCTTCTGTTATATTGCGGAAACGTGTTCAGCAAGACAGAGGGCTACTGCGTAAGCAACTCTGGCCAAAAGTCAGTTGTTCTATTCTACTGATTGGTGCTGGCTATGCGCTCCCTTGTTACATTGCGGAAACGTGTTCAGCACGGGGCTAACGTGTAAGGGACTCTGGGCTAAAAGTCAGGCCCGGACTTTTAGCCCAGAGTCCCTTACACACCGCCCCTAACCCGCCTTGCTTCACACTCTGCTTCACACTCTTATATAACTCTTTACCCTTCCTTCACAAAAACTCAACCTTTTCCTGCCATAATAACGACAATCAAAATCGAATGAAGGAAGAAGGTCCTTTCATGCTCAAGACAATGAACGTCCCTGGATTACCCGTTGAAAATCTCATTATTTGGCAACAACTCTTTCGACAATTCAGTACTGCCCCACTCCCTCGTGATTGGGACACCGCTCAAGATTTCCTTTTAAACCAAGGCGAGGTCTCCGAAATCATTGCCTGCTCCTCACAAGCTGAAGCGCAATGCCTGATTATCGAGGACAATGCCCGCATGGCGCTCTGGCAACAGGAACCCGACGCCTTTCACCTCTTTGGCCTTCAAGACGTCCACAGCTATGTCCTGGTTATCCAATAACCCCTACCGACTACTAATAAACACACAAAAAACGTGCCTGACAGTTCTTTCCGAGCGGAACTGTCAGGCACGCTATTTTAGTTGGTTTGTAAGGTGTCATCTAACCAGTTAAACACGCGCTGGTTAAAATAATTTAAAGCTCCCATTTGGCAGTGTTCCTCAGCCCCATCCTCTGGACCAAACGTCACTAGCGTTTTCGGTGATTGAATTGCGTTGTACAGGTGTTGCGGCTGGCCTTTAAAGAAACCGTCGCCCGCTGCATCACCGATAAAAATTGGACACTGGATCTTATCAGCAATCCCCGCCATTGAATAGGCGGTCGTTTTATTAAAGAGGTCCTCAATCGTTTTCACGCCAAACGTAAATAACCCGTTATCGATCACCCACCGCACGTTTGAGCTCTTCGCCATCAGCATCTTTAGCGTTGGCTCAATGTCTTTAAATGTTGCACCTTCATGCCCGCGAGCGGCGAACGCATCCGCAAAACTAAACGTAAACACGCCGTCGTCGGCAATAACTGCTGCTAGCCGATGGTCAAACGCTGCCGCCCGTGGTGCAAGGAAGCCGCCAAAGCTGATGCCCATTAACGCAATCTTATCCGACTGCACCTCTGCGCGTTGTTCTAGAAAATCAAGTGCTGGCCCCACAACGTTCTCCCAGTCGGGTCGAAATGGCAGGTGCTGTTCACGAATCATGGCACCCTGCCCCGGCCCTTCAAACGTCATGGCGTTATACCCGTGCGCCAGAGCGTCGATCACAACTTGGAAGTAAAGTTCATCGCCAGTAGAATCGTAACCGCCGTGAACCAGAAGTGTCGGCCGCGGTTGGTCGTCAATCGTATAGAGGTAGCCCGGCATCGTTGTGTCCTCATAAGGAATGGCCACAATTTCAGCGCACTGGTTGGAAAGCCGGATTCCCTTTTGAAACGCATCGCGACTCATTGACCAGGTAGCGAGTAGTCGCGGATCATCAGGATTACCATGTAAAAAGAATTCCGCCGAACGATAATAGTTTGACGCTTTCAGATAATTTTGACTGGCACTCAACATGTGCCCCGTTTGTTCAAACGACTTCCCGCGTGCGAACACCCGGTCTGCAAGGGCCAACCAATGGGTGTACCAACTCTCAAAATTGTTTTCTTCAATGGCAGCGGCTGTGGTTAAAACTTCGCTAACGTCTGCCCCGCCGTATGGTGCGTAGGAGAGCGTCCGTAAAGCTTCGTAGGAAAAAGTTGGGTCATCAAACATAAATTTCATCGTAAAAACCTTCTTTTTAATTTAATTAGGGTACTTAATGGATTACATAATAAGGGTCCCTAACTAAAAAGTCAACCATTAAGTTAGGGGCCCTAATAATTTATGGTATACTGATGATATTCATAGAAAGAAGGCATCCCATGACTGACCGACTTACCCAACACGAACTGACAGAAAAATTCTTTGATCTGACGCTGCTCTTTGAACTCGAAATGCAGCAAAAAACAAGTGCGCCACTACTATACCAGGGTCAGGGCAACATCTTAACGGCCCTAGGTGAACGGGATGGTCAGTCGCAAAAAGACCTCGCGCAACGCTTGAAAATTTCCGCACCGTCCACGACTGAATTCGTTTCCAAATTGGTTAAAAAGGGCTTGGTCAAAAAAAAACGCTCCGAAAAAGACAAGCGTGTCACGCTGATATCGCTAACTGACGCGGGTCGGAAAAGTCTCCAAACAGTCGACCAAGCAGACATCTCAGCCTGGCAGTTGCTGACCGAATCCCAACAGGAACAATTCGGGCAATTGATGGACACCTTGATTACGAAGTTAGCTGCACAGTATAGTGATCCGGAAAGTAAACAGCAGTTGGCGGGATTGAGGAGACGATTTGTGAGCAGAGTGTGAAGTAAGGCGGTTAGAGGGCTCCTGTGTAAGCAACTCTGGTCGAAAAAGTCCGGGCCTGACTTTTTTGACCAGAGTTGCTTACACAGGAGCCCTCTGCCTTGCTGAACGCGTTTCGGCTATATAGCATAAACCCACGCTTAACTCCACCAAAGAAGCCCAAGTACACCACAAACCGCATCAACATTCCTAACAACCACAACAAACCAGCCCCACCCGATAGCCTTCTTAGGCGACTGGGTGGGGCTGGTTTTATGAACTTTATAGTCAGATGCTGCTGACTTTCTAGGCCTCGTAGCTGAAACGCGTTCCAGAAGGCAATGGGCTACTGCAGAAGGGACTCTGGTCACAAAAGTCAGACCCGGACTTTTCTGACCAGAGTCCCTTCTGCTCCGCCCCTTAACCGCCTTCTTCCACGCTCTGCCTCGATCTCACCACCGAATTCGCAATCCAAACCACTAGCATCACCATCACCGAAATCAGCCCAATCGGCGCCCACAAAAACGTCAGCGCGCAACAGACCACATTCACACACACCGTCCACTTTAACGATTTTGACGTGCGTTTAACCGCAATCGGCAGTGGTTGCCCTTTTCTTTCAAATTCTTGACGGATACCGACTTCCAACCACAATGTCGCTAGCGTGATCAACAAAAAATTGACCGCGTAACTGAACTCAGCGGGTGCCGCCATTAAATGTTCGCCGACCCACGACGTTGTGAACGGTAACAGCGACAACATCAACAAGTACACTGCATTAAGCCACACGCTATTGATCGGGACGACCTTAAAATACTTAAATAGCTCATGGTGAACCGTCCAAAAATAGTACGTTCCCGTGAAACTCACCACGTAGCTAATGAGAATGAATTTATTATCCAGCAGTCCCTGCCACCCACCAGACACTGGTGTTTTAAGTTCGAGCACCATAATCGTCATGATGATGGCAATCACCCCATCCGACAGCGCCAAGACCCGATTTTTATCCATAAAAAGCCCCTCCTAGTTTACTCTATCAAGTGTAGCACTTTGACTAGGAGGGACCATTTTAAATTATCGCAGCCATTGACTGATACTCTTCCAACTGCTGTTATTCACGATCATCCGCGGCGTCAAACTTAAATTATCGCGTGATGTCACGATTCCGTTATTCAAGGTATAGATCACCTTGAGTGTCGGTTGGGTCATCAAAAAGTTTTCGACCTGGGACGTCCCGCTTCCATACGGATAAGTAAAGATATCAGACGTGTGGCCAGTCTTTTCTAACATCACCTTTTGGCTTGTCGCAAAATCCTGCTTAAAGGCCGTGAAGTTGGGACGCAGGTTGAACGCAGGCGTGCCGTGTTCAAGGTAGTGCATATTGTTGGTGTGAACACCCAGTTCCATCCGATTCCCGGAAGTCCGCTTGAGTTGCAGGATCTGTTTCCAGGTCGCCAACTGTTCGCCACCAAAGTAACGGCCAGTGTTCCCAGTAATAATCGATGCTGTAAACGGATAGTTGTAATGTTTCATCACGGGCGCCGCGTTTTCCACCAGCGTCCGGTCAATGTCATCAAAGGTCAGCACCACGTACTTGCCGTGAACAGTCCGATGCTTCTGGAGCATGGTCACCATTTGTGCGGTCGAGATCACTTTGATGTGGTGCTTTGCCAAGTAAGCCATCTGTTTTTTAAACTGCGACAGGTTGACGTTATAGGCGTGCAGCTGGTTATTGGGGGTTAAGTCCTCAATTGTTTTTACGGCGGCGTTATCGTCCAACACCCGGTGATAGCAGAGGACCATGATGCCGTTTTGTAATTGCTTATCTGAATTCGCTAAGGCAAAGTTCTCACGGTTGCCCAGTTCAAACTTCAGATTTTTCTGGACCGTCACCGTCAGCAGCCCTAAAAACGCGACGACAATAATGCCCAGGATCCACTTACGCATTGTTTTTGTCATTGACTGCCGCCTTTCTCTTTAACCGCCGAATGTGCACGACGCCGTAGATTGAAATGAGTGCGCCAGTCACGAGAATCAGGGTCCCTAACAGACGATAGATGCGAAAGGACAGGTTAAACAACGAGTAGTTGACCACCAGCGCGTCCGAGTAAATGCCGAAAATGAAACAGACGTTCACGATTACGAGGTAGAGGGCAATCACCCAGAGGAGGATGAGCAAAATGGCGCGTCGCAGCCGTGACCCCAGTGACGTTTTCTTGCGAATGATTAATTTATCTTTATCCATGCGCTACACCCCTCGATCAGGACTGGACCAGACACCCTTGCGTTGCGGGTCAAGGAAAAACGACCCCAGCGCCGTGATGCAGCTGATCAGGTTAACGACCCAGTAGAAAATAAAGTACATCGGCAGCAGTAACAGATCCTGCCAATCCACGTATCCTTGCCGCTGTGACGCCGTAAACCCGATGATGAACTGAACGATACTGATAATCGTCAGAACGAACAGGATGCCGCCGTCTAGAATCAGCGCTTGGGCAAAAAAGATCGTCAAAAAGTACAGCAATACTGAGAACGTGCAACAAAGTGCCCAAACATTACTGATGATCATGTCGACCAGCAACCACTGTTCGGCAAGTTTACCCGTAAAAATCAACCGGCGATTCCGAACCAGGACTTCCAGCCCACCACGGGCCCAGCGCCGTCGTTGCCGGATCAATGCCCGGATGTGTTCCGGAACGAGAATCCAGGAGACGGCTTGCGGACAATGGATTACATGCCAGTTTTTTGTATAGAGTTTCCAAGTCATATCGATGTCTTCAGTCAGCGCTTCAACGGTCCAGTGGTTAACAGCTTCGATAGCTTGTTTACGGTACACCACGATAACCCCTGAAACAGTGGTGATGTGGCCGGTAATAAACGCCTGACCACGCTTGATGATGTCGATGATACCAATGTATTCAAGCAGCTGGAGCCGGCCAAGTAACGTGGTTCGATTACGGACAACTGGCCGACCCGCGACGGCACCTGCTTGCGGATCATTGTAAAATTGCAGCATCATGTGTGACAGTGCGTCAGGGTCAATGTAGGAATCCGAATCCAGACAGAGTAAATAATCCCCGTCAGCGTGGGTCAACCCGATGTTTAAGGCGTTTGCCTTACCGCCGTTTTCAACAATTGGCACGACCTTCACGTCGAACTGGTCTTGATACTGTTCCCGCAGTTGATACATGACCTTCAGGGTGTCATCTTGACTGCCGTCATCAATGAGAATCAGCTCAAAATGACGGTAGGTCAGGTTGGCAACTGATTCAACGACTTCGTGAAGGGTATCTTCTTCGTTGTGTCCGGGGATCAAAACGGAGACCAGCGGCGTTGGCTGGTCAGCTGCCGGGTGCTTCAACGGTAATTCATGCTGTTGAACCCCAAAAAACAGTGCTCCAATGATCCAGACGATCGACACAATTAACGGGTATAAAATGACAAATAAACTCAGTAAAAACATAGTTGACTCCCCTGCTAAAATTCAAAAGTGACGGGTTGTATAGTTGTAAGTCATCAATTTTTCCTAGGCTGGCCAATTGATGACGGGTTTTTGTAAATGAAGCTATCTTTTCATAGTTAATAAATCTATGAAAAATTAATCGATTTAATCACGAACTTTGCCATTGTAATGGAGGGAATTCGTGTCGTCAACCCACTAAATTTTTACTAAATTTGTAGTTGATTGGGTTGAACACCTTTTAAACTGCACGTTTTAAGCTGAGATAATGACGTGTTTCAGCCTGGCTTAGTTTCTGAGACAACTGATTTAATAGGATTCTATGCAGGTTATCGAATAATCACGCAGGTGCTAAGTAAAACGCAATCGATTCCTGGATTATTGACTGAGACTATTTTCAATGGTTTTCTATTGTAATAAATGATATGGAAACGTGATAATTATTTCATAAATTAATACCTAACCAGGAACCTGTTCCCTAATTTGCTAGTCAAAAAAGGAGACCTTTTATCAAGGTCTCCTGACATCCTATAGAGACGACTTAACGTCCCAATTAGGTTTATTTATTTCGCCATTTTTTGAAGTTGTTGCCACTGACTGTCCGTAAAGTAGCTCTTATCATCTTTCATTTCATTGAGATAAGACTTCTGGCTCGCCTTTGGTAACTGCTTATACTCCTTTAAAATCGACTGGAACGTTTTGTTGCTCATTTTTGGTTGGATTGCTGCTTCAACGTCCGCTTCAGTGATCGTGTTTGCCTTGGAAGGCACCTTAACGTTTTCCTTGGTGTTCACACTCTTAACCTGGGTTACAACGTTAATGTGTTTGAGGCCATCCGTCTTGTCACTTCCAACAACCTTGACCGTTTCTTTGTTGGACTTAGTGTTATAGCCTAAAGTGATCTTAAAGTTCTTGAGTGCATCCTTCATGTCCTTGATATCAGACTTGGATACCTTATTGTCCTTATAAGACTTCTTGCTCTTTGCCACCTTGTTGTAGGTATTAGATAACGTGGTCACGTCCTTAGCCGTGAGGCGGTGAGTGATCTCGTTGCCATTTTTCTTGAACGTCTTGTTATCAAAGTTGTTAAAGTCTGTCATCCATGCTTTACGAACCGCCTTTGAAAATGCAATATCAGACTTGGAATCGCTTGCCTTAAAGTTAAAGGCATTGTCGGTATCCTTTTCAACAAGGTACTTCCCCTTCAACTTATTCAGGGAAGCTGTGTCAAAGCTCATCCCGCTCTCTGCAGAGCCTGATTCAGCCTTCAATGCAGAAGCAACAAGGTCGCCGCTGATGTAGGCTTTGTCGTTAGCGATAATGACGCCGCCTGCCATCTTCTTATACTTGCCATCTAATGACAACTGGTTCTTTTTTTGGTTCAACAGCATTGTCATACTGATCTTGCCAGTCCCAAAGACCGAGTTTAATGTTTTTTGTGATGTTGCATCCGTTAGACTCAGATTCTTGATGTCCATGGAAAATTGAGTCTTCGTATGGGTCCCCGTTTCCTTAAAATACCCATCCGTAAACGTACTGCGAGCTGACTTACCGCAGCCGCTTAATCCTGCTAGTGCGACTAATGCTAACCCCGCGCCTACAAATTTGATCTGCCAGTGATGTTGATGATGTTGCATGACTGGTGCCCCCTATAAAAATTTAATTGATACAGTGTCTATTCCTTTACCATTTTCGCATACTTGTGTCATTTTTCATTATCAGAAAATAACGAATGAACTGGAATATTGGTCAAAAATTATGGAAAATAATCAAAAAACAGGGATACGTTGGCTTGATTGTTAGATAACTAGCTTCTTATCCTTTACTTACGGTTCTTACTTATCACTTGCTAACACCTACCCAACTGAGCGAAACAAAAAATGATTTAGCCCGAACCTATACCATTCTTGACCACCTGCCGACCCCTTCAACAGCCTTAACAAAATCCTAAAAAAGCCACCGAACAGCCTGTTAATCAACGCCTCGACCAATTCGTCGAACCAACACAATAGTCGTTTAAGTCGTGTTTAAGTTTTCTTCCGTAGCCTGTATCTTGCTTGTTCCACCAGCCCAAAAACGACTGCGTGGCAAAACTGACACGGAAGGTGACTCTACTTGAAAATCGCACGCGCGACACCCATTACAAAGCCGCAACATAAACCACATCTTTACGAAATTGATCTCATGCGACTCCTCTTTATCTGTGGCGTTCTATTGAATCACACTATTAATGAATTTACAGGGTCAATGGCTTCCACAACGGCACTGCCCTACTACACCGTGGAATCCATCCGCCTCATTTTTCACTTCACACGGATGGGCTTTCTCTTCATGAGTGGCCTCGTGCTCATGTTGAACTATTATCACCGCAACGACTGGGGCACGTTTATGAAAAAGCGCTATAACGGCAGTATTTGGCCCTACCTGATCTGGAATTTCATTTTCCTGAGTATTACCACCCTCGTTGGCAGCGGCAGTTTCAACCTCCATGACTTTAGCATGCAATATTTAAGCTATGTCATCCATGGTAACCAGTCCTACATGTACTTTATGCTGATCATTATGCAGTTGTACCTGTTATTCCCGGCCATTGTTTGGTTGTTCCGAAAGTTCGAAGGTCACCATACGCGGCTCCTTATCATGAGTTTCGTCCTCCAATTAGCCATGATGTTCTTCATTAAATTCTACATGCGAAACGTCGATACATCGAACTGGCTATACTGGTTCAAATCCTACAGTATCAATGTGTTCGTCTATCAGTTCTACTTTATCGCGGGCGGCTATACCAGTCTGCATCACGAGGAAGTCTACGCTTTTGTGAAACGACACATCCGCACCATTGCCACAGTGACGGCCATGTTATCGCTTGGGACGATCGTCTACTTCCGCATTTGGAACGAGAAGATTCTCGGCCTCAGCGAAGGGTTATCAGACACACCACACCAACCCTACATGTTCATCTATGATACCTGCATGATCACTGTCATTTTCTTTGTCGGGAAACAGTATGCTGCCTGGCGCGAACACGGGATGCCCGGCTGGCTAGACCGGTTGATCCAACGATTCGCCAAAGTCAGCTTCGGGATGTACCTCAATCAGATTATTGGTCTGACCTTGCTTAAGATCGGTCTGAGCCATTTGGCCGTTTCTGATTTAACACTGATGTTCTTGATTCCAGTAGGTTATCTGTTTGTGCTTGGCTATTCATTTACATTAGCTTGGCTGTGCTACAAGGTCTGGCCATTGGGTATCTTTGTTGGTCGGCCGCAAAAGGTCAACCCATTTAAACGCCATCGTGCTTCAACGTTGGTCTTGAGTGATAAACCCAATCGCAAATAGTCGACGACAACACAAAAGCACCCCCACTTATATATAGTGGAGGTGTCTTTGTGTTCAATTCTTTGTATCAGCGTTTAGTTGTCTTCGTGTTTCTTACGACGTGTGCCCGCAAGGCCAAAGATGCCAAGTATAGCGCCGAGTAAACCGAGTACGCCCGCCTGGTTTGTCGATTCAGACGTCTGTGGTAGATTTTGCTTACCCGTCTGATCAGCAGTATGGGTTGGTTGATCTAATGACTTGTTAGTTGTCGCAACTGATTGACTTGCAGCTTGCGCCGTACTGATGTTGTTCACACCAGCTTCAGTGCTATTGCTGTTCGTGGCAATCGTGTTTGCTCCCTGACCAATTGTGGTTGTTTTAACAGTGTTACTGTGTGCACCAGAATTGGTGGTTGAAACATCCGTTCCAGTTTCTGAACTGCTACCCGTACCAGTCACTGTGCCAGTAGTCCCAGTTTCTCCAGTGGTACCCGTTGTGTTGTTTTCAGTACCTGCATTAGTTCCAGAGTTCCCACTACCAGTTGTGTTGTCGTAGTAGTCTGACGCACTCACTGATGGCGGTGTCGGCACATCACTCTTGGTGTAACTAATCGTACCGTCTGAGGTAACCGTTTCACCAGTCTGACCAGTTGTGTTACCAGTCGTATCTGTACCAGTTCCACCGTGGGTCAACGTGATACCGTTTGGCTCGTTGTTCTGAACCGTGGTTTCACCAGTCTGGCTGGTCTCACCTGGTTGAACCGTGATTGGCGTCAACGATGGCTGCCCACTCGGTGTTTCGGTTGCCGTTGCAGTTCCATTTTGGTCAATCGCAACGTGTGTTTGATCACCATTTGGCCACGTTTTATCAATCGTCGTAACCTCGCCGTTGCCATTCGTGGTCAGCGTCGTGGTGCCACCATTTGGATCATCCGTCGTTGTGGTGACGTAGTAATCACTTGGATCAACGCTAACTGGGTCAGCATTCGCAGTCTTCGTGTAGGTGATTGTGCCAGTGGGTGTGACCGTTTCACCCGTTGTTGAAGGTGCCGTTGGATTACCATCTGAATTCGTCCCAGTCGTGTCATGACTCAACGTCACGCCAGTTGGTTCATTATTCGTGACGGTCGTCTTACCAGTCGTAGTGGTCTCGTTTGACTGTGTCGTTACTGGCGTCAATGGATCTTGACCACTTGGGGTTTCCGTTGTCGTGATCTCATTAGTGCTGGTATCAACATCAACTTGAGTTTGATCACCATCAGACCACGTCTTGTCGATTTTAACAACGTTACCGTTACCATCCTTAGTTGTGGTGGTTGTCCCACCGTCAGGATCAGTAACCGGTTGGCCTGTGACAAAGTAATTACTTGGATCAACACTGACTGCATCCCCGACTGCTGTCTTGAGGTAACTTATTGCGCCAGTTGGCGTCACAGTTTCACCAGTAGTTGAAGGCGCCGTTGGGTTGCCTTCAGTATCGCTACCAGTTATATCATGACTAAGCGTTACGCCGCCATTTGGTTCATTATTCGTAACGGTCGTCTTGCCAGTCGTAGTGGTCTTACCTGGCTGCGTCGTTACTGGCGTCATTGGATCTTGACCGTTTGGTGTTTCCGTAGTCGTGATTTCATTAGTGTCGGTATCAACATCAACCTGCGTTTGGTCACTATCCGGCCACGTCTTGTCGATCTTAACCACGTTACCATTACCATCTTTAGTTGTGGTTGTTGTCCCACCGTCAGGATCAGTTACTGGTTCACCTGTAACAAAGTAATCACTTGGATCAACACTGATTGCATCACCAACCGCTGTCTTGAAGTAGCTGACTGTGCCTGTTGGGGTCACCGTTTCACCAGTTGTTGAAGGTGCCGTTGGGTTGCCAGCCGAATCCGTCCCAGTCGTGTCATGACTCAATGTCACACCATCTGGTTCATCATTGGTAACCGTTGTCTTGCCAGTTGTTGAGGTTTCGCCTGGTTTTGTTGTTACTGGTGCCAATGGATCTTGACCACTTGGTGTTTCGGTAGTTGTGATCTCATTGTTGCTGGTATCAATGTCGACCTGCGTTTTGTCACCATCTGGCCACGTTTTATTGATCTTAGTGACTTTATCATTACCGTCTGTAGTCGTGGTGGTCCCGCCATTTGGATCATCCGTGGTTGTCGTCACAGAGTAATCGCTTGGATCAACACTAACTGGTGCTGCACTAGCCGACTTCGTGTAACTAGTCGTGCCAGTTGATGTGACTGTCTCACCCGTTGTCGCTGAGGTCGGATTACCGTCCGCATCTGTTCCAGTAGTATCATGACTCAGCGTCACACCATCTGGTTCATTGTTAGTCACGGTCGTCTTACCAGTTGTCGCGGTGTCGTTTGGACTGATCGTGACAGGTGCTAATGGTTCTTGCACACTCGGCGTTTCCGTCGTCGTGACCACATTAGTACTGGTATTAACTGCAACCTGCGTCTCATCGCCATCCGGCCAGGTTTTATCGATCTTTGTGACTTGCCCATTACCATTCGTAGTCGTGACAGTTGTGCCGCCGTTTGGATCATCAGTCGTCGTGGAAGCAAAGTAGCCATCTGGGTCAACGTTAACTGGTGCAGCACTTGCCGATTTAGCGTAACTCAACTCACCCTGTGCCGTCACAGTTTCACTAGTTGTAACCGTTACTGGATTTCCATCGGCATCTGTGCCGGTGGTTGTATGACTCAATGTAACGCCATCAGGTTCGCTGTTCGTCACCGTTGTCTTGCCCGTTGTAACGGCTGTATCCGTTGGAACAGATACTGGCCCAACTGGTTCACCGCCATTTGGTGTTTCAGCGGTGGTGACCACAGAGGTGCTTGGTTCAGTGTCATCAGGCGTAATTGAAACCTGCGTCTGGTCACCATCTGCCCATGTCTTATTGATTTGTGTCACATCTCCATTGCCGTTAACGGTCGTGGCAGTTGTGCCACCATCCGGATCCGTGGTCGTTGTCGTGACATAGTAATCACTTGAGTTAACGCTAACCGCATCACCAACTGCTGAATTCTCGTAACTGACCGACCCAGTTGGCGTTACAGTCTCACCGATTGTTGTCGGTGCCGTTGGGTGACCTTCAGCATCCGTTCCAGTGGTGTCGTGGCTCAACGTAACGCCACCCGTTGGTTCATTATTCGTGACCGTAGTCTTCCCTGTTGTCGCGGTATCGCCTTGATTGATTATTACAGGTGTTAGTGGCTCCTGACCATTTGGTGTTTCAGTCGTCGTGATCACATTAGTCTCTGTATTGATTGCGACCTGTGTTTGATCACCATCTGGCCAAGTTTTTTCGATATTTGTGACCTTATCGTTGCCATTTGTTGTCGTAGCAGTGGTGCCACCATCTGGATCATTTGTCGTGGTCGTCACGTAGTAATTACTTGAGGCAACGCTGACCGCATCGCCAGTATCGGACTTAAAGTAGGCCACTGTTCCATCTGGCAGAATCGTCTCACTGGTAGATGAAGGTCCCGACGTCGGATTCCCATCAGTATCAGTTGGCGTTGTGTCGTGAGTCAGCGTGATGCTGTTTGGCTCGCCGTTTGTCACGGTCGTTTTACCAGTAGTCGTTGTCTCACCAGCATCGATGCTGACAGGCGTCAATGCCATTTGGCCGTTCGGTGTTTCTGTGGCTGTTGCAACGTTCGTGTCCGTATCAACAGTAATGTGTGTTTGATCACCATCCGGCCACGTCTTATCGATGCCAACAATGTTGCCGTTTATCATCCGTCGTGGTGGTCGTCGTGCCGCCATCCGGGTCCGTCGTCGTTGACCCAGCGTAAGTGTAAACGACTTGCACTGGGGTCAAGGCAATCGTGGCGTCACTTTGACCCAGTGCCGTTGTGAGGTCACTTGCTGAGACAGCTACGACAGTCGTTGGTGTCACAGTGTAATCCGTTTCTGCGGATGGCGTGTAGGCCGTCAAACCATCAGTACCGGCAACTGTCCAATCCGTGAAGGTCAAAAATTCACCAGTGGTACTATCGAATATTGCGCTTCTTGTGTAGGCGGTCGATTGGTTAGCCAACGTTGTGGTGTCGCCATCCTTCGTCCCGCCAACAAATGACGCATCGATTGCACGGCTGACAGTCTTATTCAAATCAGCATCCGTAATCGTCTTATTTGAAGCTGGCCCATCTGGTGAAACTGGGTCACCGGTGTTGATTGGTGTTGTGACGGTGGCTGTGTCATTTGCGCTGTACGTGATTTTAACATCGGCACTGCCGGCCACAAAGCTGTTGATTTCGTCGTTGGTTGGGGTTACTGCTGCAGCATTGCCTGACGCGGTGTAGCCGAGTACTTTGGGTGACGTTACTGCCGTGAAGCCATCGTTGGTGGCGTTGTCGTCATCACTGGTGGCTAACGTCCAATCGCCATAGCTTAGGAAATCACCAGTTTTTGCATCGATCGTTGCTGTCCGCGTATAGTTACCTGTTTGCACCACTTGTGCTGGTGTATCAGTCCCCGCATTTTCGTACGTAATCGTCCGTGAAATTGACTTATTTAATGCCGTCGCACTGACACCGTCTGGGTATTTAGCCCCATCCGGATTGCTTGAATCAATTGGATCTCCTAGATTCTTTGGATCCGTTGGGTCAATAGTAATTGTTGCATCTTGTGAGTAAATAATCGCAACATCAGCACTCTTGTCCACAAAATTAGAGATGTCATCATTTGTTAGGGAGACTGCTTCTGCGTCACCTGATGAGGTGTAGCCTACTACTTTCGGTGAAGTGACTGCTGTAAATCCGTCGTTTGTGTCGTTGTCGTCATCACTAGTGGTCAGCGTCCAATCGCCGTAGCTTAGAAAGTCACCAGTCTTTGCATCGATTGTTGCTGTCCGCGTATAATCGCCCGTTTGCTTAACACTTGCAGGATCATTTGGTTCTGCTCCTGTGTATGTGATGGTTCGAGAAATTTGTTTGTTCAGATCAGTTTGATCGACACCTTCTGGGTACTTAAGCCCATCCGGGTTGCTTGCATCGATTGGATCTCCAGCATTCTTTGGATCCGTTGGGTCGATTGTGATGGTTGCATCTTGAGCGTAAGTAATCGCCACATCATCACTACCTGCAACAAAGCTACTGATTTCATCATTCGACAATGTTGCCGCAGCGACATCACTTGACGCTGTGTAACCTTTCACTGCCGGTGAAGTAACTGCTGTAAACCCATCGTTGGTATTGTTATCGTCATCAGTAGTGGTCAACGTCCAATCACCATAACTAAGGAAATCGCCAGTCTTTGCATCAATCGTTGCTGTCCGCGTGTAATAACCCGTTTGTGTAACACTTGTCGGATTATTTGGTTCCGCGCCACTATAATTGATTGTCCGTGAAACTGACTTGTTCAATTCAGAATCGCTAACACCATCTGGGTACTTTGGCCCATCAGGATTACTTTGATCAATTAGAGTCCCTGGATTCTGAGGATTCGTTGGGTCAATTGTAATTGTGGCATCTTGTGAGTACGTAACCGAAACATCAGCACTGTGGGCAACGAAATTAGTGATTTCATCGTTCGTTGGCGCTGTCGCTGGTGCATCACCTGATGCAGTGTAGCCAAGGACTTCAGGTGAAGCAACGGCTGTAAACCCATCATTGGTGTCGTTACCATCGTCACTAGTGGTCAACGTCCAATCGCCATAGCCCAGCAATTCACCGGTCTTCTCATCAATTGTGGCGGTCCGAGTGTAGTTACCCGTTTGACTGACACTCGCTGGGTTTCCAGAAATCACACCAGTGTACGTAATCAACCGTGAAATTGATTTATTTAAGCTGGTTTCATCAACACCTTCTGGGTAATTTAGCCCATCTGGGTTGTTGGAATCGATTTGATCACCTGCATTCTTTGGATCTGTCGGGTCGACCGTGATTGTCGGATCTGCAGTGTAAACGACGTTAACGTCCAATGACCCATCCGTGTAGTTGGCAATGACATCTGATGTGACTGCCAAAGCGGGAACATCAGCGATATTAGGTGTGTATCCTTTAATTGTTGGGGTTTCGTAACCATTGAAACTCCCATTTGCATAGTCGATGGGCGCCGTTGGTGAAGTGCTGACTTCCCAGTCTGAATAGCCTAAAAGTGTACCGGTAACCTCATCGACAGTGGCAGTTCTAGTAAATAAAGCACCCTGTCCAATTGTATTGATTGAATCTTGACTACCGGCGTAACTATAGGTAATCGTCCGCATAAGAATCCGGTTAAGGTCGGCGTTGGCAACCCCATCAGGATACGTTGCCCCAGTTGGATTACTGGTATCAATCAACGTTCCTTGCGCATATGGCTTATTCGCATTCACCGTGATTATCTTATGAACTAAATTAACCGAAATCACTTGGTCGGTTTGATCAGTCACAGCATAAGTCACCGTGCTTGCCTGACCATTCGCGAGTGTGTATCCAGCAGGGATCTTAGTCGTTGCATCGTAACTGATTGTCTCGTCTGGAGTACCAGTTGTTGTATCTGTGGCAACCACCTTATCGGCACCATCCGTTGTATCAACATAATTCACCTTGATGGTTTGACTGGTACTTTCTGCGTTGACAGTGTAATTGAGCGAGATCGTCTCACCAGGTGTCGCAGTCTTTAAGGCGTTTGGCACGTCCAAAGCGGTAATATTCATCAGTTGACCACCATTACCAAGCGTTCCGTTGGTAGTCCCCTCGCCTGTATAGGTGACTGCATAACCACTTGCTGCTTTCACAGTTGGCGTCCCCAGAATGGGACCAGCTAGCTTCCAATTAGTGTTAGCTGCATATGTGTACGTCCCAGTCACGTCGTCTTTAATGGCAGACCTCGTATAAACCGCACTTTCGTTACCGTTTGTGATCTGTACTGCGGTTGGATTATCACCCGCAACTACATTGACGTTGACAGTCACATGAGTCGCATTGTAGTCAGCCGTTCCAACAGTCGTATTATCCGGATCAATCGTTTCAGTTGCGTGAACCAAATGGACAACAGCATTATCCGAGTCATCGTCTGTCAATACACCAGTGTAGGCTGCGGCACCGTCAGTAACTGTAACGTTACTATCTTGTGTCGTTGCCAACGCATAACCGGTCGGAATGGCAATTGGTGTGTTCTGTGCCGGATCATCAACGAAGCCAGAAATGGTTTGGGTGTCCGTCAACGCCGTACTGTTGCCATCTGCGTCCTTATCGTCATCGTCGACGAAATCAACGGTGGCGGTTGCTTGAGCGAAGTAGACTACGGCAATTGAAGCGTATTGAAGCAAATCAGACTGGTCTGACTTTTTAATTGTGACTGGACTGCCAAATGTGATCAGCATCCCGTTACCAAACATGTCAGCAAGCATACTGCCGTTACCATTTGTTGCTGGCTTTACAGTGTCTGTTGTGCCATCGTTCATATTTTGAACGGCACTCACAGAAGTCTTTTCATCATTTACAGTTGCGACCACGTTGCTAACGTTTTCATCATTTCTACCGCCAGTTACATACGTATACGTAATTGATTTAATTTGTGATGTTGGATAACCATTAACAGCCACATCCGCTGTACTGGTATTACTGTCCAACGGATCAAGATTAATGGTTTGTGGCGCCGTCAGTGTGTTACCGTTTGTGTCGGTCACTGTGACGGTTACCGTTGCAGTATAGTGCGTCAGGTAAATATCAACCGATTTGCTTGTTCCAAATGTATATGGGATCGAACTTACTTGAGTTGGTCCAAGTTGATACTCGGTACCCGTAGGCCAACCAAATAAATCAACTGCGTAGTTCTGAGCAGAATTATCACTAGCCAAACCAGTTTGTGTCGCCGTATGAACAGTAGTATTTCCATTTTGCGTATCAATATAATTAAACGTAATTGTCGAAGTGGCAGCCGTTCCTGCAACGCTTGTAAACGAATAATTAGGGTTGGCTTGACCAATTTTTGTTAAACCAGCATCGCTCAATGTAACAGTCATCAAATCATTGACATCAGTCAGAGTATAATCAGAACCCTTTGTCAGATCACTGAATTTATAACTTGGTGCCAAGGAAGAACCGCTCGCAATATTAGCGGCACCAGTAACTGCAGGCACGTTGAAACTTAGTGAGACTGCTGGCGTTCCATCCTTAGCAACCGCCGTAATTACTGGCGTGACAGTCGCCGCTCTTGCCGTGACTGTCATTTCGGCAGTCATGTAACTAAAGTTGGCTCCATTCACATCGCCCTTAATATAACTGGCAAAAGTTGTGTTCAACCAAGCAACACCATCAGCGTTTAATTTTTCGATATAAGTCCCAACGTTTTGGTCTCCGCTGATCGGTGTAAAGTCAGACACGCCTGTTTGTCCAGTGATTGTTTTATAACCCGTTAGTACGTTATTTTTTGTGTCATAGTATTTGCCTTCAATTGTCAATTGTGGTGCAACACTAGTCACCGAGGTTCCATCATAGACTTTCGAAATCGGTACAAAAGAAAGTTGATTTTCAATCACAACCTGACTAGTTGCGGCACCACTCGCAAACGAAACTTGATAAAGACCACCCGTAGTCGTGGCAAGCGCACTATTGATTGCATCGATACCCGCTTGTGTCAGCGTATAACTGTACTGGTCGCTTGTTGTGCCATCATTAGCCAGCGTAAAGTACTTACTCAAGTTCGCACTAGTCCCCATGGCAGCCAAGTCATTCACAAAAGCCGTCTTTTGACTCGCACCAGCACCTGCGAAGTATGTTGAAATGGCCGTGTTGTTCCAAGCCAACCATGACAGAGACCCTGTTGTTGCGTTTGTCGCGTCAGAGTATTTTGTGACCCCTGTTGTTAAGAAACCAGAAGCGGTCGTTGTGCCATCATAGTTGGCAACAACTGCCTGACTTAGCGCCATCGCAACTGTTTGAGTGGCCAAGGTATAAGTAACCGTGGCTGTTCCAGTTGCTGTTGCTGATAAGGTCAAAGTCCCATTATTAATGGCTGACTTATAATTTGTGATCGTACCGGCTGTAATGGCAATTGTGTCGCCAGCATGGGCTGAAACGGCTGTCCCGTATGTCCCATTCTGAGCAGTACCACCGTTAACCGTGTAGGTGAAACCCGCAGTACTCCCTGTTGGCGCACCCGTTTGTGTAACTGTAAACGTCTGTGCGATTTGGGTATAGGTAACTGCAGCACTACTAGCCTTGTCTGCAGCTAATGTGATCGTATTGTTGTTAATTGAAGCGTTGTAGTTTGTGATTGCGGTTGGGGTGACGACAATTTTATCGCCAGCATGAGCGCTCACTGCCGTACCATACGTGCCGGTTTGCGCAGTTCCGCCGTTGACCGTGTATGTGTAACCCGCAGTACTCCCTGTTGGCGCACCCGTTTGGCTCACCGTAAACGTCTGCACAGTTTGGCTGTAGGTCACTGCAGCACTACCTGCAGCGGATGCACCAAGCGTGATCGTCCCGTTGTTCACACTGGCGTCGTAATTTGTTATTGTCCCTGGCGTGATGGCAATGGCGTCACCAACATGGGCAGTAACCGCCGTTCCGTATGCGCCAGTTTGGGCGGTGCCGCCATTCACTGTATATGAGTACCCAGTGGTATTTCCGGCAGGTTCACCCGTTTGCGTCACTGTGAATGTCTGTTCATTTGCGGTATAAGCCACTTTAATAACCCCACCCGCAGCCGAAATCACTGGGGTGTTGTTTGTCGTGTCCGTGTCGGTATCGTTAAACGTTGGTGCTGTGTAACCGGCCACCGTTGGTAATTGCGTCGTATCAATTGGCGCGCCGCTGACTCCAGTAATGGCTGCCGTGGCTGTCCCAATGTTGACGCCGTTTGCGTCCGTTGGCTGGATCGTGTAGCTCACCTGCTGGCCATAAGTGACAGTAACCGTGTTGATGGCGTTAACCGTGTCGTCGTAACTCACAGAAGAAGCTGGAGAAACGCTATCCACGTACCCATCTACCGTTGCGGGTGTTACGTTCAACGTGTCGCCATCGGTCAGATCAACTTCGACCCCGGCACCATAACTGACGCCGGTTGCACCATTCACCACTTGACCATTACTGTTGGTCACCGTGTAATCAAACGTTGCGGTACTTGGGGCACCAACTGATTTAACCGTAACTTGCCCAGCGTTAACCGTGACAACTGAATAAGGCACGTAAACCACGCCACCACTTTCAGGAATGGTGATTGAACTGGCGTCGGTTGGCTTCGTGTAGCCGTTAATTGTCGTCGGTAAGTCGATTGCGTCGCCAAAGGAACCGGTTAGGTCAGCACCAGTGCTAGTTGTCGTGATGGCTGAACCAATTGCCGTGTAGTTTGTTTTAACAACCGATCCACTGGCATCTTTGACAATCGTTTCGATAGCGGGTTGTTCGCTGTATGCCAACTCGTTTGAAGAAACGACCTCAGCGTAAAAGCTGACCAGGTAGGCCTGCGTTTGCGGACTGACATAGTTGGCCACATCATGCGGGTTGGTATCCGTTGTATCTGTACCGGTGTAGGTTGTGGTTAACTTATCGCCGTTCGTGTCGGTGAGGTTGTTGCCGCCGACTTCATTCCAAACTTCGTTGAGGTAGGTTGGATCGTCTAAAGTTGTGGTGCTTGTGATTGTCGAGTCAGTAGCAGCATCCGCTACACCTTGATCGTAGAAAGGTTTGATGTAGTGGTAAACATCCCAGACACCTTGTTGAAAGGTTTCAGTCATCACAGTATCGCTTGCTGGTATTGACACATTGAATTTTGAAACATCGATCTGGCTTGGTGTTGTATTATCCGTGATTCCTAATGCTGTCCAAACGGCATCAGGATCTGATGCACTTTCTGAGTACATTGTCTGAATCGCATCATATTTACCGACCATTGCGTAACCATACGCGGCACTGACAATCGCCTTTGAATATGCCAGATAAATTTGGTTAAACATCGAGAAATCAGGAAAAGCAATTGCGTTACCAGACAAGGTAGTATCGTTCCAACCTGTTGTTGTACCAGGTTCTGTTGCACCGACGTATTCCCCTAATGTGTCGTTGGAATTAATACCCACTAAACTCATCATTGCACTTAACAGAGAACCAAGAGAATCTCCCAGATTTTCATACATCGATTCGATATGGGTCACAATTGTGGATAACGAGTATGCGCCATCAATTGTCATTAAAGCATGGACCAGCTCATTGGAATTTTCGTCAATATTATTCAAAATACCCGTCGATGATGTATCTTGCATACCCTGCGTGTCGGACGCAGTATTCACAGCTGGTAAAATTTTCTCCAAAACATATGATTCGGCACCAGGCACAATTTCACTAATATAAGTACTTACAATATTATTAATAAATTCACTATAAATTCCGGACCAAAACTGCGTATTCATTCCTGAAGGCATAGAGTAAGTGGCCATCTGAGTATTTTCAAAACCAACCGAAGCTGCACCATTACCGGATGCGACCATCATAAATTGTGTTGAAAAAACATTTGCGGTCTTTTGGAAAACATCACCCACTGAAGTATCAGCACCGTCACCAAATTCAGTCATGGCTACCTGATCTGCCGTCGTCATATTATCCAAATTATCAACTAATTGATTAATATAACTGTCACTAGAACCATCAAAATAATAGTAAATTTCAGATAAGTAATCCATCAATCCAGCAAAGTCAGCGTCACTCTGATTGTTTAATGCCAAACTTAAACGAACATTACCTTTACCATACTTATTAACCCTGATTTATTCACAAAGATATGCAAAATACCCATCAAACACATGCATCACGCGTTTGATGGGTATTTTGTATTTTCACCTTTTAAGTACACAAAAAGAGCCCCAGCTCTGGTATAGTTAAATTGCTAAACAAAACCACATGAGAGAAGAGGACTCTATATTGAAAACTTTACAGGAAATGGCATTAAATTTCAACAAAAACATTTTAGTATCGCATACGGGTGGTCAATTATCTTCCGATGGCGGGCTAACATTGTGTGTAGAGCTGATGGCAAAATTCCAGTTCACCATCTTGGCCGACAAACTATTGAGGTTCAATGACCAGCGACGATATTGTCAACACAGTAATTCTAGTATCTTAAAACAGTTAATTCTTCAGATTATTGCTGGTTATAGCGCAGATTCTGCGGCAACTTCTTTAGAAAAAGAACCGCTTTTTAAATTATTATTGGATAAACCGTCTTTGGCTTCACAAGCAACAATATCACGTTTTTGGCAACGCTTTGATAAAGATAGTGTTAGCACATTACAGACTTTAAATGAGGCTTTGATCGACCGTGTTCGACTATTAACCAACCAGACAGCCACGATTATTGATATCGATTCGACTCACTCAGACACTTATGGCAAACAGGAAGCCACTAACTACAACGCACATTATGGTACTGAAGGATATCATCCATTACTGGCAACTGATCAAGATGGTAACTTATTGAAAGCTGTCTTGCGTCCTGGAAATGCCTACACCAGCAAAGATGTAAAAGCTTTTTTAACACCACTATTAAAGCATTATCAAACTCAGCTGCCCACGACTGACATTCTGGTTCGTGGTGATAGTGGCTTCGCCACGCCAGAAGTTTACGATGTCTGTGAAGCCAACGATGTGTTTTACATTATTCGACTCAAATGCAATCGAAAATTACAGAATCTAGCTGAAAAGTTCGTCAAGATCAGTGATCAAACCCAGTGGCAAGAGGAAGAGACTCATTACTACTCTGAAATCTATCAATCAGCATCGTGGCCTAAGCCACGGCAGATTTATATTAAATCAACTCGAGTAGCTGGTGAACTGATCTTTTCACATGAATTTATCGTCACTAATCTGACTAATTTAACGGCTGAAACTGCCTTCGAACTGTATCACAAACGCAGCCAAATGGAAAATTACATCAAAGAAGCTAAAACAGGTTTCTTTTTCGATAAGACTGATAGTTCAACGTTTAATGCCAATGCTGCCCGGATGATGGTTAGTGTACTGGCTTACAATATTGTCAACTTTTTAAAGCAGCTAGCACTGACAAAACATGATTCCGGCTTGTGCGTTAGCACATTGCGGATCCGTTTATTCAAAGTTGCGGCACGTGTTGTGCATACTGGCCGACGCATTCAGTTGCGGCTGAGCTCGTATCATGTTTACCATCGGCTGTTCTACCAGGCTCTACAGCGTATCCAGGCTATTGAATAACCGGCAAAATTAAAAAAATCTGTACAACCAAGGGACAAGTGTATCCAAAAGTTCAAAGCAATTCTGAGTTAGTTGAAAGATCTCACTAGCTAGAACTGATAAACATCGTATTTCAGCAAAAGATAAAGACATACCCGTCAGTTTTCGAAAAAATACGAAAACTGACGGGATTTTTATGAACTATGAATAATTCAGGCTTATTTCAATGCACGACCATATTGTCCACCACGATGCAACTACCTTGATTTTAAAGGCCTTAATTGAAATTCTCTCCCCTCAACACTAACTACGCAACACCCGCGCAATCCGCACAAAAAAATCAACTTCCCCAAAAAATAAAAGCCCCCGACACAAGTGCCGAGCAGCTCTCATTCATTTATAAAACGGTTTCGGTTACATCACAGAAGACATGATCCGCTGAGTGGCAGAAGTCACCTTATCCATCATGTTTTCCTGTTCATTTTCTGAAGCGTCGAACGCCTCAGTATCCACAGTTTGTGCTGCTGGATCAATGGCATCAACCATCTTCTGGCAGGCATCCGCATAGTTGCGGTAAGCGGCAACTAACTGCTTGTGTTTGCCAAGTAACCGAACTGGGACACTAGCCTGTTGCAACTGATTCAGATTGTCAGTATAGGCATCAGTCCCCTTTTGGAACGTGGCCTTAATTGCCGTTAACGTTGCTTCATCAAGATCTGCAACCTTATCCTTATCAATCGCATCACTTAGTTTCGTGAAGTCGGGGTTCATCTCGCCACCCGTTTTATCAGTGGCTTCAATAATTTTAGTCAGGGCTTGTAAATAACCCGTCATATTATTTGGTTTCATTGTGTGAATCTCCTTTTTGATCGTGGCCTGCAGCAATTTTCTGGCGTAAACCACGGGGTATTATTCTTGGCCTAATCGACGCTGTACCCATTTTACCACTTCCACGATAAGAATCATGGCAATTCCAGCGCTAAGCACCACAGCCCATTGCACACCATTCAGCGGTGTTAAGTGGAAGATCGTGTTAAACCCTGGTACAACAATGGTTGCCGCCAAGAGGATAAACGCCGTTAGGATGGCCCAGTTAAACGCTTTGTTGCGAAAAAGGCCAACCTTAAAGATCGACTGATGAATGGTCTTTGAGTTAAACGCATGAAACAGCTGGATCAGTCCTAACGTAGCAAACGCCATCGTTAACGCGTCAGCATGCATCATTTCAGAACTCGTGTGGACGGGGAACGTTACGGCCAGCCAGTATACTAGAAGCGTCATGACGCCTTCTAATACCCCCTGGTACCCAATGTTAGCAAACACCCCGCCAGAAAAGAAGTTTGACTGTCTGCCCCGCGGTTTGCGTTTCATAATGTCCGGTTCAGCTGGCTCCAATCCCAACGCGATGGCTGGGAATGTGTCGGTCACCAGGTTGATCCATAAGATCTGAACGGGCGCTAGAATTTGCCAGCCAAGCAGTGTCATCACAAACAAGGTGAGAACTTCCCCAATATTGGCAGACAGTAAATACTGGAGGGATTTTTGGATGTTCGCAAAGACTTTTCGGCCCTCTTCAACCGCAACAACGATCGTCGAGAAATTATCATCCGCGAGCACCATATCACTCGCACCCTTGGAGACCTCAGTCCCGGTGATTCCCATTCCGACCCCAATATCAGCGGTCTTAAGTGCTGGCGCATCGTTCACACCGTCACCAGTCATGGCCACTACTTTACCCTGTTTTTGCCAAGCGTGCACGATTCGGACCTTATGCTCTGGCGCGACCCGCGCATACACTGCGTACTGCCGGACCTGTTTTGCAAAGGCCTCATCAGAGAGTTGGTCTAATTCTGCTCCGGTAATTACGGCGTCATCCGCCGTTGGTGTCTCTGACAAAATGCCCAACCGGACTGCAATGGCCTTAGCCGTGTCCTTATGGTCACCCGTAATCATAATTGGTCGAATGCCGGCTGCCTGTGCTTCAGTAACAGCTTGGGCCACCTCTGGCCGTTCAGGATCAATCATCCCGATCAATCCGATGAAGATCAGATCCTGTTCAGCTGACGCACTCGTGAGTTTTTCAGGAACCGCATCAACCGGGCGATAAGCGAAGGCCAGTACCCGTAATGCCTGAGTAGCCAGATCATGGTTGGTGGCCAAAATTGCTTCCCGGTCCGCATTCGTAATTGCGCGAACCTGCCCACGATCAGCGATTCGGGTCACCCGTTTCAACAGTTGGTCAGGCGCCCCCTTCACGTACTGCGTGAGTTGATGATCGGCTGTTTCATTAAAGGTGGTCATTAATTTCCGTTCAGAATCAAACGGAATTTCAGCGACCCGCGGATGACTCGCAATGGTGGCTAGCGGCTGTTTATTGCGATCGATGTAGTACTGGATCAATGCGGTTTCCGTCGGGTCACCAAGTAAGGTGTCACCGTCCGGCTGCCCATCGTTGTTGAGCACCATCGCCAATGCAATGGGATCTGTCATTGTCACCTTAGCCTCAGCAGCGGGCGTCAGTTGGCCGTTTTCATAGACTTGTTCGACCGTCATCTTATTTTGGGTCAGTGTCCCGGTTTTATCAGACGCAATAATGTCCGTGCTGCCAAGCGTTTCAACTGCTGGTAATTTGCGAATCAGGGCGTGGCGTTTAGCCATCCGCTGCGTACCCAATGCCAGCGTCACCGTTACAATGGCCGGCAATCCTTCTGGAATGGCTGCCACGGCTAACGAAATAGCTGTCAGCAACATGTCGATCATCGTTTCTTGTCCCCGCAGCATGCCGATAACAAAGACTAACACGGCAATGGCAAGAATTAAAATGGTCAGCCATTTCCCAAGCTGCGTTAAGTTCTCCTGTAGCGGCGTCTTGGTTTCTTCTGCTGCGTCCAACATCCCAGCAATTCGACCAACTTCGGTCTGCATCCCAATAGCGACCACGACACCGGTCCCGCGCCCAGTTGTGACGTTGGCGTTCATGTAAGCCATGTTGCTGCGGTCACCTAGCGGCAGATCAGATGCCGTTAAGACGGCGGCCTGTTTTTGAACCGGCACTGACTCTCCCGTCAAAGCAGATTCTTCAACCTTCATGGTGTTGGCGGTACACAACCGCATATCTGCCGGGACAATGTCACCCGCTTCAAGATAAACAATGTCACCCGGCACGAGTTCGTCGCTCTTAACGGTTACTGTTCCACCATTTCGAGCAACATGTGCCATCGGTGCAGCCATTTCCTTTAACGAATTAATTGCTTCTTCAGCTTTAGATTCCTGAAAAACGCCAAACACCGCATTAAGCAGTACCACGGCCAAAATGATGATGGCGTCGACTAATTCACCTGTTGCACCGGCAATCAGTGCTGCGACGATCAACACAATGATCATGAAATCCTTAAATTGGGCACCAAACTTGGCTAAAAGACTGGATTGCTTCTTTGCAGAGAGGCGGTTTTCACCGTATTTTGCTCTCCGCTGAGCCACCTGATCATCAGTTAGCCCCTGTTCGCCCGTGTCGAGTGCCTTAAAAATGTCGTCAGTTTCCCGTTGGTACCATGGTTGGTCTGCCATAAAAATATCCTCCTGTTTAACTTAAACTAGACGTTATAAGTCTCACCGTTTAAGACCTCCCCGGAGATGTTGCATCCCTTGCTGACGGGTCGGTCACAGAAGAATCCTGCTGGTTACTCCCTCATCTTTATTATATCAAAACCGGCTGCAAAAATGGTACGAGCTGCCGTCTTAATGGACAGGGGGTATCTTTTACAACCGGTTGGTTTAAAGTTTATTTCCAAAATGTATCGTAAACGTTAATTGGCAAATGACGTTTGTGACTGGTCTTGACGTACCAGCCTTCAATCGTTTCCGCTGCTTGATCACTGACGGTTTTGCCTTCTAGATAATCGTCAATGTCATCGTACCGAACACCAAGTGCTACCTCGTCAGGCAATGCCGGACGGTCATCTTCCAGATCAGCCGTTGGCACCTTCGTGTAAAGGGTCTCTGGTGCCTTCAGATAGGCTAATAACTGCTTACCCTGGCGTTTATTCAGCCGCCAGAGTGGCGTCACATCCGCGGCACCATCACCAAACTTAGTGTAAAAGCCTGTCACCGCTTCGGCAGCGTGATCCGTGCCAACAACTGCTGCGCCATTGGCACCAGCAATCGCAAACTGCGCTGTCATTCGTTCACGTGCTTTAATATTGCCTTTGTTGAAGTCACTGATCGTTTCTGAATTAGCCTCGACTGCGGTCGTCATTGCGTCCGTGGCGGGTTTAATATCCACCCGTTCCACCTGGTCTGCACCCATGAACTCGATGGCCTTCATGGCGTCTGATTCATCAGCTTGAACACCGTAGGGTAATCGAACAGCAATAAATTTGTAGGCGTCTGATCCAGTTTCCTGACGAAGTTCCGTCATGGCTAGTTCTGATAGTTTACCAGCTAACGTGGAGTCTTGTCCACCAGAAATACCTAAAACTAATCCTTTAAGGCCAGTTTTTTTAAGATAGGCCTTTAAAAAATCCACACTACGCCGGACTTCTGTTTCTGGATCAATTGAAGGACTGACCTTCAACGCGTCGATAATCTCTGCCTGTAATTTTCTCATACTTCGTTACTTCCTTATCTGACTCAGTCTAGGATGGCATCTAACGCCGGGCTAATCGCCAAAGTCCAACTTCTTAACGTACTCGTGAATGCGATTGATCAAGTTCATTTTATTATCCCAACACTTTTGTGACAAGTCGACTGGGTATTTTTGCGGATTAAGATCGCGTTTATACTCTGGCCACAACGATTCTTGATTTTCCTGACAGCCCTCCCGGATGTCATCCAGATCCGGTTGTTGGTAAATGAGACGGCCGTCTTCAAAAATCGGTTGGAGTACTGGCCGCGCATCAAAATCGGTCACCGTCTTGTTGATGTACGTATAGTTAGGATGGAACATGTACAGCGAGTCTTCATTGCGAGGATCTTCATCCCACAGCGCAACGAAATCGCCCTCCGATTTACCATCGGCCTTTTTGGTGATCCGCCAGACCTGCTTACGACCTGGTGTCGACACTTTTTCAACGTTGTTAGACAACTTGATCGTGTCTTTTAACTGACCGTGGTCATCCTCAATCGAGACCATTTTATAAACTGCACCCAAGGCGGGTTGATCAAACGCGGTGATGAGTTTCGTCCCGACACCCCAAACGTCGATCTTAGCCTTCTGCATTTTCAGCGACATGATGGTCTTTTCGTCAAGATCGTTTGACGCATAGATCTTCGCATCTGGAAAACCAGCATCGTCGAGTTGTTCCCGCACGCGCTTAGAGAGATACGCCATATCGCCAGAATCGATCCGGACGCCTTGGAAATTAATCTTGTCGCCCATTTCTTTAGCGACCCGAATGGCTGACGGCACACCGGATTTAATGGTATCGTATGTGTCGACGAGAAAAACGCAATCCCGGTGGGTATCCGCATAGGCTTTAAACGCATCATAATCATTGCCATACGTCTGAACCAGCGCGTGGGCGTGGGTCCCGCTGATCGGAATGCCAAACAGCTTGCCGGCGCGAACGTTCGATGTTGCATCAAATCCGCCGATGTATGCGGCGCGAGTCCCCCAAATGGCCGCATCGAATTCCTGTGCCCGTCGCGTCCCAAACTCCAAAATCCCATCGTTACCCGCAACTGAACGAATTCGAGCAGCCTTCGTTGCAATCAGTGTCTGGTAGTTTACAATGTTTAAAATCGCCGTTTCAACCAGCTGACAGTCAGCCAATGGCCCTTCAATCTGCATGATCGGCTCGTTGTGAAACACTAGCTCGCCTTCGACAGCGGACCGCACCGTGCCCTTGAATTGAAACTGCCTTAAATAATCGAGGAATGCTGGAGAAAAATCCTCGTTTTCTTTTAAATAGTCAATATCACTATCGGTAAAGCGTAAATTTTCGATATAATGAATAATGTGTTCGAGGCCCGCAAAAACGGCGAATCCGTTTTTAAATGGCATATCTCGAAAATACACTTCAAAAATGGCCTTTTTATTTTGAATCCCTTTCTCAAAATAGGTCTGAATCATACTAAGCTCATATGCATCCGTGTGTAATGTGGTACTATCATCTGGATACTGCTTTGCCATGTCTGCTTCTCCTTTATTGCGTTAATTAGTCACTATTTTATCATTAAACACGAGTGTCGTCATTTAAACTGATGAATATCAAACAATATAAAACGAATAGGTGATTTTTTTGGCCACAACATTTAAGACAATTGAAATTTTACAAGTACCTTTCATTAATACGACGCAGCGTCATTTTCTAAAAGCCGTCGAAACACGTGTCTCTCAACGCGAAAATATATTTGTGGTAACGGCCAATCCGGAAATCGTCATGTATGCGCAAACGGATTGCCACTACCTGTCACTCCTCCAAAATGCAGACTACGTGACACCAGACGGCATCGGTATCATCAAGGGTGCTGATATTTTAGGGACAACCCTGCCGGAACGTATTACGGGCTATGATGTGCTTGTTGACTTGCTAAAGTGGGGGAACGACGCGCACAAATCAGCCTACTTTGTTGGTGCCAAGCAGGAAGTGATTGACGCCCTAACCCCCATTATTGCTCACGACTATCCAAATTTAACCGTTAAAGGCATGCGTAACGGGTATTTCAATGACTTCGCACCCATTGCAGCGGATATTGCCGAAACGCAACCTGACATGGTATTTTTGGCTGTGGGCTTTCCTAAACAGGAACAATTAATTGCCGATTATCGCCACCAAAATAACGGTCTGTGGATGGGTGTCGGTGGTAGTTTTGATGTGCTGAGCGGCATGACAAAACGGGCGCCGGAATTCTTCATTAATCATCATATTGAATGGCTTTATCGCCTGTTGAGTGAACCCACGCGGTTTAAACGGATGTTGGCTTTACCACGATATTTGCGAGCCGTTCGGCGGCAGAAGCGTGATGAGCTGGATTGATTGCTGCGTTGACAACAGGGTGTTGTGTTTTGTGGTTATTGTAAAGAAAAAGATTGGGAAAGTGGGTTGCGCTTTCTCAATCTTTTTTTGTTTGGGTTTACTTTTGTTTGATTTATCTGAGTGTATTTCTACTGTTACCGTGCCGAAACGTGCTCCTGAAGACAAAGACCTGCACATAAGGGGAAGTTGGTACAAAGCCAAACCCAGGCTTTATACCAACTTCCCCTTATGCTCCGGTCTTTAACCGTCTTCTTCCACACTCTTTACTTTTCCAAATAAAACTCAAACCTCTCCCCAACATACTGGGTCCGCACATACTCAAATGGTGTGCCATCCTGAAGGTAGGAGATTTGCCAGAGACGCAGAATGGCGTCACCGCGTTTAATATCCAAAAATTCGGCGATTCGTTCTGAGGCCAATGATGCCGACACATTTTGCTTTGCTCGTCCCGGAATCAGATTTTTCTTAGTTTCCAGTGTCCGATACAACGAGTCCGTTACTTCCGGCTTAGATAACCCTTCAACCACCGTTGCTGGAATCGTCGCCACTTCAAAACTAATAGGTGTCCCGTCGCCATAACGGATTCGCTCCATCCGCAAGACCTGATCGCCGTCTTTAAGCTTCAGCTTTTCGGCTTCGCTTAACGAGGGACTCATCACGTGGTAAGAGACCGTCTTACTAGATGGTTTCTTACCCTGAGCCAGCATGACATCCGTAAAGCCGGTCACACCGGACATCTTTTCTTGCACCTTTTGGTTCGCTACGAAGGTCCCCGACCCGACGAATCGTTCAAGGATGCCTTCTTCAACCAATGTTTGAATCGCCTGACGCAACGTCATCCGACTGACGTTAAACTCAACAGCAAGTTCTCGTTCTGAGGGAATGCGGTCGCCAACGGACCACTTACCACTCTCAATTGAGCGCTTAATATCATTATGAATTTGAATATAAACTGGTGATCCCATAAAACCAACGACCTTTCTGATCTCACTAAACAGTTTCGTCGGTTGTAAACTTCCGGCCGAGACTGTAAGTAGTCTGTAGATTAAGGGCCCGGTCAAAAACGTTTAAGTCAGCATCTTTACCTGGTTCAAGCGTTCCCTTTTGTGTCAGGCCGAATTCTTCAGCCTGATTAACGGACGCCATCTGGACGGCATCCGCAATGTCACAGCCGGTAAAGCTCATGATATTGCGGAAGGCATCGTCAAAGCGGAGCACAGAACCCGCTAGATTACCGGATTCCAATCGTGCTTGTTTATCCTTAACAATGACCTTTTGGCCACCAAGTTCACTGATTCCCTCAGGCATCCCTTTCGCCCGCATAGAATCAGTCACTAACTCGATTCGTTCTGGTCCCTTTTGTTCATACGCTAATTTGATCATGTCTGGGACGATATGAAACCCGTCGCAGATCAATTCAGCGTACATATTATCTTCAAGCATTGCGTGGCCGGTAACACCCGGCTCACGGTGTTTAAATTCACGTTGTGCGTTATATAAATGTGTCACGTGGGTTGCACGGCTAGCTAGCATTTGTGCCCGTGTGGCGTTGCTATGGCCAACTGAGGGGACGATTTTGTGTGCAAGACAGTAGTCTTCAAACTTAGCCGCCCCATCGTCCTCTGGCGCGTACGTAATCAATTTAACCAACCCGCCCGACAACTCGTTCCAATGATCAAGCAGTGAAACGTCAGGATCCTTGATATACTTTTCTGGCTGAGCACCCTTGTAAATGGCCGCGATAAACGGCCCCTCCAAGTGGACACCCTGAATCACAGGATTTTTGGCAGCAGCTGCTTTGATTCCTGACATGGCGTGATTAATATTTTCTGTCGACTGGGTCATCGTGGTTGGAAAGACCGTTGTGATGCCTTCCTTAACCATGTCGTTCACCATTTCGTTAATTTGGTCAGCATCGCCATCCATTGCGTCAAAACTGTAACCACCATGAGTATGCACATCAATGAAGCCTGGAACGATCACCTTCCCGTTAACGAAGGTCACCTCATCATTTGGCAGTGCCCGGTACTCGCTCATGGGGCCAACCGCCTCAATTTGTTCATTAAACCGTAAATAACCGTCAGTAATAACGTCCTCACCAGTGTAAATCGTAGCGTGCTTCAACACAGTACTCATATCGTCGTTTCCTCCTAAATCATTCGTCATCAGGTCAACAACTATATTGTACACCGGTATAGACCAAAAGTCTATTCTTCGTTATTCTTACTGATTGTCGCATCGATGCCCTTAACCACGGCGGTCATAAACCCATTTTCCTCCATAGACAGTAATCCGGCCACCGTACTGCCGCCCGGTGACGATACCTGATCGATCAGTGCAAACGGATTTTCATCGGACGCCAAAACCATTTGCGCTGACCCCGTCACCGCCTGTGCGGCAATCTGAGTTGCTTGCGCCTTAGTCAACCCGTATTTAACGCCAGCTCGGCTCAGCGCATCAATGAAAAGGTAAACGTATGCGGGTGAAGACCCAGCAAGGGCAGAAAAGGTCGCAAAATCAGCTTCAGGTAAAACCGTCGTACTCCCAATAGCATCAAACAAACTGATTGCCGTTTGGGCTTTTTCGCCGGTTAATTGCGCATTACCATGAACTGCTGTCATCCCGGCCAAGATAGCCACGTTGAGATTAGGCAACGTCCTTAGAATTGGCAGATCGTAGCCCGCTAATTCTTCGAGACGATTCAGTTCCAATCCAGCAACGATTGAAATCAAAACCTGTTTCTTGGCGTCCAGAACTGGTTCAATGTCATGCAGCACGTCAGCTGCAACGTTCGGTGTGACGGCTAAAACAACATAGTCGCTTTGCTGAACTAACGCGCGATTATCAGTAATAGCGGTGACGCCTTTTTTTGCTGCAACCGTTTTGTACGTCTCGTGGGCGCTGTGCACCAGAATGTCTGATGCAGCAACCGTCCCCTTCTTCAACAGACCTGTGATAATAGCCTGAGCCATACCACCGACCCCGATAAAGCCAATTTTCATGTTCGACCCCTCTTTACTGAGCATGCTCAATGTATTATTGCTAATTCTATTATACCAAAAAAGTGTGGCGACTATCGGCGGTTTGTTCATTAATATAGCGGTTACATAAAACACTGTGCCCGCTCTGTAAAATGCCGTTTGCTTGTATCCAGTTCAGCTGGACCGTTCTGTACCAATTTCGAGCTAGACCACTAGTCTCAATGAGTCACGAAAAAAGGGTAAAAAAAATCAGTCACACACCGTGACTGATCTAGTTGGGATAGCTGGGTTCGAACCAGCGCATCACGGGATCAAAACCCGTTGCCTTACCACTTGGCTATACCCCAATAATAGAATGGATGGGAGTGGATTCGAACCACCGAACCCGAAGGAGCGGATTTACAGTCCGCCGCGTTTAGCCAGACTTCGCTACCCATCCAAAAGAAACTATTAAAAAGAACATTTATAATCATACAATAGTCTGTATAATTAGTCAACCCGAAACCGAATTGAATTGGGATAGCTGGGTTCGAACCAGCGCATCACGGGATCAAAACCCGTTGCCTTACCACTTGGCTATACCCCAATAAAGATGGATGGGAGTGGATTCGAACCACCGAACCCGAAGGAGCGGATTTACAGTCCGCCGCGTTTAGCCAGACTTCGCTACCCATCCATAAGTGATGACCTGAAATAAATCAACTTCATTATAATACCAAAAAACAGGGTTAATCGTCAACCATTTTTTGCAGTTTGCCGGTTAAAGGGTCACAATTCGGGTTCGTAATTGCCACTCTTTAAGGAAACTGTCTGTCAGCCATTCATGCCGCCGCTTTGTCCCGTACCCGACCGCTTGATCATAGTATGTCGTGCCAGTAATCAGCCGTGGCGCAGGATGAATATGCATGTGACCAAATAAAGTGCGTTCAACCCGATATTCAGCCAGGAGATCCCCCAAATGACGACTACCAAGCATGGCAATCATCATATTCCAAAATCGGTCATCCTGCGTAAGATGCAAGTACTCCGGGCGTGGGACAAAGTGCGTCATAAATAACACTCGTTTATGATCGTGAGCAGCCAGCGCCAATTGCGCGCGTACCTGGCCTAAAACAAGCTGCATGCGTTCAGGGTCAGATAATGGTTGTGGAATCGCACTATCTAACCAGTAAGCTCGTTTCCACTGGGCAAATCGGTCCTCGGAGCGATGCAGACTGTCCGCAAAACTATAGTCGTACCAGCCATTGTTACCAACTATCCGCCAATCAGTGCCGCTAATATCCATACTTTGGTTGTGCAAATACGTTGGATCAAGCGGTTGTTCAAGTTCATCGAATGACACGCCATTCACCATATCATGATTCCCCGCAATAAACCGGACCGTAATGTCAGGAACAAACGCCTGCAAGCGTTGCACGTAGTCAAGACTCTTATCGAAGTGGTTAAAGAGGTCCCCCGCAATCAAATAAATGTTGACGCCACGTTGCATCAGCCAGGTTCCCTGTAATTGAATCATCTCAGAAACATCAACTTGATTAATATCAAAATGATTGTCACTTGTGAGTGCTATCTTGACCATTATTGCTCACCTCTCTAGCTTGATAGCCATTGTGTTAACCGCGGTTAATCCGGTTCTTTAGACCGCATAAAAAAAGTTGCGTCACGAAATATCGTAACACAACTCTTTGTGATTTGTATTAATCGACACCTGCCATCAGGCGTTTGATTGGTTTAACCATAAAGAACAGGATAATGGCAAAGACGATAGAGACAATCCCGATGACTGTAAAGTATTGGACTTCAGTCCCTGGGGTGTAATACTTAACTATTTGTGAGTTGACCGCTTGGCCAGCTGAATCAGCTAAGAACCACATACTCATCATTGATGACTGGAATGCCGCCGGCGCTAACTTAGTCGTGACCGACAATCCAATCGGTGAGATCAGTAATTCGGCAATTTCAATGATTGCCCAACTCCCAACCAACCACCATGGACTAACAAGTGCTGACGTCCCATGCATGCTGACTGGAATCACCATGAACAAGTATGAAATACCAGCAAAAATCATCCCGATAGCAAACTTCAGTGGTGATGATGGTTGCTTCTTGCCTAACTTCGTCCAAAGGGTGGCAAAGATTGGGGTGTAGATCAAAATAAATAACGGGTTCAATGATTGATAGTTAGCAGGGTTGATGGTAAACCCACCAATGTGGTTTTGCGTTTGCGACTGGGCAAACATTGCCAACACAACCGAGCCTTGTTCCTCAATTGCCCAGAAAATCGCAGCTGCAATGAACAACGGTACGTAGGCCCAAACACGAGATTTCTCCGTTTTTGTAATCTTCTTGCTCGTCAACATCATTGCGAAGTATGCAACTGGTGTCAAAACGGCAATGATACTCAAGAGCGTAATAAAGTTGGCGATGTTTAAAGCACCAAAGACCTTCATGATCAGGAGAATTAAGATGAACGCGATTGCCCCGATCGTCACTCGGAAGGATAACTTCTTAGCATCCCCTGGTTCCAACGGGTCATCAGGATAAAGTGAATCCTTGCTCAAATACTTATTCCCACCATGCAGGTAGAAAATCAGGCCAAAGAACATCCCGATAGCGGCTAATGAGAAGCCGGCGTGGAAATTAAATGATGTCCACATCTTGCTGACTGCCCATGGCGCAATCAATGACCCTAAGTTGATCCCGAAAACGAAGATGGTAAATCCAGAATCCCGACGAACATCTTCTTCGGTATAGAGAGAACCAACCATTTCAGAAACGTTAGGCTTCAACAAACCGGTCCCAATCGTAATCAAACAAATGGAGATAAACAGAGCAATCTTTCCAAATGGTAAAGCCAGGCAGATATGCCCAAACATAATCAAAACCCCACCATAGAAGACAGTCCGTCGTGAACCCCAAATTCGGTCACTCAGGAAACCACCTAAGACAGAAGACAAATAAACTAAAGAGCCGTATATTGACATCACACTGGCAGCCAGGCCCTTGTCCATGCCAAGGCCACCCTTTGCAATTGAGAAGTACATGTAGTAGATCAGAATTGCTTTCATACCATAATAACTAAACCGTTCCCACATTTCAGTAAAGAACAATGTGGACAGGCCATGCGGTTGGCCAAAGAATGAACGGTCAAGTTTGTTATCGTTTTGGTTTTCCAAACCTGATACCTCCAAACATCTCTCACTTAAGTAAGCCCATTTATTTACCAAAGTGAATAGAAAAAGCCGCGGGTAATCCGCAACTCATAATTTTCTAATTGAAACATACAGAGTATTATACCCTCTTAATGAAGGTAACGCAACGTAGTCTCTCTTAGAAACAAGCCGGATTCCGCGACTTAACGCCGTTAATATGGAATGAAATTTTTTTCGAATTATGGCAATTTAACTGATTAACTATTCATTCACCTTATTTTTATCTAATTCGCGCATGGTAAATTTAACCAGACTTTCACCGTTCAACCAAGCATAAATATCATCAGGAATTTGTTCAACCCGATCATGAGCAGCCGTTAGCTGTTCATAGTGGTAAGAAACTTGAGGTGCGACTAATACCAGGTCGCTATCGTCCATTTCCTGTGGCGCGTTTAAAAAGCTTGTTGACTCAAATGTAATATCTGTATGGTAAGCTTCGGTGGACCGCATTGCAGATTCTTTTAACAGTTGGCTAGAAATGCCGCTACCGCATACAATAAGTACTTTTGTCATGATGATTACCCCCAACAGTTTGTTTATCGTTTATCATTTACGTTTTTGTTCACAAACATAGGGTACCACCAATTTCTATATACCACAAGCTTAAAATCTTAATTAAACCAATAAACAACAGGTTTTCTATATCTATACCAATATTTCAAATGTACTATACCATTTATTCGATTGGCAAACAAAAAAGCCACTAGATTATCTAGTGACTTTCATCAAGTAAATCAAGTGCCGGCTGAGGAGCTCGAATCCCCGACCCTCGGTTTACGATACCGATGCTCTACCAACTGAGCTAAGCCGGCATTACAATATTACTGACTCCGGCAGGCGGGCTCGAACCGTCGACAACCTGATTAACAGTCAGGTGCTCTACCAACTGAGCTATGCCGGAATAATATATAGCGTGGCAACGTCCTATCCTCGCAGGGGGCGATCCCCCAACTACTCTTGGCGTGCTGAAGCTTAACTTCTGTGTTCGGCATGGGAACAGGTGTATCCTTCAGGCTATCGCCACCACACTATTGAGAACTGATGCTCTCAAAACTAGATAATATCGTTTTCCTACCGGAAATCACCGTTTTCTTACTTGGTTAAGTCCTCGACCGATTAGTACTAGTCCGCTCCATCCATCACTGGACTTCCACTTCTAGCCTATCTACCTGATCATCTCTCAGGGGTCTTACTTCCATAAAGGAATGGGAAATCTCATCTTGAGGCGAGTTTCACACTTAGATGCTTTCAGCGTTTATCTCATCCACACATAGCTACTCAGCAATGCGCCTGGCGGCACAACTGATACACCAGCGGTGTGTCCATTCCGGTCCTCTCGTACTAGGAACAGTTCCTCTCAAATTTCCTACGCCCGCGACGGATAGGGACCGAACTGTCTCACGACGTTCTGAACCCAGCTCGCGTACCGCTTTAATGGGCGAACAGCCCAACCCTTGGGACCGACTACAGCCCCAGGATGCGATGAGCCGACATCGAGGTGCCAAACCTCCCCGTCGATGTGGACTCTTGGGGGAGATAAGCCTGTTATCCCCAGGGTAGCTTTTATCCGTTGAGCGATGGCCCTTCCATACGGTACCACCGGATCACTAAGCCCGACTTTCGTCCCTGCTCGACCTGTCTGTCTCGCAGTCAAGCTCCCTTCTGCCTTTACACTCTACGAATGATTTCCAACCATTCTGAGGGAACCTTTGGGCGCCTCCGTTACTTTTTAGGAGGCGACCGCCCCAGTCAAACTGCCCACCTGACACTGTCTCCCACCACGCTAAGTGGTGCGGGTTAGAGTGTTCACACAACAAGGGTCGTATCCCACCAGCGCCTCTGCCGAAACTAGCGTTCCGGCCTCTACGGCTCCGACCTATCCTGTACAAGTTGTGTCAACACCCAATATCAAGCTACAGTAAAGCTCCATGGGGTCTTTCCGTCCTGTCGCGGGTAACCTGCATCTTCACAGGTACTATAATTTCACCGAGTCTCTTGTTGAGACAGTGCTCAGATCGTTACGCCTTTCGTGCGGGTCGGAACTTACCCGACAAGGAATTTCGCTACCTTAGGACCGTTATAGTTACGGCCGCCGTTTACTGGGGCTTCATTTCTGGGCTTCGCCGAAGCTAACTCATCCACTTAACCTTCCAGCACCGGGCAGGCGTCAGCCCCTATACGTCATCTTACGATTTTGCAGAAACCTGTGTTTTTGATAAACAGTCGCCTGAGCCTTTTCACTGCGGCTGCACTTGCGTGCAGCACCCCTTCTCCCGAAGTTACGGGGTCATTTTGCCGAGTTCCTTAACAAGAGTTCACTCGCACACCTTAGGATACTCTCCTCGACTACCTGTGTCGGTTTGCGGTACGGGTAATAAAGTATTCGCTAGAAGCTTTTCTCGGCAGTGTGACGTCGGCCACTTCCCTACTTAAATTCGGTCCTCATCACAGCTTGTCAACCCGGCTGCCAGCATTTAACTGGTAACCTGACTTACTGCTTGAACGCACATTTCCAATCGTGCGCACGGCTTAGCCTCCTGCGTCCCTCCATCGTTCAAACACACTTTACTAGTACAGGAATCTCAACCTGTTAGCCATCGCTTACGCCTCTCGGCCTCAGCTTAGGTCCCGACTAACCCTGGGAGGACGAGCCTTCCCCAGGAAACCTTAGTCATTCGGTGGATCAGATTCTCACTGATCTTTCGCTACTCATACCGGCATTCTCACTTCTAAGCGCTCCACTAGTCCTTACGATCTAGCTTCACCGCCCTTAGAACGCTCTCCTATCACGTGACCTAATGGTCACATCCACAATTTCGGTGGTATCCTTAGCCCCGGTACATTTTCGGCGCAAAATCACTCGGCTAGTGAGCTATTACGCACTCTTTAAATGGTGGCTGCTTCTGAGCCAACATCCTAGCTGTCTATGCAACTTCACCGCCTTTTCCACTTAGGATACACTTAGGGACCTTAATTGGTGGTCTGGGCTGTTCCCCTTTCGACGATGGATCTTATCACTCACCGTCTGACTCCCGGATATAAATCTGTGGCATTCGGAGTTTATCTGAATTCAGTAACCCATGACGGGCCCCTAGTCCAAACAGTGGCTCTACCTCCACGATTCTCAATTCCGAGGCTAGCCCTAAAGCTATTTCGGAGAGAACCAGCTATCTCCAAGTTCGTTTGGAATTTCACCGCTACCCACACCTCATCCCAGCACTTTTCAACGTACACGGGTTCGGGCCTCCAGTGCGTTTTACCGCACCTTCACCCTGGACATGGGTAGGTCACCTGGTTTCGGGTCTACACCAACATACTGAAACGCCCGTTTCAGACTCGCTTTCGCTACGGCTCCGTCTTTTCAACTTAACCTTGCATGTTAGCGTAACTCGCCGGTTCATTCTACAAAAGGCACGCTGTCACCCATTAACGGGCTCCAACTAATTGTAGGCACATGGTTTCAGGAACTATTTCACTCCCCTTCCGGGGTGCTTTTCACCTTTCCCTCACGGTACTGGTTCACTATCGGTCACTAGGGAGTATTTAGCCTTGGAAGATGGTCCTCCCGGATTCCGACCAGGTTTCACGTGTCTGGCCGTACTCAGGATCCTGAACTGAGGGTTATTGGTTTCGTTTACGGGGCTATCACCCTCTTTGGCCAGGCTTCCCAACCTGTTCAACTACCAACAACTTTGGTAACTCAAATGTTCAGTCCTACAACCCCAGGAAGCAAGCTTCCTGGTTTGGGCTGTTCCCACTTCGCTCGCCGCTACTATGGGAATCGCAATTGCTTTCTCTTCCTGTGGGTACTTAGATGTTTCAGTTCCCCACGTCTGCCTTTACTTAGCTATGTATTCACTAAGCAATAACCATCGGTTAAGATGGCTGGGTTTCCCCATTCGGAAATCTCCGGATCAAAGCTTACGTACAGCTCCCCGAAGCATATCGGTGTTAGTCCCGTCCTTCATCGGCTCCTAGTGCCAAGGCATTCACCATGCGCCCTTGTTAACTTAACCTAAATCACTAACGTGATTTCAGTTAATTGAGTATATGCGAAGTAGTTTAACTACTAATAAAAAACTCAAAATAACGCGGTGTTCTCGGCTTAATTAATGAAATTATTAATTAATAAAAGAAAATTGATATTATCTAGTTTTCAAAGAACCAATTCTTATGACTCTTACGAGTCAATGGAGAATAGCGGGATCGAACCGCTGACCCCCTGCTTGCAAAGCAGGTGCTCTCCCATCTGAGCTAATTCCCCATAACAAACCGCTTGATTTGTTGAGTGGGCCTAAATGGACTCGAACCATCGACCTCACGCTTATCAGGCGTGCGCTCTAACCAGCTGAGCTATAGGCCCAAAAGCGTTACGGTTTGAGAGTAGACCTCTCAAAACTAAACAAAGTTTTGTCTCAGTGCAGGGCTTCCGTATTATTCCTTAGAAAGGAGGTGATCCAGCCGCAGGTTCTCCTACGGCTACCTTGTTACGACTTCACCCTAATCATCTGCCCCACCTTAGGCGGCTGGCTCCCGAAGGTTACCGAACCGACTTTGGGTGTTGCAAACTCTCATGGTGTGACGGGCGGTGTGTACAAGGCCCGGGAACGTATTCACCGCGGCATGCTGATCCGCGATTACTAGCGATTCCGACTTCGTGTAGGCGAGTTGCAGCCTACAGTCCGAACTGAGAATGGCTTTAAGAGATTAGCTTGCTCTCGCGAGTTCGCAACTCGTTGTACCATCCATTGTAGCACGTGTGTAGCCCAGGTCATAAGGGGCATGATGACTTGACGTCATCCCCACCTTCCTCCGGTTTGTCACCGGCAGTCTCGCCAGAGTGCCCAACTAAATGCTGGCAACTGACAATAAGGGTTGCGCTCGTTGCGGGACTTAACCCAACATCTCACGACACGAGCTGACGACAGCCATGCACCACCTGTATCTGCGTCCCCGAAGGGAACGCCTAATCTCTTAGGTTAGCACAGTATGTCAAGACCTGGTAAGGTTCTTCGCGTAGCTTCGAATTAAACCACATGCTCCACCGCTTGTGCGGGCCCCCGTCAATTCCTTTGAGTTTCAACCTTGCGGTCGTACTCCCCAGGCGGAATGCTTAATGCGTTAGCTGCGGCACTGAAGGGCGGAAACCCTCCAACACCTAGCATTCATCGTTTACGGCATGGACTACCAGGGTATCTAATCCTGTTCGCTACCCATGCTTTCGAGCCTCAGCGTCAGTTACAGACCAGACAGCCGCCTTCGCCACTGGTGTTCTTCCATATATCTACGCATTTCACCGCTACACATGGAGTTCCACTGTCCTCTTCTGCACTCAAGTTACCCAGTTTCCGATGCACTTCTCCGGTTAAGCCGAAGGCTTTCACATCAGACTTAAGTAACCGCCTGCGCTCGCTTTACGCCCAATAAATCCGGATAACGCTTGCCACCTACGTATTACCGCGGCTGCTGGCACGTAGTTAGCCGTGGCTTTCTGGTTGAATACCGTCAACGTCTGAACAGTTACTCTCAAACGTGTTCTTCTTCAACAACAGAGTTTTACGATCCGAAAACCTTCTTCACTCACGCGGCGTTGCTCCATCAGACTTTCGTCCATTGTGGAAGATTCCCTACTGCTGCCTCCCGTAGGAGTTTGGGCCGTGTCTCAGTCCCAATGTGGCCGATTACCCTCTCAGGTCGGCTACGTATCATTGCCTTGGTGAACCGTTACTCCACCAACTAGCTAATACGCCGCGGGTCCATCCAGAAGTGATAGCCGAAACCACCTTTCAAACAAAAACCATGCGGTTTTTGTTGTTATACGGTATTAGCACCTGTTTCCAAGTGTTATCCCCTGCTTCTGGGCAGGTTACCCACGTGTTACTCACCAGTTCGCCACTCATCCGATGTTAAAATCCGTGCAAGCACTTCATTTAACGGGATGCGTTCGACTTGCATGTATTAGGCACGCCGCCAGCGTTCATCCTGAGCCAGGATCAAACTCTCATTTTATGATTGTTTGTGACTCATTTGTTGTTACATTGTTAATAAGCGAATTGACGTTCGCAAATTACATTTGATCTCAACTTACAGTTGAGATGCCCTGCACTTTGTGAAACAAAACTTTGTTCAGTTTTCAAAGGTCTACTTAGCTGATTCCCTTTGAATCAGCTATTTAATTGTATCTCGCTGTCTTTAACGTGTCAACAACAAGTTTGAAAAACTTTCTCAACTCGTTGTCGACCTGCCGAAGCAACTTTATAAGAATAACATGTTGACGTATCGCCGTCAATGTTTTTTTATAAATTGTTTGAATGCTTATTCATATAAATCGGAACAACACATTCCTCTGCCTCTTTGACAACGATAATAACTATACCAGCTTTAAACACACTGGTCAATACAGTTTAGCAATTTATTTTAAAAAAGAGAATAAAAATAAGAGCCAGGCTAAAAACTTAACCTGACTCTTACTAAAATTGCTTATTTACTCATTTATGCTAATCTTCTGGTCGCATTGTTGGGAATAGCAAGACGTCACGGATTGAATCTGCATCCGTCAACAGCATGACTAGGCGATCGATACCGATTCCAAGACCACCTGTGGGCGGCATCCCGTATTCCAAAGCTTCGATAAAGTCTTCGTCGATACCTTCTGCCTCATCGTTGCCGGCTTCACGTTCGGCCACTTGGGCTTCAAACCGTTGGCGCTGGTCAATTGGATCATTCAACTCAGTAAAGGCGTTTGCAAACTCGTTACCCGTAATATAGAGCTCAAAACGGTCTGTAAACCGAGGATCATCAGGATTCTTCTTAGCTAATGGCGAGATTTCCACTGGGTGTCCGTAAATAAAGGTCGGCTGTTCCAGCTTATCTTGGACCTTCTCTTCAAAGAATGCGTTGATGATATGACCGACCTTCCAATAAGATTCATAGTGAATCCCATTGTCATCAGCTAATTTCTTAGCTTCATCGTCAGTCATTGCCGGCCAGAAATCGACACCTGTATACTCTTTGATTGCATCTACCATATGAACACGGGCAAAGTCTTTATTCAAATCGATCGTATGGCCTTGGAATGAAATAACGCCATCGTCAGTCACGGCTTTAGCTGCAGCCTTGATAATCCCTTCAGTCTCATCCATCACGTCGTGGAAATCGAAGTAGGCCACATAAGTTTCAAGCATGGTGAATTCAGGGTTATGCCGAGTATCCATCCCTTCATTACGGAAGACACGGCCAATTTCGTAAACGCGTTCCATACCACCAACGATCAACCGCTTGAGATGAAGTTCCAGCGCGATCCGCAGGTAAAGGTCAATGTTCAATGCATTATGGTGAGTAATAAATGGCCGTGCATTGGCACCACCAGCCTGGTTATGCAATACAGGAGTTTCGACTTCAGTAAAGTCTTCCCCATCTAAGTATGCCCGAATGGCTGTAATGATCTTACTGCGCTTCTTAAACCGGTCAAAACTTTCTGGATTTGAAATCAGATCCAAGTAACGTTGACGATAGATTTGCTCCTTATCCTGCAAGCCATGGTACTTTTCTGGCAATGGCCGAAGTGCCTTAGATAGGAAGGTCAATTTAGTTGCCCGAATCGTCAGTTCACCCATGTCGGTCTTGATAATGTCCCCTTCAATACCCAAATGGTCGCCAATATCTGACCGTTTAAAAATGTGGTAAACCTCATCACCTAAAATATCTTTACGAACGTAGATCTGGATCCGGCCAGTCCGGTCTTGCAAATCAGCAAAGCCAACCTTACCCTTACCACGCTTTGACACCATCCGACCAGCAATCACTGCGGTCTTACCAAGGTCGTTTAATTCATCCTTATCCATATCGCTAAACTCATCTTGCAACTGCTGTGCCAAATAAGTTCGTTCAAATCGGTGACCAAACGGATCAATACCGTTATCACGCAATTCGTCCATCTTTTCGCGACGAACGTGCATTTGGTCGTTCATTTCTTTATCTTTTCCAGCCACACTAATACCTCCATATTTCGTTCTACCTGTTTAATCATGCCAACCCTCAATAAAAAAAGCAAGCTCTTTTGCCTGCTTTTTAAGGATTTTATCGCTGACGTGCCGGTAAAGCAGCCAGTTTATCTAAAAATTGATCAAACAGATCGATCATTTCTTGTTCCGTTTCGGCATTGTTCAGTGCCGCCTTTGTTCTGGCTGAGTGTGAGATGCCCTTGAGATAGTACGCCGCTTGGCCGCGAAATTCCCGTGGGCCAACGTAATCGCCCTTGAGTTCAACTAACCGGTGAAGGTGTTTCTTAGCCGTTTGGATCTTCGTTGCAGGACTTGGCTCTTCAATCAGCTCACCCGTTTCCAAGTAGTGTTCAGTCTGTTTGAGCATCCATGGATTCCCCATGGCCGCCCGACCGATCATCACTGCATCAGCACCAACGTAATCGAGCATCTGCTTAGCATCCTCCGGCGTCTTCACGTCGCCGTTGCCCATAAACGGAATCGTCAGTTCACTGGCAACGTCTTTTAAAACGTCCCAGTTAGCGTGGCCCTCATACATTTGTTTCCGTGTCCGCCCATGCATGGCCAGAGCAGACGCTCCAGCACGTTCTGCGGCCAATGCATTTTCAACCGCGTAAACGTGATCCAGGTCCCAGCCAATTCGCATTTTAACCGAAACAGGCTTCTTAACAGCATCCGTGACATAGGAAACCATTTCGTAGACCTTGTTGGGATCAAGCAACCACTTAGCACCAGCATCTGTTTTAACTACTTTATTGACCGGACACCCCATGTTGATATCAATGATATCTGCGGCAGTGTGTTGATCAACAAACTTAGCGGCCTCTACAAGGGTCTCTTTGCTGCCGCCAAAGATCTGAATACTCATCGGGTGCTCAACAGCATCTACAAACATCATGTCTAACGTTTTTTGGTTATGGTACATGATGCCGCGATCAGAAATCATTTCGCAAACAACTAACCCTGCACCAAATTTTTTACAAATGACCCGAAAGGCCGAGTTCGTCACCCCAGCCATGGGCGCAACAACAACCTGGTTAGGAATCTTGACGTCACCAATTTGCCATTCCATAGGCTCACCTCTTAAATTAAATTTACTATCTATTTGCCGTTTTTAAGCTGCGCTAGTTATAATAGCACACTCTTACCTAAAATTATACCCGACTTATGACGCCGTTTTGCTGGCTAAAATAGCCTTGAGTTCTGCTTCACTAAAGTCGTACTTGTTCCGACAAAAATGACAAACGGTCTCTGCGTGGTGATCTTCGTTAATAATTGTTTCCAACTGGCTTGTCGGCAAACTACCTAAGGCCTTCGCAAATTCTGGCTTAGAACAATCACATTTAAACGCTACTGGCATTTTATCTAAGACATTGACGTTCTCTTCACCAAACAACAAATTCAGCATATCCTCAGGCTTCTGTCCTGCTAACAAGAGTTCAGAAACCATCGGCACTTCTTTTAACCGTTTCTCAAGGTGCGCAATCGCATCATCTGATGCATCTGGCATGACCTGAATCAGAAACCCACCGCCAACCTTGATCGAGTTATCTTCATTAACAAAGACTGAAACACCCACTGCGGACGGAATCTGTTCTGATTGCGCAAGGTAGAACGTAAAATCATCCCCTATTTCGCCGGAAGCAAGTGGTACCTGACCGGTGTAAGGTTGATCTAGTCCCAGATCCTTGGTCACTGACAAAAAGCCATTCACACCAACCGCTTTTGAAACGTCAATTTTATGATGATCGTTCAGCGGCAGATTGACGTGGGGCTCTTGTAAGTACCCCTTAACCGTCCCTTTTGCATTGCCATCGATGACGATACCGCCAACGGGACCGCCACCATTGATCCGAACCGTCATGGTCTCGTCACCCTTCAGCACGGAAGAAGAAAGCAGCAAAGTGGTCACTAACGATCGCCCAAGTGCGGCTGAAGAAGCGGCCCAGGTGTCGTGCCGGCGCTGTGCTTCACGAACAAGCTCAGTGGCATCAACAGCGTATGCCCGAAACTGGTTGTCGTCGACAAGACTTTTAATTAAATAATCTGACATGTTTTTGTTTCCTCCCTTGAATGCGTCTTGGATAGTATAACACAGAGTGCGGAAGAAGGCGGTTAAAGGGTGGAGCCTAGCTAGCTTTGAGGGTAAAGGCCCGCCCCTGGCCTTTACCCTCAAAGCTAGCTAGGTGCAACCCTTTGCCTTCTGGAGCACGTTTCGGCTAGATAAAATTAGGACCTCATGTAAAACGATTCTCTGGAAAGAATAGAATAGAAAACAGAGTGCGGAAGAAGGACGCTCAAGGAGTGGAGCCTAGTGGACTTTGACCGTAAAAGCCCGGGCCTGGCTTTTACGGTCAAAGTCCACTAGGTGCAACTCCTTGTCCTTCTGGAGCACGTTTCGACGCCAAAATAGCAAAACCGCAATGCTGCTCGGTTCTTTAACAAGATCGCTATGACTGCCTGTCAGCGTGATCATCTATTCACCACCTAAAATGCCCAACCCACATACCTGTATCCTCATATCCAAAATACGAACGCTCAACCCTACAAAACGAGTTCCAAAATAAAGACCACACCTTCAGCAAACGGCTTAAAACAAACGACGCCCCAACATCATGCCACCATCCGCTTCACAAAAAAAAGCCCACAAAAAAACCGCCAACAATCGTTAGCGATTTCTATGCCGTTAAGCCTCGTGATCAGAATCATCATCGTGTGGCTTGTCGGAGGTTGATCCATCATCCGTTGCCTTTGGCGTTTGATCATCAGAAGACTTTGGCGTCTCTGTCTGGTCATCCGCTTGATCATCGGTTGACTGATCAGTTTCAGTGTTTGTTTCCTGTTCTTGATGGCGAGCTGCTTCACGACGTTCAAGTTCAGCCTTGGACTGTTCGAAAGTAGCAGCCTTCTCACTCGGAAATTCAGAGTCATTATCCTTAGAAGGCATTTCACCCGTGTTAAACAAGCTGAGGATCTGCTTTTCGTCAAGTGTTTCGTACTTGAGCAAGGCTTGTGCGATCAACTTATGTTGTTCACGGTGTTCAGAAATGATCTTCTTAGCAGTTTCGTGACCTTCATTCAAGAGACGACGAACTTCTTCGTCAATGGCCGCAGCCGTTTCTCCTGAATAACTTGGACCGCCGTAAGGATTATTGCCCATTGGTTGGCCGCTAGAGCTTTCCAAGGCAACTGTTCCGACCTTATCACTCATCCCATATTGGGTCACCATGGCGCGGGCAATTTGCGTTGCCTGCTCAAAGTCGTTTGAGGCCCCGGATGATTCGGAGTTGAAGATAATCTCTTCAGCTGAACGACCACCCATTAACCCAGCGATTTGTTCCATAGCATCCTTCTTACTCATGAGCATTTGGTCTTCACGCGGCAGCATAATCGCGTACCCGCCAGCACGGCCACGTGGCACAATGGTCACCTTGTGAACGACCCGTGCATCATTAAGCACTAACCCGACAATGGTATGCCCAGCTTCATGGTAGGCCACTGTTTCACGTTCAGTCTTACTGATGACTCGGTTACGTTTAGCTGGCCCAGCAATAACCCGATCTTCAGCTTCGTCAATATCACCGGCATCGATCTCAGTCTTGTTACGACGAGCAGCCAAGAGCGCCCCTTCGTTCAACAGGTTTTCCAAGTCGGCACCCACGAACCCAGGTGTCTGCTTGGCGATTTCTTTCAAATCAACATCGTTAGCTAATGGCTTGTTACGAGAATGAACTTTCAGGATGGCTTCACGACCGTTAACGTCAGGACGGCCAACCAGGATCTTCCGGTCAAAACGACCCGGACGAAGCAGGGCTGGATCCAAAACATCAGAACGGTTGGTAGCGGCCATCACAATGACGCCTTCATTCCCAGTAAACCCGTCCATTTCGACCAACAACTGGTTCAGGGTTTGTTCACGTTCATCGTGACCGCCGCCCATGCCGTTACCACGTTGACGACCAACGGCATCAATTTCATCAATGAAGATGATCGATGGCGCGCTCTTTTTAGCCTGGTCGAATAAATCACGCACACGGCTAGCACCGACACCAACGAACATTTCAACGAAGTCAGACCCAGAAATTGAGAAGAATGGTACACCGGCTTCACCGGCAACCGCTTTAGCCAGCAATGTTTTACCAGTACCAGGAGGTCCCTCGAGTAACACACCCGATGGGATCCGGGCACCCAAGGATATGAACTTCCTTGGATCCTTCAAAAATTCAACAACTTCGACAAGTTCTTGCTTTTCCTCTTCCTCACCGGCAACATCTGAGAAACGAACCTTGTTCTCCTTGCTGTCAGCAGGCTTCGCTTTGGATTTCCCAAAGTTCATCACCCGGCCATTGCCGCCGCCTTGGCCAGCCTGGCCCATCATCATGTAGAAGAAGAAGATAAAGGCAAGCAGTGGTACCACATACACCAGCAGATTGATCCAGAAGCCACTGGACTCCTCAGCCTTCGTGTTCATCTTGACGTTATGATCCCGGGCATAACGTGTCATTTCTTGAACCGACGAATTGTTTTCCAAAATCGCGGTCGAGAAACTTGTTACCTTTGAACTTGTGCTCCCACCAAGCGTAAAGCCAGTCGTGGATTCTTTAGACTTTTGAGCTGTCCGATACTCACCGGTAACTTTGTACACGCCGCCGGACGGTTGAACGGAGAACTTTTTAATCTTGTTTTGCTTTAACTGTTGAATAAACTCACTGGATTGAATATCTTGGGATTGCGAGTTTGAGTTGTTGCCTTGGAAAAAGTAAACAACCCCCATGATCAACAGGAAGATCACAATGTAAAACAGACTATTTCTAAAGAGTCCATTTCTCTTATTGTTCATTTAGTGCCTCCTTACTCACGGTTCCCGTAGTTAGGAACGAAACTAGGGATATTCCCTTGCTTGATAGTCAATATATTATCACATTTGACCTTGTTTGACTAATTATTTATTCGCATAAACTTCGGGTTTTAAAATGCCCACGTACGGCAGGTTTCGATAGAATTCTTGATAGTCCAGACCATAACCCACGAGAAACTCATTTGGGACATTGAAACCAACGTAATCTGCCCTGGCTTCGACCACGCGTCCCTCGGGTTTATCCAGCAAGGTGCAGACCTTAAATGAACGCGGTTGGCGTGCTTCAAGGAAGTCCTTCAAGTAGGCCAGCGTTCGCCCGCTATCCAGAATATCTTCCACAATAATCACATCACGGTCTTTAATATCAGTACTGATATCTTGTTCCAACGTCACTTCACCAGTGGACGCGGTGCCACCGTGGTAGCTTGAAACATCAATGAAATCAAGATCTGCCATGAGATCCATTTCCCGCAGCAGATCCGTCATAAAGAAGATCACACCCTTCAGGACGCCAATGACTAGCGGTCTTTTACCGGCGTAGTCCTCGGTCAGCTGTGCGCCCAATCGTTGGCAGGCAGCCTTAATGTCATCCTGACTATATAACACGCGTTCGATATCGTTATTCATCTTTTTCTCCTTTAATTTAGCGGTTTAAGTTGAAGTTCAAACGTCTTGCCATCCGACCGTGGCGCTCTGAAACTACGCTGGATGCCAATGACCCACAGGACTTCCCCCGCAGCCGAGACCACCACTTGTTGCTGGTCTCGCACCGCGTTAGGCACCTTGTGGTCGATCATGATCCGACGCACCAACTTATGACCGCCTTGTTTCAACTGAATGCGATCGCTGGGTTGCACGTTGCGGACAGACAGTGGCAGTTCCGAAGGCTGCAACACGACACGCATGCGATCAGACCCTGTCATGACCGCCTGAGGTGCTGCTACCAACCGGATTGCCCACTGTTTTGCAATATCAACCCACTGTCTAGATACTACCACATTTTTGTTTTGCACACGTGGTTTTTCAGGAAGTTCTGTTTCATTTATCACTGAAAAATAATCGTAACTCTTAACGAGTCGGACGTGGTTGCCAAGCGCAATTTCGCCCTGTGGCCGCTGACCCGTCAGCAGGCCCGTTGCAGCGGTCACGTGGGCTTCAGAAACGGGGCCAAGCGCTTGAAGAAACCGCCGCATCACAGGTTGTTGAACCCCATCTGGTAACCGTTGAAAGCCGCGCACATCACCCGTCAACGGTGAACGTCGAACTGTTATCCGTCGACAATCTGTGGAAAGTTGTGCATCGCTTAACGCCAGATGCGCCGTCAGCGTATCTGCATAGTGCTGCACGTGGGCAAGCAACTGAGGATTTTCCTGCTTTAACACCGGTACGACCTGATGGCGAATCCGGTTGCGCAACACGTCATCCGCCTGATTAGTGTCATCATCGTACCACGTAAGATGTTGCGCTCTAGCAAACGAGATAAGCTCAGCCTTGCCATAATCCAGTAGTGGTCGGACGAGCAGCCCGCCACCAAATGGCTGAGCACGCTTGATGCCGACCAATTGGTGAAGGTCACCCCCACGAATGAGTTTCATCAAAATGGTCTCTACCTGGTCATCCCCGTGGTGTGCTGTCACGAGCGCTGTCGCCTGATACCGGCGCATGAGCTGGCCGAAAAAGGCGTACCGAAAATCACGTGCTGCCGCCTCAATTCCCGTTTTTGGATGTGTTTCGATCGGCCACACGGTGCCTTCAAAAACAAGGTCATGGTCGTGACAATAAGTCCGCAAATACTCGGCTTCAGCCTCGCTCTGCTGTCGTAGCCGATGATTGACATGTGCCACGATCACCCTTGGGCGCACATCAACTGGCAACCGTTCAAGCAGCCTTAACAACGTCATCGAATCCACCCCAGTGGACACCGCCACGATCACTGTATCCTTTTTTGAAAACCAGGCGTTTGATTGAATCACATGGTCAAATCGTTGTTGAAATTTCACGTTGCGTTCCTTTCTAGGACACCTAAAAATAAAGGGCCGTCAAGCGAACCCTTGCTGGATTTGCTTGACGACCCACCCCATCATCAACTCACGATAATGGCGTCTTAAAATCATACGGTTATCAGCCTGCTGGCCAACTTAACTGCGACGCCCGCCACGGCCGCCGCGCTTACCCTCAGTATTACGTTTAAGAGTTGCTAGCCGATCTTCACTATCCTTGAGAAAACCGGACATCATATCGTCAAAACTCTCCTTATGGTTTGAGGAGTGGGCGTTGTGTGAACGACCACCATTGTTGTTACTGCGATAATGGGAATTACCACCATTGCCACCATTATGGTGACTGTTACTCTCATGATGAGTGTCATGATGAGGATTGTTATTATCGTGATGATCACGCGAATGGTGTTCATGATGTTCATGTTCGCCTTCCGGATGATCCGTTGCCTTACGAATTGATAATGCGATCTTACCGTCGTCACCAATGGATAATACCTTAACGGTCACGGTGTCGCCAATACTTAACACATCGTGGATATCCTTCACGAAGCCGTCAGATACCTCACTGATATGAACCAAGCCGGTTTTGTGCTCACCTAAGTCGATGAATGCACCAAAGTTTGTAATACCTGAAACCTTGCCAGCGACTTTTGCTCCAACCTCGATTGCCATAAAAAAGAATTTCCTCCTTAAAATATGTACTAATATTATAGCACAATTATCAAGAATCCAAATGGAACAATCCCATGAATTCTTAATCATATTTTCATTTTGCCGTTTTTTGAGGTTGTCAAAAACGGGTTGATCAACAGCGTGTTCAGCTTTCATAAACACGTTTTAAAATGAAACCACTTAACCATTATGTGCTGGTTCAAAGAATCTAAAAGTCCCGTTGCAGACAAGCCCAAATAGCTGAGGAAATTCATCTCGGTTATCCAGACTGACGCGACGGGAATTAACCACTATATTGACTGTCGAAACCCTGCTATTTTGCCGTGACGTCACTTGATTTTTCATACGGCAGACTGTAGATCGTTTCACCAGACTTTGAGTAGTAGTACTTAGATCTGATCAATTTTTCAAGATACGACTTGTCATTTAAGCGGTCAACGTGTCCTTGTAACCGTTGTGACGTTTGTTTTATCGTCGATAGCTTGGTCTTTCGTGCGGAGATCTGCTGAGTTGTCTGACCCATCGCGATCTTCGTGTGAATGATCTGGGCCCCTAAACCCAAAAAAACGACGATAAAAAACGCCACCATAATCATAGCCCGCTTTTTTCTGCGCTTCGTCAACAATTGTTTCGTTTCAGTATGCGCAGCTGTAACCTGTCTTGTGTAGTCATTATCAAGATGTGTAACATTTCCCTTTGCTGCCATCTTTACCCCTCCCAGGAAAGTAGCTTTATGTTGAGTATAACAACACATTAGCCCCTTGTCCATGGGGTTTAAAACGGATTCAGGAAAAGTTACAGAATTGTAATAGAGAGTGTGGAGAAAGGCGGTTAAGGGGCAGAATGTAACGGACTCTGGTCTAAAAGTCAGGCCCGGACTTTTAGACCAGAGTCCGTTACACACCGCCCCTAACCCGCCTTGCTCCACTCTCTACTCCCTAAAATCCTTCTCATATTCTTCACTAACAATCTTATACATATTGTCAGCATCCTGCTTCTTAGTCGTATCCAGCAACTGCATCACCTGCACTGTGAGTGTCTTATTTCCGAACTTAATCACCAGTTCATCCTCCGGCATCACATCCGTTGATGACTTTGCCACGCGGCCGTTGACCGTAATTCTGCCCTTGTCCGCGATTTCTTTTGCTACCGTCCGTCGTTTAATAATTCGTGACACCTTTAAAAATTTATCTAATCGCATATTGTTCCTCCGTTATTTTGAAAATAGTCGCAACCATTTATCCGCCATTGGTAACATTAACCACTCCCGCAATGTCAGTAACCGCCAGCGCAGCGCCATACCAATGAAAAACACAACGCCCACTACCACGCCAATGCCGCTCACGAGGAGTGCGCCCAACCGTGACATCATCAGTGCCGGGCCGAAGAAGGCGTGTAATAGGTCAATTAGGATTCTGAGGCCAATAATCATCGCCACGCACAACGTCACGAGTTTACTGATCAATCGATCCTGAAACACATTTAAGTGTAATGATTGCACCTGTCGCGTCAGCATGTAGGTCATGACTGCCAGGGCAATGACTGTCGCCCAACTGGCACCGGCAGCGCCCATAAACACCACGCTGCGTTCGGTGATGACCAGCTTGACCAGCAGTCCGATGGCAAGACCAATTAGTGTCACGCGAAATTCATTGAGACTTTGTAAAATACTATTATAAATCATGATCAGCGTCGCAAACACAATGCTGAGCACGTACACGGACAGCATCGTGTTGCCTTGCCGGTCACCAAACAGAAAAAAGTTGATTTCTGGCATCAGTGCAATGAGTCCGGCGGTGGCAGCCGATGCGATCACTAAACTGATTCGAATCATCCGCTTAGCCAATCGCCTAAACTGCTGTTGCCGATTGTGACTCAACGCTTCAGTTAAGGACGGCAGAAGCGACGACGCAAACGAGGTTGCAACCACCAGCCCAAGCTGAACTAGCGGCTGACCACGGTCGTAAATACCTTTAAGCGCTTTTGCCTGATCATCCATAAACCCATGCAGGACTAATCCACGTTTAACCGTGAACGAATCCACTAGCTGCATCAGCACCATCATCGACGCAAATAAACTGATCGTTCCGCCTTCAATCAACAGCCGTTTGGCCAATGTGCCATACCGATAAGCCGGGCGGTTAACCGGTCGCTGCCAAAAACTCACTTGATAGCGGGTCACAAACCAAGCCATGACTGCGGACGCAAAGACCGCTGCAATCGCGGCACTGCTCATTGCCCAGGTCCCCATTCGGTAAACATCCCAGTGGTGACGCATTGCCCAGTAGGCAACCGTTAAAATAACAGCCACGCGCACGGTTTGTTCAATAAGCTGAGAACTCGCTGACGGCCGCATATCGTACTCACCCTGAAAATAACCCCGGGAGACCGAAAGAAACGGTGAGAACAAGAACATCCAGCTCACCGCTTGAATGATCGGCCGCAGTCGACCGTCCCCCATCGCAACCGCAATGGGGCCGGCAAAGCCCTGCAGACCAAAGAAGACGATCAGGGAAAACCCGAGCATCAGCACAAATACCTGGTGCAGCACAGCTTGTTTTTCCGCCTGGTTCTTTGATTCAGCCACTAATTTAGAAATAAACATGGGCAGACCGCTCAGTGCAAACGTCATCCCGATGCCGTATATGGGATAAATTTGCTGATACACGTAAAATCCCGTGTTGCCCACCATGTTCTGGAACGGTACCCGGTAAACAGCACTTAGAATTTTCGCAATCAGCGATGCAACGGACAGTAAAATTGCCCCCTGCATAATCGTCCGCATATTTCGTTCTTTCATAACTCACCTATTCAGCGACACTGGACGCTGCCATTTCACTTAATGCTTTGACAAACAATGTCAGCTCATTCAGCCAATCGGGAGCGGCCATCTTAGGTTGGATGACTAAGCCCACGATCAGGTGATCATCTTGCAGGTTGACGGTTGCTTTCAATTTCGTTTTGGCGAGAGCCTTAAAGACGGACTCCCCGCTGAATTCATCCGTCCCCTTCAAGCTGAAGGTGACCGTGATAATATCTTTCTTCCGGTGCATCTTGTCGATCAAGGCAGCATCAGCTTGCACCTTTAACTGACTGACTGCCAGTAGGTTCGCCACCTCGGATGGATACTCACCGAACCGGTCGATCAGATCATCCTGAACCTCGGTCAGATCCTCCTTAGTTTCGATTTGACGAATCCGCTTATACATTTCAATTTTTTGCTGCTGATCTTCGATGTAGGTATCTGGCAGATAGGCTTCCAGCCCCAGCTCGACAGTCGCATCCGTCTTATTACGCTGCTGTTTCCCCTGTTTCTTAGCCACGGCATCGCCCAACATTTGCGAGTAAAGATCATACCCGACGGAATCGATGAACCCGTGCTGCTGTTTTCCTAACAGGTTCCCCGCGCCCCGAATCGAGAGGTCCCGCATGGCAATCTTAAACCCAGATCCCAGCTCAGTGAAATCTTTAATGGCCTCTAACCGCTTTTCGCTCACTTCAGTCAGCACCTTGTTTGGCTGGTACATAAAGTAGGCGTACGCAACCCGGTTCGACCGGCCGATCCGACCACGGAGCTGATACAGTTGCGACAACCCCATGTGATCAGCATTTTCGATGAACATCGTGTTCACGTTGGGAATATCGATCCCGGTTTCAATGATCGTTGTCGTGACCAGCACATCATAGTCGCCACGAATGAAGTCGTAGAGGATCCCCTCTAGTTGTGCTTCCGTCATTTGACCATGGATATAGGCCACTTCAGCCTCAGGTACCATCGCCTTGATCTGGCTCACAGTCTCTTCAATGTCACCCACGCGATTATGCAGGAAGAAGACTTGGCCGCCCCGCTGCATTTCCCGGCGAATACCATCCTGAATGGCGCCGGCATTTTGTTCCATCACGTACGTCTGAATTGGAAACCGGTTAGCTGGCGGTGTTTCAATAACGGACAGATCACGCACACCCAGCATTGACATGTGCAGTGTCCGTGGAATTGGCGTTGCGGTCAACGTCAGCACGTCGACCTGCGACTTCAACTGCTTGAGCCGTTCCTTATGCTTCACACCAAATCGTTGTTCCTCATCCACAAGAAGCAAGCCCAGGTCTTTAAACCCGATGTCTTTTGAAAGTAACCGATGGGTTCCGACAACGATGTCGATCGACCCGTCCTTTAACCCAGCGACCGTTTCGTGGACTTCCTTAGTCGTTTGGAACCGCGACAAAATTGCCACGGTGACCGGATATCCTTCAAACCGAGTCGTCATCGTGTCGTAGTGTTGTTGCGCCAAAATGGTGGTCGGGACCAGAAAGGCCACCTGTTTGCCAGCTTCAATTGCCTTGAAGGCTGCTCGCAGTGCCACTTCCGTTTTACCATACCCAACGTCACCGACTAGGAGTCTGTCCATTGGTTTTCGTTTTTCCATATCGTGCTTGATCTCATCGATACTGCGCAGCTGATCCGGCGTTTCTGAGTATGGAAAATCATCATCAAACTGTTGCTGATAGGAATCATCGTGTGGGAACGCATAGCCGGTTTCGGCTTCCCGCTTGGCGTAGAGCTCCACCAGATCATCAGCGATGTCTTCGATTTTAGCCGCAACTTTTTTCTTGGTTTTCGCCCAATCAGAACCACCAAGCTTGTTGATCCGTGGTGTTTTATCTTCTGACGAGACGTATTTTTGAATCAGGTTTAACTGGCTGACCGGAATAAATAATTTCGCGCCGTTCTGGTACGAAATCGTCATGTAATCCTGATGCACGCCATCGACTTCAAGCGTCTGCATACCCTCAAATCGCCCGATCCCATGGTTCACGTGAACCACGTAATCGCCTGGTTTCAGGTCCGTGTAACTCTTTAGTCGTTCAGCGTTCGCCAGCGTTTGCCGGCGACGGTGGTGTTTAGCCACCTGCTTAAACATTTCGGCCTCAGTGATCACAACCAGCTTGGCCTCGGGTAATTCAAACCCGTTTTGGAACTGTCCAGGTGCCAGCTGGACCTGGCCGGGTTGCAGATCACTGGCCTTCGTCATCACCGTTTTAATTTTGAAATCATCCAGTGTTTCGGACACCTTATTTAGCCGTTCTTCATCGTTGATCAGTAAAACGACTGTCTGGTTCAGCGACTGCCACCGTTCAATTTCTTGCTTCAGCAACGGCATCTGACCGAAGAACTGCTGCATACTGCGCGTCTGAATCTCAATCAACTGACTAAACCGCATGTTCCCCATGCCTTTTTGGAACAGCGCAAAGAAGATCTCGGCATGCTGGTCTTTCTTAAGCACGTTCGCAAACGGCAGCCCAAACTGCTGGTCGGTGAAGATCTGGTGGTCCTTAAGCTTATCGACCGCCCAGTTGGCTTCATCCAGCTCAAGCTGCTTATTGGCTTCGCGAACCCGCGGATAGTCATCCAGTAAGACCAACCCGTCATCTGCCAAATAGTCCAACAACGATACATCACCAAACAGATAATCACCAAATAACCGCAGTTCAGCCGATACGCCGCCTTTTTTAAGGTCATCAACCAGCGGGGTCACAAAATTACTGAGCTGTTCCGCTCCGTCATCATCAAGCTGTTTCATCTGGGTCTTTAGTGCATCTGTAAGGCGCTTTGCAGCAGCGTTTCGCTGTTCGGGATTTAATAACAGATCGGTAACGGCTAGAATCGTCACCTCATCAATATTTTCAACACTGCGTTGCGTGCTGGCGTCAAAGTAACGCAAGGAATCAATTTCGGTATCAAACAAGTCGACCCGAACTGGATATTCAGTATCTAACGGATAGATATCAATGATCGACCCGCGGACTGCAAAGTCACCTGGCGCATCCACAAGTTTTTGTCGGTGGTATCCCATCCGTTGCAGATGCGCAATCACGTCTTCAGAATCAATGTCGTCACCCGTTTTAAGCGTAAAGCGTGCTGTATCAAAGGATTGCGGCAGCGGTAACTGCCGGCGCAATCCAGCGACAGAAGTTACGACAACAACTGGCTTGTCTGCCCGAAGTGCACTCATCGCAAGGATGCGTTGCGCCAAAAAGTCGGGAGAACTGGTCGCGATTTCGGCTGCTAACAGTTCCTCGACTGGAAATTCAAACAATTCATCATCGGTTAAACTACTACTTAATTCAGCAACCAGTTGGTCTGCATGATACATGGTATCGGTCACGAAGATCATTGGTTTGCCCTGGGCATGCAATAGGGTCTGAATCAAAAGTGCCCTTGCCGAGCCGGTAATCCCGGTCACAAGTTGCCGCGTTTTTGGTGCTAATTGCGTTGCAAGTTGTTGGTATTCAGGCATCTTTTCGATAAATTCAGTTAATTGCACGGTTATTCCCCCTTTCTTATCACGGCCGCAGCAACTAGCCGCGGTTGGGTTATCCTTAGTTCATTTAATTGTAACGATTCATCAGTTCGGTCATTGGCACTTCGTCAAGCCAGTCAAACAGGGCTTCGACGGCGTGGTCAGCGGCGTTATCAAAATCGATCTGCTGGTCCGGTGTAAACTTCCCTAAAACGTAATTCACAACGTTGGCCTTAGACGGATGGGCGATGCCGACCTTAATTCGGTCAAACTCGCTGGTCCCCAGACTGGCAATGATACTCTTGATCCCATTGTGGCCGCCAGCTGAGCCCTTTGCACGCAGTCTGATGCGGCCAACGGTCATGTCCATATCATCTTGAACAATGATAATGTCTGATGTTTCCAATTTATAAAAATGGGCCAGTGCACCCACCGCACGGCCAGATTCATTCATAAACGTTTCCGGTTCGACCAGCAGCACCTTTTCGCCGTTTACCTGGCCGCTTGCTAGCTTTGCTTCCATCTTCCGGGTAGAAAAGCTGAGGCCTGCCTTGTCAGCAAACCGCTCAACGACCATAAACCCGGTATTATGCCGGGTCCCCTGATACTGTGGTCCAATGTTTCCAAGTCCAACGATCATCTTCATGTTGCGCTTCGCTCCTCATTACTCATCTAATTTGATTAAAACATGCAAAATAGCTGGACGGTAGTCTTGACCGTTCAGCATAACGTTTTCTTACACTTTATTATTCATCTTTTAACCCTAAAAGTATAGCATACGTCACCCTAAATTGCATAGTTGGCGCCTACAATGACGGTGGTTAGTGTTGGTATTGATAGTTCTGAATAGGACTGGCGCCTCGTTAAGCCATACAACATGACGAAGAAGCTTGAAATAGCGCTAGGCATGTCGCTCCGTAGCGCCGTTCGGCCCTGCAGGCTGAAGCCAGAGTGTGGAGCACTCCGGGAGTTGGCCTGCGGAACACGTTTCCACAATATAAACTAGAAATTCAAGGATCTCCTACGTCTCCCGTGTTCGTAAGCGAGGAAAATACCCTCGCCAACGAACACCGACACCACAGCCAGCAATGCCGAACAGCTCCACTACGCTACGATACTTGTGTGAGTCATCATAGGTGATAAGTCTTCATAAGCGGGGCCATGAAACCTGCTAATTGAACGTTACAAGTGATTAGCTCATGGCGAGAAGCATTGCTGTCAATGGCTTTACTAGCAGTCGAGGGCGGATTCTCTTCTAACTTGGTTTAACGCCATCGTGATGCTTAACCAGTGGTAGAAAGTAATCTCAACGTCAGTGGAATGCAGCAATTTGGCACGGAGCAGTGGTGTCGACATCAGTTAGCGACCGTACTTTGGTCGGTTACTGATGTGCGAGATGATGAAGATCCATTCGAGAGCTGCGCAGCAGGAATCGAATTAGCTTCATCGCGAGCCACTATGGCGGCCTGCCAAATTGCGGAATGCAACGGACTGTCACCCAGTCCTCCCCAACAGAATAAGAAATTACTGAATGAAAGGAATAAACGTACACAAAGAAAAGTTTACCCCAATTTCGGTAAAACAATTACTAGTCAAAATCAAGCAATAGGTCAATAAAGACCGGTATACCGTTGTTTCAACCACCACACAATTCAGATTGCAACTATTTCACAAGGTTTAGACGCTCCGTGGAAGTTAAAAACCCTTTAAAGTTAAGTGTTTTTAGTAGATAAAGCGCTTTCATTTGTGATAGTATAATGCCAATTGCTAATGCAATAAATCTAGAATTGAGGTGGATGATATGTCCAAACATCATCAAAAAGTTGTTTTAGTCGGTGACGGTGCCGTGGGTTCTGCTTATGCGTTTGCTATGATGCAACAAGGATTAGCAGAAGAGCTCGTAATCGTTGATGTCATCAAGGAACGGACCGTTGGGGATGCCCTTGACTTAGAGGATGCCCAAGTTTTCACCGCGCCAAAACAAATTTATTCTGGTGACTATAGTGATGCAAAGGATGCTGACCTAGTTGTGATCACAGCCGGTGCACCGCAAAAGCCTGGCGAAACGCGCTTAGATTTAGTGAATAAAAACCTTAAAATTCTGTCTTCAATCGTTCAACCTATCGTTGACTCCGGCTTTAACGGCATCTTCTTAGTTGCTGCTAACCCAGTTGACATTTTGACTTACGCTACTTGGAAGTTCTCTGGCTTCCCTAAGAACAAGGTGATCGGCTCAGGAACCTCTCTTGACTCGTCACGACTGCGCGTTGCACTGGGTAATAAGTTAGACCTTGATCCACGCAGTATTGAAGCTTACATCTTAGGTGAACACGGTGATACTGAATTTGCTGCGTACGACGAGGCAACTGTTGGTGGTGTGCCGCTAAAGGACTACGCCCACAATAAGGGTGTTACCGACAGTGACTTAGCAGATATTGAAGATAAGGTACGTAATAAAGCCTACGAGATTATTAACCGGAAAGGTGCCACCTACTATGGTGTTGCAACTTCTCTGATGCGGATAACCCGTGCTATCTTCCGGGATGAGAACGCGATTTTACCAGTTGGTGCCTCCCTCGAAGGCCAATACGGATTGGATGACATTTTCATTGGGACACCGGCCATCATCAATGCTTCCGGCTTAGCTGGCGTTGTCGAGATTCCATTAAGCGACGACGAAAAGGCGAAGATGGCAAACTCTGCAAAGACCTTAAAGCAAGTCACCAAGGATGGTTTAGCTGCCCTTGAAGGCTAATTAAATTTTACCGCTCAAACGACGCTGTGACTGCATCTGTAATGCAATGACAGCGTCGTTTTACATATTAGTATTTACTTATCTCTTTCTGTGGCTGATCACGGATCAATACCAACATATATGGCCGCAGATTACTGGGATAACGTTAAAAATAGCCGATTTTGTCGACTAATCCATGTTCGTTGATAACCTAAAGATTATATTTCCAAAAAATTGTATTTTACGAACGAATGCTGTACCCTTTTAATATGATTAAAGGAGGGGAACTCATGAAACACACAAAGCGATGGCTCTTAACTGGGGTAGCAGTGATCGCAATTGTGGGTCTCGGCTATGTCGCCCGCGCAAGCCATTATAAAACACATTTTTTAAATGATACTCAGATCGATGGCATCAATGTGGGTGGCCAAACAGCGGCAGAAGCGGCTCAGTCAGTCAATACCAAGTTGCGTCATCAACGGTACACTGTCGTCGATAAGACTCAAACTCTGACGCAATTTTCCGCGCATCAATTGGGGATCAAGCCTTATACCACGGCTCAGGTTCGTCGACTGATCGATAAGCAAAACGCCTACACTTGGCCAGCACACATGACGACAGCGGCAGCCAGTACCCACCAGTTAGGACAAAAGGCGATCGACCGCACGGATTTAAACAAGGTGTCAACTCAGATCGTCAGTCTAGCTGATAATGCCAACCGCACACCAACCAGGAATGCAAAATTGGTCTACAAAAATCAGGCTTTCGTGATTCAAAAGGAAGTTTATGGCTCTCAAGTCTCTCGAACCAGTGTCAATCAAGCAATTACCAGTGCCGTGTCCCATCATCAATCTCAGATCGATCTGAAGGCTGCCTACGTGAAGCCGACCGTTTTGGCATCAAGTAGGTCGTTAAAAAATGCAAAGAAAACAGCAATCAAGCTAAGCAAAAATAAGATCACCTACACCCTTGCAAACAAAAAAAACACCCTTCCTGAAGCGCGAATTGCCAGTTTCTTGACAACTGCCAACGGTCACGTTTCCGTCAATCAAAAATCCGTTGAAGCCTACTTAATTAAATTAAGTTACACCTATGGAACCGTGCATCAGACACGGCATTTCAAAACGCACAGCGGCACTTACGTGAATGTGCCTGCCGGCCTCTATGGCTGGAGCATCAAAGTCACCGCTGAAACGCCAAAGTTAAGCAAGCTCATTTTGGCTGGCAAACCGGTTACCCGAACACCGATCATTCAAGGCACCGGTTACCACAAGAATGGTCAGGATTTCGGGTCTACCTATGTCGAAGTCTCAAAGGCCAGTCAGCACATGTGGGTGCATAAAAATGGCCGCGTGATTATTTCCACGGACGTTGTGACTGGCAAGCCGCCAAAGGGCACCACCCCATCTGGCGTGTACGTTGTTTGGAGTAAACAGCGTCACGCAACGTTACGTGGGTTAAATGACGATGGCAGTAAATATGCCTCCCCTGTGAGTTACTGGATGCCAGTCGACGATACCGGTGTTGGCATTCATGATTCGCCTTGGCAACCCCGATATGGTGGGTCATGGTACGTGAGTCACGGCTCTCACGGTTGCGTCAACACCCCGCCTTCCGTCATGGCTCAGGTCTACGCAAACGTGCCCTTAAAGACACCCGTTGTCATTTACTAACACTAATCAAAATCTCGTTATCCATTTTAGGATGCGAGATTTTTTGTATCGTCGACTAGCAGTATCTGTCAAAATAAAAATTAGTCTTAAAAAACACACTTCACCTACGAGCCAGCCGGTTTTGTGTTATGATATTGTTAGTTTATTAGAGAGTTCTAATTTTTAGGAGGTTACACCCTATGCTGTTGAAATCCTTGGTCAAACCAAAAGAACGTCTTGTGACCGTACAAGAAAACGTGACTTTGGAAGAAGCACTAAAGGTTTTAGAAGATTCAGGCTACCGTTGTGTGCCCATCTTAGACGAGACGGGGACCATTTTCCGCGGTAACATTTACAAAATGCACATTTATCGGCATAAATCACGTGGCGGCGACATGCAGTTACCAGTGACGACCCTTTTGAAAAATGCGACGAAGTTCATCACTGTGAACGCAGCCTTTTTTAACGTGTTCTTCTCAATTAAGGATTTGCCTTACATTGCGGTTCTAGACGCCAACAATAAGTTTTATGGTATCTTGACACATACCCGGTTAATGGACATGCTTTCTCAATCTTGGAACGTTAATATCGGCTCCTATGTGCTCACCGTCGTGTCTCCTGGCGACCGCGGCGATCTCGCAAGCATTGCTAAGATCATCACCAAGTACACCAGCATCGCAAGTGTCATCAGTCTTGACGCCCAGGAAGGTGAGCTTGTTCACCGAATCATGTTCACGTTGCCTGAGGACGTGGATAAAGATAAACTTGACCGGATCGTTAAGGCCTTGGAACGTAAAGAATTCCGGGTACCTGAGATTGAAGATTTGAAGAAAGAAATGTAATGTAATTCAGTTGAGGATTAGAACAGCCAGTTTGGAAATGAATTTCCAAACTGGCTGTTCTTTGTGTTAAAAATACTTATGACGCCTGGTTTTCTTTCTTGCATTGTCGAAACGTGTTTTGAAAAGCAATGGATGCTCTCTGTCAACATCTTAATTGCTTTATCATTAGTGCTGAAAAGACCCAAGCATTTTAGAGCCTTTATGTCACATCGCCGAAACGAGTTCCACAAACCAAAGACTTGCACAGAAGTGGACTATGTTACAAAATCAAAACCCAGGATTTTATAACATAGTCCACTTCTGCTCCAGTCTTTAACCGGTTTGTTCCACTCTCTATGATATCGTCTCAATCATGGTGAAGTTTGAAATCATTGGCGCCCTTTTGCCACATTGCCGAAACAAGTTCCGAAAAGCAAGGAGCTGCGCGTAAGTTAACTCTGACAGAAATACCAAGTTCGGGCATTTCTGTCAGAGTTAACTTACACTCCGCTCCTTAACCGCTTTTCTCCACTCTCTATGATATGTACTAAGCCCGCTTACGTTTCTTAGGTTCCGCCTTTTTATTCAACCCGATGCTAACTTCTAATGCCTTATCTACCTGCACCATTGTAGCATCGTCCAAATGTGCGACGTGATCCTTTAAGCGTTGCTTATCAATCGTTCTGATCTGTTCTAATAAGATTACTGAATCTTTTTCAATACCCGTATGGTGCGCCTTGATTCCGATATGCGTTGGCATCTTCGGTTTTGAAATTCGCGCAGTTATCGCCGCTACGATCACCGTTGGACTGTAGTGGTTCCCGATATTGTTTTGCACAATTAACACGGGCCGAATCCCACCCTGTTCTGAACCAACCACCGGTGATAAATCCGCATAGAAAATATCTCCACGCTTAATATCGCTGTTTGTTGCCATCTTCTACCATCCCCTCATAACCGCCTAACGCGTTGATAGTCGGCCGGCTGGGTAAAGCTGAGCGACTTCGTTTTCACAGGGTAAGTATTCCCGAACGATCTCCTCATTAAGCGTGCTCATTTCCTGGTAGCCAGCAATCAATGCCGCAATCGTTGCAATATGGTGCGGCCATACTTGAACGCTAATGACTGCCGACAATGACGCAATGAGCTGTTGATGTTGATCCTGATTGATTGACCGAACCACCTGATGGCCGGTCATCGTTGCTGCTGGATGTACAATGTACTGCTTCATGATTAGACCTCTATTAGACTGTTACTATTTCAAATATTTTACCATGAAATACGATAACATTACAGCAATACTAAGCTAAATTCTCACTAATTGACTTAATTCTTGTAAACGCGCGGGATTCTTTCAGTAAACCCACAGGCAATTTCATAGTGGATCGTGTCGCAATAGTCGGCAACATCTTGCAGGGTGATTTCAGCATCGCCATCAGTCCCGACCATCGTTACCGAGGTGCCTTCAGGATACTCGTGTGGTAGCCGTACCATGAGCTGGTCCATGCAAACACGACCAATGATCTCACAAAAATGACCATCAACGAGCACATGAAACCCTTGTAACCGGCGTTCATAACCATCTGCATATCCAATTGGCAACGTGCCGACCCACTCATCCTGTTGCGCAGTATAGGTGGCACCATAACTCACAGAGCGCCCCGCCTTTAGCTGTTTAACAAAGACCAGCTCACTTTCTAACCGCATGGCCGGTTTCAGCGCAAACGGTTCTTGCAGTTCCTTGCCAGACGGGTTCAACCCATAAGCGGCGACCCCCAATCGAATCATGTTGCCGTTGCAAGCATCATGCCACAAGCTAGTAGCTGAATTCGACACGTGGACGTAACGAGGACGGTCTTCCAAAACAGCCATAAAGGCCTGCCAGCGCGCTACTTGTTGCTTGAAATAGGCCGTGTCCGCAGCATCCGCTGTTGAAAAGTGGGTAAAGATCCCGTCAAAGCTGATCTGGGCTTCTTGGTTCAGCCAGGTAACTGCACCCTTTAAATCAGCAGGTTCCTGAAAACCAATGCGCCCCATCCCAGTATCGAGACCAAGGTGAACTGAAAGCGGTTGTTTTACGCCGCTAGTCTCTAAAACAGCAGCTGCGGTCTGCAACCAGTCTAATGTGCCGACGGTCGCTGAAACACCATATTCAGCCATCAGAGCGGCATGTTTTGGTGCAGTGATCCCCAACACAAGAATCGGTTGATTAAATCCAGCGTGGCGCAACTGAAGTGCTTCATCTAAAATGGCGACACAAAAACCGGTAGCACCCGCTGCAACGGCCGTTTGTGCCACTTGGAGGATGCCGTGACCATATCCATTGGCCTTCACGACCATAAACAGATCAGTGTTTGGCTTCAACCGGGCCTTTTCAGTTGCGATGTTGTCGTAAAGCGCTTGCCGGTCGATCACTAAGCGGGTCGGACGATGGCTGCCAATTGTCATTTTTCAAGATCTCCTTCTAATAGTACTTCAGTCATGACGAGGTCACTGGTGTGCGAGATAGAGACAAACGCCTTCCCGGGAAACGGCTGGCGATGAAACGCTGGCTTGCCAGTCTCGTCATCCAGGATCTCGAGGTCTTGAAACGAGACCGACTTGCCAATACCTGTGCCAAAAGCCTTACTAAAGGCCTCCTTAGCCGACCAGCGACCAGCTAGGAATTCGGCTGCACGTTTATCAGAAAGTGTTCGGTAGACGGCCGTTTCAGCCGGTGTCAGGACTTTATGGACAAACGACTCCTGATTTGCTACTGCGCGTAGCCGGTCAATTTTTTCAATATCCACACCAATTCCGTAAACCACAGTATAATCTCCTCACTTCGCACCAAGTTGTTGCCTTTTCAATAATGTTCTCATTTTACCATAGTTTAATTTCGTTAACTTCTTCGATATGGCAGATTAGCGTGAATCTTTTTCAGCCTACCATGACGAACTTTTACCCAACATGATGAACAATCTTCGGTATTTTAGATAGCGTTCTTTTGTAAGACAACATTCTGTTAGTTTATATTTTAGTCGAAAGCCAGTTAATCTTCGACTGATGGCAAGCATAAATCCGCACACAAAAAAAGCCCAGACCGTAAAGTCTGAGCCGTGCAGTAAAGAACAAGCTGTTAGTCCTTGTTCTTACGGATGGTAAAGCCATGCTTGCTGCTACCATTTGATTTGTTATTGTTACGACGATCATTATGGTGATCGCTGTGACGATCTTTGTTACTTGAGTAACGGTGGTGACCGTCATTCTTACCGTTGTAACGACGGTTGCCTGAACGACCGTGGTTGTTACCGCCACGACCGCCGCCGCGATGGTAGTTACCACCGTTGCCGCCATGCTTATGACGAGGCAATGGCCGTTCTGGTGTGATCTTAACGGGAACCTGACTGGAATCATCCTTGGTCAAGTCGTTCAGTAAAGCAGCAACCAGGTCAACAGCTTCGTACTGGTCCAACAACTGAGAAGCAATCTTTTCATACTTTTCAGTGTCGGTCTTATCAACCAGATCCTTAACCGTTTCCTGTGCATTGCTCAACTGGCCAACGAAGGCTTCTTCTTCCGAAGGTGGCTTCAATGGCAGCATCCGCACCTTGGTCAACTTTTCAATTTCACGCAGGTAATCCATTTCGTTAGGCGTTACGAAGGTCAATGAGACACCATGGTGCCCGGCACGACCGGTACGGCCCACACGGTGAACATAACTGTCCGGATCCTGTGGAATATCGTAGTTATAAACGTGGGTAACATCGGCAACGTCGATCCCACGAGCGGCAACGTCAGTGGCAACCAGAATATCTAATTGACCATGCTTGAACTGGTTCAAGATCTGCATCCGGCGCTTTTGCGTCAGGTCACCGTGAATCCCAGCGGCATTGTAGCCACGGGCTTCCAGGCCACGTGAAATTTCATCCACGCGACGCTTCGTCCGAGTGAAGACAATGGTCAGATCAGGTGATTGCACATCAAACAACCGGGTCATGACGTCGAACTTTTCGTAATCCTTAGCCCGAACATAGTACTGATCGATTAAATCAGTGGTCAATTCCTTGGCCTTGATCTTAACGTGCTGCGGGTCGTGCATGAACTGCACACCGACCCGCTTGATTTCAGGTGGCATCGTTGCTGAGAACAACAGGGTTTGTCGTTCGTCAGGCAACGCCTTAATAATGGATTCAATATCGTCTAAGAAACCCATGTTTAACATTTCGTCGGCTTCATCCAACACAAGGGTCTGAACGTGATCCAACTTGATCGTGTGTCGGTTCATGTGGTCTAATAACCGACCAGGTGTCCCAACGATGATTTGGGGATGGTTCTTCAGGCTGTTGATCTGACGCCGGATATCGGCCCCACCATAAACAACTTGAACCTTTGCGTGCTCTTCTTTACCGAGTTGGTAAATTTGTTCCTGAGTTTGGATAGCTAATTCACGGGTTGGTGAAACAACTAAGGCTTGGACATTGGGGTTGTCCCGGTCAATGTGTTGTAGGATCGGCAATGCAAAGGCGGCTGTTTTACCAGTACCAGTTTGTGCCTGACCAATAACGTCCTTACCGTCAAGAACCATGGGGATGGTTTCTGCTTGAATTGGGGTTGCTTCTTCATAGCCGTTTCGTTCAACAGCCTTCAACAAACTTTTTGATAACCCAAGTTCTGAAAACTTCAAATAATTTCCTCCTAATAGGTGTAACAAGGTCCGGTACTATAAGAAATCCGTCTTCTGATGCGTACCGTCCTTGCTGTTGCAACGTCTCTTGCAAAAAAACATAACTAGAATATGATACATCACCCGATTAAAATAAGCAACTAATCTTTTTCAATTAGTTGCCTATACGCTTAATCAGTAGTTCTCAGGGTTGCCAGAACGGACTCTAAATGAATCCCGTGACTCCCCTTGATCAAAATGGCATCCTTAGCCGTCAACGTGGCTAAGAGATCTGCCGACAAGGTGCCGAGTTCATCCACCTGGTAAAAGTGTAACTTATCAGCATCAAAGGTGGTTGCTAATCTATCATACAGGGCGTGCATGTGCGGCCCAACAAGGTACACACTGTCAATAACGTCGGGATCAAACGCAGGACTTAAGCCTGCATGCAACGCATCGGACTGCTCACCAAGTTCCAGCATATCGCCTAGAACGACCAACCGCCGCCCGTCAACTGGTGTCTTTGAAAAGGCCGCCATGACTTCCTTAACTGCAGTCGGGTTCGAGTTGTAAACGTCACTCAGGATCTGTTCACCCTGACTGCCCTGTAACCACTCAGCCCGGTTACGCGTCAGATCAAGATTTAACAACGCAGCCGCACTCTTTTCGGGTGCCACTCGGTAAGTGCGCGCCACACAGAGGGCAGCCAGCGCATTATTCACGTTATAGTCCCCAATCATTGGGACTTCAAACGTGGTGTCTGGCCAGACATTCGTGGTAAACGTCGTGTTAACAGACGTTGGCGTCATTGCAGTCACGTTGAGATCATCCTCTTTCGAATGACCGAACGTCAATTGCCGTTGTGAAACAGTTTTAGCGCGTTCCTGCAATAGCGGCTCATCGCCATCAAAGATAAATAACCCGTCGTCCTTCAGTCCGTTAACGATCTCCATCTTCGCATCCGCGATCTTATCACGCGTGCCAAAGAATTCAATGTGTGCTTCCCCAATCATTGTAATAATGGCCACATCCGGGGCAACCAGGCGACTCAAGAAATCAAGCTGACCTGGCCGATCCATCCCCATTTCAACGACCAGCATTTCAGTGTTCGGTTCCATGGATAAAATGGTGATCGGCACACCGATCTCGTTATTAAAATTGTCCTGTGTCTTGGTGACATTAAACTGGGTCGCCAAGATCGAAGCCACCATATCCTTAGTGGTTGTCTTGCCGTTTGACCCCGTAATGGCCACGACCCGCGGGTTAATTTTTAAAAGGTAGTGCTTACTTAATGCCTGTAAGGCCTTAAGCGCATCATCGACCACGATAACGGGCACGTTGGTTGGTGCCTCGCCATGGTCTGCTTGCCAAAATATGGCCGCCGCACCATTTTCAATTGCCTTATCGATAAACTTGTGACCGTCGCGTTCGCCAACCAGCGGCACAAATAACGCCCCTGGCTTGAGTTCACGGCTGTCAAAGGCCACGCTTGAGATCTCAACCGTTTGCCAATCCGTAATATCGTTTTGCGCTGAAACAGCTCCAGCAATCTCAGAAAGTTGCATTTTCATTATGTTAAACTCCTAAATTTTCATTTCATCGATCTCGTTTAAGTCACACTGCGTCAACTATTATACCACGAGTGAGCAGGTTGAATTTGTCATAGATCAGCTTCGTTTTCAATAAACGGCTGTTTGTCGATAATATCCAGCTCCCAGTGTTTTTGGTCAACGTCGTAAATCAGGGTCGCGACACGACGGGCCGTCGCGTACACGTCCTCTTGTTCATGCCACCAATTTTGCCGTTCAGGATGCTCCTGAATCAGTAGCGGAATCAGGTAGTGTCGTTTGCGTTCAATCGTTTGGTCAAACGCAAAGATCACCCCTTCACTAAAAACCGCCGTCAGTTGGTCAAACACGTCACTTGGCACATCACTTACGGAAAATGGGCGGTTAAAGACCACCCACCGGTTACTGTGGAGTAATCGCAAGTGACGTTTTAACGAGATATCTAAAATATGGTTGAACGTCCGCAGGTTTCGGTAATAAACTTTAACAAAGTCCTCGGGCGTCGTCAAAAAAGCATAGTCATTACGCAGTTTTGAATACAACGGCAAATGAAAATGCGTCATCATATGGGCCATGTAGAGCAGTTCTGCAATCTCACTTGGCATCAGCAGATCCAAGTCATCAGCTTCATGATAGTCCAGCCACATCTTTGGTCCGTTCGTTGGTCCGTTCGTTTTCCCAATTAAAAATTCACGAACACTATTTTGGCCTGTGACCGTCTGAAAACGGGTATGCCCGTTAACCTGTGTCCCTTCGTTAACGCCATCGATCAGGACGATTCGCTGTGGCACGTTGGGAATCCCGTTAATAAAATCAGCAGCTGTGATGCCATACGAAATCACCAGATTGTTGACCTGTTCCCAATTAATGTAAATAAAATTACCTCGCATCACTTTTACTCACACTCTCTAAGGTATTAAACAACTTAATTGTACTACGAAATGTAAGAGAGTGGAACAAAGCGTTTAAAGACTGGAGCATAGGGTGACTCTGATATAAAATCCCGGGTTTGGATTTTGTATCAGAGTCGCGCTATGTGCAAGTCTTTACTTTGTGGAACTCGTTTCCGCAATATGGCCTAGAGCATCAATTGACACCTTTAATCTTTATAAGGCGAAATGTAAGAGAGTGGAACAAAGCGTTTAAGACTGAAGTGCGCTCCATTGTCAATTGATTCAATGGTGCAAACATGTCGCTCCGTTGCACCGTTCGGCCCTGCAGGCTGAGGTGGGGGTCGCTCCGGAGCTATTGAATTTCCTTTCAGAAATTCAAGGATCTCCTACGTCTCCCGTGTTCGTAAGCGAGGAAAGTACCCTCGCCAACGACCACCGACACCACAGCCTGCAATGCCGAACGGCTCCACTACGCTACGATACTGGTCACAGTTAATATTGATGGTAAGACTTCGTAAGTGGCTCCATGAAGCCACTTAATCAAGTGTTCCTGTCAATAGCACATTTTGAGAAGCATTGCTGTTAATAACATTACTAGCAGTTGAGGGCGGATTCTCTGCGAACTAGTTTTAATGCCATTGTGATGCTTAATTAATGGTGAAATGTAAACTCAACGTTAGTGAAATGCAGCAATTTGGCACGGAGCTGTGGTGTCGACATCAGTTAGCGACCGTATTGTGGTCGGTTACTGATGTGCAAGTCGACTGAGATCCACTCGAGAGCTGCGTAGCAGAAATCGAGTTAGCTCAGTCGCGAGCCACTACACGGCCTGCCAAATTGCGGAATGCAACGGCCTTCCCCCCAACTCCAAAAGAACACCCTACTTGACGAACGCCGTCACATTCCCTACTATGTGAGTCATATCAGTACCGCGAAAGGAAAATTACAATGACTAACGTTTTATTTGTCTGTCTTGGCAATATTTGCCGTTCTCCTATGGCTGAAGCACTGTTTAAGAAATTAGTTGCCGACCGGGGACTTGCCGATCACTATACCATTGAATCCCGTGCTACTAGTACTGAAGAGCGCGGCAATCCACCGCATCCGGGTGCTCAAAAGACAATGACGGCTCATGGATTATCATTTGCCGGCATGCACTCTGAACCAATTTCAGCTGCTGATTTTGACTGGGCAGACTATATCATCACCATGGATTCACAAAATGTGTTCAATCTGCGTCGAATGGCACCTTCCGAAGCGGATCAAAGAAAGATCCATCTTTGCATGGATATCCTGCCTGACCATGTTGGCCAAGAAATTCCCGACCCGTGGTACACGCATCGGTTTGAGGCAACTTACGACGCACTGGCCAGTACATTACCAAAATGGCTGTCCGCGATGCAGACTAAATCGGTATAACAAAAAAGCGTCCCAACCTTCACCAAAATCGGTGTGGGGTTGGAACGTTTTTTAATACCCGGCAAAGACATTATGATTGTTAAACTTTGCAGCGAAGCCCTTTTTTATTGCAGTTGGCGCTTTCGCATACGCCATTGTTTTTGTCAGTTTTCCGCGAATCATCAGTCGACCGGCGCCCGTTGCATCACAGGTAACCAGCGTCACGATATTCGCCTTGGTTTGATTAACAACATCGACCCGCGTGGCAGCAATGAACTGACGCTTATAGACCTTATAACGATAAATCTTGGTCATATTGGTCAAATAAATATTGTCACCAACCTTAGTCTTATAGTAAAGCGGGCTGAATAACACGTTCTTTTTGATCATGTGATGGCCAGCTAACGGATAGTTGCCATGACCCATTTTTTGATTGTCACGCAGCGTTCCGGCAGCTAAAGCTAACGTTGTGTTCGACACACCCTTGCCAATCGTTAAATGAATACCCGACTTTGGTACCAGGATCTCACCAACAGCGTGGATCTTATTTGTATTCATTCGGGCCTTCGCGACCGTCTGAAAATTCAGTGATTTTGCGTTTCGAAAATCAAAGTTGGCCTTTTTCTTTTCGTTTTTCTTGACTGATTTAGCAGTGATCTTCGGTTGATACGAGGTCACCATCCAGTTCTTGATCTGCTCGTTAAAAATCAGTCCCAATGAAATCGCGATCAGGACCGCAAAGACGATCCGGTAAGCCCACCGGCGTCCATTTCTTCTTGGTTGTTTCTTTGGTTCTTGATCCATGATTGCACCCCATCGCTTTCCCATTCTTAAAATCGATTTTCTTGATAGGTATAGTCTACCCGATTTCAAGCCGTTTTAAAAGTGGGTTGCACTAATGTTTAACTCTGGAAATAATTGGCTTATAGCAAAATAAAAAACCATGCTCCGAAGAACATGGTCTTTCTAATCGCACGTTTAGTTGTTTGATAAACCGTACTTCTTGTTGAAACGATCCACAGCACCGTCGGCTTTGTTGAACTTTTGCTTACCGGTGTAGAATGGGTGAGAATCAGAAGAAATTTCAACACGAATCAATGGATAAGTGTTGCCATCTTCCCATTCAACAGTTTCTTCTGAAGTTGCAGTTGAACCTGATAAGAACTTGTAACCAGTACTTGAGTCTTGGAAGACTACTTCGTGGTAATCTGGATGAATGCCTTGTTTCATTATAATAATCTCCTTTGCCCTGAATCATTCACTGAAACAGAGATTGATTTATGTCGTCAACCCTAACACTATATCATGAACGTTGCCCGTTTTCAATGGGCGATCGCAAATTACTCCGCAATCTCAGCTGTGTCCTCAATGGTCACATCCGCATTTAAGGCTGTTAATTTAGCCACGATACTGCCATAACCACGCAAAATATTGTCGGCATTAAGAATCTGGGTCTCCCCGTCAGCCATCAGTGCCGCAATCATGAGTGAGGCCCCGGCACGAATTTCGCCAGCTCCTACCGTTGCGCCATTGAGCGTGTTCGTATGTTCCACAATGATCATATCGTTTTCACTACGAACCTTAGCACCCATTTTCTGCAGTTGAGAAATGTGTTTCACGCGTTGCGGGTAAATTGTGTCAACGATGACACTGCTCCCCTTTGCGCGTAACAGTAAAGGGGTAATGGGTTGCTGCAGATCCGTCGCAAATCCTGGGAACGGCATTGTCTTGACCTGAATAGCGTTCAAATCATCCGACTTTGCCACGTAAGCCTCGTCTTCATTAATTTGAAGCTGAACGCCCATTTCAATGAACTTAGCCGTAAACGACTCCAAATGTTCTGGAATAATATTTTTAATTCGAATACCATCACCCATAGCGGCAGCAAGCGACAGAAACGTCCCCGCTTCGATCCGGTCTGGAATGATCGTATGCACATTTGTCGCCTTGAGCGTCGAGACACCTTCGATTCGGATAACATCGGTGCCGGCACCACGAATATGCGCCCCCATATTGTTTAAGAAGGTTGCGATATCAATGATTTCAGGCTCCTTAGCGGCATTTTCAATCACCGTGGCACCCTGTGCTTTAACGGCGGCCAAAATCGTGTTGATGGTTGCGCCAACAGACACCAGGTCTAAAAAGATCCGGGCACCATGTAGACCATCACCGCTGGTCGTAATATGAACCGTCCCGTTATTTTCAACGACTTCGGCACCCAGCGCTTTAAACGCTTTGATGTGTTGGTCGATTGGTCGGGGACCAATGTTGTCACCACCAGGAAAAGTGACCGTTGCACGGCCAAAACGACCCAGTAAGGCCCCCATAAAGTAGTATGACGCCCGTAAACTCTTAATCGCCTGACTTGGCATGGGCGCTTCAATAATTTCAGTTGGATCAATTTTTAAGACGCCATCCGCAAAACCCGAATGCACGTTCATTGATTTTAAAATGAGCATTAAATTGTGAACATCTAAAATGTCGGGAACCATGTCAAACTTTACTGGCGTATCAGCCAGAATGGCCGCTGGAATTAACGCGACCGTGCTGTTTTTAGCACCACCGATGGTCACACTGCCGGACAGGCGTTTGCCACCGTGGATTATCATTTTTTTCATTACGTAAGTTTCCTTCACTATTCAAAATCATAATTCGAGTAATCATTATTTAATGATAAATAATGCCCGGCAAAATTACAATAGTTTCACGCTATCTCGTTAATTTGTAATATTAAAAAGACACAAATACTTAGAAATTAGTCTATTTTCTAATCGAACTCTTTTAATCAACGCTTGGAAATGATTGATTTCTGGCATTGAAGCTAGCAGATTGTGCTGATAGTCCGTTGCATTTCGCAATTTGGCACTCCGTGTGGTGGCTCGCGACTGAGCTAACTCGATTTCTGCTGCGCAGCTCTCGAGTGGATCTCAGTCGTCTCGCACATCAGTAACCGACCCAAGAACGGTCGCTAACTGATGTCGACACCACAGTTCCGTGCCAAATTGCTGCGTTCCACTCACATTGAATACGCTTTAACTTCAGTTTACACAACAGGATAGCATTCAACCGATTTATAAAAAATCGTACTTAACGGCTATCAAAGAAAATGTTAGTAATGTGCCTATGGTATTAAAACTGATTGTACCTATGAAGTCAAGAGACCGCTTCGGACATGTACGGATTGTTATTTTTTGCACGAAAGTAGCGTAGTGGAGTCGGTCGGCATTGCAGGTAGTAGTGAAAACATGAGTTGATGACCGTTTTTTGGTCCTTTACTCATGTGGGCGTGAGGGAGATCCACTTTTGGCACCGCCAAAAGTTAGCTTCCTCACGACCCCACTACAAACTGCAGAGCCGACCGACGGAACGAAGCGACAGTTTAATTGAGTTCAATGCTAGAAATCAGTCATTTCCAACCATAGAAAAAGAGCTAAGGAGAATTGTCCTCAGCTCTTAGATATACCATTTAATTATTTGGCATCATGAACGTCATTGGCCGCTGCAACGAAGGCTTTGAAGAGACCTTCTGGGCGGTTTGGCCGTGACAGGAATTCTGGGTGATATTGCGCTGCGACGAAGAATTTCTTGTTAGGAATTTCAATAACTTCTACCAAGTGGTTGTCAGGTGAAGTCCCAGCAAATACCAGGCCCTTAGCTTCCATTTCTTCACGGTAAGCGTTGTTGAATTCGTAACGGTGACGGTGACGTTCTTGAATCATGTCCTGGTTGTTGTAAGCTGCAGCTGCAACGCTGCCCGCCTTCAACTTGCAAGGATATGCGCCTAGACGCTGTGTCCCACCCATATCAGAAATATCGGCTTGGTCAGCCATCAGATCAATAATGTTGTGGGTCGTGTTAGGATTCATTTCCGTTGAGTTGGCGTCCTTGTACCCAAGAACATCGCGGGCAAATTCAACACTGGCCATTTGCATCCCCAGGCAGATGCCCAAGAATGGAACATCGTTTTCACGGGCGTATTTAATGGCGGTGATCATTCCTTCGATACCACGATCGCCAAAGCCGCCAGGAACTAGAATACCATCAGCATCCTTCAAAATTTCAGCAACGTTGTCATCGTTGACCTTTTCAGAATCGATCATACTGAGGTTAATATCAGCATCCACTGGGTAACCGGCATGCTTCAATGCTTCAGCAACTGAGATGTAAGCATCTTGAAGACTGACGTACTTGCCGACCAAAGAAATGTTGATCGTCTTCTTCAGACTATTAACCTTTGTGACCAATTGTGACCATTCAGTCATATCAGCTTCTGGTGCTGTCACGTGCAGGTGGTCAAGCACCAATGAATCCATGCCCTGAGCCTTTAACCGCAGAGGAATTTCATAAATCGTGTCCACGTCACGCGATTCAACAACGGCTTCAGGTTTCACGTCACAGAACAGTGCGATTTTCTTACGCATCGCATCCGTAATTGGCGCTTCAGTCCGAACCACCAGAATGTTTGGTTGAATACCCAAGCCACGCAGCTCACGAACAGAGTGTTGCGTTGGCTTTGTCTTCATTTCACCAGCGGCATGCAGGTATGGTACCAGCGTGGTGTGAATGTAGACAACGTTCTCGTCGCCAACCTCCGCCTTCATTTGACGAATGGCTTCCAAAAACGGTTGTGATTCAATATCCCCAACGGTCCCACCAATTTCAGTGATCACAAAATCAGCGTTTAAGGTCTTGCCGGCCCGCATGATCTTTTCCTTGATCATTCCTGTGATGTGAGGAATCACTTGGACAGTCGCGCCAAGGTAGTCCCCGTGGCGTTCTTTTTCCAATACTTCCGAATAAATCTTACCGGTCGTGACATTAGAATATTTGTTCAAATCATTGTCAATAAACCGTTCATAATGGCCGAGATCCAAATCCGTTTCGGTCCCATCGTTGGTAACGAAGACTTCCCCGTGTTGGTATGGAGACATGGTGCCGGGGTCAACGTTGATATACGGATCGAATTTTTGGATTGTCACGTTTAACCCACGGTTCTTTAGCAAACGTCCAAGTGAAGCTGCTACGATTCCCTTACCAAGTGAAGAAACCACGCCGCCGGTTACAAAAATATATTTGGTCATTGTATAACTCCTCGTAAGATTAATTTGGGGTACTGGGTGTATTCAATAACGAAAAAACTCCCTATTCGTCGTTGGTTGAATAGGGAGCTTCTATTATTCCGAACAATGGCTTCACAATTCCTTGTGAAGCGCCCAAGCGATATATTACCTGTTTCCCAGATATTCGTCAAGGCATAAGTTCGAATTACTTTTTTTCTTCTTCGTCATCGTCTTCGTCGAAGTCATCGTCGTCTTCGTCAAATTCAGATAATTGACCTTCGATACCATCAGGCATGCTGTCGTCGGCATCATCACCGTCGTCGCTACCATCATCGATATCAGCTAAATCAGACTTGTACTTCCCAAGTTCCTTGGTGTCCTCGTCGTCTTCGCTTTCGTCTTCATCATCATCGTATTCAGAGTCGAGATCTTCATCATCAACGTCAACATCATCCTGATCTTCAGGATCATCGTCGTCGTAATCGATCACGTCATCATCGTCTGAAGTATCTGCCAAGAAGGCGTTAACCTTCCGACGTTTCTTTGCCTTCGGGTGATCCTCGTCATCCTCAGCACCGATCGTTGCTTCATCGATCGATTCGAATGGATACCAGGTCCGTAAACCCCAGAGGTTATCACCTAACGAAATGAAACTACCATCAATGTTTAAGTCAGTGTAAAATTGAGAAAGTCGTTCCCGAATTTCTTTATCAGTTTCGCCGAGGTATTGTTGAACCTCGTTAGCTAAATCAGCAAACGGCATAACATCCCCGCGTTGTGCGAGAATCGCGTGAGCGACTTCTATCATCGATAATTCGCTTTTGTTTTGGCCTTCTAAGACTTTTAATTCCAAACTGGCGCACGTCCCTTCCACAGTCTACGAACAACTATACGCGATTAAACTGTAAATTGCAATCGAATCTCGTAATTTCCTAATAATTCCTGGCCAGCATACAGTTGATAGTCGATTGCCGCGTTGCCACCAAAGGGGCGTTGCGTGAACCCGACCTTCAACTGAGGGGTGACCGTTTCGATTGGAATGATGCCATACGGTGTGCGGTACTGGGCAGAAACGCGTTTGCCGGCACTAAAATGCAACCGAACACGATTTTCGCCCCGGCGTGTCAACGACACATCACCGTCACCCATAAACTTGATCGTGACTGGCACATCCGCACCCTCACCACTTTCCTGAGGCTCCGCGTAGCGCAAATAAATCGTGTCACCGATCTGCACGATTTGTCCTGCAACGTCAATCACATAGTCAGAAGACTCACCGTTTTGAACCGTGTGGGTCTCTAAGTGAATGCCAACTGGAATACTGGTTGACAGATCATCCATACTAACCCTTCCCTTCATTCACAACATTACTTTATTATAACGTTAATTTGGGGTTTTGGCACGGATAGCGTATGAAGCAAGGCGAGAGAAAAATCCTGTGTAAGCAACTTTGGTTAAAAAAGTCAGGCCCGGACTTTTCTCTTTTTCCAACCGAGTGCTTCTTGCTACTGGCTTGCTTTCCCACCGTGCCGAAACGTGTTCAGTAAGGCAGAGGGCTCCTGTGTAAGCAACTCTGGTCAAAAAAGTTAGACCCGGACTTTTGGTTTTTTTGGCAACTGACTGGTGCTGGCCACTGTGCGCCCTTCTTACATAGACTAAACGTGTTCAGCAAGGCACGGGGCTAATGTGTAACGGAGGCTGGTCTAAAAGTCAGGCCCGGACTTTTCTGGTTTTGGCAACTAAATGGTGCCGCTACGGCGCTCCCTTGTTACATAGACTAAACGTGTTCAGCAGGGCACGGGGCTAACGTGTAACGGAGGCTGGCAAAAAAGTCAGACCCAGGCTTTTCTGCCAGCCTCCGTTACACACCGCCCCTAACCCGCCTTGCTTCACACTCTACTTTGGTCCAGTCCACTAGTGACGTATTTCTCCGATTCCGCTATAATAGGAGTAGTTTGGTATTTATCGAGACGAGGTAACCAACATGAAGACACAATTACCCTTTTCAACGATTCAACTATTAGATACACCCCTGACTACCGATCAGAAATTGGCGTCGTTTGGCCTGACCAATACGTTATTAAACGTTACGGCTGAGGTCAATACACCGCTGATTCATTTCTGGACGCTGCCGCCGACCCTCATCCTTGGATTAAAGGATCGTCACTTATACGATCTGCCCGCCGGACTCGCAACTGTGACTGAAAATGGTTACGATCATTTTTTGCGAAATTCAGGTGGACTTGCCGTAGTTAGTGATGGTGGGATTCTTAACGTGTCATTGTTTGTGCCGCAAACGGTGACCCACTATAGCGTCGACGCCGGCTATGAACTGATGAAATCACTGGTGCACCTTACCTTTCCGACGCTAACCATTGAAAGCTATGAAATCACCCGATCGTACTGTCCTGGTGACTACGACCTGAGCGTGGACGGCAAAAAAATTGCTGGTATTTCACAACGACGCACTGCCAACGCCTTAGTGGTCATGGCCTACATCAGTGTGACCGGCGACCAGCAATTCCGTGGGCGAATGGTGCGTGATTTTTACGAAACGGGACTGGCTGGCCAAGCCAATGACTGGGATTTTCCCGATGTCGACCCGTCATCCATGATCAACGTTGCCGATGCCATGCACCAGCCACTGACAGTCGCCGAGGTAAAGAGCGGCATGGTTAACGCGTTACAGGAAGATCAATTTAAAATCGACACAACATCCCTGCCAGAACGACTGGCCACCCCCGCATTTCAAACCCAGTACACTAAGGAATTAGCTCGGATCAGTAAACGTCAGGCTGGAATCTAACTACACAAAGGAGGCCTTCACTTGGCCTATCGAGACGAACGCTTACCCCGAGAAAAAGTTTTTCGGGATCCAGTTCATAACTATATTTACATCCAGCACCAGGTCATTTTAGACCTGATCAATACAAAAGAATTTCAACGGTTACGCCGCATCAAACAACTTGGGACGGCTTCACTTGTCTTTCACGGTGCAGAACACACCCGTTTTACCCATTCTCTTGGGGTCTACGAGATCACTCGGCGCATTTGTGACAATTTCAAACGCAATTATCCCACTAAAACGGCAGGTGATGGTCTTTGGGACGACGACAAAGAGCGCCTCGTCGCACTGTGCGCCGCCCTGCTGCACGACATTGGTCACGGGCCTTACAGCCACACGTTTGAACACATCTTCAACACCGATCACGAGGTAATCACAGCCGAGATCTTGACCTCACCGGAAACGGAAGTCAACCAGGTGTTACGGGCTGTCAGTCCCGAATTTCCTGAACAGGTCGCATCCGTCATTCAAAAGACCTACCCTAACCCGCAAGTCGTTCAAATGATTTCCAGTCAGATCGATGCCGACCGGATGGACTACCTGCTGCGGGATGCTTACCACACCGGCACGAAATACGGTACCTTTGACCTAACCCGTATCTTGCGGGTCATGCGGCCCTATCGTGATGGCATTGCCTTTCAGATCAGCGGCATGCACGCCGTGGAAGACTACATCATGAGTCGTTTTCAAATGTATCAGCAGATCTACTTTCACCCAACATCCCGTTCCATGGAAGTCATTTTAAGTCACCTACTTTTACGGGCCAGAGAATACTACAGCAACGCGGATAACGCCAACGAAATGGGCGCACCCTACCTGCTGTTTCCGTTTTTTAAACACGAATTTGACCTCGACGACTACTTGTTACTGGATGACGGGACGCTAACGACCTATTTTGCGCATTGGCGCCAATCAGGTGACCCAATTTTAAGCGATCTGTCGCACCGATTCCTAGATCGCAAGCCACTCAAATCGGTGATCTACACGTCGGAAACAGAACACGAATTACCGGGGCTGCGTGACCTCATCGAAAAAGCCGGCTTCAACGCAAAATATTACACGGCAACCAACAATAGCTATGACCTGCCGTACGATGCTTACGATCCGAAAATGAAGAAACCGTTGACGCAGATCGAACTGATGGAAGAAGATGGTGACCTGATCGAGTTGTCTTCAGTCAGTGCGCTGGTTAACGCCATTACCGGGAAGTTCTCCGGTGACCAACGCTTCTTCTTCCCCCGTGAAATGTTACAAAATAACGCGGCGGATACCGATTTATTCGATCCGATTTATCAAGCCTTTCAACAACACATTCACAACGACACCCTGATTTAATCAAAAGGAGAACTTCATGACTATTAAACTGATTGCAATCGACATTGACGGTACCCTGGTCGACTCACAAAAGGCATTACATCAGGCCACCATCGACACCATCGAAAAAGCCAAGGCAAAGGGCATCAAGGTTGTGCTCTGTACCGGCCGACCACTGACTGGTGTTCACCAGTATCTTGAACCGCTGAACATTGCGGGCGACAATCAATACGTGGTGACCTTTAACGGTAGTCTTGCGCAATCCGTTTCCGGCAACGTTATTGTGAACCACAATATCAGCACAGAAGACTACATCGACCTTGAAAGTCTTGCCCGTAAAATGCACGTCCATTTTCACATGGAAACTAAAAACTTTATTTACACGGCAAACCGCGACATCAGCGGCTACACCATTGCTGAAAGTTTTCTGGTGCGGATGCCGATTCGGTACCGGACACCAGAGGAAATCACAGACGACCTGACGATTGCGAAGGGCATGTTCGTGGATGACCCTGAAATTCTGTCCAAGTTCGTGGCAAACTTCCCTGAAGAATACAAGGAAAGATTCTACGTCGTTCAAAGCGAACCCTACTTCTTTGAAGCCATGAACAAGAAGGCAAGTAAGGGCAACGCCATCAAGGAACTCGCTGAGAGCCTCGGTATTGCACAAAACGAGGTCATGGCGATTGGCGACCAAGGAAATGACCTGACTATGGTGACCTACGCCGGCACAGGTGTGGCAATGGGCAACGCCATCGACGAATTGAAGGCAACGGCTCAGTATGTGACGAAAGCGAATGATGAAGATGGCGTGGCGTTTGCGATTGAGAAGTTCGCATTGTAGATAGAGAGTGGAACAAACCGGTTAAAGACTGGAGCAGAAGCGGACTATTTTATAAAATCCGGTTTGGATTTTGTAAAATAGTCCGCTTCTGTGCAAGTCTTTGGTTTGCGGAACTCGTTTCCGCTACGTTGCCAAGAAAGCCAGTTCAAAAAAAAACAAAAAGACCTCTTACTACCACCCCACACAGGGTGATACCAAGAGGTCTTTTTTCACAACGTCACAACGATCCCCAACACAATCAACGTCAGACTCACAATCAGACAAAATCGCGCATACTTGTTCACAACGATCGGTCCATTTTTAACGGACGCAACGTTACGAACTGAAATTTTTTCTTCGGGCAGCGGATCTTCATTCTTACGGTGCCGGCGTCGCCATCCCGCAAATAGGTGCCCTTTTTCAATAATGAAAAAGGCTGCCCCAATTAGGAAAACGAGCCCTATCATGAACCAGAAATTTGCTACCTTGATCAGTGACGTGAATGGCATCGCAATGAGGCCAATGAGGACGATAATGGCTAGTGTGGTTAAGGACCATTTATTTTGTTTGAGTTTTACCAATTATTGTTCATCCGTTCTGTTTGTACTTGATATGCAATGAATTGAGTATAGCACAGGGATTGTTGTGGGGACAAGGTTGTGGATGTTGGATTAAGCCTTGCGGCTGGGGAGTAGGTCAAGAACTTAAAAAGCGAGATGCTTGCGCATCTCGCTTTTCTTTATTTTCTGGTTCTCTTTTATCTAGCCGAAACGTGTTCCGGAAGTGGCAGGGTGCGGAGCATAGCCAACTCTGTTCCAAAAATCCAAAACCGGGATTTTCGGAACAGAGTTGGCTATGCTCCGCACCCTAAACGCCCTTCCTACGTAAGCAGTAGATAACCGACCGTATTCAAATCAACTCTAAAATGATTTACGATTACCTCATCAAATAAAATTGGTGAGGTAATTTTTTATGACTGAAAAACCTGATATTGTTCAAATTCGCATGGGTCAAACGCCACAGTCGCAACCAACGGTTACGACGAAAGCAATGCACATCAAAGTCGGCACCAACAAATCTGTCATTATCTACAATCACATTAATGGTTATATTTTAGATGCATTCCTAAAGGCGGTGTTTAGCGATGATAATCGACCAAAATAAGCTTCATCAGATCTTTCTGGTCTGCGGAAAAACAGATTTAAGAAAAGGAATTGATGGTCTAGCTGGGGTGGTTCAAGATCAATTTGATTTGGACCCATATAACAGCGCGTTATATTTGTTCTGCGGGAGTCGTAAAGACCGATTCAAAGCACTGTACTGGGATGGTGACGGATTCCTGTTATTATACAAACGAATTGAGAATGGTCGACTCCAATGGCCAGTTGATCAAGCTGCAATTCGTAAGCTAAATCCCAAACAGTTACTTCGTCTCCTGAGCGGGTGGTCGCTGGAGTCGACCATTCATCAAGTGACCCCACCGGGTCACAAAAAATAGCTTTTAAACCCGTTTAGCGAGTGGTAAACTCATTTCAACAACTCTTATATACGGAAAGGAGTGAATGCGATGGCTAAGCACGTAAAAAATATTGAAGCCGAACTAATTCGACAGAACACTGAGCTAAAACAAGAAGTGCACGAACTAAAACAGACGATTCTACTTCTGGAAGAACAGGTGGCATTTTTAACCAAAAAGATCTATGGCCAAAGCTCTGAAAGAATTAATTCTGATCAATTGTCATTATTCGGACAAAGTGGTGTTTTTACCGAACCAGAGCAAACTGGGAACCAAAGCGAAGAGACCTACCAAGTAATAACCAAGATCAGGTCGAAAAAGAAGACACGCAAACAAACAATCAGTCCTGACCTGCCGGTTCAGGACGTTTTAATTCCATTCGATGCCAGTCAGTGTCCTCACGGACACTCTGACTGGCTCATCGTCGGCAAAAAATTTGTCCGCCAAGAAGTCTGTTACGAACCGGGACGCCTGTACGTTAAAAGAATCTACATAGAAACTGGCACCTGCAGTGAATGTGAAAGACAAACTGGCCTTACTTATATGTTTCAGAGCCAGGCGCCGCATGGTTTATTAGCCCATAGTCCATTGTCAGCATCGCTGGCAGCGCATGTGATCAGTGACAAGTTTCTGTTAGATCTGCCCTTGTATCGACAACAAAGAGCCCTTAAACAGGGCGGCTTTAATGTTTCAGAGGGGACCTTAGCTAATTGGATCATCAAAACTAGCCAACTGATAGAACCATTGTATGGTCTGATCCACCGAGAATTAATTGCCCGTCATCACCTTCAAGGTGATGAAACACCAATCCAAGTTATTAACGAGCCTGGTCGGGCAGCAAAGTCAAGATCTTACATGTGGGTCGCGACCATCCCTTTGAAGCTAACCAATCGGATTGTGTACTATGCTTATAGCCAGACCAGAGCTGGTTCATTCGCGCAGAAACAACTCTATAGCACGTATCAAGGCGTGTTACAATGCGACGGATATGCGGGCTATAATCTGCTTGGTGATCAGGCAATCAAGCGCGTCGGCTGTTGGGCGCACGTCCGGCGAAAGTTCAAAGATGCGTTTGATGCCGATAAACAGTACGTTGAAACACCCTTGCGATTGATCAACAGCATGTTTCGACTCGAAAAGACCTGGCAACACTTTTCTCCACGAGTACGCCAGCGACGTCGGCGTAGTAAAATAAGACCGCTTTTAAAACAGTTCTGGCAGTGGGTCGATCACTATGACGGGCTAGCTAAGTCCCGACTAGGTAAAGCCGTGACTTACGCGGCTGATCAACGCATGTATCTGAGCCGAATCGTGAACGATGGAACCATGGACTGGAGCAACAACACCGCTGAACGAACGATGAAGAGTTTAGTGATTGGTCGAAAGAACTGGCTGTTCAGTACTAGCCCAGAAGGTGCTAGATCAACAGCAATTTGGATGACAATTGTCGAGAGTGCCAAGGCCAATCACATTGATCCGACGAAATATATCGAATATATTCTACTCGGAGTTGCGCAACTACCAACTTTCCCAAAAAAGGAACAGTTAGCAGCTTATTTACCATGGAATTTCAAAGAATCCGATCTTGAGGCAGTCAAAAGAGCGCAAGCTGGAGTACTAATTCCTGATAAGAACGAAGACAAGAACGCATCATAGTAAGAAGCCTGGTATGTCTCAAAGAACGAGACATACCAGGCTTTTTTTTATATTTGTGATGAAATCGCAGTATTCAATACGGTCAGTTATCTACTGCTTACCTTCCTACACACTCCAGGTCAAGAACTTAAAAAGCGAGATGCTTGCGCATCCCGCTTTTCTTTATTTTCTGGTTCTCTTTTATCTAGCCGAAACGTGTTTCGGAAGTGGCAGGGTGCTACTGCATAAGTCACTTCCGGCACAAAATCCAAGACCGGGATTTTATGCCGAAAGTAACTTATGCTCCGCACCCTAAACGCCCTTCCTACACACTCTACACGCTATTCCGCCCCATGAAACCGATTATGGAACAATGGGCTTACTGGCTTATTCTCATAGATTCGCTTGATGGCATCGCCAATCAGGGGACCCACTGAGATCTGCTTTAACTTGTCGATCTGTTTTTCTTCTGGTAACTGGATCGAATCCGTCACCACCAACTGCTTAATTGGTGAGTTGGCGATTCGTTCGATAGCTGGTCCCGATAATACTGGGTGGGTACAGCTTGCATAGACTTCCTTGGCACCGGCATCGATCAATGCCTGGGCACCCAAGGTAATGGTGCCGGCCGTATCGATCATGTCATCGATCATAATGCACCGCTTACCCTTCACATCACCAATGATGTTCATGATTTCAGCCACATTAGCCCGCGGACGCCGCTTATCGATAATCGCAATTGGCGCCTTTAAGAATTCTGCCAAGGCTCTTGCCCGTGTCACACCACCGTGGTCAGGGGAAACCACAACAGCGTCTTCGTCTAACCCGTGGTTGATGAAGTAGTCCGCCAGTAAAGGCGCACCCATCAAATGGTCCACAGGGACGTCGAAAAATCCTTGAATCTGAGCCGCATGCAAATCTAATGCAACGACTCGCGTGATACCAGCTGTTTCCAACATGTTAGCGACCAATTTTGCAGTAATTGGTTCGCGAGAACGTGCCTTACGGTCTTGACGCGCATAGCCGTAATATGGAATCACCACGTTAATGGTTTCCGCACTGGCCCGACGTAAGGCATCGACCATGATCAGCAGTTCCATCAAATTATCATTCACGGGTGCTGACGTTGATTGAATGACGTACACATGACAACCACGAATACTTTCCTCAATGTTAATCCGAATTTCACCATCGCTAAACCGGTCAACTGATGTTTTTCCTAAGTCCACGCCAACCTCATCGGCAATGCGTTGGGCGAGCGGCTTATTGGAATTTAACGCAAAGATTTTCAACTTTGGGTCATTATATTTTTCTGACATGGGATCCTCCAAATGGCTTATTTCTAACTTTATTCTATGCTATTTACAATCGTCATGGCAAGTTTTTATTCCTTATTCGTTTTCTGGATCATAAGGTAACTTTTTAAAATACCCAGTTTTGTTGGTCTGACGGGCACGGGCGATGGCCATGTCATACTGACCGACTTCGTCTGTAATGGTGGAACCAGCTGCGATGAATGAATGGTCAGCAACGGTCAACGGTGCGACTAGATTTGAGTTACTGCCAATAAAGGCGTCGTCGCCAACAGTTGTGTCATGTTTATGAGCACCGTCGTAGTTCACGAAAACAACCCCGCAGCCAACGTTGATCCGTTTGCCGAGGTGGGCGTTCCCGACGTACGTCAAATGACCGACCTTGGTGCCCTCTTCAATGGTGGCTTTCTTAACTTCCACAAAGTTACCAAGGTGCACTTTTTGCCCAATTTTAGACTCTGGTCGTAAATGACTCATGGGGCCAATGTTGCTGCCCTCGTCCATTTCAGAATCCTCAATGTAGGAAGACGTGACGGTGACATTGTTATGAATGGTTGAATCGTGAATTTCTGAATGGGCGCCAATGAGACAGTCGTCGCCGATCACCGTCTTGCCCTTCAGCAACACGCCGGGTTCAACGATGGTGTCAGAACCGATCTTAACGTCGACGTCAATGTAGGTGTCTTCAGGATTGATCAGGGTCACGCCATTGCGCATGTGGGTTTCGTTGATCCGGCGCTGCATGACCTTGGTTGCCTTTGACAAGGCCACCCGGTCGTTGACCCCCATTGATTCTTCAAAGGAGTTCATCCGGTAAGCGGCCACAATGTCACCCTGGTTCTTCAAAATTTCGATTACATCGGTCAGGTAATATTCTCCCTGGGCGTTATCATTTTTGATTTCATGCAGCGCAGCAAACAGGGCCTTGTTATCAAACACATAGACACCTGTGTTAATTTCATCGATTTCTTGTTCTTTTTCACTGGCGTCCTTTTGTTCGACAATCTTTTCAACAATGCCGACATCATTCCGTACGATCCGACCATAACCGGTTGGGTCTGGTGCCTTGGAGGTTAGAACGGTAGCCATGGCCTTCTTAGCTTCGTGATATTTAAAGAGGTTCTCAAAAGTTTGGGCTTGAAAAAGCGGGGTATCGCCACTCACAACGAGTGTGGTGCCATCCTGGTCCTTCAGCAACGGTTCCGTCTGTAAAACGGCATGGCCGGTACCGAGCTGTTCTTTTTGTAACACGTACTCAGTGCGGTCATGCAACGTTTCTTCGACTTTTTCGGCACCATAACCGACAACGGTCACAATTCGGTTCATGTTGGTTTTTTCAACCTGGGTCAACACGTGATCCACCATGGACCGGCCACAAACTTTGTGGAGGACCTTGTACAGTTTGGACTTCATCCGGGTACCCTTACCAGCAGCTAAAATAATCGTATTTCTCGTGCTCATTTTACCAATCAAGTCTCCTTATTTTTTTAATTCACTCATGCGATCTGGTGTGTAGATCTGATCCGCAAAGTTCCCAGGGGTGACTTCAACATGGTCAGTCGTCGCATCAATTTTCAATAATGAGGTGTAGTCCGGTACTTTTGAGGTGCCTTCAAAGGCGCCCTCAGCGAAGACAGCAACGCCAACAACCGTGGAATTAAATTCCTTAACAAGGGATTGCATCCCGCCGATAGTGCCGCCGCCCTTCATAAAGTCGTCCACTATCAACACCCGTGACCCCGGCTTTAGACTTCGCGTTGATAAGGCCATCTTTTCGATTCGTTGGCTCGACCCGGAAACGTAGTTCACGCTCACGGTCGACCCCTCAGTAATTTGAGAATCGTGGCGCACAATGACAAATGGCACGTTCAAGGATTCAGCAACGCCCTGAGCAATTGGAATCCCCTTTGTGGCAACGGTCATCACAGCGTCCACCGTTTCGTGGAGGTACTGGGTAGCAACGATGCGACCGACCTGTCTTAAAACGTTAGGCCGGCCCAGCAGATCAGACATGTAGACGTACCCGCCTGGCAGGAACCGTGATTCCTCCGACAAGGCAGTAATCATATCATCGACGAACTGGCTAGCTTCATTCTTGGTGATGTACGGAATAAACCGTGCCCCACCCGCTGCACCAGGAACGGTTTCTAACAGACCCGTGCCCCGCGTGCGGAATGTCCGTTTTAAAATGGTTAAATCTTCACTGATTGAAGACTTAGCTGACTCATAGCGTTCCGAAAAAAAGGTCAACGAAACTAATTGATGTGGCCGCTCCAATAGGTACCGGGTCATATCAATTAGCCGGTCGCTTCTTCTAACTTTCACTTTGTTTCCTCCCATAATGCAATACGTTGGATTTAAACTCTTACCCATTTTAGCATAAACGTTCGTGTTTTACGCTACTAATCCGCTAATCTCATGATTTTATCACTGGATTATTTTCAAAATCCGGCTTTTGGTGCCATCTCTGTGTCACTACTACCCTTTACATTGGGAGAGTAGTCCGTTACATTCCGCAATTTGGCACGGGGCTGTAGTGGCTCGCGATGAAGCTAATTCGATTTCTGCTGCGCAGCTCTCGAATGGATCTCCATCGTCTCGCACATCAGTAACCGACCACAATACGGTCGCTAACTGATGTCGACACCACAGCCCCGTGCCAAATTACTGCATTCCACTTACCTTGAGCTTCTTGTCATCTTCAGCTAAGCATCAAGATGCAGTCAACACCAGTTTGCGGAGAAATCCGCCCTCGACTGCATCTCGCTCCCTAAGAGTGATGCTTCTCACGTTTGATCTTAAGCGGCATGATTTTTAATCGCCAATAGCGTTTCATCGCCTTGCTAAGACTGAGTTGAAAAATTATTCCCAAAATCTTCCTCGGAAATGCAACGTCATAAAACTGAGTTGTATGCCGGTCTAGTATTCGCGCTTTTTTAATCAAAAAAGGGACCAAGCGCAATCAAGCGTTCAGTCCCTATCTAATTGTTCAATTCATTAGCTTCGAACCCGATTATACATCAGGGCACTAAAGTAGCAGATAACTTCGATCACGCTGATAAAGAAACTGACTGGCCAGTTGGTCACGTAGCTTAGGTACAGGCCCAGCCAAACGCCTAACAGTGCGAAGCACACAGCCAGGCCTGCCATGGCCCCGACCGAGTGCACGAAGTACTTTGCAGTTGCAGCTGGCAGCGTCAGTAAGATAAAAATCAGCAGTGAACCGACGATTTGAGTCGCAACGCTAACGGAAAAGGCCAGCAGCACCAAGAAAATCACAGACAGGGTTCTTGTCCAAAGGCCTTCCACCCTGGCACCAATTGGGTCAAATGAGTCAAATTTCAAAAAACGATAGATAACGAGTAAGCAGATCAGCACACCAGCAGAAAGCAGTGACATCTGAATCACATTTTGCCGGCTGATGCCAATGACACTCCCAAATAGAATGCCTGTCGCGTAACTGGCATTGCTATTGGCAAGCGATAAGAACAGGATGCCCAGACCAATCGCCAACGCCGAGATTGCCGTAATCGAATTTTCTCGCCGGGACGACTTCGCCCCTAACTCACCAACGCCAATCGAGCTAATGGTCGTAAACAGCAACATGCCGTTCAGTGCCTGCCAGCCCATGAAGATACCAAAGGCCGCACCGGCAAACCCAATTTCCGATAGTATATGGGTCAGAAAGGACATGTTTCGTGCGATGACAAACACGCCCATGATGCCTGAAATAATGGCAATCAGCGTCCCAGCCATGTATGCGTTTTGCATAAACGGGTAACTAAACATTGTTCATTCTCCCCACTTTTTCATCCGTCAAATCAGCAATTAGTCCTGACTCATAATGGTCAGGCTTCAAGAATAAATAGCTATCCGCATATTGGCGTGCCAGCGGAATATCATGGGTGATAAAGATCACCGTCAAATTCTGGTCCTGGTTGATCTGCTTAACAAGTGTCAGCAGCTCGTTTTTAGCGATTGGATCCAAACTCGCAGTCGATTCATCGAGGATCAAAAGGTTCGGTTCATCCAGGAGTGCTTGTGCCAGGTAGGCCTTTTGTTTTTCGCCACCAGAGGCCTCCCCGAGCGGGCGCTTGCACACCCCCGCTAATCCCGTTTCATCAAGAATTTGGCGAACCCGCCGTTTTTCCTCACGAGAGCGCCATGGCAGTTTAAACCCGGCTTGATTCAAACTCACAAAGTCTTCAATGGACAGCGGATACTCCATATCAATATTACGAAACTGCGGGACATACCCCACATTGACAGCCTGGCGACTCGGTAAAAAGTCGACCGATCCGCTTGATGGTTTCAGTTCTTGTAGGACCATTCGCATCAGGGTGGTCTTCCCCACCCCGTTTTCACCGACAATACTCAAGAAGATGCCGGCTGTCAGGTCATAGTTCAAGTGTGAGAACACTGGCTTATCAGGAAATGAAAACGATAAGTCGTTGAGTTTCAGAATGGTATCAGCCATTTGCCGATAGCCCCCTTTAATCAAAAATAGCACCGAAATGCTATTTAATTGTTTAATCGTAATGATTACTATTTTATTTTAAAGCAATCCTGTCAATTGTCAATTGTTTTTCGCAAGGATTACTGAATGTAACGCTTTCTTTAGGCTTTAACATGTTCCTCTAAGAAATCGCTCACCGTCTGCCAATACCGTTCTGAGTCATTGCTGTAAGCTTGCACGTGATTTGCTGTTGGGTCGACATACCGTTGCTTTGGTCCTTGTAAGGCGCGATATAACACGTCCACATCCTTGACCGGCACGACTTCATCTTGTTCACCGTGAATCAACAGCACTGGGATATCGGACTTCTGCAGCTGCTCACCAATGTTTTCTTCAACCCAGCGGGTCCCAGTCTTAAGCTGCGAAATACGATCCGCAATTTGAACCAGCGGGAACGTCGGCAAGTGATACTGTGTGCGAACAATGTGCTTTGCCATTTTATAGACCGACTGAAATCCAGAGTCTGCCACAACGGCCTTGACGTTATCCGGCAATCCTTCGCCGGTAGCCGCCATAACGGTCGCAGCACCCATACTGATACCCATCAAAACGATCTCAACGTCGTCGCCAAGGGTTGTGATGACCTGGTTGACCCAGGCTTGATAATCAAGACGGTCAGCCCAGCCGAAACCAATTGTGTGACCGCCCGACTCACCCTGCGCCCGAGCGTCCGGCATCAAGACGTGGTAATCATGCTCGTGGAACCAGCGCGCGTAAGGAATCATTTGCTCACGAGCGTGGTTGATTCCGTGCGCCAGAATAACCACTTTCCGGTGATCCGACTTTGCGGGAATAAAACTGGCCCGCAACAGAAGCCCATCGGCCGAGTTCAGTCGCCACTCAACCAGTGGTTGTTTCACGTACCATACGTTATCGTCTGGCGTGTTTTCTGAAATGGCTAATTCTTTACACTTTTCCTTTTGCCGGTTCGTCACGTGCGTGGCTTGTTCGTACGCTAACCAACTGGCACCAATCATGCTGACTGCACTACCGGCAACCGCTGCTGCCGTTATTTTTACCCATTTTGCTGTCATCTTGCACTTCCTTATAGTGAGCGGACCAGATATGCTTCGGAACAAAAGCCCCGAATACTATTAAATACGCGGTTTGCTCGTGATTGTTTGTTAAAAATTGAAAACACTGTCGGCCCAGTCCCACTCATGAGCGCACACGGCGCCCCATAGGCCTTCATACGGGATTTAATTTGTCTGATCTCCGGGTAACGCCCAGCCGAAATCGGTTCAAGAGCGTTGCCCACAGTCGCCACCAGTTGGTCATAACTACCTGCGTCAATTGCCTCGAGCACCCCCGAAATATTTGGATGTTCGAGGGACTCGTACTCGATCTGTCGCAGGATACTGGGGGTCGAAACGCTGACGTTTGGCTTTGCCAACACCAACCACATTGGGTCGAGGGTTGGCTCTAACACTCGGATTTCTTCACCAACACCGGTAACGTGTGCCGTTCTACTGTACACACAGTATGGCACATCTGAATCGACTTTTAAGCCAATCGTCGCCAGTTCTTTCAAGGACAAGTCCAGATGCCACAGCTGGTTCAGTGCCCGCAGCACCGCAGCTGCATCGGATGAACCGCCCCCAAGCCCCGCCGCAACGGGGATGTTCTTCTTGATTCTGATTGCCGCGCCACGCTTAACGTGACACGTCCGTTGCAACAACGTCGCTGCCTGATAAGCCAGGTTACGCTGGTCACTTGGTAGAAACCCAGAGTCAGACGTGACTTTCACGTTCTGACTGCCGGTATCGCGAACCTCCACGTAGTCCGCCAGGTCGATCGACGTCATCACCATATTCCATTCTGGCATGCCATCATCGTGACGGTACGTGGTGTCCAGCCCAAGGTTGACCTTAGCCGCTGCTTTCTCCACTATTTTCATGAGTGCTCTCACCTAAATTCTCGAAAAGGTCGCCCCTTATTGTCATGTCTCATTCCGGGACACCTTCAAAGTAATTACTGATATTATACTCGAAACAGGTATCAAATGACAAAACTTGCGGTAACTTCAGCGATAATTTAGGAATGGACGGCGTTAATTATGTAAGTAGATGTCTATTTTTGTCTTTTCCAAGTGATAGTCCGTTGCATTCCGCAATTTGGCACTCCGCGTAGTGGCTCGCGATGAAGCTAATTCAGCTGTCGCTGTGCGCCATCTGAATGGATCTCCATCGTCTCGCACATCAGTAACCGACCACAGTACGGTCGCTAACTGATGTCGACACCACGACTCCGTGCCAAATTGCTCCATTCCACTAACATTGAGCTTAATTTTTACCATTGGTTAAACATCACAATGGCGTTAAACCAAGTTCATAGAGAATCCGCCCTTGACTGCGGGTAAGATCACTGACAGCAATGCTTCTCAAAATGTGCTAGTCACTGCTAACGATTGATTAACAGTTTCATGACACCACAGCCTGCAGGGCAGAACGGCGCAACGAAGCGACCTGCCAGCTCAATCCAAAAATAAGGCAAAATAAAAAGGTGATCCACCATCTGGTAGAATCACCTTTTTATTTGCCTTATTCGTTGGCAGCCTCGTCGAAATCGACTTGGATGTTCTTAGTCAGAATATCCGTGTAGCTGTACGAAACACGTTCGAAGGAGTTTTCGTCCTGATCCAGATCAACGACAAAGACTGCTGGATAGGTTTCCTTCAAAATGCCATGACGTTCCGTTGTCTTCTTACGGCCCGCCTGGGAAATAACCATAAGTTCCTCCCCGATACGATGATCGAGTCGGTCCTTAATGTCTGCTAAACTTGTTGGCATGATCTCACCCCTCGTGAAACATTTTACGCCCGTTTCACAAAAAAGTCAATATTATACCACAATCATTTATTTTCAACAAGTTTTTTTGCTGACTTATAGTAACCCCTCGTCGTGTAAGGTGTTAGTCAATAAAATGAAGGTCTCGATGGTTAATTTTTCCGATCGAATTTGAGGTGACACGTGCACTTTTTCTAACACATCCGTGAGTTGGGCTTTAACGTCGGCGTCCTTCCCGAAAATGGCCAACAAATTGTTCCAAAAACTCTTTCGACGGTGCATGAAGCACCCCTTCACGAACTTAAAGAACACGGATTCGTCAAACGGCGCCGGATCAAAGGCCGCTCTGTCCGTCATCGTAATGATGGCGGAATCAACGTTAGGTTGTGGAATAAACGCTGTTCGCGGCACCGTAAAGGCGACTTCGGGTGTCGACCGATACTGCACCGCAATCGACAGCGAGCCGTATGCCTTAGTCCCTGGCACGGCAACTAACCGGTCAGCGACCTCCTTTTGCATCATGACGGTGATGTTATCAAAATGCATGCTAGACTGCAGCACAGACAGCAAAATCGGTGTCGTAATGTAATATGGCAGGTTGGCCACTAATTTTAACGGCCGATCGGCATCAAAATTATCCTTGATCAGTTGCGGCAGGTTCGCCTTTAAAATATCTTCATTCACGATCGTCACGTTATCGTAGAGCGCTAACGTATCATCTAAGACTGGAATCAGTTGGTCATCAATTTCAAACGCCATGACTTGGTGGGCACTCTGGGCTAAAAATTCTGTTAACGCGCCAATGCCTGGACCAATTTCAATCACGTTGTCTTTCTCAGTGAGGTCAGCAGCCTGAACAATGTGCTCAAGAATGTTGATATCCGTCAAAAAGTTTTGACCCAGACTCTTTTTAATGGGCAGTCGGTAACGGTTAATGATGGCCTGTGTCCGTGCCGGACTGGCAATAAGTGGTGTTTTCATACTAGTTTTCCCCCTGATCAAGTTGCGCAACGGCTTGCCAAAATACCGTGTCGGAAATTTGGAACATCTGAAGTCGTTTTAGGAGTTGTTTCCCGTTTACATAGCCAATTCGCAGTGCCTCACCAAGCGCTTCACGCCGGGCCTTAGACTCGGGAACGCCAATCAATCTGGCTTTAACGAGGTCCGCCCGCGTAATGGTTTGCGGTGCGGCGTCCGTTTCAGTATAAACATTCGCCAGCGCCTCCCGAATTGCTTCCGGTGACGCATGTTCAACGCCCAGCGAACCACCCGCCTTCTCTGGAACACCTTCACTTCTGGGCAAAAACGCGTGTTTCGCGTTCGGGACGACCTCCGACACGATCTTACGAATTTTTTCACCTGAAAAATCAGGGTCAGTAAAAATGATGATGCCGCGCTGTTGTGAAATGGTCTCGATCAGGTCCAAAATATCTTCCGGAACTGCTGATCCGCGCGTTTCTATCGTGTCCGCGTTCACCGCGCGGGCAATGGCTTTGGATCGTCCTTGCCTTCAACGACAATGACTTCCTCTATTTTTTTCACTAGCTCTCCTTAATCCCAAAAAAGCGGTGGGCATTCGTCCATGTTGCGGCCGCAATCGCCTCGGGCGTCGTCTCTCGTTCCTTAGCAATGGCTTCCACCGTGTAGCGTGTAAACCCGGGCTGGTTTTGTTCGCCACGGTGCGGTTCGGGCGTCAAATACGGGGCATCCGTTTCAACCATCATCCGGTCAAGCGGGGTCGCGCGAACAGCGTCATGCACCTCATGGGCGTTTTTAAAACTTGCGACACCACTGTACGAAATGGTCATGCCGAGGTCCAAAAATTTTTTGAGCCATTCTGGGTCACCGTTAAAGCTATGCATTTCACCACCAATATCCTGAATGCCGACGGACTTAATAATCCGGTAGGTATCTTCAAATGCGTCCCGGTTATGCACCACAATTGGCTTGCCATACGCTTTAGCAATTTCAATTTGGCGCTTAAAGACCCGTTGCTGCACATCCTTAGGGCTGCTGTCCCAGTGGTAGTCGAGGCCGATTTCACCTAATGCCACGACCCGATCATCAGTTAATTGTTTTTCCAACACCTTTTCCGCGTCCTGATCATAGAACTTGGAATCTTCAGGATGCCACCCCACAGCCGCATACATCTGTGGATACTGATGGGCAAGTTCGATTGCCTGCTGATTCATCTCAGTGTTGGACCCATCATTCACTAGTTTAACAACGTCCAAATCGGCGGCCTGCTTCAGGAATTTTGGCACGTCGTTAATGAATTCAGGACTATTCAGATGAGTGTGAGAATCAAAGATTTTCATAAACGCCTACTCCAATCTAGTATGAAGAAAAAAGGGCCGTCCGCGGTCATCAAGTGGCCTTGCACGTCCCTCCCTTCAGTAGTTATTTCATTTAATTGCTTATTCGACAGTTGACCCGTTTTGAATACTGTCAGGAACGGTCACTAGTTGAACGTGACCCTGCGCATCCTCAGAAGAAAGCAGCATTCCTTGACTCACTTGACCACGCATTTTGCGGGGTTTCAAGTTGGCCACGATGATGACTTTCTTGCCGAGAAGATCCTTAGGTTCTGGGTAAAATTCAGCAATACCGGACAAGATCTGACGGTCATCACTGTCACCAGCATCCAAACGGAATTGCAAGAGCTTATCAGCACCGGCCACCCGTTGGACATCGATGATCTCAGCCACTTTCAGTTCGATCTTTTCAAACGCGTCAAATCGAACTTCCTTCTTAGCCAAGTTCAACTCAGTTTCTTCGGGATTCCAAACACCACTACCTGTGACGTTGGCCTGCTTCTTAGCCTCTTCCATGGCGGCCCGACCCTTCTTCTTGTCGGACTTGGTCATTTGGTTGGCGATAAATTCAATTTCTTCATCCGCATCCCGCCGTGGGAAGATTGGCGTGCCCTTAGCAACGACCTTATTGCCAGCTGGCAAATCAGCTAACTTCAGATCGTTCAGGTTTGTTTCAGCATCGTATTCGATGCCCAACTGTGCCAATATTTCCTTTGGAGCGTGTGTCATCACCGGACTCAACAGGTAGGCAATCATCCGCAAACTTGCTGCTAAGTGGGCCATGACAGCTGCTAACTTCGCCTTATCGCCGGCTTCCTCACTCTTGGCGAGAACCCATGGTGCCGTTTCGTCAATGTACTTATTGGTCCGTGCAATCAGCTTCCAAACTTCAGCAAGGGCATCTGCAAAGTGGAGTTTGCCCATCAGATCGTGGTAGTTGGCCAGCGTGGTCTCTGAAACAGCTTCCAGATCAGCATCAAAATCGGTCACACCAGCTTCAAACACTGGTAAGACACCATCTTCATACTTGTTGATCATGGCAACAGTCCGGTTCAATAAATTCCCCAGATCGTTGGCCAGATCGTAGTTCAACCGGTCCACAAAGTCCTCAGGCGTGAACGTCCCATCGTTACCGTATGGCATTGCGCGCATCAGGTAGTAACGGACAGAATCCAAGCCGTAGCGGTCAGCTAACGTTTCAGGGTAAATGACATTCCCCTTTGACTTAGACATTTTGCCGTCCTTCATCAAGAGCCAGCCGTGACCAAAGACCTGTTTTGGCAGTTCAAGACCCAGCGCATGCAGGATAATTGGCCAGTAGATCGTGTGGAACCGCACGATTTCCTTACCCACCATCTGCACGTCAGCAGGCCAGTACTTCTTAAACAGACTATCGTCGTCCGTCCCGTAGCCCAAAGCCGTAATATAGTTGGTCAACGCATCGATCCACACGTAAACCACGTGCTTCGGATCAGATTTGACCGGCACACCCCAGGTAAATGTTGTCCGGGAAACGGCCAAATCTTCCAAACCAGGCTTGATGAAGTTGTTGATCATTTCGTTCATCCGCGCTTCTGGTTGGATAAAGTCAGGATGTGCCTTGTAGTAGGCCAACAACCAGTCAGCGTACTTACTCATCTTGAAGAAGTACGACTGTTCCTTCACGAGCTCAACTTCGTGGCCGCTAGGGGCCTTCCCGCCGATCACCTTACCATTATCGTCACGGTAAACTTCGGCCAGTTGCGTCTCCGTAAAGTACTCTTCGTCGTCAACTGAATACCAGCCTTCGTATTCACCAAGGTAAATGTCGCCCTGGTCTTGAAGTTGTTGGAAGATTTTTTGAACAGCGGCTTCATGATAATCGTCCGTTGTTCGGATAAACTTCGTGTTGGAAATTTCCAGCGTCTTCCAAAGTTCCTTGATGCCAGCGGCCATCTCATCAACGTAGCTCTTAGGATCAGTGCCTAATTGCTCCGCCTTCTCTTCAATTTTTAAACCATGCTCGTCAGTCCCAGTTAGGAAGAAAACATCGTACCCCGTTGAACGCTTGTAACGCGCTAAGGTGTCACACGCAATGGTGGTGTACGAGTTTCCAATGTGCAACTTGCCAGACGGATAGTAAATCGGCGTGGTTATGTAATACGTAGGTTTAGTTTCTGCCATGTTTTAATTTGGCCCCTTTCAGTAAATGGTTCCATTTTTATTTAATGTTTAAGGAACAAAGTCTCCAATAGTATAGCATAATTTCCCGGTTATCACCCGAGACTCTGGGAAAAAGAGCGTGATTGTGGGCGATTTTTTATTATGTGCTGCTCATTGTCCCTACAAGGACTTATTGGTTAATGTCTCTGCTCGCTTACTTGCTCCGATTGACCTGGATTGGGCCACACTAAGTTACACCATTATGGGAAGGAGAGCGTCCACCACAACTCATACTGGGCCTTCTTAATGTTAGGTGACTAAGTTCGTTGCATTCCGTAATTCGGCAGGCCGTCGTAGTGGCTCGCGACTGAGCTAACTCGATTTCTGCTGCGCAGCTCTCGAGTGGATCTCCTGCAAAGACATTTCACTAGCTCCCCAGAGCGACCCCACTTCAGCCTGAAGGGCCGAGCGGCGCAACGGAGCGGCATTAAAACGCTATTTTGAATCACTCAAAACAAGCTCAACTGCTGTAGTCCCAAGCCATCCCAAGAAATGCCCATCATCCGTTGAAGTTCCAATGCATTGGGTGCTGCATCGCGGTTCGAATTATTGTTGAAGATAATGCAGACCTCTTTGACCTTTGGCGTAAGCTGGTTGATGACGGCCGCAAACTGCTTGAGTTCGGCTTCCGAATACCGGTACAGTGTTCGCTTACCGCGCCAGTCTTTCCCCTGATCAAACCAGCCCTTCTCGTTACGGCCATGAAGCCGCAACAGCGCAAGTTCGGGGGTCGTGGCGTCGGCAACTAACGGCACCCCGTCGTTTAACCGGTGGGGTTCATCCACAATAACGTGGGTCATGTGAAGCCGCGTCAGGTAGTCCATGAGATCTGGGATCAACGTTTCCTCGTACCAGCTTGGATTTCGGAACTCCACCGCAATCGGCAGATTCCCCATCATGTCACGAATCTCAAACAGCCACTGTAAATTTTCCGCTGACCGTCTGAAAAATGGCGGGAATTGAAACAGGATGGTCTTGAGCTGGCGCTTACGAACAAGCGGCTTGATCATCTCTTTGTAATCAACGAAAGCTTGTTTGCGCGCATCCTCATCGACCTCATCAGAACCATAATCATGTTTTGTCATGACCTTATTGGCCTTTAAAATAAACTGGAAGTTGGCCGGCACCATCTGCTGCCACTTCGTCACCGTTGTGGCCCGCGGTATGCCATAAAACGGCGTATCCACTTCCACAGTCGGCAACACAGCCGCATATTCAGTTAGGGTGACGTCCCGTTGCTCATCATTAATGAGCGCAGGATGTTCCTTCCATGTCGTTAACCCAATCGTTATCATTACGTTACCTCACTTGTATCGTTTAAACTGGGCGACAATGGCAGCAGCCTCATCAGAAAGCTTGTCACCAAGCGCCTCGATCAATTCAGCACCAGTTCTGCGGTCATTGTAACGCACGCCTGTAAAACACAGGTCGATCAGCCCCAGTAAGATCACAACAGCAATTGCGTGCCCCTGCGTCAAATATGCGCCAAGGAAGGCCACCATCCCTGATTTTGCTAACAGCGTGACAATCAAACCGTACAACATCAGTGTATCCGCAGTTACCTGACCGATCGACATCAGTCGCATGTGCCGCAACAGGCGTTTCAATTCAGTAAGAATGGTCTCTTCAGACATCTTGAACACCTCCATCACGCGATTTGCGTCATAACCCAAAGCTGACCCAGCACAAGCGTACCGGGTCAACGTTCTGTTATGTCTGCTGTGTATTCCCGGTCACTGGATCATTATCCAAAAATCAAACACGCAGTTGCTGATAAAAATCAGCGGCGTCCATCTGCACCATTTCATAGGGAAACGCAAATGACAGTCTCTCGTTGTTCACGACGATAACCGGTGCCTTAGGATTGCGATAATCAAGCAAGCCGGCAAACGGATAGACCCGCATGGACGTCCCCGTAATGACCACCAAATCTGCTTGTTGCGAGGCATCAACGGCGTTTTGAATATTGGCTTCATTCAACTCTTCTTCGTATAAAACGATATCGGGTCGCAGTGTACCGCCGCAGTCAGCATGAATCGGGCTCTTGAGGTAGTCGTGCCAGTCAACAGACTGTCCACATTTTTGGCAGTACACGTTGTACAGATTCCCGTGAAATTCAACAAGGTGTTCCGTATCGGCTACTCGGTACAAATTATCAATATTTTGTGTCACCACCGTTGCGCGATCCTGTTGCGTCAGTGTAGCTTGCTTAGTATGAATCACGTTAGGCTTGGCGTCCGGTTTGTACAGATTTTCGGTGACATACTTGTAAAAGACATCAGGTTCCTTGGTCAAACAAGTGTGGCTAAGATAGTACTCCGCATTCTTGTGCGCGGTGTAGAGGCCGTTGGTTGACCGGTAATCTGGGATGCCAGAAGGTGTTGACACCCCAGCTCCCGTGAGGAAAACGATATGGTGGGCATGATCAAACTGTGCTTGAACATCAACATCCATTGTGCGACCTCCTAGCGAATAATGTAAGGCATTTCCATCTTTTTAAACAGGTCAGCGACTGTCATGTCGTAGATATCCTTGTAGTAATCTGGCGTGTCATCATCCGGTTTAGGTGCCGAAATCACAAAGGAATTCTGTCTATCTGCTCGGTTAATGCCAACATACGCGCGACGCTTAGTCTTAATATCGACCATGTCAGAGTGGAACAGTTCAAATAACTGCCGTACTTCCAACCGCAACTGGCGCTCAGACAACACACTCGTCAACGTTGTAAATTCCTGATTATTTAGTGCTGGGAAGCCCCATTTTTGAAGCTGATCATCAAAGGCCTTGAAGAGCTTGACCACGTTACGACGAAGTGTAAATGGTGAATCCACTGGTTTTTCCGTAATCACGTCGTACAATTTCTGCGCTGCTGGTAACGTGACGGGATAGTCCTTGGCAAATTGCGCCTTGACCTGTTCATTATCGCCAAAGAAGACCAGGGCGTCCAAGACCGTCATTAACCGTAATGTCATTTGATCATCCACGGGATCCGGTTCCGGTTTGATCGTTGCCTGAACCCCTTTTAGATATTCAGCCTCAACGGTGTCGTCGATCAAGTCGTGTTTGCGTTGTTCTGAAACAACAACCTGGTGTGCCACGATATCGTAAAGTTCCGTCGCCAGCATCATCATTTGTTCATCCAGCGTATCGTTGCCCATTGAGACCGCAAAGTAGACCTGTGGGAATCCCCGCAATGTCATCAACAGGTGCAGCAGCTCGTGAGACGCCGTGTAGTTTGGTGCTGTGAGATCACTGACTTGCACCATGATATGGTCTTTGTCCTGAACCGTTTGCGCCTGGTCGTGACGCACGTAACCGGCCTGCAATTGGCCAATAAATTGAAGTTCAACCTTGCCTGGGAAAATGGCGTTGGTCGCATCTAACAGGGATTGCACCTGGTCATTAATTTCAATGTTTTGCATCGTTGTCATCCTTTATTTGAGTTCTAAGTTCTTTTAATTTTGTCTCGGCAGCTGCCGCTGTTGGGTCGCTCAGGGTCTTGAGATAAGCCACCATCGGTTTTAGCTCATTGACCGTTGCACCGGCGCTCAAGGCTAGGGACCGCAGTTGCATTTTCATATGGCCTTTTTGAATGCCATCTGTCACGAGCGCTTTGAGTGCAGCAAAATTTTGCGCCAACCCGACTGAAACGATAATCATCATTAAGTCTTCCGGGGTCTTAACGGTGGCAATTTGCTGGTTGATTTTCACCACAGGCAACACCTTAGTAGCCCCGCCAACTGTGCCAACGGGTAACGGTAACGTTAATTGCCCCAACAGCTGATCATTCTGCACGGTCCAGGTACTGAGGCCGCGATATTGGCCATCAACCACCGCAAACGCGTGGGCGGCTGCTTCAATAGCACGCCAGTCATTGCCCATGGCAATCACCACCGCATCAACACCGTTCATGATGCCCTTATTGTGTGTCACCGCGCGGTAGGGATCCAACTGGGCAACACGACTCGCCGAAGCGATGCGCACCGCCACATCAGCACCGGACTGCGTTGCATTTTTAAGTGCCGTCACCGGAATACTGCAGGTGGCTGTCGCCAAACTCTGATCGGCCGTATTGGATAAGATGCTAAATAACGTGGTGTGATGCAACTTGGTTTGAATGACCTCAGCCATCGCTTCCAGCATTGTGTTTAGCATGTTCGCCCCCATCGCGGCCTTTACATCTGCGTAAAGGTCAATGGACACATAGCCTTCGCCAAGGTCACGCGTCCGGATCGAGCGTGGACCGCCACCCCGGGACACGATGGTTGGGTGGGCTTTTCGCGCCACCTCAAGCAGTTCATCCGTGTGCAGCGCCACCCAGTCATCAATGGAAGCAAACACCTTCACATCACTGAGGACGATCTGCCCCATGAGTAACCGCGACTTCACTTCAGCCTGAATCCCGCCAGCGTCCGCAATGGTTTTAGCGCCATTGCTGGCAGCGGCAATGACAGACGGTTCTTCTGTCACCATTGGCACCACGTAATCGTGATCGTTAATTTGAAAGTTAACCGCCACCCCTTCAGGCAGTTGAAAAGCTGTTAGGTAGTTTTCAATCAATGCCTTCGCGTCACCCTGCGCTGCACGTGAAACTAACTGCGCGCTTTGGGCGTCGCTTAAGCCGGAATGGTCAGCAATGATCTGAAGCCGTTCCTGTGCGTCACGTTTATAGAAATGTGAAAATGAGCTTGCCATGATCTTTAATCCTTCTTGTGAGTTTGAGGCATTTGGAATGATCCTCAAGAGTTGTTGTCGAAAATTAATTTAGTTGTTGTAAATCCGCTTCGTTGCGGTGACTTTCTTGGTTACTGCGCCGAAATGCGTTACACAGGGCAAGGGTGGCCATGTAAGGGACTCTGGCAAAGTGCCAAGTTCAGGCACTTCTGTCAATGCTGGCTTTCTCGGCTACCGTGTCGAAACGCGTTCCACAAGGCACGGGGCTAACGTGTAAGGGACGATGGGCAAAAAGTCAGGACCGGACTTTTCGCCCATCGTCCCTTACACACCGCCCCTAAACCGCCTTGTTCCACGCTCTAGCCCTCCAAATACGCATGAATAATCCCCTCATGCACACCGCTCTCCGAAAAGATAACGCGGTCGGAGTCCAGCATTTGTAGCAATAACACTAGTGGCATGATACCGCCCACGATAATATCTGCGCGGTCTGGTTCCAGGCCTGAAATTTGTCTTCGTTGGGCCAGGTTTTTGCGCAACAGGTTGGTATAGAGCTGGAAAACCTCGTTTGTACTGAGCTGATACCCGTGAATCGCTTCCACGTGCAGGATCTGCTGCTGGCGTCGACTCATCCGTGCGAGGGAGCGGTTCGCCCCGCCCAGGAGAATGAACGGTTTGGTTCTCGCTTCCGACAGCCACCAGATATCCTTTAACCGCCGGCGTAAAAACACGTTTGCGTCAAAAAAGTCCGCAGCCTTGATCTGGTTATTTAGGTGAAATTGTTCCGAAAGATTGACTGCACCAAAAGGAATGCTGATCAAATTGCTTTCCTTACCATCACGAATGTTAACCATTTCCATGCTGGCACCGCCAATATCGATCATCAGCGCATCCTCAACACGTAACCGGTTCATCACGCCCAGGTAATCGTAAAAGGCCTCGTCGTCACCGGACAACACATCAAAAGTGAGTCCGACCTCGCGCTTAACGCGGTCCAAGAATTCTTGTTGGTTACTAGCCTGCCGAACCGCCGCCGTTGTGATTGCTTTAACGGTCAGGTTCGGGAGTTTCTCATAGCGCGTCTTAAAAGATTTAAGCGCCTCGATTGTGCGACTAACAGCGGTCTCCTGCAGCCGTTTTTCCGGCCCCATACCCTCTGATAATCGTGAGTCTTCCTTATAGCGCACCAATTCATGAAACGTTTTGTCCGGGTGAACCTCATTAATCGTCATCCGAACCGAATTTGATCCTAAATCGACAATCACTAAGTTATCCATACGCGGACTTCCCTTCCGATACTAGTCGAAGTAGTTAACACCGATGGCATTGCGGACTTCCGTTAACGTCTGGTTGGCCACAACGTTAGCTTGAGCACTGCCGTCTTTCAAAATTTGGTAAACGCCGGCAGGGTCTTGTTCAAACTGTTCGCGACGTTCGCGAATTGGCTTCAACGTTGCCTGCAGCACGTCATTGAGGTATCGCTTAATTTTAACATCCCCAAGACCGCCATGTTGATATTGTGCCTTCAAATCAGCAATTTTATCGGTATCATCGCCAAAAATATCCAGGTAAGTGAACACAGTGTTGCCTTCGATGTGACCAGGATCTTCCACGTGAATGTGGGTCGGGTCAGTGTACATCGACATGACCTTCTTTTGAATTGTATCGACATCGTCTGACAGATAGATGGCGTTGTCCAATGACTTACTCATCTTAGCGTTGCCATCCAAGCCAGGAATACGACCCTGTCCCTCTTCTGGGAAGTAGCCCTCAGGTTCGACCAAAATATCGCCATAAATGTTATTGAAACTCCGCACGATCTCACGGGTTTGTTCCAACATTGGCTCCTGGTCCTCGCCAACGGGAACCGTGGTGGCCTTGAAGGCAGTGATATCAGCAGCTTGACTGACAGGATACGTAAAGAAGCCAGCGGGCACACTTTGACCAAACTTCTTTTGTTTGATTTCAGTCTTCACGGTTGGGTTCCGTTCCAAACGCGACACAGTCACCAGGTTCAAATAAAATTCAGTCAGTTCCGTTAACGCTGGAATTTGCGACTGCACTAAAATGTTGGATTTGGCTGGATCGATACCGACAGCTAAGTAATCCAATGCCACCTGTAAGAGGCTGTGGCGAATTTTTTCTGGATCACGCGCATTGTCAGTCAACGCTTGCATATCGGCAATCATGATGAACGTTTCAAATTCCCCAGAGTTTTGCAGCTTGACCCGGTTCTTTAACGACCCTACGTAATGCCCAATGTGCAACTTTCCTGTTGGTCGGTCACCCGTTAAAATAATTTTCTTGTCACTCATTTTTATCATCCTTTCAAAAAACGCCCTATTGCTTCTGCAATAGGACGTTAACCGCGGTACCACCTAAATTGTGACAATCAGTCACCACTCATTGCCGATAAGGAGGCACCCCAAATTCCGTTTTAAACTGGCTCCAATTAACCCGTTGTCATTGCTTTCAGACAAGGCAATGTCTCTGTTAGTAACGGCTTTGATGCACCAGTGAATTTTAGGTTTATTAATAGGTCTTATTTTACTGGTTTCCCGAGACGATGTCAAAACCGCTCTGGAAACCATGGCATGTCACACACTAAGTTAATTCGTGCTCGATGGCCATCACATTTTTGGGCATTCTCTCCGTCGCGATCAGTGGCGAAACAGGCCCAATACTGATCAGTACAAGCTGGTGCATTGCCCGTGTGATAATGGTATACAGCGTCCCCGTCATGCGTTCATCCGCAAAGTTGGTTGCTGAAACGTCCCAGGCCACAACGGCATCAAATTCAAGCCCCTTACCAAGGTAGATTGGCAACACCAGGATGCCTTTAGGCAGTGACCGGTCGGCATCCGTCATCAGACTCACATCCACGTGGTTGTGGTGAAGCTTTTGATAAACGTCGTGCGCCTGAGCCAAGTTTTTTGTCAAAATGGCAACCACCCCATTGTCGACCTGAAGACCTTTTAGCTGATGCTCCAGCGCTTCAATACCGCTATCAAAATCATACCGCATGATGACGCGTGGCAGATCACCGGGCCGGTTAAAGGCCTCGATCTCATCACCATCAGGCAGTAATGCCTTCGCGAAGGTCGTAATCGGCAGTGTCGACCGGTACGAGCGATTGAGTTTTAATAATCGTGGCCGGTGAACATTGAACGCTACCCGTAATTTTTTCAGCAGCGTCTCTGGCGATTCAACATCACGAAACAGGGCTTGTTCACTATCGCCTAAGAAGGTCATGTTGGCCTTTGGGAACGCGTGGCGCAAATACTGCAACTGGGCAATCGTATAGTCCTGCATTTCATCCACAAACAGATGCTTCATGGCGTGATTCTGACCGCCACCGGTTAAAATATCACGTAAATAAAGCAACGGTGCCGTATCCACTAACGGACATTTGTGGAATTCAATGGCTTGCAAAAAGGTGTCACGGCTGCTCTGAAACGCTGTTGCGTCCACGTTATCCGGTAGGTCAATTTGATCCATAAAGTCCGCGTACTGGCTGTACGTATCAAGAAAATAGTTGTTGTAAATGGCATCGTAGACAACACGTAATCGCTTAGTCACGATTTTCCGGGCAATATAGGCCACTTCAGCATCCAGTTCTTGGAACTCGTGTAGCCGTTTTGACCCGAGTAAATCGTGGTACTGTTCGTCAGACATCTGGTCGATTTCTTCATTGACCCATTTCGACTTAGCTTCCTCACCGATCCGGTACTTCAGCCGCTTGATCAGTGCGTTTTTGGTCCGCAAGAACCGGTCAGCAGGCTGCAGCGATGGTAAGCTGTTATATATGCCCTCGATTTCAGACTTATTAAAGAAGATCTGACCGTCAAAATAAATATGATTAAACTTAAAGTGGTCCGGTGTCAGGTGTTGACAATAGTCGGCAACTTGATGCATGTAGTCTGCGGACTCCTTAAAGTTCCGCGTCTCACGGTCAACATCAGTCACTTTGTCTTCATCCTCATAGCGGTCAAACAAGGTCTCAACATCTAAGCCTTGCAACCGCTGGGTAAGAAACTCAGCAAGCGTGACCTGTCGCATATTGCGTTCACCTAGACTGGGCAACACATCTGAGATGTAGTGGCTAAATAACCGATTAGGTGAGAATAGCACGATCTGGTCAGCTTCAAGTTCCTTTCGACTGTGGTAGAGCAAAAACGCGATCCGTTGCAGAATCGCAGACGTTTTTCCAGAGCCCGCGACGCCTTGAACCACTAACAGATCACTGCGCGTATCGCGAATAATGTCGTTTTGTTCACGCTGGATAGTGGCCACAATGTTCTGCATCGTTTCGTCATTTTGTTCACCAAAAACATGCTGCAACATCTCGTCACCAACCGTTTCGTTGGTATCAAACATGCTTTCGATCTGACCCTTAGCAATCAGAAACTGCCGCTTTTTCTTAAGTGTCGTCAACTGCTGACCACCGGGCGTATCGTAGGCCACATCACCCAGTGTCCCGTTATAGTAAACTGATGAGATTGGTGCGCGCCAATCGTAGACTAAAAAGTCCTGATCTTCATTTGTAAATGATGCTGTGCCAATATATAATCGGTCAGCCCCCGATTCACCAGGATCTTGAATATCGATCCTGCCAAAGTAAGGTGAGCCCCCCAGATCCTTATAGGTGTCCAACTGGCCCTTAATGATCTGTTCGTTTTCAATCAATCGTGATGCTAAGGCACGTTGTTGTTGCAGATCAGCCGAGGTATCAATTCGGTCATCCAATTCAACGTAGTTCACAGAAGTGTTGGCAGAGTGATTTTCCTGGACCAACTTCATTTCTGCGCGAGCCTTCGCATAGTCCGTTGTCACGTCTTTAATTCTGGCAGTAATTTGATGAACCACCGAATCAACGCGTCGCTGTTCTTTTGCCTGTTCCTGCGATGTCAAAAAACCGCCTCTTTCTTTTTTAATGCTTGGACAATTTTAGTGGCATTTTGGTCTGCTGTCAATAAAGACGTGTGAGAATCCGATGAATTTTACGCATACCGGCTGATACCGGGGATTTGTTGGTCCTGTGAACCGCGGCAACCACCCCAAAATGACACACAGCGGCCTATTTCATATCGTCTGAGATATGAAATAGGCCGCTGTTACGCCAGTTATAATCAAAATTATGCCACACGTTGCTGCCGTTTTTTAGGTAACAATCGTAACGCCTGTTTTAACGCAAACGGTGCCACCATCGTGGCCAGAATAATCACAACGACAAACGCCGAGTAACTGGGTCGTGATAGCACCCCCGCTTGGTACCCAATTTGAGCAGTGATCATGCCCATTTCCCCTCGCGAGATCATACCGGCCCCGATCACAAAGCTGCTTTGTCGGTTGAACCCAGTCAGCGCAGCACCGATGCCGCACCCAATGAATTTACTGATACAGGCAAGTACTGTCATCACCACGACTAGGGCAATTGCCTGAGTTAAATAAGTAAATGACATACTTAGCCCGATGCTGACAAAGAAAAACGGAATAAAGACGGCATAACCGATTGGTTCAGTATGTGCTTCGACCACTTCACGATACGGGGTATGGGCCACCGCAATGCCGGCAAAAAAAGCGCCAACTGCGCCGCTTAAGCCAACAACGTCAGCCAGATAAGCCATGCCAAGACAAATCACCATCGACATAATCGTGACACTGGCATTCATCACCAATTTTTCGCTTAGCGCCATCAGGTATGGTGCGATCCAGCGAACGACCAGGTATGTGCCACCGAAGAACGCAAGCTGTTCAAGAAGGATCCAGCCGATGCCAAGTGACTGCGTATGAGCACCGTTTCCCCGCACGCCTAAAAGACTGATCATCAAGGATAACAGAATGACCCCAATAATGTCGTCAGCAACCGCGGAACCGAGAATGGTCGCGCCCTCCGCAGTATCGAGTGCATGATAGTCTCTAAGCACAGCAACTGAAATTGAAACGGATGTCGCACTAAAAACAACCCCAATATAACAAGCAGTAAAGGTGTCATAATGAAATGCGACTGCCGCAGTCGCACCCATCAAAATGACGGGCATAATGACACCGCAAACGGCCACGATAATGGCAGGTTTCAAAAAGCGACGCAGCAACGTCAGATTACTCTCAAGCCCACCGATAAACATCAATAGGATCACACCAATGTTGGCAAATACTTGCACAATGGTCGTATTATGTATAAGCCCTAGCATCGCAGGCCCGATGACGATACCAACCAAAATCTGACCAATGACCGCTGGAACGCCCACTCGATTACAAAAATGGCCGGCAAGCGTCGTGACTATTAGAATCAGGCATAACGCCCCAATAAATTGCATCTGTTGTCCCTTCTTCCTTTGAAGACGCTGAGTTCGTCTTAAACCATTCTCATTATATTTTAATCTCAGTACCACCAAGTTTACCGCCCACCGCTGTTTTTTGTCAACGCGTGGTACAATGCCCTTATACACTAATCGCAAAGAAGGCATTCTATGTTTAAAACATGGCACCAACAGGGACAAATCATTGATCATAACAAAGCCTACCAGGGACCCGTTTTTAGTGTGCACCAACTCCACATTAAAACACCGGACGCGCTGACGGTTGAACGTGATCTTATTCATACTGACCCAACAGTCACTATTCTCGCGCTGACGCCTGACGAGCAGGTCGTACTCACTAGTGAATATCGTGTCGGCATTAATGCGGATTCTGTCTCCTTGCCGGCTGGAATCGTTAACGAAGGCGAAACCGTTGAGCAAGCTGCCACCCGTGAGTTTCAAGAAGAGACAGGCTACGTTGCTGAATCAGTGTCACAGATGACAACGGTAACCTCCTCTGAAGGCTTTATGGATCAAACGGCAGCCTTAATGTTGATCCGATTTGATCCTGCTACCCAAACTGCGCGCCATTTTGATGCTGATGAATTTGTGACAGCAGAGCTCGTCCCATTTGATCAATTGTTAACGTGGTTACATGAAGGTAAGATCAATACTGCCCAAGGCCTAGCAGCCGCAGCTTATTATCAGCTGTATATTAGAAAATGACGACCCGTTTTTGGTCACAATAATGGCGCAATTCAAAACAATCGAGTAGGAGGTAATTGATTAATTCAATTACCGACCTCTCACACCACCGTACGTACGGTTCCGTATACGGCGGTTCAATAATTTAAGCACTTTGTATTGACTGGAGTGTCTTGCTCATATTGATGAGTCCAAGGCGTTCCAGTCTTTTGTTTGTCAGAGTATAGGTCAATGTCTTGCTATGCGCAGTTCGCCAATAACCCTTACGGGTATTGGCCATTGTATAAGCACTGGTGCCAGAAAGCCCCAGTTTTACAAGATGATTGACCTTTGTTTTGAGCTTCTTCCACTGTTTCCAAATATACTGGCGAATCCTTGCTCGCAACCATTCGTCTAAGTGACGGATAAAATTGGTCATTTTCCCGACCGAATAGTACTGTAACCACCCACGCATCTTTTGATGAATCTCGTTAAACACCAGGTTTAACGAAACGCCCCGATTGCGCTTGGTCATTTTCCTGAGTGCAGACTTGATGCGTTGCTTGGCCTGCCAAGCAGGTCGCGCATACGCACCTCCTCGACCAACCCCCAAGGAAAATCCCAGGAACTTGGCCCGCAGAGGCGAACTTACTGATGTCTTGTCCTCATTGACGGTGACCTTTAGGTCGCCTTCAAGAAAGCGAGTAACATTAGTCAGAACCCGTTCTCCAGCACGTTTGCTTCGGACATAAATATTACAATCGTCCGCATAGCGGACAAACTTATGACCTCTGGAAGTTAACAGCTTATCCAGTTCGTTGAGATAAATGTTAGCCAAAAGTGGCGATAAGGGGCCACCTTGAGGGGTGCCTTTATCACTTCGTTCAAATAGACCACCATTCATGACACCGCTGGTTAGGAAGCGACGAATGAGATGCAGTATCCATGGATCCGTAATATACTGCTCAATAAATTTAATAAGCAGATCGTGGTTGACCGTATCGAAGTATGCTTTTAAATCGAGATCCACGACATAGTGATAGCCCTGATTGTAGAACTGAACCACTCTATCAATGGCATCTTTAGCACTTCGATTCGGTCGGAACCCAAAACTATTATCTGAGAAGACACGCTCAAATGTTGGCACCATGACTTGCGCCATGGCTTGTTGAACAAGTCGGTCAATCACAGTTGGTATTCCGAGCTTGCGTTTACCACCATTAGGTTTTGGAATTTCAACCCGCTTAACGGGACGAGGCCGATAGGTCTCGTTTTGTAAAGCTTGCAGTAATTCCTGTTTATGTTTCCTCAAGTAGGGCAACAGTTCGTCAACGGTCATTCCGTCTAGTCCTGCTGCACCTTTGTTTCTGCAGACGCGAAGATAAGCCTCGTTCAGGTTATTTCGGTCTAAGACTAACTCTTGAAACTTAGTGCCGTTCATCATCGTATTTTCACCAGAGTCAGTGCTACGCACCCCGACTTGTTCTTGGGCTTCCAGTCCTACTGTCCGCCGGCGGTCAGCTTTTTCTGTATTCTGCGGTTGTTGCACTGTCTCCACCTCCAATATCAATGATGACCTATTATTGTTCAGCCCTTCGTGGCAGATACCACTACTATGGCCTCGGCTGACTCCTGTATCGTTCTGCACCACATCACTGCGATGTTTGTTCCTGTGGCGCTTAGCGCGCCTCTTGTCGGGAACGTACGATACAGGCCTCCCCGGGTAAGAACGCCCACTTTCGTACCATGTCATTGCCAGCTTTACTGCGATGGTCTCGAGTAGTATTGGACTTTGGTTTGTTTGGCAACCTCGTCCGACCAACACAGCCTTATAGCTGATTCTTGTACATCAATGCGGTACTTTGTCGCCGACTTCCTTCAGATTCCACCTCACGATGGACACCCTTGTCATTGACTTGCGGTTCCGACTACTACGGCCCGCAACGGACTTTCACCGTCTAGTTGGCGCCCATGCCGGGCGCACCAAAAAACGACGAGACCCTTTCTGGGTTCGTCGTTTTTTTATGATACCGGAGGTGGGGTTCGAACCCACACGTCCTCAACGGACACTGGATTTTGAGTCCAGCGCGTCTGCCAGTTCCGCCACTCCGGCAAAATGTTATTCAATCGGGAAGACAGGATTCGAACCTGCGACCCCCTGGTCCCAAACCAGGTGCTCTACCAAGCTGAGCTACTTCCCGAAAACGATGTGCTGTAATAGACAACTTAATTAGTATACTACGGCGCGTAGGGTTTGACTAGCCTTTTTTGCATAATCACCGTAAAAAAATATATCCTCTTATTGTCTATTTCTCTCTAGCAAACAAGTATCCCTGACAAGCCGTTTATCGGATTTGAACCGATGACCTCTTCCTTACCATGGAAGTGCTCTACCTGCTGAGCTAAAACGGCAACTCCCATTATATCAAGGATACTGTTCTAGCGAAAGGTGTTTACCATGTTCGTTCATTTGGCGTAAACAAAAAACCGCCGACCTTAGTCAGCGGTTCTGGTTGCGTGGCAACGTCCTACCCTCGCAGGGGGCGATCCCCCAACTACTCTTGGCGTGCTGAAGCTTAACTTCTGTGTTCGGCATGGGAACAGGTGTATCCTTCAGGCTATCGCCACCACACTATTGAGAACTGATGCTCTCAAAACTAGATAATATCGTTTTCCTACCGGAAATCACCGTTTTCTTACTTGGTTAAGTCCTCGACCGATTAGTACTAGTCCGCTCCATCCATCACTGGACTTCCACTTCTAGCCTATCTACCTGATCATCTCTCAGGGGTCTTACTTCCATAAAGGAATGGGAAATCTCATCTTGAGGCGAGTTTCACACTTAGATGCTTTCAGCGTTTATCTCATCCACACATAGCTACTCAGCAATGCGCCTGGCGGCACAACTGATACACCAGCGGTGTGTCCATTCCGGTCCTCTCGTACTAGGAACAGCTCCTCTCAAATTTCCTATGCCCGCGACGGATAGGGACCGAACTGTCTCACGACGTTCTGAACCCAGCTCGCGTACCGCTTTAATGGGCGAACAGCCCAACCCTTGGGACCGACTACAGCCCCAGGATGCGATGAGCCGACATCGAGGTGCCAAACCTCCCCGTCGATGTGGACTCTTGGGGGAGATAAGCCTGTTATCCCCAGGGTAGCTTTTATCCGTTGAGCGATGGCCCTTCCATACGGTACCACCGGATCACTAAGCCCGACTTTCGTCCCTGCTCGACCTGTCTGTCTCGCAGTCAAGCTCCCTTCTGCCTTTACACTCTACGAATGATTTCCAACCATTCTGAGGGAACCTTTGGGCGCCTCCGTTACTTTTTAGGAGGCGACCGCCCCAGTCAAACTGCCCACCTGACACTGTCTCCCACCACGCTAAGTGGTGCGGGTTAGAGTGTTCACACAACAAGGGTCGTATCCCACCAGCGCCTCTGCCGAAACTAGCGTTCCGGCCTCTACGGCTCCGACCTATCCTGTACAAGTTGTGTCAACACCCAATATCAAGCTACAGTAAAGCTCCATGGGGTCTTTCCGTCCTGTCGCGGGTAACCTGCATCTTCACAGGTACTATAATTTCACCGAGTCTCTTGTTGAGACAGTGCTCAGATCGTTACGCCTTTCGTGCGGGTCGGAACTTACCCGACAAGGAATTTCGCTACCTTAGGACCGTTATAGTTACGGCCGCCGTTTACTGGGGCTTCATTTCTGGGCTTCGCCGAAGCTAACTCATCCACTTAACCTTCCAGCACCGGGCAGGCGTCAGCCCCTATACGTCATCTTACGATTTTGCAGAAACCTGTGTTTTTGATAAACAGTCGCCTGAGCCTTTTCACTGCGGCTGCACTTGCGTGCAGCACCCCTTCTCCCGAAGTTACGGGGTCATTTTGCCGAGTTCCTTAACAAGAGTTCACTCGCACACCTTAGGATACTCTCCTCGACTACCTGTGTCGGTTTGCGGTACGGGTAATAAAGTATTCGCTAGAAGCTTTTCTCGGCAGTGTGACGTCGGCCACTTCCCTACTTAAATTCGGTCCTCATCACAGCTTGTCAACCCGGCTGCCAGCATTTAACTGGTAACCTGACTTACTGCTTGAACGCACATTTCCAATCGTGCGCACGGCTTAGCCTCCTGCGTCCCTCCATCGTTCAAACACACTTTACTAGTACAGGAATCTCAACCTGTTAGCCATCGCTTACGCCTCTCGGCCTCAGCTTAGGTCCCGACTAACCCTGGGAGGACGAGCCTTCCCCAGGAAACCTTAGTCATTCGGTGGATCAGATTCTCACTGATCTTTCGCTACTCATACCGGCATTCTCACTTCTAAGCGCTCCACTAGTCCTTACGATCTAGCTTCACCGCCCTTAGAACGCTCTCCTATCACGTGGCCTAATGGTCACATCCACAATTTCGGTGGTATCCTTAGCCCCGGTACATTTTCGGCGCAAAATCACTCGGCTAGTGAGCTATTACGCACTCTTTAAATGGTGGCTGCTTCTGAGCCAACATCCTAGCTGTCTATGCAACTTCACCGCCTTTTCCACTTAGGATACACTTAGGGACCTTAATTGGTGGTCTGGGCTGTTCCCCTTTCGACGATGGATCTTATCACTCACCGTCTGACTCCCGGATATAAATCTGTGGCATTCGGAGTTTATCTGAATTCAGTAACCCATGACGGGCCCCTAGTCCAAACAGTGGCTCTACCTCCACGATTCTCAATTCCGAGGCTAGCCCTAAAGCTATTTCGGAGAGAACCAGCTATCTCCAAGTTCGTTTGGAATTTCACCGCTACCCACACCTCATCCCAGCACTTTTCAACGTACACGGGTTCGGGCCTCCAGTGCGTTTTACCGCACCTTCACCCTGGACATGGGTAGGTCACCTGGTTTCGGGTCTACACCAACATACTGAAACGCCCGTTTCAGACTCGCTTTCGCTACGGCTCCGTCTTTTCAACTTAACCTTGCATGTTAGCGTAACTCGCCGGTTCATTCTACAAAAGGCACGCTGTCACCCATTAACGGGCTCCAACTAATTGTAGGCACATGGTTTCAGGAACTATTTCACTCCCCTTCCGGGGTGCTTTTCACCTTTCCCTCACGGTACTGGTTCACTATCGGTCACTAGGGAGTATTTAGCCTTGGGAGATGGTCCTCCCGGATTCCGACCAGGTTTCACGTGTCTGGCCGTACTCAGGATCCTGAACTGAGGGTTATTGGTTTCGTTTACGGGGCTATCACCCTCTTTGGTCAGGCTTCCCAACCTGTTCAACTACCAACAACTTTGGTAACTCAAATGTTCAGTCCTACAACCCCAGGAAGCAAGCTTCCTGGTTTGGGCTGTTCCCACTTCGCTCGCCGCTACTATGGGAATCGCAATTGCTTTCTCTTCCTGTGGGTACTTAGATGTTTCAGTTCCCCACGTCTGCCTTTACTTAGCTATGTATTCACTAAGCAATAACCATCGGTTAAGATGGCTGGGTTTCCCCATTCGGAAATCTCCGGATCAAAGCTTACGTACAGTTCCCCGAAGCATATCGGTGTTAGTCCCGTCCTTCATCGGCTCCTAGTGCCAAGGCATTCACCATGCGCCCTTGTTAACTTAACCTAAATCACTAACGTGATTTCAGTTAATTGAGTATATGCGAAGTAGTTTAACTACTAATAAAAAGCTCAAAATAACGCGGTGTTCTCGGCTTAATTAATGAAATTATTAATTAATAAAAGAAAATTGATATTATCTAGTTTTCAAAGAACCAGTTTGAGAGTAGACCTCTCAAAACTAAACAAAGTTTTGTCTCAGTGCAGGGCTTCCGTATTATTCCTTAGAAAGGAGGTGATCCAGCCGCAGGTTCTCCTACGGCTACCTTGTTACGACTTCACCCTAATCATCTGCCCCACCTTAGGCGGCTGGCTCCCGAAGGTTACCGAACCGACTTTGGGTGTTGCAAACTCTCATGGTGTGACGGGCGGTGTGTACAAGGCCCGGGAACGTATTCACCGCGGCATGCTGATCCGCGATTACTAGCGATTCCGACTTCGTGTAGGCGAGTTGCAGCCTACAGTCCGAACTGAGAATGGCTTTAAGAGATTAGCTTGCTCTCGCGAGTTCGCAACTCGTTGTACCATCCATTGTAGCACGTGTGTAGCCCAGGTCATAAGGGGCATGATGACTTGACGTCATCCCCACCTTCCTCCGGTTTGTCACCGGCAGTCTCGCCAGAGTGCCCAACTAAATGCTGGCAACTGACAATAAGGGTTGCGCTCGTTGCGGGACTTAACCCAACATCTCACGACACGAGCTGACGACAGCCATGCACCACCTGTATCTGCGTCCCCGAAGGGAACGCCTAATCTCTTAGGTTAGCACAGTATGTCAAGACCTGGTAAGGTTCTTCGCGTAGCTTCGAATTAAACCACATGCTCCACCGCTTGTGCGGGCCCCCGTCAATTCCTTTGAGTTTCAACCTTGCGGTCGTACTCCCCAGGCGGAATGCTTAATGCGTTAGCTGCGGCACTGAAGGGCGGAAACCCTCCAACACCTAGCATTCATCGTTTACGGCATGGACTACCAGGGTATCTAATCCTGTTCGCTACCCATGCTTTCGAGCCTCAGCGTCAGTTACAGACCAGACAGCCGCCTTCGCCACTGGTGTTCTTCCATATATCTACGCATTTCACCGCTACACATGGAGTTCCACTGTCCTCTTCTGCACTCAAGTTACCCAGTTTCCGATGCACTTCTCCGGTTAAGCCGTAGGCTTTCACATCAGACTTAAGTAACCGCCTGCGCTCGCTTTACGCCCAATAAATCCGGATAACGCTTGCCACCTACGTATTACCGCGGCTGCTGGCACGTAGTTAGCCGTGGCTTTCTGGTTGAATACCGTCAACGTCTGAACAGTTACTCTCAAACGTGTTCTTCTTCAACAACAGAGTTTTACGATCCGAAAACCTTCTTCACTCACGCGGCGTTGCTCCATCAGACTTTCGTCCATTGTGGAAGATTCCCTACTGCTGCCTCCCGTAGGAGTTTGGGCCGTGTCTCAGTCCCAATGTGGCCGATTACCCTCTCAGGTCGGCTACGTATCATTGCCTTGGTGAACCGTTACTCCACCAACTAGCTAATACGCCGCGGGTCCATCCAGAAGTGATAGCCGAAACCACCTTTCAAACAAAAACCATGCGGTTTTTGTTGTTATACGGTATTAGCACCTGTTTCCAAGTGTTATCCCCTGCTTCTGGGCAGGTTACCCACGTGTTACTCACCAGTTCGCCACTCATCCGATGTTAAAATCCGTGCAAGCACTTCATTTAACGGGATGCGTTCGACTTGCATGTATTAGGCACGCCGCCAGCGTTCATCCTGAGCCAGGATCAAACTCTCATTTTATGATTGTTTGTGACTCATTTGTTGTTACATTGTTAATAAGCGAATTGACGTTCGCAAATTACATTTGATCTCAACTTACAGTTGAGATGCCCTGTACTTTGTGAAACAAAACTTTGTTCAGTTTTCAAAGGTCTACTTAGCATTTTTTTACGAATCAGCTATTTAATTGTATCTTATCGTCATTTCAGTGTCAAGGAAAAGTTTTAAAATCAACGTTTCAAAGCTTTTCAATATCTCCCGAAGCAACTTATTAAGAATATCATCTCGAACGATTTCTGTCAACTACCAAATTCATTTATTTAAAATTGGTACAGGTCAGCGTTACCGTTCGCGACAACAGATTTAACTATACCAGAATTCTGAAAATGGTCAAGCTGTTTTTCAAAATAATTATAATTCTGACCACCACCCCCTCTTTTTTCAGATAAGCACCCTATTGCTACGGACATCTGCCAACTTGGACCACCGACCTCCAGTAAAATAATTGAATCCCATCTTAGTTGACGTGACAAAAAAGAGACCCCGTCTCTGGTTCCTGTTGGGAACCCTAGATGAAGTCTCTTAAATGATCACAACTAATGGTCTTCGCCACCCTATCAAGGGTCAGCCACTACGTAAACCTCAAGCAGTCCCACTAGTTGCCTAAATTCATTAACATGACCGAACAAGTCACCAATTTGTTCCTCGTGCTTACTTAACGCGTGCCAAGAAGTAGCGCTTCTTCCCACGACGAACAATAACGAACTTCCCATCAAAGTGACTTGCAGGATCGATAACGGCATCCACATCCGTCACTTTGTCACCGTTGATGCGAATAGCGCCGTTATTGATATCCTCACGAACCTGACGCCGCGAAGATTCGATGTTGGTCACATCTACCAGCCATTCAACAATATTACGTGGTTCGGTCGTGACATCAACCGAAGGCATGTTCTTGAAGCCCTGTTCGATCTCACTGGCCGATAATGCTGAAACGTCCCCAGAGAATAATGCCTTAGAGATATTCTCTGCTTCTGTCACCGCCGCATCCCCGTGAACAAAACTAGTCACTTCTTGTGCGAGCCGACGTTGGGCTTCGCGTTTTTCTGGCTGAGTGCCCACTTTCTGCTCAAGGTCATCAATTTCTTCCTTATTAAGGAAGGTAAAGTACTTGAGATACTTCACAACATCGCGATCATCTTGGTTAAGCCAAAATTGGTAGAATTCATAAGGAGACGTTTTTTCTGGATCTAGCCAAACTGCGCCGCCAGCCGTTTTTCCGAACTTGGTTCCATCAGCCTTAAGCATCAATGGAATGGTAAGCCCGTATGCTTTAGCCTCGCTGCCCTCGATCTTATGAATCAAATCGATACCAGCTGTAATGTTTCCCCACTGGTCGGCACCACCGATTTGAACCTGCACATCTTCGTGTTGATATAGGTGCAGAAAATCAACAGATTGTAGGATCTGGTAAGTAAATTCCGTAAATGAAATTCCAACTTCCAACCGTGAAGCAACGACTTCTTTAGCCAGCATGTTGTTCACATTGAACAGCTTCCCGTAGTCGCGGAGGAAATCTAGCAGTGACATCTTCGACAACCATTCATAGTTATTAACGATTTTGAAGCTGCCATCTTGACCGAAAAGGTGTTCCATTTGGGCAGTGATCGCATCTTCATTGTGGTGCACCTGGTCCATCGTTTGAAGGACCCGTTCAGACTTCTTACCACTTGGATCCCCAATCGACCCTGTCCCACCACCAATAACGATGACAGGTTTATGACCTGCTAACTGGAACCGTTTTAAGATCATGAATGGGATCAAATGCCCGATGTGCATGGAATCCCCAGTTGGATCAATGCCGACGTACAAGCCGACTGCCTTTTCCTTAACTAAATCGCTAAGCCCCGCCTCATCCGTTTGTTGGTTAATGGCGCCACGCCATTTTAATTCATCTAAAATTGTCACAAGTAGCCCTCCTTAAGACTAAAAAAAGTCCCCATTAGCACATTGCTAATAGGGACGAAATTAAATTCCGCGTTACCACCCAAGTTATTGTGTCTATTATATAGTAGAAACAATCTCTCGACATGAATAACGGCATGACCCGCTAGGTTGACCTAGTCTCGCTCCACAGTGTACTTCGGTCGTTGCGACGCTTGGCTCGCAGCTCCCGCCAAGTCTCTCACTTACCCGTTCATCAACGTCCTACTTGCTGTTTCATTGCTGATATTAATCATACAAATGAAACACTAAAAAGTCAATGCACCATTATACCCACTAGATATGCTACATTATGGGTAAGGAAATGGAGGTGTGCCCTTGATCTGGGTATTTTTGACGCTCCTGTTATTGTCAGGAGGACTAACCTTATTTAACCCGACGCAGTTAATCTACTGGCTAGCAGACGGCACCTGGATGATCTGCTGTGTCATTGCGCGTATTGTGCCGCAAAAATTGGCCGTCTATATGGCAATCCTGGCCCTGATTGCAAGTCTCACTACTGTCTGGCAAGCGCGCGCCCTGACACATGGCCCGACCTATCATAAACGGTTTTGGTTGTCCTTGGTCATTCTTATTGGACTCATCAATCTTTTAATTGTCCCAAGCTACATGGCGAGTCGCACTCTATGGGGCAGCATCTTATTCTGGTTTGGCATTGTGTGGTTGACCTTCCTATTACTAATGGCAACCTATTTTTCTCTCACCAGCTACCATCTGAGACATCAGGCAACCAAGAGCCGGCTGATTATTGTTTTAGGTGCACAGGTCACGGTACGTGGTCTATCACGCACATTAAAACGGCGCTTGGATCGCGTTCTAGCAGTTTATAATACCGAAACAGTCCCGCCACGCATTATCGTCAGTGGTGGTCAAGGCATAGATGAACCACAATCTGAAGCACATGCGATGGCGGCCTACCTGATTCAGCATGGCGTCCTAGCTGACCATATTCAATTAGAAGATCACGCCACTTCAACCCAGGAAAACTTTAAATTCAGTCGTCACTTGCTGCCCAGCACAGTTCCGTCTCGAACGGCATTCGCAACAAGCAACTATCATGTCACACGCAGTAAACTACTGGCGCACAATAGCGGGTTTAAAACTATCGGTGTTTTAGCTGCGCCAACCAGTGCTATCAGTCTGTTTTCTGCAACTCTACGTGAACTCGTTGCCCTCACCTATTACTACCGCTACTACCTGGCTGCAATTTGGGGCGTAGCTGGGGCGCTAATCGCTTTAAATCTGGTCTATCCCATTAGTTTTTGATTGCTTAAACTGTAAAAATAATCCTATGTTCCCCGTGTCGTTAGCATTTTCATAGTCGTTTAAATTCACAATCCTTTTTTACACAACTGTAAATAAAAATGAAAATCTTTTACATTCCGGCTTGTTTTTCGGTTCGGTTTCTAATATAATAATGTCGTTGACAAGAAGAACACACAAAAACGAAACGAGGAGTTTTTCTAATGAAATTAGGTTTAATCGGATTAGGAAAAATGGGTATCCATTTAGCCCAAAACATGCTTCGTCACGATAACGAAGTCGTTGGTTTTGATCTTGATTCAAAGTTAGTTGAAGAAGCAGCCACTTACGGTGCCGCTACTGCAACCAGTTTGGAAGACATGGTTAGCCAATTACCATCACCAAAGATTGTTTGGATCATGGTACCAGCTGGCAAACCAACTGATGCTACTGTTGATCAATTAGCTGATGCTTTAAACGAAGGCGACATTGTTATCGATGGTGGGAACACATTCTGGAAAGACTCTCTACGTCACAACCGTCTTTTGACGGAAAAGGGCGTTCACTACTTTGACTGTGGGTCATCAGGCGGTTGGAGCGGTGCCCTGAACGGTGGGAACTTCATGATCGGTGGCGACGACGCTGCTGAATTCGAAGTTATCCGTCCCCTGTTCGAAGACATTTCACAAAAAGACGGTTACCTTTACACCGGTAAAGCCGGTTCAGGTCACTACTTGAAGATGGTCCACAACGGTATTGAATACGGAATGATGGAAGCCATCGGTGAAGGGTTCGAAGTGTTACAAGCTTCTGACTTTGACTACGACAACGAAGCCGTTGCGAAGGTTTGGAACCACGGCTCAGTTATCCGTAGCTGGCTGATCGAATTGGCTGAAGAAGCCTTTGCTAAGGATGCCAACTTGGACAAGATCAAAGGTCGCATGCACTCAAACGGTGAAGGTCAATGGACTGTCGAAGACGCCATGGCTCATGGTGTTCCAACGCCAGTTATCTCTGACGCCGTTCAAGTTCGTTTCCGTTCAATGCAAGATGACACCTTTAACGGTAAAGTTGTTTCAGCTTTACGTAACGGTTTTGGTGGCCACGCAATGGATAAGAACTAATCCCTTAAATATAGCAATTAAGAGACGTCGCATCCGCGACGTCTTTTTTGTGCCACGACGGCATAAAAAAGGACCCGATCAGCTTTTCTGATGCGCGTCCTTTTTTTATTATATTTAAGATTGGGACATATGGGTTTCCTTGCGTAACGTCCAAGCCAGCCTCAGTCGATGATAGCTCATGGCAATCTGTACTGGGATGATCAAGCCCGCTACCCACTGGATTTCCCAGTGATTTAAAATGGGAACCATTGCGACGGCATCCAGCACCATTTTATGCATGTACATAATCGCACTCGAGTACCAGCCAAACGGCAGCAACCATTTGAAGAGTCCCCCTACCCGCATCATCCAATCACTGATCATAAAGATCATGAAACAGACGATCAACGGGATAAACAACCCCAAGAATGAATTTGCAATGTTGTGTGATTTTAAATAAAGACTAAACCGTAAAATACCGCGGTATTTATAGATGATCAAAATGGCATAGATGGCCATTGTTGCCGCAATAAAGTAGTTCTTATGCGGAATCTTATTATAGTACTTAAACCCGTAGTACCCGCAGAGCATATATAGCGTCGTCAGCAAGACAATATCAGCGTCCCACGGCACGTACTTATACTGGAAAAATTCCATGTGCTTATACGTCATCCCGGTCATATAGAGCGTCATTGCGATGAAGAACTGAGCGGGCACCGAATCGACCCACGTGATGATCAATTCCACCACAATGACTGTCAAAATGTAAACCGTCATAAACCAAAAAATGGACAGGTCATGATTCAACGTCCGGCCACCATACACCAACCGGACAAAGTAGAATAACGTGTATTTCCAACTGTGTCCTCTAATAAAGTGACTAATTAGTATCAGAATACTTCCTGCAAGAAAGTAAGATTTTAGGTTGGGCACGATCCGCTTTTTAAAGAAAGCCCGGAAGCCAGCCCACGTTTTTGTCAGCGGCTTTAAGAAAAAGCCCCCAATTATAAAGAATAGCGGCATATGCCACCAATAAATCACTGAAAATAGCGTACTCATCTTGGGGTCCGCTACCAAGGGATGAATGGCATGACCAAGTACAACGGCAATCATCCCGATTGCCTTGGCCATGTCGACCCATTCAGCGCGTTTTGCCATCAATTCTCATTCTTTCACCACAGGTTCTCTTGCTCTATTTTACCTAAAATTCTGAAAAAAGGAGCCATGTTACACAAACGTAATTAAAAGTGAGTGGAAAAGTAATCAGAGCGTGAGGGAAAGCGCTTAGTTGGCTTATGCAGGAGCCCTCTGCCTTCCCGAACGCGTTTCCACTATGTAAGGGAAAAATCTCGTCGCAAGCAACTCGCTGAAAACTAAATTCCGGTAAATGGTCCTGGAATTTGTGGCTGAAGTCGTTTAGGTGCAACCTCTTGCCTTCCCGAACGCGTTTCAACTTTGTAAGGGGAAAATTTCGTCGCAAGCAGCTCGCTGAAAACAGGTCCAACAACGGAATCTGGAATTTTTGTCAGAGCTGGCCTATGCAGGAGTCCTCGTCCCTCCTAAGCACATCCCAATTCGAACTCCCACCAAAATTCCGCATCAATGCCCAAATCAAACGCCTGCCCCACCACAAGTCAAAACGCAACGACCGTCTCGAAGGCCGCGTTTGGACTATTCCTGATGGGGCAATGTATGCAATAATAGAGACACTATTGCAGACTTGGAGAGATCATGGTGAAAAAGCTTTATGAAAAAACGCCGGTGTGGGTGGCGTACACAATTTTATTTGCAGCAATCGTTACCGTTACTTTCGGTACCTTGCATCAGTCGGGAGCCACAACGATTTGGAATTTAGACGGAATTGCCCAGCACTATCCAATTCTCAGGGAATTCTATCGGATCTTGCATGGCACGACACATCAGTCACTCTTTAGCTGGTCGTGGAATTTAGGATTGGGTGCCAATCAGATGACCACCTTTGCCTACTATGTTGTGGGTGATCCGTTCAGCTATCTCATTGCGCTGTTTTCCGCGGATAAAATTGAATTTGGTTACTGGATGCTAACGCTGCTGCGCTTGTATGTCGTCGGCCTGTCCTTTATGGCATTAGCTAAGCAACTACGATTAAAGCGTGCCGGCACGCTCTTTGGCAGTCTCATTTATACGTTTAACGGGTTCACATTTTACGTCAGTTTTCACCACCCATTCTTCTTACTACCACTGATCTTCTTTCCACTTCTTTGTCTGTTCATCGACCGGATCTATCATGGCCACTCATCTCTCGGGCTGACCATTGTCACCGCACTGGCACTGGTCAGCAACCTGTACTTTGCGTACGTTTTAGCCATTGGCGCCTTTATCTTCGCCATTGTGCGCTATTTTGAACTGCGCCAAAAACACGTTCTGAACCGTTCCATCATCCGCACCATCGGAACTTTTCTTCTGGCACTCATCGGTGCGCTGCTGCTTGCCAGTGTCATCCTGATTCCTGTGATTATCTCAATGCTGCATTCCTCTCGTTCTGGCGCCGCAATCTTTGCGAACGGCCTGACGACTTACCCCGCACTCTACTATTTGCGGTTACCAGCCGCCCTGATCAATGCAAACGGGACAGTCTATTACTGGACGATCCTAGGTCTTAGCGGCATCACGCTGATGGCCATTATCTGGACGATGCGCCGATTTAAACGTTATTGGGCACTCAACACGCTCATTATCCTCACCGCGGTAGGCCTTCTTTTGCCACAGATTGCGGCAATTATGAACGTCATGAGTACCCCATCAAATAGGTGGCTCCTACTGGCACAACTGTTATTTGCCATTGTCTCCGCCGTCTTCATCGACCGCCTGTCCGAATTGACTGTCCGTGATTTTTATTGGTTTATGGGCAGTGCCATCGCGCTTGCCCTCGGATTCTGGTGTGCTAACGGATTTATCTTTAAAACGGGCTCCCACTTTTTCATGAGTTTCGGTCTGTTTCTGACCGTGCTACTGATTATCGCAGTCGCACTGCTAAAGCCGTTGCCGGCCACCCAATTAAAGTCGCTGTTACTCCTAGTAATCACCATCAATCTGATGAACACAGGTCTCGGTTTTTACAGCAGCAACTACAGTGATGCGCCGAAAAACGAGGTGCAAACGGGCACAGCTGCCCAATGGACGACGGATTTCTTTGACAAGGCCGACCAATATCTCAAAAAAATGGATCACACATTTTATCGTACTGCAACTTCAAGCGATTACTATACGACACCAACGGTTGGCAACAATATCAGCATGCTGCTTGGAACGCATAGTATTAGTTCGTATTACTCCGTTCAAAGCGGTTATGTGGATGCCTTTAATCGTGAACTCGGCAACGCGCAAACAGCGATGAATAACCCAACGGGGAACGCCGATAATCGCACGACGATGCTGAATCTCTTAGGCGTTAAGTACCTATTTACTCGGCAAGATGATTGGACATCTCACGCGCCGCATCCGTACGGGTTCAACGCTATTAAAACAAAGAACGGTCAGCCAAAACTATTCGCTGACCACCCCGTGTATCAACTCGGTAATGGGACCGGCACCATTTTGCTCAAAAACAAGAATGCGTTGCCACTCGCCTATCTGCAATCAAAACAGCTCAACAAGAAGGCGTTTAACCGGCTCTCTCAGCCTGATAAAGAACAAGCGCTTTTGACTGGCGCCCAAACTGATAACCCAGTATCAGGCATCGGCCAAGTCACACCAAAAAAAATCAGCAAAACTGTTCCCTACTCTGTCACCACAACGAGTCTGCCCGTGACGACCCTGCAACAGGCCATCGGCTACCGACTGGATAATAACGTGAATCAATCGCTCTCTGCAAAACATGTTAAAAATGCGGATCAGCTGACGCCCAAGGAAGCTGCCCAATACGCTGCTGCAACTAATCTGACGCACCCATCGAAAACAGTAACCAATTTACTGAAACAAAATCAGCAACTGATCACCAAAAATCAAAAGGCGAATCAAAGCGGACTGACCACCATGACAAGTGACCTGCTGGGCCAGCGTCAAACGTACCAGCTCACCCTGAAACAGCCTCAAAGATATAAAAATTGTGAATTATACGTCGAGCTCTCTGGAATCAAGGCCTCATTTGCATCAACGAGCGACCGGCAGACACTCGCTAGCAACCGTTACAAAATGGCTGGGACGCCCTTTACAAAGAGCCAACGTTTAAATTCATGGCGAACGATCGTCAAGTCCCCCTTCTTTGACAGTTATGATCTGACAGTATCTGCCAACCATACGAAAACTGACTTTACCCAGCTTGGCATCAACAATATGTCTGACTATGAGCCAAAGCATCAACTGCTACTTAATATGGGCTACTCAACCCGCTTGCGCAAAACAATTTCCCTGTCGTTTACCAATGCCAAGCAGCTGCATTTTAAACGGGTTCGGATCATTGCGGTGCCATTTGGTCGGCAGTACCGTCAGGAAACGACCCACTTGCAAAGACAGGCACTGAACCATCTAACAGTCACAAATAACCATGTGTCTGGCACCAGTTCAACTGATAAACCAACGATCCTAACCACTTCCATTCCCTATTCTAGCGGTTGGCACCTCACTGTTGACGGGCGGGCAACAACAACCCAGCAAGTCAATAGTGGGTTCGTTGGCGCGAGAATTCCGGCTGGTCGCCACCGGATCAAGTTGACCTACACGACCCCCGGATTAAAGATTGGTTTCATTGCGACACTCATTGGCGTTTTCTTTCTTGCCGGCCTCATCATCTGGGTCATTTTCAGACGACGAACCCTGTCGAAAGCCGCTTAATTTGGTACAATGAACAGGAAAGCATTGATGAGACACACTAGATGAGGAGCGCTTGATCATGAAAACAATTACTGCCTACTTTGTCCGTCACGGACAGACCATGTTAAACCATTACAATAAAGTTCAGGGTTGGATCGACTCACCCTTAACGGAACAGGGAATCGCGGATGCTGACCGTGCTGGCCAGCAATTGAAGGCCTTAAATTTTAACGCAGCCTATAGCTCAGATTCAGGCCGTGCCATTGAAACGGCAAGTCACATTTTGAAGGCTAATCCAGAAAACATTAACATCATCAGCTACCAGTACCCTGAATTCCGGGAACAGTGCCACGGTTACTTTGAAGGCAACGATCTGAACCAGATGTGGCAGTTCGTTGGTGAACAGGTCAACCTAACCTCGGAATCCGCAGTCCTCGGTACTTACGGATTGGAAAAAGCCCGCGATTTAATTCATAAAGCCGACCTTTACGGTGAAGCTGAATCCAACGATATGTTTTGGACCCGATTAGACCGCGGCTTTGATAAACTGCGCGATAACAGCCAGGATGGCGACGTTGCGCTGGTGGTTTCTCACGGGATGACGATTCGGTCAATCGTTGACCGCTACGCACCCGAACTTGACACCGGAATCGCCACGATCAACGGCAGTATTACCAAACTGACGATCACGGATGACGACATCCACGTGGACTTCTTTAACAAGATCGACTACGTTGCTCAATAGAAACGCAAAAAATACCCAGTTGATTGCACACGAGCTACCTTGCTCGTTCTGCAATCAACTGGGTATTTTCTATCGTTATACTTCAATCGCATTTGGAATAACTGTCACACTCTGCATTCGCACCACGACGCGCCCTGTGAGCTCAATGACTTTCCAGCGGTCTTCAATGTGGTGATCGATAATTTTAACCATCACGGAACGTTCATAAATTTTTTCGATTTGGCCGACAAAGGACTGTTTGAGATTACCGTTTGGTTGACAATTGACAAGATCGTTAACTTTAAGCATGACAAGGACCTCCTTTAGGTCAGTGAATTTAATTAATGCTGATTTCGATGACGCGACGGTGTGTCGTCTTGGCACTGAAGAATATGCATGATCCGAGCATCGCATTTTGCGACGATGAGACAGTACTGGTGAGCCTCAACGACACGGCGATCTTTAAAATGGAAATTCATGACCTCCACGACAAGCCGGTCAGAAAAAACGCGTTGCACCCTGCCAATAAAGCTGGCATGCATCTCATGATTTTGTTGGCATTTTACTAAACTGCCGCGTTTAAATGTCTGCTCAGAATGACTCATGTTATCACCCGTCCTTTCGATATTTATATATTATCCTAACTATAAGAATTGTTTGAGAATAATGTATGAAGTTTGTGTGAAAATTATTAAAGTGTTGTTTAATTAAAATTATTAGCATTAGAGAATCAGTCCGTTGCATTACGTAATTTGACACGGGTTAAGCATCACAATTGCGTTAAAACTAGTTCTCAGAGAATCCGCCCTCGACAGCTAGTAAGCTATTAACAGCAATGCTTCTCATAACGTGTTAGTCACTAGTAACGATTAATATAGAAGTTTCGTGATGCCACTTTTGAAGACTTATTAATTTTGATGGCAACTACCAGAATCATAGCGTAGTGGAACCGTTCGGCATTGCAAACTGCGACCCGACCTCAGCCTGCAGGGCCGAACCGTGGAACAAAGCGACATTAAAACGCTACTTTGAATCACCCAACAATATAAAGACCCATTAAATTTGCCCTCTGTACTATCTAAATTGTTAATTCACTGTAATTTAAGTCTCAGTGCACACACAAAAAAGACCATTAAGTTCATATTGTAGAACTTAATGGTCTTTTTATGATTGTGGCTGTTCGATTACTTTAAATTAGCTTCCAAATAGGTTGCCAAGACTTTCCCCATCTTTTCGTAACTGGCTGCAGTTGGGTGCAAGCGGTTATCGCCGAAGAAGGTTAGGCGTGAATCATCCGTTGGCAAGAACTCACTTTCGTAGTCAGCCCAGTTGAACACTTTAACATTGTGCTTTTCGTAGACTGCCTTTTCAGTATCACGGACGTCGCCTAACGTGTAAGCGTGGTCCTTATACAAGGTGCTGCCAGCATTCACGTAGGTGTTGGTGTCTGGATCTAATACGTAACAGTCCATTGGCAGGATGCCGACAATCTGTGCATCCGGATACTTCGTTTGTGATTCGGTCAGATCAGCATCCAAAACGGACTGGATCTTCGCTAACGACAACACGTGGAAGTAATCGTTGACACCGTATGCAATGGTGATAACGTCGGTATTCTTAAAACTATGTTTTTCGATATTGTACGTCAGATCCAGGTTAGTATCCCCTGTCACTTCACCGTTGTTTTCACCGTAGTTGGTAACGCTCATGCCCATGTCGGTCCCGGTCACTTCAGGGTATGGATTAGCAGCGTAGTCGCTTCCAGTCCAGCCCTTAGTAATTGAATCGCCCAAACTTGCCATGGTCATTTGACGAATCCACTTTGAGTAGACCCAGCCCTTGACCGTTGGCTTGTTAGCAACCTGCACATAATCGTACTTCATACCATTCTTTAACGTTTCCTGCTTGGTGACCAGCAACGTTTTGTTGGTATAATTCTTGAGCCAATGCGTCTTCTTCGCATTTTTGTTCGACAGATATGGGTAGTTCCAAATTGCCGTTGTCATCGTTGTTGGGTCCTTAACGGAAACAACACGTGCGCGTTCACTAAGCTTGGTCGTGGTCTTTACAGCGTAATTCTTATCGACCTTGGCCGCACTTGCCTGACTACTGATGGTGAAGAGCAGCAACCCAGCCATTGCACCGCCGAGAACTGCTTTAATAAAATGATGTCTTGAGTTTACCAACTCACGTACCCCCTATAATTCCATTCAATAGTAACAATTATAGCCCACCAATACCGCAAATAATGGGTTCGTAATCATTTTGTCGTTGGAATTTAATATTAAACGGGGCGTGGTGTGTTTAAAAAGCGTAATAAGTGGCTCAACCGCATTCCAAAGCGCCGATCGGTCACTTCTTTTGCAGTCTGGTCTAATGCAATGGCCGTGCCGGTAACCGCCCGTCTCACAGACTGGTCAAACGATAAGCCGGTTGCCAGGCTGCCGCTCAGCACCGCCGTAAAGACATCCCCGCTGCCATAAAAGTGGCCGGGACGTTTACGCGTATCGATCACATGGTCGGTGCCATGGGCGAACCACATTGTCCGCACTTGATCACCAACAGTGATACCCGTCACGACCACTTTCAGATCAGGATTGCCCCCCTGCCAAAGTTGGTCAACGGCAGTCCGCACTTGTTGGCGCGTGGCGCTTGCCACCGGTGTTTGGCCAATAAGGAGTTGTAATTCCGTCCAGTTAGGCGTGATGATACTGGCCTCCGTCACTAACGTCTGCATCTGTACCACGTAATCGGCTGGCAACCCCGGGTACAAAACCCCATCGTCTGCCATCACGGGATCGAGGACCAACCACGATAGCTTCCGAGTGCGCAAATAGCGTTTAAGCGTCGTCACTAGGGTTGCATCCCCCAAGTATCCGATTAGCCCAGCCTGGGGCCGAATACCAACCTGGGTCCAATGCGCAAGAACAGCCTCCAGCCAGTTAGCCGAAGACTGTTTTGCGGGCGTATCAAAGCCCTCTGTTTGCGTCGATAATAACTGTGTCGGTACTAATGCCGTCGCAACGTCACAGGCCGCTAAAATTGGCCCGGCAACACCAAGCGACATACTGCCGACTGCGGAAAGATCCTCCGCTACAAGGAATGGCCGGTCACCTGTCATCTCTGCCATTATGAATCCAATAAGTGCGGCAGCCGGTTCTCCAACGGGATCGAAACGAAGTAGGCGACGACCCCATCCAGAATTCCCTGAATAAAGTTCGTTGGCACGCCGATCAGTCCGACTGAAACGTGGTACAACAATGAATCAGCGACAAAGTACCCGGCAACCATCACAACGGTACCAACGACCATCGCAACGATCTTCATGCCGCGAGACTTGCCGGCGCCGATCCAGCCGGCCACAAAGCCTTCCAACCCATGAACGATCAGTGAAAAGAACATGTATTGCGAATAGCCGGAGATCAGGTCCAGTAAGAAGCCGCTTAAGCCCCCAACGATAGCCCCCTGTTTTCGGCCTAACAAGAGTGCCGCAATAAAGATACCTGCATCGCACAGGTTAACGTTTCCGTGGGTCATCGGCACCGGAATTAAGAAGAACCGGGAAATAACAACGGTGACAGCCACAAGCATTGCGAGATAAACAACCTCGCGGGTAGATGTTCCTTTATGATTACTCAAGCGAAACCCCTCTTTACACAATAAATTTTAATCATTTTAACATATTTAGTGAAGCAACTGATAATAGCATAACGACTGATTTCATTGCAATTGATGAACATCTGTCAACAATTTAAAAAAACGAATTCTCATAAAAATGTCAAAATAATCCACTAAGAGTAACTTAGCATGCCCATTATCAGTTCGACAACAACCAATTGGCTTGAAATCATCCCAACCAATTTAAATCCACAGTCATCATAAAACTACGAGTGTCATCACACAACACTGCCGACGCCCAATTCCGCTCAAAACTCGTGCTGCGCACAAAAAAACGTCCCTCATGGATAACCATTATCCATAAGGAACGTTAAAGGACGCACAATAATATCAAAAAGAATGACTAATTTTCAGCAGTCTTCTCTTCTTCATCCTTCTTAGCACGCAGTTTCTTTTCCAATTCAGCAACGATCTTCTTGTGGCGGTCTTCAGTCAGACTAACCTTGAAGAAGTAGATCAACGCCGCAATCACGATCAGAATGACAGGTGCGTAGAACATAAATGATTTAAAGACCATCAGCTGGTGAGCTGAAACGCCACCGGCTTTGGCAGCCCCAACCATCCCTGAGTGGACGGCTGCTAGGGCAACAATGCCGTTAGCGAAGGCACCAGCCAATTTATCGATCAACGGACGGACGGCCAAGGTAACTGATTCGTTACGTGTACCGTTCTTCCATTGCCCATATTCAACGGCATCCGTAATGGTCATCAAAGCGGCCAAGAAGATCATTGGGTATGGGAAGAAGAAGATGGCAATGGCGATCATAACAGCAACACTGTTTGTACCGGCAAATAAGAAGACGGCGTAACCAATGATCATCATGACGATCCCACCAACGTAAATGGCCTTCCGATGAACCTTGGCAACGATGGTTGGGAACAGTGAAACGGAGATAACCCCGAGAATCGCCATTAACCAACCAGCATAGGTAAATTGTTTTGCGGCGCCCATGACGTAGGTGAAGTAGTACAGCAACAGTGAGTTGGTAACAACGTAGCCTAGGGCAAAGAAGAAGTATGATACGGCTAACCACATCAATTGATCGTTCTTACCTAAGGCTTTGAAGATCCCAATAACACTAGTTTTTTCAGTATCTTCACGAATCAACGTCTTAGATTCTTTAGTCCCTAACGTAGTGGCCAAGGCCCCTAAGAAGGAAACAGCAGCGATGACAACCGCGAAACCGACCCACCCAGCGTGAGTTTCAGTTCCGTTCTTGGCACCTGAGAAGATGCTTGAGAACCAAACGACCAATGGCACGATCGCAATCGGCACTGCTTGGGCACCAATCGTTGAGCCTAAACGACCGATCGTCCCGAACTTAGCCCGGACATCTTCTTCAGTACTCAAAGCAGGTAACATTGACCAGAAGGAAATATCTTTAAAGGAATAGAAGATATCCAAAACAACGTAGGTCAGACCGAACAAAACGAGGTATAACGTTGGGTTCGACGTGGTCAGCCCGCCAAAGTCAGTGAAGATGATGATCAGCATGATCGAACTGATGGTGGCACCAGTCATCAACCATGGTTTGAACTGGCCCCAGCGGGTATCCGTGTTATCAACCGCCCCACCGATCATTGGGTCAAAGGCAATTTCGATGATCCGAATGACCATCATCATCGTGGAAACCATGTAGATCATATGCGAGTTAAACGCCTTGTTAGACGTATCAAAAATCTGACTCGTAATGAAAATCATTAAATAAGTGCTCAATGTGGCGTAGAACGCGTCATGACCGAAGGCCCCTAACGCGTAGGACGTATACTGTTTAACGTGTTTCATAAATGCGACAGCCCCTTAGTATAAATACAATGAATTAATAACGCCGTTCGATGATCTTGTTCAAGATTGCGTTACGTTCCTCAGCCTTAGCAACGTCAAAGCGAGTCTCTTCAAGATCGTTAAAATCTTGAGCCAGTAAAACAGCTTCAAGGTATAACGTGAGTTGGCGTTTGATGTAAACTTTATCTTCTTCGTCGTCCTTCTTGGGATTCCCACCCAAAACGGCTTCGGCGAACGCTTTAACGTCTAACGTGATCTTATCGTTTTTGTCTGCCATAAGAATTACCTCCCACTCTCAAATTTTTGAAGCAATCAACCAACTTGCCAAGTTCGGCAACCAGCAATTCACAAACATCACTATTTCTTTTGTGAAGTACATCAAAAATGTAAGTCCTTACATTTTTGATGTAACCAAGAAAGCCATTTTGTGAAATTCTGTTGCCTTAAAACTCTTCCTTATTTTAGCACAAACTTTTCTGATTGAAAGCGCTTACTAAAAATTTCAATAAAATTTTACTAAGAAATTTAGTTAAAGTTTTCCTTGGATCGGTTCAACCACGGGGATTGGGCTTTCTTTAGGGAAGAATTGAAGAAAAGGAAAAATTTAAGTGCGTGAAGCAGGACGTTTAGGGGAAAGAGGACGCAACTTGCCTTGCAGAACACGTTTCCACTATGGGGTCTAAAATAGCGTACCAAGCCCGTTTTGTCGTTAACACGACATCAACCTCCCCTCTCGATTAAACAGGCTTACACTGTAAAAAAAATTCTGCCTTCTACCTCGGATCTTGAATCATTTTCAGTTTGGTCGCCCAGTATGAAACTGCCTGACTAATTCGCAAGAAAGTGATTGATTCTGACATTTTTTGTTGTGCTGTTACTTATTTTTTTATCTAAAAAGGCACCGCCTTTAGTGGCTGTGCCTTTTTTTTGGTGTTTAACAATTGTTCCAGGATCATTCTCATTCAGGGATATGCGACGTGGGTCTTGGCCTCGTAGCGTAACGTGTTCCGCAAGGCAAGGGGCGGCCATGTAACGGACTCTGGCAAAAAAGTCAGACCCGGACTTTTCTGCCAGAGTCCGTTACATTCTGCCCCTTAACCGCCTTGCTCCACACTCTCTACCACCCAATCTCTCCCGCATTCTCCGGCAAACTCAACTTGCCGGCAGCGAAATCTTTAAAGGCCTGATTCAAAATGGTAAACGCCTTTTCCAGTTGCTCATCCGTGATGACCAATGGTGGCTGGAACCGCAGCACGTTTGTTTTTAGACTGATAATAATGGCGCCCAACTCAAAGACACGGTAGATGATCTTAGTTGTAGCATCCGCATCTGGTTCACCCGTTTCTGGGTCAATGATATCAATCCCACCATTTAACCCATACATCCGAATATCGCCAATAAACGGAAACTTCTCGCGATCATCGTGGAAGAATTTATCCGCCCGCTGACCTAGTTTGGCACTGCGGTCGATCAAGTGTTCATCCTCGATGACGTCAATCGTTGCCATTGCTGCGGCGGTTGTGACCGGGTTACCCGCTGTCGTAAAGAGGTGACCAGGGGCACCGAGTGAATCCATGATCTCCTGACGGCCGATCACAGCACTAAGCGGCAATCCTGAGGCCAAGGATTTTCCAACTGACATTAGGTCTGGTTCCAAGCCAAAATTTTCGATGGACCACCACTTACCGGTTCGGCCCATGCCTTGATTGACCTCATCAACAGCAAATAGGATACCGTTATCGTGGGCAAATTGGTAAATTTTTTCCATAAACTTCTGCGGTGCCTTAACGATCCCCCCGTCACCCTGAATGGGTTCGATGAGAATTGCCGCCGTTTCTTCAGCAGGCAGATACGTTTCAAACGGTAATTTAAATGCAGCAAACATCCGGTCAACAAATGCGTCGTCGGTTTCGTCGGTCAATCGCTTCCAGGGGTCAGGAAACGGCACCTTAACCACGCCTGGCAACATTGGGCCAATCTTTCGACTCATGTTTAAACTGACCGCAGAGAGCGTCTGTGAGCCGTATGTGGACCCATGGTAGGCCCCGGTAAAGCTCACAATGTTTGGTCGTCCGGTATACGCGCGGGCGAACTTAATAATGGCATCATTTGCGTCAGAACCCGAATTGCCCCACGCAAGGGCTTTGGGGCCGCTGATCGGCGCTAAGGCTGCCAATCTTGGCGCAAGTTTAGCTTCATTTTCAGTCGCAAAGTAAGCGGCAGTGTATTGGATCAAGCGCGCTGCCTGATCTTGAATTGCTTTAACAACGTGAGGATGGGCGTGGCCCGTGTTGGTGGACGATGCACTGGCAAGCAAGTCAATGTAGTCGTTGCCATCAACGTCCGTGACCACGGCGCCCTTCCCCGATCGAATGACAATATTGTAGTACTTCACCCGAGCAGCCCGGGAAAAGGCTGGGGCTTCATTGGCTAACAGACGTTCATTATCACCCATTATTGTTCCTCCTCTAGACATCCTCTAATCAAGGCACACCCCTATTTCTTATTCAGATAGGAGTGCCGCATCCCGTAAGCCATGTAAACGAACAGGCCAACGATAAACCAGATCAGCGCGTAAAGTTTGGCATCGATATCAAGGCCCCAGAACACAAGCAAGGCACCCAAGAAGGCCAGTGCAGGCATGACGGGATACCACGGCATCTTGAAGGCAGGATCTGGAATGTCCTTACCTTCACGCGGCCGCAGCCGGTAAATGCCAAGGGAAACGAACATAAACGCAATCAGCGTCCCTGCAGAGATCAGTTGTGACAGGAAGGCAAATGGGAACAGTGACCCAACGATCACAGCAACGACCGTCAACACGATCAACGCATGGTTTGGCAGATTATTCTTATCCAATTGACCGAGCCATTTTGGCAACATGCCATCACGCCCGAAGGAATAGATCAGCCGTGAACCGGCCAGCATCATCCCGATAAGGGCGGTAAACATCCCAACAACCGCAATCCCTTGAACGACGGTAGCGACGATTTCGTGACCGGATTGACGCAGTGCCCAGCCAACGGGTTCCGCGTTGTTGGCATAATCCGAATATTTAAACATCCCAACCAGCACAAGCGCAACGCCGACAAAGAGCACAACGGCAATCAGGAGTGAACCCAAGATACCTCGTGGCATGGTCTTTTGCGGATCCTTCGCTTCAGCCGAGTTCGCGGCAACGGAATCAAAACCAATATAGGAAAGGAAAATCATTGAGACGCCGGCGTAGATTCCTTGCCAGCCCCCGAATTGATTACCGTCAGCGCTCACGTGGTGTGCCGGAATAAATGGCACGTAGTTTGAGGCGTGGATGGTAGTTGCACCCACAACGATAAAGGTCAAAACGGCGAGGACTTTCAAGGTCACCAGGATGTTTTGCACCCGGGCAGCAGTTGAGACCCCGCGGGATAGCAATAGACCAACCAGGACGATAACGACGACGGCGGTAATATCGATCACCCCGCCGTCCGTCCCAAACGGATTTGCCAAGGCTTTGGGATAGGTAATTCCCAGCGGCTCGATCAAGCCCCTAAAGTTAGCGGATAACCCGGACCCAACAAAGGCAACGGCAATAAAGTATTCAGCAAGCAGTGCCCAGCCGGCGATCCAACCAAACCCTTCACCAAACACAACGTTGATCCACGAATAAGCAGATCCGGCAAACGGCATTGCGGCTGACATTTCAGCGTAAGCAAAGGCCACCAGCCCAGCAACCACCGCAGCTGCCAAGAAAGACAGCGCAACCGCTGGACCGGCATGTTGCGCGGCAACAACACCAGGTAGCGTAAAGATCGAGGTGGACACGATGGTGCCGACCCCTAAAGCAAGGATGTCTTTGACACCCAGCACACGTGCCATATGAGAATCCTTGTCCTGATAGACGTTTGGATCCTCTTTACGCACAAAATTACTAATAAAGCTCATTCAAATTCCTCCCGAGGAGAGCTTGACGCTATGTATAACTAATCAAAACAACCAACAACATTAGAAATAAATGAGTATATTTTAACAAGAATTTTAAATTCATGCAATACCTGACCAAATATGCAAACGGAAAAATGAGCATTCAACACCGTTTCCTGCTAGGATAAAGATAGTTCTGAATTTTTTAATGATTGAGGTGAATTATGGGATATTTATTACAGTTACGTCAATTTGTCGGTCATCGGCCACTTATTTCAACCGGCGCGGCAACATTGGTGTATAATTCAAAAAACCAACTCCTTCTGGTATACCGGACGGACACCCACCTCTGGGGACTGCCCTCCGGTTCCAAGGAATTAAATGAAGCATTGGAAACGACCGCGATTCGTGAAGTTGCTGAAGAAACCGGTATTCGTATTTCGGCACCCACGTTTAAAACACTACTCAGCGGTCCCCAAATGCAATTTAAGTATCCCAACGGCGACCAAATCGATGCCGTTATCGTCGTTTATCAGGCGACGGCCACTGACCAGCCCCTGCTACCACAGGCCGGTGAAACGGAACGCGTTCGTTATTTTTCATTGAACGCCTTACCAGCACCTGACCAGCTCACAGGGTTTTCGGCAGCCATCCTAAAGGCCGCCGCCCTCATCGAACCATCGTCATGATCTAACAAAGGAAGGGTTTAATTTGAAAACTGTAACCATTAATAACCAAGTCGTACCAGCCATCGGGATCGGCACGTGGCACATGGGCGATGACCCCGCTATCGAAAAACAGGAAATTAATGCCATCCGTGCCGGCCTTAATGCCGGTGCCAAAGTTATCGACACCGCAGAAATGTACGGGTCGGGCGCAGTGGAAACACTAGTTGGCAAAGCGATCCAGGGTTATGACCGCGACCACCTGTACCTGATTTCAAAAGTGCTGCCAAATAATATCGCAAAAACAATTGAAGACCACCTGGATGACAGTCTCAAGCGTCTTGGTACCGACTACGTTGACCTCTACCTCTATCACTGGCGTGGTGGGGCGCCGTTGATTGAAACGGTCACTGAGCTTGAGCGGATGCAGATCAAGGGCAAAATTAAAGCTTGGGGCGTTTCGAACTTCGATATCGACGACATGACTGAACTATGGGACCTGCCGATCGGTAACAAAGTCGCCGCTAACGAAGACCTGTATAACCTCGGCAGCCGGGGAATCGAATATAGTCTTCTGGGTTGGCAGACTGATCACAACGTGCCCATGATTGCTTACAGCCCGGTTGGCAATGCCGATTCACTAGGAGCCAATATGACTGGCAACGCAAACGTCCTGAAGGTCGCCGCTGCGCACAATGCGACAGCTTACCAGATCATTCTTGCCTGGGCCATTCACCGGCCACAAGTGCTCGCCATTCCAAAAACGGCTCAGCCGGAGCACATGACAGACAACGTTGCTGCAATGGATATCACACTGAGTAAGGCAGAATTGGCGTTGTTGGATGTGGCATTTCCGGCGCCGACTCGGAAACTGCCATTGGATATTTTATGATGAATTCAAAAAAGTACCTACTATTGACCGCTCATTGGTCATTAGTGGGTACTTTTTCATGATTGAAATGGTCTTTTTTTATCGTCTCTTGAATTCCAGAAAGTAGAAGATTGTATATAAGAGGACTATGGCAACTTATGTCGTCGCTTTCTTGGCAACCGTGCCGAAACGAGTTGAACACAAGCGGACTATGTTACAACATTATTGCCCTGCTTTCTTGGCAACCGTGCCGAAACGAGTTACACCAAAAAGACTTGCACACAAACGGACCATCTCACCTAATGTCGTCACTTTCTTGACAACCGTGCCGAAACGAGTTACACAAACCAAAGACTTGCACAGAAGCGGACTATGTTACAAAATCCAAACCCGGGATTTTATAACATAGTCCGCTTCTGCTCCAGTCTTTAACCGATTTGTTCCACTCTCTACTTCGTCTCCGTAGTATTAATCACCGGCTGGGTTCCACGTTCGGAAATAATCGTCACCATCACATTATTGATCAGCTGCAATTTTCGGTCATCTGACAATTCTAAGTCTGTATCTTCTTGCAGCTTGCGGATGGCGTCCTCCGTTATGGACACCGCACCGTCGACAATGATCTTTCGAGCTGACAGAATTGCTGCCGACTGTTGTCGCTGCAACATCGCACTGGCAATTTCAGTTGCGTAGGCCAAGTGCGTCAATCTCGTTTCAATGACCTTAACACCAGCGATATCCAACCGTGACTGCAATTCCTCAGTCAGCTGATTAGAGACCTCAGTCGGATTGCTCCGCAAGGTGACGGTTTCACTTTCATCAAACGCATCGTACGGAAATTCTGATGCCATGTGACGAATGGCCGATTCGCTTTGAATCTCCACAAACTGCTCATAATCGTCCACGTCAAACAGCGCTTTGCTAGTGTCCACGACCTTAAATACGATTACAGCCGCAATTTCCACCGGGTTCCCGCGCAGATCGTTCACCTTCAGCAAACTACTATTAAAGTTTCTGACCCGCAATGATACCGGTGTCTTATTGGTCAGCGGAATCGTCATAAACAATCCCGCTTGTCGAATGGTGCCGACATACTGACCAAAAAACGTCAGTGCCTTCGCTTCATTCGGTGCAATAATGGTCAGTGAACTGCCAGCAATCAGCGCAACAATGATCAAAAGGACACCAATAACGACCAACGCAATTGTTTGCAGCCAAATGCACCAACCGCCCAAAAGCAGCAGTGCGATGGCGATAATCAACCCTAAATACCCATTTACGTGAAAGACTGTTTTTTCAGTCATTTGAAACCCCTCACTTTCCCACAATTCGTTAAACTAATGCTTAGTATTAGAACTGTTTAACGATCATGATGAAACGGCTTATAGAAAAGGGCTGATGCTGAAACGTCCCCTTCTGTCTTCCTTCATGCTCTATTATAAGGCAGTCAAGATAACGTTTCATTGAAATCGATTCCAACTTTTATTAAAAAATTGAGTGTTTTTACTTTGACTTTGTCAAAAATTAGTTATAATTATGTATGAGCCGGGACTATGGAGTACTGCTCCCCTTACCCGTTCGGTTATTAATGACCCTGGTGGTAACACCATCGGTCCGCAGCAACTCCCCCTCCATAACAACCGGTTCTACCTTGCCGCCTGACCCTACTATCAGGCGGTTTTTTTGTAGAGTGTGGAAGCAGGCGGTTAGAGGGCGGAGCATAAGCTAACTCTGGCATAAATGCCTGAACTTGGCATTTGTGCCAGAGTTGGCTTATGCAGTAGCCCTCTGCCTGCTGGAACACGTTTCGGCTATATAAAATAGACGCACTAGGTACCGCAAACCTTTATTACATATTAGCTCAAAGAGTGCGAAACCAGGGGCGGTTAAAGGGTGGAGCATAAGGGACTTTGACCAGAAATTCCTGGTCTTGGAATTTGTGGTCGAAGTCCCTTAGGTGCAACCCTTTGCCTCGTGTAGCACGTTTCGGCTATATAGGGGAAATGCACTATAATATGGTTAATTATCGAAGGATAAAAAAGTGCGGAAAAAAGCGTTTAGGGGGCGGAGCACGTTACCGCTATATAAAATAGATACACTATGTACTAAACCTTCATTAAACATAACAGCAAAAACTGCGAAACCAGAAGCGGATAAAGGGTGGCGCCTAAAAAATCACGCTCCGCTCCATCCCATAAACCCATCAACCACCACACCAAGCCCACCTCATTCCAAACAATCGCCCCCAACACCCAAAAAAATACATAACAAAAAAAGTACAAAACAGTCGTTCAATAAGTTTTCATCCGATAAATGAGTTATACTAGACCTATCAAATGATAAATGAGGTGGGCCATATGGCAGAAAAAACTTTCACAGTAGAAGAACTCAAACAATTTGATGGTCAAGACGGCCACAAGGCATACGTTGCCGTTGAAGGCGTTGTTTATGACGTCACCGGTGTGGAAGCCTGGCAAGCAGGCAAACATCATGGCAACTTAGCGGGCCAAGACCTCACTGATGCCATTTCCCAAGCACCACATGGTAAAGCTGTCTTAGGATCACTCCCGGTTGTCGGAAAATTAGCTTAGATGACGTTAAAGCCACTGACCATTTGCGCCAGTGGCTTTTTTATTGTCTTAATAGACGGCTGTTCACGAAAGCCTTATCAATAGCGTTTTGTCAACTATCATGCTACACTCGTCCCAAACAAAGGGAGGGTTCATTATGAACATCAACAAACTGGTCGTCCTGGGTGGCGGCGTATTAGGGTCTCAAATTGCTTATCAGTCAGCTTATTCCGGCATTCCAACTGTAATTTACGATATTTCGGACGATGCCGTGGACGCCGCAAAACTTCGGGTGGCCACCTACCCTGCTCAGTTTCAACGCGATCTCAACGCGACTGATACCGCATTGGAAGAAGCCGCTTCACGGTTAACCTACACTAGTGATATCGCAAAGGCTGGCCTCAACGCCGATGTCATCATTGAAGCTGTGCCGGAACAGCCGGCCATCAAGGAAAGCGTTTATGATCAGCTTAAGCCACTGATTACCGCGGACACACTGCTGCTCACCAATTCTTCAACTCTGTTGCCTAGCGAACTGATCAAATACGCGCCTAATCCAGCGCGCTTTTTAGCCATGCATTTTGCCAATCAAATTTGGATCCACAACGTTGCTGAAATTATGTGGGCTGAAGGCACGCCAACTCAGGCAATTGACGATGCGGTTGATGTTGCTAAACAACTGCAAATGATTCCGATCAAGATACAAAAAGAAGTGTCAGGTTACGTCATGAATTCGATTTTTCTGCCAATGATCTACGCTGCCCTATTTCTTTGGGCCGATGGCAATTCAGACCCGCACTCGATCGACAAAGACTGGATGGTCAGCATGGGCGTTGACCGTGGGCCGTTTGGCTTTCTAGACCTCATGGGGTTGCGAACAGCTGTCAACATTGCCAAAGGCTTCTACCAGCAGACAAATGATGAGCGTTATCAGCTCGTCGCCGACAAACTACAATCGGAATATGTTAACCATAATAAGCTCGGAGCAGAAACCGGTGAGGGCTTCTATACCTACCCCGATCCAGCCTATACTAACCCAGCATTTATAACAGCATAGTCCAATACCAAAAGGCTCACACCCGAATTCAATCTGAATTCCAGCGTGAGCCTTTTGACGTCAATTTTTCAATGAAACATTGCTTTATCAGCTGCAGTCAACACCCCATCCGTCATCACCATGACCCGGTCCGTGTACGTCAAAAGCCGGTCGTCATGCGTGATCATCACAATGGCCTGTTGATTATCATGCGCCATTTGAGCCATTGTTTGGACGACTTGAACCGCGCGGGCAGCGTCCAAACTCGCGGTGGGTTCATCCGCAAATATCATTTTGGGTTGGTGATAAAACGCCCTGGCAATCGCTACCCGTTGCCGCTGACCACCCGATAATTCATTGGGATAATGCCCACGCTGATCCCAGATCCCAAGGTCAGTGAGCAATCGTTGCTGACGGTCTGGCTGCTTATTTTTGGTGATGCGATCCACTAACGACAGCTGTTCCTGGACGGTCAAATATGGAACAAGGTTTGACGCCTGCAGGATAAACCCAAAGTCGGCAAACCGTAACTGTGACCGGTCATGTTCTGAGAGCTGCGCAATGTCACGATCACCTAACAGAATCTGCCCACTCGTTGGCGTCTGCAAACCGCCCATCATCGTCAGCAAAGTCGTTTTCCCAGAACCGGACGGCCCAGTTAGCGCCAGAAATTCTCCTGCATCAACACTGAGATCCGTTGGGGTGACAGCGTTAACGACCGTGTCCCCCTGACCAAATTGTTTCACAACCTTCTTTAACGTCATCAATGCCATTATGCGTCCCCTCCAATCGCATCCAGCGGGTCAATTCGGTTGATCCGCCAAATGGAAACCATCGCACCCAATACGACCATCGCAAGTAAAATCACTGCCGCTGCGATCACCAGCAGCCAACTGCTGTAATATGGCATAGCCGCTGGAATCACGAGAACTGTCAGCTGATTGAGGATCAGACCGATGCCGACGCCGATGAGGCCGATCAGCCACGACTGACTCAGTAAGGCGCGAACCATACGTCCACTCGAAATACCTTGCGCCCGCATCACCCCGTACATCTGCGTTTTTTCAATCGTCATGATGTACATGAAGATGCCAATGATGAACGCAATGATCACAAATAATGAGCCGATCATTAATTCAAACGTGCTGACCTCAGCGCTGTACCCTGGTAGTTTATTGATCAGTTTGCTGATTGAAAGGCGCTGATACCCCTTGCCTAGTGCGCTATTTTCGGCAGTTTTAAAGACCACGCCGCTAATTTGACCTGGGGTACCGGTAAAGGCTTGGTAGTTACCAATACTCATAAAAATAACGGGTAAGGTACTAAACCGGTTATTCTTGGTCACCCCAACGATCTTGTAGCGCTGGTCGCCACCATTCAGAGTAACGGTGCTGCCCTGTTTTAACCCGTTTGTCAGCAGACTGTCATCAACGACGATTTCGTGCGTACGTTTGGGCTGATGACCGCTGACCAGTGTCGGGGCCAAGAACCCGTTAGCGTTGATGCCCAAGACAGTCACGTTCGTGTTATGCCCACTATTTGCCGCTACGGACATGCTTTCAGCAACTGGCTGCCGGTTGGTGGTTGTTTTTAAATTGCTCGGCAACGTTTCCTGTGACAATTTTGAAGACGCCAAACTATTGTTGGCGTACTTACTGATGACCACGCTATTGGCATCCCAGCGGTCAATTGCCGACCGGTTGTTATTGGCGAGACCAAAAGCTAACCCACTCAAGAAATAGATCAGGTAAGACACTAGGATGATGACTAGGATCATCAGCAGGTAGCGCGCTTTTGAATGCAACATTTCCTTATAAGCCAAATACATGCTTGTCACTCCATTTCGTTTATCACTTGATAACTGAATTGAGTATAGCATGCATTTTTGGAAGATTCAATCTCTCATTGTGTGTGCCCGGAGTCTGAAAACGTGTAATCGTCGTCTGAGAAAGCCGTTAAAGGGCCAACTTAAGCGATAAAAAAGAGACCTGGAAATAACAACCATTTCCAAGCCTCTTTTTTATGATTTAAGTGACAAAATGCTACATCAAATGCGTTCCCTTATCAACATAGATCGTATCCCCAACAAGGCCAGTGGCCAGTGGGCTCAACAGGAAGGCCGCCGTGTTGCCGACTTCTTGAATCGTGACCCCTTCGCCATCGACCGTCCGCGAGTTAGACAACTCGATCAACTTGCTGTAATCCTTCACACCCGTTACGGCTAACGTCTTAACAGCGCCGGCTGAAATGGCGTTTACCCGAATGTTTTGGTTGGCAAGGTCGCGGGCAAGGTAACGCACAGTTGCTTCCAAGCCAGCTTTGGCAATCCCCATGATGTTGTAGTTTGGAATGGCGCGTTCTGACCCCATGTACGTCAAGGTCACAATACTGCCGCCATCATTCATGATTTCGCGACCATACTTGGCCACAGAAATGAGGGAGTACACGCTGATGACCTCAGCCTTTTCGAAGGCATCCAAGTCTGCATCCGTCGTTTCACCAGATAAGGCTTCTGGGTCTGCATAAGCAATTGCATGAATAATACCGTCAATGCTGCCGACTTGTGCTTTAATTGTCGCAAAGGCCGTTTTAACGTTTTCTGGGTCCGCCACATCACATTCAACTAACTGGACGTCCTCGTCGATAAACTGGCTGAGACTCTTCTTAAACCGTTCATTTTGATACGTTAAGATTAACTGGGCCCCCTGCGCCTGTAACGCCTGATAGCAGCCGTATGCTAGGCTTCGCTTGTTGGCAACCCCCATAATCACAATCTTTTTTCCATCTAAAATACCGCTCACTGGAATTCACTCCTCTAAATTAATGGTCACATAAATAATGACGTTCACGCCGTTAACTATCGCACGTAGCATTATTTTACAATTTTTGCGAGGTGCTGACAAATCATCCTCTTCAACGGTCGAAACTGGCACCCACCGGAAAACGCGGTATAATAGCGGTAACACCTCGGAGGGATGCAAATGACCACCAAAAATAAAATTGCACAGGCGACCAAATCACTTGTGGTAAGCGACCCGTTCGATCACATTTCCGTAACCAGTATCATGAAAACAGCCAATTTGCGCCGCCAATCCTTTTATGATTACTTCCACGATAAGTACGATGTGCTTGCGTGGATCTACCAGACGGAAACGGATACCGCAATCAAACACTGCGGCAACTACCGGTTTTGGCCGCAAACGCTGCGGCGGATGCTCACTTACTTTGTGGAAAATCATGACTTTTATCGCCAACTGTTACCGTTAGACGTACAAAATGCCCCTGAAACGATCATTAAAACGCACTTACAAACCATGATCGGTAGTATTTTTGTCAGCATGGGTGAGGCCGAACACATCGCCATTGATACCGACTACTGCCGGTTTCTGCAACGCACGCTGGGCGACTCCCTCTACGCCAGTGTTGATCAGTGGCTAACTGATCCTGATCCGCAACCCATGACAACTCAGTATCAGTTTTTGCGTCACTACCTCGAAGATGGCATGAACGGGTTGCTCATGCGGTCAAAACAAATTAAAACCTATCATCGCGCTGATGACCGTAATACGGAAGTCGGCTGATTCTGACAATTGCCGAGGTCTGGAGCGTCTTTTCAATACCCTGATAGCCCGTTGCATTCTGCAATTTGGCACAGCGCCGTAGTGGCTCGCAACAGCGCTGTGCCAAAATGCGCCATTCCACTAAAATTGAGCTATCTTTATAGCACCTATTAAGCAACACAATAGCGTTAACCCTAGTTTGCGGAGAATCCGCCCTCGACTGCTCATTATGATATTGACAGCAATGCTTCCCATAATGCGCTACTACCAGTAGCAATTAATTAGCGCGTTTAATGACACCACTTATGAATATCCACCAGCAATTGTGACTACTGCCAGAATCCTTGCGTAGTTGAACCGACCGACATGATGGCACTATGTGATAAACAAAGATAACAGGAACACCATATTCAACCATTCGTGAATGACCACAAACGGAACAAACAATGGGTTTAAGTCAAAAACTCGTCTAATCGAGTAGGAGGTAATTGATTAATTCAATTACCGACCTCTCACACCACCGTACGTACGGTTCCGTATACGGCGGTTCAATAATTTAAGCACTTTGTATTGACTGGAGTGTCTTGCTCATATTGATGAGTCCAAGGCGTTCCAGTCTTTTGTTTGTCAGAGTATAGGTCAATGTCTTGCTATGCGCAGTTCGCCAATAACCCTTACGGGTATTGGCCATTGTATAAGCACTGGTGCCAGAAAGCCCCAGTTTTACAAGATGATTGACCTTTGTTTTGAGCTTCTTCCACTGTTTCCAAATATACTGGCGAATCCTTGCTCGCAACCATTCGTCTAAGTGACGGATAAAATTGGTCATTTTCCCGACCGAATAGTACTGTAACCACCCACGCATCTTTTGATGAATCTCGTTAAACACCAGGTTTAACGAAACGCCCCGATTGCGCTTGGTCATTTTCCTGAGTGCAGACTTGATGCGTTGCTTGGCCTGCCAAGCAGGTCGCGCATACGCACCTCCTCGACCAACCCCCAAGGAAAATCCCAGGAACTTGGCCCGCAGAGGCGAACTTACTGATGTCTTGTCCTCATTGACGGTGACCTTTAGGTCGCCTTCAAGAAAGCGAGTAACATTAGTCAGAACCCGTTCTCCAGCACGTTTGCTTCGGACATAAATATTACAATCGTCCGCATAGCGGACAAACTTATGACCTCTGGAAGTTAACAGCTTATCCAGTTCGTTGAGATAAATGTTAGCCAAAAGTGGCGATAAGGGGCCACCTTGAGGGGTGCCTTTATCACTTCGTTCAAATAGACCACCATTCATGACACCGCTGGTTAGGAAGCGACGAATGAGATGCAGTATCCATGGATCCGTAATATACTGCTCAATAAATTTAATAAGCAGATCGTGGTTGACCGTATCGAAGTATGCTTTTAAATCGAGATCCACGACATAGTGATAGCCCTGATTGTAGAACTGAACCACTCTATCAATGGCATCTTTAGCACTTCGATTCGGTCGGAACCCAAAACTATTATCTGAGAAGACACGCTCAAATGTTGGCACCATGACTTGCGCCATGGCTTGTTGAACAAGTCGGTCAATCACAGTTGGTATTCCGAGCTTGCGTTTACCACCATTAGGTTTTGGAATTTCAACCCGCTTAACGGGACGAGGCCGATAGGTCTCGTTTTGTAAAGCTTGCAGTAATTCCTGTTTATGTTTCCTCAAGTAGGGCAACAGTTCGTCAACGGTCATTCCGTCTAGTCCTGCTGCACCTTTGTTTCTGCAGACGCGAAGATAAGCCTCGTTCAGGTTATTTCGGTCTAAGACTAACTCTTGAAACTTAGTGCCGTTCATCATCGTATTTTCACCAGAGTCAGTGCTACGCACCCCGACTTGTTCTTGGGCTTCCAGTCCTACTGTCCGCCGGCGGTCAGCTTTTTCTGTATTCTGCGGTTGTTGCACTGTCTCCACCTCCAATATCAATGATGACCTATTATTGTTCAGCCCTTCGTGGCAGATACCACTACTATGGCCTCGGCTGACTCCTGTATCGTTCTGCACCACATCACTGCGATGTTTGTTCCTGTGGCGCTTAGCGCGCCTCTTGTCGGGAACGTACGATACAGGCCTCCCCGGGTAAGAACGCCCACTTTCGTACCATGTCATTGCCAGCTTTACTGCGATGGCCTCGAGTAGTATTGGACTTTGGTTTGTTTGGCAACCTCGTCCGACCAACACAGCCTTATAGCTGATTCTTGTACATCAATGCGGTACTTTGTCGCCGACTTCCTTCAGATTCCACCTCACGATGGACACCCTTGTCATTGACTTGCGGTTCCGACTACTACGGCCCGCAACGGACTTTCACCGTCTAGTTGGCGCCCATGCCGGGCGCACCAAAGATGTAAACTTCAGTTTCAATCTGATCCGGACAACTCCCCTGCAGTTGTCCGTTTTTATTGACCGCCATGCCTTTTATAATAAAGTCGAATCATAAATGAAAAGGATGTGTCGATACATGAGTAATATCTTGATTTTAGGTGCAAACGGTCAGATTGCTCGGCTGGCTGAAAAACAATTGTTGGCGGAAACACCTCACCACCTGACACTGTTTCTTCGTAACGCTAGTCGAATCAGTGCGAGTGACGCAAACCGTGAAACCATCGTGGATGGCAGTGCAGATGATGTTGATCAATTAAAGAAAGCCGCCCTCGGCCAGGATATCGTTTACGCGAACCTGGCTGGGAACAATATCGAGGACCAGGCCAAGGCCGTCGTCACAGCCCTGGACGCCACTGGGATCAAACGCCTGATCTGGATCTCCACGCTGGGCATCTACGATGAAGTCCCCGGCAAATTTGGCGAGTGGAACAATGCAACGTTACAGGGTTATCTGCAACGCTACGCCGCGGCTGCCAAGGTTTTAGAGGATTCTGACTTAGACTACACCCTTATCCGGCCAGCTTGGCTTACGAATAACGATGTCATCGATTACGAAACCACCCAAAAAGGCGAGCCATTTAAGGGTACCGAGGTCTCGCGTAAGAGCATTGCGGCCTTCGTGGTCAAGCTCATTAACGACCCAACGCAGGAAATTAAACATTCCGTTGGCGTCAACCAACCGAATACGGATGGTGACAAGCCGGCATTTTACTAACGCCTGTAAAAAATCGCTTGATACCATTTTCCAAAAGTTTAACCACAGTCTCTGTTCAATAAAAAACACACTGCTGAATGCATTCAGCAGTGTGTTTTTTTCAGCTATTTACCGTAAGTAGATGTTAATTTCGTTCGACTGAATTTTTCAAACAACAATTCGTGACTTGGCCGAAAGACATCGATCAGCAGATCCACACCAATGACCAAAAAGAACAGCAAGGAAAAGCCAAACAAGCCAATGCCGATCCACTGTGATGTTAGGGACCCCGACTTGAAAAATTGATTCATAAACGCCATCACGTTCCAAACGATGATCAGGCTGTAGCCGCCCAGAAACCGGCCGATAACCTGTTGTTTAGACGCTGCATCGCCACTGCGGTCAGCAAGTTGCAAATGGACGACCCGCAGGCCAAGCGTTTTGCGCGTTACCAATTCTGGCAATAACACAACCAATGCCATGACAGCAAGTAGCACCAGTTCATCCGCGGCCTTTGGAACACCCAGAATACCCAAGACAAGTGAAACGACACCACTCACAACGGATATCTCCAGCCAATCAACAACAAACGCAGTCGCGTGACGGAAAGTGGACACTTTCTCAGCCCGCGGTTTAAGGCGTTCCATCACATGCTCAGAGGTCGGCAGGAACGGTATCGCGACCCTCGCCAGCCCGAATCCAAGAAAACCGCCAATCGTATTCATCAACAGATCATCCACATCAAACAACCGATACGGCCGCGGGTAGATGCCGTACAGACCCGACAACTGTGTCAATTCGAAGAACAAGGATAAGCAAAACGACATGAGAATCGTCTGCCACCACGACCGTTTAAAATGGGTCCGCAGGTAGAAGCCAAACGGCACAGTCAAGAAGATGTTAAAGACCGGTTGAATGACCGTTGGCGCCTTTATCGCCGGCAACCAAGTGTGGATATTTGTCAGCTGAAATGGATTATATTGCAGAAACTCGCGAATAAATAATAGCGGGTGCAAATTATACCGCGGTGTCGTCAACTTAGCGACTGACGCGATCGATGGCAACGGGAGAATAATCAAAAAATAGGCACACATCAAATAAAACACAAAACTATACAGCATCAGGATCGACCACCGAGAAATCGCGCCAAATCGGTGATAGTGCCAGAGCAGTACTGGAAACGTGATAAGCAGCGCCACAAACGGAAACGCAATGACGGCCATCTTAATATCGTAGGTGTATACAAACATAACAGTCCGTTCCTTTCAACGTCAGTACCCCCATTAAACTGAATTAATGAACGGGTGTCAATGAAAGGGCATTTCTGCAGTCACCCATTACCGTGAATTTGTGATGCCGCTTCATGCCATCGTTCAGGATAACGCTCAGCTGAAACTTGACCAACTTAAAAACGACTTAGACTGACCATTAACATGATCGAGCCGAAGTCGTTTTGAACTTACAGTTTAAAGTGCGTCATCCGCAATGTCGTCAACAAGTGATAGTGATGGAATAAAGTACATGTTCCCGTTGATCGGCGTACTGTAATCCAGCAACCGGTCGCTGTTGGTGAACATGCCCTCAAGCATCCGCCGAATAATCGCATACTCGCGCGCATACCCGATAAAGTAGGTCCCCGTCACGTTCTTCGCCGGGTCTGAAAACGGCACGTTCATCCGCACGATCTTATGCTCGATACCGTCCTTATTATCCTGAGCAACGATATTGTGGGCATTCGGCGACTTCTCCTCATCCGCTAATTCACGGTCAGAGAACTTCTTTCGGCCAATCGTTTTTTCCTGCTCCTCAGTTGGCAGTGCCTTCCACGCATCCATGTCATGGGTGTATTTCTGGGCAAAGGCGTATGAGCCGTCAATAAACTTCGGGTCCTCATCGCCGATCACCGCGTATTCTGGCGCTTGCTGAGTGCTTGGATTCTCAGTCCCATCAATGAAGCCAACAATTGCTCGGCCCTCAAAGTAGCGGAACCCATGTGTTTCATCTACAACGGACGTGACATCACGGAAGAATTCACTGAACTGATCCATGATTTCGTAAACAACGGCTTCGTTAACAGCCCGCACATGAAAGAAGAGATCCCCCGGCGTTGCTGGTGCGGTATACTTTGGTCCCTTAACTGGTTCAAAATCGACAAGTTGTTTTGGCTTGTCCGCATTTGGAAACAAATAGGTCCACGCTGCGTTACTAAAGCCAAAGGCAACGGCTAACTTTGCATCCGGATAGCGGATGTTCATGCTGTTTAAAATAGATTGGTAGTTGCCCGCAAAATCCTGTACTGCTGCCAACTCGGCATCCCGATCCTTACGATTCAATAAAAGCGTCGTAAATTCAATGTATTGGCCAGCATCCTTATAAACGGCCTGAGTATCTGTTAAATCAATTGTCATATGCGTCTCCTCCACCTTTTGTCTAGACTGATTCTAATTTGAGTATAGCATAGCCGCGTGTTGAGGTTGTGGTTGACGCTCACTTGTTCATTGGGCAACTTTTTGAAATGGTGTTTTCTGTTGCTGACTGGTTTAAATCGTGTTCCATGCCGCTTCGTTGCGCCGTTCGGCCCTGCAGGCTGAGGTGGGGTCGCTCCGGAGCTATTGAATTCTTACCAGAAATTCAAGGATCTCCTACGTCTCCCGTGTTCGTAAGCGAGGAAAGTACCCTCGCCAACGAACACCGACACCACAGCCAGCAATGCCGACCAGCTCCACTACGCTACGATACCTGTGTTAGTCATCGTAGACGTTAAGTCTTCATAAGCGATGTCATGAAACCTGTTAACCAATCGTTACCGGGTCCAAGCACCTTGCGAGAAGCATTGCTGTCAATGGACTTACCGCAGTCGAGGGCGGATTCTCTTCGAATTCGATTTAACGCTTTTGTGATGCTTAACCGATAATAAAAAGTAGGCTCAACGTCAGTGGAATGCAGCAATTTGGCAGGTTGTCGTGGTGTCGACATCAGTTAGCGACCGTTCTTGGGTCGGTTACTGATGTGCGAGACGACTGAGATCCACTCGAGAGCTGCGCAGCAGAAATCGAGTTAGCTCAGTCGCGAGCCACTTCGACGACCTGCCAAATTGCGGAATGCAACGGACTCTCACTGGACAGTGAAAAGATCATCCACTTCCTACCGTTTTCCTTCACGCTCAACAAAAAAGACCAACACTGCCAAACCCGCCTCAGGTTTACCATTATCAGTCTTTTGCCCGCATACGCCGCGGTGATGGTGCTATTTGATGATTTCGTGGATCAGTTTAATGGGTTCTGCATGATCTGCAATCTCAATGTTGTCGTACAGTAACGTCTTAATGTCGTCAACGGACTCACGATTACTGTAAATGGTCAGCAGCGACTCGCCAGCCTTGACTGGATCGCCCACCTTTTTGTGGAGTTCGAGACCAACCGCGTAATCCAGATCGTCATCCTTTGTTTGACGACCGCCGCCAAGCAACATGCTGGCGATACCCAATTCATCAGCAGTCATCTTAGCGACAACCCCGTCCGCCTTGGCTGGCAGGTCAATCTTAAACTGTGCTTGCGGCATCAACATCGGGTCATCGACCACGTCACCGTTGCCACCCTGCGCCACGATCATCTGTCGGAAGGACTCGAGTGCCTTGCCGTTATCGATGACGGCCTGCAGCATTGCGCGGGCTTCAGCTAAGGTCTTAGCCTTCTTAGCTAAAGCAACCATCTGACTGCCAAGCGTCAACACAAGATCCGTGATATCAGCCGGACCCTCACCCTTTAAAATGCTGATAGACTCTTGAATCTCCAACGCGTTGCCGATCATGTTCCCCAGTGGCTGGTTCATATCTGAAATGACCGCCATGCAATCCATTCCTGTGTTTTGACCGATTGAAACCAGTGCCTTTGCCAGATCACGCGCCTGGTCTCCACTCTTCATGAAGGCGCCAGAACCCGTCTTCACGTCAAGGACAAGGGCATCGGTACCGGACGCAATCTTTTTACTCATGATCGAGCCCGCAATCAATGGGATAGAATCAACAGTATCCGTCACATCGCGCAGTGCATAAATTTTCTTATCAGCGGGCGCAATATTGCCCGTCGCACCGACGATGGCGAGCTTAATATCCTTGACCTGTTGTTTGAACTGGTCTTCAGTCAGCTCAACGTTAAAACCAGGGATGGCCTCGAGCTTATCCAACGTGCCGCCAGTATGACCGAGGCCGCGCCCGGAAATCATTGGAATTGGAATCCCTAAGGCAGCAATCATTGGTGCCAATGGAATGCTGGTCTTGTCGCCGACCCCACCGGTTGAGTGCTTGTCCACTTTATTTCCTGGGATGTCGGACAGATCCAACTGGTCACCAGACTTCAACATCTGCATCGCCAACTCAGCCTGTTCGCCATCTGCCATGCCGTTAAAGTAGATGGCCATTAATAATGCGCTTGTCTGGTAGTCCGGAATCGATCCATCAACCACCCCATCCACGAAGAATTTGATCTCTTCGTTTGTTAAAGCGCTTCCATTTCTCTTGTGGTCAATCACGTCGACCATTCTCATAACCGTTTCCTCCGTTAGGCTTCCTCCAGTAGCTGGTGAGCGGTATCAATGTCGGTGATCAGACAATTGGTATAGCCGCCTGTTAGGGCACCTAAAATGGCATCAAATTTACGCTTACCGCCAGCTACCAGGATCGATTTTTCTTTGTTTTTAAGGTCTTCTAATTGGACACCGACCGTTCGCCGATTAATTTCAGGTACAGCCACTCGCCCCTGTTTGTCATAGAAACGTGAGCAGATGTCGCCAATAGCACGCGACTGAATCTCCGCTTGTTCGTCGTGGGTAAAGTACCCCGTCTGAAATAACAGCGCATCATCGCGCACGGTACCGACCGTGAACAACGCCACGTTACAATCACGTCCCATATCGATCAGACGCTTGATGTGCCGGTCTTCCATCACGATGTCGTGGGTCGTTTGGTTACCAAAAATCACTGGCAGCGGCAAAACGTTCGGTGCCGTATGGAATGCCTGACTGAATTTCATTAAGATTTCTTCCCCATAAACGGGCGTTGGTGTGTACGTCACACTCCCCTTGAGCTCCACGATGCGCACGTTTTGAGCCGTCTGGTTCGTGAGATGGGCTGCCACCTGATACATTGTTTTTCCCCAGCTGACCCCGATGAGGTCGCCATCTTTAACCGTTTTAGTCAGGTAATCCGCAGTAAACTTGCCAAGTTCACTTGTCAATTCATGGTAGTCGGATGCTTTGGTGTACACCACGTGAGCTTCTTTCAGACCAAATTTTTCTTCCAGTGTTTTTTCAAGGTTCTGCACGCTTGAAAATGGGTCAACGATGGTGATCTGAACGTATCCTTCATCCAATGCAAACTGGAGGAGTCGTGACACAGTTGGCCGCGAGATTGACAGTTTTTGGGCAATCTCGGCCTGACCGAGGCCTGACTCATAGTACAGTCTCGCAACCCGGATACTTTCAGCAATGCGTTTTTCACTGGCAGTCTTCTTCATCATTTGTCCTGACCTCACTTGGTTTTCTCAAAATTAGTGCATTCATTCTCCCTATCTTACCATGGTTTGACCAGTTGTCCGGACAATTATTGATCCGTGCACTTAATGGCCGTTTCTAATGAAATCTTGGCCATTTCTTCAAAGGATGTTTCCCGGTCCTCAGCAGACAAGGCTTCCCCCGTTGTCAAATTATCGCTGACTGTGTTGATCGACAGCGCCTGAACGTGGTACTTCGCAGCTAACATGTACAGGGCGGCCGTTTCCATTTCAGTGCCCAAAATCCCGTAGTCGGTCAATTGCTGATAATCGATCTCATCATTGTAGAATCGGTCAGCGCTAAAGATGTTGCCGACCTTAACGGCAACGTGGGCGTCTTGAGCGGATTGGTAAGCTTTCAACAACATATCAAAGTCAGCCGTTGGGGCATAAATGACGCCCGCTTTAAACGTGTTTTGGATGATGGCTGAATCGGTGCTGGCTGACTGGGCGATTAAAATGTCACGAATCTTGATATTTTCGCCAAATCCGCCAATACTGCCGACCCGCATCAGGTGCTTGACCCCAAAGAATTTGATCAGTTCATTAGTGTAGATGGAGATCGATGGAATCCCCATCCCAGTGCCCTGAACAGAAACTTTATGGCCCTTATAGGTTCCGGTGTAGCCGAACGCATTTCGTACCTTATTATACTGAACCACGTTTTCCATAAAGTTCTCAGCAATGTACTTTGCGCGTAACGGATCTCCAGGCATTAAAACAGTATCTGCGATATCGCCCATTTCGGCGCCAATGTGTGTACTCATGGTTATTTCCTCCGTTCGTTTGTTAGCGGTTTCAAATTATTGTAAGTCAGCTAGGAATGATGTCCCGTACTCACCCTTCTGGACGTTGAAATTATCTAGGACAGTCGCCCCAAAATCTCCGTAAGTCTGACGAATGCCTAGGGCCTTGCCACCCTTAAAGCTTGGTGACCAAACTAATAATGGCACGTATTCACGCGTGTGGTCGGTGCCCTTAAAGCCAGGGTCGTTCCCGTGGTCAGCGGTAATGATCAGCAGGTCGTCATCCTTGAGTTTGCTCATCAGTTCGCCCAAGCGAACATCGAAGGCCATTAAGGCTTTACCGTAGCCTTCAGGATTACGACGGTGGCCGTACATGGCGTCAAAGTCCACCAGGTTCGTAAAGCTGAAGCCGTGAAAGTCTTTTTCGGCGTTTTCAATCGTCTTGTCCATCCCGTCATCGTTTGATTCAGTATGAACGCCATCCGTAATGCCATGGCCAGAGAAGATATCGTTGATCTTTCCAACGGCAAGCACGTCCAGGCCAGCTGCCTTCAGCCGATCCATATCCGTTTCGTCGGTAGGTTCCAATGCAAAGTCATGACGGTTGGCAGTCCGGGTAAAGTGATCCTTATCAGGGCCAACGTATGGTCGTGCAATAATTCGGCCAATGCGGTATGGTTTGTCGATGGTAATTGACCGCGCATACTCACAGATCTTATAGAGTTCTTCGAGCGGAATCACGTCTTCATGGGCAGCAATCTGCAGCACTGAATCCCCTGATGTATAAACGATCAGGTCGCCTGTTTCCATTTGGTGCTCACCATAGTCGTGAATGACATCGGTACCGGAATATGGCTTGTTAACGATGATGTGCCGACCACTGAATTTTTCGAGCTTGTCGATCAATTCTTGTGGGAACCCTTGTGGGAAGAAGCCCAGTGGTTCTAGTACCGGCAGACCCATCATTTCCCAATGGCCGTCCATACTATCTTTACCAACGGAAATTTCATGCATCTTGCCAAAGTAGCCAGTTGGTGCCTCCGCTACCGGAACCCCCTCAATCGGGTTTTCTGGGCGAATGTTTGAGAGTCCCATTTTCTGCAGGTTCGGCACCTTAAAGTTGCCCTTGTAAAAGTCACCAATGTGGCCTAACGTATCGGCACCAACATCGCCAAAGTCCTTAGCATCGCTAGCTTCACCAATACCAACTGAGTCCGTCACAATTCCAAATACACGTTTAAACGTCATCCTGATGCGCCTCCAATTCGTCTCGTTTAATTATTCAGTCACGATCTTGGCACTGGCGCCGATTCGAGTGGCACCCGCAGCAATCATTGCTTCGGCTTCAGCCTTTGAGTGCACCCCACCAGAAGCCTTAACACCTAATCGGTCGCCGACTGTTTCACGCATTAATTTGACATCTTCAACCTTGGCACCCGCAGTTGAGAACCCAGTAGAGGTCTTCACAAAATCAGCACCGGCACTCTCAGATAATTCGCATGCGCGAACCTTTTCATCATGATCCAACAAACTCGTTTCGATGATGACCTTCAGCAACTTGCCTTCAGCATGAACAGCGTCAGCTAATGCTTTGATGTCAGCTTTAACAGCATCGTTGTGGTTAGCCTTTAATTCACCAATGTTGATAACCATGTCCAGTTCATCAGCACCATCTTTGATAGCTTGTTGGGCTTCAAAGACCTTTGATTCAGTTGACGTTGCCCCCAAAGGGAACCCGATAACCGTACAAGTGTTGACGTCTGAATCCTTCAAGCCAGCAGCCGTATGCTTGACCCAATAAGGATTGATACAAACGGAAGCAAAGTCATATTGGATGGCTTCGGCAATCGTCTTGTCTACTCGGTCTTCAGTGGCGTCTGCTGCTAATAAGGTGTGGTCGATGTATTTTGCTAATTTCATGGTGGATTCTCCTTTTTATTAAACCGTTTTACTTTTGTAACCGTTTACATAATAGCATGTGGTTGCACATTTGTAAATACGTGGTATGAAATTATGTAACATGATTGATGGGGTGAACTAGAGATAATGCTGGGGTTGTTTGGGGTGGATGGCGGTGAGAAAGTAAGCAGTAGATAACTGACCGTATTGAATACTGCGATTTCATCACAAATATAAAAAGAAGCCTGGTATGTCTCGTTCTTTGAGACATACCAGGCTTCTTACTATGATGCGTTCTTGTCTTCGTTCTTATCAGGAATTAGTACTCCAGCTTGCGCTCTTTTGACTGCCTCAAGATCGGATTCTTTGAAATTCCATGGTAAATAAGCTGCTAACTGTTCCTTTTTTGGGAAAGTTGGTAGTTGCGCAACTCCGAGTAGAATATATTCGATATATTTCGTCGGATCAATGTGATTGGCCTTGGCACTCTCGACAATTGTCATCCAAATTGCTGTTGATCTAGCACCTTCTGGGCTAGTACTGAACAGCCAGTTCTTTCGACCAATCACTAAACTCTTCATCGTTCGTTCAGCGGTGTTGTTGCTCCAGTCCATGGTTCCATCGTTCACGATTCGGCTCAGATACATGCGTTGATCAGCCGCGTAAGTCACGGCTTTACCTAGTCGGGACTTAGCTAGCCCGTCATAGTGATCGACCCACTGCCAGAACTGTTTTAAAAGCGGTCTTATTTTACTACGCCGACGTCGCTGGCGTACTCGTGGAGAAAAGTGTTGCCAGGTCTTTTCGAGTCGAAACATGCTGTTGATCAATCGCAAGGGTGTTTCAACGTACTGTTTATCGGCATCAAACGCATCTTTGAACTTTCGCCGGACGTGCGCCCAACAGCCGACGCGCTTGATTGCCTGATCACCAAGCAGATTATAGCCCGCATATCCGTCGCATTGTAACACACCTTGATACGTGCTATAGAGTTGTTTCTGCGCGAATGAACCAGCTCTGGTCTGGCTATAAGCATAGTACACAATCCGATTGGTTAGCTTCAAAGGGATGGTCGCGACCCACATGTAAGATCTTGACTTTGCTGCCCGACCAGGCTCGTTAATAACTTGGATTAGTGTTTCATCACCTTGAAGGTGATGACGGGCAATTAATTCTCGGTGGATCAGACCATACAATGGTTCTATCAGTTGGCTAGTTTTGATGATCCAATTAGCTAAGGTCCCCTCTGAAACATTAAAGCCGCCCTGTTTAAGGGCTCTTTGTTGTCGATACAAGGGCAGATCTAACAGAAACTTGTCACTGATCACATGCGCTGCCAGCGATGCTGACAATGGACTATGGGCTAATAAACCATGCGGCGCCTGGCTCTGAAACATATAAGTAAGGCCAGTTTGTCTTTCACATTCACTGCAGGTGCCAGTTTCTATGTAGATTCTTTTAACGTACAGGCGTCCCGGTTCGTAACAGACTTCTTGGCGGACAAATTTTTTGCCGACGATGAGCCAGTCAGAGTGTCCGTGAGGACACTGACTGGCATCGAATGGAATTAAAACGTCCTGAACCGGCAGGTCAGGACTGATTGTTTGTTTGCGTGTCTTCTGTTTCGACCTGATCTTGGTTATTACTTGGTAGGTCTCTTCGCTTTGGTTCCCAGTTTGCTCTGGTTCGGTAAAAACACCACTTTGTCCGAATAATGACAATTGATCAGAATTAATTCTTTCAGAGCTTTGGCCATAGATCTTTTTGGTTAAAAATGCCACCTGTTCTTCCAGAAGTAGAATCGTCTGTTTTAGTTCGTGCACTTCTTGTTTTAGCTCAGTGTTCTGTCGAATTAGTTCGGCTTCAATATTTTTTACGTGCTTAGCCATCGCATTCACTCCTTTCCGTATATAAGAGTTGTTGAAATGAGTTTACCACTCGCTAAACGGGTTTAAAAGCTATTTTTTGTGACCCGGTGGGGTCACTTGATGAATGGTCGACTCCAGCGACCACCCGCTCAGGAGACGAAGTAACTGTTTGGGATTTAGCTTACGAATTGCAGCTTGATCAACTGGCCATTGGAGTCGACCATTCTCAATTCGTTTGTATAATAACAGGAATCCGTCACCATCCCAGTACAGTGCTTTGAATCGGTCTTTACGACTCCCGCAGAACAAATATAACGCGCTGTTATATGGGTCCAAATCAAATTGATCTTGAACCACCCCAGCTAGACCATCAATTCCTTTTCTTAAATCTGTTTTTCCGCAGACCAGAAAGATCTGATGAAGCTTATTTTGGTCGATTATCATCGCTAAACACCGCCTTTAGGAATGCATCTAAAATATAACCATTAATGTGATTGTAGATAATGACAGATTTGTTGGTGCCGACTTTGATGTGCATTGCTTTCGTCGTAACCGTTGGTTGCGACTGTGGCGTTTGACCCATGCGAATTTGAACAATATCAGGTTTTTCAGTCATAAAAAATTACCTCACCAATTTTATTTGATGAGGTAATCGTAAATCATTTTAGAGTTGATTTGAATACGGTCGGTTATCTACTGCTTACGTGAGAAACGCTGTTGTGTTGGGGATTGGATAGAAAAAGCGTTCAGAATGGTTTTCTGAACGCTTTTTTCTAATTTATTTTTCTATTGGTAATTGCTTAGGCTGGGAAAGTGTGTGGTTAGTGAGTGTTTTCTTGGCAAGAATGCCAAAACGTGTTCCACAAGCGGGGCTAACGTGTAACGGACTCTGGCAAAAAAGTCAGACCCAGGATTGTACTTTCTATCAGCCGACTGGTTACGGCTACTGACTTTCTTGGCAACCGTGCCGAAACGTGTTCCGCAAGGCAAGAGGCGACCATGTAACGGTCTCTGGCAAAAAAGTCAGACCCGGGATTGTGTCTTTTTGGTCCGCCGACTGGTTATGGTTACGGCTTTCTTGGCAACCGTGCCGAAACGTGTTCCGCAAGGCAAGGGATGGCCATGTAACGGACTCTGGCAGAAAAGTCAGACCCGGACTTTTCTGCCAGAGTCCGTTACATTCTGCCCCTTAACCGCCTTGCTCCACACTCTTACTTTGTCAACTTCCCCACAATATCCGACATTGTATCTTCAAGCTCTTGCTTATCGATTTTTTCAACGTCGTTTTGCACATAATACTCCATGACGCCCATCATCATGCCTTCTACGACACTGATCATGAGGTCTGGGTGCTCCGCCGTTACCATGAGTTGGATCATTGGGTCCGTGTCCGTTGGAGTCTCCTTGACCCTTCTATGGACCATATCCCACAAAATCTGGTTTAAGATATCATTTAAGTTTGACCGGCTTTGGCGACTTGGTGACAAGTGCCGCAACAGTGGCCAGTATGCTTCCACATAATTCACAAATTGGTTCATCAGCGCTTGGTCTGGAACCGATTGGCTGATGGTGCTTTCAATCGCGTTAAACAGCAGGTCGTTTTTGTCCTTAAAATACCGATAAAAGGTACTGCGGGTCACAAAACTGGCATCCGATACTTTTGAGACACTGATGGTGTCAAAATACTGTTCTGCTAATAAGTCTAAAAACGCAGTAATAATTTGATGCCGCGTCCGTTCTTGTGCTCTGCCCATAAATTGACACTCCTACTTATTAATTTAATCCAAATTCAATTTTACTGAATCGCTGTGACGCTTTCAAGTGATTGTCTCGTTTCTTACGCGGTTTTAACCGTTTTCCGGTCGTGGCGATACGCCAATCCCACGACTGCCAAGTTAATGAGAACCAATCCAGTAGTCATTAAGAAAACGTAACGGTAGTCTAGAACACCAGCTACAAGTGAGGCAAGCATTGGACCGACAACCGACCCAATGGCCTGTGAGGACTGGTTGTAACTAAAGATTCGACTGATGGCTTCCGACGGTGTATCCAGCGTCATGACCGTTTGGGTAACTGGTAGTAACGCTGCATCCGAAATCCCCACCAGAAACCTGAAGATGCCCAGCGTGAACACACTCGTCACAAAGTACATCGGCAGGAACATGCAACCGCAGAAAATCAATCCGGCAATGAGCACCTTCTGTGGGCCAATATGATCACTTAGCGCCCCAAGCCGGGAAGCGGCCAGCAGAGTGGCAATCCCGGGCAGCGCGGCAATCACCCCACTGGTCATGGCAACGTTGCCGTGACCATGCATCAGTTCTTTCACAAACAAACTGATAATGGGATTGATCGACGTTGTTGCGGCTTGAATCAGCATTGATGAAATAATCATCGCCCAAACAATACTCTTGTGTTTGATGCCCGCAAACGCGTTTTTATTGGCCAACGGGTTGTGCACGTCCATCGGCTTAAAGTCTTCCTTCACGAAGAACAGCGTCACGATTGTCGCAATAAACATCAGGCCCCCAAAAATAAAGAATGGCACTTGATATCCGAATAAGCCGGCAATGTAACCACCAAAAATTGGGCCGATCAATTGACCGCCGATATTGCCAGTAGTGAGCGTCCCCATCGTCTGACCGCTCTTATCATTCGGTACCTCACTAGCAATCAGCGCATACGCGTTGTTGATGTAGCCCGAAAAACAGCCCTGTAATAACCGCAGTCCAATCAGGACCCAGACGTTTGGCGAAAAGCCCGTTAACGTTGCTGTAATGGTCATCCCAGCTGCCGCGCGCATCAACATGGGTTTCCGGCCAGTCCGGTCAGCCAGTTTGCCCCAAAGCGGGGACACGATGGCTTGACTTAAAAACGTGACCGAAAACGCCAACCCGGCGTATAAGTTCAGTTGAAACTTTGAAAAATGATCCATGGTGCTAATAAAGAGCGGCAAGAATGGCAAGCTCATACTAGCACCGGCACCCGTAATAAAGTTACCCAGCCACAGCGCATACAGGTTTTTTTGCCACTGTGGCTTTCGATTTGTGTCAGCCAATTTTTCTCTCCTAATTAAATTAATCCTGATTAGTGTATCATGGATTAACGTTTGAGATAAGGGCGGTCAGAATCGAGTTTGGGTTGTAACCGTACCACTGACTGGCTAAAACAAGACACTCGTCTTAATTTCTAATCGTTAAAATTTGTTTGCTTGGCTACCTTGCCGAAACGCGTTACAGAAGGCAGAGGGCTACAGCGTAAGCCGACTCTGGCACAAATGCCAAACCCGGCATTTCTGCCAGAGTCGGCTTACGCTCCGCCCTCTAAACGCCTTCTTCCACGCTCTGCCTCACAAAAAAGACCCGCTGGTGACACTTAAACAAGCGTACGAACAGGTCTTTATTTTTGCTACTAGTCGTCCTTCGGCGTATCAGTTGGTTTATCAGCATCTGGTTGGTTATCAGGCGCCGTTGTCTCATCCGTCTCTGATGGTGTGTCACCATCGTCGGCAGTCGTTTCATCGACTGGTGTTTCTTCACCAACGACCGTTACGGGCTCGTCCGTGGTCTCACGCTGACCATCAGCTAGGTGCACGTAATAGTTTGCCATGGTCTGCTGATAGTATGGTTCTACCCAGAAGAATGGCAAGATAACGATACATGACAGCCACCAGAGAATGAAACTCAGTTGGAGCACAAAGTACTCTGCCTTGTGTCCGTCCATCATCTCACGACTCTTCGTAATGGCTTCTAAAAAGCTGATCTTGTGGCCCTGGTCTAAATAGTCACGATAAATATAAATCGCTTGAGAATAAGAAAAGCTCTTAATAATACCAGGAATAACAAATAGCAGTGACCACAGGAACGTTAAGATGAACATGACGATCGATAAGCCAATCGTCCCGATGAAATAGTCCCCTCGGTTGGCGATGGTAAACGACTTGCTAACGGGCGCTTCATAGTCCCCGACCCCACGCGCAAGGTCAATCATGACAAAGGTGATACCGACCATGAGCAATGAGCTGGCAAACGTAATGATCCACGACCAAGACAAGGTCTGGGTGTTATCAACCCGCTCAATGGTCTGGGTAATGCCTGAGGCAATATCCAAAATATAAAATGGTAGCAACAAGACCAAGTAAAACTTAAAGTGTCCATTCAATAAGTCCTTGGCCTGTGCCTTTAATTCAGCACGATCCATGAGTCTTCCCCTTTCAAAACTTCACTGTGTTTTAAGTGTACCAAACTTTTTTCAAAACCCCTAGTAACTAGACGATGTCAACGATGCTTAGATTTTAAGACACGTACTATTCCCTGATATAACACCGTTTTTCAAAAATAACCTCCCTCATAATAGTGCCCTTACCAAGCCCTTCAAGCAACCATTAATTCCCCTTAAATTTGTCGGTAAATAGCTGGGTTCACGCCTTAATAACGCAAAAAAGCCTGATTCGTTTTTTTAAACCAGACTTTTTTCAGCATCTACATCACGAATTTGATGACACCCAGTGAAATGACGCCGACGATCACAATGATCATTAAATTTTTAGAAATCACCGCGCTAATAACGGTTGGCACACTCGCAATGACATTTTCAACATTGAGACTTGGCAGCGATCCTAAATGTTGCACGAGGAGACTCTCTACCCAGAGCGCTGTCATAATACTAATTGGCACAAAGCTGAGAAAGTTGACCACGATCTTGGGTAACGTAAACTTCTTCAATAACACGAACGGCAGGATTCGAGAAAGCCAGGTCACCAGACCGCTGAATATAATCACCAGTAAAACGTACTTATCTAAGGACATGTTTTAAAGTCACCCCAAACGTGCACCCTAACAGGGCAGCAATTAATAGTAGGATATTTTCTGGAATAACCGCGAGTCCAAGGTACATTACCACGGCCACAAAGCCCACAACGCCCAGTTGAATCCCCAACCGGATCGTTTTGTCAGTAATGATCTGCAAGTACAGCAGCCCAATGAACATTGCGACCAGCGCAAACCCAAGGCCAAACTGTTCCGGATTCGTAATGAGATTACCAAGCGCCCCACCGATACCAGAGGCGGCAAACCAGGTCAAATAAGCCGTTAAGTTGGCGCTATTAAACCACGAATAGGAAAGCCGGTGGTCCGTGTAATTCAACTTATTCATACTCAACGCAAAGGTCTCATCGGTCAGCAATGTCCCGATCCAAACGTTCCGCAATAGACTTTCCTTTTTCATGTACGGCGCGATAACGGTGCTCATTAGTATCATTCGCGAATTCACCAGAAAAACGGACAGGACGATGGATAAAATATTAGCGTGCAGCGCGGCCATGCTGACGATTACAAACTGGGCTGACCCCGCATATGTAATGAGTGACATGAGTATGATCTCCAGCACACTCAAATGGTTGGACTGGCCAATGATCCCAAATGCTATCCCGATGCCAATGTAGCCGAATGCAGTTGGAATCGTGTCTTTAAACCCGACCCGGGCAGTTAATTCACCGGTCATTTTCATCATCCCTTAATTTAGTCATAGTCCTATCTTATGGGACGAGGGTCAGTCATGTCAACGGTAATTGTCGAATTGATCATCCAATTATCGGGCACGAGTCTAGGATAAGATTAATATTCAATAAGAACAGTTATTTCTGGCAAAGGTCGTCCCAGCAGTTTACACAAGTGTATACTGAATGTAACCGATTTCTTATTATGAAAGGGGAACATTCATGTATACAGCAAATCCAACCCGTTACGACAAGATGGTCTACAATCACCTTGGCAATAGCGGTCTTCAACTCTCCGCCCTTGGACTCGGGCTATGGCACAATTTTGGCAGCGTCGATCCGTATGACAATCAGCGCGCCATCATTCAACAGGCATTTGACCTGGGCATTACCTACTTTGACCTCGCCAATAACTATGGCCCCATTCCCGGCAGCGCTGAAGAAAATTTCGGCCACATTTTGGCGACTGATCTTAAACCCTACCGCGACGAGATCGTCATCGCTAGCAAAGCCGGCTACGACATGTGGCCCGGCCCGTATGGGAACTGGGGCTCGCGCAAATCGATCATTGCCAGCGCGGACCAATCCCTGAAACGCATGGGACTGGACTACGTGGATATTTTCTACACGCACCGGCCAGATCCTAATACGGACGTCTTTGAAACGGCCCAAGCGCTTGACACCTTGGTTCGTCAAGGTAAGGCACTTTACGTGGGAATCTCAAACTATAACGGCGCCCAAACCGAAGCCATTATGAAATGCTTCAAGGAGCTGCATACGCCGTTTGTGATTCACCAGCCGCGCTACAACATGTTTAACCGGCAACCAGAAACTGACCTCTTCCCCGTTCTGAAGGCAAACCATAAGGCCGCGGTCGGCTTCAGTTCTCTGTGTCAGGGCCTGCTGACTGATAAATATCTCAACGGCATCCCGGAGAATTCCCGAGCTGCCAGCAGCAACAGCCCATTCCTGCACCCAAGTCAGGTTGAACAGACCTTAAAGACCGTCAAGGCGTTAAACGAGGTGGCACATGCCCGTAACCAAGCCTTGGCAGAAATGGCGCTGGCATGGAACCTGCGCAATCCAGAAATGGCCTGTGTCCTGATTGGGGCTAGTCGACCTGAACAGTTGTTGGATAATGTGAAGGCACTGGATAACCTGGCGTTTTCTGATGATGAGTTGAGTGAGATAGATCGGATTTTGGGGGAACAGGATGGGGTGAACTGGGGCTAGAGTGTGGAGCAAGGCGGTTAAGGGGCAGAATGTAACGGACTCTGGCAGAAAATCCTGGGTCTGGATTTTTTGCCAGAGTCCGTTACATGGCCGCCCCTTGCCTTGCGGAACACGTTTCGGCACCGTTGCCTAGAAAGTTGTCGCGAGAACACCTTCAGAATCAAGCCACGCAATTCTGAATTTCATAGATTTAAATGAATTAACTTATATTCAAAGAATTATCGACAAATAAAAGTCAAAAAAAGGAATCAGGCAATTGCTCGATTCCTTTTTTGGCTGTAAAACTGTAATTTATATTTGCTATATTACCAAAATTACATAATTGGCAAGCCGATGGATTTAACTGGCATTTATTTAGAGAAGTCCTTGCGATGTTGTCCTATGCTTCATAGCCGAAACGTGTTCCAGAAAACAGAAAGCTGCGTGTAAGCCAACTCTGGCCAAAAAGTCAGACCCGGACTTTATGGTTTTAGCTCTCGTGCCGTCCTTGCGACGTTGTCCTATGCTTCATAGCCGAAACGTGTTCCGCAAGGCACGGGGCTAACGTGTAACGGACTCTGACCAAAAAGTCAGGCCCAGACTTTTCGGTCAGAGTCCGTTACACACCGCCCCTAAACCGCCTTGCTCCACACTCTAAACTTCATCCACCAAAAACAACCGCGAACTAAAATCCGCATCCTTCCGTGAACCAGCCGTCCCATCGAAATTATGGTCCAGAAACAATCCTGCGTTCATCAGTTCGTCACCGTAGTATGTCCGCTGACCCTCATTCACGCGATACTGCTTATCTGGATCCAGCCCCTTCAGCTTCAATCGCAGATATGGTGCGTTTGGTCGGTTCAAGATCTGATACCGCACAGCGATGGCATGGCTCTTCGTTTCATCGACTGCGATCCAGCTCATCACGTTATGGTCCTTTTCAAACGGACTAGTGATTCGGTACAGTTTCCCGAACTGGAAAACGGACCGATGTGCCTTATAGAACGCGACCTGGTGCTGAATCGTTGCACTGTCGGCTACTGATAACTTGGAGATGTCCAGTTCATAACCGAAAGCACCGAAGAACGCAACGTTCGCTCTTGTTTCAAGTGGCGTGTACCGGCCAATCTGTTCGTTTGGCGACACCGACACGTGAGCACCCATCATCGACTGCGGATAGCCATACGAGGTCCCATACTGAATCTTGATCCGCTCAACGGCATCCGTATCATCGCTAGTCCAAGCTTGAGGCGCGTAGTACATCATCCCAAGGTCAAACCGCCCGCCACCAGAAGCGCAGGATTCAAACAACACATCAGGAAACGCCTTTGTCAGTCGCTCATACAGTTGGTAAACGCCTAAAATGTAACGGTGCGGCAACTCTAACTGTTGATCCACTGGCAAGCTGCAGCTAAACAACTCTGTGATGTAGCGGTTCATATCCCATTTCACATAGTCAAGCTTCGTATCCGCCATGACCTTGCTCATCATGTCATACAAGTAATCCACAACTTCTTGCCGACTAAAATCAAGGACGTATTGATTCCGACCCGGCGTCATTCGCCGATCTGGCGCGTGAATCACCCATTCTGGATGCGTGCGATACAGCTCACTGTCAATCGAAATCATCTCGGGTTCAAACCAGAGGCCGAATTGGAGGCCTAGGTGATGCACCTTCCCCGCAAAATCGCCAATGCCATTGGGTAACTTGCTGTGGTCAACGAACCAATCACCTAACGAGGTGTGATCATCATCACGGTGACCGAACCAGCCGTCATCCAGCACAAACATTTCAATGCCAAGTTCCTTTGCTTTACGCACGATCTTCAGCAATTTTTCTTCATCGAAATCAAAGTATGTCGCTTCCCAGTTATTGACTAGAATCGGCCGTTCCTTCTTCACATACTGTGAGTTCACTAAATGTTCTGAATAGAACGTCGCCAGTTGTTGACTCAATTGGTTCATCCCGTTCGCAGTATAACTGAACACACACTCAGGCGTCTGAAAACTCTTGTCTGGCATTAACTGCCAAGCAAACGTTTCAGGATTGATACCAACCAACACCCGTGTCGTGTCATAGTGATCCACTTCGACTTGATCTAAGAAGTTCCCAGAATAGACAAGGTTAAACCCAAAGACGCCGCCAGCATCCTCAGTCGTTTCCGGTCGGGCAAGCATCATAAATGGATTTTGCTGCGGACTCGAGGATCCACGAACACTGTCAATGGCTTGAATGCCTGAGCGCAAGTGCGTTCGGATCAGATGACGTTCACGCGCCCAACCGCCTGAGAATTGCACCATATCATAGTCGGCGTCAGGCAGGTCTAACTGCCCACTCAAGGCACTGTTGAGTGTCACGGCATCAGTGCCGTGGTTGAGGAAGGTTGCGCTGCGCACGATCACATCCTGATTGGGAAAAACCGTGTAGTTTAACGCAATCTCAAGTTTCGTCACTTCGTCATGCAGATAAATGACCAGGGTCTCAACATCATCACCACTGTCGTCAAAGGTCGAAGGAAAGCCCGTTAAACGCTGTTTGCCCTGTTTAACTTCATAGTGATCGTAAATAAAATCAGTGATCCGGCTGCCATTTGTCTGTGTTACCTGATACGCTGGCCGGTGATAATCACCGGTACCAAACGCGGCGTACTCTTGTTTGATTGCATCCAACTGATACGTTGGCTGGTCTAACGCATACGCTGGCATGGAGTTTTTCAGCTCACGCTTCGTTAAATTCGCGTACTCTGGCCGAACATGAACCTGACTGCCATAGTACAACTGGCCTAACTGACCGTTAGCTAACACTTGAAAAATATAACTTGTAGTTGCTGTCTGTAAGTGGAATAACTGGTGTGCTTCATCAACATGAATTGCCACAATGATTCCTCCTAAAATTTATTTACGTCTCCATTATCAAGCCAATTACCCCTAATCTCAATCCTGAAATTAGGGGTAATTGGTGGTTAAAGCTCTAAATTACCGCTGCGTTGCGCTGTTCGGCCCTGCCGGCTGAGGTGGGGTCGCTTTGGGGGAGTTGTTGAATGTCTGTGTAGAAATTCAAGTATCTCAACGTCTCCCGTATTAGTAACCGACCAAGATACGGTCGCCAACTAATACCGACACCACAGCCTGCAATGCCGAACAGCTCCACTACGCTACATTGTGGAACTGTCCCAGCAGATAACAACCCAACAAATTTCTATCGTCCATTCAGGTGATGAGTTGTCATTACTTCCCCGAACAACGTTTGAAGCATTGCTGTCCATAACCTTAGTTGCAGTCGAGGGCGGATTCTCTTCGAACTCGGGTTGCTGCAATTGGTCATGCTTAATCAGCGGTTAAAGTAAGCGCTATGTGAGTGGAATGAAGCAATTTGGCACGGCATCGTGGTGTCGATGGCACTTGATGGCCGTATTTTGGCCATTTAGTGCCATGCGAGTCGAATGAGATCCACTCGAGAGCTGCGCAGCAGAAATCGAGTTAGCTCATTCGCGAGCCACTTCGATGCCGTGCCAAATTGCGGAATGCAACGCACTCTCCCCCTGGATTAATTAATCCGTTGAAACAGTCAGCAGCGTTTCCCCATGGGCAATCAAACCAGTTACATGTGTCAGGGCGAGATTCTTGGCGTGGTCGGTCATGACGACCATGACGGTGTCATCGTACCCGGCTTTTTCAATGGCTGGCCGCCAGAATTCAATCAGGAGGTCGCCCTTTTTAACGTGCTGATTCTTTTCAACGTAGGACACAAATCCAGTACCGCGCATGTTGACTGTGCCAATACCAATGTGGATCAGGGTTGCGACACCGTTTTCCGCTACCAACCCAATTGCATGCCGCGTCGGGAACGTCACCTTCACATCGCCGTCAAAAGGCGCATAGATGCGACCATCACTTGGTTTGATGGCAATCCCCTGACCCATCTTACCAGAAGCGAAGTTTTCATCTGAAACCGTGTTGAGTGGGACTAACTCGCCGTCGATCGGTGCTGCGTAGTCAAGAGCGATCGCACCATCCGTAGCGCTAATGAAGTCCACGTCTTCCCCTAATGTCTTGCCCCAGGTCTTTTCAAGTTCTTCAACGATCTTAGCGTGTTCCGCTTCATCAGGGTCACCTTCTTAAAGAAAATGAACGTCCCAAGCAGGACAAGCGCTAATGGCACACCAAACATCATAAGTTTAAAAACCGTGTGACCGTGCGTTGTAATGTTAGAAGCTGAGGCGCCGGCAGTCATTCCTGCCCAAACAGCTGTCAGCCCAACGACACCGTTGGAAATCGCGCCACCCATTTTGTCCAGTAGCGGCCGAACAGAAAGTGTCAGTGATTCGTCACGATGGCCGAACTTTAACTGGCCGTATTCAACAGAGTCGGTGATGATCATCAAAACGACTAAGAAAACGAGTGGTTGTGGAATGTAGAACAACACTGCCGCGAGGAGGACAAGGGTCAATGAGTTGCCGGCAAATAAGAAAATGGCAAGGGCAACGACCATGATACTGATGGAAATAAAGAACACGTTTCGTCGACTGAACTTCTGCGCCATTGGTGGGAAGGCCAGCACGGCGAAGATCCCGATCACTGCGTTGATGGAGGCCAGAATACTAAACTGCGATGCATCCCCTAAAATGTAGGTGAAGTAGTAGAGTTCCAGCGCGTTGGTGATCTGAATACCTGACGTGTACAGTGCGTATGTCAGTGATAACCACATTAACTGGTCGTTTCGGGTCAGTACCTTTAAGACGCCTCTAAACGTGGTCTTCTCCTTGTTTTTCCGCAACTCTGAATGTTTTTCCTTCGTTCCTAGGCCAACAACAACGGCCGAGACAAAGGACACCGTCGCAACGACCAGAGCAAAGGCGAACCAACCGCGATTGTCCCCCTGACCATTGTTGGACACTTGTGAGAACATCAGCACAATCGGCATCACCATAATACCGACAATGTTGGAGCCGATATTGGACCCAACCCGCGCATAGGTCGCGGTTTTTTCACGTTCCCGCGAATCAAAGGAAATGGCGGGAATCATGGACCAGAACCCGACGTCTTTAAACGAGTAGAAGATGTCCATCGTGATGTACAGAATGGTAAAAATCACCAGGTACAACATTGGGTTGGAGGCGTTCAGGCCACCCATGTTCGTAAATAAAATGGCGATCGTAATGGCACTGATCAGGCCACCGCCAACGATCCACGGCTTGAAATTCCCCCAGCGCGTCGACGTATTGTCGATCGTGTTCCCAATGAATGGGTCGATGGCGAGTTCAACGAACCGTAAGATCATAATGATCAGCGTGATATACCCGATCATTTTGGCCCCGTTAGCGCCCGAACTCTTATCGAACAGGTGCGCCGTAACGAACATAATGAAGTACGTTGACAGTGTTGCGTAAAACATATCATGACCAAACGCCCCAAACGCGTATGAGAGACGTGAGGTAAGGACTTGTCCTTTTCTTTCCATGAGAAACTCCTCTAACTAAACAGTATTGTGGTTCGCGTGAATAATGTGGTGCAAATAAGTGCAACGCGGTACCGATAATAATGGGCTGTCGCAGGTACCGCGAGTGCCTGCTAGGCTGCATCACTGCAGGATAAGCGGGCGTGGGCTTGTAGCTGACTGTTACCGACAACATCGTTTATTAGAAGGTTCCTAACACAAGTGTAATCGCTTTCAATCAACTTAACTCCTCCTGATCAGACAGTGGCCTTCTTCAGGGCTTGCGTCGCCTTTAGGGTGGCCTGTGCCGAAGCTAGGCGTGCCACTGGGACCCGGTAAGGCGAACAGGATACATAGGTAATGCCAATGGTGTTGAAGAACCCAATTGATGCCGGGTCGCCGCCAACTTCGCCACAAACGCCAATTGGCAATTCGGGCTTGGTACTGCGCCCCTTTTCAATGGCGATCTTCATCAACGCACCAACCCCTTCAACGTCCACCGTCTGGAACGGATCCGCTGGCAAGATACCCTGCTTGATGTATTCAGGCATGAATGAGCCAACGTCGTCACGTGAGTAGCCAAAGGTCAGCTGAGTGAGGTCGTTTGTCCCAAAACTAAAGAAGTCCGACGCTTCAGCAACCTGGTCTGCGGTCACACAGGCCCGCGGCATCTCCATCATCGTGCCAACCGTGTACGCCAATTTAAAGTCCTGGTCAGCCATCATCGCTGTTAATTGATCTTCAACAAGCTGGCGGACCCATCCCATTTCTGACTTCGAATCGGTGAGCGGAATCATGATATGCGGGTGCACTTCAAGCCCCTCATCATGGAGTCGCAACACTGCCGTCATAATGGCCCGAACCTGCATCTGATAAATGTCCGGGAAAGTAACCGCCAGCCGGTCGCCCCGATGTCCCAGCATGGGATTCAATTCCTTCAGGGCGTTGGTACGGTCGCGTAATCGTTCGGGCGTAATGCCGGTTTGGTGCGACACCGCCTGGATCTCATTTTCATCGTGTGGCAAAAATTCATGCAGCGGCGGATCAAGCAGTCGAATCGTAACTGACTTATCGCCCGCCAATTTGTACAACTGGTAGAAATCGTCCTGCTGCATCCGTTGCAGTTCAACCAACGGCGCCTTTCTGCCTTCAGCATCCTCAGCTAAGATCAACCGGCGCATTTGCAGGAGCCGTTCTGGTTTAAAAAACATGTGCTCCGTTCGCGTCAGCCCGATGCCATCAGCATCAAAATCGAGCGCTTTTTGGAAATCTTGCGGCGTATCCGCATTCGTATAAACGCCCATCGAGGCTGTGTCCTTGGCCCAGTCTAGCAGGGTCGACAGGTCGCCCTTCACCGTGGCATCACTGGTTGCTAACTGACCTAAATACAGGTCACCAGTGGTACCGTTAACCGAGACCCAGTCGCCTTCGTGAATCTCTTGATGATTCACTACGGCCTTTTTCGCCTGGTAATCAACCGTGATCTCATGAGCACCAACCACCCCCGTCGATCCCATGCCACGAGCAACCACCGCTGCGTGCGAGGTCATCCCGCCACGGGAAGTCACGATGGCTTTGCTGGCAATCATCCCCTCAATGTCTTCCGGCGAGGTGTCCTGACGCATCAAGATCACCTGTTTACCCGTTTCAGCAGCAGCCTTTGCTTCAGCAGCCGTGAAGTAAACTTGACCAGTCGCAGCGCCTGGTGACGCTGGCAGCCCAGTAGTGAGCACAGTTTGTTTGGCTAGGGTTTCTGGATCGAATTCAGGGTGCAGCATTGCTGAAACAGACTCTGGATTGATCCGTAATAGTGCTTCCGCCTCGCTGATGAGTCCCTCATGCACCAAATCAACCGCAATTTTGACTGCCGCATACGGCGTTCGTTTCCCATTTCGCGCCTGCAACAGGTAGAGCTTGCCGTGTTCGATCGTAAATTCCAGATCTTGCATATCGCGATAGTGCGTTTCCAGTTTGGTCGCAATCGTTGCGAACTGGGCGTACATCTCCGGCATCTCTTTTTTGAGCACATCGATCGACTGCGGGGTTCGAATCCCGGCCACCACGTCCTCGCCCTGCGCGTTCAGCAGGTACTCGGCGAACAGCTGCTTCTCGCCGGTTGCGGGGTTACGGGTGAAGGCAACGCCAGTTCCGGAATCCTCACCAGCGTTCCCAAAGACCATTTCTTGAACGTTCACCGCAGTCCCCAGGTCTTCAGCAATATGATTTTGTTTGCGGTAGACCTGAGCCCGGTGGTTATTCCAGGATTCAAACACCGCATTGATGGCGGCCAATAGCTGGTCCTTAGGCGCCTGTGGAAACTCGGGGACGTTATCCGTGCCATACAGTGCCTTGAATTGTTGGACGATTTGTTTAAGGTCCTCCGCTGTCAGTTCAAGGTCGCTGGCATAGCCGTGCTGCTGTTTGATGGTGGTAAGGATCTGGTCAAACCCATCCTCGGACAAGCCGTACACCACATTGCCGAACATCGCAAGCAAGCGGCGATAACTATCGTAGGCAAACCGCTCGTTGTGCGTCAGGTCAGCGAGTGCGACAACGGTCTCATCATTGAGACCAATGTTTAAAATGGTATCCATCATCCCCGGCATCGAAATGGCGGCACCGGAACGGACAGAAATCAGCAACGGCTCAGTCTGGCTGTTAAATGTCTTGCCAGTAACCTGTCGCAGCTGATCCAGTGCGGTATCCAGCTCCGTCAGTAACGCGTCACTTAGCTTCTGGTGTTCTTGATAATCATGACAAGCTTCCGTTGTTAGCGTGAAGCCGTGAGGGACTGGCAAACCCAGGTTGGTCATCTCAGCAAGGTTGGCACCCTTCCCGCCGAGCAACCCACGCATATTCATATTACCTTCCGAAAACGCATAGATTTGTTTTGTCATATAATCACTCTTTCTGCAAATAACACGTTATATTTTCCTGATTACACTTTATATTAAACGTGATTAAAAAACAAGGTATTTTCGATAGAAGATGCTTCAAGCGTTGACATAATGGGATATGTAAATTTTAGAGGTGGTTTAATTATTACGTTATGTTTTTGGAAACAACTAACTGTTATGACATTATTATTGTTTGGTTGGGAAATAGCGGTGTTTTTCATCGCACATTTTTGGCGTTTAGTTGTTTTCAAAGGGAAAATAAAAGTGCATGCGATTGGATTCGCATGCGGCTTTTTGACTTTTTGATTGTGATAATTCTGATTTACTTGGGTTGATGGCTTTCTTTGCTGCTTTGCCGAAACATGTTCCGCAAGGCTGAGGGCTACTCGTAAGCAACTCTGGTCACAAAAGTCAGACCCGGATTTCCTCGCCATAGTGCCTGTTGCGACGAGCTTTCTGACCTCATAGCTGAAACGTGTTCCGCATGGCTGAGGGCTACTGCGTAAGCAACTCTGGTCAGAAAAGTCAGGCCCGGACTTTTCTGACCAGAGTTACTGACGCTCCGCCCTCAAAACGCCTTGCTCCACACTCTATCCCTGCTCAATAAAATACTGAAAAATCCGATTCTTAGTAATTCTTCCAACCAATTTTTGCGGATCCTGCTTATCCACGATTGGCAGTGAATCCACCATATGCGTCAGCAACAACTGTCCCACCGCTACGAGCGTCATTTCCGCTGTCACCGTCACAATGTTTGGCATTCTTGTCATAATGACACTCACCAGCATCGACTCGGCGTTGTTGTTATTAAAACTGGCCCTTAGCAGATCCTTTCGTGACATCAGACCCACTAACCGGCCGTCCTGATCCACGACGTACAATGAGCCAACATCGTCTAAAAATAACTTGCTGACTGCTTCCGCCAGCGTTGCGTTATCCCGAATGGTCACTGGTGCCTGCATAATATCCGCAATTGGTTTTTCAAACAGTTCGCCGTAGTTTAATCCGACCTGTTGTTCGCCGCGATACACATAACCCACCTTGGGTCTGGCATCTAAGATCTCCACGGCCGTTAACAGTCGCAGATCACCACGGATCGTTGGTACGCTCAGATTAAGCTGGGTTGCAATCTCTTCACCAGTCAACGGGCTGGTTTCCTTTAACATTTTGATAATGGTTTGTTGCCGTTCTGTGAGTTCCACAATTCCGCCCCCGCGTCCTGCTGTCGTAACGGATGATCCGATTCTCTTTATCCCGGCAGCACATTTAATACCGCAATTATAACATTATTATGACGTTCTATTACAACTGATTCCTCATTTTGAACCAAAAATAACCGTGACCCTCGCTGATAGCGGGATTTCACGGTTACTAAGAGTTAAACTACAACTAGTTTACCAGAGATAATCAACGGGATTCTTAATTTCGGCATCGTAAATATCTTGAACGATACCCATTTCCTCAGCCGACAATGCAGGTAAATCAGATGCCCGCGTGTTGCGCTCGATTTGGCTTGGTGTGCTGGCGCCCGGAATGACGGCAGATACAGCATCATACATCAAAATGTAACGGAGTGCCTTTCCAGCGAGATCATCAGTCCCAAGCTTAGTCTTTAAGTCTTGGGCGGCTTTCACACCAGTCAAATAATCAACCCCGGAGAAGGTCTCACCCTTATCAAATAGCTCACCGTTTCGGTTGGTTGTCCGATGATCTTCGGGACCGAATTGAGTATCAGCCGTAAATTTACCCGTCAAGAGGCCACTGGCCAGCGGCACACGTGCGAGAATGCCGACGTTATTTTTCTTTGCGAGGTCAAAAAACAGCTTTGCTGGACGTAATCGGAACATGTTGAAGATGATTTCAACTGCTGAAATGTCATAGTCCATTGCCTTAATGGCTTCTTCGACCCGTTCAACACTGACACCGTAATTTTTGATCTTACCACTCTTTTTCAGATCGTCTAAGGCAAAGAAGACTTCCGGATCGTAGTAACTCATCATTGGCGGACAATGTAACAGCACCATATCCAGAGCATCAACGCCCATATTTTCTAATGATTCATCCACGTAACGACGCAGGTGTTCCGGGTTGAAATGTTCGGCAGTCAACGGCATTTCCTTACGGCCAATCTTCGTCGTAAAGTGCACATCTGGATGTGCGGTGACAAACCGCCCCACAGCCTGTTCACTGTGCCCGTCCTGATAGCCATCCGCTGTATCAAAGAAATTCACGCCCTGCGCATATGCTTCAGCTAACGTGTCGTCGGCATCCTTTTCACTGAATGGATCACCCCACTTGCCGCCTAATTGCCAAGTGCCAAGTGATACTTCACTAATTTTAAAACCTGTTTTGCCTAAGGTTCGATAGTTCATATTTAAGTTCCTCCCGTGTATGTCTTGTGGGTCTATCATCGCACAATTTACAATTCTGTGAAAGGGGTTTCTGAAGGTGTTTTCCTTGTGTTAACAAGTGCTTTTTAATACCACACAAAAACAGCAACCTGGAGAGGGTTGCTGTTTTTGTGGTGTTGGTTTGGATGTTGGTTTGTGTTTTAAATCTGGTGGTTTTGGCTTTCTTGGCCACCGTGCCGAAACGCGTTCCAGAAAACTGAGGGCTAATGCCTAAGGGACTCTGGCAAAAATGCCCAAGCCCAGGCATTTCTGCCAGAGTCCCTTAGGCTCCGCCCTCAAACCGTTTTCTTCCACGCTCTCTACTTCAAATACACCCTCTCCGCTTCCTTCCTTGCCTCAATCGCTTCTCCCATAGTCGGGAAGCTCTTCATCAACACGTAATGCTTATGCACCATCAATCTTGCGAACCACTTGCCCGTTTGTTTGTCGAATGACACCCCCACGACACCGGACTTGTTTCTGCTTGATTGACGCACTGAGCTGTACGCCACACCTTTTTTGGTCGTCAGCTGATCCGTTTGGCCAACATAATGTTGGAACTGATCATTTTGACGCACCCGCTTTTTCGATAATTCTCGTCGTAAACAGCCGCAGCTCTTTGTTGTTCCTGAGCGTAGCCGGACCCCATCAACCACTACCCGCTCGCCACAGTCGCACTGGCACAACCACATTGCATTCTGGTTGACCGCGTTGCGACCGCCAAATTGAAGGACCACTAACCGGCCAAAGCGCCGGTCGGTCAAGTCAATTCGCTTGCTCACGATGGGTTACCTCTATTCTTTTTTGCCGTAATCAATCTGCGATACGGTTTCGGTTTTCAAGTTGACTTGAATCGCCAAGAAATATTATGACATGTCAAAAACACAATTGCAATCGCATTTTCAGGTTTTATTTCAGAATAATATCATATGAAAATTCAGGCCTTGAAACTTAGGATGGATGCGTTATAATTTGTAATGGTTCTAAACAAGAAAATGATACAGGTTAATTAAGGAGGCATTTGATGTCAAAGTTTTGGTCCTGTTTCTTTTTTGCGTTCTATCTGGTTTTGATCTGGGCTGTTTTCACGATGCACACCATGTTTGCCATGCAGCTGATGGCGATCGGTATGTTGCTGGAAGCAACAATTGGCCTTGTCCACGCCTTTCGACCTAGGTGAGCCACGCTCATTTCACTACGTCTGTGCGTTGTGTTAAATTGAAACTGATGTTGATTTAAAAATTGATTCTATACTGGAGGATTTTCTATGACAGAAAAAGTCTACACCGACTACTTCTATAACGAATCGGCCTATAACACGCATGACGGCGGCTATATTCCGCTGGAAGTGCCCGACATCCCGCAACAACCACTTCGGATTCCTGAGTTGTTAAAACCAGATCAAGAAACTGATACAGATATGTACTACACCTTGACTGCCCAAGAAGGCGAAACTCAGCTCTTACCGGGAGCTAAAACAAAGACCTGGGGCTTTAGCGCGCCACTTCTAGGCAAAGCCATTGTGATGAAAAATGGTAAGACAATTCACATGCACCTGCAAAACCATCTGCCTGAAATGACCACCTTTCACTGGCATGGCTTAAACATTCCGGGTCCAATTGAAGACGGTGGGTGTCACGCCCCCGTCTATCCCGATGGCCACCGCGACATTCAGTTTAAGATTCACCAACCAGCTGCAACGGTCTGGCTCCACGCGCATCCGTGCCCAGAAACAGCCTACCAGGTCTGGCGCGGACTTGCCGCACCAGTCATCGTCCAGGATGATGTCGAAGCCAAGCTGCCCTTCCCACGCAACTATGGTGTGGATGACATTCCACTCATTTTACAAGACCGTCACTTCCATGAAAATAATCAGTGGGATTATCGTGCGGATTATGATCCTGATGGCGTCCAAGGGCCAACACCCATGATCAACGGGACGATCAACCCGTACTTTGACGTCACCACCCAACGACTGCGGTTACGGATTCTCGATGGTGCCAACCGGCGCGAGTGGCGACTGCACTTTAGCGACGACCTTGAATTCACCCAAATTGGCTCTGACGATGGCATTTTACCAGAACCCGTCCACTTTACGCACTTAATGACGACCTGCGCGGAACGTCACGAAATCATCGTCGATTTCAGCAATTACAAGCCTGGCGACGAAGTCATTCTCTATTCAGACGACACACCGTTGGTCCATTTTAGAATTCACGAGTTCGCACCTGACCACACACAGTTGCCAGAACACCTCGTCGATATTCCAGATTACGAACCAGACTTGCCGCTACATAAGGTAGTCATGTCTGGTATGGATGAGTACGTGATGATCGACGGCAAAAAGTTCAGTATGCAGCGAATCGACTACAAGATGCCGATCAATAAGACTCAGCTTTGGGACATTACGAATACAAATGACATGGATGGCGGCATGATCCATCCATTCCACATGCACGGCCTGGCCTTTACCATCGTGTCGAGAAACGGCCACGCTCCTTACCCAAACGAAAGGGGACTGAAGGACGTCATCGCGGTCAACCCCGACGAACATGTGGTGATCAAGGTACGCTTTACGGTCCCTGGCGTCTTCATGTACCACTGCCACATCATTGAGCACGAAGATGGCGGCATGATGGCCCAGATTCAAGTCTACGACCCAAAGGACCCAGATAAGCAATACGACCTCATGGATCACGAAACCTTGATGAAGGCCTTCGCGGAGGAACGTGGTGTGGATATGAAGGACCTTTGGTTAGGTGGTATGGGGAGTTATGAGAAGATGGGGATGACGATGTAGAGAGCGTGGAAGGAGCCCTCTGCCTCCTGGAACGCGTTTGGGCAATGTGAACAAGAAGCACGTCGCAAGCCCTACTCATCAGATTAAATCTCAATACACAAACCCACTTAACAGATTTGACAATAGTATCAAAGAACCCAAAAAGGTTCAGTGAAAATGCCAACCGGCACTCTTCACTGAACCTTTTTCTTTTAACAACGATTTAATTGTTTTATTCTTTTAAGTCATTTTCCAGACTCAAGGATTGCGTTAAGGACTGAGGGTTATCTCTGTGTGGTTTTTACTGCTGGCTTTCTTGGCCTCTGTGCCGAGACTTGTTCGGCAAGTAAGACTGTGTATCGGACTCTGACCAAAAAGTCAGACCCGGGATTTTGCGCCTGAGTGCTCAAGTCGACGCGCTTGGCCCTTCTCTAGTGGAAACGCGTTCCGCAAGGCAAGGGGCTACTGTGTAACGGACTCTGGCAAAAAAGTCAGACCCGGACTTTGCTCCTGAGTGCATAAGTCGACGCGCTTTGCCCTTCTCTAGTGGAAACGCGTTCCGCAAGGCAAGGGGCTAACGTGTAAGGGACTCTGGCAAAAAAGTCAGACCCGGGATTTTGCACCTGAGAGCGTAAGCCGACGCGCTTTCCCCATCTCTAGTGGAAACGCGTTCCGCAAGGCAAGGGGCTACTGTGTAACGAACTCTGGCAAAAAAGTCAGACCCGGACTTTTCTGCCAGAGTCCGTTACACTCCGCCCCTTAGGCGCCTTGCTCCACGCTCTGCCTTCACGCTCTACTCACTTGAACTCAAAGCCCCCACCATATCAATCTTCTGCAGTCGCTTATGCGTCACAAACATCACAATGGCCGTAAATGCCGCCATCAACACAGTTGCGACGATGAAACCTGTCAGATGGATCGTTAGTGGGAAAATGACCTGAGCCGTCGCCGCCTGCTTCATGATATACCCTGTCAGCAGTTCGCCGACGCCGTAGCCCACGATAATGCCGGCAATCGTCAGCACGATATTTTCGCGCACAATGTACATTGTCACTTCGTTATCGTAGAAGCCCAGCACCTTAATGGTCGACAGCTCACGGATTCGTTCCGACACATTGATATTGGTCAAATTATACAGCACAACGAATGACAGGATGCCTGATAGCAAAATGAAGATGGCCACCACCGGTTTTAGCGATCCAGACATCGTCGAAACTGTCGTCTGCTGATCCTTGGTGTAGCTGGTCCCCATAACACCACCGTGATTAATGAGCTTATGCGCCAGAGATTTACGTTGTTTGTCAGTTTGATGATTAAACTGGACCAGCAAAGTATTCATGGTTGGTGTTTCATGCAACAGCTGTTTGTATGCCGCACGGCTGAGATACATAAAATGCCCCATGTAGTTTTCGGTGATGCCCGTCACCTTAGCTGTGCCCTGCTTGTTGTCGGTGGTCGTGACCTTAATGTGGTCGCCCACTTTGACGTGCAGCAGGTCCGCTGTCTTTTCAGTGAGGACAACACCATTCTTCGGCAGCGACAATGATTTACCAGTGTTGGCGTTTCGAACCGTCACGTAGCGTTTAAACTGGGCAACGTTGTCGGGTGCGTAAATGTTCACATCATTGACCTGGTGCCCATTTGTCTTGAGGTCGCCCACGTTAGCGGCAACGTCCGTGTGGCTGTGGTACTGGTCGTTGTTGTTCAAAATCTGATCAGCCTTATCTTCCTGCCCAGCCGTGCGCAGACGCATCGTGGCTTGGTAGTGGATAATGTCGTTGTACTGTCGGGTTCCGCTGGCGCCGATTGAATCCTGAATCCCAAAACCGGTCAGGATCAGTGCGGTTCCGCCTGCGATCCCAATAATGGTCATGAACATCCGTGATTTAAATCGAAACAGGTTCCGGTAACTCACTTTTCGGTTGAAGCTCAGCCGATTCCAGAGCGGTGTGATGCGTTCAAGCATGATTCGTTTAGCCGATTTTGGCGACCGTGGCCGCATCAGGTCTGCCGGTCCTTCCGTCAGTTCACGCCAAACGACATAGGCAGCTGCACCCACCGTGGCAATCATAGAAAAGAGTAGCGCCCAGCCAATATCGCCCCACTGAAATTTCACGACCCATTTCAACGGAATGTACGTCTTGTATAAGGCCAGCACGATTCGCGGTAACGTGGTGTTCCCAATAAGAGCACCAAGTACCGTCCCAATCAGACCCGCCGTTAACGCATAGGCCAAGTAGTTTTTCGCAATAGCCCACTTCGAATAGCCCAACGCCTTAAACGTCCCAATTTGACTGCGGGCTTCTTCGACCATCCGCGTGATCGTCGTAAAGGTGATCAGCGCGGCAATGAGGAAGAAAAACACCGGGAAAACGTTGGCAATGGCCGCAATCCGGTCGGAACTTTCACCATAGGCTTGGAACCCTGGCAGATCATTGCGGTCCTGCCACGTGTAGGTGGTTTTGCCAGCCGCCAGTGCCTTAGTCTTCGCGGCTTTCAGCTGAGCGGCCTCCTTGGTCAGGGTAACATCTTGTTGTCCCGCCAAATTAGCGGCACTGCCCCCCTGTTGACCGGCTTGTTGCAGCTGCTTCTTAGCAGCAGTGATTTTGGCTAACTGTTGATCAAGCGTGACAACTGTATTGCCAAGAAGGGCCTTCGTCCGTGATGCTGCCCGGGGCTTGAAGACCTTCTTAAGGGCGGTCACCTTAGCGTTAACTGCGTCACTGTAACCATCCGTAAAGGTGCCCTTTGACTGCAGATTGTGAAACCCAATGTTCAGCATCATAGCCACTTTCAGGTTCATCTCACGCTGCGGGATATAGGCGAGGTAGCGCACAGTGCCATCGCCAACATCGGCCGAGCCTCGGGTGGAATCGTCAATGTACATCGGCGAATCCGCAAAGCCGACGATCTTGTAAGACCGGTGTTTGAGTTTCGCTGATTTACTGAAGGTATACGTTTGGCCGAGCTTATACCCGTCGTTGTCCTTCGCCAGTTCATCTAAAACGATTTCGTGCCCGTTTCGTGGCATGTGCCCTGAGCGAAGGGACAGTTTGTTGTAGCGCGCGTCCTTGGTGTAACCGTACAACGCCACAGCGGCCTGGTCTTTGCCACCGACAACATCCTTAAACTTAACCAGCTCAGCCTTCGCACCAGCCACTTTCTCAGCCAGTTGAACGTCTTTGTGCGTAAACCCAGTAGTCGAAAACGCCTGCACGTCGCTGAGTTTCGCATCCTTGACCGTTTTATCCGCAGAATCGTTTAACGTCGGACCCGCTGCCTTAATGCCAACAAAAATTTGGACACCCAGCAAAATAATTAAAATGATCGCGATAAATCGGCCCTTACCGTGACTGATCTCACGCCACATGTTCTTAGTCATTGGTTTCAATCTCGTCACCTACCATTCAATCTCATCGATAGGTGTTGGGGTCGGATTATCCTCAACGCTGCGCACTTTAGCATCGTTAATGCGGATGACCCGGTCAGCCATTTTAGCGAGCGCCGCGTTATGCGTGATGATCAACACCGTTTTACCCTCTTGGCGGCTGGCGGACTCTAATAATTTGAGCACTTGCTTACCAGTCTTATAATCCAGAGCACCTGTGGGTTCATCACACAGTAACAGTTTCGGATTCTTTGCCAAAGCCCGGGCAATGGCGACCCGTTGCTGCTCACCACCGGAAAGCTGCGATGGAAAATTATCCAATCGCTCGCCCAGCCCCACTTGTTTAAGCACCGTTGCGGCATCCAACGCATCGGCTACGATCGAAGAGGCGAGTTCAACGTTTTCCTTGGTCGTTAAGTTCGGAATCAGATTATAAAATTGAAAAACAAACCCAACGTTGTGCCGCCGATATTCGGTCAGTTGTTTATCATTGAACTTAGCAATATCAGTCCCATCAATGATCACTTGGCCATCGCTTGGATTGTCCATCCCGCCAAGAATGTTTAGAACGGTCGACTTCCCCGCACCACTTGGCCCAAGGATAACGGTCAGCTGACCCTGTTCCGCTTCAAAAGAAACATCATTATTGGCAATAATTTGGGTCTCACCCATTTGATAACGTTTAAATTCATGTTTAACTTCTATGTAAGCCACGAAAAATCCCTCCATCATACTCACGCGTCTTAGAACTATTAAGGCGGTAAATGAAAGGCCTGACAACCGGTAATTCAGTGGGTTAATGATTTTTTAAGTCTGGCAGGTGGGTACCAAACCGCATTAAAAAGGGACTTGAACGGCCAACATTCACCGTTCAGGTCCCAAATATTACAGTTTAGTCGAGGTCAGCAGTCAGTGTGTCAATGATCGCGCTGACTGGCTTAATGTCATGAATTAACGAAATCCCGGTGCCGACTGAAATATAGCCTTTGTCAATATCACCGTCCAGCATCCCGACCTTCATGTTTCGAATACCGCCTTGTAACTTCGCCAGTTCTTCACGCGTGGCGCCTTCGGCATCGCGCTTGACGAGCTCATCAGCTAATGCGCCAGGCAGTGACCGGTAGTAGGATGGCCAGGTCTTGTACATGCCGAGGTCAACGGCATTGTTGGTGATAATAGCCTGCTTCACATTATCGGGCACCCGACACTCCTGGCTGGCGATGAAGGCCGTGCCACAATAGAGGCCTTCAGCACCCAGATCAAAGGCTGCCTTTGCGGTGCGGGCGTCCGAAACGGCCCCGGCTGCCAAGACGGGAATAGAAACAGCATCCGCCAGCATCGGCACAATTGAAAAGGTGCCGATCACGCGACCAGGCAGGGTACCACCCTCATCAAAGCCGGTGGCAACGATGGCATCAGCGCCAGCTGCCTCGGCCTGTTGTGCGCCTTCAACAGTTGGATTCAGTTCCCGATAGATGACTTTCATATCGTGAGCCTTCATGTCTTTAATCAGGTCAGTATCGATCTCACCTGAATAAAGAGCAACGGGGACGTGTTCTTCGTAAACAACTTTTAAAATGGGTTCCGCAAATGTATTCGGGAAACTGGTCATCCAGCCAATGTTAACGGCAAACGGTTTGTCACTCAGCTGGCGAACTTTGCGAATCTCGTCACGCATCCGTTCTGCTGTTTCACCAGGATCAGGTGTGACCGTTGTTTGACCAGCGTTGAGGCCAAGGACACCCATTCCGCCCGCATTGCCAACGGCAGCGACTAGTTTAGCATCCGTCAACCAGGCTAAGGCACCCTGAATCACTGGCTTTTCAATTCCTAACACATCACAAAGACGATTTTTACTCATTTTAATAGGCCTCCTATATTACTAAAAAGAAATAATAACTTGTCAACGTTGATTGTTCATTAATGAACTTCTATGGTACAATGCCATTATTAATTGGAGTGTCTCAAAAGTCTAATTCATATTTTGAAAGTCATTATTACTTTTTAGAAATAATGGGAGGCAACTGATGCACAACACGCAACTCTTACTTAACATTTTGAATACGGTCCGCTATGAGGACACCCTCACCACAGTGGCTGCCCGCCTCTATTTGAGTCAACCCTACGTTTCCAAGATCATCAAGGAAGCTGAACAAAAATATGGCATGACACTCATTTTGAGAAACAAAGTGCCAATCACGCTAACCGACGCGGGTACCGTTTTGTTACAAAGTCTTACCCAAATTGAAAATACGAATCAAGCGTTGGCGCAACGACTAGAGACGCTCAAGCGTCACGAAAATGAGACCATCAACATTGCGTTTAATCAACCCGTTGCCAGTGCAGAATTGGCCCAACTTGCAACGCAATTAAAGGCCAGTTTTCCAGACAACCGGTTGAATTTCTTTGAACGGAGTACCAGTAGTTCGGAAAATCTACTGCTGAGCCAGCAAATGGATATCGTCGTGGGTCCACGCCAAAACAACCCAGCGTTTGTTTGCCAGTCGCTGGACCAAACTCAAGTCGGCTTTTTAATTTCAAACGAGTGCCGCGTCTATGAACCAGGCCGGTTTATCTACCCCTATTCCGCTGCCGACCTCAGTGAACTTAGTCACTATGACTATATCGGATTGTCAGACCGCTCATTGCTTCAACAACAGCTCAACGCGTTATTTGAACAGCATCACATTCAAGTTGAAGAAATTCTAAGTCTACCGGATATCTTTACGGCAACCCGCGCCGCCTATGATCTCAAAACAACCACGTTGACAACGATGGCCATCGCAGCCACCGTTATTCAACCGGATGAGCCCTATAATCTCATGATGTTGCCACCTGAGATCATCGCGCTGGATAACACGGTCATCCACACGAATAAGGCCAGTACCCTAGTTGCGGCTTGTAGTCATGCGCTTTGGCAGCTATTGTCTCAAACACGATCTGCATTAGTCGACAACCGGTAACGCTGTGATTACTGGAGCACTATGACCAAACAAAAGACTCATCATTTTTTAGACTGCCGCGCCGTAACGCGTTCTGCCGCACTCATCAAAAAAAGTCAGCACCCAAGTCATTGACGCGACTTGATTACTGACCAGTACCGTTATAGAAACAATGTTGCTTCATTCAGTTCTCCAACTAGTATCCTTTACCGAAGTGACGTCTGCAAAATAACAATCAGGCTCCCCAGCCTAACAGTCAACAGGTCGTCCAAAGTAACGTGCGTAAGTTTGTGGGTGTCACGTCCCTATAACCTGGCACTCGGTGAAACCTACTCATGCCCCCGCTAAATCCCACTAACAGGGTAACTACATGCATTACCTATTCCCCAGCACACAGTTGCTGTTCTTAAGTCAAACAACTGGTGGTGAACTTGATCACGGTCATAGTATAACATCTTGTGAACTGTTTAACAATAATTATTTTTACAGAATTGTTGTTTTGTCTTGTTGTTGTTTGATTGGGGTGGAACAGGTTTGTGGCTGTGATTTTTTGATATGGCGCTTGGCTTTCTAGGCTACCGTGCCGAAACGCGTTCCAGAAGGCAAAAGGTTGCACACAAGCAGACTCTGACACAAATTCCAAACCCAGGAATTTCTGTCAGAGTCTGCTTGTGCTCCACCTTTTAACCGCCTTCTTCCACGCTCTACTTCCTTCTATCATCAAACCCACAAACACTCACCAACCCAATCACACCAGCCAGCAATCCCCAGCCGCTAAATGACGCGATACTGCCCGCTGCTTCGCTAGTTTGGGGCAACGTCTTATTTGTTGTTGGCGTGACCTTAATGCTTGGGTATGCGTCGGGTGTAGTTGCAGCGTATGAACCCTTGGCATTTGAAGAGTCCTGCTTTACTGTTGTCACCTTACTCGACCGACTTGTTCCTCGAGTTACAGGTTGTTCCTGCTGGTCAGACGACTTAGCCGTTGCACCTGATGCTTTTGCGGTTGTTGTACCAGGCGTCACCACAGTCATAATATCCGACGTCGTTTGCCCACTCGTCTGTGCCAGATCTGCCGTTTTTTCAACGGTAATTGTGGCAGCACGTTGTCCGGGTTGGATAAACCCATAATATGTTCCACTTAGCAAAGAATACCCAGCAGGCACAATACTAGAAACACTTGGCAGTAGCTGACCCACCGGCCCATTATAATAAACCGGTGATCCAATCAGCCGACCAGCAGTGTCCTGAAATGTAATCGTCAGACTGCCCATCTTCGCTGCCTGTGTCGTCGTTGTTTGCGTGCTACTAGCCGCTGCCGTTTGGGCTTGCTGTGACCCACTTGACATGCCTGCTTGCGGCGTGGGTGTCACCGCCAAGCTTGTGTTGCTCGCAGCATTAGTTGCTGCTCGCCCCGTTATGGTACCAGTAAGACCCAAGCCGAATAATACAGCTGTTCCGAGCACAAGTCCCCGTTTCAAAATCACCCTCATGCCTGCTCCTCCTTCTTTCCAGCACTGCGTCTAATTCCCCCGAATGAACCGCAACTGCTGACCGATAAATGATGGTTTCATTATGGCATGAAATATCAGTAATAGCTAGCTTAATCAAGGGATTTAGCCGGGTAAATTTTACTATTTATATTTTGAAGCACGTAGCCACTGTTCACCGATTATTTGATAAGCTGTTGAAGACCAAAATAGCCAAAAATGATCAGGCCTAATGCAATTCGGTACCACCCGAAAATTTTAAAATCATGGTATTGAATGAACCGCATCAAAAACTTGATCGCGGCGTATGCAACAACGAATGAGACAATCACACCTACTGCTAAGACAAAACTCTCTGGGCCAGTCAGATGATTACCATGCAGGGTAAACTTAAGCACCTTCAAGGCGCTGGCGCCAACCATGGTTGGAATCGCCAGAAAGAAGGAGAATTCTGTGGCAACAAACCGACTCGTTCCCAGTACCATGGCGCCCAAAATAGTTGCGCCTGAACGCGACGTCCCAGGCACTAGCGATAAGAGTTGGCAAAGACCGATCGTAAAGGCGAGTGGTAGAGAGAGACGGTTCAGCGCTGTTGTTTTAGGTCTTCGATTGGCGTTGATCTGCTCAACGACAATAAATAGCACACCATACACGATCAAAGTAGTCGTAATGACTGGCCAGGTGGTCAGATGTGCATCCATGAAATCGTCGACGAATGGCCCAACCACTAAACTGGGCAACATCGCAACCACCACTTTTACCCAAAGTACCCAAGTCGCATGACGTTCGGTCGTTGTCTTACCGGGTGCGATTGGATTCAACTTATGAAAATACAGCACGACAACAGCCATGATGGCGCCAAGTTGAATGACAACCATGAAGAGGTTGATAAACGCGACAGGCTCATGAAGATGGATAAAGGCGTTCGCAAGGTAGAGGTGGCCCGTCGAACTGACGGGTAGAAATTCAGTAATCCCCTCGATCACACCAAGAATAATGGCTTGCATTACAGTTACTATCATAAAAATGGGTCGCTCCTTTAGCCTATTTTTGTGGGTCACTCTATAACTACGCAATGTATCGTGATTGTTCGAATTTTTTTTCAGACCATTAAAAGCACAGAAAACCGTAAACAAGCCACCTGCACTACGCTGTTTTCTGATGAGAAAACCAGCCTGGTTCAGGTGGCTTATTTATGCTATCTAACGGGTATCAGTAAGCTTGTTACCCCAGACAGTCTATGCCAGAAAATCCGTTTGTTGATAAGCCGGGTCTGGATACGTGTAGAATCCATGACCGCTTTCCAACCCCAAATTACCGTCATCGATCATCTGCTGCACCTTGGCTAACGTCTTCTTAAACGCTGGATTGTCGCCCTGACGTTCCTGCGTGATATTGAAGAAGGTGCGTAAGCCAACAAGGTCAATCGTTGCGAATGGCCCCATGGGTGCCCCGCCATCGATCATCCAGGTCTTATCCACTGTCTGCGGTGTCGCAATATCTTCGCCCCAAAGATAAGCGGCGTTTTCCAGGAATGGTGTTAACAGTGAATTTAAAACGTAACCCGGCTGTTCTTTTTGCACCACGATCGGCACCATCGAAATCTCATGCGCAAACGTGGTTAACGTAGCGATGACCTTCGGATCAGTCCCAGGGTGGCCCATAATCTCAGCCGTATTATGCTTCCAGATCTGGTTGGCAAAGTGCAAATTAGCAAACTGGCTCGGCCGGTCTGTCTGATCTGCAAATTGCGATGGCAGAAAGGTAGATGAATTTGACGCAAAGATCGTTCTGGCATCGGCAATGCCCGAAATGAGATGGTAAAAATCGGTTTTGATAGTGGTCACTTCAGGAATTGCTTCAATAACCAAGTCGACATTACCGAACGCAGTGTTTGGGTCACTCGTAACCTGTATCCGCGCATGCGTCTCGTCCAGGTCTGCCTGAGTCGCATGCATATCGCCCTGATACGATGCGTCCAGCCGTTGGAGTCGATTCTTTGCCGCGGTCAAGGCCTCGTCATTGATATCATAAATCGTGACGTGCTTACCAGCATATGCTGTTTGGTACGCAATTTGACTGCCCAATGTGCCGCCACCAGCAACCGTTACCGTTTGAATCCTCATATCGTTCACCCCTATGTGTAGTTTTGGAAATTAATTCCAACCTCACTGTAGCATAATTAGTTAACCCCATTCATTAACTAGCCATGATAATTAACTGACAGTCCGGCCATTAAAAAACGGCCGAGCAATCAAATAGCCACGGCCGTTTCTTATTTCATTAGTTGTCTCAGTTAGTCCAACCGTTCAAAAGGTTGATGGTTAAACAAGTTAACTAGTTTTTGTTTCTCAGTAATTTCTTAGAGAATTTAAGAATTATCTTAGCGATTCATTAAATACGCATAATGTCTTATTTTTCTAAATGAGCATCTAAAAACAGCATTGTCTGGTTAAAAACGTCATCCAAATACCCCTTAGCGTGCCGCGTTCCCGGAATCATCATCATCAGCTCAAACGGTCGTTGATGATACGTCATCGCTTGCGCAACCTGTAACACGCCGCTGGTAGGCACAAATTCGTTTAATGAGTTCGCCAAGAATAGCGGCCCCGTCGTGTCGCTAATGCGATGCACCGGCGTTGCCGCCTGCCACTCAGAGGTTTCACCGTTAAAGTAGTTGGTCACAAACCACTTATAAAAACTGTCGTTGTGCCCGTCCTGATTAATCTGGGCGCTGGCCGTGCTGTTGAAACTGCTCGTGTCACCCTCTGCCGCAACAACATCTTCGTGGTGCTCAAGCCAGTCATCAATGTCGAGAATACCAGATAATGACACCGCAGGCATCCCCGTTTGAATGGCTAATTCAACCGACATGTTTCCGCCGGCCGATGAGCCGACAACAGCGGTTTGTTGCGGCAGATCCTGAGTCTTCAGCCAGGCTACCAGTGTCGCCATGTCTTCTAAGGGTGCCGGGTAATAAGCTTCAGGTGTAATCCGATAATTCGGCACCACTGCCGCATAGCCGCCAGCAACCAGTCGTTCAGCCCAGTCAGCATCCTTGCCCTTGTCTCCGCGGAACCAGCCACCGCCATGAATATCAATGATCGTCGCCCGTGCTGGTTTACTGTCATCGTAATAAAGATCTGTTTTTAACTCGTGCTCTGGATCGTACACTACGTCAGTTTTTGTAATCAACCCCATCAAAATGCACTTCCTTTCAGATTTCACAGTGAGTATCGCGCGATTAGCTGACCAGGTCAATAATTTGAACTTGGTTATCGTTGACCTAAATGTCGTAAATAAGGGCATCAAAAAACAGCCATCAGGATTTAATTCCGCCTGACAGCTGCTAAAATGATCGTTTTATTTTATTTAGTAAATTCTGGTTCGCCCAGTGCGTGTTGTGCAGCTAGGTTCAACAAGCTCCATTGACGATCAAAGCCTGGTTGGAAGAAGAAGTCAGCTTGTGCGAGGTCTTCCAAACGCAATCCTTGTTGCACAGCCAAGGCAATCACGTTCTCTTGAGCCGTAATGTCATAGGTTGATAAGACGGCACCACCCAAGATCTTGTGAGTCTGTGGGTCAAAGTCTAACCCAACATAGACATCCGGGTTGCCCTTTTCAGTAGGGACATAAGCTGGCCGCAAGGTATCCTTGTAGAAGGAAGTCTTGATGGTCACACCAGCTTTTTTAGCAGTGGTTGTGTTTAAGCCAGATGAAGCAAAGTGGTAATCAAACACACTCAGTGCTGATGAACCGACCACACCTTGGAATGGTACTGAAGGTGTGTTTTCGAAGATGTGATCGACCACGTAACGCGCTTCACGACGAACGACAGTGGCCAAAGCAATTGGCATCTTGGTTTGAGCAGGGATCGAGTAAGCTAACACAGCGTCACCCATGGCGTAAACGTCAGGAACGTTTGTGCGCAGATATTCATCCGTTTCGATCCAGCCACGGTCATCCAAATCGATGGTTCCCTTTAACCAAGCAGTGTTTGGCTTAACGCCGGCTGCTTGAATGACCAAGTCACTTGGATATTCAGCATCGCTCGTCTTCACAGCGGTAACCTTACCAGAACCTTCATAGGATTCAATGTGGGCGCCCGTAACGACGTCAACGCCCTTATCAGCTAATTTCTTAGCCAAAACATCGGTCAAATCAGCATCCAGGTAGTTGCCCAGAGGCCGGTCGATCATGTCGATCAAGGTCACGTGCTTGCCGGCTTTGGTGCTGGCCTCAGCAGCTTCAACACCAATGTAACCAGCACCGATAACGGTAATGTTTTTAACGGTTGGATCAGCGAGCTTTGCCTTGATCTTTTCGGCCCAGTCCTTACCCCGCATCAGATAAACATTTTCCAAATCGTGGCCAGGAACCGGTAAATCGTTTGGCGTTACCCCTGAACTCAGGATCAACTTATCGTAGTCATAATTCTGCGTTTCGCCAGACTTTAAGTCCTTAACAGCAACCTGCTTGTGATCAGTATCGATCTTGGTTACTTCGTGGTTAGCGTATACTTCTGCGCCGCGTTTTTCCAGGTCTTCTGGCCGGAAATTACGGACGTCATTGACATCTGTGACACTGTTTTCAAGATATAATTCCATCCCACATGACATAAATGAAATGAAGTCGCCTGCTTCAAATAATTTGATGTCGAGATCTTTATACTTGCGTGTTAATTCCAAAACAGATTGGTGACCACCATGTGATGCACCAACAACAATAACCTTTGTCTTTGACATAAAAATATAGCCTCCCAATGATTCGTCAGCCCACTAATCCTGTCAGCCCGCTCACGAACCAGCTTTTTCGTTTCGCCTTCTATGTTAGAATGATTCTAAACAATAGTCAACCGCTTTCAAGAAAAAATATGAATAAGTTTCTTATTCATATTTTATATCGGAATTTCAAACCTACTCCGTTGTAACTGTCGCTTTGTTCTGTCAGCCTGCTAAAATCACAGCATAATCGACTTCATAGCCTACAGTTAAACCGCTTTCTTGAACACTCTTACCTTAACACACTATATTCCAATTTTGCAAAACTAAATAACACACAATGTAAGTTTACTTAGAGTCGACTCTAAGTGGTAAACTAGACCCACTACTACTTAAGGGGGAAACCACCCATGATGTATTCAATCGGGCAAGTTGCTGAAAGATCAGGCCTCAGCAGCTACACGCTGCGCTACTACGACCACGAAGGCCTCATGCCCTTCGTTCACCGCAATAAAGCTGGTCGGCGCGAATTTTCTGAGCATGACCTTGATTTCATCGACCTCATTACGTGTTTAAAAGGCACTGGCATGCAGCTTAGCGAAATCCGAAAATTCGTGGAAATGTCGATGGCTGGCGACGAAACGTTAGCCGACCGTTTGGCCATTTTTAAAGCTCAGCAAGAAGCCGTTCACGACCAAATGGCACAGCTGCAAAAACATCTCGACAAACTCAATTTTAAAGTACGCTACTTCGAAGCTGCCTGTGACGCAGGCACTGAGGATGCGGTCATCGCGAACTGCGACATTCCGAATTCGCCCATCACAATTGATGACTCAAAACGGGTTAAACCAAACAAAGTCAGCTAATCAAAAATGGCCCGGTACATTACGCACCGATGCCATTTTTAGGCTGGTTTGACCGTGACCGCCAACGTCACCGTACTAAAGCTGGTCAAGGTTTCTCCGACTCGGGTCTCAACCTGCCAGACCTGCGTCGTGCGGCCAATTCTAATTGGCGTCGCGCTGGCAACGAGCTCGCCAGTTGCAGCTGGTTTTAAATGATGCGTATGCACATCCAGCCCCACCGCAACGTGCGTGTCATCCAAATTTGCGTTACCACCGATGGACGCAGCACTTTCTGCTAACACAGCGTTAATGCCGCCATGAACGATTCCGTACGGTTGTTTAATCGCATCCGTTATATTTAGTGATATAATAACGTTGTTTTTTGAAACTGAAACCTGCTTTATCCCTAACGTTTCTAATAAATTATGCATCATAATAACCTCAAATCTGAAAGGATGAGTTAAATTGACATCAGTGACATGGGAGACTGTAAAAACCTACGACTGGATCTTCTTTGAACGCGCAGATAAAATTGCGAAGATCACCATGAACCAGCCCGACAAATTGAATGCGTTTACGCCTGGCATGGTTCAGGACATGATCGACGCGTTTACTTACTGTCGTGATGATACCACAATTGGCGTGATTATTTTAACCGGTGCGGGCGACAAGGCCTTTTCTTCCGGTGGCGACCAGTCCGTTCGCGGCAACGGCGGGTATGTCGGCAACGACCACATTGCCCGACTCAACGTGCTGGACCTGCAACACCTGATTCGGATCATTCCAAAACCGGTCATCGCAATGGTGAAAGGCTGGTCAGTCGGCGGTGGAAACATTCTCCAGCTGGTCTGTGACCTGACCATTGCTGCTGACAACGCCCAGTTCGGCCAAACTGGTCCCAAGGTCGGTAGTTTTGACGCCGGCTACGGTTCCGGCTATCTGGCACGTGTCATCGGCCATAAACGGGCTAAGGAAGTCTGGTTCCTCAACCATTTCTACAGCGCGGAAGAAGCCTACCAAATGAACTGGATCAATAAAGTCGCCCCACTGGCTGACGTCGAATCTGTCACGCTGGACTGGTGTAATGAAATTTTGACGAAATCACCGACTGCCCTGCGGTTTATTAAGGCAGCCATGAACGCTGATACGGACGGTTTGGCCGGGTTGCAGCAACTTGGCGGTGACGCGACGATGCTGTTTTACCAAACGGATGAGGGTAAGGAAGGCCGCGATGCGTTTAACGAAAAGCGCAAGCCAGATTTCGATAAGTACCCAAAGTTCCCATAGGAAGGCGATCGTTTGGATAATTGGTTATGTAAACAAGCACGCCTCAGCCCTGACCGAATCGCGGTGACGGACGGCAAACAACAACTGAGCTTTCAGGCGCTCGCGACTGATGCCGGCCATATTGCCGGTCAATTAACCGCCAACAATATCCCGGCTCAAACGCGGGTCGCCGTTCTAGCAAACAATACACTGGCAGGCTACCGAATCGCCATGGCGCTCCTAGGCTCTGGTAGGACGATCGTCTGGCTCAACAAACGGCTTACGACGGCGGAACTGTTGCGTGAATTTGTCGACTGCCAGGCCAGCACTTGTCTAGTCGCAGACGATTTATGGCGGACTGATTTTCCTGAGGCGTTTATTCAATTCAGTGTTTTATTGGCAACGGCCGCCGATCCCGAATCATTGCAATCAGACTTTGATCTGCCGCAAGTTGCCAGCATCATGTATACTTCTGGGACAACGGGTGCCCCAAAAGGTGTCTTACAGACGTTTGGCAACCATTACAATTCAGCTTTAGCTTCAGCACTGAATCTTGGTCTGACGCCAAATGATGACTGGCTCTGTGCGGTACCGATCTTTCACATCAGCGGTTTTTCAATCATGATGCGCGGACTGATCTACGGCATGACGGTGCGCTTAACTGAACGGTTTGACGCTGAAGCCATTAACACGATTCTGGTCAACGAACCGGTCACTGCAATGTCGGTCGTCCCCTACATGCTGAAAAAGTTATTGGCGTTTCAAGAAACGAACTCAGCCCCATATAATGCTCACTTTAGAACCATGTTGCTTGGTGGCGGGCCAATTGATCGCACCACGCTTAAACGCTGCGAGCAGCTGCATATCAGCGTTGTCCAGTCGTACGGGATGACGGAGACGTGTTCGCAAATCGTCGCGCTAAGCAACCAGGATGCGGCCGCTAAGATTGGGTCAGCGGGTCAGCCGTTATTTAGCACGCAACTCATGATCAGCGATGACAACGAGATTCTGTTGAAGACCCCCGCCCTGACGCCAGGTTACCTCAACCGGCCAACCGCCCTATTTGACAAAACAACTGCGGATGGTTGGTACAAAACTGGCGATGTGGGTCAACTGGATGACGATGGCTTCCTCTTTGTCGACGGCCGGCTGGATGACATGATCATTTCGGGTGGCGAAAATATTTTCCCGGATGAGATTGAAGCAGTCTACCAAAACTGCCCCGGAATCCGTGATATTGCGGTGGTTGGCGAACCCAACGACACTTGGGGCATGGTACCCGTAGCGTTCGTGGTGGCAGATGAACCGCTGGACACGCTGACGTTTAAGCAGTATGGTCGCGACCATTTGGCCCACTATAAGGTGCCAAAACGGTTTATTGCGATTGATGCGCTGCCGGTGAATGCTGGTGGGAAGGTGCAGCGGGTGGTGTTGAGGAAACTATTGTAGAGTGCGGAGGAAAACGGGTTGAGGGCGGAGCCTAAGCCAACTCTGGCAGAAATGCCTGAACTTGGCATTTTTGCCAGAGTTGGCTTAGGCTCCGCCCTCAGTTTTCTGGAGCACGTTTCCGCTCGGTGGCCTAGAAATGCCTTCAATACTAACTTTAAATCAAAAAACAGTCTCGAACCGACAATCACATGTCGATCCGGGGCTGTTTTTAGTTTTTAGCTACTTTAATTTTTAGCTTTCTTGGCTACCATGCCGAAACGTGTTCAGCAAGGCACGGGGCGGCCATGTAACGGACTATGACCAAAAAGTCAGAACCGGACTTTGGTGTATTTCTGCTATGAAGTGGTCTTGGCAACGTGCGCTACTTTTACATTGCTGAAACGTGTTCAGCAAGGCACGGGGCGGCCATGTAACGGACTCTGGCAAAAATGCCAAACCCAGGCATTTCTGCCAGAGTCCGTTACATTCTGCCCCTAAACCGCCTTACCTCACACTCTACGGCAAATCATTCCCAGCCGCAAAATACAAATCATACCACTCCTGCTTCGTCAGCTGAACATCGGCACCGGCAATACTTTCTGTCAGGTGTTCCTTGTTCATTGACCCCAAGATCACCTGCATATTTGCTGGGTGACGGAGGATCCAGGCCGTTGCAATACCGTTTTTGGTACTGCCCTTTGCATCAGCCAACTCTTGGAGCTTCTTGTTTAATTCAGGGAACTTTGGGTTATCAATATATGGACCTTCAAACAGGCCATACTGGTATGGAGACCATGCTTGGATCGTCATGTTGTGTAACCGTGAGTATTCAATCATGCCGCCATCGTGGTCGACACTGGCATCGTCTTCCATGTTCACGTGCAACCCGGCACGAATGGCGCCAGCATGCATGACACTAAACTGCAACTGGTTCACCATCAATTTTTGGTCAACCGCAGATTGAATCAGGTTAACCTGGTTAGGGTTACAGTTAGAAACACCGAAGTGGCGGACTTTGCCAGCCGCCTGCAGTTCGTCAAATGCCGCAGCAATTTCGTCTGGTTCCATCAGTGGGTCTGGTCGGTGTAACAGGAAAAAGTCCAAATAATCGATCTGCATCCGTTTCAAAATACCGTCGACAGCTTCAATCAAATGGTCCTTAGAAAAATCATACCGCATCCCAAACACAAGGTCATCGTGACTGCGTTTAGGATCTAAAATGATGCCACCCTTTGACTGGATGATCAGGTCTTCACGCTTAACGCCAGCTTTCTTCAACGCTTCGCCAAAGACCTCTTCAGATTGACCTGAGCCATAAATATCAGCTGAGTCGATAAAGTTAACACCGTGATCATGAACGGTGTCCAAAACGGACGCAGCCTCATCAGAATTCAACTTCAGCATGCGCATGATGCCAAGCGCAACGGCTGAAGTCTTTAAATTGGAATTGCCAATCGCAACTTCTTTCATATCTGAAACCCTCCTAAATAGTGAAGTTTCTTTACACCGTATATTATAGGAGTTAGAGGGTACTGTAAGTCAAGTAGAGTGTGAGGCAAGGCGGTTAGAGGGCTCCTGTGTAAGTAACTCTGGTCAGAAAAGTCCGGGCCTGACTTTTTTGACCAGAGTTACTTACACAGGAGCCCTCTGCCTTGCCGAACACGTTTAGTCTATATATCAAGGATGCGTAGGAGCCGGCACCACTCATTTACCGAACACCCTAAAAGTCCGGGTCTGACTTTTCTGATCAGAGTTGCTTACACAGAGGCCTTCTACCTCGGTAAACACGTCACGACAATATAAAAGATAACCCTAGCATCCTAATCCCCCACCTGACACGCAACCCTCCCACCAAAAAAAGAGCAGCAACCAAAGTCACCGCTCCAAAAATACCTATCTAATTACTGCTCAGGTCCATCGATCACAAACCCAAACGCAATATCCTGCTCAGCACTCACATGGTATTGCTCCTCCACGTCAGCACCCCAGGAATCGATCCCACCAACACCACGAGTCGCACCGTAAATCGTCAGAATGGTCCGACGTTTCAATGGCAGTTCCTCGATATGTGTCGCGTTTTCCAGTTCTTCAGGTGTGTAGGGCAGACAGCTAAATGCAAACGGCTTGTTAGCCTTGCTGAAGTGCAATGAGAAGTTGGCACGCGAGGTATCAGCGTTGTTTAACGTTTGGTCGCGGTTGACTGTCACACTGTCAGTCGCCATGTGCATGCCGCATTCCTGTGGCACCATGTAGGGTGAAACGGGCAGGCCGTCAACGTGGTAGGTGCCGGGAACGCCGCCAGCCATCCGGTCGGGATAGGTTTCGCCTGACAGCCCTTGGTAGTCGAACCCAGTTGCGGCCGTGGGCATGGTGAAACGCAATCCAAAGACGGGCAGCTGTGGCAGCCCTTTGGCACCATTGTAGTAGGCGGCCACTTGGATGCTGCCGGAACCGTCGACCGTGTAGCGCACTGTTACAGTAGTAGCGGGGGTCGTGGTCGTTTGATACGTGTATTCAACTGCGGCCTCATCCGCGTATTCCTGATTTGAGTATTTGTTGTTTTCTGGTGAGATCGGGAACCCCACACTCTGGCCGTCGATGAAGACTTCGATCTTCACACACTGACTGAACATGTCAGCCGCTAACCATTGGGCAGATTTTACGTAGAACTGGTTACCACGATCATTATCCGTTGTTGCCCGCCAAAATGCTGGGCGCGGGATCCGGTAACACCATTCCTTGCCATTTTGAACAAGTGATTCCAGACCACCCCGGTCATAGCTAAAGATATAGCCGAAGTTGGTGCCACGCAGGCCCAACGAGGCATCACCAAAGATCACCTTTACCTTAGTTGATGTGTTTGCCATAGTAGTACTTCACCTCCTGCATTGCTGGTTTTGGTGTCCGGTCTGCAAATAACAGTCCGTCACCTGAGAATTCATAATCTGAATGGCGATCATCAAAGTCCCCGCCGTAACGAAGCACTGGTTCGCCAGTCACTTCGTCTTCCGTCCACAGCGCTTGGTCGATGTAATCCCAGATAAACCCGCCTTGATACATTGGATACTTATCAATGAGCGCATCGTAGGAACTCATGCCGCCAAGGGAATTGCCCATGTCATGCATGTATTCACAGTTCACAAACGGCTTTTTCGGATCATTTTCAAGATACTTCGCAATTTCGACTGGCGGATCATACATCATGGATTCCATGTCAGAAATCTGATCCTCGTACTTTCGATTACGACAGACGCCTTCATAGTGGGTCAAGCGGGTGTCATCGTGGTCCTTGTAGAATTTATTCATGGCCGCAATATCATCGCCGGCATAAGATTCGTTCCCAAGGGACCAGAATAGGACAGCCGTGTGGTTCTTAAAGGCTTCATAGTTGCTGCGCGCCCGGTCAATAACAGCGGCTTTCCACTGTGGCACTGACCCCGGTACGTTGTAGGACGGCTCAACTGCACCCATTTTCTGCCAGGAACCATGTGATTCCAAATTATTTTCAGCCATCATGTAGATGCCCTCGTGGTCACACAGGAAGTACCACGGAATTTGGTCTGGATAGTGACACGTCCGAACCGCGTTGATGTTGTTATCATGAAAGACCTGCATGTCGTAATGCATATCTTCATCCGTCACAGCGCGGCCCCGTTTTGCATCCCATTCATGCCGATTGACACCGTTAATAATGATCCGGTTACCGTTTAAGAGCATGATCTTGTTTTTGAGTTCAACCTTACGGAAGCCAAAGTCATATGGCACGACCTCAAGTGTCGTCCCATCCGTTGTTGTGAGTTCAATTTGTAGATGGTACAGATAAGGATCCATGTGATTCCACAAATGGACCTTTTTGAAGACGTTATTTTCAAATGTCACTGATTCAGCTGCTGGCTTCGTGAGTGATAAGACTTCCCGCCCGTCGCCATCCGTGACCTTGACGCGGATCTCAGCGGCTGGTGCGTCGTCCGTTTGTGACAGTTTAAGCGCCAAATTCAGCTTGCCGTCGGTGTAATCAGCTGAAACATCAGGTCGAATCGCCAGGTCTTCTAGGAAGACAGCTGGTTTGCCAGCCAACCGGACACTACGGAAAATACCGGAGAACCGGAACATATCCTGGTCCTCAATAAACGCTGCAGTACTGCGTTTAAAGACTTCGACCGCCATCAGATTCTCGCCGTCTTTCAGGTACGGCGTCAGATCAAATTCAGACCGGGAAAAACTATCTTCAGCGTAGCCGACAAATTGCCCGTTGAGCCAGAGATACATCGCTTCTTCAACACCGTCAAACTGCACGATTACCCGCTTATCACGCAAAGCAGGGTTCAGGATAAAGTTGGTGACATAGGCGCCAACCGTGTTATCTTCACCTTCACTAAACATGCCCTTACCGGTATCGCCATCACCCAGCGCATACGCTGGCCGCCGGAAGTCTTTACCTTCCCACGGATAGGTCGTGTTAATGTATTTTAACTGTCCGTATCCGGCAATCTCAATGTGACCGGGGACAGTAATGGTATCAAAATGAGTCCGGTCATAATCCGGGTCATAGAACCCAACTGGCCGCTCCTGTGGTGTTTGCGCAAATTGAAATTGCCAATCACCATCTAAGGACTGTTCTAAGCTCGATTGCCTAGTTGTCGCTTCCGCCGTGGATTGAAACCCACGGTGGTCGCTGCGAGCAGGTAACTGGTTCACCCGAAACGTTTCCGGATCGTCCAGCCAGCTAATTTCTGCTTTCAAAAAAAGGCCTCCCTTTATATCTCTAGTGTGAGAAACTAAACGACTTGGATGTGACGTTTCACCACCTCTTTCAAGAAATGATGAAGCGCTTACATTTAATATGATAAACTTTTTAGTAAAAAATTACTAGTAGAGAGTGGAGCAAGGCGGGTCAGGGGCGGTGTGTAAGTGACTCTGACCGAAAAGTCCGGTCCTGACTTTTTGGTCAGAGTCACTTACACGTTAGCCCCGTGCCTTGCGAAACTCGTTTAGACACGGTTGCCGAGAACCACATCACTATTACTTCTCATTAGAATGAACCGACATAGAGCTACCTGACTTTTTGGTCATCGTCCACTACACGTTAGCCCCGTGCCTTGCGGAACTCGTTTCCGCACGATTGCCGAGAACCACATCACAATTACCTCTTATTAGTATGGGACAACATAGAACTACCTGACTTTTGGTCAGAGTATCCTCCCCGTTAACCCACGCTCCGCGAAACTAGTTCAGACTCGATTGCCTAACACTGCAAATCAAACCCAATAAAACGCAAAAAAGCACTATCCAACCTAGCATTTCCCAGTCTCCGCACATTGCAATCCCCTACCCATGAAACATGTTTAACCAAATACTGCCTCAAATCACATCAGCACCCTCCTAATATTCTTTTAATATTAAATAATGAATATTTACCCAATAAATACCGAATTCAAGCCATTTAATAGGCCTACAACACTGAATACTGTAAATTTTTATTATTTTACTGCTTAACAATTCTCAAATGTGTGGTAATCTAACATTAAATAAAAATTAAAATATTATGTGATGTCATTGTGAATGTGTGTGAGGAGGACCTTTTTATGAACGTTAAGCATAAATGGCTAGCGACAGTTGGTGTTGCTGGTGCGGCGTTATTGTTGGCAGCCTGTTCTAACAGTAGTTCTAGTTCCAAAAGTAAGTCGATCACGCTTTCGACTGATAGTGAGATTTCAACAATGGATCTGTCAAAATCTACTGCACTGGGAACGTTTAACATGTTAAACAATACCGAGGAAGGCCTGTACCGTCTTGGCAAAAATAGTAAGACGGAAAAGGCAATCGCGAAGACGCTGACCAAGTCAAAGGATGGTAAGACTTACACGATCACCCTTCGTCACGGGGTAAAGTGGAGTAACGGCGACACCGTGACCGCCCACGACTTTGTTTACTCGTGGCAACGGACCGTTGATCCAAAAACGAAGTCCCAATATGGATATCTTTTTAGTGGTATCAAGAACGCAGATGCCATTCAGGATAGTAAAAAGGCAGCCAGTACTCTAGGAATCAAGGCTTTGGGGAAATACAAATTGAAGATCACCCTTGAACAACAGATTCCCTATTTCAAACTCTTGCTTGGGTTCCCAGTCTTCTTCCCACAGGATCAAAAAGTGGTCGAGAAGTATGGTGCTAAGTATGGGACGCGCAGTGACAAAATGGTCTACGATGGCCCGTTTAAGCTCTCCAGCTGGAACGGGACCAGTACAGCATGGAAGTTGACGAAGAATAACACGTATTGGGACAAAAAACATGTCAAACTCAACACGATCAACTACCAGGTCACAAAGGACCCGCAAACCGGCTTGAACCAATACAACTCGAAGAAATTGATTGCCACCAACATTACTGGGAATCAGTCCAAGAACTTGAAGAACAACAAAGCGTTGACGAATTTGCCAACATCAAGTTCTTACTACCTTTCATTGAACCAAAAAATGAAGCTGTTTAAGAACCTGAAGATTCGGGAAGCCATTTCGATGGCCGTTAACCGAAATACCCTGACGCAAAAGGTCTTAGGCGATGGGTCGTTTAATAACGGGAGTTTCGTTTCAAAGGGCCTGGCCGTTAACCCGAAGACGGGAAAAGATTTTACATCTGATGCCACCACCCCTGCTTCCATGAAGTACAACCCAACCGAAGCTAAAAAACTTTGGAAGGAAGGTCTGAAAGAGACTGGGATTTCGAACCCGCACATCACACTGTTAGCTGGTAATTCTTCGGACACTGAACAAGTTACCCAGTACCTGCAAAGTACTTTGGAAAAGAATTTGCCAGGCCTGAAGATAACGGATAAGAACATTCCGTCACAAACGGTATTAGCTGAGCAATCACAACATAACTTCCAGATGACCTTGTCAGACTGGTTCGCTGATTTCTCAGACCCAATCACCTTCCTGAACATTTTGACCACCAACAACGCAAGTAACCAGCCACAGTGGTCAAACAAGACATACGACAAGTTGATTAAGGCCTCCTCAACAACGGACGCCAACGACCCAGAAGCGCGTTGGAACGACATGGTCAAGGCGCAAAACATCCTGTTGAAGGACCAAGGTATCACCCCACTCTATCAATCAGGATCACCGTGGATGATCAGCAGTTCATTTAAGGGCTGGATCTATAATTCAGCCGGTGCCAACTGGAATTTGAAGGAGGCTTATACGAAGTAGAGTGCGGAACAAGGCGTTTTGAGGGCGGAGCATAAGTAACTTTCGGCATAAAATCCCTGGGCTTGGGATTTTGTGCCGGAAGTTGCTTATGCAGGAGCCCTCAGCCTTGTGGAGCACGTTTCAGCTATGTAACTTTCAACAGTAAAAAAACCATTCAAAAAACTGCATACCAAATGCATACAAGAACAGGCCTCCTCACCATCATTTTCGGTGAGGAGGCCTGTTCTTGTTTACCAAACCATAACTACCCATTTCTATACTATTAAATGACAAAATTCAAAATAATATAATTCACAACACCCTCACCAAATACTAGTGTGTAACCATCTTAAAACCCCAACATAACTATCACTAACTCACCCACTATTTACCCCGATTTGCATCAATTATCGTTGAACTGTTGAACATTATTTTTACCGGTTTCCTTTAATTGCTTTTAAATTTTTCCTAAGTTAACATTATTTCTAGGATTACTGGAGAAGTAAACTTAATCCAAAAATATGTATAATTCGGGGGAATTATGATGAAACACAAAACAGCAACAATTAGGATTGCGGGGAAAGTCGGTTTAGTCACTTTGGTAAGCGCTTCGATACTGGGTGCTGGGGAACTCGGATCGACGCAGTTGGGCCACAAATTAGGGTTGAACAACACATCGTTAACTAAACCAACTGTGGCAAAAGCAGACTCGAACAACACGTTTACCTATGATGGCCAGTCCATTACTGTAACGAGTATTTCTGAAGGTGGTACCGTGACACCAAGCAGTACTGTCGGCTCAGATGGTACCCTTAACTATGTTATGTCAGTGCCGATTGGTCATACAATACAAGCCTCTGACTTCATTTCGGCACAAGGAACTGTTGGAGACAGCACTGATGCTCAAGCGTTGACTGCAGATCAAATTAATGCCGCAGTGGCTGCTGGCGTCATTGATGTCAGATACAACCAATCAACAAACATGGGCTATGAGGGTGCTGCGGTATCTGGTTGGGTATACTTTAACGGTGCTGAATACATGCTGTTCTCTTACTCGGCAAGCGCAACGGTTCCAGGAAACGCACAAACCTATACTGATAGCCAGGGCATCATCTATAAAGTTTTTACTGGTGATAGCGGCGATAATATTGCTTACATCAGCGGTGGAACGGCGGCTGCAAAAAAAGGCACCAGCCTGTCAATTCCAGCTACCGTTGACTATAACGGCACAACTTACAAGGTCACAAGTATCCTCAGTAAGGCTTTTGCGGTTGCAAAGCCGATTACAACTTTAGACATGTCTCAAGCTACAAATCTACTCAGCATTGGCCAAGGTGCCTTCATGCAGACCCAAATTGGTCAAGTTATATTACCGGATTCTGTCGTTTCGTTAGGTGCTAACGTTTTCATGAACACAAGTTCTAATACACAATTTATGACAAAATTTGACGGTGGAACAGTTCTAACCATCATGGGTCAAATGGCTTTGGCTGATAATGCATTGAATGATATTACCCTTCCTGCTGATGTGACTTATGGTTCCAGTGCTTTAGGATCTCAGTCACCAACAAAAACGGCCTCAACAACTCCAACCACTGGTCAAGCACTAATAACCAGTACCACTGGCGGTCTACAACTGCCGCTTTCTCAACTCATCACGCTTAATGTTGGCGGGGAATCACAAGTTAATCAGATTGCTGTGAGTGGTATCAAAGGCACTGGTGTCACCTATAACCAAACAACGCAAACTTTTACTGTGGATCCAAGTGTCACCAGTTTTAGCTTTGGGTTTGGTAATTTCTTCGGCAGCTCACTGCCAGGCGGTTACGGCGGTACCTACACCGTCACAGTCAACAACGGTGCAGATACCGTCACACCACAAGACCAGACCATCGATCCAGGTGCTACTCTTCCAGACGCAGCTTCCTACATCAGCTCGATTACCGATGCAAACGGCAATTCGGTTGATCCTGCTACTGCAGCGAGTGACGGCAGCTTAAAGATCACTTATCCAGATGGCACGCCTGATACGAATACGCCGGGCACATACGAAGTTGACATTACCTATAACGATGGCACAAACACCTACAGTGCCGTTGCCCACTTAACGGTCAGCGCACCAGCAGACAGCAGTTCATCAAGCAGTGACAGCTCGTCAGACAGCAGTAGTTCATCAGATTCGAATAGCTCCTCCGACGGCAACAGCTCATCTGACTCAAACAGTTCATCAAACGGCAACACCCCCACCGGTACCGGCAGTTCATCAAACAACAATGGCGGCACTGGTAACAACGGCACAACCGGCAACGGTGGCACCGACACAGGCAGCTCATCCGCAAACAACGTTTCATCAAGCAGCTCGTCCAGTTCAAGCACCACGGGCACAGCAACTGGTACTGATACTGAAACGACAACGTCAGCAAATACCGCTTCAATCGGTGAAAAGGTCTACGCTAAAAAGGCACTCAACCTTTACAGCAAGCCAACGTTCTCGACTAAAAATCGTGTGACCGGTTACGCCAAAAAGACGCGCATCTACGCCCCAATTTTCACCATTAACGGCACGGCAAAATCAGCCAACGGTGTATTGCGGTACAAGGTCACAACTGAGTCTGGCAAGAAGGGGTACATCACGGCGAACGACAGCTACACTGCCCCACTTTACTGGCAAGGTGGCTACAGCAAGCTTTACGTGATCAACCCTGCTGGCACCTACGCCTACAAGACACAGACCTTCAACAAATCACACCGGGCAACGTTGCTCAAGCAAGGGACCGCAGTTAAGGTGACCAAAGTGATCAAGAGCGGCCTTACCACCCGTTACCAGTTAACCAACGGTACCTACATCAGCGGCAACAAGCAATGGACGTCGCCAACCAAGCCGACTTTCCCGGCTAAGGTCGCCAACCGTGGAGCGTTAAATCTCTATTCAGACAAGAATTTGACTCACAAGATCAAGCACTATTCAACGAAGCACGTCTTCACCGTTCAAAAGTGGGACTACTCCAATGGTCGCGCTCAGCACAAAGGTAATGCGTTGCGTTACAAGGTTGCTGGCGGCTACATTAGTGGTAACTCAGCCTTAGTAAAGGCAGTTAAATAACCTATTTAATCACACAAAAACACCCTTGGCTCAAACTGAGTCAGGGTGTTTTTTCGTTTTGCCAACCAGTCAATCCTCATTTGAAGCTATAATAAAGACAACACTTCATTTGAAAGGACCCTGACTACGGCATACTTCTGGCCGCTTATCATGACCATCATCGCAAATGCAGGCTATCACCTGTCCGCACGCAGCGTTTCCAGTAAGGTTGACCCCCTCTTTTCCGTGGTGGTCACTTACGCCGTTGCGCTAGTCGGATCATTGATCTTATTTTTCCTCAGTCATCACCACACCATCGTTACCAATGTGAAACAACTCAACATCGCATCGGTCACCATGGGGTTGGCCATTATCTTCATTGAATTCGGCTACATCCTCTGTTATAAGGTTGGGTGGTCAGCGGGCACCACGGCCGTGACCGTTAACATGGCGATGACCGTTATTCTGATTCCGATCGTGATCGTTGTTTTTCACCAGGGATTTACGGTTAAGAATGCGATTGGTGTTCTATTAGCAATTGTGAGCTTGATTTTGATGAATAGTTAATTATTTTGAGGTATTAAGTGGCTCTTCTACATTTGGAGGAACCGCCTAAGTCTCCTTTTTTTGGGACTTTCTCGGCTACCGTTTCCGGCCACTCTCTAAAATAAAGGCAGCTTCCCCAAAAAGTGGATGTCTTCGCGGTCAGCAGCATCCCCTTCAGCCAGAATCGCCAGCTGCTTAACCACTTTGGCGCCAACCTGATCTAGTAGCTGATGTGCGGTCTCAATTGACCCGCCGCTGCTGATCACATCATCGACAATAAGCACACGCTTCCCCGCCAACAGTTTAGCATCCGTCCCATCCAGTACCAATTTCTGGTCGGCACTGGTTGTAATCGAACTGACGGGCATGTCAATTGGATCAACCATGTAATCCTTCTCAGACTTCCGTAAAACGATATAGCGGTCGTGATGCGTCAGCCAGCTAAGCTCTTGAGCCAACGGAATGCCCTTACTTTCAATGGTGACAATGTAGTCGAAGTCGACATCCGCCACACGTTTCGCCAACTGTTCCGCCGCGTAATGCGTCAACTCGGCGTCGCCTAACAAAACGAACGACGCAATGGTCACCTGATCATTAATCGGAATCAACGGTAATTTGCGGGTCAACGGCCCTAGTTTTAAGTCATACGTCTCGGTCATTTTTTACACTCCTAAGCCAACAAGTGGCAAGACAAATTTCAACACAGCACCAGTCATCAAACCGGCAAATGGATCGAAGACCGCAGTCACAACAAGTGTGATGGCCGGTACCATGATGTGCGCACCGCCCAGGGCCGCAGCCGCGTCTTCTGGAAAGATCACAACCGCGCCAAGAATGAACAAGAACCCGGCAATAGAAGCGCTCGGCACATAGCGACCGATTTTTGGCAACCAGCCCACCAACAAAATAACGGCCATGATCAGCATCATCATAATACCGGCAATCACGGGTTCTGGGGCACTTGCGGTTGCGGAAATAATACTTTCAACGGGCGCCCCGCCCAACAGACTAGTGCCCATATCTGCCAAAGCCTGCGTGCTCGTTAGTAAGTTCAAGTTAACGGGATTCGGTTTGATACCAGTCATTTGTCCGGTGATCAGCCCGTAGGAAATGTTTGCGCCGATGTTCAGGCACGCTAGACTCAGCGCGCCACGAATCACATTTCGATTCACAATCGGCTTCGATAAAAAGAACCGCCGGGCAGTTACATGTTCCGGCAGATCAGCGCGATAATGCTCACCGAACGCCGCGTAAAGGCTAGACAAGACAACTGACAGGACAATCGTCCACACGAGATCCTTGGTCAGGATATAGGTGACAACCGCGACCGCAATCGATAACCAACCCGTTCGTTTCTCTGTTTTGGTCATGTCGATGGCAATCTTAGCCAGCATAATGCCGACCCCTGCCATCATGCCGGACATAATGTCATTCCCCAAAAGGCTCACGATTTTGGATAGCGAGCCCGTCAGCCCAATCACTAACATGATGATGGACCCACCGAAAATAATGGATGTTCGCTCACGGAATGTGCGTCCAAGGTTACCCGTTAACGCCAGTGACTCGGCCTGAAATGAAATTGGTGCAACGGACCCGAACGCGCCGTTGACTGCCGATGCTAAAATGAATGAAAAACTCGTTGGGAAAACCGCGAATCCAAGGGTCATTGCCATGATACCTTGGGGCAGCCCATTGAGCACCACCCCGATTGCGGCGAGTAGATCAGCTAACCAGTGCATGAAATTCCTCCTAATGAAACAAGTTCGTCTCTCACCGTTAGTTTACCGCAGATTAGTTTAAAAATGAAGTTCATTTGAACTAATTAAGAACGTAAATCGTTTTATTAGTCTTTATAGTTCGTGTCTATCTACAAATGTTCAAAAAATAAGCAAAACAAAAACCCAGACAACAGTAGTCGTAAAGGCTTCGTTCATGTTAGCAGCCAGCGCATCAGCAGCTGATTGACCTGATTGGCCAGTAATAACAGCAGATGCAATGTAACCGGCTGGTACTGTGTTAGTGCTTACAACAGCTTGTGGCTTTTCAGCTAAGGCTTTGAATGCAGCGTCAACATCCTTTTGTGAGGCATTTGGGTCAGCCAATACTGTATTAGCAGAAGCTAAGGCGTTTGCGTTTGAAGGATCAGTTGAGGCGTTAGCAATAGCAGCTTTCAAACTAGCCTTGTTGACGTTTTGGTAAACGATCGAGGTGTTTGAATCAGTGGTTGCACCGTAGATGTTGGTAGCAACTGCAATCGTTTCACTCGTGAATGAACCTGGTGTGTTGGTTGACAGATCAGGGTCAGTGTAAGTGATTGGTAATGCAGTGTCGATTTGAACACCCAGACCACCACTGATAGCAGTTTGTACCCAGCCATTCAAGCTGGTTGCTGATTGTGAGTTCAGGTTACTAATAGTCGTAATACCGTTAGCAACAGTGTTTGTAATGCCATTCAGAACAGTAGTGATTGCATCACCAACAAGTCCTAAACCTTGAATGGCATTGTCGCCATTGGCATCTTCCAAAGTCCCTGACAGTGCTTGGAGACTGTCCTTAACACCAGTGGTCCAGCCAGTGATGTAAGTGTTGATAGCGTTAGATACGATAGTTGACAGACTATCAGTCGTCAAAACTTCGTAGGTCCCGTTGCCAAGGTCAACAACTGGTTGAAGGGTGGTAATTGAAATCCCCTTTGAAGCAAGTTGAGTAGCTGAATCAGTCATTGAAGTGATTTCAGCTTGTGCTTGTTGGATACCAGTAGCGTAACGTTCCAATGCTTCCTGAATACCTTGGATCTGGGTAGTGGTACCAGTGGTACTGATGCCCAGCGTATTTAATAATGACAGAATTGGTGCAGCGATTGTGTTAGCACCAGTAATGGCACCGTTCAAGGTATCAGATGCGGTGTTGACTAAGCCAATAATACCGCTACCTGCACTTGCAAGTGAGTTGTCAACGCTGTTAGCAGCGCTGGTAACAGCGGAGAGGGCATTTTGCAATCCGTCACCAGTAATGGTTGTTGTCACAACGGCTTCACCAGTGATCTTGTCACCAACAGCGTACTTTTGTGCGATTGCTGGGTCAGTGATCTGGAAGGTTTCACCAGTTGATTCATCCTTGATGGTCAAGCCAACTGAGCTGGCTTCAGTAACATCAAAGGTACCAATGTTGGCATTAGTTGCAATGTCAGTTGGTAACGTAAAGGTGGTCCCGCTTTCGTTGCTGCCTAATACAGAAAGTGAGATACCTGTGTTTTTACCAGAAGCATACAGAACAGCTGCCCGCGTTTGTGGGTTAGTTGAATCGGTTGAAACGGCACCTTGATCGTTGATAATATCAGCGGCAGTACCGGCAACCGTCTTACCATCCTGAATGGTCGTCCCGGCTAAGTTATCGTTTGAGCTATCAGTAACGTTCAAGTCACCGTAGTCACCGTTTACCCGGTCGTTGGCATTGTTAGCGTTAGTCACGCTTGATAAGTTGCCACTGGCATCAGTTTGGCCTAAGCCAGCTGTTGCACTGTTATCAGCAGTTGTTGATGAAGTGCCGCCAATGGTCGTTTTAATAAGTGCTGAACCTGTAGTTGGATCGACAGCGGTTGCTGCGTCTGAAGTCTTATCTGCACTAGTCGTCCCATTTGAGTCAATGGTGTTTGGCACTGATTTGATTTCAGTTGTTGATGTGGTCTTAGTTGCTGAACCTTGGTCAGTTGCAACGGCTGGTGTTTCGTCGTTCGTTGCAGCGGCCTTAGCAACTGGATCAGTTGGTGTCGTTACGACAGCGGCTTGCTTCGTTGTTGAAGCTGAAGCAGCTTCACTAGTCCCAGTTGTGCTTGCAGCTAGTGCTTGTGCGACAGGGGCAGCTGATTGTGATGATGAGTTAGCTGTGGCTGCAGATGAGCTTTCTGAGCTAGCAGCTGAATTAGTTGAAGCTGAAGATGATGAAGCAGCTGCTGGTGCTGCACTCGAAGTGCTTGATGTCGTGCCAGTTGTTACAGTAGTAGCTGGTTCAGTAGCCGTTGCAGTATCGGCGTGAACAGCTGGTGCTCCCAAGAACGCAATCCCCAGTGAGAACGTTGCAATTCCGGCGACGAGCCATTTTGAACCGCCCTTGTACATCCGGTAATGTACCTTCTCGTTATCGTTAATGGTAGCTAAGTGCCGATTATTCTTCGACAAATTCTTTGAACCTTTTCCCATTGTGTTTTCCTCCCTCGAAAATCCAATTACTCCTAATTGATTTACCGTGCGATGATGAGATACAGCCTACTTCATCGCGTGCACCAAGAGACTAGGTTGTAATCCCTTACGCAGTCTTAATGTACCAAATATTATAAAAAGTTTATATAGTTTTTAAGAGCTTTTTTATGTAAAACTAGGGTGCGATTCAATAAAAAATTAGAGAATTATATAAAGAAATAATGGTTTTATGGTTTTCTTCAGTTCGTCATTATTCTAATAAATTAATAAACGACTTTAAAAATTACCATTTAATCTGTTGGGTATCTTTTGCTTAGTGTTAACGATCCACTAAAATACTGACAAATTAAGGTTTTTTCGACACAGTGTTGTATTTCTTATCAACGTCAAAATAAACTTCAGTTTGCGAATTGTTTTTAAGCCTAATTATTCGCTAACTGAGTCAAATTTATTGGTTACAATTTGTAAATACTATTTTTATAAACACTATGTACGATTATCGATGATTAATGGTCACGTGATTCTACGAAATTAAACGTCAAATATTATAAAGTGTCATCAAACTAAATTGTGTTTATTAAAAAACAAACGGCCTTAACAGTTCTGCCTATCCGCAGTATCTGTTAAGGTCGCTATTAATTTCAAGCAAGTGTATTCAATTTTAGCTGTCGACTGCCCAGTTCAAGGCCCGATGTTTTTTCGGTCAACATTTGGACAATAACTGCTGCAATGGCAGTACCCGCTTTAGTTGCTGGAATGCCATCAGGATGAATATTCGAGATCACGGTTCGCCGTGATTCCGGCATCCCCACAGTAGGTCGATACGCCATGTAGGCGCTCATCGACTTCGCCGTGACCAGGCCGGGGCGTTCGCCAATCAGCAGGCACACAACATCAGCCCTCAAAGCTTCACCCAGATAGTCTTCAGTTGCTACCCGCGCATAGCGGATAAAGGGAATCGGTCCCACTTTGATGTGGTGGTGTGCCAATTCACGTTTAATCACTGGAATTGTCTCACGCACATTGGCTTCGATTGCAGCCGAGCTTAGGCCGTCACCCACGGCAATGAGCACGCGAGGCGGTTTTGGATACGCGTGTCTGACTTTATCCAGCATGGGTGCCGTTATGGCGCGGCCATGGTCTGGTCGTTTGAGATACTCAGTTTCCGTCTGGCAAGTCGACTGAATCGAAATGAATCCCATTTTGTCAATAAACGCCGGCGCCACGTCCGACCAAACAGCATCCTTAGCTGCTGCGTGATCTGCGCGTAATCTAAGCACAGACCGTGTCGTATACCTAGTACCAACCCGCCCCAGTCCTAGTCGGGCATGGGTGGTTTGTTTTAACGCTCGGTAACCCGTAGCGTTGGTCGAATCAGCAACGTCAAGTACCGTCTGTTGCGCAATCGCTCGAATATCAATCAATGCGCCGTCTTCATCTATCGGAATTGGTGCAATTTTCGGTGGTATCAGCATAAGCATGACCTCCTCTTTCTTCATTAAATGAGTGTCCCGTCAGCAACGTGATTCAAAAATAGTGAGGCATCGCCAGCGTGAGCGGTTAGCTGGCCATCGCGGGTAATGCCCATCCGTTCAAGCCAGTCCGCAAACGGTTTTATGGGGCTCGTGCCCATCAGTGCTCTCAACGTGGCCGTTTCCTGATACCCAGTTGACTGGTAGTTCAGCATGATATCGTCCGCTTGAGGGACGCCCATCATGTAGGTGCACCCTGCAGAAGCAAGCAACACCGCCAAATTTTCGATATCATTTTGATCAGCCGCCATGTGGTTGGTGTAGCAGACGTCACACCCCATCGCCAGGCCGCTTAATTTACCCATAAAATGATCTTCCAGGCCGGCCCGAGTGACCTGTTTGGCATCATAGAGGTACTCCGGGCCGATGAACCCGACCACCGTGTTCACGATAAACGGATCGTAGTGGCGAGCAAATCCATAACAGCGCGCCTCCATCGTGACCTGATCATTACCGAAATGAGCATCCGCTGAAAGTTCTGACCCCTGTCCCGTTTCAAAATACATAACGTTAGGACCGGTCGTTTCTAGCATGTCATGCCCCATTTGGTTGGCATCGGCGAGGAGGTGCGCATTAATGCCAAACGCAGTGTTGCCCTTCTCTGAACCGGCAATCGACTGAAAGATCAGTCCAGCCGGCGCCCCCTTTTCAATGGCGGCCATCTGGGTCGTCACGTGGGCTAGCACACAGGTCTGTGTTGGCACTTGCCAGTCGTCGATAAAGGATTGCATCCGATTAAGGATCGCAGTCACATTGTCTGCCGAATCAGTCGCTGGGTTCACGCCGATCACAGCGTCACCGATGCCCATGCTCAACCCCTCCATCGTTGACGCCATGATCCCGCGTACATCATCCGTTGGGTGGTTAGGCTGTAGGCGTGACGAAAACGTTCCCGGCAGGCCAATCGTTGTATTCGCTGTTTTTTCATTAATGATCTTTTTAGCTGCCATAATCAGATCCATGTTCGTCATGAGTTTGCAGACAGCCGCAATCATTTCTGAGGTCAGTCCCCGCGAAATGGTGTGAATCATCTGGTTATCCGTATCAAGTGCAAGCAACCATTCGCGCAGTTGTTCCACCGTCCAGTTTTTGATCTGGGAAAACACCTCGGCATCAATGTCGTCAATGATGAGTCGTGTCACTTCATCGCGGTCATAGTCAACGGCCGGATGTTCGTAGAGATCATTCAGTGTGAGCTGTGATAACACGATCTTTGCCGCCACCCGTTCCTGCATGGTGGCAGCAGCAACACCGGCCAGCTGGTCGCCAGACTTTTCTTCATTGGCTTTCGCCATCACGTCCTTCACTGATTGAAACGTATACCGTTTTCTCGAGAGTGTGACTTTTAAAATCATCTGCTCACCTTCCTATTCAGTTCGACTAACGCGACCCTAGTGGCAGCGGTCGTTTTAACCGGCAGTTTGGGTTGTGCCGTTGTAGCAGTCCCCCCACTGCAAACAATACTAATCATTTTAAAGATTTTGAGGATGAACGTGTCCCCATCCGTCTTCTATGTCATAAATCATAACATGAAATTTTTTGAAAATCAACAGATTTATTCATTTTATTTTAATCTAATTTTAATCAAATTGCTGAAATTATAAAATCATTTCCTTATATAGCAAGCTTTCATGTTTATTTCATCATTTGCATTTATAATAACAGATTTTCAAAATAATATTGCAATCTAATTTTAATGTTATATAATCTAACACGTAATCAATTAAATGTCCGACCTGTTTGTGAAAGGAATGTGATTGAATGGTTTATTTAGGAATGATGATCCTGGTACTCACACTTGGCATGATGGTCTTTATCATGAAAATAGCTAGCCAGTCGGTACGCCGGTGGAAGTCGGCTCAGAATAGTGCGGCTGGTCCTGCAAAATCGTTTGGCTACAAGCAAGAACTCATGCGCGACATGGGCGGATTCTCCAACTTCTCAGTTTCCTTTTCAATTATTTCGATTCTGACTGGTGCCGTTTCCTACTACGGTTACGGGTTTACTCAAGGCGGCCCAGCCATCATGGGCATTGGCTGGCCGCTCGTGACCTTCTTCGTCCTGTTTGTCGCTGCCGCAATGGCCGAACTGACTTCAGCAATTCCAACATCTGGCGCAATTTACCACTGGGCAGCAATTCTCGGCGGTCCAACCTGGGGCTGGTTCACTGGCTGGTTAAACATTGTCGGCCAGGTCACCATCGTGGCCGGAATCGACTACGGGTGTGCGACGTTCTCATCAAATCTGATCTTTGCCAACCCCAGCAAGATGCAATTTCTGTTGACCTACGCCGTTATTCTCGCGAGTCACGCGCTGCTGAACCACGTGGGGATCAACGTGGTGTCAAAACTCAATTCCGTTTCCACTATCTATCACGTTGTTGGCGTCTTTTTAATCATCGGTGTCCTCTTTATCGCCGGTCCGACCCACCATGTCAGTTATCTGTTCACAACTTTTTCAACCGCGACGTCATCTAACATGCCATACTGGGGTGCCTTTCTGATTGGCCTCTTACAAGCACAGTGGACGTTGACCGGGTATGACGCCTCAGCCCACACTAGTGAGGAGACTTTGAATCCCCGGGTTCAGGCACCATGGGGCGTGTTCCTCTCCGTCGCTATTTCTGGGATCTTTGGGTTCGCACTCCTAGCGCTGGTCACCCTATCGATCAAGAACCCCACGGCTGTTGCAGCCGCCGGGAACAACGCGTTCATCGTCGCTATTCAGCAAGCAGTCGGCTCTCGCTTTGGTGGCGTGCTGCTCTGGCTGGTCACCATCGCCATGTGGTTCTGCGGGTGTTCCTCAATCACCTCATCATCGCGGATGGTCTACGCTTTCAGTCGCGACAACGGGTTACCGTTGTCTCACTATTGGAAACGCGTGTCAAAAAAATTTCACACCCCAGCCGTCGCCATTTGGCTGATTGCAGTCATTGCCTTTTTGGCTGGTATTTCCGATGGCATCTATGCCGTCATCGGCACTATGAGTGTGATTGGGCTTTACAGCTCATACTGTATTCCCATTGCGCTAAAACTACGCGCCCAATTTCGCGGCATCTGGACCAGCAAAGAAGATGGGCCTTGGCACCTCGGTAAATGGAGCATCCCCGTTGGCACCATCGCCTGTTTGTGGATCGGATTTCTCATTATTTTAATGGTCGTTTCGCCAACAAACGTTCAACTGACAAGTCACTTGGTGTTGCATTACGCGACTGGCAAGATCATTTTCGCCGTCCTTGTTTTGTTGGTGATCAACTACCTCACCACAGCTCGAAAAACGTTCACTGGCCCACTGTTAGGATCGTATGAATCACTCAGTCGACAGCTTACAAACAACCAAGCTGCAACCCCGTTAGCACAACAGTTAACACCCCATTTTCAACTCAAACGCGATTTATCTAATCAAGAACACCACCAGAACTAAGACCAAACAAAAACCACCCGCAATCAAATTGCAGGTGGTTTTTGCGGCTGTTATCTGAGGGAACAACAGCCAATAGTAGTTGGTAAATATGCACTCAGTAGGCAGAGTGCCTGAGGTCAACTCCAGTCATATTTTTCATCTAATTGGTACTGGAGGGATTGTGGCACCCAGCGTCTAATGACAATCACGAGAGATATTCAGTAACGCTGTTTCGACGATCTGGATGCCCTATCATAAACTTTAAAGCGATTTTAGCTACTCGATCAGGAATAGGAAAGATGTTGCAAACCTTACAGTGTTGTCGTCACATTAACCACTCAGCTGGGGGCTGAATGGCCAAGTGCCAAAAACCGCCTAGAGTTGATCTCAACTGTGATAGCGAATTGGCGTCTTCGTTACCAACACCCGTATTGTAACAAAAATTAAATACTGTTTGAGTATGCCAACAGAAGTTTATTATCGATAATTTAGTTTAGGGGGTTAAAAATGATGGAATACCGGACAACGATGTGCCGGTTATTTCCCCACATCAAAAACCACAGTCAGCCGAATGGCCATCTGTGGTTTCCTTTAGCAGCACTGCCTGAGGGAGCAGCCGCTAGTTTTTAAAATAGTCTTCCTATTAGTTACGACGTTTCTTGGTTCCAGCAAGTCCGAAGAATGAGAGAATGGCCCCAAGTAAGCCTAGGATGGCCAAATTATTCTCAGCCTCATCCGTTTGCGGTAACTGGTTGGCTGTGTTAGCAGTACCGGTTGATGCTGCATCCGCATTGCCAGTATTAGCCGCCATTGTCCCAGTAGTTCCTAATTGCGCGTTTGACGTTTGCGCACCATTAGCTGACTGACCAGTTGTGTCACCAGCTGCCGTTTCAACTAATCCATTGCCGCCATTACCTGAGACATCAGTTCCGGTAGTTGCACCTGAACCAGTATCAGTGCCAGTGGTATCACCAGCGTTTGACGTATCGATTCCGGTATTACCCGTATCGGCCGGCGTTGTATTGGTATCAGTTTGACCAGTCGTCCCGGTTGGCGTCTGACTAGTTGCGGAACCGTTGTTGCCGCCAGTTGTGTTCGTGGCTGAGCCATTACCGCCTGTGATCGTTCCGGTAGTGCCGCCGTTGCCGCCGTCACCAGGAACTTTAGCGGTCACTTGGTCGCCACCCTCAGGTTCAATTGTAATTGGATCACCCGGGTCAACATCGGTAGCTGAAACTGGAATCGTGAAGGTCCCTGAACCAGTAGTTTCACCATGGGCAATCGGGTTACCAGTCTTGTCGTAAATCGTGATTGGCGTATTTGGCGCTGATTTACCAGTCACTTGATACCCATTGTCCTCATTACCAGTAACTTGTGGATTATCAATGGTTGGGTCGCTTGGCACGTTAGCCGTTGCTGGATCGCCGCCGTCCGGTGTTGCCGTAATCTCTTCGTTTGGCGTGACGTCCTTCGCATTGATTGGAATATCAAAATGACAATTTTCGTCTGAAGTGCCAGTACCAATAACCTTACCGCTTGGATCAGTCAGAGTAACTGGTGTCTTAGGATCAGTCTTACCAGTAAAATCGTACCCATCCGTTGAATTTCCAGTAATATTAGGAGTCTGAATCACTGGTTTATCACCATCTGGTACAGTCAACTTGGTTGGATCGCCATCCTTTGGTGTCACCGTAATTGGGTCACCTGGGTCAACGTCACCTGGGTCAACTGGAATTGTAAAGGTACCAGTGCCATCCGTTTCGCCAGTTGCGATTGGGTCACCATTCTTATCCTTAACCGTAATTGGTGTGTTCGGGGCTGACTTACCAGTAATTGTGTACCCAGTCGTTGGATCACCAGTAATACCAATTTCAGTAATCACGGGAACATCCGTATCCGTAGGCACTTTCAAATCAACCGGATCGCCGCCCTCTGGCGTTACGGTAATTGGGTCGCCTGGGTCAACGTCCCCTGGATCCACTGGAATCGTAAAGGTACCAGTACCATCGGTTGTCCCGGTTGCGATTGGGTCGCCATTCTGATTCTTAACCGTAATCGGCGCGTTCGGGGCTGATTTACCTGTAATTGTGTACCCATTCGTTGGATCACCAGTAATACCAACCTCAGTAATCACAGGGACATCCGTATCCGTTGGCACTTTCAAATCAACCGGATCACCGCCCTCTGGCGTTACGGTAATTGGGTCACCTGGGTCAACGTCTTTTGGATCTACTGGAATCGTAAAGGTACCAGTACCATCGCTTGTCCCGGTTGCGATAGGGTCACCATTCTGATTCTTAACCGTAATTGGTGTGTTCGGGGCTGATTTACCTGTAATTGTGTACCCATCTGTTGAATCGCCAGTAATAGTGGCATCCGTTGGCACAGTCAGATCAACTGGATCACCACCCTCTGGCGTTACCGTAATCGCTTCGCCTGGGTCAACGTCCTTTGGATCGACCGGAATCGTAAAGGTGCCGCTGCCATCGGTTGCCCCGGTTGCAACTGGAACGCCATCTTGCCCCTTAACAGTAATTGGGGTGTTTGGTGCTGATTTGCCAGTTACTGAGTACCCGTCTGTTGAATTACCGGTAATTCCGGCATCAGTAATCTCTGGCGTGTCAGTATCGGTATCAGTTGGTGTCGTCAGGTCGTCTGGAACCTCCGCCGTAGTTGGTGTCCCATCCTCTGGCGTGGCAGTTACTTCTTCCCCTGGTGTCACGGTTCCAGTAATCGGGATATCAATGTTTCCTTTGCCATCTGAGTTGCCAGACCCGAGATCATTGCCATTCGGATCAGTCAGTGTCACTGGCGTATTGGGATCGGTGGTGCCGGTGAAATCGTACCCATCCGTCGAATTACCAGTAATCGATGGGTCATTGATTTCTGGTTTATCCGTATCTGTATCAGTGTCAGTTGGTGTCGTTGGGTCGTCAGGAACAATCGCTGTCGTTGACGTCCCATCTTCTGGCGTGGCAGTTACTTCTTCCCCTGGTGTCACGGTTCCGGTAATCGGGATATCAATGTTTCCATTGCCATCTGAGTTGCCGGTGCCAAGGTCTTTACCATCTGGATCTGTCAGCGTCACTGGTGTATTTGGATCGGTGGTGCCGGTGAAATCGTAGCCATCCGTCGAATTACCAGTAATCGATGGGTCGGTAATTTCTGGTTTATCCGTATCTGTATCAGTGTCAGTTGGTGTCGTCGGGTCGTCGGGAACTTTTGCCGTTGTTGGTGTCCCATCCTCTGGCGTGGCTGTGACTTCCTCTCCCGGTGTTACTGTGCCAGTAATCGGGATGTCAATGTTCCCATCGTCATCTGAGTTGCCAGTGCCAAGGTCTTTACCCTCTGGATCTGTCAGCGTCACTGGTGTATTTGGATCGGTGGTACCAGTGAAATCGTACCCATCGGTCGAATTACCAATAATCGATGGGTCATTGATTTCTGGTTTATCCGTATCTGTATCAGTGTCAGTTGGTGTCGTCTGGTCGTCTGGAACTTTTGCCGTTGTTGGTGTCCCATCCTCTGGCGTGGCAGTTACTTCTTCCCCTGGTTTCACTGTTCCAGTAATCGGGATATCAATGTTTCCTTCGCCATCTGAGTTGCCGGTGCCAAGGTCTTTACCATCTGGATCTGTCAGCGTCACTGGTGTATTTGGATCGGTGGTACCAGTGAAATCGTACCCATCGGTCGAATTACCAGTAATCGATGGGTCAGTAATTTCTGGCGTATCCGTATCAGTGTCAGTTGGCGTTGTTGTATCAGCTGAAATTGTAATCGTGCTAGCAACAGCGTCTAACCCTGTAACTGCATAATTGCTGCCCAATGCTGTCACTGCGGACTTAACTTTTGCTTGCCCTTCTGTATTCAATGTGTATGTTGTAACGGAATTGCCATCAGCATCAGTGGTCGCATCCGAGTAATCGAAGTCGCCAGAGGTCAACGTAACAGTTAAGCCATCAACATCCGTTGTAAATGCTTTGTCAGTGTTGGCGTCCAAAGCTTCCTGAGCCGTTTGACCAGTAGTTCCAGTAATTGGCGTAGCAGCAATGTGCCCAACCACTTCCGTCCCATTTGTAATGGTAACGTTCAGTTGTCCTTGAGGGTCAAGTGCCAGGTATGCCTTGTCCACATCTTGTTGTGAGGCATTTGGATCTGCTTGAACTTCTTGGGCAGCTGCTAAATTAGGATCACTGGAAGCAGCATTAGCAATTGCATCCTCTAACTGTGTTTTATCCACGTTTTGGTAAACAAGCGTTGTGTTGGATGCTGTTGAAACATTGTATAGCTTAGTTGACGTTTTAATTGTTTCACCAGTAAATGCGCCTGGCGTATTCTCTGACAGATCTGGGTCGGTGTATTCGATTGGTAAAGCAACTGTTTGAGAAACACCGACACCACCATCAATAGCCTGGGTAATTGCATCACCAATACCACTTGTAGCGGCAGAACTTAGCGCATCAATTGGTGTTGTAATTGCGGTTGCAAAGGTTTGAGCAGCAAGCTTAATTGCCGAACCCGCGAGGCCCAAATCATCTAAGGCATTCGTGCCATCATCGTTGTCTTTAGCACCAACAGCGGATAAAATACCGTTCGAAATTCCAGCTGTCCAGCCCTGAATGTACGAGTCCACCATGTTAGTAATGGACGTTGCAACACCATCACTGCTCATAATCTCGTAGTTGCCATTATTATCAGAAATGGCGTCTTCCAATGTCGTTTGGGTCACCCCATTTTGCATCAGATTTTGACCAGAATCGATCATGGATTCAATTTCCGCAACTTCTTCATCAATGCCTTGAGTATAGGCGTTAATTGCATCAGTGGGTGCCAGGGGGATAAGCCCGGCAGCACTAACAGCTGTTTTAAGTGCCTCTAACGCCGTAGCACCGGCCCCTTCAAACAAATCACTAATCCCATTAATAAAAGTGGTGACAGGCGTCGTAACAAGTTCCATTCCAGAACCATTGAAGTTTGTATCAACTACGGCTTGGCCTGTAATCGTATCCCCAACTTTGTACTGGGCAGCAATCTCAGGGTCAGTAATTTGAAACTCTTCATGTGTAGCTACATCTTGAATGGTCAGCCCAACAGGATTTTGGGTAATGACCGTAAAGGTGCCGACCGTTGCAGTATCAGCAATGTTTTGAGGCAAACTAATTGTTGTCCCATGTTCATTACTCCCACCGGTTGAAATTGAAATTTCTTTGTTCTGACCATTGGCGTAAATGACGGTACCACGCTGCTGAAGATTTTCTGCATCTGTACTAACTGCCCCCTGATCATTGATATCATCTAAAGCGGTAGTGGAGGTAGATTGTTTGTCAACAACGATATCTTCATCCAAGTTATCATTAGATTCCTCCGTCACCGGAATCGTGCCGTATTCACCAGCTTCTCGATCAGTATCTGCGTTGGCTTGAGTCACTGCTGGTAGATTATCATCGTCATCCACTTCGCCTAACCCAGCCGTGCCACTATTGTCAGCAGTGCCAGCAGTGGGTCCAAACGAATTCTTAAACACAGCATTTGACGTGTTCGGATCAGTAGTTGTCCCACTATCCCCGGTTTGATCACCAGCAGTATCCCCATTTTCTAGCGCAGGGTCCGCGGCAACCGTCTGTGAGGCATCAATAGCCGTAGTCGACTTGGTCACTTCTGCTTGGTCATCCGCAACAGTCGTATCGGCGGCCACTGCAGCCACTTGATTACTACCGTTAGCAACCGCGTCCGCTTTCGCTTGCTGAGTTTCTTCCTGAGTCGGATCAACGAGAACCCCATCGTTGTCACCAGTTGCTGTGGCTTCGGTCGAGGTCGTCGTTGTATCCGTAGTAGTTGCTGTAGTACCTGTTTCGCCAGTTGATTGCGTGGCTGTACTTGTGGTCGTGACGGTGGCTGGCGTCGTATCTGCATGTGCATTAGGGGCGCCGATGAAGACGAGTCCTAACGACACTGTCGCGATACTTGCAAAGAGCCACGTCTTTCCGCTCTTGTACATCCGGTAATGCAACATCTCATTCTCGTTCATAGTTGCTAACTGACGATTGTGCTTCGATAAATTCTTTGAGCCTTTTCCCATTATTGGTTCCTCCCTCAAAATAAAGACGTACGTTCCTCCTAGTGGTGAAGTAATACCCCTACTACATCACCCGTTGATCAACAATCTCGCAATCGCTTTCAACTCTCTTACAGTAACAAATTAAAAATAATGTTTGAATAAGGTTTTAGAATTTATTTATTGACTATTTAGATAAAGATTAGGAAAATTGTGGAACAAAATCGAATTAAACCGACAGAAACGGTATTTATGTATTTTATAGCCAACTGTATAAAACAATCAATTTTTACTTTATTTTGTATATTAATGTTTGATATTGAACATCCGTTTTTCAAAGGATCTCCTCACAATTGGTTGCTATTGCGCAATAGTTAGTGATTACAGTAAAAGAAATGCCATTTTAGTAATAATTAGCCTTGCATAATATACATTTCGAAAAATATTAAAAATAGACGTTTCGCACTTTAATATCCGCAACATTGCTGTGAAACAATTCATTCCATTTATGATTTTCGTCATACATTAGGATGTTCTATCGATAAGTTATGTCTTCTCAGTTCAAAAAATGTCAGTAATTTTGCTACCCAAACAACCTTAAATACGTCTATAATGAATCCATAATCTACTCTATAAAGCAAGAGGGTCTCGCCGATGCACAAGCCCAAGCATAGCCGGTCGTCTCAATTACCCCGGCCTAAGCCTAGCTTCTACGTTGCAATTGCACTTATTTTTGGCGTTCTATTCTTTGTTCATCACGTTATTGTTGCGCATCAGAGCGATGCTCAGCACGCTAATGGCCAACCTGACACGTCACAGCTGATTCAAACGCGAAAAAAACCGTTCAAAAAAAATTGACGGCTTACCTTAAAAAGGTCACGGCAGATGGTACAGCGACGGTAAGCTTCTATGATTTGGGCGCTAAATCTGGAAGCAGTGCTGCAAAATCCAAAGTAATGCGTCAGTTTTATAAGCGCGGCGAATTCGCAACCTCCGCACGTGGGCATACCGCTGAAGTGGCTGCCAGCACGTATAAAATTTTCATTGCGGCTTACACGTTCCATATGATTCACGAAAATGCCTTTACGTTCGATGCCACATCCCAAGCCAGCTTTGAGCAAATGATCGTGAACAGCATGAATGACTTTGCTGACGATCACCTTGAAGCTTGGGGTATGACCAATGTTGATGCCTACCTGCAAAAACAGGGCTGGTACAACCCCGTTTTCGTGGCCAATCAAGATGCTGAAACAACTGCGCTTAGTCTCACCAGTGCCCTGCGTGATCTTCACGACGGCACCGGTCCGTTCCAAAATAAAGCAGAGCGCAAGTGGTTGCTGTCGCTCATGGGCAAACAGGTTTACCGCACTGGAATTCCGGCTGGTGTTAAGGAAGCAAAAGCCGGCACGACAGTTACGGATAAGGTTGGGTTCATTGATGATACCAATAATGATGCTGGTATCGTGACGTTACCTAATGGTGAACAGTACATTCTCGTTGTGATGACACATGGTCATGGTCAGAGCGGTTTTTCTGGGTTTCCTCGGATTGCTAAGATTGCCGAGCATGTGCAGAAGATCGTTTATGGGTCGAAGTTGACTCGTGATTTGAATTGATTGGATGGAAATTAAAACACGTTGTTGCCAATGTTGGCAACAACGTGTTTTTTTGTGGTGTTCTACTGTCCTCGAGACTAAACGTGTTCCAGCAGGCAGAGGGCTCCTGCCTAAGCAACTTCCGGCACAAAATCCAAAACCGGGATTTTATGCCGAAAGTTACTTAGGCTCCGCCCTCTAACCGCCTGCTTCCACACTCTCTAGTCTTCCAAAGGCCCCTTCCCCAGATAAGCGGAAATCATCCAAATATCCTTATCAACTGCGGTCTTAAACGCAATCAGGATATCCTGGGTCACGAAGTCTTTTTCTTCATCCGTATCGGTTAATTCAATGCCCTTTTCGTATTCAGCACTCAGATACTTGTACTGGTTATCCAGACGTTGGAGCAATTCTGGTTGTGTGAATTGGTTCCACTTGATCGGGTCATCTGGCAACTTAGTCGTTGCGATAAATTCGTGAGTAGTTGAAATGGGATCACCGCCAATAGCAATCAGTCGTTCAGCAATTTCGTCTAACTGTTCAGCTAATTCATCCGCGTAATCATCCATCAGTGGGTGCAATTTAAAGAACTGTGGGCCCCGCATGTACCAGTGGGTCTGTTGCAAATTAGTTTGTAACTGCGTTAAATCAGCGATGTATTGGTTCAATTGTGCCTTTGTCTTTGTGTTTGCCATAAAAAATACCCTCCAATTAATCACATACTAGTGTTGAATAACAACACATTAATTGTATCAAACTCCTGTGGTTAGGGTATGTAAAACGCTTACGAAATCGTGTCAGCTTTAGTGAAACTTAATCACTTTACCTTGAATTATTGAACAGATGTCGGTTTATTGATAAATACAACGGAAATCTGCACACCGAGAACGAGTCAAATAACCACCCGCCTCAACTAGGGTGTTGATAAAGTTATCGTTACATCATCTATTCACTATATTATGGGAGAAACTCGCAGTTATTTTCAAGATTTCTTTCACTGTTTAAAAGGGAATTGATATGTTTTTCAAGAAAACTAACCCAACATTTATTAAGACAATCTATTATTAATTCGCTTTCAAAAAGTCATGTAAGCGCTATAGTGAGAATTATTCTTAAAGGAAACGTTTTCATGAAAATTTTTCTCAATTATTTAACTTTATTTGAAAACTTTTTACAATTTTGCTTGAATAGCTTACCATATTTAATTACAATTCTTGTGCTGTTCTATTTTTTAAAGTGTCACAAAGAGAGAGCTTGGAAAAAAAAGAAAGAAAGAGAAATGAGGAGACGTTTTGCAATTTGTTGTCTTAATTCTGGGGATTGCCTTGCTGCTATTCCTAATTATCCGCGTTAAATTGAACACCTTCATTTCATTGATTTTAACCGCTGTCCTCGTTGCGTTGGGCTTAGGCATGAGCCCCGCAAAAGTTGCGGACACGATTACTACCGGGATCGGTAGTTCAATGGGTGAGCTGTCCATTGTCTTTGGGTTTGGTGCAATTATCGGCCGTTTGGTATCAGAATCTGGTGGTTCCTACCGAATTGCACAAACATTGATTCGAGTCTTTGGTAAGAAACGATTACAACTCGCTGTTGTGGTTGCTTCCTTCATTCTCGGGATGTCGATGTTCTTCGAAGTTGGTCTGGTCCTCTTGACCCCACTTGTTTTCGCCATCGCCCTTGAAGCTGAAGTACCATTTCTATATCTCGGGCTACCAATGGTTGCCGCACTGTCGACGACCCAGGCCTTCTTGCCACCACAACCAGCACCTACTGCCGTTGCCGGTGCCTTGAACGCCAACGTTGGTCAAGTGCTTGTTTATGGGATCATCGTGGCCATTCCAACGGTTATCGTTGCTGGTCCACTGTTCCAAAAACTTGCCGCCCGTTACGCACCTGAAACGTTTGTCATTAAAAAATCTTTGCCAGCCTTTGGTGAAGTTAAACAATTCAATTTGGAAGATACACCAGGGTTTGGAATTTCACTCTTAACCTCATTGTTCCCAGCCATTTTTATGGCCGCAACTTCCATCTTTGAAATTGCGACAAAAACAACTTCAATAACTGGTGGTCATGGTCTCAAAGCGTATATGGCCATGATCGGTAGTCCTGAAGTCGCGATGTTGATCTCCCTCCTCTTTGCCATTTGGTCAATGGGTCTGCATCAACATCGGAGCATGGCAGACATCAACAAAATCGTCGGTGATTCACTGAAATCAATCGTGATGTTACTGATGATCATCTGTGGTGGTGCTGCCTTCAAACAAGTACTGATCAACGGTGGTGTTGGTACCGCCATTCAACACTTGGTCTCAAACGTCAACATCTCACCACTGATCCTCGGTTGGATCATCGCCGTTATCCTGCGTATTGCGCTGGGTTCAGCAGCCGGCGCAAGTATGACCGCTGCCGGGTTGGTGACACCATTGATGTTAGCCACTCACGCTGACCCAGCCATGATGGTACTCGCCATCGGTGCCGGTTCAGTTGCCGCATCACACGTGAACGATGCTGGCTTCTGGATGTTCCAAGAATACTTCGACTTAACTGTGAAGCAAACGTTGAAGATTTGGACCGTCCTGGAAACGGTATTGTCTGTTGTCGGTTTGTGTTGTGTGCTGATTTTGAATGCGATTGTGCATTAGAGCGTGGAACAAAGCGTTTAAAGACTGGAGCATAAGGGCACTATGATATAAAATCCTGATTTTGGATTTTGTATCATAGTGCCCTTATGTGCAAGTCTTTGCTTTGTGGAGCGCGTTTCCGCTATGTTGCCAAGAAAGAACCATCCAACTGAGCACGTCCCCACAATATCAACTAGAAATAAAAACCAATAACTCAAAAGCGACTAGTCAACCAACTAGTCGCTTTTTGTTGTGTAAATATTCTTTTGAACACCTGTTTATGAACATTTATGCAATCCCAGTTAATCCTCCCGATCGCTATAAAACAGCCATAAATCGCTACATTTAGCTATAATATCAGACACAAATCCACCGTATTTAAATTGACTTACTTCCCAATTTAAACGTAAGCGCTTATACTGTGGCCAGAAACCTGAAAGGACTGATCATAATGACAAGCTTTGACCGACGAGATCCACAAACTGATAACTTACTGACACCAGAAACAAGTGCATTTTTACTAATAGACTACCAACCGACACAGATCAATTCGATCAATTCAATGCCCCATTTTGAATTAGTCCAGCGCATCTCTGCGGTCACCAAGCTCATGAAGGACTTTGAGGTACCAATCATCCTATCAACCGTCAACGTCGCAACTGGCCGTAATAAGGACACAATTCCACAACTCAAGCGCATTACTGGCGACATTCCTTCCTACGACCGAACCACCATCAATGCTTGGGAAGATAAGGAGTTTCTCGGTGCTGTTAAGAGCGTCAACCGTCCTAACCTCATCATCGCTGCATTATGGACCGAAGCCTGTCTCACCTTCCCAACAATTGACGCGTTAAAGGAGGGCTACAAAGTCTTCCCCGTCGTGGATGCCGTGGGTGGGACGAGTGAGGTTGCTCACGAGGCTGCTCTCCGGCGTGTTGAACAGGCTGGCGCCACCCCCGTTTCCTACGCCCAACTCGCCTGCGAATTCCAGCGGGATTGGAGCCGTGACGAGACAGTGAATACATTCTTTAATGACTTAGACCAAGCCGGCATCTTCTTGGAACTCTAACAAAATAAAATCCTGCACCGATTGGCGCCGTCACAAGGCGCTAACCTACATACCTTCGACACACCATAACCTTTGCCTGACAATGCAACATCGTCGAAGGTCTGTGCCTCTTGTTTCACATTGTCACATAGTGTCTTTGTACCGTCACCTAGTAGTACCAACGGCTTACTCACCCCCGAATAAGCGTTGGTGGGTGACGGTTTTTAGAGTGTGAGGAAAGGCGGGTTAGGGGCGGTGTGTAACGGACTCTGACCGAAAAGTCCGGGCCTGACTTTTTGGTCAGAGTCCGTTACACACCGCCCCGTGCCTTTCCGAACACGTTTCAGCTAGATAACAGTAGAAAACGCCGCCACTTAATCATTAGTACATAATAAGCACTAAAAAAGCGGATCTGCCTTTTCACAGACCCCAGCCCCCTGACCTTTCCGAACAAATGTATCTCCAAAAGCAAAAAAAAGAGACCGCCCATCACCCCAGACAGTCTCTTTAACACGCCAAAATAAACCTAATCCCGCGCCTGTTTCCGCGTTTGATAACTCAGAAAGATCCAAGCAATCGTCCCAAAGAACACAGGTCCAATGATCGTCCAGAACGCAGTCACATAATCGTGCGTAATAATCGGGTAAGCACAGGTAAAGCCAATGCCCCCAACAAGGACGATCAACACAATGGTCACAATGATGTTCGTCAGCGTTTTATTATTGTAAACATGGAAACTATAGTCCAGATCTGTCCGGCGTTTAAAGAACGGAAAGGCGCCGATCAGAAACAGATATGGAAACGACGTCGACACGTTCGACATATCGGTGAGAATCATGTAGAACCGTTGGGCCGTTGACCCACCAAAGGCAATGAGAAAGATCAGCACACAGACAATGGTTGCCTGCGTCCACATCGCATAGCTTGGCATTTCTTTGCCGTTTAACTTGGTCATTTTCTTAGGCCAGAACTTTGGGTTGGACCCCATAATAAACGACTTCAGCGGCGAGTAAATCAAGACGGAGAACGACCCCAGGTAAGCAATAAACATGCCCAGTCCGGCGAACCTTGCAAACAAAGCCCCAATGATGCTAGCCGTGTGTGCAGATAAGTTTAAGCTCGTCGCTAAGGATACCCCAAGGTTATTCATCAAAACATACGTAATGTTCCCAAGGTTCACCTGGTTGCCTGATAGCACCTGGTGCCAATTTGTGCTGACACCCCAGAGGAAAATCGAGAGCGAATAGGCAATCGTGATGGCAATCGTTGAAAAGATCAATCCCCGTGGGAACGTCTTTTCCGGCTTATCCAAACTATCAGTCACGCCACCTAGAGATTCCGCGCCAGCATAAGCGAAAATGGCGTAGACGATAAACGAAATAAACGCAATCGGCGACTGGAACTCTGGATTAGGCGAATGAATGAAACTCCCAATACCGTGAATCGGTTGGGCCAACTGGCCGTGGTTTGCGATCCAAACCGTTAGACTTGCGAGCACAAAAATCGCGGTGAGCAGCGTGACGAAGATGCCCCCAATGGAAGATAAACGCGCAATCATATCCATCCCGTGACTCGCTGACCAGGTAATGAAGATGATCCATAGGATGGCCAGCACCCCGATCACCTGGGTAGAAGCGAGCCCCATGATGTGCCAACTCGGCGTGGCATCATGGCCGGCAAAAATCGTTGAAAATGGAATCCAGACTCTCGAAGCCGTTGAAACCATCCAGATGATCCAGGACGACAGCCAGATAAACGTACCGATGAACGCGAGTCGTTCACCGATGGACTCGGCCAACCACGAATAAATCCCCCCGTGGGCGTCCTTAAACGCAGACCCATACTCAGCAAACATCAGCGAACTTGGCAGCATGAAAAATAACGCCGCAAGGATATACCAGATAATGCTGGCGTACCCCATCTGATCAAAGGCAATGGTGGTGTTGGCGAATCCGTAGATCGTCGTAAACACCATCAGAATCAACCCGATCAGTGTAATTTTCTTCTTTCCCATAATCTTACCTCAACCTCAACATAGAATAAGTGCATGATAATCCTCTTTAAATGTACCCTTTAATGTATAACTACTCAATATTTATGAAAGAAGATTTAGTTTCTCATGTGATTCAAAGATTAAGTGCTTGAGTATATCGTTGATATTATGCAGTTTTAAATAACAAACAGTTTAACCGTGATTGTATAATATTCCAATTAAGCTGAACAATGATTAGGTACTTGCATAGATTAATCGGGTTATTCATCATTTCACAATTCAAAAAAGCACTGCGATGACCGATCATCGCAGTGCCTTTTAATTAGGATCTCATTGACTTCATTTAGTCATGTTTCCGTTTCTCAAACCCAAGCCAGCCGGCCATTGTGGTTGCCAGAGCCAGTAAGCCAAAAACCCCAGCGTTCTCCTGTGTTTCGGAGGTCTGCGGTAGTTTGTGATACCGTCCCATCCGTGAGTCGTTGGCTGTACCAGCCTGAGTGGTTGCCGACCCAACGCTGTTTGCGGTTGTGGTCAACCCAACGCCATTCTCAGGGGTTCCAGATTGCCCGTTACCAGTTGCTGTATTACCAGTCGTAGCGGTCGTTGTGCCAGAATTGCCACCAGTCGAGTTCCCGCCATTTGGTACAACAGCAGGCTGCTGCCCGGTCGTAACGTCGCCTGGATTGGTCGTTGTGGTACCCGTGTTGCCATCAGTTCCAGTGCTAGTCGTATCACCAGGTGTGGTCCCGGTATCTGTTCCAGTCCCATTTCCAGTGTCGGTCCCTGGATTTGAATTGTTGCCCGTATCAGTACCGCTATTACCATTACCGTTGCCGTTATCAGGCGGGGTAACGGCATCCTTTTCGTAAACCACGGTCAGTTCAAGGTTGCTATCGCCGTAGTGGACGGTCTGCGAACTAGTTGCCTGGTCAGAATCTGTGCTGACGACCACGTGGTAGCCTGGAATCGTTGGCAACGTAACACCAGCAAGCGTCCGGCTTTCCGGTGTAATGGTAACTTCACCAGTAGCTGCATCCGTCGTCTTGGTAAACCCAACGGCCACCGTGACTTCAGGACTCAACGTGTTGCCGTTTTGGTCAACGAACGTCACTTGCTTAGCGACTACGTCAGTCTCCATTGCAGGCGCATCCTTTTCATAAACCACGGTGTAGGTAAGGTCAGGGTCGCCAAATGCGACTGTTTCTGACTTTCGTGCACCGGATAAGTCGGCACTTTGGACAACGTGGTAGCCGGTGATGGTTGGCATCGTGACAGCATCTAACGTGCCAGGATCCGGGGTATAAGTGATGTCACCAGTCACAGCATCGACACTCTTTGTGATTCCAAGGTTCTGGGTGACTGAAGGTGCAATCGTGTTGCCATCCTGATCAACGAAGTTAACGGTCTTTGAGACAATATCCGTTGTCACTGTTGGATCATTCTTAGTGTAGTAATAGGTCACTTGCTGACCAAACGGACCATAAGTGCCAGTTGCGTTTCCAACCACTTCTTTAAGTGTATAACCCGTGAACGATTCAGCAGTCGTTGTGTAGGTTCCTAAAGAGTGTGTCTGTGTAGCCGTTGCCCCAGCATTTGATACTGTTTGAGTATCCAGTGATGTCGTACTGCCGTCTGGATTGATTGCCGTGTAGTTAACGGTTACGTCTGCATTTGGTAAGAAATAGAATCTGATATATTCACCATTGCTGCTCATGACTCCGCTGGGATCACCTTGGCTGGTGACAAGCGTGTATCCTGTAGCCGTTTTGGCATCGAGAGCAGCCTGAAGGCCATTGTTATACAAATTATATGTCTGACCAGTGGCACCTGGATAAGTGGTTGCCACACCACTAGTCGGCGCTGATGGTGCTGAGGTGTAATCTTCATCATCTGAAGTAGCTGTATTCTTGTACAAATATTGTACAAGAATTGGATTACTATCTGTGGCACTCAGTTGTGTTTGGTCAAACGTCCCTGTTGCGTCCGTTGGTGTTGAAACTAAGGTGTATCCTGGAACCACAACAGATGCCAAAGCTGATGTATCATAGCCGTTAGCTGGATGAGTCCCATCTGAAGCATTCATCGAACTGCCAGGTAGTGTTTGTTGAAAAATAACATCGCCAGTATCTTCATCCACCATTTGCACAATGACATCAGAAAGCGGGACGTAATACAAGGTTACAGACTGCGCACCTGCTTTGTTCTTGGTTGCTGCAAGCGTAGAAATATCACTAATCAAGACATAACCTTGCAAGTTAACCGCGTTATTTGCAACGTTGACGTCTGAACTCAAATTACCATAAGCATATGCTTCTGTGTTTGTCCCATCTAACGTTGGCTTTTTGCCGTTAACTGCTGCTTGAAACGGATTAGGCACACCAGTAATCGTCTCGCCAGTCAACGCATCAACATAGTGATACGTAATAATACCAGCTTCGCCAGTTGGTACTGTTGTAGTTGAATCAGCAGTCATTTTGGCAACTAAATCGTCAGCAGTGATTCCTTCCGCCAACGTATACGGCACATCAACCGCCGCGTCAACCGCCGTAATCATCTGCGCGACCCCACTTGCTGCGTAAGTGGCAGCCGCCTGAGTCTTCGCATCAGCCAGCGTCGCGGCATCCGTGGCGCCCAGATTTGTGACCGTTACTTCATCAGGGTTATCAGTAGTCGATGATGCCGGTGCTTCCGTATCTGGTTGCGACTGAGTTGTTTCCGTTTCAGCTGGCGTGACTGCTGCTTTCACATCAGTTGCCGCCGTTGTTGAATCGGTTGCCGTTTTTGCTGAAGCAGCAGGTGCAGTCGTATCTGTAGTGCTCGTCTCGCTTGCCTGCTTCTCAGTGCTGGTGGCAGCCGTTGAAGTTGTTGCAGCAGTTTTCGCAGTGGTATCAGGTGCTGTTGTCGTCTCTGAAGCTGTCTTCGTATCACTAGTAGCAGTTGTCGTTGTGCTTGTTGCAGCCTCAGGAGTATCTGAGGCACTGCTTTCAGTTGTTGAACCTGCAGTGCTCTCAGAGTTGCTTGTTAAAACGGCACTGTCACTGGCCGTCGTCGAAGTGGTACTACTTGAGTCACTAGTCGTAACCGCGGTCGTATCCGCATCAGCCGTCGTTGTGTCCGCTTTAGCTACTGAAGCCCCCGCGACACCAGCTAATCCGATCGACAATGTTGTGACACCAGCAACCAGCCAACGTTTACCGGCCTTATAAAGTTTTGGCCGAACAATAATCGTGTTTTCATCATGCATTAATTTCCGATACTCTGATCGTTTCAGCATTATGATTCCCCCATGTCTACCTACGCCACAATACACATCAAATTATTGTCAGTAACCAGGATAATCATCCAGTGGTTACTCCTCCAATGTAATTATAACTTGTTTACAAATCGTTAAGGTGATGTATGAATTAAAATGATTATATAGTTTTCAAACTAACCCAACAATTTACGGTGATTTATTTGTAAAAATAGCCGACTCCGCTAGATAAATGTGGCGTTACCTGAACCTCTTCAATGATTGCTTGCTCGCTGGATTTGAAACTACTAAAATGGTGCGACTATCGCGTCATAATTATAGTTGTTTCACAGCTTTCTTAGACAATTTTAGCGAATTGTATTATCATCTTTTGGAACACGTGCATCAAAATACATGTAATCATTATCTACACAATCGGTGCTATCTGTATTTCATGATTCAGGTTTCGACACCGATTAAATTGATATATAATAACCATAAAGGCGGGACTATTAATAAAAAAATTCTATGAAGCCTTGCGTAATACAAATGCATGACATTTTCGGTTGTTCGCTTGTCGCTCATTTGTTTTCGCGCTAGAATCATGACTACTTAAACTAAAAACGCACCTTATTAACGACTTAATTTAAAAAAGCACCACCTTGATCTTGACACTAGACGACACTTAGGGGGATTTATGTCATGAACATGCAAGAAATGCTGCGCCATACAAATGTGGCCGGCAGTTTTGCCCAGTGTAAGATGGGCATTGAACGCGAGGGGCAACGCGCCACGCTTCAAGGGCAATTAGCCACAACTGACCACCCACAAACACTGGGTAGCCGGGCTTATCACCCCTATATTCAAACAGATTTTGCGGAAACGCAGCTGGAATTGATCACGCCGATCTGTACGCGGACGACAGACCTGACCAACTGGCTGGAATTGTTGCACACGACGGCTGAAACGGCAATGGCCCCCAACGAGGTACTTTGGCCGATCAGCATGCCGCCAGCGCTGCCTAAGGACGAGCAGGACATCCAATTGGCTAAGCTGAGTGACCCGCACGATGTGGCATACCGGTCACATTTGGCGGCAGTTTACGGCCGTCGCAAGCAAATGGTCAGTGGAATCCATTTCAACTTCGAATTTGACCCGGCGCTGGTAAAACAGCTCTTTGACCAGCAAAATGACATTCCTGATTTTGGCGACTTCAAGACAGCCCTCTACTTTAAGGTGACCCGCAACTATTTGCGGTACCAGTGGTTGATCACCTACCTCATGGGCGCATCGCCAACGAGTGAACCGGGCTATTTTACGGATGATGACCGGCCAACAAAACCGGTTCGCAGCATCCGGAACAGCCACTATGGCTACACCAACGGCCCAGATGTGCACGTGTCATACGCGGACATGCCCCATTATTTAGCCGACTTAGACCGGCTTGAAGCGGCTGGTACACTGTCGCAGGATAAGGAATTCTACGCTCCAGTCCGACTACGCGGTGGCCATGAAGTTCATGACCTGCGCACGGCTGGCGTTGAGTATCTGGAATTGCGTAACATCGACCTGAACCCCTTCTCGCCATATGGCATTAATAGTGCCCAAATTACGTTTTTGCGGTGCTTCTTACTGACCCTGTTGTGGCTGGATGAGGAACAACCCGCAGATGACTGGGTAGCTACGGGGACGGCCGCCAACGATGCAGTCGCGCTTGAAGATCCCACGACGATTTCCGCCAGAGTTGAAGAAGGCGAAATGCTCGTGAACACAATGGAAGAAATGAGCCATGCGTTGCAGTTGCCGCTTTCCGCAACCCTCTTTAATGACGCAAGGTACACCCTGCATCGTCCAGAAAAAACGCCGGCGTACATGCTGTACACACAGAGTCGGCTCAGCAGTCAGGAGCGGTTTGCCACCGGCATTGCCATGCGTAATAAACAGTCTGCGAACACGGCTACCGACCGTTTTATGGCCACAAATGTCCAGCTGCGCATCCTGCTCATCAACGCTGTGAAACGCGGCATCACGGTGACGTTTACCAACCGGACGAAAACAGCATTCAAATTAAGCTTCAACGACCGAACCATCTACGTCAGCGACCGCGGCACCAGCAACGATGGTGACCACTGGCAACCAGTGACAACTGAAAATCCATTGCCGGTGACGGTGGCGCATGCGCTGGATATGATCTGGCGTGGCGAAAAGCACGAGGATGAGGAATAAACCAACTGTTCTCAGTTTTGTAGCAACGAATACTGATGTCAAGTCTTTCATGGCTGCTTAGTACCATTCGATGAACACCAAGGGCATTCTTAACTACGTGATGATGACCTAAGGTGCTCGTTGAGGATTTTTATGCCACATTGAATGATCACTACTATGTAGCGGAGTGGAGCCGGTTGGCATTGCAGGCAGTAGTGAAAGCATGAGTTGATGACCGTTTTTGGGTCATTTACTCATGCGGGCGTGAGGGAGATCCACTTTTGGCAACGCCAAAAATTAGCTTCCTCGCGACCCCACTACAGTCTGCAGAGCCAACCGGCGGAACGCAGCGACAATTAACAACTCCTAAAATAATTAAATTAAAATGAGAATTCCTCTTGACGTTTCTCATCAAGGTGTTATGATAATGTCAACTTGATAGAGCAATGCGTTTACGAGGACAACGTTCAGCCGCTATACAGCGATCCCGGGTTGGTGCAAGCGGGAAATAGGCTGAACAAATCACCTCTAGGCATTTAGCGCGAACTTGAGTAACGCTAAACGGAGTCACACTCCGTTACCAAAATGGATCTGTGAATACGCAGATCGTAAGTCCTGTTCGGTGACGGATGGGAAGCTAAAAGGTGGTAAAGCACATAAGGGTGCCCTTTAAGATCATGACTCATGGTCTTTGGGGCACCCTTTTTCTATCAAAATATAATTTTGGGAGATCATACATATGAAGTTTACAGTTGTTGGCGCAGGCGCCATGGGATTACGTTACGGGTTATTGTTACAGGATGCGGGCAACGAAGTCGATTTTGTGGATGGCTGGGAAAAGAATGTCGAAACCATGCATGAACAAGGCGGCGTTTACGTGTCACGAGATCACGAAAACAAGCATCTAGTCCCGCTGAATGTTTACTACCCTGAAGGCTATACGGGCGATCCAGACTGTTACGTGTTCTTCTTAAAACAGATGCAGTTGGCTGACATGTTGGAACGGTGTGCGCACTTCTTCAAGCCAAACCAGTACGCCTTTACCTGCATGAACGGGATGGGACACGTTGAAAAATTATTGAAGTACTTTAAGCCGGAAAAGGTCGTTGCTGGGACCGCCCTCGTGGCAACTGTTTTAAACGGGGCTGGCGACGTCGACTTTATCGGCAAGCGCGGTGCGGGATCAATGAAGCTTGCGAACTATACCGAAAAAACGGACGAATTCACCCACAAACTGGTTGAACAGCTCAAAAAAGCCCAGTTCAATCCAGAGTTGACGACGAACTTCCGTGGTACCCTGATGGTCAAAGTCGTTTTCAATTCCGTGGTCAACACGCTTTGCACGATGTTTGAAATGACCATGGGCGAATACGCTGACTACGAAGGCGCCGATGAGATGAGTCGTCAGCTGATCGATGAAGCCTACGACGTGTGTGAGCGCGATGGCGTGCAGATGATCACCACTCGGCAGGAGGAACTGGACAGCGTTAACTACGTCAGCAAGGTTGCCAATCCCCTCCACTACCCGTCTATGTATCAGGATATGCATAACTACCGGCCAACCGAAGTCGACTACATTAACGGGTATCTGGTTAAACTGGGGCAAAAGCACGGGTATAACGCCAAGACTCACGCGTTCTTGACTCACGAAGTTCATTTGGCAGAACGCGGCAAGCAACGGGAATTGAAACGTCTCCAAGCGGCCAAGGAAGCCACTGCCGTAAAGGCCTAACCCGTAAATAATATCCTGGTTGTCAGCAACACTCGCGCAGGTCGGCCGCTTCGATTTGAAGCGAATTGGTGCGCGGGCCTTACTGGCAACCAGTGCGCAATCGTCCAGCGCATCCGTTTTCTGAATGGACACGTCCAGCGAGGTCATCAGGGCATCCTGCCCAACTCGATGATGACTGGTAAGCTGGTGCAACCCTCGTGTAGCGGGACGCAACCTCGTACTACATATGCCGCTACCCCGTGTGTCATTGCAGCACCCCCTAGCACTGACGATTACGACAACCACGACTGAAGTCAGCGTGCCAACAGCTGCCACACAATGATTTCAGTTCTATCTAGCTTGCATGGAGAGCGTTTTCTCGGCTATAATAGCGATATTATTTAAACTGAGGAGCGAAACCATGATCAAACAAATTAACCACGATGAGGGTTTCCTGAAGCGCAAGGCCGTTAAAGCCACGCGCCAGGATGCCGCTACCGTTACCGACCTGATGGACACGTTACGGGCCAACCAGGACCGGTGCGTCGGCATGGCCGCCAACATGATTGGCGTCAACAAACGCATCATCGCCGTTCAAATGGGCATCCTATCAGTGCCCATGATCAATCCTGAAATTACGAAGACGTCTGATCCTTACACGGCTAAGGAAGGCTGTCTTTCACTTGTCGGGCAGCGGTCAGCCAAACGTTACGGTACGATCGAAGTGACATTCTTGGACCAAAAATTCCAGGAACACACCCAGACCTTTAGTGATTTTATCGCGCAAACGATTCAACACGAAATCGACCACTGCAACGGCATTATCATTTAATCACAAACCGCTTGATCTACTATGTATTTACCGCTTGATTTAATAAAACACCTCAGACTGTCAAGGTTGCTGACGATCCGAGGTGTTTTTTGTGTCAAAAAAAGCACCACTAAACCGTTTAATCTGGTGGTGCTGGGTATGGTTAGAAACTGATTACTACTCCTATGCAATATGACGACCAATACAACTGCGCGTTATCGTTTACGATAACTCCCCGGCGGCGGCATCGTTTTGACCATAATCGGTTTCCCCTGATTATGGGTCACATTCGTGTTTCATGAGTTGCCTAACCCACACAGTTAACGGTAATCCCCACCGAAACCCGTGCTATATCTGAAAGTGACAAGCAAATGGTGTTATGGCAACGCTGCTCGTTAAACTCAATAGTATAAACCAGCAAAACGGTGCAATAAACACACGCTTACTAAGAGTGACTGACATCTAATAAGTTGTGTACAATTAAATCGATAAGAAACACTTAACTTATAAAGCATTTAAATGCAAGCATTTTTTGAACATTGTGTCGGTTTTTTATTTTTTTTTAGAATCGCAGGTTATTTTAAGGTTCAGTGATTAGAATATGGCTTGTTGTTTTTTTCGATGGTTTGTTATTGATTTATCACAGCACGAACAAGTGCAACAGATATTGGACACTTGTCTGTTTGCGAGAAATGTGTATAATTGTCTTTCTACTGTTTCGTGTTTTTTGAAACGGGAACATTTCCTATAGTTTTGAATATGCTTCTGAAGTGCTCTTGTGTGAGCGACTTCGGCACAAACGCCAGGTACGGGATGTGCTTTTTCAGTTTCTTGAGTGCGCCTTGCTACGTGGGGACATTTCACATTGCCGAAACGTGCTCCAGGGCAAGGAGCTGCACCTAAGGGGACTTCGGCACAAACGCCAGGTACGGGATGTGCCTTTTCAGTTTCTTGAGTGCGCCTTGCGACGTGGGGACATTTTATATTGCCGAAACGTGCTCCCGAGGGGCAAGGAGCTGCACCTAAGGGGACTTCGGCACAAACGCCAGGAACGGGCGTTTATGCCAAAGTCCCCTTAGGCTCCGCTCCTTAACCGCCCCTTTTCCGCACTCTAATCCTTAACAAACTAATAAGGAACTTATGATTCACTGAATACTGTCTTTATTTTGTCACATATCTGTCATTTTTCTGTATACTATTCCAGTAACTTGAAGGAGGACCCCATGAATAATCAATTACCACCACGTCACCGACAGCGTCGTCGGACATTTTCTCGCATTCGGACCATCGTTTTGTCCGCAATCATTGTATTACTGTTAGGTGTTGGGGCCAGTGCCGCCTACGTTTATTATCAGGCTAAGGGCACCCTATCCGGCTCCTACTCTGCTGTCAATAATAGCAATAAAACGGCTATTACGAAGAATAAACCCATTAGCGTCCTCCTCATGGGAACCGATACCGGTGCACTCGGGCGGACTTTTAAGGGTCGGACCGACACCATGATCGTTGTCACAATTAATCCAAAAACAAAAAAGACCACTATGGTCAGCATCCCACGAGACACCGTTGCTAAGATCTATTCATCTTCCGGTCAATCGCAAGGCGTTCAAAAGATCAACGCTGCTTACACGATTGGCGGGGCTGGCGGGGCCATCAAGACCGTTGAAAAATTAACAAACGTTCCTATTAATTACTACGTTACGATGAACATGGGCGGTTTGGAAAAGGTTGTCAACGCGATTGGCGGCATCACCGTCAAAGCAGACTTCTCATGGACCGACAGCGCAACCCACAGCTCATTTACCAAGGGTACCCACCACGTAAACGGGAAACGCGCACTTGCCTTTGCCCGGATGCGTAACGAAGACCCTCAAGGCGATTACGGTCGACAGAAACGTCAACAACAAGTCATCACGGCCATTATTAAAAAGGTCATGGCAACGAAGTCCGTATCGACTTACCACAAACTGCTGTCACTGGTTTCAAGCAATATGAAGACTGATTTATCCTTTAACAACATGCTTGAATTGGCTAAGGATGATCGTCAGGCTGGCCAAAAAGTTAAGAAAACAACCTTGCAAGGGACTGGCGCCTATATCGAAGAGTCCTCATATCAGGTTCCTTCTACTAAGGAACTGAACCGGGTCTCAAAGATGTTGCGTGCCTCGTTAGGCCTTTCAGCTAAGACGGTAAGTAACTACAATACCAAAGAAAATAAGCTCAATGTGGCGGCTGGGTTTGACTTCTCAAACGGAAATAACCCAACTTATACGCTGTATGATGCATCCGGTAATGCATCCACTTCCGATGATACGACCACCACGGCTGCTGGCAGTACGACTACCGGCGGGACTACTGATACCACTGGCGGTGCTACTGGCGGAACCACTGGTGGCGGTTATGGTGGCGGGGCTACGCAGGGAGGGTATTAGAGATAGAGAGTGGAACAAGGCGGTTTAGGGGCGGTGTGTAACGGACTCTGACCGAAAAGTCCGGGCCTGACTTTTTGGTCAGAGTCCGTTACACGTTAGCCCCGTGCCTTGTGGAACTCGTTTCGACGTGGTTGCCTAGAAAGTTCACGCTAGGAACTTTAACCCTTAACTACTTGTATTACCAGAAACTTTACAACACTCAAAAAAGACCAACACATCTCTGTGTTGGTCTTTGGCGACGTGGGGACATGTTCTATTGCCGAAACGTGCTCCACAAGCCAAGAGGTTGCATGTAAGCGACTTCCGTCACCAAATCCAAACCCGGGATTTGATGACGAAAGTCACTTACACTCCACCTCTTAAGCGGCTTGTTCCGCACTCTACTTCAAGTAAGTACTCTTAAAATTCCACTCCTCACCAGCAGTGTTATGAATAATCCCCTTCACCTTAGGATTCTGCAAGTAAGATGTCGTTTGCTGATACAGTGGCGTCATCCCTTGATCCTTGGTAAACAGGCAGCTGGCCTTCACGAGGTCGTTCCAACGAGCTTCCTTATTGTTGGCATCCTGGTTTTCCGACTTCTTGATCAGCGCATCATACGCCTTGTTGCTGTATTTACCGTAATTGTATGAGGTTCCCGTTTCTGGAATCTGCAGGAAGGTAATTGGGTCCTTGAAATCAGCACCCCAGCTAGAAACAGTCATGTCAAATTGGCCTTTTTGCCCATCTGAATCAGCAATCTGTTGAGGGACTAGTTGAAGATTCAGCGTAAACCCAGGTAAAACAGACTGTAATTGTGCTTTAAGATATTGCGTTAAAGGACTTGAAGCCGTAACATCACTGGCAGCAATCACACTCAGGGTCAACTTCTTCATCCCAAGTTGTTTCATCCCCTTCTTCCAGTAGTACTGGGCCATCTTCTTATCGTATACGACACGGTCCTTGACCTTTTGTTCCTGGCCGAAGTCCTTACCAGTTTTTGGATCAGAAGCTAAGCCACTCGTTACGAACCCGGTTGGGGTGGTTGAGCCGTCGCCCAGAACCTTCTTGGTCAGCTGATTACGGTCAATAGCCAGCGAAATCGCCAACCGAATGTTGCGATTATTGATGGCTGCCCGGCGCGTCTTGTTAGGATCCTTGAAGTTGTACTTGAGATACGTGATGTACGCAAAGGCATACTGCTTAAACGCTTTGTTGTTTTGGTAGTTCTTAACCTGTTCACTCGACAACGGTGTCAGGTCCAGTTTATTTTGCTGGTAGAGATCCAATCCCGTTGAGTTGCTGGAAACGATTTGGTAATTGATCTTACTGAGTTTCACAACTTTTTTATCCCAGTAATCGTTATTCTTGACGAAGGACCACTTGTTGCCGGTACCGGTCCAATCCTTGACCTTAAATGGTCCAGAATACACGTTGTATTGGGACTTAGTTGCGTACTTCTTGCCATACTTGTCGACCACTTTTTGACTCTGTGGTGCAAACAGCGAGTACGTCATCAAGACTTTAAAATAGGCCACCGGCTTCGTCAATGAAACGACAACGGTGTGCTTACCTTCCGCCTTGATGCCCAGTGTATCGGGGTTAGCGTTACCCGCATTGATCTTGGTCGCGTTCTTAATGCTGCTGAATAAATAGGCATACTGCGACTTAGTAGCTGGATTAACAGTCCGGCGCCACGAATAAACGAAATCCTTCGCGGTGATGGGAGTGCCGTTGCTCCACTTGGCATTACGCAATTTGAACGTCCAGGTCTTCCCGTCCTTAGAAACTGTACCGGACTTTGCTAATCCCGGCGTTACTTTCCCATTTTTGCCCAAACGATAAAAACTTTCGTAGACGTTCCCAGTCTGACTAAAATCTGTCGACTTTGAAATATCCAGTGACCCGATCGGTGCGGACATGCTGAGATTCAGCACCTGCTTGTTACTCGTGCTGGACTGTTTACCACAAGCGGCCAGCAATACTGCGGCGCCCGCCACCATGAGCGTGGCGAGTAATTTTGTTTTCTTAACCATTTTTACCATCTATCTCCTATTGACCCAAATTATGACGCAAAACACCTCTCCGAAACGCCACACCTCCACCAACGACGGCACGAAAAAAGTGCCCCAAGACCACCACTGGCCCTGAGACACTTCCCCTGTTCACGCATCTTCTTCATCCGTATTTTAGGACGATAAGAAGGCAACCTCATGAACGTTTTGGAAATCACGGTCAGCAAGCTTGTTGTTTTGACACAAACACATTTGACAACATACTGATAACATGTGATTTCCTCCCGGCTTCGTTTTTTTGATAGGTTAAGCATAGACGCTTGGTTATGAATAGTCAACAAAATTCTGAAAGCGGTTTTTGACTCAATACTTCTGCGGTGATGCCGTTTCGTTCCACTGGTCGGCCCTGCAGGCTGTAGTCAGATTGTGGAGCAGGCCGGGTAACTCCCAGAGTGTAAGGCCGAACGGCTCCACTACGCTACGATACTTGTTATCGTTAACGTAGATGATAAGACTGCATGAGCGGTGCTATAAAACCTGCTAATTGAACGTCATTAATGAGTAGTACACTTTAAGAAGCATTGCTGTCAATAGGCTGACTGGCAGTCAAGGACGGATTCTCTACAAACTCGTTTTAACGCCATTGTGATGCTTAACCAGTGGTAAAAAGTAAGCTCAATGTCAGTGGAATGCAGCAATTTGGCACGGAGCTGTGGTGTCGACGTCAGTTAGCGACCGTCCTTGGGTCGGTTACTGATGTGCGAGACGATGAAGATCCATTCGAGAGCTGCGCAGCAGAAATCGAATTAGCTTCATCGCGAGCCACTCTCAGCAGAGTGCCAAATTGCAGAATGCAACGGACTAACAGTCAGATTAATCTTTCTGCAACTGGCTGTGCCAAATGCCATAGGCAAAGTAAAGCACCATCCCAAAGGCAAACCAAATTCCTGAAACGATCCAGGTTTCCAACGGTAACTGTGACAGCATCCAGATGCAAAGCAGGGCCGAAATAATTGGCAACACTGGGTACCACGGGACACGGAAGCCGTCGTTTTTAATGTCCTTGCGCCGCCGCAATGGAATAACCCCGATGGACATCATTGTGAAGGCAATCAACGTCCCGATATTGACTAATTGGGTCAACCGGTCCAGTGAAACAAGGCCGCCCATGACGGCGATGACAATGGTCACCGCTGTTAAACTGACAGTTGGTACTTGATGTTTTTCTGAAATCTTCCCTAACCGTTTTGGTAACAGACCGTCCCGACCAATCGAGTAGATCAAGCGTGATGAACTGTAGATCATAGACAACATCATGGTGAACATGCCGGCCATGGCACCCACGGAAATGATACCGGCGACCCAGTTTTGATTGACCAGCTGCAGCGCATATGAAACCGGTGCGGCAACGTTGAGTTTCGTGTAGGAGACCATTCCAGTCAGTACCCCAGCAACCGCCACGTAGAGCACAGTACAGATGATCAGCGTCCCAAGGATCCCAATCGGCATGTTTTTCTTCGGGTTCTTAACTTCAGCCGCCGAAGCAGAAACGCAGTCAAACCCCAGGTAAGCATAGAATACCAGTGACGCACCCCGCATCACACCGTGAGGCCCGTATGGCAAGAATGGGTGCCAGTTGCTTGTTTTGACGTAAAACATCCCAACAATGACGAATAAAATAATAATGGCAATTTTGGCAACCACGATAATGTTATTAATGCGCGTGGTCGTTTTCACGCCCTGCGTCAGCAATAAACTAATGGCCAGCACGATCACGACCGCAAAGATGTTAATGTAGGTGCCGTGCGCCGGGTCAAAGCTCCCCGTCAGCGCTTTGGGAACGGTAATGCCAAACCCTTTGAGAAATGAGATCAAGTAGGCTGACCACCCAGTAGACACGGCCGCCACGGACAACATGTACTCTAGCACCAGCGCCCAGCCGATGATCCAGCCAATGAACTCGCCGAAAATGATGTTGCCGTAGGAGTACGCGCTCCCAGCAACGGGCAGCGCAGACGAGAATTCCGCGTAACACATCGCAGCGGTGGCACACACTAATGTTGCGAGCACGAATGACAAGACGATACCAGGGCCGCTGTACAGCGCAGCCACGGTGCCGGGAAGAATGAAGATCCCAGTTCCGATAACTGTCCCGACTCCCAACAACAGTAAATCCTTTGCGTCCATCGTTTTTGTCAGTCGTTTATCCTTATCTAAGTATCGATCCAGTGTCTCGCGCTTTGTTAACCGCCCAACTAGTCGCGTTATCCCTGTATTTTCCATGTTTTCACAATCCTTTCATTTGCCCACCACGATCATCCGCCCAAACAAAAACGCACCGGGGAATAGTCCGCCGGTGCGTTAAATCACCGGAAAGACAGCCGAAGCGTTACGCCTAGCCGTCTTCCCGATCCGTTAAGAGAGTGCCATGTTAAGACCTCTTCTTTAACTGGACTGGACGATAGCCAGGCTCGTTAAAGAAGAAGCTAAATCGATTCAATTGATGTAATTGCGTCGTTAACATGGTCATACCCCTTTCGTTAATTGATTGTCGTTATTATACCTGATTGGGGAGATTAAAGTCAAATGAGAAAACAAGAGAGTGCGGAGCAAGCCGGTTAGGAGGCGGAGTGTAAGTAACTCTGGTCAAAAAAGTCCGGGTCTGACTTTTTTGACCAGAGTTGCTTACACAGCAGCCTCCTGCCTTGCGGAGCACGTTTCGGCAATGTAAAAGTAGCGCTCTGGAATGCCGCTCCACTCCGCTGATATTTGCGGTTAGCTATAGAAAAGGGCTATCAACTACGCCGCGAAACATAATGTTACTTATACTTAACTACAGTAACTAATTTACACCCATCAATAATCACCATAACTAGGTTCGCTGCCTTTCGATGCTTCGCAGTCGAGGGCGGATAATCTTCGAACTGTCTTTGACTGTATGCTGATATTTAACCAACGTCACCAATATGCTCATAGTTAGTGGAATACAGCAATTTGGCAGGCTGTCGTGGTGTCGACATCAGTTAGCGACCGTTCTTTGGTCGGTTACTGATGTGCGAGACGATGGAGATCCATTCGAGTGGCGCACAACGACAATCGAATTAGCTTCATCGCGAGCCACTTCGACTGCCTGCCAAATTGCGGAATGCAACGCACTTGCCCACCAAACTATAAATTGACCACTTTACGCAACAAAAAAACGACCAAGCATCGCTCAGTCGTTTTTGAAATTCAATTGAATTGTTCACTAATACTTAATATCCAGCAACGGTGCATGCTTCACATCCGCAATGGTCTTGGTACCAGCCAATTGCATGATGATCTTCAGTTCATCGTTTAGATGGGTAAAGACGGATTCAACACCTTGAGCACCACCGAGTGCCAAACCGTAAATGGCTGGGCGACCCATGGCTACCAGGTCTGCACCTGATGCCAGTGCCTTAAAAACGTCTGAACCGCGACGGACGCCGGAATCAAAGATGACAGGGACACGATGGTTAACGGCTTTTGCGACGCTTTCCAAAACGTCGAAGCTGGCCGGGCCACCGTTTAATTGACGGCCACCATGGTTTGAAACGTAGATACCAGCGGCGCCAGCACCGATTGCGTATAAGGCGTCCTCTGGTGATTCAACACCCTTAACGATAACGGGCAGATCCGTGTATTCGGCAATGCGACGCACGTCGTCTGGGCCGATCTTTTGAGCAGCAGCGGCATAGATATCAGCAATACCCTTCCCCTTACCGTCGCCTTCACTGAACTTGGTCAGGTTAGCCATTGGAATTGGGAACTGGAAGTTGTTAATGATATCTGCTTCACGGTAACCATCAACAGTGGCATCGACGGTGAGGATGATGCCCTTCACGCCTGCCTTCTTTGCTTCATCCAACAGGGATTCGTTGAAGCTCCAGTCCTTGCTCATGTAGAGCTGGAAGAATTGAGGAGCGCCATGACCGCCAGCTGCTGTGTCAGCAATTGATGTTGATGAATAAGTGCTTTGCGCCATCAAGCCACCAGCTGCGGCAACCCCAGCAGCCGTATCCACTTCACCTTTTGCGTGGGCTAAGCCCTGTGCTGCGGTTGGTGCCATCATGATGGGTGTCTTCAAATCGATACCAAAAACAGTGGTGTCTGTAGATGGATTTTCAATGTTGCTGAGGGCCTTTGGAACGATCTGCCGGTGCTGGAATGCCGTCCGGTTTGCACGTAGCGTCCATTCGTCTTCTGAACCACCTGAGATATAGCCAAACCCGCCAGTAGGAATGATAGCCTTTGCTTTTCCTTCCAACTCAGTTAAGTTTAAAATGTCCAATGGGTTTTCATTTTCGTTTTGTTCGTAACCGTTTGTTAATACCATAGTGTAAGCCCTCCAAATGTGTGATGTCGTTTGTCTTAATGTCATCTACTCTATCACTTACATTTAGTAAGCCAATAGTTTTACACTTACTTTTTGTAAATAAAATAAGCTTAACTGTTAAAATGACCTCTACGCCATTAAAATAGAAGGTAACCGGAAACACAATCCCTCAGCGCTAGAAAGGAACCCACCATGACCTACGACTCGCAAAAAATGAACGACCGCCGAGACGCGCTGTTCGCAGCGCTGCTCATCCTGCTCAAGACCAAACCGTTATCAAAGATCAGCGTGACCCAGCTTTGTCAGGAAGCGCACGTCTCGCGGATGTTTTATTATCGCAACTACACGAGCTTTGAGGACGTGATTACTGAAAAACTGGAACGTATTTTTAGAAACCAGATGCGGTTTATGGAAAAACACCATTTCACCGATCCAATCCAGTTTGGCACCCTCTTCTTTTCGTTTTACCGGACATATGTTGATGAACTCAAAACGTTTATCCGCTCCGACCTTAAATATTTGATCTACTACATTTTTAAGGATGATATCATCCAGCTCTTTCAACACGGAATGCTGCCAGAGAATCGGCTGATGAGTGACCACTACTGGCAGGCCTTTGTTTCTGCCGGATTAACGGAAACCCTATTTGACTGGGTGATCAACGGGGCGGTCGAATCAGACGCCGAAATGGGCGAGAAAATTGCTCAGATCATTCACAATCCGAATTAGAAAGATGTTACATATTGTCGATAACCGTCACTTATTGATTGTCTCGCAGGACATTTGGCACTAAGATAATGCCTGTTCAATCAATACAGAAAATAGGTGATATCAATGAAATTAATTACATTAGAGGAACACGTTGGTTTTGATTACGCCAACAAAGAAATTACCGACTATTTAATGGCCCACCCAACGATGACGCCGGCTGAAATGAAGGAAATGGGACAGTCCTTCCAAGAAGGCCCTGTCGCTTACGCCCCTTCCGCCGACGACATGCAGGCCTTGGACGACCAGCGCATCGCCTACATGGATGCCAATGGGATCGACATGGAGGTCCTCTCGTACGGCGATGCCAGCACCAACCCTGACCTGTTACCAACGGATCTATCCGTGCCGCTGACCCAACGGATCAACGACGACATCGCGGCCACGATAAAACGGCATCCAGACCGCTACGCCGGCTTTGCGACCCTGCCAGTATCCGACCCCGAGGCCGCTGCAGCTGAATTAGAACGTTCGGTTACTAAACTAGGATTAAAGGGTGCCCTCCTGCTGGGAACGGACAACCAGAATAACTTCTTAGACGCAGATAAATTCTTCCCAATCTTTGAAATGGCCGCCAAACTTGATGTGCCGCTTTACATCCACCCATCCTTACCAAGTCCTGAAATTCAGAAAAACTATTACTCAGGCATGAATCCCAAGGGCTTGAACGCTGTGATGTCAACACCCGCATGGGGGTGGCACATGGAAGCTGGCTTACACGTGGCACGGTTGATCTTTTCTGGCCTCTTTGATAAGTTGCCTAACCTCAAGCTGATCTCAGGTCACTGGGGCGAGTTTATCCCTTACTGGTTAGACCGGTTGGATGAAGCCACGAACCCTGTTACCGAGAAGACATTAGCACACCCCTTCTCTTACTACTACAAGAACAACGTTTACGTGACCCCAAGCGGCATGTTCACCTGGCCGCAAATGCAGCTGGTGCTGAATTACATGGGACCCGACCACGTGCTCTGGGCACAAGACTATCCTTACATTAAAGGTAACGCCGAAGACTTCCTGCTTGGCACATCAATTTCTGATGCTGACAAGGAAAAAATCGCCCACTCAAACGCCGAAGGCTTACTTAAGTTGTAATTTAAAGTGTTTTATTCTTGAGTTTCTAATTGAACAGTTGTATTATTAACAATATTTAATCTAAACCTCAGGGAGGATTTAACTTATGACCCAAGATACTGCTGAAATTAGTGAATTAGTTGCCCGCGAACGGCTCTTTCGAGCACGCGGCAACGACGCGATTGCCGACTGTTACTACCCGGATGCCATCATCCAGACCAGCTGGCAATCAGGTCAACTTGATACCTTTATCCATTCAGAATCAAAAGAAGTCGACCACCGGTTCCCAATTATTGGCGCGACCAGCCCAGCAACCATTCACCAAAATGGCAACAAGGCCTACGTCGAAGTGCCAACGAACACGCGGATGCGCATGGTGATCAACGGTGTCGTTGGTGAAATCGAATCCTTTCGCAGACTGATCGACTACGTTGAAAATCGTAACGGCGAGTGGAAAATTGCCCGCATGATCTCCATCAACGAAAGCGACAACCTGCGCCCCGTTGTTCCCGGAACCGATCTAGGCATCACCCCCGATGACCTAAAAGACTTCCGCCCCTCCTATCAATTCCTATCCTACGTCCGAATCGCCGCTGGCGGCAGCATCAGCCAAGATCTGCTTGGCACTGACCGTCCTGAAGACGTCGCCAAACTCTACGGTGACGCCGAGGCATGGCTGGCTGAACCTTTGATGCCAGCTAAGTAAACAGTAAAGTGCCCCACTGTCGCTGCGTTCCGTCGGTCGGCCCTGCAGGCTGTAGTGGGTCGCTCCGGAGCTATTGAATTTTCTTCAGAAATTCAAGGATCTCCTCCGTCTCCCGTGTTTGTAGGTGAGGAAAAGACCCTCACCAACAAACACCGACACTACTGCCTGCAATGCCGACCGACTCCACTCCGCTGATAGTTGCTGATAAATGGGTATAGACTGTATCGCCTGCAACAACGTCAACTTGCAACTCTCAGATATCTGACCATTAACCTCGATCATCAATTGGTTAGCTGACGGCGGACAATCAGCAGTCGAGTGCGGGTAATCCGCGAACTGTCATCGACTGTATGTTGATGTTTAACCAACGTCAACACTAGGCTCATGGGTAGTGGAATGCAGCAATTTGGCAAGCCGTCGTGGTGTCGACATCAGTTAGCGACCGTTCTTTGGTCGGTTACTGATGTGCGAGACGATGGAGATCCATTCGAGTGGCGCACAGCGACAATCGAATTAGCTTCATCGCGAGCCACTTCGACGGCCTGCCAAATTGCGGAATGCAACGAACTACAACCTCAACCTTTTACAACTCATAAAACGCGCACTACCATCCCCCGGTAGTGCGCGTTTTGACGTTAGTGAACGATATGATTAGCCCAAGTCTTGCTGAGATAATAGTCCTTGATGTGCATATGCGGCGTGGGTTGTTTTTGGGTGAGAAACGGTTTGACATGCTGGTCGACTGCGAGCCAACCGCGCCAGCCGAGGTGGATGGTGTCGGACATGAAGTATTTTTGACCGCCCTGGTTGCTGAGATCAACAACATTGGTGAAGCCTTGACTTGCCAGCTGTTGCTTAAGTTTGGCATTGGTCTGCCGCAACATCGTCTGTGAAAGCCCCGTGTAGGCCGCCCACTTGTTGTTGACCGGTGGCAGAATAAACATGGTGTTGGTGTGGTGAGACGCAAACTGGTTCAGCACGAGTTCAAAATCCGTGTACTCCGGCGAGCGCCGATAGTCAAAGTTGCGCTGACTATTCTTGAAGTGGCGAATACCCGCGGGTTTTAACCGGTGACGGTAGAACGCGTTGCTGATGTCAAATCGATTGTGCGTGTCGCGCTTACCTAGCCTATCCGCAAGTCTAGTCAACGCCGCGTTGTTATCCGTGGCTGGTAGTTGTTTTTCCGCCTTCGCAAGTTTAACCATACGATTAGTGACCATCAGTTGATCAAAATAGTGGTCTTCGTTTTGCAGGACGTGCAGCCGGGCTTCAAAGTAGGCGCGCTGGTTGCCTGTCAGGTTTTCTCCTCGCGCAAGGCGCTTCCAGGCACTGCGCTGCATTGTGCCACCGCCCTTGCCGGCAACTTTCAGCAGCCGTTTAGCCGTGATCCGGTCGACCTTGGTATTGGTCGCTCGCAGCGTCCAAGAAATGTCGCCGATTGATGTCTTGTAAAAGTTAAACGCCTGGTGATTCTGGCCCTGTTTAGTGAACCACTGCGGTGACAGTATGAAGACCACCTTTTTGTGATCCAAATTGTTGCCGAACGTCTGCATGGCCATCAGTTGACTGAGCGACTGCGTCCCGGGTTTTCCCAGCAGAAACGGCTGGTAATCGCGGTCATACTTATCGGCCAGCACACTTGGGTGCAGCGGATCCATCCGCGACAGTTCAGATGACCCGAAAAACGGCACGTACCCCAGTTCCAGTGCTTCGTTTTTCAGCGCCTGACCGCGGTAAACATTGCTCGATAGCGATACGGCTGCCTTATTGATCAGTGAGGCATCCGCCTGCGCGCCAGCTTCGTCTGTCTTGTGGTGCGGTGCAAACAGCAACAGTGCCACACCAATAACGGCGATGACCAGCGGCCCAATCAGTTGCCAAATGGGATGGCGTTTCATTGTAACGCGGTCACTTTCTCCACGATTTTTTCTGGGGTGTCCCACTGATTCCGGTCGAATTCAGAAATTGGGATGTCGATGTGGCACTGCTCATTTAATTCCATAACCATCTGAACGGTCGCCATGGAATCCAAGAGCCCCGTTGTAAAGAGGTTGGTGGTCATTTGGGCACTGAGATCAGTTGCCGTGAGGTCTTGTAAAACGTTTAAAACAATTTGTTCGTTTGACATAGTTTTTCTCCTTAATGTGTAAACCAAAGTGTATTGAGTTCGCCTGAAAAGATCAGGAAACTGAAACAGACAACGTTAAAGGTGATGCATACAGCTAACGCCTGCGTCCAGCGGTTATGCGGCAATTGGGTGCCGTGTCGTTTTTTAAACCGCAACCAAATGTCGTTAATAATAATGGCCGTCGCGTGAAACAGGCCGTAAACGATGTAGTACCAGGTCACCCCGTGCCAGAAGCCCATGATGAGAAAGTTCACCAAGTAGGCCAGTTGCGACACGCGGATCCGGTTCTTGACCAGCCGGTGCTTCATGACGAAAAAGGTAAATCGCATGAAAACGAAATCCCGGAACCAAAACGACAGCGACATGTGCCAACGATTCCAAAAATCCTTGATATTTTGCGACTTAAACGGTGCGTTAAAGTTCATCGGAGTCTTAACGCCCATGAGGTTTGAGACCCCCACCGCAAACAAGCTATAGCCGGCAAAGTCGAAGAACAGATACAGACTGTAGACGTACATATAAGCGACAAGCGACCACGACAACCCGGTACCAAAGAAGGCACCCCGGTTAGCTAACACGTGGTGGGCAACGTGCGGCAGCATCAACGTACCAAACACGTAACCGATAATGAACTTGTAGACGAAGCCCTGGAAAATGCGGATGATGCCCTGATTAACCAGTGTCAGATAATCCGCCCGGGCCGGAACCGCAACGTCATCTTGCTGAAAGCGCCGATAGCGGTCGATCGGCCCCGAAGTAATGGTTGGAAAGAACAGCAGAAATCTTAGAAATAAAAACGGCGAGACCTGTTTAATGGTGCCATCGCGCAGTTCCATGATGACCTGAACGGTTTTGAACGTCAGGTAGCTGATGCCAAGGAACCCCAATAGTGCCAGCTTTGGTAAATGTACCGCTGGCGATAGTTTAACAAGGGCTAATGGCAGGGCGCTGAGGACGACCAAGCTTATAAAGACGGCCGTTTGGTTGTGATGTTTGCGGTACCGGTCATAACCCAGCACTAGCGCCAATTGGTACACGACATACCCCACCAGCATGACGCCCTGGTGCCACTTTACACCGCCAAAGGTCAGCAATAAAAACGCCGCTGTCCATAGCGTCTCGTACCACCGCAGTCGTTTGCCGTAATACAGCCCGACCATCGCTGGCAACAATGTCACCACCAGAAGCACAAAGTACTGCGGATCCGCGTACGGTGACAAATTAGGCATGTGCGTTGACCTCGCTGATCAGCGCCTTGATGTCCACCTTACCATTGACGTTGTGCGGCAGTGAGTCGCGGAAAATGAACCGTTGTGGCACCATGTACGGCATTAATTTACCGGCCAATGCTTGGCGCAACGCAACCTGACTAGGCTGTTGGGCGCTCTTCGGGACGACCACCGCCAGCAGTTGGCTAACTTTGTGATTTTGATCATACTTCGGCACCGCCACCCCCTGCTTAAGCAAGGTCACTTCCGACAAAAAGTGGTTCACTTCTTCCAGTTCGATCCGGTACCCGTTTAATTTGATTTGAAAATCGACACGCCCCTTATAGAACAGCAGATTGTGGTCAAAATACCCAAGGTCGCCGGTGCAGTATGCCTGCAGACCGTTCGTCTCAAAGAAGGCAGATTTTGTTTTGGCCGGATTGTTAAGGTACCCCTTTGAAACGTTGAAGCCAGCAATGATGATCTCACCCGGTTCGTTAACGCTCGCACTGTCGATGGTCACCTGGGTTCCCGGTTTCACGTAACCAATCGGCAACCGGTCGTACGTTTGGAGGATTTCCGGTGTGATTTCAACAGCCGTCATCGCCACCGTGGCCTCGGTTGGGCCATACGTGTTCACAATATGCGCCTGTGGGAAACGCTGGTTGAGCTTGCTGGCGGTCTGGGGGGTCAACTCCTCGCCACAGAATAAGAAAGTGGAAAGTTCTGGATAGTGCTGCTGGTCAAAGTACGGATCAAGCAAGCAGATATCAACCAATGACGGTGTGGAGACCCAGATTTGAAGTGGCAGACTCGCCAAAGTCGTAAACATTGTGCTGAAGTTGGCGGTAACCGTCTGCGGCAAAACGCGCAGTGTCCCGCCATTCATCAGCGTGGGATACAGTGCCATGACAGAAAGGTCAAACGAGAATGGCGGCTGCAGCAGCACATCTCGTTTCATAAAGTTAAAGTCCGCGCTCATCCAGTTCACAAAACTCAACAGATTACGCTGAGTAATTTGAACGCCCTTGGGATTCCCCGTAGTCCCGGACGTAAAAATGATATAGAACGTGTCATCCAACGCTGTCTTGGACTTAAAATTGATTGGTAATGTTTGATAGATATTATTCAAATCGGCGTGGGTCGTCACTGGCACCGTCACTTTAATTGGCAACGGTTCAACCGCAATCACGAGCTCCGGTCTCGCCGTGTGCATGATACTGGTCAAGCGATCCGTCGACGAGTTGGTGTCGACCGGAATATAAGCGTGGCCCGCTTTGGCACAGCCGATAAAGGCGACCAGCATATCAAACGTCTGACCCCCATACACCATTACCGGTGACTTGGCCGTCAGGTGACAGGTCTTCAGGTAATTAGCCACGCTGTTGGACCGGTGCTCTAAGTCAGCGTAAGTATTCGTCTGTCCCAGATAATCAAATGCGAGTTGATCTGGCTGAGCCGTTGCTTGTTGCGTCAATGTTGTTAAAATATTTTTAATCATGATTTTGTCTCCTTGAACCCCAATTTGGCAATTTAAAATTCGTTATAAATGAAATGGGCGCCGTTAACGCCGCAGTAATCGTACAGATAAACCAGCGCTAAAATAATAACAAAGTAGCTAACGGTCTTGGCCGTAAAGGACAAAACTGCTGTGTGCTGGCTTGCCCAAGCGGTCAGTCTTGTGAGCAGCCGGCCGCGGACGTTTAGTAGTGAATTCACCATTGGTCATCCGTCCTTTCCTTATGAACTGACATCATTCTAGCCGGTCTTTATATCCCGCACTATTCACAGTTGGTAAGCATCATCTTAGAATTTCTAAGAATTGGGCTCAGACAAACTTAGAATTTCCTGACAATGCCTGTTTTATCGGTATTACGGGTTATTTACTGTCAGCAAAATAAGTGCAAAAAAAGCCCCACATTTCCCTTTTTTAGAAATGTGGGACTTAGTATGTTTTTCTCATTGTCAGATAACGAGTCCGTTGCATTCCGCAATTCGGCGCTCCGTGTAGTGGCTCGCGATGAAGCTAATTCGATTGTCGTCGTGCGCCACTCGAATGGATCTCCATCGTCTCGCACATCAGTAACCGACCAAAGTACGGTCGCTAACTGATGTCGACACCACAGCTCCGCGCCGAATTGCTGCATTCCACTCAGTTTGGATACACTTATTTCTTTGGTTAAGCATCTCAATGGCGTTAACCCTAGTTCGAAGAGAAATCCGCCCTCGACTGGTTTTTAGCCCATGATCAGTAATGCTTCACACTACGTTGCCGTGCTAGTATTTACTGATTTACAGCTTATCAAGCAACAGCTATGATGTTTTCAACCTAATGCTGCATTTACAGCATAGTGGCTATTTGTAAAAGTGACAACAATCAGACATAGGTCACTTTGGGACTTACTTGTATGCCTTTACCGCTATGATAAATATCGTAAAAAGTATCGCTAACAATGGACGAATTAGTAGTCGAGAGCGGATTCCTGCGCGAACTTGGTTTAATACTACTTTGATACTTAACCAGCGAATGCAGTTTACTCAAAGTGAGTGGAATGCAGTAATTTGGCACGGTATCGTGGTGTCGATGTCACTTGATAGCCGTCCTTTGGCCATTTAGTGACATGCGAGACGATGGAGATCCATTTGGATGGCGCACTGCGACGGCCAAATTAGCTTTATCGCGAGCCACTTCGATGCCGTGCCAAATTGCGGAATGCAACGGACAGCTATCTGTTATGCTTTCCTGGTTAACCACTCAACTAGCTATTAAGCGGAAAGGACACCTGAAAGATACTGCCTTGCGGTGCGTTGTCGACGATTTTGATTTGGCCGTGATTGGATACGACGAGTTGTTTGACGATGGCTAGGCCAAGGCCGTTCCCTGGGGTTGCTTGGTCAACGCGGTAAAACCGATCAAAGACTTTGGTCTTCTGGTCATCCGTGATCCCGCGTCCCTGGTCAGCGACGGTCATGATGGCGTATTGGCCGTCCGTTGCAAGCCCCACACGGATCTCGCTGCCGTCTGGCGAATACTTCTGTGCGTTGTCAAGTAGACTGACGAGAATCTGTTGGACGCTGTCCGGATTCGTTTTGGCTGTAATGCCCGGCGCAACGTTTAAGTCGATCGACCGTCGCATGCCATCCCGGTAGCGGTCGACGATACCGGTGACCGTTTCACTCAGGTCCACGTCGCTCAATGCTAGCGACTGCTGGCTTGCTCTGGAAAGTTTCAGCAGATTTTCAATCATAACCTGCATCCGCTTGGACTCCTTATCGATGAAATCCAGCGATGTGGGAATGATTTCTGGGTGGTCATCGCCGTGCCGTTTGATCATTTCGACATGCCCGCGAATGCCCGCAATGGGCGTCCGTAATTCATGCGATGCGTTGGAAACAAATTGCCTGTTAGCTTCCGACCGTTGGTTTAGTGACGCCAATAGGTGGTTAAATTCAATGGAAAGGTCGTGGACTTCCTGGGGCGTTTTCGGTACCGGCAACTGGGCGCTGCCCGCTGTCGCCACGTCCTTTGTATGCACCTTAGAACTGCGCGTCAGCTCTACCAGTGGCCGGTTCAACCGTTTGGCGACCAAGTAGATCAGTGCGGTGCCAATGATAAAACTCAATAGCGCGATGCCCAAGATAGTCGCGACAATTTTGCCTAACAGGTCAATCACGTCGTCCAGTCTGAGCCAGACGTCGTATTGAACGCCCGTTTCGTTTTGTTTTACATTTTGTTTCGTCACTGATTTCAAATGGTAGTAGTACACATTCTTAGACGACCGCGCAATGTGTCCCAGCAAGATGGGGTCGCTTGGTTTGGCCTGACTCTTCTTTAAAAAGCGCTGGGCATTTTTAGAATAGAAGGTCTGTCCTTTCTTATGCACCGGATTCGTGCGGACGCGAATGAACGTATTCTTAGTATCATTCGCCCGGCTGAACCGCCACCAGTTCCACATGGACCGGTCGCCGATAAACGACCGTTTCAGACCCTCCATCGTACTTTCAGTGGCTTCCTTGTGCACGTGGATCAGGTTGGCGCCCGCATACGAGATCACCGCCACACTGGTCAGCAGCGTCACGATCACCAGCATCAGTGCATACACTCGGGTAATTCGCGCCGCACTGGAATTAAACAATTTTTTGGTCATTTTGCATCCTCGCCTAACCGGTAGCCGACACCGCGAATCGTTTCAATCAGCGGCTTATCAGCGTACTTATCCAGCTTCGTTCTCAAGTAGCGGACATAGACGTCTACGATGTTCACTTGACCCTCAAAGTTCACGCCCCAAACGAGATCCAATAATTCATCCCGCGTGAGCGCCTCACCCTGATGCTGAATCAGGACCAGCAACAGTTCATACTCCCGCTGTGTCAGCTGGACGACGTTATCGGCATACGTGACCTGTCGCGCCTTGGCGTCTAATGTGAGGTTCCCCAGTTGATAAGTGTCATCACGATTTTCATGTTGCTGACTGTGCCGTAAAATGACCCGGATGCGTGCTAACAGTTCTTCAATATCAAATGGCTTCGTAATGTAGTCGTCAGCGCCTGCGTCCAGGCCGGACACCTTATCGCCAACGTAATCACGGGCGGTCATCATGATGATCGGCACGTCATCATTTTGTTTGCGGATCCGGCGAATGACCGCCAGCCCATCAAGCCCCGGCAGCATCCAGTCAAGGATCAGCAGTGAAATCTCATCCTTATGTGCGGCATACTGTTCAAGGGTGTCCTCACCCCGCGTGGCCGTGATCACGTCATAGTCTTCGAATTGCAGTTCCTGTTGCAGATATGAGATTAGGCTATCCTCATCTTCTACGAGTAAGATCGTTACTTTCATGGTTTAAACCCCTTTTTACTTGTGAGACAGGCCTGAAGGACACTCACAGGCCTGTCTCACGCGTTCATTTTTTTGATTTAGCGTGGTTCCCAGTGCCACGTTGCTTAACTTTACTCAATCATCCCAATATGGGATTCTTCATCTATTTAACCACGAGGTAGTAGGGTGCGTACAGGATGAGTGGGGGGATTTTAGGGTTTATTATTGTTTTTATGGGTAAGAAAAAGCACCCTGTCGTTGGCTTTGTGGCCTTGATGGGTGCTTCTCTGGTGGTGATGTTAATTTCTTTCAATGTTTATTAGTTAGGTTGGTTTGTAATTGGGTTGTGGGTTTTTGATTCTAGGGAGATTTGGGCTACTGGCTTTCTATTAGCCTCGAGCCGAAACGTGTTCCGAAAGGCACGGGGCTAACGTGTAACGGACTCTGACCAAAAAGTCAGGCCCGGACTTTTCGGTCAGAGTCCGTTACACACCGCCCCTAAACCGCCTTTCTCCACACTTTACTCTACTCAAACTGCGCATTATAAAGCCCCGCATAAGTCCCATTCTTCTCCATCAAACTATCATGCGTCCCCTGCTCCACAACCTCGTCCGCGGCCATCACCACTATCTTATCCGCGTTATGAATCGTTGAAAGTCGGTGCGCAATTACCAACGATGTTCTTGATTTCAACAAATTATCCAACGCGTGCTGGATCGCCTTTTCCGACTCATTATCCAGACTTGCCGTTGCCTCATCCAGGATAATGATCGGCGCGTCCTTCAACAAGGCACGCGCAATTGACAGGCGCTGTTTTTGACCGCCAGACAACTTCACGCCCCGTTCACCAACCTGGGTCCCAAGCTGGTCCGGCATCTGTTTCACAAAAGTTATCAGATCCGCCATCTCAATGACTTGCCAGACCTCTTCATCCGTTGCATCCGTCCGGCCATACAGTATATTGTCTTTAATGCTGCCATCCAAAATAAACACGTCCTGCGACACGATCGCAATGTGCCGTCGCAGATCAGCCATTTTAATTTTCTTAATTGGCACCCCGTCAAAGGTAATATCGCCGCTTTGCAGATCATAGAAGCGGTCGATCAATCGCGTGATCGTCGTTTTTCCGGAACCAGAATGGCCGACTAACGCAGTCGTCTTACCATAGGGAATGGTAAAACTAATGTCACGCAACGTTGGCTCGTCCCGTTTTTCGTTATCCTTCGCGTCGTATGAGAAATTGACCTTATCCAGATCAATCCCCGTTTTTAGCGTCGGAAACGCCACTGGATCAGTATCGTCCACAATTGTCGGTTCTTCCTTTAAAATCGTTTGAATTCGGCCGTATGAAACCAGTGCTTGCTGCAGTTGGTTCAACAGTCTGGTAAACGACTGAATTGGCGTCTGCACCATGGCAACGTACGTGATGTAGGCAACCAAGGCCCCAACAGTAAGTTGACCGTGCATGATAAAGTACGCGCCAAGCAACAGAATGATTGCCGTACCAACATAGCTAATGCCGTCGATCAGCGGGTTAAAAATCGCTTGATTACGTCCGGCATCGATCAGGTCTTTTCGGTTGGTTTGCGCCACCTTATCGAACCGTTTTGATTCCAACCCCTCACTCGTAAAACTCTTAATGAGGTCGATCTGGGTCAGGGTCTGCTGCATCTGGTTCGACATTCTTGCTTGGGATGCCCGCGCACGGTGAAAGGCATCGCGAATCCGTTTCCGGAACACGCGGTACACCAGAAATTCAAACGGGAAGGTCAAGCTCACCGCCAGCGCCATTTGCCAGTTAATATAAAAAATGAGTCCCAGCACACCGACAAACGTGAAGACGTTACCGATCATGCTCAGCATGTTGGCTGAGATCAGACTTTGCAGGTTGTTAATATCACTCGTCAGCCGGGTCATGAGATCCCCAGTTTTGCTAGATTCAAAGAACTTGGTATCCATTTTCAATAAATATTGGTACAACTGATTTCGCAGGTCCGTGATGGCATTTTGACTCATCACGCTCATGTAGTAGGTCGATAAATAGTTAAAAATACCGAGCACGAGCGCGGTCACCAGTAACCCGCCAATCGCCATAAACAGCCAACGATAATCCTTTTGCGGAATGACCTTATCAATGATAAATTGCTCGATCTGCGGCATGACGAACTGCAGTAAGGTGATAATGGTCAGTGCAATCACGTTGATGACGAGCAGCCAGCGTTTATTCAGCACCTTACCAAAAACAAATTTGAACATGTCCCACAGCGAGTTGTCGTTTGTCTCGGGATCATCTTGCGGCCCCATTTGCTTTCCGCTAGCATTGGATGATGCCTGCATATCATATGCCCCCTTTGTTCTTTCAGATTACACTATTCATTCATAGCTGATGTGAAAGTTACTATTAGTCGTTATTTTCTACAATATGCACAGTTTTGACTAAAAGAGTTTACAGCCGCAGACACCTAATTACCAGTAATTAGCTCTATTTTGTGTGTCTTAACCATCAGTTGTTCATGAACTGTAAATTATTTTATTGGGGATGCCTAACAATACTTGTAACTCAAGTAAAAGGTGGTATACTGATTTTGTAAGAAAGAGATGGTAGGTGTTTCAAAAAGTTGAGTGAGTGCTCAGCACATCATTTTAACCAGAACTGTCTCTTTTCTCAAAACCATCACATGGAGGTGAATTCCCCTGAATCAAACAGCAGCGCATCAAACCAGATATTATCGCAGTTACACTGATGACTTTGTGACCAATAAGCAGCAACATCAAAAGCTGGCTGCCAATTTCAAATGGGTGCACACCAATCCTTGCTATCGGGTGCTGGCTAGTGTGATTTACCGGCTCTTTCAATTTATTGGCTGGTGCTACTGGCGACTGTGGCGCGGCGTTCGGATCAAAAATCGCGACGTGCTGACTCCGTTTCGTCATACCGGCATCGTCCTCTATGGCAACCACACGCAACCCGTTGGCGATGTGTTTATGCCGATGATCGTCACCGGCGCGCATCGGGTGGACACACTGGCAGCACCGGCCAATCTGGGTGTGCCCGTCATTGGCAAAGTGGTGCCCATGGGCGCGCTTATCGTGCCTTCGGATTTCCATCAAATGCCAGCATTTGCCAAAGCCATCGCTACCCGTCTTAACCAACACCGGGCCAAACATGGTTTATCCAGAAGCCCATGTTTGGCCCTACTATACCGGAATTCGGCCCTTCTCACGGCAACGTTTCACTACCCGGTGGCAGCCAAGGCACCAACGTTTGCGGTCACCACGACCTACCAAGCTTCTCGGTGGCGGCATCATCCCGCTATGACCGTTTTCGTTGATGGGCCGTTCTTTCCGGATACGACACTGCGGCCAGCTCAACAACAAGAACAGTTGTGCCAACAGGTCACTGACCAGCTGAAAATCCGGGCGCGGGAAAACAATACAACTGAATATATCCACTATGAAAGGGAGGCGTCAAAATGAACATTCTTTACTGTGGCGACGCCAATATGGCAGACGGACTATTACTTTCGATCCTATCGCTGCGCCACCACCATCAGCAATCATTGCACATTTATATTCTTACGGCGGCGTTGCAGACAGCTCGAAAGAAATACGAGCCGTTATCCGACCAAACTGTGGCGTTTTTAACCCAACAACTGCATCAAGACGATCCAAACAGCACCATTACGAAGATCGACATCAGCGCGCAGTTCAACCGTGAAGCCCCTACTGCGAACATGGAGACCCTGTTTACCCCCTATTGTATGTTGCGTCTTTTCAGTGACCAACTACCGGCATTGCCAGACCGGATCCTCTACCTGGATACCGATGTCATTTGCCGAAGATCGCTGGATGATCTGTATAATCAAGATCTTACAGGCGTGGAAATTGCTGGCGTGCCGGACTATTACGGGCGCTGGTTCTTCCACAACCGGGTCACCCACTTCGACTATTTAAATTCGGGTGTGCTCCTGATGAATTTAAAGTTCATCCGGCAAACCGGACTGCTCGCCCGGTGCCGCCAGCTTTGCCGTAACAAGCAACTCTTTATGCCCGACCAATCCGCACTGAACAAGCTGGCCGTCGCTAAGCGGATCCTACCGCGCCGCTACAACGAACAACGTCGGCTACACGCTGGCACAGTGTTGCAACATTTCACCACTAGTTTTCGCCTGTTTCCGTGGGTGCACACGCTCACCGTAAAGCCCTGGCAGGTCACTAAAATGCATGACGAATTAGGACTGCACGAATACGATGCCCTACTTGCCCAGTATCAGGCACTGGCACCCAAACTCAAGGAGGTGGCCTAAATGACCATACCAATTTTCTACGCCGTCGATAACCATTACGCACCCTATTTAGCTGTTTCACTCAAGTCACTGATGGCAAATGCCAGTCCGGACAACACGTACGAGATCGTTGTGATGTAGGAAAAATTGTCCGAGACAAACCGCATCAATTTGCAATCTTTAGTGACGGACAGCCGATTCCATCTCACCTTTAAGCAGATCAATCCCGACCTGCTGGCAGAGATCACCGATACCGGCAATAAGCTGCGAATGGACTACTTCACGTTTACCATTTACTTCCGGTTATTCATCGCCGACCTCTTTCCACAATACGATAAAGCGGTCTACCTCGACGCCGACACGGTGGTGCTTGACGACATCAGTGCGCTCTATGCAACACCGTTAAACGACAATCTGATTGCGGCTGCCATGGACCCGACGATTGCAGGCAAACCAGTCACGGCAGCCTATGCAACTGACGCGATCGGCGTCGCTGCCAATCGTTACATCAACTCAGGTGTGCTGGTCATGAACCTGCAGGCGTTGCGCGACATGCATTTCAGCCAATCCTTCTTAAACTTGTTGAACGCCTATCATGTCACCTGCTTAGCGCCTGACCAGGACTACCTGAACGCCATGTGTCAACAGCGCACAACTATCCTGGATCCAAGCTGGAATGTGCAAATGGAAACGGATCCGCAAATTCATCAATCCTTGATTCACTTCAACCTGTTTGCCAAGCCATGGCACTATACGAATGTGGCAAACGAAGGTTATTTCTGGGACTACGCCAAGCAAACCCCGTACTATGACGAGATGCAAGCTGGTTTAGCCGCCTACAATGATGCCGCAAAGGAAGCCGACCGCGCCAATTTTGACCGGATCTTAAAGGTGGCTGAAACGCAAGCCACCGCAACAAACACCTTCCGCCAAATTCGCAACAAGAACCGCGAGGAGGTGGTGATATGAGTGCTATCACTGACCTGCCAAATCGCGAACCTGTGATTGCCAACATTCAGCAAGCTGTGCAGCATCAAGATTTCAACGCGAAAGTGGAACTCGGCGACCCACAGTTGGATGCGACCCAGGCCAAGCATGAATTATCGGCCTACCTAGACCACCAATCCCGGTTCTCCTATCGCGTTAACAACCTTGTCGCCCGCACGATGCTCAACGTAGACACCCGCTGGCAGACGCGACACCTCAACGTGGTCGGTAAGGAAAACCTAGCCGGCCTGCACCAGGGCGCCGTTGTCACCAGCAATCATTTCAGCCCCTACGAAAACATGGTCGTGCGTCGCGGTCTGAACATGAAACGGCTCTATCTCATCAGCCAGCTGACCAACTTCGACATGAACGGCCTGCTGGGCTACATGATGCGCAACATCGACACGATTCCGCTCACCGACAGCATCAGCTACATCGGCAAAACGCTGCCGAATCTGATGGCCAACGTTTTGGATGCCGGCCACAACATTCTGATCTACCCGGAACAAGAAATGTGGTTCAACTACCGCAAACCGCGACCGCCAAAGCGCGGGGCCTACCAGTACGCTGCTCAGTTACAAGCACCGATCATTTCCTGCTTCGTCGAAATGACAGACACCGACCAACCTAAGAGCACCAATTTTTACGACGTGACTTACACCCTGCACATTCTGCCAGTTATCTATCCCGATCCACAAAAGACCGTTCGCGAAAACAGTTTTGCCATGATGCAAACCGATTACGAGCAGAAATGTGCCGCTTACGAAACAGCCTATCAGCAACGATTGACCTATGATTTTCAACCTAGCGACATCGCTGGCTGGACACCGCGGGGATAACGTTTCGTTTGTTACTTGACCGTGTTTTGGTTAAGTGCTTTAGTCCGTTGCATTCCGCAATTCGGCAGGCCGTCGTAGTGGCTCGCGACAACCTGCCGAATTGCTGCATTCCACTGAGGTAGAGCTTACTTTTACTATTAGCTAAGTATCACAATGGCGTTAACCCTAGTTTGCAGTGAATCCGCCCTCGACTGCTAATCGGACCACTGACAGCAATGCTTCACACCATGGTAGCGTGCTGGTGTCTACTAATGAACAGATAATGGCACAACAATTATGATACAGTATCGCTGTCAGTGAACTTGTTCCACAATGTAGCGTAGTGGAGCCGGTCGGCATTGCAGGCTGTGGTGTCGGTGCTCGTTAGCGACCGTTTTTTGGTCGGTTACGAACACGGGAGACGTAGGAGATCCTTGAATTTCTGGAAAGAAATTCAATAGCTCCGGAGCGACCCCACCTCAGCCTGCAGGGCCGAACGGTGGAACGCAGCGGCATGTAACCACCCAAAATTTCAACAGCAATCATTCGTCCAAAAAAGGACATAAAATCCCCGGCGCAAGTCACTTGCACCGGGGATTTTGCTATGCCATTACAGCACCTGTTTCAATTGTTCAATTTCATCTTCAGTAGTTGACCAGCTTGTCACTAGCCGAATTGCGGTGTGGGTGTCGTCAATCTTTTCCCAGAAGCTGAAATCAACATCATTCTTCAGTGTTGCCATCTTGGCGTTATCGACCACCACGAACTGTTGATTAGTTGGCGAGTCAATGAAGAACTGGTAGCCCTTCTCAGTCAAGGCTGCTTTCAGTTGTTTGGCCATTTCGATTGCGTGGGCACTGATCTTAAAGTACAGGTCATCCGTAAACAAGGCCTCAAACTGGACCCCGATCAACCGGCCCTTCGCTAATTGCGCGCCGCGACGCTTGACCCGGTTGTTGAAGAACTCCGGCTGATTATCATGCGTGAAGACCACAGCTTCCCCACATAACGCACCAACCTTCGTCCCACCGATGTAGAACACATCCACGAGTTTGGCAAGTTCGGGCAGCGTGATGTCGTTTGCGGGGCTCATTAGCCCATATCCCAAGCGGGCACCGTCCATAAACAACGGGATGTCATACTGGCGGCAAACGGCTGAAATGGCCGTCAGCTCCGCCTTTGAATACAGTGTCCCATATTCTGTCGGCTGTGAAATATAGACCATGCCGGGATACACCATTTGAATGTGGTTATCGTCCTCGTAAAAGCCCTTGATGTACTCAGCCAACTCGTGCGCATCGATCTTCCCATCATGTCCCGGAATTGTCAGGACCTTGTGGCCAGTGTATTCGATCGACCCAGCTTCATGAATGCTGACGTGACCCGTGTCGGCCGCAACGACCCCCTGGTAATCCTTTAACACCGTGGAAATAATCACCGCGTTGGCCTGGGTGCCGCCCGAAATGTAGGTCACCTGCGCATCAGGACAGTCACACGCCCGGCGAATTTTTTCAGTCGCGCTGGCGGAATAGGCATCCTGGCCGTACCCGGGTTGCGGATCAAGATTCGTATCAATGAAACGTTGTAAAATGGCGGGATGAGCGCCCTTTGAATAGTCGTTCGCAAATGCTAACATGTTGTCTGCCTCCGAAAGTTGCTTGATTAAAAATAAATGAAACTCCGAGAACTAGTTTACCATATATCGGCAACTGATTTTTGTATAAGTAAGCGTTACCATCGCTGCAATATAGGCTCACTTCAGGGATTGACAATTCACATGAAATTAGTATGATAGATGCAGACAACGCGCTGTTGCGGATTCTAAATAAAAGAGGTCGATCATCATGTCATCATTTAAAGAAAATGATTTTCAAAAAATTATCGAGGGGCGTCACGCTGTTCACGATTTCGACCCCGCCGTCAAAATCAACCGGACTGAACTCACGCAAATGATTACCGAATCGATCTCCTCGCCATCAGCACTCAATGTGCAGCCGTGGCGAATCGTCATCGTCGACTCACCAGAGGCCAAGGCAAAGATCAAACCGCTGATGCCCGCCAACGCCCATCAAAACGAAACAGCGTCAGCGCTGGTCTTTTTCTTTGCGGATCTCAAAGCGGCTGAAAATGCGCAGGACATCTACGACCAGACCGTGAAAGCGGGTAAGATGCCGCAGGAAGTCAGTGATCATTTAGTCACCATCATCAAAAATGTGTACGATGAAATGCCAACTTCAGCTCTCGTCGCCACGTTCACACTGGACGTCGCGCTACCAGCCATGCAATTCATGCTGATTGCCCGGGCACACGGGTATGAGACTGGCCCAATGACAGGGTTTGACCACGATAAGATTGCGGCGGCCCTGGACCTCGACCCAACTCGCTACGTGCCAGTACTGCTGGTGGCAATCGGCAAAGCAGCCCAACTCTCGGCCGGTTCTGTACGCTTACCCGCAGAGAAAATTCTCAGTTTTCGATAGTCAGATAGCATTTTTAAAAAAATAAGCGACTCACGGCTAAACGCAAATTAAGGCTTAGCTGTGAGTCGCTTTTAGTTTACTTGTGATATCTCAAGCGTCATCTATACCTCGTCAGACAACTCAAGAATTTTTGGCTCAACCCCCCTGCGACTTCACAAACGCCAATACATCGTCGGTTGCTACAAAGATCGTTCGGGTGTTCACGTTGGGATGAAAACTCATCCGTGCTTCCGACAGGATCGCCTTGTCAAAATAAACCTGAACGTCCCGGTCTTGGTTATTGAGCAACCCAAAAATCGAGACCACGCCGGGTTCAAGGCCTAGTTTTTCCTTCAGTGCTTCTGACGATGCCATTTTGACCCGTTTGGCGCCAGTCAGGTCTTTAAATTCATGAAAATCTAGCCGTTTGGCGTCGTCCATGACCAGCAGATAAAAGGCCGTTTTCTTCTTGTTCGTCAAGAACATCGTCTTGGTGCGAACCCCTTCAATGCCTTCAATATAGGCATCCGCCGCCTCAGTGGTCGTCACTGCCGGATGGCTCACGATCTGGTACTGAATCCCCATTTGATCCAGTGTTGTGGTGACTAAGGTTAATTGATCCATCATCAAAACTCCCTTCAGGTCAGGTTACTCGTACAGGTAGCCCGCCTCACGCAATGTGGTTTGAATAGCTGTTAATTGTGCAGGCGTTTCATAAGCCACAGTATGTGTATGGACACCATCTGTTAACTCTGATAATAAATGCCCCTGCTGTTCCTTCAACTTGCCCACAAATAAGTTCACATCGGCGACCGTTTTGATCTGCAACATGCCCTTTAACTGACCATACAGCGGATGGCTGACCTCAGCGTCCACAATGGTGCCGCCCGCATTAACGATCCGCGTCAGTTCATCGGCCGTATCGTTCGGAAAATGCCGGCAAACGATAATGGCTTTGTGGGTGTATTGTGCCTCGTATTCATAGCCCTTTAACGTGGCCACAATGGGTTCACCTTCGGCCCGCAACAACGCTACGTCACCCACCACCGTTTGGCGGCTGACCCGCAATTTTTTGGCAATTTGGCTGGCACTGATCGGTGTCGGTCCCGTTGTCAGCATTGCTTGAATTCGTGCTCGTCGTGCATTACTATCCATGTCATCGCGTCCTTTTTCGTTATAGTCTTAGTCTACCACACCTCATCAGTCTTGACAGGAGGCGAATTCGTGGTAGAATAGCACTAATCAATCAGGTGTCTTGACACCTGTCCTACAAAATCGAACGGATGATGATCATGCGCAATTTATCCTTACTGACCGACCTTTATGAATACTCAATGGCAAACGGGTTTGATGCTGAGCTGCCAAACACGCGGGCAACCTTTGATGTGTTCTACCGCAAAGTCCCTGACCAGGGCAGTTTTGTGCTGGCTGCCGGACTTAAACAAATTATTGACCAACTCGCTGACTTTCATTTTTCAGACAGTGACCTGACCTATTTTCGCAGTCTAAACCTGTGGCGACCGGCGTTTATCGACCACCTGGCCACCCTCACCCTGGACTGTCACGTCCACGCCGTTCCGGAGGGGACACCTGTCTTTCCACGCGAACCGCTGATGACAATCGAGGGGCCAATTGCACAAGCGCAACTCCTGGAAACCTTAATTTTAAACATCCTTAATCACCAGTCACTCATTGCCACGAAAACGCGGCGGATGGTGTTTGCTGCCAAGGGTCGGCCGATCATGGAATTTGGCGCCCGACGCGCACAGGGCCCCGACAGCGCCGTCTACGGTGCCCGGGCAGCCGTCATTGGCGGTGCTGCCAGCACGTCTGACGTGTTAGCCGCTAAGTTGTTTCACATTCCAGTCGCCGGCACCATGGCGCATAGTTGGATCGAAGCCTTTCCAGATGAGCTGACCGCGTTTCGCAAATGGGCAGCCCTCTACCCCGACAACAGCGCGTTACTCGTGGACACCTACGATGTGCTCACGTCTGGTGTGCCGAACGCCATCACTGTCTTTAAAGAATTGCGAGCTGCCGGTCATCACCCCGTGGGGATTCACATTGATTCCGGTGACATTGCCACCCTATCCCGCGACGCCCGTCACCTCTTGGACGCAGCCGGCTTTCAAGACACTAAGATCACCATTTCAAATGCTCTGGACGAATCTGTGATGACATCGTTGCTGGACCAAGGTGCCCCCATCGATAATTTTGGGATCGGTGAAAAACTCATTACCAGCGCCTCGGCACCGGTACTCAGCGGCGTTTACAAGCTGGCAGCCATCGAAACGGATGGTCAGGTCATTCCAAAAATCAAGATCAGTGACAGCCGTGAAAAGGTGACGATTCCTGGGCAAAAACAGCTTTATCGGCTCTATCGGAAAAGCACGCGCGAAGCATTTGCCGACCTCATTACCGGCAGTGATGAACAGCTGAGCAACACCGTGGCCGTTGTAGATAGCAACCCGCTGAGCGTGAATCGCGTGCATCATTTAAGCAGCTTTGATGCTGAACTGATCCTGTTAGAAACGCCGATTGATCCAGCGCAGTGTCCCAGTGATGTGCACGCAATCCGGCAGTACAGTCAACAGCGCCTTGCTGAACTGCCCGCCGCGACTCAACGGTTGGTGAATCCGGATAGCTATCACGTTTATATGACGACCGGGCTGGCGGATTTACAACATAACTTGATTGCCCGTGCTTAAGTGTGTGACGGACATTTAGCAACTTAAAAATGGCAGTTCATTGCTTTCTCGCCAACATCAGTCTACTATTAAATTAACAGAAAGTAAGCGCTACACACATCGTGGCGCTTTTGTTTTCGACTTGATAGGAGAGGTGGTCGCATCATGAAAGCACTTGTCGTTCCAGAACCAGCAGCAAAAACGCTCCAACAACTTGAATGGACGAACCGTTCCATGCCCAACCCGCGCGCAAACGAGGTCCTGATCCGCACCCGGGCCGTTGGATTGAATCCCGTTGACGCTAAGATCGTTGCTAACGGTTATTTTGATTGGACTTACCCGCACACTTTAGGGTTAGATGTGGCCGGCGAGATCATGGGGCTTGGTGACCGGGTCAAAGGCTTCAACGTTGGCGATCGGGTTGCTGGCCACGCAAACTTTGCCGAAGATGGTGCGTTTGCAGAATATGTGACCTACCCCGCTGCCGCTTTGGCACGCATTCCTGAAACCGTCGACTACGAATCGGCTGCTGGCTCCTTGTGTGCCGGTATGACAGCCTACCAAGCACTCTTTCGAAAGGCACAATTAAATAACGTCGAGACCGTCCTGATTCACGCGGGGGCAGGTGGTGTCGGCAGCATGGCCATCCAGCTCGCAAACGCTGCTGGTAAACACGTCATCACAACGGTGTCGGCAACTAAGCGAGACTTCGTTGCTGCGCTAAATCCTGACGCCATTATCGATTAACAAGAAGAAAACGTGACGCAACGCGTGCTCGAGCTGACACGTGGACTTGGTGCGGACCTGATCATCAACGCCATTGGCGACCCGGAAGCTGACTTTGAGCGCATTGCCTACAATGGTCAGCTCGTCTGTGTGTTGGCAACCCCAACGGATGCGCCCGCTGATAAAGCATTGTCGATCAGTAAACTCGACTTAGGCGGTGCTCACCGCAGCGGCGACCCTCGGCAGGTTGCTGACCTTGGGCGAATGGCTGGCGAACTGTTGGCGTTGGTTACTGACGGTAAGGTGAATCCGCTGATTACTAAGCGCTATGCCAGTGATGAGATTGCTGAGGGCTTACGGGCGCTTGAAGCGCATGAGATCGTTGGGAAGGCGATTGCGGTTTTCTAACATTTAGAATTTGACCATTTTAATCCAAAAATAGCCGTCCTTAACGATATTTCGTTTGGATGGCTATTTTTTAGGGTTTTAATTAAGGGCTTGATTGATAGGTTGGAATCGTGTACCAATATTGCTCAGATGCACTGTTTGTTTTTTGGTTAAATTGTCCTTGCGACGTGGGTCTATCTTAGATAGCCGAAACGTGTTCCGCAGGCAAGGGGCGGCCATGTAACGGACTCTGGCAAAAAATCCAGGCCCGAGATTTACCATTCTTATTAGTCTAAGTGCTTGGTTGCGACGTGGGTCTATTTTAGATAGCCGAAACGTGTTCCGCAGGGCAAGGGGCGGCCATGTAACGGACTCTGGCAAAAATTCAGGCCCGGGATTTACCATTCTTATTAGTCTACGTGCTTGGTTGCGACGTGGGTCTATCTTATATTGCCGAAACGTGTTCCGCCCTCAAAACGCCCTGCTCCACACTCTAACTTAGCCACGAATCCAACCAAAACTTCTTCTGAATAAACACTTCACTCGCAGTGGCTGTCAATTCCTGGATCACCTCAAAGTACGGGTCGCGATCCACGATTGCGTGAAACTGGGCTAAGAGTTGGTTTCGTTCTTCCGCATCCGGAATCAGCCACTTTAACGCATCCTGCTGCTCTAGAATTGCTACCAGATGCATGGTCACGTGCGGCACATCCAATTGCATCGTTTGTTTCAAATCGTTAATGGCACCGTTGCGGCTGCCATCCGTTGGCACATAAATGATGTGCGGCTCTAGATTATTTTGGAAGGTCACCTTCTCAACAACCTTTTGTTGCAACAGTTCTGGCCCGATACCATCATATAAGTCGTTCGCAATATCCCAGCTGGTTAAGAACTGTAACTGTTTGGCTAACGGTTCCGTTTTCGTTAGCGTGTCCCGAAATTGTTTTTGGAAGTTCGCCAAAAATGCTGGTAACGCATCGAACTTGGCTTCATCCGCAATCGTTAGCTGACCGCCATCCTGCACCAGAACACCCTGGTCCAGTAAGTCCATGACCATCGCTAACACGAAGTAAGCCTGCGATGTGAACCGCGTCCGCAACACGGGCTTTTTGTGAATCGCCTCAGTAATGAGTAAGTCTGTTTTTGCCGTATTTAATGCCATTTTTATGACCCCCGTTGATTAGTTTCAATAAGAAAATGATACGCTTAATCATCTCGACAACCAAGTGATATGGTTGCTTAAGCTCACTTTAAGTTTGCGCTGGTATCTTGTAATTCTAAGGTTACAACTTTCAGCTCAATAACTGGCAAGAAATGGATTAGTTCGTGCTGACACAAGCTGCAAATATGACAGGATCATTAAAATTAATAAACGATTAACAATTCATTAAAATAACGTTGACAAGGCCGGTAGACTACTCTACCATTTACATTGTGACTTTTAATAAAGTTTCATTGTTCAAAATCTAACGAGTGTGGTGAAATACATATGATAGCGATAAGATCAAGGAATTAGTGTTTCATATTTATCAAGGTTACGGGTTTACCGATGACCAAGCACATAAGGTTGCTGAAACCTTAATTTACACCGACTTACACGGCATCCAATCCCACGGGGTCCAACGGATGTTTATGTACGACCACTTTATTCAAAACGGGAAGATCCGGGTGAAGAGCCGGCCGGAAATTGTAAAAGAGACGCCCGTCAGCGCAGTGGTTGACGCCAACTTCGGGTTAGGTCAGTTAAACGGGATCTACAGTATGGAAATTGCCATCGAAAAGGCGAAAAAAAGCGGCATTGGGATCGTTACGACCCGGCACTCTGGCCACTATGGCATTGCCGGTTACTACGCCAACATGGCTGCTGAACAAGGCCTGATCGGGATGTCCTCATGTAACTCGCGGCCAGCCATGTTACCGACCTTCTCCATGCAGGCGTTTGTCGGGACCAATCCCATTGCCTTTGCAATGCCAGCCAACCCACACAACTACATCTTTGACGCCGCCACAACGACGGTGCCTCAAGGCAAGGTTGAGGTTTATCGTAAATTGGGCAAGGATCTGCCGGCACTCTGGGTGGCTAAGGACGGGCAAACACCTGTCTACGACCACAACGACACGGAAACCTTAAACAAGACTCGTGACCCAGAAGCCTACGTTGGGCTGACCCCACTTGGCGGTGTCACCGAAGAAACTGGGAGCCACAAAGGCTTTGGTTTAGGTGTTATGGTCGAAGTCTTCACGTCGATTCTTTCAATGGGAAACACCTCCGTTGAAATCACGCCAGAAGACCTCTCCGTTGGTCCAGCACAAAGCTTCATCGCCATCGACCCATCGATCTTCGGCGACAAAGATGCCATCATTGAGAAGTTCTCCGATTACCTGCAACAAATTCGTGAATTGCCAGCCGTACCTGGTAAGACGATCTACGTTGCTGGTGATAAGGAAGCCCTCGCCTATGACGACCGGAAGGCAAACGGGATTATCATTGATGATCATACCTTAGAAGAAGTGACCGATATCGCTAAACGATTGGGTATTGATTATGAACAATATATCAAATAATGATTAGAAGAACAGCGTCATCAAACTCCCCTATTCTGGCAAGTTTGATGACGCTGTTTTTTAATTTGCTAAGCATTTATGTTGCTATTTAATAATGAATTGATGCTCATTCAACGCAATGTCAGCCTGTCGCTCCTCAATTTGCGCGACCTGAATGCGTTTGACTCCCGTCGACAAATAGTGCTTGATAAACGCCAACTGAGTCGGAGTACCCTGCACTTCCGCCACCACATCCAAATTGTCATTGTTCATGACCCAGCCCGTTAAATGCATCCGGTCAGCGATGGTTTTCAACAACAACCGAAAACCAACCTTTTGCACCTTTCCATGAAACACATAATGGACGCGCGTAATTGGTTCCGTCGTCGTTTCTGGCAGGGTCACCCCATTTGCTTGGGTGATCACGTACCAGTCGCGTAATTTTCTTAATTTGTGTAATAGTGCCACCACGGTACGATTTGTTGTCATGTCATTGTCACTCCTATGGTTCCGTTTAATCGTATCTCACCTATCCTGAACGCTTAACCCTAGCATATTTTCCGTCAAAATAGTCCGCCTATTTAAAGGATTTAAACAAGTTTTAGATTATCATCATCATACACTGCCAATCAACAATCGTCAGTTGGCCTTGCATTTTCTAATAATCAGCGATATACTCTCATTAATATTTAATGTCGGATAACACAAGTAGGACGTTACCTGGGTGTCAGGAAGTTGGCGGGTGCTGCGAGCCAATCAGGGTAACTGTTTCGAAATACCGTTCCTTTGCCGGCGCTGGTTGCACTGAGACCATTATCCTTCAGAGAGAGGTGTCTTTTTTGAGGCACAATCTGGGTGGTACCGCGGTATAAGTCTAATCGTCCCTGTTGCATTTGTGCAATGGGGACGATTTTTTGTATTTAAGGAGGATTTAAAGATCGCAAAAGCAGTCAGTGACAGTTTCCAGAAAAATTTGCCTTCAACTTCTCATCAAGCTATCAAGAGCAATACATCAAGAGTTACATCGCTGAGTTGTAGCTTCTGATTTACACAATGCACAATATCAGACTGAAACAGTATAACTAAAAGTCGACAATTTCCCGCATCGTAACGAAGCGTCATTCAAGAGCACGGTTAGAAAATCCATACAACTATCAAATGTACATAATAAATTATTGAGGGTGAATAAAATGATGAAGGTAAAACTAAGTTTAAGGGAAGCAATTATCGTGCTAGTCATTGATCTGGCAATCATGGGCAGCGGCGTTATTGGCCTTGGGCTATCGCCGCAGGTACCAGTGCTGCTGGCCATCACGGTCACGATTTTCTGGGCTAAATTCAAGGGGCTGGACTGGGATCAAATCAACGCCGGAATCAAGGACGGCATCGATAAGGGAATTATCCCCATCGTGATCTTCATTCTAATTGGGGCCATGATCAGCACCTGGATTGCAGCCGGCACCATCCCAACGTTGATGGTCATTGGGTTTAAAGCCATCAGCGCGCAATGGTTCTTGCCCACTGTCTTTGGCGACAAACTCTCCCCGTTATCTGAAACAAACAACCTAGCCGCGGCCGTGGTGGACACCGACCTGTTTGACCACATGAAAACGATTCTGTGGTCGACCCTGCCAGCAGCCGCAATTTCAACAGTCGCTTTCGCGGTCCTGAGCTTAGGTCACAGCCACGCCAACATGGGCAAGATCAACACTACGGTAGCCGCCCTCTCTGGTGATTTTCATATCTCGATTATCTCTCTGATTCCGATCGTCCTCGTTTTCGTCTGTGCCGGCTTTAAAATGGCAGCCATTCCAACCATGCTGTTAAACGTCTTCGTCTCAGCTGGCATGATGTTCATCAACCAGCCGAGTCTCTCAATTACGAAAGCAACGGACATCATCACTAACGGCTACGTTGCCAAGACCGCTAACTCAGAAGTAAACTTACTCCTGTCCCGTGGCGGTATCGTCAGCATGATGCCAACGGTCGCTTTAATCGTTTTGACTTTGTCACTTGGTGGCTTACTGGTGAACTTTGGGTTGATTGGCGCCATCATGACGCCGCTGGCAACCAAGCTCAACAGCCACGCGAAACTGGTTACCGCAGCCATTGCGTCCTGCATCGGCGTCAACATCTTCGTCGGTGAACAATTCCTCTCCATCATTTTGCCAGGGCGGTCATTCAAGGACGCCTTCAATAATGGCGGTCTGCAGAGTTCCGCGCTTGGCCGGGTGCTTGAAGACGGCGGGACCGTGCTCAACTACCTCGTTCCCTGGGGCGTTGGCGGGGTCTTCATCGCGAATACGTTGGGTGTGCCGACGATTCAGTACCTGCCCTTCGTCTTCTTCAGCCTGCTATGCCCAGTCATGTCGCTGATCAGCGGCTTTACCGGCATCGGTCTGCGTACCAGCGCACCGAAACCAGCTGCTAAGACAGCCGAAGCTTAATTTAAACGATATCAAGTCACCGTGGCAACTGTTGCGGTGGCTTTTTTGTGGCAAAATAAGTTTTGCTGACCTTCATTTTTGTTGACATATATCATATGTAACATATAATATATGTATCAAAGCAAAAGAAGGCTGCGACAATGAATTATTGGCTCCTATTACTGACGTTTATTAGCGTCAACTTAGATTTTTTCTTCATGTTGATCTTTTTATTAAAGAAATATGCACTGCCGAAAGTCATGTTGGGCTACCTCTTAGGGAATCTTATCCTGCTGACCCTCAGCTTCTTTGTTGGCAAGGCGTTGGCCGTCTTTCTCCCTGAATGGGTGCTGGGTATTCTGGGCATCCTCCCCATCTACATGGCATTTCATGATGACGACGATGACAATGGTGATAAATCCAGCAAGTCCCCCATTTGGGCGGTGTGCGGGACCTACCTGTCCGTTTGCGCCGGCTGCAATCTTTCCATTTTCCTGCCAGTCCTTGTGGGCGAAACTATGGTACACTTTTTAATGACGTTAGTGTTTATCGGCAGCTTGACCCTGATCGTGGTCGTCTTGATCAAAATGGTCGCTGATATTCCTGCTGTCGCCAATGTCATGGCGGCACACGGCGAAAAACTGATGAAGATCTGTTACGTCGTCATTGGCCTGTATGTCTTTTGGGACAGCGGCCTGATCAGTCACCTGCTAACGTTAATTTAACGAGTCGAGGTAACGCACTATGGACGTGAATGACGCGCTCATTGATGAAGCGGTTAAAATTTATAAAGTGTTAAGCAATAAAAATCGCATCAAGATCCTCTATTTTTTAAAAAATCACGAAGCGGACGTGTCCAGCATCGTTGACCATTTAGGCATTGATCAGCCAGTTGTTTCCCACCAGCTTGCCATTCTTTACCAGTATCAGCTGGTGACGAAAACCAAGCAGGGGAAGCACATGTTTTACTGTCTGGATGACCCGCATATTTTAGAAATGGTGGACGCGATGCTGGGACACGTTTCCCATGAGATCAAGGGTGAACCGCATCCTGGAACGCTGCATCAAAACCAATTAAGACAAAAATAAACCGCAACTAGGAGATGACACTCTCTCAGTTGCGGTTTATTTTGTCGCTTATCGTTGTTGCCGTTCAATCGAAGACAAGACCTGGCCATCAGACCCAAGAATCTCACCGTTGTGTGGTTGCTCATCCGTCAAAATATCAACGATGGCCTTGCTGCCTTCAGCGAGCGTCTTCATAAACGGCCCCTCCATGTGGTTGTTGATGTCCGTTGACACCCCACCTGGAAAAATGCCGTAGATTGAGACTGGTCGCTTCGTCTTCACAATATCGACAGCCAAGCTTTGAATCAGTGCGTTGAGCGTTGCCTTAGACACTGAATAGGCAGCCGGGTTATAGAAAACGGACGGTGTGCCTAATCCCGTGATATTCGCGATTTGGCCGTTATTCGTTTCAAGGATCGGCATGAAGGCCTGAATCATCCGCAACGACCCGTAAAAATTCACTTCTAGTGTGGCCGCGTAATCGGCAGCAGTGGTTGCTAGCGCCGGCTTCGTCATGTCGCCAGCGATGCCCGCATTGTTGACCAGTAAATCCAAATCAGGATGACTTTGACGAATCTCCGCCGCAGCAACTGTGACTGACGCGTCATCTGTCACATCCAACTGAACGCTGTCTAACTGCGACCCGTCGATGCCTGACGCAACCAAATCAGCCACGGTCTTTTCGCCAGCAGCTTGCTGCCGGGCGCCGATAATCACCTGGTTGCCTTGCTGTGCCAGTTGAGTGGCAACTTCTAGACCGATGCCGCGGTTGGCACCTGAAATCAAAACAGTTTGTGTCATTATTTAGCCTCACTTTAAACGCTTATTTTAAAATTATCGCGCAATCGTTAAATTGAACGTGGCGCATCATACTTAACGAGATGAACTCATTTTATCACTAATAATTTTAAATACAATTGTTTAACATAAAACTAATTAAAGTTAATTGACGAAATCTATTTCAATACCCGTTCTTCTGCCCATAGCCCCCAAAGTGCGACAACCAGAATCGGAATGAAAACAATCAGCAGGCTCGTCCAATCCATCACTGACGAACTGACCGATGTGATATTTGGCGTAAAATCAATCATACTGTGCAGAATAATTGGGATCAACAGGCCGTTTGCCGCAACTCGAATCGCGGCGAAAAACACCCCGATCACAGCGGCGTAGAAAACTTGTTGCACAGTGACTTCGACGCCCTGCCCCTCGCTAATGATGTTAAACAAGTGCAGACAGCCGAAGATCAGACTGCTCCAGATTGCCGAACTGATAAACGGGTGCCGCGAGTTTTGTGAGAATGCCAGCAATCCTGAAAATAGTAACCCACGGCAACTTAACTCTTCAAATACCCCCGCCATCACTGCGGTTAACGTCACCGCTAAAATAGTTGCTGGATGGTGAAAGACCTGCACAAAGTTCGGCAGGACATTGTCAATCAGCATGAGCAACACCATCACGATAGTCATTACGATCAATGGTAACCGCGTGTGACGACGAAAGCCGATGCGTTCGGTTGTTATATTCGTTGTTCTAATTGTCATGAGCATGATACCCAGTAAGACGATGGCAATGACCACGTGGATTATCATGAACACTTGGTCTGTTTCTTTTAGGCCAAGCTTGACCAATAGCGCGCCGCTGCATAGATATGTGATCATGACGCAGATAAAGATGATGCATTTTTTAGGCCGTTCCCCTGGTTGATGAGTTGCATGTTGGCTTCCCCTGTGTTTGTTGTCGTTGTGAACTTTTTTAGTTTCTGACTTTCTATTCGACTTTAGCCGTAACGTGTTCAATACTCAGCCTTTCTATTAGCCTCGGGCCTTAACGTGCTCCACAAGGCACGGGGCTAACGTGTAACGGGCTCTGGCACAAATGCCAAGTTCGGGCATTTCTGCCAGAGTCCCTTACACACCGCCCCTAGACCGCCTTGCTTCGCACTCAGGCTGCCTTCGTACTCGTCTCCACCCAATGCTTCATCAAATAAACATTTACAACAGAAAGAATGACCGCACTCACTAAGAAATATCCTGCTGCAATCAGTGTTGCGCTTCCCAGTTGCGCCGTTGGGGTACCGCCCAACATGTTGAGGTTCACCATGTTGCCTAAAGCTGAACTCAGTAGTTTTTGCATCCAGCTGACGATATTAACGACCACAAAGAACACAATGATAGCTAGGATAACCCGGATCAGTCTTTGCCGGAATGCCGGTAAGAACGCTGCTACCGAGGTAGTTACAAGATGAATCGTGCTGATGAAAATCCAGCCAAACAGCAACAGTGCAGCCATCAGGATCATGACGCCAAACGTGTCGTAGTAGACGACTGAACTTTGACCAAATGGATCACCAAAATTCGTGAGGCTGCAGATGAAGATAATAACCACTTGAATCACGACAAAATAAACATAGCTTAGCAGCGTTGTTAATACGTTTGCTGTATATAATTTCGTATCAGATACCGGAATCAACCGGTAATTATTTGCCGTCCACACGTGTTCTTGGTCTCGGGCCAGCAAAATGAAGAGCACAAAACCTACAAGTCCAAAGACCATAGCCGACAAATCGCCGATAACGCTAAAACTGTTGCCACGGAACACTTCCAATAGCGTCCAAACGATCAGACCAATCAATCCGATACCGGTCAGTTGATAAACCGTCCGATTCTTTTCTTGCCACATCGTTACTAATAGTTTGCCAAAACTAGTCATTATCGCTCTCCCCTTCCGCGTAAAACCCTTCATAGTAATCTTCAATGCTCTGACCATTTTCCCGAATTTCATCGGCCTTTTTCTGATCAACAACGGTCTGGTCCTTGACCACAGCGACGGCATCTAAAATGTTCGCAATGTCAGCAACGTGGTGGTCACTAATGAGAATCGTTGCAGTCTCTGGCTTCCACTGAATAATACTGGCAACGATCTTCTTACGGCTCATACTATCGATGCCGTTAAAGGGTTCATCCAGCAGGTACAACTTGGCCTGACGTGATAGCGCAATGGCCACCACGAACTTTTGGTGGTTCCCTTTTGAGAGTTGATTGAACCGTTGATTTTCATCTAAACTCAAATCTGCCGCTAAGTTTTTGAAGGTATCCATATCAAAGTCAGGATACACATGGTTATAAAATTGTGCGATCTGGCCTAATTTTCGACTATCATTGACGCCACTCACCTGTTCACTGAAACTGACGATTGCCTTCCGCTCAGCCGGTTTAGTCTGATCACCGATGGCAATCGTGCCATGGTAACTGGTTGCAGCGCCTGCGATCAGTCGCATTAAGGTCGTTTTCCCAGCCCCGTTTGCCCCGAGTAACCCGACAATTTGATTGCCATCGAGGGTCAGATTCAACCCTGTTAGAATCGTTTTTAAATTTCGTTTATAGGTTAAATTTTCAACCGTTAATACTGTCATGCTTGTGCCTGCTCCTTTCGTTTTGAAATATAATCGGTAAGATAAGTCACCATCTCATCTGGCGTGATCTGCAGGTCCGCCAACCGGTCATACATCAGTGCCAACTGCTCCTCCACAACACGATGCTTCATATCAGTCAACGTGCTCACATCCGTCGTCACGAAGTTGCCGCGACCACGCTTGGATTCTAAAATGCCTTCATTGATGAGTTCACCCAGCGCTCGCTGAATCGTATTCACGTTAACTGTTAAGGTTAACGCCAATTGCCGAACAGCTGGCAGCTTATCCCCCGGTGCCAGGTGGTTCACAATGATTTCTTGATAAATATATTGCTTAATCTGGTAATAAATTGGGATCTTATCGTCGAATTCCAAGGTGTGTGTCCTCCTTTACTAGTGTATTAGCTTTCTAGTACACTATAACTGAGTGATACTCGTTTGACAAGGATTTATTTTGATTATTTTTTGGGATAGTAAAAGAACGCTGCAGTTGTAGGGCTGCGGCGTTCTTTTTTGATCTTATTTTTTGACTTTGGTCTTAGAGTCTGTCAATAAACTGTGGACAAGTGTTACGGGTGCTGACCAAAAAGTCAGGCTCGGGCTTTTCAGAGCTCTTTCTATTAGCCTCGAGACTAAACGTGTTCAGCAAGGCACGGGGCTAACGTGTAACGGACTCTGACCCAAAAGTCAGGCCTGGACTTTTGGGTCAGAGTCCGTTACACACCGCCCCTAAACCGCCTTACTTCACACTCTCTTCTTCTGGCAACGACGGCTTCGCAAAATAGTAGCCTTGCTGTCTGAAGATGCCATAGTGGTCGACAGAATACTGAGATTCGTCATTTGTTTCGACACCTTCTAGGACGAATTCTAGGTTGTTTTGGTTGGCAATATTTTTCCAAAAACCAATTCTTTCCAACAGTTGGTCAGGAGCATTGGTCTTTCTGAGGTTTTGAATAGCAAATTTGATGCCATCGATATACTTAAACATATCCAACACCAGTTCATAACTGTTATCGGACCCAACATCGTCCAAGTATAGTTTGATGCCGCCGGCGGCATAAATGTGACTGATATTTTCGACGATCTCACTCGTCGGCGCATCCATAATTTCGACCACGAATTCATCGATTCGCGGTTCATGTTTTTTAAAATGAACGAGTGCTTTCGCAATTTCTGGGTCGGAGAATTGCTTCGCTGTCAGGTTGATATTAACGCCTCGACAGTCGTTATGATTGAGCACCTGCTTGATCAGACTGATCTGCGTGGTGACCGGAATTTCAAAGCTTTCCGGTAGGCGCCAACGATTACGATCAAACTCACGCAACAGCATTTCGTTTAACAATAATGGGTGGTCTGACTGACTTGCATTGACGATGGGCTGCACAAAGTAACGGTACGTTGGGTACCAGTTAGTGGCCCGGCGCGCGTGCTGATCCACACCTTCAACAGTGATGGCATCGCGGCCAACGCGTTTGCTTTGATTCAAACTCTTCGTTGCGCGTTTATAAGTATCTTCAACCGATTCATCCACTGTTTGAACTGCCGTCACCCCAACGGAAATCGTCAGGTCAACTTCATGCTCTTGGTAGTAAAATTCGTGTGTCCGCACGGTATCCCAGCAGTCCAACAGAATCGGCGCAGTATCCACCGGCGTGGCGTTGGTGAAGATGGCATTGAACTCTTCACCGCCAGACCGGAACAAATGGTAAGCCGTACTATATTGTTGAAGAACTTGTTGCAACAGTGCTTCAAAATCTGCCAAAATGGCATTGGCACCCCGGCGACCAAACCGATCGTTGATGTCTGTAAACCGGTCAATGTCAATGATAGCGATGGTCATTGAGGTCTTGCTGCCACGGTTGGCATCAAATAGACTGTTGACATCACGTTCATATGAAGCATAGAGCGTCGTTGGCGTGATATCCTGATCACCCTTATTTTTCGGGCTCACCATATCCTGGCTCTTTTGGATGATCCAATACCCGCAAGTAATGGCCGTCATAACCATGTACAACCCAATACTGAACCAGAGATTAATATCAGTGATCGGTATACCAGGATACGTCAGCCAAAAGCCCAGCGCAACGTAGAGTCCCGCTGCCATGCACGTCCAAAATCGGTATCGCACAGCCATTTTATGCGTCCGGATCAAGTAAAACAGGCCTAGTAAGCCAAGACTGACTAGGATATTTTGCACGGAGAACAGATTCTGGATATGCCCCACTTCCCAGACGATAAACAGCACCGCACACCGTGCCAGATAGCCAGGCGTTTTCAGTTGTGTATCTAAAATCGGGAACGCAATGAGAAACACGCCAATGCTTGTGTACATGTGTGTGTTGGCGCTCGAAAATAAGCCTGCCAAACACAGCACGCCCCCTAAGAGCCATACGACTAACGGTAATCCTAATCGAATGGCATTTTGTTGCTGCTCGGTCAGTCCGTTGTTCGTTTCTAACAGATGCCAGGTACGAGAATAACCAATCATAATACCCGAAACGAAAAATATGGCGAAGATTAAGAGGGTTAACTGGGTAAAGAAACTATCTGCAGTCAAACCGGTAATCATCATGAATCCCCTCCTTAAGGACCCGGCATAACGGTCGAAGTTCTGAGGAGTACTTACAGAGAATTTCTGGCCACCGTTATACAACATAAATCACGAAATGTGTATTTATAATTAATTTACCATAAATCCAGTAAATTTTGAACAGATTATGCCAATTTAATAGAATTGAAATCGTTTTCCGTTGGATAACATTCGTCTTATTGCTCATTTTAAATATAATCGTCCAATAATCAAGATGAGATGGCGCTAAAATTTATAAAATTTTCTGATTGAATTTTCCCACATCTCCCCGAGTCTGTCGTCATCGTCGCTTGATCCACAACAAAAAACGTTAAGCCCGAATTGGTCATCCAGTGCTTAACGTTTCTTAAACAGCTATTTAACCGGCCACCCTACCAAGGCAGTGGGCCGTCATTTTCTGTAAAACTACTATTTTGCGTAAACTCAGGGTCGCTCGCAGCCTTGATGATCTGAGCAGCCCCTTCGGCAACCGACTGCATCCCAGCTGGGGTTGGTGCATCACTGGGACGACCGCCAAATTCAGTAGCGATCCAGCCTGGGTTAACGGAATTGACGGTAATGTGCGTATCGATCAATTCCTTGCTGAAACTGATGGTGGCAAAGTTAACGGCCGCCTTTGACGCTTAATAGCCAAGGGAATTCACACCGTAAAACTGCGACTCAGGATCTGACGCCATCGTCAGCGAGCCCATGTTGCTGGACACGTTGATGATCCGCGCACTGTCAGCCTTTTTCAGTAACGGCAACATGGCTTGCGTCACGTCAACAAGACCGAAGAAATTCACGTCAAAGTCCTTGCGCATGATGGCGGTCGGCATGTCCGAAGCTGCCTGGTGATTATCCATCGCAACCCCGGCATTGTTGATCAACACGCTGAGATAGCCGTACCGGTCATTAATGGAGACGGCCGCTTGCGTGATCTCTGACTGGCTGGTGACATCGAGTTGCACAAAACTGGCTTCGATCCCATTATTCTTCAACCGGTCAACAGCTGCCTGCCCCTTCTGCGCATTTCTGGCGCCGATGATGATCACCTGACCGCGTCGTCCAAGTTCAGTTGCCGTTTGAAAGCCAATCCCCTTATCTGCCCCCGTAATGAGGGTCACAATTGGTTGTCCCATTCTATCGCTTCCTTCTATAGTCATGCCGCAATGATTCTTCACCGCTCTCATTTTATCGGCTGTCAGGCGCAGAATCAAGCCAGTAGTCCAGAAAGTGACAGTCTGCATCGGTTTGCAACAATTTTCGATAACACTATTAGTTGATTTGTCTAACTATTTTTGAGACAATCGTCACTTTTCAAGCTGGATGTATTGTTATTCAACACTTACCCGCGTTATACTCTAATTGGGGAATTCTACTATTTGGAGGATGGGAATATGAAAAAGAAACCAACGATTGTATCTGCAAAAAATGCAATGCTCCTCGCCGCATTTGGTGTTTTGGGATACACTGCGACGACCACAACAACGGTTCACGCCGATGCTGAAACGACGACGCCTACGTCATCAGCATCCACAGAGTCATCAACAGCCACATCGACAACAAGTGTGGCCAGTGCCCAGCAGGCAGTTTCAACGGCTGCTGACAATTTGGCAACCGCTCAAAGTAACTACTCTCATGCCAGCACGGCCGCAAGTGATGCCGACACTGCGCTAACCAACGCCGAATCCGCTGGTGCTGGCGCAACCTCGGATCACATTTCGCAGGTTCAAACTGAAGTGGACAACCAAACGGCTACGACCGACGCTGATAACGCCCAGGTCGCTACAGACCGGACCGACGTTGCCAACGCCCAAACTACCGTTGATTCAGCTACCGCTGACAAAACTGCGGCTGACGACGCTGTTGCCGCACAACAAGCAGTTGTGGATCAGGCACAAGCCACTGTCGACAGTGACCAAACGACCGTCACGAATTTGGATCCTGATGACTCAGTTGCTGACGAGGTGACTTATGCCAATCAGCAATTGGCCACGGATACAGCTAATAAAATCACGGCACAAAACAATGTCACAACCATGGAAGCACAGGTTGCTAACGGAACGACCACGGTTAATACTGCAGCAGCCAGTGTCGCCTCACAAACAGCGAATTTGACAGCTTTACTAGCTGATCCAACAACGCCTTCGGATCAAATCGCTAATGCCAAGGATCTTTTAACAACCACGCAAACCTATCTCACCGATGTGACAAACACCTTGAACCAAGTAAAGTCAGAGTTGGCTGCCGATGAAGATCTCTTAGCCACCCAAACGCAAAAAGTGGCTGATGATGAACAAACGTTAACCAACGCACAAAACGCCTTGACCAGTCTACAAGCAGCTCAAACGTAACTTGCCACTGATCAACAAACGTTAACGGACGCGCAAAACGCCCTCACACCGCTTCAGCAAACCGCAGCGGACAAGGCTGACGCGTTGACGACTGCTCAAACAGCGCTCGATACCGCCACCGACAAATTGGTTGCTGACGGCCAGACCGCATCAACGGCCCAGCAAGAATTGACAACACTGCAACAACAGTTAGCAACCTTAGGCCAACAGGCGCAAGCAATTACAGACGCCCAAGCCGCAGCTGATGCCGCTAATACTGCACTGACAAACGCCACTTCAGCCTACACAGCCGCACAAGCAGCCTACGATGAAGCCTTACAAAACTACCACATTGCAGTTAGTGTCGCTGCTGCAGCTGCGCAACAAGGCGGCGGCTCTGGTACAACTACGGGTGACAATGGCTCGTCTTCCACTGGTACATCAACTGGGGATAACGGGTCATCCACAACTGGCACAACCACGGGTAGCACGACCGGCACACAAACTGGCACGACTGGGACATCATCTGATGTTTCAACTGCTACGGCTGGTGATACGGCAACTGGAACGACAAGTACTGGCACCACTGGAACGACTTCAGGTGAAGGCACCAGTGATGTCACAACGAGTGGCGCAAACGACTTAGTTGCTGCAAGCACCAACAACGGTACTACGCAGGCAGGCACATCCGCTAATGCCCAAACTGGGGCTGATTTAACATCAACCTCAACGGCTGCGGACACAACCGCTACTGGTACACTTGGTCAAAACAATGCAGCCGCTGGACAATCAGCTAAGACGCTGCCACAAACGAACGAACATGAAACCAGTGAAGCATCCATTCTTGGTTTGGCCATGATCGTTTTAACTGGCTTCTTGGGCCTGCTCGGTCTTCGCAAAAAAGAAACAAATGACTAATCATAAAAACTGTTAATGGTCGCTAGAAATCCCCAACCATGACAAAAAGCTTCAGTTACAGCGTAAATGCGCAGTAACTGAAGCTTTTTTTCTGTGCCGGTTAGGCATTTTTCTCAATTCGACTGGTACGATTCAGTTCACCGCGATAAAACAACAGATGCGGTTTTCCATAATAATACCCCTGGCGTAACCCAATGTTGAGGTCATCCAACATCTGCTGGTCAGCCTGTGTTTCGACACCCTCAATGACAAATCGTAAGCCATTGTCAGCACTGATCTGCCGCCAATCATGCAGCGCTTTTGGAATTGCATCTGCGTTGTTATCATGACGGAAATTTTGCATGGCCAACTTCAATTCTGATACATACGGCAACAGTGGGCTGATAGCGCTAAACTGGTTTTCGCCAGTCCCGACGTCATCTAAACTCACTTGCACCCCGCCCTCGTGTAACGTTCTGATACGGTCCAAAACGCACGCCGCGTCCTTTGGTGATCCGCACACTTCTTCGGTCAATTCAACGACAAGTCGAACAGGAAATGCCCGTTGCTGAAAGTGAATCAGGTGCTGAACAACTTCGGGGTCCTGAATCTGCGTCCGGTTTAAATTAAAGCCGAGGTAGTGTGATTTCAGTCTTAACGTGTCAACGCAACGTTGAAGCAGTGTCAATTGACACGCCAATGATATGGCTGAAAAGTCTTTTGGTAACTGCCAGCGACCATCGCGAGATTCGCGAATGAGGGTCTCATAACCCACGATTGACTGTTTGAACCGGTTGACCTGGGGTTGTACAAAGAAACGATACATGAAGCATTTCCAACTTTCTGTTTTGACCAATGCGCCCGACGATACACGTATATGCACTTACAAATTAATCCATTATAGCGTTTAACGTGCTGTTTTGAAAGGGAAAACTAGAAAGAACTCGGATGAACGCGCATGTCATCGGCTGTCAGTTACTGGTTGCCGCTTGTGAGTTGCTAGAAGTATTGGCATACAATACCTGACTGACCGCTTGCGGAATTGTAAATTTATCAGGATTTCCAGCTAATACCGGACCAGTCGTGGCGTGAGTCAAGGAAAGGTCACTACGCAGTTCATTTGTGACGCGTTGTTGCTCCAGTCGCGGCATCACTTGAAAGGAGATGCCCTCGTACCACAAGCTCGTTTCGTTTACAGAAATGGCCTTGACCTTCTTTTTAGGATTGTAGTACTCAGTAGCTAGGCTCAACATATCCTTGGTGGTCAGATTGGTGCGCAAATTCTTTGAGATCGAGCTCATGAAGGTCTTATTCAGTAACAGCGCCGGGTTCTTTGCCTGTTTGACGAGCTGTGCAATCACCAGCCGCTGACGCTCAGTACGTCCGTAATCACCACGCGGATCTTCATAGCGCATCCGCGTAAAGGCTAACGCCGCCTTCCCATTCATTTTATGGTAGGTCTTAAAGTGAACGCCATCCTTCGCATACCTAAAGGTCGTCTTCCCCTTATAAAATTGGTAAAGATTCTTACCAGTCTCGTGGGACGTATCCGTACTGAAGGTAAACGACAATGGCGATTTCACTGTAATCCCGCCGATCTGAGCCACTAATTTTTCCAGGCCGCCCATGTTCACGAGCGCAAAGTAGTCCACCGGCACATTCAGATACTTCGAAATTGTTGACATGGTATCACTGACGTTAGTAAACGTGTATACCGAGTTGATCTTCTGCGGGAACGTCGACTCCAACCCGGGAATGGCGATCATCGTGTCCCGTGGAATCGACACGAGATGAATGCCCTTCGTTTTGCTAACGGTAATGAGCATCATGGTATCTGTGCGCCCTTTATCGGTCCGGTCTAAGGCCCCAGTATCAGTCCCCATCAACAGGATTGAGATCGGCTGACCCTTGCGGATGATGGCGTCAGCCGGCCGACCACCCTTCTCATGAATTTTCGTGTAAGAATCAGATAAACTGCTGCTGACGGAGCGGTAGATGGTATTCAACCCGTAAAAGATGCCCAAGAGACAGGCAATAACGACACCAAGTGCGATCCACCGGCCACGCTTGTGTTGGCGATGCCGATCCATTCGATTATTCATAACTTTCACCCTTACCCTTATAACTACGCAAAAACGCGCCGTTGTTTTAAAAATCACACAAATAAGTGTAATTTTTTTCGAACAACGGCGCTACGTATGGTTTATTAAGGGTTTCTGAAAATCTTTAAGAGTGTGGAGAAAGGCGTTTTGAGGGCAGTAGCCTTCAGCCCTTCGGAACACGTTTCCGCAATGTAAAATTTAAAAATCGTAATCAGTAACCACTTTAAAAATGAAGACCACAATCCAGAGCCTACCTTTTCGACACGTTATCTATTAGCCTCGAGACTAAACGTGTTTCGCAAGGCTGAGGGCTACTGCGTAAGCCGACTCTGGCAAAAAATCCAGGCCCGGGATTTTCTGCCAGAGTCAGCTTACGCTCCGCCCTCAAACCGCCTTGCTACACACTCTTAAACCGAATCACAAAACAACTCCCAGCTGGCTGATTATCCTTCACATCAACGGTTGCGTCATTCAATTCAACCAACTGTCTGACGATTGCAAGCCCGATGCCATACCCCGCCACCTGTTTGGAGCGGGACTGGTCGGCGCGGTAAAACCGGTCAAAAATTTTTGCCTTATCCGCGTCACTAATACCAATGCCATGGTCGGCAACAGTAATGGCAACCGTGTTTTCGGATTCTCACTTTGCGCTCACCGTAACCTGCGTTTCAACCGATGAATACTTACGCGCATTATCGATAAGCGCGGTCAAGATTTGCTGGACTTGCCCAGCATTAGCGTGAATCAGCAACTTTTCTGGTAGCTGCATCACCACCTGTTGTCCTTGCTGGTATTGCGCAACCACCGTTCGAATAATTGGCACAACGTCAACCGTGGTCAACTCAGCTTCAGCTTTTGTGGAGCGGGACAGCGCCAGTAAACTCGTCACCAATTCCTGCATCTGGTGGGCTTCATCATCAATATAACCCACGGATTCCTGAATAATTTCCGGGTGGTCGGCGGCGTGTTTTTCAAGCAGCTCTGTGTGCCCTAAAATGACAGCAATCGGGGTTCGCAATTCGTGGGAGGCGTCCGAAATGAATTGTTGGTTTTTCAAGATCGTATCGTTTAACGACCCGAGCAGCGTATTAAACACGTCGCCAAGTTCCTGAACTTCCTCCGGGTTCGTTGGTACAGTCAATGTTTCGTGGTACGACTGCTTGGGCTTTTGAATCAGGTCTTGCGTCGAGTCGGTCAATGCGGTCAAGGGTTGGTTGAGGCGCTTCGATAATTGTGAAATGATCCAGACACCAATGACGAGACTTAAAATCAAAATAATGATCACAAGTTCAATAATAATGACAAACATCCGCACGACGCGATCAAGGCTCTGCCAAACGGTGTAGTGTACCGTCACTGGCTGGCCGTGGACGGTCGCGCGGCGCGTTGCTGTCGCTTTAAAGTACAGCCCAGACCCTCGTTGGGCCGCTCCGAGTCAGTGCGTGCAACGGGTGGCTGGTGAGCGTCCTGGTACCCTTTGTGACGTGGTGAAACAGTGTGGTCCCGTTGCTGGTGGTTCGGACTGCCACAAACGTTGAGTTCGTATTGACATCGTAGTTTGACTCCCAAAACCGCCACTTGACGTCACCATTCGTCGTGGCGTTCTTTAACGTTTGAATGACATCAGTGCTGTAATCTCGTTTATCATCCAGCAAGCGGTACCCCACGACGGTGAGAATCGACAAACTCGTCAGCATCACGATCACGATAATCATAATGGCGTAGACCCGGGTGAAACGAGAAGCGCTGGTATAGGATTTTGCCTTAGTTGTCATTGCCTGCCGTCCTCATGGTGTACCCGATCCCGCGCACAGTCTGGATCACGTCGCTATCGTCGTCATCGATCTTCTCGCGCAGATGGCGAATGTACACGTCCAAAATATTAGTGCCGCCAGTGTAGTCGGTGCCCCAGACTTGGTCCAGCAGCTCATCGCGGCTGACGACCTGATTCACGTTTTTGATCAGCGTCAACAACAGCGTATACTCACGCTGACTTAGTTGGATAAACGTCCCATTTTTGACGGCTGAATGCGCCTTAGTGTCCAGTTGAATGTCGTTGACCTGATAAGTTGCGCGTTCGTGGCCGCGTCGCAGCACCACCCGAATCCGCGCCAGCAGCTCTTCCATTTTAAATGGTTTAGTAATGTAATCATCCGCGCCGTAGTCCAGGCCCGCCACTTTATCGCTCACGTAATCCCGGGCAGTCATCATAATGATCGGCACGTCATCGGTCTGCCGGATGCGCCGCAGCACGCCAAGGCCGTCCATTTTAGGCAACATCCAGTCCAGTAAGATCACATCGACCTGGGCGTTGTCTTCGTAGACCTGCAGCCCTTCCAGCCCATCGTAGGCCAGCAGCACGCTATAGTCTTCAAATTGTAATTCAGTTTTTAAGTAGGCGGCCATCCCTGGCTCGTCTTCGATCACTAGTACAGTCGGCATTGTTGTTCTCCTCTTTTACAGTATCGATGCTATTATACCCGATATTCCAGTCACCCGTCAGATACCGCGCCAAACGAAATGGTTTCTCAAGGTCTTGGCCAACTGTTATTCCGAAAACACATTTACGCATTACCTAAAGTTGGCATTGTTGAGCAGTTGTCTCGACCTGAATCGGGTTTCACGAGATAATTAAGACAGGAAACAATTGGTTTACTGGAGGTGGTTTCATGCAAAAACTCGCAAATTATAAACGGCTCTGGCTGGTGCTCATCGTGGCAGTGGTTGCCTTCGGTCTGGAATTTGGCGCGCACCAAAACGGGATTGCTCAGGTATTAGTTACAGTCCTTGGCTCGCTGATCGCACTCCTGATGTTCATCGACATGGTCAAAACGTTGCGGTCAGGCAAATTCGGCGTGGATCTGCTGGCCATAACTGCTGTGATCGCCACGCTAGCCATCGGCGAATACCGGGCCGCCCTTATCGTCCTCCTGATGCTCACCGGTGGCGACGCTCTGGAAGATTACGCCGCTAGTAAGGCGAACTCGGATTTGAAACAGCTCCTCGAAAACTCGCCGCAAACTGCCCATTTACTCGGTGAAACGACTCGGGAAATTCCCGTTGATGACGTGCAGATCGGCGACCATCTGCTGGTCAAACCAGGTGAGGTCGTCCCTGTTGACGGCACCTTGTTAAAGGGCACGGCGACCCTGGATGAATCGTCACTTACCGGCGAGTCTCGCCCAATCGATAAGCGTGCCGGCGAATCAGTGATGTCTGGTGCAGTCAACGGTGACGCCGCCTTTGAATTCGTGGCGGATCGGCAGGCCAAGGATAGCCAGTATCAAAGTATCATCCAACTCGTTAAACAAGCGGAGGCCCAGCCCGCCCACTTCGTTCGAATGGCGGACCGTTACGCCGTGCCATTTACCATTCTGGCCTACGTGATTGCTGGTACGGGATGGATCGTTTCAGGCGATCCGGTGCGATTTGCGCAGGTACTGGTGGTCGCCTCACCCTGCCCGCTGATTTTAGCCGCACCAATTGCGTTGGTGGCGGGGATGAGTCGCGCAAGTCAGAGCGGGATCATCGTCAAAACTGGGACCACGCTCGAAAAGCTGGCCAAAGTAAAAACGGTGGCGTTTGATAAAACGGGCACGATCACCAAGGGTAATTTGACCGTCACAGCCGTTCTGCCCGAACCGGAAACGACGGCTGCTGAGCTGTTAACATTGGCCGCAACCACCGAACAGCAGTCCAATCATATTTTGGCACGCGCCATCGTCGCGGCTGCTCCGGACACGTTACCAAGTGCCACTGCGTTGACTGAAGTCACTGGTGGCGGTGTTCAGGCCACCGTCAATGGTCGGCTGGTCAAGGCGGGTAAGGCCGACTTTGTGATGCCGGCTAATTCGATCACAAAATCAGCGGTGACCGCCGTTTACGTTTCAGCTGATGATCACTATTTGGGCCGAATTGAATTTGCGGATGAATTACGACCCGAGGCCAGACAAACGATGTCGGGATTGCATCAACTTGGCATTCGAAACTTAGTCATGATTTCCGGCGACCGCCAGCCAATTGCTGAAAAAATCGCCAAGGCTGTTGGCATCGATGAGGTGCATGCGGACTGCCTGCCGGAGGATAAGATCAAGGTCCTGGCCACACTGTCACCAGTGCAACGCCCCGTTGCCATGGTCGGTGACGGCGTGAACGATGCGCCGTCGCTGGTCACGGCGGACGTCGGGCTCGCGATGGGCGCTAGTGGTGCTACGGCGGCCAGCGAATCCGCGGATGCTGTGATCATGAAGGATGACCTCAGCCGGGTCGTTACCGCAACAACGATTGCCCGCTATACCATGAAGATTGCCCGTCAATCTGTTTTGATTGGCATCGCAATCTGTACGATTCTGATGCTGATTGCCAGCTTCGGTGTCATTCCAACCATTGTTGGGGCACTGCTACAGGAAGTCGTGGATACCGTGACGATTCTTTATGCGTTGCGGGCTAGAAGCCAGCGGGCCGTTGATTAAGCAGATAAAACGCACATTAACTCGGGAAACAATTCCGGTTGATGTGCGTTCTTTTGTGTTTTAGTTTACGTTGATTGCTTTCTTGGCTACCTGCCGAAACGCGATTCAGAGGGAGTCTTTCCAATGTTAGGTGATATTCCGTTTCATTCCGCAATTTGGCACGGCGCTGAAGTGGCTCGCGATGAAGCTAATTCGATTTCTGCTGCGCAGCTCTCGAATGGATCTCCATCGACTCGCACATCAGTAACCGACCAAAGAACGGTCGCTAACTGATGTCGACACCACAGCACCGTGCCAAATTACTCCATTTCACTGACGTTAAGCTTGCTTGTTACCACTAGTTAAGCATTACCATGGCGTTAAACCTAGTTTGCAAAGAATCCGCCCTCGACTGCCATTAAGCCCATTGACAGCAATGCTTTTAATGATGTGCAAATTGCCCGTGCCGATTAATTAACAGCCTCCATGACACCACTTATAAAGGCTTACCATCAATGCTGACGATTACAAGTATCGTGGCGTAGTCGTGCCGGCCGGCATTGCATGCTATGGTGTCGGTGGAACAAAACGACATCAAAGCCCTCCTTTGAATTACTTAACAATGGAAATACCCTTCGGAAGGCAAGGGACGGTTCTCTCAACGCGCTTACTTTTGCGAATCATAGGCCCGCTTTGACTTAAACCCAGCCCGAAAAACGATTTTCATTTGTTCAATATGTCGTTCCTTCGTTGCCTCAGCCTTGGCGCCAAAAATGAATCTGGCCCATTCTCGTTGGTAACCTGGGGTGAGGTCGTTGAAGAACTTAAATAAAGTCTCATCATCCTTCAGTAGATCTGCCACTGCTGGAATATCCTTTTCATAATCAGCTAAACTCTTTTGTGCCAAAAGTAGTCACGTCCTTTGTTTTAAGTTGCCATTAGTATACCATGCCTGATAATGACACCAATTATGACATTTTACTACCCATGATGTCGATTACAAGTATCGCAGCGTAGTGAAACCGTTCAGCAATTAATGCCATGTGACTCATCTAACAAAAACCACTCCCAGCGTATAAGAGGAGTGGTTTTTTGCGATTACTTAAGGGTCGCTGAAATGGCCTTTTGAACGTGGGTTAAGTCAGTCGGCGTTGCAAGTGACAAGGTCTGCCCGTTAGCAACCCTCTTGGCACCCGTTAACCGTTGTGTCTTAACCGTTCTCGTTGCTGCGAGATAGTCGCTGGTGATGGTCTTAAGCTGACGCGTTGAGAAACTCGTGCTGGTGTTATCCTTTAACACGTTTAAAGCCCCAACTTTCGCTAGGTTAGTTGCCGTTTTCTGAGTTGTGACAACGGCGCCATCCACTGACACGTGCATTAAATCGCGCACTGTCTGCACTGCTGTGGTTGCGCCGCCAGCATCAAAAGCGGTTGATAACGGCATCAGCGCATAGTTCTTATACCCGCGGATCGTTGTTTCCTCGTTATTTGGAATCTGGGTTAACAGCGTTTCTTGTTTCTTCGGATTCAGCGAAACGAGTGTCATGCTTGACTGCGTTTTGCCATTATCAGTTGTCCCGATTACTAGGACGTTTAACGGCTCGTGACCACTCACCTTAGTGCTAGCAGCCTGTGTCGGTTGCACACCGAGCTTGAACCAGGCAAACCCAACGCCAATAACAAGTACCGCAACGATTGCCAAGAACTTAACATTTTTCAAAAGTTTCATCATTGAGACCCCCTTCAATTGATTACGGGCCTCATTATGGGGGTTTCTGAAAAATACCGCGACGTCAAATTCTACCAGTCTCAGGTATATCGGTTTTATAAGAGATACCTGAAAGCTTGGTATGACAATGATTCTATAAAATGAGATAAACGGCACAATTTCAAAAATCCAACAATAATCAAACTAATTTCAAGTAAAAAGGCTTACTAACGCTTATATGTCGGCGTTAGTAAGTCATACTTTTAAAGTATATCTAATATGCAAAACTAGTGGTTGTGCCAGCAAGCACTGCCTAATCGTGAAATTGCTGAATGAATAGTTTAAGCAGCGGACTGGCAGCCGTGTCTTTGGGCCAAAGTAATTTCACCTGCGTCCGCCACCCCGCAAAATTAATCGGGTGGATCGTCACACCGATGCCGAGGTAGGCCAGCCCGACCGATTCTGGCACCAGTGCGACGCCGAGCTTGGCGTTTGCCAGCTGCACCGCTGTCCGCGCGTCGTCACAATAGCTGGCAATAAATGGATTAATGCCCTGTTCAAAGAACGTTTGATTGAAAATATTACGAAAGCGCCGGTACACGATCAGCGGCAGGGCGTCCAGATCATGAATCGAGATTCGAGACGCTAATCCCGTTTCATAGGGCTTAGGCACGACCGCCACCATCCGTTCTTCCATGAGTGCCTCCTCGCGCATGTGGCGCACCGAAAATGGTGTCCGCACGATTGCAGCATCGATTTGATGCTTCTCAAGTTGGTCAATCAACTGATAGGTGTCACTCTCTGAAATCAATAATTGGACGTTGGGGTAGTAGTCGGTGATGGTTGCCAGCGTGTTGGGCACGACTCCAACAGCAGATGAGATCATCCCCAACCGTAATTTCCCGGAAACAGCGGTGCCCAAAAAACGCACCTGGTGATCCGCTTCCGCACGCAGTTGAATGAGTTGGTCAGCATAAGCCAACAGCAGTTTACCGGCATCCGTCGGCACCACCCCCTTGGCACCCCGATTCAGCAGCTGCACGTTGAGTTCGTCCTCAAGGTTGCTGATCTGCCTGGAAAGCGGTGGCTGGGCCATATGTAGCTGTTTGGCAGCGGCCGTAAAATTGCCCATCTCAACGACCGTTTTAAAGTAAGATAACTGGCGAAATTCCATGATTCATCCCCCAATGGATCGTTAGCCGCGCCGACTAGCGTTTTTTCTTTTGAATAATAACTTGGTAGAGCCGCGCCAAATCCGCCTGGGTCTGTTCTGAATCGCTGACGCCAGCTTGGGCAAACAGCTCCTGCCACCACTGTGACAAAATGGCCTGCAATCCGCGAACGGTCTTTTGCCCCTTAGCGGTTAAATTAATGACGCGGCGCCGGGCATCCGCTGGGTCAACGACCTGCGTCACAAATCCCTTTTTTTCAAGGCTGCGCATATGGCGCGTCACGATGCCTGAATCCAATACCATTTTATACGCCACTTCGCGTTGACTGATACCCGGATTATCGTTGATAAACAGCAGAATATCGCCCTCGGTGGTGTGCACGCCGAGCTTCCCAAACTGGGCTTTGATCTCCACCTTCGATTCCCGGTAGATGCCAGCCATATACTTACTAAAAAAATACAAATGGTCCATTTTTTCACTTCCCGTTCTTGACAAATTTAGTATAGCACACCTAAAATAGAATTAATTAGCTGACAAGTCAGCTAATTTTCACGTTATTGGATGCTTGAAACGTTGGGAGTAATCAAAATGAACATCACAGTCTTATTAACACAAATTGGCATCATTGCCGCTCTGATCATCACGGGGATCGGCATCAAACGGGCGGGGTCACTCAGCGGGTTTACCGTTTCGGACCTCACGAATATCTTACTGTACGTCGTTTCCCCCTTCCTCATTATTAACTCGTTTGAAATGCCATTTTCCACCCGGTATTTAAAAGAACTGCTTCTGATCGTCATCGCATTGGTCCTGTTTTATCTCATCGAAATCGTCGTGTCAAAGGTGCTGTTTCACGGCGTTCAGGATGGTGCCACCAAGCGCGTCCTTGAATTTGCCAGTATTTATTCCAACGCTGGCTTCATGGGGATTCCACTCGTTCAGGCGCTGTTTGGCAGTAAGGGTGTTTTCTTTGCCTCAATTTCACTGGCTATCTATAATATTTTTAACTGGACGCACGGCATTGGGTTGTTCGAAAAACAGGCCAGCCGGCGTGACACCTTACGTCAACTCATTAAGAATCCCAATTTGTGGGCGGTGATTGTCGGATTGGGCATCTTCATTGGCAACGTTGATCTGCCGCATCCCGTCAACCAATTTCTCACCGACATCAGCAACCTGAACACGCCACTTGCCATGTTTGTAGTGGGTGCCAGTCTGGTACAGGTTCGCATTAGCAAGCAAACCCTCAACGGCCACCTTTGGTTGTCATTAGCGTTGCGCAACCTGATTTTTCCAGTTGTCATGATCGTCCTGTTGAAGGTGCTTGGCGTAACGGGAACGGGCGCGCTGGCAACCATCCTCATGGCCGCCTGCCCCACCGCAAGTTTGGTCGTGCTGTTTTCAGTTCAGTACAAGTCCGACACAAACCAGGCAATCCCGCTATTTGGTATTTCGACACTGGGCTGCTTAGTCACGCTGCCACTCATTTATGCATTAATCTAAAAAGAACCGCCTATCGGACATCGATAGCGGTTCTTTTTTTATGGTTGTTGGTTTAAGTGATCCAGATCGGCCAATAGCGCGTCAACCATGGCCCGGTCTTTCACGTAGGCGCCGCTCGCTAGCGGATGCCCGCCACCACCGTACTTGCGGGCAATCGGCTCAATTGAAACGGCCTTGGAGCGGAAGTTGACCCGGTAGCGACCATCGGCCTGTTCGCTGATGACCACCCAATCCCGCACTGTTGAAACCTGACCGATCAGCGGCACAACGTCATCAAGGTCACCCTTCTTCAGGTCAAACTGACGCAGCGTTGCTAGGTCTAAAATCACGTAGCCCAGCCCCGTTCCAGTTAAAGTAAAGTTAGTCAGAATATAAGCTTCCAACCGGGCTGTCTGGGGTGTGATCTCGTAGTCGTGGTGACTGATTGCAGACACATTGATGCCCGTTTTCGCTAAGGCAGTCGCAGTGGCCAGCGTGTCGGCCGTCGTACTATCATACAAGAACCGGTTGGTATCCCCCACAATACCAGCATACAGCGCTGTGGCCGATTTCTGCGATAATATTAAATCTGGAATGTGCAGGGTCAATTTGTAAATCATTTCAGCACAACTTGCCGACTGGTCATCGACCCAAACGATATCGCCAAAGTGGTCAACATCTGGGTGATGGTCAATTTTAATGACCTGTTTGGCCTGCCGATACGCGGGCGAAGCATCTAGGCGTGGCGTATTGGCAGTATCAACCACGATGACCAGTGCCGTTGTATAAACGTCATCCGTGATTGGCGTCATGTCACCGATCCAAGTCAGCCCAGCTTGCGTCACCCCTGGCGTATACACCTGCTTATCCGGGTAAGCCTCCCGAATCAGCGTTGCCAATCCAGTCTGTGAACCAATGGCGTCTGGATCTGGATTTTGGTGACGCAGGATCACAATGGTTGCGGCCTGTTTAATTGCGGTACCGATTTCTGTGAACATTGCTATGCTTCCCTTCGTGTCAGTGGTACGGCTTATTTATTGTTGCTTTCTTGATTGTTATTAAATCATCGCTGGTGGTTATTTTTCCTCAAGTTCCTTCAAAAAATCAATCACTGTTTGCCGATAGTTGTGCGCATCATTGATTTTGCCAAGCACCTCTGCGTTATGCGTTGACGCATTGCCCGTTTCAAGAAGATGTTGATAAACGCTCACGTATGGAAAATGCCGGTCCTTCGCGATTTGAATCTCTGTTTCCCATGAAAATAGAACCCGGCGGAAATGCACATCCATGACCTTGCCATCAGCCAGGGTCAAAAGCAGATAGCTCGCGTCTCGGTCAGCTAGAAATTTTTGTCGGGTAAACCAACTCTGCCCGACAGAGCCTGGATTCAACACCATCTGTTCCGAGGAAGTGTACCGCCAAAGTGGGGTGTGGGTATGCGCATATATCGCGATGTCCACGTCCTCATCTGGCGTAATGGCATCGAAATTTTCCTGTGCTTCAACCGGAAAGAGCGTGTGCCCGCGATTGATGTTCGGTAAATTATGAGTCAGCGAAATCGTTAACCCATCCATTTCCTTACGTCCCGTCATGGGCAATTCGTGCAACTGTTTGTCGCGTTCAGGGCCGAACCGGTCGTAATCGTACGCAACTAACATGGCGTAGTAAACCTGAGTCGGGTCATCCAAGTTGATCTTTTTAGTATCAGTAAACATATTGTAAGCTGATTCCCAATTTCCCTTGAGATACTGTGTCGTGTTCACTTCACTCAGCAGTTGATAGCAGTCTTCAGACGACGGCCCGCCAAACGCGATATCACCAAGCGACCAGATCTCATCAACGTTAAATTTTTCAGCGTCCGCTAGCACAGCACGCATGGCAGTTCCGTTACCATGGCTGTCCGAGAGAACGGCAATTGTATGTGTTGTCATAGCATTCTTCCTAACTAAATAGTGTCCCCTCTATTTTAAGCCAGGTTGCACAAAAACGCGATGATTTACTCAGAGTGATGAGTGCCATCGCGTTTAATGGTGGGATAATTACGCTTCGTTGCGCCGGTCGGCCCTGCAGGCTGCTGTCAGAGTGTGGAGCAGGCCGGGTAACTCCCGGAGTGTAAGGCGACTTTGCCGGAAATTCCGGGCTTGAATTTCTGGTAAAGTCGCCTTACACAGTAGGGAGTTGGCCTGCGGAGCACGTTTCGGCAATGTAAAAGCGTCGCTCCGGAGCTATTGAATTTCTTGTCAGAAATTCAAGGATCTCCTCCGTCTCCCGTGTTTGTAGGCGAGGAAAGAACCCTCGCCAACAAACACCGACACCACAGCCTGCAATGCCGACCGGCTTCACTACGCTAACATTTGCGCATCATCGAAACAAATACTAACTCAACTATTGCAGAACAAGACGTTGTTCAACTACTATAATATTCATAATATCCTGTCAATCCGCAATCACCATCACTAAGTTCGCTGTCATTCGATTATCAGCAGTCGAGTGCGGATAATCTTCGAACCAGGTTTAATTGGATTACGGTACTTGTGTGAAAGTGAGAAGCATGCTCACAGTTAGTGGAATGGAGTCGTTTGGCGCGGAGCTGTGGTGTCGATGCTGCCAGAGTGTGTAGCAAGCCGGGTAACTCCCGGAGTGTAAGGCGACTTTGTCGGAAATTCCGGTTCTGAATTTCTGACAAAGTTGACTTACACAGTAGGGAGTTGGCTTGCGGAGCACGTTTCCACAATGTAGCAGATAAGCGGGCCACCTAGTGATATGCGAGACGATGGAGATCCATTCGAGAGCTGCGCAGCAGAAATCGAATTAGCTTCATCGCGAGCCACCACACGGAGTGCCAAATTGCGGAATGCAACGACCAAATAAACTGAATCCTAACACAACACACTGTTCAATTACCGCTGCGCCATTTCAGTAGCCACTCAATTGCGCCCTTGTGCTTTAGCTTGATAAAGTAATTCATCGGCTCGCTGATAGAAGTCAGTGGCTTGTTCATCCTGGTGACTGAGTTGCGCAACGCCGAGTGAGATGGTGATCGACATCCGATGTTCATTGTAATGAATCACCTGTTCAGCCATCCGCGCCTGCATCCCTTTAGCGATTCGGGTTGCTTGGTCAAGGGTCACATCAGGCAACAGTAAATTAAACTCTTCACCGCCGACACGACAGGCCACGGCGCCTGGAAATGGTGAGACGACATCATTTAAGAAGCGTCCCACTGACCGCAAGATTTGATTACCAGCCAGATGACCGTATTGGTCGTTAAAACTCTTAAAATGGTCAACATCCAGTGTGATCATCGTCAGCACGTCATCGGTGTCGTAGTATTGGTCGTAGTCCTTTTGCAGTTCATTACGAAACGTCCCAAAGTTTGGAATTTGGGTGAGCGCATCCACCGTGGCGCGGGTGGCGACGTTCCAGATATAGGTATTATCGTCGTTTAATCGCGTTTGTGTGTAAATCAGTGCGGCGTTCATGACGATAAACGCAAACCAGTTATCCCACAGCATGTGCGGTGTTACGGTAGAAACGCCAGGTAGTTTCACAAAAAGCAGGACGCCCCATGTACAGACATCTAAGATATCCACGGCCACAATGAGCATTTTCAGACCAGTGCGGCTCCGATTGACCAGCACCGTCATGCCAACCAAAATGGCACACATAATCACTGTGCTAATCGCGTTATCGATGCGCATTTGCGTGCCGTTTAAAAATAAGATCTGCGCGACCATTGTCCCGATTGCGACCCAGGCCAACCCACGAATTCTCAGATATAGCAGCACATAAAATAAAATCAAAATGCCGAAGTTCAAAAATCCTAAGGCGTTGTTGGTCAGTCCGATCCGATATTGCACATACCCGCTGATCAGCGTCCAATAGGCTACGCTGTAAACAAACAATGGCCCCTTTCTAAAATTAATTTTGATCGCATTATGTTGCGTGAGACGCGCGACTGTTTTACCGAGTGTCTGGTAAAACAACAGGAGTCCCAGCACCATAAAGATACCCGTAAATAGTGGCTGCACGAGCCATGTTGTTTCTGTCATTTCGATGTCCTCTGTCAGTGTGTGCGACCCCACCAGCAGCCTACTCGATATGTCCTCCAAATATGTACAAATGAACCAGCTTGTTAAGGCCATCAACGATTGCCTCAAGGTTGCGGGTTCATTCTTTATTATACTAAAGATTGTGCAAAATAGTTACACTAATAAACACTATTCAAAAATATGTCGGTATTCAGCCCGTTACCAAATCGTTTTCTTGCCATTTGGCATCGTTTTGGGCTTTGCTGGCAGTTTGTGCAGCACCCAGAAGGCGCGGATCGAAAAGAAGATTGCGACCACGCCGACCACGTAGAACCACGGGTTGTTTTGGATACTGAAATAACTGCTGATAGTTGCCCACATGTTGGTCAGCAGGAATGAGTTGATCGTGCCGACGCAAATGACGATGGCCAGTCCCCACGAGGCACCAAGCCGCGTGCCGCGTTTTTCCCAGTACAGACCAGGCATGATGCCCATCAGGATGTTCGTGAAGATGTACCATTTCAACATGGCGGGATCATTCATGAAGACCCGGAACAAATTGACCGTGGGAATCATGACCAGCAGCCAGCCGAGCACCTTCCACCAAGCTTGGGCAACCGTGACGGCTGACCCCCAGATATCAACGCGTTCGACGTAGATACAAAGAACAAGGTTGTAAATTTCGAACAGTGTCCAAACGACCTCCGCAATCGAAGCAGCCGTAAATACCCAGAACCCGCCAGTGGCGTGCGATGCAAGGGCAAACACAAAGATCCCCATGCTGTCGATGGCAAAGTAGAACGTGTGCATCAACACGTTGTACGGTGATTTTTTCTCCCGGTTGACCAGCAGGAAACTGTAAATATATTCGATGAACCCAATCGCAAAGGTAAGTCCCGCTACCGCTAAAGCTGCGATGTAGTGGGGATTACTGGGGCTCAGTGCGTTGACAAAGTCAGTTAAACTGTACGTTGTGCCGTTGTAAGTGGCAAAAACAGTATGAAGCATTGACCACATAATGAAGACCTCCTAATGGATAATTGCTTGATTGTCCATTATTATAGAAGGTAATATCAGGTGTTTCGTACCAGTTATTTAAAATGTGTGCATTATCTTTTATCGTTTTGAGGTGAAGAAAAATGGATCGGCGAATCATAAAAACGAAAACAAAATTACGCGACGCCCTCTTCACGCTGTTGGCGGATAAGCCCCTCACGAAGATTACGGTGGCGGAGTTGTGCCGCACCGCCCAGATCGACCGGCGAACCTTTTACATTCACTATGAAAAAGTAGCCGATATTTTTGAAGATTTTTCGGATCAATTGTTTACCGAAGTGGACCACGCCCTGACCCACAACTATGACACACCAGAAGTCCTGTTAGCGGTATTCGACCGCATCCTCATGAGCAACTTTACCGGCTTTAAACTACTGTGTCTCAACCAGCAGCACCGCCCCTTAGTCGACCAGCTGCAGCAAATGTTGTTTCAGGCACTCTGCGGAGAACTCCTGGGTAATCGACCAGACGGCGCTTCGCAAATTGTCTTACAGCAGCTAACAGCTGGCCTGCTAAACGCCTATGTCTACTGGTTTAACCATCCCGACACCGTTTCATATGAGGAACTGAGCACGATAAATGAGCACGTGGTGCGGGCGAATCTCGCTTTGATTTCGCGACACTGAAAGGGTCTTTCTATTGTTTGGCGAGTGATTTAAAACACGCTAATGTGGCGCTTCATTGATGGTAAAGTCTTCAAAAGTGGTGTCATGAAACCTGTTACTCAATTGTTACCAACGACTTGCCCATTGTGAGAAGCATGGCTGTCAATGGGATTACTAGCAGTCGAGGGCGGATTCTCTGCAAACTCGTTTGAACGCTATTGCGATGCTTAATTAATGGTAAAAAATAAGCTCAACGTCAGTGGAATGGAGCAATTCGGCAGGTTGTCGTGGTGTCGACATCAGTTTGCGACCGTACTTGGGTCGGTTACTGATGTGCGAGTCGACTGAGATCCACTCGAGAGCTGCGCAGCAGAAATCGAGTTAGCTCAGTCGCGAGCCACTACGACGGCCTGCTGAATTGCGGAATGCAACGAACTATCCACCCAATACTTCAAAAAAGTCAGTGCAATCAAGGGATTCCCATGATTGCACTGACTTTTCAGTCTACTGACGAATATTGGTCACAATTAATTTCGAGTCCACGTTATAAGCGAGTTCCCAAACCTCCTGAAACGATTTCAGCTTACAATTGCGATAAGCCGTTTGCTGAATGGTTTTGGTTTAATGAAATAGTCACGCGCTTCAGCAAAGACCACCACGTGCGGGCGATTCTTGTCTGGCGTGACTTCCTGTTTGAGATTTAAAATTTTAAGATCATCGACCTTGTTGAGCTTGCCTTCAATTGCCCACCGGTCGAGGACCTTTTTTTGTTCGAGAAAATAATCCGGTTGCATGAGGGTGGCGAGGTCAGCTTGCTGATTCACCGACCAGGCGGCTTCAACCTCAGTGAAGAGCGGTTCAAATTGGGCTGCTAATTTCGGGTCAATGGGTGCCGTTTCGCGAACCCGGTTGCGCCATTTTTTCCGAAGTCGAACCGCCATCTTTACCCCGCTATAGCCGACATACCCAATCGCAACATATTCTTCGGCGGTGTTAAACCAGGTCGAGCGGCCGGAACTATATGATCCCCCGAAGCCCCCACCGCCGCCTCCTCCGCCACCGCCACCACCCGCGCGAGCAGCAGCCGTGACTGGCATCAGTAATAGCCAGACCAGACAAATAAACGATACACCCCATTTTTTCATGCGTTCCCCCGATTGTGACGACCCCATCGTCGCGACTTAGTCCTCTTAGTATCGCATAGTTAGGTGCAAAAATCGATGTCATTTCTGAGGTTGGGGGTATCAAAAAACCACCCAGGAAGTTATTCCGAAGTGTTTTTTTAACTCATCTAGTCTTGCGCATGCACGTCAAACGCAGATAACAACATGTCACCCACACCCGGTGCATCGGGATCATGCATCCCTTTTCCGGTATCTAGTGTTCGGATTTGCGCCAACTCATCGGCCGTCAGTTCAAAGTCGAAAATGTCGAGATTACTCTTAATGCGTGCTTCGTGAACGGATTTCGGGAAAACGATAATGCCTTCCTGATTTTCAAATCGCAGGATGATCTGCCCAACGTCTTTTTGATACTTGGATGCCAAGGCGGTCAGGACTGGTTCCTTAAACAACGTCTGGTTGCCTTGCCCCAGCGGTGCCCAAGCCTCAATCTTCACATCGTCGGTCGCTAAAAGCGCGCGAAGGTCCTGCTGTTGAAAGTATGGGTTAAACTCAACTTGGTTCACAGCTGGCATCGTGGCAAATTTCGGCACGAACTGTTGCCAAAGTTTAGGGGTCATATTGGAAACACCGATAGATCTGATTTTACCCGCTTGTTTGGCAGTTTCCAGTGCCCGCCAGGCACCTGGCACGTCGCCGTATGGTTGGTGAAGCAGATACAGGTCCAGATAGTCCAGCCCTAGTTTTGTTAAAGAAAGTTCAATCGCTTTTTGTGCCGCCTCCTCGCCGTAGTCTTGCAGCCAAAGTTTACTGGTGATCCAGATCTCGTCGCGGGGAATGCCGCTGTCCTTAACTGCTTGTCCCACTTCGCCTTCATTGAAGTAGGCAACGGCCGTATCAATGTGTCGATACCCAAGTTTCAGTGCTTCTAAAACAGCTTTATAGGTTGAGCCGTCACTGGGAATTTGGAAGGTGCCAAACCCAATAGCCGGAATCTTGTTGCCATCATTTAAGGTGATTGTTTTCATAATCTGTCTCCTTTTTTATCTCTAATCGTGTAACTGTGCCAGACTTGAACCGAAAATCTGTTCAATGGTCACCGGATCACGGTGGTCAAAGAATTGGCTTTCTTGTTTGTCCAGACTATTCATGGTCGCCATATCGGCGTCTGACAGTTCAAAATCAAACACCGCGATGTTTTCTGCCATTCGGTTTTGATGGACAGACTTTGGAATCACGGTAATGCCGCGTTGCAACAACCAGCGGAGGATCACTTGACCGTTTGTCTTGCCATACTTAGCAGCGATGCCAGCAATCGTGTCATCCGTAAAAATGCCATGCTTGCCCTCCGCAAACGGTGCCCAGGCTTCGACCTGAACGCCTTCGCTTTGGTTAAACCGCACTTCATCCGGTTGCTGGTACCACGGACTGACTTCGATCTGGTTCACAGCTGGTTGCGTCGTCATCGTCAACTCAAGGTTCTTCAGTTGATCCGCGTAGAAATTGGAAACACCGATTGCCCGAATCTTACCGGCTTGCTGAGCTTCTTCTAACGCTCGCCAAGCCCCCATCGTGTCCCCGTATGGCTGATGCAACAGGTAGAGATCCATGTAGTCAAGGCCCAAACGTTCCAGCGATGCATCGATACCTTTCTTTGCCCGGTCATAGGTGAAGTCAGAGACCCAGAGTTTCGATGTGAGAAAAATGTCTTCCCGCTTAATCGAACTCTCGCGAATCGCCTTACCGACGGCTTCCTCATTCTGGTAAGCGACGGCCGTATCGATCAGCCGGTAACCCGTATTCAAAGCGTCACTGACGGCCGTTTCAGCTTGGCTAAGATCTGGCACTTGAAACACCCCGAAGCCAAGTTGCGGCATGTCAACACCGTTGTTCAATGTGATTGTTGGAATAGTTGTCATCGTTCGTACCTCCAAATTTGATGTTGTCCCTATCATAAGGCCGAACCAGCCATTTGAAAATTACTAGTCGTACATGGTAGTATACGGGTAACGTATACTGGAGGTGCCGCGATGATCGACAACTATCTGTTAGAAGAACTGGCCACGTTTGCCCAGACTGGCACACTGGCTGAAACGGCAAAACAACTGAACGTCACGCAGCCCACCGTCACCCGCGGCATGCAAAAGCTGGAGGACGCCTTAAACGTGCGGTTATTTGACCGACAGCCGAATCGCATTGCACTGACCGCGACGGGTGAACTGGCAGCAAATGAAGCCGCACAACTCTTAGCAGCCCAGACACAATTCGTGACGAAAGTGCAAAATTTTGACCGCCAGCAACACGAAGGCACAATTGGCGCCACGATTCCGGGTCCGTTGCTGATGCTGCACGCTTTAAAGTCCCAGTTACCATCCCACACTCGTGTGAATGCGGAGCTGCAATCAGCTGATAACCTGGTTGCGTTGTTAGACAGCAATGCGTTTACCCTGATTTTTACCAACCAGGAGATCAGCACCCCCACCGTTGAATCGCGGTTTATCGGGACAGAAAACTTGGCGGTCAATTTGGATCAATTTATGTATCAGGCGAATCAAACCAGCGTGTCGTTTAACGACCTTAAGGGGTTAAGCTTCGTTGTCCTTGGTGCCATTGGCCCTTGGCGTGACATCATCCAAAAAGCTATTCCCGATGCGACCTTTATGTACCAGGCCGAACAAGAAGCGATGAAACAGCTGACGACTTATGCCAACTTTCCGTATTTCACTTCAAATCTATCGATGCTCGACCCAGGATTTAGGCAGCAGCTTAAAGAAGACGACCGCGTTAACCTGCCGATCACGGATGAAAGTGCCCATATGCCGATTTATGCGAGTTATTTGAAGACTGAGAAACGGCGGGTGGCAACGGTGATTCAGATGATGGGCGCACAGTGGCCTCAATAATTTTTACCGTTCTTAGATGTCACTGAAACGACACCCAGGGAAAAAAACCTAGGTGTTGCGATTCACAATCATTTATAAGGAAGCGATCATGTGCCCGACGATCTACGCGTTATCAAAACCAACCGTGACATCAAACAAGCCTTTATTAACCTGCTACAAACAAAAGGCTTCAACAAAATTACCGTCCAGGATATCTGCCAAGTGGCGCTTATCGGTCGAAGTACGTTTTATCACCATTACGTCGACAAATATGACCTCTTACAAAAAATGGTTAACCAGATTGAGACAGACTTCGATAATCTTCTCAAAAATAGGTTGCAGGAAGTGGCTTCTGATTCACTACTCACCTTTCTGTATCAGTCACTCCATCAGCATAAGACTGAATTTCTCACATTGATTGCCATTCAGGTTGACGAAATTAATCTTGAAAAGGGACTCACAACTATCATTAGTCGTGACCTGGCAGCTTATTTAACAGCACAAAGCCACACTGAGTTACCCGTCTCAACCGAATTTATCGCAACCCTGTATGCCAATAACGTGCTGACCGCGATCAAATGGGCGCTCGAACACGATGATCCGGATGAAATTTCAACTTTCATGAATGGCATCATGCAAGCGTTAACTGCTAAACATTTGAACTAGTGCCTTAATAAGGCAATTCAATGACGTGCTGTTCTGTCTGTGTATCGTGATTTGCTAAAGCTTCCACACAGTTTGGATCATGGGCCATTTCGTGAACCCAGCCAAGCGACGTGAGGGCCTTTTTTCTGCTGGTACAGATTCCCGGTGTCACCATGTTTTCCCAAGAGGCAGCCGCGTACCCTGTGTCAGCAGCCAGAAGAACGTAGCGATTGTCAGACCCCCTCACCAGCGTTGATGACATGCCGGAAGCGTGACCCGGTGTGGCGACCTGCAGGACACTACCGTCACCAAAAACATCCATTGCTTCGTTAAACGGCCCAACGTGGACATGGTCATACTCATAGGTATCCACGTTAACGCTTTTCCATTCACGTGGCAGATAAACCATCGGTACCTTATTGGCTACGCGCCATTCACGAGAAGAGACAAGGATCTTCTTGGCATCCTTGACCAGTGGCAACCCACTCGCATGATCACAGTGTAAGTGACTCATTAAGACGTAGTCGATGTCGCTGGTTTTATAGCCAAGGGCTGCCAGCCGTTCATCTACCGCCCAGCCTGCTGGCAAATAGCCCTTGTTAATTTGAACCTGCATACCCAACTCTTTCCAGTTACTAGTTCGAACAAGTTTGTTCCAGCCGGTGTCAATCAGAATCAATCCCTTTGGATGTTCAATGAGATAACTCGAAACAGGTAACGTGATTTGATTAACTTCGCTGCGAAATAATCCAGTAACGGCAAGCGGATTTCTGAACTGGCCATGAAACGGGAGTGCTTTGTCAACTTTAACGAGTCCGGTGTGAAGCACGTGAATTTTAATTGTTTGGTTTGCCACTTGAACCATCCCTTTTTGTTTTGATGAGGCTAGTATATCGTCAGGTTTTAAATTGGGGTAGCATCAATTTGAAACCTTATGTATCATATCTTACACAACGTTTAATGTTGTTTTATAACTCAAAAAAAGATCACCTCACAGAACTGAGATGATCTTTTGTGCTTTTGAAATGCTAAATTTAACTAGTTATTTTGCGGCAGTACATGGAAAATCAATGTTTCGCCAACTTTAGATGTTACAACATCGGGATACGTTGTATCTACGACATCGTAGCCAGTTGGGATATCAGCACTTGAAGCCGATAATACACTTGTAATATCTTTTAAGACACTCTTCATGCTAGTCCCTTTACTTAATGACGCACCTGATTTTAATAGTTTTGAAGGGATAATCCATGTAGCAGTTGCCACTGTTGCACCAGAGTCAGCGTTAACGTACTTAAACATAAGACTATTGCTACTTGTTGCTACCGTAGGATCTGTTGCGGTGCTTGTGCCTGAAGTAGCTGCAAATTTGCCCTTAGTTAAGTAGTTCCGCCAAACATACCCACTTGCCGAGTTGCTCTTATTTTTGACATAGTAGAAAATGCCAGTCTTTTTACCATTAGTTAACTTAACACTCTTTTGAACGTACCAAGTCGTTTTCGGATAGTTTTTCAAGTTATGCTGTTTTTTCGTTAAAGTGCTATTCCATAAATAAACTGATTTAGTTGCGTTCTTAGCATGATAAGCAGGTGTCGTGCTAGCATAACTCTTCGTTTTAACAGTTCGATATGCAGCGCTAGCGCTAACCTGTTGCGTAGTGAATCCAACGCCAAGTGTCAAGGCACCTAACGCTAAACTTTTAAAGATTATCTTATTCATATTGAATCCCTCTTTCACCTATTCGAGTACCTTAATTTAAAAGCACCATGTCCTGTATCAGTTCCACTTGACTCACAATAGCATTATACAATCCTCATTATCAATACTTTTACAGGTAAAAAAGGTTAAGAAATATACTCGGATAAAATCACTCTTCCACATCTTTTTGATTAATCATCTGTCGCACCCATTTTTCTGAATATTGATACTTTCTTGCCAGTTGTCTTGTGTTCGTTCCATCGTACTGCTCACGAATTCGTGTTCGTGCATAGTCCCTACTATACAGATGGATTGGAATCGTCAGCTGTGTACCTCGATATTCTTCCCAAATAGCGAGCATCGCATCCGTCCCTATCAAATCATTCACTTGCTTGTAAAATCCCTGCAAGGCTTGGACATCAACATCCGACTTTTTCAATGAATCCCGCCTCCAATCATTACCCTAAAAATCAACCCTACAAGAAGTTTATCAATTTAATAGCGCATAAGATACAGACATTATACCTTATACTTTCCTTGATATCGTCTAATACACCTGTAAATACAAATACAGAACCTAATTGTAAAATTACAAATAGATTCTGCATCGATGTTGAAATTAACCCACGATCCGTCTAACATTGCCGTTAAATCTTGTTTTCCAACGTGGATCGTTTAGGCTTGAAATACAAACGCCGCGCGTATCTGAATTCGGTGAATCATGTAAGAATAATTTATTCCCTAAATAAATTGCAACGTGACAGTTAACACCCTCATCCTTAGCTGTGAAGAAGAAAATATCCCCGCGCTTCATCGCCGAAGGTTTCACTTTGCGCCCCATATGAATCAGGGAGTACGTTGTACAACTCGAAGTTGGACCCAATTTCACGCCTGATTTTGCGTAAATATAGTGAATAAATGACGAACAATCAAATCGTTTTCGTGCGATATTATAGGCTGATCGGCCGCCACCCCATAGATATTTTGATTTACCAACGTACTTAGAGCCCGCAGCAATCGCCTTTTCGACTTTTGAGATATTGCACTTTAATTTGCTGGTATTAAAGACCATATACTTACCACGAACCCAATAATAAGCTGTACCCACCTTGATCCGGTAATAGCCAGTCTTAGTGTTGGTTTCTGCCCGTTGATCCACGTGGTACCAGTGACCAACCAGGTTCATAGTGCTCGTACTGCCAAGCTTTTTATAGCCGTTTAACCCATACGGTTTTGAGTACACAGGCTCGTGCGCAGTTTGAACCTTCATATCATAATTTAGGCGACTATGATAGACTAACCATTCGTTAAACGCCGTTGCCCGCATCCAACCAAACTTTGTTTTATACGAAATATCGGAAGCTGTTTTAGCGACTCGCGAAAGTTTCAGCTTGTCCTGTGACATTCCCTTTGCTGACTTAGCAGCCTTAACACCTTTAGCGTATGGTGCCTTATAGAACGGATACTTCGTTTTCTGTAATGTTTTGGTGGCTGAATATGCGCGATTATATAAGTCGCTACTATCCGCTGCTTGTGCCGTGATGACATTTGAAAGTAGCAGACCAATTACTGTAACTACCCCAATACAAATAAGTTTTTAAATCGTTTTACTTTGTTTCATGATTACATCTCCCCAGATTATCTACATATTAAAAAATACCTTATCCATTTATATTTGGGTAAGGCATTCTTCAAGTTAAAAGTACTTTATACTTTCTTGATTGTTATTGATATATTAGGTGCAGTAAATACTATTGGGAAAAAGGAGACACCTATGTTTAACGTTAAAAAGACTATTATTGGTTTGACCATCGCTACCGCAACAGCCTTTGGCATCCTAGCTGTGCAATCAGAGCAAACACCCGCATTAGCAGCTAATAAATATCAAACGGCAACACACTTTAAGTATCTGTCTTCAACACCTTCAGCATTAAAGGGAAACTGGTATACCTATACTGGTAACGCTAAGAAACATTCCCTAAAAACACTTATCATCGGTAAGAACTACTTGTCAGTACCAACTCGTTTGGATAAGACTGGCTCAAAATATTTTACCAAGCATTATACATTTACCAAAAACTATTCTAATGGACACGCCAATCTAATAAAAACTGATTTAGGGTGGTACTATTACGCTGTGAATATTAACCCCAACTATACTGTCAGCAATAATTATTTGACATTTGGCATCGTTAAGCCCGGAAAAATCGGCAAGCAGAAAGTCCTATACTGGTACCTGTACAATTCAGGTGCAACCTACATGAAAATTTATACGCACACCAAAAAATATAATGCACATCAACAGTACACTAAATCAACAAAAGGAACGACTGTCTTAGCCTTTCCATCCAAATAGACACAAAAAAAAGAAGCTCATTACGGGCTTCTTTTTTACAATCATGAATTGACTGCCAATTACATTCCCAAATAAAACTTCGCAAACAAAACAGCAGCCCCCGCCCCAAAGAATGGTGCGATTCCGGGCACTAATAGTCCGTACTGCCAGTCAGCGTTGGCCTTATTCTTAATTGGCAACAATGCAAAGGCAATCCGCGGCCCAAGGTCCCGTGCCTGGTTCATGGCGAACCCAGTTGGGCCACCAAGTCCCATCCCAATGGCCCAAACTAACAGGCCGATACCAATTTGCATCACACCGGGCGTCTTAATCGTCACAATCACTAAAATCCCAGTCAGGAAAATGAAGGTATCAAAAAATTCGACGAAGAAGTTCCGTGGCAGGTTGCGCACACCTGGTGCGGTCGAGAAGATGTTCCGAATCGTCACTGGATCAATCTTGTCATACGGTGCTTGAACTGGTCGGCATACATAATGTACACGATGACGGCGCCTAACACCCCGCCGATCATTTCAAAAATGGAAATTTCAATAAACCGGATGAACGTGATATTCCCCAAGAAAAATTGGACCAGCGCCATAGCGGGGTTTAAACAGATCGTTGGAAAAATAAACAGTACGATGGAAATCCCAAATGCCCATGTTGTGATGGCAAACAAGTGGCCTGAACCGTGGTACTTTGTGTCATTTAAAACTGTGTCGGCATGAACACCCACCCCAAATACGATCATTAAGGCGGTACCCATTAATTCTGCAAATAATTGATGCATCTCTTCTTCAATCCTATCTATCTTATGTCTAGTATTAGTTATATATAAATCATCGAATCATTATGGTAAATGATGGCATAAAAATACCGCTGAGATCGTAACTTTCGAACTTCAGCGGTATCAATCAATAAACGCTTCAGTTTTGGTGGTACAGGTGGTGCTTAGCTGTTAGCAACTGAATGTTTCTCATCCAACACATACTGGAAGGCAACTGTGCTCTCCAGAACGTTGGCTTTAAACAACCCCTTGATCCCCGACTTCTCATCAGTGACGACTACGAAATACTCGCCCTCAACTTCTTTTGACCGTTCAAAGGTTTCATATTCGCCCTTAAAGCCGTTCTTGCGAAAAACACTGATGATCTTTAACATCTCACGTTGTGATACTTCTGTTTCGTTATTCAAGGTTGTTGATACTCCATTTTCTAAGGTTTAATTGATTGTCTTCATTGGAAAACGGCGACCAAACCACAACAGTATGGTGCACCGCTGTCCGTTTGTAACGGTTCTTGACACAATAAAAAGTCGGCCCTTACAGACCGACTTCCTAAGTTGGCGGAAATTGGATTAGTCGCCTAACTTAGTCTTGTTAGTAACGTTTAATTTTGCATCGAAATCATAAACAACTGGTTGGCCAGTCTTCATTTCGAGGTTGATGATATCGTCATCGCTGATCCCTTCGATGTACTTGCTGAGGGCACGTAATGAGTTACCATGGGCTGCGATGATGACGTTCTTGTCATCAAGCAGCTTTGGGGCGATTTCATCTTCCCAGAAAGGCATCACCCGTTCGAGGGTAACCTTCAAGTTTTCACCACCAGGAACGATGTGTGGGTCCAAGTTAGCGTAACGACGGTCGTTAGCAGCTGAACCTTCGTCGTCGGCGCTCAACAGTGGTGGAAGGACATCGTATGAACGACGCCAGATGTGAACTTGTTCGTCACCGAACTTCTCTGCGGCTTCAGCCTTGTTTTGGCCTTGCAATGCGCCGTAGTGACGTTCGTTCAAACGCCAAGTCTTGGTTTCTGGAATCCAGAGTTGGTCTGAGTATTCCAAAGCGTAGTGCAACGTCTTGATGGCACGGGTCAAAACAGATGTGTAGGCCTGGTCAAATTCGATGCCGGCTTCCTTGATGAGCTTACCAGCATTGATTGCTTGCTTAACACCTTCGTCACTAAGATCAACGTCGACCCAACCAGTAAATTGGTTAGATAAGTTCCATTCACTTTGTCCGTGACGGATCAGTACTAATTTTGCCATTAGTCAATAACCTCTTTCTTCTTTTAATTACTTTGCTATTTTACACCAAAATAGAATGAATTACAGCAGGTAAAACGGGTTTCACAAATAAAAACGGGACCAATTGTGATTCTGGTAGGTTCCAATTTACCGAAAATTAAAACATGTGAATTTTTAAAACGATGTGGGCTGGTCTTGGCGACTAAAACGGCGTCAGTTCAACGCGGTCCGCTTCGTTAATTTCCCGAACTGGTTTGGCGGGACTCCCCACCGCAATGACCCCAGCGGGAATATCGTGGGTGACCACGCTGCCAGCCCCAATGATACTGCCAGTGCCGATCGTGACACCAGCAGTCACCACACTATTGGCGCCGATCCAGACGTTATCACCGAGTGTGATCGGCGCACTAGTACCAATGCCAGCCGCCCGTTGTTCAGGCAGTATCGCGTGCCCAGAGCAGGCGATCACAACGCCGGGCGCAATAAACGCATTAGAACCAATCGTCACTGGTGAGGAATCAAGAATCGTGACGTTGCTGTTTAGCAGGGTCATGCCCTTAAAGTGAACGTTAAACCCGTAGTCACAGTGAAAGTTAGCAGCTACGATCGGTAAATTTTCGGTAGTCTCAAAGAGTTGCATCAAAATTTTCTGACGTGCCTCACCCACACTTGGGTCCATTTGGTTCAGTTGCCAGCACAAATGGTCGGCCCGTTGGCGTTGGTCGTTTGGTGCGTCCTGATACCGCGACACATATGATGGATTGCCTGTCATGAGATTCTTAAACGTCATTTTTCATCACCTGAATGGTCCGTCTTGTTACGCCGCCAGTCGCGGTTCTTTAGTTTCTTAAGTTGCTGCTCGGTTAATTGCTGCAGCTGAGCTGGCGGCACGTGCAGGCCGTGCGCACGTTTCACACCCAGAATATCCAGGAAGAACGTAAACATCGGCACACCGACGATCAGCCCCCAGGTGCCCCAAAGCGCTTCACCGGCCAGTAACACAACGAACGTGTAAAAGATCGGCAATTCCGTTTTGCTGGACATGAGTTTGGGATTCAACACGTACGCTTCCAGCGTATGCACGATAACGAGCAGAATGACGATATAGACCACCGTTCGAACCCCGCCAACGGAATACCCGATCAGAGACAGCGGAATAGCGGAAATAATCACCCCAGCGACGGGCACCAGACTCAGGATGAAGATCATGATGGCCAGTACCAGCAGTTGCGGCATTTGCAGAAACGCTAGACCAATGGTTGTAACTGCTGTGTTGACGATAGCAATCACGAACTGGGCTTCGATGACGACGCCAAAGGTATCTGAAAACTTGTGGGCAAAATAGTACACATCTTGGAAGAACCAGCCGTAGTCACTATCTAAAAATAGTTTAGAAAACGACCGCATCGGCTTTTCCTCAATGGTGAAAAAAAAGCTTAGGATCAGTGACAACACAAACGTCAGGCCAAACGAGCCAATACTTGTCAGGTAGTCCATGATGAGCTTAATGCCACCCTTTACCTGCGGCATAATGTTCGATTTGCCGACCCAGTCGGCCACCCAGCGCATCTGCGCATTCGTGTCACTGGAAGCACTTTGATAGAATTTGTAAATCGACTGCACCGTCACAACGACCTGTGTGGCGACCTTTGGCAAATAGATCGTGATGGCAAAGTACATCCCGAGAATGATCAGCACATACACGGTGATCACAATGAGCCGCGATGGGATCCGCACGTGTCGTTGGACAAAGTGAATCAAGCGCAGGACTAAAAACGTAAAGATAAAGGTTAACAGGATCTTGCTCATTTGCGACCGAACCAGCCAGAGAATCAGGATGATGAACCCCAGCACGGTCCAGCGACGCAGTGTTACATTTTCAACAAATCGATGATAAATTCCCACTCAGGTCACCTCAACTTCAGTCTCATTTAAATTTCAGGGTATTTAAAAGCAGTTTCCGCGGGCAACTAGACGGTGCCCACAGAAACTACTTTCGCGTTTATTACACCAAACTTGGTGCGTTATTTATAAGTCTTGTTAACGTAAGCCTTGTATGAGATACCTGCCTTGTTAGCCGCAATCAAGCCTGTCCGGATATCTTGATCCGAAAAGCTCCCTGCTTCAACACCGGCACTCTTAAGCGTCTTACGTGCAGCAGCAATTTGGGCGTTAGTAATCGTTTTGCCGTTGATCTCAGTCTGCGATTTTTTGACCGTGTACTCGTTGGTCCCTTTATAATTCTTGGCAGCTTTGCTTTCAGCCTTCGTTAGCCCAGCAACGCTGCTGGAAGATGCTGAGGTACTGCCAGTCGTGGCTGTTGCGGATGAACTGTCGCTATCGGTTGTGGCCACAGCACTAGAATCGGAAGCTGGTGTGCCGTCACCGCCGTTTTTAATTGCTTTATTATTGGAAGACCGCAGTGCAACCGCCTTGTTATACGTATCCTGATAGTATGTCTGCTTAGCATCCTTATCGGTCAAGATACGGTCCAACGTCGCGTTAGACTCGGTGTAAGACTGTGCTTGATACTGGGTAACGGCTTGGCCGTAGATTTGAGTGAACATTTCTGAACGAAACTGAATTGGTTTGACCCGTTTCAAGGACGTTTTAGCCCGCTTGGTTAACACGTCGTAACCATTCTTCGCATTTTTAACCTTCGTAAAGGCCTTCTTAGCTGTTGAAAAGTTGCCATCATTCAAGGCAGCATTCCCGGCAACGTAGTTTTGTGTTTGCGACAGATAGGTCTGCGCAACCTTGTCGCTGTCCTTGTGACGCAACGCCGTCTGAAAGGCCGTTTCAGCCGCCGAGTAACTCTTATCCTGAACTGATAATTTACCACTATTCATAGCGTTATTATACTGTGTTTGCACGTTGTGGTGACTGGTGTACGCCAAGCCACCAGCAATGATAATTATAATGGCTGTTGCAACAGCCCATACCCACTTTTTCAAGAAATTCCCTCCACATCTGATCCAAACAATTTAAACTTATTATACCATGATGACAATGCATGACAGCCGTTCCGAGTAAATTTTCGGGAACTTTTATCAGTGACCGACCGCGATCTGGTATGCGCATCACACAGCCCGTCAAGTGATGGAAACACTGTCAAAACATGATCTCAACCCGATTCCATCTCGCTTTATTGCAAGTAACAGACTGCTACTTAGTCAGTGTCAGATTAACCCAAAATTTCTAGCTAACACAGTGTTATATGAGTCTTAGCATCATCCTGGGTGGATAGTCCGTTGCATTCCGCAATTCGGCAGGCTGTCGTAGTGGCTCGCGACTGAGCTAACTCGATTTCTGCTGCGCAGCTCTCGAGTGGATCTCAGTCGACTCGCACATCAGTAACCGACCCAAGTACGGTCGCTAACTGATGTCGACACCACGACAACCTGCCGAATTGCTGCATTCCACTTACGTAGAGCTTACTTGTTACCACTAGTTAAGCATCGAAATAGCATTAAACCAAGTTTGCGGAGAATCCGCCCTCGACTGCTGGTAAGACTATTAACAGCGACACTTCTCACAATGTGCTAGTTACCACTGCTAACAATTGATTACCAGGTTTTATAACACCAGTTATATGTGGTTGACCATCTATGATGACGATTGCTGGTATCGTAGCGTAGTGAAACTGCTCGGCATTGTGTGCTCTGGCGCGATTTCACCTCAACTTGCAAGGCCGAATGGCAGAACGAAGCAACACACTAACGCAATTTAAGTCATTCAAATTTTCCAATTAGCACTAACCCATCAACTTGATACCTATAATCTAACATACATTGATCAGTTTGCGTGCAGTAAAAAAAGCCAATTCTTGCCTAGTCCAAACTCATTTTTGCGACACATGTGTCAGCCCACAATGCCGAATACAACAAGGGTTAACGCGTCATAACGGTTCCAGCATCCATCGGTCTTAACATAAACGATACACAACATTTACACAATCTTTTCATAACCACCATCAAGTCGTTACACTGACACCCTATACTGGAAATTACAGTAAGGCCTGTCAGCCAAGAGCAGTCTTTGCAGCAAAATAAAAAGCCCTGACCAAACCGGTCAACGCTTCAAGTTAGACTCATCTATTAAGTTTTTGTGCATCAAATGATCATTGATAGCAGGAACACGCTGATCAACCCAGCAACTACGGAAATTGCCATGGAGCGTGTCACGTACGCAATGACTAAAACGAGTAATCCCGCAATGATGTCAGCAATGTGCGGCATCACTTCAAAGTGGTAGGAACTGGAAATAAAAATATCCTTTACGACCAGCGCCGTAAACAACGAAACGGGTACGAACCGCATCCATTCGTTGAACCACTCGGGAATTTTTCGTTTGGTAAAGATCTTAATTGGCAGATAACGTGGCGCAAAGGCCACAAAGAACCCCAAAATAATCAGCCAAAAATGTTGTGTGGTATTCCACGTATTCACAGAATTCATTCCGTTTACCTCGCCTAGCTATTCTGACCCGATTCTTCAACGGAATCTTCGTCCTCATCCTCGTCGGCAGTATCCTCATGATGCCGCAATTTGTACAGCAAATGACTCTTCGGATGTTTCTCTACCAGATAATGTTCGAACAAGAAGCCGATGAAGGACGTCAGCAACGTTGAGATGACCAAGCCAATAGTGCTCTTAGTCAACGTTAGGAAGACCACGGCCAAGATACCGGCCAAAATGGCCACGATAATGGTGAGGCGTTCCTTGATCTGCATCACAACCATGTAAATGAACAGTGCCGTCAACGCGAATTGAACCACGTTGAGATTAATTTTCAAAGCACTCCCAATCAGGCTGCCGATGAGGTTGCTGACCGTCCAAAATAACAGTGAGTAGTGTTCAACCTGTAAGGCATCTTGCGGCGTCCACTTCTCGTCCGTAGCAAACTTTAAGTAGTTGACCGCGTAATTTTCATCGTTCAACGATACCGCAAAGACCAGCAGGAATCGTTCCGACTGCCCCTTTAGATACCGGGATAAACTGGATCCAAGTAACGCATAACGCAGTTCCAAGAAGAACAGCATTAAGACAATTGAAAGTAACGGCGCGTTGATCGTTAACATTGACGCGATCATAAATTGAGCACCGCCGGAAAAAACCATAATTGAAACAAGCCCCGTCAATAACGTGTTAAAACCAGCGGCGTGCAACAGCACACCACAAGCCAAGCCAATCGGGATATAGCTTAAGTTCAATGGCATGGACGTCCGTAACGTCATCCGCCACCTGGGCTCGTTTGGGTTTGGCAATTGTTTAGTCAAAAAGAATGCCTCCATCACAAAGCGTTCGACACAACTGAAATGTTTTAGACTCACGCCGATCAACAGTGACCGCATGAGTGCTTTTACCAAAATCAAACAAAATATACACCATAATCACACAATGCAAGATTATTTTACCATGTTTCATTATGTTTTCCTACGTTGGATTCACAAGGAAAACATTAGAATTTAGTTGTGTCTCATAGGTAATTTTAAATTGGCCATTCAGTTTACGAACGATGCAATAAAGGCACCCGTTTTTGTTCATATAACTATTTATTCAGCTACTAAATTTTAAAAAATACCAGCAATATCTCGCCAAGTCCGAACGAACCAATTAGCACGTTTTAGGCTATGATTGATCTGAATCGGCACATTTAATGTGTCACCGCCATTTAAGAAACTGAAAGATTGCCCATCAGTTTTCAAATTCAGTGTTCCGACTTGAGTACCAGCTGCTAACGGCGCCTTTAACCCCTTCTTCTCAGTAACTGAAGCCTTCAAATGGGCCTTGCCCTTCAGCCGCGCCGTACTCTGATTCTGAGCCAGCCAAACAGTCGTGTTCTTACCAACTGCAACCGTGGTTGTTTTTTGTTTGCCATAAGGTACGCTGACTGTGTCACTCTGGGCAAACTGCGCACCCTTCTTTAAAGTCACTGGTTTATAAGTAGCGTAGACCCAGTTCATCAATTTTTTAGTTTGGACGAAACGTGACGGATCGGTGCTGGACTTGTAAGCCGCGTGCATGACCACCGTAATGATCCGGTGGCCATTCTTCTTGACCGTCCCAACAAAGTTGGCGCCGGCAGCAGTTGATGAGCCCGTCTTTAACCCGTCAACTGGTAAGTTAGCCGAATACTGCGATAACCCTTTGAGCATGAGATCCCAACTGGTCATTTTCGTCTCACTAGCGCCACCCTTATCAAAGGTCAGCGTTGAAGTTGAGGTTGTTTTTAAGATTTCTGGATAAGTCTTCAACAGATCCTGGGCTAACTTAGCGACATCACTTGCTGACATCGTGTTTTCATCCTTTTTCGGCAGTGATGAATAGCCCATTGAGCCAGCTTGACCATTGGTAATACCAGAGGCCGTGATCAGCTTGGCTGAATTGAGTCCAAGCTTCTTAGCCGTTTGCCGCATCTTCGTCATGAACACATGCGGGCTGCCTGAGATCTCATTACCTAATGCAACGACCGCTGCGTTAGCCGAATAGATCAGCGATGCCTGGTAGAGTTCCTTAACGGTGTAGGTTTCGCTGGTCGTCAACGGCACGTTAGTCAATTCCGTATTCTTACTCAGTTTTGCGGTCGCCTGATTGACATGCACTTTCTGATTCCAAGATAATTTACCATCATGCACTTCTTGCAACACAATGTAGATGGCTAATAGTTTCGTCATAGAAGCAATCGGCAACGCCTTTTTGTCGTTTTTGTCATATAAAACCTGACCTGTGTTAGCGTCAATGGCAATCGCTGACTTCACGTTCAAATTCAAAGTGGACGACGCGGATGAAACCGACGAGGCTTGCGCAGTAACGCCACTCGTATAAAACGCCATAAACAGTGCTATAACACTTAAAATAAGACCCATCTGTGCGATGGTTCTCATTTGAATTTCTTTATTCTTCAAGATTTTCCTCCGGTGTTGTTGTTGGTTGGACGCGTTCGATTCGCTCCCCGTTTTTAACCGGCAAGTGGATGATAAACCGCGTCATTTTGGGATCGGACGTGACGTAAATGTACCCGCCGTGCCGATCCACAATACTCTGGGCAATGGCTAAGCCTAAACCCGTTCCCCCCGTAGCTTTGGAACGTGATCCTTCAACCCGATAAAACCGTTCAAACACCTGTTTCAGTGACGCTTCCGGAATCTGTGAACCGTCGTTTTCGACGCTCACCTGAATTTCCCGCTCACTGACCGGCTTAGACCGCAAAATGATATTGTGGCCGCCGTCACCGTACTTCAACGCGTTTGTAATCAAATTATTGAACACCCGACCAAGTTTTTCGGCATCCGCTTCGATCTGTAACGGTTTGTCATCTGCATCGATGGCAATCTTGATCCCCTTATCTTCCGCTTCAAGCTCAAAACTAGCAGCCAGTTGTTCCAGCATCTGATTGATGTCGATCTTAGAGATGTTCATCGGCGTATCGGTTTGGCGCATCTTGATGTACTCAAAGAGATCTTCCACCAAGGACTTCATTTGCTTGGCCTTGTTAAACGCCGTGTGCGTGTATTTGAGAATATCATCCTCTGAGTGGTACTGATGATCCTCAATCAAGCCCAGATAGCCGATAATTGACGTTAACGGCGTTCGCAGGTCATGGCTGACATTTGTGATCAGTTCATCCTTTGATTTTTCGATTCGGCGTTCATCTTCCATTGACGAAATCACGGAATCAACCAACGCATTCACTGACGTCACCACGCGTTGCGTATCGCCCTTCAACGTGAACGGGATTCGGTGGTCAAAGTGGCCATTAGCAATGTAGTGCAGTTCATCAATGATGTGCCGCAGCTGCATCTGATGGTACCGGCGCAACAGCCGCCAATAAACGACACCGGCATCCGCCGCAATCATCAGGCCAATAAAAATATTCTCCCAGCTCCACAGCTGATAGTGGTACGGGCCGATGACCATGGACCGTTTAATGATAAATATCCCGTCCTGCAATCCTGGGTTCGTTTGAATCATATCATTTAGAATCACGATTACTGATAGGTTCACTAACAGTAGTATGACAATGGTCACAAACGCCTCCATGATGAGGGCACTTTTTTCTCGTGTGGTGAGTTTCACGGCTATCCTCCAACCTGATTATTTTCCCTACCATCCGGCTGATGATACTAAAATCAGTTCCCAAACAGCGCCTGGAAACTGACTTTAACCACCCATCAGTTGTGCTAGTGGGTTTCAATCTTGTAACCGACACCCCAAACGGTTTGAATCACTTTTTCGCCGCCAGTTGCGTCTTCAATTTTATCCCTTAAATGAGACACGTGCACCATGACCGTTTTGGCCGAAACGATTGATTCCTGTCGCCAAACGCGCTCAAAAATTTCATCAGCAGAAAAGACCCGGTTCGGATGACTTGCTAACAGGTACAGAATGCCGAATTCCAAGGCCGTCAAATTAATGGGACTCCCGGCAATCGTTTTGACTTCGTGTGAATCCTTGTTAATGGTCAACGACCCAATGTCGAGGACGTCCGGCTGACTTTCAGTGACGTGGTCCTGTGACCGCCGCAACAGCGACTTAACGCGGGCCATGACTTCCAGCGGGTTGAATGGTTTCGTGACGTAATCGTCCCCACCACTGATCAAGCCCTGAATCTTATCCATGTCATCCGTCTTGGCAGACAAGATCAAAATTGGGAGTTCTGAATCTTTCCGGACTTCTTTGATGACTTCGATCCCATTCATTTCAGGCATCATGATATCAAGAATCATCAGCCCAATGTCCGGTGTGGTATGTAGCTTTGTCAAAGCTTCCTTCCCATTGTAGGCCGTTACTGGTTCGTAGCCTTCGTTTTTAATGTAAATCTCTAATAATTGCGCGATTTCTTTATCGTCATCAACAACTAAAATTTTCATAATTAATTTAATACTCCCTTATTCATAGAATTGGATCGATTACTACCGGGAAAGCATCGTGACATCATAAATGCACAAAACACGATCGCTTATGTCTATATTAACAAAAGTCGAATAATCATTCAGCAATTTATTGTGGAACTTATGAAGAGCGTAAGTTGGTTAACCTAATCTTAAGAGTCTTGGTTTGATCCGCCATGCATTTTAAGCCCTGCAACGAAAATAACCACAACCAAATGGCGACTGTCATAGAAAAACCTTATCGCTAACTCAGCCCATATCACTGCATTGGTCAACTGTGGTTGCACACAATCTCAACTGCACCAGCAATCCCTTACGATAGTCTGGACTACCAACCTTTAAGTTACCTAAAATTCGATACAATTTGTTATGTTCTATTTTAATCCATTTATTCGAAGATTGTTATTAAAATGTCGCGCCTACCGGAAATCTGATTCCCGGCCTTTGGATATGCCTGTTTCGTATCTTAACGCACTCGATGAAGCTGACGTCATTATTAAGGTACTCAAGGAAGACTCCCACAAACACGCCATCTACGTCTTAAGTGACGAGATTAAGACGCCAAATGAGATCTGTGACATCATGAACGACGTCATGGGGACTGATATCAAGCCAGTCTTTGTTGATGCCGATCATTTAAGGGACTACTGGCCTTCCTACTTTGAAGGCGGTGACAGCTTCGCAAAGGCGGCCTTTGTTGCCATGCGTAAGACTTACACCGACTGGGGTTGGTCAGGAAACGCCAACGTTTATCACTGGCTCCTCGGTGACCAAAAGCCGCGGACAATTCGTGATTTCGTTACCAGTGAAGCCCAATCACTTGGTATCAAGACCACGGGTAACTAACAGTCTCACCCACTGAATTGCACACCGAACTATGTGTTCACAAACTTGCGTTAATGAATTGCATTCTCAAAGTAAAAGAGAGTCAGAAAACGGTGTGGTTTTCTGACTCTCTTTTTTATGTTTGATTTTTTGATTTTTTTCTGGAAGCTTTCTTGGCCTCATAGCGGAAACGTGTTCCAGCAGGCAGAGGGCTACTGCATAAGCCAACTCTGACACAAATGCCAAGTTCAGGCATTTCTGCCAGACTTAGCTTATGCTCCGCCCTCTAAACGCCTGCTTCCACACTCTACTACTTGTAGTTAGGTGCCGCCTTCGTCAACTGCACATCATGAGGATGTGATTCAATTAACCCAGCGTTTGAGATCCGGACGAATTGGGCCTTCTTGATTAGTGAAGCAACGGTTGCGGCACCGGTGTAACCCATGCCTGAACGTAAGCCACCAATCATTTGGAAGATGATGTCATCAACGGAACCCTTGTATTCTACTCGTGCTTCGATACCTTCTGGTACCAACTTGTTGGCTTCGTTTACGCCGCCTTGGAAGTATCGGTCAGCTGAACCATGTTCCATGGCGGCAACTGAACCCATACCACGATATGACTTAAACTTTTGGCCGTTGTCTTCAAAGACTTCACCAGGTGCTTCGTCAGTTCCTGAAAGCATTGAACCGAGCATTACTGCGTTCCCGCCGGCTGCTAACGCCTTGACGATATCACCAGAGTACTTGATCCCGCCATCAGCAATGATTGGCTTGTTGTATTCTTGAGCAGCAGTTGCGGCGTCGTAAATGGCAGTCAGTTGAGCGACGCCAACACCGGCAACGACCCGAGTGGTACAAATTGAACCAGGACCGATACCAACTTTAACAACGTCAACGCCGGCATCAAACAAGGCACGAGTGCCATCGCCCGTAGCAACGTTCCCAGCAATCAAAGTAGCTTCAGGGAAGGTCTTACGAATTTCAGCAACTTTGCGTAACACGCCAGCTGAATGACCATGGGCAGTATCGATGATGATGGCATCAGCACCAGCATCCAACAGACCCTCAGCACGTTCAAAGGTGTCAGAAGTAACACCAACAGCAGCTGCAACCAACAAGTGGTTATTTGCATCAACAGCGGCAATTGGGTGGGCTTCGGCATCCTTTGTAACGGCCTTGACCTTAGCAACTTCAGCAGCTTGGGCTTCCTTGCTCATGTTCTTATGAACGACCCCTAAACCACCGTTGTTTGCCATGGCAATGGCCATTTTTGATTCAGTCACAGTGTCCATGCTGGCACTGAGAAATGGTACGTTTAACTTCAAATTATCGGCTAATTGGATCCGTAAATCGACATCGTTTGGCAACACATGACTTTCCGCTGGTATCAGTAAAACATCATCAAATGTAATTCCTTCTTTTGCAAACTTTGTATCCCAATTAGTAGTCATTGAAATAAACGCTCCCTTATGATATTTTTTTGTGTTGCCATTTAATATAACAGGCGTTTTCAGAAAATGCAACGGTTCTCATCAAACTGTTATTTTAAATTCGTGATTTAGCCCTTGCTTCCCGCTTATGCATTGGAAAATGATTTTATTTTGGAGGATTGAGAACAATCGGTTTGGGAGAATGATAATCGTTCGAAATTTTATGGTAAGCGGTATCATTATTGTTGACTTATGATATTGAATAGCAAAAAAAGCACGCTATCATTTTGGGATGATGGCGTGCTTTTTTTGCTTTGCATTATTGATTTGTTTTGATGGTGAATGTGAGCTATGTGAGGACACTTTGGTGATACCTTCTCGCCCATATAGCCGAAACGTGTTCCAGCAGGCAGAGGGCTCCTGCCTAAGCCAACTCTGACAAAAATGCCAAGTTCAGGCATTTCTGCCAGAGTTGGCTTAGGCTCCGCCCTCTAAACGCCTGCTTCCACACTCTGCCACACTCTACCTTCTCCTCTGCGTATTCCCAGAAAAGAACCCTTGTCGCAGGTCATAGTGCTGCTTGACGAACCAGGCGCCGACACCTGTCAGCACACCTAATACTAACTGTGCCCATGGTGTCATTACTGGGTTCAAGAAGCCTGGCAAGTAGGCCATGCCGTAGAACAGCACCAGCCATGCAACCACAAAGAGGATTGCTAACAGGATCCGGATCCAGAGGTTCAGTGAGTGCTTGCGTTTTGAATCAAACATCCGTGGAATAGCTGGCAATGCTAGCCCAGCGATGACCCCTGACAGGATAATTGACGTAATCCCGACTGGCGACCCATTTTTCTGTGCTGATGGCGAAACGATGTAGAGGATTCCGAACATCAAACTGAAAATGGTAAAGAACCACAGTCCGTTGTAAAGCGCACTTGGCCAGTATGGATCTGGGGCGCTGGCATCACGTTTTGGCCCCTCAACGATTTCCTTTACGCGGGCGTGAACGTCACCACCGAAAAGATTTTTGGCAGTCTTCCCCGTTCTTTGCCCTTCTTGAAGATCAGCGACCATCTGATTGACGATTTCTGACTTCTTATCAACAGACAATTTTGGTTGTTCCTGCAAAGCTTGGTTAAACCGGTACATGTAATCGGCGTTACGCTTAGTCAAACCGATGTTATCAAAGACGGCCCGCTCGCTTTTAGCAGCAGAGTTGCGGTCTTGATGGACGTCAGCATTTCGATTACGCTGCTGAGCGCCTGCGTTGCGTGGTTCGTTTTCACTCAAGTTGGTTTCCTCCTTGGCCAGAGTGCGGAGGAAAGCGTTCGGGGGCGGAGCAGAAGTAGCTTTGACTTTAAAATCCCGGTCTTGGATTTTGAAGTCGAAGCTGCTTCTGCAGGAGCCCCCTGCTTTCCGGAGCACGTTTCGGCACAGTTGAATAAATGGTTAATGTTAAACGGGTCTTTAGACTGGGTATTGTTTAGTGTTATATCTCAGTAGAGCACGTTCTCGCCCACATAGCCGAAACGTGTTCGCAAGGCTGAGGGCTACTGCATAAGCTAACTCTGGCACACATGCCAAAACCAGGCATTTCTGCTGAAAGGCTTTCTCGTCCACACAGCCGAAACGTGTTCCGCAAGGCAAGGGGCTGCCATGTAACGGACTCTGTCAAAAAATCCAGAAACGGGATTTTCTGACAGAGTCCGTTACATTCTGCCCCTTAACCGCCTTGCTCCACACTCTACACATTAAACCTAAACTCCACAATATCCCCATCCTGCATCACATAATCCTTACCTTCAACCCGCAGCTTCCCAGCTTCCTTCACCTTTGCTTCGGATTCTAACTCATCCAACGCATCAAAGGCCATGACTTCTGCTCGGATAAAGCCGCGTTCGAAATCTGAATGGATAATGCCGGCTGCCTGTGGGGCCTTGGTGCCCTCTTTAAAGGTCCAAGCACGAGTTTCCTTACCACCAGCGGTAAAGAACGTTTGCAGGCCTAAGAGGTGATAAGAAGCACGAATCAGACGGTTTAAGCCAGGTTCTTCAACCCCTTCTGCTTCCAAGAAGTCCTTCTTTTCGTCAGCATCCAGTTCCGCAATTTCTTCTTCGGCTTCGGCAGCAACGCCGATGGCCTCAGCGCCTTCCTTGGCAGCGTAATCTTGGATCAGCTTGAAGTACTTCGAGCCTTCTGGATCTGCCATGTCGTCTTCCGCAATGTTAGCTACGTACAGGACCGGCTTGCTGGTCAGCAAGAATAAGCCCTTCACGATGGGTTGTTCGTCCTCGTCAAAATCGATTGAGCGAACGCCCTTACCGGCTTCCAAAACTGGCTTGATCTTTTCTAAGACGGCCAATTCGGCTTTCGCTTCCTTGTCGTTCCCCTTGGCAGCACGTTGCACCTTAGCCAAGCGCTTGTCAACGGCGTCCAAGTCAGCCAGACCCAGTTCCAAATTAATGGTCTCGATATCGTCGATTGGGTCGATCTTGCCAGCGACGTGGGTAATGTTGTCGTCGTCAAATGCCCGCACAACGTGCACGATGGCGTCGACTTGGCGAATGTTTTCCAAGAACTTGTTCCCAAGACCTTCACCCTTGCTGGCACCCTTAACGATCCCGGCAATGTCGGTAAATTCGAAGGTGGTTGGGACAACTTTCTTGGCTGGAATCAATTCCTGGATCCGGTCCAAACGGTTATCCGGCACTTCGACCATTCCGACGTTAGGGTCGATAGTGGCAAATGGGTAGTTGGCCATTTCGGCGCCGGCGTTCGTGATCGCGTTAAATAGGGTTGACTTACCGACGTTTGGCAGACCGACAATTCCTGCAGTTAATGACATAGTATAAATTCACGCTTCCTTATAAATTTTTAAACTACTATTTTGCGTCCTGGTCGGCTTTCTCCAGAACTTTTTTGAGCTTCTTTTCAAACTCGCGGCGGGTCAGCATCACAATGTGGCCGCAGCCGGTACACTTGATCTTAATATCCGCACCCATCCGAATGATCTGCCAGCGGTTGACACCACAGGGATGCGGCTTTTTCATTTCGACAATATCGCCAAAATCGTACATGTAATCACCCTTCTTTATTAATCTAAATGCACATCTAAAATATCTAAGATCCGGTTCAAATCGTCATCTGACAGGTACTCGATCTCGATGCGGCCCTGGCCTTCTTTGCTTTCACTGATGGAGACCTGGGTACCGAACTTCTCCTGCATGGCATTCTCGCCAGCGCGCAGGTACGGTGACTTCTGCTTGGTATGCTTCTTTGGCTTTTCCGCAACCTGGCCGTTCATCTTGTCAACGATACTCTCCAGCGTCCGGACGGTCATTTTCCCGTCAGCGGCGCGGTTCGCCAGACTGACCATGTGGCTGCGGTCCTTCAATGACAGCAACGTCCGCGCCTGCCCCATGGACAACCGCTTCTTTTGCAGCAGTTCTTTGACCTGTTTTGGCAGGCCCAGTAACCGCAGATAGTTGGCAATGTACGGCCGACTCTTACCCAATCGTTTGGACACTTCGTTTTGGGTTAGCTTGAGATTGGTCATCAGCATTTCGTACGCTTCGGCCTCTTCAAGCGGCGTTAGATCTTCCCGCTGCAGGTTTTCCAAGACAGCGATCTCCATCATTTGCGATTTGCTGACTTCCCGCACAATGGCTGGAATCGTGTCATTTTTAACCATTTTAGAAGCCCGAAAACGACGTTCGCCCGCGAGGATCTCATAGCGGGTCACCTCAGGGTCTGGTTGTCGCACGATGATCGGCTGGAAAACACCAGACTTTTCAATGGAGCGTGCCAGGTCTTTCAGTGCCGCTGTATCAAACTTTTGTCGTGGTTGGTATGGGTTGGGCCGAATCTGGTCCAGCTTAATATCCACAACAGTTTCTGCTTCAGGGTCAACACTGTTGTCCGCAAACAACGCTTCGATACCGCGACCTAACCCTTTGTTATTTTTGTTTGCCATGAGCAGCTGCCACTTCCTTTGCGAGTTCGGTATAAACGATTGCACCGGTTGATTTTGCGTCGTAGTCCATAATTGGCACCCCGTGACTTGGGGCTTCTGAGAGCCGCACGTTACGTGGAATAATGGTCTTGTACACCTTGTCCTTAAAGTACTTCTTCACTTCGTCGTTGACCTGGTGCCCCAGTTTAGTCCGGGCATCGTACATGGTCAACAAAACACCCTCGATCTTCAAATCGGGGTTAAAGTGCTTTCTAACCAGTTGAATCGTATTCAACAGTTGGCTGAGTCCTTCCAAAGCATAGTATTCACTTTGAACAGGAATCAGAATTGAGTTGCTGGCCGTAAAGGCGTTGATGGTCAACAGCCCAAGCGATGGCGGGCAGTCGATCAAAATGAAATCGTAGTCGTCGCCGATCGTTTTCACAGCGTCTAATAACCGGGTCTCCCGGGCAATTTGGGAGGTCAGTTCGATCTCGGCCCCAGAAAGCTGAATCGTTGCCGGTGCGATGTCCAGATCCTTGTGGGTCGTGTGTAAAATAACGTCTTGAAGCGGTTCTTCATTGACCAAAACGTCATAGATATCCTTGTTGATTGAGGATTTCGCGATCCCCACCCCACTGGTGGCATTCCCCTGGGCATCGATATCGATGATCAGGACCCGGTTGCCAAGGTTGGCTAAGCCAGCGCCGAGGTTAACGCCCGTGGTCGTTTTACCAACGCCGCCCTTTTGGTTTGCAAGCGCAATTATATCTGCCATTGGTTAGTTGTCACTCCTTTATGATTTCTTGATGATGTCAATGGTGATGCGGTAGTGGTCATCTTCGTCTTCTTCCGAGGTTTGTACCTGAAGACCAGCTTCCGTCACCATCTTCACTGATTCGCGAATCGTATTGACCGCCACCCGGGTATCCGCAGAAACGGAATGCAGCGTTGGTTTCGGCTTGTTCTTCGCCTTTGACCGCTGAATCAACCGTTCAGCATCCTTCACTGTCAGATGGTCAGTCTCGATACGTTTCAGTAGTTTCTCCTGTTGCTTATCAGTCACCGCCAGCAGTGCCCGGCCGTGACGCTCACTGATCTCATGATTCATCATGGCGTCTTGAACCGGCTGACTGAGCTTCAACAGCCGTAATTTATTGGCCACGAAGGACTGGCTTTTGCCGATCTCCTTAGCCAGCGAGGCCTGCGTCAAATGATTGAGTTTCATCAATGATTGGTAAGCCTGCGCCTCTTCAATTGGTGAGAGCCCCTCTCGTTGCAGGTTCTCGATCAATGCCAGTGAGGCGGTCTCATCGTCTGACAGGGTCTCGACGATTGCCGGGACCTCCTGCCAATGCAGTGAATTCACGGCTCTAAACCGGCGTTCCCCCGCAATGATCTCGTATTTCTTTGGTTCGTATTCACGCAACACGATGGGCTGCAACAGGCCGTGGTCCGCAATGGTCTGTGCCAGCTCCTCGATGCCCCGTTCGTCAAACACCTGGCGTGGTTGAAACCGGTTTGGGACGACGGCGTTCACGGGCACCATGATTACGTTTTGCTTGATGTTCTCCTGCGTGTTATCATCCTTATTCGATTTATCTCTGCCAAATAATGAAAAACCCATGACGACTCTCCCTCCAATACCTAGGAAGTGTTTAAAAACACGTTATGGCTAGGTGAAATGGCCTTCACCGCACGACGGGCAGTGTTAGCTGTCAGTATGTTGACCAGTCGCGAATCCCTATCACTGACCGGTCAGGCTTCTCCCAGTGGTTCCTTGTTCGGGGTCCCCGCTTTTCTCGGGTAGCGTTTCGGCGTGTGTCTTTGCTTATCGATCACCACAATGTGGCGGCCGTCGCCCGATTCAGGCAAGGCAAACTCATAGTCCGCCGTCAGTTCACCGCCAAGCATCGCAATCGCAGTAATGCCCTGATCGAGTTCAGCCTCGGTCTGCGCCGCCTTCATGGCAACAAATTGGCCGTTGAGCTTCACGAGTGGCAAACATAGTTCACTGAGCACACTCATCCGGGCAACGGCACGCGCCGTCACGATATCGTAGGCCTCGCGGTGTTCAGACCGCTTCCCGCCGAACTCCTCTGCTCGCGCATGAAAGACTTCAACGCCGTCTAATCCCAATGTCTCGACGAGCGTTTCCAGAAATTTGATCCGCTTATTCAACGAATCCACGATGGTGATCTTCAGGTTAGGAAACGCAATCTTTAAAGGAATCGACGGAAAACCGGCACCGGCACCCACATCACATAGTGTCAGTGATTCAGTGCGCAGTTCTGGTATGTAAAATGCTGGCGTTAACGAATCAAAGAAGTGCTTCAAATACACATCAGAGCGCTCCGTGATCGTTGTCAGGTTCAAGTGTTTGTTGGTCTCCACCAATAGTTCATAGTACTGCTCAAACTGGGTCATCTGCGCTTCACTCAACGTAATGTCATGTGCCGCTAATGCCGTTTGAAATTGGCTATCGTTCATTACTCTTTCTCCACCTTTTTCTGTGAAACAACGATGTTTCACGTCCCGTTCTACTTTACCTTAATTCCCCACGACATGCAACCAACTTACCGGTGTTTCACACGCATCTGGCGTTAACCAGTTCGCTTTACATTATACTAGAAATTCGTGGCTGGTGGAAACGGTTCAGGAGAAAAATATTCTGGTTTTGTGGTCCTGGGTTGTGCAGGATGTCGCCTCACTCCGCGGGCCGACTCTGGGAGCTGTGGTGGTTCGCAAGTGAGCTAATTCATTTTCCGACCGCTGGCCGTAAAATGAATGGATCTCCCTCGTCTCACGTGGCTCTAAGCGGGCAAACCCGCCCCGCCAAGTGCCACCAACACCACTGCTCCGAGCTCGGTCCGCTCCGTGAAGCTCACATAGTGCAAGTGCGACAACAGAACCTAACATACTCCAGTAGTGTTTCCAAGGATTGCTGATATTTAATATCATCGACCGGCGCTCGTACACATATAACGACAAACAGCGTCCATTATACAATGAAACGTTGGGTTCGTAACGAATTTGTTGCAATCTATTTTGATTGGATGAACGAAGCGTTTACTTAGCATTGTAATATCTCGTAAGGTATCACAATTATAGTAACGATTTGCATGCTTTCTAGTGGCTATTCTATAGTCACTTGAACGTGTTAAGATAGCATTTCGTCTGAACACATTGGTCGACTTATAATTCATTGAATAGATAATCAACGAAATCATTGTCTCAGGGTTATAACCTTTGACTTAAATCAGCAGTCGCGTGCGGATTCACCTCGAAATAGTTTTATCTGTGGTTTAATTTTTAACTAACATAGCTAAGACACTCACTGTAAGTGAAATGCAGCAATTTGGCACGGAGCTGTGGTGTCGAGATGACTTGGCGAGGGTGCCTTCCTCGCTTAGTCATCTGCGAGACGGTGGAGATCCATTCAGATGGCGCAGAGCGACAGCTGAATTAGCTTCATCGCGAGCCACCACTGCGGAGTGCCGAATTGCGGAATGGAACGTGCTTGCCCAGTATCTCGGCTACTTGGCTAAGCAGTTAGGATGTAAAAAGCTTTAATGGTCTGCGTTTTATTCTTCAAGTGGTTTTGGCGACGTGGGGGCATTTTATATTGCTGAAACGCGTTCCAGAAGGCAGAGGGCTAACGTGTAACGGACTCTGGCCAAAAAGTCAGGACCGGACTTTTTGGCCAGAGTCCGTTACACACCGCCCCTAACCCGCCTTCTTCCACGCTCTGCTCCACGAAAAAAAGCCAAGCCCCCATATAGACTTAGCTTAATTCCGGTATAGTTTAGCGTTTCAATGAGACAGTTGTTTACTTGTTGATTGCCGTAACTTCTTCGATGAACCACTTGTTAAATGCGGCGGCATCGATATCGACACAGACAGATGCGTTGGTCTTGCCATCGTGGTAAGCGCCGCGGATATCGCCCACAGTTTCGCCCATTGCTGGGCCTTCCGTTTGGATGTCGACCCACATGTCCTCAGTCGTGATGGCTTCTGGGTGCAACAGATAGAAGATCGTGTTCACATCGTGCATCGCAATGCCGGCGTCTGAATTGTCGCCGTCGTGGATGATGATGTCATGCAGCATTTTCCCGGTTTCGTTCAACGTTGGCAGCTTTTCGATACTTTCGTGCGTCAACAAGGCCTTCATGGTGATGTCCAGACCCACCATGACGATCGGCACACCTGCGTTGTAAACAATGCGAGCAGCGTGAGGATCCGTAAAGACGTTAAATTCTGCGGCAGAGGTCATGTTCCCCTTGCCTAATGAACCGCCCATGGCGATAATTTTCTCGATATTATCCTTTACTTCTGGATATTCAGAGAACAGCAGCGCGATGTTCGTGTACGAGCCAGTTGGCACGAGAATAACCTTCTCATCACTGCCTAAAATGGCATCGCGTAACGCTTCAACAGCGCTCTTGTCGATTGGCTTTGGCAGGTCAGCTGGGAAATCGTAACCAGGCATGCCTGATTCACCGTGAATCCGAGCAGCGTCTTCAAACGGCTTGATCAGCGGTTGCTTAGCACCAGCTGCGACTGGAACATCAACGTTGAAGAACCGAACAAGCTTTAACGCATTAATCGTGGTCTTGTCCACCGTGACGTTCCCGGCAACCGTGGTGATCAGCTGCAGGTCGATCTGCGGGTCGTTGACCGCCATGGTGATGGCAGCAGCGTCGTCGATACCTGGGTCAGTGTCCATGATAATTTTGTATGTCATTGAAAATACCTCCAGTTTAGTTAAATCACTTTTGGATACTTGATTAAAGATTGATTGCATTTTACCCAATGCTACAAGATGGCTGTCAGCACAAGGTCAATTAAGAACAGCGCGCCTAACAGGTACATCGGCCCACGCACGCTGCGGCCGTCACCGGACACAACGCGCAGAATTGGGTAGAACACGAAACCGAATGCCAGACCAGTTGAAATACTGTTGGTCATTGGAATCAGCACCACGATCAGAAAGGCTGGGAACCAGGCGGCAAAATTGCTCATGTCGATGTTGCCGATGCTCTCCATCATGATGGCGCCGGTAATGATAATAACGGGCGCGATGGCCGCTTGCGGCACGTAGCTCAGCAGCGGCGTGAAGAACAGGGAAATGGCAAACAATATCCCGGCCGTGATCGACATGATGCCCGTCCGACCGCCAGATTCAATACCCGACGCACTTTCAGCCGCAGCAACAGTGGGACTTGTCCCCAGCATGCCGGAAAGAAAGGCCGTGACCGAGCTTGCCTGGAACGACTTCTTGAACTTGCGCTTGTCTGGCAACACCCCTTGCAGCAGCCCCATGGACTCAAACACGAGGATCATGGTCATGGAGAACGCCGCCAGAATGAACGGAATCGACAACGCGTGACTAAAGTCGCCCTTCAACACAATGTTGTGGTACTGGCTAAGTTCGGATAGTTTGACTGAAATACTGTCACTATCGCGGATGCCAAACAGGATCCCGATAATCGTCGTCACAACGATTCCAATCAGAAAACCGCCAGTCACGTTCCGTTGGTAAAGAATCACGCTCAGCAACAGGCCGAACAGCGCCAATAAACAAGCCGGTGAGGTCAGGTTGCCCAGTTCGATCAAGGATGATTTTCCCCGAACGATCAGGCCCGCTTTTTCTAGGCCAATTTCAACCAGAAACAGCCCAATACCAGCAGTGATCCCACTCTTTAGCGAACCAGGGATAGCTTCCGCGAGCACGTCCGCCAGTTTCGTGAACGCCACAATCATGTAGACCACACTGGCAACCATAGAGATCGCAACGGCAACCTGCCAGGACATGCCCATCGTGACAACGATGGTGTAGGTAAAGAACGCGTTGACCCCCATCCCCGGTGTGAGGATGATCGGCGAATTGGCGAAAAACCCCATGATGAGGCACCCAACCACCGAACTGATAATGGTGGCAAACACACTGAGATCAGTGGGAATACCCGCGTCCTTTAGAATCACTGGGTTAACGATAATAATGTAGGAAATGGCGAAGAACCCAGTGAGGCCCGCAATAATTTCCTGTTTGAGCAGATCTTTTTGCGACCAAACCTGCCGTAACGATAATTGATTCTTAGCATTAACTTGTTGCGAAAATTTCATAAAAACTCCCTATCCTTTATTGTCGCGAAGACAGATAATGATTGGGCATTGCAACTCTGCGGAGCTCTTGGGATTGGGTTGAGCTGGCTTCGTAGATGAAGTTAAGGTCAAGGTCAAAAGCAAGAGTTGGCAGGGCTGGGTTTCAGCAGCAGAGTGCGGAGGGAGGCGTTCAGGGGGCGGAGCATAAGGTATTGTGTTCTCAAAAGGCCGGGCCTGCCTTTTGGGAACGCAATGCCTTATGCAGTAGCCCCCTGCCTCCCGGAGCACGTTTCGGCACGGTGGCCAAGAAAGCGCCCTAACGGGAAATAAATTAATAAACCCCGTTTCCGCAACGACTTCTCCACTGTTTCGGCACCCGATATCACATTAATGAGACCCCGATGATCAAGGACCCTCACTAACGATAATAGCCCAGTTCGATAGATGATTCCACTGAGCTGGGCTATTCGCGGTTTTAAATGTTCATTTACTTTTTGGTTTGAGGCTTTTGTTTTTTTGGTTCTTGGTTTGTGGGTTTTACCTGTAAAGATGTTTTGGCGACGTGGGTTGACCCCTATATAGCCGAAACGTGTTCCAGCAGGCAGAGGGCTCCTGCATAAGCCAACTCTGACAAAAATGCCAAGTTCAGGCATTTCTGCCAGAGTTAGCTTATGCTCCGCCCTCTAACCGCCTGCTTCCACACTCTACCAAATAAACAACCCAACAATCCCAGCCGACAGCAGCGATACCAAAATCCCTGACAACAGCATGTAACCAACATTCCGGCCGATCAAATCGTTTGATTCCTTATCTGCCAAGCCCTTGAAGGCACCGATGATCATCCCTGTCGTACTGAAGTTGGCGAAGGATGTCAAGAAGACCGTCAATTGTGCTTGGTAATGGGCACCGTACAGGTGTACGTTGTGAATTGTTGGAGCAATCTTACCCATAACAACGAATTCGTTGGTGACCAGCTTTGTCCCCATGTATTGGGCAAATTGGAAGGCGTCGTGGACGTCCAGACCCATTAACCATGCGAATGGGAACATAACGATCCCGAGAATGTGTTCCAGTGACAGCCATGGGTTGATCAAACCGAGCAACTTATCGATCAACGCTGCCAAGGCAACGAAGGCGATAACGTTTGCGGCGATGATCAAGATCAATTGGCCGGCACTCAAGATTGAATCACCCAAGAATGAGAAGAATGGTTCCTTCTTGCCGTCTTCCATTTCCTCTTCTTCAGCAGCTGATGAGCCACCGATCTTCGAAATGGTATCTTCCTCAGGTGAAACCTTAACGGGGTTCAAGATGTTCGTCACAATGATGGCGTTTAAAATGTTCAACGGGATGGCCGTCAAAACATAGTTACCAGGCACCATTTGTGTATATGCACCGACAATCGAGGCGGTGATACATGACATGGACATCATGGCCAAAGTCACGTTACGTTCTGCACGCATCGTCTTGATTTGAAGACGAGATACGGCTAACGCTTCAGTGTTCCCCAAGAACATCATTTCAACGGAGAAGAATGATTCGAACTTTGGTTGACCAGTGATCTTTGACAACCCGCGACCGATCCATTTGATGACCCATGGCAAGAAGCCAATGTAGGTCAAAATATCAAACATTGGAACGATCAGCAAGATTGGCAAGAGTGAGCTGGTAACGAAGTTCATGCTCTTAGCAGTCCCACCGTATTGGGTAGTCACCCAGTTAGGCAAGGCGAAGTTGATCCCAGTGTAAGCCACTTGAACCAACCAGTTGAACCCGTCAGCGGCACCCTTAACGATGTCACGACCCCATGAGAAGCTTGTTAAGATCCAAGCAATCACAAGGTTAAGCACGAGCACAATACTTGTAGACTTCCAGTTAATTTCTTTCTTCTTCTTTGAGAAGAGGAATGCGATTCCAAGGTAAACCAGCACCCCAATTATGTTGACGATCAAGTACATCGACAATATACCCTCTTTCTGATTTTTGCGGTTACCGTCTTAACGCGACGTTAGTTCCACTAAAAACGAATGTCCCTTGGAAGCGACCTGTCGATGGAAATTCATTTCAACCGTTGCGGATACGTCGGCCAGCGTACGCCGAATACCAAGTGCTCTGCCGGTGTTTTGATCATTAATAAAACAGAATAATGGCACATACTCACGTGTCAAACGACCAAATGAAGGATCAATTGCCTGCGTTGACGTTACAATCAATAACGTGTCGGACAGTAATTGGTGACTGAGCTGAAAAAGCTTAGTATCAATGTCTTGCAGCCACTGACGATACTCGGTCACACGCGAATGAAGCGCGTGCTGGGTACCCTCATTGAGCAAAACGTACGTGATGCCTTGACTTGCTTGTTGTCCAGACGATACAGCTGTCGTCCGTGCAAGTGCAACGTCAAGTGCGGCCTGGTCATTTGAGGCGTTAATGACCGGATGCGCAAACTGGTGGATCGAATTGGTACAGATGACCTGAACGGCCAGACCAGAAGAAGTCTGCTGCTTAAACCACGCATCGGCGCTCCCCTGAAAGAGTTCGTCAATACCCGTTTGGGCGGTCCAGTCGGGCACAGCAACGTGCACCCGGCCAAAGTACCCAGCAGGCTTGTCAGCGGCAGCAATGTCGGCAACCGGGTTCACATCCCGTAAATTGCCAAGCCCCCACTGTTCAAACGTGGTGAGTGACAGCAGTTCCTGGTCAGTCGCGAGATGACCAAGCGTGTCGGCGCCAACCGCGTCATAGCGGTTAGCTTCCGGTGCTTCGCCAATTCCAAGCGACGCCAGATCGACAATCACAACCTGTTGAAATGGTGTTTCCATACGATTCAATCACTCCCACTCATTCATTTTCGGGACGCGAATTAAAGCGTTAACCTACTAAATAGTACAGTTTTTTCCAAAAGCCCACAATAACTTTCAGAAAATAAGTCAGTTAACCGATTTAATATGAACATAACTGACATTATGTTCATAAATCGACACTCGAAAGCCTATGATAACCGTGTTTATAATAAGGAAAAAGGATATACTAGTTGACAAATGCAACCAGTAAATCCTTTTACAAACAAGAAAAATGCCCAAATCTTTCTTGTCGCCCCTGCCAAGGACCTTCATTATAGCGCGCTGACATCTGGTTGACGAGTATTAAACTGAGTTTTGGCGAAAAAATAAGACTCAAGATGAGGTATGATGACTTTCACCCTGAGCCCTATGAAGCTTTGGAAGAGACTTGGTTAAACCAGAAGACCCGTTTCGTAAACATTAAATTAATGGTCTATCGCCTCAAATACTTTAATTTCCAACGGCTGACGCGATCTTCTATCAAAATTTTGATCATCGTTTTAAATCACCGTTCGTTGGATGGCAAATCTAACATCTTTAAATCCCATGCACTCGACTCAATACGCTCTAAAGGTCTTACTTGGGACCATCGCGTAAACTCAGCCTACAACACATTCGAATCCTTTGTAACCCCTAAGCTGATATCACTAAATCTAAGATATTCGCACGTTTTAGCAGAAACGCTAAGCTAATACAGATATTCAATTAGGGTGTTGCTTTAAAGACTTAGGTGGCTAGCATTCGTTAGGAATTCACGATTTAAACTTGGTGAACATTTAAAACCTTGAAAAACACTATTGGGTTCAAACTCGGAACTAATTTCTATCGTTTGTACCAATCATTCACTCGACTTACAAAACGGATCAATCAACTTCATAATCGGTGTTACTGAATGGAAACGTTCTGGTTTGTATCCCTTATCTCTTCCACAGTTATATACTACCATGTTTTGTAATCGGTTACAACCACTTTGAACCAACTTTCAGCGCCGTCATACCGGCCTTGTTCATTAAAGAGCAATTCACGAATAATGAGGCTGAACTTAATTTCGAATATGCCAGAACAAACGTAAATTCGTGAAATACGATTGGCTTTCGTGCGGAATACGGCTAAAATTTTTTTGCAAACTTTCGCGATACCAAACGCTTTGTCATAAAATGCCTTGCCCATTAGTAGGAACTAGCCTATGATTGGCAAAAAAAATGGAAGACAGGCATAGAAAATGACTGCTAAACAGGAACAAAAATCTGCGCTCGTTGTTTTAGACTTAGTCACACTGGCACAATTTTTAGGCAAACGCGTTTTTCGAACCGTTGACGACGCAACCTTTGACGCTGTTGTGTCGCGTAATGATTTATTGATCTCAGCCTTTGCAGTAAAAGAGCTGCCAGCCTTTATCGTGAACTTGGAACTCACTGGGTTGTTGCGGGGGCTGAATCCCCGGCTGTCGCGGCCGTTACTTTCCGATGAAGCTTTGGCTGCGGGTACGATGATTGCTAAGCATGGGCCTAGTGGGTTTGAGAAATCTGATCTGCAGGCGCGCTTGCAGGCACGCGGGGTTGAGAAGCTCTATGTGACTGGGTTTAGTACCGATAACGCTGTTAAGAAGACGATTGCTGACGCGGAAGCTTTGGGGTATCAGGCTATTGCCGTTTCGGATGCTGCTTTGGCGCGGAATTCGGCTACTCAGGAGAGGCAGATTCGAGAATTTCATGAGGTTATTTCGGCTAAAGGGTTGTTGCGGGCTTTGGAATAGGAGTTTGGGAGAGCGGGCTTTGGGTGTGCTTTTTTTGATTGGAATGTTTTTTTGGGCACTGCTTCGTTTCGAGCTTTGGAAACCCAAAACTATTATGTAAGGCAATCTGCTTACCTATGATTAATACTGATACTTTGCGTTGGTCTTTCTCGGCAGCCACGCCGTAACGAGTTTCGGAAAACAGAAAGCTGCATGTAAGCCAACTCTGGCAAAAATGCCAGGTTCAGGCATTTCTGCCAGAGTTGGCTTACACTCCGCTTTCTACCGTTTTCCTTCACTCTCATCTCTATGAACACTCAAAACACTCTTAATTGTGTTTTCTCGGCAACCACGCCGTAACGAGTTCCAGAAAGCAGAAGGTTGCACACAAGGGGACTCTGACATAAATACCAAAACCAGGCATTTCTGTCAGAGTCCCCTTGTGCTCCACCTTCTAAACGCTTTCTTCCACTCTCAAAAAAATACACCCCATCGGAAACTTCTGGGGTGCATCTTGCGGGCACTTTAGTAGGTCCGCTTGCGGCTTGGTGTGTGAGCGTGATTGCAATTAGGTTGTCTGTTTGGAGGAAGGCCTCATTGCAAAAAAGGCGTTTCTATTTATTTTGTTGTAGAACGTGATTCACACCGCCTATGTTGTAACACATTTCTTATGGGATGACCAAGAATTTCGTTCGATTTATTTTTAAACGGTGACTCACACCTACTGAAATGACTATAAAGTTAATTGATACAGCCTTGAATTGCGATCTGGGTAAACGTAATCCGCGGCCAATTGATCTTTGGTGATCTGGACAAAACCCTGTTTTTCATAGAAGTAGTGCGATCGTGTCTCGCCTTCTGGGGTGTCCAGAACGATGCGCTCATAATCGTGCTGTTTTGCAAACGTGATGAATGTCTCGTAAAGTTGGCTGCCTAGATGAACTGGTTGTCCGCGGTACTTTGGGTAGGTAAAGAACTTTTTGAGCACCGCCGTTTGTGCGTCGATTGGCAGCAACGCAATGGTGCCCACAACATCGTTGTTGTCGAGCGCTATCCAAAAGTTGCCACCCTTATCTTGATAATATGCTTTGATTTGAAACAGGTCGTCCTGTTCAGCCATTTTGATTTCGAGATGGGCTTCTTTGTTTTGGCAGAAATCGATGAGGCCCACGATTTGTGCGAGGTAATGCGGATTTTCTTCAAAGGATATGATTTTCATAATTGGCCTCCCCCTCTTTTCTTTAGTGTACAAGATTTATGAGTGAATGCCTAACTGAATTTTACGTTATCAGTTGATAAATAATAGTCAAAAAACAAACCGCATGAACACTGCTATCTCATGTTCACGCGGTTTTGGGTTTCGTTTATTTAGTAAGAACCTTTGCGCCGTCTTGCGTCCCAACCACAACGGTCTGGGTCATGTGCAGGAACAAGCCGTGCTCCACAACGCCCGTCATGTTGCTTAAGGCATCCGCCAAGGCGTCAGGATCATTGATGTGATCCATGTGTAAGTCGATGATAATGTTCCCCTCATCGGTGTGGAAGGTTTCGCCATTCTTCACCCGAATGACTGGGTTGTAGCCCAAGGCGTCCAAGCGTTCAACCAACTGATGATGCCCATATGCCAGAACTTCGACGGGTAGTGGGAACTTCCCGAGCTGGTCAACCATCTTAGATTCATCAACGATCCAGGCAACCTGTTTGGAGTTCACAGCAACCAATTTTTCCCAGGTTTGGGCGCCACCGCCACCTTTAATCCCGTTCATTTCTGGATCAATTTCATCGGCGCCATCAATGGTGATGTCCATTTGGTCAACTTCATCTAAGGACTTGATCTGCATGCCCAAGTTCGCACCATAATCCGCTGTCCGCTTGGATGTTGGCACACCAGTAAAGTGCATCCCGTCATTTTTAATCCGTTCGCCAAGCGCATCCAGCAGGTAGCGCACAGTTGAGCCGGTGCCTAAGCCGACGATCATGCCGTCTTCAACGAGTTCAGCGGCCTTGTAACCAGCGATTTTCTTGAGTTCATCTTGCGTCTTCATGAAGTCCTCCTAATTAGGTAAAACGTTTTTAGTGTTGTTACCATTTCCTGTTTTATAGTATCGATTTATGTGAGCTTGGTCAAGTTGTAAGCGCAACCAATTTTGTTAATGATTTAGGTAAACGTGTTTACTAGTGTTTCAATGATTATTTTGGGGTAGAGAAAATAAAAAGCCACCCCTCACGCTTTGACCGGCCTGGGATGACTTAGTTGTCTTGTTGCTGTCGCCGCTCTTAAAGCGGTTTGTTGGCGCACAACTGGAATATAGGTCACCTAGTAGCACCTTTTTCAGTCTATCATGGTAGCACTGCATTTATCGAACAAAACGACTCCCAAAAAATCATGCGTTTACGTCTAAAGCTGGATTTTACGCAATTGTGTTAGCTTGATTACATCAAGTATAATAATACCTGCAAGAAGTTTTAAGGGTGGTGGCTGTTTTTCTCAAAAGGGGTGACGTCCATGGAGAATATGGAAAGAATCTTTCGAAAGGAATTATTGCCAGTTGCCTACTTTTCAAGTGTCTTCGCTACTGATTGCCTTTGGCATGCTAGTAGCGGTGTTGTCGAAACACGACGACAAATGAAAAGCCACCCCGCATGCTTTGACCGGCACGGGATGACTTAGTTGTCTTGTTGCTGTCGCCGCTCTTAAAGCGGTTTGCAGGAGTTGCCCCTTGCGAGTATGCTCTGGGTAACTCCTTTTTACGTTGTTATTGTACCATGGGTGATATTCGTTTGACCACTGATTTGATATTTTGGATGCCTACATAATTTACATTTATCCTCTCCTTTAAAAGCTACAATCGAGTAGGAGGTAATTGATTAATTCAATTACCGACCTCTCACACCACCGTACGTACGGTTCCGTATACGGCGGTTCAATAATTTAAGCACTTTGTATTGACTGGAGTGTCTTGCTCATATTGATGAGTCCAAGGCGTTCCAGTCTTTTGTTTGTCAGAGTATAGGTCAATGTCTTGCTATGCGCAGTTCGCCAATAACCCTTACGGGTATTGGCCATTGTATAAGCACTGGTGCCAGAAAGCCCCAGTTTTACAAGATGATTGACCTTTGTTTTGAGCTTCTTCCACTGTTTCCAAATATACTGGCGAATCCTTGCTCGCAACCATTCGTCTAAGTGACGGATAAAATTGGTCATTTTCCCGACCGAATAGTACTGTAACCACCCACGCATCTTTTGATGAATCTCGTTAAACACCAGGTTTAACGAAACGCCCCGATTGCGCTTGGTCATTTTCCTGAGTGCAGACTTGATGCGTTGCTTGGCCTGCCAAGCAGGTCGCGCATACGCACCTCCTCGACCAACCCCCAAGGAAAATCCCAGGAACTTGGCCCGCAGAGGCGAACTTACTGATGTCTTGTCCTCATTGACGGTGACCTTTAGGTCGCCTTCAAGAAAGCGAGTAACATTAGTCAGAACCCGTTCTCCAGCACGTTTGCTTCGGACATAAATATTACAATCGTCCGCATAGCGGACAAACTTATGACCTCTGGAAGTTAACAGCTTATCCAGTTCGTTGAGATAAATGTTAGCCAAAAGTGGCGATAAGGGGCCACCTTGAGGGGTGCCTTTATCACTTCGTTCAAATAGACCACCATTCATGACACCGCTGGTTAGGAAGCGACGAATGAGATGCAGTATCCATGGATCCGTAATATACTGCTCAATAAATTTAATAAGCAGATCGTGGTTGACCGTATCGAAGTATGCTTTTAAATCGAGATCCACGACATAGTGATAGCCCTGATTGTAGAACTGAACCACTCTATCAATGGCATCTTTAGCACTTCGATTCGGTCGGAACCCAAAACTATTATCTGAGAAGACACGCTCAAATGTTGGCACCATGACTTGCGCCATGGCTTGTTGAACAAGTCGGTCAATCACAGTTGGTATTCCGAGCTTGCGTTTACCACCATTAGGTTTTGGAATTTCAACCCGCTTAACGGGACGAGGCCGATAGGTCTCGTTTTGTAAAGCTTGCAGTAATTCCTGTTTATGTTTCCTCAAGTAGGGCAACAGTTCGTCAACGGTCATTCCGTCTAGTCCTGCTGCACCTTTGTTTCTGCAGACGCGAAGATAAGCCTCGTTCAGGTTATTTCGGTCTAAGACTAACTCTTGAAACTTAGTGCCGTTCATCATCGTATTTTCACCAGAGTCAGTGCTACGCACCCCGACTTGTTCTTGGGCTTCCAGTCCTACTGTCCGCCGGCGGTCAGCTTTTTCTGTATTCTGCGGTTGTTGCACTGTCTCCACCTCCAATATCAATGATGACCTATTATTGTTCAGCCCTTCGTGGCAGATACCACTACTATGGCCTCGGCTGACTCCTGTATCGTTCTGCACCACATCACTGCGATGTTTGTTCCTGTGGCGCTTAGCGCGCCTCTTGTCGGGAACGTACGATACAGGCCTCCCCGGGTAAGAACGCCCACTTTCGTACCATGTCATTGCCAGCTTTACTGCGATGGCCTCGAGTAGTATTGGACTTTGGTTTGTTTGGCAACCTCGTCCGACCAACACAGCCTTATAGCTGATTCTTGTACATCAATGCGGTACTTTGTCGCCGACTTCCTTCAGATTCCACCTCACGATGGACACCCTTGTCATTGACTTGCGGTTCCGACTACTACGGCCCGCAGCGGACTTTCACCGTCTAGTTGGCGCCCATGCCGGGCGCACCGAAAAAACAGGCGTGATCACGCACGCCTGTTTTCCGTTTATCCTACCTGCCGCTCACAGTTTTGGATAATCAATCCTGTTTCCGGGTCTTTTTGATGGCCGCTGCTGCAAGCAGTGCCCCAAGGAGCAGACCCAGCATGGTTGCCCAGTTATTAGCGATGAACTCACCAGTCTTCGGTAAGACGCCGCTAGTGCCTGAACCGCCACTCGTTCCTGAACCACTTGACATGGCTGGGTAACTGCCACCCGAAGTGCCACCAGTTGTGGTTGGATTCGTTGTGCCACTGGAAGTACCGTCGCTGTCATCCGTCGGTGCGGCTGGTAAAGCCGGAATTTCCTCGTCGTCAGACATACTTGGGTAATCTTCCTCGTCAGTCACGGTGTCTAAGCGGTTGTAATACATCACCACGGCTGCGTTTGGCTGATCTGTTTGCGCGATACCAACGGCATCCGGTCCATCCGTTTCTGCAGCACCGCCGATAGTCGTGGTCGTCACGTAGCCATCAGCGCTGTAATCTGCTTCAGAAATTTGGTAGTGGGTGCCATTTGGTACGTTCAAGTTGATCGTTTGTCCGTGTGACAAGCTGACTGTTGCCATCCCAGAGCTATCAAAGTTAAGCGTGTCCACAGGGTGTGCACCCCAGGCATCTTTCTTGAAGTAGCTCAAAGGGCCGGTTACAGGCAAGCCCGTTGCGTTGTCGGTCAACTGAATCGTGAAGTCAAAGGCCATTTCAGTGTCGGCGCCTTCGCCCAGCACGTTCTTGGTCAGTGACAGCGATGCCGTTTCCGGTTCCGCGACCCGGTCATTGGTGAACAGCACGTGACGCGTGGTGTTGTTTTCAATGTCGATCATGCCGGTGTCAGTTCCAGCTGTGATTTCGCCTGTATCCACCTTGTTGGTCGTGGTGAAGTCAGCAATCGGCGTTTCGGAAACCGTCATCTGAGTGCCAGTAGGAATGTTGTTAATGGTTAAACGCTGTCCAGCATGGAGTTTAACGGTAGCGACACCGTTATTGAACTCTACTGACATCGTACTGGTTTTGCCATCAACTTCTAGAGTTGCGTCCCACTTGCCGTTGATTGAAGTGTCGACTTCAGTCGTGGCACGGCCGGCAGCTCCGGTCTCTGATTCGGTTTCAGTATTGGTTTCAGAATCCGCGTCCCCATCACCGTTATCGCCAGTTTCCGGTTTGTTTGTTTCGCTTTCTGTTTCATTGCCATCTGTGTCAGTGGTGTTGTCTGGATCAGTTGATGTGTCGCCCGTAGCTTCCTTATACGCAGTGATCGTGAATTCGTAGTCACGGTTTTGGTCAGCTTCGGTGTAGGCGCCGGAGAGTTTCTTTTCTACGGAAATTTGTCCGGTTTCAGGTGCTGGCATTGTGTTGATGAATTTAACGGATTGTAAGTCACCGTTGTCTTCAATCTTACCAGTATCAACAGTCATGCTATCCTGAGAATTGCCACCATTCAACTGTACTGTAGTTGTCATCCCTTCCTCCTTTGGATCTAATTCAGTTACGTTATAGGTACCAACTGGTAACCCAGAAATAGTGACGTATTGATTGTCCTTAAGTGAAATTGGCGCTACCCAATCACCATTTTCATTTTCTTCAAAGCTGATTTTCTTTGAACCGCCTTGCTGTACATCATTCTCGTACTTTTGAACGGTATAAACGCCATCTAACTTAAGTCCATCAATCCCTTTTACCTCAAAGTCAAAGCTTTCAGTTGTCATATCACCTGAAACTTGCTTTTCAACTTTTAAGTTACCAACTGGATTCTTTGAGTTAATAAACGTTACAGTGATTTGATGTTTATCCTTTGGTATCTTCACTGATCGTTTATTACCATCTTGGCCATCTTTACCATTAACTAAACTGCTAGTCGTAAAGTTATCGTATTCGGCTTCTAACACTGTAATCCGTGTTCCAACAGGTAACCCAACGATTGTCAGTTGTTCACCAGCCTTAACAGTCACTTTCGCACGACCGCCCCGACTAAAGTTAATTTCTTCGCCATCGGCGCCCATAACAGTTTTACCGGCAAGACTACGGCTTTCAAGTATAAAATCAAACGGTTCTTTATTATCTGGATCATCAGCAACTATTTTACCTAAAGTGAATTCTGTTTGGTTATTGGTAAATGTTGTTTTGGTTGTCCGATTATTTTTTACACTTTCAGTCGTTGTGTTGCCAATAGCAATGCCACTATTGGTACTATAACTCGTCACGATACCTTCTTCGTCTTCTTCTGTGATTTCATAATCACCAATTGGCAATCCATTGATTTTAAGCGTTTGTCCCGGTTTCAGATCTTCGGTCATAGCGCCGTCTACAAATTCAACTTCATGTTGTTCACCATTTAGCGTTGAGTCTTTATATTTACCAGTCAATTCAGCGTTATCACCAAGCGCCTTAACCGTAAATTTAAAGCTACGATCGTTAATTTGCTTAGTATCTGTGGCCTTTGTAATTTCAAGACTGCCAGATTCATTTCGCTTATTTTGGTATTCAACAAGTTGTTGTTTAGCATCTTTTATCACAACATTTGGTCCTTCAGCATCTTGATCACTGTAATCACCTGAACCACCTGTCCGATAAAGAGCCTGGAAATCATCTTGCTTGGTTTCAGTTACGTTAATTTTAACGCCATCTGGGAGACCCTTAAACCATGCAATGTCTCCATGAGACAGTTCGAAATTGTATTCATAACTGTCACCATTTTTTTCGAAACTAAATTCTGTATTCTTCAGGCCCTCAACATTGAAAGTTTTCCCTTCAATTAAATTAGAGCCTTCAACAACTGTTAGCTTAAATTTAAATGATATATTAGCATCGCCATCCTTCATATTCAGAACTTCTTTGCTAACGATGAGATCATTCTCAAGTGGTCTGTTTGTGAACTCAACAGAAGATAATTTATTTTTAGCAACTTCCACAGGATTTGCATCAGTTGAAACTCCGCTGTCGGCTGTCCCACCGGCAGAAACTGAATTCCAATTGGTCGTAATACCATCTTCAGCTTGTTCACTCACCTGATACTCGCCCAGCGGCAATCCTTCGATAGTCATTGTCTGACCTGGTTTAAGATCAAATTCAGCTATTCCGCTACCATTAAACGAGACTTCCTTTTCGTGAGTGTTTGTCCCATCAGAAAGGATTGCGTCTCTACTCTCATTCTTAATTGCACCATCGGAGTCAATGAAGAATTTAAAGGTGCTGTCTGTGTCAAGGTTACCGGCTGTCTTCTTAGCAACAGAGAGTTTTCCGTAGTCATCACGTTCATTATTCGCAAGAACGTGAATGGTCTCATTCCGACCAATTGTCGCTGTGGCCGGATTACCTGCATTCTTTCCGTCTACAGTGTAAGATGTTGAGAATTTATCCTCAGATTCTTCTTCCACGGTTACAGCAGTATCTTTTGGTAAACCTTGAATTTCAATGTTTTCATTGTGAGCTAAACTGAACTTGTATTCGTAGTTTCCAGTCACATTATTCAAATCAAACTGCATCATCTTTGACTTGCCATCAGCACCAATCATGTCAAAATTACGATCCTTAATCAATTCTTCGTTGATATCACTTAACGTCATCGTAAAGTTAAATTTCTTGTCTGCTTCAGGTTCATACATATTTGTGACTTTCTTACCAACATTGATATTACCGATGTCTGTTTCATTAAGATAATCGGCTATCTTTTGGTCACCGTTATTTTTAAGTTCTACAACCGCAGAATTAGTTGGTTGGCGACCTTTATTATTAACCTCAACAGATGTTTCCATACCAGGTTCTGTTGTCGTTTCAGTAACCTTATACTCACCAATCGGTAACCCGATAATCGATACCGATTCGTTATCCTTCAAGGTCACATTGTCCAGTCGCCAAGTACCATCAGTATCTTGGGCGAATTTCACAGTTTCTGAGTGGATCAAACCATTCTCTTTTTTAATTGACATCGAATATTCGCCATCTGGTCGAACGTCATTAGAAGCAGTAATTTCAAAGTTAAAGTTTTCAGAATTAACCGGTCCATTAACTTCCTTCATAATGAGTAAGTTACCTGCTGGTCGTCGAGAATTAACAAAGACAACGTTCTGATTTTCGTCATCTTTAATTTCGACCTCAGTTTCGGTATCACCTTCACTATCGCTGTCGTCCGGGTCACCAACAGTGACTGTGGTTTCAAAGTTGCCATTATCACTAGTTTTACGACTTTGTTCAATGATTTTAACCTTTGCACGATCTGGCAAATCAGTAATGTGTGCAGTTTGCCCATGCTTTAAATTCAGAGATGCTTTACCATTCTTATCGAATTTAAGCTCATGGCTGCCATTACTGCCAGAAATGGTGTAATTTGCGGTAACGTTCTTTAAGTCTTCACTTTCAAGATTAAACTCAAAAGTTAGGTCCTTGTCATCTGCGTTATCGCTTTGAACACTCTTAGAGAGGTCAATACCACCAGTCGTAGGTTGATTAGTAAACATTACTGTTGATGTTGTGTCTTCATCTACATCAAAGTCGCCGGTTGTGATATCCGCATTAGTAATCCCATGAGATTCACCAACGGTTTTGTCACCAACCTGAACTGTCCAACCAGTCTTAATATCATCAACACTCTTTTCAGTAACACGATAGTTCCCCAGCGGTAAGTCTTTGATGAGAATGGATTCACCAGCCTTGAGGTCAATCGAGTATTTCCCATCATCGAATGATACTGTTGTTTTAGAAGTATCTGATGAATTTCCGGTTACCCTAGTCACATCTGCGTTGTATTGGCCTTTAACTTTGGCATCTGTCTCGATGGTGAAATTAAAGTCTTGGGTTGTTGATAGATTCTTCTTACCAACCTTCTTCACTAATAATTCACCGGTTGGTGCACCAATGTTTTTGAAGAATACTGTTATCTGAGGGGTTGACTCTTCAGCGTCATCCTCATCTGGGTCAAACAAGGTGATCATCGATGTTTCTTTGCCATTGGTGTAATCCTGAACTTCATTACTTACCTTGTATTGAGTTGAATAGTCTTCTGACTCGGATTTCTCCCTAACAACGTAGTGCCACTTAGTTTTTTGTGTATCCTTACTTGGTACGTAGATTGGGAGATCCTTAATTGTCAAATCTTTATCTCCAGCAAGACTGAAAGTACCAACACCGTTCTTAAAGACAACTTTTTGGCTACTGCTGCCACTACCTTCAGTTTCAAATGTGCCAGTAAAATTAGTATCAACACTATCAGCATCCGAACTGTTATAAGCCCGAATTTCAAATTCAAACTGATTGTCCTTGCCTAGATTCTCAACTTCCTTTTGAATCGTTAAATTGGCAGTAGGGCCAATCTTCAGATTTTCAACGTTTTGGGTTTTCTTATTCCAATTATCAGCATCATTATATTCAAGAATAATTGGTTCCATAGCACTTGAGTACTCTTCTGCCGCCTTTGTTTCAACCACTCTGTAAGTGGTGCTAGTGTTTAGATACAGGAATTCAAAATACCCACTGGCATCTGATGTCACTTCTTCGATTTCGGCGCCAAAAATATTTTTGGCAGCTTGCCAGTTGTTTGGATTATTCTTATCAAGATTAACTTCCCCTGATTTATTCACAAAGATATGCAAAATACCCATCAAACACATGCATCACGCGTTTGATGGGTATTTTGTATTTTCACCTTTTAAGTACACAAAAAGAGCCCCAGCTCTGGTATAGTTAAATTGCTAAACAAAACCACATGAGAGAAGAGGACTCTATATTGAAAACTTTACAGGAAATGGCATTAAATTTCAACATAAACATTTTAGTATCGCATACGGGTGGTCAATTATCTTCCGATGGCGGGCTAACATTGTGTGTAGAGCTGATGGCAAAATTCCAGTTCACCATCTTGGCCGACAAACTATTGAGGTTCAATGACCAGCGACGATATTGTCAACACAGTAATTCTAGTATCTTAAAACAGTTAATTCTTCAGATTATTGCTGGTTATAGCGCAGATTCTGCGGCAACTTCTTTAGAAAAAGAACCGCTTTTTAAATTATTATTGGATAAACCGTCTTTGGCTTCACAAGCAACAATATCACGTTTTTGGCAACGCTTTGATAAAGATAGTGTTAGCACATTACAGACTTTAAATGAGGCTTTGATCGACCGTGTTCGACTATTAACCAACCAGACAGCCACGATTATTGATATCGATTCGACTCACTCAGACACTTATGGCAAACAGGAAGCCACTAACTACAACGCACATTATGGTACTGAAGGATATCATCCATTACTGGCAACTGATCAAGATGGTAACTTATTGAAAGCTGTCTTGCGTCCTGGAAATGCCTACACCAGCAAAGATGTAAAAGCTTTTTTAACACCACTATTAAAGCATTATCAAACTCAGCTGCCCACGACTGACATTCTGGTTCGTGGTGATAGTGGCTTCGCCACGCCAGAAGTTTACGATGTCTGTGAAGCCAACGATGTGTTTTACATTATTCGACTCAAATGCAATCGAAAATTACAGAATCTAGCTGAAAAGTTCGTCAAGATCAGTGATCAAACCCAGTGGCAAGAGGAAGAGACTCATTACTACTCTGAAATCTATCAATCAGCATCGTGGCCTAAGCCACGGCAGATTTATATTAAATCAACTCGAGTAGCTGGTGAACTGATCTTTTCACATGAATTTATCGTCACTAATCTGACTAATTTAACGGCTGAAACTGCCTTCGAACTGTATCACAAACGCGGCCAAATGGAAAATTACATCAAAGAAGCTAAAACAGGTTTCTTTTTCGATAAGACTGATAGTCCAACGTTTAATGCCAATGCTGCCCGGATGATGGTTAGTGTACTGGCTTACAATATTGTCAACTTTTTAAAGCAGCTAGCACTGACAAAACATGATTCCGGCTTGTGCGTTAGCACATTGCGGATCCGTTTATTCAAAGTTGCGGCACGTGTTGTGCATACTGGCCGACGCATTCAGTTGCGGCTGAGCTCGTATCATGTTTACCATCGGCTGTTCTACCAGGCTCTACAGCGTATCCAGGCTATTGAATAACCGGCAAAATTAAAAAAATCTGTACAACCAAGGGACAAGTGTATCCAAAAGTTCAAAGCAATTCTGAGTTAGTTGAAAGATCTCACTAGCTAGAACTGATAAACATCGTATTTCAGCAAAAGATAAAGACATACCCGTCAGTTTTCGAAAAAATACGAAAACTGACGGGATTTTTATGAACTATGAATAATTCAGGCTTCCTTAAGTTCTTCTAGTTTAAATGTTGCTCCAGCAATAATCTTTTTATTGATCCCATCAACTTTTCTAAAGATAGCTGATCTGGCCTGTCGACGTCCACCAGCAGAAACGCCAACTTCGTGCGAAGACTCAACATCGTAATCACTTGAAGAAACACTAATTTTGTTACTATACGTGCTCGAATTTCCAGTTATAGTTGTCTCGTACTCAAGGTAAAGCGGTGTCTCCACCTTTCCGTGAATTGTGATGACAAACCCATTTTGCGTTTTACCAGAGCTATCCAGTTCTTCAATTGGAGAAATATCATAATCTTCCCCACGGACAAGCTCACCATCAAGATAGTTTTTATTGACGGTCGGAATCAATTTTCCATCTTTTTCACTATATGAAATACCCGCCTTGTCAACCTTATATAGTTTAAAGCTATCTGTATCAGTAATAATCGAATGTTCACCAGTTAGCACATCCGTAATGGTCATATTCCTCAGTGTTTTCGCATCTGGATTAATGACTGCATTCCAGCCAATCTTATACCCTTGTGGATTGTCCAATGCTGATTCTTTATTCAGGTATATACCATCACTAGTCTGATCTAACTTGGCTTCAACTTCTAAATCCTTCACATTACCGTAGTTAATGGTTGCTTTATTGTTGAAATCAAATTTACCTGGAACTGACTTAACCTCTGAATCACTCATCCATTTAGCAAAATTAATTGGTGTTTCAAATTCCACCATAAACGCGTTGATTTCGTCATTATCATTAAGGAAATTAATAGTGATTTGTCCGTTACCATCAAGGACAATTTCGTAATTGGCTTGGGCAATTTTCTCCCCCTTTGTCACACTATTATTCTTTTTATCGATATGATATAACGTATAGTCATCCTTGTTAGTTGGAAGCGATAGATAGTCGTGTTCCGCACCACTGTTTAATACTTCATCGATAGTAACTGTCGGAATTCGATTCTTTGATTCTTCATCAGTTGAATCGACTTTTCCAATACCAAAATAGTTATCTAAATGGGTACCAATGCCAATCTGCCAGAGCACGGTACTGTTTTCCTTGTCTTCTAACTGCTTAGTCCCTTGCTTAAAAGCATTTTTACGAATATTCTCCTCAACAGTGACCTTTCCAGATGTATCTTCATAAAGTCCAGAACCTGTAAAGGCACTGGCATAATTCATAAAGCTATCACCTTCCAAGGCACTCCAACTATTCCTAGTCGTGAACTTAACCGTGATGGTCTTGCCAGAATAGCTGGAATCAAAGTCTAGTTTTAAAGCATTTTTATTGTATTTTTCTGATGAAATGCCGAAATTATATTGATGATTATCACCGATTACACCGTCTGAGTATCCCAATGTTTTTCCAACATCAGAGTCAGTTTGGGGTGTAATAGTAATTCCGTCAACTCCACCAACTATTTCACCAGGTAATACATCAATAATTGTTAACCCTGAAAATTCATATTGTGCTTTATTCAGAGTTAACGTCCATTCAGTATCAACCTGGCTTCCAGGTTGATACTCACCGTATTTAAGCTCCCCAGTCTTCTCAACTAAACCCTTTTTCTTGAGAAGTACCGGAACCATTATTGATAATTTGACCATTTAAGGAAACTTCTACCTTGTTGGAAACTGATGAAATAGCGCCGCCATCTCCATTGTCCTTTGTACTATAGGTAATGGTTAACTTCCCAGTTTGCAGAGCTGTTATTAATTCGCTGTAATCCTCTACGTCTTTGATTTCATCAATTGGCTTCACGGTAATTACAACACCATCTCCATTTGAACTAACTATTGGAGAAAAGTATTCCGAATAATCATCATCGCCTACCGTAAATCTAAATTCAGTTTTTTGTTCAAACTTATGAGGACCTTTAAGCGTATCATTGATAACCAATTTTTGAATGGAGCCTTCATCAATTTTAAATTTCTGTAAATCAATATCAACAGTCCAAGGGTAGGTACCGTTCACAGCAGCTCCTGATTTCTTACTAACAACATCTGTGGATACATCAGCTTTTACTTCTTCCAGATCTAATTGGCCAACAGTTGCTTTTATTTTATTTGTGAACACTGCTTTTTCAGATTCGAAATTGCCTTCATTATCTTTAGCAACCTCATACTCAGTTAAAAATGTAAATACAATTGTTGAATTATCTTTAACTGCAGCATGATCTTCAGTATTTTTACCAACAATAGTCATTTGACCGTTCTTAGCATCAACTTCAAAATTGTCCGTCAAATCTGTATCATCATCTTTATACTTTGCCGAAAAATTAATTTTATCTTCATCAAATTTATGTGTGCCACCATCTACGCTTAAAGCATCGGCTAGCTCAATGTCACCAAACTTCATGCCGCCATCTACTAGACTTCCAAATGAACTTGTATTCATTTCAACAGTCCATTGAATTTGACTATCGCTAATAAATTGCCCTTCTTTATCCAAGGCATCAGTGATATGGCTAGGCAGCATTGAAACAACTGCACCATCATTCCATTCAAAATAAATGGGTTCCCCAGGATTATATTTTTGATCAACACTTAGCCAAAATTCAGAGGTTTCATCTATACCAGTCTCAGTAAAAGAAATCGTAACACGTTGCACGTTATCTGAGACTTTCTCAATAGAGAAGAAACCAATAGTAACTTCACCATCATGCCCATCAATGGTTCCTTGAATGGGCTGTGAAACAATATCTTGAGATAAAGCATTTAGACCTCTAATTTCAAAACTATAGGTGTCATCTTTATTAACAGGCCCATCGTCACCCAACTTTTGATTAAGATCAGCAATTGTCCATCCGTAATTCAACGTAAAATTCTTGCCTTCCAGAATTGCTGGATCAAAAGTTGATTCATGTGTCACGGGATATTCTGTATCGCCGACTTTGTAGTTAATATCCTGAAAGAAACTTGTCAAATCGCCATTATCATTCAACAATGACTCTAACTGACGACCTTCAGCACGAGTAGATGCTCGACTACTCTTGGCAGCCGGCTTATCAGCATTGTTCTCAATAGTTTCTTTAGCTTCTTCCTCGGCCTTTTCTAAGTCAGAAGCTTGCTGTTCCTTTTCTTTCTTAGCATCAGCCTTTTCCTTTGCTTCCTGTGCAGCTTCAAGCTTCTTACTTTCAGCTAATTTAGCAGCGGCCTTCTTAGCTTCAGCAGCTTTCTTCTCAGCATCCGCCTTCTTCTGCGCCGCCTTCTCTTCTTCCTCAGCCTTCTGAGCTTCAACCTGCTTCAAATAGTTATCCAATTGCTGCGTCAAATCAGTCGGCAGCTCATTTTCAGTAATGGCTTCCGAAACGGCATCATCCTTTGCGTCCTCCGCCAGCACGATCATCTGCTGGGTGTAGGACGTCGCATCATCCACGGCAACTGGGAGGTCGGTCAGCGTCATCGGGTTGCCGATTTCGACTGGGACTTCCAGCGTGAATCTTGCAGTGTGTTCGACACCACTCCATTTCAGCCGTAGTTTGCGATTCTTTTCCATATAAAGACTTGCCTTGGCATCCGGGATGCTGGAAGTCGCGTTAACTTTGGCCTTCATGACCTTCAGTTGCGTCTCCGGAATGAACACATCCGTTGTGCCGCTCGCCTTGTCGCCGTCCTTGTTATTGATGGTCATATCAAAAACGAGTTTCTGGGTTGAGCCGGCCTTCACCCGCTCAACCGCCCTCCCGTCTTTGTCCATCACTTTGGACGAGTGGATCTCGAATTGCCCGACGTTGTCCGCCAGGGCGAGGACGCTTTGGTAACACGTGCCAAAAACCAACGTGAACACCGAAACGACCTGAATCAGTACCTTTTTCACCATCGCAAATTTCCCCTTTTTCGGTTGTCGACGACGGTGATTAGTGGTGCTCTATGACTAAAAAATCACCGTCGTGGTGGCATTGGGTTAGTCGCAGTTGACCCAAACAACTGCGGTTAACGAACACGAATACAATTGATCTGCGCCGCGCATCTTCCTTTCTGTGAATGAATAAGGTATTGCCTATGTCTTACATTCACAATAACAAATAGTTGCGACGAAATTGTAACCAAAATTTGTCCTTTTTGTGAACACGGTTTCATGGATTTGTTGGTTTAATGAAGGGAAACGATATGGTGGGAGTGATGATATTTGGAAATTTCCAATGGAGATGGTGTTTTTCCGGGATTTTGTGGGTTGCTTGCTTGGCTGCTGCACTTTTACGCTTTAAAGTTGAACTTCTCTCATACCATCGCGCCGTCTTTCTCTCTTACATAGCCTAAACGTGCTCCGGAAAGCAGAAAGCTGCATGTAAGCCGACTCTGGCCTAAATGCCAGGTTCGGGCATTTAGGCCAGAGTCGGCTTACACTCCGCTTCCTACCCGCTTTCCTCCGCACTCTCTGAAACTTCACACTTTCTTCAAGCTTTACACAAACTATGGCTACATTTAAATGCGATACTAACAATACGAACAATTGCGACAGTGCAGAAGGAGGTGGGCGATTGATTTCAGCTCGGAGGTTAAGCAAGCGGCGGATTCTTGGCACCGCACTGATTGGTGTGATGACCATTGTGTTTGGCGCTTCGCTGTTAACTCGCGAAGCAACCCTGCAGTCACCACAAGTATTACCACGGGGAAGGGCACTCATGGCCAACCACGTCCGCGTCCGGTTTGTCACCGGCACCGGCCACCTCGTCAGTACCTACTACTGGTCGACAGCCCACGCTGACGGCAAAGGGACCGACGTAACCGACATTTTCAACAGCGATATTATCGAAGCCGACAGCGGGATGAACACCCACATCCCTAAAAATTATAGTTTTGATCAGACCAACGTGAAAAACATCACGGCGCTCCGTAACGTTAAGTTAGGCAACACGGTTAATCTCGTGGTCATTAAAAACACCACTGACGCGTCACAATCGCTGTGGCAAAGGATCACTAATTGGTTTAACTAAAAAGGCCCCGCAATGTCATTTTGCGAGACCTTTTTTGTCGCTAATTATTCAAACATCATGCTTTAAATCTTCGTTTCAACCAGGCGCCGACACCCGTCAATAAACTCAGCATCAAAATCCCCAATGTCACGAAGATATTAGACTGGCTATCACTGGTTTGCGGTAACTGCGCCTGGTTTAACTTGGCAGCGGGCGGTGTTACAGCAGTCGGCGTACGCTTAGGCGTCGTGGTGGCGGGTTGTGCCCTAACTGGTTCACCACCCGTCCCTTGCCCAGTCGAGACCGTAAACCCAGTATCATCAGGCGGTACCGGAACTTCCGGTTGTGGGGCTGGATTGATCGGCCCATCCGTTGTTGGCGGCACCGGTACTAACGGCTCAGCGGGATTCTCTGGCTCCGCTGGTGTCGTGGGCTCATTGGGCGTTACAGGTGCAACGGGAACATCTGGTGTACCTGGATTTTCAGGTGCTGTTGGGTTTTCCGGAGTGTCTGGGTCAACCGGACCAATCGGGTTCTCCGGCCCACCTGGTTCTACTGGACCACCCGGGTTCTCCGGCCCACCTGGTTCTACTGGACCGCCCGGGTTCTCTGGCCCACCTGGATCTACTGGACCACCCGGGTTCTCCGGCCCACCTGGTTCTACTGGACCACCCGGGTTCTCCGGCCCGCCTGGATCTACAGGCACCCCCGGCTCTTCAGGAATCGCCGGCGTCTGCAGATCCCACCGATGCGTTTGCGCGCCGATAACGACCCGCTCGGCAACCAAGTTCCCCTCAACCGTGCCCCGCGGATTCAGTACCACGGCCTCATCCACGGCCAACAAACTGCCGTAAAGTTTCCCCGAGGTTGTAATCGTGTAGTCGATGGCGCTGTCATTGTCGCCAGTGTGCCGGAAATTCCACAACAGATGATTGTCCGTAAAGTCTGGACTATACTGGAAATCCAACTGTGTGCTGCTGGTGTCGCCGCGCCACAAAAAGACTTGGGTGTTCAAACTATAGGTCGTTTGTGAGCCCGTATCCACATTGAACACGATCGTCACATCAGCAAGATCCGGGTCAGTCTGGAAATAGTCGTAGTTCTTCAAAATTAATTGAGTAGGCTGCGTCAACACATCGGGACCCAGATTCAAAACAAGCTCGTGGTTGGCATTCACTTGATTGGCGTACGCCTTCAAATCGATGACCCGCTGATTATTGTCTGAAAAACTACGGTTAAAAAAGGTCGCGACGCCCAACTGTGCGAGTTGCGCCGAAGTCGTCCGGAGTTGATCGAACGCCGCATCCATATCGATATACAGCTGGCCGTCAGTATCCTGAGCAATGTCAGCCGTTTTCAAGTGGTCAACAGTCACGCTGCTGCCCGTACTATTTGTCAATCTAACTTGATTCCCCGGCGTCACCGTAATGCCCTGGCCAAGAACCAACTTATTGGTACGCCCCGCAACCGTTGAAAACGCACTCGTCAACGCGGTTGTGTTGGGCAGGAAGTCCTGAATATAACTGTAGTCGTAGCTGATTTTTGCGTCCGGCACCGTTGTAAAATCACTGGACCCACCCAATTGTTTCGTCGCGACGTTCCCACCCGTATGCGTATTCAGCGTCGCTTGTAAACTAAACACGTGGAACAGCGACGCAACACCAAGCGGGTTCGCCTGAATATAATCAGCCACCGACCCGGTCCAACCGTAGTATTGTTGCAGCCAGGCCAGCAGTTCAGGATCAGTTTCGATTTGGCCAATGATTTGGATAGTTGCGGGTTCCGCTGGCTGATTAGTCGCGGTTTGGTCAGCAGTTGAAGGTACTAGCGTTTGGTTGTCACTTGTGTTGGCCGTTGTTAAATCAGCGTTCGTCTGTTGACTGTCAGTTACCGGACTTTGCGTCATAGTGGGTGTGACTGTCGTCTGGTCAGCAGTAACAGTCGGGGCTGGGACTACAGTCTTATCACTCGAAGGGGCTGCTTGATTATCCCCATCACTGTTGCCAATCAAAGCTGCTGAATTCACATCAGCACCCACACTTGACTCGTCCAAACTTGCCTGTCCCGACTGCGACGCAACTGTTTGGGAAGTTGCCTGATCACTAGCCGATGCTGTCCCATCATCCGCATGAGCAAGACTCGTTTGCAATAGCAATACCGTTGACGTCAACCCAACAATAACCCAAATTTTACCTGGTTTGTACATTTTATAGTGACGCTTCTCAATGGTTGGTAATACAGATCTTGTCATCTGTAGTCCCCCTTCTCATCTAATCCGAGTGACACTGTCAAACAATGAGGGAGTGACTGATAGAAATACTGTCCGAAGCAGTAAGATTTCACAAACGTTATACATATGCTTACTAACTATTACCATAAGATATAAATGATATTCATTTACGAGGTTATTAAACTGCGAACTCAGAATAATTACCAGCAATACGACTTGGTTTTGTTTGAAATCTATGTAAATGCTGATTTAACAGTGATTAGTAGCTAGTCTAATTTCAAACCACGAAAAAAGCGCATACATACTATGTACGTGCTTCACAATTCTCATTTTATTGTTGCTACACAAACGGCCGCTTCACACCAGCGATAATCGATCTTTGTGAATCTTTAACGGGCCGAATCATCGTTTTCGGCGGCCAGCTTTCAATGACCTGATTATGTCCGAGGTATAGTGCCACGTGCCAGACCGTGTGCGTTCCTGGCTGATAATAGAAGATCAGATCGCCCCGTTGCCGATGGGCATAGGACACCGATTTTAGCTTTTTAGCAGCAAACAGATTCCGACTATTCCACTCATTGCCCGGATAGGCGTGATGAATCGCACTGACGGGTAGCGGATCGATTCCGCCTGCGTACAATGCCTGCATCACAAGACCCGAACAATCCGTGCCATACTTGGGACTAGACGATGAGCCAACGAGATAGGGGTTGCCCAGATAGCGATAAACCTGGTTAATCATGGCTGTAATATGGGCGGAACGACCATTCCACGCCTGAGCGGCCAGCGGTGCAACGTAATCGTCAATACTGGTCCACGATGATTTAGAAAAGCCCATTTTCACCCAAGTGGCCTCATTGACGTTTCCTGTCACCGGCAACCCATGCTTCCTTTGAAATGCCTTCACCGCAGTATACGTCGCCTGATTATATTTATCATAACCCGCATACGTGTGCATTTTTCGCATGATGGTCCACGTTTTAATGCCCTCGTAGTTGCGTTTGACCGTGTAACCGACAGTCCCATAAGGTTTGATTTGTTGATACTAAACCTGATAATACTTCTTAGGATTCTGATAACCGTTTGACTTAACAACATATGCAGTGTTTGCGGTGAGGTAGGTCTTCGATGTCGTTTCAAGCAAGGGAGCTTTACCGCTCAGCGTTATCTCCGTGGCGATATGTGCAAAATCCCCCGCATGCAGCACTTTTGCGCGATGTGTTCGTGCCTCATCCGTATAGGTGTCGGTCGTCCTGACAATTTTCACGATTTTCGGCGCCGTTGTCAGATAGGTGCTGGCGTGCACTTCAATTGCCGCCATGAATCCCATACTAGCCGCAAGTATCGCAACAAGCACGCTTTTTTTCTTCACAATGAAGCCCCCTAAATTTAGTAGCTCAGTGCCCGATAAGCATCGCCCTTCCGATGACTCGTCATGTTGGCGTTCGTCATACTCGTCCGCTTCACCAGCCACGGGTCGTTGTAGTAGATCCGCGTGCTCGAATACCCGGTCACACAAACAGCGTGGTTACTGAACCCGTCCAGGTTCGCAACCCATAAAACGACCAGGTGGTTCTTGCGGACCTGGGCTTTAACTTTTGTCAGGCTGTCCCCGGTCATATTGATGGCTGATCCAGCGTGCTTCTTCACCAGTGCCATCAGGTCGCCGGGGTAAATGTACCAACCGGATGTCGAGTATGGACTGCCAACGAAGCCCTTATTCGGGTCGCTGCTGCGCGGCATTTCCTTGGCCAAACTCAACTTGGTGACGTTCGCGCCAGCAAACTGCAGCATCATTGTCGTGGTAGTGATTTCGCACCCTGTCGGTAATTCCGGGCGCTGACCAATCAGCGGTGCCATGACTCGATAGTACGTCTTGTCAGTGCCGTTAACACCCATCCACCCCACTTGTTTGTGGTTGTACAGGAACCGGACCCACGTCCCCTGCGCCGTTGTTTCCGTTCGAGTGACGTGAATAAACTTACCGGCGTAATCCCGACCATGCGCGATTGCGGTGACGTTGGCGGCTGAGGTTTTGTAGCCGCCTGAGGTGTAGATGCCATAGTTGTGGGTGGTGTTGGCACCGACTTTAGTGTAGTAGTCTACCTTTTTTAAGTTGGCTACTTGGTAGTATGAGGTTGCTGCTTGTGCTTTTGGTGTTGCGCCAAACGTTGTGATGACGAGGGTTAATGCTGCTAGTGCTAATATGAGCCAGTTGCGTTTTTTCGGTTTTTGCATGGTGGTCACGCCCCTTAACCTTTTCTTAAGGTTTATTATAGGCTATGTTTTGGGTTTTTGGGTATTAAAAAAGCAGGATCCGTGGGGATTCTGCTTTTTTGGTTTATTGGTTTTTATTTTTAAGTGGTATTGGCGACGTGGGGTTATTTTACATTGCCGAAACGTGTTCCGCAAGGCAAGGGGCGGCCATGTAACGGACTCTGACAAAAAATCCAGAACCGGGATTTTCTGCCAGAGTCCGTTACATTCTGCCCCTTAACCGCCTTGCTCCACACTCTACCACAATCCCACCTTCCCCGCCAACTTAGCCCGATCCACATCTCTTTGTGACAAGGATGCTGATTCTAGTCGATTGTCGTTCGGGTCCTTTGGGCCGTTCCATGCATACTTGCCGTCCACTGCGCTGCTGAAGCCATCGTCGCTTGTTTCTGCATACATGATATCAGTCAGGTATGGCGTGTGATCCAAGCCCAGGGCGTGGCCCAGTTCGTGGGTCAGGACGCCACTCCAGTAGTCCGTTGCTGACGGTGCAGCCTTTTTCTGGGCTGCAATCAAGGCGTTATGGAGTTTTGTCCCTTCGTTGTAGTACTCCTGTTTCTTGGTTGCATTCGTTTCAGCCTTGTATTCCGACTTCACCGTTTCGTATTGGTCATACAAGCTCCGAATTTCTGGCGTATCCGCAACACTCTGCATGTAGCTTGGATCGTTCAGATAGTTCGTGCTGAGGTAAATGTGGGCGCCATCATACAGACCGTCCCATTCGCCAGAGGTCTTCGTTGCCATCACAATGTCGTGACTCTTCGCTGTCCCGGCAACAAACACTTGCTTTCCAAGGGCTTTGTTCCAAGTGTTCATGGCATTTTGCGCGTAGGTCTTCATCGCACTGGATTCAACGTAAACGCGTGCCTGTCCCTTGCTGCTAAAGTGGGTCAGGCTCGTCGACATCAGGTTGAAGTTCTTTTCCAGTGTTGACTTATAGGCGTTGTAGAAAGCACTATTTTGACTCAAAATTGTTGAAGATGGGTCAAGGTCAGTGCCGTTTTTAATTGCGGTACTTAACGCACTCGACGACATGATCTTAACCGAATTCAAATAAGTTCGGTTGATCCAGCCCGCCTTTTTCTTGTCGGCCGACTGCACATAATAGTAGTAACTATACTTACCGTTAACTTTGATCTTCTCGTGTTGTTTCGTGTAGAACACGGTGCCGCTGTAGTTGCTCAGCTTAAACACATGCTTAAACGAGCTCGAAAACGCGTAGGCGTTCTTTGCCTTACTTGTGTTGATCTGATACGTGTGCGACCCCATTGCCTTTCGCCAAACAACCTTGATCGACGATGCTTGTGCGTTGGTCGTTTCAGTGCTTGGTAAGACTGCTGTCGCCGTCAACCCAAGTGTCATCGCTGCCACCGCTAATAGCCCAAATTTACGCATGTGCATAAGCCCCCTAATGCCTTGTTGATTTTAGATTCTAAATTTTGTAGGTGTTATCGCTATTTTACCACAGTGGTGCAAGAGTGTGGAGCAAGCCGGGTAGAGGGCGGAGCCTAAGCCAACTCTGACGGAAATGCCTGAACCTGGCATTTTCGTCAGAGTTGGCTTAGGCAGTAGCCCTCTGGCTTGCGGAACACGTTTCGGCAATGTAAATAAAAAGCGCCAAACCACTGTTTCGAGCATTATCGTATCATTTAAGGCGTGAAACATAAAGCGGAAAATGTTTAAGCTTTTTGACACTGGATTTGGTTTGTGTATACAGCATGTGTTGAATAAAGTGAAGCCAAGAATCCGGATGCTTAATGAAGTGGTTCTATATCCGCAAAGGCTCTGAATCCGACTGCTTTCAATCGTCTTCCCCGGCTATATCATTTAATCTTTCTAGTCAGCAGTGCCGAAACGCGTTTCAGAAAACAGAAAGCTACATGTAAGTCTACTCTGGCAAAAATGCCAAATTCGGGCATTTCTACCAGAGTAAACTTACACTCCGCTTCCTACCGTTTTCTTCCACGCTCTGTCCTCGAGTCTAAACGCGCTCCACAAGGCAAGGGGCTACTGCATAAGAGACTCTGACCACAAAATCCGAAGTTCAGGATTTTCTGGTCAGAGTCTCTTATGCTCCGCCCCTTAACCGCCTTGTTCCGCGCTCTGCTCCTACCAAAATCCCAACTTCATCCCCAACTTAGCACGACTCACATCTCTGCTTGAAACTGCCGGCTTCATCAAACGGGTTGATTTCGGGTCCTTGGCACTTGACCAGGCATACTTACCATTCACCGCAGAAGTTAAACCGTTGTTACTCTTTTCCGCGTACATAATGTCAGTTAAGTATGGCGTATGGTTCAAGCCTAACGAATGGCCCAATTCATGAACCATGATGGCGGACCAATAGTTAGTCTTAGTTGGTGCGGCTGACTTTTTGGCTGCTAACAATGCGTTATAGTTCTTCACAACTGTACTATAGTAAGCGACACGGGCCTTGTTGTTCGTCAACTTGCTGTACTTGGACAAGGAGTTCTTATACTGGGTAGTCAGGGAACGCGTCTTAGCTGAGTTCCCAAGGTTTTTCAGATAGTTGGCGTCATTTAAACGATTACTATTTATGGTCAACGTCTTACCGTTGTTCATCCCATCCCAGGCGGTGCCAGCGTTTTTCGTGGTCACCACAAGATCATGCTTGCTTGCTGTTCCAGCAACGAAGACTTTTCGACCCAGGACCTTGTTCCAGGTGGCCATGGCTTTGGTCGTATAGGTCTTCAGCGACGGACTCTTGACGTAAACGTACGTCTTATGATTATGGAACGTCGTGATCTTCTTACTCATGTTAAAGTTCTTGGTCAACGACGACTTGTATCGGGTATAAAAACTGGCTGGTTGTGACAATATCGTTGCGGACGGCTTCAAATCAGTCCCCTTCTTGATAGCCGAATTCAACGCAGCTTGCGTCGTAATTGTTTTTGCAGCAGTTGCCTGCTGCGGGTTGACTGCAGTTATGCCTACTCCTCCCAGTAGTAGACCAACCATGGTCACGGCTCCCCACTTATTCATTTTTACTCCCCCTAATTCGTGATAGGGCCTTCCCCTGCCCTCTAACTATATAGTATCATGAGTAGTAAGTTTCACAAACATAAATGCATTTTTATTTTGTTTTGTAAGATGGTGTTCACAAATGTGTAACATTGGTGTAAACAACGGTATACCAGCTTTCTCATTATTATTAAATTAGGAAATATGTTTACTGTTAAAGGTATCATAACTGTGAAAAATTAGTTAGTTTGTGAATAAAGTTCTACTTTATTTTATGCATAAAATCAGCCCTAATTCGTATGAAATTACATTTTTTATTTTGCTCAGTTTTTTAGGGAAGCGTGTAAAATAAAAAAGCCTTTAAATTAGTATTTTTAAGGCTTTTTTTTTGAGTTTGTTCAGTTTTTTGTTTTTTGAGTTGTTTTGTTGGGATTAGCGACGTGGTTCTCGTCCACATTGCCGAAACGTGTTCCGCAAGGCTGAGGGGCTAACGTGTAACGGACTCTGGTCAAAAAGTCAGGCCCAGACTTCTCTATCGCATTGTTTGGCGATGTGGTTCTCGGCAACGGAGCCGAAACGTGTTCCGCAAGGCGAGACTAACGTGTAACGGACTCTGGTCAAAAAGTCAGGCCCGGACTTTTCTATCGCATTGTTTGGCGACGTGGTTCTTGTCCACATAGCCGAAACGTGTTCCGCAAGGCACGGGGCTAACGTGTAACGGACTCTGGTCAAAAAGTCAGGCCCGGACTTTTCGACCAGAGTCCGTTACACACCGCCCCTAACCCGCCTTGCTCCACACTCTTACTCTACTCAATTCCCAAAATCAACCGAATCTCATCATCCGTCAACGATCCCTTATTCTGTGTCCCACTCAGCACCTGATCCACAAAGTTGCGCTTCTTTTCCTGCAGCTTATAGATCTGCTCCTCAATGGTCCCCTTTGTGATCAATCGATAGACTTCGACCGTATTCTTCTGGCCGATTCGGTGGGCACGGGCGGTTGCCTGGTCCTCCACCGCCGGGTTCCACCAGAGGTCGACCAGGATGACCATGTCGGCCCCCGTCAGGTTTAATCCGGTTCCCCCTGCTTTCAGGGAGATCAGGAAGATGTTCTTCTCGCCGCGGTTGAAGGCATCGACCATCGCCAACCGGTCCTTGGGCTTGGTATCGCCCTTCAAAACATAGGTTGGCAAGCCGCTGTCCTTCAATTCATCCTCAATGATGCTCAGCATCGTTGTGAACTGCGAGAAGATCAGGATGTGCCGGTCGGAATCGACCGCTTGGCGGATGAGTTCGTTCAGCTGTTCGAGCTTACCGGACTCGCCCTCGTAGTCGTCCATGTACAAGGCTGGCGTGTCACAGATCTGCCGTAAACGCGTCAGCCCCGCCAGGATTTCAATCTTATTCTTGACGAACGCCTGTGACGACAGTCCGCGCACCTTGACCTGCATCTGTTTGAGCTGAGCGAGGTAAACGGTCTTTTGAGCTTCCGTCATTTCGTTGGTCAAGTTGGATTCGACCTTTGGCGGCAAGTCCTTCAAAACGGCGGCCTTTTCCCGCCGCAGGATGAAAGGTTTCACCCGAACGGCGATCTCTTCAGCCGTCAACTTCTTAAACGCCCGTTTATTTGGCAGCAAGCCAGGCATCACCAGCGCGAAAATGGACCACAGCTCTTCAGCACGGTTTTCAATCGGTGTCCCGGACAACGCAAAGGTGTTCTTTGGCATGAGTTTACGCAGGCTCTGATTGGTCTTGGTGCCACTGTTCTTCACGAACTGGGCTTCATCCAACACGAGGTAATCTAGGTCTGACTCCTGGTACATCGAAATATCCAGACGTGCGCTGTTGTAGCTGGTGATCAGCACATCTGCGTCCTGATCCGCGATGATCTCACGGCGGTTTTCCTTGGAGCCGTCGACCACCACGGCGCGGATGTTGGGTGCGAACTTTTTGAATTCTTCCAGCCAGTTATAAATGAGGGAAGCTGGGGAAACAACCAGATCAATGTGATTGTGATTCAGATGATTATTTAATAACGTGATCATCTGAATCGTTTTCCCAAGGCCCATTTCGTCGGCAAGAATCCCGCCGAACCCGTGGGAGTCCAGCATTTCAAGCCACTTAACGCCAATCGTCTGATAAGGACGCAGTGTGGCGTTGACCGGCGCTTCGTGGGCAATGTTAAACGATTCTGGATGGGCCAGGTCATTCGTCAGGCGTTTGAACGTCTGGTTGAACTGGGCATCCTGGCCTAACGCAGCTTGCACGGCCATGGCCTGCGCCGCGTGGACTTGAACCTGCCCATGATGCATGTTGCCTTCGCGGCGGATCCGTTTCAGGGCACCGCTGACCCGCCGAAGTTTATCGTCCAGCAGGACCAGTGTGCCATCCGGCCGTTGAATATACGGCCGGTTGACGTCGAGCTGTTCCAACATGTCGTCAACCTGGTCATCGTCAATGCCAGCAAATGAGAAGTTCACGGACAACAGCCCGTCACCTTCTGAGACTTGAATGTCAGGCGTCAGCGTATCGCCAGAGCGCACGAGGTTCTGGAGGCTGTCAGAAACCGTCACTTTCCCGTTGCTGCGCAAGTTCGGCAGCTCGGCAACGAAGAACTGGTAAAGCCGTTCCGTATCCGTGCAGTCCTTCTCCCAGCCGCCGTTTTCATAAACAAAGCCTAGGTCTTCCAGGTAGTTGGCTGACTGGTTTTCCTGTTCAATGTTCCGCTGATTATCCGGCAGTGTCTTCACTGTATCAGTGTCGTACAGCTGCCCATCGTATTCGTATCCTAATTTGAGTTTCAACACCTGTGCGTCATTGCTCAGGTCAAAATGGACAACCATGTTCTGTCGTTTCAACGCATCCGGCAAGTCCACCACCGCGATGTCGTTGATAAAATTAATAAAGTCGATCAGGTCGTTCACTTCAGCTAAGCCAAAGTGAATGTGCCGGTTCGGTGCCGGTAAATGCGACACGCGGCGGGCATAACTGTCCGTCACCCGGTTCAACTGTGATACCTGTTGGGTCGTCATTTGATACAGCGTGTCTTGTTTGATCACCACTTGTTCGCTGGGGACGATCATGTTGAAATTCTCGGTCAGGGTCAGATCATAACCACTGCCAACTTTGGTCACTGTGGCCTCTAACAGCCCCTGTTTAGCGTCAAACGGTTCGAGGTTGAAATGATCATATTCGAGCCCCGACTCCTCGATTTCAAAGTCAAAGTACTGGAGTTGCGCAAAGTCAGCCTTGATCTGCGTGAGTACACCCGGATTCAGCAGGAGTTTCTTCTTATCTTCTAAGGGAATTCCGTTGTCAGTGCCAGATAAGGCCACCAGGTGGTCCATCAATTGAGCTTCCGGTTCAAGGAAGTGGTCGCGGGTCAGGTTAAACTGCTTGCGGCCGCCAGTTTGGTACATGGCTTCTTCCTGGTAAGCGGTCAAGAACGACTCAATGTCCTTGATAACGTAGAACCGGCTGCCGTCGCTGCCCACACGCAGTTGAATGAAGAAGCGCGCCTCAGAGTTGTCCCAGCCCCAGCCGAGACTGCCGACAAGCAGTGTGACTTCAAGCTTTAACCGGTCATCTGCGTCGGTCGTAGTCAACGGTTTGAAGTACGTCTTTTGGGGAATGTTCAACCCGAGTAAAAACGACTCAGCAGTGCTCATCTGCCGTGACGGTTCGGTCGGCTGATCATCGTATAGGCCACTGCCATAAAGGCTGGCGTAGTCGATGTCATCATCCGGCTCTGGCACGTCGTCAGCGTGATGATTCAACCCGTTAAAGTAGTCCTCGATAGCCTGTTGCTGGGCGTTGGCTGCCCGTTGTTTCGGCGTATCTGGCGTAACTTCGTCGTTGTCGTGTTGCTTGAAGTAGTCTGCCCACTGGTCGGGTGTGGCGCGCAACGCATTGTAGCGCGCCTTGTCACGATACAGGACATCAGCAGCGTTTGGATGTTTCGCCAGTTCGGATTCAAACTTGAACCCCACTGACAGACTGTTTTCTGGATTCTTAATTTGTAACTGATCCGCAATATCGAGATCCACAAACAGGCCATTGATATCGCGGTGCTGTTGACGGAGGAGGATCTCGAGGGCGGCCAAGTGCTTACAATACCCGTGTTCAGGAAAGTAGGGACACTCGCAAAAGTCGTTTTCCGAATCCTTTGCCAACGTGACACCATACGCATCCGTCCCAAAAACGGTCCCGTCAACCTCTTCGCGTTCGTTATCCACGAAATCAATCTGCGCTTTTCCGTTTTTGACAATGTCGCGTCCTCGCTGCCAAATCACATCAGGCATATTATTTCTGGCCATGGTCGTCCTCCTCAGTTATCAGTTACTATGTACTACCGCAATTTTGCGCCAATCTTCATTATAACAGCTAATCAGCGTGATTGTTACGATGAGACAATAAAAAAATTGGCACCAGCAACAACTGATTCCAATTTCCTACAGTATACAACTATGGTTATTCCAAGAGCCCCTATATTACTTTCGGAATAAGTGTTAAACGGTCTTAATGAAGAAACACTCACACTGTCAAATGACAATCCCCATTGCGCATTCACGAGTGACAGTAGTTCTCTTTCAACTGCATTTCGGTTTGACCTTAAGCCGTGGTGGTTCACATCGTAGCGTTACCGCTCCGTACATCTGATACTAGTCCATTTTACATACTGCCGACTTCGCGTATCCCCATACGGTCCGTCCAAATCCTCCAAAGATTTGATTAACGCCGGGTGTCATCTAGAACCCAGCCGTTAACAATCACCGTAACAGGAATTACAGCAACTGCCCCATGTGCACAAGCAAGCGGATGATGGATATCCGCTTCTTTGTACAGATTCTAGTATAGCACAGCAGATGAATAAAATAAACAAAAAGTTCGAATTTGTTACTTATGCCAATTTTAAATGAACATGTTCGAACGTTTTCTCACATACTACGGCCGCAAGGGATTTCGTGGAATCAAAAAATGTGAAGTCATACTAATTTAATCACAATTAAGCGAAAAATTATGCACCTTTTATTCATTATCATGCGGATTATTCGTGTTTTATATCGTTTTACCTGTATTTTATGAGAAAATAGATGCTTACATTACGTAAGTGACGTTATCCAACAATTGTCCGTTATCCTAACCTTGAACAGCTGTTATAAATTCGAACAACTTCACAATGTTCCTTTTATTTATTATTGGTATATCACATATTCAAATGATTGCTGAAATAAAATCGTTTTAAAATGAGCGGCACGTGTCCTACTTCGGCTTTAGTCGCTTTATCTCCCATGGAGAAACGCGATGGTTCGTGATTTAAATTGAATGGCGGGGTACCGCCTCACATGGCGCCGAAGACATGCGAAAAACCCCAGCTGCCGATTCATCTTGAATCGCAACTGAGGTCCGTTGAGGTAGCCTTACATCTACCAGTTCCCCCTTAGTTTAGTAGTACGTTGCCACCTGATACAACTGATCAGCAAAGGCCTTTTGCGCCACGCCATCTTTGACTGGTGTCTGGTTGCTAAAGACAACGGCTGAATGGTAATTTCCTGTCGTGGCGTAGTAACCAGTATGGTAGCCAAACCCATCAAACGACCCGTTGTTAAACTTCACCCCGCTTCGAGTGACGTAGAAGCCGCCCGAGTAGGTGCTGCCATAACTCAGTAGCTGATGGTACTGGGTCTGACTGAGCACTTTACCGTTCTGTAGGCCTAGAATAAAGGCCATGTAGTCGGTCGGTGTCGTCAAAATATTACCGGCGCCCGGAATCGCAGAGATTGTTGGGTAGTTGATCATTTGCGGTTTCGTATACTGGGTCTTGCCGCTTAGCGTGTATGAAGTGGCGACGGTACCCGTTAAGGTCGGCACCGTTTGGTTAACGATAAACGTGTGGGTCATCCCGGTCGGCTTTAAGATCCGTGACGTCACATTACTGCTGTACGACTGGCCAGTCACCTTAGAGATGATGCCAGCCAACAACACCAAGTTGTCGTCCGAGTAGTTAAAACTGGTCGAGTTGCTGACCTTCAACGTTTTGATGGCCAACGCAATCGCCTGTGACTCGGTCGGATCCGTCTTTGGATGCTGTTCAACATCGCTGATACCCGAAGTCATCGACAGCATCTGTTTGATCGTGATGTGGTTACTGTTTTTGACCTGCGGATAGTACTTGGACAACGGCGTGTTCGCCGACAATTTGCCAGCACTGATCAGCTGCTGGATGATGGCCCCCGTCATCGCTTTTTGCAGCGATGCCAGCGGGTACAGCACGTTACCAGTACTGCTGTTCGCAAGTCCCTTGGCCTTGTTGGCATACCCCGTGTTCACAACGGTCGGCGTCTTCTCCCCCGCGGAAATTAACGCTACCGACCCAACGAAGCCGTACTGCGTCATAGTGCCCTTAGCGACCTGTGAGAAACTGACCGCCTTGATGCCATGGACGTTCATCCAGCCAAGCGTTTTGCTGTAATACCGCAATTTGACGTAAGTCCCAGTCTTAGTCGTTTTCGTTTGCATGACCCGCACATAGTCGTTCTTGTACAAACTGCCATTCGCGTCACGCGTCTGGGTAGACTTGCTAGTGTAGTAGGGACCGGCAGTATAGAGTGCGTAGCCGCCCTTCCCCACTTGGTTCACCACCTGCGCGTCATAGTGGCGATTACTCGTGGAAGTGACCTTGTTATAGACGTTGCTGGCTTTCATATCGTAGACGTGATACACGCCAAACGCGCCGGCCAGTAACACACCACCTAAAAAAAGCAGCGGTGCCTTCCACCTGTGAGACTGTCTTTCATTAATTGTTGTCACCTTCTCGCTGCAATTTTTGGATCAGCATCCTGTTGCCAGTGTTTGCTGTAAAATTGCGGGTTAATATGGTAGTGCGGTTGCGATACCGATTTTGTCAAGAAGGGATCGATTGCCCGGTCCATTTTCAACCACCCGCGCCAGCCAGGATGAATCGTATCCGTCATGAGATACGGCACGTGACTGTCATTCGTGAGGTCGTCAATGTGGGTGAACCCCTGTGACCGCAATTGATACGTAATTTTTCGGTCAAACTGCTGCAGCATCGGCTCCGACAAGCCGGTGTAGTTTTGCCAGCGGCTGTTGATCGGCGGAATAATGAAGAGCACCTTGGTGTGGTCCTTCGCAAACTGGTTGAGGACTAACTGAAAATCGCTGTACTCTGGCGATTTCAAATAACTCAAATGCTTCTGGAACCCACGCAGGCCCTTGACATGCCGCTTCAACTTTTGATTCCAGAATTGGTTACTGATATGAAACGGATTGTTATTCGTCTGCGACTGACCGATCTTCCCTGCTAACTGATCAAGCTTTTGATAGTTATAGACACTTGGCAACTGCCGCGCATCCTTGGCAATCAGACGTTCATTATGAGTGCCATCATGCGTATCCGCTTGAAATTGCGAGAAGACCTCATCTTCATTTAACAACAGCCGATTGCGATACTTAATGTAGACCATCTGCATCGCAGTCGGTCGTTTACCAGCCGCAATTCTCGTCAACGCGGCAGCGATGATCTTGTCAGACCGCCCAGAAGGCATGTCCAGCAACCGAGTTGCCGCATAACGGTCCATCCGCGAACCCGTTTCACGCTGCAGCCAACTGGTGGTCTGCAAGGGTGAGTAGTAGAACGAAAACGCGTTTGGATCTTCCCCCGGCTTCACAAACCACTGGGGTGACACGAAAAAGACAACTTTTTTGCCCTTAACCTGCTGATTGATCGACTGCAGGTTAAAGAACTGGGTCAACGACTGTGTTCCTCGCGCTCCCATGAGGAACGGCCGGTAAGACCGATGATATTTTTGCGCCAAGACAGACGGGTGAAATGGATCAAAGCGTGACCATTCCGACGACCCCATAAAAGCAACGTAACCGTGGGCAAGCGCACTGCTCTTGATCAAACGTCCCTTCAGTACCATGGGTGAAATGGCGGTGGCCGCGCTACGATCCACACGCGAACTGACGTGGTCATCCTTAAGCCAAAATGGAGATAGAAAGATGGCAAATAACAAAATGACCGCCGTGATCACTGGCCCAAAAATGAGAAACAAGCGTTTTTTAACGCTCATTGAGCCGCTTCAGCCTTCGCAATAATTTTAGCTGGAGTGTCCCATTCGGAGCGGTTAAATTCAGACACCGGTGCATCCACGCCTAATTGATCCTGCAGCGCCAACAGCAACTGCACGGTTCCCATTGAATCGATCAACGCCTCATCAAAAAGATTCGTCTCCAACTGGTTCGAAAAATCCTCCCCTGTCAAATCATTTAAAATTTGCAATACTGTTTCCTTTACGTTATCCATACTCTTCAACTCCCAATTTTTTAGTTATGTTTAAGGCAATGATGGTACTGTAATGCTTAATCGCTTTACTATTACCGCTGCGTTGCGCCGCTCGGCCCTGCAGGCTGTAGTCAGAGTGTGGAGCAAGCCGGTTAACTCCCGGAGTGTAAGGCGACTAACCGGAAATTCCGGTTTTGAATTTCTGGCATAGTCGTCTTACACAGTAGGGAGTTGGCTTGCGGAACACGTTTCCACCATGTAAACAAGAAATTCAAGGATCTCCTCCGTCTCCCGTGTTTGTAGGCGAGGAAAAGACCCTCGCCAACAAACACCGACACTACTGCCTGCAATGCCGACCGGCTCCACTCCGCTACTGTTGATGTTGCAGACGACTAGGACAGATGAAACATCATGATGCTACCTTGTAAATCGACAATTAAATGTTACTTTCAATTTGAGCCACGAACGTTTAAAGCATTGCTATCAATGTGTTTTAAGCAGTCGATGGCACTTAATGGGCGAGGTTTTCGGCCATTTAGTGCCATGCGAGACGATGGAGATCCATTCGAGAGCTGCGCAGCAGAAATCGAATTAGCTTCATCGCGAGCCACCACACGGAGTGCCAAATTGCGGAGGGTTATGTCCGTATAATTGGTGTAAATTCTAAATAGGACTTTGTGAAATCTGAAAGGAACTTCATTATGCCAAAAGTTGAATTAAATTTAGAGGATGACGAATTAAAGGAGCTATTACTAGGTGATCGGGATAAGGCCATGCAATCAATTATGGCCAAGATCCTTGATGAAATTCTTAAGTCCGAAGCGACTGAGCAGATTAAAGCTAAGGCTTATGAACGTTCGGATGAGCGAACCAATTCACGGAATGGTTATCGGGTTCGTCAGCTTACCACACGAGTAGGAACACTTGAACTACACGTTCCTAAACTCCGTCATGGCAATTTTTCAACACAGCTGTTCAAACGCTACCAGCGTAGTGAGCAGGCCTTTGATTTGGCATTAACGGAATTAATTCATGACCTATATAATGGAAATGGTAATCCAAGGTGTTTCAACACGTAAAGTAGCTGAGATTACTAAGAAGTTATGTGGGACAACCTTTTCTAAAAGTACGGTCTCGGCTTTATGCAATAATTTGGACGACCAAGTGCTGGATTTTAACCGACGTCCCCTTACGCAAAAGTATGCTTTTGTGTATGCCGATGCAATTTTATTTAAGGTACACCGTGGTCACGTTGTGACAAGTAATAGCTTACTCGTTGCGATTGGAATCGACCCTAGCGGTCGTCGAGAAGTGCTCGGTTTTGATATCGGTGATAGTGAATCAAAAGCTGCATGGATGGACTTCTTTAGTGAACTTAAACAGCGGGGCCTTACCAACGTTGATATGTTTGTTTCAGACGCTCATTGTGGCTTAAAGGATGCAATCACTACGCAATTTCAGGGTAGCCTTTGGCAGAGATGTCAATTTCATTTTAGTAATGACTGTACAAGTATTCTGGCACTCAAGGATCGTAAAGAAGTTGCTAACCGACTCAAAGATTTATTTAATGCTCCAACGTACGACCAAGCGGTTGAACGGCGTGACCAATTGGTTAAAGATTGGCAGACCGAGTTCCCTAAGGTGGTGAAGAAATTAGAAAATAGTTTTGACGAATTAATGGTGATTTACCAGCTCCCAGAGGAGCTAAGGAAGCGTCTCCGGACGAATAATACAATTGAGCGGGTTAATCAAGAAATCCGTCGTCGTGACCGTGTAATCCGGATATTCCCGAATGATCTAAGCGTCTTGCGACTAATGGGAGCACTACTGATTGAACAGAATGAAAAATGGGCTGCTGGTCCACGGTACTTAAACATGACCGTTTACCACGGGATTGAAAAAGATGACAATTCAGAAGAAGCCGGTATGCTTAAGCTTGTGAAATGATAAATTCGCGGAATTTAATTTACACCAACATTTTGGACTTAACCTTAAATTGGAGAGAACTGTGGTGGCAATCATTAATATTACAATGTACTTTTTTCTTCAAAGCCTCGTCATTCACTTCTTGTTTTTTAAGCTTTTATAGCCAATTTTTGTAAAACGTGCTCTTTGTCGTTAAAGGGTACTACATCGATTTTATGTGCGGAAAGGCTTTGTGCAAACACAAGCTGTTCCTCAGGAATGTCTGGCACGATAATACTCAGTGGTACATTCTCCTGATTATGGCTTGTCCGATAATTAATTGTATCTGCCCATATTCCTATCAGTTGTTCAACCAGTGATTTTGATAAGCTATTATACACATTAACAAACTTTCGCTCCGTCACTGTACGATTAAAAATAAAATCAATGTTGTATTTTAACTTTGTTTGCCCTTGCATTGACATTCCACGAAGGACACTATAATTTTTATTTTGAACAGTGAAATACGTATTTACATCATCTAAGAACACACTCCGAGTATTTTTACGGCTTAAGTAAATAAGATCTGAAACTTGAATAAGTGTCTGTGTAAGATCATTAATCGTCTGTGGAACATCCTGACGTGTAGCGTGGCCAACAATAGCACCATTGGTCTCTAACCGGGCATTGTTTTTCATTAAAATGGCTTCAAGATTTTTATACCGATGTGATTTTTTATCTGTTAAATCAACCCCATGCATTTTGAGATTCCATAACGTATATCCCTGATCAGAAATTGTATAAATATCATTGGAGAGGACAATGAGTAATGAAATACTGTCACCAAACGGATCTGTGAATGGCGTGTTCACTCTTAATTCCGTGTCACTCACCATCTTGAATTCGTGACTTTTTTTAATAAATGACAGCCAATCTCTTGCAATGCTGTCCATTTGCGTAACTAGCTTGTTCATAAAACGCCTCTCCTTTCCAAAGGACTATAACGCCAAATGTGACTTAATTGTGATAGTAATCCTGTTTTGCTTATGCGTATTGGTATAATTCAAGAGTTCTTTCAAAGCAATCAAAAAGTCATCAGTATCCTGTATGCCGTCAAATGGAAGTGAATGTGCTTTAATATGCGTAAATGAATCATTCTTTTTATAAAATTCGTCTTCAGAAAAAATTTCTACTCGGTGTCCCCAAACCTTACCATCTGAATTATTGTGAAACCTTGAATCCAAATTTATTCGAACTAAGGTGAGTTTGGTTTTAGCATCCATCAAATTTATATGACTGTTGTCCGTCGCATAAATGTAATTAAGCTGGAAAAGTCGCTGCACTCCCCCCTCCTTTGATTCTAACATGAACTCTCCCTTTTCGTTTTCAGATAGATCATTGACATGGTCTTTTAGAACATTTTTAAGCACTTTGATAAAATCTTGGGCCTGAGCGTCATTTAATTGAAGCTTTTTCATATTGTTAATTTCCCTTCATGATAAGCTTTCTACGTTTACACATCGATTATGAGTATATAATAGGTAAATTCTACTAAATTTGTAATTAAAAGTATGTCGAATCATAGGATATTAATTACACTTCAGGCATCCGCGAGTAATCCCCCACCTCAATCTCCCGCAACCCCAACCGCAGAAAAACAACATCCACCACTCGGTCAACCAACGAAACCACCCGCCGTGCCCAGCGTAACTGAACGGCTTTGCGCACACGGGATTCCGCATCCGGCCCCAGTACCGCACTTTTCCCCAAAACATCCCGACTAGGCAACAACGCTCGGCCATACCCTTGCAAATAACTCACCAACCGCCGGCAGTTCAGCACCCGTCGTTTGATCCGCCGCTCCGACACTGACCATAGCAGCGGCACGCTGCCCAGCCGCGTCAGCATCGTCCCATCCGGGCGGTAGTCCCAATTCATCTCTGCCGGTTGCCAGTTCACCCAGGAGTGGTTGCTGGCCGCCTCCTGGTCGACTGGCAGCAGGCACAGATCACTTGCGACATACGCGACGTTGCGGTGAATCCCCAGCACCGGTGCCATCACCTGGCGGAGCATTGCATCGTAGTGTGGCCGACCCTGCTGGTGCAGGATGCGCAAAATGCTGGCAGGACTGTTTTTGAGTTTAAATACCCGGTTATCCTGCATGATGACGATGGTGCGGTACGGCTGAACGGCCGCGTCCCACTGATCAGAAATGTTCACGAGGGCGAAACAGCCCGCCCAATCCACCGTTGTCGGATTGGTCTCTACGGCCACCACGTCGCTGGCCTGCAAGCCATCAATTGCGAGGTAGCCGGTATCCCGCACATGGCGGTAATAGGCATCGGTGACGCCGCTTAATAAAAGGTGTTCGTTAGGCACTTAACCGGTCCTTTCTGTCGACTTGAAGGGCGCGCACTGCAGTGGCTGGATCAACGGCTAGGCCGTACTTGCGGTTGAGTTGTGCAATCTGCCGGGCGGTCATGGTCTGCGTCAGCGCGGCAACGTCGAGCTGGTCTTCTGGCTCACCAGCTGGGACCAACTGTGAGACCAATGCCAAATGATATCGTGCCACCAGCGAACCGTGGTGCCGGCGTTTATCGAAGCGCTTCTGGGACAACGGCCATAGTTGCGGAACACCCCGCCAGTGGGCAACCGTCATCGTTTGATTGTCAAACGCAAGGTCGTGGTCGTCATGCAGCCAGCGCAACCAGGACCTATTGTGGCCGTCGAGTTCAGTCATCGGAAGTAGCCAGAAGTCACCGCAGATATATGGCGCTAATTTATGAATGCCGAGTACCGGACAAACGTCATGTTTGAGGTGTACGTAGTCTTCAGGGAACACGTCACTCAACTGATGCAGGAGTTGGTTGATGGACGGTCGAAGCGCATAGATGTTGTTGTCCAAGGTGACGACTGCCGTCCGATACGGTTCTCGTGGGTCGTTGATGTTGATCAAAGCGGAGACGTTTTGGAAGTCAATCGTTTGGCAGTCTATGCGTTTATCAGTGATTTGGTCCAAGGTTATCCTTGCAATATCCAGGTAGCCTTGCTGGCGTACCTGCTTCTGGGCGGTTGGGGTGAGTCCCTTTAACGTTAAGGGACACGGGAACGGCATTGGCATTCATTGCTCCTTATCATGGCCTGCTGGACGTGTCTATACCAAATTTGTTGGGTAAACGGTAACATGATCTTCAAACAAGTGTAAACCCCTGTTGCACGACTGACAGGTGTCTATGAAATGCGCGTGTTCAGGTGAGTAATTGGGTGTAAGGTGCTAACGTTCTAATCCCGCACTTACCTGCTATTGATTTAATGGACACGCGTTCCATTTTATACATAGTGCTAATTGTTTCTATTATTATTGAGTGATAATTGACGACTTTTTCAGCAAAACGTGGTAATCTGTCGGCGGATATGGATTTTGGGGATTTGGGAGTTGTTGTGGTGTGTTTCTGGGTTTTATTTTGTTAATTCCTTTTTTGATACAACTCCTTGTTACCTTTGACTTCTTTCTCTGTTACATTGCGGAAACGCGTTTCGGAAGGCAGAGGGCTACTGCATAAGCCCTCTAACTGCCTTCCTCCACGCTCTGGAGGAAAAATCCATGCAAATCCTAACCGGCGTCAGCGACACCTTCAACAAAGACGTCAATCGCCGACGCTACCTCGACATTACGACGCTGTCCCTCAGCAAGGTCACTGGGCGGCGGTCGTTTAGCCTGACTAAGGCCGGCTGGCAGAACGTCATTGCGCTCATCGATGTCAGCCACACTGATAGTGACCTCAACACCATTGTGATCAATCGAAACAATATCATTTTTGCGATTACTTCAACTGTTGACCAACTTATTCAGCAGCTGCAAAACACCTTTCCGTTTGACTATGTTACCAGCATCAAGCACGGCATCGGGCCGGAACTCGACCTGGAAGATCCGCCGCCATACGTCGCTGGCGACTTCTGGATCAGTCCCTACCCCGGCAAGGAACCGGGTGAACAAAACTGGTTAGTCTGGGCACCGTGGGACATGACCTGGGCATATAAGGGCAACCAAGCCTTTCTCAGGACTGCCGACAGCGTGACGCTGCTGTGGCCTGCTTCGCGGGAGCTTATCGACCAGCAGATGCGCGCCATGTACTACCTGACGCAGTATAACGACCGATTGGCAAAGGCACTGACGACGAGTCATAAGGAACGTGCTAAAACACGCTGGGTCAAGCTGGATATGCCCGCGATTCCTGAAATTCAAACCAATGTCCGTCACCGTTATGTGGATGAGGTGTTGTTTCAGTTATCAGGTCATTATCCAAGCCAGGCCGACTTTAACCGGTTTGTGACCCGGTTGGAAACAGATACGGATGAACGGTTGAATGATGATTCGGAACCCTAGTATGTTGAAAAGGCCTGAGCAACTATGCTCAGGCCTTTTTGTTAGTTTAAACGCGTAACTGTTTCAACTTCTCACGCACTTTCCGCCGCCACTGATACACTGTCTGCCGAGAAACGCCGTGCTTTTCAGCAATCTCAGTTGGTGTCATCTGGTGGACGACCGCATCAATGAGATATTGGCGTTCCGTGCCGACACACCGTGCTAACCAGCCATCCAGCAACGACCGGTCAACAATATCCGTTTCCGTCGTCAGCAACGCCAGCTCTTCCCCCACTTGTTCCCAGTCGGGCGCATCATCCGTCACGTTGTCGTGTTTCTGCAGCCGCATCCGCTCGTTCAACGACCGCCGATACAGCGCCACGTGCGCATACGCCAAGAATGACTTCGGCTCCGACCACGGATTACCCGCATACTTCTGGAAGATCTCAGAGAACCACAGCCAGCAGTCCTGCACATAGTCGTCATACGCGTCATCGCTGGGACGCATGCCCAGTTTCTTCAACGCGGAATGGATAATCAACACATGATCTCCGGTTGCTAAAAATTCAAATGCTGTTCATGTTTTGTGATCATACTATGAACCCCTTTTTTATGGAGATCCACAGGCGCCTATGGTCACGTGTAACTGTACCAAGGGCGGTGGCAAATAAAAACGCAGGATAATGGTATGCCTGTCTGAGAATAAAATTAGACGTTCTCATGAAATAATGCTGAATAAAAGTAAAAAGCGCTTAGCCGTCATCGATTGGTGGGGCTGAGCGCTTCTCATTTTGTTGGTATTATGAAAATCGTTTTCAGTGATATTGCCCGAATGGACAAGTTATCGGTCTGTGGTGAAAAAAGATATCTTCTGTTTACAAAATCTTATATCAGGCTTTAAACCGCTGATCAATCAAATCATACAATCCAATATATCCTTGTGGGAAAGTCGTAATCTGATTATATTTTCGAAGACAATCCCGCAAGTTGAATGCAGTCCAATATGTCTCGTTAAATGCCCGACTTTTAATATTTTTTCCTTTAAACAAGGTTTTTGCATAATCACTAGGTTTAATATCATGTAGTCGTTCGAAATCTTCAAGCTGACCCTCACTGATAATCAGTAACATCTCAATCTCTGGCTTCGTAATCACGTTGTGAATACTCACCTTTTCTTGATAGGGTTTGGGCAATTTGAACTTTTCAGTTTTAGAATCAAGAATCCGATAAACAATTACTTTTTCTTCAAAACTATGATTCAAATGTTGATGTGCAAATCTCGAACCATTTCGAATACGCAATACTTTATTATCAATCAGGTCATCAACCGAAAAGATCAATAAGCCAGCTGCTAACAATTTGGATAAAATCACTTCTTCTGCGGTTCCCTCACAAAGGCAAGCAACGATCATTACCGACTGTCCTCCTGGATAGCACTGGATTTTGAGGTAATCTCTTTAGCAAATTTTCGAATCTGCATATAGGCTTGGTAGGATGGTGCCGTGCCACCCAGAACGTCACTTTCGTAAATATCACTTTTCTTAGCATCGTCACGAGTGATTTGGCTGTTAAATCTTTCCAGAGAAATTTTGTCAGTCTTTCTCAAAGAAATGTAAATATCATCATTCCTGTCAAACTCATCAAGAATTTGTGGATAATGTGTCGTAAAAATCAGGGTTGCTCCATGCTTGTTGATACTTGGATCTGAAAATAGTGAAATCACTGTCTGGACAATAGCTCGGTGGAAATGGTTCTCGATTTCGTCCACCACCAAATAACTACCGGAGTTTAACGCTAGGAAGACATCGTTAAACAAATTCATACCTTTAATGGTTCCAGCTGATACATATTTAAAGATGTCAATCGTATTTGCAAAGTGAACATCCGGACTGTTTTTAAATTTCACTTCAAATAACAGACTGTCATCTTTTTGAGGATCAGTCAGCGTTGACCGGACATAGTCAATACTCGGATCCAAATAACTCATGATGCCAGATTGCAGTTTAGCATCACGAGAAATTAAGGGTGATGATAGTAGGTTCATATTATTATAACCGCTAAAATCATAGAGTTCTCGTCTATGCGTCAATTGGTGTGTCGTTATTTTCCTGAAATAAGTATTATCATCCGGCAATAACGACTCAGTTGGACGCCTGTCAGTATGGTTGCTCTCAGCGTCAAAATCAAAAAGATTCTTTTTATTTGTTTTTGCAGTGCATTGTTTTGAATCAATAACTTCATCAGAGAAAAATAACCAACCATCGCTCTTTTTTTCAATCGTTGAGACAACGCGATAGATTTTTTGCTCACTTTCTTCGAAAAAACCGAGTTCAAACACTAATACTTCGCCAATGATTGCGTCTCTATAATGTGAATGATTCATTGGCATATTATTCACAAAAACATCGTAGACAAACATGATAATGTTTAATGCCATTGTCTTCCCAGATGCATTCTTCCCTGCCAAAGCAATCACATTATTTTTATAGATTCTGTTAAAAATCTGTTGCACACTATCGCTATTTAAGTCGGTCACATTTTGCTCAGTCATAAAATTGAATTCAAATGTTTTATCGAATAATCTAAGACCATTTACTTTCAACTGTAGGATTTCCATAGCTGTCCTCCTAATATAAACGGATATTCCGTTTATATTATACCACGACAACAATTTAAAGATGATGAAACAGCTCTATAGCAAAGCCTCAATGATTTCTCGTTAAAAAAGAAAACCCAACCTTCCTGTTTTTTGGAAGATTGGGGTTTTTGTAACGATTCTCACTAGTCCTCGTCCGTCCGAGCAATCCGCTTCAACAGCTCAATGCACTGTTGCTGATTCTGATTCGGCAAAAACGACTTCCGCACAGCCAGCTGCATGTAACAGTGAATCCGGTCTTTCTCTTGCAATGGAATCTTAACCACATTTTCGTCTAAATAAACGGACCCATCGATCACAAAACCAACGCCAAGGTTCAACGCTACCATCTTTTCTACTAGTTGATTCGTATCCGGCTCATAGAGAATCTTCGGTCGGAACTTCCCAACCCGACAAAAGGCATCCAGCGCTTTTCTTGGTAAGGTGTGCTTTGGTCGCACCAGCATTGAGACATCCTTCAGATCTTCGGGTGAAATCACTTCCTGCCGACTCAAAAGGTTGCGTTTATTAACCAGCACACAAAGCTGATGTTTCTCTAACTCCGAGACGCGCAGATCAGCCGATTTCTCAGGGTCAATACTCGAAAATACCGCCGCATCCAACTTCCCATCACGCAGTTCAGTCAGTAGTTTTTCAGAATTAGCCATCTCAGTTGTGACCTGATCAAGCAAGTTGTTTTTCGTAAAGAGTTCAACAACTCGTGGCAGCCAAATGCCACCCGCGATGTTTGAGAAACCCAGCCGAACTTGACCTTCGCTGGCATGCTGGACTTCCAGTTTAACCTGGTCGTACTCGGTGATCATCTTGCGGGCTTTGATATAAAGCACCCCACCAGCAGCCGTTGTCACCAGCTTTGCACGATGATTCCGCTGACGCAACAACGGCGTCTCATATTCCTTCTCCAGGCGCTTCACCGCAGCGGAAACTGCTGGCTGCGTGATCTGAAATTTTTCAGCCGTTGCCGTGTAACTGCCACTTTCAACGAGATCACAGAAATAGTTTAAATCACGGTTATTCATGTCCGGGCTCCTTCATCGTTTTCCATTATTATAACCCATGAAAAAAGCCTCGTACCCAAAAGTACGAGACCTATGCATTACCATAATCCAATCGCTTTAGTCCATAACAGACCGCCGCCAAGCCAAACAACGTTGAAAATGACCCCAATGATGGCACTCAATTTCCACCAGTCGCCGCTCTTCACGTAACCAGTGCTAGAAAGCAACGCAGCGGGACCTGCAGAATATGGCGTCGTTGACAGGTAGATCGACCCACAAAAGGCGAGCATCAATGCCGCCAAAGTATGAGGGACACCCACGCCAATGGCGACTGATAAGAAGCCAGCATATAATGCGGAAATCTGCGTCGACACACTTGGGAACAGGTAGTGCAGGTAGAAATATGCTAAGAATAAAATAATCAAGACCCATAGCCAATTCATCCCGCTCAGCATGTTACCCAAAGTCTTCGAGAACCATGGAAAGAAGCCAAGTGTCATCAACTTCTGCGACATCATCATGACAACTGACAACCAAACCAGAATGTTCCAGGCAAATGATTCACCCAAAAGATCTTTCGTGTCCAAAACGCCAGTGATCAATAAAATAACGACCGCGATAAAACTTACTTCGGTAGCATCGACGCCGACCAACCAAAGAATAATGGCTAAAGCAAAGGTACATAACATGATTTTTTCGCTGATCGTTGTTTTACCGATCTCACTGAGCTTCTTATCTGCCCATTCGTGCGCGTTAGGGGTTTCCTTAACTTCGGGCGGATAGATTTTGTACAGCACATACGGAATAATTAATAAACAAAGGACGCCAGGCACGACGGAGGCTTCGAACCACTGCATCCATGAAATCGTGATGCCCTGGGTCTTCGCAAGACCAAGAGCAACCATGTTGCCGGCTAACCCTGTCAGGAACAACCCGGAAGTCACGTTGTTCACTTCGTATTCATTGAAAATCAAAAACGATCCAAGGCGGCGTTCAGTTCCCTTTTCAGGATCGGACCCCATTTCCTTTGATAGATTATCGATCAAAGGGTACATCAGCCCGTTCACACGAACATTGTTACTAGGAATCCCAATCGCTAACACCGCTTCAACGGCCGAGAGCGCATAGGCTAGTCCCAGTGTTTTCTTCCCGAAGGACCTCACGAATAGGTAAGCGATTCGCTTCCCTAATCCAGACTTGATAAAACCAGCTGCCATGAACATACACATGGCAACCATCCAAGCTGTTGAGTTCCCAAAACCGGCCGCGACTTCATCCATGGTGAAGATTCCTGTGACTGTCGCTACCGTAATGCCAATCAAGGTCGTTGCCATCATTGGCAACGGCTTAGTAATACAGGCAATGATTGTTGCGATAAAGATTGCAAATAAGTGCCAGGCTGCTACGTTAATATCAACCGGCTTCACCGGCGTCAGCGACCAAATCCCGATTCCAAAGATCAACGGGAGAATAAAGCCTTTCCATTTGACTGGACTTAACATCAGATACCGTCTCCTATCTCTAAAACACGCTAGTCAGAACTCCAAAAGTTTGAACAGCATTTCACATACGTATACACAACGATGCGCGCGTCTTTTTGAATTTCCAGAATGTATCATAACTTAAACCGTTAGTCTGTCAATTTTATTTTTAGCTGCTGAGCTACTTTGATTTTATGGAATTAGATGTAACCGTTGTCATTGCTATGTTTAAGACGATTATATTTTTAAAATCATTTTCAATTTCATCAATAGTTCAACGTTGTTTTACGTACAACTTACTATTTTTCCATAAATTAATTTAATCATTCTAAAAATATTAATTGTCAACCATACTCATTTTTTCACTATCTTGGCTTCTTGAATCAAAAAAAAGCCCGCTATTTTTCTTGATAGCACGGGCATCTTTGCATCATTCAAAAAATAAGTGTTGTATTTATCAATAATCATTCTATATTGACCCCATACACAGCAATGTTCAGCGCGTCGAATTTTTAGACTATAAATAAAGGGATTGATACTTATGAAACTTGTTGCCATCGTTGGGACCGCTGCTAAGAAGTCCTATAATAGAGAATTGCTCCACTATATGCAGACGCATTTCAGTACCACTACTGAGATCACCGTCGCTGAAATTGATGAGATTCCCCTATTTAATGAACCTGAGCCAGGCAGCCAACTACCAGCTGCCGTCCAAAAGTTAAATCAACAGATCTCTGAAGCTGATGGTGTGATTATCGGCGTTCCTGAATACGACCATTCGATTCCTGCTTCATTAAAGAGCGCTATTGAATGGTTATCCTATGACGTTCACCCATTTGCAAAAAAGCCGGTGATGCTGGTCGGTACTTCCATTGGCGTTCAAGGCACCTCACGCGCCCAAACGGAGATCCGGTCGATTCTGAATACACCAGGCGTTGATGCCTACGTGCTTCCTGGCAACGAATTTATGTTGAGCTACGCCGCTCAAGCTTTCGATACTTCCAAGAACTTGGCTGAACCAAAAACTGTTCGTTTCCTTGAAGACTGTTTCAAACACTTCACTGAATACATCACCACACTGTCTGGTGACAAGCAAAACGGCAATCAGCTTAAAGTTGATTGGGATGGTAACTACGATGTCGTTGTCGTTGGTTTCGGTGGTGCCGGTGCTTCGGCTGCCCGCTTCGCTGCTGATAACGGTGCTAAAGTACTCGTTGTTGATGCCGCACCATTTGGCCATGAAGGTGGGAACACCCGTTACTCTGCCCAACACGTGGTTATGGGTAAAGATGTCGATGATTTGACCGACTACTATCACGCTTTAAGCGCCCCATTCAAGTTGCCTGAAAAGACGCTCCACGCTTACGTTTCCGGCATGAGCAAAATGCCCGAATACTTTGATAAGTATCTGGGCATCAAGGCGGTCAGCTATAAGTATGATGTGAATCCCGGCGACCCTGTGAACTACAAGAAGACCATGGCTGAATATCCTGAATTAAAGGGTAGCGACACCGTTGACTTTGCGCTGGTTCATAAACGTGATAAGGACGCCGCACTTTGGAAATTATTACGGCAAAAGGTGCTCGACCGGACCGATAACATTGACGTTTGGCTATCGTCTCGGGCACAACACCTGATTCAAGAACCTGGTTCGAAGATCATCCGTGGTGTTCAAATCGAACGTGACGGCAAGTTGTTAAACATCCACGCGAACAACGGGGTCGTCATGACTTCCGGCGGATTTGAAAACAATCCAGAGTTAGTTCAAACTTACCTGCACAGCGTTCGACTCACCCCACTTGGTACGTTATACAACCGTGGCGATGGGATCCACATGGTGCAAGAAGTCGGTGCCAAGCTCTGGCACATGGCTAACTATGAATCTCACGGAATCCTGCCTGGTCTGACCTTCAAGGAAGGTGAAAATGAGCGTGGCCGTCAAATTGCTTGGCCACTCTTGAGTCACGGTAGTATTTTTGTCATTGCAGATGATGGAACACGTTACTTCCAAGAAGACGCCAAGCACCGTCATGGTCACATTACGACCCACGGCTCATGGCTGATTCCAATGAACAATCAACATCCGTACATTGTGTTTGATCAAGCTCAATACAATGATTTCAAACAACAACTAGACGATGAAGGCCGACTCCCCTACCCAGAATTCATGGATAAGCTGGTCAAGGCTGATACGCTACCCGAATTAGCGAACAAGCTAGACGTCTCAGCCGCAAATCTGGGTCAAACGGTGACTGATTTCAACGCTTATAAAGCAGAAGGACGCGACTTTGCGTTTGGCCGGAACCCTGAATCCATGCGAGCATTTGATGGCGGCCCCTACTACGCGATTGCGGCAGCCAACGATGTTTTGAACACGCAAGGCGGCCCACAACGTAACGAAAATGCCGAGATTCTCGGTGTCGACAACAAGCCGATTCCTCACCTCTATGGTGCCGGTGAGCTTGGCGGTATCGTGGCAAACTGCTACCAAGGTGGCGGTAACTTAGCTGAATGTCTTGTCTTTGGCAAACTGGCTGGTGAACACGCAGCGGTTGTAAAGACGGATGCTGATGTGGTTGACGCTGACGAAGCAAACGGCATCAACGATTTAGCTGACGGCGAGAATTTGTCGAACGTTAAGCTGGACGCTGACCAGTACCTAGGTAGTTCTAACGCTGGCTTAGGCGGCAAGGTCGTTGTTCGGTTGACCTACACTGGTAACAAGATTCAAAACGTTGAAGTCGTGCAACACCACGAAAGTGAAGACGTTGGTCTGGTTGCTGTTTCGGAATTACCTAAGGAGATCGTAGCGGCTAATTCGACGGATGTGGATGCCATTTCTGGGGCTTCTGCTTCTAGTCGGGCAATTAAGAAAGCTGTTAAGGATGCTTTGGGGAAGGCTGAGGCGATGCATAACTAAAGCTTTTCAAATCTAACTCAAGAAAACTTATTAACAAACTTGCATTTAAATATTGATTTGATATGAGTGAAAGTTCATGCCTTTTAGTTCCTATCAAATTAAAAAAGACCTGAATCGAAATTTGCATTCGGGTCTTTTTTTGATTGTTTATTAATTTAGACAGAGTGTCATCTTTGACTATTTTTGTCTAGTTTTACCCCTTGTCTGTTTTTCCTACTGACGGGTTGCTAGTAGTTGTTGTAGTTGTTGTAGTTGTGGGTTCTGCAATAGGTTCAGTATCACCACCATCCAGGATGCTTTTTGAAGCTGGTTGGATTGTGGGATCTTTAGGTCCACTTTGCTCTTTCACTTTAAAATATCGTGTATTAGAGGCAGCCGTATTGTCAATTTCGTCAGAGCATACTTGAGATCCAAAGCTATTCTTAGGGCGTGCTTCAACATTTAGGATCCCATTGTTTTCGAATACCGACATAGCCTTTTCATTGTCTTTTGTATAATAAAATACCGTCATTTTTTCTAAGTAAAAATCTGTATTTTTATAATCATAAAAAATAGGTGTAGGTATCACAATCGCACTATTCCTAGCATTTATACTAGCAACCTGAAATTTCTCAAGATATTCCTTCCCGGCATTTTTAAAATTTAATACAATATTGCAATTATACATATCAGTTGGCCCTAAATTATTTAATTCTAAGAGACCATGTTTCTTATAATAGCAAGAATTATCAAGCCTTATACGCGTGTGGTCATCTCGAGTCATGGCAACTAAATCTTTATCATTAACACTTTTGTCAAATTCCGGGACCTCATATCTATTTGAATAGACTATTTCATCCTTATTCAAAGACAACCTATAGTTAAAGCTTAACTTTGGCCGAGCGTCTTTACGAGACTTAAACCTGTCGATGGTATGTTGCATAAACCAAACTATGAAACTACCCCCGACAGTTAACACTGCACCAAAGTATGCTCCCCAAAAAGAAAGCCAATCGCCATTTGGCTTTCCAAGAAAGGAATTCACTAATCCTTGGCCCCATCCTGGTAAAGAAAGCGAAAAGATCATCATGCCTAACCAAAGTACACTACCCCAAATTTCCAAACTTACTTCTTCCTTCCGATGTTGAATCATATTTTAAAAACTGACAGCAAGATACTTCAATCTATCAATAAGCGTTCAAATTTAACATGCTATGGACACGGTATTTTCACACATCTTTAAGCTCTCACTCCACCTATCATCGCTTACAGCTATAAAGGAAGCGCTGAACAATCATATTTGATATAGTTTAGAACTTCTAATTCTATAAATTCATTTGCAATTTCAACATTCTAGTGAAGCACTTACATAACCAGTTATTTAAGTGTTTTATCCTCGCTAATTTTTCACTATTCAAAATACAACCTATTCACTCATACAGATGAACAGATTCTTGCGAAATTTTTTCTGGTAATTTACCAGCAAGCTTTCGATTGAAACTTAAAATTGCAATTCGATTAATCCTTAGAAATCAAGTCTTCAGCTAAGGAACTTTATATTTTGACTAAAACATCTGCTCAGAGTCAAACGAGGTCCGGATGTTTTGGCTCAATTCATCTTCATTTTTAAAAGCGGAATCAGTTACTTTTATTAACTCACTAGAATTCAAGTCACACACCATATCCATCTTATAATTTAACATCATCTGTACAACATTATTACGGTTAAACTCAACTATTTTTCCATCATCAGGTGTCTTATAAAAAAGTCTATTTCCATAATTCTCCTGTAACCAATCCGTTTTATATTTATTAACACTATTTTTCCATACTTTCTGAGACGTAACTATATATTCTCTATAATTATTTCTAGGTAATATATTCCTTTCAAAATCAATTAAAAACCTTTGAGATGTTTCATTGCTCGGAATCAAATGCTCCCTAATTTTTGTTCCTATATCTGCAGTTTCTCCACTAATAATCGGGTAACCTATCTGCTTAATTAGATACTTGGAACCAACATTGAAATCGTAAATCATATTTTTTAAAGACAACACTATTGAAAATTCACCATCATTAGTTGCGCTCACTCTGTATTTAGATAATAAGGTATTCCTTTGATATTTAATACCTACAGTTTCTAAAAAATTAAAATTAAAAAGTTGGCTTGCTACTTCGGTACTAATTTTGCCACCATTTTCTTTAACTTCAGAAATAATTGTAATTATGCCATCAGGATTAATTCTATTCTCGTCCATAACTGTATATTTTGACAAATATAATTGCGGCTCCAATTTAGCATTTTTTTCAAACTGGTCCACCCTATCGACGATGTGCTTAAATTTAACAATATACGTCGGAATTTTCTTAGCAGTGCCTATAAAGAAACCAGTTTTTAAATAACGTTTAACTGCTCTCTCTAAGGTTTCAAAATTCTTATCAAAAGCGTCATCCAATCTTTTTGAAGTTATAAATTCAAGACCTTTATTTCTGGCTTGGCCTCGCTTTATGCAATCCTCTAATTGAGTATAAATAGTCTCAAGATGTTCAAGGCGACCCAATTGCACTGAGTTTTTTGCAATATGTTCGCTAATCATAAATTCAGGAGAATCCACTTTTTTTGCGCAATCACTACCTAAAATAATTTCACGATTATTTGATTCGTTATACAAGAACATTACTGTTCTAGTCAGCTTACTATTGCAAAAAGCACATCTAAACTTGGCTTCTCTTTTTTCTGCTTCGCTAACTAAATGTGGAGATTTAGTATTTTCGACCTTCCATTCACCTAAAGAAGCGTGAACCCATTCTGAAACTTGTCTTTTGATTTTCATCCTTAAGGCTTGGTTGTCAACATCAGAATCCTCCAAATGTTTACTATTGGTTAATAACTTATATATTTCGCCTAACTCTGGTGTTGCTTTTAAAAAGTTACTATTCATGAGAATGTTACGATCCATTTCGCTAATAAGACATTTCAATAAAAGAACCTCCTCAAAAAATGACAAATCAAAAATAACCAATATTAATCTTAACATAAGATGACATTTCACATAAATGATACTTGTGCTTGTAACCGGTAACAATTAATATCAATTATAATGTCGAAAAATGTTATACACGTATATGAGTGGGGTTACAATATATATTAAGTGTAATCAAATAAGGAGTGTTATATAGCATAATGAATGTACAGAAATTGCTTATTATAGGAAATGGCTTTGATCTACAATGCGGACTACCATCAACTTTTAAAGATTTTATCGATAATAGCGTAACTAAACAAAAAGAAAAAAAATTCATCAGCCAGATTGCTGATTTAAAAGATAAGAAAGCCGACGAAATTATTGGTTATGTAAATAATGTGTCGAATTTTACGGAATTATATTTCCGTGAAGATGAAAAACATGGCATTAATTTTTGGATCTATATACTCCTATTAAAAGTTAATGATCCTTCAGAATTAAGTGGCACTAGTTGGACAGACATTGAAACGACAATTTACGAATTTCTTGAAAAAGAAGTTCATGTTCCTGCAACTAAAGAAAACTTATCAATCATCTCTTTTGAAGATCTGCCTTGGAAAAATGGTGAACTTAGTCTTAATTCTCCAAATGGTACTCTTTCAGACCATTCAATGCTCACGATATCTTCCCAACGATACTCGCTCGCTGCAACAATAATAGTTATAATAATATCTATACAACGCCAAGTTCAGGTCTTTAATATGTCAAATAGCTTCATCAATTATATTTTTGAAGAACTTAAAAATCTTGAGACTGACTTTCAAACTTATCTAGAAACGCAAATCAACGATGAATATCAAACTAAAGCAAACAAGCTTTTAAATGCCCTGGCAGATAATAAGAAATTCAATTTATTATCTTTCAATTATACTTCTCCCGAAAACGTTAATGATAATTGTGCAAAAACTCGGCATGTCCATGGTAGTCTTCTAAATCATCCAATCATGGGAATCAATCCACAGTTAGTAGATCCCACTAGTAAAAATTTTCACTTTACTAAATTATCGCGTATTTTTTCTTCAAAGGAGTCTGGCTTTACCAATACCCAGATTTTTGATGATTCAATTAACCAAATAATATTTTATGGCCATTCACTAACTCAAGCTGATTGGAATTATTTTTTCTCAATCTTCGATCACTTCAATATTTACTCTTCCAATATTCCACTAGTTTTTTACTATTCAATTTACGATAATGCTGATAGAGAGATGATTCAAACTAACACCATTGATTCCGTAATGAAATTATTATCAGCTTACGCAGGCTATAATCCTCAAATCCAAAATAAAGTCATTGGTTCCCAGGCATCTAATGGGGCAACTAATACTAATCCCGTTAGTCATTTTGCAATGAATAACTTAATATCCAAGCTCACGCTTGAGAATAGGCTCCGTATCCTTCCACTTTCACTGTAATACAACTAAAAGTCAGTTTCATTTACACCTCTCCTTGAAAAAGTCATTAATCTACTTTAAAATCCCAACAAGATTCAAATTAATACTCCAAACTAATTAAATGGTCCAACAAACGATAAAGAGGGCAATTTGGCTGTAGCCAAATTGCCTTTTTTTAAATATATTACATAGCAATTATGTATACTGTGGTGGCCCAAACAATCCTTAAAACAGCCTTAAAATCGCCCCAACAATATACAATCATATTGACGGTTAATATAACCAATAATAAACATTATACACCCAAAACTTCCACCTAACCCTTTAAACATTTCTTTATTTTCCCGTAATATACATGCAAATAAGCGTGACAACCTTAAATCAACCTAAAATCCACGTGCAAATTGCGTTACTTTTTCGTGAACGTTCTTTTAAGGATTTATAACATGGGTTAATTATGGCAAATATGATGTTATAGTGTCTGTGTTGCCAGCGAGTGTGCTGGCGGCAAATACTATTTTTTTCACTGAGGAGTGAATGACACATGAAAAATGGGATGAAGAAATCTCTATATTTGGGTTTAGCCGCAGTTTCATTAGTAGCTGCAGGGGCAGCATCTTCTACTACTGCTAGCGCTAAGTCATATGCTACTGTCACATCAAACAAGACCTTAACCACGGCAGCTACTAGCCGTAACGTTACCTTAACTGGGACCAACGCTTTGTACACCAAAGCTGGTACCTTGAAGGGTGCTAAGGTCGTTGCTACAACGACTACTGCTAAGAAGCTTGCTTCTTCTACTAGTGGTAAGAGTAACTTCCGTCCTTACAAAGTAGCCACTACTAACCGTGGTTCCGTTTACTACAAGGTTGTATCATTTGATGGTACATACCGTGGCTGGATCTACGGCGGGAAGTCTACTTCTGCCTTTGCTGGTGGTATCAAGTCATATGACACCACTACATCAGCTACAGCACCATCATCAAGTGCTACTTACAAGTTGAGTGCTACTACTAGCACAACTGCTAACACCTTGTTCTACGCACGACCAGCTTACGCACAATATAAAGTTGGCCGTGCCAAGGTTAGCGGTTCTGTCTTAACTTCAACTGACGCTTACAAGGATTCATCATTTACCTTCGGCGCTGCTGAAAAGACCAGCCGTGAAGGCGACACTTGGTACCAAATTGCTTCCGTTGATGGCTCAACCACTAACGGCTTAGTTGGTGCCTGGGTAAAGGCTTCTAACGTTAGCCAAACTAACGCAGAACCTACAGCAACCTCAGATAACAGCGTAACTGTCGTCTACCGTGATGCTCAAAAGAACATCGTTTCAACGGCTACTAACAAGTTTATCGCTAAAGATGGTACGGCCGATGTCGGCAATAATAACAAAGTCAGTTCAAGCGATACCAACACTGCAGGTTTGACTTTAGCTGAATTTGCTAAGGCTAACTTGCCTTCAGGTTACACTGAAACTACCGACGGTGAATCATACTTGAGCTCAGCTGTTTACGGTGGTACTGCATACGTCACTGTTGCCAAGGGTGCTACTTCAAAAGTTTCATTTGAAAACGCAAACTACAGCAGCTTAGCTTCAACTGACTTTGCCGCTGGGTTCCCAACATTGACTGCTACTCAACAAGGTGCCTTCACTGGTGTTGCTGCTGACACTATCAGTGCATCAGCATTTACTGACACCGATGCTATCGGCTCATTGTTCCAAGGCACTAGTGTAGCAACTTACAGTACTGATGATAGTACAGCAACCACCTCTGGTTCAGAGAATGGTTACTATGGTAAGGCCGCAGCTAACGGTTACTCATACTTCTACACTTATGATGCTACTAAGACTGCCGCAGCTAACACCTCAACTAAGTACGGTGACACGATCAAGTTGGTATTTGACCAAACTTACGCTAAGACACCTACTACAACAACTACTACTGATTCAGGCAACACCGATTACGCTAACTAATTCCCTCAAGATTAGCTAGTAACTTTCTAAGTCATTCGTATTCCAATTCCAAACATATAGCTAAAAATAGTATAAATAGTCGACGATATCAACAGGGTATAAAGAGAGCCTTGCATTTGATAGTTTGACTATGAGCGCCCGAGTTTATGCAAGAACTCGGGCGCTTTTTCTGTGTGATCAGAACTGCAATATCCTAAGCGTGCCTGCCGGTGTATGATGGTAGTGAAACGATGCTGTGCTCTCTTCTTGGGGCACAGCTCGAAGAATCAAGACCAACCAATAAAATGATATAGAAAGGGATTTTAAATCATGGAACTAGCAAAAATCAAAACAATCGGCAACATTGGTGCAGGCACTATGGGCCACGCAACTGCGCTCCAGTTCGCGATGCGTGGTTACCAAGTTAATCTATTAGATACTAGTAAAGAAGCCTTAGAACGCGGAATTGATGGCATTAAGAACGACATCAAGACGTTTCAAGACGCAGGTATGTTGACCGATACAGCAGAAACGGTTTTGGCGCGGATCCACACGACTACGGATTATAAGACCACTCTTGCGGGTGCTGATTTCGTCATCGAATCAGTTGTTGAAGACATGGCTGTTAAACAACTTGTTTGGCAAGAGGCTGAGAAATATGTATCTGATCATACGATCCTGGCAACCAACACATCTGGATTAAGCCCTACCGAGATTCAAAGTGTCCTTAATAAACCAGAACGTTTTGTGGTTGCTCACTTTTGGAATCCAGCCCAACTCATGCCGTTAGTGGAAGTTGTGCCTGGTAAAGCAACATCAGAAGCGACTGTCTCGGACACCGTTGCGCTGATGAACCATATTGGTAAACATGCCGTTCCGCTTAAAAAGGAAAGTCTCGGCTTCGTCGGCAACCGAATCCAATTAGCTGTTCTTCGGGAAGCCTTCCACATTGTTGATGAAGGTATCGCGACGCCAGAAGCCGTTGATGACATCATTAAGTACAGTTTGGGACGTCGTTGGAGTTTAGTGGGACCGATTGCGAGTGCTGACTTAGGTGGGCTGGATGTCTTTAAGAATATCAGTTCATACCTGTACGCTGATTTAGCCGCTGACAAAGGGACGGATCCCCTTCTCGATAAAATGGTCAGTGAGGGTAAATTAGGGCTTAAAACAGGTCAAGGATTCTTCCCTTGGACTGGTGAAGCTGGTGAAACCATTGTTAATGATCGTGATACGCAGTTACTGAAGTTATTGAAGGAAGATTCTGAACAGTAGTCTGTTAAGGCAACGTAGTGTTACTTAAAAAGCATCCGCCAGTTTTGAATAATTAACTGACGGATGCTTTTTCGATTCTTTATATGACTTGTGTTCAATTATTGAGCTGTGTAGCCACCATCAGCAACTAATTCGGCCCCGGTGATATAACTTGATTCGTCTGAAGCTAAGAAATTCATCACGTTAGCCAACTCTTCTGGCCGACCATTCCGGCCTAAGGGTATAATCTTCTTGATTTCATCCTGTTGATCTTGAGGAACCCCATTCAGAATTGGCGTATCAATGGTACCAGGATGAACTGAATTAACACGGATGTTATCATGAGCCAATTCAAGCGCCATGTCTTTTGTCATCCCACGGACAGCAAACTTGCTGGCACCGTACGCAATAGAACCAGGCATCCCAACCAATCCACCAATGGAAGATAGGTTAATAATTGAGCCCTTACCCGCTTTCCGCATACTTGGCAGAATGGTCTTCATGCCGTAGTAAACAGAATACTGATTAACCTTGATTACCTTGTCATACTGTTCTGGGGTGATGTCGTCAATCGTGCCCATGATACCAATACCTGCGTTGTTCACTAATACGTTGATTGGACCAAACTTCTTTTCGCCGTCCGCAACGACCTGTTGCCATTCATCGTATGAACTGACGTCAAGTTTGATAAAGATGGCATTGTCACCTAACATTTCTTGTAATGCTTGACCATCCTTTTCATTCAGATCAGTCATGATCACTTTAGCACCGTGTTCTACGAAATTTTCTGCGGTTGCTTTCCCCATACCACTGGATGCACCGGTAACTAGTGCCGTAACGTTGTTTAAATCTGCCATAATCAATTACTCCTTTATTGAATAGAATCCTGTCTTACCCCTATTCTATCTAAATAAAGCGATTACATAAGGGCCGGATTTAGCGGATGTGTCCCATTTTTCTGATCAAGATAAATTATTACTCTATTTTAGCTGTGTTTAAGGTTCTGGATTTACGATGAACGCAACAATCAAATATTTATGTGCAAACAAAAAGGCCCTCACTGAGGAGGGCCTTTGGAAATCATAGCAAGTTCTTAAACTAAAATGTTTTTAGTTTAAGAAGTTAGTGTTAGTGCTAGTATCTGCTGCTGCAGGAGCAGTTGTAGTTGTATTCTTATCGAAGTACAAGTTGATGTTATTACCGTACTTAGCAGCAACGTTTGCACTGTCACTTTCAGTTCTAGACTGATCGTAAGTGTAGTAAGTGTAAACTGGCTTGCCATCTGCACCAGTTGCAGTAGCCTTCAAGTAGTACTTGTTAGTGCCAAATGCACTTTCCAAAGTCTTGAACAAGGTACCCGATGATACCAATGAAGATGAGTTGCCAGTAAAGTCGGCTTGTTGTGTAGCAGTCAATGCAGGTGCATTACTAAAATCAGCAGCTGTAAGACCAGTTGTACCAACTGAGGTTGGTGTATCAAGACTCAAAAGAGTAGCCTTTGAAGTTGATGCTGCAACAACAGTTACGTTAGCAGTACCGCCAAAGGTAGTCCCAACGTATGAGCCGGTAGCCAATTGATACCCTGCAGGCAAGTTTGCCTTGATGAAGTCGTCAATGGTCTGGCCAGCAGTGTTCTTGATATCATTTGCAGCTTGCCCAGCCTTAGTATTGGTACCTGCAGCGGCGATGAACTTACCAGATGCGGCGCCAACTTGGTTACCATTTGCAGTCTTGTAAACAACGCTAATACTGTTGTCTGAAGTTGCAGCAGGTTCTGCATTACTCTGTGTAACAGCAGAAGCTGGAATCCAGTCGCCAACTAAGCCGCTTTCGTTAGATGCTGAAGCAACCTTGTAGTATAAATCACCGGCACGGTTAGTAGCGGCATCGTTAAAGGTGAAGAAAGTGTCTTTGTACGCATCAGTGGATGCAATGACACTCCCGTTTAACTTAGCACGACCAACTTTATATTGAGCCCATGCTGGTTGAGCATAGATAGCCTTGTTAGATGAAGAACTTACAGCACTGTCAGTTAATTTATAAGTAGCAGTAGTTGCTGGAGCAGTTGCTGACTTTGTGGTGTTATATGACGAAATGCCACCACCAAATTTTGTCGTTGACTTACCACCATAGATCCAACCACGGTATTGGCCATCAAATGAAACAACCTTATAGTATACAGATCCACGGTTAGTCGTTGCCACTTGGTAAGCACGGAAAGTAGCCGCACCATTAGTAGATGAGCTTAAAGACTTAGCGGTTGCAGTTGAAGCAACAACCTTGGCCCCCTTCAAGGTACCTGCCTTAGTATACAATGCATTGCTACCGTTCAAGTTAACGTTACGGCTAGTTGCTGCCGTGGTTAAAGTCTTGTTTGAGGTAACTTTTGCGTATGACTTTGCACTTGCATTAGTAGTTGCAACACTAGTAGCAGCTAAAACTGAAACAGCGGCTAAACCAAAATACAATGATTTCTTTAAACTTTTCTTCATAATGATAAGATATCCCCTTCTATCCTAAAGTTGAGTGACAGTTGTTCTTCACTACAATGTTATTCTACGTAAGCAGTAGATAACCGACCGTATTCAAATCAACTCTAAAATGATTTACGATTACCTCATCAAATAAAATTGGTGAGGTAATTTTTTATGACTGAAAAACCTGATATTGTTCAAATTCGCATGGGTCAAACGCCACAGTCGCAACCAACGGTTACGACGAAAGCAATGCACATCAAAGTCGGCACCAACAAATCTGTCATTATCTACAATCACATTAATGGTTATATTTTAGATGCATTCCTAAAGGCGGTGTTTAGCGATGATAATCGATCAAAATAAGCTTCATCAGATCTTTCTGGTCTGCGGAAAAACAGATTTAAGAAAAGGAATTGATGGTCTAGCTGGGGTGGTTCAAGATCAATTTGATTTGGACCCATATAACAGCGCGTTATATTTGTTCTGCGGGAGTCGTAAAGACCGATTCAAAGCACTGTACTGGGATGGTGACGGATTCCTGTTATTATACAAACGAATTGAGAATGGTCGACTCCAATGGCCAGTTGATCAAGCTGCAATTCGTAAGCTAAATCCCAAACAGTTACTTCGTCTCCTGAGCGGGTGGTCGCTGGAGTCGACCATTCATCAAGTGACCCCACCGGGTCACAAAAAATAGCTTTTAAACCCGTTTAGCGAGTGGTAAACTCATTTCAACAACTCTTATATACGGAAAGGAGTGAATGCGATGGCTAAGCACGTAAAAAATATTGAAGCCGAACTAATTCGACAGAACACTGAGCTAAAACAAGAAGTGCACGAACTAAAACAGACGATTCTACTTCTGGAAGAACAGGTGGCATTTTTAACCAAAAAGATCTATGGCCAAAGCTCTGAAAGAATTAATTCTGATCAATTGTCATTATTCGGACAAAGTGGTGTTTTTACCGAACCAGAGCAAACTGGGAACCAAAGCGAAGAGACCTACCAAGTAATAACCAAGATCAGGTCGAAAAAGAAGACACGCAAACAAACAATCAGTCCTGACCTGCCGGTTCAGGACGTTTTAATTCCATTCGATGCCAGTCAGTGTCCTCACGGACACTCTGACTGGCTCATCGTCGGCAAAAAATTTGTCCGCCAAGAAGTCTGTTACGAACCGGGACGCCTGTACGTTAAAAGAATCTACATAGAAACTGGCACCTGCAGTGAATGTGAAAGACAAACTGGCCTTACTTATATGTTTCAGAGCCAGGCGCCGCATGGTTTATTAGCCCATAGTCCATTGTCAGCATCGCTGGCAGCGCATGTGATCAGTGACAAGTTTCTGTTAGATCTGCCCTTGTATCGACAACAAAGAGCCCTTAAACAGGGCGGCTTTAATGTTTCAGAGGGGACCTTAGCTAATTGGATCATCAAAACTAGCCAACTGATAGAACCATTGTATGGTCTGATCCACCGAGAATTAATTGCCCGTCATCACCTTCAAGGTGATGAAACACCAATCCAAGTTATTAACGAGCCTGGTCGGGCAGCAAAGTCAAGATCTTACATGTGGGTCGCGACCATCCCTTTGAAGCTAACCAATCGGATTGTGTACTATGCTTATAGCCAGACCAGAGCTGGTTCATTCGCGCAGAAACAACTCTATAGCACGTATCAAGGCGTGTTACAATGCGACGGATATGCGGGCTATAATCTGCTTGGTGATCAGGCAATCAAGCGCGTCGGCTGTTGGGCGCACGTCCGGCGAAAGTTCAAAGATGCGTTTGATGCCGATAAACAGTACGTTGAAACACCCTTGCGATTGATCAACAGCATGTTTCGACTCGAAAAGACCTGGCAACACTTTTCTCCACGAGTACGCCAGCGACGTCGGCGTAGTAAAATAAGACCGCTTTTAAAACAGTTCTGGCAGTGGGTCGATCACTATGACGGGCTAGCTAAGTCCCGACTAGGTAAAGCCGTGACTTACGCGGCTGATCAACGCATGTATCTGAGCCGAATCGTGAACGATGGAACCATGGACTGGAGCAACAACACCGCTGAACGAACGATGAAGAGTTTAGTGATTGGTCGAAAGAACTGGCTGTTCAGTACTAGCCCAGAAGGTGCTAGATCAACAGCAATTTGGATGACAATTGTCGAGAGTGCCAAGGCCAATCACATTGATCCGACGAAATATATCGAATATATTCTACTCGGAGTTGCGCAACTACCAACTTTCCCAAAAAAGGAACAGTTAGCAGCTTATTTACCATGGAATTTCAAAGAATCCGATCTTGAGGCAGTCAAAAGAGCGCAAGCTGGAGTACTAATTCCTGATAAGAACGAAGACAAGAACGCATCATAGTAAGAAGCCTGGTATGTCTCAAAGAACGAGACATACCAGGCTTCTTACTATATTTGTGATGAAATCGCAGTATTCAATACGGTCAGTTATCTACTGCTTACTATTCTACCATCAAAGCTCTAAGAAAACTAGTTTCACACGTTTGAATTTTTGTCCTAAATTCAAACATCGAAATTGAATTCACAAAAAAAGAAGCCCCATTTCTGAGACTCCTTTTAGTCAACTAATAATTAGTTGAAAACATCAGCTGTAGTGGTTGTGCTTGCAACAGGTGCCTTGCCAAGTACAACAGTAGCAGTAACGTTTGCAGTCAAGCTATCACCATAGTGAGCTAATTCGTTAACTGTGTTGAAAGTAGCTTTTTGACCTACAGTAAATGTGTAGTGGTACTGAGTACCCTTAGAATTAGTGTAGTTTACGTTACCAGCAGTAGCGTTCAAAGCTGCAGACAATGCATTGTAAACATCGTCAGTTGAAGTAACCTTAACAGTCTTATCACCCTTCAATGCGTTAGCAAGGTTTGCCAATGCAGTACTATCGAAGTTGATAGAACTTGGGTTAACAGTATCGTTAACAGCTAATGCACCAGTAGTATCTGGAGTAAGAGCTGAAGCGTTAGCAATAGCACCAACCTTAAGAGTTAGCTTAGAAGAAGCGGCTTCAGTAACCTTAACGTACTGAGTACCACCAAATGTTGCATCAGTGTTTACAAAGCTTGAGAACTTGTAACCTGAAGGAACATTCAACTTAGCAAAGTCTGATAATGATTGGTTGTCAACGTTCTTGAAAGTAGAAGCAGCAAGTTGACCGGCCTTAGTATCAGTGTTTGTAGTTACAAAGGTTTGATCATATGAGCTTGATAATGCATTGCCCTTAGTGTCAGTGTAAACAACCTTAACACTGTTGTCAGCAGTAGCTGTAGGTGCGGTGTTCTTAACGTTTGAAGCCTTTACCCAAGCGCCAACTAAACCGTTAGTGGTTGAACCATCAACAGAAGCGATTTGGTACCAAGTTTCGCCTTCACGAGAAGTAGTTACAGCTGCTCCAAAAGTAAACTTAGAACTCTTGTAAGCATCAGTACTAGTCAAAGTCTTGCCATCAACAGTGGCACGACCAACCTTGTATTGAGCCCAAGCTGGTTGCTTGTAGAATAATGTGTTTTCAGTTGTGCTAGTTGCAACTGACAGAGTATATGAGTCAGATGCACTTGGGGCAGTAGCAGTCTTAGTAGTATCGTATGATGCTACACCACCAGCATAAGCTGAAGTTGACTTGCCGCCGTAGATCCAGCCACGGTAGTTACCGTCGAATGAAACAACCTTGTAGTAAACTGAGCCGCGGTTAGTAGTAGCGACACGGTATGCACGGAAGTTTGCCTTACCTTGGTTAGACTTGTTAAGAGCTGATGCAGTAGTAGTAGTTGCAACTACTTTAGCACCCTTTAAAGTACCAGCCTTAGTATACAGTGCGTTAGTACCTGTTAATGTGACGTTACGAGTAGTAGCGTCCGTAGTCAAAGTCTTGTTTGATGTGACTTTGGCGTATGAGCTTGCGTTAGCAGTTGTAGTTGCGGCAGCGCCGGCAGCGACAAATGATAATGCAGCTAAGCCCAAATAAAGAGATTTCTTTAAACTTGCTTGTGTGTGATATTCCTCCAAACATATAGTTATGTAACACATCAAGCATAAACAGTATACACAATATCGCTGAGAATGTTAAGTAATATATACAGACAACGATATCGAAGGGTTCCTCAATTGACCCTGAAAAGAAGTATACCGTAAGGGCTTGTGGAAAATCAAGCATAACTAAGGATTGTATTCATTGTGTCATATATTCACACTACTGAAACAATCTGTAATATACGCTTTCAGCCCCGCCCTTATGGTGCTCAGTCAGGGTCTAAGTTCATGATAACGCTATTCAATGTTATGTGCTAATGTTCTGCTTTTTTATTTTGGAAAGGTTAAAAAGGTTAAGAAAGTGGTTTCAATTTCGGGATTTTTATCTGATTTTTTAGGAAATATCGGTTAAATTTGGATACAATCTTTTGATTTTGTTCGATGATTGTTTGGTTTTGGATTTTTATTCGGGTAGGGTTAGTGACTTTATATAGGAAGAAATAAGTGTCTATTGATTTATGATTAGGCTATTTACCTTGATTGGATGAGGTTTGCCCACTATGTTTTTACGAATGGCAAAACTTATAATTCATCTTTTTGCAACGACTCGTCACCTTTACATAATCAGACCATTAAAAAACAGCCACTATAAAGTGATGGCTGCCAATATGATCTCTGTATAGCAGTGACAACATGAAATTACTCATGAGTTCTAATGAACAACGCTGCTAATTTATAGTAAATCCATTTCTCCAAGGTTCGGATGATAACAATACGATAATATTGAACTTTAGCTACAGCAGAAAAAGGCCCTACCAAGCTCCTAAATAATGAGCAATTTTCGCACGATCTAGATCCCGTTTTGAGATTTTCTTCTGCCCAGACTTACTATACATAATATCTGATTTCAGTTTCGAATGAGTTAACCCCATCGCATGTCCAAATTCATGTTCAAGCACACCTTGCAAGTCAGATTTTTCTACTTCTCCGTCTCGAATAAAGACTGACCAAGTAATCGTTTCACCTTTATAATCAATATTGTCGTCCGAATCATACACTCCAACAGCGTCACTAATATCTGCTGGCATCTTACTCCAGTCGTTGAAATCTACCACAAAGCTACGATCACTAGACTTCTGATCTAAAATAAATATCTTTTTTCCCATTGCCTTGTTCCATGCTGCTATCGCTTTCTTCGTTGGCGTTAACAAATTCTTGTCCAGTACTTTAACTTGTGCTTGATGTTTAATAAAGTGGTTAGATACATCTCCGATACCAAAATTGGTCTCAGCATAGTTCAATTGTTTAAAATACTTTACTGGATGCTTCAAACCATTTTTTATAGGAGATTTATTCCCGGCATACTTGTTGAGTAAGGCTAATGATGTGTTCTTATAATTATATGAATTATACGGTAAAGGAATTAACGTAAATTTAGGATGTAACGGGCTTTGTAACCCGATTTTATTAATGTTTTGAGAAGCGGTGTAGATAAAATACGTTGTACCAGAGTTGTACATCATAACTTCTGATAAGCGTTGGGCCTTTTGATTTCCTACCTTAATTAACATTGATTCACTAGTATGCAATGTATACTGTGAATCAGTTGATCCATATTTAACAAAGCTGTTAAGACTAGTCATCTTAGAAGGAATCATTTTTTCTGGATTAAATGATGTTTTCTTTGTATGAAATACGTATCCCTTTGTATTTGGCTTGATGGTGACACTCCAAGAGCTCACTTGTTTCACATTCGAAATTGTGACCTTGCTTGCGTCTACTGAAACTGGCTTTGCTATCAATCCACATATCAACCCTAAAACAATTATTTCTATAACCCTCCACTTTCGCATATAGAGCACTCCCCACTATTTATAATTAGTGCATTGATTTATGTACTAATTATATCATTAATAATATTTTATGATGATAGAATGATAACTTACGATAGCCTAAGCGGGGTAGTTATGACGACCAGGAACATCTTTATGTACTAAATCTGGATCTATTCGTTCGGGCATACTGACTTATCACAATTAAAATATATTCCTGCAGTTTGCTTTCTCCTAAATTTTACATTCCTCTCGACTCTTATCTAGCCGAATTGGGCTACAGAAGGCAGAGGGCTCCTGTGTAAGGCACTTCGACCCAAAAAGTCAGGCCCGGACTTTTTAGGTCAAAGTACCTTACACTCCGCCCTCTAACCGCCTTCTTCCGCACCTTAAGGTAAAAAAAAGACGCCTCTACCGGAAATCGTAGATGCGCCGCGCTGTTTGGACCAGCAACAAGTTAAAGTTTTGATTGTAATAGTTTTAAGTTCTTTTCCTTACAGAAAGGGGCTTGTCACCACCACAATCCATAAATCAATTTATAGGACACTTCTATTATACCTATTATTCCAAGAATTACTAGTAGTTGGAATAATATTTTTGAAAAACTAATTGATAACCTTAGTTAACCTATCTGCCAACAGAGTTCCCAGCCGTTTCATGCCGTCATCTATTTGGGCTGGCGTCAGGCCGGTGAAGTTCAGGCGCATGCCGTTTGTATGATCCTTATACGCATAGAAATTCTTTGACGGCACGTAGGCAATATGCTGGTTCGGCGTTGCCTCGTTATACAGCAAGTCCGTTGTATTGATTGATTCCGGCACCGTCACCCACGTGAAGAAACCGCCCTCCGGCTTCGTTGCCGTCACGCCTTCTGGCATATACGTTGCGATAGCCTTCAGCATGGCCTGCTGTCTGATCAGATATTCCTGATTGAGTTTGGCAATGTGGTCATCCAGACTATTGTTGGCCAGGAAGTTGTTCACGGCTGCCGCTGTCAGGTTCGGCACCTCCAGGTCGGCACCCTCCTTTAGCTTATACAGCTGCTTCAAGACTTTCTCATCCGCCACCAGCCACCCCAGTCTCAGCGCCGGCATCAGCACCTTTGAAAAACTCGACAGGAAGATCACGCGGCCCTCCGTATCAAACGACTTGATGGTCGGCAGCGACTCACCCACATAGCGCAGGTCGCGGTACGGGGTGTCCTCCAGAATCATGAAATCATACTGGTTCGCCAGTTCGACCAAGCGTTGGCGCTTTGCCAGCGACAGGGTCACGCCGCCCGGGTTGTGGAAGTCCGCCACGGTATACAGGAACTTGATATCCGGGTGCGCCCGCAACAGGGTCTCCAGCTGGTCGATAGCCATCCCGTCCGCTTCCAGATTGACTTCGTAGTACGTCGGTTCATACATATCAAACGACGCTAGCGCTCCCACATACGTTGGCGCCTCGACCACCATGGCATCACCCTTGTTCAATAACAGCTTGGCCACGAGGTCGATACCCTGTTGGCCGCCCGCCGTCAGCATCACGTTTTCTGGCTTGGCGTCCGTGATCTTCATCCGTTCCCGCGCGCGTTTTGCCAACCGCTCACGGAGCTCGTACGGCCCTTCCACCGTGTGGTACTGGAAGGTATGGTCGCCCTCCGCCGCCATGGCCGCCAGGTACGCCTGTTTCATTTCATCACTTGGAAACAGGTTCTCTGCCGGGGCACCCGCCGTAAATTTGATTGCGTCATCGTAATCCATCACCGGGAACAGCCCCGCCAAACGAGATGCCGTTTCCGGGTGGACGCGGTCTGCGAATAAGTTTTCCATCTGCTCAACCTCCAGTGTAACCAATTGTTATCGAATTTCTTCCTATGTAGTATGCTATACTGACCCATAACGTTAGTAAAGTTCACATTTTTCACGTATAGATGAATCGTTTTCAACTAAAAAGGACTGATCAAATGCTGCCATTTGCGTACCAAGTCTTCAGCACGGTCGTTTCGGAAGGTACCTTCCAGAAAGCGGCCCTCAAATTAAACGTCACGCCATCCGCCATCAGCCACTCGGTGACCCAGCTCGAATCCGACCTGGGCTTTCCCGTCTTCGTGCGCTCCCGGACCGGCGCCGAGCTGACCCCTAATGGTGAGCTCATTTTACCGATTATTCAAGAAATTCTCAACAATGTTGCCCGCTTACAACAGGAAGCTGACAACATCAACGGTCTAAATTCCGGTCTCATCCGCATCGGCGCGTTCTCGTCCGTCTGCATCAACTGGCTGCCGCCGATCATTCAGGCATTCAAGAAACAGTACCCGCGCATCGACATCTCGGTGAGTCAATCCGGCTTCGACCAGATCGTCCGTGACGTTAAAAACGGCACCCTGGACATCGGCTTCGTCGTCCTGCCCGTCCACGAGGACCGGTTGATCGTCGACAGTCTGATTCAAGATGAGATCTACTGTGTGGCACCAAAGGGCTTCGTCCCCGAGAACCGCCACTCCGTCACCAAGGATGACCTGGCCGACTTCGACTTCATCCTGCAACCCGGCGACTACGACCGGGATACCAAGGCCACGCTGGATTACTACGGGATTCAGCCCAACCTGATCCATTTCTCCATCGATGACCAGTCGATCGTCGCCATGGTGGAAGCCGGCCTCGGCCTGGGCATCCTCCCCGAGCTGGCGCTGCAAAAAATCATCGGCGACGTCGTGGTCTACCCCTTTGAGCACACGTTCTACCGGTCCATCGTGCTGGTCACCTCATCCGTGCAGGCCAAGACCCCATCGACCCAGCACATGCTGAACCAGATCCACACCTACATCGCCGACATGTACCCCGAAGCCCTGTTAACGCGAAATGAAACAAAATAGTAACTTTGATGTAATCGTTACGGTTAGTCTATGGTGCTATACTTCTTATTAGAAATTTAGCGATTTTTAATATCAAGGAGGCTTCAAGCGTTGCGTTGGTCAATCTTTATGATGTTTATTGCGGTAGCGATCGTCTGCAGTAGTTGCGCAGTCATCTTCTATCACCGGAAAAGTTCGGAACGCTGGGAAGCTTATCTGTTTGGCGTAATGGGCGGCAGCGCGGCGGTGCTGGCTGTTGTTCAGTTGGTTATGGTGGTTGTGGGGCATTTTGTGCCGCATTTTAGTTAGAGAGAGCGGAGGAAAACGGGTTGAGGGCGGAGCCTAAGTAACTCCGGCAGAAATGCCTGGGTTTTGGCATTTTTGTCAGAGTTGCTTAGGCAGGAGCCCTCAGTTTTCCGGAGCTCGTTTAGGCTATCTTGCCTAGAAAGACAATAAAGAACGTAAGCCACCCGTAATTAACGGATGGCTTTTTTGTCGCTATCATCCCAGTGCATCATTAGCACAACAGACTATTAGTTCATGTATACTAAACCCTGCAACAAACCGATGATACTGAAACTCCACGTAAAGGAGCAAAAAAATGTCAAAAACACTAGAAAAAAGCTTACATGAATTAGAAGCCTACTTAGATGGCGATAAAAACATCAAAATAGAAACACATTGCTTTATAAATATGCCTGAATTCACACCTGAACGAATTAAGAATATCAGGTCATCAATCCCAGCGACCCAGTTTGTCTTTGCGGCCATGCTAAATGTCTCACCACGAACAGTTTCATCCTGGGAAAGTGGTAAAAGTAACCCAACTGGCAGTGCTAAGAGATTACTCCAATTACTGGATGAAGACCCAAAAGCATTGCACTCAGTAATTGATTTTTAAAAATTAACACCCTTGCAGGCTTTTCCAGTGCAGGGGTGTTTTATTATCTCAAGATTAATTTTCGAATCCTTACCCGTTCAAATTAGGCAAAGTTACCAAAAACGAATTCTCAGTCACTTTAATTTCCGGCCGTAAATCCGATTGCGCATAAGCCTTAACTATCCGTTTTAAGCCAGTCCCATAATTTTCCAAGTAACCCATCTTATCCAGAATATGTACCAACCGAGGATTACGCGCTGCCACTAAACCATTTTCAATATCAGAAATGATCAACCCTTGAGGAATACCGCCTGGTGACAAAATTTCTAACCGATCATCAAATACTTCTACCTTCACGTTTGAATGCAACATGTAATCGCGATGGATGAACGCATTCACGACTGCTTCTCTGATCGCTGTTTCCGGGTAATCTTGTCGCTCGCTGCGTTGCGCTTCACCCGTAATGATGGCTCGTCGGTGGTTTGCTGAATCTAGATAGTTTAAAGTCGCATCAATTTGCGTCACGATTGACCCAGTGTACGCACGTTTGTCCAAGAATTGGTCAACTTCTTTCCCCTCAAATACTGCGACTTTAGTCACTTCTTGGCACTGGTCGCTCAGCAGCAAGGCCGCATTATTGTAATCCTGATCATGAAAGAGCTGTAAGGCTTTCTCGTCGAAAGCGATACTAGACTGAAGGAATTTCATTTTGGCTGCGTCAAACGTCAATTTCTGGTTCAGTGCCACTTCTGAATCAAATTGGCTTCCCACCTGATATACTTGCTGCATTCGTCTCCCCCTTTCGTTTGTTGCTCTGACTGCTGAACTGCCTTCTCAAACTTAACTAAGATCAAATATTTTTTACAGAACAATAAGATTAACGTCCTTAATAATATCAGTTAGAATGATTTTTACCACACTACATTCAAATTAATTTTTTACATGTACTGAATCATAAATTAGTCTTTGCAAAGAATTCCGTTCTCCCAATTTTTTATTACGTAGTTATTGTTGTCAGCAATAATCGACTCAAAATCATTAGAGTTGGCATTTTAGAACTGTTACTGTACAATAACAAGGAGAAAAGGAAATGCATACCGATAACTTGTATCGACAACTCATACCGTTAATCATTAAACAGATTGAATATGATTATGCCACTAAACGCATTGATAGTAATTTGCACGCTAAATCTAGAACCTATCTATCCGCGCATAATGTGACTTATGAAAAAGTTCTGTTTGAAGCTGTCACTCACTTAGAAATGGCAAAATTCTTTCGTGGCCCGCATGCGCATCATTGGCTAAAAAATACTGAGGTTTTTGAATTTGTGGTTTACATTAGTCAAATAGACTTCTATGTGAAATTTGATGTCCGCGAAGGTGGGACTCTAATCGAATCATTTCACCCAACAGAAAAGATGGTAGACGATAGCTGGATAAAGTTAGACGAAAATAAAGGAGAATTCACCAATGATTAACCCAACAACACAAATTAAATATCATAATATTGTAACGGACAAGGATGAACACTACAACGTCATCGAACTAGAAGAAAAGGCACAGGTCGCAGAAGAAACCGTCATGAATACGCATCGCTATTGGGTCCCGATAAACGCTGATATCAGTAATCGCGACAACTATCTGGAGCCGAAAACCGATCCGGATTTCAATATTCACGCAGACTTCGCCGAATATCGCAAACAGTTTAATTTTCTAACACCCGCCGAAATAAAAGCCACTCGTGAGCGAATTGGTCTTTCATTGCGAGAGACTGCGACACTTTTAGGAATGGGTTTTAGCACCTTATCAAATATTGAACGCGATTTAGTGCTTCAGTCATATACCCAGCAGCTTAAACTCGATTATTTAACAGAACCTACTCAATTAAAAAAGCTTGTTAGCATGCATCATAGCCTTATTGAATCCCGTTTTGAAGGACGTGGACTTAATGCTAAGAAAATGTTTCAAACCATAAATACGTATCTTAAAACTCAAAATCTTTAGCACCACTATCTAACTGGAATTTGTTGGGAAAATCGGCGTATACTTTAACTTATGAAACGTAGATTGATTTCAGGGGGAAATTAGTATGAGAAAACGTGTTATCGCGGGTGTTGTTGCAGCAATGGTCTTAGGTCTATCCGTTGCTACCATCAAACCAGTAGACGCCTCGGCAAAGTCTAAAATTACGGATATGCCCAATATTGGCGCTCACTTCGTTGGCAACGGAACGTTTATCAACAACCATTCCAAGAGCTATTTAGCGACCAAGAAAGGTAAAAATGTTTCTATTTCTAAATATAGATATGCCTCACTCGGAGTTTATTACAAGCTAACCACTAGCAAAAACACCTATTACCGAATCAAGGCAATATCGCCCGCGGATGACATTAATGGCTGGGTTTTGGCAAAGAACTTCAAAACAGGTTACCCGTCCCTGCATGTTTCCAGCCTGACAGAAGCAGGTGTGACTGCGCAGGGTAAAATCATCGGTGGTCCGAGTGACATTACTGTCCAAACTTCGACACTTACCAGAAACAAACTAGATCCATATAATGATTTCAGGGCATTTGTCTATAAGAGTGAATCAACCATTTACTGGAAGAAATCCAGTCCAAAATATGCCGTTGATATCGTCTTTAACGGCGAACATGCACCCTCAGCTAACTTCACGAATAACACGAAACATTACAAAGCCTATTTTCTAAAGTCAGATAATAAAACACTGGATGTCAAACCATTTGGAAGCTACAAGTCTTTTAACAAATTGAATGCAACTACGCGTTCGAAGTTTCCTGCCGCTATTCAAATCAATAAAAACTATAACCCGACAAACATCTGGAACGGCGCGCTATATGATCCAGCAACTAAAATTATTCTTTTAAACGGGTATGGCAATAACACATACTCCTATCTGCCTGATTATTACCTTACGAAATAGTAGAAGTTCATGAGTGTTTTGGGCTCATATTAAAAAAAGCGGCTCAGCGTATCTTGCTGAGTCACTTTTTTATTGCAGTTATTCAACGACTTGATAGTCGCTCCCCACCAATTCAAACCGAATTTCATTATCATCGATCTGGTCATGGCCGAGGAAAGTCCCACCCACGTGATAGCGGGTGCCATCTTCAGTGATGACTTCAACCGGCATCCCGTTTTCGTGGTTGATTGCGTTGATCATTTCTGAGCCGTATGGCAACACAATTTCTACTCGGATCTGTTTTGGCATTTTGACGTAGGCGATTTCTTTGCCGTTTAGGGTGCGCTTGCCGACCTCTTCTTTGATGAAGGCGACTTGTGAGGTTGGTTTGAAGCCGTAGACTAGGGCTTTGCCGACTTTGATTGCTTGGATTTGGAGCATTTGTTTTTCTCCTGATTTTTTATTTGCTGGTTTTTAGTTTAGAGGAAAGTTTTGGTTTGGGCAACTTTTTGTGTGGCGTGGGTGGTGTTGCACTCTGTTTTCTAGTTTTTTCTTTGCAAAGGCCCGCTTTACATTGTGCTCCACTTCTATCTAGCCTAAACGTGCTACAGAAGGGCAAAGGGTTGCACCTAGCCGACTTCGACCGAAAAGGCCAAGTTCGGGCCTTTTCGGTCAAAGTCAACTAGGCTCCACCCTTTAAACGCCCTTCTTCCGCACTCTACAAAAAAAGAGAGCTCTCTCGAACTCCCTTCCACATGTTTGGGGACTACTTGTTACTGAAATAAATACAGGGGAAGTATTTCAGTACGCAATGAAGTTAGCATTACAACGACGTATCGTTATAACTGAGGCCTATTATACGCAGATTGATTCTTGAATGCTAATATTCTTACTTCGATTTTTTGAACACTAGTCGCTCGGCGCCCGCACGACAACGTCCACGCTGGTTGCCACCGCACGATTGTTGCGCATCGTTTCCACCGTATACGTGCCGGTATTGTGGGTTTGGCACCGATTCAGCCTGAGCTCATTCTTCACCGCACCGTGAATCGGGTCGTTGTTGAAGTACCACTGGTAGCCCTGGTCGTATTCCGAAGTGCTTCGGACCTTGAGAAACAATGGTGAGTTGACCGGCACCTGATGCAGCGGCTGGTTCGCAAGAATAACCGGCAGCCGCGGCTTGATCGCCAGGGTTGTGGTTGCCGTTGCTCTGAGCTGGCCCTTCTTACTCTCCCGCACCACCACACAACGAAAATGCACGCCGTCTAGTCCCAAAGGCACGTTGGTTAGTTTTATTTTATCCGTTGTCTGGGTAAACAGTTCCTGCTCCCCCATGAACCACTGGAATTGGTCATCGGGATCACTTGGCTAGACAGCCACTGACAGCGTCACAGTCCCACATTCCTGACCATGACCGCCGTGAATCGTGGCCGTTTCAATGGGTTGGAGGTGTAACAATTTTGCCACCCGCTGCGTCAACCGCTCCGACTGGGTCGCAAATTCGCACTGCTGCAAGTTTTGTCGCGATTCGTTAACTCGGTTTTCCATCATGATCACTCCTTCGAGCGTCTGGGGCCGGTTCCGTTAACCTTAGTGTACCAAGAAGATTGGGTGGGAATCGAGGAATACGCTCTTGGGATTCAGGTCAGAATCTTTGTACTATACTACAAAGATTTCTCTTTTTACCAAAAATTTGTGCTGTAATACAAAATTTCTGATTTTTACCGGAAATTTGCACTATAGTAATCGAGTAGGAGGTAATTGATTAATTCAATTACCGACCTCTCACACCACCGTACGTACGGTTCCGTATACGGCGGTTCAATAATTTAAGCACTTTGTATTGACTGGAGTGTCTTGCTCATATTGATGAGTCCAAGGCGTTCCAGTCTTTTGTTTGTCAGAGTATAGGTCAATGTCTTGCTATGCGCAGTTCGCCAATAACCCTTACGGGTATTGGCCATTGTATAAGCACTGGTGCCAGAAAGCCCCAGTTTTACAAGATGATTGACCTTTGTTTTGAGCTTCTTCCACTGTTTCCAAATATACTGGCGAATCCTTGCTCGCAACCATTCGTCTAAGTGACGGATAAAATTGGTCATTTTCCCGACCGAATAGTACTGTAACCACCCACGCATCTTTTGATGAATCTCGTTAAACACCAGGTTTAACGAAACGCCCCGATTGCGCTTGGTCATTTTCCTGAGTGCAGACTTGATGCGTTGCTTGGCCTGCCAAGCAGGTCGCGCATACGCACCTCCTCGACCAACCCCCAAGGAAAATCCCAGGAACTTGGCCCGCAGAGGCGAACTTACTGATGTCTTGTCCTCATTGACGGTGACCTTTAGGTCGCCTTCAAGAAAGCGAGTAACATTAGTCAGAACCCGTTCTCCAGCACGTTTGCTTCGGACATAAATATTACAATCGTCCGCATAGCGGACAAACTTATGACCTCTGGAAGTTAACAGCTTATCCAGTTCGTTGAGATAAATGTTAGCCAAAAGTGGCGATAAGGGGCCACCTTGAGGGGTGCCTTTATCACTTCGTTCAAATAGACCACCATTCATGACACCGCTGGTTAGGAAGCGACGAATGAGATGCAGTATCCATGGATCCGTAATATACTGCTCAATAAATTTAATAAGCAGATCGTGGTTGACCGTATCGAAGTATGCTTTTAAATCGAGATCCACGACATAGTGATAGCCCTGATTGTAGAACTGAACCACTCTATCAATGGCATCTTTAGCACTTCGATTCGGTCGGAACCCAAAACTATTATCTGAGAAGACACGCTCAAATGTTGGCACCATGACTTGCGCCATGGCTTGTTGAACAAGTCGGTCAATCACAGTTGGTATTCCGAGCTTGCGTTTACCACCATTAGGTTTTGGAATTTCAACCCGCTTAACGGGACGAGGCCGATAGGTCTCGTTTTGTAAAGCTTGCAGTAATTCCTGTTTATGTTTCCTCAAGTAGGGCAACAGTTCGTCAACGGTCATTCCGTCTAGTCCTGCTGCACCTTTGTTTCTGCAGACGCGAAGATAAGCCTCGTTCAGGTTATTTCGGTCTAAGACTAACTCTTGAAACTTAGTGCCGTTCATCATCGTATTTTCACCAGAGTCAGTGCTACGCACCCCGACTTGTTCTTGGGCTTCCAGTCCTACTGTCCGCCGGCGGTCAGCTTTTTCTGTATTCTGCGGTTGTTGCACTGTCTCCACCTCCAATATCAATGATGACCTATTATTGTTCAGCCCTTCGTGGCAGATACCACTACTATGGCCTCGGCTGACTCCTGTATCGTTCTGCACCACATCACTGCGATGTTTGTTCCTGTGGCGCTTAGCGCGCCTCTTGTCGGGAACGTACGATACAGGCCTCCCCGGGTAAGAACGCCCACTTTCGTACCATGTCATTGCCAGCTTTACTGCGATGGCCTCGAGTAGTATTGGACTTTGGTTTGTTTGGCAACCTCGTCCGACCAACACAGCCTTATAGCTGATTCTTGTACATCAATGCGGTACTTTGTCGCCGACTTCCTTCAGATTCCACCTCACGATGGACACCCTTGTCATTGACTTGCGGTTCCGACTACTACGGCCCGCAACGGACTTTCACCGTCTAGTTGGCGCCCATGCCGGGCGCACCAAAAAAGCGCCCGGGAATCCCTTCCCAGGCGCTTTTCTATTTCATCGGCCACAATGACAATGCCAGAATAGCCAATTCCATTTGATGTAGTTGCTGCGCCGCCACTAACATCAGCAGGCACAACAACCGTTTTTGTAACAGATGATTCATACCAGGACCCCCTTAAGCCGTCATGCAGATGGTTCAGAAAATGAACGGGGGCCGTGGGTCAGACTTGACGCTTAAACTTCGAAGAGTCCGCGTGTCACTGTGTCAACGTACGCTGCACTGATCACGTTAAGGTAGAGTTGCACCCCATCCTTTTGGAACATGTCAAGTGACGTCACAGTTGCCATCGCTTTGTTCACAGTAGCCTCGTCCAGGTCAGGCACGGCCTTGTTAAAACTAAAGGTGTGTAATTTTTCGTCTTCACCCTTGAAGATCAGTTGCAAAACGCTCTTTGATGAATTCTTAGCCATAGTTATTGTCCTCCTATTATAAAACGATGTCAGAAACGTCGTCGGTCGTGGTTACGATTGCGTGGTCAAAGGTGTTGCCAGTCAACGTTTCAACAACGCCGGCGAAGGTCTTGATCTGGCTGTCGCTAGGTGCTTGTACCAGGTTGTTGAAAGTTTGGCGAATCAACTTATCGTCAGCAGTCCGCATCATCAGGGTCAGGTTGTTTTAGTCCATGTCGTGTTCATATGAGTATCGCTCCTAAATTGGTTTATTTGGTAAGTTGTTGGCCAACGCCTTACACTTATACAAACAAAATCGCAGCCAAATCTGTCAACCAATTTTTAAATTTTCTCGAAAAACTTCTCTTTAGGGCGAAAATTAGGTATCATAGAGACATTAGTTTTAATTCTATAGGAGGCTATTTTTTATGGCTGAGCGTCTAGTATACCCGGTAGTCTTTGATCCAACTGTCGAACTGAACAGAATCCAGATCACCGTCCCCGATGTGCCTGAGGTCAAAGTCCTTGGCATCGACGAAGATGACGCCGTTTCGAAAGCGGCCCACGCCATTGGCGAGGCCCTTGCCACCACGACTGAGATTCCTGTGCCAAGTGCCCCAAGCGAAATCGCGCTGTATGGTCAGCAGCGGTTAAGCTTCATCGTACTTGATTTGGATGAATACAAGGAACAAACCCAAAAGCCTAGCAAGAAACGTGCTAAGGCTAAGAAGTCTAGTAAAAAATAATGGGTTTAAAAACCACTGATGGTTAGCAGTTTTGTTGACTTTTAGTGGTTTTTTTGTGTCTTTTAGTCTCAGTTGATAGTCCGTTGCATTGCGCGATTTAGCACTCCGCTGTGGTGGCTCGCGATGAAGCTAATTCGATTTCTGCTTCGCAGCTCTCGAATGGATCTCCATCGTCTCGCATGGCTCTAAGCGGAGAGACCCCCTCCGCTAAGTGCCATCGACACCACTGCTCCGTGCCAAATCGCTCCATTCCACTAACGTTGAGCTTATTTTTCACCACTAGTTAAGCATTACAATGGTGTTAACCCTAGTTTGTAGAGAATCCGCCCTCGACTGCTTATTATTTTCTTTTTAGCAATGCTTCTCATTCTTTCTGGTAAATGGTTCAAAATCAGTGATCTATTACTGATTTTTGGCCTAAGTTGTATTTCAATGTAGGTCGCTTATTCTTCTGACTGCGCAATATAGGGCCGGTTACTTAAGAAACAATCGGCACTCACCCCAAAAAAAAATCAAACCGACTTTGCCTTTTATCACACAACGTGGTATATTACTTCTATCGTGCACGATAGAAATTAGAGGAGGCCCAACATGAACGACGATATCCAACTGACGAATTTACTGTGTTTTTCGGTTTATAACATGAACCGGTTGTTTAACAAATTTTATCAGCAGGCATTGGCGCCGTTGGGGCTGACTTATGCGCAGTACCTGGTGCTGATGTCCCTGTGGGAACATGACAACCAAACCCTTCACGAGCTGGGTGATGAGTTGAAGCTTAGCAGCAACACCCTCACCCCACTGTTGAAGCGACTGGAGAAGAACGGCTGGTTGACCCGGGTTCGTCCGGAAAATGACCGCCGGCAGTTGATTGTTTCTTTGACTGATAAGGGCAATGACGAACAGGACGCGATCTTTGAAGCGCTCGCCGACTGCATTGCCAACTATCACCTCTCCCCAGAGCAGTACAAGCAAGCGCTGGCATTAAACAACGATCTGATTTCGGCATTTGAAACCGGGCTAGACAATTAATTGATTAAAACGGGATCGCCGTATGGCTGTCCCATTATTTTGGCCATTTCAGTCGTGCACGATCAATTAAACATTTTTAGGAGGAATTCTCATGGACTATGACGTTATCTTTATTGGCAGTGGGCACGCCACCTGGCATGCCGCTGTGGCACTGAAACAGGCTGGTAAGAACGTGGCCATCATGGAAGAAGACACCGTTGCCGGAACCTGCACAAACTACGGCTGTGATGCCAAAATTTTACTAGACGGACCGTTTGAGTTGAGCGAGCAACTGAAACAGTATCAGGGTAAAGGTGTCAATGAACCCGTTAAGATCGATTGGTCGCAACTCATGGCTTACAAGCACGACGTGATCGACCCGCTAAGTGTGCAGTTGACTGGGTTGTTTAAGCAAATGGGCATTGATCTGATGATGGGCCACGCCTCATTAACTGACGGCCACACAGTGACTGTTGAAGGCAAGTCCTATACCGCCGATGCCATTGTGTTAGGCACTGGGCAGCGTCCCGCCAAACTACCAATTGAAGGTGCAGAATACTTGCACGATAGCCGAGAATTCCTTGACCTAGAAACGATGCCTAAGCGAATCACGTTTATCGGTGCAGGAATCATTTCGTTGGAATTTGCTGCAATGGCAGCCGCGTTGGGCAGTGACGTCCACGTCGTCGAATATGGCCCGCGGGCACTAGCAGCGTTTAACACGCAACACGTTGACCAGCTGGTTGCTAAGTTAACGGCCGCTGGTGTGACCTTCCACTTTGGTGAGGGTCTGCAACGTGTTGTGCCGGTGGACGACCATTTTCAAGCCATCACTGACAGCGGATTGACCATCGATACCGATTACGTGTTAGGGGCAACTGGTCGGGTACCAAATGTCGAAAACCTTGGGTTGGAAGACGTTGGTATCGCGTTTAATCGACGCGGAATCGAAGTGGACGACCACCTACGCACGAGCTTGCCATCCGTTTACGCAAGCGGTGACGTTATCGACAAGCCAATTGCGCGTTTGACCCCCACCGCAACGTTTGAATCCAACTGCATTGCCGGTCAAATTCTCGGTAACCCATCACCAATCGATTACCCAGCCATTCCCGCCGTTGTGTTTACCATGCCGCGACTGGCACAAGTTGGCGTTAGTGTGGCAGCTGCCGAAGCTGACCCTGATACGTATTACATTCAAGATATCCCCTATGGTCAACGTCTGGCTTTCCAATACAAGAATGAACTAGATGCCGATCTGAAAGCGGTCTTTGATGCGAACAACTATCTTGTAGGTGCCGAGATTATCGGTAATGACGCACCAGATCTGATCAACCTGTTAACCTTGATCATCAATGGCCGCATGTCAGCGAATGATCTGGGGAAGCAGATCTTTGCGTTTCCTAGTTCATCCGTTGGCATCATTGATCTGTTACAAATGTCGCTCCACCGGGACTAACTTTACCTTTAAATTGACGATAATCTGGACAATCATTTAAAATCACACTAAGAAGATAACTTGTGAAGGACTAACGCTGGGTCCCAGAATGGGGTAGATGCAGATTACTGTATTGAGCAATCCTATGTGCCTGGGGTTATCTTTTTTGACTTTGCAATACTCCAAGATACTGCATTAATAAATGCTATCAGCATAAACAAAGAAGCCCAGATCATCCGACCTGGGCTTCTTCACTAGCTTGCTTGCTGGTCTTCCTGGTCGACAATTTTCCAACCATCCAGCAGCTTGTCACTATTTATATATTGCTCCACGACCCACTTAGGCCGCTTCGTGATCTGGGTAACAGTTTGGATACTGTTCGTCCGGTGAACAATATGTTCGTCTGGTTTAGTGACAACGTAACGCTTAGCCACTATCAATTTCCCCTTTCAAAAATCGAAGAAAACACACAACTCGATATCTTACCGGTACATTTGGTAGTTTAACACTTATTTTCAAATATGACAGCAGTTGGCTGTTAATTTTCATTGTCTTACATGTGTACATGATCTTCAGAAAATGAACAGTTGTTGCAAAAGCACAGCGTTACGAAGGCGTTTCCAGTACATAAAAGATCGTCCCAGGAAAAATAGTGGGACGACTTTTTTCGTAGTTATAACTAGAACAGCATTATTTTTGGTTAATCACGTCAACAAGGTGTTGAAAAATTTTCAAAAACTCAGGGTGCGCTTCAAACATCATTTCCGGATGAAACTGCACGGCAAAAATTTGCTTGTCGGTTGATTCAATGGCTTCCACGATGCCGTCATCACTCTTAGCAACGGCTTGGAGGTTATCGCCCAGTTCATGGATGGCTTGGTGGTGGAACGTGTTCACCAAGAAGCGGTCACCCAACAGCGTGTTGAGCCACGAACCAGTCGTGGTGGTCACGTGCTGCGTTGGAATCTCCCACGACGTCGGCAACTGGTTATGCTTGCCGTTAACACCAGCCTGCACGTAAATATCTTGATAGAGCGTGCCGTTGAGCGCCACGTTAATGATCTGTTCGCCACGGCAGATGCCAAGAATCGGCTTTCCAGCAGCAATCGCCGCCTTCACCAGCGCAATCTCAAACTGGTCGCGATAGATGTCAGTTTCTTCAACCTGCTGAATGGGTTCGTCACCGTAAAGAATCGGCGTGACCCCTTGCCCGCCAGTGAGCAGCAACCCATCAACGGTATCAATGTAGTCGGCAGCGTCTTCAGGCGCCCCAAGCGGAAAAATAAACGGCTGAGCCCCACTCTGGCGAAGCCCATCGACGTACCCAATCTGCACGTAATCAATGTAGTTGGTATCAAATCGCGGGTTAGGATGAATCAAATGATTACTGGCAATCCCAATTTTAGGCTTCATATGAAGGCCCCTTTCTGGTTTAAGGTGTTTGAAATTAGAAATATGATGCTTAAGAGAAAACGTAGTGAATACGTTGCTCACCTTGTCAGCTTCGAACCACAGCGTTCGAATTACTATCAAGCAACGGATTGTTGCCAAGCTTCTCACTGAAGCTGTCGAGCTACCCACGCATCCGCCGAGGGATTCACTGACCATAGTTGGCCTGCAGTCAAGGGCGGATTCTCTAGGAACTAGTTTTAATGCCATTTTGATTTTTAACAAGAGAATCTAGTAAGCAGAACGTAAGTGGAACGGAGTGATTTGGCACGGAACCGTGGTGTCGATAATAGTTAGCGACCGTACTTCGGTCGGTTACTATTATGCGAGACGATTGAGATCCACTCGAGAGCTGCGCAGCAGAAATCGAGTTAGCTCAATCGCGAGCCACCACGGTGGAGTGCCAAATCACGCAGTGCAACGAAATCTACTTCCAGCTTACATATTCATACTTCTGATACCCAATCAAAGGATAACTCAAACCCTTAAGATCACTAGAAACCAAGTGCACCGAAGCGTACTGATAAAGAGGTGTAACCCCTTGCTCCTGGTTCAGAATCTTAGCAGCCTTCTGTTGCAGTTTAACCCGTTGAGCAGCGGTTTGACCGTTGGTGTCGTTGATTTGATCGATGACTTTTTGATACTTGGCATTGGTCCAGTTGGTGAAGTTGATCTGCCCACCTTTGGCAGCAATGTTCAGGTAATCAATTGGGTCAGGGAAGTCGGTGGACCAGCCCAAAGTCCCGAATTGGTAATTGTGGTCAGAGAATGCTGAGATCTCTTGTTCCAGCGGAATGGACTTGATGGAGATGGTCAATCCAGGCAAGACTTTCTGGGCTTGCGCCTGAATGTATTCGCCAACGGCCTTGTAAGCATCCGTATCAGCAGTCAACAACTGAATGGTGATCTTCTTTTTACCCAGTTCCTTTTGCGCCAGCTTGAAGTAGGCCTTCGCCTTGGTTGCGTTGTAAGCCAACCCGTTGCCCACTTGGGTGTTGAAGTCTTTCCCGTTGCTGCCCTTAACTTCGCCAGATGGCACGATCGACTTGGCTGGTTGTGAACCATCCTTCAACACGTCGCTTGCCAACACTTTTCGATTCAGTGAATCGCTAATGGCACGACGCAGGTTCAGGTTCTTCGCAGTCTTATCATAGTTGTTCCAAGTCAGGAAGGCTTGTTGGCCGTACTTCGACACAACGAGGTCCTTCTTATACTGTTTCTTGACCATTGAAACGTAACTCCCGGAGAGTTGGGTCTCTTGAACCTTCTTGCTCTGGAAGAGTCGCAGCCCAGTTTGTGGCGTCTTCACAACTTGGAAGTGGATCTTGTTGATCTTGACGTGACCGGCACCGTAGTAGTTCTTGTTCTTCACAAGGTTCCAGGTATCCTTTGAGGAGTTCCAGTCCTTGATGACGTATGCCCCATTGGCAGCAGCGTACTTGGAACTGGTCCCGTACTTAGTCCCCCACTTGCTCAAATCTTTGCGGTTAACTGGGAACAATTGCGTCGCTAACACGTAGTTATAGTAGGGTACCTTGTGACTCAGTGTAATTTGCAGCTTATACTTGCCCAGCGCCTTAACGCCGAGTTTGTCGGGATTCAATTTCCCTGATGCAACGCCAGAGTAGTTTACGAGGTCTTCTAAATGGGCGGCCCGCTGTGACTTGGTCTTAGGCTCAACTTGACGCCGGAACGAGGCAACGAAATCCTGTGCGGTGACGGCTGACCCATCGCTCCATTTTGTTTGCTTTAAATTAAACGTGTAGACTTTGCCATTATCAGTCGGCTTCACGATCTTCTTTGCGACTGACGGCACGATCTTGCCCTTGTTATTTTGCTTATAGAGCCCCTCAACCGTCTGCGTGACGGCCAGATCTGAGCCAACGTCGGTGACCCGGTTTGGATCGACCGTTTCCACGTTGGCCTGCGCGGTCGTTTGCAGGACCTTATCTGACGATTTGCTTGAACTGTTGCCGCAGCCTGCTAACACTAATGCGATCGCAACTGCCGGCACGGATAACGCAAGAATGCGTTTCTTCATGACACCCACCCCTTCTATACACACAACCAAATTCACCTAACCAAACAAAAAACTTCCGCCCGTTACTAGTCTGCACCAGTAACGGGACGAAAGTTTTCGCGATACCACCCGAGTTTGCGGCCAGCTTGAACTGACTGCCTCACCAACTTCATGTAAAGTTGCGGCCGGTAACGTGGTCTAACGTCCGTTCAGCTTGCACCAAACGAAGGCTCTGGGCTCATCTTCGGCTAACCTGGCGTGGCATCCTCCCATCGCTGGACGCTCGCTTCACAAGCTCGGTTGGCTTAATCTTCCCATCAATGCCGTTCAATTAAGTTGGCTCAATAATACTCACCAAATTTTCATTTGTCAACGCGAAACTATGCCCACCCTTACCCGTTTTGAACCCAATGCGAAACGCTATCCCTGTGATAACAGGCCTTTGACGTCGAAATGGGACAGTTGTGCTGAACTGTCTTAATATCAGGACGCACCCCTTTTATTTGGCGGTCTCCTCATTCTTTAAAGGAAATTCAAACACTTTATTCCAAACTGTCTGCAATTCGCGCTATAATACTGTTAACTACTACACACGGGAGGGACAAAAATGAACGCCCAAACCAATAAAATTCAAGCCGATGCTGACGGCAACTTATTCCTGCAGCTACCCGCAGACCTCGTTAAAGACTTAAAGCTCGCCCAAAACGACGAGATCGACATCATGCCCACCGCGATGGGCTTTGAAGTCCGTAAGATCACCGACATTGACGATAATTTTTGGGACCCATTCTCAGAAACCGTTAACGAATATCAAAAGGCCCTCGAACTCTTAAAGGGTGAAGACACGACCGATAATGAAACGCCTGATACAAAATAATGTAAAAAAGTGTGCCACAGCATTAATGGGTGTGCTATAATTGTTATTGCTGTGATGGCGGTATTGGTGAAGTTTGGTTAACACACCGGATTGTGGTTCCGGCACGCGTGGGTTCGAGTCCCACATACCGCCCTACATATAGTTATGTTACGCAAGGCACTCACTTTGGTGGGTGTCTTTTTTTGTTATTGGCATCATTCAGTTTGGTGGTTAGCCACCGCTGCGTTGCGCCGGTCGGCCCTGCAGGCTGTAGTGGGTCGCTCCGGAGCTATTGAATTTCTTACAGAAATTCAAGGATCTCCTACGTCTCCCGTATTAGTAAGCGAGGAAAGGACCCTCGCAAACTAATACCGACACTACTGCCTGCAATGCCGACCGGCTCCACTCCGCTGATATTTGCGATTCACTGGAGAAAAGTGTTGCCTCCTACTTTGGAAACAGAACGTTACCTGCAGTGAAACTTGAGCGGCAAACTTGCATACAGCAATGATTCCATAACTAGGTTCGCTGTCATTAATGCTTCGCAGTCGAGGGCGGATAATCTTCGAACTGGCATTAATTCCCTTTTCGCTATTTAACCTAAAGTTACAAACATGCTGATTATCAGTGGAATGGAGCGATTTGGCACGGAACCGTGGTGTCGATGTCACTTAATGGCCGTTCTTTGGCCATTTAGTGACATGCGAGACGATGGAGATCCATTCGAGTGGCGCACAGCGACAATCGAATTAGCTTCATCGCGAGCCACTCTCGGTGGAGTGCCAAATCGTGCAATGCAACGGACCTACCAGTATTTCTGGCAACATAGCTGAAACGCGTTCCGACAGGCAGGGGGCTACTACAGAAGTGAGTCTGACCGCAAAAGTCAAACCCGGACTTTTACGGTCAGACTCACTTCTGCTCCGCTCCCTAGGCGCCTGTCTCCACGCTCTGCAACGGAGTGCCAAATCGCGCAATGCAACGGACCTAAACAGCAAAGCTTCAAATAAGTAGATCAACCATTTAACCCATTGTCCTGCCAATAATGTAAGCGGTATAATTACTGTAAAGCAACATACTTTCTGGGGAAGAATGTGATTAAAATGAGGACCATTACTAAAGTTGCAACGACACTCGTACTCACTTCAGGTATGCTTATCGGCGGTCTCAGCCTAAAGGCCGCCACTTCAACTTCCACCGCACAGGCCGCAACCGCCAAGGTGATCAATTGGCGCAAACCGTCGCAGAATAAAGCCTACCCGAGTTTCAAAACGCATAAGGGCACTTGGCTCTACGTCAGCACAAAACGCCAGCGAGTTTACTTTCACTACAAGAATAAAATCACTTATATCATGAACTGTTCTACCGGCAAAACCAGCACGCCGACGCCAAAGGGTACCTACCACATTCAAGCCGAACACGGCCTTCGTTTCGGCGGTCCGCTGGGCGGTGCCCGCTACTACGTTTCATGGAAAGGCCACGGCACTTACCTGTTCCATAGCGTGCCAATCAATGGCAAGGGGCAATACATCACGTCAGAGGCCAAAAAATTGGGTCACAAGGCTTCTCACGGCTGCATTCGACTCGCTATCCCGGATGCGAAGTGGCTGTACACCCACGTACCGGTTGGGACGAAGGTTGTGATCCACTAAAAATCAGTCAAACAAAAAGAGCCGAATTTACTTCGGCTCTTTTTTACGTCGTCCACGCCGCGATTCTTGATGTGCCAACGCTTTTTCAATGGTCGGTTCCCGCCGTTTCAGCAGCCAGGTGTAGGCGTAGCTGGAAATCCCTGAAATCGCCCAAACGTACCAGTCGTAGCTGCTACCGAACTTCATAAAGGTGAATAGGTCTTCTCGCACTTCCTGTCCCAATTCAGAAGCCAATTCAGTCAAACTAAATTTGCCGGCAGGCACCACCCCGACCGCAAAGCCGATCAAGAAAACGGCCGCCCAACCGACCACGTACTGCCAGTTCTTCTTCAATAGGACTTCTGGCCGATGATACCGATCTAATTCACCGGTCACCTTGATTTCCGTTCCAGCGGCTTGAAACCACGCGATGCCAAACGCAACGACTGCCAGAATCGCTAACAAACCAATACTTGGCGCATTCCAGTCCATTGTCACCAGAAACATGATCAGCGAGTACCCCGGGATGATGACCTGTTCCATCCGACTCGTTTTCTCGAATTCAAACGCCTTTCTGGTCACCCGATAAATGCCCCATAATAGGATGACGTACAAGATAAGTCCCATAATTTCTCCTCTTTATTCAAACTCTTTCCTTATTTTGAATGATTGCAACACGGTCTTCACACTTTGACCACAGAATATTAGGAATTTCTTTAAAAAATCGACACAAATCCTTACGATTTCAACGCTATTCTATAACCATTAACGAACCACCGATAAGTTTACCCCAGTGGTGAACGCATTACCAGCAGGTCTCACAAACGCCTACGTAACGCAACTCTAATGGAAACGAGGGATGTCGCATGATGATCATTCTCAGTGTATTGAAGTTTATTGGAATCGCCTTTACTGTCCTGTTACTCATCGATATCAGCGTGATTGGGATGGTCTTTCTGTTACGGAAGATCATCGCCCGCAACCAATACGCGCACCAATATCTGCTGGCCATTCAAGGCGGCCGTTCAATGGAAAAGTATCAAAAACAGCAAAAATAGGTTCACCCCAATAATAAGTAAACCCTTTAGAACGCTATTAATCATTTAATAGTGTTTTTTTATTGCCCTCCTAACGCCAGTATGTCAGGCTTTGCCAGTTATTTTACGAAGAATGGCCAACCCTTATTTTCGATTTGCTGTTGACATGGCCCACAATCATTGTTAAATTGAACAACATTAAAACATAATTAGTTTTCACACACATTCCACATACTACATAGAAGAAGGTTCTACATATGAGAAAATACGGTATTATCGGTGTCGGTCACGTCGGCGCCACAGTTGCTTACACCCTGGTCTGCCAAGGGATTGCTGACGAATTAACGCTGATCGATAAAAATGAGAAAAAGGCCCGCGCTGAGCAATTAGATCTCCAAGACGCTCAAGCGCGCTTGGACTCACACACCACCATCCGCATCAACGACTACTCACAGTTAGCTGACACGGACATTTTGTTTGTCACGTCCGGCAACATTCACGCCCTCGACCACGCCAGCGGCAACCGCTGGGCTGAATTTGAATACACCCGCGAAATCGTCCAAGACATTGCCCCTAAGATCAAAGCGTCCGGCTTCAACGGTGTCATTATTGACGTCATGAATCCGTGCGACTGCATCACCTACTACCTGCAACAGGCCACCGGTCTTCCCACCAACCAAATGCTGGGCACCGGGACCTTCCTGGACACTGCTCGGATGCAAAAGGTCGTCGGCGAAAACTTCAACGTCGACTCGAAGAACGTTTCCGGCTACACGTTAGGCGAACACGGCGAATCACAATTTGTTGCTTGGTCCACCGTCTCCGTTAATGGACTGCCAATCACGCAACTCGCTGAAGAACGCGGATTAGACCTTGAAGAATTAGAATCTCAAGCACGTGGCGGTGGTTGGGCGGTTCACTCCGGCAAGGGGTACACGAGCTACGCCATTGCCACCTGCGCCGTGAAACTCAGCCGCGCCGTTCTGGATGACGCCAACCTCGCCTGCCCTTGCTCATGCTGGAGCAGCAAGTACAACACCTACGTCGGCCACCCCGCCATCATCGGCAAATCCGGTGTCGTCGAAGCCCTCCGCTTACCGATCACCGATGCCGAGGAAGCCAAATTAGCTGAATCAGCCGGCTTTATCCGCGAAAAGTTCGAAACCTTGCCAACCGCTGAAACTGCGGATGTTACTGGGCGTTAATACTGAATTCTCTATTAGAGCACTCATTATGTGGGTGCTTTTTTTGTGCATAACTTTCGCTGCGTTCCGCCGGTCGGCCCTGCAGGCTGTAGGCCAGAGTGTGGAGCAGGCCGGGTAACTCCCGGAGTGTAAGGCGACTTTGCCGGAAATTCCGGGCTGAATTTCTGGCAAAGTTGCCTTACACAGTAGGGAGTTGGCCTGCGGAACACGTTTCCGCAATATAAACTAGAAATTCAAGGATCTCCTCCGTCTCCCGTGTTTGTAGGCGAGGAAAAGACCCTCGCCAACAAACACCGACACTACTGCCTGCAATGCCGACCGGCTCCACTCCGCTTATATTTGCGGTTAATTGCAAGTATGTGCTCATAGATACTCAGCTTATCAGAAGATTCCCCTCATTCAGTAAGTTACCGCGACTCGGTCTGTTCATAATCAACATCGCAAGGTTTGCAGTCATTGGGTAATTCGCAGTCGAGGGCAGATAATCTTCGAACTGGCCTTAATTAAATTTCGATGCTTAACCAAACGTAACAAGTCTGCTGCTTGTAAGTGGAATGGAACGATTTGGCACGGAATCGTGGTGTCGATGTCACTTGATGGCCGTCCTTTGGCCATTTAGTGACATGCGAGACGAATAAGATCCAGTTGTATGGCGCACAGCGACAGACAACTTAGCTTATTCGCGAGCCACTCTCGGTGGAGTGCCAAATCGCGCAATGCAACGAAAAGATACCGCCAAACAAAAAGCCCACCGACAAAAGTAGCCAGTGAGCAAAACGAATTAAATATTCCGTTTCTTAAAGAAGTAATACCCGATCCACAAGAATAAAGCAATGTAAAAGACATTCCCAAAGAACATCTGGGTGTTGGTTAGGTTCAACAATTTCGTGTACGCATCAGGGTCTGAAAGCAGGCTTGGGTAGAGCATCATAGTGAGTGGATTCCACTTGATCCAGTCGTATTCTTGAATGAGAACGACGAGAATCTGCATCACCAGGTTGGCGGCAAGGTAGCCAATGATGCCGACCGACACAGCGGCTGCCGAATTTCGGAAGACGTTTGCCAGCAGGAACACCAGGCTTAGTAACAGCCAAAGGGTGACGAATTTACCGCCATCGACCATGGCCGTGTAGCGAAATACGCTGATGCCGTCCGTTGTCGCATGCAGGTTGATCACGTGCTTGAACATGAATTCCCGCAGCACAAGCGAAACGAAAAAGCTCAGTGCGTACCAATAAGCGCTGTAAATAAACATGCAGACCCATTTGCTGACGAGCACCTGACCGCGGCTGTATTTTCGATACAACAACGCGCGAATCGTGCCGTACTGAAACTCCATGGTGATGATGGTGGCGCAGGCCGCAATCATAAAGTAGAGGATCAGCGGGTTGGCGTAAAACGTAGACTGAAATGCAGCTTCTGGGTTGACCATCTTCGGGTCGTTTTTAGCGAGCACCGCGAAGCCGATCTGCATCACGATCATCAACGCGGTACAGATCCAAGTACTGTGTTTTCGTGATAGTTTAAATAACTCTTGTCGTATTAAATTACCCATTAGTCAGCCACCCGATCTTTCGCCAGCAGGTCCAGCAGTGATGATTCCAAACTGCCTTCCTCACGCTGCATGTCGTTGACGTCGAGGCCGGCATTGATCAGCGTCTTCAGTGCGCTAGCCAAGGTATCATCCGCCCGGTCAATGATCCGAACTTGCGGCCCATCGTCCAATTCAAACGAAGCAGCCTTCAACAAATCGCGTGCCTTCGGGTCGTCGCTCGTTTGCAAGAAGATCGTGTTTCGTCCCTGTGAGACCAGCAGCTGATGCATGGTTGTTGCGCTCACGATTTTCCCTTTGTCGATAATCAACACGTCCTGCGCCAGTTTTTCCAGCTCACTCAGAATATGTGATGAAATCAGGAAACTGGTGCCCTTCTGAGATTCTTCGATAATCAGGTCACGCAGGTCCTTGATCGACTGCGGGTCCAGCCCATTCATCGGTTCATCCAAAATGACCAAACTGGGCTCGTTCACTAGTGCCATGGCCACACCGAGTTTTTGCTTCATCCCGACCGAATAGCCCCGGGCCAGTCGTTTAATAAAATCGTCCATGTTCAATTTTGAAATGATCCGCTGAATGTGGATCAACTGGTGGTCGCCATTGGCAAATAAGTCCAAATGATCCCACCCTGTCAGATACGGGTAAAGTCCAGGATACTCAATCAGCGCACCAACGTTCGCAAGCGCCTCGTGGCTGCTTGGGGTGACCGTCTGGCCAGCAACCTGAATTTCCCCTGACTCATAATTAATAAGTCCTAAAATTGTCTTCATGATTGTCGATTCACCGGCACCGTTTGGCCCGATCAAGCCCACAATGCGCCCTTCGCCAACCGTAAAGTCGACGTCGTGCAGCACGTGCTTGGAGCCAAAACTCTTGTTCAAATTGTGCACGGTTAATATATCGCCCATGGAATACCCCCAATGTTTTGCTACTGTAATTTAATCATAGGTGGCAAGGGTTTGCAAATGCCAGAGTGTGAAGCAAGGCGGGTTAGGGGCGGTGTGTAACGGACGATGACCGAAAAGTCCGGGCCTGACTTTTTGGTCATCGTCCGTTACACGTTAGCCCCGTGCCTTGCGAAACACGTTTCCGCAATGTAGCCAAGAAATTCCGTGCATGTCCCCCGCTGCGTTCCGCCGGTCGGTCCTGCAGGCTGTAGTGGGGTCGCTCTGGGAAGTTATTGAATGTCTTACAGAAATTCAAGGATCTCCTACGTCTCCACTTCGCTGATATTTGCGGTCAATACCAGCAAGAGCTATTGCAGACCCCATAGCAATAAACATTGTCCACTTTCAATCGCAAATACAAAACTCTGTCTTTTCATAGTCACCACAACTGGGTTCGCTGTCAGTCGGTAATTTGCAGTCGAGGGCGGATAATCTCCAAACTGTCATTAATCAAATTTCAATGCTTAACCCAAAGTAATAAGCATGCTGACTATCAGTGGAATGGAGCAATTTGGCACGGAGCAGTGGTGTCGATGTTACTTAATGGGCGTGGGTCTCGGCCATTTAGTAACATGCGAGACGATGGAGATCCATTCGAGAGCTGCGCAGCAGAAATCGAATTAGCTTCATCGCGAGCCACTCTCGGTGGCGTGCCAAATCGCGCAATGCAACGAAAAGCAATAACCAAACAAAAGCTATACGTCAGCACGTCAATACAGCATGGTAAAATAAATATAATGTCAACATTAATAATTGAATTCAGGGGAATCAACATGACTAAACAACAATCTAACAAGGTGTTACGGGTCGCCTTGAAGATCGGCGGATTTGCCATTATTGTGTTTTTTGTCTACTTCTTATTTAAACAGTTAAATGATTTAACAGGCTACGCGGCCGACGACTATCTCTACCACTTCTTCTTTCGCGGCGAGTGACCGACCAAGCACCTCAGCGGCATCCACAATCTATGGCAATTGCTGCACTCCATCCAGATCCATACGCGGATCAACAACGGCCGCTTCGTTGCCCATACCGGCGTCCAGTTGTTTATGCAGCTGCCAAAGGCCGCATACAACGTCGCAAATTCAATCGTGTTCATCCTAGTTGGCCTACTGATTGATATCCACGTTTTCGGCAGTTTCAAAAAATTGCGCGTCAGTTATTTTGCCCTCACCTTTGCGTTGATGTGGTGGTGCCTGCCCGACTACGGAACATCGATTCTCTGGCTATCTGGCGGGTTCAACTACCTTTGGGTGGCGCTCATCTATCTGAGCTATTTACTGCCATACCGGTTCAACTACCACGCAAAACATCCGCGGCTCATACATCCGCGGCTCATGTTTGTGGGTATGCTGGTGCTTGGGTTCCTCGCCGGCGGTACAAACGAAAATACGGCCCCACTCACCATTTTCGTTGCCTTGGCGCTCACTCTTTATGACTGGTCACGCTCAAAGGGCCAACTCGCCTGGAAATGGACGGGTGGCCTGGCCGGTGCCTGCAGTTTCTACACCGTGGTCATGTCGGGCAGCAAACAAATCACCAAACGGGGCTCACAGTTTGAACTCAGCAACATTGTAGCCTTCACGCTGCACTATTCCGGCGCCATCATATTGTTCACCGCGCTGTTTCTGGCCTACATGTACTGGCAGCATCATACCTATGGACACACGTTTAAATGGAAAGATAACCGTAACTATTTCTCAGCTCTCTTCTACTTTATTGGTGGCCTGCTGGGGATCATGGCACTAGTCGTTTCACCAGAAATCGTCAGCCGGGTATTTTTCGGCCCCAATATTTACTTCATCACCGCCATTTTGATCCTGTTTTACGACCACGCCCAGTTGCGGCGGTGGTCACTACTCGATCGCCTCACCCCAGCCCTGGCGGCGGGCGTGATGTTGTTTGCCGGTATTCCGGGCTACAATGCCGCTGTCAGCTCGCTGCGGACTTCATACGGGTACTGGAAGGCTGGCGACACCATTTGCCGGTACGACGCCGCCCACCACATTGCGCACGCCAAGGTGCCGGGGATGCAGCCGGTGACCAACAGCCACAACGTTTACCGGACGCAGACCTACGTGAGTCCCGGCAAGCCGACCAAACAGTGGTTCAACGTCTGGATGGCGGCCTACTACGGCGTGAAAACGGTCACCGTGGACAATGGGCTGCCACCCGCAAAAGTACCTCTGAATAAAAACGGCATTGCCTGGCAAACCCAACACGTGCTCACACTGGCGTACCATGGCTGGACGAGCCTCATCAAGCCGATCACTGCCAAGGCAGCCACGACGGAAAAGGCCACCATCCGCTACGTCACCGCATCCGGCAAGCAAGTTGGCACAGAAACCATTAGTGGCACTGCCGGCAGCAGCTACGATATCAGCCACGCATCAGTCACTGGCTACAAAACGCTAGCCAGCAGTCCCCAGTCTTACACGTTTACGACTGCCAGTAACCAGACCGTTACCGTCACAGTCAAGGATGTGGGCGCCAACGCGACGGCCACGATCCTGTACAAGGTTGAGAAAACGGTTAAAATTGTCGGTCGGGAGCCCATCAACGGCCGAGTTGGCGAGACCTATGACATTAGTAACGGCTCAACGACTGGCTATACGACTAATGAAAAGAACAAAGAATCTTACCGTTTCACCAAGGCGGCCGACCAAACCGTCACGCGCTGGGTGCACCCTGCCTCACAGGAAATCACGATCGACTTCATACACAACGGCAAGGTCGTCCGGACAGCCAAAAAGGCTGCGGAAACTGGCAGCACATTTAGCGTATCAGCACCGTTTGGCTACCGGCTTGCGCCTCACCAACGGTCGCGGTTCACCGTTCCGAAACAGGGACTTGGCACTATTCAAGTTAAGGTGCAACGCCTCAAACTTTGGCTTCGGTTGTTGAAGAATGGCAATCTGCAATTGTTGCTGATTGGCATCATTGCGTTCCTCGTCTGCGATAATTTCGTTGCGATTCGGCAACGGCGGAATAGGGATGATCTAGCGCTGTCGGAAAAACTGTTGGGTGATTTAGAAGATGAACAGGACAAGCTTCGTAAAAACAACTAAAAAACGCCTCATCGTCATGATGGGCGTTTTTTGTTACCTATAGATAATGCACATTCACCCCAGACAGCGCCGCATTCCCGTTCAAATAAACGGTCACAGGATTACCGCCGCTATCGTCTCCCTGGGAAACACCCCCAAGAAACGCTTCAATATTATTGACGACATGCCAGGTATGCGGGAAATAGAGGTCAACGCCGCTCAGATGGGCGTCGATGTTCACGGTGAGGTCACCGGCCACAATCGTTTTATCGAAGTACACTTTGAGGCCGGTCGCATACGCGTAAATATTGACCTGCTTGAGATTATTTGACTGGATGTACCGCACCGAACTGCTCATCCGGCTATCGATATTGACCTCAGCCTGGTCATCCGAAACGGTCTCCTCATCGACTTCATTGCCATAACCGCCGTGATGATGCCGCCGCACCTGCGCTTGGTGGTGCCACTCGCGCCACTGCTGTTGCTGCCAGTGATGTCTTGGATGAAAGATGATCGACAACCCGATCCACAACAGCAGGGCAATGCCCAGAATCGTCCACGGTACCAACTGCGTGATGCCCAGCGGTGTCGCGTACAGGATGCCCAGGAACGCCAGAGAAAACAAGATCCCGCCAATCGACCACATGATCAAACTCTCGATCAAGGCGCCCGCCAGAAACAGGGTGGCGAGAATGCTCCAAAAACTCAAGTGGTAAGAAATCAAATTCAGTTGACTGGCACCCAACAGGATGGCGCCGAGGATGAAGAACGTCCCCCAGAACCAGTTTTTATTTCGTAATCGTTTCATCGTCGTTCCTCCAAACGTGCCTTTAACGGCTTGTAATATTTGCGTGAGACATAGACCTGTTTTTGGGAATGCTGAAATTCCACCAGGCTATTTGAAATGGAGTGGGTCAGCGCGAAGATCTTCGTCGTGTTTAAAATTGCTGACTTGGAGATTCGCATAAAAGTCGCTGGCAACAAATCTTCCAGTTCATACAGGCGGTAGTGAATCTCAAAAATATCATCCACCGTATGCGCATTGATCTGCCGGTCCTCCGTCTCAAAGAAAAGGATGTCGTTGACGTCGAGGTAGTATTCCGTGTCACCCTTAAAAAACCGCAGCTGCGGCTGAACCTTATCAGCCGCCTGAAGCTGTTGCGACAGGCGCTTAACATCAGCGTCATAGACCGGCGTGCGGATCACAATTTCTTTGTCGGTCAGGCGATCATCAATTTCAATGCGGACTCTTGTCATGTGCGGCTCCCCTCCATGGCTCTTATTAAACCCTTTAATTGCGGGCTTGGCAACGATTCTTGCGTAAGTGGGTCAATAGTTATCGTAAGTGGCACGTTTTTCTTGATAACCGTCTGTTTGGAATAATCAAAAAGTGCCCAAGGGAGCTTTCCATTGTTAGGTGATAGTCCGTTACATTCCGCAATTTGGCACTCCGCTGAAGTGGCTCGCCACAGCTCCGTGCCAAATTGCTGCATTCCACTAATGTTGAGCTTACTTTTCAGATAAGTTAAGCATCACATTAGCTTTAAACCAAGTTTGAAGAGAATCCGCCCTCGACTGCTTGTCAGATACTAGGCAGTAATGCTTCTTACGATGGACTGGTTAACAATCACGATTAAGTTACTGGCTTCATATCGCTGCTATGAACGCTTATTTCATATATTCGGGCTTTCAAAGATCGTCGCGTAATGGCGCCATTCTACCTTGTCGAAGCACCCCACCTCGTCTTGCAAGACCAAACAGAGCAACGAAGTAACATGTCAGCACTATTTGAGTCACCAACATTAAAAAAACCTTGTCCAAAACCAACTCACTATTGGTCACGGGCAATTGACACGATTATTCGACTCCAATGTTTAACTTTAGGTGTTTCCTCGAAAACAATCGCTTACAGGTCATCCCAATTCAAATCATCCGCATTAGTAACCCCTGAGTTGTCCTGTTGTCGTTCGAAAACTTTTTGTAACGTCCCATTGTTTGCCAGTGCCAAGGTTTCAGTGATGCTATCCCATTCAGTTTTAGAAATGATTACAGCTGGTTTGGACTCATCCGTTGCTGTTATGAATACAGGGTGTGCTGTTTCATTCACTTGTCTAATAATTTGCAGCAGGTTGTGTTTAGCTTCGAAGACAGTGTAGGTCTGCATGTTATGAGGTCTCCTTTGTTATCCATTCTTCTTTCGATTTTATTGTATCAAACATGTATCGTTCTGGTGATCAGATGACTTGGGTACTACCGTTATTCAATCGAATTTTGTTCTTTTCTACTGATACCATAATAAATATAGTCAGTATCAGTCATTAATTATTAACTGTCCTTTTCTGTAACTATCGTTAAATTCGATGACTGTCATGTAGATTGCAATTCGTAAAATACTGATTCAGCCTTTAATCATCGTCTAAAAATGTGGTTGTATTTGCCCTTTTTAGGCGTTTTTTTGTTGGGGTGTTTGGCATTTTTCTTGGGTAATTTGGGTGATATTTATTTTGTATCTGTGATATTTGGTTTTTGTATCACTGGTTGGTGGAAATGGCGGTATTTCGGGGATCGTGGCGGCCTTTCTTGGCCTCATAGCCTAAACGTGCTCCGCCCCTTAACCGGCTCGCTCCGCACTCTTTCCTTTAAGTTCCATTTAACCTCCAATCGCTATATTACTAACCATCGCAAAACCCTTACCCATATCTACACTTAAAATCACAAAAAACTTATCATCACGACACAAAAACCAACCATGGAGGTGGCCTATGATTTCTACTTCTCAACAAGCTCCACTCACCTTTTTAAACAACACCCTGTTTTACCATGACCTGCCGCTGCTTCGTGAGACGGCCGCTTCGCCGATCGTCTTTATTGGCCGCGGGGACGCCGACGTTGCCATGTACCAAGGTAACTTTGAGCTTAGCGACACGCTGGCCGCTAAGCTGCCGTTGACCCTCACCGATCACCGTGTTACTGAAGACGACATTCAGCTCACGTTTAGTTTTCAGGGCGATGCTTACCTTGAGCTCACCTGTTTTCTCGACGCAGCTGACCGGCTCGTCATCAAACCTACCCTATTAAAGGACGGCTGGAATCGCTTCTGGTTCCGGTTAACGGCCGACAAGGACGAGCACGTTTACGGGTGCGGTGAACAACTGTCGCACCTGGACCTGCGCGGCCGCCACTTTCCGTTATGGACGTCCGAACCCGGCGTTGGCCGCAACAAGCACACGCTGACGACCTTCCAGGCGGACCAGACCCACTCTGGCGGCGACTACTACACCACGAACTACCCAGCGCCCACGTTTATTTCGACCCAGATGTACTACTGTCACGTGGCCAGTTACGACTATGCCGACTTTGATTTTCAAAATGACGACTACCACGAGCTGCAGTTCTGGGGCTTACCGCTGTCATTGACGTTTGATACCGCCCCGACCTTTCCCGAGTTGATTACAAAATTAACCAGCCTGGTCGGCCGCACAACTGGGCTGCCCGATTGGACCAACAACGGGCTCATTCTGGGCGTGCAGGGCGGCACCGACCGCGTTTCGGAGATCACTGACCAGCTCAAAGAAAACGACGTGGCGCTTGCCGGCATCTGGGCGCAGGACTGGGAAGGCATTCGCATGACCAGCTTTGGCAAGCGGCTCTACTGGGACTGGCGTGCCGATGACAACCTGTACCCCAACCTGACGACGTCCATTAAACAGTGGCAGGACCAGGGCATCGCGTTTCTCGGCTACATCAACCCCTACATCGCAAACGACACCCAACTGTTTGCGGATGTGAAGGACCTGGGCTATTTCGCTAAAACGCAGACTGGGGACATCTACCTTGTTGACTTCGGCGAGTTCCTTTGCGGCGTGGTCGATTTCACGAACCCGGACGCGTTTGACTGGTACAAGGACCTCATCAAACAGCGGCTGATCAGCACTGGCATGAAAGGTTGGATGGCTGACTTCGGCGAGTACCTGCCCACCGACGTTGTGTTGTACGACCACTCCGACCCGATGGTGATGCACAACAAGTGGCCAGTCCTTTGGGCGCAATGCAACTACGACGCCGTTAAGGAAGCTGGGTTGACCGACCAGATCATGTACTTCATGCGCGCTGGCGGCACTGGCAGTCAGAAGTACGCGCCGGTGCTGTGGGCGGGCGATCAGAGTGTGAACTGGAGTCTGGACGACGGGCTCGCCGCAACGATTCCGGCCGCCCTGTCCGCTGGTTTGACCGGCAACAGCATTTCCCACAGCGACATCGGCGGCTACACCAGCCTGTACGGTAACATCCGCTCGCGCGAACTCTTCATGCGCTGGGCCGAGATGGCCGCCTTCACCCCACTGATGCGGACGCACGAGGGTAACCGACCGGATCAGAATTTTCAGGTCTACGACGATTACGATGCCTCAGTGCATCTCGCCCGGATGACCCAGGTGTTTAAAGCCCTGACCCCGTACCGGAAAATAATCGCGGCGCAGGCGGTCAGCGAAGGCTTGCCGATGCAGCGGCCGCTGTTCATGCACTATCCAGACGATGCCGGCACCTACGACATCCAGTATGAATACTTACTTGGCCGCGATCTGTTAGTGGCACCGGTGTACCGGCCTGGCAAGCAAACCTGGTCGACCTACCTGCCCGAAGACAACTGGATCCACCTCTGGACCGGCGACCGTTTTACTGGCGGTGACACCGTTGAAGTCAGTGCACCGCTGGGTCAGATCCCCGTTTTCTACCGCGCCGACTCAGAATTTGCGGCCTTATTTGAAAAGATTGGAGCAGAATACTAATGAATTTTAAGATCGTCAACCCCTATACAGGCAAGGAAATTGCCGCCTACCCCGTTAACAGCACCGAGGATATCAGCGATGCGCTGGACCGTGCTGACAAGTACTTCACTTTCCAGCGCCGCCACACGTTTGACCAGCGCGCCCAGCAGTTGGGTGAGATTGCGAAGGCCTTCCACGACAACGCTGAGGTCCTCGCAAAAACGGCCACGGAAAACATGGGCAAGCGCTACACCGAAGCCTTGGCTGAAGCGAACGCTGCCGGCAACATTGCCCAGTACTATGCGGATAACGGCCCCAAGGCGCTGACGCCAAAGCCCTACACCTACTTGGGCGATAAGCAGGCGCAGATGCAGTACGAATCGACCGGAATCGTGTTCGCCATCGAACCCTGGAACTTCCCGTACACCCAGGTCATGCGGGTGTTCGCGCCAAACTTCCTGTTGGGCAATCCGGTCATTTTAAAACACGCCCCGATTGTTGCTGGCTGCGCGGATCAGTTTGAAAAGACCGTCTACAGTGTCATGCACGCGCACGGTGGTTTCCAAAACTTGTTTTTGACCAACGACCAAGCCGCCGCCATCATCGCCGACGACCGCGTCCAGGGCGTAGCGTTGACCGGCTCGACCAAGGCAGGCCGAATCGTCGCCAGTGAAGCGGCCCAAGCCCTCACCAAAACGACATTGGAGCTCGGCGGCAACGATGCGTTCGTAGTCCTGCCGGATGCCGATATTGACCAGGCAGTCGCTGACGGCGCCATTTCCCGCTTGCGGAATGCGGGGCAAGTCTGCACCTCAGCCAAGCGGTACATCGTGACTGAAGCCAACGCGGACGAATTTGTCACTAAGATGAAGACCACGTTTGAGCAACAAGTCCTCGGCGACCCCATGGCGGACGACACCACCATCGGCCCAATGTCCTCCGAACGTGCCCGCGACCAGCTGCAGCTGCAAGTCGACACCGCCGTTGAACACGGTGCTGAGATCCTGGTTGACGGTGGTGCGCAGAAGGACCGCGATGGGTTCTTCTTTAAGCCAATGCTGCTGGGCAATCTGAAGCCCGACAACCCCATGTACGACGCCGAATTCTTCGGTCCCGTCGGCCAGGTGCACATTGCGAAAGACACCGACGAAGCCATCCAAATCGCCAACGACACGCAATGCGGCCTCGCGGGTGCCGTTTATTCCCAAGACCTCGACGAAGCTAAGCGCGTCGCCGACCAGCTCATCACCGGCCAGCTCATCACCGGCCAAATCTTCCTCAACCAACCCTCCAACGGTTACCCTGAACTGCCATTCGGCGGCGTGAAGTCCTCCGGTTACGGACGGGAAATGAGCGATCAGGCGTTGTATGAGTTTGCGAACAAGAAAATGATTGCGCGGGGATAGGGATAGTGATTGAGGCCGTGGCATTCCGTGAATCTGGGTGGTTAAGATTTGCTGTAACTGGCGTTCTGTTCTGTGTGGCTGGTTGGCGTAGTGGGTCGCTACGGAGCTATTGAATTTCTTGGCAGAAATTCAAGGATCTCCTCCGACTCCCATGGTTATAAGCGAGGAAAGAACCCTCGCTAACAACCATCGACACCACGCCAACCAGCCAGATTCACGCCACGTCACTGACATTCAGCACCATAAATTCTTAACTGAAGTATCGAAACTCAGTTAACCCAAGTTCGCAGATTATCCGCCCTCGACTGCCCCGCCACCGCATGTTCCGGTGATGCCTCGGTCATGGTGAGTAAAGGGCACGGCATAAACTGTGTTGACTTGCTCATAGCTATGCATGTCCTTGTTGCACACGCTGTTCACGACAAATAGTGGTAAATCATTCAACACCCAATCTTAAGTAGCATTCATTGCAATCACCATCATCTACGGTAACAGTAGGTATCATATCGTTACCTCACTTCCGATGACTCGCAGTCGAGGGCGGATAATCTATGAACCGGCTTTAATTCCGATTCGATACTTAGTCTCCGTAATTATTATCTTCAAAGTGAGTGGAATGGAGCGATTTGGCACGGAGTTGTGGTGTCGATGTCACTTGGTGGGCGAGGGTTTCGGCCACCTAGTGACATGCGAGACGATGGAGATCCATTCGAGAGCTGCGCAGCAGAAATCGAATTAGCTTCATCGCGAGCCACCACAACGGAGTGCCAAATCACGCAATGCAACGGACTAAAAAGACAATATAAAAACTGAAACCTAAGAGAGAAGGCTACACTTAAATGGATTCTACAGAAACAAAAGCAGCAACGGCGCAGAATGAGACAGCACCAAGAATGGTGACGTTGCGAAATAAGATCGGCTATGCCGTGGGAGATATGGGGAATAACTTCCTGTTTGATATGGGACAGTTGTACCTGTTGAACTACTTTACAGATCAGGTCGGCCTGCCAAGTGCCGCTGCTGGGACGGTGTTCCTGGTGGCAAAGATCTGGGACGCGTTTGCCGATATGGCAGTGGGGACGTGGATCGATAATCGAACCAACATTACGAAACGGGGCAAGTTCCGACCGTTTCTCCTGTGGGCTGCGATTCCCCTGGCGCTGTTGCTGATTGCTAACTTCAGTACGCCAAACTTCTCAGTGACCGGTAAACTCATCTGGGCCTACATCGCCTACATGCTGTTTGGGACCTGTTACAGTATTTCAAACGTGCCGTTCGGGTCGATGATCCCAACGATGACGCGAAATAGTCAGGAGCGGTCGGAACTAGCGTCCTGGCGGCAGGCTGGCTCCAACATGGGGCTGATGATTGCCACTATCGGGTTTATGCCGATTGTTGAAGCGCTGCCGAACCAGAAGATCGGCTACTCGATCGCCGTCGTCATCTTCGCCATCGTCGGCGTGCTGGCGCAGTGGTATTCCTACGCCAACATTAAGGAAAATTATTCGGCGCCTAAGAAGGAAAAGGTCAGCAAGGCCGAGCTCAAGAAATCATTTAAAGCCCTCCTGCGTAACAAGCCGCTGATCACGCTGAGTTTCGTGAACCTGTTTACGTTCTCCGCCTTTAACCTCAAGCTCACCGTCCAGGTCTACTACTGTAAGTACATTCTCAAAGATATGACCGCTGAATCTTGGCTCGGCTTCTTCAGTATCGGCATGGTCTTCGTGTCCGTGCTGCTGGCACCCATTTTAACGAAACGGTTCGATAAAAAGTACGTCTACATGATGGGCTGTGCCATCTGGGCCATCGCGGACATTCTCGGCTTCTTCTTCGCCAGCAACACCTTCCTGCTGGTCTTCTTCACCAGCATCGCCTACCTTGGCGACGGCTTCACGAGTGCGCTGAACTGGGCACTTGTGTCCGACTGCGTGGAATACGGCGAGTGGCAATCCGGGATTCGGACTGAAGGCATGGTCTACTCATTCTTCACCTACTTCCGGAAACTCTCCCAAGCCATTGCTGGGTTCCTGCCCGGCATCGTGCTGGCCTGGGTCGGCTACGTGCCAGGTGCAACACAGACCGCAACCGCGCTCATGGGGATTCGGGGGCTGATGTTCATTTACTCGGCTGTGCTATCGATTGCCACCATCATTTTGATGTACTGGGCCTACTCCCTGACTGAAAAGAAGTACAGCAAGATCGTGACGGACCTGCTGAAACGTCGCGGTTCCGAGCAAATTGCCGAACCCGTTATCGAAGAATCCAACTAAATTGTCTTCACTGTTTTTAAAACTTGAAAGAAGGATCATTACTAATGAAATACTTTTTAGATAGTGCCAAGTTAGACGAAATCAAAATTGCTTACGAGCAATACGGCTTTGACGGTGTGACCACCAATCCAAAGCACATCATGAACAGTAGGAAGCCGTTTAAAAAAGCCATCCAAGACATCGCAGACTACGTGGCTGACAAACCAGACTTCCCCGTATCTGTGGAAATTAACCCGCACCTGGACAACGCCGACGACATGGTTGCGTATGCCAAGGACATCAGCGCCATTTCAAAGAACTTTGTCATTAAAATTCCAACCAACAAACAAGGCATCATTGCGGCCCGCCGGTTGGAAGCGCAGGGCATCCGCACCAACATGACCCTTGTGTTCTCAGCAGCGCAGTCGATCATGCCCGGCAAACTTCACGCCAAGTACGTTTCCCCATTTGTCGGCTGGCGCGAAGATTACGGTGACGACGGGTTATCCTACGTGAAGGACATCGTGGACATCTATAAGACTTACAACTTTGACACTGAAATTATCGTTGCCGCAATTCGGACCGCTAAGCAGTTGGGACAGGCCGCCATTTAGGGTGCCGACATCGTCACCTGCGCTCTGTCCGTTTACGAGACCAGCTTTACCAACCCGTACACCGACCTCGGCCTCAAGACATTCCAAGACGCCTGGGACAACACGAAAACGGAGTAGCCTATGACAACACTATCTGACCTGCAACACACCAACCCTGACGTGACGATCAAAACCGTCACCGACCCAGAATTTTCCCAATTTGGCCAAGTCATCGACCTGCCCTTTCAAGCCAACCTGTTAAATACGTTAAACACGCAAACGGTCATTCCGGCGACCGGCAACCAATACGCGAGAAATGACCCGCAGTTCTTAAATGACACCCAGCGCCAACAGATCGCGCGAAATTTCTACGGCGAGCAGCCCATCGAAATTGGCTACTGCAACGGTCACAGCAACCAGCTCAACGCGTTTGAGTTTCACAACTGTTCCGAACTCAACTTAGCCGCCACCGACTTCGTTTTGTTTTTCGCTGAACGCCAGAACCTCGTTGACAAACGATTGAAGTCCAGTAAGGCCCACGCCTTCTTCATTCCGCAAGGTACCGCTATCGAAGTCTACCCCACCACGATGCACTTCGCACCATGCGCGGTCGACTCGGCCGGTTTCAAGTGCCTTGTCGTTTTAACTGACGGCACCAACAGCCCACTTGCTTCCAAACGCAAACCAGACGACCTGTTATTCCAACGTAACAAGTGGCTGCTGACCCATCCGGAGAACTTACGGATGGTGAACAACGGTGCGTTTGTTGGGCTTTCTGGGATTAATACGACGATCAACCCAGTTGTCGAAGATAGACTGTAACGTTCGCTGCGTTGCGCCGGTCGGCCCTGCAGGCTGTAATGGGTCGCTCCGGAGCTATTGAATTTCTTACCAGAAATTCAAGGATCTCCTCCGTCTCCCGTGTTTGTAGGCGAGGAAAGGACCCTCGCCAACAGACACCGACACGACTGCCTGCAATGCCGACCGGCTCCACTCCGCTAATACTTGCTGAATTAGGCACCTATCAGTTAACTCTACGTTAGATCAACAAGAATATCGCATCCTGTATATTCACCGCGTTATCCATTCGCACAAGTCATTAGGTTAACTGCTGATAGTTAACCAGCAGTCGAGTGCGGATAATCTGCGAACCGGCTTTAATTCATATTTGATACTTAACCTATTTAAGCAGATAGCCCAACGTGAGTGGAATGGAGCGATTTGGCACGGAACCGTGGTGTCGATGTCACTTGATGGCCGTTCTTTGGCCATTTAGTGACATGCGAGACGATGGAGATCCATTCAGATGGCGCACAGCGACAGCTGAATTAGCTTCATCGCGAGCCACCACAACGGAGTGCCAAATCGCGCAATGCAACGGAATACTATCCAATCTAAAAAATTTAAAACGAGAAGAGGAGTACTCAATCAATGTCTCAAATCTTATATTTACCAGTTGTCCGGCGAAAGTTTGATGCTAAGTCGGCGGAAACGATTATGGCAACAACGAAGAAGATTCTTGCTAAGTATGATGTGCTTGAACCGAAAGATGCGCTGGGCGACCCAACGGAACTGAGCAGCTACCTCGGTAGTATCCACGATAAAGCAATTAGCGGTATCATTTTCCAAAACACAACGTTTACCGATGCTGAATTTATCCAGCTGGTTCACCGGTACTACCCAACGACGCCAATCTTACTCCTGGCGCCGCGCGAACCAAGCGTCCACGGCTGGCTACGGTTTAACGCGCTGACTGGCATCATGAGTTCTGGCAACTATCTGGCAAGTCAGCATCATCCGTTTGAACACCTCTACGGCAACCCAGATGAATCGGCCGTCCAAAATAAGATCAAGGTGTTCGTCGAAGCTGCCCAGGTCAAATCAGATCTGGCTGCGTTAAACATTGGTGTGGTCGGCACCTACCCGCCTGGTTTCTTCTTCTCAGACGCCAATGCAGACGAACTCGCGCAAACGTTTGGTACCACGCTGAAACATTACAATATCGACGACGCGTTCGACGCTGCCGAAAAAGTCACCGGCGAGGATTACGACGACCAGCTAGCGTACGCCGACGCGCACTTTGACGGATTGGACACCAAGGCGGATGAAACCACCCGCTACGTCAAGTTTGCGACCCTGATGCGCCGTTATCAGAAACAGGATAACCTCGGTGCCCTGGCTTCCCGCTGTTGGCCAGACTTTTTCGACAAGTATCACAGTGCGCCCGGTGCCGTGTGGTCCCAGCTTTGTGACGAGCAATTGCCAACGGCGATGGAATGTGATATTCACGGTGCGCTATCGATGTACGTCCTGCAACAGCTGACACCGAACCGCGATGCCGTTTTCCTTGGCGACCTTTCCAGCATGGATCCCGAGGACAACTCCATCACGACTTGGCACGACTACGGCGCCTTCTCGCTGGCGAACCCAAAGTACGGCGTGAAGGCCAGTGTTCACCCGAACCGCAAAATGCCGGTCAGCCCGGATATGGTATTGAAACCGGGTCAGGTCACCATGTTGCGGGTGCACTGGAACGCCAAGGACGGCTACTCGCTGGCCATTACCAGTGGCGAGGCCGAGGACGTGGAACCGCAGTTTAATGGCGCTTCCGGCCGAATCAAAATGACCGAGGATGTGACTGACCTTGTTGACCAGTTTGTCAGCCACGGTTATGAATCCCACTTCGCGCTGGTCTATGGCGATTATCGGGATGATCTGGTTCAACTGGCGAAGTTGTTGAATTTTCCTTACGATTTGTATTAAATGCAAAAAAAATGGAACTGCTCTCTGCAGATTCCGTTTTTTTGTGCATTTTTTCTTTGATATTCTCAATAAGATAGTCAACAAGGTATTTATAATTTTGGCATACACCTTTCAAGTGAATTCAATCAGGTCATTCCCTATGATTAACCTTTTCCAAACAAACAGCAGGTCGCCCCTGTCGCAATTGACTTGTGAACCACAATATATGGGCGTGTTTCATTGAAGTAATAGCGGTAATTGATTATAATAAGTGTTATTAATTTATAATTATTCTATATTATTTTACTGAATCAGGGGGGAATCATTTCATGAGTAAAAATATCGTTGTCATCGGCGCCGGATTTGCGGGGGTCTTAGCAACCAAGAAGTTGGCTAAGCAGTTCAAGTCTAACCCCGACGTGACCATTACCTTAATCGACCGTCACTCCTACTTCACTTATCTGACCCAGTTACACGAAGTTGCCACAGAGCGGGTCCAGCCCGATGCTGTGCAGTATGATTTGGAAAACCTGTTCCATAAGCAACGCAACGTTCAACTGGTCACCGACACCGTGTCACAGATCGACACTGATAAGAAACTCGTGATTGCCGAAAACGACACCTATCCATTTGACAGTCTCGTCATCAGTCTTGGTGGTGAACCAAACGACTTCGGCACCCCTGGTGTTGCTGAAAACGGGCTGACGTTGTGGTCCATGGAAGACGCTATCAAACTGCGTGACCACATCAACACCATCATCCGCGAAGGTGCCATCGAACGCGATCCTGTGAAGCGCGCTGCAAAACTAACGCTGGTTGTCTGTGGGTCCGGCTTCACCGGTGCTGAAACGGTCGGCGAGCTTATCGATTACCGCAAAGTTTTGGCAAAAGAAAACAAACTGGATCCAGACGAAATCAAGATCATCATGGTCGAAGCTGCGCCAACCATCACCAACATGTTGGACCGCACCAACGCCGCCCATGAAGAAGCTTACCTGAAGAAAAACAATGTTGAAATCCGGACAGAATCCATGATTACTAAGGTCAACCCAGACTCCGTTGAGATCAAGGACCAAGACCCAATCCAAACGAACACGCTGATCTGGACGGCCGGTGTGAAGACCAACCACATCGCTGATGAATTCGGCATTGAAGCTGGTCGTGGCGGCCGGTTAGTCGTCAACCACTTCCTGCAAGCACAGGGGCTAGAAGACAAGAGTGTCTACGTCGCCGGTGATGACGCCAACGCAACGGAAGACGGTGCTGAACGGGCCGTCCCACAGACCGCACAAGAGGCTGAAAACGAAGCCCTGATCATCGCTAAGAACGTTGCGGCTGACATCAACGGCACCCAAAACTACACCATCTTCACCGACAAATCGATGGGCTTGGCTGTTTCCTTCGGTGCCCGCTACGGTATCGCGCAGGTTTTTGGCGGCAAACGTGTTCGTGGGTGGTTTGCAACGATCATTAAGCACTGTACAAACTTCCTCTATCTCATGCGGATCGGCTCTGGCTACTACTTTTTCAAGTACCTGTTGGATGAATTCTTCCGCACAGCAAACGGCCGGACAGTTTTCGGCTACCACACCTCACGGCAATCTAACGTACTGTGGTCAGTACCGTTGCGGTTATTCTTTGGACTTGGGCTGTTCATTGATGGCCTCGCCAATGTCAACGGCACGATGCCGTGGCTCATTTCCGGACAGGGATGGATTGCCTACTGCGAACTGATCCTCGGTTGTCTCATCTTCCTTGGCTTAGGAACTTGGACCGCGAACCTGCTGATCATCATCGGCTTCTTCGTCTTCCTGCACACCTGGGCCACCAGCTGGGTCCTCTTCGTCGCCCTCGCCTTAATGAACGGCTCCGGCCGCAGCATTGGCCTGGACTACTGGTTCGTCCCGTGGTTACAAAAAACTTGGGCTCGCAGTCGTTATGGTGAACCAAAATCAATTTACAAGAAATAATCGATATTAAGAAGAACCTGAGAAATCATTTCTCAGGTTCTTCTGTTTTCTATTGCCACTTCGTTCCGCCGGTCGGCCCTGCAGGCTGAGGCAAAAGTGTGGAGCAGGCCGGGTAACTCCCGGAATGTAAGGCGACTTTGTCGGAAATTCCGGTCTTGAATTTCTGGCAAAGTTGCCTTACACAGTAGGGAGTTGGCCTGCGGAACACGTTTCCGCAATGTGAACTAGAAATTCAAGGATCTCCTACGGCTCCACTACGCTAACAGTTGTGGTGAATATTACGTGATGTCGAATTCCCAAAGTTTGTCCCATCGTTGGTGAATCACTATTAGTGATCTTCAACACCAATTCAGCAGACCTAGGTTCGCACAATATGATTGACCTGCAGTCGAGTGCGGATAATCTAGGAACTGGCATTGACTGTATTGCAATACTTAGCAAGTATCAATAATGAGCTCACAGTCAGTGGAATGGAGCGATTTGGCACGGAGTTGTGGTGTCGATATCACTTGGTGGGCGCGGTCTTCGGCCACCTAGTGATATGCGAGTCGAATGAGATCCACTCGAGAGCTGCGTAGCAGAAATCGAGTTAGCTCATTCGCGAGCCACCACAACGGAGTGCCAAATCGCGCAATGCAACGGACTAAACAGTATTTCTCGGCAACATAGCTGAAACGCGTTCCGGAAAACTGAGGGCTACTGCCTAAGCAATTCTGACAAAAATACCAAACCCGGGTATTTCTATCAGAGTTGCTTAGGCTCCGCCCTCAAACCGTTTTCCTCCACGCTCTACAACGGAGTGCCAAATCGCGCAATGCAACGAACACAGAACGCAAACAAAAACCCCTGCCAAATTTGGCAAGGGGTATTTCATATCAATTATTGGTTCCGCGTCAGCAGCCACCGCGTTAACCGGTCAATGTCCTGTTTGACAGGAACATCAGGTAAACTGCTGATGAGGTCAAGGGCCTGTTCGGTGAACTCGGTTGCCCGGGCTTTGGCCAGTTCGACACCTTTGTTTTCAATGACAAGCCGCTGCACTTCAAGCACGTCGGCATCCGTCATGTCTTGTTTCTTTTTCAATAATGGCTTAAAGACCTTTGGTGACTGTTGTAGTGCCAGAATCAAAGGCAGTGAGTAAACACCCGACTTCAGATCTTCCAAGACAGGTTTGCGCGTTGCCTTCTCGTCGCCATCGTAATCCAAAATGTCATCCATGATCTGGTAGGCGCGGCCGATAGTCAGCCCAATTTGGCCAGCCAGCGTCGCCACGGCCTCCGAAGCCCCCGCTATAGCGGCCCCTTGATGACAGCTTAACCAGAACAGTACCGCCGTCTTACCCGTGATCTCGTTTAAATACTCGCCCTCGCTCACGTTGAACCGGTAGTTAAGATCCATTTGATCAAGCTCGCCCGTTAGGATCTCGCGCATGCTGTTGATCTGAAGCTTCAACACTGCCGGATCAGACGAGGCCTTCAAGACTTCATTGAAGTACGCGGTGAACAAATAATCGCCAGCGTAAATGGCATTTCGTGAACCGTACTCCGTTTGAATCGTCTTCACACCACGCCGTAACGGTGACCGGTCGATGACATCATCGTGAATCAACGTTGCCACGTGCAGCAATTCAAGCGACGCTGCGCCTGCGCGAAGCCGGTCATCGTCATGCTCATCGCCAAACTCACTAAATAAGTAGAAGAATCCCGGTCGCAGCAGTTTACCCCCAGCTGACAGCAATTGGGTAATCTTCACGTGAATGCGTTGGTTCGGTAAGGTAATCACCTTTAATAAGTATGGTTGAAGTTGTGTGAGTTCTTTTTGCACCTGTGGAAACTGGCGCCAAAGTTTACGAACCATGGTGCACCCCTCTTACTCTCGTTATACACGATTCACCATCGCGGCAGCTCGTGTTTTGACTCCTAGTTTAGTTTGCAGCCTCACAAGATAAGGCCGCCTGGAAAGTATAAAATAATAATTCAAGTTTAACATATTTTCAGAATATTTATGGCAGTTGTGTGTGACTCTGGCAAAAAAATATTTGGTGGTGTCGGTTTTTGTTGTGGGCAGTAAAAAAGGAGGGCTGGCCTCCCGGGTTTGGTGCGGTGTTTTGAGTGTTTTTGATTTGGGTGAGGTGTTTGCAGAATACTCCCTTGCGGCGTGCTTTGAGTTCACATTGCTGAAATGTGTTCCGCAAGGCGAGACTAACGTGTAACCGACTCTGGTCTATAAGTCAGACCCTGACTTTTCTGCTGCTTGGCCTTCGAGTAATTTTGGCGACGTGCTCCACTTTCACCGTGCCGAAACGTGTTCCGCAAGGCTGAGGGCTACTGCGTAAGCAACTTCCGGCACAAAATCCAGGACCGGGATTATGCTTTTGGTCCTCCAAGTAGTTCTTGCGACGTGCTTTGATTTCACATTGCCGAAACGTGTTCCGCACGGGGCTAACGTGTAAGGGACTCTGACAAAAAATCCAGGCCCGGGATTTTCCGTCAGAGTCCCTTACACACCGCCCCTAACCCGCCTTGCTACACACTCTGCTCCTCAAAACTCTCAATCTTCTCAATCAACTTATAATTATGATTCAACCTCGAAAACGCCTTGGCGTCATTCAACTCTTCAATGATCTGCGCCTCGTCGCCATTTCTTGCCTTCAAGTTTTGCGCCCTCAGGAAGCAGATCTTTGCGATGTAGTACGTGACGCGCTTATCTGAGCACACGTCATAGCCGTAGTTCAGCAAACCGTCGCTCGTTTTGTAGTCGCCGATTCGGTTATAGTATTCCGCCGTGTAATAGATCATGTTTAGCGCGCGCCAGATGGCCTTGTTGCTATTTAAAAGGAGCTTTTGCAGGTCATCAAAGACCTTTTGGAAATAAAATTCCGCCTTTTCGTTCTCATTGTTGCGACTGTACGCGACCCCGCTGCCCGTATAAGCAAGCTGGGAGTAAATCGTTCGGTGCTCGTTATCCAGATCATTTAAGATCATATTGAAGTAGTACAACGAATCGGAAATGGGCTCATCCGTTAACGCCGTCAGATACCCCTTGATAAAGAAGTACTGCATTTTGCCTTCATCTGATAAATGGTCAAAACTAATTCCATCCAGGTCAGCCAAGGGACTCTCGTATTCACTTGTAATCAACTTAAATTCAGCTGTGTCTAAAATATGGTGGACTTCCAATTTAGCCGGTTGGTTGATTGGGAACACATCATCGAGTTTTAAACCCAGACGTGCGCACAGTTGTACCAAAATTCTAACAGCTGGTGTGCGGCCGGAGCTCTCAAACTTGCTTAACGTTGCCTGGGTACAAATACCCTCGCACAGTTCGGCCTGGGACATGCCTAACGCCTTACGTGCGTTAATAAACCGTTCAACATTCATTTTATTCACCATTCCATTTTTAGTTTAAATAGTCGTCCGCCGTATATTTTGTCGGCTAATTATTCCTTATCCACTGTCTATTTTAACAAATCGGGCACGAAAAATGCCATGTAGTCCACCCTTCAAGTCAATTTTTCTTAACTATTGAGTATCACTAGAACTGCATCGCATCACGATTCGGCACCCACTTCGTTTTCCGCAACTGTTATTCTTATCACAATTCTTTATATAATTCAGAATTATTACCACGAAAAAACTATGCCAATAAAGTATCTAGTGTTAACATACCGCACTTTTAAATGAAATAAAAGCCTATTATACTGCTTGTTAAATATATTCCATTTATCTATATTTAGGGCAATTCCCTAGTGTCTAAAATGGGGATATTGGAATATAATAGATACTAATTATTTGAATACTAACCAGATTTTAATTTAATGGTGGATCACTGGAGGCATATGACGATGGAAGCACTCTCCGAACTAAAGAACCGCGGCAAATACATTATTATTCAGGTCTTAGGCGACAAGAAGCTCGTTCGGCACTTATCCGAAATGGGCATGATTGCCGGTAAAGCCGTTACCGTGGTCTCTGTTTCCGCTGAATCTTCCGGCATGGTCATCTTCTTTCAGGGTCAGCGCTTAGCCATCAGTCTCGACATTGCCCAACGTATCGTTGTTCGCAGCGTTAACGAAAGTGATCCGGCCAAACTCAAGCCGCTCGCTGAATTCAAGGTCGGCATGTCCGGCATCGTCCGGAAAATGGTCGGTGACCGGGCGTTACGGCGCCGGCTCATGGACATGGGGCTGACCAACAACACCATGATCAAAATCAACCAAGTTGCTCCGCTGGGCGATCCAATCGAATTGCTTGTGCGCGGATACAAACTCAGTCTCCGGAAAGCCGATGCCAGCTGTGTGTTACTAGAAGAGGTGTAACGATGGAAATGGACATGAACATGGATATGAAGATGGACAAGACAGACCTCGCCCTCATTGGCAACCCTAACAGTGGCAAAACCACGCTGTTCAACGCGTTAACGGGCACCAATCAGCACGTCGGTAACTGGCCGGGCGTCACGATCGATCGCAAGAGCGGCAAGCTCAAGCATGATGAAGATTATGACATTCAAGATCTCCCGGGCATCTATTCCCTGTCCCCTTACAGTTCAGAAGAGATCATTACCCGAAACTACCTGCTGGAAGAACATCCCGACGAAGTCTTAGACGTCGTGGATGCCACCAATCTAGAACGTAACCTCTACCTCACACTGCAAGTCATGGAAACTGGCACCCCGCTTATCATCAGCCTGAACATGATGGACCTGTTAAAAAAACAGGGTAACCGGACCATTAATTTAAAGAAACTTTCCTATATGTTGGGCGTACCAGTGGTCAGCATCAGCGCCCTGCGGAAAGAACATATCGATAAACTGGTCAATAAAGTCAAGGACGCAAAGGAACATCCGATCTGTTACAGCTATCCAAAGTACGATGCCCGGCTCGAGTCCGCCATCGACATGATCACCAAACAGATCAAGAATGTCGTTTCCGAATCCCAGCAGCGCTGGTTCGCCATTAAGCTGTTTGAGCGTGACGAAGAAATCGGTAACCTCATCGAACTCACCGATGCGCAACAAGCCGAAATTGACGGCATCATCAAAGACACCGAGAAAATCTTCGACGACCACAGCGATAGCATCGTTGTCAACGCTCGCTACGACTTCATCGCGCGAGTCATCAACATGTGCGTGGTCGATACCGATGACTTCACCGAATCGATGAGCGATAAACTAGATAAAATTGTCACCAACCGCTTCCTGGCCCTGCCCATTTTCGTCATGGTCATGTGGGTGGTCTACTACCTGTCCATTCAAACGGTAGGCACCATCGGCAGTGACTGGATGAACGACGTGTTATTCGGTAAATGGATTCCAAACGGCGCCACCGCTGCCTTAACAGCCTTACATATTGCCCCCTGGCTCAAAAGTCTCGTGGTTAACGGGATCATCAACGGGATCGGCTCCGTCCTTGGCTTCTTGCCGCAGATTATGATGCTGTTCCTCTGTCTGGGCATTCTTGAGGACTGCGGCTACATGGCGCGGATCTCGTTTGTCATGGACCGGATCTTCCACCGCTTCAACTTATCCGGAAAATCCTTTATCCCCATGCTGATTGCAACTGGCTGCGGCGTTCCCGGCATCATGGCGACCCGAACCATCGAAAGCGAAAAGGACCGCCGGATGACCATTATGCTGACAACGTTCATGCCCTGTTCGGCAAAACTCACCGTCATCGCGCTGGTCAGCGAGACCTTCTTTCCAAACAACACCTGGGTCGCCCCTTCCGCCTACTTCATCGGCATCCTCACCGTTATCGGCTCCGGGGTCTTCCTCAAGAAAACAAAGATGTTCAAAGGCGCCCCAGCCCCATTTGTCATGGAACTGCCCGCCTACCATTTTCCAAAGGTCAGCAACCTGGTGCAAAGCGTCTGGCTGCGGGCCAAGTCTTTCATCATCAAGGCCGGCACCATCATTTTTCTTTCCTGTGTTGTGATCTGGTTCCTGTCCAACTTCAACTGGCAGCTGCAAATGGTCGACCAAAACCACAGTATTCTCAGAACACTTGGTTCCCTGATTGCACCAGTCTTTGCCCCACTTGGATTCGGTGACTGGCACGCCACCGTGGCTGTCCTCGCCGGTCTGATTGCTAAGGAAAACTGCGTCGGCACCCTGCACATCACGTTTGGCGCCGGCAGCTCCAGTGCCGCATTTGCCAGCGTTCTGCGCGGGTATTACACCCCAATGGCTGGTTACGCGTTTCTCGCCTTCAACCTTCTGTGTGCCCCTTGTTTTGCCTCTATCGGGACCATGTACAAGGAGTTCGGCGACACCGGCTGGACCTGGCGGGCGGTTGGCTATCAAACCCTAGTGGCCTACATGGTCGCCGTTGTGATCTACCAATCCTCGCTGGTTTTCACCCACGCTATCGCACCCGTTGGTTTGATTATGGGCATCATTGCTCTTGCGCTGATGATTTACGGCGTGTTTATCAAACGTGAAAGTCATCAGTATCAGCTCACTCTGGATTAATTCGATCGTCACCTCAGTACCAGAAAGGTCGTCTCGCCCATGTCAACACTCATTCTTGCCGCCATCATCTTTGGCGCTGTCATCTACATCACCTACCTGCGTTTCTTCAAAAAGAACCATTCAGGCGGCTGTCACGACTGTGAAGAAGTCGGCTGTCCCCTCGTCGATCAAGCGAAAATGATGCAACGCAATAACGCTAAAAAAACGGATTAACATGTTTGCCCCTTGTCTTGTGCAAGGGGCTTTTTTTGGTGCGCCCGGCATGGGCGCCAACTAGACGGTGAAAGTCCGTTGCGGGCCGTAGTAGTCGGAACCGCAAGTCAATGACAAGGGTGTCCATCGTGAGGTGGAATCTGAAGGAAGTCGGCGACAAAGTACCGCATTGATGTACAAGAATCAGCTATAAGGCTGTGTTGGTCGGACGAGGTTGCCAAACAAACCAAAGTCCAATACTACTCGAGGCCATCGCAGTAAAGCTGGCAATGACATGGTACGAAAGTGGGCGTTCTTACCCGGGGAGGCCTGTATCGTACGTTCCCGACAAGAGGCGCGCTAAGCGCCACAGGAACAAACATCGCAGTGATGTGGTGCAGAACGATACAGGAGTCAGCCGAGGCCATAGTAGTGGTATCTGCCACGAAGGGCTGAACAATAATAGGTCATCATTGATATTGGAGGTGGAGACAGTGCAACAACCGCAGAATACAGAAAAAGCTGACCGCCGGCGGACAGTAGGACTGGAAGCCCAAGAACAAGTCGGGGTGCGTAGCACTGACTCTGGTGAAAATACGATGATGAACGGCACTAAGTTTCAAGAGTTAGTCTTAGACCGAAATAACCTGAACGAGGCTTATCTTCGCGTCTGCAGAAACAAAGGTGCAGCAGGACTAGACGGAATGACCGTTGACGAACTGTTGCCCTACTTGAGGAAACATAAACAGGAATTACTGCAAGCTTTACAAAACGAGACCTATCGGCCTCGTCCCGTTAAGCGGGTTGAAATTCCAAAACCTAATGGTGGTAAACGCAAGCTCGGAATACCAACTGTGATTGACCGACTTGTTCAACAAGCCATGGCGCAAGTCATGGTGCCAACATTTGAGCGTGTCTTCTCAGATAATAGTTTTGGGTTCCGACCGAATCGAAGTGCTAAAGATGCCATTGATAGAGTGGTTCAGTTCTACAATCAGGGCTATCACTATGTCGTGGATCTCGATTTAAAAGCATACTTCGATACGGTCAACCACGATCTGCTTATTAAATTTATTGAGCAGTATATTACGGATCCATGGATACTGCATCTCATTCGTCGCTTCCTAACCAGCGGTGTCATGAATGGTGGTCTATTTGAACGAAGTGATAAAGGCACCCCTCAAGGTGGCCCCTTATCGCCACTTTTGGCTAACATTTATCTCAACGAACTGGATAAGCTGTTAACTTCCAGAGGTCATAAGTTTGTCCGCTATGCGGACGATTGTAATATTTATGTCCGAAGCAAACGTGCTGGAGAACGGGTTCTGACTAATGTTACTCGCTTTCTTGAAGGCGACCTAAAGGTCACCGTCAATGAGGACAAGACATCAGTAAGTTCGCCTCTGCGGGCCAAGTTCCTGGGATTTTCCTTGGGGGTTGGTCGAGGAGGTGCGTATGCGCGACCTGCTTGGCAGGCCAAGCAACGCATCAAGTCTGCACTCAGGAAAATGACCAAGCGCAATCGGGGCGTTTCGTTAAACCTGGTGTTTAACGAGATTCATCAAAAGATGCGTGGGTGGTTACAGTACTATTCGGTCGGGAAAATGACCAATTTTATCCGTCACTTAGACGAATGGTTGCGAGCAAGGATTCGCCAGTATATTTGGAAACAGTGGAAGAAGCTCAAAACAAAGGTCAATCATCTTGTAAAACTGGGGCTTTCTGGCACCAGTGCTTATACAATGGCCAATACCCGTAAAGGTTATTGGCGAACTGCGCATAGCAAGACATTGACCTATACTCTGACAAACAAAAGACTGGAACGCCTTGGACTCATCAATATGAGCAAGACACTCCAGTCAATACAAAGTGCTTAAATTATTGAACCGCCGTATACGGAACCGTACGTACGGTGGTGTGAGAGGTCGGTAATTGAATTAATCAATTACCTCCTACTCGATTAGTCTGCAGAATCAGGGGCGGTTAAGGAGTTGCACCCTGTCGCTCTTTTAGGCTACGAAAGAATCGTGCTGAATGTAAAGCAGTTAATAGTCCGTTGCATTCCGTAATTTGGGACTCCACTTACATTGAGCCTACTTTGCCTTCTAGTTAAGCATCAAAATCACATTAAACCAAGTTTGAAGAGAATCCGCCCTCGACTGCTACCAAGCCCATCAATAGCAATGCTTCACACAATGTTCAACCCAATAAATTCTCTTGCAGCATCATTTGCTTCTGGTAAGCCGGCAATAAACGTGGCGCTTCTTCCGGTAACTTCAACTTACCATCCGTCAACTTTACCACCCGATCACTGACCTGAGTCTCAAAAAACTGACTTGCTGGGCCCACATCTCCTGGATAACTGAGTGTTATCAGCCGTGCCAGTGACTGGCTGTAATAGCGCCCCAGGTCGCTTTCCACCATGCCGCCGACCCAGCACTGAATATGATGCTGCTGACAATAGTCCAGTATCGCTAACGCTTTCGTGAAGCCGCCGACCCTTGCTGGTTTTAAATTGATTGCCCGACAGCTGCCCATCAAAACGGCTAGTTGGGCGTCTTTGAGGTCTAATATATCTTCGTCCAAGCAGATGGGTGTCTTCAACTGACGCTGCAATTGCGCGTGGCCCGCAAAGTCACCCGATGCTAAGGGCTGCTCCAGCATGTCCACGTGAAGTGCGTCCAGTTGCTGCAATTCGGCCGCGTCGTTTTCAGTAAAGGCGCCGTTCCCATCGATGATCATTTGAATCGTTGGAAACTGACGCCGAATTTGGTTGATGACAGCAATGTCTGCCACGCCGCCAACCTTCAACTTAATGCGCGAATAGCCGGCTGCCTGAGCAGCTGCAATACGTTGCAACTGCTGTGTAAGATCCGCAATGCCCAGACTGATACCCACTTCAATTTCCGAACGCTGCTCAGTCTTCGCTTCGGCGGCCAACAACGCAGCGAGTGACTGATGTTCGGCTTGAGCTGCCAATGACCAGAGTGTCATTTCCACGGCCGCTTTCGCCATCCGGTGGCCGCTCACGTCAGGCCAGAGGTCATCCGGATTTAAGCTGCTGATGTCTCGATTCCGCTTAAGCGGTGGCACCAAGAAGCCGCGAATGACCTGCGCCTCCGAAGCCTGCATTTCCGTGTTATAGCCAGGGTTATCAAAGGCCTCGAGTTCACCAGTTGCCATCAGGCCATCAGTTGTCGTGATCTGAACCAGCGTCACGTGACGGTCGGCCAATTGCTCGTGCGCTGACGTAAACGGTTGTTTTAGCGGCAAACTGACTGGCAACATGCGTATCGAAGCAAGCTGCATGCTAGTCACCTCCAGTCAGAATATCCAAGAACGCTTCAGGCTGTTCCAAATGAACATTGTGGCCTGCGTTGGTCACAACGCGATGTTGCGCATTCGGCAGTGTCGTCATCATGGCATCAGCAAGCTTGGTGAATTTTTCATCCTGTTGGCCGGTAATGAGTGTCACTGGAAAGGTAAAGGTGGCCAGGCTTGACCAGTAATCAGGCTGACTGCCCGTGCCCATCTCGCGCAAACTTTTCGCCAGTAATTGAGGTGCTTGCGCTAACCGCCCTGCCCGCACCCGTTGCTGAGTTTCGGCAGGTAAGTTTCGTTGGGTTGCAAACAACGGTAGGGCTTCCCAGCGGTCAACAAAGTTGGTTAAGCCAGTCGTTTCCAATTGGGTTGCTAATTGCGCATCGTGGGCCTGTCGGTCAGCACGCTCTTGTGCCGACGCTAGTCCTGGCCGGCCGCTCTCAACAAATAAGTGGGCGATCAGGTCCGGATACTGGGCAGCAAACGCAATGGCGACCCGCCCACCCATGGAGTAGCCGACCACATTGTAGGTTACATTTTGCGGGTACAACTGGCCCAGCATGTCGTGTAGCGCCTCAACCTGGTTGGCCATGCTGAAGGCCGTCTCGGGCTGTGTCACCGTTGCCCCATGGCCTAATAAGTCAGGACAGATCACGGACCCCGACAGCCGGGGCTTTAGCCACTCGAAATCAATTTCAGTGCCCATGAATCCGTGCAGTAGCACCCAAATCGGTGCCCCGTTACCGCTATGAGAAACGTTAATTTGACTTGTTTGTGTTGTAATTTTCAAGAACGTCCTCCATGACTTTGTGTAACGCATCGCTTAATTGACGGTGCTGTTGCGTATTTTCTTCCCGGTCTGACGGGACTTCAATGATCCGCAGACCCGTTGGTGTTTCGTTTAAATAAGATTGCAGGTCCTCGGCAGTCGTGGCGCGCTCGTATTGCGCACCGTAAAGCTTACTAACGGTTGCGACGTCAAGATCCTGCGGCGTGCCAAAGAGTGGTTCAAAGTAGTCCTTGGCTGCGGCTTGCGGTAAAAACGAGAAGATCCCGCCGCCATTATTGTTGACGACAATGATCGTCACCTTAAGCGCGTGCCGTTTGGCCATCATCAACCCGTTCATGTCGTGGAAAAACGCGAGGTCACCAATCAGCAGATAGTTATTCGGCGTACCGCTAACTGCCGCCATGCCTAGCGCGCTGGAAACGACACCGTCAATACCGTTTGCCCCGCGGTTGCAATAGATCCGGTTATGGCCGTTATTTGGTAAATAAAAGTGGTCCACGTCGCGAATCGGCATCGAATTGCTGACAAAAATAGCGCTGTCCTGCAGTTTATTGCTCATTATCACTGGAATACGGGCCTCTGTCGCTTGAATCGCCCTAACCGACTGCCGATAAGCAGCTTCAAGTGCCTGCCAGATTTGACAGTACCGCGCCGGGGCCGGCAGTACTTGCGGGAGCAACGCCTGACACAGGATTGCCGGTGTCACCGTCAGTTGAATCTGCGTCGATAAACTGTGGTCTGCCAGTGCCTGATTGGGATCAACCAGGATCACCTGACCCGTAAACGTCTGCAGCCACTGGATCACCGTTGCCGAAACGGGGGTCGCGCCAAACCGCAGCACAACATCTGGTTGGGCGTCGCCGAGGGTGATTGCCCCATCAAACAGGATGTCACTCCCCGTTATCAGCAGGTCGTCATCCGTTTGCCGTAACTGACTGAGTGGGTCGGCTAAGATGGGCCACCGCCCTTTGTGCGCTAACGCCAACACCCCAGCCAACTCATCTTTGCTTTCCGCTGGGCCAGCCAGAATCAGCACGCGTTTGCCAGATAACCGCGCCGTCAATTGGGACAACGCCGCCGCGGTTAAAACGGCCTGTGTTACAGGTGCTGTCAATGTCTTAGGGTGGGGTTCGTTAACTGGGGCTAAATCTGGCATGAGTGGTTTTCGCAACGGCAAATTCAAATGAACCGGTCCCCGAGCGGTCGCCTGTGCTGCCATGATTGTCCGCTGCACATTGAAAGACACGTACCGCAACGTTGTATCATCCGCCGCGGGTAACGGTAATTGCACAAAAGTTTTAACATGGTTGCCGTATAACTGGTCTTGGTCAATGGCCTGTGGTGCGCCGATATTTGTCAGCTCCGCCGGCCGGTCCGTTGTCAAAACGATGAGCGGCTGATGTGTCAGCTGGGCTTCGATCACAGCGGGATAGTAGTTTGCCGCCGCGGTGCCAGACGTGCAGATCAGCAACGTTGGCTCGTGCGTCGTTTTTGTCATGCCCAACGCAAAGAAACCGGCTGACCGTTCGTCCACGTCAACGTAGAGTGAAAACTGATCATGCCCTGCGTTGTGCATCAACAGCAAGGCGACCGGCGTTGACCGCGACCCCGGTGAGATCACGATCTGTTTCACTCCCTGCGCCGCAATGGCGTCGATGATCGTCTGCACGTAGGTGGTTAACCCCTCGTTTGTCATTTCTCATCCTCCCCGAAAAGTGTCTGCAACATGGGTTTAAATTTCAATTGCGTTTCCGCAAGTTCGGTCTCGGCAACCGACTCACTCACAATGCCTGCCCCCGCAAATAGTGTGGCAGAAGCCTGACGCAGCACGGCGCTGCGAATGCCGACCACAAACTCGCCGGTCTGGTGAAACGTCAGGTAGCCGATTGGCGCGCCAAATAATCCGCGTGGCTCGTGTTCAACCTGGCCGATCACGCGCAGTGCCTGATTGCGAGGCACTCCACCCAATGCGGGCGTCGGATGCAGCGCTGCCAGTAAGGTAAATGGTGACCAGTTGCTGGCCAGTGTTCCGGTAATGGGCGTGTATAAGTGTTGCACATTTTTATTCTTTAAAATTTGCGGTGTCGTGTCATACTCGACAACTGCCTGTTGCGTCCGCAGTGTTGCGGCAATGGTGTCCACAACATAGCGGTGCTCGCGTTGATTCTTGTCATCGCGCTGCAATTGTGTGGCCAGTTGGTCATCTTGTTCTTTCGTTGTGCCTCGTGGCGCCGTGCCAGCAACCGCTGCCGTTTGAAACTGGTCATGGTCAAACTTGATCAGGCGTTCCGGTGTGTTGCTGATAAATGCCGTACCGTTGACCTTTAACAACACGTGGTAGGCTTCCGGATTCTGTTGTCGCGCATTAAGCCAGACCCGCTCAGGTGCAAAACGACGATCTGCGGTGACGCGTAACTGGCGGGCCAAAACGACCTTTTTCAATGTGCGATCACGCTTGATTTCAGCTACCGTTTCTTGCACACCAGCCGCCCATGCATCCGCGGCCACCGCCGTCTCCGTGCTCATGTGATACTGTGCTGGCAAAAGAACGTCAGCAGTATCAAGCTGGTGAAGGGTCTCTTTAAGCATTTGCTCAGCTGTCGCAGCAGTCTCCTGAATAACGCTGATGCAAAACCGACCGTCAGCTTGGCGCTGAACCATGACTGCGGGCAGGAAGAAAAAGCCGTTGGAGAGCGCACCAGTCTCATCGCTTGGCTCCTGTTCAAACGGAAAACCGCCAAGAATCGCTGCCATTTCGGTATCCCCTTCAATCGTCAGCTGCGTAAACCACGCCTGAACCCGGTCAAAACTGCCAGTCGTTGAAGTGAGTGGCTGCCAGCCAAAATATTGCGTTGTTTGCTGACTATTCTCAAAGAAAAAACGCGTCTCATGCGTGCTGGCAACGGCTGCGATTTGAGCCACATTCAGCTTTAAGTCACGCTGTGTTTTAAGGACGTACATGTGTTGATCCACCTTTTTAAATATCTTGTTTAAGATTACTACGTTTTACCGAATCAAGTATTAAAGATAGGTTCGGAAAATGGGTGATTGTTTTGATAAATTGCCATTGGATCGTGACTTCGCAAGGCATCACAAATAGATTTTCTGGGCAATTATCAGACAAACAAAAACAACCCTTGCACAGATACGAAGGCAAGAGTTGTTTTATTGAACTATCAAAGTAATTACAATTACGATTGCTTGCAACTAACACATTAAGCATTGCTATCAATGGCATCATAGCAGTCGAGGGCGGATTCTCTACAAACTGGTTCTGACTGTATTTTGATGTGAAGCCAAAGATAATTGTATGCTCAATCTGAGTGCCAAATTGCGGAATGCAACGCCCTCAACAATATTACTTAGTCGTTGGGTTTTCCCCGGCAAGAATCTGGTTAGCTTGAGTAGTCGACAAGTTGTACTTGTAGTACTTGCTGTAGAACTGCTTCGTCTTGGTGGTCATGTTCAAGTTCTTAAAGTCTGCTGGGTGCAATTTCTTGGCTGCCCAGAGCACTTGAAGGGCTTCTTCAGCACTGTAACGGTCCCATGGGAAGGTGCCTTGTGGGTTCCCGTAAACATGACCTTCTTTAACAGCCGTCAATTTGCTCAAAACAGGGTTCTTTTCCAATGCCTTGCGAGCAGCCGCATCCGTCGCTTGACCCACGATGATGACATCAGGATTTGACTTTGCTAATTGTTCCGTGGTCAACGTGATCATGTTGCCTTTTTGACTCAAAGCATTTTGCCCACCGGCATCCTTGATCCAGTCGTTCACGATCGTGTTTTGACCATCAACAATGTCCAGGTTAGCGGTGCTGACAATGTGCAACACCTTAGGCTTGGTTGAAACGCCCTTCAGGTTTGACTTGACGTAGTTGATGTTGTTGGTCAGTGTCTTTTGATATTCTTTGGCAACCTTAGGTGCTTTGCCGCCCAAAACGTCCGCCGTTAAATTAACCGACTTACGCAGACCTGCAAAGTTTTGGTACATCGCGTTGACCGTTGGCAGTTTTGCATTCCGGGCCTGTTTGATTTGGCCTGGATCAGATGAAATAACAACTTGCGGCTTCGTCTTTAACAGCGCTTCGACTTGTAAATCTTGACCCGCAAATGGCGCTTTGACCTTTGAAATACCTGGATAAACGGTCTTAAACCATGGCTGTTGTTGAATCATCTGCGTGGTGGCAACCAGTTTCTTTTGGCCACCTAACAGTAAGACCACTTGGTTATTCGCGTGCCAAAGATCGGCAACGCGCGTGACCTTCTTTGGAATCTTGACCTTCTTGCCGCTCATGTCAGTAACAACTTTGGTCGTGCTCGTACTGCTTGATGACGACTTCTTGGAACTGCTGGAGTTCCCACACCCCGTCGCAACAACTAACAGCGTTGCAACACTCACTAACCCTAAAACCAAACGATGCATCGTTCTGTTCTTCTTCATATCTGACAACCCTTTCATCCTAAACCAAATTGTGACCCAACACAGATCAACCAGACAGTTGACCCTAAGACAGAAGTCTCCCCCCGCCTGCTAGTTCGAGCTTAGCCGCCCTGCGATAGCGTCGCAAATTTGTTGCTGCACGTTTGCCGATGCCTCAGCGAACGGTGCAGTTAACCCCTTCTTTAGTGTTGCTGTATCAGCCGTTGCGGGCAGTAGGTCACCGTGACTGGCTAACGTTGAATCACCCAGTTGAACACCACATAGTGTCCCTTCACCAACGAGCTTCCCGTGGTCGGTCACCGCCGTGGTAATGGCGACCTGTTGCTGCTGGTCGGTGACTGCGGTGCTGATAATGGCACTTTGGGCACCGCTGCCGGCGTAATCCGACGTCGTTTCCGCAATGGTGTTTCCTTTGCTAATCTCGCAGACATGCCAGTTGACCGTCGCATCGCGGCTGACTACCGCGTGGCGCTTAATATAACTGGTCGTGTTCGCGCCCAAGGCATCGATTGCGGTAATGTCTAAATGACTATCCGCCCGCGCCATCACCTCAACGAGGAGGTTGGCCGTATTGGCCGTGTCCCCTTTCGTCGCCAATCGAATCGTCAACTGGCACTGGCTGCCGCTCTCAGCCACCACAAACACGTGGCTGACCAACGGCTGCGGCCGCGTGCTGTCCTGAATCAGCTCAATGTCGATTGGCTGGTCGATTTTGACGTCCTTAGGCATGTATAGAAAGATGCCGGAACTCAGATAAGCCAAATGGTAGCTGGTTAATCGGTTGGTCGTGCTCGGAATCATTTTCGACATAAATCGGCGCTCGATCAACTGCGGGTGCTCTCGCAAAGCGGTGAAAACATCCGTTAAAACGACATCCTGGTCGTCGAGGTCATCTGGTAATGAATTGATGATCGATTTTTGCCCCAACTGAACCAGTTGAATTTGCTGGTCATCCGGCTTAATGGTTGCCGCTAAGTCACGGTCGGAGCGCCGCCACTCGATTTTATCCAGCGGCATCAACGGCCACTCATCAATGGTCAGCCCCTGTGCTGTTGGCAACGGCAGTGTCGCCAGCTGATCTAAGGCCGCTAACCGGCGATCCACAAACCAGTGAGGTTCTCCGTGCTCGTTTGCAGCGTCTTCAAGGTTTGCTTTAAGCGTTGCTTCATCCTGAACTGCATCTGTCATGCGTAAAGATCCTCCCATTTACAGTGTTGTAACGCCACCGCAGCGACTGCCCCAAATATGACGCTAGTATGTACGATTGGTAGCTAGGTTAAGGACATTTCATTTAAAAGCCCATCGCCGCGGTGTCTGATTAACATAATTTCATTATAAGTGACCGCATTTTTGAAATGAATTAGGCATTTCCCCAATAAAAACCGCTTTCAATTTGCGTCTGGATTTTGCTGCCATCGCTTTCCAGTTATATATAAACCGCCAAGGCTAAAAGACAACGCGCAGTACGGCCGACTTAAAAATTTTGATAAGGGAATCCCCATGTTTTTTGCAACAAACGGCATGTAAACGACGGATGATGCTATCATAATTTATAAAATCAGAATAATTGCTAGCATATTTCAGGAGGTTCCTTCATGTCACCAGAAAAACCATATTACGATAACGCCTACGTCACGCTCTACACAAAAACACCAGCGACTATGCGGATCGCTGGTGTTTTTTATATAAGGTTTAAAAGGGGTAGAGGAAAATTGAATTTACTTTTTTGGGGAAAAGTGTGTGTGTTGGTTCTCCTCTGATTGTGTTGCTTGTGTGTTATTGGGTTGTGTGTGTTTAGGGGTTGAATCTATGAGATGTTAAGCGTGTCGTCTCGCCCGTAAAGTCACCAGACTAATGGTGGCTACAGTCAGTAGAGCGGGAATAACTGCTAAGGTTTTTTTCATGGGCATTTCCTTTCAGGGTTGAAGTTATCACTGTGATAGATGTACTCGTGTATCTCTTGTACTTGAGTACACTGATAACTATATAGACAGCAGCTTAAAGACAACTTAAAAGAGTTTGAAGAGCGTGAAGAAGGGCGCTTAGAGGGCGGAGTGTAAGTAACTCTGGCATAAATCCCCGAACTTGGGATTTGTGCCAGAGTTGCTTACACAGGAGCCCTCTGCCCTTCTGAACGCGTTTCCGCTAGATAAACGAGAAAGCCACCCCGCAAATAAATAATTCACCTCCTTTAAGAAATAACATCGGGTATAGAAGCCTCCCTCATTTAACCAAAAACCACATCACCCCTACCCATTCCCAACCAACCTGCGTATAATAAACCCCAAAACCAACTCAACAAGAAATGAGGCACCTCTATGAACTGTCACACAGGATCAGAACCATGGAACCACGCAGCCGCCCTCTTTGTCCGCATGAACGTTTTTGTCCAGGAACGCCACATAGCAATTGAAGATGAATTCGACGACAACGACACGCCGGACATGGTCTATGCTGTCTGCTATGCAGATAACGAAACACCTGTCGCAACTGGTCGTTTCCAGGTCATCGATGCAACGACCATGCGTCCTGGGCGGATTGCGACGTTAAAAGCCTATCGTGGTCAACACCTTGGCGCCCAGATTATTGCAGCCTTGGAAGAAGTCGGTCGCAATGAAGAGTTTGAAACATCGCTTATTCATAGTGAGCTGACTGCTCAAAAGTTTTACGAAAAACAGGGTTACCATTTCGTTTCCGATGTTTATGAAGAAGATGGTGTCCCGTGCGTGAACGTTGAAAAGACGCTCTAAATCCAGAAATAATTTAATAAAATCTAATAGTTGACTAATAAAGCAATTAAACAAATCATCATTTTTATGCACAAATGTCCGTTAACTTGTTGCATACACACCTAATCTCAGATATTATCAAGGTGTGAGGTGATTTCATGGCAGGTAAAAAGCAAACGCTGCTCACTGTTAAGCTGGATGCCGACCTTAAAGAACAGACCGAGACTGAACTCCTAAATCTGGGTCTGTCTTACCAAACGGCGATTAAATTATTCTCCCAAGCAATCGTCAAGGATGGTCGCCTTCCCTTTGAAACCCCTAGTGATTTTTTTGAGTCAGAGCATAATCAGCTCGTTGTTCGTCAGGTTGTTGATAACCTCATTGGTTGTCAGGAAAGATCACTGAACTCATTGTCGAAAGACCAAGATTAAGTTACTCCCAAAACACTAAAAGAAGCAGGAAAATGTTTTTTTCCTGCTTCTTCTTTCCTTTTTTAAAGTACGTTTTTATCTTTATTTGAAAAGAAACGATTCCAGTCCATTGTTAGGCATGTGTGCTGAAACGGTTCTGGAAAATAGAAGCGTCTTTCTATTTCACATAGTGGAAACGCGTTTCGCAAGGAACGAGGCTAACGTGTAACGGACTCTGGCAAAGAAGTCAGGCCCGGACTTTTCTTTGTGGTTCTCTGTCCTCGAGTCGAAACGCGCTCCGCAAGGCACGGGGCTAACGTGTAACGGACTCTGGCAAAAAAGTCAGGCCCGGACTTTTCTGCCAGAGTCCGTTACACACCGCCCCTAACCCGCCTTGCTCCGCGCTCTACCTCGTTTCCTTCAACGCCGGCTTATAAACCACCTGATAAACCCCAAGCAGCACAACAAACACAGCAAGTGAAATCAGCATCGAGACGCGCGTGCTAGCGTTGATCAGCAAGAATACCAAAACCGCGCTGAAGAAAATTAGGCTTGCCCAGTCTGTCAACGGGTAACCCGGCATTTTAAACGTTTCTGCACCCGCTGGATTTGCTTGTCGGTAGCGAATGTGGCACCAGATCAGCACGATCCAGACCAGCACGAAGTTGATCGTCGACACCCCGGAGATGAGGCTGAACACACTGGCCGGCATGATGTAGTTGAGGACCACGATAATCATCAGCACCATTGTCGAAAAGTTCAGCGATGCGTTTGGAACACCATTTTTATTCAGACTCATAAACCGCTTTGGCGCGTTGCCGCCGCTGCTTAACGCATGCAGTGTCCGACTGGTACTGAATAAACAACTGTTGGTGGCGGATAAGGCCGCGGTCAGCACAACGAAGTTTAAAATTCCAGCGGCACCGGTGATCCCAATGCTGGAAAAGACCTGAACGAAGGGGCTCGTTGTCGTGGTGATGTCGTTCCATGGATAGACGGCCATGATAGCAATCATTGACCCGACGTAGAAGAGCCCGATTCGAATCGGCAGACTGTTAATAGCTTTTGGCAAATTTGCTTTCGGATCGTCCGTTTCGCCAGCAGTCAGGCCGACCATTTCAATGCCGACAAAGGCGAAGACGACCATTTGAAATGACATCAAGAAGCCGTAACCACCCCGTGGCGAAGAAGCCGCCGTGACTCACCAAGTTACTAAACGACGCTGCCTGACCGTCAACGTGAAAGCCGATAATGGCCAGTGCGAACCCGACCACCACGAGGATAATGATTGCGGCCACCTTGATGATCGAGAACCACGATTCCAATTCCCCAAAGAGCTTAACGTTGACCTTGTTTGTCGCATACAGCACCACAAGAATAACGAACGGCGCCACCCATTGCGGCAAGTCCTTGAACCAGAATTTCATGTAGATCCCAGTTGCGGTCAGGTCAGCCATGGCCAGACTGATCCAGCAAAACCAGTACATCCAGCCCGTCACAAATTCAAACCGGTCACCGAGATATTGTTTCACAAAATCAAGAAACGAGTGCTTGCTGGTATCAGACAGCAGCAGTTCACCGATTGCCCGCATCATGAAGAAACAAAACAGACCAACGATCAGGTACGCCAAAATAATGGACGGGCCGGATGTCTTGATGGCACTCCCGGAACCAAGAAATAGACCGGTTCCGATGGCTCCGCCAATGGCAATCATTTGAATGTGCCGGCTCTGTAATGAGCGTGATAACTTTTTCTCATCTTTTTGCATATAGTGCTCCTTTTCTTCGCTGCTGATCCAAAACGGGAATCGAGTAGGAGGTAATTGATTAATTCAATTACCGACCTCTCACACCACCGTACGTACGGTTCCGTATACGGCGGTTCAATAATTTAAGCACTTTGTATTGACTGGAGTGTCTTGCTCATATTGATGAGTCCAAGGCGTTCCAGTCTTTTGTTTGTCAGAGTATAGGTCAATGTCTTGCTATGCGCAGTTCGCCAATAACCCTTACGGGTATTGGCCATTGTATAAGCACTGGTGCCAGAAAGCCCCAGTTTTACAAGATGATTGACCTTTGTTTTGAGCTTCTTCCACTGTTTCCAAATATACTGGCGAATCCTTGCTCGCAACCATTCGTCTAAGTGACGGATAAAATTGGTCATTTTCCCGACCGAATAGTACTGTAACCACCCACGCATCTTTTGATGAATCTCGTTAAACACCAGGTTTAACGAAACGCCCCGATTGCGCTTGGTCATTTTCCTGAGTGCAGACTTGATGCGTTGCTTGGCCTGCCAAGCAGGTCGCGCATACGCACCTCCTCGACCAACCCCCAAGGAAAATCCCAGGAACTTGGCCCGCAGAGGCGAACTTACTGATGTCTTGTCCTCATTGACGGTGACCTTTAGGTCGCCTTCAAGAAAGCGAGTAACATTAGTCAGAACCCGTTCTCCAGCACGTTTGCTTCGGACATAAATATTACAATCGTCCGCATAGCGGACAAACTTATGACCTCTGGAAGTTAACAGCTTATCCAGTTCGTTGAGATAAATGTTAGCCAAAAGTGGCGATAAGGGGCCACCTTGAGGGGTGCCTTTATCACTTCGTTCAAATAGACCACCATTCATGACACCGCTGGTTAGGAAGCGACGAATGAGATGCAGTATCCATGGATCCGTAATATACTGCTCAATAAATTTAATAAGCAGATCGTGGTTGACCGTATCGAAGTATGCTTTTAAATCGAGATCCACGACATAGTGATAGCCCTGATTGTAGAACTGAACCACTCTATCAATGGCATCTTTAGCACTTCGATTCGGTCGGAACCCAAAACTATTATCTGAGAAGACACGCTCAAATGTTGGCACCATGACTTGCGCCATGGCTTGTTGAACAAGTCGGTCAATCACAGTTGGTATTCCGAGCTTGCGTTTACCACCATTAGGTTTTGGAATTTCAACCCGCTTAACGGGACGAGGCCGATAGGTCTCGTTTTGTAAAGCTTGCAGTAATTCCTGTTTATGTTTCCTCAAGTAGGGCAACAGTTCGTCAACGGTCATTCCGTCTAGTCCTGCTGCACCTTTGTTTCTGCAGACGCGAAGATAAGCCTCGTTCAGGTTATTTCGGTCTAAGACTAACTCTTGAAACTTAGTGCCGTTCATCATCGTATTTTCACCAGAGTCAGCGCTACGCACCCCGACTTGTTCTTGGGCTTCCAGTCCTACTGTCCGCCGGCGGTCAGCTTTTTCTGTATTCTGCGGTTGTTGCACTGTCTCCACCTCCAATATCAATGATGACCTATTATTGTTCAGCCCTTCGTGGCAGATACCACTACTATGGCCTCGGCTGACTCCTGTATCGTTCTGCACCACATCACTGCGATGTTTGTTCCTGTGGCGCTTAGCGCGCCTCTTGTCGGGAACGTACGATACAGGCCTCCCCGGGTAAGAACGCCCACTTTCGTACCATGTCATTGCCAGCTTTACTGCGATGGCCTCGAGTAGTATTGGACTTTGGTTTGTTTGGCAACCTCGTCCGACCAACACAGCCTTATAGCTGATTCTTGTACATCAATGCGGTACTTTGTCGCCGACTTCCTTCAGATTCCACCTCACGATGGACACCCTTGTCATTGACTTGCGGTTCCGACTACTACGGCCCGCAACGGACTTTCACCGTCTAGTTGGCGCCCATGCCGGGCGCACCAGAAAAAGGACGTCCCTCGTACTACTTCCTAGTACAAGGGGCGTCCTTAACGCTGTTCCACCCAAGTTTCACAGGCCATATGCGGTCTGCCTTTTGTCGCTGATAACGGTTGCGCAACCTTGTTTGAAACTGCCATTTTTCCGGTGTCGGTTCTCAGCAATTCACCGACTCTCTGTTAGTTCGCTAACTTGATTCTCATTGTACTTTAATTTTAAAAAACGTCAAGCACATTTTTCACGAACAATTCATTCAAATATCTAATAAATGTTGCTAATTCAGCGATTATTACACGTCAAACTTTTTTTAATTCGGGTTCAGCATGTTGCGATAAGTTATTATGATACTTGATTTTGGGGTCGGTGTCAAAAGCAAAAAGATTTATAACATGAAGATGCGCCAATGTAACTTTTCACTGATTAATATTTTCCTCACATAAACTGTTTTGTAGGGCGCAGCACTATTTCATTGATTGAGGTATTTTCTGGCGTATTAATCGCAAACTGAACAGAACGCGCGACTTCATCAGCGGGAATAGCTGTCGAACCATAAAACCCTTTCATGGCATCACTCTGTTCCGGATCTGTCACGTGCTGTGGCAACTCAGTATCAATGGCACCTGGCGAAACTACAGTTACACGAATATTAGAGTCTGACTTTACTTCTTCTTGTCGGAGGGCTTCACTTGCCGCCCAAACACCAAACTTGCTGGCTGCGTATGGACCAGAAGCAACTCCTGAAACGTGTGCTGAAATAGATGCGATATTAACAAATTGACCTGATTCTTGAGCTCTCATTTGCGGAAGTGCAGCGTCAAAACCATATAAGGTTCCCTTTAGGTTAACATCAATCGTTCTATCCCATTCGCTTACTTTTCCATGACTAAACTCAGATAAAGGCATGAGTCCAGCATTATTCATCCAAACATCGATCCGACCAAATTCATCCACAGCGACTTGCGCAATATTTTTGACATCTTCTAACTTTGATACATCAGCTAAGACATAAATAGCTGTTCCACCATTAGCGTTAATGTCACTAACCAGTTGTTGTAACTTTTCCTCACGTCGAGCAGCTAACACCATTTTGTTTCCATCACTGGCTAATAATTTAGCCGTGGCTTCACCAATTCCGCTTGAAGCACCCGTAATGACGATAACCTTATCTTTTGCCATTTTTGTCAATCCTTTCTTTGTCTGCAATTTGTTGATGAAGTGCAATTTTGTTAATTAAATAGTCCCGAGTTGATTCTAATGCCGAAATTTGGGCGTCCAACCTTTTTTTCGTGTCTTTAAGTAACTTCACAGATAGTTCGTGATCATCATAGTTTGCAAAAATCTGTCGAATACCTTCTAAGGACATCCCAACATTCCGATAATGCGCAATTGCGATTACCGCGTTAACACTTGCATCATCAAAGTTTCGAATACCGCTTTTTGTTCTTGGCACATCAAGGAGTCCTTCGCGTTCATAAAATCTTATGGCGTATGGACTAACACCTGTTAATTTTGCAACTTCCTTTATTGTCGTCATCATTATCACCTCGAGGATTAGACCCATCGTATAAAGTTAGACCGGGTGTAAGTCAAGTAAAAAACAAAAAAAGTCCCTCAATCTGTGGATTTACCTGATTGAAGGACAATTTTTTAATAACTTCACTTACTTGTTCACAATAAACTTAATTTTATTTCCTTTATCGCCAGCCATCACGTTGTCCGCAACAATGGTTGCCATTGCGTCCCGGGCTTCCACCGTAGCATTCCCAACGTGAGGGGTCAGGATAACGTTCTTCAATGTCTTGAAGCCGTCATCAACTTCTGGTTCGTGTTCGTAAACATCAAGGGCAGCGCCAGCAATCTCACCACTCTTTAAAGCATCCAACAAGGCTGCCTCATCGATGATCGGTCCCCGACCAACGTTGACGATCGAGGCGGTCTTCTTCATCGCCTTGAAGACATCGGCGTTGAACTGATGGTGGTTTTCAGGCGTTTGAGGGGCGTTGATCGTAATGTAGTCACTGGTCTTAACGAGGTCATCAAATGACTTGTAGGTCACCTTCATTGACCGTTCCTCTGGGTCAGACAACTGGTTTGGCTTGTAGTACTGAACGTTCATGCCCAGTCCGTTAGCTTTACGAGCCACGTCACTCCCAATATTCCCTAGACCCACGATACCAAGCGTTTTGCCGGCAATTTTGTGGCCCAAGAAGTACAGTGGTGCCCAGCCAGGGAACCCTTCGTGACGCATCTTCTGGTCACCTTCAACAATTCGGTGACTTAGTGCTAAAATTAAACCAATGGTCACTTCAGCAACCGCATTCGTTGAGACCGCAGGGGTGTTGGTCACAGGAATACCCTTTTCCTTTGCGTAGGCGGTGTCGATATTATTAAATCCAGCACCGAAGTTGGCAATTAATTTGAGTTTTGGTGCGGCGTCGATGATGGCCTTGTCCACCTTGGTTGATAACGGGGTGATCAAGAAATCAATGTCGGCCACTGCCTTGAGCAGTTCATCATGAGAAATAAGACCTTCGCCAGCGAAAGTCGAGACGTCCAAGCCGTTTTCAGACAATTTTTCAGTCGCAACCTCTGGCAATTTTGCTGATAAATATACTTTACTCATTATGATGTCCCTCCTGACTTATTGTTAACGCTTTCATTATCGTTCAATTCACTATAAATTACAATAACGCACTTTTTAGTAACCCATGAAAGGAAGTTCGAAAAATGACTGATCTTGTTCGTGGCGAAGTCCAGGAAAAGCTGATCAACGGCGTTTTCAACTGTCCAAAAGAGTTCACCCTTTCCATGTTTAGCGGCAAATGGAAGATCAATATCATCTACCATTTAGGAAAGGAAGGCGCCTACTACTTTTCTGAAATCCAACGTCTCTTGCCAGCGGCTTCACATAAAGAACTTTCAGAAAAATTGAAAGAATTAGCCGCTGATGGTCTCGTCGACCGTAAGCCAGTGAAAGATCAACGTGTAACCCTCACCCCACTTGGTGAAACGCTGCTGCCCATCGTCAACGCAATGTATGATTGGGGCACCAAACGGCTGCAGGAACTGCAGTTGGCTGGCGATGTGACCTTTGGCTTGGGTGAAGTTAAAAATACTGATTGAATGTTCCTGCCATACTGTCGCATCAACTGTCCTACATTCTCCATTACGTCACTGTATGTCTAAGAGTTCACAACATTGTCTCATCCACTTAAGTATTAACGCATCCATTTTCACACTGTGTACAAAGCATAGCTACTAATGGTGGACTTGCAGTCGAGGGCGGATTCTCTTCAAACTAACCTTGACTGTATTTCGATGCTTAACCAACATAAACAGACTGCTCAATGTCAGTGGAATGGAGCGATTTGGCACGGAGTCGTGGTGTCGACATCAGTTAGCGACCGTTTTCTGGTCGGTTACTGATGTGTGAGACGATGGAGATCCATTCGAGAGCTGCGCAGCAGAAATCGAATTAGCTTCATCGCGAACCACTACGACGGAGTGCCAAATCGCGCAATGCAACGGACTCAAAACACTATCCAAAAGCCTAAAACAACCATCAGATACCCAAAACAGGGATGTCTGATGGTTGTTTGCATAAAAAAATTAATCTTCAGAAAGGTCGATCATATCAGGTGCTGTCCCGTCTTCGCGGGCTTGACGCCATTTAGCAACACGGTTCATGAAGCTGGTGAACAGCGCCATTTGCTGGTCGTTGACTTGGAACATGGTTTCAGGATGCCACTGAACGGCTGCAATCAAGTCGCTGTTTTTGGTCTCGACTGCTTCGATCACGCCGTCATTTGCGGTCGCAGTCACTTTCAAGGCGCCAGAAACCTTCTTCACAGCCTGATGGTGATGACTGTTCACTAAGATCGGTGAGGCACCGTTCAACGCAGCAGCTAACAGGGAGTCCTCTTCAACGCTAACGTGCTGAGTCCCCTGAGCCATGGGCGCCTTTTGAAAATGTTGTTGAACAGGTGTATCAAACTGTGACTCAATGTCCTGATACAGACTGCCGCCTAAGGCAACGTTGATGACTTGTAACCCGCGGCAGATCCCCATGATCGGGATGTTGTGTTCCACTGCTAATTTAACAAGTTGAATGCCGCTCTCGTCCAAGAGTGCATCCGTATCGCCCAAACGTGGATGTGGTTCTTCCACGTAAAATCTCGGTGCGACGTCAGGGCCGCCTGGCACCAGCAGGCCATCCAACAGGTCAATGTAGCTGGCCATCAACTTGGGTTCGCGCGTTGGAATCATGATAGGCACACCGCCTGCTTTGACAATAGCGGCAACTTCCGGTTGGTTCACGTTGTTTCTGATTGCGTAGTTGAATTCCCGTGCTTCAGCCGGGATTCCAATAATGAATGGTTTGCTCATGACGGTAGCCTCACTTTTTAGTTTTTATTTCCAATAAGCGTATCGATACAGTGTATCACGTAATAATGTCGGCTGCACACCAGCAACCTTTGAACTAATCAAGGTTGCCTTGGTACTTTGATACAACGGCGTGAAGCCTTGGTTCTTAGCAAGCATCTTCGCGGCTGCCTGCATGGTCGTGTACCGCGCCGAAGCCGACTGCTTGTCATCCGTGATCGTCTTGATCAGACTTTCATACTCGGCGTTATGGAACCGGCCAAAGTTGATGGCGTTTGTGATCGAAGCTTTGTTTAGGAAGTCTAACGGATCCTTGAAATCGCTCGTCCAGCCCATGGAAGCCAACTCAAAGTTGCCCTTTTCCATCGCTGAAATCTCGTTGTTCAGAGGGACCGTCGTTAGACTCACTGTGATGCCCTTCAAATTTTGCTGAACGGTGCTTTGAATGTACTCCCCAACGGCCTTGCTGACGTCATCATCAGCCGTCATCAACTGAATATGAAGTTTCTTCTTGCCTAACTGCTGTTGCGCCTTGGCCCAGTATGCTTTGGCCTTTTTGACGTTGTAGGGATAAAGATTGCCGGTGTCTGCGTTAAAGTCCTTGCCCGTCGATGGATTACTGAAGTTCCCCTCAGTAACCGCACTTTTGGCTGCAATCGACTTATCCTTCAGCACGTTCTTCACCAGCGACTGTCGATTGATGGCGTAGCTGACAGCCAGCCGCAAATTCGTGTTATTGAGCGTCTTATGCTTGGAATTCCAATCCAAGTAGGCCAGTCGGTTACTCTTGGTGATGTGCAACTCCTTGGCCAGCTTACCTGTCGATGCCGCCTGAACCTGTGTCCCAGTCAGGGTCGTCTGCTGAACGCTGTTTGACGCAAACAAATTTTGGGCGGTCGTCACATCCTTGACCGTTTGCACGTCAACGGTCTTGATCCGAACGCTCTTTTTGTCGTAGTAATCTTTGTTTTTGGCATAGGTCCACGTGTCGCTCGTCCCATTCCAATTCTTCAATACATATGGCCCGTCACTCAGCGTTTTTGCTGCACTGCTGCCATAATTACTGCCGTATTTTTCAGTGAATTTCTCGTTCAATGGATACAGTTCTGCCGCCAACCGCGAGTTAAACCACGGCGTTTTTTGCGTTAACGTGATCCGCAGCTTTGTCTTCGATAGCGCCGTCACACCAAGGTCCTTCAGTGGCAACTTACCATTGTTGATCGCCGTGGCGTTCTTAATTTCAGCAATGTGGCCGACTTCCTGTGACTTGGTCTTAGGATCAGCCTGCCGCCGCAAAGCGTAAACGAAATCCTGCGCCGTGACCGCTGTCCCGTTTGACTATTTCGCATTCTTTCGCAGCGTAAACGTGTAGGTCTTACCGCCGTTAGTTGGCTTAACGACCTTCGTGGCAATCCCTGGGATAATTTTGCCCTTCTGGTTCGTGGTGTAAAGCCCCTCATAGACCTGCGCAATGGCAGCCTGACTCACGACATCAGTCGCCTTCGTTGGGTCAGCCGTTGCCATGGCTTGACTCGCCGTTACCTTTAATGGTTTCGTTTGTGTCCCTGTTTTTTGCATGCCAGTGCCGCTGCTTGACTGCCCACAAGCAGCCAGTAGCAACGCTAACCCAAATACTGAAAGTCCTATTCCGATTTTTCCTCTAGACGTCATCCTCAGCGTCTCCCTTTTTATCACACTGGCTAGTGCCAAAAAAGTCCCTACTCGTTGAAACGAATAGGGACTAAACAACGCGTTACCACGCGGCCGTATCGGTTACATCCTGCTTGATGAGACAACGATGATCTCTGAACGTAATTGACCCGAAACGTATCAACTGCTATCCGCATTAGTCACAACGTGTTGCGATGTTTGTTTGGTCTATCAATGCAATTTGATGCCCAAATACTATTCTATTTTGCTAGTTTTGTCAATTGTTTTCTTTTTAAAAGTAAGTGAAAATAGTCAGCAAGAAACCGCTCATACGTTGGGTTACTGATACCTGAATCCCCTTACCAGTACCCTAGGAGTTGACTCAATTCTGCCCGCCGAACATCCCGGAATGATAAACTGCTAGATTGGCGTTGCGTATCCGCAGGGTCTTTCGGTCCCGTCCACGTGTACTTGCCGGCGACAGGACTGCTGACATTGCCTGAACTTGCAGGCGCGTACATCCTATCCGAGAGGTACGGCGTATGATCCAACCCTAAAGCGTGTCCGAATTCATGGGTCATCGTGCCTGACCAAAACGCTTGATAGGTTGGAGCAGCCGCCCTCTCAGCAGTAAGCAATTTTTGATAATACTGTGTCGCGCTGGCATAGGCGACCTGTCTTGTGTGCCCTGTTGAAGCGTTATAGCGGGCCTTTTGTGCTAAGTAGTCTGCCGTTAACCGCCGAGTTGTTGCTGTATTGGCAACCTCATCCACATACGTTGCGTTCTGTAAGTGCGTGCTGTTGAGATAGATTATGTTGCCCGTAATTAAGCCATCCCAATCCTGACTTGGTTTTGTCGTCACTGTTAACTGATGTGCCGTGGCCGTCCCAAATTCGAAGACTGTCTGCCCCAACGCGTGATTCCAAGTGGTCATTGCTGTCTGAACAAATGGCCGTAGCTTGGACTGCGTGACATAGACTTGAATTTGGTTGTGGTGAAAACGAGCTACGTCACCCACCAAATTATACTGTTTTGTAAGGATTGCCTTATTTTGAGCATAATAGTCAGGTGATTGGTGCAGTAACGTCGTGCTTGGCATGAGATCGGTCCCCGTTTCCCAGAGCGTAGCCGCTTGAGCTTGCGTTCCAGTGAAGCCAACGACGCCAAAAACCAAGCCGACCAGCAATCCTATCAATTGTTTTTTCATCCTCAACGCCCCCCTTTAACCAGTTGTTACCCCCGTTAACTATCTTGTGAAGCCAGTGTATCACTTTTAGTCATAACGGTGGTTAAGATAGGACTTATCATTCACAAGGTTGATAATCGAGTAGGAGGTAATTGATTAATTCAATTACCGACCTCTCACACCACCGTACGTACGGTTCCGTATACGGCGGTTCAATAATTTAAGCACTTTGTATTGACTGGAGTGTCTTGCTCATATTGATGAGTCCAAGGCGTTCCAGTCTTTTGTTTGTCAGAGTATAGGTCAATGTCTTGCTATGCGCAGTTCGCCAATAACCCTTACGGGTATTGGCCATTGTATAAGCACTGGTGCCAGAAAGCCCCAGTTTTACAAGATGATTGACCTTTGTTTTGAGCTTCTTCCACTGTTTCCAAATATACTGGCGAATCCTTGCTCGCAACCATTCGTCTAAGTGACGGATAAAATTGGTCATTTTCCCGACCGAATAGTACTGTAACCACCCACGCATCTTTTGATGAATCTCGTTAAACACCAGGTTTAACGAAACGCCCCGATTGCGCTTGGTCATTTTCCTGAGTGCAGACTTGATGCGTTGCTTGGCCTGCCAAGCAGGTCGCGCATACGCACCTCCTCGACCAACCCCCAAGGAAAATCCCAGGAACTTGGCCCGCAGAGGCGAACTTACTGATGTCTTGTCCTCATTGACGGTGACCTTTAGGTCGCCTTCAAGAAAGCGAGTAACATTAGTCAGAACCCGTTCTCCAGCACGTTTGCTTCGGACATAAATATTACAATCGTCCGCATAGCGGACAAACTTATGACCTCTGGAAGTTAACAGCTTATCCAGTTCGTTGAGATAAATGTTAGCCAAAAGTGGCGATAAGGGGCCACCTTGAGGGGTGCCTTTATCACTTCGTTCAAATAGACCACCATTCATGACACCGCTGGTTAGGAAGCGACGAATGAGATGCAGTATCCATGGATCCGTAATATACTGCTCAATAAATTTAATAAGCAGATCGTGGTTGACCGTATCGAAGTATGCTTTTAAATCGAGATCCACGACATAGTGATAGCCCTGATTGTAGAACTGAACCACTCTATCAATGGCATCTTTAGCACTTCGATTCGGTCGGAACCCAAAACTATTATCTGAGAAGACACGCTCAAATGTTGGCACCATGACTTGCGCCATGGCTTGTTGAACAAGTCGGTCAATCACAGTTGGTATTCCGAGCTTGCGTTTACCACCATTAGGTTTTGGAATTTCAACCCGCTTAACGGGACGAGGCCGATAGGTCTCGTTTTGTAAAGCTTGCAGTAATTCCTGTTTATGTTTCCTCAAGTAGGGCAACAGTTCGTCAACGGTCATTCCGTCTAGTCCTGCTGCACCTTTGTTTCTGCAGACGCGAAGATAAGCCTCGTTCAGGTTATTTCGGTCTAAGACTAACTCTTGAAACTTAGTGCCGTTCATCATCGTATTTTCACCAGAGTCAGTGCTACGCACCCCGACTTGTTCTTGGGCTTCCAGTCCTACTGTCCGCCGGCGGTCAGCTTTTTCTGTATTCTGCGGTTGTTGCACTGTCTCCACCTCCAATATCAATGATGACCTATTATTGTTCAGCCCTTCGTGGCAGATACCACTACTATGGCCTCGGCTGACTCCTGTATCGTTCTGCACCACATCACTGCGATGTTTGTTCCTGTGGCGCTTAGCGCGCCTCTTGTCGGGAACGTACGATACAGGCCTCCCCGGGTAAGAACGCCCACTTTCGTACCATGTCATTGCCAGCTTTACTGCGATGGCCTCGAGTAGTATTGGACTTTGGTTTGTTTGGCAACCTCGTCCGACCAACACAGCCTTATAGCTGATTCTTGTACATCAATGCGGTACTTTGTCGCCGACTTCCTTCAGATTCCACCTCACGATGGACACCCTTGTCATTGACTTGCGGTTCCGACTACTACGGCCCGCAACGGACTTTCACCGTCTAGTTGGCGCCCATGCCGGGCGCACCAAAAAGAAGATTACGTTTAATTTACGTAATCTCCTTAATGATTGAGCTAGTTATCTATTTTGTGTCATGTTTCTTACGCGTGACGCCTAAGCCTAGGAAGCTCATAAGGATGCCAAGCAGACCCATCATTGAGTAGGCTGACGCTTGTTCATCCGTTTGCGGCAACGTCTCGTTTTGTGTGGCTTGCTGATGAGTCGTTGCGCCCGCGATATCATTTTGCATGGTGCTTACAGCGCCTTGATCATCGGCACGTTGCGTATGAGATGTTGCCGTCTGGTTACCAGTGTCGCTCGCTAATGCGGGTACCATATCAACCGCTGCCGAAGCTAACTCGTGTTTCGAAGGTGACTGAGCTGTATTCAGGTCGTCCCCTTGTGGGCGCCGTGACTTGCGATATGAATTGGCGTTACCGTTTCACTGATTGATGCGAGATCGGTCGGTTTCTGCACAGTAGTGCTGTCAGAACCATCCGACTGTTCAGGTGTCACAATACTTGGCTGGTTGTTCTGTCCATCGTTCTTCGGTGTTGAAGTGGTCCCAGTGTTTTGAGTATCACCGGAATTGCTGCCAGTGTTTTGACCAGAGCCTGAATTGTCGGGTTGGTTGGTTACGATTGGTGTATAGATGACCTTGTCATCCGTTGTAATGTTGCCTTTCGTATCCAAATGGGCCGAAATCGTGTCATGGTCAGGCGTGTAGCCTGGTAGCGTTGGCACCTTAACGTCAACTGACTGATCACCCTCAACTGTGACACCGTCGACCGTGACGTCACCTTTGTTGCTGGGGATTGTGACCGTGCCTGTTACTGGGCTTGGGGTGTAGGTTACTGTTTCGTCTGTTTTGATTGTGCCATCTGGCTTTACTGTCGCATTCACCGTATTGTGATCTACCGTATATCCCGGCTTCTCCGGTACTTCAACAGTAACCGTCTGATCCGTCTGTCCGGTAACGTTGTCGACAATGATGTCGCCTTTATTGCTAGGAATCTTGACCTTGCCTGTTACTGTGTTTGGTGTGTAAATCACCGTTTCATCCGTGGTGATAGTGCCATCTGGCTTTACTGTCGCATTCACCGTATTGTGATCTACTGTGTAGCCCGGCTTCTCCGGTACCTCAACAGTAACCGTCTGATCCGTCTGTCCGGTAACGTTGTCGACAATGATGTCGCCTTTATTGCTAGGAATTTTCACAGATCCTGTTACTGAGTTAGGTGTGTAGGTCACCGTTTCGTCTGGGGTGATTGTGCCATCTGGATTTATAATGGCTTGAACCTTGTTGTGATCTACCGTATACCCTTTCTTCTTTGGCACTTCAACAGAAACCATCTCGTCCGTCTGTCCTGTAACGTTGTTGACAATGATGTCGCCTTTATTACTAGGGATTTTCACAGATCCCGTGACCGTGTTGGGTGTATAGGTTACCGTTTCATCTGTTGTAATCTTACCGTCTCGGCCCACGGTCGCTTTAACAGTGTCATGATCTGAGGTGTACCCTTTTTTCAAAGGTACCGTCACATCAACGATTTCATCAGTATCGCCGGTCACACCATCAACTGTTATTTTGGTGCCATCAGTGTTTGAAATCTCGACAGTGCCAGTCACACTATTGGGTGTGTAAGTCACATTCTGTGATCCATCTTGTGTAGGCGTCTGAATCGTTTCAGTTGTCGAGTATCCTGGAATTAATGACATATCGATTGTACTGCCTGTCGTTCCAGTTACTTGCAGTGGCTTGTCCGTTGTAATTGGTTCGCCGGTTTTACTGCTAATCGGCACAATTGTCACCGTTTGTTTAGTTGGCGTATAGGTAACCGTTTGGGTGCCATCTGTTGATTGAATCTTAACTTTTTGATCCGTGGTATATCCCGGGATCACTGGTGCGTCAACATTTGTGTTAGTGTCCCCTGAAACAGTTAAGATCGTCCCATCTGTGATAACCATTTGTGTGCCATCACTTGAAACTGGGTTAACAGTCACCGTTTGTTGTGTTGGCGTATAAACGATGGTCGTGGTCGTACCATTTGCGGCTGGAATTTCAACTTGAGTTGTTGGTTCATACCCTGAGATTTTCGGAGCGTCAACCTTACTGTCTGTGCTCCCTTTTACTGTTAAATCAGTGCCGTCATCAACCTTGATCACCGTTTCACCTTGCACATCCTGCAAAACTGGAACGACCGTCACCTTTTGTTCAGTCGGCGTGTATTCAACGATAGAAACCTCATCAGCCGTTACTTTCTGATCTTTATTGGCAGGCTCATACCCAGGAATATTAGGTATCGTAATGGGTGTTCCAACTCTCCCATGTTCACTTACAGGATCAGTCAATTTTTTACCACCATTATGAGTGGGATAAACAGTATAATCGATTTCTTCCCCTGGAACGCTAATAATAACTGTCGTACCGGTCTTTTGGGCATCTGACAGCCCATTCTCAGCCCCCGTCATCACTACAGTATCATCAGTCGTAACGCCTGTCTTCCCCAACACTTGCGCGCCAGACAATTGGCTGCCCTGAGGAACATTGAGAAAAATCGTTTTTAATTCTCCAGTCGTTGAGTCAATAATGTCATTTAAATCCACGCCGGTGAGTGTCTCAATGACCTGACCATTTTGATCCATGACTTTGACTGTGGCATTCGTGTAATCGTAACTGTCATCCCTCGGCAACAACGTCATATCAACCATGTACGAATTACCATCGTTCTGCCAAGTATTCGTGTTAGTGGTCTTGTTAGCCGTATCCGTAAAACTAATGTTGCCAGTGTCTGAATTACTGATGACGTTTTTAGAAAGCGTGCTATCGTCACCATTGGTTTCAATTTGAATGACTGGTACGACGGATAACGTACCGTTGCTTTGAGTGGTCAGTTCGATGAGGTTAACCGTCACGTTATCGGCGTCGCCATCCACGAAGGTGATTTTACCGTTCATTGCCTGACCGTCTGCCAAGCCATAAACAGTGCCATCATCTGCCGTATAGGTACCATCGTCAGTCGTCACAAATGGTACGTCACTCGAAATTTCCTCTTGCCCAGACACAATTTTCGTCGCCACCGTTTTTCCTGTGGTCGTGTCCACATAAGTGAGGGTTGCATCCTTCGCGGGAATCGCGGTGTAAGTAACCGGCGTCTTAACTGTAATTGATCCGTCAGCATTCACAAGACCCTGCGTAGTCGTTTCAGTTGTAGTATAAACTGTCCCATTTCCGTCTGTGTATGTGCCAGGAATGTGTTTAACCGTGACTGTTTCCCCAACGGATCCAGAAACATCTGAGATTGTGACAGTGCCACTAGTCTCATCGCCGTTTGTTTGAACAAGCGTTGTTGGAACCGTTACAGTCGTTTTAATCGTGTTTGGTTCGTAAGTCACTAACAGTGTATTATCCGCAGCTGCCCGTGATACGGTCATGATAACTTGATCAGCCGCAATTTTCTGACCATTCAAGGTGATTTGTGACACGTGGTAGCCCTGCAGCTTTGGCAGTGTCAGGTTCACATCACTGGCAGTCGTCCCATCTGGGCTCACTGCCAGCGTATCACCAATATTCGCGCTGACGTTGGAGGTTTGCAGTTCGGGTGCATCCGTGCCGTTGACGTGATAGTCGATGGTGACAAGCTGAGACTTCACATTTCCAGTAAAGCTGTCAACCGTGGCAACAGTTGTTGCAGTTTGATTGCCATTGGATGAAATCAAACCAATACTAGAATTCGTTGAAGCCGTGTATTTAGTGGAAATGGTAAACCCATTTTTGTAGGCGTCACTATCATTGCCGTACCAGGTCACCGTCAAAGTCCCACTCACGGTTCCCGTTGTTGGATCAAGCGTGGTCAAATCTGGTTTCCAAGTGGCAACAAAGTGTTCACCAGATGCGTTAGCTGCGGTGGAAGACCCTACTGCACTCGATGGTGAATAAGCCTTCTCTGAGTCCACGTCTGGAGTGACAACGGACCCATCTGCATTGGTGGTCACAAATTTAACAACAGCTTGATTCAAACCATCATTTCGGATTGCCGCTCCGCCAGCACTCGTATCTTGACTGCCATTTGTACCAGTCACATCAAGTGCAACCCCATTTTCCGGGTGACCGTTTTTGTTAATCCAACGATTTCCAATCACTTGTAACGTGCCTGGATCGTTATCAAGACCGCTAGCAGTGGAAACGGGTTCGTCAGCAACCTCAGTGTAGTTCACACCGTTGGCAGCTTTTCCAGTTTGAGATTGTGTGTTGTAATGCGTATCAATAACTGCCGCAATCGAATTGCCAACACCACCGATACCGAATGCATTGCCATCGCCACCTAAACCAAGTTGGTCCTGGGTGGCTCCTGAAATCACAATTCCTGCCCCATCACCAAGTTGCCAACCACTAAATCCAACACCCCAGTCCGAATCATTATCGGCATTCGTATCTGTGGCATCCGCTGTAGCGTCATCGTCCTTACTGAATTTAAAGGACCCACTCATCTCCCAATCATGAGTCATATCAACATCGTTATTGAAGATGATGTTCCCGGCCTTATTTTTAACAGTATCCTGGGTTAACGTAAAACTACCGTCTGTTTCATCCGCGGTAGTCGTTGGCGATTTACTGGTTGACGTTTTCCCATCATTTTTAATGGCCGATTCTCCCGGAGTAAAGTACTCCGAAGACGATTGCGAATCCGTTGCTGTAATTGGCCGTGTTGCATCAACCGGCGTGGTACTCGTTTCACTACCATCACCTTTTAACGTGTCATTCTCGTTAGTAGTGGATACTGAGTTTGGTTCGGCAGGTGTATCCGTTGTTGTGGTGCCATCAATCTGTGGCGCTGGCTGATCAACTGGTGCCTCCTGTGATGTAACGTCACTGGTTGAATCAGTTGATCCAGTCGCCGGCTCAGACGGTGTCGCTTGCTGATCCATTGGAACATCAGTAACCGTTGTGTCGGCGTATGCCGTACCAGCCATCCCTAAACTAAGGCCGATACCAACCGCAACCGTAACGACCATGACCCCTAAGACCCATTTGCTGACCAGCCACTTTGTCTTTGACTTATACAATTTGAACCGTGCGTTATCGTTTAAAACTTTTGTTTGTTGCTGTTGATTATGTCGACTAAATTTCATAAATGCCATCTCCCCGAAAATGGTGCTTACTCGTTAGTTAACGAGTAATACAGTGAACCCCATTAAATATTTACTGAGTTAAAGATAGCACATTTTTGAATTTAGCGAACGCTGTACGTAACATTTGTAATACATATGTAATTTTTATGTAATATTAAATTCACTTATACATTTAATAAATACAATCACTAAAAATAAGTAAGACACCACGCCTGTTAAATGGGGATTCAGGGCGTATTCTGATAAGCAGTATTGTCCAACCGCTTTCATGATAAGTCACGATTAGCAACACATTGTGGTTTTTGTCGTGCATTATTTGAGGCTATTTTTGTTGTCTTAGATCGTCATACAGTTTCATTAAGCTTATTTTATTTTAATTAAATTCTTAAAGATACATCTTGGGAAATGCTGGGTGAAATTGGTGGGTTGAAATATTACAAAAATTTTGGGAGCGGCGTCTTTTAGAGACTAAAAACACGACTGGTTATTTCGAGAAGTCGAAATTACTCGTCGTGTTTTTTTGCGTTTTATTGTTTTGCTTTCTTAGCTTCTGTGCCGAAACGCGTTCCAGGAGGCAAGAGGTTGCACCTAAGCGACTTCAGGCACAAATTCCAGAACCGTGAATTTCTGCCTGAAGTCGCTTAGGCTCCACCTCTTAACCGCCTCCTTCCACGCTCTAGGCCTCTTTCATCGCCTTCACAACCCCGCCAATATCCGAACTGCCCGCAATCATCGAAATAACTGACGACCCTGCCGCACCCGTTTGGATCACGGCTGGCAACTGATCAACCGTAATGCCGCCGATGCCGACCACTGGCCGCGTTGCCAGCTCAACCAGATGCTGCAATCCTGCTAACCCAATGACTGGGTCAGCATCCGCCTTTGATCCCGTTGGGAAGACCGGACCGCTGCCGTAATAGGCGATGCCCTCAATGGCATTTGCTGCCTTAATCTCAGTCTCGTTTGAACATGAAAGGCCAATGAACGCCTGGTCTCCCATCTCAGCGATGACCGACTGCACACCTTCATCCGACTGGCCAACATGGATGCCATCAGCGTGAACGCGTTTCGCCAGGTCAACGTCATCATCCACAATAAATGGGACGTACGCCAAGTGACACAAGTCTTTCAACCGTTTTGCGACCGTTAATCGCGTTTCCGGTGTCAGCGTTGAACCGGCGCCTTTATCCCGAAACTGATAGGCTGTAATGCCTGCTCGCAATGCGGTCTGCACCGTCTCGACCAGATCTTGATCCGGTCTCAGGTCTTGGGTGCCACAGATGAAGTAAGCCTTTAACATTGATGGTTCAAAACTAATCATTAGCGTGCGCCTCCCCATATGCCCAGTGGTTCAGCGGGCCATGACCATGACCAACTTGAATCGTGTTACGAATAGCTGCTTCAACATAATCCTTAGCAATTCGAATCGCCGTTTCAATGCTATTCCCCTTCGCAATTTCAGCGGTCATGGCACTCGATAACGTATCGCCGGTCCCGTGGGTGCGCACTGTATCGACACGCGGTGCTGACAGCCAGAAATCCTTGCCAGATTCCAGCAGCACGTAATCGCGAACCGTGTCGGTGTTGCCGTGGCCACCCTTGATAATGATGTTTTTAGTGCCGGCAGCCTGCAACTGTTGGGCAGCTTCACGCATGGCGGCATCGCTCTTGATGCTCAAGCCAGTCAGGCGCTCGGCTTCAGGCAGGTTGGGGGTGACGATCGTTGCCAGCGGGAGCAGATCGCGTCGTCGGCCAGCAGCGCTGCCCCACCCTTCGCAATCATGACCGGGTCCACCACAACTGGGCCAAAATCATATTTTTTCAGATTATCCACAACGATGTCCACATGCTCGGCATCCGCCAACATGCCCGTCTTGCAGGCTTTGATTGCTAAATCATCCGCCAGTGAAGCGAACTGTTCATCAATAATTTTCTTTGGCAGCGCCATAAAATCCTGGACGCCCAGCGTATTTTGCGCCGTTACGGCAACGATGACCGCCGAGCTAAACACGTGGCGCTCCTGCATGGTCTTCAGATCAGCCATCACACCGGCACCGCCACCGGAATCAGTCCCCGCAATCGTTAGGGTCTGGGGAAACGAATTAACCTCTTCACTCACTATTGTTCACGCCTTTCAGTCAAACTTCGCAATTTTTTCAATATCCGCAACAGAAACCAGATGGAGCGCATCCATCAGCTGGGCCGCAAAGGTGCCGGGACGTTCTTCGCCCAATTGGTTGGCAACGATCTCCCCCGTGGCAGCAAACACAAGGCAAGCCGTCTGCGCTGCTTCAAAGTAATCGCCATCACTTACGGCACAAAAGGCGCCCACGATACTGCTCAACATGTCACCAGATCCAACGTGGAGCTGGAACAGTGGTGTCCCATTTTGCACGCGAACCACGCGCTCACCATCCGTGATGTAGTCCGTTTCGCCACTTAAAATGACGACAGCGTGCTGTTTCTTAGCGCATGTCTTCGCAATTTCTGCCAAATCAGCATTGCCAGATCCAGCATCGATGCCCTTAGCGTCCCATGCAACTTCCGCCAGCGCCGCAATTTCACCGGCGTTACCGCGGATCACGTCCACCTGGAACTGGCGCATCAAATCAGCGGCTACTTGTTTCCGGTAACTAATTGCACCAACAGCAACTGGATCCAGCACAAGCGGCCGGTGTTGCGCATTGGCGGCCTGGCCCATGGCTAAAATATGGTCGACCTGAGGCTTTGAAAACGCGCCAAGATTCAGTGCAACTGCTGAACTAATCCCCACCATCTCGTCGGTTTCAGCAATCTCTTCGGACATGATCGGTGACGCCCCAATAGCATTGATGCCGTTGGCCACATCCTGCACCGTCACAAAGTTCGAAATGTTTAACACCACTGGGTTCTTTTCTCGAATCTCATCCAATAAACTAATTTTCATGTTGCTAACCTCCGCTACGTGTCTAATACACGTGAATTATGGTTTAAAACAACGTTGTGCGCAAAAAAGAGCCGAACAAGAACGTCTCTTGTTCGACCCACTTCCGGTTACCCGGTCATCGATGAACACGTTCCTACGCAAGCATTACCTTACAGGTTCAAAGGGATAGACGTTACCGCCATCTCAGCCCCGTTACGGGACACCCCTCGTGTTGTTTGTCTTAATCATACCTGTAACCGTTTTACTCGTCAACTTCTGAAGCGTCGTCGAAATCTGGGTTATCAGGGTCTGTCTTATTGTTTTGATACTTCAATGCCAACTTGCCGCTTTGTCGCAGCAGAAAGTCCATGGCACTGTCCGGCAACACCCGCCGTGCAAACGCACCAACCGGCGCACCGCCGCCAACCGCATAGCGGGCACGTGGTCGTCTCACAGTCGCCGCAAAAGTAACCTTGCGCGCAATCACTGACGGCTCAGACCCAAACTCGCTGATGGTCTTTAAAAAAGCACCCGCTTCTGCGGACAACTCTTGGTAAGGGCCATCGCCAGCGACGTCAGCCAACTGTTCGGCTGAAATCTTAGCCCAGTCTGACTTAATGTCACCCGGTTCGATCACGATGACCTTGATACCAAAGTCTGCCAGTTCAAGCCGCATTGCGTCACTGATGCCTTCAATCGCAAACTTTGACCCGACATACCAGCCACCCAATGGATTGGCAATCTTGCCGTCCAGGGAACTAATATTGATGATCCGCCCATCCTGCTGCTGACGCATGATTGGCAGAACTGCCTTACTCATTTCAGTCACACCAAACACGTTGACATCAAACTGTTGATGCGCCTTTTCCAGCGGTACCTCTTCGATGGCACCAAACACCCCGTAACCGGCATTATTGACCAACACATCAAGCCGACCCTCGTCCGCCGCAATTTGTTTGACAACGGTCTGAATATTATCGGTATCTGTGACGTCCAAATAAGTGGTGTGAATGCCGAGCGCTTCAAGGCCGCCCATTTGGTACACGCGCCGAGCGCCCGCATAGACCGTGAAACCGTGGCGGTACAGATGCTTCGCGATCGAAAACCCAATCCCTGATGAGGCGCCGGTTACCAGCGCAACTGGTCGTTTACTTGTCATGATTAAACCCTCCAGGCTGCGCGACAACTCAGTGGTGCCACGCAATTATTCTATTTTTGTAAGTGGTTACATGTATTATAACGCATTTAGGTGGTCGGCCAAGATTTCATGATGTATTCTACAGATTTCTGATGAAAATAGCATTCAATTCCCGCTCCGTTCCGCCGGTCGGCCCTGCAGGCTGAGGTGGGGTCGCTCTGGAGAGCTAGTGAATGTCTTTTCAGAAATTCAAGGATCTCCAACGTCTCCCGTATTAGTAACCGACCCAAGTACAGTCGCCAACTAATACCGACACCACAGCCTGCAATGCCGACCGGCACCACTTCGCTAAAATCCTGATCGAATTAACATTAACCGGAAAGCATTCACAGGAACATCATGAAACAAGTTAGTGAAACACAACTCTGAGCTAACACCGTAAAAAGCATTGCTGTCAGAAAATTTATTAGCGGTCGAGGGCGGATTCTCCTCGGACATGGGTTAACGCCCACTGAGATGCTAAACTAGCCGTGAAAGCTTGCTCACAATCAGTGGAATGGAGCAATTTGGCAGGCCGTCGTGGTGTCGACATCAGTTAGCGACCGTTCTTGGGTCGGTTACTGATGTGCGAGACGACTGAGATCCACTCGAGAGCTGCGCAGCAGAAATCGAGTTAGCTCAGTCGCGAGCCACGACGACGGCCTGCCAAATTGCGAAATGCAACGAAATCACCAAGCAATCTCAACCCATAGAAAAAAGCCGCAACAGTCTCACAGGGCTGCCGCGGCTTTTCAGTTGTGTGCATGGTTTAAATGAATCTAAAAATAGAACTCACTGTTTAGTGATGGCAAACGTTTAGATTAAAAACGCGCTGTATCTGGATCTTGAGCATAACCAGCCACACCTTTGAAAGCTTCATCTAGCTGAGTCATATCGGTATGTGCTAGATTGAAGTCGAAAATTTCGGTGTTGGCTTGAATGTACTGCGTGTGTACAGACTTCGGCAATGGTAAGAAACCATGCTGGAGTTGCCATCTCAAGATCAATTGAGGAACGGACTTGCCATATTTTTCAGCAATCGCGGTAATACCTTTGTTCTTGACCAGCTTCCCTGTCCCAAATGGGCTGTAGGCTTCAGTCAAAATATGATGGGCATCGTTGTACGCCACCACTTCTGGTTCGAGATCGGACGGATTGATGAACAGTTGGTTCACCATTGGGGTTACCTTAGCAGTCTTTAATAGGGCATCCAGATGTTTGGGCCGGAAGTTTGAGACACCGATTGCTTTTGTCTTGCCAGCATCGTATGCTTCCTCCATTGCCCGCCAAGAACCGGCGTTCATTTCTTCCCAGTTATCCCGGAAAGCAACTGGGTTTGCCCAGTGAATCAGGTACAAGTTGACGTAATCTAAGCCAAGCTTTGCTAGAGACGTTTCTAGGGCTTTCTTAGTTGCATCATAACCATGATCCGCATTCCACAGCTTGGTCGTTACGAAGAGTTCGTCACGGTCAACGCCAGAATCTTTAATGGCCTTGCCAACACTGTCTTCGTTACCATACGCTGCGGCGGTATCGATATGACGATACCCAGCTTTCAGGGCATCCAGAACTGCGTGATAGGCTTCATCGCCATCCGCTGACTGCCAGGTACCAAATCCAATCACTGGAATCTTGGTCCCGTTTGCTAACTGGTACGTATCCGTTAATGACATTGGGGTTCCTCCTTGTTTCAACGCAATTATCACACCTATACCAGTGTAGCAAGAGTCGCCCTCAAAGCCAATTATTTTGCCTTACGCCATTTCTGGTGCAACGGTCAACCAATCATATTGGAGAAGCTGATGCGTGCCCTTAGTGACTGGCACCCAGATTTTTGCTCGCGCAATATCCTTCAACGATTGCCAGAAGGAGCGATCCTTCTTGTTTGTTTCAGCTGTTGAAATTGTGATCAGTTGGTTCGATTCGGTTTTAGCCGTCAGTTCCTTGTCCGAAACTGAGACAAGCTGAACGGCGATCGTTTCCATATGATTATCAATGATTATCATTGTTGTCAAGTAGCATAGTGATCCTTCCTTCCAAGTTGTACATTGCGTTACTTGATTACAAAATCTATTGTACAGAAGAATTGTCGTTTTTTTGTTGTGTTTCTGTGTTGTTTTTGTGAAGGATGTGTAAAGGTTTTGTTAAGGTATTAGAATTCACTAAAAATCTCGTTATTTTACTAAAGTTTTTTCATTTTTCAGTTTGGTTTTTCATTTAAAAGCGTATACTAGTAGGTGATTAAGCGTTTTCACATAAGGAGGATTTTTTCATGCAGATTTCATCCGAAGTATTTGGCCAAAAAGACGGCCACGACATTGAACGATATACAATTACAAACAAAGACGGTAACTTTATTAAGGTCCTGACCCTTGGTGCCACTTGGCAATCCTTTACGGTCAACGGTACCCCGTTGATTGCCCACTTTGACGACCTCGCGCACTACGACAGTCCTGCATCATACAGTCTGTGCAAGTCGATTGGTCGGGTTGCTGGGCGGATCGGCAAGGCCACAGCCACCATTGATGGTCAGGAAGTTCATTTCGACCAAAACGAAAACGACAATACCTTACACGGCGGCTTCCACGGGTTCTCAGAAATCATCTGGGACGCGGAACAATCCATTCGTGACCATGACGCCAGCGTGACGTTCTCACGTCACATCGATAGCGACGAAGACAACTTTCCTGGCGACTTGGACGCCCGCATCACCTTTACGTTAACGGACGACAACAAGGTGTCCATCACCTTCTCAGCCGCCTCGACAGCTGATACCCTGTTTAACCCAACAAACCACGTTTACTGGAATATCACCGATGGTCAAAAAGATTTGACCACCCAGCAGCTCCAAGTCAACGGCAAGCGCCGGCTGGAACTCAGCGACAAAGACAAGGTGCCAACTGGCAACTTTGTTGATCTCGCTGGTACTGGCTACGATTTCAGCAAGTCTCGTGACATCCCAAGTGCCCTGGCTGACATCAAGCAGGAAACTGGGAAGGTCGAAATTGATGACGCTTATGAAGTCACTCCAAGTGCTGACAAGCCCATCGCAACGTTGAGTGACAGTGCTTCTAACCGTCACGTGGACATCTTCTCAGACCGAAACTCACTGGTCGTCTTCACCGCTAACCCATTTAACCAATCAAAGCCATACAACGCCTTAGCAACTGAAGCGCAGACTTTGCCAGACGCCATTCACCACGACGGGTTCGGTGACATTACGTTGCCATCCGGTAAATTACAAGAATATACCATCAGTTACCAATATTATGAAAGATAACGTGTAAAACCGCTTACAAATAGCGTATAATGAGACTTGTAAACAACTAACTAATCTCAACTACACTACAAAAACACACCTCAGGCCTGTTGTCTGGGGTGTGTTTTTCTGTGTTGCAACAATATTGTTGTATTTAACTCGAACAGGGAGTCTTCCCAATTATGGATGATACTGCCGTTGCATTGCGCGATTTGACACTCCGCTGTGGTGGCTCGCGATGAAGCTAATTCGATTGTCGCTGTGCGCCACTCGAATGGATCTTCATCGTCTCGCATGTCACTAGGTGGCCCAAACCCGCGCCCACCAAGTGACATCGACACCACTGCTCCGTGCCAAATTGCTCCATTCCACTGACTATGCGCTTATTTCTTACTATTGGTTAAGTATCAATAAGGTGTTAAACCGAGTTTGCTGAGAATCCGCCCTCGACTGCTTGTAAGGCTATTAATAGCAATGCTTCAGGCCAAGTTGAAAATGTTATCGACTAATTATCGAGTTTTATGGGGTCATCATGAGGAGTTGTTACTTAATATCGCAAGAATAGCGTAGTGGAGCCGTTCGGCATTGCAGGCTGTGGTGTCGGTATTAGTTAGCGACCGTACTTAAGTTGGTTACTAATACAGGAGATCCTTGAATTTCTAGTTTATATTGCGGAAACGTGCTCCGCGAGGCAAGGGGCTACTGCAGAAGGGCGTCTGGGCACAAAAGTCAGACCCAGACTTTTGTGCCCAGACGCCCTTCTGCTCCGCCCCTTAACCGCCTCGCTCCACACTCTCAAGTTTTGAAATGTTCGCCGAGTCTGATACAATACTCTATGCACTAGATGACAGTATTTAATAAGAAACAACCTCAACCCAAAGAATGGACAAAAAATGACAACCCCACAAAAACATTACACACACAATCGGCGACCACAACAGCGGTCAGCTGACGTTCAAGTTGAAATCGGTCAACGGTTCCCGCTGACTATCAAGCGTCTTGGCATCAATGGTGAAGGGATCGGCTACTACAAACGCAAGCTGGTCTTTATTAAGGGTGCCCTTCCCACAGAGGTCGTCGTCGCAGAAGTGATTGGCATCAAGCCAACATTCCTGACGGCGAAAATTCACCGGATCAAAACCCCCAGCAAGGATCGCGTGACCCCACGAGATGATTACGCTGGCCAAGTCGGTGGCTTTGAACTCGAGCATCTCGCTTATCCGGCACAACTCGCCTTTAAACGTGACGTTGTGCAGCAGTCGCTTGAGAAATTCAAACCACATGGCTACCACCATTACATTTTAAAACCGACAATTGGGATGGACGACCCCTACAGCTATCGGAATAAGGCGCAGTTCCAAGTGCGCAAGACGGCCGAGGGCCAGGTCATTGCCGGCCTATATGAAGAGCACAGCCACAACCTGGTTGACCTGGCAACCTGTTCCGTTCAGATGCCCGCCACGATGGCCGTCATGCGCTTTGTCGTTTCGCAATTGCAGGACCTTAACGTCGCCATCTATGACGAACGACGTGAGACCGGACTTGTTAAAACAATTGTTGTGCGTGAGGCGGCTGCGACCAATGAATTGCAGGTGGTGCTCGTCACGACCAAGCCGACCTTCCCGCAACGCGACGAACTGGTTAGCAACCTGCAGGCTAAATTTCCAAACGTGGTCTCCATCATGCAAAATATCAATCCAGAAAAAACCTCACTTATCTGGGGTGATGACACCATTCGATTAGCCGGGAAGGATCAGATCCGCGAAGAACTTAAGGGCCTGCAGTTCAACTTATCTGCCCGCGCGTTCTTGCAGTTGAACCCCTACCAGACGGTGAAACTGTACGATGAAGCCCTCAAAGCGCTTGACCTTGGTGAAAACGAAAACGTGGTCGACGCCTACGCTGGCGTCGGCACGATTGGCCTCTCCGTTGCCCACGCCGCCCACGAAGTTCGCGGGATGGACATCATTGCGGATTCCGTGAAGGATGCCAACGAAAACGCCGCGTTAAACGGCATTACCAATGCCCACTACGAAACCGGCAAGGCGGAAGACGTTATTCCACGATGGATCGACGAAGGCTTCTCGTTTGACGCCCTCATTGTTGACCCGCCGCGGACTGGCCTTGATGATGGCCTTATCCGGACGATTCTTGACACACTGCCACAGAAGTTCGTCTACATTTCCTGCAACCCATCGACCCTGGCCCGCGACCTGAAACAGCTCACAACTAAGTACCACGTGGACTACATCCAATCCGTCGACATGATGCCGCAAACGCCGCGGTGTGAAGCCGTCGTTAAATTTACACGGGCCGAATACTAGCCATTTTGCAAAATTTGTCTTATCATTGATGAATAACTTTTAACGAGCCAATTTGAAAGAAGGTCTATCATGCAAAATCCGTTTCAAAACGGCGATAATAACGAGGGACCAAATGGCTTACCGGTGCCACCAAACTACGCAACTGTGAAAAATGAAAACGGCGATGTCCGCATTGCTAAAGTCGGCTTCTCCTGGACCGTCCTGTGGTTTAACTTGATCGTCCCGATCTTTCGCGGCGACTGGTACAACTTGCTGTGTATGGTCGGCATTGAAATGGGCGTGCTGTTTGGCATTTATTCCCTGCCAACCAACAACATGGTGAGCTACGCCATGAGCGTGGCAAGCGTTGCCTTCAATCTGGTCTGGGCCGGTCTTTACAACCTGATGTATTTTCGACACTTGTTCAACCGCGGCTTTAAGCCGGCAACGGATCGGTCGAAAGAGCTGTTGACGCGAGTGGGGTATTTGCCGAAAGCAATGAGGTAGAGAGTGGAGGAAAACGGTAGGAAGCAGAGTGTAAGTCAACTCTGGCAGAAATACTGAACTTGGCATTTTTGCCAGAGTTGATTTGCATGCAGCTTTCTGTTTTCCGGAACTCGTTTCGGCACAGTAGTCAAGACCCTCAATCACCAACAAAAAAACAATACAAAGGGGCGCCTTGGAAAAAATCCAAGACGCCCTTTCTCTACATAAATCTAAATCCGACTCACCCTAATCCTCATCAAAAAACTCACGCCGGGCTTCCTCAGACTGATTCAGATCCACCGCCGGAATATCGGCCAAATCCTGACGAATCTTTGACTCGATATCCGAATCATCTGATGTCTTCGATCCAAACGGCAGACCACCAAATTCAACAACTGCCTGATAGAACTGCGTAACGGCGTTATTTGAACTTATTCCTAACTGTTGAAACACATGCTCAGCTTGAGTCACTAACTGGTTATCAAGTACAAATTCACGTTTCACTTGAGTCACGCTCCTAACGATGCCTTATTCAAAACCATCATTAGGGTATCGATTACCCTTATAAAATTCAAGTTACACCACTTAACTAGCCGAAATTTAATCAGGCTACTTCCACAATCGTACTATGCTTCAGCACAACGCCACCCTGCGTAAACCCAGTCGAGTTCCCAGTAATGGTCACCTGATTCCCCTCATGAACGGCATCATAGTCACTGACAACAGCCATGACCCAGAGTTTCCCGTCACTTGGATTGCCCATTTCAATTGACGGCAACCCATATGAATCTGGCCCAACATAGGTGACTTGACTGGAAACGGTGACCATTTGACCATCATAGGGACTGCTATGGGTGCCGGTGTAGCTCTCAAACAAGTCTTCTGCGGTTAATTCTGGTGTCATTCTAAACGCTCCTTTTAAAAAAACAGTTTAAAGTACAACTAAAGTACTCACCGAGTTTATCACAGCCCAAATAGTTGTCAATACAATTGTTTTCATTACAATAAAGTGCAACAAAAAAACGCCCATCACAAGGCGTTTTTTAGTGAATCACATTTCTAATCTTTTTCTCGTCATACCCCAGCAGCACTAAAAACATCACCACATAAATGACGAGCGGAATCCAAATATAGTTTACATTGATCATTGTCAGTGTGGCCGCGTTCTGCGCGTGATCAGCGGTGTAGCCGGACAGCTCAAACAGCCCGGCCGTAATGAGCCCACCGACGCCCAATCCAACGTTGACACCAAAGTTATCACTAGACGCCAGAATGCCTTCCGCTTGGATGCCCATGGCCGACCCGTAGCGAATCGTATCTGAAATCATGATGGATACCAGGCCGACGATCATCCCGTGACCGATCGAATTAATAACGATTCCGGCAAAGAGCACCTGCAACTGCGGCAGATAGACCCCAGCTAACATGATGACTTGGCCGACAAACGCGGTCACAATTCCCATTAGCATGGTACGCTTATTGCCGCGAATATTGGACAAATGCATGATCAGGACAACACCAATCAGAGACGCTAACGTAAAACTGTTCGCTAATGGGACAAGGTTCTCGTTTCCCAGCGTGTATTTGAAATAGTAAATTGCCGTTTGGTTTTTGATAGCGGTCACCAGCCAAAACAGGAGGATCACCACCGATATGACGAACCACGGTGTGTTCTTCAAGATCATCGGCAACACTTTTTTAAACGGCTGGTGCGCAATTTTAGGATTGCTATAGCGTTCCCGCACGTTAAAGAACGTGTTCCAAATCAGGATCAACGAGATCACGCCAAACAACGTAATCGTCAGCAGAAACCCGCGTTGCTGATTTCCCTTACCAAAAAATGCCACTAGGGGCAGCGTGCAGACGGCCACAATAATTTGAACCGAACTGCCAAAGAACTGCCGAATCACACCGAGAAAGGTCAGCTCGCGTTCGTTTCGCGACATGGTCGGTAAAATGGCCGTGATCGGTAAGTTGACCGCCGTGTAGAAGAATCCTAACCCCAGGTAGGTGACGTAAGCCCACACGAGTTTTCCAGTGTGTGAAAACCCTGGCGTGACAAAGGTTAAAATCGCAAAAACCACATAGGGCAGTGCCGGCCATAAAAACCACGGTCGGCTCTTGCCCCACCTCGAATGGATATGGTCGATCAAGACACCGATCAGCGGGCTTTCAATCACATCCGCGATTCGTGCCACAACGAAGAGGATAGCTGCTTCTCCCGGCGTCAGACCATAGACATCGGTGTAAAAGAACAGCAAGTAAGTCGTCATTACCTGAAAAACAAGGTTATCCGCTGCATCGCTGAGCCCGTAGCTGAGCCGTTCAGGCCACTTGGTTTGCCAATCAGACATCCCAACAACCCCCCCGATTAAAAACTAGTTGTGCTGTTTTGCCGTCAAATTGCGGTAGATGCTGTCACTGATAAAGTCGTTGGCGTGCATCCAGACAACGTGACCAACCGCTTCGGAAATATGTTCTTCAATCGGCTGGTCCTTAGCATCCGGCACAGTCTTCATCGCTGGCATAACACCGAGATGAAAGGCACTCCAAATGCTCAGGCCGAACAACGACCCCTTCCCCGCCTTAATGAACGGGAGGTAATGACCCGCCACACTGTAGAGAATGGCGAATGATGTCGAGAAACCAAAGTGGATCAGGAACCCGGCAATCGGCATCTTTTGTTCAGAATAGGTATAGGTCGCATTCCGAATTTTTTCTGGAACACCAACCTGCTCCATCAAATGCTGCGGCGGGTTGACTGCGTTACGCGCTGGTGTTCGCGGCGGCAGGACGTTTTCCCACCCTAACTTAACGAACCCTGAAAAAATACCAGCGACGGTGCCAGCAATGACCGCCGCCTTTAAATCTGTTTTTGCCATGCGAATCCCTCATTTCTATATAAGTGCTAAATCTTTTTATACTTGTTAATTAGTATAAACCGCTTTCTTTTATAGCAACAGGAAAAGAACTTCACTGTTTTGCTAAGAAAAGACTAATCAACATCTACAGTCGATTAGCCTTATTTTTAGCTTCATTTGCTCACGCTATGCTTCGGTTTTAAACGCTCTTGTTGCTTCTACCGCAACCTTCCAGCCGTGGTACAGCCGTTTCCGACGGTCATCCGCCATATCCGGTTTAAACGTCTGCCCATCCGCGTGAATTTTTTGAATGTCATCCAGATCTTGCCAGTACCCAGTCGCTAACCCGGCACAGAAGGCAGCACCCAAAGCAGTGGTTTCTTCGTCACTGGACCGCACGATCGGCACGTTTAAAATATCCGCCTGAAACTGCATCAAATAACGATTCCGCGAAGCGCCACCATCGGCCAGCACTTCCACCACCGGCATCCCCGTATCCTGGCGCATGGTATCAATGATATCTCGCGTCTGATAGGCGATCGACTGCAGAGTGGCCTTCACAAAATCACTCCGGTTGGTTCCACGACTGAGACCGAACACGGCACCGCGAGCATCCTGGTCCCAGTACGGTGCACCTAACCCGTTAAAGGCAGGAACTACGTAGACTTCATCGTCATCCGTCGACGCCATGGCGACCTGTCGAGATTGCGGCACGTTATCAATGATCTTCATGCTCTCAGCCAGCCAGTTCAGCGCAGTCCCGGCCACGAAGACCGACCCTTCAAGCGCGTAGGTCATTTTGCCGCCAAGGTCGTAGGCAATCGTCGTCAGCATTTTATTGTTGGAAAACTGCGGCTTGTCCCCCGTGTTCATCACGATGAAGGCCCCGTCACCATAGGTATTCTTGACCTCACCAGGTTTAAACGCCATCTGACCGATCAGGGCTGCCTGCTGGTCACCAACCATCCCAGCAATCGGCACTTCAACGCCATAGAATTGGTAGTTTTTAGTCGTCCCGTAGACTTCAGAACAGCTGTGAACTTCCGGCAGTAACTGACGCGGAATGTTCAGCAACTTTAAAATGTCGTCGTCCCATGTGAGCTCATTAATATTAAACATCATGGTTTGACTAGCGTTGGTGTAGTCAGTGATGTGCAGCTGGCCGTCTGATAATTTCCAGGTCAGCCAACTGTCAATGGTGCCCATCAGCAACTCACCCTTTTCAGCGCGTTCCTGCGCCCCAGGGACATTATCCAGCAGCCAGCGCACCTTCGTGGCTGAGAAGTAGGAATCAATGACCAGCCCAGTCTTCTCGTGGATCACGTCTTCGTACCCATCACTCACCATCTTCTTGGCGATGGCTGCCGTCTGCTTAGACAGCCAGCCGATTGCATGGTAAATGGGCTGACCCGTGGTCTTATCCCAAATGACCGTGGTTTCACGTTGACTGGAGATCCCAATGCCGTCAATAAATTCTGGATGCACCCCAGCATCGATGAGCGCACTGGCAATCACCGACTGGACCGAGTTCCAAATTTCGTTAGCGTCCTGTTCCACCCAGCCATTATGCGGGTAGTATTGCGGAAACGTCTTTTGGCTCTCGATCACCTTGCGCCCTGAATGGTCAAATAACATCGCTCGGGTAATTGAGGTCCCCTGATCGATGGCGAGAATGTAATGTTCCGGCTCCTTCATTGACATAAAACTCCAGCCTCCAATTTTAACGTGCCGTTAACGGCGTCCTACTTTAGAAAACGATTTCATAAACTGATGTTATCATAGCATAACCACCGCCGTCATTTGATTTGTCTTAAAAATTGCACTTTCTTAATGGTTGGTCTAGCAGTAAACGTTTAATGTTCATGGTATAACTGAAACATTAGAAATTGGTATAGTTAATAATATTGTGAAATCAAAAAAGTAACCAATCGTTCTACTATCAAACGATGGTTACTTTTTAAAGTTATTGTGGTTGTTTGCGAGTCCGTTTCGCCACTTCTGTGCTGCGTTCAACAAGGTCTGCAAACAGTGCCTTAGAACTTGCATGGTGTTTATACATATTCTCTGGATGCCACTGCACCCCTAAGATCTGGTCATTTTCAATTGATTCAACCGCTTCGATCACCTGGTCATCTGCCCGCGCAGTGACCTTCAACGTCGGCGCCACATCGCGAATTGCCTGATGGTGCCGTGAATTGATATAGGGCCGCTCGCCCGCAATCTTAAATAACCGGCTATCTGGTGCCACAGTAATGTGGTGTGACGGCATGTTGCCTGGTGCCAGCTGATTGTGTTTCAACGTCACGTGTGGGTCCTGTGACAGATCCTGAAACAGCGTGCCGCCAAGGCCAATGTTGACCAGCTGCATCCCGCGGCAAATATCCAAAATGGCCTTGCCGCGCGCAACAGACTGTTTCAATAATTCAATTTCAAACAAATCCCGCTTGCGATACGTCGGTCCCAATTTTTCAAAGGGTTCTTCACCAAAGAACGTGGGATCAACATCATAGCCGCCTAAAAAACAAACCCCGTCAAACAGATCCATATAGTCAACCACATCATCTGGGTCAACACTTGGCAAGATCACTGGCACGCCGCCAGATTTAACCACCGCTTCAATCGCTGGTCGTGGTGCATAAGCCGCGTTACGTTCGTTGATAATGTTTGTCGCCTCAGCTAACGTATCTGCCGGTAAAGCAATTCTTGGTCGCACGTTCAAAGCCCCCTTATTCAATCGTTGTTTGTGCCGGTCTGGTGTTTTTAAACACTAGACAAAATCACATACTTAAAGTAAGAAAATAGCATGCTGTCGCCGGAAAAGCAAGGCACTCGCTTGATACGCTCTTAACTATCTAGTGTACCATGATTTAATGGGCAGTTTGAGCTGTTTTCGTGGATTTTTCTATTAGCAAAAATATTTTCACGGGTTATATTGCGGTATGTGTCCGTTATATTCCGTCATTTCACTCATATTGCTGATGGAAGTAACCACGATTAAATATCTAAAGATAGTCAAGGCTGGTTTGTAGAGAATCCGCACGTGACTGCTGACAACCCATTAAGAGCAATGCTTGTTACGCTACTGTGAGGATTTGGTGGTTAACTGTTAATTTTGGACTATCAGTTAACACATCAGAACTCACTGTTTTTCATACCACTGATTAGAAGATTATTTATTGGCTATCTTTCTATGCCACATTGCCGAAACGAGTTACAGAAGGCAAGGAGTTGCACCTAGTGGACTTCGACCATCAAAGCCAAGACCGGGCTTTAATGGTCAAAGTCCACTAGGCTCCACTCCTTAACCGCCTTCTTCCACTCTCTATTTAACATCCCCCCCAAATAAGCGTACATTAGAGTTGTAACTAATTTGTGAAAATGAGGTAGATTTTATGGCAATGACAGAACGTCAATTAATTCAAGAAATTCTGAACACCGTAGCCCTTGTCTACGACTTTGAAAACGCAGATGAAGACGCTAACGAATACACCCTGCTGATCAACCATCAGGATAATGACAACCGTGATTTGGAAGCGGTTAATAAAGAAATGCGGCACTATTTTGAAGATGCTAATTTCGATTATAAGGAAGAGTTGAATCCTACTGATACTGATAAGCCGGCTGATTTGCGGGTTACGATTAAACGATAGAGAGTGGAACAAACTGGTCAAAGACTGGAGCAGAAGCGGACTATTTTATAAAATCCCGGGTTTGGATTTTGTAAAATAGTCCGCTTCTGTGCAAGTCTTTAGTTTGTGGAACTCGTTTCCACACGGTAGCCTAGAAAGTCAAAATAATGCAGCTATCTGTCGTAAATCACAGTGGTATTGCCGCTACCGGCCTTGTTAGTTAATTGATTAACGCTATGAAAGTTGTTTTTTAGGCAACCGTACCGAAACGCGCTCCAGAAGGCAGGGGCGGCCATGTAAGCGACTCTGTCAAAAATTCCAAGTTCGGGAATTTCTGACAGAGTCGCTTACATTCTGCCCCTTAATCGCCTTCCTCCGCGCTCTTACCTCATCATCCCCTGCAAATACCGAAAAGTCCGCCGACTCTCCGGCAAATTTGTCCACAGCAGATAATCATGCATCATATTCTTTAACTCATGGGTGTCCACATCCGTACCATCCGCCGCCGCCAACTTTTCAGCTAGCGCTTGGTGCTCCGGCAGTAAGACTTCTCTGGTCCCGTAAAACAAACCAATTTTACCTAGGTGATCTAAATCACCATTGATTGGACTCACCCTTTTGTCCGTCAACGCTAGCTTACCCGCATATCTTTCAGCCACCTCTCGCAGCGCATCCAGCGGCAACTCTGGGTCACCCGCCGCACCGGCTTCAAACGCCGGTGCTGTCATGGCGAGATCTGACCATGGTGAAACGAGTAAGGTGCCGCTTGGCATCGGCAACTGGTTGTCCCGCAAGTGTTGCAACAGTACCAACGCTAAGCCACCGCCAGCCGAATCACCCAGTAAAAAGTACTCGTCCAGTGGAAATTGTTTGCGGAGTTCTTGATAGGCTTTAATGGTAAACGGCACAGTATCGTGTGCTGTATACTCCGGCGTCAGTGGAAAATCAATGGCGGTCACATTGGCACCCGTATCAGCTGCCAGGAGCTCCATCCATTCACGGTGACTCTCTGTTGCCCGCAAGGTATAAGCACCCCCGTGCAAGAGGATAATGTGCTTTGAGGCCGCCTCCTGTGTGACCAGCGTCACCAGACGGCCGTTTGGCATTGCCGTGGTTTTGACCCGTTCCGGCGCCGCAAACTTTGTCGCAGCCAGCTCATCCGTCCGGCGACCCGGATGTCGAAGCCCTGCCGCCACCTGTTGTTTTAACCGCGAATGTTTTGTTTTAAAATATAACCAATTTCCGCTTAAACTCACAATTGCCACCTGCCATCAATAGTCTTATTCTGTATCCGCGTTACGGACCGTAAACCGTTCCTGGTGATTTTCCGGCGATTCCAGTTCGTCCAACACAGCCAGCGCCATGTTTCCCGTTGTCAGCTCCGACTTCCCGTCGGCGTCAAACATCACATCGTTACTTCCCATTATATACCCCGTATCGATGCCGGGCGTAAAGTTCCGTTGTGGCGAAATGGCGACCCAGTCCACATTATCGACCATTTGAAGGATCGCTAATTCGTGAGATTGATTCAATGGGACGCCGATCCAGTCCTCGTGGCCGGGCGCCTGCAATAATTGATCGATCAGCGGCTTGCCATCCGGCATATTCAGGCTGGCAGCCCCGACGATGACCAGCAGCCGCGTGTCCGTATCGCGCAGATCGTGAATCAGTTTTGCTGCCAGATCCATGTGCAGGTAGGCCAATGGTGAGCCCATCGGTACCCCAAACGCGTCCACGATGACGTCAAACCGGGTCAGGTCTTCCTTGGTTAACGCAAACCCATCCTTGACCAGCAATTCTGCATCTTCGCCAAGCACCGCCTGCGCCTTCTCAGCATTCCGCACAATTGCGGTTGCCTCATGCCCGCGCTTGATGGCCTCTTCGTAAATTTTGGAACTGGCTTTTCCGTTGCCGCCGATAATTGCAATTTTCATAATCGCGCCTCCTATGTGTCATTGTATCGCCAGTATAACGCTTTCATAACAGTGCTCAAAGCAATGTGGACCGGACGTGCTGTCTGACTTTTTTCATGATTTAATGTACAATGGATGCAGAAATCTCAAGGAGGCCCCTTCATGCAAACGACGAAGCAACGATTATTAGACATTAGCGGCGGCATCAACTTTCGCGAACTCGGCGGCTATCCAACGCTGGATGGCCGGACCGTTAAATGGCAGCGGGTCATCCGAACGGCGTCGCTTGCACGGATCACAGATACGGATCAACAAACGCTGCTCAACTATGGCGTTACCGTGGACGTTGATTTTCGCTCTCAGACTGAGATCAACAAGGAACCTGACCGTGTGCCCACTGGGGTCCGATACCAACACCTGCCCGTTTTTGACGACGACAAAACAGAAAATTCCAAGACCCAGGCGCAGATTCAAGCTGAATTGAAGGCGCAGGCGGAAAATGGCTTCCAGCACATGCTGGAAACCTACCACGACATGATCACGACGACCCAATCGCACATCGCCTACCAGCAATTTTTTACCACCCTGCTAGCCACTGAAGATAACGTTGTGCTGTTTCACTGCACCGCCGGCAAAGACCGGACTGGAATGGGCGCCGTTTTTCTCCTCAACGCACTGGGGGTTCCTGAAACGACCATTAAACAAGACTACCTGTTGACCAACCAAGTCGCGGCAGACCTGGTCAATCGCAGACTGGCTTCCGCTAAGGCTGAAGGCGCATCCAGCCAATTGTTGGACTCGATCAAAGCGCTCTGGCGGGTCTCGGATGCTTACTATCAAACGGCGATGACCGCCATCCATGATAACTATGGCAATATGAACGGCTTTTTGAACCAGGCGCTTCAGTTATCTCCCCAAGACATCGCTGATCTCAAGGCCTTATACCTCACTAAGGCTTGACTTAATTCGTAAGAGTTTTACACTAGTGTGGTCTACTTTAATAAGGTAGACCACACTTTTATCATTAGAGATTACTATAATGCTTAGGATAATAAGCTAATAATCTTTTTTCTTAAACCAACATTCAAAGGAGCTCAAGATGAAAAAACGACTTCTCGCACTCACACTTCCCCTAGCCGCGGTTTCTGCCGGGGCTGTTTATATGAGCAACCGGCTCTTCAACTTTGCGTTTAAACGGGTCAACTACGTCCCTGAAACCTCTGCAGACAAGCAAAAATACGCTGACGACTACTACGCCTACGTCGACTGGTACCGTCAAATTCCGCATGATACCTGGTACCTGAACGAAAACGACCCTGAAAATAAACTGGTGGCAAGCTATATTCCAAACCCGGCTGGTCAAGGGAAAACGGTTATCATTTCCCACGGCTATAAGGGCAATCGCGAAACGATGGCAAACTACGCCAAGATGTTTTATGAACTCGGCTTCAACGTCCTGTTGCCCGATGACCGGGCACACGGCGATAGTGCTGGTAAATACATCAACTTTGGCTGGTTGGATCGATTAGACTACATTCACTGGATCGAGCAGATCATCGGCAAAAACGGCGATGACGAAAAGATCCTGCTGTTTGGTGTCAGCATGGGTGGTGCCACGGTAGAAATGCTGTCGGGTAAAAATTGCCCGCTCAAGTCAAAGCAATCATCGCCGACTGTGGGTACGCCAGCATCCGTGAGGAACTTGTGTACCTGCTGCACAACCAGTACCACCTGCCAGAATATCCAATCGAACCCCTTGTTAGTACGATCAATAAACAGCGATTGGGATACTATTTGAATGACGTTTCTTCAACGGAACAGCTCAAAAAAAACCGGCGGCCAATCCTCTTTATCCATGGCGGTAAAGACACCTATGTGCCGGTTAAGATGGCTTACGAAAACTATGAGTCGACCAAGGCGCCTAAGCAGTTGTGGATCGTGAAAAATGCGAGCCATGCTGAGAGCTTTTGGTATAATCCTGCTAATTATAAGCGGCGGGTTAGTGAGTTTTTGGGGACTTATTTTTAAAGAGAGTGGAGAAAAACGGTTTGAGACCAGAGCGTAAGGGCAATTAGTGATAAATCCCGTTCTTGGATTTGTCACTAATTGCCCTTACGCGGCCGGTCTCAGTTTTTCGGAACTCGTTTCGGCACGGTGACCTAGAAAGAATATCTTCTAACTTAACGCATGAAACAAGTAAAAAAGCGGGATTACTCCCAGAATATAAGGGTCCTAAGACCGAAATCCCGAATTTTGATTTTGGTCTTAGGACCCTTATATGGCGGGAGCGGCTTTTTTTGCACGTTTCGGCTAGGTAGACTGGGCGCGGTAGCGTACAAGGTTAGGGATGCTGTAGCAGATGTGGCCTTAAAATCCAGCTTTTAGAGTTTAGGGCTTCATGCTTTAGCTCTATAGTACTTTGATACTTTAGTATTTTAGTCCTTTAACCCTTTCTAGGCCTCATAGCCCAAACGAGTTCCGCAGGGCAAGGGGCGGCCATGTAAGGGACTTTGGCTAAAATTCCAAGGTCGGGAATTTCAGCCAAAGTCCCTTACATTCTGCCCCTTAACCGCCCTGCTCCACTCTCTCTTAACTTTTAATTAACCCTTACTTCACGAATATAACTTTTTTTGGTCACACTTTCGTCACAACTTTCAGGTATATTTAAATCATAGCAAAGTAAAGAACAAACTTGCTTGCTATATACTCCCCTGATTTACTTTCTGAAAAGGGATGCCAGTCCTCCCCCCTCTTTGACTGACATTCCGTGCATGATGATTCTTCCTCCTCCTACTGAGAAAGAGTCGAACAAATTCCTCTAACAGCCATTTCATGCGAATGGCAACCACAATATCCTAATCCAAATAAAAAAATCCCTGCTCCGGAGCATGTGCTGGAGGGGGATTTTTTTAGAGCGTGGAAGAAGGCGCTTAGGAGGCGGAGCATAACGGACTTTGACTTAAAAATTCTGGGCCTGACTTTTTGAGTCAAAGTCCGTTATGCAGGAGCCTTCTTCCGCGCGTTTCCGCAATATAAAAGTGAACCCAGTTGCTAAAAAAAACTGGAAAAATCACTATTTATTTCTAATACATAACCAACCTATTCCAACCCGATCCGCTTAAAAATCTCATCCACGTGTCGAATATGGTAGTGATAATCAAACGCATCCTCAATCTCGTCCTCTGACAAATGAGACATAATCGTCTCATTGCCTTCAACCAAAGGCCGGAACTGCTTATGTTCATCCCAGGCCTGAGCAGTCAGTGGCTGCACCAAATCATATGCAGCTTCCCGTGTCAGACCCGCGTCGATCAGTTTCAACATGACGCGTTGGCTGTAAATCAACCCGTAAGTCAAGTTCATGTTTTCCTTCATCCGGTCTGGGAAAACGGTCAGGTTCTCCAAAATATTGGCAAATCGGTGCAGCATGTAATCCAGAATTGCCGTTGAGTCCGGTAAAATAATCCGTTCTGCAGATGAATGTGAGATATCACGTTCATGCCACAATGACACATCTTCGTATGCCGTTTGGACGTGGCCGCGTAACACCCGAGCTAAACCAGTCACGTTTTCTGAACCGATTGGGTTTCGCTTATGTGGCATTGCGGACGACCCTTTTTGTCCCTTGTTGAAATGTTCTTCAACTTCGTGAATCTCGGAACGTTGCAACGAGCGAATCTCGGTCGCAAATTCTTCCAAACTAGTCCCAATCAAAGCCAGGGTGGCGATGTAGTCAGCGTGCAAGTCACGTGGCAGTACTTGACTGGCGATTTCTTGAGCGCGAAGGCCAAGCTTATCGCAGACGTACTCTTCAACGTATGGCGGCACGTTGGCAAACGTCCCAACTGCCCCACTGATCTTGCCGGCTTCAACACCAGCAGCTGCTTCATCAAAGCGTTTGATGTCGCGGTTAATTTCAGAATACCAACGGGCAATCTTATAGCCAAACGTGGTTGGTTCAGCTTGTACCCCGTGGGTCCGGCCAATCATGACCGTGTCCTTATATTTGAGCGCTTGTTTGCGAATAACTTCCTTTAAATGTAACAAATCAGCTCGGAGAATTTCATTAGCTTGCTTTAAACGGTATCCCTGCGCCGTATCCACGATATCGGTGCTGGTCATGCCATAGTGGATCCACTTGCGCTCTTCGCCAAGGGATTCGGATACATCACGCGTAAACGCTACAACGTCATGGTGGGTCACGGCTTCAATTTCTGCGATCCGGTCGTCATCAAAGGTTGCCTTTGCGTTGATCTTGTGGACGTCTTCTTGCGGGATCTCACCCAGTTTTGCCCAGGCCTCGTCCACCGCAATTTCAACTTCCAGCCAGGATTGATACTGGTTGTGTAGTGACCAAATGTTTGCCATTTCTGGCCGTGTGTATCGTTCGAGCATAGTTATCCTCATTTCTGGTTTTAGTAAATTCCAAACATTAGTTACTAATATTCGGTAATTGATGGTTAAATCATAACATAATCAGACAAAATTTTCATCTCTTATCTGCACGCTGGATGTAAGTGAACGGAATTAATTCATGACCTATATAAAGGAAGAAACCCCATTTACCGTTTTCATAAAGAACGATCACTATCGATATTTTAAAAATAATTCGGATTTAAGTTGCTTTTGGTTCCCGAACTTGATATACTAATTCTTACTGGGTTGTTCGTGTTTTACAGCCTAAGCAATTTAAGATTATGAGGTGTTCATATGTCATCAATAGTAGTTGTAGGGAGTCAATGGGGCGATGAAGGTAAGGGGAAGATCACTGATTTTCTCAGCAAAAAAGCCGACGTTGTCGCACGGTACCAAGGCGGAGACAACGCAGGCCACACCATCGTGTTTAAGGGTGAGACTTACAAACTTCACCTCATTCCATCAGGAATCTTCTATTCTGACAAAATCAGCGTCATCGGCAATGGTGTCGTACTGAACCCAAAGTCACTGGTTACTGAATTGCGTTATTTGCATGACCGCAACGTGCCAACTGACAACTTACGGATCTCCAACCGGGCACACGTTATTTTGCCTTACCACATTCTCATTGATCAATTACAAGAACAAACTAAAACGAATAAAATTGGGACCACCAACAAGGGTATCGGCCCAGCTTACATGGATAAAGCTGAACGAATCGGTATCCGGGTTGCTGACCTGTTAGATACAGAAACGTTTGAAGAAAAATTACGCCAAAACTTGGAAGAAAAGAACCAACTGATCACCAAGTTATACGACCATGAACCATTGAAATTTGACGATATTTTTGAAGAATACTTCGACTATGGTCAAGAATTAAAAAACTATGTCACCGATACCTCCGTTGTGATCAACGATGCGATCGATGACGGCAAGCACGTGTTGTTTGAAGGTGCCCAGGGTGTCATGCTGGATATCGACCACGGGACTTACCCATTCGTCACCTCATCCAACCCCGTCGCTGGTGGTGTCACGATTGGCTCCGGCGTCGGTCCATCCAAGATCGACGAAGTCGTTGGTGCCTGCAAAGCTTACACTTCACGTGTCGGCGATGGTCCCTTCCCAACTGAATTAAGCAACGAGACCGGCGACTTCATCCGTGAAGCCGGCCACGAATACGGCACTGTGACGAAGCGGCCACGTCGGATCGGTTGGTTTGACAGTGTTGTGCTCCGTCACGCAAAGCGCGTTTCAGGGCTTACTCACCTGTCACTGAACTGTTTGGATGTTTTGACTGGTCTGAAGACTTTGAAGATTGCCAAAGCGTATGAATTGGATGGTGAAACCATCTATCACTACCCTGCTAGTTTGAAAGAAATTAACAGATGCAAGCCCGTCTACGAAGAATTCCCAGGTTGGGACGAAGACATCACCGGTGTCCGTAACTTCGAAGATCTGCCCGTTAACGCCCAAAACTACGTTAACCGGTTAGCTGAACTGGTCGGCGTTGACATTGCCACCTTCTCAGTCGGCCCAGACCGGACGCAAACTAACGTGTTGATCGACGCTTGGCAGGATACTGACGCCAAGGAAGCAACCCACTAAATACTGAAATTGAACTCGTGACCCCCAGAGTGTAGCAGACAGGCCGAATATTCTGGTTTGAATCCCCGACTAAACTTTGAGGGTCACGCTATGTCTAAAGCCAAAAAGTCTCAGTTTTATACTGAGCACATAAAGGAGATCGACTTATGATGATTCCAGCTGAAGTATTTGATTACGAAGATATTCAACTCGTGCCAAACAAGTGTATTATTGACAGCCGTTCACAGGCGGACACATCCGTTAAATTCGGCCCCAAAACATTTAAGATTCCCGTCGTCCCAGCCAACATGGAAACGGTCATCAATGATGAACTCGCGGTTTGGATGGCAGAACACGACTACTTTTACGTGATGCACCGGTTCCAACCAGAAAAGCGGCATGCGTTTGTCAAGACCATGCACGATCAAGACTTATTTGCATCGATCAGTGTTGGTGTAAAGCAAGAAGAACTCGATTTCATTCAAGAACTGGCCGATGCCAACGATGTTCCAGAATACATCACCATCGACATCGCCCACGGTCACGCCAACTCCGTGATCCGCATGATTCAGCACATCAAATCTCTGTTGCCAGATAGCTTTGTCATTGCCGGCAACGTTGGCACCCCCGAAGCCGTTCGGGAGCTTGAAAACGCTGGTGCCGACGCCACTAAAGTCGGTATCGGTCCCGGTAAGGCCTGCATCACGAAGCTGAAAACTGGCTTTGGGACTGGCGGTTGGCAACTGGCTGCCATTCGGCTCTGTGCCAAGGCAGCGAAGAAACCGATCATTGCCGATGGTGGGATTCGTTACAACGGCGACATCGCTAAGTCAATTCGGTTCGGCGCCAGCATGGTCATGATCGGCTCCCTGCTTGCCGGTCACTTACAATCACCCGGCAGCGTCATCAAAATTGACGGCAAGACCTTCAAGCAGTACTGGGGCTCCGCTTCAGAAACGCAAAAGGGCGCCTACCGCAACGTTGAAGGTAAGCAAATGCTTGTCCCATACCGCGGCGACATCGCCGACACGCTGGAAGAAATGCAGGAAGACCTGCAGTCCTCTATCTCATACGCGGGCGGCGACAAGTTAAGCGATATTCGGCTTGTGGACTACGTGATTGTTAGGAACTCTGTGATGAATGGGGATAGCTACTAAGCATTTTCCTTTCCATAAGGACGAGTAACTGTCGCTTCGTTCCACTTGTCGGCCCTGCTGGCTGAGGTGGCTGTCGACGTCAATCGCGAGCCACCTCAGCGGAGTACCAAATCGCGCAATACAACGAACTTCACCAGCAAACCAAAAATAAAACACAAAAACACCTAGGCAAGGGGCTGACCTGAACCTAGGTGTTTTCGTGTTGTTATTCCTGCACGGCTGTCACAACAAACAGTTGTGATTGATAGTCGCCATTGCTGACGTCTGTCATCATGTCTGGATGAAGGATAATCCCAGCGCGCATGAGTTCGTCACCGTAGAAGTGCTCCGATGACTGGTTGACAACGTACTGTTGTTCCGGAAGAAGTCCCCGGAACTTCAGGCGTTGATATGGCCCATTAGGATGATGGAGTACCTGGTACCACCCAGCAATGGCTGTTTGCTGGTCGGCACTGACGACTGCCCAACTGGTCACGTTGCCGTCCCCTTCAAATGGGCTATCGATTCGGTAAAAGGTCCCAAATTGCAGAAGTGGCCGGTAGTGCTTGTAGCGCGCGACCTGTGCGGTGATCTGACGTTTATCAGCTTCGGTAAGCTTAGTCACATCCAATTCGTAACCTAAGTCGCCGAAGAACGCAACGTCGCCCCGGGTCTTAAACGGTGTTTGCCGCCCGGTTTGATCATTTGGCACAGCGGAAACGTGCGCACCCATCATTGATTGTGAATACCCGTAGGACGTCCCAAACTGAATTTTAAGCCGTTCCACAGCATCCGTGTCATCACTGACCCAGGCTTGGGGTGCATAGTACATCATCCCAAGGTCGTAGCGACCGCCGCCACCGGCGCATGACTCAAATAAGACGTTCGGAAAGGCCTTAGTTAAGCGTTCGTAGAGTTGGTACACCCCAAGAATATAGCGGTGTCCCATCTCTAACTGGCGAGACTTAGGCAATTGTGCCCCATACAAGTCTGTAATATTGCGATTCATATCCCATTTAATATAGTCCAGCTTCGTCGTTTGAATGACATCGCTCACCATTTTAACGAGGTAATCGACAACGTCTTGTCGCGACATATCAAGCACGTGCTGGTTGCGGCTAGGCGTCTTAAGCCGTCCAGGTGCGGCAATCAGCCAGTCTGGGTGTTGTGCATAAAGCTGGCTGTCCTCGGAGATCATTTCTGGTTCGAGCCACAAGCCAAACTTCATTTGCTTAGCATGCACTTGGTCGACAAAATGTGCCAGACCATTAGGAAACTTAGCCTTATTCACGACCCAGTCACCAAGCGATGACCGGTCGTTATTGCGGTGGCCGAACCAGCCGTCGTCTAGAACAAACATTTCAATGCCCAGCTGTTGTGCTTGGTCGACAATGGTCCTGAGTTTATCTTCATCAAAGTCAAAGTACGTGGCTTCCCAGTTATTGATAAGCACCGGCCGTGGTTGGTGGGCAAAGGCCGGATTGACCAAATGACGTTGATAGAACGCTGATAATTGTTGGCTCAGCTGATTCATTCCGTTAGCTGAAAAACTAAGAATGGCTTCCGGGGTCTGAAAGGTCTCGCCCGGATCCAGCTGCCAAGCAAATTCGGTTGGATTAATACCTGTTAGTACGCGACTCGTCTCATAGTGGTCCACCTCAACTTGATCCATGAAGTTGCCAGAATAAATCAGATTAAATCCGATAACTTCACCAGCATCGTCCGTTGTATCTGGCCGCGCCAGCATGAAGAAGGGATTCTGCTGATGGCTGGAGGCATGGCGCAGACTGGAGACACTTTGAATTCCTGCGCGTAACGGCGTTCGAATCAGGTGACGTTCGCGCGTCCAGGCACCAGAAAATTGAATGAGATCATACTTGGCATCCGGCAGATCTAGCTCGCTGCTGTATGCGTCATTTAAGGTGACGGCTTGCGAGCCCTGATTCGTGTAGGTCACACTTTTAACAATGACATCCTGATGTGGGAAAACGGTATAGTGCAGTGTGGCCGCTACCCCGTTACCGGCATCTTTCAAAAAGATCGTCAACGTTTGCGCATCGTCCGCGTCATCATCAAACGTTGATGGCAACTGTGCTAACCGGGTCTTCCCGTCAACTAAGTCGTAATGATCATACCGAAATTCTGAGATTCGGCTGCCGTCTGCATTTTCAATCTGGTAGGCCGGGTATCGATAATCGCCCGTGCCAAGGCCCGCAAATTCCTGTTTCAGCATTTCCAATTGAAACGCCGGCTGGTCAACCGCGAGTGCTGGCATTGATCCGCGTTCATCCTCAGCCGCCAAATTTGCGTAGGCCGTTTTCGCATGAATCTTAGGCCCGTAGTAGAGCTGACCGAGTTCGCCATTAGCCATGACGTGGAAGACATAACTGACATGGTCCGTCTGCAGGTGAAATAGGGTGTCATCAATCTGAATCGTCATTTCAAACCGCCTCTCTGGTTAATTATTCTTCAGGCTTGGACAAGCTCAAAACGTTATCGCCGTGACTGACGGTACCCGTTTCTTTCAGCACCTTAAAGTCTTTGATGGCCTTGTAATTCGTCACAACGACCATCACCGTATCATCGTAGCCTGCCTTTGCCAGAGCGGGTTGCCAGAATTCAAGTAACTGGTCACCCTGTTTAACTTCTTGACCCTTTTCAACGTAGCTGATAAAGCCGGTGCCACGCATTTTTACGGTGTCAACGCCAATATGGATCAAAGCCAACGTCCCATTAGCAGCACGTAAGCCGACTGCGTGACGGGTTGGGAAGGTCGCTTCCACAACCCCGTCAAACGGTGCGAAGATGCGCCCATCGCTTGGTTTGATTGCGAAGCCTTGGCCCATTTGACCACTCGCAAACGTTGATTCACCAACCGTGTTCAACGCAACGAGTTCGCCATCAACGGGTGCCGTCAAGGTCAACGTTTCGGCATCCACTTCCGCGCGGATATCGGCCATTGATTCATCGTCATCCGTTTCAAGACGTTCGTGCCAAGTCTTTTCGAGTTCATCCACAATGCGGGCATGTTCCTTTTCATCCAAGGTAACCTTCTTGTAGAACGTGAACGTTCCCGCAAGAATCAGGATGGCTGGCACACCAAACATCATGAGCTTAAAGATCATTTGACCATGGGGCGTGATTGACCCCGCAGTAGCGCCGCTGGTCATCCCAGCCCAAACAGCCGTTAACCCAACGACCCCGTTTGAAACGGCACCACCGAATTTATCAAGCAGCGGCCGAACCGACAATGTTAATGATTCATCCCGGTGACCAAACTTCAGTTGGCCATACTCAACAGAATCAGAAAGAATCATCAAGACAACCAAGAAGATCAAGGTTTGTGGGACGTAGAACAACACTGCAGCAGTCAGTACCAGTGCTAATGAATGACCGGCAAAGACGAACAAGCAGACCCCGATCAACATCACAACGATTGAAGAGAAGAACACATTTCGCCGGCTAAACTTCTGTGCCAACGATGGGAAGGTCAGGACAGAGAAGATCCCGATCACAGCGTTCAATGATGCTAAGAAACTAAATTCAGCTGCTTTTCCGAGAATATAGGTGAAGTAGTACAGTTCCAACGAGTTTAAAATTGCGATCCCAGTCGTGTACAGGCAGTACGTTAAGGAAAGCCACATCAATTGGTCGTTACGCGTCAAGACTTTCAAAACAGCGCTAAAACTCGTTTTTTCTTTATTCTGGCGCAATTCTGAATCATTTTCCTTTGTTCCGATACCAACAGCAATGGCAGATAACCATGCCACGACCCCGATGATCAGGGCAAAGGCAAACCACCCACGATTATCCCCCTGACCGCTATTTGAGTTAACGGAGAAGAAAAGGACGATTGGCATCACAACGACCCCAACAATGTTGGCCCCGATGTTTGACCCCACCCGGGCAAATGTTGCGGTCTTTTCACGTTCCGCCGAATCAAATGAAATGGCAGGAATCATTGACCAAAACCCAACATCCTTAAACGAATAAAAGATATCCATCGTGATGTAGAGCACCGTGAATAATACCAGGTAGAGCATTGACTTTGATGTGTTCAAACCGCCCATGTTCGTAAATAAAATAATAATAATGGCTGAACTCACAGTCCCACCGGCAACCACCCAAGGCTTAAAGTGACCCCAGCGAGAATTCGTATTATCGATGGTATTTCCAATGAACGGGTCAATGACCAGTTCGACAAACCGCAAGACCATGATGATCAGTGTGATATACCCGATCATCTTCGCATTTTGTCCGCCACTGTCCTTGTCAAATAAATGGGAAGTGACAAACATAATGAAATAAGTTGATAATGTTGCGTAAAACATATCGTGACCGAACGCCCCAAACGAATAGGACAATCTGGATGTTATCCGCCGGCCAGTACTTGTTTCTGACATAGAAAAGCCTCCTAAATGATAGTGAATGTATCGTGTGAACATCTTAAATGTAATCGTTTTCAGTAAAACTTTCAATATTATTTAATAAAATTAACTAAAGTTTATTTGTTTTATCCTATTATTTAATCAAAAAAGGCGATAATCCACAACGCATATTTACTATGCGTTGCAAATTATCGCCTTCGTTCACGGTTATTTTTATGCTTGCTTAATTGGAAAAGTATCGCCTCGACCAAGCTTGCCAGGAATGCTGATGCGTGCTGACCACGTGCGATGACTTGCAAGCAGGTCAAGGACTTGATTCACAGCTGCCACACCAAGTTCCTCTTTTGGCAGCCAAATACTTGTCAGTGCCGGTGTCAAAAACGAAGCCACCTCGATACCGTCAAAGCTGATCAGCGGGAGATTCTTCCCCGGAGTGAGCTGACGGTCTCGCAACCCTTTTAGGACACCAATGGCAATTGGATCCGAAGCCACCAATAACCCGCCAATCGGTTGCCCAGCATCGATCAGTCTCTTGATTGCGGTAACCCCAGCCTGGCTCGTCCAATCAGTGATCTCACTCATATCCGGTTGCTGATGAATCAAGGTCCAATCATGGTAAGCAATCGCACGCGGATCTGGGACTTCGTGTTCAACTGACCCGTTAGCCCGCATTTCCACCCGGTTGCCGCCAATAAACGCAATCGGTCCCTGGGCCTCGGCCTGCAGATCATCCAGGGCCATCCGGGTCAAGGGATATAAGTTGGTACCGACTGTGTCCACAAAGTCATAATCGGAATTCACATCATCGATCACCACGATATTTTTATTAAACTGTTTAAATAATTTAAGCGACTGATTCGACATGGACCCCATGACAATGATGGCATCGTATTCAGCCACCAGTTTGGGGTCAACGCCGTTTTGGATGCGGAAGATATTTTGAATGGTGACGGAATGGCTTTTCGCCGTTTCGTAGATACCTTTACGAATAAAATGCCAGTACTCATCCTCGGTCTCCTGCTGAAGCGTGAGGGTCGTAATCAACGCGCAGGTAATCGTTGCTGACGTTGACGCTTTATGCTGTACCGGCCGATACCCAAGTTGGGTGGCAATTTTTTTAACGCGTTCGACCGTTTCCGGTGCAACCGCGCTTTCTTTTTCAACGTTAAGTGCACGCGAGACCGTCCCCGGTGACACCTGAGCTAATTTTGCAATATCTTTGATGGTTGCCATACGTGATGGTCCCTCCTTTTCTGAAAAGATTTATTAAATAATTTCAAGTTTTAATTTTATTATACAGCATGACTGGCACTTATTGGAATTGATTTTTAGAGTTGCGGTTTTCGACCTGTTTCAATAAGTCAGGAGCTCCATGTCTGCAATGCCGAACAACTCCACAACGCTACGATACTTGTAATAGTCAACGTAGAACTTAGTCTTCATAAAAGTGTCATGGACCTTGTTAATAAATTGGTAGTGTCAACTGGTCTATCACAAGAAGCATCACTGTCAATGGTCTTACCAGCAGTCGAGGGCGGATTCTCTTCGAACTCGTTTTAAGGCCATTGTGATGCTTAACTAATGATAACAAGCAAGGTCAACGTCATTGTAATGGCGCGATTTAGCACGGTGCGAGCCACTACACGGCCTGCCAAATTGCGGAATGCAACGGACTATCACCTAACAGTGGAAGGAACTTATTTTTCGTCAAGCGCTATTGACAGCCCTTACAAAAAGCGCTATTCTTATGTCAATCAATAGGTGAGTGAAAACTCACTCACTAATTTAGAAGGTGATTCTATGGAACCTGTTATTCATGCAGCAACTATCCAAAAAATTTACGGCAATCGAACCGTCTTAGATGGCGTCTCACTCGACCTTTTTCCAGGAGAAATCGTTGGGTTAATTGGTCCTTCTGGCGCTGGCAAGACCACCCTTGTAAAAATTATCATGGGGATGGAAGCCGCTAAGGCCGGTCAGGTCATGGTGCTTGGCACGCTCATGCCAAACCGTGCGATCATGACTAAAATCGGATACATGGCACAAAGCGATGCCCTGTATGACAACTTATCTGCGAAGGAGAACTTGCGGTTCTTCGGTCAACTCATGGGCGTCACCGGCAGCAAGCTTGACGCTGCCATTGCCCATGTTGCACAAGTCGTCAACCTCACCGATGACCTGGGCAAACGCATTAACAACTATTCTGGTGGGATGAAACGCCGGTTGTCCCTGGCCATTGCCATGATTCAAGACCCTGACGTGCTGATTCTCGACGAACCTACTGTTGGTATTGATCCGGAATTACGGCAGCAGATCTGGGCCGAGTTGAATTCCCTGAAAGACCAGGGAAAATCAGTCCTCATCACCACTCACGTCATGGATGAAGCCGAACGGTGTGACCGTCTCGCCCTCATCCGCGAAGGGGTCACCCTGGCCGCTGGTTCGCCTAAAGCCCTGGAGACCCAGTACGAGGTCGACACCGTTGAGCAGGTATTCTTAAAAGCAGGGAGGCTTCAAGATGCGCACACTAGCAATCGTTAAACGAATCATCACCGAAATGTTTCGGGATAAGCGCACACTGGCACTGATGTTTTTAGCGCCCCTGCTTATTCTGACGCTCATGTACTTTCTGTTTGACTCCAACAGCGATACCACGGCAACTTTAGGTGTCAGCAACGTTGACTCGTCATTGGTCAATGCCGTGGATAACAGTCACATTAAAATCAAACATTACAGTAAAACCATCAATGCAGAACACGTCATTCGCCGCGATAATATTGCTGGGGTGTTAAAGCAATCAGGTAACAAACTGACCGTGACGTATCAAAACAGTGAACCCAGCAAATCTACGATCATCAAACAGTCCTTGCAGCAAGGCACGATCAAGTTAAAATTTGCTGCCCTGAAGGCCGCCACAACCAAACAGGCTGCCGCCCTCAAACAGCAGCAAGCCATTTTGAAGAAACTTGTGAAATCGAGTCCGCAACTGGCCGCCCAACTGCCAGCTTCTAAGACGAATTCGAACAGCAAACAATCTGCCAAAACGTACACCACAAGTTCGCACTACCTCTATGGCAGTTCCAATTCCAACTTCTTCATTGAATTTTTGCCGATTCTGCTTGGCTTCTTCGTCTTCCTATTTGTGTTCCTGATCTCTGGCATCTCTCTGTTGCACGAACGCACAACGGGAACGCTATCCCGGTTGCTCGCCACGCCGATTCGACGCTCCGAGATCATTACCGGCTACCTGATTGGCTACGGGCTCTTTGCCGTTTTACAAACGCTCCTGCTGGTCTGGTTCGCGTTCTACGTCTTCCAGGTCACAATTGTCGGCAACTTCTGGCTGCTAGTACTCATCAACCTGTGTCTAGCGCTGGTCGCCCTCACCATGGGCATTTTCATCTCAACGTTTGCCAACTCCGAATTCCAGATGATCCAATTCATCCCGATTGTTGTTATTCCGCAAATTCTCTTCTCAGGCCTCGTACCGCTGAGCGGCATGGCAACCTGGCTGCAATGGCTTGCCCACATTTTCCCGCTGTACTATGGCGCAAGCTCCCTCACCAACGTAGCCACCAAGGGTGCAACCCTCGCCGATATCACGCCTAACTTGCTCATCTTGATTGCGTTCCTCATTGGGTTTACAATTTTAAATATTGTCGGTATGAAACGTTATCGGAGGGTCTAACATGAGCGAACCAACACAGATCAGTACGTACTTTAAAGAAGCCATGACGGAAAACCGCAACTTGACTGAAAAACAAAAACAGATTCTCGAAGCCAGTCTCTCGCTGTTTGCCGAAAAGGGATTTGCCAACACGACCACTGCCAATATTGCGCAACGAGCAGACGTCGCAGAAGGCACCGTTTATAAGCGCTACGCCAACAAGCAAGAGCTGTTACGCGCCATTATCCAACCATTTTTGGCCGTTGTATTACCGCGAATGGCCACCGAATTCGGCGCGGAACGCGTCAACCTCCCCTTCAACACGTTACGCGATTTTCTCACTAGTGTGGTCACCGACCGGATGCACTTTGTGATGGCAAACATTTCGGTCATCAAAGTTCTGTTTGAAGCCTTGATGTATAACGTTGAACTGCGAAACAAGTTTAAGGACGTCGCCACGAAAGCAATTGGCCAGATTTTTACGCCTGCCGTTACCCGCTTGAAGGAGCAACACTTAGTTGCAGATATCCCAAACGACATGGTGTTCCAACTTGTGATCAGTACCTTTCTCGGCGCCGTTTACCGCGAGTTTTTGGATCTTTCGCCGCGGGATGTGAATGAACAGATTACGTTTATTATTGATACTTTGGATAAGGGATTGCGGCCTTAAGTTGGCTGAGTCGTTTTCTATTGAACAACTGTTTAGGTGTTTGACTGAATGGTTGTTTTTTTGGGTAACCGGCTATGCTTATTGTTGAGTGATCATCTATTGCCATTGGGTAGGATCTGTTTGGATCTGAATCCCCGAGTCGACAATTTAGGTGGTTGCTTTTTTTGTTCTTTTTTAGATTTTTCTTGAGTTAAGCCGTTTTTCGCGTTCCTTCGCTATTTCGCGGTCGTTCTTTATACTACCGTTACTATAGACCCGCCTTAAATTTCGTTCTAATCCCACATTGCCGAAACGCCTCCCTCCGCGCTCTTTATTTATACTACTGTTACTAGTGGCTCGCTTTGGATTTCGTTCTACTCTCATATAGCCGAAACGCGCGAAAGAAGGCAAGAGGTTGCACATAGGGGGACTCTGACGGAAATGCCCAGGGGCGGGGCATTTCCGTCAGAGTCCCCCTATGTGCAACCTCTTAAACGCCTTCTTTCGCGCTCTGCTCCCCACTTCACATTCAATTCATTAGACATTCTTGAAACCGCTTACTATAATCATGATGTAAGGTGTTATGCAATTATAATGATTGATTTACACACTTGTCTTATAACCGGTTAGGAGGGTTCATCATGAGCAAAAACATCGTTGTCATTGGCGCTGGATTCGCTGGCGTTTTGGCCACTAAAAAATTAGCGAAACGCTTTAAAGGCAACAACGACGTGACCATTACGTTGATTGACCGTCACTCTTACTTTACTTATTTAACACAGTTGCACGAGGTCGCCACCGAGCGGGTTCAACCCGATGCTGTGCAATATGACCTCCAGAAATTATTTAGCCGTCAATCAAACGTTCATTTGATTACCGACACCATTCAATCTATCGACACGGACGCTAAAGAGGTTCACGGTGAGTTTGGCACCTACGCCTTCGACAGCCTGCTGATCAGTATGGGTGGCGAACCTAACGATTTCGGCACACCAGGCGTTAAAGAAAATGGGTTCACGCTCTGGTCCATGGAAGACGCGATCCAACTGCGCGACCACATCAACGCCATTATCCGTGACGGAGCCGTTGAACGCGACCCTGAAAAAAAAGCTGCCAAATTGACGCTCGTCATCTGTGGGTCCGGGTTTACCGGCGCTGAAACAGTCGGCGAACTCATTGACTACAAGAAAACATTGGCTGCTCAAAACAAACTTGACCCAAGTGAGATCAAAATCATTCTGGTTGAAGCCGCACCAACGATCACGAACATGTTGGATCGGACTAACGCCGCCCACGAAGAAGCTTACCTCAAGAAGAACGGCGTTGAGACTCGCACCTCTTCTGCAATCACTAAGGTGAATGCGGATAGCGTCGAGATCAAGGAACAAGATCCAATCAAGACCTTCACGTTGATCTGGACTGCCGGTGTGAAGACCAACCACACTGCCGATGAATTTGGCATCGATGCTGGTCGTGGCGGCCGGCTGGTCGTCAACAAGTATCTGCAAGCTGACGGTCTGGAAGATAAGAGCGTCTACGTTGCCGGTGATGACGCCAACGCCACTGCTGAAGGTGCTGAACGGGCTGTCCCACAGACCGCTCAGGAAGCTGAAAACGAAGCGAATGTTTCCGCCGCAAACATTGCCGCTGACATCAACGGTGACAAGAATTACACCGAGTTTACCGACAAAAATATGGGCTTCACCATTTCGTTTGGTTCCCGCTACGGGATTGCGCAGGTCTTTGGGGGCAAACGAGTCCGCGGTTGGCTGGCCACCATCATGAAGCATGGATCAAACTTCCTGTATTTCAAACGGATCGGCTCATTCTACTTCATGTGGAAGTATTTAATGGACGAGTTCTTCCGCATCGATAACGGCCGGACAGTGTTCAGCTACAACACAGCACGACGCTCAAACGTGCTCTGGACTGTCCCGCTACGGATTGCATTTGGCCTGGGCCTGTTTATTGACGGGGTGGATAAATTCCAGGGTGACATCAGCTGGCTGGTTATCGGCCACTCAGGTATCGGCATCTGGGAAATCATTCTGGGGTGCCTGATCTTCTTTGGCCTCGGTACTTGGACGGCCGCCCTGCTCGTCGCTATCGGCTTTTTCTTCTTCCTGCACACCTGGGCAACCTGCTGGGTCCTGTTCGTCGCCATCGCGCTGATGAACGGTTCTGGTCGAAGTATTGGGCTGGACTACTGGTTCGTGCCGTGGCTGCAACAGTCACTTGGGCGGTCTCGGTATGGTGTACCGCGGTCGTTTTATGATGGGAAGTAGGGTTTGATTGAGTGATATTTAGATTTAGTTAGATTAGAGCTATCGCTGAGGTTGGTTGGCGGTGGCTCTTTTTTGTGGTGGAGTTGGGGAGATTGTGATTTATTTTTTTGGATTTGTGATTTCTGATTTGTGATTTCTGATTTAATGCTTGTTACTTGTTACTTGTGATTCTGCACTGATTTTTCCGAGTTGTCCTGGCCACTGCGTTCTACTTTTATGTAGCCTAAACGCGTTTCGGGAGGCACGGGGCTAATTCATAAGGGGACTTCGACCAGGAAAGCCAGGCCCGGGCTTTTCTGGTCGAAGTCCCCTTATGAGCCGCCCCCTAACCGCCTCCCTCCACGCTCTCCCCAATTAGCCATTTCCCTAATGCCCCCTCCCCTTCCCATCTGCTATACTGCAAGTAACAATAAGTAACGCACAAATTCTAGGGAGGTTGTTGCAATGATTGGGCTTATTTTGACGACGAACACGCCGGTTAAGGACTTGGATCAGATCATTTCAAACACGATTGTCGCTGTTCACAATTTAATCATGCTTTGCGATCAGATTCTGATCAGTTCTAACACTGAAAACTATCAGCGACTTGCCGACCAATTTGCCGACTTCCCCACCGTCACAGTTGTTTCCAATCAGACCGCTTTTGAACAGCGCGACGTGTTGAACGATATTTTTGCCGGGGTTTGCCATAATCCAACGAAAAACGAATATTTATTATTAGACTCATATTATTGCAATATCGAGAATCGTGTCCTCGTTAATCTCGCTAGTTCACAAAATCGGTTTGTTGCGACACCGAGCTCCGATTTCTACACGATTGCCCACTTCTGGACGTCTAAACAGGAACTGCAAGACTTCCTTCAACTTGATGACAATCAGCCTAAGGACTTCATTTGTGACTATCAAAACTGTCTTCCACTCGCCGTTCCAAGCAGCCAGATTTTTTAATGCCCTGGACGCAACTTTTTGAGTACAAGTCTGTTGAATTATGGGATAATCTTTTTATCATGTTCAGTGTGTTTACTGTTTCACAATAAAACCTTGAAAGCTGCAATTTCTTTTTCAAAAATTACAGTTTATTTTTCGTGCATACTTATTTATGTCATAATTTATTCAATCGTATAAAGTGATTAAACACCGATATCACAATGAATCAATGAGCTAACTCTCATTTCCAAAGGACACTGAAAGCACGGCACAGCATCCCCAAATCAAGCAATATATTTTTGTGATTATTTTAGTGAAAAACGCTTTTATCAGCGTGTAAACATGGTATCATTAAGGGGAAAATAATTGGTGTTTCAAGCCTTTCAAAACGACACTCTAAATCCTTGAAAGTCTGGTGATGACGTTTTGGCAACTGCACAACATTGGATCGAACACTATTTTGACGAAGCCAGCGACGCCATCTACCTCTTTCAAGAGGACACTCTGCTGGTCAGTAACAAGCTTGCCCAGGACCTACAAGACGAACTGCATTTTGCGCCCAACTACCTCGTCCAGGTGGCTGACGCCGCCGTTAAACAGAAGTTTGCGCCAACCGATGACTGTTTTAGTTGTTCGATTCGCAGTATGATGCATGAGATTTCCATTCCAATCACCCTCGCCAACGACAAGCGTCATCCGTTAAACTATTTTTTGATCTACCACGTGATCGACGTGCCAACCAAGGTCTTTTCGCTAACGCTGAAGAGTCGCGGCACCATCGACCGCATGGATGAAATGGCCGAGCAACGGCAACTCAGCCGCTACGTGTCGGAAGCGCAGGAAAAAGAACGTAAAAACATCTCGGAGGACCTCCACGACAGTATCGCGCAGAGTATGTATTCCGCAATTATGGGTGTTCGCCGGCTCGCCAAGGATAGCCTGTCACCGACTGAAACGGAAGAACTGACGGCTGGCATTGAAAAACAACTCAACGATACACTGGAGGAAGTGAAAGGCATGGCACTGGACATCCGACCATCTGTTCTCGATAACTTTGGGCTGATTCCCGCCTTACGGGTCCTAGCTGAGCGGTCAGAAGAAGCCACGGGAATCACCACAACCGTAAGTGGCAGCGCCAAGACCGATGTCCTGAGTGCTGAAACGCAAAACGTCCTCTACCGCATTGCGCAAGAAGCCATTCACAACGCGTTGAAGCACGCCGAACCTCATGAAATCGACCTCTTGCTCGTTTCGCATAACCACTTCATCACGCTTGAGATCATGGACGACGGCAAGGGCTTCGAAGTCCCGAAACACCAAGAATTCAACGGCCGCTCCATGGGCCTCATGAACATGAATGAACGCGTTAAGGCGCTCAATGGTGCCTTTAGTATTAAATCAGAACCGGGAAATGGGACAATGGTGACGGTGAAGTTTCCGGTAGCGTTGTAGAGAGTGTGGAAGAAGGCGGTTAAGGGGCAGAATGTAACGGACTCTGGCAGAAAATCCCGGGTCTGGATTTTTTGCCAGAGTCCGTTACATGGCCGCCCCTTGCCTTCTGGAACACGTTTCGGCAATGTGACATGAAACCACGTCGCAAGGCGCACTATGGTCTAAGATAAGCACTAACTGACCTTGGTATTTTTGCCAGAGTTAGCTTACGCAGTAGCCCCTTGCCTTCTGGAACACGTTTCGGCAATGTGGCCTGAAACCACGTCGCAAGGCGCACTATGGTCTAAGATAAGCACTACTGAACTTGGCATTTTTGCCAGAGTTGCATGCGCCATATTCCCTACCTTCTACAATACTTTTTAGCCAAGAACAACTAGAACGAGAATAAATTCCAAACCAGAATACTACAAAAAAGAAATCACCAACCAAAAAACAAAAAAGGAGGACTCAGCATGTACAACGTGATGATTGCCGACGACCAGCCAAATTTCACGGTGGTTGACCAAGCAGCCAACGGGACTGATACCTATCTGCGCGTCGAACGCGGCGACATTGATATTTTAGTGATGGATCTCAGCATGCCGCCTGGTGAATCCGGTCTGATCACGACGCAAAAGATTCACGAACAGTTTCCGGATGTCCGGATTCTTATTTTATCGATGCACGAAGAACAAGAGTACATCAACCAGTCGATTCATAACGGCGCCATGTCGTACGTGCTGAAAAGTTCCTCCGATGATGAACTGCTGCACGCCCTTTCGGCACTGGCCAATGGTGACACCTACATTGATAAGAGTATCAAGATCTCAAAAACGGATCTCGAGCAGATCAATTCTGGTGACGTCAACGTCAAACTAAAGAGCTATAATGCCCTTTCCAAACGAGAACGTGATGTCTTGCCGCTGGTCACGCTGGGGTATTCTAACAAAGAGATTGCCGCCGAATTGTTTATTTCGACTAAAACTGTTGAGGCGCACAAAGCTAGCATCATGCATAAGTTAAAACTGCATTCGCGGGCCGATTTAATTCGGTATGCGGTGCATCATCATTTGATTGATATTTAAAACTGCGTTAAAGAAACGGACTATTTTAAAATAGTCCGTTTCTTTGTCTTACTTTAAACATTTTCAATTTTTTACCAAGGTTCAGGCCCCTGGTCACTCGTAAATGTCCCATTAAGCTCGTTCTTCGGATCCAGTGCCAGCTCAATCGCCCGCGCAGCCCCTTGTTCAACGGTCTTGGCACCGTTAGCTTCAAAAGCTTTCTTGTCCATCAAATCAGTTGCTGTCATCCCAGGGTTAACCGCGTTAGACGTGATGTTGGTATCCTTGAGTTCCTTACTGTAGGAAACGACCATCGCATTTAACGCTGTCTTAGACGCCTGGTATGGGAAAGCAATGATCTTTGAGAACATCGACGTTGGATCAGTTGCTAGTCCAAGCGAGCCCATGTCACTGGTAATGGTGATAATTTTGCCAAACGGTGCCTTCTTCAGTAATGGAATCGCTAATGTTATAGACATTGTCAGCCACCTGTGTGACCGTGTATAGGTTATCCACGATGAGGACCTCCTCTATTTTGATTGCCCCAAGTATAAAAAAGACCTGCTCATCTGAGTAGGCCTTTTCGTTGTCAAAACACTATTTTTTGTCACTTTTCATTTAAAAGTTCAACTAACACTTTCCGTTAAGGCACCAAATCCTGCAGATCCAACCCTTTCGCGTACCGATTGCGCAACGCAGCCAGTTTCACGGTAATAATTTGATTCTTATTCAGGTTCGCAAACACGCGCGCTTCAGTCATCAGATCCTCGACCTGGGTCTTCTCCTGCTTTTCCCGAATGGCGTTTTCCGCCGCCAGGAACTTCAACCGCGGTAAATAATACGTGACATGCTTGATCGAGCACAGGTTCATCCCGGTCTCAATCAGCTCATCACTGGTCGTTAACTGGTCCTGCAAGGCATAGTAGTATGCCGTGTAGAAGATCAGCGTCAACAAGCGCAGGTCATCACGCCGCGGGTCATCATCGGACTGTGGCCGCTCCAACTGGGTCTTGATAAAGTCGTTGACCTTGCAGAAGTAAAATTGCGCCCGTTCGAACTGCTTCTTCCGAATATAGGTCAGGCCAGACCCCACGTAGGCTAATTGCGAAAAAATCGTATCGTGGCGTTCATCTAAATCGTTTAAAATCTGCGAGAAATCGTATAAAACGACCTCTGGTGCGCGGTTGATCAGTGCGTTTAACATCCCGCGTAAATAGTAGAACTGAATCCGCAACGGAATCGGGCTGATCTGCTCCTCATCGATGCCAGAAATCGTCTGCAGCACCGTTTGGTAATCACCCATGGCAAGTTGCCGTTCCGCTGTATCCAACTGTTTTTGAATCTGGTTCGTCGACGAAATCTCATCCGAATTCAGGTCATCAATGGTCAACCCAATCCGCGTACATAACTGGGTCAAGATCACCAGTGACGGTACCCGACCACTGGATTCAAACTTACTTAGCGTGGACTGGGTGCAGATGCCCTCACACATTTTCACCTGAGAAATGCGCAATTCTTTTCTGCGGTCCACAAATTTTTTTATGTTCATCTCAATCATCCATTTCTATGTCTAGCCGTGAATCCCAAGCGCAACCTTCGCGAAACGACTCATCCGGTCCATGTCCCATGCTGGTTCCCAGACTAAATTAATGTCGCAGGCCGTCACGCCATCGACAGAAACGATCGCCTGGGTAATTTGGTCGTTTAACAGGTTCCCGAGTGGGCAGCCCATGGTGGTCAACGTCATCGTGACCACGCACGCCCCATCGTCGTCCACGTTGATGTCGTAAATCAGACCAAGATTGACCATATCAATGCCCAGTTCTGGATCAATGACGTCCTCAAGTGCTGTCATAACCTTGTTTTCAATGGGTGAAAATTCCGTTCCTAATTCTTCGTCTGCCATGGTGTACCCCTCCGTTAGGTTTTTTTGGTGATTTCGGTGTGATCAACGGGCAAATTGAGCCCGTATTCAAGTCAAAGATTAAAATATTCTCACGTTACGTTAATTATGCCACGGAAATATTCCTAGTGGAATTAGTCATTTCCCTTATTAAGTAAAAAATTGAACAATGCTATACTTTTTAAGTGAAAGGTGTTGATTGTTGATGAATGCATCCGTCATTTATGCATCACTTACTGGAAATAACGAAGAAGTTGCTGAAATTGTTGTGCAACAACTTAAAGATAAGGGCCTCGACCCTGAATTAACCGAGATCTCACAGGCTGACGCTGAAGACCTCGAAGACGATGACCTGATCGTTATCGTGCCCTATACCGACGGCGAGGGTGAGCTCCCCGACGAAGGCATGGACTTCTACGATGATATCCAGGACTTGGATCTCACCGGAAAAGTCTTTGGTGTGACCGGCTCCGGTGATACCTTCTACGGCGACGACTACTGCAAAGCAGTCACCTATTTTGACAAACAAATTGCCGGAACTGGCGCCACTCGTGGTGCTGAACCGCTGTTCATTAACCTGCAGGCTGATGATGAAGATAAGAAGCACTTGGATGCCTTTACTGATTCGTTGTTGAAGAGCGTTTCGCAAGGGGCTTAAACAACTATTTTAAAGTCAATGTTAGCTTTAACAAAATAGCCTTTTGATAAGGGGATGGTCGATTCTAAGGCTTCCCCTTTTTATGTACAAATAGTGCCATCACAGCATACTTTACTTGCCATTTTCATCTAGTATTAATAGGCTATCCATAAACAGAATAAAGGAGTTGTACAACGTTATGCTGGCAGATAAACACCACCTTTCACCTTTAGAAAACCATCGCTTGCTAGCAGTCACCCTGCCAGCACTCATTTATGCTAATTCAAAATTCGAAGGTGTGACGGTATCGCAACAAGATGTGTATTCTATTTTAGATGGCCATCAACCAGCCACCATTACGCCAGATGAGTTACTGATCATTACGAATTTACAGCACGCATGGCATCTTGTTCTCACTTGTAGCGCGCCTTTCTCGCTGACAATGGCTTGTCGGATCAACGCTGCTGTTGCCGAAAATGAAGCCCTGGTTTGGGGCCAGCTTCGTGATGGACAGATCTACACTGAAGATGCAAAATATGTTCCAAATATTCCTAACAATACGACTGTTTCCTTGTGGATCAACACCTTAATGACAAGTAACCTGTCCGCCACGGAAAAGGCACTACGCCACATGCTGCGGGCCGACCGAGAACAGTTATTCTGGGATGGCAACAAACGCACTTCCATTGTGGCAGCTAATTATATTATGATCAATGCTGGCACCGGTCTGGTTAATATTACCGAGGTACAGCTACCTGAATGGAATCGGTTACTGACGGCTTATTATGAAACTGGTGATGATGCGCCGTTGCTAGCGTGGCTTTATGAAAATTGTATTCATGGGTTAACGCGTCAGGGAAAATAGACTAAAAATCCTGTTTCACCATTTTTTGGTGAGACAGGATTTTTTTGCTTTGATGTTTATAGGAATTGAGTGGTTCTATAGCGCTGTTGTGTGGAACACTGGAATCAGCTTTTATTCGCCTTCGTGCGCCTTGCGACGTGCTCCCATTTCACATTGCCGAAACGTGTTCCAGAAGGCAAGGGGCCGCCATGTAACGGACTCTGGCAAAAAATCCAGAATCGGATTGCACTTTTCTTTGCCTTTGTGCGGCTTGCGACGTGCTCTCATTTCACATTGCCGAAACGTGTTCCAGAAGGCAGGGGGCTACTGCGTAAGTAACTCTGGCAAAAATGCCAGGTTCGGGCATTTCTGCCAGAGTTACTTACGCTCCGCCCCCTTAACGCCTTCTTCCACACTCTACCCTATTGACCCCTCCATCTCAAAACTAATCAACCGATTCAACTCCACCGCATATTCCATTGGAAGCTGCTTCGTAAATGGTTCCACGAAGCCCATGATGATCATTTCGGTTGCCTTTGCTTCCGAGATGCCACGACTCATCAGGTAGTAGAGTTGTTCTTCTGAGATCTTTGAAACTTTCGCTTCATGTTCCATGGCCACATTACCGTTATAGATTTCGTTATACGGAATCGTATCCGACGATGACTGGTCGTCCATAATGATCGTATCACATTCCACGTGCGCCTTTGAGCCGTCTGACTTTTCGGTAAACCGGACTGTCCCACGATAATCCGTGGAACCACCCGTTTTCGCGATGGACTTAGACACAATTGAACTCGATGTGTTTGGCGCGTTGTGAATCATCCGCGCACCGGAATCTTGGTGGATTCCGTTACTTGCGACGGCGATGGACAACATGGTCCCACGAGCGCCACGGCCGTTAAGATAAACGCTTGGGTACTTCATGGTGACCTTTGACCCCAAGTTGCCATCGACCCATTCCATCGTGGCATTTTCTTCAGCAGCGGCCCGCTTGGTTTCCAAACTATACACGTTATCAGACCAGTTTTGAATCGTGGTGTAGCGACAGTAGGCGTCACGTTCCACGTTCACTTCAACAACGGCCGCGTGCAGACTATCCGTTGAGTAGTTTGGTGCAGTACACCCTTCAACGTAGTCCACGTGGGCGCCTTCGTCGACGATGATCAATGTCCGTTCAAATTGACCTGAGTTTTCAGAGTTCAACCGGAAGTACGATTGGATCGGTGTCTTCGTTTGCACACCCTTCGGCACGTAAATGAAGGACCCGCCAGACCAGACCGCCCCGTTTAAGGCAGCGAACTTGTTGTCGAACGGCTTAACTAACTTGCCAAACCACTTCTTGAATAGCTCTGGATATTCACGTAATGCGGTATCGGTATCCGTAAAGATGATGCCTAATTTATCGAAATCATCTTTCATGTTGTGGTAGACCACTTCTGACTCGTATTGCGCAGAGGACCCAGCCAAATACTTCCGCTCAGCTTCGGGCACCCCTAACCGGTCGAAGGTCTTCTTGATGTCATCTGGCACATCTTCCCAGTCCCGGTACTTTTTGTCGGTCATTTTTTGGTAATATCGCATGTTCTTGAGATCAAGCTTAGTCAAGTCAGGTCCGTATGCCGGGTATGGCATTTCCTTATAGATCTTATAGGCGTTTAACCGGTAGTCCAACATCCATTGCGGTTCGTGCTTTTCAGCAGAAATTTCACGCACAATTTCTTCGGTCAGGCCACGCCCCGTGGTAAACGCTGGCTTCACATCATCGTGGAACCCGTATTCGTAATCTTGGTCGTTTTTAATGCTATCAGGTATTTCACTCATATGCCTAATCCTCCTTCTCCGTTGTCTGGGCACCGTTTTCGCCAAGTAAGGCCTGTTGTAAGGCCCACCAGGAAAGCGTTGCGCACTTGATTCGTGCTGGGAAGCTCATGATCGACGACAGAATGGCTGCGTCCTCGAGCTGATCCAAGTCGGCTTGTGGATGTTCCTTACCCATGACCATGTCGGAAAACGTCTTGGCCATATGCAGGGCATCTTCCTTTGACTTGCCCATCACTGCATCGGTCATCATGCTGGCAGAGGACTGACTGATCGTGCAGCCGTCGCCGGTAAAGCCGATGTTTTTGATTTTATCATCATCCGTTAATTCAATTTCGAGATTGATCACGTCACCACAGGTTGGGTTTTTCAGGGTAATGGTCTTATCCGCGTGATCGAGTTGATGTTTATGGTGCGGGTGATCTGAATGATCCAAGATGACCTCGCGATACAGACTATTAAGCTTTGACAGTCCCATGATTAAAGAACTCCTTTGTTTCCTGAATTGCACTGAGTAATTTGTCAGCGTCCGCCTCGGTATTGTATAAATACAGGCTGGCACGGGCAGTGGCGGTCAGTCCAAGATATGCCATCAGTGGTTGCGCACAGTGGTGACCGGCCCGAACGGCGATGCCTTCCATATCTAAGGCAGTCGCTACGTCGTGGGGGTGCAGGTTATCCAAATTAAACGCAATAACGCCGGTGTGTTTTGCTGGGTCCTGAGGGCCGTAAACCGTGACACCATCAACCGCTTCGAGCTTAGGCAACAAGTAGTTCACGAGTGCTTGCTCGTGCGCCTGAACGTTGTCCATCCCGATGTTTTCGAGGTAGTCAACGGCGGTGCCTAACCCAATCGCGCCGGCAATGTTTTGCGTCCCGGCTTCGAACTTGTAGGGTAATTCAGCCCAGGTACTTTCAAACTGGTGCACGAACCCGATCATTTCACCACCGTACTGGTAGGGCGGCATTGCTTCAAGCAATTCTCGTTTGCCGTACAGAATACCGATTCCAGTTGGCCCCATCATTTTGTGACCGGAGAAGGCGTAGAAATCAACGTCCAGATCCTGGACATCAATAGCCATGTGCGGCACGGATTGCGCCCCGTCACCCACAAATACTGCCCCGTGTTGATGAGCAATTGCGGCCAGTTCCTTGATGGGACTAACAGTCCCCATCACGTTGCTGGCGTGGGCCACGGCAACGATTTTCGTCTTATCGGTGATCAGCGTTTTGGCTTCTTCAAGATCAATCTCACCATCATCCGTTAAATGAATATACTTCAACGTGGCGTGCTTCTTGAGTGCCAATTGCTGCCAAGGAATCAGATTACTATGGTGTTCCATAATGGAAATGACGATCTCATCGCCAGCTTCGACATTCGCTTCACCATAGGTGCTGGCAACGAGGTTCAACCCGTCAGTACAGCCCTTCGTGTAAATGATTTCTTCTGGTTCCGGTGCGTTGATGAAGTGTTGCACCTTGCGCCGGGCTTCTTCATATTCAGCAGTGGCACGTTCTGCCAGGGTGTGCACCCCGCGTAACACGTTGGCGTTATCGTTTTGATAAAAGTGGACTAACGACTCAACAACTTGGTTGGGACGCTGGGCGGTGGCGGCGTTGTCTAAATAAACAAGCCGCTCATCGTTAACTTTTTGGTTTAAAACTGGAAAATCTGCTGCGACCTTATTCAAGTTGTTGACCATCTTCAAGCTTCCTTTCGAGAATATCGATCATTTCTTGACGCACTTCCGGGAGCGGTACGGCACCGATAACGGCACTGAGGAACCCGCGAATAACCATCCGTTGGGCAGTTGGCTTCGCAATCCCCCGACTCATCAGGTAGTACATCTGTTCCTGGTCGACTTGGCCCACACTAGCAGCGTGACCGGCCAACACATCGTTTTCATCGATCAAGAGGATCGGGTTCGCGTCCCCATGCGCTCCGTTGGACATCATCAAGACCCGGTTTTCCTGTTCCGCATTGGCACCGGAAGCCCCGTGAATAATATCGCCGATCCCGTTAAAGACCAGTTCAGACTTCTTCAACAGCACGCCCCGTTGCAGGATAAATCCAGTTGAGCGCTTCCCGTGGTTCGTCACGCGGTTGTTGATGCCTTCCCGCTGATCGCCGGAGGTCACCGCAATGACCTTGGAATCGGCCTTAGAACCTTGGCCAATCAATTCGGAGTCAAAGTCCCCGACCGTTTTCCCGTCGTTCATTAAGCCGATGGCCCAATCCACCGTTGCGTTATCGCCGATGTTCGCACGACGCTTCAGGTAGCCGGTGGTATGCTCGCCCAATTCATCCAGTGAGGAGAAGTGCACTTCACTATTTGGCTTTGCTACCATTTCAACGGCAGCGCTCGCCGCGTTTTCTTCGTCGCCCACCGTTGCCATGTGTTGAATGTAAGAGAACTTAGCATTGTCTTCTGCCACAATCAAAACGTGGGAAACCATGGGTTGTTTGCGGGTACTATCTTGAATCAGGTAGGCTTCAATTGGCTTTTCGATCTCAACGCCCTTTGGTACGTACAGGAATAACCCTGAGTTCAAGAAAGCGGCGTGATAACTCGTCAACCGGTCCTCACCTAATTTAATTTCACGGAACAAGTATTTTTCAACCAGTTCAGCATGGTCATGCAGGGCGGTAAACAGGTCGGTTAGGATAACACCCTGTTGTTTTAAATCGTCTGGTAGGTTAACAGCGACGGTCGTTTGTCCTGCTTGAACAAACTGGATTCGGTCTTCGGCCAACGGCACGCTGGCTGCTAACGCCTTGTCAGAATCCTTAAATTCAAGGGGTTCATCCGTTGGGGTCAGCGTCCAGGCACTGTACCGAAACCGCTGCATGTTCGGAAACCCAAGGTCGACCAGGTCATCGATAGCGGCCACCCGGTGGTCAACGAGCCATTGTGGTTCGTTATGGGCTTTCGCTGCAGCCGCCACGTCCGTTTTGAGTGTTTCATAATTTTGAACTGCTTCTGTCATCGATTACCCCTCCTTAGTCTTCGTCAACCAGGTTAACGTCCAGGCCAAGTTCGTCACGCAGACCAGCGTATCCTTCGTCTTCCAACTTTTGAGCCAATTCAGCATCGCCAGTCTTCACGATTCGACCGCCCATCATCACGTGAACGACATCAGGCACAATGTAGTTCAACAGTCGTTGATAGTGGGTAATGATCAGTGAACCAAAGTCGTCGCCACGTAGGGAGTTGACCCCTTTTGAAACGACCTTGAGGGCATCGATATCCAACCCTGAGTCGATTTCATCAAGTAAGGCAAATGATGGCTTGATCATGAGTAATTGTAAAATTTCATTTCGTTTCTTTTCACCACCGGAGAAGCCTTCGTTGAGGTAACGTTCTGTCATCTCTTGGCTCATATCCAGCAGGTCGAGGTTCTTATCAAGTTCCTTCAAGAAGGCCATAACAGAGATCTGGTCATCTTGAGGACGGCGGGCATTCATGGCAGCCCGTAAGAATTCAGCATTCGTCACCCCTTGAATTTCAGCGGGGTACTGCATCCCGAGGAACAGGCCTTTACGTGCCCGTTCGTCAACCGGCATATTAATGATGGATTCGCCGTTTAATAAGATATCACCTTGAGTGACATGATAGGCTGACTGGCCCATGATCGTTTGAGAAAGGGTTGATTTCCCTGTCCCGTTGGGGCCCATGATGGCGTGGATTTCGCCAGTGTTCATGGTCAGGTTCACGCCCTTTAAAATTTCACGTTTCGTTTGTTTCTCTTCGTCTTCAACTTCAACATGTAAATCTTTAACTTCCAAAGTAGCCATTATCTATCATCCTCCACAGAAAGTGATTATCTTTAAATTACTCTTTTAACGAGTATTATCAAGTCCTATTAAATATTCCTAAGAACCATAATATTCTCATAATCCTTACCGGAACCCGCCACAAAAGGCGGTTAAATGGGCTTTACCCTTTACATAAATAAATTATAGTATTCTGGCAGTTCAAAAAGAATTAGGCATTTCCCCTATCTCTGAAATAGCGCTATCATTGCGTTTTTCCTTGTCACTAGTGAATTCCTTCATTTGAGCATTCCATTATTCATTGGAATAGTTGTCATAATCGTATTCCTGGTACTATCCCATCAATTTTGAGTGAGGCCCAAGGTTAACTGCCGATTCGTTGCGCCGGTCGGCCCTGCAGGCTGTAGTGGGTCGCTTCGGAGCTATTGAATTTCTTTGCATAAATTCAAGGATCTCCTCCGTCTCCCGTGTTTGTAGGCGAGGACAGAACCCTCGCCAACAAACACCGACACTACTGCCTGCAATGCCGACCGGCTCCACTACGCTGATATTTGCGGTTCACTTTAGGAAAGTGCTATCGCTTACCTTGATAACAGAACGTTACGTGCAGTGAAACTTTAACTGCAAACTTCCACCCATCGGCCTCAATTCAACCAGGTTCGCTGATAATCGGTTATCTGCAGTCGAGGGCGGATAATCTGCAAACTGGAATTGATTAGATGTCGATACTTAGCCTAAAGCGACAAGCTTGCTGATTACGAGTGGAATGGAGCGATTTGGCACGGAGTTGCGGTGTCGATATCACTTAGTGGGCGTGTTTTTCGGTCACCTAGTGATATGCGAGTCGAATGAGATCCACTCGAGAGCTGCGCAGCAGAAATCGAGTTAGCTCATTCGCGAGCCACCACAGCGGAGTGCCAAATCGCGCAATGCAACGGGCTTTTCCCACTTCATAATGGCAGTACGTAATCCGACGTTTCCCCCAAATAAATCCAAGACTACTGTTTAAGAACAACTAGCAGTATAATGAAGCAACTTCATATTTTTAGACTAAGGATGCGGGTAGGTATCAGGAAGTTGCATCCACAAAGGAGCAGGCTTATGACCTATAAAGTAAATTTTAAAACGGTGGAGACAACGGGGCTAGAATCGTCACCCGTTGTTGACGCGCTGGCTGGTCTTCGGGCAAACGAGGCGCGCTATTTTTGGAACAAGTACAAGCATGAATATGTCACAGAACCGGCTAGTGACCACCCGGAATTGATCGACCGCGTGAACACGATCCTCAAAGAGCGGGATATGGTGCTGCCATACAAGCCGCTGGAAGTTTCTGACTTCGTTGTCGATGGTGTGCGGTGGACCTATGTCTTTTACGAAAACGGGCTGTCGATCAACGTTTTGTACACGTTGGAAGACGGCGGGAAGCGCGCCGTTGGCTTCAAGCTTTCAGACGGTATGGACATCCCGGATGTGTTTGAAGGCAAATTCAAGTTTGCCCGACAAAAATCAAAACTTGCCGGTACGATTCGCGGGTCGTTCTTTAAGATCAAGGGCGACTATCCAGATTAGAGAGTGGAACAAACCGGTTAAAGACTTGCACAGAAGGACATTTTTAGACTATAAAAGCAGTTGAGAAATCACATCATTTCTCAACTGCTTTCTTGTCATCAAATAACACCTCAACGAGTTGCTCAGCAGTGATGCCCAAAATCGGTGTCACACTGAGTTTTCTCGCTATCACTGTTTTCATTATCTCGCGGTCAAACGGCTTACCCAATAACGCCTTACTAAACTGGCTGGTATCTAAATTACTGAAGAAGTCCCCAGAAAGTCGCACTGCCGATAAGCGACCATCATTCAGGCTGTAATCGATCTGAACCAAGCCGCCACCCTTCACGTAGCGCTTACGCGTCATCTGAAAGGTTTGCCGGTCACCATAGATCACCGCTGGGTCAGCAAACCGTTCCGCGGCGATCTCACTGATCCGGGCTTCATCGGCCGCCGTCAGCGTCACCGTTCGGCAATTGTTTGCCGAACTAACGGCGTCAATAATCCCCTGTCGAAACTGTTCAGGTGTCCAGTCTGGTTTCTGAGCCTTTAAATTGATCGTTCGCTGGTGAACAGAATGGATGTGCTTCGCCTTTTGTTTGACCGGATCGACCTTCAACACGCTGGCCATTGTGGCCATATCAGAATCAAACAACAAACTGCCGTGATGCAACTTGTAGCCAGGTTCATCGTACTGGGCACTGCCAGACACTTTCAGGCCATCAACGACCAAGTCGTTTCGGCTATCTGTCGTGGCGTGGATACCAACAGCAACCAGCGCTTGTTGAATGAGCGTCAATCCCTGTGAAAAATCCAGGTCATTTGTCTGGTCCGGCATGATCAACGTAAACTGGCAGCCGCCCTCATCCGTATAGATGGTCCCGCCACCCGAATACCGGCGGACCACCGTGAGGCCGTGCGCGTCAACAGCGTTTAAATCAAGTTCTGAAAACGCGTCCTGGTACTTGCCGAGCATCACCGTTGGCGTCGTCGTCCACAGCATGAAGACCGGTTCGTTGAAGGCGTGTGCCGTCATCAGATAATATTCCAGTGCGAAGTTATGGTAAACGTCCCGCGATGTCACTGGCAGGGTGATCATTTGTTATAAACGGACTCCAGCTCTTCCTTTGCCTTGTATGAACTCCGAACCAGTGGTGAGCTGGCAACGAACTTGAAGCCGCGACTCATGGCTTCCTTGTAGTATTTTTGATACCGTTCCATTGGGACCCATTCGCGCAACCGGTAGTTCTTTGGACCTGGTTGGACGTACTGGCCAATGGTCAAGAAGTCAACGTCGACGGCACGCAGGTCGTCCATTAATTGGTAAACTTCGTCGTCTTTTTCGCCAAGACCAAGCATGATCCCAGTCTTCACGTAGGTTTCCTTAGGCGCATGTTCCTTCACGTACTTCAAAACGCCGAGTGAACAATCGTACGTTGCCCGGTTCCGAACCTTAGGAGTGATCGACCGGACTGTTTCCATGTTGTGGTTGAACACGTCAGGCTTTGCGGCAATCACCTTGTCGAGGCAGTCGGTACGGCCTTGGAAATCAGGGGTCAGCACTTCGATGGTGGTATCGGGGTTCAATTCACGAATGGCGTGGATGGTGCGGACAAATTGGTCAGCGCCTAAATCTGGCAGATCATCCCGGTCAACACTGGTCACAACCACGTGGCTTAATTCCAACTTTTTAGTGGCTTGCGCAACCCGAAGCGGTTCGAACAGATCAACTTCTTGCGGATTACCGTGAGGAATGTCGCAGAACCGGCATGCTCGGGTACAGTTCGGGCCAAGGATGATAAATGAAGCGGTCCCGCTCCCTAAACATTCACCCAGATTAGGACAATTAGCTTCAGCACACACGGTGTTGAGCTTCATCCCCTTGAGCATGTCCTCCATCTTATCAACTTTCTTTTGGTCATAGGTCACCTTTAACCAGGTTGGTTTTTTCGTGGCGACGGAGACGTTTGCGTGTTCGTGTTTTGTCATGATGCTCACTCAGCTTTCTGAAGTGGGTCAGGCCACTTCGCGATTTTATTAGTAGTGTTAATTAATCAGCAGTTTGAATGGTAGCGACTAGGTCATCAACCTTAGTGGCATCACCGGTGGCAACGTTTTGTGCCTTCAGTACCCCGGCCTCTTGGCTTTCAACTTGGCTAACCGCTTTTTCGGTCTCAACTTCAAACAAAACGTCGCCTTCCTTAACATCGTCGCCAACGTTCTTCAACCATTTTCCGAAGAAATACTCATCTGACTTTGGACTTAATTTTGGCATGTGCACTTCTTTTAGCATTTGAATCGCTCCTCACTGTTTTGTTTACGACCCCAATATAGCACGAAAAATTCGGATGGTACCCGGTTCAAAACATTATTAGGAAAAACCCTTAGAAACTGTTTTATAGCAAGGGTTTAGCACACATCAGCGTATTCAAAAAATCATTAAATTTCATGGCGGATTTATATGCCTGTATATCAGAATATTCTTGGCAAATGGCATTCTTATTTTATATATGTGAATTAGATTTCAAATGGGTTTATTTTTGATAAATAATTAGTTATGGTATCTATAATATATTAAAAAGGCTAGTCATTTCCTAATTGACACGGGATTTCAGTCATTTTAGAAAGCGCTATCATATTCAACTCAAGTCTGCCCCGATAATTAAGTAATTAATAATAGATACAATTAGTTTACCCAATTTCAATAAAATCGGAATCTATCGTCTTCTAACCACTCTTTTCCTAAAGTTGTTTTCATCTAGGTTAATCTAAAATTGTCATATTCAACAAAAAAAGACAGACACCATCGTCTGTCTTAATTAACGCCTTTTTCAATTATTCAGCAGTTGTTTTCTCAGGCAGCCGTTTCAATCCAATACCCGTGAACCCACTCAAAATGGAAAAGACGGGTGATAACAGGCTGAAGAAACAGAATGGCAGAAAGGCCAGCGTTGGTACGCCTAACGTCCCGGCCGCAAAGGAGCTGGCAACGCCCCACGGCACCAGGTAGTTGATGACGGTCCCACCATCTTCCAGCACCCGACTCAGCGCCAGGTTATCCAGGCCATGGTCGTTAAACGGCTTCTTAAAGGCCTTCCCAGGTAAAATCGTCGATAAGTACTGTTCCCCAACGAACAGATTGACAGCAATACCGCCAAAGATGCCGGCTGTGACCAGGCTGCCATCACTTTTAAGTCGTTTCACTAACGGGTCCATCGCAATTTGAATCAGGTCAAACTTCATTAATAGACCACCCAACGACAGCGTCATGATAATCAGCGACACCGTTGACATCATGGACGTAATACCGCCCCGACTCAGCAACGTATCCACTGCCTGATTGCCAGTGTGGGCAACGTAGCCAGTTTCCATCATCGTGACAAGTTTTTGCACGGACATGGCCGGATCATGAATGAAGATCATCACAACGGCGATACCGATATTGATCATCAGTGTCGCAATTGCCGGAATTTTCAGGAAGGCACAGACAAACATTGCCAGGATCGGTAAAATTGCCCACCAAGTGACCCAGAAGTGGCCACTGAGCACGTTGACGGTGGTCGACACTTTCGTTAGCGCGTCACTTGACGTGTTGTGCCCAAGAATGGCGTACAGGACTAAGGAAACTAAAAATGCTGGAATCGTTGACCACATCAGATTCTTAATGTGCTTAAACAGATCAGCATCCGCAATGGCCGACGCCAAGTTTGTGGAATCTGACAGCGGTGACGTTTTATCCCCAAAAATAGCGCCGGAAATAATGGCCCCGGCCACCAACGCTGGGTTGAGACTCATTGTCGTCCCCATCCCGAATAGGGCGATGCCGACGGTCGAAATCGTAGTGAACGCACTCCCAATCGAAGTCCCAATCAACGCACAGACCAGAAAGACGGAAGGCACGAACCACTGGACGCTGAGCATCTTAAAACCAGCCACCATTAATGACGGAATAATTCCCGCTGCGATCCAGACGCTGATCAGGACCCCAATCAAAATAAAAATGAATAATGGCACGATTCCTGTGGTGACCCCTTCTGTGATGCCTTTGTGGATGTCTTCCCACGAAAAATGCTTAATGCGTGCCCATAACATGACCAGTGCAATAACTAATAATACTGGAATTTGTGGGCTGATACCGAAACCGATGACGCCCGTTCCCATGATGATCAGCATCATCAATAGGACTAGGATGGCTTCGGTGAAACTTACTTTTGGTGTTTTTTGCATGTTTTTGTCCCCCTCTTTTTTCTTTTCCCGTTCGGTTGGTTTAGTTGGATGGTACGTTGGTGACTAGGTGATGATGCTTGGGTATTGATGCATTGTTTGGCTTATTTGCATTCTTTCTTGGCTTCATAGCCAACGCGTGGCACTACTTTCTCGACTATATAGCCGAAACGTGCTCCGCGAGGCAAAGGGCTCCTGCCTAAGGCCACTCTGGCACAAATTCCAAGTTCGGGAATTTTATACCGAAAATCCCTTACCTGCCGCTCTTTAACCGCTTCTTTCCGCACGCTTTCTTGGCCTCATAGCCGAAACGTGCTCCGCGAGGCAAGGGGCGGCCATGTAAGGGACTCTGGCAAAAATGCCAAGATCGGGCATTTCTGCCAGAGTCCCTTACATTCTGCCCCTTAACCGCCTCGCTCCGCACTCTACAAAAAAGCCCCCACCGCAACAATTATTGTCGCGACAGGGACGATTTGGCTAACCGTGGTACCACCCAGCTTAAGACCCAGTTTGGGCCTTCACTCACTAGATGATATCGGTTCTAGTTTTTATCCGTACGATTGACAGTCAGTATTTCGTCGTCATCATCCTGATCGGTTCGCAGCAACCACCGACTTTCTGACACCCAGATGAGACCCTACTTGAGTTGACCATCAAATAATCCTTTCACAGATTAACATGTGGGATTGGAAAGGTCAATTAAAACGGGATGAGATTCTTGTGTCGAGTGTTCTAAATATCGCTATCACGTCACTGCGTTGCATCTTTCGACTCTAGGCTGAGCTGGATTGCTCCGCTTGCAATACTGAACAGCTCCACGACGCCATAATACCTGTAATGGTCATTATAGATAGTAAGTCCTCTTAAATGGTGTCATGAACCTACTAATCAATCGTAAACAGTGACTAGCAAATTATGAGAAGCATTGCTAACAATGGGTTTACTAGTAGTCGAGGGCGGATTCTCTGCAAACTTGGTTTAACGCCATTGCGAAACTTAACTAGTGGAAAAAGCAAGCTCAACGTCAGTGGAATGGAACAATTTGGCAGGTTGTCGTGGTGTCGACATCAGTTAGCGACCGTTCTTTGGTCGGTTACTGATGTGCGAGACGACTGAGATCCACTCGAGAGCTGCGCAGCAGAAATCGAGTTAGCTCAGTCGCGAGCCACTACGACGGTCGGCCAAATTGCGGAATGCAACGGACAAATTAATCACATTCGTTTTGTTTTCGAGCAGTTTTAAGCGACTTTTCTTGAATTCTGGTCCAAGATTCCGGTTGAAACCCACTGCACAAACGATTAAACTGTTCTCTATGATAACCGTTTCCAAAACCCAAAATAAAGGACTGATTGCATGACGCATCATACGAAATGGCGCTTGCTGAGTATCGCAATTTACGTCATTTTTGTTATTATTTGTATTGCCTTTAAACTCTTACGCCCATCTGACATTGGAATGGCTTGGTCCATTTTTTGGTACATCGCTGCCGCGGGACTAGCTTACTACTTTTACTTCAAAAATATTTCTTATCAGGAAGTGGTCTACTACGCGCGTCAGCTCAACCTTGACCGCAGCGACCTGGAAGCAATCGTGCCTAACCGCAAAAATACGGCTGAAGTACCGGATCCGGCTCACCCGAATATGTTTAGTCCCATTGTTCAGGTGCCGCTTGGAATTTTGAATCATCTCTCTGATGAACTGATCAAACAGGCGAAAGAACAATCAGTTGCCCCATTTAAATAAATAAGCGAACGAACGTGTTGTAAATTACTTGCGACACGTTTTTATTTTGATCTAATTCGCTGCTTTTAGCTTATTTCATTAACATTTTCGCTATAAATATAGTAATTATTCGTGTTTATGCGTATAATAAAAAGCAACTAAAGGAGGAATCACAATGATTCATAACGTGTATTTAGACCACGATGGGAACGTTGACGACCTGGTCTCGTTGTTGCTGCTGATGCAGGTGCCAGATGTTAAGCTCACCGGAGTTGGTGTGGTTGGCGCCGACTCATACCTTGAACCAGCCGTTTCAGCCTCGAGAAAGATTATCGATCTCTTTGGTCATGATCGGTCATTGGCAGTGGCTGCGTCAGACTCGCGCCCTGTTAACCAGTTTCCAAAGGCGTGGCGGCTAAGCACTTTTTCATTTGATGCCTTCCCGATTTTAAACGAACGGGGTGTTGTTAAAACACCTGTCACTGACAAACCGGCCCACCTGGACATGGTTGAAAAAATCATGAGTGCGGACGGCAAAACGTCGCTGGTCATGACCGGGCCACTGACCGATCTGGCGCGGGCACTTAAGGCCGAACCAGCCATTGAGACGAAGATCGACCGCCTGTGCTGGATGGGTGGGACAATGGATGACCGCGGCAATGTCGCCGAACCTGAGCAGGACGGCACCGTTGAGTGGAACGCTTACTGGGACCCAGAGGCGGTTAAAACGGTATTTGCGACCGCAATTCCGATTCAGATGGTCGGCCTCGAATCGACCCGCCAAATTCCATTGACGCCCGCCATTCGGCAGCACTGGGCTAAACTGCGCCGCTACGCTGCCATCGATCTCATGGGTCAAGGCTACGCACTGGTACCGCCATTGGAACACTTTGAGACCAACTCAACCTACTACCTTTGGGACGTGCTCAACACGGTCGCCAGCGAATATCCAGACATTGTCTCAACTAAACAGGTTCAGGGTGATGTCCTCACTACCGGACCTGGCGCTGGCCGGACCTTTGAAACAGCAACTGGTCGGCCAATCACACTCGTCACTGAAGTGGATCAACAGGCTTTCTTTGACCAGGTGGATGATCTTGCAAAACGCGCTTCAACGTTAAATTAAATCATTAAAGACTGTAACACCAGGAAGGCCACACGTTTGTGTTGACTCTCCTGGTGTTTTTTTGACGAAAGTGGTTGACGTATTTTTAAATGCTGTTACAATGAATATCACAGGTTACTTTTAAAGTAACAACATAAAACTCAAAAAAGGAAGTACTTAATCTATGACAACCTATGCCGTTACAGGTGCGACCGGCCACTTTGGTCAAGCTACACTCCAAACCCTCACCCAACTCGTCGCACCAGAAAACATCGTGGCGTTAGCTTGCAACACGAAGAAAGTTGAATCACTTGTCCCTGCCGGTGTGACAGTTCGTCCCGGCGATTACGATAATGAAGCTGAATTAACAGCTTCCCTTGCTGGTATCGACCGGCTCCTCTTTGTGTCATCCCAACCTGGTGGTCCCGTTTCTCGTGAACAGCAACACCTTAACGTTGTGAACGCCGCGAAGGCTGCCGGTGTGGGCTACGTTGCTTATACCAGTTTTCCACACGCGGATACCGCAACGTCACCGCTATCAGCTGATCACAAGGCCACTGAAAAGGCGCTCAACGATTCCGGCATCGCTCACTCGTTTTTAAGAAACAACTGGTACCTCGAAAACGAACTCGCAACGTTGAAGGACGCGCAAGCTGGCAAACCATTCGTCTACGCCGGTGGCGACGGCCAAGTTGGCTGGGCGCTAGAACGTGAATATGCTGAGGGTGCCGCCAATGTTTTGGCGAGCGACTCCCAAAAACCCGTTTACGAGTTTTCTGGCGCACCACTGACCTACAGCCAACTCGCCGATGCGTTATCAGGTGACTTTGCCGTTCAGTCACTGACCACTGATGACTACAACAAAGGGTTGCAAGCCGCTGGGTTGGATGAAGGCACTGCCGGTGTCGTCACCATGATCCAACAGCTCATCCGCGACGGTGAGTTAGCCAAGACCTCAACGGATCTGCCAGAAGTCCTGGGTCACGAGTTAACACCTTTAGACGCCGCTTTAGCTGAAGTTTTACAAGCCTAATTAAATAACACTGATTGATCCCCCCAAACAAAAACTGACCACCTGGATGTCCTACCAGGTGGTCAGTTTTTTTGTGTTATTTCAGTTTTTTTAAACGGTTAATAGCCCGTTTTATCAAGCTTCATTTTTCTTGAGATTTCTTCAACCAATCCAAGTTTTCCGGATCTGGTCCAACCCGTTTACCCTGGTCGAGTTTGGCGATCTCTGCCATTTCAGCTTCGTCCAGGCCAAACGCAAAGATGTCGCGGTTCTGTCTCACGCGGTCTTCATGAATGGACTTGGGAATCACTACTTCGTTACGTTCAACGTGCCACCGTAACACAATTTGTGCTGGGGTAACATTGTGGTCCTTGGCTAATTTTTGAATCAACGGATCGTTGATTGCGTTGTTCCGACCACCACCAAGTGGACTCCATGATTCGTGAACGATACCCTGTTTTTCAAGGTAGGCGTGCAGGTCAGTTTGCTGGAAATAAGGGTGCGTTTCAATTTGATCCACAGCAGGCTTGATCTCAGTCTGACTCATGAGATCTTCCAGCTGAGATGGTACAAAGTTTGAAACACCAATGTTCTTGATCTTGCCTGCTTTGTACAGGTCTTCCATAGCTTTCCAGTTATCAACATAACCCGGTGCTGGCCAGTGGATCAGGTACATATCCAAATAATCAAACCCTAAACGATCCAGTGTTGCTTGGAACTCGGTCTTAGTTTCATCATAACCGCGGACGTCGTTCCAAATTTTCGACGTGACGAAAATGTCTTCACGTGGAATACCACTTTCGCGAATGGCTTCGCCCACCCACTGCTCGTTGCCGTACAACTTAGCCGTATCAATGTGGCGGTAACCAGCATCGAGGGCCCACTTAATTGAATCCTTTGTATCTTGCGCATTATCGACTTGGAAGACGCCAAGCCCTAATTGAGGAATCGTATTGCCGTTATTTAACGGAATATCAGGAATATCATTATGCATTGTTCAAAAACCACCTTTCGGAATTTTGTTGAACGGTTGATGCTTACGTGGTTAATTTTAACGATAACGAGTGCTAGTGGCAACCTAGGCGTGTTTTAAAGTGCGATTTTAGTCGATGTGCTTCTATGATATATAGCTGAACAGCCTTTCTGAAAGTAACTTTCCAGTATTAGTTGTTAGTCCGTTGCATTCCGTAATTTGGTAGGCCGTCGTAGTGGCTCGCGATGAAGCTAATTCGATTTCTGCTTAGCAGCTCTCGAATGGATCTCCATCGTCTCGCACATCAGTAACCGACCTTGACTGCGGTAAGCCCATTGACAGCAATGCTTCTCGCAATGCGCTTGGAACCGGCAGCGATTGATTAACAGGTTACATGACACCAATTTTGAAGATTTATCATCTATGTTAACTTTACCCAGTATCGTAGCGTAGTGGAGCCGTTCGGCATTGCAGGCTGTGGTGTCGGTAGTAGTTAGCGACCGCTCTTTGGTCGGTTACTAATACGGGAGACGTTGAAGATCCTTGAATTTCTAAAGGAAATTCAATAGCTCCGAAGCGACCCCACCTCAGCCTGCAGGGCCGAACGGCGCAACGAAGCGGCTGGTCAACACTATTAAAGCACTAACACAATAGAAAGACGCTCTATACTCTACGTACTATCCCGTTCATCGATTCGAAACGGCGTATACTGCGACTCAAACTTATCCATGTCACGTTGCAGCATCATTTTCATCCCACGATTACCCATTTTATAGAACGATTGCGTGACACTCGTAATCTGAGGTCGAACAATTTTGACCATTTGTGTGCCGTCAATGCTCATGATGGCTAGATCATCCGGCACCGATAGGCCAAACGCAACGGCCTGGTTCATGACGCCGATTGCTGCCAGGTCACTTGTCCCGATAACGGCGTCAAGTTCCGTCTGGGCACCATAGGTCGTCATGGCTTCAACGCCATCGTCGTAGGTGAATTTGCCGTCCTGAATCCATTCCGGTTTCGTTGGCAGGTCGTGGTCGGCCATTGCGCGTTGAAATCCCAAAATACGTTGCGTGCCGATATAAGAGTGGCGGTCGATGGCAGCGATTCCAATTTTCTTGTGGCCTTTTTTAATCAGGAAGTCAGTCGCCTGATACCCAATGCGAAAGTCGTCTGAGCCAATAAAGGGCAACTGTTGGCTGTCAAATGACGTCGACAAAAAGACGTGCGGAATATTGGCTGCGCGCAGCATCGCGATGTCGGCATCCGCCGGGCGAATGGCAAGAATCAAAATGCCCATCACCGAGCGTTCGATGACAGTTTGCAGAGCGCGGTGCTGCTGGTCAACATCGGACTCACCCGCATATAAGATGATGACGCTGAGATTATGCTTAAACGCTTCGTCTTGAATGCCCGCAATAATGTCGTTCGCAAAGTTGGTCTTGGTGGCGGACACGATCACCCCGATCACTTGACTTCGTTGTGTGACCAGCTCAACTGCAGCTGTGTTTTTCCGATAACCGAGTTTTTCAGCGGTCTGTCGGACTTTAGTCGCGGTCTTTTCAGAGTAGAAGCCTTCCTTATCAGCGAGAACCCGTGATACGGTAGCAATGGATACGTTTGCTGTTTCGGCAATGTCCTTGATTGTTACTGTCATGAACGACTGCCCCCTTCTGGATTTATCAATACTTACAGTTTAGCATATTTTGTCGATTATGTAAGTAAACGTTTGTGTTGTTGATTTAAAAGTATTGTAAACGTTTACTTTACGTGTTAGTATCGGAAATGTAATCGATTACGAACACATTTTAGGGAGGCACCACCTTATGAACGCGAAACCTGTTAGCAACGCTTCAGATGTGCCGGACGTTAAGCCCGAAGAGCATGGGCTGCCGACACTGAAATTATCTACTATATTTGCCATGACGTTTGGCTTTTTCGGCGTCAACATGGCGTTTTCATTGCAATCATCACAGTTGGGTCGGATTTTCCAGACGATTGGGACTGACCCGAATAAGCTGGGCTTCTTCTTTATTTTGCCACCACTGGCCGGAATGGTCATTCAACCGCTGATCGGGAAATATTCAGATAAGACCTGGTCGAAACGATTTGGCAGACGCATGCCATACTTGCTGATTGGCGCACCCGTCGCCGCAATTGTGTTAATCTTGTTACCAAACGCTGGCTCGTTTGGCTTCGGTTACGGCTCGGCGGCAGCCTTGACATTTGCCGCTATCGCAACGTTGTTCATGGACCTGTCCTCCAACGTCTGCATGCAGCCCTTTAAGATGGTGATCGGCGACATGGTCAACGAAGATCAAAAAGACCTCGCTTGGTCATGGCAGCAATCCTTCTCAAATTTGGGCGGTGTGCTGGCCACACTTGTCCCCTTCGTGCTCGCTTTTATGGGCGTCGCCAACGTGGCGCCAAAGGGTGAAGTGCCAACGACCGTTAAGATTGCCTTCTATCTGGCCGCTGCTGTACTGCTGATCACCTCGCTTTACACCATTTCTCAAGTTCACGAATATGATCCAAAAACCTACGCTGACTACCACGGCATCGATACGACTAAGGCCCAGCCAAAAACGAGTCTCTGGGAATTACTCAAGAAAGCCCCAAAGGTCTTCTGGGAAGTCTCCGTTGTCCAGTTCTTTACCTGGTTCGCAATTTTATACCTCTGGACTTACAGTACCGGTGCCATTTCTATCAACGTCTGGCACACCAGCAACGCCTCATCCGCTGGCTACCAAGCCGCTGGGAACTGGTACGGTGTGCTGACCTGCATCCAATCCATTGCTTCCGTTGTTTGGGGCATGTTGGTCCAGGCACGGACAAAACCGGAACACCGGAAATTCTGGTACCAATTCGGCCTCGTTGCGGGTGCGATCGGCTACATCTCAATCTTCTTCATTCACGATAAGTACCTCTTAATTTTGCCATTTTGCCTGATTGGGATCACCTATATCACCATGAACACCCAGCCCTTCTCACTGTTGACCGAAGCGTTAAACGGTGAAAACGAAGGCTCGTACCTGGGCCTCTTCAACTGCAGTATTTGTTTGCCGCAAATCGTTGCTTCCATCGCCAGCTTCTGGCTGTTCCCGATGGTGCACAACTTTATGCCGGCCATGTTCATTATTGGTGGGATCTCACTGTTACTTGCAGCGGTATCCGTCAGAATCGTGCATTCAAAATTCGATAAACCAGCAACTCACTAATTTATTTTCAAAGGAGATCGTACTATGACAGCAACACATTCATTTCAAGACGAGGTCGTTTACCAGATCTACCCGCGCAGTTTTCAGGATAGTAACAACGACGGCATTGGTGATTTAAAAGGGATTCAGCAACGGCTGCCCTATTTGAAGAAATTGGGTGCCGACGTACTCTGGCTCAACCCGATTTATAAGTCGCCCGACCAGGATAACGGCTACGACATTTCCGATTACGAGTCCATTCAGCCTGCCTATGGCACCATGGCCGATTTTGACACCCTGCTTAAAGCGGTGCACGACAACGGGATGAAATTGCTGATGGACCTAGTTGTCAACCACACCTCTGACCAACACAGATGGTTCCAGGAAAGCCGCAAATCTAAGGACAACCCTTACGCAGACTATTATATTTGGCGTGATCCCGTTGACGGCCACGAACCAAATAACTGGGGCTCGTACTTCTCTGGCTCAGCCTGGACCTACGAACCTGCGCGTGGCCAGTACTATCTGCATTTATTTGCCCCTGGTCAGCCGGATTTAAACTGGGAAAACCCAGTCGTCCGGCAAGCGGTTTACAGCCTCATGAAATTCTGGCTGGATAAGGGCGTCAACGGGTTCCGGATGGATGTCATCAATTTGATTTCTAAACCCGAGGGCCTGCCAGATGCCCCACAGGCTGACGGCGCCGAATACGGGAACGTGGAACCACTCGTGGCTGATGGGCCAAAATTAAACGACTATCTGCAAGAAATGAATCGAGAAGTGCTCTCTCAGTATGATGATATCTTGACCGTTGGTGAAATGCCTGGTTCAACGCCGGAAGACGCCGTTCACTACACCAATCTGGATGGCAGTGAACTCAACATGGTCTTCCAGTTCCAGCACGTGAACCTCTCCCCTAACCCAGATGGTCGGTTAGGCAAGTGGAATGATCAGCCCGTTAAACTCCCCGAACTCAAGCAGGCCTTTGCGCGCTGGCAAGTGGCGTTAAACGGTAAGGGTTGGAACAGTTTGTACTGGAACAACCATGACCAGCCACGGACCATATCGCGCTTTGGCAACGATGACCCGAAGTACCGGGTCGTTTCAGCCAAGATGCTGGGCACAACGCTGCACATGATGCAGGGGACTCCCTACGTTTACGAGGGTGAAGAGATCGGCATGACAAACGTGCACTACACCGCCCCTGGATCAGTACGAAGACCTGGAATCGATCAACGCCTACCAGGACCTTGTGACAAACGAAAAAATCGTGCCCGCTGACAAAATGCTAGCGTATCTCTCTCATATTTCACGGGACAATGCCCGGACACCAATGCAGTGGGATGACTCAGAAAACGCCGGCTTTTCAGCTGCCACACCTTGGTTTGCATTGAACCCGAACTACACGGCCATCAACACCGAGGCTGCGCTAGCTGATCCAAACTCCGTCTTCTACTATTACCAAAAACTCATTGCGCTGCGACATGACAGCGACCTGATCAAACTGGGCGACTTTGACTTACTTGACCCAGACGACGTGGATGTGTTTGCTTACAAGCGGCACTATAACGGCCAAACGCTACTAGTTATCAGTAACTTTACTAACAGCGCCGTCACTCGCGATTATGGGCAGCAACAAGCCGACACTCTACTGATCAGTAATTACGACGATGACCAAGGCAGCGTTCTGCGGCCTTACGAGTCCAAGGTTTACCAGTTCAACCATTAAATGAATACACCGAATTAAATTACATTTTAGCGTCAGGTATTCAACCCAACTATGCCTGACAGTGATGGCTGATCGGTGGTCATTAGGCTAAACGGTAACTTAATAAAACGGCATCGCCCTCCTGTGAGGTGCGGTGCTGTTTTTTTATTAGGCTGGTCACACTCACACAGCAAAAAAGATATTTATGCATTATAAAAGTGAATATTCAAAATTATGACTATCTATACCAATTATCGATTTATCAGTTATTATACAATTCTCGAATATTTCATGGTGGACAAACGCGTATTAATTCTTCATATCCGCATATCATTTTGGCATAGTTATCTTCATTTTCGGTCTTTAGCGCTTTTTCTCCTGTTAATACTGAAATGGAATAAGTCACAGTTTTTAAATAAAAATTCATTTTTATCCTTGACTAAGCCATTAAAAACAACTAAATTTAAGATTAATTAGTATTTGATTAGAATAAATACTATATCTAATTTATTTCTTATTTTACAGCCGGTTTGAAAGATGGTGAGTGGTGATATGGATCAAACGTACCAACGTTACTTTGAACAAGATGGCAACCGTTACCTGTACTACGACATCGCAGCCTACTTGACGAATCGTGGCCAAAACGTTGCCACGTACCCCTATACAATTCGAATTCTCTTAGAAGAGGCTCTTCGGCGGGCAAGTCAGGAGCCAGACACCCAAACTGCCTTAGACGCTTTTGCGGACTGGGACAACAACCACGATAAGGACGTGGCGCACCAACCCGAACGTGTCATTCTCCAGGACTTTACCGGTGTGCCTGCACTGGTTGATCTGGCAGCGATGCGCGATGCTGTGGCAGCTGCTGGCGGTGACGTCGATGAGATCAACCCCGAAGTGCCCGTCCACCTTGTTGTTGATCACTCCGTTCAGGTCGACCTGGCCGGCACCAACGACGCCTTTGATGTCAACGTGCAAAAGGAATTTGCCCGTAATAAGGAACGCTACACCTTCCTAAAATGGGCGCAGAACAGCTTTAAGAACCTCACCGTCATTCCGCCTGATACCGGGATTATTCACCAGGTCAATCTGGAATATCTCGCATCCGTCATTCGCAGTCAAAAACAGGCTGACGGCACGATACTTGCCTTTCCTGACACCCTTGTCGGCACCGATTCACACACGACCATGATCAACGGCCTCGGTGTGCTTGGCTGGGGCGTTGGCGGCATCGAAGCCGAAGCCAGCATGCTGGGGCAAAAATCCACCATGCCGATGCCAACAGTGGTGGGCGTCAACCTGACCGGCCGCTTGCAACCCGGTGTCACCGCAACCGATCTCGCCTTAACGCTGACCCACCTCCTGCGGGAACATAACGTGGTCGGCAAGTTCGTTGAATTCTATGGTCAGGGTCTGGCCACTCTGCCACTTGCTTACCGGGCAACGATTGCCAACATGGCACCCGAGTATGGTGCCACCTGTGGCTACTTCCCAATTGATGACCAGACGTTAGCTTACCTGAAACTGACGAACCGGTCACAAACGTTAGTGGACCTCATTACCACCTACGCCAAACAAAACCAGCTCTTTGATGACGAAACCACACAGCGCCACTACACAGAAACAGACGCCCTTGACCTCAGCACGGTCACCAGCAGCGTCGCCGGACCAAACCGGCCGCAAGACACTGTCAGACTTGCCGAAATGCCCCATCAATTTGATGGTCGCCGCGACATGCCAGCCTATCCAGTAACCGTTGCTGGGCAACAATTTGACCTGCGTCCGGGTTCACTCGGCATCGCCGCTATTACCAGCTGCACCAACACGTCCAACCCGCAAGTTCTGATTGCAGCTGGGCTCATTTGTAAAAAAGCCGTAGCGTTAGGACTTAAGGTTCCAGCGTACGTTAAAACGTCATTTGCACCCGGCTCCCGGGTCGTTTCTGACTACCTGAAGGCGGCTGGCCTGCAATCATACATGGACCAACTAGGGTTTAACCTGGTTGGCTACGGCTGCACGACCTGCATTGGCAACTCCGGCCAACTGGAACCTGAACTGCAGGCTAAGATTGCCAAAAATCCATATCCGCTGGCCGCTGTAGAAAGTGCCAACCGGAACTTTGAGGGTCGGGTCAACCCGCTGATCAAGGATACTTATTTAGCGTCACCGCCACTCGTCGTCATCTATGCGCTGGCCGGCACCTGCGACATCGACCTGACAACCACCCCCGTCGGCACCGACAAAAACGGCCATCCCGTTTATCTCAACGATCTGTGGCCAGACGATCAAACCATTGATACCCTGACTCAGACCTTCCTGAAACCTGAACAGTTTGCCGAAAACTACGCGTCAATTTTGAAACAAAATGCCACCTGGAATGCCCTGGAAGCCCCCACGACGAAAACGTATCAGTGGGATGCCCGATCCACCTACATTGCAGAACCGCCGTTTGCCAGCAATGCAGCGCAACCCAAGCAGCCGCATTTTACCAACATGCGCGTGTTAGCAAAGCTGGGCAGTTCCATCACGACCGACCATATTTCGCCGGCCGGCTTCATCGGTGCCCGCACCCCCGCTGGCAAGTACCTGCTCAGTAAGGGTGTAGCAATCAAATCGTTTAACTCTTACGGCGCTCGTCGCGGCAACCACGAAGTCATGGTGCGCGGCACACTGGCCAACATCCGACTTCAAAATGAACTCTCGCCGGACAAGGTCGGCGGCTTCACGACCTACCTGCCCGAAAACAAAGAAACGACCATTTACGAGGCAGCCCAAGCCTACAAACGCACGGCGACGCCACTAGTCATTCTGGCCGGTAAAGACTATGGCATGGGGTCGTCTCGTGACTGGGCCGCTAAGGGTGTTCAACTCCTTGGCGTGAAGGCCATCATTGCGGAATCTTTTGAACGTATTCACCGCGCCAACCTCGTGATGATGGGCGTCATGCCGCTGCAATACAAACCGGGCCAAACGGCGGAGACGCTCGGGCTTGATGGGACCGAAACCTTTGACATCCAGGTCGATGGTCAGGCTGCCCACGTCACGGCGACAAAGGGGGATCACCAGACCACCTTCGACACTATCGTCCGGTTCGACACCCCTACCGACTGGACATACTACCAGCACGGTGGGATCCTCCCGCTGATCGTTCAAACCAAACTGTCGGTTGCGCCTGGCAGTCAGTCATTGTGAGGTGATCAAATGACATTACCAAAAGGATTGGCCGGCGTTGTTGTCGACCAAACAAAAATTAGTTCAACGAAAAACGCGATCCTGACCTACGCGGGCTACCGGATCGAAGACCTGGCCAGTGCACCGTTTGAAGAAGTCGTCTACCTCCTGTGGTACGGTCGACTGCCTGCAGCCGAAGACTTGCACACCTTCACGCGAACGCTGGTCGGTCACATGACGCTGCCGGACGAAACGCTGCGGTTGATGAACGAGATTGCCAAGGAACCGCAACATCCCATGAGTATTCTGCGGACCACCGTTTCATTACTCGGCACCACCAACAACGTCAAGCGCGATGATCCGCCCACCATTTTGGGCAAAATGCTGACCGCCATTGCGGCAATCATCCGCATCCGCGACGGCAAACCGTTGCTGCGCGCCCAACCGGATTGGTCAGTCGCCAAGAATTTTCTGTACTTATTTAGCGGCAACACGCCAACCGATGACCAGGCGGCCATGTTCAACACCGTGATGGTGCTGCACGCTGAGCATGAATTTAACGCCTCCACGTTTACCGCCCGGGTCGTTGCGTCAACGCAGTCTGACTACTACTCCTGCCTGACCGCCGCCGTTTGTGCCCTCAAAGGGCCGTTACATGGCGGTGCCAACGAACGAGTCTTCAACATGCTGGAAACCATTCGTGCCCAAGAACTCGCACCCGCCGAGTATCTCAAACAGGAACTCGCTGCTGGCCACAAGGTCATGGGGTTTGGCCACCGCATCTATAAAAATGGTGATCCCCGCGCAAAGATTTTACGCGGCATCGCTGAAAAATTAGCTGACCAAACGGGGAATCAAGACTATTATGACTTACAAGCAACACTAGCTGATTTCATGCTGAAAAATAAGCACCTGCACCCCAACGTCGACTATTACACCGCGCTGATCTACCACTGTTTAGGACTGGATAAGGCCACCTTTACCATGCTGTTCGCGGCCTGCCGGACAGCCGGGTGGCTCGCTCACATCCTTGAACAACAGCGCGAAGGTTGTTTGATCCGGCCGTCATCAGAATATGTCGGACCAACGAACCAACACTATCTTGAAAATCGGAGGCACCAAAATGACACCCAGCAAGATCACATTCAATTCGGGTAAGCTCAACGTACCCGATAATCCCATCATTCCGTTCATCGAAGGCGACGGTATCGGCCCAGAGATCTGGGGCGCTGCCAAAACGGTATTTGACACCGCTGTTCAATCGGCGTATCAGGGCAGCAAGACCGTCTCCTGGCTGCCCTTACTCGCGGGCGAGGCAGCGTATCAAAAAACTGGCCAATGGCTGCCAGACGACACACTAGCCGCGTTAAAGGAAAACCGCGTCGGCATCAAAGGCCCGCTGACCACCCCCATCGGTCACGGTCACCGGTCAATTAACGTCACGCTCCGACAAAAACTCGACCTCTACGCCTGTTTTCGTCCCGTGACCTACTATCCAGGCACCCCCTCACCCGTTGTCCATCCTGAAAAGGTCAACATCGACGTCTTCCGCGAAAACACTGAAGACATTTACGCGGGTATCGACACCCCAGCCGGTTCCCCTGAAGCTAAGGAATGGCAAGCCCTCTTGGAAAAACAGGGTCAGCTCGACAAAGTCCGGTTCCCAGAGACGGCCGCCTACGCCATCAAGCCAATTTCTGAAGAAGGCACGACTCGCTTAGTGAAAGCAGCCTTAGATTACGCCCTGGCTAATGATAAACACATTGTGACCCTAGTCCACAAAGGCAACATCATGAAAAAGACCGAGGGCGCGTTTAAGCAGTGGGGCTACCAACTAGCCGACACCTACGACGAAACTTTCACAACGGCTGAATATGACCGGATTAAGGCAGCTGAGGGCAGTGCTTCGGCAGACGCTGCCCTAGCTGAGGCCAAAACGACCGGCAAGGTGATCGTCAACGACGTCATCACGGACAACTTCTTTCAGCAAGTGCTCCTTTACCCCGAGCACTTCCAGGTCGTGGCCACGATGAACCTCAACGGCGACTATATTTCAGATGCCCTCGCTGCTCAGGTTGGCGGTATCGGGATCGCACCAGGTGGGAATTTAAACTACCAGACCGGCCACGCTCTCTTTGAAGCCACCCACGGGACCGCACCACAGTTTGCGGGCCAAAACAAACTCAATCCAACGTCTTTGATGCTATCGGGTGCCATGATGTTTGACTATCTGGGCTGGACCCAAGCCGCCACCCTCATCCGTGATGGCATCAAACAAGCCATCGCCAGCCACCACGTTACGGAAGACTTCGCCCAAGACGACACAGCTACTGTGCTTGGGACGAGTCAGTTCGGCGACTATGTGGCGCGACTGATTGGTAAGGCATAACTCGTCTCACACCCTCTATAGACGTTTTTAAATCGCGAACTGTTTTAAAAAACCTCAGACTAATTTCTGGGGTTTTTGAGTGTTCTTTTTAACTTTTACAACAGAATGCAGGCCGATTGTCGTGAGCGTCCGCAAATTTAACAATTGGGCTAATCCCATATTATTCCCGCTTTCATCAGCCTTTGATTTTACAAAACCAGAAAAAAAGGTTAAACTTTTAGGGCAAATGAAGTATTCTTAAGTTTAGTAGTATATCATGTGGGGTTAGCTCGCACGTTCTTGATACTGGAGGTTTTTCACGTGAATAATCAGGAACCGCAATCGCGAATGCAACGCTACAATTTCAACACCGAGGACAACGATAAGCGTCCCAATCGCAAACGTCCCAAGAAGCCGCACCGGATCCGTCAGATCATCGTGAGTTTCTTGGTTATCTTAGCGCTTATTGTCGGCATCGGTGTTTGGCTCGCTAATCGCTCGACCAGTGTCGGTAACAACGACGACACAACGCAAGTTTCAAGTAGTAAAGATGATACATCAAAAAAGGACAGTGACAGTTCATCCGACGCCGATAGCGCCACAAGCTCATCGGCTAGTGATACACAGGATAACGACAACTCAACAGATACAACTAGTCAGGGCGGCACCCGTCAGGCACCAGCCTCAAGCCGCCACAGCTCAGACACTCAAACATCAGAATCAAATGTTCAGGACAGCGGGCAAACAGGTTCGACAAGCAAGAAGGCTTCGTCGCAATCCAAGACTTCATCTGATACTACTGCTAAATCATCGACATCTTCATCCAAAAAGTCATCGAAAGCAGCATCGTCTTCATCAACAGACAACGATGCTTCATCCTACAGTTTCAGCTCATCACACACCTTCTCGTCCATTTCTGACGCCAAGGCGTGGGCTTCAGCAACGAAGTCATCATGGCTAAAAGCAGGATACACCACCTATACGATTACTTCCGATGCTCAGGGTAACTACGTGTTACAGTTTACAAAGTAATCCCCGAAACAGGTTAATTCGACGCGCAAACCAGATTCTTGGTTTGTGCGTTTTTTTGTTTTCGAAATGTCAGTCATCTATCCGTTGCATTCCGCAATTTGGCACTCCGCTGTGGTGGCTCGCGACTGAGCTAACTCGATTTCTGCTGCGCAGCTCTCGAGTGGATCTCAGTCGTCTCGCATGTCACTAGGTGGCCGAAGTTCGCGTCCACCTAGTGACATCGGCACCACTGCTCCGTGCCAAATTGCTCCATTCCACTTACAGTGAGCTTACTTCTTAATCTGATTAAACATCGCAATAGTGTTAAACCAAGTTTGAAGAGAATCCGCCCTCGACTGCTATCAAGAACTGTAACAGCAATGCTTCTCACCATGTGGTCGTCGTTAACAGCGACAATTAATTAACAAATTTCATGGCACCACTTATTATGTTTGACTGCCTTTGCAAGTATTGGAGCGTAGTGGAACCGGTCGGCATTGCAGGCTGGTGGGTGTCAATGGTCGTTAGCGGCTGTTCGTTGGCCGGTTACTGCCACGAGAGACGTAGGAGATCCTTGAATTTCTGCTAAGACATTCAATAACCCCCCGGTGCGACTCCACCTCTGCCTGCAGAATCGACCGGTGGAACGAAGCGGCATTTTAAACCAAGTAACCAAAAAAAGCCCAGAGAACAACACTACTCTCCAGACTTTTACATTATCAAATTTACTTTTCTCCCAAAAACCGCAACGCAAACTGCTCATAAAACTGCACACTCAACAAAAATTGATTGATGCTGATAAATTCGTTCACTTCATGGGACGTATTGCTACCGGGGCCGATCACGATCGTTTCAAACGGCAGCTTAGCCCGCCTAAATTCAGCACCATCGTTGGCCCCCAGCGGATCCCACTGGCATGATTGGCCGGCCCATGACGCGCCGACCCACCTTTTGTGCTAACTTGACCATCGGCCCGTCGACACGGCCAGGAACGGCCTCCTCCGGGTAACTGTACGTGATGCTTAACTGATACCCCGGTCGTTGGTTTAAGTGATCGATCAGCCCCTCTAAGGCCTCGTAGATCACCTTATTGGGATACGCTGGCGTCGTTCGAATATTTGCTGCTAACCTGGCGTGATCGGGCACGCTGTTGATCTGTTCACCGCCGGAGATCATATCGACGTTATGAATGAGACCGCCTAAAATGGGATCCATCTTATTAAACGTCTTCATTAACGCCGTCACTTCGTTGTAAAACGCCAGTAAATGGTCGATCGCATTAATGCCCTTCTGCGGGTTAGCGCTATGGGCAGCCTTTCCTAGTGAGTCAACGTAGTAGTCAATGACCCCGCGCGAGGTATAGCTCAACTTTGTCATACCGCTGGGTTCAGCAATCACGAGCCCCGCTAAATGGTCCGCGTAACCGGCATCCGTCAGTTGAGCAGCGCCGTACTCACCGGTCTCCTCACCAACCGTTGCCAGTAACCGGATCGATCCAGTCGTCGGCTCGCCCTGTTCCAACATCTCAAGCATGGTAATGACCAGGGCAGCTAAACCGCTCTTCATGTCTGATGCCCCGCGACCGTACAACCGATCACCCTGGATCTCAGCCGCAAATGGGGCCACGTCCCACTCGTTCAGCTCGCCAGGTGCCACCACGTCCATGTGCCCAGAAAATCCCAGTTGCGGGCCTGTCTGGGGATTGCCAATGGTCACGACCAGGTTATCGCGGCCCGGTGCGTACGTCACCGTCTCAACTGTGGCCCGCTTCCCGTATGGAGCAAACAATCCGGCAATATAGCGGGCAACGTCTGCCTCGTTTCCATTGACCGATTGGATCCGTATTAACTGTTGCAAAATCGCCACCATGGTCGTCGTTTCCATATTTGTCCCCTCAGTTCTTATCTTTTGTGTCCGTTAACTTTAGGATACCCTGTTTATCCTCTGGGAAGCAACTGAAACTCAGACAAAAATTGAATTACTTACGGTTTATTTCATCTTTGCTGTATAATATAGTAAAGATTCATGAAGGGGTTGTGTTTATGAAAATTGATATCCCAGTTACAAACGGCTATTTACCAGATAAATTTGGCAAGCACGCTGCCGATGAATTCAAACGCGATGGTGGGCCTATCCGGTCATTTCCGATCACCCTAACCGATGTTCCGGCCGGCACCAAAACGTTCGCTGTGACCATGATCGACCACGATGCGATTCCGGTCGGCGGCTTCACCTGGATTCACTGGGTCGCGGCCAACATCGATGGGTCACTCACTGTCATTCCTGAAAATGCGAGTCTTGATCCAGCCATTCAGATGACGTATGGCAAAAACTCACAGGGCGGCCACATGGTCAATAATCCTGACGAGGCGCTTGGTACCCACTACACGGGACCGATGCCGCCGGATAAAGACCATCGATATACCACTACAGTGTATGCCCTTGACGACCAGTTACCGTTGCAGGACGGGTTCTGGCTCAACGAACTGTGGGACGCCATGGAAGGCCACGTACTTGCCCAGGCAACCGAGGTTGTCCTGAGCCGCGTGTAATCGCGAAGAAAAGGGGATTGATCCAATGTTAAAATACCAAAATGTGTTGGTACCACTTGATACCTCATCGTTATCTGAACTGGCCTTAGCTAAGGCAGTTGCCGTCGCAAAACGAAACGACGCCCACCTCGACCTGCTCAGCGTCATTGATACGCAACGGTCATCATCCAGCTACTTTGGCTCGATGATGACCAGCGACCTCGTTGATAAACTGGTCGGAGATGCGACTAAATACTTAGATAACTTAGTAAAACAAATTAAAGACGACTACGGCTTGACCGATGTCGCTACCCACGTGCGGTTTGGGAATCCCAAGACGGTGATTTCCTTAGAATTCATCCACGACCATAAAAATGACTTGGTCATGATGGGCGCCACTGGCATGACGGCCATGGAACGGGTCCTGAACGGGTCCTGACCGGTTCCGTGACTGACTTTGTCACCCGCAACGCGCCGTGTGATGTGCTGGTCGTTCGGACGGATGTGGCGAATACGTCTACTTCGGATAAAACTAGTCCGTTCCGGAAAGAAACCGATAACAAGTAATCGATCAACGATGCCATTTAGACGCACTAGACGGCATCGTTTTTTAATGCCATTTTTTAACAATCACGGATTTTGACACGGTTGATTGTTTTTATTAAAATATAATGAGATAATTGTTAAGCTGGCCAATTTGATTTACAGGATGATTTTATTTTGGTGCGGTATGATTGTGGTCTTGGTGTGAGTTTAACTACTGGACTATGTGCTGTATTTGGCTCGGCATATTGCCGTGTTCTTTTACATACAGGCTTGATTGCCTGGTTGGTTTATTACTACCTGTCCGTTATTGATGGGATTATATTTCTTTTTTTACTTTGTATTACTGACACCCTTTTCGCGAGGTGTAGGCGTTCTATGTTCTGGCCGCCATCGTTGGACAGCTTTTCTATTTTATATTGCTGAAACGTGTTTCGCGAGGCAGAGGGCTACTGTATAAGTCACTCTGGCAAAAATGCCAGGTTCGGGCATTTCTGCCGAAAGTTGCTTATACTCCGCCCTCTAACCGCCCCTCTTCCGCACTCTCTTTCTCTTTTACATTGACTAAACGTGCTCCAGAAGGCAGGGGGCTACTATGTAAGTCACTCTGGCAAAAATGCCAGGTTCGGGCATTTCTGCCAGAGTGACTTACACTCCGCCCCCTAACCGCCTTCTTCCGCACTCTCTGGAGGTTCCCATGCAACCCACAAACAACAAAAAAATCGGCCTCTTTCCCCTTGTCATGCTTGCCCTTGGCTCCCTCATTGGGTCTGGGTGGCTCTTTGGGTCCTGGGAAGCGACCAAAATTGCTGGACCCGCCGCCATTATTTCTTGGATCATTGGGGGCCTTATTATTGGCGCCATCGCTTACGACTACGTTGAAATCGGCGCCATGTTCCCCGAATCCGGCGGGATGAGCAAGTATGCGCAATACTCCCACGGCTCACTGCTGGGCTTCATTGCCGCCTGGGCCAACTGGGTCTCGCTGATCACGCTGATTCCCATCGAAGCCGTTGCCGCCGTGCAGTACATGAGTTCCTGGCCGTGGTCTTGGGCAAAATGGACGCACCACTTTCTTAGCGGCGGCGTCATCACAACATCCGGGCTCTTCGTCGTTTTCGGGTTCATTATTGTCTTTACCCTGTTGAATTTCTGGTCGGTCAAAGTGCTGACCCACTTCACCAGTCTGATTTCGGTCTTTAAAATCGGTGTGCCGTTACTGACCATTATCCTGTTGACCATGTCTGGTTTCCATCCCGCCAACTACGGGACGAACTGGCACCAGTTCATGCCCTATGGGTCGGCGCCGATCTTCACCGCGACCTCCGCTGCCGGGATCATCTTCTCCTTTGACGCCTTTCAAACGGTCATTAATATGGGAAGCGAGATTACGAATCCCCGGAAAAACATCGGTCGCGGGATCACGATTTCGCTGCTGATCAGCGGCATCATTTACATTATTTTACAGAGCACCTTCATTACGGCGATACCACCGGCAATGATTGCGAAATACGGCTGGCACGGCATCACATTTAACTCGCCGTTCGCTGACATGGCCATTCTGCTGGGCATTCACTGGCTGTCAGTGCTCCTCTACATGGACGCCTTTATCTCGCCGTTTGGGACGGGCGTCTCCTTCGTAGCATCCACCGCACGGGCGTTGTTTGCGATGGAAAGTAACCACCACATTCCCCGCTTTATCGGCAAGATCAATCCGAAGTACGGTATTCCGCGAGTTGCCATGCTGGCAGATACGGTGCTGAGCATGGTCATGGTGTCGGTCTTCCGGTCGTGGGCGGTGCTGGCGACGGTGCTGTCAACAGCGACCCTGATTGCTTACCTGACGGGACCGGTCACCGCGATGTCGTTGCGTAAAATGGGGCCAAAATTACATCGTCCGGTTCGGTTAAAACGACTGCCGTGGATTGCCCCCATCTCTTTTGTGTTGGCCTCACTAGCGACCTATTGGGCCATGTGGCCGACAACCGTTCAAGTGATCTTAGTCATTCTCTTGGGGCTGCCTTTCTACTTCTACTATGAATGGAAAAACGGCTTCGTGGCAACGCGGAAAGCCTTCAAAGCCAGTCTGTGGATGATTGGGTACCTGATTTTTATCTCAATCATGTCCTATATCGGCAGTAAACAGTTCAACGGTCAAAACTGGATCCCCTACCCGTTAGATTTCATCGTCATCATTTTGGCTTCCCTGGGCTTCTATTACTGGGGTATCAAGAGCTATGTTGTGACCGGTGATTACTATCGCGCCGAGGAACTGAATAAAACTGTTGCGAATGAAGACTAGTAAAAAGCCTCCGAGAATTGAATTCTCGGAGACTTTTTTGATTGTCTTTATTGGCGCTTATACGCTTCTGGAAACCGATGGCTAATATCAGTGAACACACCATCAACACCCCAGTCAAACAGATGGTACGCCGCCTTAAGGGAATTAACTGTCCAAACATTCAGTTCAAAGCCAGCCTTTTTCAATTTTTCAACGCGTGCCCGTGTCAACCCGCGGACATCTGGATGAATGATTTTCGACCCAGTATCGGTCGCAATGGCAGCCCAATCCTGCTTGGACTGGGTACGTTTAAACAGCATCGCAGTCGGCGTATCTGGGCTTAGGGCCTTAAATTGCTTCAACATTGTCGCGTTAAAGCTCGACACAATGACCTGCGATTGCGGGGACACGCGCTTAAGTTCTTTAGCGAAGCCTTCAATCAAAGTTGTCGCCCGTTCATCCCTGCCTAGATAGGGCTTCAACTCAAAGTTCACGTTCAGGCCATCGGCGTTGATCAAATCAATCAATTGCGGCAATGTCGGGATGCGCTGACCCGTAAATTCTGAGCCGAACCACGAACCCGCATCCGCCGTCTCAACTTCAGCCAGCGTGAGTTCATGAATGGCACCCTTCTTATCTGTCGTCCGGTCGATACTTTCATCGTGCAGAATCACGATCTGGCCGTCAGCAGTCAGATCCAAATCGGTTTCTAACCAATGTACCCCGGATTCCTTAACCTTATGAAACGCAGCCAGCGTGTTCTCTGGTGCGAGTTGTGACATTCCGCGGTGGGCAAAGACCCGCTTCGTAGATGGATCAAATGCTTGTTTTTTAATCATTAGCGAACGACCATCACTGAAATGGGGTGCGTACTTAGCCATATAGGCCGCCTGCGAGCCAAACCGCTTCCGCAGGCCAGTCTTTGCGAGTGAACCAATAACGAGAAGGTCTGGTTTCAAAGCCGGAATGATCTCCTTAACGATCGTTTCACCGGGATCACCCTCGGACACCGCAGTATTCACCTTTTTAATACCAAAGCGAAGCGCTAACTGCCGGTATTCTTCCAAGTGTTTTTGGAGTTCGTCACGCTTGCCGTGCACAAAATCCTTGCTCAGGGCTTGATAAACGTTCATGTCTTCCGATTCTAAAATCGATGTAATGGTCAGTTCGGCGTCGTCACTTTTCGCCCGATTCATGGCGTAACGAAAGGCCAATTGGGCGTCGGGAGAATCATCGACCCCAACCAAAATATGGGTAAATTTCTTTGGATCCAATTCTGACACTGTAGATCAACTCGCTTCCTATGCCTAATTTGATGCCTAATTTGATGCCTGATCTAGTTGCGTCTATTTTAACATGGTGGCTGGGGAGAGTGAAGTAACAGAGTGTGGAAGGAAGCGGTTATGGAACGGAGTGTAAGCCAACTTTGGCAGAAATTCCCGAACTTGGAATTTGTGCCAAAGTTGGCTTACATGCAGTGCCTTGCTTCCTGGAACACGTTTCGCTACGTTGACAAGAAAGACACAAATATAGAGTTTAAAAAGAACCATAACCTCTAAATACTCGCATCACTTAATCATGACTAAAAAACAGAATAAACTTTTTTTACAACAAAATAACAACTAATGTCGACCCGCATCAATCCCTATAACACCGCATTTAAACGTATATCCTCTCTCCCGTAAATAAGCCCAGTATGCAACAATGCCCACCACCAATCGTTTAATCTGCTTGCAGTTTAGGAAATTCTAGGTATACTGTATAGGCTAAGGGGAACTGTTGGGGACATCCCGGCAGCATCATTACAAAGGAGCAGGCTTATGACTAGAACGGGGAAATTCCTAGGACTCATTGCGCTATTTGGCGCACTCTTTGGTGGATTCAGTGCAAGCTCTTCGGTGGCTCAGGCAAGTACATTGCCGGCAATGAAGATCAGTCAGCTTAGCTACCAATCAGCAACGAAGACACTTTCATTTAAGACAACGACCAAGGCAGCAGTCAGTAAGGTTGCTGTGGCTTACAACGGCAAAACAACCTATTATCCGGCTAAAAAGAACGGCACAGCGATTACCTACACATTCAGTGGCAACCATAACTTCAAAATTTATGGCACCACCAGTAAGAATGGTCGCTTGACTAAGGCCGCAACGATTACCAACCAGCAGTATGGCACTACCGACCCGTTGAACTATAACGAGAACCGCAGTGAAACGACTTTTACGCTCAACGTCACAACGTTGGGCGCGAACCGTACCGTTCGGCTTTACGGTGGTGATAAGTTGCTCGCCACCAAGACTACTGGTGCGAGTGGTAAAGCAACGTTTACCCTGACCTCAGGCGAGTATGCCAAATATGGCAAACGGCTTGGATACACGGTTCAGGCGAAGAATCGAAAAACTGCTGCTAAGATTGATGTAACCTATATGCCGCATGCTTCAGATATTGCGTTTAATGCTGTGGCTTAACAGTAGTTGGTTACAATAAATTGAATAAAAACAGCCTGATCTCGATTTGAGATTAGGCTGTTTTTTTGTATATTGTCGTTATTTGGGTGGATATTCTGGGTGACAAGTTGCTGTTTTGGCTTTCTATTTTACATAGACTAAACGAGTTACACGAGGCAAGGGGCGGCCATGTAAGGGACTCTGGCAAAAATGCCAAGTTCAGGCATTTCTGCCAGAGTCCCTTACATTCTGCCCCTTAACCGCCTCGTTCCACTCTCTATGCCCTTCCCTCAAAACGCCCTCAGCCACCTTACGTCGCTTAACAGACTGATTCAACATCAGTGCCAAAATCAACGAAATAAACGCAAACACCGCCGCACCAAGGCTGATCCATTTCAAACCGACGTGGCTCATCATCAACGAGGACGTCGCCGATCCCAGCGAAATGCCGAAGTTAAAGAAGATCGAATTCAGCGAGGATGCCAGCACGATTGATTGTGGATACTCGCGCTCAGCCACGTTTAAGAAGTGGATCTGAATCGGGGAATTTAAGATCGTAATGATCAGCGTCAAGATCAACAGGATTGCTAACCCAGCGACCTTGTTTCCCAATGCAAACGGTAACAGCGCCAACAGCACAATATCAGCCACGTAGAATCGCGGCATGTATCGTAACCCCTGATGTTCCGCAAGTGTCCCTGAAAGTCGATTGCTAATGATACTCATAATCCCGATAATAAACAGCAGCCAGTTCAGACTCGCCGTGCTGAATCCCAGCGCGGTAGTCAGCAGTGGCCGAATGTAAGTGTAATAGCCATACATCGCGGCGGCCGTAAACAGCACTAAGAAAACGGCAATATAAATTCGCCGGTCCTTTAATAAGGTCAGCTGACCGCCAACCGAGCTGGAAACCTGCGGCAAATTTCGCGGCAGAATAAAGATCAACAGCACAAACGTCAAAATGGTGATGATGGAGATCACGAAGAACGTATACCGCCAGCCATAGGTCATACTGATGGTCGTTCCTAATGGCACGCCAAACACCGACGCAATGCTGAACCCAGCAAAGATCCAGGACACTAGACTTGCCCGCTTATTCGCCGGCGCAATCGCGCTCGCAAACGTCATGATCAGTGAAATGATGGCGCCGGCGACCGTTGCCGTCAACATCCGTGCTAACATCATGGTCAAAAAGCTGGTCGCAAAACCGCTCAACGTATTGCCAATCAAAAAGATAATGATCAGCGTCAATAACGTTTTATACCGGCTGAACCGGCTCGTCAAAATGGTGACAAACGGCGTGCAAATCGCATACGTGGTGGCAAAAATCGTCACCAGATACCCCATTGTTGCCACCGGCGTGCCAAACGACTTAGCCATGTCCGATAGAATGCCGACAACGATAAACTCATTACATCCCAACATAAACGCCACTAAAACAAAAATAATAGCTTGAATCCGATACTTACTCATAGCGCCTCCCTTTTGACACGTTTCCTACTTAATAGCCTAAAACACGGTTGCGTTTAAGACCCTAATTCACACTAATATGACCCTAGTGCACAGCTCACGAATTGGGCTGATTGCCACCAAGTAGTCGGATGCCCGACCACAGCAAAATCGCACCCAGGACACCACCGAGGACGTCCGTTGGAAAATGCACCTGCAGATAGAGTCTTGAAAACCCGACCAGGAGCACCCACAGTATCAAAACAACCGTGGCTGTCCACCGTAGCCATTTTCGGTGCCACTGAGTCACAAACAACGTCCAAATCACAAGTGCCACCAACGTCGTGCCCAGGGTGTGCCCGCTAGGAAAACTGTAGCCGCCCGTCGGTAAAATTTGATGCAACGGCCGTGGTCGTTTCACGATCGACTTGATCACCGAATAAAACCCGTCACCCATTAAAATGGTTGCCACTGCGATACCGCCTTGCCAAGGCTGCCGGCGAAGCACTAAGATCACCGCGATCACTAGCGTCTCGATCAGCGTGGCTGTTGGCCCGCCAGTGTTCGTAATGCCCGTGATCACCCTAGTGTGCTGCGTAGTTTTAAATGCTCTGATAGCATTCAAAATGTCCTGGTCCAGCCCATGGGTCACCCCCGCTGCGACTAGACCCATAAGCACCAGAAAGCAGACCGCGCTAACGATCAAACACCATTCCCAGCGTTGCCGTACTTGTCGTCTCACCTGACCATGTCTCCTTCACTAATCCGTAGGTAATAAAAACCGTTGTGTGACCTGGGTCAACGTCGCATGGAGCGGTGCTTGAAGTTCCTCGCCGTCCACTTGAATGTGCTCGCCAGCCTCGGTCTCAAAATGAAATTCTGGCCCTTGATAATGGTGAATTTGCGGCACATCTGGCTTCTTTTTTAGCAACGCCACGAGCGCTTGCCCAATCACCTGCCATTTTTCCTTATGCACGATCACGAGGTGCAAAGCACTGCGGTCGTCATCTTCTGGCATGATCAACCGCACGCCGCCGCCTAAAAACGGGTGGTTCGTGAAGACACACAAATACGACCGGTCATCGTGATGGTCAAGCGCCCACTGGCCCCAACTTGCCGTGAAGGCTTTTTGATGCATCAGCGCCGTCGCAAAGTGTAACGGGTATGACAAACTGCCTAATTTTAGTTTATTCATCAGATTTTTTGACCGTGAATGGTTCGTTGCGTAAACGACCAGTGCATCAATGCCGATGCCGAAATTATTAATGAAATACTTCGTGTCGAACTCCTTGGCGCTGACCCGGCCAACGTTCACGCCACGCGGTTCCGCTGTTGCGAGGCTCGCAGCCGCTTTTTGATACGTCAACGGGATATGGTTGGCACGCGCAAAATCGTTTCCCGTTCCCGTCGGAATGTAACCGATCGGCACCTGGCCCTGGCCCATCTCCTGCAAGCCGTTCACCACGTCATGCAACGTCCCGTCACCGCCGACCACGATCACCTGCAGATCTGCCAAATGGTCGCGGTAATCGCGCACCAGTTGTTTAACGATCAGATTTGCGTCCCCCGGTTGATGCGTCTGATGCTCATGGTACGCCGTCAAATTAGCCGTGATCATTGTGATCAGCTGTGGCATTTGTTTCGCTAATCTGGCGTTGCCCGCATCCTTATTAATGATTAATTCCCCAACAATCGAAATGACGATCAGCTCCCTCAAAAATAGTCTACTCACATGTTACCAGAAAATTCGCGGAATTGGGTCAGATTTAACGCCGAAAACGCGCTGGTAGCGCAATCTTTTTCCAAGTTGCCATAATAGCGCTTTATTTTTTCACATTCCAGATGCGAAAACCGCAATAAATGGCTTATAATGGAATGCAGGCTCAATTTTGGGGGAATGATTCAGATGAGACATCACCGGATAAAACACGTCATCATGGCGGTTATCATGCTAATTGCTTTTAGTTTACCGTTTCAAACTTCTGGTTACATATCAGCCGCTACCAACCCCACCATTACCCTTGGTGTATTTCGCAGTCAGGCAGTGTCAACGTCACTTGTCAGCACATCTTCAGTATCCGCGCCGATCACCTTCACCAGTACTGATCACCGGTTAGCACAGCAGGGCAGCCAAGAGTCCGCCCTGCTGATCACCAGTCCGACGACCCAGCCAGTTAGACACCCGTTTCCACTGATCACTAAGGACACGGTGCCAATGGTGGCGCTCGTTTTGCTTGTCCTTATCTTTTCTTGGACAAGTATCGGCGGCAATGAAGTCGTGGCGCTGATGCTTAAAAAATGGCACCACCAGAGACCTTCTTAGCCGACAGGTATATCGAAAAGTGATAAACTGGGGCAACAGCGAGTCATACTGTCACCTAAAGGACACATCGTATTAAAGTGAGGTTTGAACTAATATGATCCTAGAACGTCAAAATTTCATGAGTATTCCAAAGACAAACGATAACATCAAGCGCGCAATTGGCACGGATAATGTCAAACAACTCCAAGAGTTGGGCATCATTTACCAACTTGGTCAATCTGGTGTTAACGAGGTCGGTACAAAACTGGAAAACCTTGACACGGAATTTCAAATCAAGCACGATCATAATCCGATCCACCACATGGAAGAACGGATGAAGGATGTGCAAAGTTTGTTTAAGAAACTGAAGCGCAAGAATCTTGAGCTTTCAGCGCAGAGCGTTCGGGATAACATTTACGATATCGCCGGCATCCGTGTCATCACCAATTATCTGGATGACGTGTACCAGATTGAACGGATGCTGTTACAGCAGTCAGACATTACGCTGACTCGCCGCAAAGACTATATTCGGCACCCGAAGGAAAGCGGCTACCGGTCACTGCACGTTGTCGTTTCTGTACCGGTATACCAGTCGGACGGTGCGCATGATATCCCCGTTGAGATTCAGATTCGCACGGTTGGGATGGACATGTGGGCCAGTCTTGAACATAAGTTGCGCTATAAAACAGATACCAATCCTGAGTTGGTCGATAAGTATGCGGATCAGATCAAGGGGTTTTCGGATGAGATCACTTCGATTGAAGAACGGATGCAGACGATTTATCAGGATTTGAATGATGCAGATACTAAGTGATTTTTAGGACAGCAAAAAACGGTCATGATCCAGGTTTGAGGATCTGACCGTTTTTTTTTGCTTTTTTGAGGTCTTGATTGTGTGCTTTCTTGGCCTCATTGTCGAAACGTGTTCCGCAAGGCAAGGGGCGGCCATGTAACGGACTCTGGCAAAAATGCCAAGTTCAGGCATTTCTGCCAGAGTCCGTTACATTCTGCCCCTTAACCGCCTTGCGCCACACTCTATTGCCGTTCAAGACTGGCTAATACTGGTTTGAGATACTGCTCTTCCGCCTGTTTTCTTGCCTTGATAGCATCGCTGCGCTCCTTGAAAATGGAGTTTAGCACTAGATGTCCCTTAACATAGAGTCTGGCAACCCAAACATCACGACCCTTTTCGTAGCTGACGCCAATCACGCCGCTGCGATTGGTCTGTCGGCGCTTGGTCATGGCTAACACATTTGTGCCGTCAACGATACCTAATGACGCGGTGTTGCCAATATGGTTACGGAAAGCCTCGTTCTTCGCACAATTTTCCTTTGACTGTGCGCGTCGCAAGCATCCGCAACTTCTGGTCACACCCGTTTTTAGATTATACGCATCAACCACACATGACTGACCGCATGTACACTGGCACTGCCAAAGTGCATTCCCATTCGGTCGTTTACCGACCTTTTTGATGGCAGTTAACCGGCCGTAATGATTGCCTGTTAGATCAATTGTTTTCATTCTCGCACCCCCCGGATTGTGAGAAATTAATGCCTATCTCCTATATCCCTGTTACAAAGTTAGTGTATGCCCCAAATCACCTTGGTGCCTATCAATATTAAAGCGTTTTAACGGAATTATTGACTAGAATTGCAACTTATCGAAGTAAAGTTGTTTCAAAACGCGATTCAACTCCGTATAATCCGGTCCGTAATTCATGCCGAGCAACACAAAGACCCGCGCGCTATCGTGGTGCGGATACGACTTCATCTGGTCGGTAATGATCAGATCGTAGTCTTCCTGCGGTTCATAGGGTTGCAGACTCACCTTGATGTGCTGGTTAATATGCGCACCGACCCGCGCAATGGCCGCCACGTTGAGGATCTGTTCAAGGTTAAAATCACAAGCAATCGTTAAGAAACTATTACTACTGCCCAGCGCCATGTTCAAAATGACGGCATACCGCATGAACACTTTGTTAAACTTGTCGGAATCATGCGTTGAAATCGCTAAGGTATTAAACGCTTCTTCGCAGAGCGTGTCACACTTTTGGACCAATTCATTAGCAGCTTGACCGTCAGAAAATCGGCTAAGTTCTTCTTCAGCAAACGCCTTGGCGGCAACTGACGTGATATCCGTCGACAGCGCGCCCTGGTAAAAGGCGAGGCAGAAATGAATTTGGCTCAGTGACAATTCAGTCTCCTCTGTAAAGGCGCTTGGCAGCCTCGCAGCAAGCGGAATTCGGCCAACTGTTTGTATGAATTTTCGGTTGAGTTTACCAATTTTTGGAAATTGTTTGCCAAGGTTTTCTAAAAAGCGGCGCGCACTTGGATTTTCCGTGTTAAGACAAAAATGGATCACTAAAAAGCCGACCGCCTGATTTAACTCGCGTGGATCCCACGCTAGATGAACCTGGTGGAAGTAGTGTTGCAAATCATCCGAGAAATGCTGAATGAAGGGGCTCCGAACCGGTATTCCGGAAGTTAAACGTGTCGTAATCGATATCTGACTCACGCGCTGAGTTCAGCCGCTGTTTGACCAACCCAAAATAAACGGCCAGCATCACCCGTCCCGTTTCGGTAATAAACGTGTCAAAGTGCCCATTTTGCATGAGCTTGTCCACCCGATCATCCGCGTATTCAAAGCGATTGACCTGAATCGGCCGTCCCAACCACAAGAGTTGAAAGTAAAAATACCGAATCTGCGCCTCGCAACCAAATAGTTGCGTATTTTTGATTCGAATATTAAACTCTGCCAGACTCTGGTTGATCTCCCGAATGCGCCGAATAAGCGTTGACGTACTGACACTTAAGGCATCCGCCAATTTTTGTATCTTAAATTGACGGTGGTTTAACAGGTAGATCAGTACCTGATACTTCACCGATTTATGCAGATAATGATAGTAAACATCGCTAAAAGAGACATCACCGCTATGCTGCAGTGAGACTTCCCCATCGATATTGACGATCACTAGGTTCGGCCCCAGTGTCTGGAGGTTAAACGCAATCAGCTTAATATCTTCTCGAACCGTGCTGACGTTGATGGCAAACGTTTTGGCAATTTGGTTAACCGTCAAAGCCCGTTGCTGTTTCGATAGTAATTGAATCATCTTAATTTGACGAACATCACTATGATCCAGTAATTCGAATAATTTCACCTTGACTTCCCCGCTTTCTCCCATGTTGGAGGTACTTAACCTCCAGCATGATTACTAAAAAACACCCCTCCATATTTAAAAACGCCTTTATAAATGACGCTTTGCCCCCACGCCGCAATCATTTAACATGAATACTACCATTTTAAAGCCATTTTTCAGGACATGAATATCAATTTTTGACATTGCCTTATGAATAATTGATAGTGCCACCGCCAATGGCACCCATTTGAATGCAACATATACACCCATAAGGTTCAAAAAATGGTCATGATTTACGCTACTAGACTCAGATATTGAACAGATAGCCCCAATAAAACTGGGTATACTATAAACGTAGCTGTAGTACCTAGTTATTTCGAGCCGTGTTGGCAGGGTAGATACCCCCTACCACGTCACTCTCCAGGACAGCTGTCAGCATGAATCTCCCTCAGCAGCTACAACAGTTAAATTTCCTAAACGTCCGGGCACCGACCACTAGTGGGTCGATGTCCTTTTTGTTGGGGAAATCCTTGACTGAGCAACCAGATTTCTTACCGAATCATTCTCTCAGGTTAATCATAACAATAAATGCGGGAAGTGAGGGGAATGATGACTTGTGAAAGAGTGTGGAGGTGGGGCGGTCAGAGGGTGGAGCCTAAGCGACTTTGACCATGAAAGCCCGGGCCTGGCTTTCATGGTCGAAGTCGCTTAGGTGCAACCCTTTGCCCCACCGGAACACGTTTCGGCTATGTAGGATAGAAAGGCTTGCAGAAACTGCCACGTAAATCAAAGATGATTTTCAGGTAGCTACATATGCCAAGCCTAATTTAAGTTAGACTGCTAGTCTTAATTTTATACATAGAGGTTGAATAAATTTTTTTCATAGATGTTTAGACAACAGCCTTCTAGGCCTCATAGCCGAAACGTGTTCCTGAAGGGCAGAGGGCTCCTGCACAAGCCAACTCAGGCAAAAATTCCAAGCCCAGGAATTTCTGCAGTCTTTCTATCCTACATAGCCGAAACGTGCTCCTGAAGGGCAGAGGGCTCCTGCACAAGCCAACTCAGGCAAAAATTCCAAGCCCGGGAATTTCTGCAGTCTTTCTATCCTTACATAGCCGAAACGTGCTCCTGAAGGGCAGAGGGCTCCTGCACAAACCAACTCTGGCAAAAATTCCAGGCCCGGGAATTTCTGCCAGAGTTGGCTTGTGCTCCGCCCTCTAACCGCCCTTCTTCCGCACTCTAAAAATCTTCACACACTTTTAAGTTAGCTTTAACCTATAGTCTTTATAGTTAATATCAATCAAGCGATACAAACAATTTCGCAACTGAAAGGATGACTGCCCATGATTATGATGACGCCTAACACTAACAACACCAACACCAACACCAATTTCAATTCTCCACTCCAACACATTAAGCTTCGTCACCTGGACCTCAAGCCTACCAGCTCGCCCATTGTTTTCCGGAAGCGTGCCAATCCGCTTGTCACGCCTAACTGGAGTTACACCCCTTCCTCTAAATAACTGATATTCCCCCAAACACACAATCCAATGAGGTGTAACGTATCAACTCATCATTTACCCCCTTTCCTCAATAAAAATAGCGCTGACCTTCCCCTGGGTCAGCGCTATTTTTATACTGTGATTAATTTTTCGAATTCTTAAGATTTGAATTTTCACCCTAAACAGTTGACTAATACTGCCCGCAAGCTTAGCATAATTGACGACATCAACTATTATTTTTCAATTTATTAAGGGGAACTCAATGGCAATTGCAATTATTACGGATAGCACCGCCTATCTGTCGACCCAATTTATTCATGATCACCATAATCTCTTTATTGCACCCGTGCCGGTCCTGTGGCATGGCAAGACCTATACCGACATGGTGGATATCACGCCTGACACCTTTTATCCAGAACTGGCAACATCCGCTGACATGCCGTCAACGTCAATGCCGAGTCTTGGCACCATGACTGATCTGCTGGACAAAGCGCAGGAAGCTGGTTATGACGACGTCGTGATCATCCCGATGTCAAAGGGCATCAGCTCATTTGCAGATACGTTGCACGAGCTTGATGACCGGACAGCACCACGTGTCCACCTGTTTGACACAAACAGTACTGCTGGCGGTAATAATTTATTGGTCAGTTTGGCTGTTCAGCTAGCAGATGAACAGTTTAGTATCAATGAAGTGCTTCAAGGATTGACCACGTTACGCGACTCAATGACGATTGAGTTTGTCGTGAAGGACCTGACCCACCTGCAACGGACTGGTCGGATCAGCAACACTGCGCGAATTCTGGGTAGTCTCCTGCACGTGTGTCCCGTCCTGACCATGGACGTTCACGGCAATGGCAAGATCACGCCAATGGCGAAGGAACGTACTGAAAGACGCGCGTTAGATGACATCCAACGTATCATGAACGCCAATACCGAACTGCCGTATGCAGCGGTGGTGTTTGACGGTAATCATGCCACGGCTAAGGCGCGCTGGGTGGATCAGTTGAAGACCAAATTTCCTGATCTAGCCATTGACACGAGCTTTATTGGCCCCGCCATCGGCTGTCATACTGGTTCTGGCGTGTTAGGGATTGCCTGGGCGTATGATGCACAAGCAATTATAAACCAACTCAAGGCACAACATTAAAAAAGGATCATCAGCGCTTTCTTGCGTGTGATGATCCTTTTTTATAAGCTTTTAATTGCGTTGAAAATTCACAACTAACGGTTAGTCGCCGTAAATTTCCTTAGCCAGTGTAAACGCAGACCAAGCCTTTGGCCAGCCCGTATAGAAGGCAAGGTGCGTAATCAATTCAACCATTTCATCCTTGGTCACGCCATTTTGTTTCGCAATCTTCATGTGCGCTTCCAACTGTGGCACGCCCTGGGTCAGCAAGCTTGATACCGTGATCAAACTGCGGTCGTGGGCGGACATCTTGTCCTCGCGTGACCAGACTTCGCCAAATAACACATCGTCGTTTAATTCTGCGAACTTAGGGGCAAAATCCCCTAAATTATCGCGGCCAGCTGTTTGTTTTTTAGCCATTATTTCGCACCCTCCTCTGCTTTTGCATAATCAGTGTCAGAGACGGCTTCCAGCCACTCTGGTGTCCCAGCGGTAATTGCGATGTGGGAGAACCAGCTGTCCTTGGTGGCACCGTGCCAATGCTTCACACCATCATGAGTGACCACAACGTCACCGGGCTTTAATAACCGAGCTGGTTGGCCGTCTTCTTGATAAAGTCCTTCACCGCCAGTGACCAGCAAGATTTGAAACCCATCGTGGTGAATGTGCCAGTTGTTGCGGCATCCCGGTTCAAACGTCACGTTACCAACGCCAACGTTAACGGCCGGATCCGCTACCAAACCTTGTAAATAACTCTGACCAGTAAAGAATTTTGCGTAGGCGTCATTCTTTGGTCCCATTGGAAAAATACCATTTTTAACAGTTTCATTTTTTGCCATTTTTAAAATCTCCTTTTTTAATTAGGTGCGTTCAATTAAGCTTGTTTCGTTGGGTAAATTGTAAATTCGTTGACGTTCACATCTTCTGGCTGATCAATGGCGAAGTTGACCACGCGCGCCACGGCGTCGGGTGTAATTCCAACCTGTTTGTAAAAGGCATCCATGCCCGTCTTGGTGGCGTCATCCGTAATCGTGTGCAGCAACTCGGTATTGATTGCTGCCGGATACAGACTTGCGGTCCGAATGTTGGTTCCCTCTTGTGCGCTTTCCATCCGAATGACTTCCATCAAATTACGGACAGCAAACTTCGTTGCCCCGTATACGCCGGCGCCCGCAAACGACTTAATGCCGGCAACGGAAGATGTCGTGACGATCTGGCCGTGTTTTTGTGCGGTAAAGATCGGCATTACAGCGGCAACGCCATTTAAAACACCCTTGATGTTGATGTCGATCATGTCGTTCCATTCATCCGTATGCAGTGCGCTGATTGGTGACGATGGCATGATGCCGGCGTTATTGAAGATGACGTCTAAACCGCCAAATTCGGCCTGGGCCTGAGCAACCAACGCCTTGAGGTCTTCCGGCTTCGTCACGTCGGTCACAACGTAACTGGCCAAACCGCCAGCGGCAGTAATGTCTTTGACAAGCGCCTGCAACCGCTCCTCACGACGGGCACCTAAAACGACCTTTGCCCCGTTCTGTGCTAATAGTTTGGCAGTGGCGGCACCGATCCCCGATGACGCGCCAGTAATGACAACAACTTTATCCTTAACTGTCATGTTTTAAAACTTCCTTTCTTAATTCTTCTCAAGAATAGTCCTTCAAGTGCACTTGAAGGCAAGAGATAATGCTTAAAAAAATAAAAAAAGATACTCAATTGTTTTTAACTATGTAAATAGGCGCCAACTATTGCCCGAAATTTTGGGTTTAGTTGGCGCCTATTTGTTTGATTAATTATGGGTTGCGTTTAAAAGTCTCGCTTTTTGCCGTGCTGAGTCGTGTTTTGGAAAAGAAAGCTGCGTGTAAGCCAACTCTGGTACAAATGCCAAGTTCGGGCATTTCTGCCTTTTGGCTTTCTCTGTTACCGTGCCGAAACGTGTTTCGGAAAACAGAAAGCTGCGTGTAAGCCAACTCTGGCAAAAATGCCAAGTTCGGGCATTTCTGCCAGAGTTAACTTACACTCCGCTTCCTACCGTTTTCCTTCACACTCTACTTTGCATTCTCCTCAATCCAAAACTGAAGTACCTGATTAAACGTGGCTAAATCTTCCTCTGAAAATTGCGCTTCAATCTTTGCCTGTTGCTGGTCGATATAGTCCTTTACGTGCTGCTTAAGTTCCACTGCCTTCTGCGTCAGCATCACCTGTTTTTGCCGGGCATCGCTTGCTGCTGATTGCCGCACGACGAGGCCCTTGCGCTCCATCCGTTGCAGCAACACGGTTGCCGTGGAGCGCTGAATGTTGAATTCTGCTTCAATATCACGTTGGAGCACAATATCGTTTGACCGGCGCCCCAAAAAATCAATCATCGACATTTGAACACCCGTCAGATCAAACTGCCGCGCGTAGGCGTCCATTGCCTTATCCTGATCGTTAGCTGCCCGTTTAATTAACACACCAAAATTAGATGCCATGTTTTTACCTAGTTTCTGCTAATTTACTGTTTGCATTTTTGACACCCGAACCGACCGAAACAACGCAATCACTGCCACGACCATCGCGAGCGTCAGCGCCATCAGCGCGTGTTGCGTACCAACGGCCGTCAACTGTGCCTGCGATCCTTGCCCAGACTGGCTGGCCGCCACAATGGCCGACACGATCGACGTCCCAGTTGCCCCAGCAAACTGTTGCAGCGTATTTAAGACAGCGTTGCCGTCACTTTGCTGCTGCGCGCTCAATTCCGCAAGTCCGCTGGTCATGATGTTCCCGAAACTCAGCCCAATGCCAAACATGTAGCCTAAATATACACTTATAATGACGACATTGCTCATGTTTTGTGCCACAATCGTGAAAATTACCAAACAGACCAGCACGAGTCCGCAGCCCAACAGAATTGGCTTACGGGCACCGAAATTGTCGAGGATCCGACCACTGATTGGGGCTAGCGCTGCACCTAATGCGGCCCCCGGAAGCACGACCAATCCAGCAATCGTCGACGTTGACCCATTGACCAGTTGAATGTAGTTTGGCAGCAGAAACGACATCCCAAGCGAAATCAGCTGGAGTAAAAAGAACGCCAGCACGTGACCGCCGAATCGGCCGGTGGTGATAACGCGCAGATCAATCACCGGGTCAGTGATGTGCATCGATCGGTAGACGAGACCGATCACGCCCAGGACACCAATCAGCAAAGCACCACCGACACTCAAACTCAGAAAATGGCCGTTGCCAATATTGCTGAAGCCGACAATCAGACCGATAAACGTGACCATGATCAAGACCACACTGATGCCATCTAAACGCACCTTTTGAATCGCACTCTTCTGCGAGATTGTCAGCATGCCGATCACCAAAGAAATCAAAAGCAGCGGCCACAGAATAATGAAGACAAACCGCCAGCCGAGCACGTTCGCAACGATGCCGCCAAAGGTTGGGCCAATCGCGGGCGCAACTGCGGTAATCAGGGTGCCGACCCCCATCATCAGGCCGCGTTTGCTAATGGGCACCTGTTCCAAAATAATGTTAAACATGAGCGGTAACGCGATCCCAGTACCCAGCCCCTGAATGATTCTGCCAAAGAGCAACAACGAAAATGCCGGTGCGGTCGCATCGATCAGCACACCCGCCATAAACAACAGGTTCGCTGTAATAAAGAGGGATTTCGTTTTAAATCGTCGCTTAAGCGTCGCTGACAACGGGACAATAATGGCCACCGTCAGCAGATAGCCCGTGGTCATCCACTGCACCGTACTAGTCGTGACGTTGAACTGTTTCATCAGTGTCGGGAACGTCACGTTCATTGACGTTTCAACAATGACCCCGCAAAAAGACATCAATCCAGTGGCAATCACTGCCGCAATGACTTTCGGGTCAATTTTTTGTGTTTTGGTTGTTGCTTGCATTTTTATCATCCTCATTTCGTTAGTAGACTAACGAAATATATCGTAGCGCGATTGTTGGGAATAGTCAACGCCCTATTTTCATTCATCGTGACCGTCATGAAAATAGGAAAGACAATTTCTTGCACTTAGCCAAATAATTCGGTATGATGTCAATCGTAATGATTACTGTATAGGAGAAAATCAATGAGAAAAAACATTATTTTAGAGGCACCGGAAACCCACGAACGCCTCTACCTCACAAGTAAAAATGTGCAAAACACCCCAGAAAAACTTGAGCTGCGTAAGTATTCACCAAAGTTACGCCGCCCAGTCGTTTTTCGGGAAATCAGCAGATAAGGAGCAACAAAACTATGGAAAAAACAGATTTAGCAAGTGCATACCGTCGTCTAAAGAGCAGCAACGCCAAGACCCGCAGTCGCGCAAAGAAGATCATCAATGATTTCAAGCGCCAACAAGCCAACACTAAGTAGGAGGCCCACCGATGGCAGTACCAGCACGACGCACGTCTAAGACCAAGAAACGGTCCCGACGCGCCAACCAAAAATTGACCACCCCCGCGATTCATTGGGACGAAAAGGCCCAAGCCTATACACTGAGCCACCATGTTTCTGAGAACGGGTATTATAATGGTCGCAAGGTTTTGTAACCGAATCACCCACCTGAACTGTGTTTCATGACACTGATCAGGTGGGCTTTTTTTGTTTTCGTCGAGTGTTTAGTACTGGCTTTCATTGCGACAACGTGGTGTCACCGGCAGAATGAATAGCGCCACTATCTGCCGTTTTAATTAATTATACAATTCCATCGTCACTTCGTTCTATAATGTAAAGTATTGAGAATTGAAAGAAGGAACTATCTTGGCAATCGTAAGTGTCATTTTCGGTCAGACCATGATTATGTTTTTGATCATGCTGATCGGTTTTCTGTGTTTTCGTGTTGGCCTGATCGATGAAAATGGGAGTCAGCAGATTTCAAACGTGGTCATTTACATATCAAATCCAGCCCTGTTGCTGAATTCCTTTATCGGTAAATTAAAATCGTCGCAACTCATGGATGGTCTGGATATTTTGGTGCTGCTGGTCATCATGATGCTGGTCACCATCGTTATCGCTAAATTGCTCTTTCGTAAACCAAGTCAAATGCTGGTACGATTTGCGTTGATTTTTGCAAACCTTGGCTTTATTGGTCTGCCGCTCTCGAAAGCCGTTCTTGGAACTGGCAGTGTGTTTTACATGAGTATTTTCGTTGGGGTGTCGAACTTTTCACTGTTGACTTATGGAATCTATATGATTTCGGGCGACCGGCGCACGATTCAGTTGAAAAAGTTAGTGGTTAATCCCGCCATTTTAGCACTAGTTTTCGGCCTGCTTTTCGCCTTCACAGGTGTGCAACTGCCACACGTACTGGGCACCGCCGTATCCGACCTTGCCAATATGAACCTGCCGCTGGTCATGATTGCGATGGGCTGTTACCTTGCAGAAGGTGACATTCGTAATGCGCTGAAGAGCCGCGATTTGTACGAAGCTGTGGGTGCCAGGCTGATTATCGCCCCACTGATTGTGATGATCATGCTGAAGGCTGTGCCAAACAACTTAATGCTGGTCAAGGAAGTAATCTTGCTGGGGCAAGCAACGCCGGTGGCAGCTCTGATGGCCATCTTCAGTAAAACGTTCAAGAAAAATTACCTGTTCAGTACCACGGTGGTCGGTTTAACAACGCTGTGTTCACTGGTAACTATCCCGATCTTTATGGGTGTGGCGCAGTGGTTTTGGAAGTTGTAGAGCGTGGAAGAAGTCCCTTACGTAGCAGCCCCCTGCCTTTCGGAACGCGTTTCCGCAATATAACAGAGAAAACAACAGAGCGTGGAAGAAGCCTAGGGGGCGGACTTTTCAGTGATAGTCCGTTGCATTCCGCAATTTGGCATTCCGCAATTTGGCACTCCGCGTAGTGGCTCGCGATGAAGCTAATTCGATTTCTGCTGCGCAACTCTCGAATGGATCTCCATCGTCTCGCAGATGACTAAGCGAGGAAAGAACCCTCGCCAAGTCATCTCGACACCACAGCTCCGTGCCAAATTGCTGTATTCCACTAACGTTGAGCTACCTTTTTATCACAAGTTAAGCATCACAATTACATTAAAACTAGTTCGCAGAGAATCCGCCCTCGACTGCTAGTAAGGCTATTAACAGCAATGCTTCTTATGATGTGTCAGTCACCAGTAACGATTAATATAGAGGTTTCGTGATACCATCTTTGAATGCTTACTAGCTGCAACGACCACTGCCAGAATCGTAGCGTAGTGGAATCATTCGGCTTTGCCGGAGCAACTCCACCTCAGCCTGCAGGGCCAAACGCTGGAACGAAGCGGTATATTAGCGTTATGTAACTAACGCGACAATCGAAGGGGCCCTTTTGAAACGCGTTTCCGCAATATAACAGAGAAAACCTCCAAAAAAATCAAAAACAACGCGTTTAACTGCCATTCATCAGCAGTTAAACGCGCCGTTATCATTTTAATCAAAAATACTATTCGGTAATAAACACATACTGTGCTAAATCATCAACCCAGTAAGTGTGGACTTGTTCAGGATGGTAGCGCACGATATCCTGTAAAAATTCGTTATCGATCAGCGTGTAATAAATCTCTTTTAGATCGTTGAACGTTTCGATATAACCAATGTTGCGTTGCCGGCAAAGACGCTTGCTGGTGGCGCTCCAGGTTTCAGGGAGTTCCTCGATATCATACTGATGAGCTAGTTTTTTCCAGCTCGTCATTGGTACTACGGGTACACGTGATGCTACTGCACTTTCAGGCAATTTTGTCAGTCCTTTCCAGTGATTTAGGATAGCACTGATTCAGGCCGAAAGCGGTTATATTTTCATGAGAATTTATACTTAATAGGTCGATTAAATATGCATTTTTGCAATTGATAGTAATCGACTGAAACTTGAAAGCTAATAATCACGCCAAAGGCGTGTGGTTATTGGCTTTTTTGGCAAAAAATAAACGCAAGCTCTCCTGCGTTGTATACTTTAGTCGACCAAAACCAAGATACAAAGGAGACTTACGTCATGAATATTATAAGACAAAAAAATACAGAAAACGAGCTTCACAATATTGTTCATCAATTTACTTCCCTCATTGGTCTATCTAAACTCACCAAGTTGGTGAATTATCGCCGGAATTCAGAAATCAGCTTGATGAAGGTCATTGAATGGCTGCTCACGACAAAGTTCCTGGGACGCTCGCTTTATCGAGCCCATGAAACACCTAACTTTACCAGTCGCACCGTCAGAAATAATTTGAACGATGGCCGGATCAATTGGCAACGCTTGATTTGTCAAGTTGGGAGTCATTTAATCAAGCATTTACGACCGTTTATTGACCGCCGGCGGCGGTTAGCATTGATCATTGACGATACACTCTTTTCCCGTGAGTACGCCACCCAAACCGAATTACTAGCGCGAGTCTTTGACCATGACAAACAGTTATATATTAAGGGATACCGGGCTTTAACTTTGGGTTGGAGTGACGCCAATACATTCTTACCGATCAACTTTGCATTAATGTCTTCCAAGAAGCCACAAAACGTCCTTGGAAAATCAGCTAAAACAACCGATCAACGAACAATTGCTGGCCGGAGACGTCGCCAAGCACAGCAAAAAATGAACCTCGTTTCATTGCAACTTGTCAAGCAAGCCCTCGCAAATGGCGTTCTAGCTGACTATGTGTTATTTGATAGCTGGTATAGCTCACCAAAAATGTTCTATGAATTAACCAAGTTGGGATTAAACGGCGTGGGCATGCTTAAACGGTCCAGCAAAATTTACTATCAATATCGCGGACGGCAATATTCAGTTAAAGCATTATACAAGCGACTGCAGGCCTCAAAATATCAACCCAAGCAAGCTTATCAATACAGCTGCTTTGTCGAAGCGCACGTCGGGAACCAAAAATTCAAGCTTCGCTTGGTATTTGTGGCTAATCGGGCCCGTCAAGATGACTACCTAGTACTGGCAACGACTCAGTTAGGCCTTCAGCCACAAGAGATCATTCAACTATACGCCCGAAGATGGCAAATTGAGAATTACTTTAAAGTTGCCAAGCAATACTTGCGGCTCGACAAATCACAAGTTCAAAATTATGACGGGCTTTGTGGCCATTTAGCAATTGTCATGATGACTTATGACCTATTAGCTTGGCAGGAACGGCAAAATCAGGATGATCGCACCATTGGGGATTTATTCTTTATAATGAACGAAGCCATGCCAGATATTGAGTTGTCTCAAGCACTGGTATGGCTTCTAAATTCGTTAAAAACGATTATTAATCATGAAGTTTATGCAAGAAGAGCCCAAATTATTCAGATGATGAATCAGTTCTTCACATTTTTGCCGAAACGGTTAGTTTCGCTGTTAACAGCAAGCTAAATGGTTAAATTAATTAAAATATGCCCTGTGATACCAAGGGATCAGTCTGTCTTCATACTTTCAAGTTTCAGGTAATCGATAAAAACCGGCTATAAATCCTAATGAATAGGACTTTATAGCCGGTTTTGTCATTTCAAATTATCACCATATACAATTATGAATTAACCTGCATGCCATCATTAATCGCATCGATCAGACTTTCACGGCCATCAAGGTCCTCGTCGCAGTCATATAGGGCGGCGTGGTAGATTGTCCGCCATGGATCTTCGACATTAGCGTACTTGGAATCAAAACTTTTAACCTCATATTGGCCATCCGGCTGAACATGAATAATCGCACACCCCGCCGCTTCCTTATGCTCATGCGTGAAGGTGATTGGAAACGTCATTTCCCGAGTCTGAACACCCTTTGCGTTGTTTTGACGGGTCTTTAGTGTTGCTAAAATATTATTAATAATGGTGTCGCGTGTCATTGGTGCTGCCTCCATTTTTCGACCGATTAGTCACTCCATTAACCCTAACACAGATGATGACTAATTTGAAACACCTGTCAGGTATTTAGCACCTTCATGCCGGGCAAGTTTGCTAAGCTGGTGCGTCTGTATAAACCTTTTAACCCATTCAGGATCCATTTTACTGTAATTGCGTAATGCCCAGCCAATCGCCTTTTGGATAAAAAATTCATCCGTATTCAGGTCGTTTTCAATTGCCTTGGTCAGCAACAACGTATCCAGAGTCTCTTTTTCAGTCAGTTGTAGAATAATCGACACCCGACGCATCCACATATTCGCGTTCTGATAAAACAACGCAAAGACGGCTTGTTTTTGCTCTGGGTGACGCATGATATAAAGGCCAAAAACTTTTCGCCATGTGTCAACGGTGTCCCACCAGGACTTTTCAGTAATATATCTGGTGAGGTGCGTGATATCAGCAAACGACAATCGCCTGACATTAGCGACACACATGTCAATGGCAACGTACTGATACTCACGTTGTGGGCGTTGATAAAGCTGGGTAACTCCGGATAAGATCTCTGAGATTCGCAATTTTTTACTAGCTTGAATCAGATCATGCGACTGTTGCTTACGTTCTGGTGCTTTAAGCCCGGCAAACGGGAATTGATTGCGCATGTACTTCGCCATTGGTGTCTGATTGATTGGGTTTTCGATGAGGCTGAATTTTTCGAAGATGGTCATGAAACAGATCCTTTCTACATGTATCGGCTCCCTCATGAGTCGATGGGAGTCGATACCGAACGATACCGGAAAGGCTTGAGGGCGTCGTCCCAAGTCTTTTCGGCATCCAACTCAATTTTGCACTTCATCAAACGAGAATCATGTTCTCTAATTTCATCAAGGCAATCTTCTTATCTGTGCCTGTTGCATACCCAGTCAACGCGCCATTCTTACCCAAAACTCGATGACAAGGAATAATAATTGAAATTGGGTTCTTCCCGACAGCACCACCCACCGCTCTGGCAGAGGAGCGATGCCCAGTTTGACGGCTGATTTCATTTGCCACTTCTTGATAAGACATCGATTGCCCATATGGAATCGTCTGCAACACTTTAAGCACCCGCAAAATAGCGGTCAAGCCACCGTTTCGTTGTGTCAATAATCGCATTGCTACGTTTCTCAGCCTGGCTTAGATCGTAGTTGGCGGCAAAGTGTGCCTGACCATTGAACCATAATCCTACTAATGCGTCGTCGTTTGCCAGCAATGTTAAACGGCCAACGATTGGTGTTTCATATGTATCACAATACAACATGTGTCACATCACCTCCTGGGTCTTCTCAATCATCATTATTTCCATTATACTAAAGCAGTTCAGAAAATAATGCTACAACGGTCTCTTCATTTGCCCGCTTAGACGCCCAGCCACGAAAGGAAAAATCCCACTAATGACCCGCACCTCTGCACCCTTGAAACAGCTCGTTTTGGCCAGCATGTTTGTCGCCATTGAAGTTGTTTTAAATAGTATTCTTGTCCTCCAGTTTCAAACGATGAAACTGTCCTTCGCTTTTATTGTCATTGCCTTAACTGCCCAGCTCTTCTCACCCTACTGGACAGCCAGTATCGCAGCCATTGCGTATACAATTGGCATGATTTTATTCCCTAAGTTCGGTTTTTTCCCTGGGTTCATTCTGACCGCTTTTTTAACGGGGCTTGTGTTCGGTATCTTTTTACAGCGCACGCCATCGTTCATTAAAATTATGATTTCGAGTTTCATTGTCACAATGGGGCTCAATCTCTTGTTAAATAGTTTATGGTTGCACATCATGTATCAAATCAACTGGTCAGTCCTACTGACCACTCGAACCGTACAAGAAGTCATTACATTTGTGATTTACGTGGTGGTGCTCACTGTTATTTTCAGATCAAATATCATCACCATCATTCAGAAGAGAAGTCATTTGGATTAACACCAAAAACGCCAGCCATCCCCAACAAAGGGTGGCTGGCTTTTTAGTTTAATACAATTTCCCAACGATCTTATCTTCAGCAAACAGCGCCGAAACACCGCCAGTATGCCAGAACACAACGTTACTACCAGGTTTGATTTGCCCGGTCTTGACGTAATCCAGTAATCCCGCAAACGCTTTTCCGGTATAAACTGGATCGGTCAAAATACCTTCCGTTCGTGCCAATAACTGGATTGCTGCTGACCCTGACGCACTCGGAATCTCATACCCCTCAACAAAGTAAGACTGGTCAAAATGAGTATCCGCCAAGGTCACATTCCGCGCTAAACCGAGTAATTCAAGCGCATCATTGGCAATATCGACAACCTTTTGATAATGTTCCTCCGGTTTCGGACTAACATTCATCGATAAGATCTGCGTGGGATGGTCTGGTTTAGAAAACGCCTTAGCACCCGCAATCAACCCGGCTGCTGTGCCGCCGGTGCCGCTCCCCTGCACAATATAATCAACGTCAATATCGGGTAATTGAGCCATCAGTTCCTTAAACCCAAGCGCAAACCCCGTTGACCCAATTGGTGTTGCACCGCCGACCGGAATGATGTAGGCCTTGTGACCCGATTTGGCAAGCTCGGCCGCTTCCTTCTTGGCTGCCGCCATCGCAAACGCATCCGCTTCTGCTTCCGTTCGGTTTTCCATCGAGACGTAGTGAATCTTCGCACCTAACACTTTATCGACCAGAATATTAGCCCGATCATCCCCCACTTTGTTGGGCGTGATCGTCTCAAGGTATAAAATGGCATCCATGCCTGCCTTTCGCGCTGCTACCGCGGTTTCCATCGCGTGATTAGACTGCGTTGCGCCAAAGGTGATCAGGGTATCTGCACCCTGCTTTAAGGCGTCGCCAACCAGGTACTCAAGCTTACGAATCTTATTGCCGCCGAACAGATTGGGGCCGGTCAGGTCATCTCGTTTCAGATATAGGTTCACGCCAAGTTGTTCAGATAGCTGTTCTAGTTTATGAACTGGTGTTGGGAAAAAGCCTCAGTTGAATTTAGGTAATTGGTTGTATGGTGGCATTTAGGACACTCCTTTAACTGCTACAAATCTGGAATAGTTGGGCAATCAGCCATTCCGTGCTATGGTAGCTGTAACAAATCCTATTAGAATTCAATTAGAATAAGCATACACTAAGCCAGCAAAAATGGCACTATTTATACTAACGAAAGGCATTCTCATGACTGATATTTTCTACGAAACGATCACGCCCAATCGACACCTGCCATTTCGCCTGCTCATTCACGATAATGGCGTTGCACACCGTGTCCTAAGTCACTGGCATCACTCATTTGAAATCGCCTATGTGATCACTGGTGAAAACACAAATTTCACCGTCAACGGTCAGCACTTTGACCAATCAAAAGGTGAAGTTGTCGTCATCAATCCGTACGAGGTGCACCGTCTGGACTTACCCACAGACCATAAACGAGTCGCGCTGACCGTGATGTTGCCAAACGATATCCTGACTGCCAGTAATATCGCGATTGAAACCCACATCCAGAATCGTATTCCAAATGATACTCAGCTCCAAGGCTATTTTAACACCTTATATCAGACGACCCGCCACCCGGCAACTACTGGCACGCAGGCAGAGCAGATTGGTTTAGTCTATCTTATCTTGAGTGACCTTGTTACTCACTATTCTCAGGCCGATGCCACTAAAAGAACACCCCATTACTCCGCACAAATGGATCATCTCTCCCCAGTCATCACGTGGATCGACCGCCACTATCAAGAAAAGATCACCGTGGAAAAATTGGCAGGAATTGCCAACTTATCTGCCAGCTACTTTGCGCATTTGTTCCAAAAATATCTGAATCAATCGCCATTAGTGTACGTCACAAGTCGGCGTCTATTAGCAGCAGAAAAACAGTTATTAACAACCTCAGACAGTCTGGAGGCCATTGCATTTACGACTGGTTTTCCTAACGTCAAAGCGCTTAATGTGGCGTTTAAGCATCACTTTTCTCAGTCCCCAAACCAGTATCGGCTGACCCATCAATAGCAGGATTCACCCCAATCTCAGCAGAATATTGCTTAATGTCGTATTTGAAAGCGCTTTAATATTAATTTGTGAAATGCGTTTACATCTTACGAAATGGGGGCACCATCATGAATCAAACGTCCGACAATCGCGATTCCCTATCTTTTAAAATCGCGTTATTATCTTCAACATTTTTAATCACCGGCGCCAGCGCAACATCGGCTCTGTTACCAAGTCTCCGTCAAGCCTTTCCGTCGGTGTCTAAAGCCACCTTGCAGTCTTTTTTTTCAATCACTGCCTTACCACAGTTCATCGCCTTAATTGCGGCAGCTTTTCTTGCAACAAAAATCGGCAAACGAAATGTCATTCTTTTTGGCGCGTTGCTTTGGACAATTAGCGGTCTACTGCCAATGGTATTAAATAATTTTCCAATTATTTTAGCCAGCAGAGTTTTTCTAGGGCTTAGTTTAGGTTTAATTCAACCTATCGGGACAAGCATGATTGCTGATCTTTATACTGGTGAAGTACGAAATACCTTAATGGGAATTCAAAGTGCTGTTATCGGAATTTCAGGTACAGTTCTGACCTTCGCAATTGGCCTACTCATTACGATCAACTGGCGGTCAGCATTCTTGATATATCTATTAGGTCTAGTCGTATTCGTCTTAACTCTTCATTTCTTACCAAAAAAATTAGCCGGCGAAGGCGAAAATCAGCGTATTGATAATTCAGAAAATTCAAGCAATGGTACGAGTAGGCATCTTGGAAAAGATGTGATTGTATGGGTACTTTTAACTTTCTTTTTTAACTTAGGTCAAGGTGGCGTTAATATTGATTTCAACTTAGCGGTAGTTGAAGAACACATTGCTACAGCCACAGGTGCTGCCAACATGATGGTTGCTTATTCAGTCCTTGGTCTAATTACCGGTCTTTTGTTTGGATTTTATATAAAATTTGCTAAACGTTTTGGCGGTATTATTGCTGCGGTACTATTTTTTATGGGAAATTTGATAATTGCTACTACGCATGGCGTAGTTGTCTATTACATCGCAATGATGCTAACCGGCGCAGGATTTGGACTTTTCATGCCTTACATGTTTGCAGCTGTGAACAAACATACCACTGCAGCCAATTCGGCCTATGCAACCTCAGCAACAACGGCCGCTGCTTCACTAGCTAATTTCATTGCCCCTTATGTTTATAGTTTTCTTGCTAACGTATTCGGTAACAATACCAGTCAATTTGCATTTAATTTTGCGAGCGCATTTTCACTTATCTTAGTTCTCGGACTTATATATGAATACTTTACTGATACGAAAAAACAAAAAAGCATTTTGAAAGGAACAGATTGATATGACAGAGCGAGATATGACTCAATACATTTCACCAAAAAACTACAGTTATAGTGAGTTTCCAGAAGCCACTGATGTCCCAGAAGGTATGAAGACTTTAAAAGTGTCTCTTACACCAAGTTATCCACACGTTGAACTCAACATTCCTTACGCAGTTAAAAATGGTTTGACCCTACATTTGCACATCATTACACCAGCAGAGGCAGAAAACAGTCCTCACCGGTACCCACTCATCATGTGGGTTCAAGGGTCAGCTTTTCACAAGCAGCAACTTGGCAATCACATGGCACACATGATTCACGTCGCCAGCCAGGGATTCGTGGTTGCTATGGTTGAATATCGATGGGCGCCAGAAAGCCCCTTTCCTGCACAGATCAAAGACTTGAAAACGGCCACGCGCTTTATGTTACGTCATGCCAGCGAATACCACGTAGACGCTAACCGCTATCTTGCTTGGGGAGATTCCTCCGGCGGCCACACTGTTTCTACGGCCGTCGTGACCGCAAACCTGCAAGAATTCAATGACGAAGATGTTCTTGAACAACCGCTGAATTATAAGGCATGTATCGATTTTTATGGTCCGAATGACATCAGCAAAATGAACAAAGTACCCTCGACTCAAGACCACATCACCGCGCATAGTCTCGAAGGTGAGTTTTTCGGCACCAACCACATTTATGACGTCCCCGACCTTGTTCAAAAGGGAAATCCCATCACCTATGTGGGTGACGAAAAACTGCCGCCGTTTTTAATCATGCACGGGAATAAGGATCGGCTTGTCCCATTTCAGCAAAGCGTCTTATTGTATCAGGCACTCAAGGCACACCATCAGAATGTCTCGTTCTATAAGATCGACCAAAGCGACCACGGATCTGATGCGTTCTTTACGCCAGATGTGCTACAAATTACATTTGACTTCATCAAAAATGCTTTAAACTAGCACACAAAGGACTTTGACCGATCCAGTCAAAGCCCTTTTTATTATCGATTAAATTTCAATACGCGCGATCGTGCCAACAGGCTGTAAATGCTGTGCACCAGCACCGTGCCGAAGAAAATGACGGAAATCAACCGCACTGTAAACAACGCGGCAATCATCGGCAGCGAATAATGAATATAACCCAGTTTAAATACTTCATACGCAAACGCCACGACAGTCGTTGTCACGGAAGAAGTGAGCAGACTGACCCAGTCCCAGCGTTTGTACCGCCAGATGGTAAACCCAACTTCACTCCCGATACCTTGAACAATACCTGAAAGCAACGCTGCGATACCAAAGGTGCCACCGAAAATCACTTCTGCGGCAGCGCCCAACACTTCGCCGACAATGGCCGCACCAGGAATCCGCGTCATAAAAATAGCAAGAGGTCCAGCCATGATCCACAGCCCAAACAACACTTCGTTCGCAAATGGGCCAATCACAATATACAGTGCGTTGTACAAATAATCTGTCCCAACAAAAATGGCACCAAAAACGATGGCCATCACGGCAATTAAAATAATATCCTGTAGGTGAAATTTTTTCTTTTGCATGTTAATTCTCCTTCGCTGGTTTCTCAGCGTGACACCATTGCCAAACAAAGCGGGCAATGATCTTTGTGTAGGTTAATAACTGGGTAAAGCTGGCTTGTTCATCGTTGGTATGTGCCTGTGACATAGTACCTGGTCCGTATATCACACACGGAATGCCGAAGTAGTCAAACCAACCACCATCCGCGACAGACGTTGACATGGTCACAGTTGGTGCCTCACCAATCTGTGACTCATGAGTTACTTCTAACAACTGAATAGCCGCCGAATCCTCATCCAATTCAAGCGACGGAAAGACCTCGCCCTTATCAACGAGCATCGATTCACCGCCCCATTCAAATGTTGGCAAATTATCACGTAACCACGGATCAGCCGTCGCCGCTGCAAGAACCTGCTGTTCCACTTCAGCGGTGATATCATCAACATTTTCATCGGGATAAAAGTGCACAGTGATCCAGAGTCTCACCTCATCCGCCACAAATGCTGGGTGAATTCCACCCTCAATATACGACGGATTAATCGTATCCGTCCCCGCAGGAAACCCCGGATAAGACTTCGTAACCGCCCAATAGTGTTCCAGCGTTTGCAACGCTTGAATGACCACAACCATTTTTTCGACCATACTAGCAGCCTTTAATCCGCCACCAGCCGCCACCATGTTGACGCGGTTACCGTCATGATAGGTTTTTTGACTCTTGAGCGTGACCCAGCCAGTAATAACGCCACCCTGTCCCTGCAACTGCAGATCACTTGTGTCGCCAACCAACGCAAAATCCACCGTCTCTCCTTGTTCCAGCAACCGTTTGGTCCCAACTTCACCGGCCTCTTCACCCACGACAGATTGGAATTTCAAATCACCCGGCAACTGCACACCAAGGGCCTTCAGCTGGTCGAACAAGTACAGAAAACAGGCCATGGCGCCCTTCATATCACTCACACCGCGGCCAATCACCAAGTCACCGTTGCGTTGCATGGTAAACGGGTCGGTCTGCCAGTCCTGGTCAGCTATCGTGGCCACATCAACATGGCCATTAAGTAACAGACTGTTGTGTGCCTTCGCATCAGTACCATGAAGGGTCGCGGACACCAGCGTATCCGTGTCATAGAAAGGCTGCGTCTTGACGTCAAACCCCGCCGTTTCCAGTTGTGTCGTAATCATCTCTTGTAACGGTGTGGTATTCCGTGCCGTTGGCGACACTGTTTTGAACGCAACTAATTGTCCTAATTTTTCAAACAAGTCATCCTGGTGATCTTCAAGCGCCTGCAGCAGTGCCTGTTCTGTCGCTTTTGCCAAACTGCTCATCCTTTCTGTGTTCCTCAGGGGACAGACGTGTTGATCCACGCAAAATAACCTCTCAACTAGCAGTCAAGAGGTTAGAAATCGCGCGTGTTTTCATGTCTCATAGCCGTCCCTACGCGAGTTCTAACTCTCAGGTTCAAAGGGTCCGGTCGTTAACCGTCTCAGCCCACATGGGGCTCCCCTCGCTTTTGATTCAAATCATGCCATAAGTGTTGGCGAATTACAAGTGAAACCTCACAATACTTTCAGGACAGCTGTCCGCAGTGCCTCTGTTGCAGCAATCGTATCCTCCGCTTGCATAATGGCCGAAACAACTGCGACGCCATCCACGTGAGCGGGCTGAACTGCCGCCACATTGCTGGCCTTCAACCCACCGATCGCATAGACTGGAATCGGCACCCGCGCTTTAATCTCTGCCAACGTATCGACGCTGGTACGCACCGTCTTAACGTGGGTCGTCGTTGGAAAAATAGCACCGACGCCCAGATAATCCGCGCCCTCACGCACTGCCCGGTCAGCTTGCGCAATCGTTTTGGTAGTGGCACCGATGAGTTTATCCGGTCCCAAAATTTGGCGAACGACCGCCACTGGCAGATCACTTTGACCAACGTGAACGCCGGCAGCGTCCACCGCCTGGGCAATGTCCAACCGGTCATCGATCAGTAATGGCAGGTCGTAGCGGTCAGTAATCATCTTGACGCGTTGTGCCAATCGGAAATAGTCACCACTGGCCAACGTCTTCTCCCGTAGTTGAACGAGGTCAACCCCAGCCTGGCAAGCAAGTTCTAACCGTTCAAAAAAGGTGTCATCCGTTAATCCGGTTCGGTCAGTTACAAGGTATAACGGTCTGTTTGTTAGGGTCATGAAACCATCCTCCCGACTCAAAAATAGTATTGCACTCGCATTCTAACGAACAATTTCTCGCTTGTATAGTCAGACTCACCCTCACCGAGCGCCAAAATTAAATTGCTTCATCAGAGCAAAAAAACAAGAAAAACAACAAAAACGTCTTCGGTTGACATTTTAAATCGAGTCGGTTATAAATATAAGCGAAGTCACACCTAGTGACGCAAAACAAAATATGCAAAGTTCGTCTGGGGTGCCGGCAACGGCTGAGATAATACCCATCGAACCTGATGTAGTTGATACTACCGAAGGAAGCGCGACTTAAAACTGACTTGACTTAACTGGCGAGCCCGCTCCTTCAATCAAAGAGCGGACTCGCTTTTTGGTTGTGGGACGGCGCCATCACGACCCGGTTGAGTAAGCGGTTTCAGTCTCCTGCTTCGGGTATCTGAAGAGGAGGCTTTTTTGATGGTTATTGTAAATGGGACAGAAGAACAGCACGTTGCCGGCCAGTCGATCACGGCGTTTTTAACTGCCCGTGACGCACCAATTGACAACGTGGTGGTGGAATTGAACGGTGAGATCATTCACCGACCACAGTTTGACGACACGCAACTTAACGAAAACGACAAGGTGGAACTCATTTCCTTTGTCGGTGGCGGACGCTAGGAGGGACACTATGTCAGAAACAGTTACGGAACCAACGATCCAAGGCATGCCCATTTCGGATGTCTATGCCGGCATGAAGGAACGCAACGTCAAGGATTCCACTGAAAAATTGACGGCTACCCACGTTGTTATCGCTGGCTGCGGCGGTCTTGGCACTAATATCGCAATCGCCCTCACCAGAATTGGTGTCGGTCGCCTGACCCTGATCGACTTTGACAGCGTTGAACTCAGCAACCTCAACCGGCAACAGTTTAAACTCAGTCAGGTGGGCATGCCTAAGGTCGTGGCAATGAAGCAGAACCTGCAAGAATTCAACCCGTTTGTGACTATCGATACCGTCCAAACGGAAGTGACCCGAGACAACGTGCCCGACCTATTCAAGGACGCAGACATCATCTGCGAAGCCTTTGATAACCCAGCTGCAAAGGCACTGCTGTTGGATGCTGTCAGCGCCGTTTTTCCTGATACCCCCCTCGTTATGGGGACCGGGATGGCCGGCGTGCACAGTGCCAACACCGTGACCACGAAACATCCGCGCCCCAACCTCTACATTGCCGGCGACGGTGAATCCAAAGGGGGCAGAGGGATTAATGGCACCACGGGTCATGGTCGCTGCCGGACACGAAGCCAACATGATCACCCAATTGATTTTAGGCGTGACCGAACTTTAACAAAGGAGTTTTATAAATGACAACTGATACTCAGGATTTACTCACCATTGCGGACCATACTTTTTCATCCCGGTTCATTCTCGGATCGGGTAAATACTCCTACGATTTGATTGATGCTGCAGTGACGCACGCAAAGGCCCAGATCATCACCATGGCCCTGCGTCGGACCGCCTCAGCCGAGGAGAATATTCTCAACTTCATCCCGAAGGACGTGACGATTTTACCCAACACTTCTGGGTCGTCTAACGCTGAAGAAGCCATTCGAACGGCTCGTCTTGCCCGCGAACTCAGCGGCAGCGACTTCATCAAGCTGGAGGTCGTTCCGGATAAAAAGTACCTCATGCCGGACAACGAAGAAACCGTTAAGGCGACTGAAGTTTTGGCAAAGGAAGGCTTCATCGTGATGCCATACATGTTGCCGGACCTCAACACTGCCCGTCGTCTTGTCGATGCTGGTGCCGCCACCGTAATGCCATTGGCTGCCCCAATTGGCACAAATAAAGGCCTCGCAACCAAGGACCTGATTCAGATTCTCATCGACGAGATCAACGTCCCAATTATCATCGACGCCGGTATCGGCCGACCAAGTCAGGCGGCCGAAGCCATGGAAATGGGGGCAGATGCCATCATGGCCAACACCTCAATGGCAACGGCCAAGGATATTCCGTTAATGGCAGAAGCCTTTCGTCTCGCCGTTGAAGCGGGTCGAAAAGCCTACCTCGCGGGTCCTGGACGGGTAATCGAACACGGTGCGGTGGCCTCATCACCACTGGCCGGTGTCAGTCAGAAGGCCTAACCATGATGACCAATGAAACGGCAATGCAGCCAGCAATCGCTGACCTGTTTCAGCGGATCATTCACCTTTCCGATGGCACGACCGGTCAAAATCGGTTGGTGTACACACCTCGCTGGGTCGCTGCCCAAAAGGCCTTAATAGCTTTTGCAGTGGCGCAAGACCTGAGCGTCAGCGTCGACGACTACGGCACGGTCTACATGGATCTGCCGGGACGCGCAACAGCGCCAGCTATCGCGACGGGTTCTCACATGGACACCGTTGTTCACGGGGGCCAGTTCGACGGCCTGTATGGTGTTCTGGGTGGGCTTCAGGCATTGCTGACCCTCCGCGACCGTCATGGCCAGCCGCATCAGACGCTGCGCGCCATCTCATTTAGCGAAGAGGAAGGCAGTCGTTTTCCGACCACATTCAGTGGGTCCAAACACTACGCCAGGCTTGCTGATATAACTGGGTTGACCGATGATAGCGGCGCATCATTTGACACCGCAAGGATCACCGCAGTAACCCAGCTGCAGCAACTCCCTGGCGTCACTCGGCAGCTGCCAGCTCTGCCCAAGTCGTTTACCGAACTGCATATTGAGCAGGGACCGCGTCTGATCACTACTGGCCGCACGATTGGACTCGTCAGCGCCATTGTGGGCCAGCGTCGTTTCACGATCACCGTAACCGGCACGGCCAATCACGCGGGCACCACGCCCATGAACCAGCGGCACGATGCACTACAGGCTGCCATCACCTTAATGTCACAGTTGCGTGTGACCGCAGCAACGGCAGAGTCGCAACTCACATTCACAGTGGGTCAGCTGACGGTTTCGCCGAACACGTCAAACGTCATCCCCGGTAAGGTTGTCTTCACAGTTGATTGCCGGCACGCTGACGACACTGTCTTAGGCGCCTTTGAAACGGCCATGCGCCACCTCGTCAATCAAACATCAGCGCCCGGCATCACCGCGTCGATCATCAGGTGGGTGCACGATAAGCCGGCACCGTTAGCCGCCCCCTTACTGGCAGCTAACCGCATGTTAGCCACCCAACTCGGATTTGATCCCGTGGTGATGGACTCGGGTGCTGGCCACGACAGTGAGATCATGAGCCGGGTCACCCCAACCACCATGATCTTCGTGCCCAGCGTCAACGGCATCAGCCACGCGCCAAACGAATACACTGCACCAGAGGATTTAGCTGCTTGCATTAAACTGCTCACCGCAAGTCTGTTCCAGCAAGCCTATTGAGGAGGCCCCGCATGCACAAAGTCAGTCTGACCACCCAAATCACCATTGGCATGCTAGTGGGTGCCATTGCCGGAATGTTGTTTGGCAAAAACGTCAGCGGCGTGACTGTGGTGGGTGATATTTTCTTACGACTCATCCAAATGGCAGTCGTGCTGCTGATCTTCGGTGCTGTTATCGAAGCCCTCGGCAGTCTGAACCCGCGTGACCTCGGCCGGTTAGGTGCCAAAACTGGGCTCTGGTTTCTCATGACCACCCTGCTGGCCGCCCTGGTTGGACTAGGCACTGGTCTGCTTTTTAAACCTGGCCTGAGCGTCCACTTAGACCAGTTGCGCAAGACCCCCGTCCACCTCAACACCCCGACCAACATCAGTCAAACCATCCTGAACTTCTTTCCAACCAATATCTTTGACGCCCTCGCTAAGGGCAACGTCATTCAGGTGATCATCTTCGCCATCCTGTTTGGCCTCGTCCTGAGTCAAGCCAACAAAGACGGTAAGTTCAGCCAAGTTCTGACGCTGGTTAAACAAACTAATCAACTGACCGTTAAGCTAGTAATGCTGATCATGAAGGCCGCCCCGCTTGGCATCGCTGCCCTTATCGCAGGCGTTGTTGCGGACAATGGCAGCCAAGTTTTTCTGCCGCTGCTGACCTTTCTGCTGATTTACGGTCTGGCAACCGCAGTGTTTCTCATTGCGCTCTTCTGCGTCATCAGTTGGGTGGCGAAAGTGCCGTTGATTGGCCTTGTGCACGGCTTTACGCAAATGATCATGGTGGCCTTTACCACCACAAGTTCCGCCGTTGCGTTGCCGGTTGAAATGAGTGATGCCCAGTCCAAACTTGGCGTCAGCAAACCAATCAGCCAACTCGTTTTACCCCTTGGCATGGCACTCAACAGCAACGGGCTTGCGATGTATTTGTCTTTGGTGTGCGTCATGCTCACGCAACTTTACGGCATCCGCGTCACACCGATTGCACTGGTTCAAATCGTGCTGCTATCCGTACTTTCCTGCCTTGGCACCGTTGTGGTCCCGGGTGGCGGACTGGTGGCGCTAACGATCATCGTACCAACGCTGGGGCTTCCCCTGTCGAGCATCGCATTATTCGCTGGCATCGACTGGTTCTCAGGTATGTTTCGGACCGTCACTAACGTTGTGGGTGATACCACGACTGCGATTGCGCTGGCCGCGGGCGAGGATGAGCTGGACCGCGCTGTTTATCATAGTGATAAGGTGTCTGTTAAGCACTAGTTCTTCGCCGAGACACCAAAAAATCTCCTTTAAACTTGACGTTTAGAGGAGATTTTTAGTGTCTAAAAAACACTTTTTGTTGTCTTAAGTTGTGCTTGCTTTCTAAAGTTCACGATCATCAACCCAAAGGCGACGATTGATAGCACCACTAGCAATATAAAATCATGTTCACTGCCCTGTGCTGACAAAACTGCCTGGGACAAATGTCTACCGCTTTCCTGGCTGCTGGTCAACAGAGTTGCCATAATTGCCGTACCAATTGCCCCCGCATACTGTTGGCTGGTACTGAACATCGCGTTGGCATCCTGTTGTAATTTCAAATCAACCTGTTGAATCCCATTGGTCATGGCATTTCCAAAACTAAAGCCAAAGCCGATACCAAAAACCAGATAAAACAGGACGATCAGTGTATTTGTCAGATGCAGACCAAAACTGGCAAACAAGACCATCGCAATCACGATAATGGCGCCACCGATACGAATGGGTACCGCCGCACCGCGGTTATCCAGCATCCGACCACTGAGCGGTTGAATGACAGCAGCGGCCAAACTGCCTAACAGGATGGCCGACCCTGCAACCAGTGAGTTGGCTCCGAAAACTAATTGACCATAGTTTGGCAACAGATACGAGATACCGATATTGATCAGCTGTAACAGAAAATATGGAATGAGACTCAACACTAACGTTGGTGATTTAAAAATAGCGAGGTCCAATAAAATCCGTTTTGAATGTGTGGAATGGTAAGCAAACCATGCCAGCACAAGTAGACCAACAACCAGAAATCCCCAGAATTGTATGCTGATCCAGCCATAGGTACCGGCATCTGTAAAGCTTTCGGCAACTAAGAAAAACGCCACCGCCAGCAGAATAAAGCCGAACGTGTCAAACGGATCACGGTGTGTTTCGAATTTCTGAGGAATGGTGAAACTCCCTAGTAACACCGCGATGACAACGACGGGTAGAATAAACCAGAAAATCTCACGCCACGTAAACAAATACGTGCTCATGCCGCCATACGTTGGGCCCAGCGATGGTGCAATCCCAACCACCATACTGCCAAGACCCATGAATGAGCCTAACCGCGCAACGGGAATCTGCTGCAGAATAATTGCAAATAACAACGGGATGGCGTATCCGGTTGCCACCGCCTGAATCAGCCGACCAATCAGCAGCACTGTAAAACTTGGTGCTAATGCACACACAAAACTGCCGACAATGAATGCCAGACCGGCAAAAATAAAAATGCTGCGAATCTTAAAGCGACGTTGCACAAAAGCCGAAGTGGCCATGGTTAACGAAACCAGCAACAGGTACCCGGTTGCGATCCACTGGACCACGTTCATGGGTAACCCAAACTGTTTCATCAGCGTTGGGAATGTCACGTTCATCGACGTTTCAACGAGCACGCCGCAAAAAGCCATTAGACTTGCGCCAAGAATGGCAAGCAACGTCTTCTTGGGAATGGCTTGATTTTCCAAAATAAGGATCCTTTCTACAAATGAGGCATCATTAAAATGTCCCCAAGAGGTAACGAGAATATAGTGCAATCGTTGCACTCAACGCAGTGAAAATGGTCGTGCACAACTCTTTCAAGTATAGGAGTCCTCGTGAAAATTACAATCAAAAAAACCTGCCACTTATTAGGTTAAGCAGCAAGCTCTTTTAATCGCACCATTATTTTTGATACCGCGCCTTCAAAAAATGCGCCATATCTTCCGGGTCACGCCCAGTAATCGTCTTAAAGTCGGTTGTGACAGCACCAAGTTCACCCTTGGCACCACCAGCGTACATCGACCCCAGCTCATCGCCGTCACCCTCAGGCGCATAAATGCGGCCAAATTCAGCAACGGAAACAGGCTTGTAGCCGATCTTTTTACCGGTAACTTCAGTCATAATTGCCCCCAACTTATCCATGGTATAGGCCTCAATCTGGGTCACCGTGTACACCTGACCGTTATTGCGCAATTCTGGTTTCACGGCAACGGTCGCAATGGCTTCAGCACTATCGTCTTGGGCGATAAATGACATCGCAGCATCACCAACCGGATAGATCAAGGCTTGGCGTTCAATTAACTCAGGCAGATAAGGCACCAGCGGATCGGCATAAAGTGAGTTCTTAACCACCGCGTACTGCAGGCCGGAACCCGCTAACCGCCGCGGTGCGTAGGCGTAGTATGGCGACATGGTGGAGGGATTGTCTTCCTGATCAGCATAGAAGCTGACGAAAACAATTTGCGAGACACCAGCGTTTTTCATCGCAGTTAACGTGTTCTCAAACTCAGTAACCCGTTGCAGCACATCGTAGGTCTTACTTGGAATGTAAACGAGCACGTCAGTCCCCTGCAGGGCTGCGGTCATCGTATCCACATCCAGGTAGTCGGCCTTCACGGTTTTGATGCCTTGGTCATTCAGCGCTGTTGCCTTCGCTGGGGTGTGAACAGCCGCCTGTAGTGACGCTGCGCCAACCATCTTGACCATATCCTGAACAACGATGCTGCCTAAGTGACCTGTTGCACCTGTAATTGTGTATGTTGTCATGTTCAATTCCTCCTAAAGAATTAGTTTAAAATATGATGCGTCTTCAAATAATCTCGAGCAACGGTCGACGCTTTTTCGTGTTCAACCGTGACTTTATAGTTCATCTCCTGCATATCTGAGGTGGAGATCTTGCCAGCCAGCTTATGCAGTGACTTGACCACGCCTGGATGTGACTTTGCAAAGCTGGTCAGCATCAATGGTGCTCCTTGATATGGGGGGAAGAAGCTCTTGTTGTCTTTTAAAACGACCAAATCGTACTTTTTGATCTGCGGATCCGTTGTATACGCATCCGTCACATCTACCTTACCATCATGCAACGCTTGATACCGCAATGACGGCTCCATTGTCCGAACAGAACTGAAGTTTAGACCGTACGCCCTCTTCAAGCCGGGATACCCATCCCGTTGAGAGTAAAAGTCAGGATCAAAGGCAGCCTTAAACTGCGGGTGTTTGGCCAGATCAGCAATGGTCTTCAAATGGTACTTTTCCGCAACTGACCGTCGAACAGTCATCCCGTAGCCATTTTGATACTGCATGGGTTGCAGTAGCGTCATCTTATCTTGTTTCTGTAAATCGGTTTTGGCGTCCTGATACGCAATTTTCGGATCCGGGTTCACATCCCGGTTTGTCTTGACCAGCGACTGCAGGACCGTCCCAGTAAATTCGGGATAAATATCAATTTTCTTGCTCTGAAGGGATTTGAACAGGAAACTCGTGCCACCAAAGTTACGTTTAACAACCACGTTAATTTTTGGATTGTCCTGTTCAATGAGATCTTTGTACATACTAATTAAAATTTCAGGCTCGCCACCCATTTTACCGGCGACGGTAATGGTCTCGCGGTGCGGCGTAGCTAACTTATCAACGCCAAAACCCAAGCCGCCTAAAATAATAACGACCAACACGCCGATACCTAACTTTTTAAAGGAAACGTGCGACAAAAGGCCAATCAGCCAACTAGCAACTAGCGCCAGCACAGCGGCCAGAACCGCCCCAATGATCAGCGCCGCATTGTTGTTGGACTGTATCCCAAGCAGGATGTACGTCCCAAGACCGCCACCGCCAATCAGGGCTGCAAGGGTGGCGGTCCCGATAATCATGACGACGCCGATGCGAATCCCGGATAAGATCATGGGCATCGCTAACGGGATTTCGACCCGAAACAGTTTAAACGATTTTGAGACCCCCATGGCATCCGCAGCTTCTATCAAAACGGGATCGATATTCGTCAATCCAGCGTAGGTGTTTTGATAAATCGGCATCATGGCGTACAAGACCAACGTAATCACCGCTGGAACCGTCCCGATCCCGACAATTGGAATCAGTAATCCTAAAATTGCCAGGCTTGGAATCGTTTGAATCACACTTGCGACCTGTGAGACAAACTCGCCAGCGCGGCGGTGATTGATCAGCGCAACGGCCAACGGAATGGCAATGATAATAGTGATCAAAGCGGCAATCACTGAAATTTCAATATGCGTGCCAAGTGCGCCAATGATTGCGTGGGAGTTGGAATGCCAATACTTAATTAATGAATCATTCATTTTAATACTTCCTCCTACCCTAACGTTGACATGTAAGCAATTAAGTCAGCACCGGTCAAAACTTGTTGATTGACCTGAACCAACATTTCAGGTGTTTCAGCAACCACTTCAGCCCAGTCGTAAATCGTGTTTTCGTCTTTCAAAACAGTCACTTCATCGGCGGTTTGAACTGGTCGCCCATAGCCCGCTGCGAGAACCTGTTTCATAAATTGTTTCCGCGACTGACCATCGTCAAAAAAGTCACGCACAAAGTCATTGGTGGGACTCGCCAAAATGTCATTTGGTGTGCCAAACTGTTGCAAGGTCCCATCATGAATCACTGCCAATCGGTCAGCCAATTTAATGGCCTCCTGCATATCATGCGTCACGAAAATGAACGTTGTGGGCAGCTCATGATGCAGTTTCAAAATCAGGTTCTGCAGCTGCCGCTTTGACAGCGGGTCCAACGCACTGAAGGGTTCGTCCATCAAAATCAGTTTTGGGTTAGCAGCCAAGGCCCGAACGATGCCGACGCGCTGTGCCTCACCACCGGAAAGTTCACTCGGCTTTCGCACCAAGAACACTGCGGGATCTAAATCAACGCGTGCCAGTAGTTCACTGATCCGTTGATGTTGTTTGTCTGCATCTCAACCAAGCGCTTCTAGTTGGACGCTGGCGTTTTGTTCAACCGTCATATTCGGAAACAGCGCCCCAGTTTGAAGAACGTATCCGGTATGCCGACGCAGGTCTTGAACATCGATGCTGGCGACATCGTCATCGTCAATAAACACGCGACCTGATGTTGGTGAAATTAATCGATTAACCATTTTAAGCAGCGTCGTTTTGCCACTTCCTGATGGGCCAACGAGTACAAATAGCTCGCCACTGTTGATTGTTAATGACAGATCTTTAAGTGCGTTCTCGTTGCCGTACCCCTTTGTGACATCTTTAAAACTAATCATAATTCTGTGCCTCCTGATGCCGCTCGAGGCACCTATCTTCAAAACAATTTCGTTCAACTTGTTATTTACATTGTAATAGGTAAAAGTAAAACGTCAACCCGTTAATTTATAAAATACAGGATTATCGATTATTCGGTATCGCTTTCTTTTACGCGGTCTCTACATTTAAAGTGAGGCCAATTTTTTTGCAAACAAAAAAGCATAGCCCCTTTTTCGACTATGCTTCACCTGCTACTCTAATTATTCAGCTGTCTGACGCTTGCTTTTCCGAACCAAAATATCATCAATAATACTCTGCAACGTCACCGCACCCATCACGTTTTCAGCTGCGGATTGCACCTTATCGTAAACACTATCCAGCGTTTGCTGAATGTTGCCGCCCACGATGCACTTCGGATTGGTCTTATCATCAATGTGCAACAGGTCTTCCTTACCTAGCGCTTCATAAACGTCATAGACGGTGATCTCACTGGCAGCTCGGCCCAGTTCCGGTGAGACAGTTCCTGGACGCGTTGTCAGCAGGCCGGCCTTTGATAAGGTCGACATCAGCCGGCGAATTAAACTCGGATTAGACTCGACACTCAACGCAATTGCCTTGCTTGAAAGGTCATCATCCTTATAGATATCAACGTACGCCAAGATATGGATGGCGTCACTTAATTTATGGGAAAATTTCATTTTAGTCACCTATTATCCTTGAATTCTGTGCACAGTATACACGCATTTCCTGTAACATTCAAAGTTACTGTTCCGGTTGACGTCTATTCTAACCAGTATTAATATAAATAACAAGTATCCGTCTCATTTATTTGAAAGAAGGCACAATTATGAATCATGAAAATATGACCGCCAATGACTATCTCAACTTGCTGGTCAACGACATTCACTCGACCGTTTTATCGACCATGGGCCCCGATAACCGCCCTAAATCAAGGATTATCGATATGATGCTCGCAAAAGATGGCAAACTTTACTTTCTAACCGCCAACTTTAAGCCATTTTACACACAACTGCAGGCTGATCCGGCCGTTTCAATTACCGGTCGCCACGGGACTGACACCATGTCGTCTTACGCCATTACGGTTGAAGGTGATGTCCGCGAGATCGGCACCACCTACCTTGCCGACATCATGGACCAGAACCCTTATATGAAAGAACTGTATCCAACGCCGGAAAAGAAGGCCACTCTGAGCGTGTTTGAGGTGTACCAGGGAACGGTCGCAATCTTTGATCTGTCCGTCACGCCTCCCTATCAGGCTGCGTTTCAACTGGGAAACTAGCGTATGCCATGCCCTACATGACGCTATGCCATTATTGGTCATTGCAAGTTCAGTTAAAGTTGTCTACAGTAAACCATGTGTATTTTAAATCCGGAGGTGAATCACCATGTCTACTGAAATTCTCTTCATCGGAACTCCTGCACGATAGTTGAGGTCAGGAGTAGTCTCCTGACTGGTCACATTTCCATTAGTTAGCAACACCATTATGGAAACGCGTTTCAGAAAGCAGGAAACTAAATCATGAATATTAGAAATTTTGCCATCATCGCCCATATCGATCACGGTAAGTCCACATTGGCTGACCGGATCATGGAGATGACGGCCACCATTACAAAACGAGAAGCCAGCGACCAATTGCTCGACAGCATGGCTGTTGAACAGGCACATGGTGTCACTGTCAAATCACGCACCGTCCGAAATATCTACCACGCGGATGATGGTCAGGAGTATGAATTTAATTTAATTGATACGCCGGGACACGTAGATTTTAATTACGAGGTTGAAAAAAGTTTATCGGCAGCGGAAGGCGCCATCCTCTTAGTCGACGCCACTCAAGGCGTTCAAGCTCAAACGGTTGCGAACTATCGACTGGCACGTCAGGCGGGGATCGTTGTGTTGCCCGTGGTCAATAAGGTCGATAGTGCCAGTGCCGATGTTGACCGAACCGAGAATCAGATTCGGACCATGTTCCCGGAACTAAAGAACAGCCCCATTTTACCCATTTCAGCTAAAACTGGATTAGGCGTTCATGACGTTTTGGAGGCCATTGTTCATCGGTTGCCAGCGCCAACAGCCAACGACCAATTGCCCCTGAAAGCCCTCGTCTTTGATTCCGAATACGATGCCTTTCAGGGCGTCATTGCCTATGTCCGAGTGTTTGAAGGCGTTCTTTCCGCCCAGACGAACCTGACATTAATGGCAAACGCGTTGTCGTTCAATACGAAAGAGATCGGGATCCTAACGCCCAACCGACTAGCGCAAACCCAACTTCATGCTGGCGACGTTGGGTACGTCATCACCGGCGTCAAGGATCCACAGCTTGTTCGAGTCGGTGATACGCTAACTGAAACACAACACCCAACAAATACAGCATTGCCAGGCTATGCGCCTGCGCAATCCATGGTGTTTGCCGGTATTTACCCTCAAGACGACTATTCAGCATTGAAGGATGCCATCAACAAACTCGCGTTGAACGACCCGTCACTGCATGTCGCCAATGCTGTGTCAGATGCCTTAGGACCGGGATTTTATTGCGGTTTTCTTGGTATCTTTCACCTGCAGATCATCAAGGAACGGCTCCATGATGAATACGGTGTTGACGTCATCGTGACCGCCCCCAACGTCACTTATCGCGTCACGCAAAATAACGGCACTGGTGACCTCCTGACGGTAACAAATCCCCAACACTTCCCAGATTTCAACAAGATCGAACACGTTGAAGAACCGAGAATGCGGATCGAACTCACAACACCTGCAGCTCTATTAAATGATGTCATGCGCTTAGCTAATCAGCATAAGGGTGAGTTTGTCGATATGGCGAATCAAGACGACCTGGTTGTCTTGACGTACACGATTCCGTTAGCCGAAATTGCGTACTCATTTTTCAATGAATTGAAGTCCCTGACCCACGGCTACGCTAGCCTTTCAACGCGCTTTGATGGCTACGCACCAGCAGATGTGGTGCGAGTTGATGTTCAGATCAACTACGCCAGGGTTGATGCGCTCACATTTGTCACCTATCGAAGCGATGTTGCCGACCAAACACAAGAACTGGTCCATAAGCTCAAGTACGTGGTGCCGCGCCGGCTGTACCCAATGCCGGTTCAGGCTATCGTTGAGGGCAAATCCATTGCGCGGGTGGACATTCCTCCGCTGCGCAAAAACGCCGCGGTCAATGGTGAGTCGCACAGTATTTCAAAAAAGCAGCAACTCTTACGACGTCAAAATAGCAACAAACGTGCAGCTGCTCACAGTGATATTGAGCTGCCGCAAGAAGTGTTTGATGCAATCTTGACTATTGAATCGTAACGACTAAAGAAGTAACGTCAATCGGCGTTGCTTCTTTTTTTAGCGCTCCAAATACCTCACGTCACACAATTCTACCCAAAAAGGTACTAGGGCACTAAATAGTGCGTACTTGTTTGCCCAGACATTCCCCGTATAATGGTTTCTTGCTGACATATAACCAACAATTAGTAAGGAGAATGATATGACAAACGAACGCACAATTGCCCCTTCCCTCACCCTTTTAGCACTGGCCATTAGCGCCTTTGCGATTGGGTCAACCGAATTCATCAGCGTGGGTGTGATGCCAATGATCGTTGATGCCTTCCACATTAGTCTTGCCACCGCGGGGCTCACCGTTTCGGTGTACGCTGCTGGCGTGATGGTGGGTGCCCCGCTGCTGACGACGATTACGGGCCGGATTCCGCGCAAACGCCTGATTTTACTGATAATGACCGTCTTTATCGTGGGTAACTTGTTGACTGCAGCTGCCCCGAACTTCACTGTTTTGTTAATCGGACGCGTTGTTTCCGCCTTAGCTCACGGCATTTTCATGACCGTCGCAACGGTGATTGCGGCCAACGTTGTCCCCATGAATAAACGTGCATCCGCCATTGCTGCTATGTTCACCGGACTGACCGTGGCCACCGTCACCGGTGTACCGCTGGGAACCTTTATCGGCCAGCATGCGAGTTGGCACATGTCCTTTGTGACGATTGCGTTTGTCGGTCTAATTGGTCTAGTCGCCGACTTTATTCTTGTTCCCGCAGGCTTGCCAATGCCGGCGCAGGGCAAACGCGGCAGTTTGTTGCGAATCGCAAAACAACCAACGATCTTACTGTCGCTCATTTTAACCGCCATTGGGTATGGTGCGAGCTCTCCAGTCTACACATACCTGACCACGATTCTCACGAAACAGGGCTGGGCCGCCTCCGCCAGCGTCATTATTCTCATCATCTACGGCATCGCAGTCGCCGTTGGCAACACAGTGGGTGGTCGGTTGGCAAACGAAAACCCGCTCCGAGCACTCTTCATGATGTTCGCAGCGCTGGCCGTTGTCCTGATTGCGATGCTGTTTGGCTTATCCCTGCAAGTTATTGGTCTGGCCCTCATTTTGCTGTTAGGGCTCCTGGCCTTCATGAACGTCCCAGGCTTACAGTTATTTACCATGCAGGCAACGGAAAAATTCTTGCCGGCAGACGTTCAAATGGCATCCGCCCTAAACATTTCCGCGTTTAACGTCGGTGTCATGGCCGGTTCCTTTGCCGGCGGCCAACTGGTCGAACAGGTCGGCTTAATGAGTACGCCGATTGCGGGGATTGGTATGGCTGTGCTTGCGATGCTGATCATTGGTGCTTTAGCCCGCCGCGAGTACTAGTGAGATTGCCCCTAAGTAGTGAATTTTATGGCTATTTAAAGTAAAATAGACGTAGCCATTCTCACGAAAGGAGCAGTGCCATGCAACCTAAGATCACCATTACGAACATTATCTGGAGCTTTGACCACACGACCAAACACGTCAATCTCTTGCTGGTCAAACGGGCGGACGCCCCATTTAAAGACTACTGGGCGTTGCCTGAAACGGTCATGCGGCCGTCAGAGTCGGCTGACACCGCCGCGTTACGACTGGTTCGCGAAAAAATTGGTCTAGAATTAGCCAGCTTCCACACCGAACAGCTCGCCACCTTCACCCAGCCTAATCGGGTGCCGGGCGACCGCTCGCTCTCATTGGCCTACATGACGTTTTTACCTGAAATGCCGCCGCTAACAGCCGGTTACGGGGCTGCGGATGCCAGGTGGTTCACGTTTGACTACGAAGCGACCCAGTACCGCCTGCAAAACGACCAGCTTATTTTTCACACAACGGCAATCAAAGATCACGACACTTACTACAACCAGCTAACTGACCGTAGCGCCGACCCGAATACCACGCTGGGGTTTGATCACGACTGGATCTTAAAAGTCGCCTGCCAACGTATTTGTAACAAATTGGACTACCAGCCAAATATCTTACTGATTCTTGGCGACTACTTCACGTTAAAGCGCGCCCGCACCGTCTTCGCTGTTTTTCAGCAAGTGCCGCTCGAATCGATCGATAATTCCAATTTCAAAAAGAACCATAAGCACCTTTTCAAACCGGTTGGTACCAGCAGTGCTAAGCACCCCGGCCGACCGGCAAAGGAGTATCAGCTCAACTATTTTGACTTGACGAACGAGTAGAAATCAACTATCTTATCTAACAAGTAGGATTGAAGTGATTTCTACTTTTATTTTACACCTGTTTAGATATTATTTACTTTTATATTGTGCACTTGTCCTTTAACGGCTACCTGTCGATTAAACAACCCGTCGTCGATGTCCATCAATAAAAGTCGTTTCAACTTAAATTTCGAAAGGAGTTCTCAATTGACCACAAATGACCACATTCTTGGCACCCTGTACGGTCAGGCCATCGGTGACGCCATGGGTATGCCTGCCGAACTCTGGCCGGTCGGCAAAATTCAAAATCAGTTCGGCCGTATCACCACGTTCTTAGATGGCCCTGCCAATAACGATATTGCCCGCCACTTTACTAAAGGTCAGTATACGGACGATACCCACCAAGCGCTTGCCATTTTAGATGCCCTGATCGAAACCCACTGGATTCCAGATCAAACCGCCCTCGTCCATCATATTTTAACCTGGGCAGAGGCCGTCCATGCCTGGGAAAACAACGTCCTCGGTCCCAGCAGCAAGGCCGCGTTAACCGCCATCCGCAAGGGTGAAGACCCGACGCCGTTTACGACGACTGCGCTGACAAGCGGCGCCGGGATGCGCATTGCGCCCATCGGTGCTCTGTTTTCCCCGCACCAGTTGCCACAATTGGTCGACATGGTCGTCCAGATCACCCGGATCACCCACGCCACCGACGTTGCGTTGGCCGGTGCTGCAATGATTGCGGGTGCGACCTGCGCTGCCGTTGATGATCAGTCGTGGGATCAGATCATCCAAGTGGCATTAGCAGCCAACGACCTTGCCTTTCAGCAGGGCGCGCCGACCTGGGCAGCCCGAACCCATGACCGGTTGCGTCTAGCACTGCAATTGGCCGACCAATATCGCGATGATGAAGTCGGATTTGCGACTGCCATTTATACCCTGATTGGTACTGGCACCATGGTGTCCGAAAGCATCCCAGCAGCTGTAGCCATCGCCTATTTTACGCGCGATGTGAAACGGTGTGCCCTGCTCTGTGCCAACCTTGGTGGCGACACCGATACCATCGGCGCCATGGCCACTGCGATCTGCGGCGCCAAGAACGGGCTGCACACCATCTCGCCAGACTGGATCACGCTGATCGACACCGCTAACCCGGAGCACGATCTCACCACCTACGCCAACGAAATAGCGCAGTTTTCTGTCCGCTAATCACCCACAGGAGGGGTCAATATGAACGAACAACCTGTCAAGGTACCCGAACAAGAGAAAACATTAACGCCAAGCAAGCTCTTCTACAATTGGTTCGCCGCAAACATTGGCATCATGGGCTTCGTCTTTGGTGCAATGATCGTCAGCTACCACCTGTCTTTTCTGCAATCCCTGCTGGCCGCTCTGATTGGCGCGCTCTCCTTTCTGGTGCCTGGCTGGGTCGCCATGCTGGGCCAGCGTGAAGGCGTCACAACGTTTAAACTCAGTCGGGCAGCCTATGGCACCCACGGGAATAAGATTCCTAACGCCATCGCCTGGTTGAACATGGTGGGGTGGCTAGCCGTCAACGTCATCACTGGAACGCTGTTGCTAGTCTCCCTATTCGGCGTCATTCACGTCGTTAAAAATGACGTCACCCGTGGCATTGCCCTAGTGATATTTGGCGGTCTCGTGCTGTTATCGGGTCTTTTAAAGGAAGCCACACTAGCGAAAATTCAAACCTGGCTGTCGTATATTTTCGGAATTCTGACCATCGTGATTCTCGGTATCTTTCTGGTGAAAGCGCACTGGTCGGCAGCCCTCAAATTACCGGCTGGACACTGGATCACCGGCGTGTTACCCGCCATCAGCATCGTGGCCGCCGGATCAGGCATCTCCTGGTCCATGGCAGCTGCCGACTGGGGCGCCTATGCCAAGCCTGGTACTAAACCCGCTGCGACGTTTTGGTCAACGACCATGGGTGGTGCCGTGCCGCTCTTTGTCTTGATGGCCGGCGGGGTGCTGCTCAGCACCATCGAGCCGACCCTCGCGACGACTGGCGATCCGTTTGGCGTCATGTACGCCGCCCTGCCAAGTTGGTTGGGCGTGATCTACTTCCTAGTCGCGGCTGGTGGCCTCATTCCGCAATGCATCATCTCGTTACGGTCAGCGCGCATCAATTTGGCAACCATCGGCATTAACGTGTCACAGCGGACATCATTGCTGATTCACGGTGTGATCATCATCGCCATTCCGATTTACGTCCTCTTTATTTCGGGCAACTTTTTGAGTAATTTCGAGATTTTTCTGAACTTCTTGGGAATCTGCCTCGCCAGCTGGGTCGCAATTTTCCTAGGCGATAGCGTGATGTCGCGCAAAAATGGTTATGCGGTATCCCTTATGCAGCCGGACAGTCCCGTGCACTACAACTGGGGCGGCATCATTTCTTGGATCATCGCTACTGTTACTGGGTTTCTCTTCACCAACAATGCCGTTTGGAACGGCCCGTTTGCGCATGATATCTTCCGCGATAACAGCCTAGGTGTCTTCGTGTCCGCCATCGTGGCCATCGTTTGCATTATCGTTTCACACCTTATTTCTGGAACGACCAAGTCCAGTGAGGAGGTGGCGTAATGGCAAAGATTCTGGTGATTGGCGCGGCCTTCGTCGATGTTTTGGTACACGTGCCCAAACTACCGCAAACGGGCGAAGATATCACCGGCATCCTCCAGGGGTACCGGGTGGGCGGGTCCGCCTTCAACGTTTACGGCGCCATCCAGTACCTTAAGGCAAGCGCCGACCTCTTTGTGCCCGTTGGTCAGGGACAGTACGCTGACCAGATTCGACAGACGATGCGCCAATCCCGCATTCAACAGCTGCTTTCAGTCCCCGACGCCGATAACGGCTGGGATGTGGCGTACGTTGAGCCCAACGGTGAGCGAAGTTTTTTGACCATCAACGGCGTCGAACAGCTATGGCAGCCCGAGTGGTTTGACCGGCTGACCCTCAGCGACTACGACACCTTCTACGTCAGCGGCTATGAGTTGGAAAACGACACCACCGCGGCAGTTATTCTTGATGCCCTATCCCGTAAGCGGCCCGATGCCACCGTGTTAGTTGACGCCTCACCACGAGCGGCATTCTTGTCTGAAACGACCTGGCAACGATTGTGGGCACTAGGTGTGATGGTGCACTGCAACGAAACGGAGCTCAACACACTGGTGCCGGGTGCTGCGACCGTCGCCCAAAAAACAGCGCACTTGGTAGCCTTGACCCACCAGCCCGTTGTCGTGACCCTTGGCGCCGAGGGCTGTTATTTTACCGATGGGCAAACAACGGCGCTGGTGCCTGCTGACACCGTGACCGTTGTCAATACGATTGGTGCGGGCGATACCCACTGTGGCGGGTTATTGGTTGCGTTAAGTCAAGGCCAACCGTTGCTTGAGGCTGTGACCCAGGCGAATCGGTTAGCCGGTTATGTGGTCGGAATGGAAAGTGGCAGTTTATTGCGGTAGCGGCAATTTTATTTACCGAAATGTGAGTAACAACGGTTGATCCCATTTTCTATGAATTTTTTTAGTCTTCCTAATTTCTAATTCACGAAAAGAACCGTATAATGGAAACTGATGTTCTATTACGATCTCATAGCGTGACCAGGTGGTTGATATCATTTGCGTGCGATTGCTATGAGATCATCCTAAATTTCGTGAAGAAAGAAGCGCTTAATATGAACCATGAAACCATGACTGCTGCCGACTACTTGAACTCGCTGGCAACCGATATTCACGCCACCGTTGTCTCGACGGTCGACGCTGACAACAAACCCCAATCCCGGATTATCGATACCCTCTATGCCAAGGATGGGAAGCTCTACTTCACCACCGGCAAAACAAAGGATTTTTACGCCCAACTTCAGGACAATCCGAACCTGGCAATGACTGGTTTAAAAGGTGAAGAAACGCTGAAGTCATTTGCCATCACCGTTAATGGTGAAGTACGCGATGCAGGCACCGACCTCATGCCAGAAATTTTTGAAGCTTACCCCTACCTGAATACCATCTACCCGACCGACGAGAAGAAGGCCCAGCTTCGGGTTATGGAAGTTTATACGGGAACTGTTTCGATTTATGATCTGCGTGAGACACCGATCTATCAGAATACGTTGGCGTTTGGGGAAAGTGCGGGACAAAATAGTTAGCGCCGCACTATAAACAAACCATTCGAAACTTAAAAAACCCTCAGGAATAAATTCCTGAGGGTTTTTCGGTATCTCAACCGCTTAAATAACCAAAACTGCTACTCATTAAAGCGCTACTTCAAATACTTATAAACCTGTTGTCCAGCCTGTCGTCCAAAAATAACAGTCTCAGCAATCGAATTCCCGCCGATCCGGTTATTCCCGTGCAGACCGCCAACGATTTCGCCAGCCGCAAAGAGGCCAATGATCACGTTATCGTTTTCATCCAGCACCTGCGTATTGTGGTTGATGGCAATACCGCCCATCGTGTAGTGCACAGCTGGTGCGATATGAATGGCGAAGAATGGCGCGTGCGCAATGTCACGATCCATACCAGTCGTCCGGCCACATTCAGCATCGTTTTTATCCGCAACTGCCTTGTTCCACGTTGAAACAGCATTGCTTAGCGCAGACTTATCAAACCCAAGTTGGTCAGCTAACTCATCCGTCGTTTGACCAGTCGTTACTAACCCAATGTGGTCATAGAATTCAACGGCTTTGACCCGGTCACGAATGCCTTGGTCAAAGATAAGATAGGCACCACCCTCGTTTAAACCATCAATGGCAGCGGTAACGTTCTTACGGGTATCCAGCTCATTAGTGAACCGGTCGCCATGCTTGTTAACTAGGATAGCACCTTCACCACGAACGGCTTCACCAATGAGGTAAGCATGTGGGGTGTCCTGCTGAACCGTTGGATGAACTTGAACTTGATCCATATCCACTAGCTTAGCACCTAACGCGTGCGCCAAGTTGATGCCGTCACCGGTAGCGCCTGGTTGGTTGGTAGTCTTGTAACCTTTCAAACCAGGTCGGAATTTTGTCAGCAAGTCCTGGTTGGCACCAAAACCACCGGTAGCCAGAATGACCGCATCCGCCTTTAAATCACTCGTCTTACCGTCAATTTCTAGTTTAACAGCGTCAACCTTATCACCATCTTTAACGAGTTCGGTTACTTTAACGCCGGTAAATAATGGAATACCTGCCTTAGCAACCTGCTTCAATAATTCTGTCACTAAGAACCCACCAATTGGCGCCAGTGAACTTGGCCGGTGCGTCCGCATAACGCTCATCCCACCTGTAATCGTGATGTCATCCAAATGAATATCGTGATCTGCTAACCAATCAATGGCTAACGCACCGTGCTCAGCAAAGAACTTCAGTAGCTCCGTGTTATTTTTCTCGCCGCCACCCTTATACGTTTCAGCATAGAAGTCTTCGAAGCTATCAACAACGCCGTGTTTTAATTGGACAAGCGTTTCAGCAGCGTTCATCCCTGAGGAAGCTCGGGTCGTGTTGCCACCAATTTTGTCCATTTTTTCTAAGATAACTGGCTTCAAACCCAGTTCATGAGCTTGAATGGCAGCGGTTAAGCCAGCACCGCCTGAGCCGATAACGATGACGTCATAGTGGTCTTTTAACGCGCTGATGTCTGTTGGTGTGAATGTGAATTTTTCTGCCATTTGTTTACCTTCTTTTTTTGGTTGTCATTCTATTTTATATAGTCGAAACGTGTTCAAAAGGCTGAGGGCTCCTGCGTAAGCAACTTCCGGCACAAAATCCAAAACCGGGACTTTGTTTTTTATGTGCCCTGTTATAGCTTTCTTGGCGTCCACGCCGAAACGTGTTCCGCGAGGCAAGGGGCTCCTGCGTAAGGCACTCTGGCGATAAAATCCAAAACCGGGATTTTTTCGCCAGAGTGCCTTACGCAGGAGCCCCTTAACCGCCTCGCTCCACACTCTTTACTTATTAATATTAGTCATATCAATAGGAACAACCCACTGATCAAACTGTTCCTCAGTAACCAACCCAGACTTCAAGGCGGCTACCTTCAACGTAGTGCCCTCTTTTTCAGCAGTCTGTGCAATCGTCGCACTTTCATGGTAGCCAATGTGTGGTGATAATGCAGTCACTGTCATGAGTGAATTATCCACCAATTCTTCCATCCGCTCTGCATTGACCGTCAACCCAGCAATCATCTTGTCCGCAAAGCCGCGCATGGTGCCTTCAAGCAGTTCTGCTGATTCCAAGAAGGCATCGATCAAAACTGGCTTATAGACGTTCATTTCAAAGTTCCCCTGACTAGAAGCCACGTTAACCACAACATCGTTTCCCATAACTCGGACAGCAGCCATCGTAATGGCTTCAGCTTGAGTTGAGTTAACCTTCCCAGGCATGATCGATGAACCAGGTTCGTTCGCTGGAATGTTCAATTCATTGTAGCCGGCACGTGGACCGCTAGCTAGGAACCGGACGTCGTTGGCGATCTTCATCAGATCACTGGCCAACGTCTTGATGGCCCCGTGTACCACATTTAATCCTGAATGGTGAGCCAAGCCGTAGAATTTGTTGCTGTCGGCGGTAAACTTCAGATTGTAGAGGTCACTCATCTTTTCAGCAATGATATCGGCAAAGTGAGGCGCAGCGTTCAACCCTGTTCCAACGGCAGTTCCACCCATAGCGATTTCGCTTAAGGTCTGGCCTAAGGTCTTCAAATAGTCTAAATCATGTTCCAAAGCACTGACCCAACCGCTAACTTCTTGACCAAACGTTAATGGCGTTGCGTCCTGCAAATGAGTTCGGCCGATTTTAACGGTGGTCCAGTATTTTTCTTGCTTCTGCTTTAATTCATCAATTAAGTGTTGTAATGAGGCTTCTAAGCGGTTCACAGCCGCTGCCGCAGTCAAATTCATGGCTGTTGGGAAGATATCGTTTGAACTTTGACCATGGTTAACGTCATCGTTTGGTAAGATTTCAATGTCTGCGTTAATCTTTGCGGCCTGATGAGCGACGACTTCGTTCACGTTCATGTTCGTTTGGGTGCCTGAACCGGTTTGGTAGACAACTAGTGGGAAGTCCTTGCGCAGGTCTTCGTCGCTGAGTGCTAATAACGTGTCAATGGCTTCAACGATTAAGTCAGCCTTCTTGCCATCAATCGCTTCAACTTCCTTGTTCGCAATGGCAGCGGCCTTTTTGATTTGGAGTAAGGCCTTAATGATTTCAAGTGGCATCTTTGCGCCAGTCGGGAAATTGTTACGACTCCGTTCCGTTTGAGCGCCCCAAAGTGCGTTCACTGGTATCTTAACTTCGCCGATAGTGTCTGATTCGATTCGGTAATCTTCTGTCATGAGATGTTGCCTCCATAAAATTAAAATTAAATGAGAATAACGCTTATGTACAATTATTAACAACCATACTAATAGTACCACGTCATTATAGTCAACCTTTCATTAAATTATAATCATTCCTTATATTGCGCCTATTATTCCGATTGCCATTAAAAAAAAGCCCCAAAATGCGTAGTGTCACGTTTTAACACTTATCAAAATAACCCCCAGTTATCGCAACTATTAAACAGCGGTCTTGCAAATTCATAAAACGCTTCAATTTTTTAATCAGAACAGGTATCATCTAACTAAGATCAACACGCTTCTCATTTAGGATGTTAGGAGGTGCCTTCACTTATGAAAGACATTAAACAACAAGAACAAATTGCCAACATTGCCAGAGATTACTACCTTTCCAAGCTCACAATTTCTCAAACATCCAAAAAATACCAGCTCAGTCGTTATTTGATCTCAAAATACTTGGATGACAGCGTGAGTACCGGTTTAGTTAAAATTACGATCAACGCCCCAATCGATCGTAACCTGGAGATGGAAGCTCAGTTCAAAAAAATGTTTACTATTCAAAATGCCTTTATCTTGAAGGATGCGGACACCACCAACGATGATTACGAAAACATCGTTTCATTTGCGGCTGAAGAAATTCAAACAATGATTCATCAAAGCACCATTGTTGGCGTGGCTTGGGGCGGCACAGTGGCAACCGTCATTAACCATTTCCAGCCTGAAGTCAACGATGATGTGACCTTCACCCAATTTGCCGGTGATAATCTCAAATATAATTCGGCGTTCGGCTCAACACCACTCGTCCAAAAGGCGGCTGCCAAGTTCGACGCCCGCTACCTCACCCTGCCGGGACCGCTTTACATCCTCAATGATGACATTCGCACGACCTTTCAACAGGAACCCGCAATGATTCCGACCTTCTCGGCAATGTCACGGATGGATATGCTGTTTTCGGGGCTTGGCACCATGGCGTCAGTCGACTCAATTCCCCAGTGGCGTAATCACCGTGACGAAATCTTGGGTAACGCTGATGACAGTGACGTCGTGGGCTTCCTGTATGGTCGACCCTACGATATCAATGGTCTGATTTTAAACGCGCAACGTGACAAGTTTTTCGGTGCTTCTCTCGATAGCATCATGGCCGTCACTCACAGAGTCGGTATTGTAAAAAGTAAGTTTAAGGGCCGCACACTGCTGGGAGCGTTACGCGGTGGGCTCCTAACTGATATCGTCACAAACGAATCGGTCGCAAACCGGGTCCTACTTGAGGATCATCACAACTAAAACAGATGGGGCATCACTCAGGAATGACATCGTGAACACTGTCATTCCTTTTTGAACAACATCTTCTTATATAATTGTAGGATTAATAACACAATTGAGGAATACTGAACATAATTCTTTATTTATTTAAAATCCCCCCTAATGTGTAAAATATTTTTGGCCATCCTACAAAATGCATAGTCGTAACCAGCGTCACAGCAAAGAAAACGCATTCATAGTAGTTGCTTTCAGACCGAAATTGCATTACAATTTATTCGTATATTATATGACTAGGAATATATTAAGTTAATTTGAGGTGAGACTTGTGAAAATAACAGCAATTGTTGGTTCTAACTCGAAACACTCTGCCAACCGCAAACTGCTCCAGTTTATGAGTCGCCATTTTGATGACCAAGACATTACGGTAGCTGACATTGACAAAGTACCAATGTTTAACGAAAACTACCCTGGGGGCGACCCCCAATCGGTCACCGACCTGGCGCAACAGATCGAACAGTCAGACGCCGTCATTATCAGTTGTGCCGAGCACGCCCACACAGTTTCCTCTTCATTGAAGAGTGTGATTGAATGGCTGTCATACAACGTGCACCCCTTTGCAAACAAGCCCGTCATGATCGTCAGCGTGTCTTCCCTACCACAGGGAGGATCACGGGCACAAATGGCCCTGCGTCAGATTCTAAATTCTCCCGGCGTCAACGCTGAAGCTTGGCAGGGGGATGAATTTCTCTTAGGAAATGGCGACACTGCGTTCGACGAAAACGGGGATGTTAAGGATGAAGGCACCGTTAAATTCTTAGATAAATGTTTTGCCGAATTCTTGACGTTTGCTGAACGTCAAAATGCGAAGTAAGGAGGTCCGATAAATGAAATTTGCTGCAATTGTCGGCACAAACGCTGACTTTTCATACAACCGTCTGTTACTTCAATATATGAAGAAACACTTCAAGCAATTAGCTGATATCGACGTATTAGAAATCAACCAACTGCCAGAATTCGACCAGGATCTGCCCTATGAGGAACAGTCCATGGCCGTTTGGAAATTCAAGCAGGCTGTAAAAAATGCGGATGGCGTCATTTTCTCTTGTCCAGAGTATGACCACGCTATCCCAGCAGCACTCATTAGCGCCATTGAGTGGCTATTCTACAATCCCAAGAATATTTTGGAACGCAAACCAACCATGGTTGTCGGCGTTTCATACGGGACTCAGGCAACGTCACGGGCACAAGAACAAGTGCGCCAAATCTTGGCTTCACCAGACTGTAACGCTGCCGTTCAAGCTGGTCATGAAGTCCTTGTCGGTAGAGCTGCCCAGAGTTTCAGCAAAGACGGTAATATCACCGATCAAGACGCTGTGGCTAACCTGGAAGAAAGCTTTACCAGCTTCGTGCAAATGACCGACGCTTTAAGTAAACAAACTGAGGAGGATGACCTTATGACTTTGAAACAACCATTTGTGAACGATGCCTACATCAACTTCCCTACTGGACGGTTAACGTTCAAGGAAGCCCAACAAATTTTCAGCACCATTCCGTTTGAAATCGACCTGATCGACCGCACCGACCACTTTGCCTGGTATTCCGATAAACCAAACCGGGAACATGTCCGTCACGTTAACGAAATCGGTGAAACTGTGAAAGAATGTCACCCACCGAAGGCCTTGCCAGCCGTTAAAGCCATTATCAACAGCTTCAAAGACGGCTCACGTGACATGGTGGAACGCCCATTGATCATGCACGGTCACCGGACTTTGATCCAGTACTATGCCCTGCGTGACGTTGACGGCTCATACCTTGGAACGATTGAATTCACTGGGAGTGTTGAACACATTATCGGCTTGTTCGAAAAAGGTGCCTTTACCGATGTCATGAGCGGTGCTTCAAAACACGGTGATGACGCTGCTAAACCAGCCAGCGCCGATGCAACCACTGGTGCTTCTGAAGACACCGGTGCACCGGTCGACGACGCCGCTGATGGTGCTGACCAAGCACAGGCGGATACTGATGCCACTACTAGTGCTTCTAAAGAAGATTAATCTACAATTAAAACCCCAGCCAAGACAATTCTGCGTTGTCTTGGCTGGGGTTTTTGTTTTTGCAGTTTTAATGTCATTCCGAGCGCCCTTCACTTGAAAGGCTAATACTTGGTGATAGTTCGTTGCATTCCGCAATTTGGCACTCCGCGTAGTGGCTCGCGACTCCGCGCCAAATTGGTCCATTCCACTGACGTTGAACTTACTCGTTATCACTGGTTAAGTATCACAATGGGCGTTAAAACTAGTTTGCGAAGAATCCGCCCTCGACTGCCAGTAAGCCTATTGACAGCAATGCTTGTCACGATTTGCAAGTCTCACCAGTAATGATTAGAAGATAGGCTTCATGACCGCACTTATGAGAAACCACCATCCAGGATGACTATTACCAGTATTGCAGCGAAGCGACATTAAAATGCTACTTTAAATTACTCAACAATAGAAAGCCCATATAACAATAAAAAGCAGCTATTCGCGTTAACCATTCGTTAACCCAGATAGCTGTTTTAAATTTAAAGCGTCTCACTAAACGCCAACAAATCCCGCCGTTTCTGCACCGTATAGTGGGCTTCCGGCATCTTAACCGGATGGCCCCAAACATTATATAAAATACCAGTCTGCGTATAGCGCGGATCCAGGGCTAGTTTTGCGACCAGTTTAGATTCAGATTTAGCCGGCACATTGTACAAGCCGCGCAACGTTTTCGCCATGGCGGATGCATCCGCGCCCATACCCGTTCGGATCAGACCTGGGTTAAAACAGTTAATTGTGATGCCGTCGCGTTTATATCGCCCAGCAAGCGCCTGCGTGAATAACATTTTGTTTGAAAACGCCGCGTCGATCACCTGCGACCCGTTCAAGCCGGCACAGCTTGGGTCATCAGGGATCAACACGGGCTGGTTCTTCGCCACCAATGCCAAGCCGAGCACGTTGAGCACCCGCGCGCCCTTCCGCAACCGGTCGTGAAGTTCCGTCGTCAACCAGTATGTGGCGGCATAGTTTAAAGCATAACTCGTGTTCACACCCTCCGCCGTTGGCGTTTGTGGCAGCGTGACCCCGCCCGCCGCATTGATCAGGGCGTCCAACCGAATATTTTGGTCGATCAGCCGCTCGTGCAACGCCTTAATATCGCTATGCAGCGTGAGATCACACAACTCGGCCCAGATCAGCGGGTTGTTGGACCGCCGCTGAATCTCTGCCACCGCCGCATCCGCTCGTGATTGACGATGTCCCAAAATAATGACTTCTGCACCGGCCTTCGCCAATGAGATTGCGGCCGCTTTGCCGACACCTGACGTTCCGCCTGAGATCAACACAATTTTGTTTTCCACCTTGGGTTGCTTCACCGTAATTCACTCCCTGTTTCAGTTTCATTACGATAATGTTACACGATTATTTCCGGTTTTGCACGGGCTTTGGCGCATCTTGTTTAATCTTATTAGAAAGTAAAACAGTTGGTAACAAAATGACCAGTGCGGCAATTGAAATGATCAGGAACCCATATTGAAATGCGTCGAGTCGAATGGTCACTAAATGCTGATGGACAAACGATTGCAGCATATTATCGGCCACTGTATAACGGCCGGCTTTCAGATGAGTTTCGAACGTTTTCACGTGCGCCGTTGAGAAGGCCGTCACCACCGTGGTGATCAGCGCTGACCCAAACGCACTACCGATATTTTGCACGATCCGCGATCCGATCGTCGCTGCCGGCACATCGCTGCCCGCCATGCCGCTATATGAATCGGCCATTAACGGTGTCAAGATGCCACCAGCACCAATGCCGCGGACCAGCAGAACGGCTGCGATAACCCAGTAAGAAGTGTGTTGATCGATCCAGAAAAACGGAATTGTCCCAACGAATGTGATGAGACAGCTGACCAATACAACGTATTTGGCGCCAATACTGTCCGTGAGTCGGCCTGTCATCGGCCGTGAGATCAGCATCCCGACTCCTTGCGGCACCAGCGCTAAGGCGGCCATGATGACACTCATGCCGCGCACGTTTTGAAAGTACAGCGGCAGCAGTAACATAGCGCCGTTGAGCACCGTACCAGCAATAAAGAGCCCAATAACGGAGCCGTCAAACGACTGGAACTTAAATAGTTTCAAGGGTAAGACTGCCCGGTCGCCCCGGATGGCTGCCCAGAGCACGTACAGCACCAGCGCAACTGCCCCAGCAATTAAGAATGTTACCGTGGTGTGGTTGCTGAAACTAGCCGTGTGGGCGGCTTTCACAACCCCGTAGATCATACTGCTAGTGGCTGCAATCAGCAGCAACGTCCCAATGAGGTCTAGTTTTGCCTGTTTATTTTGTGCTGGGTAGTTTGGCATCTTCCAGGCAATCAGCACCAGCGCAATGAGCGTAACCGGCACGTTGATCCAGAAGATCCAGTGCCACGACAGAAACTTGATGATGATGCCGCCGATTACTGGACCAACTAACGGACCAAGGATCATCGGTAACCCCACCGTTGCCATCATTTGCCCCATGACTTCGGCACCGGCTGTCTGGACCAGCAAAGTGGTCAGCAGCGGCATGATCAGGCCACCGGCGAACCCCTGGACGAGGCGCGCAGCAATCAAAAACTGAATGTTTGGTGAAATGGCAGACAGCACTGACCCGATCCCAAATAACAGCTCCCCCGTCATGAAGACGTATTTGCCATCAAAATGGTTGATCAGCCAACTGGAAAACGGCACAGCCACCCCAGTTGCCAGCATGTAGCAGGTAATCGTCCACTGCACGGTCGTGACCGAACTGTGAAAACTTGAAACGAGATTGTTGATTGCGATGTTCATCATGGTGGAGTCCAGTAATGGTGCCATGGCCCGAACACCACCACCCAGGCAACGGTCATGGTTGCCTTTGAAATTTGTGGTTTAGTTTGCATGTTATCCTCCTGAATAAGAAACTTTAAGTATCTTAAAAGTACAAATGCTATAATACTCGTTAGAAACTAAAAGTCAATAAGAAACTTTAAGTATCTTATTTAGAAAGAAGGGGTCGTATGACGCAAACTCGTCGGCGGGGCGCCGCATTAGAGGCTGCAATTTACCAGGCTACTCGCGAAATTTTAGAGGAAGATGGCCTAACCGGACTGACGTTTCCTAAAGTTGCGGAACGTGCAAACACCAGTAAACCCGTCATTTACCGCCGTTGGGACTCACCGTTTGCCCTGGCAATCGCTGCCCTGCAAGACAAGATCAAGCGTGAAAACCATGGTCGAACAGACGAGATCACCCTCACCGGCCACAGTCTAGCGGACGACCTCACACAGGTGCTGAGACGATTCACCATCAGTATGAAAACCTTTGATGAATCCTATCTGGGAACGCTAATGGACGGCTTAAGCACCGAGCAAAGTGCCACGATCCAGCGGATGATCACCGAGGGGAATGCCATCGACATCAAGGCTGTTGACCGGGTCGTGAAACGGGCACAGGACCGCGGCGAACTTGGAACTGGGACGTTACCCGCTGCGGTGAAACTGTTGCCGTTTGACCTGCTGCGGTACCATCTGTTCGTGAACCAGGAATTTTCGGATGAACAGCTCAGCACCATTATCAATGACGTTTTGATTCCGGCTTATGAACATGCATTAAATCAATAGGACCTTTCCAGCGCTTAAATGTCGCTTTGTTCCGCCGTTCGGCCCTGCAGACTGAGGCCAGAGTGTGGAGCAGGCCGGGTAACTCCCGGAGTGTAAGGCAACTTTGTCGGAAATTCCGGTCTTGAATTTCTGGCAAAGTTGCCTTACACAGTAGGGAGTTGGCCTGCGGAACACGTTTCCGCAATATAAACTAGAAATTCAAGGATCTTCAACGTCTCCCGTGATAGTAAATGACCAAAGTACGGTCATCAACTATCACCGACACCACAGCCTGCAATGCCGAACGGCGCCACTACGCTACGATACTGGTAATCGTCTGCATAGATGGTCAGGTTTCATAAGTGGTGTCATGAAACTTGTTAATAAGTCGTTACTAGTGTCCAATACCTTGTGAGAAGCATTGCTTTCACTGGACTTACTGGCAGTCGAGAGCGGATTTCTCCGCATACTCGGTTTAACGCCATTGTGATGCTTAACCGGTGTTAAAAAGGGTGCTCAACGTCAGTGGAATGGAGCAATTTGGCACGGAGCTGTGGTGTCGACATCAGTTAGCGACCGTCCTGTGGTCGGTCACTGATGTGCGAGACGATGGAGATCCATTCGAGAGCTGCGCAGCAGAAATCGAATTAGCTTCATCGCGAGCCACTACAGCTCCGTGCCAAATTGCGGAATGCAACGGACTTACCACCCAATCCCTTTTTAATACGTTAAAGTGCACCCAGCCAGTCTCAGTAATAAATGCAGCCTGCGAAGAAGGCACTTCATCAAATCAAATGAAAGGTCGGTGACCATGAAGATACGCGATTCTTTACATTGGCTTCTTGCCATCATTATAGCTGGCATCGTGATTCTAGCTATCGTCGCGCCAGTCACATTTCCGACGATTACGATCGGCCAACGCATTGCCTTAGCACTCAGTGGGCTGGGCATCGCTGGTCTCTTCATTGAATCAGCCCACTGGCTCACACGCCAAACAGCCCGGACTCAGCAGTGGCTGCTCATTGGTATCGTCATCGCGATTGGCCTGCTGCAGCTTGCTGTTGCCATCTGTTTCGTGGATGCCGGTGAAGCTGACTCATTTATCGTCAAAAATCAGGCAGTGGCGCTGACGAGTCACCTGACGACCCACTGGAACTCCTATTTTCAAGTCTATAGCAATAACAATAACCTCGTATTACTGCAAACGGCATTGCTGAAAATCGGCAACTTTTTTGGCCTAAAGACGCCGTGGGTCCTGCTCAATCTGTTGCGCTTTATGTGGCTCGACACCGCACTTTGGGCCGGCTTGTCCATTTTAAAAACTTGGCATCGCAACGCATTACGGCCGCTATTTGCTGGTATGTGGCTGCTGACGATTCCGCTTTACTGTTTCGGGCTATTTCTGTACTCAGATTCGCTGGTCATTCCGATTCCGATTGTCACCTTAGCCCTGTGGCAACTCAGCCGGCAGCACACTGGTTGGAAACGCTATAGTCTAGCCGGTCTTTTGATTGTTGAACTCGTTTTTGGCGTTCTGATCAAACCCAATATGATCGTGATGGTCATTGCCTTTATTGGTCTGATGGGCATCGGCTGGTTGCATCGAAAGATTTCGTTCAAAACAGCGGTAACGTTAAGTCTGACCTGTCTCCTAGCGCTCGGCGGCGGCCTGTATGGCAGTAAGATCATGGCAAAACAGGCCGGGTATCAGCCTAACGCTAACCTTGCACTTCCGGCGACCAGCTGGATCGCCATGAGCTGGAATCCAGCAACTAACGGCGAGTATACCTTTCAAAATGCCTACCAGGAGCGGTTATTGCCCACCAAACAGGCAAAGGACGTTCATGCGAAAACACTGCTTGAGCATCGCCTCACTAAATTGGGACCCACTGGGACCGTGACACACCTCGTCAAAAAAAGTGACGCCTTTCTGTCATCGGGGACGTTTGGCGGTTTCAATCTCACCAATCAGTGGCAGAGGGCACCGCACTGGTACCTCGCAAATCAAGACGCGATCGGGTATCACTTAACCGTCCTATCGCAGGTCATGTACGTCGGTCTGTTACTACTCGTACTGTTGTTTTTCACGGCGTTGCCAGTGAATTGGGAAAACGGCTTTCTCTCGCTCAGTCTCCTTGGGCTCATGAGCTTTCACATCATTTTCTGGGAGGTCGAGCCGCGGTATGCCTTACCACTGCTGCCGATACTGTTACTCTGGGGCGTCCTTGGGACACAACGGCTACCAGTCCCTGCAACCCTACAGAACAGAAAACTGGGCCGGTATGCCGTCCCGTTTATCACTGGTATCAGCCTCATTTTAGGCGGTATCGGTTTAACGCGGTTTCAAACTACGACCCACACGCGCATCGTGGCCGAACAAGCTGATGGCAAGTACTACAATAATGACCGCTATCGGCTCAAGCCTGGTGCTTCGGTCACGTCCCGAATCCGAGTCACGGTACCAAGCTCGGCAATCGTGCTGCAGTTCAACCGCCATTCGCAGACGACCGTTGCTGTCACTCTGTATCGTAACGGTCACCGTGTCGCACACATCACCGGGCCAGCGAACCTAAGTGATTATCTGCGATATAAACGTGTCGCTAATGGTCGTTTTACTGTTAAGATCACCAACGTCGGTCACCAAAACACCTCGCTTGGCGTGGCTAGAAGTGCCTTTCCAGTCAATCAGAACCCGTTAGTGGGCCACCAGAATCTCTATTTACGGTATCATGTTTTGTTGCGACACACTGAACAGGACTAAAAAATTTGGTTCACTAAAAACACCCTGACGCTGACTTTCGTAGTTAGACACATCAGGGTGTTTTTTTGACAGTCCTCGCCGATAAAAAATTAAACCAATATGGCGGTCAAGACCCGCGAACTCTGAGAATTTCTAATTATTTAACCCCCACCCCATAAGCCCTTCGCAGTCAGTACTGACAATGATGAAAATTTCTCATTTTTCATTTATTTGCGCGTGCTTTTTCTAACCGGCAATTTTGCCTACACTACAGTCATCTTCACTGTTAGGTTTCCCGATGCTAACACAAGTGACCGGCAATCCGGCTGGCCAATACTACTCGATAATTAGGTGATTACTTTGTTAAGAAAAATTAATTTAACGAATTTCTTTGCGGTCCTTTTGATTGGCGGGCTTGGGCTGGGTATTCTTTCCAATGTCATTTTTCCTCAAAACCCCAAACTATCCTGCCTTGTCCTGGCTATTGCGGCGGGCCTTTGGTTTATCAAACCCTACTTCAAAAAATGGACTGACCGATTTTCACCGCAAACCATTAAATGGGCCTTTGTTGGCACAATGGGCATCATTTTACTGGTGCAGCTGCTAATTCTTCACTTTTTACCAGCAACGGTCTACCACGATCCTTATCGGGTGCTGAACCAAGCCGAACTCCTGAGTCGCGGACACCTGACCTGGACGCATTCGATTTACTTTTATCGAAGCCCCAATAACGCGCCGTTGGCAATTTTACTCAGTTACTGGATCAAATTGTTCGCAATGATTCATCTGTCAACGTTTGTGGCAGTTCACTTTCTCTCAATTTTATTGTTGGATGGTCTGATCGCCCTGATCATTTCGCTGGTGCGTCAGTACACGACTCGCAACTACAGTGTTTTGGCAACGATGCTCTTCTTTATCTTCAGCTCATTTGCCTACACCTATTACTTGCAGGTCTTCTACTCCGACTTACCGATTTTGTTTACACTCGCACTTGTTTTCTTTGTCGTTGCACGCTGGACGCACCTCAGCACACTCAAAAAGATTGTCCTGGGTGCTGCCATTTTTCTCGCTGTGATGTTGGGTCAAATCGTTAAACCCAATCTGATCGTCCTGGCGGTTGCTATCGTCCTTGTCGGCGGCTGGTTGTTAATTCGTCAGCGAAAACAATTTGTCAAACTGCTGGTGCCATTTGTGCTCATGCTCGGCGGGTTTGCCGCCAGTGTTCCCGTGACCCATGTCATGGAACAGACCAGCCACTTTTCTGAATCAACAAAATATGAAATTCCCACAACTCACTGGATCGAAATGGGCTATAATCCAAACACCTATGGTCGAATCAGCGGTGCTGACGTGAAAAAACTGGACGCTTTACCAACCAAGGCTGCTCGCCAAGCTTACCTGAATAAGGCCTTCCCTGCTCGGCTGAAAAAGCTAGGCATCGTTGGCATCGTCAAGCAGTGGGCAGTCAAGCTCGGCATTCTCCTCAACGTGGGCAACGTTCAAGCTGCCTACACAGGTGGGTTTATTCAGGCCCCCGCAAGTTACCAAAAGATTGCGGCGCCCGTCAAAACCTTAAGTTCCGCCCTGATGCGTGCCAGCATCATTCTCCTCTACGTGGAAGTACTCCTGAGCAGTGTGGCACTCATCAGACGCCAGGCTACCTTGCCAAACACAGCGTTCGTCCTGGCACTGGTCACCGCGGTTGGCTATCTCGCCTTTCACACCCTATTGTGGGAAACCGAATCCCGTTATGGTCAAGCCCTGATCCCGATGTTGTTCCTGTTAAGTACGGTTAAGCGGCCAGCCATCAAATCACTGACGCCAAAAACAACACGTTTCCGCGTCTTTAGCACCGTCGCCTTTCTGGCCGTGGTCGCAGCCGCCTATATCACGTCACCCCTCACCCTGATCGATAATATTCAACTTGTTTCTGGCCAATTAGGTCAATTGTCCATTCAGTACAAGGCACTGCTGACGGCTGTGAAACCACATCAAGCGGTCACGCAGGAACTCCAGCTGAACCACTCCGCAAGCCGATTTATTGTGTCCACTGCGCCTAAAGCGCACTTAACTGGGCAGCTGATCAACCTTAAAACAAAGCACGCCTACCAGTTAACGGCCGGACCAAAATCATTGTTGGTGCACCACGTCCTCGCAAAGGGCAAATACCTTATTAAGATCAGCAATAACACCACTAAGACGCAAAAATTACAAATTTCTAGAATGTATGATTAACTCGCCCCGTACCCGGTCAAGCTCAATAACCAACTGCATCCGAGCTGGTCGCTTATTTACCAGGCAACGCGCGCCGTTAAAATTTAGGAGGTCTTGACTATGAAAGAAACCCGTCAATTCACAAATACCTATCCCGATCTTCACGCCCTACCAGCAAACATTACAACCGAACTGCACGAACCAGAATCGCGCAATGACCTGAAAACCTATTTGAAGGTGCTCTCTACGATTATGCAGGCGGAGGGCCGTTATCGGTAGATAGACAATGTTGAGTGCGCTTCATACCGCTTCATGCCGCTTCGTTCCGCCGTTCGGCCCTGCAGGCTGAGGCCAGAGTGTGGAGCAGGCCGGGTAACTCTCGGAGTGTAAGGTGACTTTGCCGGAAATTCCGGTCTTGAATTTCTAGCAAAGTCACCTTACACAGTAGGGAGTTGGCCTGCGGAACACGTTTCCGCAATATAAACTAGAAATTCAAGGATCTCTTCAACGTCTCCCGTATTAGTAACCGACCAAAGAACGGTCGCTAACTAATACCGACACCACGGCCTGCAATGCCGAGTGGTTCCACTACGCTACGATACTGGTAATTGTCATCATAGAGATACCAAACTTCATAAGTGTGTCATGAAGCCTGTTGATTGATTGTTACCAGTGACTAGCACATTGTGAGAAGCATTGCTGTCAATGAGATTACTAGCGGTCGAGGGCGGATTCTCTTCGAACTCGGTTTAACGCTAATGTGATGCTTAACTAGTGGTAAAGAGTATGCTCATCGTCAGTGGAATGGAGCAATTCGGCAGGTTGTCGTGGTGTCGACATCAGTTAGCGACCGTACTTTGGTCGGTTACTGATGTGCGAGACGACTGAGATCCACTCGAGAGCTGCGCAGCAGAAATCGAGTTAGCTCAGTCGCGAGCCACGACGACGGCCTGCCGAATTGCGGAATGCAACGAACTACTACCTACCATTAAATTTTCAACAGTTTCCATCCTGCTGACCACCATGTCCGGTCAGCAGGATCTTCTTAGGGCCACTCGAAACGCGAGTGTCTACCACCGTTATCGCTCTCGTCACGCGGTTTGTTGCTCCTTTGATTCTCACCAACACAGGGTATTGATATGAACTTACACTTGAAGCAAAACAGCGCCGCCATCATTTTAAGAAGTTTTCTCGCCATGCTCATTGTGATCACCGTGCTCTCCAGTGGTATGACCGTTCTGGCAACGGGTCACCAATTATTGGTCAACACCAGCGTAAACTCGACCAATATCGTCCACTCCCTTAAGCAACGGGACATTGACAGTGATGACGACTGGGAAAATTGGCGGGTCAACAGTACGTTAAACACAGCGACGAGCTACGTGCGGGTCCATAACGACCGCAGTGATGCCGCCGTTCGATACTACTATTCTCCCGGCGCAAAAAGCCTGCTGGATGGTCATCCGCATAAGATTCCTTTCTTCACCCACCTCTATTACGAGCCCGGCTTTGGATTTCTCTACCACGCCACTGGTGACGCGTACAAGATCCACTACCAACTGTGGACGAACATGAACGCCCAGTTTGAGCTTTTGGGACGGATCGTTCTCGTTGCTGGTCTCGTGCTGTTGGCAACCCTGATCATCAGCCCATTTTACATTCGTTTCTTCACCAAGCGGCTCACTGAACCACTAGCGAACCTCACCGACAGTGCCGAAAATGCCATTCAGAACCCTTCGCGTGAAAAGTTGCAGCTGCCCGTTCCTGACAAGCCCACTGAAACGACGACCCTAGCGTTGAGTTTCAATAGTTTGCTGAGTCGCCAGCATGAGCAAACTGAAAAGGAAAAAAGTTCATATCAAACGCCGCTCACGAACTACGGACGCCCATTGCGACCATCCGCAGCCACGCGCAGTTGATTGAACGCCGCGGTAAAACGCACCCGGAAGTGATTACCAAATCGGTACAGTACATTGATGATGAATCTCATCAAATGGAAACCTTAGTCGAGGAACTGTTAGCGCTGACCCGAGCCGACCGCGCCGTCCTGGATTTTACAACGTTTGATCTGAGTGCCTCGTTAACAACGCTCGCCCAAAACACGGCGCCACTGTTGCCCCAACGGTTGATTGCCAACATTGCCCCAGACGTGCAATTGACCGCAAACGAGACCAGCGTGACGCAAATCATCACAAACTTACTGAATAACGCCAGCAAATACGCCGCCCCTGAAACCTCGATCACCTTAACGTTAAAACAAACTACCGATCAAACTCTGATACAAGTCAGTGATCAGGGCGCTGGAATCGCTGCTGAGGACAAACCCCACATCTTTGAACGGTTCTACCGCAGCAGTACCGTCCGCGGTACGATTGCCGGAACTGGATTGGGACTCGCCATTGTGGCTGAACTCGCAGCGCTGAATGATGCTCAGGTGACTGTGGATGACAATGACCCACAAGGGAGTGTCTTCTCCGTTCAATTTGCGACAAAGAGAATGGCACAACTCCGTTAAAGACCGGAGAGTGAAGAAAAACGGTTTTGCACACAGAAAAAAGGCCCCAACTAAAATCCTAATTTGGGTTTTAGTTGGGGCCTCTTATATGGTCAAAAACGACCGCTTGTCTCGCGTTTAGGCTGGGTATACTGGAAAACACGCTGATTGACAATGGGGACTTATGCGTGAATCCCTTAAGCCCTTTTTCTCTACCTAACCGTTATTTTCGATTCTCGGGCGTCAATTTCTGCTCCTCAACCACGGTGGTGATCTTCTCCTGAGTTGCTTCAACCCGCTTCTTAAAGTGCAGGTTGTTTCGCCCAATCAAAATGCCAAACGGCGGTACCTTGTAGCAGAACCAGGAGATGCCGAATGCCACTGCAACCACGAAGACGTAGCCAATGGGCAGACACAGCACCATTGCCCAGGCCGGCAGCGAAATTTTTGTCAGAATAAACGCCAGCATTGCCAGTGGAATGGTTTGGACGAGATAGAGGCCAAATGAAACCTTTGCGACATTGTGGACCCAGCGGTCGATCCATGGCCAGAGACCATGTTGACGCCAGTACGCAAATCGCAGCCCTACCCAGAATACGAACGCAATCATGAATATATCATAAACCAGCATGTACGGCTGATGAACTGACATGGTGGCGCCCATGGAGAGGTGAAGGACGTCGGTGTCAAAGAAGAAGAGCCCCACCGTCCCAAGGGAAAGTATCCCCGTTATCCAAGCGATTGGCTTAATGTGGGTGTTGATGAAGCGCTTGACCTCCTTGTAGTGAATCGAAGCATACGTCCCTGCCAGGAAGTAAAATTGGTAAGTCAGCACGTTTTCACCGTAGGCCTTAAACCACCACCACCAGTGACTGTCATCGATGTGCGGCAGAAAATACTTGATAAAGATCAAGATTGCCATTTGAACTGTAAAACTAATACTCATAATCAGGGTGTGGTGATTGACGAGTTTCTTAAACATCAAGACAATCAGTGGAAAAATAAGATAGAGCTGAAGCACGATCAAAATATAGTACATGTAAAACTGATTGCCATGAACGATGGCGTCAATGTAGTCAGCCTTGAAATTAGCCATGCTAAAGTTCACGCCGACTTCGATCGACAGAAACATCACAATGAAGTTCCACGCCAAGTACGGAATTCCCGCACTTACGAAGCGTTTTCGTTCAAATTTCAACCACTCGTGTTTGCGGTTATAGTAGTTCAACGTTAACACTAACCCGGTCATAAACATAAAGCCCATTCGTGTAAAATGCAGCATCAAATGGGTCGCTTCAAGAAACAGCTGACTAGCTGCAGCGTTATCGATGCGGCCTTCAAAGGTCGACGTCGTGTGGTTTAACAAGACCCCGCAGATGAAAATGATCCGCATGAGATCCACCTCATACAGATAGGGGCGCTTAGTCTTGGTCGCCAAGTCATCACTTCCAATTAGTAGCGTTAATTTTTTAATTCACGCTAACTATCATGCCCGTGATGGCTTAAGGCGAGCTTAAAAACGGAATTTATTTTCCGCAACCTTAACATATTGATAGGTTCTGCCAATCAGGCGATTAAATGTCCGATTCTCTGCTGAAATAATGGCCAATTTTCAATCGAGATCAAACCCGATATCGAGGTTGACGACCCGATTCGTAAGGAACCCAAGGGACAGAAAATCTGCGCCGGTTCCCGCATAATCGGGCAAGGTCTCAAGTGTGATACCGCCAGAGATCTCCGTTTGAATCTCGGCCGGCACTCGTGGCTGCCATGCCCTCACAACGTCCGGCCGTTGATTATCAAACATGATGATATCCACTTGAGCGTCGATGGCCGCTTGCAGCTCCGTATCAGTCTCCACTTCAACTTCGATTTTCTTGGCGGGACCAAGCACAGTCCGCAATTGTTGAACTGCCGCTGTCAGGCTCCCGACCGCGTGCCAGTGGTTATCCTTGAGCATCGCCAGGTCATACAATCCCATTCGGTGATTCAGGCCACCGCCGCAACGCACTGCATACTTATCAAACACTCGTAACCCTGGTGCTGTCTTTCGTGTATCCAGGATCTGGGTATGGTCATCAGCCAAGGTTTGCACAGCTGTCCGCGTTGTCGTCGCAATCCCGCTCATCCGCTGCATCAGATTCAAACTTAAGCGTTCGGCCGCCAGAATTGTGGCCATGTTACCGGTCGCAGTGCCGAGGACGGTCCCCGCCGCAACCGTTTCGCCGTCCTGCACTTCTGGTGTGTAGGCTGCGTCGTCGCCAAGCAGGTGATAAAGCAGACCAGGTAGCTGCTGTCCTGCCACCGTACCAGCAGTTTTAAGGTTGTAACGACCGGTCGCTGGTCGGCCTTCTAACAGTGATGCCGTCAGATCACCGGTGCCGAGATCCTCACGAATAAAGCCGCGAAGTAACGGCAACACCGCGTTAACGTTGAGCGGCATGCACCATCGCCCCCTTCACAGGTTTGGCGATTTCAAGATCTTCAACGGAGTGGTCATGCAGCCCCGCCACAAGCGTAATCAGGGCGATGAGCAAGAGCCCAATGAAAATCCCGAAAATGAGTTGAATACTTGCCTGACCATCCAGCAGCCAGCCGACCAGATACGGGCCGATTGCTGCCCCAACGCGGCCAATCGATTGGGCCGTCCCCATTCCTGTACCACGAATAGCTTGCGGGAACTGACTTGGCGTGATGGCAATCAACGTGCCCCACGCACCCAAGTCAAAGAAGGACAGCATGGCGCCGGCCAGCAGGATCACCATAGCCGATGACGCCGAAATAAACAGCAGGCTGGCGACGATCGTTCCGCCGATATACACCGCCAATATCGTTTTCCGGGCGACGCGTTTCATCAGGTATGCCGCCAAATAGTATCCTGGCAACTGCGCAATGGACATCAACAGCGTGTATCCCATTGAGTTCACGATTGAAAAACCGCGCATCGTCAGCACGCTTGGCAGCCACATAAACATGCCGTAATACGTCAACATCACGATGAACCACAGCACCGCCAAAACTACAAGCTGGCGGCGATAACTGGAATGCCAAATCTCCGAGAACGCAGCGTGGCGTTGTTTCTCGTGCGGTTTTTCTTCGGGCAAATGCCGTCGCAAAATAAAGGCGTACACCCCCGCAACAGCCGTGACCAGCGCAGCCACGCGCCAACCAAAGATCGGCATCAATCCCCATGCAACCAGACTGGCAATGATCCAGCCATACGCCCAGAAACTATCACCGAGAATCAACATCTGCGACCGTTTCGTACCCGAAAAATTATCCGCCAGCAACGGGCAGCTCACCGCCCAGTCCGATACCGGTTGTGAACCGAATCACCATAAACACCGCGATGTTGGGCGCAAAAATAAGTGCAAGGTTCCCAAGTGAAAATAAAACAAGCGTCCCCATCAGCACGTGCTTTCGACCAATCATATCCGCTAACCGCCCCGCAAAGACGGCACCAAAGATCATCCCGATTGACGTAATGGCCGAAATGCCGCCCAGTGTCGATTCGCTGAGTTGCCATTCCCCCTTGATCAAAGGCATGATAAACGATAACAACGCCACATCCATGGCGTCAAACAACCACGCTGTGCCCACGATCAGCAGCAGGTGATTTGTTTGTTGTTTCTGCATTTTCTTATCCTCCATGACAGTTGTTTATAAAAGTCGTTTTAACTTTTATTATTGGTGCTAACCATACAGGATAATGGGGTGGGTGTCAAGACACCTCATTCGGGATGTGTGATTTTTCTCTTTTTTGGTTGTTGGGGGTTTAGTAGACGCAAAAAAAGCGTCGTTAGCGATTGGGTTAACGACACTTTCGTTTGCGTTTATTTTTAAATTTGGTTTTTTTGAGTAGCTTTCTACTGTCCTCGAGACTAAACGCGCTCCACAAGGCAAGGGGCGGCCATGTAACGGACTCTGGCAAAAAATCCAGACCCGGGATTTTCTGCCAGAGTCCGTTACATTCTGCCCCTTAACCGCCTTGTTCCGCGCTCTACTTCGCTGGATTAACCCCAGCCTTAAGATAACCACGCCAGATCCAGCCGCCGTGCTTGCCATCCGCAGTGTTCACGTGATAGTAGATAATGTAATCACCCTTTGACTTACGGTACAACTTTTCGTGCTGGTTGGTGTACCAGGTCACATTTGGCAGGTTCTTATTGTAGTCGTAACGGATACCCAAATGTTTTGAGTACCGCGCACCAGCCGTGGTGTGGTAAGCGTGCTTCTTCATTGATGCGCGCCATACTAACTTGACTGAGTTCGACCGGGATGCCGAATAAGACGACGTTGATGGTGCCGGCACCTTAACCAGCGTCGTCGTTGGCTGGCTCGCCTTGGTTGAGGACGAACTATCCGTAGTGGTACTGGTTGTTGGTGTGCTTGTAGCGCCATCCAAATAATAGCTGTTATTTAACTGACTCACATCTAAGTCTTGATTTTCACCGTTAAACCGGTAGTCGCTGGTCCACTGCCAAGCGTTGGCCGATGGGTATGCGGAACCGCTTGGGTTTGCTGGCCACTGTGCCAACCACCCCTTGTTGCTGTCATTTGTGTCGATAACTTTACCGACCCAGCTTGCCATGGTATACAAATCTGTCTTGTTGTACCCAGCTTGGTTCAAAACAGCATCAAACGCTGCTAAATTAGCATCGTTGGTCGACTTTGATAATCCAGAAAACGCACTGTCTTCAAAATCCACAACCATGACCATGTTCTTCGAGTTGGTCACTGCTTGAACAGAATTGATGAAGTTCTGGGCTTCAGCCTGCGCCTCAGCAACCGTCGTAAAGTGGGCAAAGTGGTAGTAGTTAACGGCTAAACCAGCGCCCTGCGCATCAGACGTTTGTGATGCTAAAACAGGACTCGTATAGCTTGTCCCTTCAGATGCCTTGATAGCGACTGCTTTGACGCCCGCTTGCGCCAGGTTCTGATAGTCGCTGCTGGTCAAATTAGATTGCCAGCTCGACAGATCCACCATGTCGGTGTTCGGTTGCGAACTCGAAGGCGTCAGTGACGCATGAGCAGTCACAACCGACGTCGTCCCCAACACTCCGGCAATGACGGCACCCAGCAATAATAATTTTGAATGCTGTAATTTACGCATAAAATTTCCCCATTCCCTTTTCTAATCTGTAGCTAGTGTACCACCTTTTAACATCATTTTGATAGTGAAGAAACCGCGATGTTTTGGGATTCCAGACTATGCCAGTTTTGACTGTTAAGCGTGATATTGGATGCGGATTTCGTGAAGCCTTTTTCGTTTACATTTAAATTGAAATACGATAGATTTGAAGCATAGCCGGTGAAGTGGGGACTGCAATCCCCACCTTAAGCGTCATGGTTAACACCCCGACGCGCTGGTTAATAGTTCGATAACAAACTTGTTACTTCCTTAAAAACCGTTGCGTCCAGGCAACGGTTTTTATTGTCTCAACGACAATACAGGTAAGCAACAAGAACCGTGACGATATACGGTGCCAATGCAACAGCACACACTACCAGCACAACTAAAATCTGAACCTTTTCAGATAGTCCATGTAATTTAGAAATGGTGGTAGTAATCCATCCATTAGTGTCTCTTTGCTTCAATTTCCAATAGAGGTCGATTATTGATAGCTCTTTTAGGCCACCATGCCGAAACGCGCTCCAGAAAGCAGAAGGTTGCACACAAGAGGACTCTGACATAAATTCCCAAGACCAGGAATTTCCGTCAGAGTCCTCTTGTGCTCCACCTTCTAGCCGCTTTCTGCCACGCTCTTGCTTCAATTTCGCCCCCCCCGAAATAACGATCGGGTCTAACCGTTTATAGATCATGTTAACACCCCTAACGCTTTAAATTCCAACACGCAGGGTATCAGCACGACGCCTATCTCAAGTATACCAAGACGTTTTAACAAGTGAACTACTCGGCTATAAATAACCGAGCTTCTGGGAACACCGCCGACTTACACGTTACTCAAAGAGCATCGTGCAGCGGTCACGGCTTTTTACCAAGGACCGTTCCAGCCCAATTCAGTCTGTTTTACGACCCTTGAAGAATATTCCTGGCTGCATTGATATCTCGATCATGTTGAGTGTGACAATCAGGGCAGGTCCAACTGCGGATCTCCAAGGGATGTTTACCATCATCGAAGCCACAGCTTGAACATAGCTGTGACGTTTTGTACGGACTTACAGTGACCAACTGTTTGCCGTAAAAGGCACATTTGTACGTTAGTTGACGCCGAATTTCTCGCCAAGCTTGATTAGCGATGGCCCGGGCCAGTTTATGATTTTTAAGAAGATTCTTGGTTTTCAAATCTTCCATTTTGACCACATCAAACTGCTCGACTAATGCTTTCGTCAGCTTACTTAGGTAATCGTAGCGCTGATTGGCAATTTTTTCGTTGTACTGGGCGACCATGCGTCTAGCTTTCACATAGTTCTTGAAGTCAGCCAGCTCACGAGGTTCCGGGACGTGATTATGATGATCGCACGCTATTTCTTGCTTAGCTTGAAGCCGGCGTCGTGCCAATCGTTTTTCCCAATAATGTTTCTTTTTTGCCAGCCGCTTATCGAAACGGATCGTTGGGTATTTAACGCCGGTACTGGTAATCATTAAGTCACTCACGCCCAAATCGATACCAACGCTCAGACCAGTTTTGGGCAGTTTTGTGATATCCGTATCGATCAGCACACTAGCGAAGTATTTACCAGTAGCGGTCAAGCGAATCGCCACACTTTTAACTTTACCCAGCGCCTGCTGACCACCGCGAAAACGAACCACGCCGATTTTTGACAGTTTCAAGTGGGTTCGATCCGTAAACTTGATGCCCATCTTGCACTGATAGCTTTGTTTAGGATATTTCCGCGACTTAAATCGCGGAAAGCCCGCATGCCCTTTGAAGAATTTCTTGTAAGCACCAATGAGATCAGCGTTAGTACATTGTAAACTCGTGCTCTCGGCCTGTTTAAGCCACGGATATTCTTGCTTCAAAGTCGGTAAGAGATTATTCAAGTCAAACGCTGAAAGCAGTTTAGTTTCCGGACTATTCTCATAACGCTTGATCAGCATACCAAGCATTTGATTCCAAATAAACCGATTGAAGCCAAAATTTTGGTTGATGGCTAATTGTTGTGCTTCATTTGGATAGAGTCGCAGCTTGAATCCCTTTAACACCATTAACTTCCCTTCTTTCTATCGGTTTAATATATCATGATTAATCTAACATAACAATAAGATATTTGTACCGATTCAGGGAAAGAAGGGATTAAATTTTTTTAATTATTTCATGTTATATTTTAACGGGCTAACTTTTTGACTGGTCAAAAAGTTGATTCATCTCGGCATTAAAATACCGAGATTTCTCAACTGTTAACATAAATGAAACATTAGTGAAAACACTGAAACTCGATACATAACCCGCTTCATCGTTTAAAAATGTCATGTCTTCGCATTTTCAGGATATCCAACTTTGGTCACGCTATCCTAATAGTTTTTCAGCCACAGCAACAATCTCACGTGCCAACGCTAAGTCGCCATCCCCAGTCGAGCCGCTGACACCAACAGCACCGATGACGTTACTATCAGCCCTAATCGGCACCCCACCCTGCAATGGTAAAACGCCTGGTGTTGTCATCATCGCTGGTTGACCACTGTTCACAAATTGCTCGAACACACCAGATTCGTCCTGGAGCTGAATGGCTGAAATTGCCTTGCCAATGGCAACCTGAACGGAAACTGGTGCGGCGTTATCCATTTGGGCAAATGTCTTGAGATTGCCGCTAAGGTCGAGGACCGCAATTGAGACTTTAACGTGTGCCTGATTGGCTGCGTCGACGCCATCAGAAACTAACTGTTGCGCTAACGCGAGCGTAATATCCTGTTTTGCTTGTAAATAATTTGCCATGTTGGGCCTCCTAGTTGTTTGGTGGCCCTATTTTCTGACAGAATCGGTTTTAAAACAAACATTTCGTTTTTTTGTGATTAAAGAATAGCGCTAACCGCTTTGATGGGTTAGCGCTATTGTTGTTTTTAACGTTTTTTGACATGCTTTCCATAAGGCAACGGCTGTGTAACGGACTCTGGTCGAAAAAGTCAGGATCTTTTCTGCCTCTGAGTGCTTCTGGCTTCGTGCTTTTCCCCTTCTATAGTGGAAACGCGCTCCACAAGGCAGAGTTGCTTACACTCCGCCCTCTAAACGCCTTGTTCCGCGCTCTATCTCCTCATCACCTTATACCGATCACTCCGGTCATTAGCGGCAATCTCTTCCGTCGCATGCCCCACCGGCACCACGACCTGTGGCGTATAGCCGTCGTCGATGCCTAGGTCCGCAATCAGATCTGGATCCTTTTGCAGCGCCATTGCCGCACTCATCACGTACACCGACCCCAAGCCTAAGCGAGTGGCCTCCACCATCACGTTTTCAGCGGCAACTGATGCGTTTCGTTCGCCAAATTGGCTGTCAGCCTTGGTGGCGATCACGAACAGTAACGGTGCGCCATACGCCGCGTCGTTGACTGACTTTTCAAACCGTTGCAGCATGTCGTCGCTCTCTATCACGACTGCCTGGGTAACGTCTGCTTGACCCATACCGCACGGAGCAGCTTGAAAGGCCGAAATTAATTGATCAACCTCTTCACTGGTGAGCTTGTCCTGTTTAAAACTTCGAACTGCATGGCGTGCTAATACTGAATCTGTCATTAGTTAAACAACTCTTTTCTTTAAAATTAAAAATGGCCTATACGTTTGAACCACAGTTCAAGTATAAGTCATTTTTCGTAACCGGTTACAAAAACATCGTATTGTTGTTTCAGAAAATACTATTTAATCAGTCGGTCGACCGCAAAGTTCATCACGTGTTTGAACAGGTGTTGATGAACCCGCGCAAAATGCCCCACAAAATTGTCACCAAGTGAGTGGTAGTACCGGTACTTTGGCTTCACATCCGTCGCTGCCGAATAAAAGACTTCAGCCAAGTCTTCCGAAGTAGCACTCGATTGACCGCCCAACCGTTTTAACAAGGCCTTAGTACCATTGGTCAGTTTCAGGTAAGGGGAATCCGGTTTGAGATTTTTCTCGGCGTTTGCCATCGCAATCTCGGTCCACGATGAAGCAGTCCCACCCGGTTCAACAATAATGGACCGGATACCAAACTGACGCACTTCTGTATCTAGCGTATCAGACCAAACGTTTAGCGCGTGCTTGGTGACATAGTACCAACCGCCCAGTGGGGAGTACATTTCACCGCCAATGGACGAAATATTAATGATTCGGCCACTGCGTTGGAACCGCATCGTTGGTAACACAAGCTTTGTGAGCTCCGAAGCACCTAAAAGATTCGTCTCGAGCTGCTTACGCGCGTTTTCCTCGCTGACCTCTTCAAGCGGTCCAAACTCCCCGTAACCAGCATTGTTGATCAACACATCAACAGTGCCAGCAACTTCAAGCGCCTCGTCGACAAATGCGTTCCGAGACTCTCTATTTGTCACATCCAAATGCAGCGCATGAATATTATTGCCAGCAGGAATCTTTTCCGTTCGTCGCGCGCCAGCATAGACTTGCCAGCCTCGTTCGGCAAACAACTTAGCGGCAGCAAAGCCCATTCCGCTTGATGCGCCAGTGATAAATACCGTTTTTCCAGCCATGATCGATAACTCCTTCTTGAACAGTTGTCATTTACCCTCTAATATACCCCTTTTAGCTAAAAGTGAGGTGCTCTTTGCTCGATAGTACACAATCTCGTTTGGTATTTTATTTTTAGACCTTACGACTCTTTCTAGTTGACTTTCGAATATCGATACTGCACAGTTTCGATATTAAATCAAGGGAGTGATGCGATGATGCCAGGAAGACCACGTGATGCCAATATTGAAACGCGCACGATCAGCGCAACGCAGGAACTGCTGCAGACCCACACGCCCGACAATATCACGATCGATTTGATTGCGAAACAGGCCGGGATTGCTAAATCAACCATTTATCGGCGCTACCACAGTAAGGACGACATTGTCGTCGCGGCTCTGGTGGCTGTTAAATCAATGGACTTGTCTGATTTGCCACTCACCGACCTGAACGAGACAGCGACCATCATCGCGGATCGCTTTATCGCCCAATACAACAATAAAACGGCTCGGGTGATGCTCAGCACGCTATTTCAAACACTAAACGGTAATGAGAAAATTGCCGCCACCTATTTCCAAGAACACGGTATTCCGCAAACTGACGCGCTCGCCGCAGTGCTCAGTCACTTTGAACTCAAAATCGAAGCCGCCCAACTGGCGGATCTGCTCATTCACTATGCAATTGGCGTCTTTTTAATGGAATCCATTGAGAATACGCCCACTACGTTAAAACAAGGACTTCATCAACTGTTGGCCGCCTATCAGTAGCCACCTTTTATTTACCTAATTTCGATACCAATCAGTTTCAAAAAGAAAAAAATCATGTCAACTACAATTATTACCGGTGCCACAAGCGGTTTAGGGCTGGCAACTACCCGGTTATTAGCTTCCCAGCGTCCCGAAGAGTCATTCATTATCACTTCTCGAAAATTAGCCAGTGCCCAAAAGGTGGCCAATGCCTTTACAAACATGACCCCAATGGCACTGGACGTTAGTGATCCTGACTCAATCAAGCAATTCACAGAAAACGTCAAGAAACAAAACGTGCTGATCAGCGGCATCATCGCCAACGCCGGTGCACAATTCACGAAACCAACCACCAACAAGCAGGGCGTTGAAGCCACCTTTGCCACCAATGTGATCGGCCAGTACCGATTAGTGACCAGCATGCAGCCCCTGCTATCAAGCGATGCTAAGGTCATCTTAGTCAGTTCCGACACCCACGATCGGCACAAATTTACCGGTATGCCAAATCCACAATATCTGGCACCGGCAACCTTGGCGGACGAACCAAAATCAAGTGCTGAGATGAAACATTCCAGCGACACCAACTTAGGGCAGATTCGCTATACGACCAGTAAGTTAGCGGTTATTTATTTAGTGCATGCTCTAGTCAAGCACGACCCGAAACATACGTATATCAGCTTCAATCCTGGTCTGATGCCAGGCAAGGATTCCGGGTTAGCCCGCAATTATGCGCCAGCTGCCAAATGAGCCTTCAACAATGTGCTGTCATTACTTCGGTATGTCTTTCCAAATTTCGTGCGGTCGGTGACGATCTCTAGCAAGAATCTAGCCAACGTGTACATGAACCAACCGATTAAATCCGGCGAGTATTGGGATGGCAATAAATCGATTCCGTCTTCTGATGAATCCTATGATGAAACGCGTGAAGATGAGTTGTGGCAGTATCTTGAAGGGCTAGATGAGTAATCGACAAAAATTCTAACTTGTTGCACTTTGATTTTAAATCCGGGTAATTCTAGGAAATAATAACTAACCTTCAACGTTTGTTCATTCAATCAGAATTTGCTGTCAATATTTTCAACTGAAAGCTAAACTATTAGGCACCTGCATGTTAATCTTGTTTCGTTTTCAACGCTCACGATTCAGTTAGCCACTCCAGTAGTCACGCATTTCTTAAATCCAGAATTTATATGTACAAAATAATCTCTGTAAGTATTTTACAAGTAACTTCAAATACGATAAAATAAACTTATAAACAAAAGGGACAGGGAGTACGATCCCCGTCCCTTAGCGCCATGGTTAACACCCCGGTGCATTGGTTTAAAAATTCATAACAAAGTTACTTACTTAAAAACCGTTGCGTCCGGCATACGGTTTTTTTATTGTCTTAATGACAATAAAAGTAAGCAACCAGAACTGCAGTGACATAGGGTGCTAAGGCAACAGCACCCACTACCAGCACAACTAACACCTGGACGTTTTTTGAAAGTCCATACAGTCTAGAAATGGTGGCAGGAATCCAACTTTTAGTATCTCTCTGCTTCAATTTCGACCCCCGAAATAACGATTGGGTCTAACCGCACAACAAACAATGTTAACACCCCCACGCTTTAAAATTCCAACGCGCGCGGAGTATCAGCATAACGCCTAAAAGAAGTATATCAGAGCACAGAACTAACTTGATTAACAATAGATTAAAGTTGATTTTATCAAGCTTAACAAATTTAAAAAACAGGCACCATTTAATGCCTGTCAAACAACCGCTATTCACACATATGCGCCCCCCGAGAGTCGAACTCGGATCATGAGGACCGAAATCTCATGTGCTATCCATTACACTAAGGGCGCCCCTTAACTACTATGATAGTAGTATTCAGGTGGAGAAACAAGTCTACCGCACCCCAGAGATCTTCATCGCTTCATCCTGCAAATAAAAGAACAACGCACCTGGGTTGGCCTGAAAGTCAGCTACAAAGCTCTCCCCTTGAGACGTTACGGTCTTGAGGGGCTTTTTCATGACGTCGGTCACCGCTAACGCATCGCCGTCCCAGCGGACAGAGTCGTAGTGGCCCTCCTCTGAAAAGTCTAAGTAGGCCTGTAATGAGTCCTTCACTGCTTGTTTGATCACATCGTCAGCCGTTACTGTCTCACCCTTGGCTTGACGGTTCGCAACTTCTTTTTCGACTTCAGCCATTGATTCTGGTACTTCGATTTCCATGAAAATCCTCTTTTCTATTTTTCTCTTCGCTATAGTCTACCACAGTCCTCAAATTGAACAGGCGTTAAAACACAAAAATGAGAAACTCACTGAATTTTCTAATCAAATAAGGTAAACTAGGACTAATGATTGTCGATTACTAAGGAGGAACCCCTACGATGACACTCTTATACCGGAGCACACGCGGCACTGCAGATACTGCCCTGACCGCTTCAGCCGCCATTTTACAAGGTCTCAGTCCTGATGGCGGGCTGTACGTGCCAACTGAAAAACCACAACTTGATTTGAATTTAAACGACTTACCGGATCTTACCTACCAACAGGTGGCGTATAAGGTTTTGAGCGCCTTTCTCACCGATTTCAACGACGATGAGCTCAAGGCCTGCATCAACGCAGCTTACGATGACAAGTTTGACGACAACGCGATTGCCCCTGTCAGTCACCACGGCAAGGACTTTTACCTAGAGTTATTCCACGGCCCAACCATTGCGTTTAAGGACCTGGCCCTCTCCATTCTGCCACATTTAATGACCACGGCTGCTAAGAAACAGCACTTTGATAAGCAGATCGTCATCCTCACTGCCACTTCTGGTGACACAGGAAAGGCTGCGATGGCAGGCTTCGCCGATGTGGCTGACACCCAGATCATCGTTTTCTATCCGAAACAAGGTGTCAGTGCTATTCAAAAACAGCAGATGATCACCCAACCCGGCGCCAACACCCACGTCGTCGCCATTGACGGCAACTTTGACCAAGCTCAGACCAACGTCAAAGAAATTTTCAACGACGACGCCTTCAAGCAAGAAATCGCCGCCAAGGGCTACCAATTCTCATCCGCCAACTCGATCAACATCGGCCGGCTCGTCCCACAGGTCGCCTACTACTTCTACGCTTACGGCCAGTTGATCAAACAAGCCGCTATCCAACCTGGCGACACCGTCAACTTCAGCGTCCCAACCGGGAACTTCGGTGACATTTTGGCCGGTTACTACGCCAAGGAATTAGGGTTGCCGATCAACCGCCTGATTTGCGCCTCCAACCAAAATAACGTCCTCACTGATTTCTTTGACACGGGTTACTACGACCGCGTGCGGCCGTTCTTCACCACGACATCGCCATCGATGGACATTCTGGTCTCCAGCAACCTGGAACGCCTGATTTTCCGCGCCGTTGGCAGTGACGCCACCCAAACGAGCGCCTACATGCATGAACTGGAAACGGCTGGTCACTACCAGATCAAGTCGGAGACTCTGAGCTTCCTCAAAGAAACGTTCAGTGCCGGCTCAGCTACCGGTGACGCCGACGCTCAGGCCATCGCTTCCGTCTTCAAAGAAACGGGCTTTGCGATCGACCCCCACACCGCTGTGGCCAAGGCTGTTGCTGACCAATACCGGGAAACAACGGGTGATGACACGCCCATGGTCATCGTATCAACCGCCAGTCCCTACAAGTTCCCCAACGCCGTTTTAAGCGCGATTGAGGGCCACGATGAAACCACTGACGGCCTCGATGCCATCGCACAACTCAAGGACACCATTAACGTCCCACTACCACCGGCCATTCAAAAATTATTTGACGCACCGGTTCGCCACAAGATGTCCGTGAACGCTAACGAGATGAAGGAAACGATTTCAAAGATTCTCAAAATTCGCTAAAAAGACTATGAAACGGGCATAAAAACGCTTATACTTTAATTGTCAATGAATATAGGGGATTGAGGTGACCGCGCAATGGATAAGTCCGGAAATGGTTATTTAACACTATCCACATACAACGCAATTTTGCACCGTCAACTGCAACGAGACATGAACCAACTTCTTGTGCAGGATGAACTGCCAGTTAACATTACCGAAATGTATCTGATGGTCCTTATCTTGGAAAGCCAGCCGATCAGCCAACGCCGGGCGGCAACGACTTTAGCAGTTGATGAAGGGTTAATGACGCGAATGGTCAAACATCTGACGTCACTTAAACTGATCAACAAGACCAGCGCCGACCGTGATAAGCGGGTCAAGGAGCTGACACTAACAGCCGAGGGGAAGCGGCTGTTAGACCATGCACTCAAACAATTTAACAATTGGTGGGAATCCTTCGCCGGTGATCTGGAACATATCGACATCAACCATTTGGGAAACGAACTCTTCGATATTTCCAAAGTCGTGTTGTCGGACCGACATCAAACGCCGTTGGCAAATGGCAAAGAGCGTGGAACAAGGCGCCTTGAGGGCGGAGCCTAAGTAACTTTCGGCATAAATGCCCGAACTTGGCATTTATGCCGGAAGTTACTTAGGCAGTAGCCCTCAGCCTTGTGGAACGCGTTTCCGCTATATAACAGAGAACCAAGAGAACCAAGAGAACCAACCAAAAAAACGCACTGCCAAACAGGCAAGTGCGTTTTACTTTACCCAAATTTTCAAAATGCAAGCCATCCCAAAACAACTTAATCATTGCATTTCTCAAAAATTAGCATACGGTATACTTGTAGAACAATTTCACAAAGGACGTGATCTCATGACAACAAGTATTTCAGTCGCAGATGCGCGACGTGCCGATGCACACACGATTCAAGACGTTGGCATTCCCTCCCTCGTATTGATGGAGCGGGCCGCATTAGGCGCGACTAACCGGTTACTCACTGGTGACTATGATTTAACCAACGTCTTAATTTTTGCCGGCACTGGAAACAACGGTGGTGATGGCATCGCTATTGCGCGGTTGTTGCACGTGCGAGGTGTTAAGGTTACCGTCATGTTAACTGGTGACCGGTCGAAAGCTTCCACTGAGACGACCCAACAGTTAAAAATCATCGACTACTACAAAATCCCTGTGATTCCAGCCGACATCAACCTCGGTGACTACACAACCATTGTGGACGCCATCTTTGGGGTAGGATTGGATCGACCTGTTGAGGGCAAATTTGCGACCTGGATCAACGCCATTAACGGCAGTAATGCTAAGGTGTTTAGTGTGGATGTGCCATCAGGTTTAAATGCCGATACTGGTGAGCCTCAGGGTGCGACCGTTAAGGCGAATGCGACTAGTAGCTTTGCTTATAGTAAGAAGTGCTTTGATACCGCTTCTGGGAAACAGTATACCGGGACGTTGTTTGTTGAGGATATTGGGGTGTATCTGGAGTAGAGCGTGGAGGAAAACGGTAGGAAGCGGAGTGTAAGTGAACTCTGGCAAAAATGCCCGGGCCTGGCATTTTTGCCAGAGTTCGCTTACATGCAGCTTTCTGTTTTCCGAAACGCGTTTCGGCTCGAGGACAGAGAACCACAAAGAAATGCCTGGGCTTGGCATTTTTGTCAGAGTTCACTTACATGCAGCTTTCTGTTTTCCGAAACGCGTTTCGGCTCAAGGACAGAGAACCACAAAGAAATGCCCGGGCCTGGCATTTTTGTCAGAGTTGCTTAGGCAGTAGCCCTCAGTTTTCCGAAACGCGTTTCTGCTAGGTTGCCTAGAAGGAAGTGGCCTAAGCTTATGGTATTGTCACTGTGTCGAAAGAAAGTAAAAATTAAAACACGAGAAAGACTGAACCATTTGCTGGCTCAGTCTTTTTGATTGGCTTTTTGTATTTTTTTAGCATGCATGGTTAGTTTTGTTCCGCAAGGCACGGTGCTAACGTGTAACGGACTATGACCAAAAAGTCAGGCCCGGACTTTTCTGGGTTTTGCGACTGATTGGTGATGGCCTCTGCGCTCCCTTTTTACGTAGACTAAACGTGTTCCGCAAGGCAAGGGGCGGCCATGTAACGGACTCTGGCAAAAAATCCAGACCCGGGATTTTCTGCCAGAGTCCGTTACATTCTGCCCCTTAACCGCCTTGCTCCACACTCTACCACACATTCACACTCCTCACCTTCCACACAAACGGCATCTCCTTCTCCACAACAACCCCTGCCTGGCGCTTGCCCAGTTGGCCGACGTAGTACAGTTGTTTGCCGCTGCCACCCTCGGCATCCGACAAATTTGAGATCTTTGTTTTTGTCGATAAGGCTTCCAGATTTCGGACCGTTTGGCTATTTACCGCGACATCCTTAAATTTAGTGATCTTGTGCTGCGAGACGAGCTGGTCCGTTTGTTGGATCACTGCTACCTTTTCTGGTAGATCGTAAAAGAAGAAACTGCCTACTGCAAGAATGACAACTACTACTGCAATCAACCCCAAATGCCGTTTCATGATGAAGCCCCCACTTCATTTTCAATTTGTTATGTTCAGTGTAACGGATGGCCTGCTGTAAATCGAGTGCCTTTACGAAACGTTAACGTGTTCGTTACCAATTCGTAACCCCTTCAATTTTCTGCACTCAAAAAGCAACGTAGACAAGCTCCGCGTTGCTTTTTTTAAGTCACTATTCAGTTGTGATGAGTGGTCGGCCGATTAGTCGCCAACGATCTCCTTCACTGCTTCAGCATAAATGTCCATTGCTTTGTACATGCTCTCAAGTTCCCATTGTTCGTTCACTTGGTGCATGAAGTCTGGCACACCTGGTAACATGGCGCCAAAGGCCACACATTGGTTCATGGTCCGGGCATAGGTTGCGCCGCCAGACACTTGAGGCTGCGTATCGTCGCCAGTCAGGGTCTTGTAAACGCGCATCAACGTCTTAACTAGTTCGCTATCTTCGGGCACATAGAGTGGTGCTAAATAATCAAAATGCGCGTAAGTCAGGCCGTATTCGGTGACCTTTTTGCTCAACTGGTCGATCAGCTTGTCGTGGTCGACCGTCACTGGAATCCGAATGTCGATCTGCATCCGCGTTTCCTTGGCGTTGATCTCAAGACTGGAAATGTTAAACGTCAGATGACCGGAAGCTTCATCCTTAACGTCGCCTAAAACGTTGGTGCCAGTCGCGTCTTCCTTGAACAACTTGCCGATAAAGCCCAACTGGTCGTTATCTGGGAAGACCTTTGACAATGCCATGCCTAAACGCAAGACAGCATTCGTGCCCTGTGGTGCTAACATGGCGTGAACTGACTTACCCAAAACAGTGATGCCGTCGCCGGTCGTTTCGTACTTAAAGCCGAAGTCATCCAACGCAGCCTTGACATCAGCTAGCTTAGGGCCGTTGTAAAAGGCCTTTGCTGGAACCGCATTGAAGGCTGACTTGGCATCAACAGTCAATTCAGTCGACCCAGGGCCAACTAAGTAGGACTGTTGCAGTCCCTTTTCAGCATAGGTCACGGGAAATTCAGCATCTGGCGCGATCCCGTGGGTGATGGGTTCTTCTTTCTGGTTATAAACGGCGATGCCGCGCCAGAGGGTTTCTTCATCCGTCCCAAAGATGAACCGAACGCGTTCCTTAAAATGGACGCCAGCATCCATCAAAGCTTTAACCGCAAACAACGCGGCGATTGAAGGCCCCTTATCATCCTGAGCACCCCGACCGATGATCTTGCCATCCTTAACCGTGGCGGTGAACGGATCCGTGTCCCAGTCAGCAGGGTCGCCGGCAGGCACCACGTCCACGTGGCCGATCAGACCGAAGATGTCCTTCCCTTCGCCCACTTCAGCGTACCCGTAGTAGCCGTCAGGGTCTTCGTAAGTTTTAAACCCAAGTTCAGCACAGATGGCCATCATTTCATCTAAGGCTGAGCGCACACCCTTGCCAAACGGCGCACCAGGTGCGGCATCCGACAATGCTGAATTCTTGCTGATCATGCGTTTCAAGGCAGCCACAGCGGCCTCGTGATGTTGTTGCGTGACATAATTGGTCATGTTAATTCCTCCTTAATATCGTTTTATCGTGGTTACAGGACTGCTAAAATGCCTAAGAACACACAGGTCAACACAAACAAAATGACCATGAGTTTCGCGATCCACTTCCACCAGGTACTGATGTTGACGTGAGCAATCGCCAGCGCCCCCATCACGACACCAGACGTTGGTGTGATCAGGTTGACCCAGCCAGACGCAGCTTGATAGGCCGTCACAACGGTGCTGCCTGCCACGCCGGCAAACTTGCCCATTGGTCCGATGATGCCCATAGTTGCCGCAGCCAGACCGGATGTTGATGGAATCAGGAACGACATTGGAATGTAGAAAATGTAGGTCAAAATGATGAAGACGCTTTGTGACAACCCCTTCAGACCAAGTTCACCCCAGTGAAGCACGGTGTCGGTGATCATCCCATCGTTCATGACCACTTGAATCCCACGGGCAACTGCCACGATAATGGCAACGCTCAAGAAGTCGGCCATCCCGCCCATAAAGGCGTCGATGAAGTCGGATTCCTTCATGTGGTACACAAACATCACAACGATCGACATGAACAGGAACAACATCGTAATTTCACTGAAGTACCATGATCCCAGCGGCACGATATCGTGACCCACCAGATTGCCCAAGAATGGCACGTTCGTCAGCCACTTGGTGAAGTTGTTAAAGATCGTCTATTTTGAGTTGATGGTATCCCATGGCACTAAGCCAGCGATCATCAGCACGAAGGTTAAGCCAAACAGCCAGAGAACGGCCTTTTGCCGCCCCGTCATCTGAATATTTTCCTCGCCGCTTGGAATCGTGAACCGTTTCCGGTCCTCATCCCGTTGGTTATACAGCAGCGACTTCGTTGGATCCTTTTCGATCTTTGAGGCGTAGTGGTAGGTGTACCAAATGCTGACGCCGACCACTAAAATCAGCAGAATAAACCGCGGCATCAGCCCGTCACCCATGGAAATATGCAGCGTTTGGGAAGCCACACCAGTCGCAAACGGGTTCACCGTTGAGGCCAAACACCCCACCTGTGTCCCCACCAGCGCAATTGAAATGGCCACCAGTGAATCAAACCCAACCCCGATCATCACGGGAATCAGCAGCGGATAAAAGGCAATGGTCTCTTCGGCCATCCCATACGTTGATCCGCCAAGCGCGAATAAGATCATCAACACTGGAATCAGGGCTTTTTCACGCCCCTTGTACTTGCGCACAACGGTACCAATCCCGTCATCAAGTGCCTTGGTCTTGTTGACAACGCCCAGGAATCCCCCAATCACGAGAATAAACAGTGAAACGGGAATGGCGCCCTCGGTCTTCCCTTCGCCGACCATCCCATTGACTGGGGCCATCATGACGTCCCAAATGCCCTGAGGATTCGCCTTAACGGTGCGGTAAGTGTGGGCGATAATGTTGCCCGCCTTATCCGTTGAATACTGACCAGCCGGAATCAGCCAGGTTAAAATAGCAACCGCAATGATAATGAAAAATAAAATAGTGAACGCAGACGGCATTTTAAAGTGTCGTCTTGGTTTCGGCTGTGTGTTTGGTGCTTCCATACACTCATCTCCTAACAGCTATACTTAAGTTTAGCGCAACGAGATTAAGCCCCCATGAATTTTATTGAACTTCTTGTGTCAAAATACACAGGTGAATGAATGAACCGGTCTAGTGCATATTACCCTTTTTTAGCAAATTACAAGAAAGCCATCAAATTGTTTGGTGTTGTCTACGAAACCGGTTACAATATCATCATAGTTGCGAGCTGTCATTAATGGGCTAACCTATTTAACCGTTAATACAACCTGTTTCAACTGGATTATTGTCAGTACGCGAATTCACTTCAGCGCGTCTATCACCCAGTTGGTCATTCAAGCGAATGTGGTCTGCCAACAAACAGCAACAGCTGTGCCTTTACTAACAATTGGTATAGCTGTGCTCAAGTCGAACAACCGTTGTATAATTGTGAATCAAATGTGAATTTTTATCCTATTTTTGTTTATGAATCACGTGTGACTAACCGCTATTATCCGTCATGTGAACACAATTATGAAAATCATTGCCATTTTTCTCTCATAATCACCTATACTAAACTTAACTAAACCCTTAGGAGGACACTGCTCATGCCAGAAAAAGATCCTGATTTTATGAATGTTCAAGATATCGATCCTGATATCATCGTCGATTTAAAGTACGCCACCACCGACAACTTTACCGGTAAGGTCATCTATGACTTCACCACCGCTGTTTCGCGGACCGGTACCGTCAAGAAACTCGGCGTTGCCAGTCAGCTCTTAAAGGAACAGGGCTACCGGCTCAAAATATGGGATGCCTTTCGTCCGGTCACTGCCCAGCAAAAATTGTTTGACGTGGTCTCAGATACGCGCTGGGTCGCTAAACCCAATCCCAACTTTTCCCACCAAAAGGGCGTCACCTTCGACCTCACCCTAACAGACATGGACGGCAATGAGATCCCCATGCAATCCGGCTTCGACGACTTCACCGGCAAAGCCGTCCGCGACTATCCCCGAACTGACGAACAGGAAAAGAACTACCAAATTCTCCTCCAAGCCATGACCCAAGCCGGATTCGTCGGCTACGAAGGCGAATGGTGGGACTACCGCGACGCCGACATGGACAGCTATGGCCCAAAGCAGGTCGATCCTAACCTGTATGCACATTAGCGACTCAGGATAAAAATGTCGCTTCGTTCCGTCGTTCGGCCCTGCCGGCTGTAGTGGGTCGCTCCGGAGCTATTGAATTTCTTTGCAGAAATTCAAGGATCTCCTACGTCTCCCGTGTAAGTAAGCGAGGAAAGAACCCTCGCCAACTTACACCGACACTACTGCCGGCAATGCCGAACGACTCCACTACACTACTGTTGTGGCAATCTGCATCAACACACCAGCATCAATACGACAGCGTTGTTGCGTCTTATCTCCTGTTTAGCAATCGCCGGCTATGATCGAGTCTCGTAACAGCATCGCTGTCAATGAACGTAGCAACAGTCGAGGGCGGATGCTCTTCAAACTCGGTTTAACGCCATTGCGATGCTTAACCAGAGGCGAAATTAAGCTCACTGTGAGTGGAATGGCGCAATTTGGCACGGTATCGTGGTGTCGACATCAGTTAGCGACCGTTCTTTGGTCGGTTACTGATGTGCGAGTCGATGGAGATCCATTCAGATGGCGCACAGCGACAGCTGAATTAGCTTCATCGCGAGCCACTTCGATGCCGTGCCAAATTGCAGAATGCAACGGACTCAGAATCTAAATCAAACAATCCGATAGTAGAAAGGAGGCCCCAAATGGACATCACGATCGTAGGCGCTGGCCCGCGTGGCATCGCTGTGTTGGGGCGACTGTTGGCGTGGCAGCATCATGACGCTTCGCGACCGCTAACAGTCACCCTCGTTGACGAATTTCCGGTCGGCGGCCATGTTTGGCGGACTGACCAGTCGCATTTGCTGATTATGAACACGCCGGCGCAGCAGTTGACGGTGTTTGCGGACGCTTCCGTGCAGATGGCGGGACCGCAACGGCTGACCGGCCCAGACTTGGCGAGCTGGGCGACAACAGAAACGGCACGGACGTTTATTCAGCAGCATGATTATCGCCATCAAACCGCCTTTTTAAACGATGTTGCGCACCTCGGCTCCGATGACTATGCGCCCCGTGCCCTCTTTGGGGTCTACCTGCAGTGGGCGCTGGCAAGTATGACAGCCAACCTGCCTGCCAATTTTCAACTGATTCAAAAACAGGCCACGGTTACAGAAGTTAAACGGGCCACTGATGGTCACTGGTTACTTCGTGCTACCGCAGAGCAGCGGCCAGCAGACCGGCTCATATTAACGACTGGTCACTACCTCAGTGAACCAACCCCAGAGCAGCAACACTTTACTGAATTTGCTCGCGCCCACGACGCCGTCTACGTGCCGCAACAGTTTCCGGGTGATACCGATTTTTCAGCCATCCAGCCTGGTGAACCCGTCATCATCCGTGGCGTCGGCCTCAGTTTCTATGACTACGTCACCCTGCTCACGAGCGGACGCGGCGGCACCTTTCATCGCGGGGCGAACGGACTGTTAAGCTATCAATCCTCGGACAAGGAGCCGCAAATCATCGCTGGATCCCGTCGCGGTTTCCCTTACTATCCAAAAGGTACGAATCAAAAACGATATGGGGAACAACTCCAACCACAGTTTTTAACACCTGAATGTTTGTCCCAATTCTCACCTGACGCGCCGTTACCTGCTGAGAAATTGGAAAAATTACTGAAGGCTGAGGTCGCTTATGTCTACTATTCGCGCTTAATTACAGACCGTTATCCGGCGCTAAACCTTCCCATTTTCCAGCATCAATTTACGACTGCTGCCGATCCGCTTCGTCTCATTGACCAGCTACCAATAGCTGCTGAAGACCAACTCGACTGGCAGCGATTGACGCACCCGGCCGAAAACCTGCAAGGTACGGCCGACCAGCTCGCTTATTTGGACCCGCTCATTGCGGATGCAAAACGGGGGACTAAGACTGGTCCACTAACTAGTGCGCTGGAAACGTTCCGGGATCTGCGCGAGACGATTCGTCAAATCACCGAAGCGGGCATTTTAACGCCGGACGATTATTTGACCTATTTATTACTCGACTACACCCCGTTGCAAGATTTTTTGGCAGTTGGGCCGCCCGTTATTCGTGTTGAACAGCTTCGCGCCCTGATTGCGGCCGACATCGTCACGCTGGTGCCACCCGAAATGAGAGTCAAGACGACTGACGCTGCGTTTTCGGTTTCCACACCCGCCAACGGTCATGCCCTAACTAGTCGGGTCCTCATTGAAGCGCGCACACCAGCCATCGATGTCAACGTGACGACGAACCCGCTAATTCGGCAACTGCTGGCTAGCAACCTCGGGCATCCCGACCAGCGGCAGCAAGCGGACGGTAACGCCTATTTCACCCACGCTTTGGCTATCGACCCAACAACAGACCGGGTCCTCAACGCAATCGGCCAACCGCATAACAGCCTGTACGCTTTTGGCATCATTACTGAAAGCACTCACTGGATGACGGGGCTGAGTCCACGGCCTGGCATCAACGATGGTAATCTGCGGGCAGCGGACCGGATTGCCCAGCAGATCATGACTGGTGAGCACACCTTCGACGATCCGCTGGTCAACTAATGAGCACTCAGACACTTGCCTTTAAATCAGACAGGTGTTTTTTTATACGTCGTCATGATTGTGTATTGACTTATAAAGCATATAATAAAATTATTATTACTATTAGGAGGTGACGTTTTGAAGCAACGCTCACAATGGATTCTTTTACTCGCAACGTCAATGGTCTCCTTTATGTCCACCATTGATGCCGGCATCGTCAACATCGCGGTGCCCCAAATCTCGCGGGACCTTAACGTGCCCATGAACGAGGCCGAATGGGTCGTGTCCGTTTACCTAGTCCTTATCTGTGTGTTACTCATTTTCTTTGGTAAACTGTCAGACCAGATTGGCCGAATTTCACTGTTTCAGATTGGCACCATCATTTTCATTTTGGGGTCACTCGGGTGTGGGCTCAGCAACACCCTGCCGCTGTTAATGGCTGCTCGAATTCTCCAAGCCTTGGGGGCCTCAATGACAATGGCGACCAACTTCGGAATCATTACACAGATTTTTCCACCGGAACGTCACGGTACCGCGCTAGGCGTCAACAGCGCCTTTGTGCAACTCGGCAGCATTGCCTAAAACTGGAATGCCGCTCAGCCACTTGGTTGCCGTTTCAAAGAACGTCCAACTGCTGTTGATCGATGCCCACGGCACCAGACCAACGATCATGATGACGAACGTCGCGCCAAACAGCCACAGGACCCCTTTTTGCCGCCCCGTCATGGCAACGTTGTCGGCATCACTGTCAATCGCAAACCGCTTCAGATCCTCGTCACGTTGTGAGAAGACCAGTGACTTGCTTGGATCCTTCTCAATTTTCGAGGCATAACGGTAAACATACCAGATACTGATGAGCACCACGATCACCAACAGGATCAACCGTGGAAACAATCCTTGACCCATGGACAAATCGAGTGTCTGGGAGGCTACGCCGGTCGCAAACGGGTTCACAGTGGAGGCTAGACAGCCGACCTGGGACCCCACGAGGACGATGGCGACGGCCACCAGGGAATCAAATCCCACGCCAATCATGACTGGAATGAGCAGCGGATAAAACGCAATGGTTTCCTCCGCCATGCCGTAGGTCGACCCGCCAAGCGCAAACAGAAACATGAGGACTGGAATCAACGCTTTCTCCTTGCCCTTGTACTTGCGGACAACGGAACCGATTCCGTCATCAAGCGCTTTGGTGCGGTTCACAACACCCAGGAAGCCCCCAATAACCAGGATAAATAGCGAAATCGAAATGGCACCCTCGGTATGATCATTGCCGACCATGCCGTAGACTGGGGCCATAAAGATGTCCCAGATACCTTGCGGATTAGCCGTCACTGACTTATAGGTGTGGGCAATGATATTCCCCACCTTATCAGTGGAATAAGCACCGGCTGGAATGATCCAGGTCAGGATTGCAACAAGCCCAATGATCATGAATAAAATCGTAAACGCTGACGGCATTTTAAACCGCCGTTTTTTAGGTTGTGTGTTTGGTGATTGCATGATGTTCATCTCCTTTTTATAACCTACCATTAGTTTATTCCTAAGATTTTAATAAGTTATGAAGAAAGTTTGATTTTTTTGTACATTTTTTCATTAGTGTTTTTGTCCCGCATTAGCCGAATTTACAGCGCCATATTTTTACGATCTATCATCCATTTCCGACAATTTTTGATTGTTATGAAAGCTTAGGAATTGCTTACATTGACTCACGAATATGGTATAATTAGTGATACTATAATAGGTTCGGTATTTCGTTTTTAAGCTTTATTTTCCCGCACTTGTGATTAATCAAACTTAGGTAATGACGAGCGTCCAAATCAAGTAAATCGTTGTACTGGGCCATGATCCATGTATTTTAAAAAAAGAAGGAAGGTTTTTAAATTGGAAACACCACCGACAACTTGGATGAGCGCCTATTTTAAAAACACCCCCGTGGCCATCATGTTGTTTCAAGATGACGACCTTCTTTTGAGCAACCATTTGGCGCAATGTCTGCAGGATCACCTGCACTTTGACCCAAGCTACCTGATTCAACTCGCACAATCGGCGACCAAGGAGCGCCATTCGGCCGTAACAGGCTGCAACACCTGTGCCATTTGCAACGAACTGGATGAATTTGCGATGCCGGTTCTCTGCAGCGACGATCAGGAAACAGGCTACTATATGGTTTATAAACCCCTAGATGAAACGCAACACCTGTCCTCGCTGACACTTAAGAGTCGGGCTTCAATCGACCACGTCATCAAAATGGCGGACCATGAGCGTAACAGTCAAACGGCGATGCACGCCAGTGAACTGGAACGCAAACGGATCTCCGCTGACCTGCACGACAATATTGCCCAGGGCGTTTATTCGGCCATCATGGGTGTCAAAAACCTGGGGACCTGTGCGCTATCCGAAAGTGAACTCAAAACACGCACGTTGGCGATTGCCGACGAACTCAAAACGACGCTGAGTGAGGTCAAAGACATGGCCTTAGACGTTCGGCCATCCGTTCTAGATCAGTTTGGCCTCTTCTCAGCCCTTAAGACGCTGGCGCAGCGCCTGCAAACGAATTCGGGTGTCACCATTTCAGTGTTGGGAAACGCCCATCCAGAGGAACTCCAAAAGACCGTCCAAAGTGCCCTTTATCGGGTGGCACAGGAGGCCATGAACAACACCTTGAAGCACGCTAACGCCAGCGAAATTGATCTCTTATTAATTGAACACGACCATTTCATCACGTTACAGATTATCGATGATGGCGACGGCTTTGACGTTTCAAGCCATCAAGCATTCAACGGTCATTCACTAGGGCTTCACGACATGAACGACCGGATCAAGTCACTTAACGGGATCTTTGACGTGCAGTCGGACCCACAAGTTGGGACAACAATCACGGTGAAGTTCCCCGTCCAAACCAGCAAGGGGAGTTATCAACATGTATAATGTACTGATTGCCGACGACCACGCTGTTGTGCGGTCGGGGCTGAAATTTCTAATTGATCAACTGCCAGATTACCAGGTCGTTGCTGAAGCGGCCACCGGCAACGACACCTTTATCCGCGTGGGGCACGGCGACATTGATATCGTCGTCATGGATTTGAGTATGCCACCGGGTGAAAACGGCCTGTTGACGACGAAGCGGATTCAGGCGCAGTACCCGGAAATTTTGATTCTCATTTTATCGATGCACGGCGAAGAAGCGTACGTCGATAAATCGATCGAGTACGGGGCTGTTGGCTACGTTTTAAAAAGCTCGCCGGATAGTGAGATCACTAACGCATTGAAAACAATCGTGACGGGTAAGCATTATGTAGATGAAAATGTTATTTTGCTGAAATCAGATATCAAAGAGATCACGTCCGATGGCTCCAACACCAACCTCTGGGGCCATAACGCGTTGTCAAAACGGGAACGAGAAGTCATGCCGCTGGTCGCAATCGGTTACAGCAACAAAGAGGTCGCCGCTAAGCTCAACATTTCAACCAAGACTGTTGAAGCACACAAAGCTAGTATTATGCGGAAACTGGATCTGGAGTCGCATGTGGATCTAGTTCGGTATGCGATTCATCATAAGATGATTGAGTTTTAGAGTGTGGCAGGTGGTTGATTTCGTTGCATTCCGCAATTTGGCACGGCATCGAAGTGGCTCGCGACTGAGCTAACTCGATTTCTGCTGCGCAGCTCTCGAGTGGATCTCAGTCGTCTCGCATGTCACTAAATGGCCCAAGAACGGCCATCAAGTGACATCGACACCACGATGTCGTGCCAAATTGTTCCATTCCACTGACGATGAGCTTAATTTTTAAACTGGTTAAGTATCACGTTAGCGTTAAACCGAGTTTGTAGAGAATCCGCCCTCGACTGCCAGTAAACTCATTGTCAGCAATGCTTCATACACTGCGTCAGTTGAAGGTAGTATTTAACTACCAGTTTTCATAACACTATGTTACCCTGGCTCTCAAAATTAACTATTTCTAGAATTGTAGCGTAGTGGCACCGTTCGGCATTGCAGACTGTGGTGTCGGTATTCCCAAGGCGCCCCAAAAAGACTCGCCTAGAATATATTTGAAAACACAAGAATAAACACAAAAGCGAACCCATATCGGCACAACAACGATATGGGTTCGCTTTTCGTCTCTATTTTTGAATAATGTGGCGTTACCACAACCAAACCGTCCTACCCTTCCAAAGCAGAATAATCCGTCCGCTTCTTAAAGGCACAATTCAAGGCCGCGACCTTCACCTCAACGACTTGATTCTGATTGATTCGGGCAAATGCCAGCGTCTCACTGATCAGGCGTTGGATGAGTGCTGGATCCTTCTTTTGAGCCAACGCATTTTGAGCCGCCTGAAACTTCAACCGCGGCAGGTAGTAGGTCACGCGGTTTTCAGAACAGAGCTGGATTCCAAAATCGATCAGCTGGTTGCTGAGCCGATAATTGTCCTGGTTCGCATAGAATTCCGCGGTGAAAAAGACGAGCGTCAGCATCCGCAAAACAGCTTTATCGTCCGCTTCTTGTAGCTGCCCCTGGTGCGTCTTAATATACTGGTTGACCTTCTCGAAATAAAAAGCAGCTTGCCTCGTTTCCCGCCGTCGCGCACTCATGACACCCGAACCAAGAAAGGCTAACTGGGTAAAAATGGTCTGGTGGCGTTCATCCAAGTCGTTTAAAATTTGTGAAAAATCAAATAGGATCTTATCCGGCTGCGCATTGACAAGCGCATTGCACAAGCCCCGCAGATAGCAAAACTGCATCTTATCAGGAATCGCGTCGATATCAGTTAACGTCAACGGCTGTATCCGTTTGATGGCGTCCGGGTAGTTTTCGGTCATCAAGTCACGTTCAATCGTGTCCAATGCCTGGTGCAGTTCCGGCACAGACGTTGCGCCATCCTGATACAGGTCGTCAACAGTCATGCCTAACCGAACGCAAAGTTTACTTAGAATCGTCAAAGACGGCACTTTATTCTGGTTTTCAAACTTACTCAGCGTTGCCTGCGTGCAAATCCCATGCGACAGCTTACACTGAGAGATTTTAAGGGCCTTTCTGCGGCTCACAAACCGGTCAATTTTCATGTTAAGCGACCTCCTATTCGTGAATGCCTAAGGCAACCTTCGCGTAACGACTCATCCGGCTGATATCCCAAACTGGCTCCCAAACGAGGTTGATCTCACAGCTAGAAATGCCGGCAACGGCTTCGGCAGCCTGCGTAATTGCGTCGTGGAGAATGTCGCCGATCGGACAGCCCATCGTAGTGAGCGTCATCGTGATCAGACACGCCCCATCCGTCACCTTCACCCCATAGATCAGGCCTAAATTCACCATATCAATGCCCAATTCCGGGTCAAGCACCTCAGACAAGGCGTCCATGACGTCGTTTTCGAGTTGGGTTGGTTCAATTAAGTGTTCTGCCATCATTTTCATCCCTTCTGCTGAGTGGCCACAGAATTGGTATAGTTACAATTTAACAAACGTTCTAGTGGTCCTTATTTTTAACACGCTTAATTAAACGAATGATTCCCGGCCGAGAATGCGCTCGTTTAATGGTTCTTTATCGCGATATGTAGGCGTCTAGGGACAGTATACCCGATGGCACATACTGAATCCATTAGGCCATCCCCCTAACTTTCGTGAAATAATTTACATATATAATAAGATTCTGCTAATGTGTTTTACTTAATTGGGATGCCTCATACACTCATTTATATACCTGCCATTTTATGCCAAAATAATATAACTTAATTGCGTTAAAAAAGAACGACTATTAAGGCTAGCCCCCCGCAGCATTGCTGTAACAGCACCTTGTCAGCTGTCTGTTTTAAAACCATTAGGGCATCCCCTTACGTTTACCGAAAAATACGCAAAGCTTCTATATAAATTTTTATATAGCGTTTCAAAATTCGGTCAGAATCGTTCAAATGAATCCCACCCATTTTTGGCCATTCGTCACTTGCATGCTAGTCTTGGTTTTGTAAAACGTGTGAACGAAATCACAAAGGAAATTGTGACCCAGATCGCTGTTCAGTTTCATCTCGGTCACGCAACTCAATCGCACGATAAAACTCAAGATAAGTGAGGAGATTCCCATGAGTAAGAAATACGAAACAGAAGCACCCGGCTACACCATGACCACCGTGATGGAAGAAGCTGCGCGTTGCCTGCTCTGCCACGACGCGCCATGTTCCCAAGCCTGCCCCGCCCACACCGATCCCGGCAAGTTCATCCGCAGTGTCCGGTTCCGCAACGTAAAGGGCGCCGCAGAAACCATCCGTGAAAACAACGCTTTGGGTGCCATTTGTGCCCGCGTTTGTCCGACTGAAAAATACTGTGAATTGGCCTGCTCACGGACTGGTATCGACCGGCCGATCGATATTGGCGGTATCCAACGCTACGTCACCGACTTTGAGCAACAGGCCAAGATGGACATCCTCAAAAAGGGTGCCGCAAACGGCAAGTCGATCGCCATCGTCGGCAGTGGTCCTGCGGGTCTGCAAACTGCCACGACCATGCTGGAACGCGGTTACGCTGTCGACATCTACGAAAAGAACGAAAAAGCTGGCGGTTATTTGACCTATGGCATTCCCGAATACCGGTTGCCACAAGACATCGTCGACTTTGAAATCAAACGGATCGTCAACCTCGGTGCTGACATGCACTACAACGTCACCATTGGTAAGGACATGACCATGGCCGACCTGAAAGCCGACCACGATGCCGTTGTCGTCGCCGTTGGTGCCAGCGAAGCTAAATCATTATCGATGTTTGCTGGCAACGACTACGTGGAATCGGCCGTTGACTTCCTCGCCCGCGTTAAAAACGCCAAGGGTGACATCACGGACATCCCAGAAAACGCCGTTGTTATCGGCGGTGGCGATGTTGCGATGGATGTCGCCACAACGCTTAAGCGCCTTGACGTCAAGAACGTCACCGATGTGGCCTACGAAGAGTTCGATGAATTCCGCGCTTCTAAGAAGGAACTTGCTGGCACTCGTAAAGCTGGCGTCACCATCGTTGATGGCTACGTACCTAGTGCCGTGGATGGCAACGTGGTCACCTTCAAGCACCGCACCATCGATAGCGAACTGAAAATCAAGGCCGACAAGATTATCCTTGCCATCGGCCAACAGATCAACGCCGATAACCTTGGCATCAACATCGAACGCGGAGTTGTCCCTTACGTGGGTTACAAAACTGACGATCCAAAGGTCTACATCACCGGCGATATTTCGAAGGGCGACCAGACCGTTGTTTGGGCCGTTCGTAAAGGGAAAGAAGTTGCTGATCTGATCGATCAAACACTGTTAGGGGGTACTAAATAATGATTGATAAAGATTTATCCGTAGAATTCATGGGCGTTCACTTCGAAAACCCCTTCCTGCTCTCCTCATCACCCGTTGGCAACTGTTACGAAATGTGTGCCAAGGCGTTTGACGAAGGCTGGGGCGGTGTCGTTTTCAAAACGATCGGGCCAAAACATTTCAAAGTCGATGAAGTCTCACCCCGGTTCGATGAACTGACCAAGGAAGGCACCCCCTTCGTTGGCTTCAAGAACATGGAACAGATTGCGGAACATTCACTTGAAGAAAACCTGCATGATTTAAAAGAACTGAAAAAGAACTACCCTAACAAAGTCGTCGTTGCCTCCATCATGGGAACCAACGAAGAAGACTGGGAAGAATTGGCACAACTCGTTACCGAAGCCGATGCAGACATGATTGAAATGAACCTGTCCTGCCCGCAAATGACCTCTCACGAAATGGGATCCGACGTTGGGACCAACCCAGAACTTGTAAAGAAGTACTGTGCCGCCGTTAAACGCGGTTCTGACCTGCCAATGATGGCCAAGATGACGCCAAACATCACCGATATGATTCCAGCTGCCAAGGCCAGTCTCGACGGTGGGGCACAAGGTATCGCTACCATCAACACCGTTAAATCCATTTCAAACATTGACCTGGACAAGAAGGTTGCGCTGCCGATCGTTAATGGCAAGTCATCCATCTCTGGTTTCTCTGGGAAAGCCGTTAAGCCCATTGCGCTGCGGTTTATCCAACAACTCCGGACCGCTGCTGGATTGGAATTACTGCCGATCTCAGGTATCGGCGGTATCGAAACCTGGCAGGACGCCGCTGAATTCATTCTGTTAGGCGCCACCACCCTTCAGGTCACCACTTCCGTCATGCAGTACGGCTACCGGATTGTTGAAGACATGAAGAACGGTCTCATGCACTACATGGAAGAGCAACACGTTGACCACCTCGCCGACCTGGTTGGGTTAGCAACCAAGAATATCGTGCCAGCTGAAAAATTGGACCGGGATTACAAGGTCTATCCAAAAATCGACTGGGATAAATGTATTGGCTGTGGCCGGTGCTACATTTCCTGTTTTGATGGGGCGCACCAAGCCATCACCTGGGATGAAGAAAAACGGCGGCCATCCGTGAACATCAACCGCTGTGTCGGTTGTCAGTTATGTAATCTGGTCTGCCCCGTGGGTGCCATTACGACCGGTGAGAAAGTGTTGAAACCGGGACGCAAGGGTAACGCAGCCGATAAACAAGTTGAGTCCTCGCGGCTGACTCATTTCTAAGGTGACTGCGCGTCACGACACGCTACAGTGAACTGACAAACTGAAGGGCGTTGACGGCTGTCAGGGGTGTCTGAATTCCTGGTATCACTACAGCAGCGTCATATGATATACTAGTTTTTCAGGTATTTTTGACACTAGCGACACCCTTTAGTAAAGGAGCGCGACTCATGAAAATTAGTAAAAAGGTTTGGTTTGACGCGATCGGCGTTGGGTTGTTTACCATCGTTTACAGTCTGATTATGAGTGGATTCTCCCTGTGGATGGGCTCCGCCGCCTTTATTGCGGTTTCCTACTTCTTTGGTGCGGGCTTTCCCAAGGACAAGATCTGGAACATTCTGTGCAGTTTCGCGCTGGGCATCGTTTGGGGATTGATTGCCTTTCGCCTGCTGCACGTCCCAAGCATTTCCGGCGTCATTGCTTCATCCGTCATGTTCGGTATCATGACCTTCATTGTGCTGTTCCTACAGGGAACGATTATGAAATTCACGCTGGTGCCCGCTTGGCTGATTGCTTGGGGAACCACCATGTTGATTCTGTCCAATATCACCATTCACAACTGGGGGTTGTTTGTCTTTCAGCTCTATGCCTGCATGGTGCTTGGCATCTTCGTCATTGGGTATTTCTCGGATTACTTTAACCAGATCATGTTCCGGCTTTTCCCAGAAAAAAACGACCATGAGCAGGAAACCGACACCGAGGAAACTGACAATATGGCCGACCACAAGGCTTAATCATCCTTGTTTTTGAGGAGAAAACAGAAGCTTACTGAGACCTGTTGCGAGGCGCGGCAGGTCTTTTACTTGTCTACGTCAAGTTACTGGTATGGCACCATTTCTAGCTCATTTTTATAGCAAAATCGCAAGCCGTTTTCGTTTAGTTCCCCCTTCGCATCAGTTATAATGAACTCAAGATGGTTGTTACCCCAACCCCAACATACTAAGCACACGGTTACCCTATACCGTGATCAACAACCGTCCAGATCCCCCAGTTAATTTTAATCAACCGGGAACCATAACCATATTGTGGCGACTGAGCCTCTTGCTTGGTCGTTTTTTTGTAGAGTGTGAAGCAAGGCGGTTTAGGGGCGGTGTGTAACGGACTCTGGTCTAAAAGTCCGGGCCTGACTTTTAGACCAGAGTCCGTTACACGTTAGCCCCTTGCTGAACACGTTTCGGCAATGTAACAAGGGAGCGCAGTGGCCTGAACCATTCAGTTGCCTAAAACCGAAAAGTCCGGCCTGACTTTTTTTGCCAGAGTTGCTTACACAGGAGTCCTCTGCCTTGCTGAAAATGTGTCCGCTAGATTTCCCATAAAACCTATCATTATGCCTGTAATCCACTTAAATCGAATAGAAAAGCAAAGAGGCCATTTCTTGGCCTCTTTGCTTACATATATTAATCATGTTTTTGCGTTTTCAAATCAATTTTCCGCGTTATTTTTGGCTTTTTCCCAGACCTATTACGTATTTGTGGCTTAAGATTAAAAGTAATTGTCTTCCCCGATCCATCATCAGGAGAAATCGGTTTGTGAAGAATTCTTTCTCTATCTGAAGGTAATAAAGATAATAGTCGATTAAAATATTTTTCTTCTTCGTCTTGATTATCAGTCTCATAGTATCTCATTAATGTTGTCATAAAATCAGTTTGGTCAAGCTCATCGAAGGGTAAAACAAGATAGTTTTCCCTTGAAAAAGTATCATAAGCTGCATTAGCCGCTATCAAGGCTGTTCGCTTATTGCCATCCTGAAATGGCTGTAGCTTTGCAATTCTAACAAACACTCGCCAAGCATCTTTTTCTTTTTTAGGAGAGGTCATATATTCATCAACTATCTTTTGAAGATCATTTCGACCAACTACTTCTGGTGGCATATATGTTCTGTGAGATTTTTCATCGAGAATGATACCAATTCGATCATCTTCATTATAGTACGCATTGCGAAGATGGCCCGGCCAATTCGGCTCTTCATCAGAATCGGAATCAAATGCTTTATTGATGGCAATAATTCCGTCAACACTAAAGCCAACTCTCCGAACAGCGGTAATTCCCTTCAAGGCGTCCTCAAAAATAGCTACATCATCACTGTCTTGGTTTAAAGGTGTGCTTGAATTCAAATCCAATGCATGTTTAGTTTGAAGTAATGAACTACCATATCCATTTAAGCTTCCAATTGAAGAGATAAATCTCGCTAGTGCAGTATTGTCCACATTTCCATCTCCTTCAGATTTAAATATAATCAATTCTTTCGTCAAATACTTTCATTCAATATACTATCAATAAATGTTTAAAAATAAAAACAATCGCATTTTCAATGCCTGCTCTAGACAAATATTACAAAAAAGACTGAACCAACTCTGCTATAGAGTAGTTGGTTCAGTCTCTATTTTTATAAGTGAAGAAACGCTCTACAGAAGGCAAGAGGTTGCATGTAAGCAACTTCCGACATCAAATCCAAACCCGGGATTTGATGTCGAAGGCTTTCTACTGTTCTCGAGACTAAACGCGCTCCACAAGCCAGAGGGCGGAGTGTTCCGCGCTCTCTACTGCTCATCCGCACCCAAATTCGTTTGCTTCACAAACGAATGATCCGGTACTCTGATCAGGGTGAAGCGGTTGGCTAGACGGCCGGCGTGGAGGCCGATACCGTTTAGGAAGTCTTTCTTATAGGTTGTTTCTACAACACCGACCCATGCTTTTTGAGTCTTTGTATCGTAGCGCTTGACCGTTTTCTTGTTCCACTTGTACGCACTAGCGGACACGTTTATTGGATCCTTACCGCCCGAAATTGTTGCATCCAGACTTGAGACCTGATCCGTTTCACCATCCGTCGAGTACTTGTAGACTTGAATCGGCTTGCGGCCCTTACCCGTTCTCACGGTCACATACGTCGACTGCGCCGCACTAGTCGTATCTAGGACCAGTGGTTTGTAATGGTACGCGACCGTTACTCGATTCGTGTTGAGCTTGCTGACGTCCTGAAAGAACGTTGCGTAACTCATGCCCCAAAGTCCCAATAAAAAGATAATCACTTCAATTGTTGATTTCGTTAAGTTCTGTGCAGAAAACGACTTTTTCTCGGTCACAATCAATTTAAGTCGTCTGACCCGCATATCATGCACCATCCACACAAGATAAATCAGCAGGAGCAGCCAAAGCCCCATTCCAATTAAATTCCAAGCTGATTTCATAAGCCACAATTCCCTTCTACTCAATGTGATGACACACACAAACCTTCATTATTAGATTAAAGGAACCGATTGCTAAAAACAAGTGTTTCGACGTAATTCTTTTCGCGAAATACGCTGTACTGATACGGGTTGACAGCCATTTATTATCGTCGGTCAATCGTGCAATTAGATGCGCGTTTACAAATTTCAACCCAGGCCACACTGTACGCGTGCTCAAGCTAGAGTGGTGGCCGTCATTATTGAAAATCGCTAGGATACCCACAAATCATATCATAAGTATTCCTTGCAAGAATCGTCAGCAGTTTGTGTTACAGTAACAGGTGATGACATGGGCGATGTATTATATAGTAGGAAAAGAAAGCAGGCGGACACATGTGCACGAGTTTAACCCTTACAGCGTCAGACCAGACAACCATTCTGGCACGGACCATGGACTTTCCAAACGTTGATCCGTGGGTACCGACAAAGCTACCAGCAGGCACTGAGTGGCAGCCAATTCTTGGGCAGCCAGCAACCACGCAATTTAACATCGTCGGGGCTGCTCGCAACTTAAACGGCCACACCCTTTTTGGTGACGGCATCAACGCAGCGGGACTGAGTTGTGCAGAACTGTACCTGCCTAGTCGGGTCACCTACTATGATGACCCACAGTCCGACAAGGTCAACCTCACACCGCAAGATTTCATTTTATGGGTATTGAGCAGCCATCAAACGGTCGCGGATGTCCTCGCTGACCTTCCGCAAGTGGCTTTGATTGCCCACGTCTGGTACGCTGAAAATAAAGTCTACCCCTTCCACTGGGTGCTAGCTGATGCGACCGGGGCAACGGCCTACATTGAGCCAACATCATTGACGCTCACAGCAACCGACAACCCGATCCAGGTCATGACAAATACGCCGACACTGGCTGATCATTACAGCGGGTTGGCCGCCTTTTTACAGGTGCCAGATACGAAACAACCGACCCTCACCCAGGCTTCCATAGCGTGGCTGGCAAGCGGGCAACCACTCCCAGAGGGACCGATTCCAACAAACCGGTTCATTCGAACAGCAATCAATCGATTGGGGCATCCGCAACCGAAAACGGGTAACGATGCAGAGAACGCAGCGTTGACCTACCTCAAACAGGTCGTGACACCAAAACTCGAAAATGGGCAACAAAAACCTAATCATAACTTTACCCATTACATCAGTTTCATGAATACAAAAGCGTTAACGTATACGCATATTCCTATCGATACCATGAGAAGCCAGTCATTATCCGTAGTGGATTTCGCCAAATAAATCAACTTTCAACCACTTTTTGAAGAAAAAAGTGGTTTTTTTATTGTGCAAACACCGGTAAATCACACCATTGTCACATTCCTGAAATATACGGGTTAAAGCCGGTATAGCAAGTCGCAACCACCCTTTCATTTTTAAAAACCCTCTTGAAATGACAAACCTTGTTTTTCTATTAATCTAATCGATAATACGTTGCAACACTCTTGTAACGTGCGATTGATACACTAATAACCGTTCAATAAATAAACGACATTTAAAAATAATAAAAAACGAAACGATAGATTAGAATTTAAATTAAGGGGATTTTGTTAACTATGAAAAGATTGTTTGTCAAACTTGCATTAACCGTAATTACCATCTTAGGCATTACCGTCGCTGCCGACACGATTGCACAGCCACAGACCGCTAGCGCAAGCACCACATCTTACTCAAAGGTTTACAAAGTCGCTAAAGCACAATTGGGCAAGCGTTACAGCTACGGCTCAACTGGTCCTTCATCATTTGACTGCTCAGGCTTTACTTCTTACGTTTACAAGAAGAGTGCCAAGATCACCACTCCACGGACTGCCCAAGCCCAATACAACAAATACGCGCACGTCAGCTACAAGAACATCAAAAAGGGCGATCTCGTCTTCTTCGGCGGCAGCGTCTTTGGTATCAGCCACGTTGGGTTGTACGTCGGTAGCGGCAAGATGATCGACGCCCAAAACCGCGGCGTTGTTAAGGAAGCCGTTAAAGCCCCATGGTGGCACTACGTTGGTTCTGCCCGGGTCACAAGTTTAGACTAATTCAATTTTGAGACTGATGGACACCTCGCTTTTGCGGGGTGTCTTTTTGTGTGTCATAAAGTGCTGTACTGCGTTGCGTCGGCAGAACTGTGCGTATGGTGCTTTCTGTTATTGCATGCTATACAAGGTCGCTCCGTTCCGCCGTTCGGCCCTGCAGGCTGTGGCCAGAGTGTGGAGCAGGCCGGGTAACTCCCGGAGTGTAAGGCGATTTTGCCGGAAATTCCGGTCTTGAATTTCTGGCAAAGTTGACTTACACAGTAGGGAGTTGGTCTGCGGAACACGTTTCCGCAGTATAAACTAGAAATTCAAGGATCTCAACGTCTCCCGTATTAGTAACCGACCAAAAGACGGTTGCTAACTAATACCGACACCACAGCCTGCAATGCCGAGCGGCTCCACTACGCTACAATACTGGTAATCGTCAGCATGAATTGGAAAAACTAACTCATAAGTGGTGCAGTGAAACCTGTTAATCAATCGTCACCAGTAACTAGCATATTGTGAGGAGCATGACTGTTAATGTCCTTATTCGCAGTCGAGGGCGGATTTTCTTCAAACTCGGTTTAACGCTAATGTGATACTTAACTAGTGGCAACAAGTAAGCGCACCGTCAGTGGAATGGAGCAATTCGGCAGGTCGTCGTGGTGTCGACATCAGTTATCGACCGTACTTGGGTCGGTTACTGATGTGCGAGACGACTGAGATCCACTCGAGAGCTGCGCAGCAGAAATCGAGTTAGCTCAGTCGCGAGCCACGACGACGGCCTGCCGAATTGCGGAATGCAACGGACTATTATCTAAAACTAGAAAAATCCTCCATAAGGCAAGTGCTTCTCTGGGTGCTCTTCTTCACAGACTAAAGGCCCATTCATCGTTTGCACGTCGCTTTCATAGCGTCTAAACGTGCTCCAGGAAGCAGAGGGCTCCTGTGTAAGCTGCTCGGGTCAAAAAAGTCAGACCCGGACTTTTCTGACCCGAGCAGCTTACACTCCGCCCTCTAACCGCTTCCTTCCGCACTCTCTTAAATCTCGTTAACGATTGCGCAATTAGCACCATAATACTTGTTTTCATGTTGCGTAACGCGTTATCATGGAAACAATCAAAATAGTGTAAGGTAACGCTCTGTTACTTTAACTGTTTTTCAACCTACAATATATAGTGGCACGTATACTAGTTCTTCCATATATTGTTGATTTTTTCAAACAAATGTTCTAAACTTAACGTATTGATAAAAAGGAGTCCTCGTCGTGAATAAGCAAAAACCGCAACAGTCACATATTCAAATTACGGTTCGTTTCGTTGAGAAGCGTAACGGCAAAAAAGACGTGTTTGACGCCCGAAAGATACTAAGCAGTCTAAATCATTTGACCCACGATGATCGGCTCATTCGGCGCACAAATGCCCTTGTATTAGCCCAAATCGCTGGTTACTCTCAGATTGATACCCAGACCATCCGCCAGCTCATCACCTCGACGTTGACGCAGTTGGATCATCCAGAACTGGCCAAGCGGTATAGTGAGTACCACCCTTCTAACCCAAAAAACGCTTCTTTTAAACAATTGTCTTTTTTTAATCTGTGATTCTGTTAAGTCCGGCGACTAGCGCCGGACTTTTTTTATAGCTTAAATTACCCACCCATTTTGACCAACCCAACACATCGTTAGTTATCGAAATTTTGGGCAATCGAGTAGGAGGTAATTGATTAATTCAATTACCGACCTCTCACACCACCGTACGTACGGTTCCGTATACGGCGGTTCAATAATTTAAGCACTTTGTATTGACTGGAGTGTCTTGCTCATATTGATGAGTCCAAGGCGTTCCAGTCTTTTGTTTGTCAGAGTATAGGTCAATGTCTTGCTATGCGCAGTTCGCCAATAACCCTTACGGGTATTGGCCATTGTATAAGCACTGGTGCCAGAAAGCCCCAGTTTTACAAGATGATTGACCTTTGTTTTGAGCTTCTTCCACTGTTTCCAAATATACTGGCGAATCCTTGCTCGCAACCATTCGTCTAAGTGACGGATAAAATTGGTCATTTTCCCGACCGAATAGTACTGTAACCACCCACGCATCTTTTGATGAATCTCGTTAAACACCAGGTTTAACGAAACGCCCCGATTGCGCTTGGTCATTTTCCTGAGTGCAGACTTGATGCGTTGCTTGGCCTGCCAAGCAGGTCGCGCATACGCACCTCCTCGACCAACCCCCAAGGAAAATCCCAGGAACTTGGCCCGCAGAGGCGAACTTACTGATGTCTTGTCCTCATTGACGGTGACCTTTAGGTCGCCTTCAAGAAAGCGAGTAACATTAGTCAGAACCCGTTCTCCAGCACGTTTGCTTCGGACATAAATATTACAATCGTCCGCATAGCGGACAAACTTATGACCTCTGGAAGTTAACAGCTTATCCAGTTCGTTGAGATAAATGTTAGCCAAAAGTGGCGATAAGGGGCCACCTTGAGGGGTGCCTTTATCACTTCGTTCAAATAGACCACCATTCATGACACCGCTGGTTAGGAAGCGACGAATGAGATGCAGTATCCATGGATCCGTAATATACTGCTCAATAAATTTAATAAGCAGATCGTGGTTGACCGTATCGAAGTATGCTTTTAGATCGAGATCCACGACATAGTGATAGCCCTGATTGTAGAACTGAACCACTCTATCAATGGCATCTTTAGCACTTCGATTCGGTCGGAACCCAAAACTATTATCTGAGAAGACACGCTCAAATGTTGGCACCATGACTTGCGCCATGGCTTGTTGAACAAGTCGGTCAATCACAGTTGGTATTCCGAGCTTGCGTTTACCACCATTAGGTTTTGGAATTTCAACCCGCTTAACGGGACGAGGCCGATAGGTCTCGTTTTGTAAAGCTTGCAGTAATTCCTGTTTATGTTTCCTCAAGTAGGGCAACAGTTCGTCAACGGTCATTCCGTCTAGTCCTGCTGCACCTTTGTTTCTGCAGACGCGAAGATAAGCCTCGTTCAGGTTATTTCGGTCTAAGACTAACTCTTGAAACTTAGTGCCGTTCATCATCGTATTTTCACCAGAGTCAGTGCTACGCACCCCGACTTGTTCTTGGGCTTCCAGTCCTACTGTCCGCCGGCGGTCAGCTTTTTCTGTATTCTGCGGTTGTTGCACTGTCTCCACCTCCAATATCAATGATGACCTATTATTGTTCAGCCCTTCGTGGCAGATACCACTACTATGGCCTCGGCTGACTCCTGTATCGTTCTGCACCACATCACTGCGATGTTTGTTCCTGTGGCGCTTAGCGCGCCTCTTGTCGGGAACGTACGATACAGGCCTCCCCGGGTAAGAACGCCCACTTTCGTACCATGTCATTGCCAGCTTTACTGCGATGGCCTCGAGTAGTATTGGACTTTGGTTTGTTTGGCAACCTCGTCCGACCAACACAGCCTTATAGCTGATTCTTGTACATCAATGCGGTACTTTGTCGCCGACTTCCTTCAGATTCCACCTCACGATGGACACCCTTGTCATTGACTTGCGGTTCCGACTACTACGGCCCGCAACGGACTTTCACCGTCTAGTTGGCGCCCATGCCGGGCGCACCAAAAAAAATCAGCACCCCAACAGTGCTGACTTCCTGTTTTACTATTCAGTTAAATCCTAAAGATCATTGTCAATTGACTAGCTCAGTTGAGCCTCTAAATCGCGTAATTCGGCCACACGCACATTGCGTGGCAAGAAACGCCGAATTTCTTCCTCGTTGTAGCCAACTTCCAAACGCTTGTCATCAAAAATGATCGGGCGTTTGATCAAGTCGGGATACTTCACAACGAGATCAACTAATTGGCTGACTGGTAATTCATCAAGGTCGATGTTTAACTTCTTAAAGATGTTAGAACGCGTCGAGATGATGTCTTCGCTGCCATTTTCAGTCAGGCGAAGAATTTCCTTAACTTCATCAGCGTTTAGCGGATTTGATTTAATGTTTCGTTCTTTAAACGGAATTTGGTGGGCTTCCAGCCAAGCACGAGCTTTACGACTAGATGCGCTACTTGGTGCAACATATAGATTAATCATACTAAGCACTTCCTTCATTTCGCTTTCCCCAAGCGACAAAACCATTAACTAAAAAACATCAGTTGCTCATTATTTGGTCCCCAACACCTTCTAATGAGCATCTTAATCATAACATATTATGAGAATAATTCAAGATGATTTTTATACTTTTTAGATTGTGAACAAACCAACATCTTGACTTGTCATTAATTTATCTAAACCCGTACTAGCGGTATTTATCAATAATTTAAATTGTGCACGTTTATAAAATAATTTCGTGAAAATGTTATAATTTTCAAACCGCCGTCAGACAGGGTTATTGACGGAAAATAAGTACATTTAGTAAACAGAATATCCGATAATGTCGTACTTGAGGGAGGTAAATTGTCATTCGTTTCAGCTTAGACTAAGATTGAATTGGACATTGACTAGTTTAAAAATTTTCACCGTCGCTGATTCTTGTGAGGTGCGTTACAATTTGACTAGTTGAAAATTTTACTGAGGGGAAGTGGAACCTGTGGAGATCTTCTTAACGGTCACCCTGCTTGTGATTGCGGCTGTGGGGGCCAATATTATTTATACGGTTTTTCCACGGATACCGTTAGCGTTTTATCAAATCGGGGCGGGCCTACTGCTATCTTTCGTCCCCACCTTTAATAACTTTGATCTGGAACCAGAGATCTTTATGCTGCTCATCATCGCGCCATTGATGTTCAACGATGGTCAGTCGACCAATTACTCCCTGTTGCTGCGTCGGATTCGAGCAGTGCTGTCACTGGCAGTCGGACTTGCCGTTGTCACCATTATTGTCGGCGGGTTTGTTGCCCATCTCTTATGGACTGGCGTGTCGATCGCGCTAATGTTTGCCCTGGCGGCAATCGTTGCGCCAACCGATTCGGTAGCAGTGGAGTCGATCACGGATGGGATCGAGGTCCCAGAACACGTGATGGCCGCCCTTAAAAACGAATCCTTATTCAATGATGCGTCCAGGATCGTCGCGTTCTCACTGGCGCTCAACGCCTTTACAACAGGAAAGTTTTCCGTTGGCTACGGCATCCAGCATTTTCTGGTCGTCTTTCTGGGCGGGATCGTCCTCGGCATCGTCTTGGGGTTCGTCGCCGTTTGGATTCGGCTCTTCTTCCAACAAAAATCACTAGATATTATTGCGATCCTCCTGCCATTTAACCTCCTGACGCCGTTCATTGTTTACCTGCTGGCTGAACATCTGGGTCTTTCCGGAATCTTGGCCGTTGTCGCCTGTGGTGTCGTTCACGGGGTTCAGCAGAGTCGGCTGCGTCTGACCTCGACAGAAAATCAAATTGTGACTCGGACAACTTCGGAAGTAGTTGCAGACCTCTTAAACGGGTTTGTTTTTGTCTTGTTGGGCGCGTCATTGCCGAACGTGTGGCAAAACCTGTCTCGTTCGGATACCGAAGAGTTGCCGAAATTAGTGACAGTTGCCGTCGTTTTGTACGTTGTCATGTTCCTGCTGCGGTTCGCCTGGAGCCAGTTCAACTTAGTCCGGATGCACGATACCCGCCACAAGCACAATACCGTTCGTGAGAGTTTGGTGCTTGCGCTCGGCGGCGTTCACGGAACCATTACACTTGCCATGGCCTTCTCACTACCGCTGACGGTTAACGGCCAGGCCTTCCCTATTCGAAATGCCTTGATCTTAGTGGCCGGCATCATCATCTTAATGAGTCTGATCGTGCCAACCATTGTCTTGCCGCTCATCTTACCGCATGAAACGAATCCCTACACTGATGAAGAGGTTGAAAAACACGTGGCTGGCATGGTGAACTTTGCGATCGACCAGCTGAAGAGCATGGAAGCGAACACTTCTGTGCTGGCGCCAGTCATCGAAACCCTGAATAGTCAAAAGGGATCCAGCGCCTACGTCACAAATTCTAAGGTCGTCCACCAGCTGCTTGCTGAGGCTGGAGAAGCTCAGACTGAAGCCATTACTGACCTGATTGAAGAAGGCAAGGTTGACCGGCAATTTGGCTGGAAATACAACCGCGTTCAAATGTTTCAAACACAATTTGCCTTTCAAAATCCGTTCCAGCGCATCGTGATGTGGTGCCGCATGGTGGGCTACCGGTTCTTTCCTAATCTGGCTAAACGGCAAAGAGCTAAGCAAATTTCGCAGTGGCAGGAAAAGAAGAAACAGTGGCAGATCGACCATCCTGACCAAAAACCTGAAGAAACTGATCAGGATCGCTTATTACCAGAGATTCGCAAAGAAAATGCCCAACTGCCAGCCAACGTGCAGCAAGTACCAGCAAAACGGCAGCACTATTCCCGAAAACAACTGCAAGAAATCAAAAAAGCGCAGACGCCTGAAGACCGTCAGAAGTTCCTTGACACAATGAGTGAACTCGAAACGGCTGGTTATAACGCGGTCATGCTTTACCTCACCAGCGTCGAAAATGACGAGAATCGAGCCGAGGTTGGGGTCATTCGCCACTATTATATGGTTCGGCACAATCGTTTTAGTCAATCCGAGACAAAAAATGAAACGGAAAGTGAACTTTTTATTCGCGCCTTCCAGTTCGAGTATACCTATGTCCAAGGAACCGCGAAGCAGCAGGATTTATCGTCTGAATTAGTAAAGACTTTACAGCAAAAAATCTCGATGGATCAACTCGTTTATATGCAATCAAACGGGTAGTTTATGGGGCAAACCATTGAATTATCAAGTTGAGTTACGATTTTGTTATCAGAAATTCACACTTTCTTCACATTTATCCTTTATATTAAGACCATAGCCTAATATTTAAATTACAAATATTAAGTAAGCTTTTTCATTTTACTCCTCCAAAGTAAAATTTATATTTCCGTGAACCCCATCACGAAAATGCCTACTCCTATGTGTAAAACCTGTCCTCCCCCGGACAGGTTTTTTTGTGCCTTCATTTTTAACAAACGCTGCCATAGCAGTGTTTAGCGTCTATTTTTTGGAACAATTACAGCTGTTTTCCAGTGTGATCGGCAACCCTAAATTGCCGGTGAAATCAGTTTCAATCAGACGCGTTTACTAACAATTCCTTAGCAATTAACACGTGAAATATCCGGAACCACCGGTCAGCGTAACAAAGTATTTTACGTCATTAACCTTTAAAAATGTTTTTTTCTCTCGTGAAAACGTTATAACATTGGTCAGGCACTAAAAATCACCATACATATTTCTCTTTCCGTTATAATTAGCACCTAATATTGCAAGTAACGGTGATTGTCACTTTCAATTGACTAAAGGCACTTCCGTTTACAAACACCTGTTTATTAGGTACATTTAAGTCATCGTACAGAAATGTAACCGGTTTATTTAACCTTGGAGGAGGCTGTCATTATGGCAATGTTATACGGGAAACCCTCAGATGATGAAACGAAATACCTTAGTCCGATTTTTGGATCCAACGCGGAAAGTCGCGACATTCCAAAATTCAAACTCAACGATACCCCGATCGAACCACGGGAAGCCTATGAACTTGTTTCAGACGAACTGCTCGATGAGGGCAATTCACGACTTAATCTAGCCACATTTTGTCAGACCTATATGGAACCAGAAGCCGAAAAACTCATGGCACAGTCGTTTGAAAAGAACGCCATTGATAAATCAGAATATCCACGAACGGCCGATATTGAAAATCGGTGTGTCAACATTATCGCCGATCTCTGGCACGCACCAAAGGATGAAGCCTTTATGGGCACTTCGACGATTGGCTCCTCTGAAGCGTGCATGCTCGGCGGCATGGCCATGAAGTTTAATTGGCGTAAAAATGCGCAAAAACATGGCTTGGACATTAACGCCAAAAAGCCGAACTTAGTCATCAGTTCCGGCTATCAGGTCTGTTGGGAAAAGTTTTGCGTCTACTGGGACGTCGAGTTGCGCACTGTGCCAATGGACGCTGACCACCTCTCCCTTGACCTCAACCACGTCATGGACTACGTGGACGACTACACGATCGGTATCGTTGGCATTCTTGGCATCACCTACAGTGGCCGCTACGACGACATTGCGGGCTTAGACCGGCTGGTAGAGGCGCACAATCAAAAGACTAATTTTCCAGTGTACATCCATGTCGACGCGGCCTCAGGCGGCTTTTACACGCCATTTATGGAAGCCAATCTAAAATGGGATTTCCGGTTAAAAAACGTCATTTCAATCAACGCTTCCGGCCACAAGTATGGGCTCGTTTATCCAGGTGTCGGTTGGGTCCTGTGGCGTGATAAACAATTTTTGCCGGAGGAGCTGGTGTTTAAAGTGAGCTACCTTGGCGGTGAATTACCAACTATGGCCATCAACTTCTCGCACAGTGCCTCCCAATTAATTGGGCAGTACTACAACTTTATTCGCTACGGCTATCAGGGCTACAAAGCCATTCATACCCGGACCCACGAGGTCGCTCAGTATTTGACCCACGCCCTCGAAGAAACGGCGTTGTTTGATATCGTCAACGATGGCGCCCAATTACCAGTCATCTGTTACAGCCAAAAGCCCGATAACCAGCACGAATGGACCCTGTATGATCTGTCTGACCGGCTGTTAATGAAGGGCTGGCAAGTACCTGCCTATCCGCTGCCTGATGATCTCTCGCAGACCGTGGTGCAACGGATCGTTGTTCGGGCGGATTTCGGGATGAATATGGCCGTTGATTTTGTGCAGGATTTTAACGCGGCTATTGATGAGCTGAATCAGGCACATATTGTGTTTCATGAAGATGAGACGCCGAAGAAGTATGGGTTTACGCATTAGAGGATGATTTTGTTGGTCAATATGGATCCTGATAGTGATTTCTGTTTGGAAATTGCTTGACGGGTCCTTTTTTTAATAGTGTTACCGAGACCCTTTTTTGCATCCGTGTCGATGCCCATTCCACAAGGTATGGCGCTAACGTGTAACGGGATTCGGCCCTTCTTCACGTTCTACCTCCCCCTTAATTCAGAAGTGCTTTTACATTGTCTTTCTTGGCTTCTGTGCCGAAACGCGTTTCAGAAGGCAAGGGGCGGCCATGTAAGCAACCCTGGCAAAAATCCCAGGTTCGGGGATTTCTGCCAGGGTTGCTTACATTCTGCCCCTTAACCGCCTTCTTCCACGCTCTCATTGTCTTTCCCCCCCAAAAGCCTTATAATTCTATGTTAAACGGGGGTCACCGTTTTGTTTGCTCTGACCCACTTTACGACGATATTTCGTCAATGGAGGTAGCACATGAAACTGACCATTCTTTCAACCAGCGACACGCACGGTTTCGTCTTTCCCACGAACTACGTTAAACCCAATGCCAATATGCCGTTTGGTCTGATTCGGGCAGCCAGTGTGATTCACCGCGAGCAGCAAGCTGCCACCGGGCCGGTCATTACCGTAGATAACGGCGATTTCCTAGCCGGATCGCCGCTTGCTTACTATGTGGCTCAGGTGCAGGCAACTCCAGATCCGCAAGCGCTGATGCATATCTATAATCAGATTCACTATGATATCGGCATTTTAGGCAATCATGAATTTGACTACGGCACCGCCTATCTGGAAAAAGCGTTGAACACCACCGACCGCAAGATCATTAACGCCAACCTGTTAGATGGCGATGAGCGACCATTGTTTGGCCAGCGATACCGTATCATGACGTTTAACGGCGTCAAGGTCGCCATCATCGGCCTCACCACGAGAGCCGTCATGCAGTGGCGTAACCACAGCGACGTTTATGACGTGGCATTCCGGTCAGCCGTTTCAGTGGCACGTGACCTTGTCCCCGAACTGCATAAGCTTGCGGACGTGGTCGTTGTCTGTTATCACGGCGGGTTCGAACGCAACGTTAAAACGGGACAGCTCATTGAATCTATCAGCAACGGCGAAAACGAAGCCTACCAGCTGCTTGAAGAAGTCGAGGGTATCGACGCGCTCGTGACCGGGCACCAGCACCGAAAAATTGCGGACACCCTATTTGGCGTCCCAGTCACCCAACCCGGCTACCGCGGCGAGGCAGTCGGTAAGATCACACTGACGATTGAAAAAACGAAATCCGGCTACGCAGTCGTAGATCACTCAGCTGAACTGCTAGATACCAAAAATGCGCCCTTTGACGACACTATGCGACGTGCGAGCAAGGCGCTTGACCAAACAGTTGACGCTTGGCTGGCAGAGCCCCTGGCGCAAATTAACGGCCACCTCACCTTTGCCGACGCCGCCCAAGCGCGAATGGTTGAAACAGCCTACACAGAGTTTATTCAACGGGTTCAAATCGAAACCATGGACGCCGACATTTCAGCAACGTCGCTTTTTAACAACGAGGGGCACGGCTTTGAAGACCCCATCACCATGCGCAACATCATGACCAATTACGTTTATCCAGACGGCCTTGCCCTTGAACTGATCACCGGCAGGGACCTCCGAGCAGCGCTTGAACAAAGCGCTGAATACTTTATGATCGATGACGACGGCAACATTGCGGTCAATCCCGCCTTCTATTCTCCTAAATTACGCCATTATAACTACGATATGTATGAAGGCATCAATTACCGCATCAACGTCGCCAAACCAATTGGTCAACGCATCGACCGACTGCTCTATAAGGGCCTGCCAGTGACTGATGATCAGGAATTTCGAATCGCACTCAACCGTTACCGCGCTGGTGGTGGCGGCCACTTCGGGATGTTTTCAGCTGATAAGATCATCACCGAAAACAAGACCCCGATGAGTCAAATTATCGCTGACTATTTGCGCCATCATCCAACAGTCAACGCAACCGTAAACCATAATTTTGAAGTTATTCGCTAGGGCATCCTGTTTTCTGGGATGTCTTTTTTGTGGTTTGAGTCTGGCTATGGATTCCGTGGCATTCCGTAAAGTTGGGCGGTCGACGTAGTGGGTCGCTCCGGAGCTATTGAATTTCTTTCAGAAATTCAAGGATCTCCTCCGGCTCCCAGACTAGTAACCGAGGACAGGACCCTCGCTAACTAGTCTCGACACCACGTCAACCGCCCAACTTTACTCCATGCCACTCACAAAGCAATCCTCTAATTCATCCGCTAAATATCTAACAAGAATTAGCCCCAGTTTGTAGATTATCCGCGCTTGACTGGTCATAATCTGGCATTTGCCGAACGCTGCCTATTGAAAAATGTTGAAGCAAACATAACTGTACTAGTTGGATTATGGGATTTTTCGAAGTTAACTGCAGATAAATGAGTCAACTAACTTAAATATCTCAGCTAATCGTCACCTTAAATCCAATCCAGGTCTATAGCATTTCTGACAGTGGACTTAAAGCTGTCGAGGGCGGAGTCTTTAAGAACTAGGGTTTAATGCTGTTGTGATACTTAACCAAACGTCAAAATGTGCTCAAGGTAAGCGGAGTGCCAAATTGCGGAATGCAACGGAAAGATACCTGCAAACAAAAACCGCACTCCCATCCGGAAGTGCGGTTTCGTAACGTACAATCAAGCACGCTTTTTCTTCTTTGATTTTTTCTTAGTAGGTTTATCGCCAACGTATTCAACTGCGCGAAGTTCGCGGATCGTAGTGACTTTGATCTTACCTGGGTAAGTTAGGTCGCGTTCGATCTGGTCCTTGACGTCGTTGGTCAATTTGGCGCTGGCATCGTCATCCAGCACTTTAGGCTGAACCACGATTCGAATTTCACAACCGGCTTGGATAGCGTAACTATCCTGGACACCGGTGTGGTCGTTTGCGATTTTCTCCAAACTATGAAGTCGGTTGATGTACTCTTCGACTGATTCACTCCGGGCGCCTGGCCGTGACCCTGAAACAGAGTCCGCGGTGGCAACCAAGGTTGCGATTGGTGAAGTCCCTTCCACGTCACCATGGTGCGCTGCAATGGCGTTGATGACAACGGGATCTTCGCCGTAAGCCTTTGCGAGGGCGGCCCCAATTTCCACGTGGGTTCCTTCGATCTCATGGTCGATGGACTTCCCAATATCATGCAACAGCCCCGCTCGTTTGGCTAACCGAACGTTTTCACCGAGTTCCGATGCCATGACGCCACACATCTGCGCCACTTCAATGGAGTGACTCAGCATGTTTTGCCCGTAAGAAGTCCGGAACTTGAGTCGGCCGATGAGCTTCATAAAGTCGGGATGCATGAACCCGATCTTCAACGAGCTGACGGCCTTCTCACCCGTTTGTCGCAGGTCCTTCAACACATCGTTTTCAGCGGTCAAGACCTGTTTTTCAATGTTGGCAGCGGTAATCTTTCGCGAAGCCAATAAACTTTCGATTGCGATTCGCGCAGTCTCCCGCCGAACCGGATCATGGGTGCTGATGATCAACACGTTAGGTTGTTCGGTATCAAACACCAGGTCAGTCCCAGTCAGTGATTCCAGTAACCGGATGTGCTGGCCGTCGCGCCCAACAAGTTTCGTCTTTGTGTCATTGGTGGGCACTAAAACGGTATGCTCAGCGTGTTCTCGCGGCAGATCCACTGGCCCGCGTTGAATTGATTCGATAATCAGGTTACGAGCAGCCTTATCAGCAGAAGCCTCAGCGTTATCCGTTAGTTCCCGAACCGTGGCATCCTTTTCGTTTGCCAGCTGCTGGGTCGTCTCATCACGAATCATTTGCTGTGCAGCCTCTGGTTGCAACTCTGCCCGTTCCGCGATGGCTTCCTGACGTTTATGTGATAATTCGGACGCTTCGTGGCGTTTTTGTGCCAGCAGATTGCGTTCCGCTTTCACTTCATTATTCGTGTCATCAATGGCTGACTGACGCTGATCTAACCGTTCGGCCATTTGGTCAAGTGACGTTTTACGTTGTTCGACCCGGTTGACCCGGTTCGTCACATCCGTCTGTTGATCAGTAATTTCTGCCTCGCTATTGTCGCGTTCGGTCTGGATGGTCGTTTTCGCCTTGGCAAGGTAGGCTGATGCCTGTTGTTTTGCATCCGCCCGCGCCTTGTCCCGGAGTGCCTCAGCCTGCTGTTTCGCGTTGGCGATCTCGGCACGATATTGATGACGGCGACTTGCTCCGCCAATGATCAGCCCGATAACCAGCATCACCAGCATTAAAATGATAAAGCCTGTTAGAATCAAAACGGCACTCCCTTCTTTTCAATCATAAGTCACTCACAGTCATCCTCATATTATACGCCAAAAAGCGGTATTACAAAAGCGACGACTTGCGATTTACTTCATATACTTATCCAAGAAATGTTTGACCGTTCTTGTGTACAGTTTTGGTGAGTGCGCATAGGACTTAGCGTGTTGGGCGCCCTTCACCAGCAGCAACTGTTTTGGCCCCTTGTCCGCAGCGTAGAGTCGATACACCATTTTAGTTGGGACAAAGGTGTCGTTTGTCCCGTGAATAAACAGCATCGGCTTATGGTTCTTTTTGACCTGGTTCAGCGAACTGGCCTGTTTAAACGTGTAACCATTCTTGAGGTAGTTGATGGCACTCACAACGGGTACCAGCGGGTATTGCGGAATGTTGTACATTGATTTCGCTTGGTACACGATCTCGTCATAAACGCTGGTATAGCCGCAGTCTTCGATAAATGCTTTGACCTGCTTCGGCGTTTTTTCGCCACTGACCATCATGGTTGTGGCGCCGCCCATACTCGTTCCGAAAACCGTGATTTCAGATTGTTGCCCGTTTTTGTGGATGACCTGTTTGATCCATTTTAAATAATCTAACCGGTCAGGCCAGCCGTAACCGATGTAGTTCCCTTGACTGCGGCCATTACCGCGGTCATCTGGTAACAGCACGTTGTACCCAAGTTCGTGAAATAACCCAGCGTAGGCGCCCATGTTCGCACTGCTGCCGCCGAATCCGTGAGCAATCACGATCGTCTTGTTCGTCTTCTTTGACGCCGGAACGTAACTCGCAACGAGTTTCAAATGCCCCGTCGCCGACATCTCATGCCAAGTGTATTTCTTCGCGTTCTTGTACCACAATTTTTGTGTTCGGTTCGGGTCATTCTTTTTAATGGTCAGCGACGTGTTCACAAAGCCCTTCTTGCCGCGCGCAACCGCCATATTATAAAAGTAATAGCCGGCACCGCCAATGCCGATACAGATGATCACAACGGCGATCAGCAACCCGACGAGCCAATGTTTCTTACGTTTTGTCACAATGCGTTCCTCTTTCTCTCGATGGTTAATGTCCTTGATTATTAATTGTAAGTATGCGTCACAAGTCATTAGTATAACGCAGGTAATTACTAAGATGCAAAACAGGTTTTACGATTTTGCTGGCCGAAGTCTGAAATTGTCCCGAAACCATGCTAGACTTAGGCAATAAATACTGTCTCGAAAGGAAAATTGCCATGACTTACAAAATGAACTGGGACCTCGATGCCGTTTTTGCTGGTGGGATCCACTCGACAGCCTTGAATCAGCGGATGGCTGATCTGGCGCAGCAACTGACTGATTTTCAGAAACAACTAACCGCCTACGATGCCACTCAAGATGCACCCTCATTTCCCACATTTATCCAATTAACCGACACGCTTCAAAAAATTGAGGCTGGTCTTCTTCAAGCTGATGTTTTTGTGACGGGGGCAAGGCTCCGATGACATCACAAATGCGGCCGTTAAACCCGTCGCCGCTCGCGTTCAACAGTTAGAAGCACAGGCCGACACTGCTGAAAATGCGTACAAGCAGTGCTTGGTGACTTTCACAGCGTCGCAATTTAAAGCGTTACTGGCACAGCCAGCATTAACAGATGTCGCGTTTAACCTCACTGAATTCCGTCACCAGGGTCAGGCACTCCTGCCACCGGAACAAGAATCCCTGATTACCCAGCTTAATATCGATGGGCTAAAGGCGTGGTCCAGTCACTACGATTCACTGGTTGCAACGATTCAGGTGCCGTTTCACGATGCGGCAGGCGACCCAGTGACACTCTCTGCCGGCCAAGCCAACAACCAGTTATTGGGCAACCCCGACCCACACTACCGCGCTGAGCTGCTGCCAAAATGGGAGGCGGCTTGGGCTGAAAAGGAAGATCTATTTGCCGACACGTTGAACCACCTGGCAGGCGCCCGGTTGACAGATTATAAAGCCCACGGCACAACCGATTACCTCAAACGGCCGTTGGAGATGAATCGACTGAAGCCTGAAACACTGCGAACGATCTGGCAGGTCGTTGACGCACACAAACAGCCGTTGCTGGCCTATCTGCAGCGAAAGGCTGAGCTCATGGGCAAGGACCACGCGGGTTGGCAAGACGTCGAGGCGCCGATTCACGTGGGTGATGTCAAACCGCACACGTTTACCTACGATGAAGCAGCTGATTTTATCGTTAAACAATTTGGCGCGTTTTCGCCTAAAATGGCGCAGTTGGCACAATACGCTTTTGACCACCAGTGGATCGAAGCCGAAGATCGCCCCACTAAACAGCCCGGCGGCTACATGGAATCACTGCCCGAAACGGGAGAATCGCGAATCTTTCTGACCTTTACCGGATCGGCTAACGATGCGGCAACCATTGCTCATGAACTGGGCCACGCCTTTCACAGCAGCGTCATGACCGACTTGCCATTTTTCCGCCAGGATTATGCGATGAACGTCGCGGAAACGGCCTCCACGTTTGCTGAAATGATCGTGGCGGACGCCAACGTTCGGGAAGCGAAGACGGATGCCGAGAAATTGACCCTGTTGGACGCTAAGATGGTTAACCCGCTGGCCATGTTTCTCAATATTCATGCCCGTTATCTATTTGAAACCCGGTTCTACGACGCGCGTCAGGATCACTTATTGACGGCTGAAGAACTGGACAACATGATGCTGCAAGCGCAAAAGGATGCCTTCAACAACTCACTGAGCAGTTACTCGCCACATTTCTGGGCCACAAAACTGCACTTTTATATTGACGATGTGCCCTTCTATAACTTCCCCTACGTGTTCGGCTACCTCTTTAGTCTCGGCATTTACGCTCGCGCACAACAGAGCGATAACTTTGAAGACCAATATATCGCCCTGTTACGCGATACCGCCAACATGAGTACTGAAGACCTGGCCCAAAAACACCTTGGCGTCGACCTTACCCAACCAGACTTCTGGGAACAGGGCGTCGCATTGATTGAAAATGATATCGACACATTTATACAACTTAGCGAGAGGTTATTAAACTAGAACGCCCCATACTGTCGTGACACGCGGTATAATAGAGGTAACAGAGGTGATGCACATGTTTCCAGAACGACTTCGGGTCCTGCGTCGTGGGCAGGGATTGACCCTGAAAGCCCTCGCGAACGGACTGAACAAACTTGATCCAGATAACGAACACCCAAATACATCGGCCCAGATCGGTAATTGGGAACGCGGCATCCGGGTGCCTTCCTTCATGGAAGTGCGAAAGATTGCGGAATTTTTTGACGTGACCATGGATTATTTGGCCGGCAAGTCAGAACGCGATGAATACGACCTTGGTCGACTATTCTTGTCTGGCAAGGAATTGTCATTTAACAAGTCGCCATTAACGTCAGAGGATCGTTACGAATTATATCAGTTGATTGATGGCTACCTGCACGGCAAAGAGCGCCGAACGGTGACGCAACCGAAAAATCAACAAGAATCTTTGGACTTACACTTGGACGGCCGCGAATAACGGTCGTTTTTGCTTACGGAGGATAACGGATGAACCCGAAACAACGCAAAAAACTACTAAAACAGGCTAAGAAAAATAAAACTGCAACAAACGCCAAAGCGCCGTCCGGCTACATTGCTAAGATGTCGGCGTACCTTGAGTTGTTTAACGACTACCCTGCAGTGAAGGTGCTGATCAATAATGTCATTGCCGCCGACCGGTTGTTGAAACAAGGGCTGTTACCCCAGACGTTACCAGTCTTGTTACTGCCAGACGATATCCAGGATACGATTTTTAAAACGGTTAATCAGACCTATCCCGCCGGCGACCCCCGCGGCGATAAGGTATGGAATGAGCTGTCCGCAGCCCTGCCGGATCTCGACAAACAGTTACGCGGCTTCCGTGATTATTTAGAGACGGAATACGGGATGTGGGCGTATATTTCAGCGCCGTTTGCTAAGGCCCTGGCCGAATTTATCAACGGTCGGCCAACGCTGGAAGTCATGGCGGGCAACGGCTACGTGTCAAAGGGGCTGCGCGACAACAAGCAAGACGTGATTGCCACCGACAGCAAAGACTGGACCGCAGAGAATCAGACTGGACGCCATCCGGTGACGGAAATCGAACAGTTGTCAGCCAGCGATGCCTTTGAGAAGTACCAGAACCAGGTCGACGTCATTGTGATGGTCTGGTCGCCGGACGGCCTCACAATCGATTGGGACTTGTTGCAGAAAATCCGTCAGTCGGACAAGGACTTTACTTTCATTGTCATCGGCGAAAAGAACGGTGCCACGGATTCAAAAGAATTCTGGGATAACGCAACGTTGCTTGAGTCACCAGAGGTTGAGAAATTGAACCAGCACTTCCGGGATTTTGATTTGATTCAGGATCGGGTTTACTTGGTGAAATAGAGCGCGGAGGAAAATGGTTTGAGAGCTTCTGGAGAGTGTTCCCACTAGCTAGGACAAAAAGCATTGCCGCAAGCACTCAAAAATCGTCTTCACGCTAATGTCACCTAAAATAAAGAAGCCAATCAGAAATGATGGGCTTCTTTTTAGTGTTGTTAAATTAAATCGGCAATACTATCCACAGCATGACGCCCCGAATACACGGCATATCCAGCCTCAGTCCCCGGCACATTAAAGCCGTAAGTATCTCCAACCAGTACGCCAGCAGCGTCATTGCCAACTGCATATAAGCCACTGATAGGTTGACCTTTGTGATTTAAGACAGCATTTCCTCGATCGACCTTCAGTCCACCAACCGTACAGAAAGCACCAGCAGCTAACTCAATTGCATAGTATGGTCCTTTGGACAGATCATATAGATACTTAGCAGGTTTCCCAAAGTCGTCATCTGCTTGATGCTGACAAAACTGACGATATCGGGTTACCGTCTCAACAAGTTTCGGTGTGTCGAGCTGTTCAGCTAGCTCTGTTATCGATTCAGCAGTATGGATATAAGGTTGATTAGAAGCCGCCATTTTTGCAACTTCATCCGTCAACCCCGACAATTGCGTCAACGCGCCCGCACCAAAATTCATTGGTCTTGGGATCGGACCAGCGGATAACTGGTTCAAAGTTGTCTGGTCGAGAATACTAAATACTCGATTTTGACTGACCAATGCATTACCCGCCAGTGACAAATTCTCAGCAATACTTTCATCAACGAACCGATTACCTCTTTCGTTAACCCAAAGCATTCCCTGTTTAGCCGCAGCAATGCAAACTGAATCGTCTCTGTACTTGTACGCCGGCTGGGATAGATCTTTGATTGTCCCACCGCATAGCATAATAACCCCAAGTTTGGATTTTTGAGCACCTACATCATAGGCAAGTTGTAAGCCATCACCTGTATTATGCCCAGAATTAATGGGTAGAATCGGCATTTGGAACGGCGTGTGATGATCAATCATCCACTCATTATTTAGATAACCGCCACTTGCGATAATGACCGCATTAGTTGAAATTGTGTGGGGTTGTTGACGCCCCTTTTGCAGATGAATGCTAGTGATTGCATCCTTCGTCATATTTAGCCTATCAACGGAATATCCCGTTACAACCTCTGCACCACCTTGCTTTGCTAGTGGTAACAAAATTTGCTGAATCACTTGCTTACCAAGACCTTCAAACAAATGCCATGTCTGAAAACCGTTGGCTTGTTCCAAAACCTTAAGGTAACTGACCCCTAACGTCCTTAGCCAATCAACGTTAGCGGCGCTGGCATGAATATAGTCTTTTAAGATGATTGAATCAGCAAGATAGTGTGAATAGTTCAGTTCTTCATCTAAAATCGTTTGTTCCGAAAGACTGATACCTTGCTGCTGTTGCAGGTATGAATTAACTGCAAAAATCCCCTCAACAAAGTTACCACTACCGCCAACCGACTCATATTTCTCTACAACAAGAACTGACAACCCTTTTTGGACTGCTTCAACAGCAGCAACGCTCCCTGACAGACCTGCGCCAATGATCACGACATCATAGTTATCCTGCATTTCTGGCTCCTTTCTTTATGAATGTTTGACGGTTAAAGGTACAGCAGTCTTTTGCTCAGTCTGACTATCAAAAATATGATGGTAGCGAATCGTAATCAGGGCTGCTGAAATAAACCCAATAAGCGCCAATCCAACGTCGAATAAAATGACGTTTGCTAGATTAGTCGCCAACGCACCGGCAATCAAATTGACCGTAAACCCAGCAATGGCTGACGCAGTGGTAATAATCCCCGTTGCAGTTCCCTTTTCGTTTGGAAAAAAGGTCCCCATAACTGTAATGCCAATTTGCATCACGCCGCCTGCTGCGGAGAAACCGACAATGAAAGCCATCAGCGTACTAATGACGGGCGTTGGGAAAAGGTATAGCACAAGTAATGAAACGAAAGAAATTGCCATGTAGCTCAGCAAAAATTGAATATCCTTCACACCACGGTGCGATAGCCAAATTGTCAATAGCACGCAGGAAATCGACCCCACACTATAATAGCTGACTAAAGCACGCGAACTCACATCGTTCATGCCAACGACTTCTTGACCATATTTCGTAATCCAAATGCTAACAAGTAGAAAAACGCCATCCGCTGTGTAGCCAAATATAGCAAACAGCAACCCGTCAATCCAGATATTGCCTGATTTTTTCGAATGATTTTTCACAACATGTGAATTGCTGTGTTGAACATTTGTCTGCTGTTCTCTAACAGGAAAATGCGCAAAAAAGGTGATAAAAAGCACAACGACAGCAAGCACTGCAATGCACATGATAAACGACCAGCCATACCATAAATGCTGTGCAACAATGAAACTGATCACCAGTGGTAACGTAAACTGACCAATGGAAGCAAATGCTTTTAGTGTCACGTTGGCAATCGTCTTATGCTCTGGGAATAACTCCATCAGTGCTGGGTAAGTCCCTGAATCAAGAAACGCGCCACCGATCCCGCCAATAATTGCGAAAATTAAGGCGAGCGTCAATGAGGTACATAGCAATTCACCAAGGAAGAACACGATGGACAGCAGGCCACCCAAAATAATAAACAGTCGACGGCCTAGTTTATCTGATAACACGCCAGAGACTAGTGAAACAAATACCCGTCCAAGTCCAACGGCCGAAATGACAACGGCAACTCCGGCTAAATTAGTTTGCCATTGCTTCGCCAGCACATCCATATTCTGTGGCAAAATAATAATCGACATCCCGACAATGAGGTAGTTCAGATACATGCCGGCACTCGTTGATAAAGCCCGATTTTTCATGATGTCTCCTCCACTTCATTACAATCTCTATCGTGCACTCTAATTGGTGTTCTGTGATGCAACCTCGAGTTGCGCCTTAGGTGCTTTCTTGTGACGACCAAATAATTTACGGTAACGGTACATGATGGCACCCGCAACAACAAACCCAATCAGAGCTAGGACAACATCAAACAACAGGACATTTGCAATGTTGCCTGATAATGCGCCACCAAATAGCGGAACAACAAATCCGGCAATGGAAGCTGATGTTTGCGAAACACCGGTAACTGTTCCCTTACCATTCGGGAAGAAGGTGGCCATCATGGTCAACCCAATCTGCATGACGCCTCCGGCAGCTGAGAATCCGACGACAAATGATAAAATCGAGCAGACCCAAGCTACTGGAATCAAATACATTAAGAGGAGCGAAGCAAACGACATCATCATGTAGACAAACAAGAAGTGAATATCCTGAACACCACGATGTGAGAGATAAATGGTTAATAGAACACAAGTGATCGACCCAATGCTGTAATAACTGACTAGTGCACGGGAACTCACATCACCCATTTTGACAATGGCCTCACCGTACTTGGTGATCCAGGTACTAAACAACAGAAAAATACCTTGAGCAACAAATGAGAAAATCGTAAACAACGTCCCATCGATCCAGACATTTCCTTTAGACTTCTGTGGCTTGACAGGTGCGGCAGTTTCTTCTTTTTTACTGCTACCTTGACTGGCTGCAGGAAACTTCGACAACGTTAACAGGAAGACCACATTGAGAATCAAAATTGCGGCACAAAGCAAAAATGACCACCCATACCAAAGCTTATTCGCAACAATCATGCTAATGAACAACGGCAATATAAATTGGCCACCCGAAACAAAGGCTTTGATGACAACATTGGCAGCCCCTTTATGCGTTGGATACATTTCCATCAGTGCTGGATAAGTACCAGCATCTAAGAATGAATTGGCAATTCCAGCTAGAACACCAAAGATAATTGCAACAATCAATGAATGACTGATTAAAATTCCGAGGAAAAATAAAATATAGGTTGCACCACCGACGACGGCAAATGGCTTTCGACCCAATTTATCTGACAAAACACCTGAAACAAGCATCACGATCAGCCGACCAATTCCGACAGCCGAGATAACGACTGAAACACCGGCGATGCTTGTATTCCACTGTTTGGCTAACGTATCCATATTTTGCGGTAGGATCAATATTGCCATCCCAACAACGAGGTAGTTCATATACAGGCTAATACTGGTAGGGACATATTTATTCTTCATTATTTCCACCTTCGCATTTTCTGGTCGAAAACACAAAAAAGCCATAGCTATAGTTTCCGACCAAGTAATTATGAGTCGACTAATACTAAGCTTGTGATTTTTAAAATAATTTCTAACACCTGTAGACAAAACAGTTTCTTGTCTATTAAAAAGCATTAAATCACAACTATATCGCTTATTATGCATCAGTGACATCATATTGATTTTTAGAAACGAACTATGGGATTAAATAAATATGTTAACTAATTCACTTGTCACTATACCACATGAAAACGGTTTATCAAATAGAAATCCGTTGTTGTTTTAATAGAAAAATTCTATAAATATTGTAGTTGATTTAAAGCCTATATAGGTAATAATAGAAGTTAATTCATCGTCAAAGGAGGAAAACATGGCTGCTTATGAGCATCAATTTGTCTACACGACTAAAAAATTGCCGGTCCTATTTATCGTGCACCCGGCATTAAAAAACGTTGTTGTTCATCGACACTGGCATGATGACGTAGAATTAAATTACACTATTAGTGATACGATTGATGACTTTTCAATTGGTGATGACCACTTCACAACCTCGCCGGGACGAATATTGCTGGTGAATTCACGTGAAGTTCACGGCGTACAGTCCAAACAAGCGAGTGCAGATGGTCAACAACCTGCCGCACTGACCATCGTTTTTCCCCTACCTTTTTTGAAAGACTGTTATCCGTCAGTTGAACAAATTCAATTTGATCTCAATCACCCTGACAGGTTCTCAAACGATCAAAAGCGTGCTTACCATGAACTTCAACGCCTACTGAATGAAATCATGAGCCAGTTTGGCCATGACCAAAACGAACTGACTATCTTGAAAATTCGAACGTATTTAATGATGATCGTCACCACGCTTGTTGAACATTTCTCGCGTTCAAAAGTTTACGCTCTGCCACAAAACACTGAGAAACAGCAACGACTCTCGTCAATTACCGAGTACATGTATCAACATTATCAAGAACCGCTGAAGATCGATGATATTGCAAACAGTGTCCACCTTTCGAAGGAATATCTTATTCGGTTCTTTAAACAGAATTTAGGGACAACGCCATATCAATATTTGGCATATGTCCGTTGTCAAAAAGCACAGAGCTTGTTACTTCACAGCGAAAACAACCTGACAGAAATTGCCGTTAACACGGGGTTCGGTAGTTTGCGATCCATGAATCGCACCTTTGAAAAATTTGTGCACGCAAATGCCAAAAATTGGCGAATCAAAAATCAAGCAAGTCAATAAACGCCGAATAGTCGTCAATAATTAGCCTAAATTAACCGCTTTCAACTGTTAGAATGACGTTGGGATGAAGTAAATGTTATCTAATTCTGATAAATAGCCTATTATACAGAAGAGGATGATGCATATGACAGAAAAAGAAATTACAGTACAAAGAGACAACCTAACCATCCGCGGCACAATTCTAACGCCGGATGACACGACCACCTACGATTTAGCGATTCTCATGCACGGGTTCACTTCAAATCGCGGCTTCACGCCGGATCACATTCTCTATAACCTGAGTCGAAAACTGCTAAAACAGGGTATCGCCTCACTTCGGTTTGACTTTAACGGTCACGGTAAAAGTGACGGCAAATTTGAAGATATGACGGTGCCAAACGAAATTTCCGATGCCGAGGCCATTCTGACCTATGTCCGGCAACTTCCTGAAGTGCGCCACATCTATCTGATGGGTCACTCGCAAGGCGGTGTTGTGGCCAGCATGCTTGGCGGGTTATACCCCGAGTTCATCACAAAGATCGTGTTGATGGCACCAGCTGCCACTTTGAAGGACGATGCGCTTGCGGGCGTGTTACAGGGTGCAACCTACGACCCCAATCACGTGCCAGATAAGCTATTAGTCCGGCCAGATGCTGGGTTAAGCGTCGGTGGAGCCTATCTGCGCTCAGCACAGGTCCTGCCAATTTACGAAGTCGCGCAACGGTATCACGGCCCAGTCACCATTATTCACGGCGACCACGATGTCGTTGTGAATATCAAGGCCTCTAAACGGTACGAAGCCGTTTACGAAAATGCGACCCTGCATGTGTTGAAGAACGCTGACCATAGTTTCATTAATGCCTCCCGGGAGACTGTGACCAACTTGGCGACAGAAGCAATTGTTAAACAAGTTCAACTGAACCATTAAAAAAACACCAATCAGACAACGTGCTGATTGGTGTTTTTTTAGTCGGTTAAATAATCCAGTAATTTAAAAACAGTCTCCTGATTCTCTGCAGGAACCGGTGTCGCAAGGATATCCTGTGGCGTTTCATTCAAAACAGAACCGGCTGTATAGGCGCCATCGTTCACGACCATTTCCCGGACATTGTCCGCTAATGGCTCAAAATGAAACTGGAGACCAATGGCTTCGTGGGGAATCACAAATCCCTGGTTCTGTAACCCCTCACTAGAATAAAGCAGTTCAGCCTCGTCTGGAATCTCAAACATTTCCTGGTGCCAATGCAGGACCAGCGAGGTTGCTGGCAAATCAGGGATGGCATGGTTCTGCAACGTAACTGGTGCCCAGCCAACCTCTTTTACCGGCGAGGCGTGAACCGCGTATCCTAGTGTTTTTGCGATTTGTTGCGCACCATAGCACGCGCCAAAAATCGGCTTATGTGCCGCCAAAAGTTGCTTGATCAGTGCGCGCTCCTGTTTGATCCAGTCCAGGTCATCATTTGGACTCATGGGGCCGCCGAGAACGATCAGCATATCAGTCTCATCCGCTGTGGGCAAATGACCGAACTGATACGGATGATACACATACATCTCATGGCCCCGAGCCTGCGTCCAGGTCTGAATCGCGCCCGGCCCTTCATTTGGCGTGTGCTGTAAAACGTTAACGCGCATTTATCGTCGCTTCCTTCTCTAATTGTCTTCCTGCATGGTAGCACAAATCGTCAGTTCAGAACATCAAGCCTTTATTAAAATCATAATCATGACGGAAATAATCAACAAATAAAATTATTGTTGACAATATATGTAAACAATTTATAATTAGGTTTTGAATTGAGGTGTTTCGATGAACTTTCAAGATTTACCCATAGCAGCATTGATCCAAGGGTACCATCCGGTCGGTGGTCAGCTGCAATGCAACTACTGCACCGCCCGTTTTTCAGAACCTGAAGCTGTCATTACCCATCTGAACGCAACCCATGGCGGCGCCCTAGACGCACTGTTAACAGCTGATACGAAGTACAACACGTTAACTGAGACGCAGATTCGGTTATTGCAGGCGTTTAGCCTTAAACAAAAGAACCAAGCCATTGCTGACCAGCTTGGGGTAAGTGCTTCGACGATTCGCCACCAGAAATTTACTTTTCGGGAAAAGGCCAAACAAGCACGCCTATATCTCGCGCAGTATCAGGCCGTTTTTGGCGACGAGCCGACTAAGGATTACCTGCCAATTCCGCCCATGGCCACTGACAACGACGACCGCTTCCGGATCACCGAAACAGAATACGCAGACACCACGCAAAAATATTTCACATTCACTGATGCCGGCATTGTGCTCACCCGCTTGCCAAAGGGACAGAAAAAGATCATCACCCTGCTCTATCGCATCGCTGATGAATTTTCGTTTAATACCAAATACCCGCAGCACGAAGTGGATACCAAACTTAAGGCCATCTATTTCGACTACGGCATCATCAAACGCTACCTCATTGATTACGGGTTCTTAGCCCGCACTACTGACAATCGGACCTACTGGCGCATTTTTTAAAGGAGCATACTCATGACTGACCACAAAGCGTTGAAGGACGCCTATAAACGACAATCCACCTACTATGGTGTCATTCAGATCACCAATACCGTGAACCATAAGATCTACATCGACACCGTACCGAACACCAAAAATCGCTGGAATTACTACAAGTTCAATCTTAAAAATCACACCTATGGGCACACGCCATTGCAGGCCGACTGGGACGCTATGGGGGAAGACGCCTTTACGTGTGACGTCCTTTGGGAAGAGAAAACGGATGACGTGGTTAACCTGCGTTATGAACTGCGGGAATTAAAGAAAAAATGGTTCGAAAAACTGCAGCCGTTTGGCGATAACGGCTATAATACCCCGCTTAAGGAGCTAAAATAATGACCCCAACCTTCACACCAATTGATTTACAAACCTGGCAACGCCGGGATTACTTTTACTACTTCACTAAAATGATGCCGACTGGCTTTACCGTCAACGTGGACGTGGATATCACTGCCACCTACGACGCCGCAAAATTGGCTGGCTATCACTTCAACGCGGTCTACCTGTATCTGATGACGCGGCTGATCAGCGAACAACCAGAATTCATGATTGCCCAACGCGGGAAACAATTGGGTTACTACGACCATTTGACACCGTCATATTCGGTATTTCATGAAGACGACCACACGATTTCCGGCATTTGGACTGACTACAATGCTGATTTGGCAGTATTTAACGCCAATTATGAGGCCGATAAAACACAGTACAGCGACCAACACGGTGCTGTTGCCAAGCCGGATCAACCAGAAAATGCCTACATGATCAACATGAATCCGTGGTTGCACTTTAACAGTTATACGCCGCTATCGTTTAACGGTCTACCCAACTTTTTACCAGTGATTGAAGCCGGCAAGTATGTGCTTCAGGACGACCGGCGAACCATGCCCGTTTCGTTTACCATTCACCATGCGGTTGCGGATGCTTGGCATGTTAGCCATTTTTTTAAGAAGCTGCAGGAAGCATTGAATAAGCCGGAAGATTGGCTTAAATAGACTTAAAAAGGATCTCCACTAATCTGGAGATCCTTTTTGTTACGCTGGAACAACGGTTAATTCAAGTTTCATCCCTAATCCATCCGCATACTGACTGAGTATTTTAAGGGTTGGCATTGTCTCTAGCAGTTCAAGGCTAGTGACTTGAGCCAGACTCATACCACTCCTCTTAGCCAATTCTTTCTGGGAAACCTTCAAATTCCATCTCTTTGAAACAAGTTGGACTAAGGCGTCTATCAAAACTTTATCCACTGGTGAAATTGCGGTCAGTATTTTTTCAAATTCCTGCCATGTTGTCATCTTAGCGCCCCTTCGAATGCCATGCGTCGCTACACATTCAGGGCACCTGACGTTTCGGTTGATGACAAGCAATGTGTCCTTGTGACCAAAATCACCTTTACACAACCTTTACACGTTCAACACATTACCCTTACATTGGTTCGGTATACTAGTCTCAACAACTCAGCCATCTGCCGTTACTTATTTTGGTGATGTGCCTCTGCATAACCGCGACGACCACCAGGCTTAGGAATCATATCCTGCATCATGATCCCGATACCGCCATCCACTGCCAACTCTGCGCCGTTGGTGTAGTCTGACCGGTCACTGGCCAGATACAGCACGCTGTTGGCAATATCGTCCAGCGTCCCGATTCGCCGGCTAGCAACCAATCGCGTCCGGCCACTTTCCACATCAGGATCCGCGTAAAAGCTCTCCGACATCGGTGTTTTTACCAGACACGGCAAAATGCAGTTACTCCGAACGCCGTACTGGCCCCATTCAGCCGCGATCTGTTTGGATAACATATTAACCGCCGCCTTAGTCGTGCTATAAGCGCCACTATAGGTTTCAGGGAAGTAGGAAGCGACCGTTGAAATATGCACCATCGTGCCCTTTCTTTGCTTGATCATCTGTTTACCGAATCGCTGGGCCATCAAGAAATAGCCCGTGACGTTGATGTTTAGCGCCGTCTGCCATTCATCCAGCCGCAGATCTTCAAGTGGCGAAAACCGTAAAATAGCCGCTGTATTTACCAGGATATCGACGCGACCAAACGTGGCAACCACCTGTTCAACGGCTGCGTCCACCTGTGTTTCAGCCGTCGTATCGCAAGTCAACGCCAACGTCTTCACGCCAAATTTAGCCGCTAAGTCGGTCGCATACGCTGTCACCTTATCCGCCAGCAGGTCGACCAACACGACGTTAGCCCCCTGTTTCGCAAATTCAGCACAGATCTTCGTCCCCATTCCGCCAACGGCCCCAGTAACAACGCACACTTTTCCGGTTAACCCTAACCAACTCTTTTCTGCCATGTTCAAGATCTCCAATCTAACCTGCTGTAAGCTTCAAAAATGACCCAATTTCCGCACTTGGAATCGACACGATCTGTGGCGCACCAATCGTCTTAATCATGACCAAATTGAGGTGCCCATGCCGATTCTTCTTGTCGTTTTTCACTTTATCCAACGCTGCTGGCAAGTGTAGCAACGGTGACGTTGTCGGTAATCCAACCGCTTGTAAACGGTCGCGGAGCTTATCGGTGATTCCGGCCTGTGCATCACCATTGTTCTCGAAAAGTTGCATGATAGCGACCATGCCAATGCTGACCGCCTCACCGTGCCGCAAACCGCCATCTGCCAATGCCTCAACCGTGTGGCCAAGGGTGTGGCCAAAGTTTAGCAGTTGTCGTTGACCACTCTCTTTTTCATCCCCCATCACCACGTCGGCCTTAAATTGAATCGACCGGGCACTGAGTTCTTCAGTGTGCGTCATGATGTCGGCTGGTGAATTGATTGTTTCGATCAGCGACCAAAACGCACCACCAACCATGGCCGCCGTTTTGACAATTTCGCCGTAGCCTTCCACCAAATCACGCTGTTGCAACGTGTTCAATGTATTAGAATCGATCAGCACTAGATCTGGTTCGTAGAAGGCCCCAATAATATTTTTGATGCTGTCCAGATCTACTGCGGTCTTCCCGCCAACGGAACTATCGACCTGCGCTAACAGTGACGTTGGCATCTGAATGAACCGAATGCCGCGCATATAGGTGGCGGCTAGTAGACCCGTTAAATCACCCGTCACACCACCGCCAAGCGCAATCACGCCGTCGTCGCGGTTAAACGCATCCGCGGCTAATTGACGCGCCAAGTCACCCAAAACGGTCAGTGATTTCGACGATTCTCCAGCGGGAAAGTCGTAGCAAAATACCTGAAACCCAGCCTGCGTTAAAGTATCCGCGACCTGCCGTTGATACAGTGAGGCGACGTTAGAATCACTCACCAACGCAATTTTGCACGGTGACCAGACATTCGCCACCAACTGACCGGCTTGTTGCAACAGCCCAGCGGCAATCATGACCTGATAAGTCTTGTTTGTGAGTTTGACATCAACAGTTTTTATTTTAATGCCTCGTTTGTGGTTCCGTGTCAGTCTCTTCTTCGTCCATTCCAAACAGGAGATCATGCACCGCAACCGCCTTTTCAGCTAGGTCTTTGAATTCGTTTGGCTTCAATGCTTGCGTACCGTCTGATAACGCGTGAGCAGGGTCGTCATGAATTTCCACGACCAGTCCTGAAGCCCCGGCAGCTGTCCCGGCCAAGGCTAACGGCGTAACAAACTCAGTGTGCCCAGCGGCATGACTTGGGTCAATAATCACTGGATAGTGGGTCAATTTCTGCAAAACAGGGACCACACCTGCATCCATGGTGTTGCGGGTGTATTTGTTATCAAACGTCCGAATCCCCCGCTCAGCAATCATAATATTGTGGTTACCGCCAGCCGCAATGTATTCAGCGGCATTCAAAATATCGTCAACCGTTGCGGACATGCCACGCTTTAGCATCACTGGAATGTCAGTCTGCCCCACTGTCTTCAGCAACGAAAAATTTTGCATATTCCGGGCACCAATTTGGAAAATATCGGTGTATTTGGCAACCATTTCAACATGTTCGTCATCCATGACCTCGGCCAGCACATCCATACCGAACGCATCAGCAGCTTGACGCAGATACTTCAGACCGTCTTCCCCAAGTCCTTGAAACGAATAGGGTGATGTCCGCGGTTTAAACGCACCACCACGTAAAACAGTTGCACCGTTCTCCTTAGCAACCCGCGCCATCTTCAGCACATGTGCTTGTGATTCAACGGAACAGGGTCCCGCCATTAGGGTAAAATGATCACCACCGATAACACTGTGCTTCGTTTTAATGACCGTATCTTCTGGATGAAATTGACGGCTGCCTTGAACGGCCTTAGGCTCATCCGTAATCAGCTCCTCGGCAGCAGCCTTCTCCGATCCAATCAGTTCATCTGCAGTAATACCGGCAATGGCAACGCGGTTCTCATGGACAAACACATCGTGATGGTCGCCAAAGTGACGCTTTAATTCAGTCACAACGGATTCTTGACCTGGTTTCAATACAATTATCATTCTATGAATTACCTCAGTTTTCTTTATATTTTCTATCAATAGAAAAGAAGGTAGCAATAACAATGACACAACGTTATCACCACCTCCTTAGGTTTAAAGTGCAAAGTATTTTCTTTAATTGAGTGATTCATCTGGTGCAAGTATGTCGCTTCGTTGCGCCGGTCGGCCCTGCAGGCTGAGGTGGGGTCGCTCCAGAGCTATTGAATTTCTTTACAGAAATTCAAGAATCTCCTACGTCTCCCGTATTAGTAAGCGACCAAAAGACGGGCGCTAACTAATACCGACACCACAGCCTGCAATGCCGACCGGCTCCACTACGCTACGTTACTGTTATCCTCATCATAGATAGTAAGGCTTCATAAATGTTGTCATGAAACCTGTTAATCAATCGTTATCTGTGTCTAGAACGTGGTGAGAAACGTAGCTGTCAATGGTCTTACTAGCAGTCGAGGGCGAATTCTCCGCAAACTCGGTTTAACGCCATTGTGATACTTAATCAGTGATAGAAAGTAAGCTCAACGTCAGTGGAATGAAGCAATTTGGCACGGAGCTGTGGTGTCGACATCAGTTAGCGACCGTTCTTGGGGCGGTTACTGATGTGCGAGTCGATGGAGATCCATTCGAGAGCTGCGCAGCAGAAATCGAATTAGCTTCATCGCGAGCCACTCTCAGCGGAGTGCCAAATTGCGGAATGCAACGAACTCAGAACAACTAATTAAACTTCCTGAGCCTTCTTATCTTCATCCGCACTCTTCAACGCAATGAACTGAACGAAGTTACCAAAGCACTGCTTCAAAAAGCTAACACTGCCGGGATCATTAATGGTGCCGTTATCCTCAAACTTAGTTCCAGCTTGTGGCAACATGAATTCATTTCCTGGCATCACTTCAGCGTCAACACCTGGTGCATCCAGAATTTGACGGAGATTCATCTGGGCGCGAACGGTGCCTTGAATCCCAAGCGACGTACCAACGATCATCACTGGTTTGCCAGTAAATGGGTGTTCAGCACATGAGAGCCATTCGATTGCGCTCTTCAACGCTGCAGGCACTGCGTGGTCGTATTCCGGCACACCGATGATCACACCATCGGCATCGTCGATCTTTTGACCAAATGCCTTAACGTTCTCGGGTTCGTCGTTGACCAGGTCTTCGTTAAACAGTGGCAACTCCTTAATTTCGCACAGGTCAATGTCAGCTTGGGTATCAAATAAATCTTGCATAGCAGTCAGTAGTTTCCGGTTGTAAGACTTTGAAGCATTCGTCCCAACAAGGGCAACTAAATTGACTGCGTCCGGTCCTGCCGCTTTGAGACGATTCGCGTTTTCGCTAGCCGCTTCCCCAGCAACATACCCAGAAGAAATGCCCCATGAGTTCATCATACTTGGCATTGAGTCATGGCCGTTCGCACCGCCGACAACTTCACCAGCAGCGTAGTAGTTCGCAATTGGCTGGTCATCCGTGTTCACGAGTTGCATCTTGTCAGCGTTGACGGAGTAGCCGCCCAAGGTTGTGGCAAACCGGCCCCGTTGTTCAACCATGTAGAAGGTGTCTCCTTCGAATGCGTGTAGGTATTCAGGCTGACGATCGAATTCAGGATCCTTACCTGCCTTAGCATAGCCTTGATAGTTTTTAACAGTCTCTTCAAGTCCGGCAACGTCCACGTGAGCAGCCGCAGCGACTTCTTCAAGGGAACCTTTAACAAACAATGGTTCCTTATCCTTATTATCAAAGAACTGCTTGATCTCTTTTTCAGTGAAGTCATGCAGGACCAAAAGCTTGTAAACTTCTTTCCAGGTCCGTTCGTCCATCAACATGTAGGACATCCGGTCTGGTTGTTGCAGGATGGCATCACGGAAATCAGTATAGACAGCTGATTCGTTAACGATCCGCTTCCCCTTTGAGTTCACGTAGAGGGCACCGAGATCAGTGGCTTCCTTTGAAGCATAGGTGGTCAACTTAGCGATACCCGGTTCCGTTTCAACACCGTGTGGATAGATCTTGTACCAGCCCATGTTGTGGGACTTCAGGTTCAGATCCTTGTTAAAGCTGTAGGCGTCACCAGTTGAGGTCATTGGGCCATAGTAGTCAATGCCTTCACTCTCGGCACCACGCATTTTTTGGTTAGCACCGTAGCCACCGGAAGCCAAAACGATTGAGTGCGCCTTAATTTTAAAGGTTTCATTCTTAGCTTCAGCTACCAGGCCGATCACTTCACCCTTGCTGTTTTCGGTCATGTCTTCGACCCGGGCACCGAGGATGATCTTGCCACCCTTGTCTTGGAAGGCTTTAGAAACTTTACTGATAAATTCAAAACTAGAGGCAGTCGGTAATTCAATTTGCCGTTCAACGGAGTGTTCTGGAGTTTGCGTTTGTGCTTTTTGATAGTGCAAATCAGCAAAGTCACTGATGAAATCAATGGCTGGACCAATGTTGTTGGCCATCAATTTTGTTAAATCAGTTAAGTTCGTTTCACGTGATTCACGCGCAACATCTTGTGCCAACCGCACTGGGGTGTCTTCAGTGTGACCCAGCGCTTTTTCAGAGACCTTTGAGCCAGTCCCAACAACGTTAGAGCCGTTTAAGATGGTGGCACCGCCCATGTAGCCGTTCTTTTCAACTAAGATAACGCTTTGGCCCTCAGTCAGGGCGCGGGCACCGGCAACTAATCCGGCTTCACCGCCACCAATGATGACAACGTCGGCCTTCAAACGCGTTGTGACGTGGGTAACTTCTTTCTTTGGCTTTGGTGTCAGCTTAACGTCCTTGTCGTCCGCAACTGCTTCCTTAGCTGAATCCAGAATAGCTTGCGTCATAACGGTTGCCCCGCTGATGGCGTCCACGTCAAAGGACTGTTGTTCAATGATGTTGGCCTTCAGTTTGTCGATGACCTGGTTAAAGATACCTGACGTTTCAGAGTGCTTTAAGATCTTTAAATCTTCAAGCTTGTTATCGTTAACGTCTAGTTCGTAATTGATGATCCCGTTGTGACCCATTGCGGATCCTTTGATTTGTTTTTCGTTACTCATATGAAAACACTCCTTTATTTGTGACGGTTAAGCCGCTCGTATGATGAACAGCGTTGGTTTGGTCGATAAATATCGCTTCAACATCCTTGCGCCCTTCCACCATGGCTAGACCACGCTCACAGCCCTTAAAGAAACAGACTGTGGATAAGACCTCGGCAAGTTCGGAATTATCGGTGATGATGGTGACCTGTTGCACGTCATTTGTGACGGGAAAACCGGTCTGCGGGTCTAAGATATGGTGGTAAGTGCGGCCGTTGATTTCAAAATGACGTTCGCGGATGCCTGATGTGACAAATGTTTTAGCAGGGGCTTGCACCTGAAGTCGGGGTCGGCCCCGTTGCTGTTGCGGATCTTGAATGCCGATCTGCCATCGGCCGTCAGACGTGGCTGGATTCGTCCCCAGAATCTGAACGTTGCCGCCAAGGTCGATGATGGCACTGGTAATCCCCTGATCCTGCAACTGCTGACTAATCTGATCAGCAAAGTAGCCCTTGGCTATCGCGCCCAGATCGAGCTGCATGCCCGCCTGCGCCAGATACACAGAATGCTCATTTTCGTTAAGCACCACATCCGCAGAATGAATGAGCGTCAGTCGTTTGGCAATTTCGGTCTTTGGTGGCACCTGAGCGCCGCCAAACCCGATCTTCCACAGCTTGACCAGCGGCCCCATCAACACGTTGAAACTATCCGCATGTTTGCGGGTATAGTGAATGGCGTCCTGAATCAGACCATAGGCGGTATCGCTAACCGTTACCGGTGCGACGCCTGCTTGCTGATTAATGCGCGATAACTCTGAATCACCCCGGTTCGCCGAGAAAACGCGATCCATTTGGGCTAAATAATCATAGACGCTTTCGACAGCGTCCTGATTTTGTTCAAATAACGTCAAAGAGATGATCGTGCCCATCATCGAGAACTGCGAAACATATCTTTTTGACTTGGTATGCATTGGCATGGGGTTGATCACCTCCTTAAGGTGTGACTATTCAGTTTGGTCCGGCTTAGGACAACTTGAGATCTTCAAGTTCAACCTTTAAGTGGTCTAATGCAACTTGACCAGGGGCTGATGCAGCACCCACGGTACCAAAACTGAGACTTGAGCCAAAGACTTCACCAGCGATCCGGGAAACTTTCCCAAGATCACCCATAGACATTGTGATAATTGGTTTGGATAACGATAAACTTGCTCTATGAGTAGCCTCCAGGAGAGTGATGACATCCTGGACTGAATTTGGCATGACGGCCATTTTGGCAACGTCAGCACCGTATTCAACCATGCTGGTCAAACGACCAACAATGTCATCTTCCGCTGGGGTCTTGTCAAAGCCATGATTACTCATGATAATGACAACCTTTTGAGCATGTGCTTTCTCGATAATCCCTTTAACAGCTGATTCTTCGTGATACCGTTCAACGTCTAACGCGTCAGTAAAGTCACCGGCAACAACGTTTTCGCAGACTTGGAAATAACCGGCGTCGTCTAAAACGAGTTCGCCGCCTTCACCCTTTGTCCGGAACGTGGTGAGTAGGGCTAAATCGCCAATGGCGTCGTGCAATGCCTTACCCGTTTCAGCTAATCGATCAGCGTCTAGCACGCCATCAAAGAAATCGATCCGCCATTCAACTACGTCGGGTTGGGCAGCCTTAATGTCGGCTGCTTGACTTAAGATGTCTTCCTGCGTTTTTCCAGTGATCGGCACGGCAATCTTTGGCCGGCCGCTGCCAAGAACGGTGTTCCCTACTTTAACTGTTGGGTTTGCCAAGATTAAGCAGCTCCTTCCTGTACTTCTTCATTAGTTTGAGCATCTGAATGTTTGAAAAGATGGTAGTAACGAATCGTGATAATAGTTGTAACGATGAACCCGAGGGCTGCGATAATAATATCGAACAGCCAAATGTTTGCCAGGTTCGTGGACATCATCCCGGTGAACAGCGGAATGGTGAAGGATGCAATCGAACCAGCCGTGTAGAAGATCCCGGTAATGGTCCCCTTGCCTTTCGGGAAGAAGGATGACATCACAGTCAACGCTAATTGCATGACCCCACCGGCGGCTGAGAAGCCAACCACGAATGACATGATGGAACAGATCATTGCGGTTGGGAACAGGTACATCAACAACAAGGCAACAAATGAAATCGCGGTGTAGATCGACAAGAATTGAATTTCTTTGACAGCCTTCTTAGCCAAGGCTGCGGTGACGAACACACAAACTAGCGAGCCAACACTGTAGTAACTGACAAGTGCCCGTGAACTGGTCTCACCCATTTTTGCAATCGATGAGCCATATTGACTCAACCATTGACTGACCAGGTAGAAGGTCGCTTGAGAAATGTACCCGTAAAGGATGAAGAGCACGCCATCAAACCAGATGTTACCAGGACTCTTGACGTCAGCAACGTCTTCCTTTTCTTCCTTGGCTTTTGCTTCGGCTGCGGCCTTGGCATCAGCGTTTGGTGCTGGGAAACGACCTCGACCGTCATGAAAATGATGTTCAGCAATAGGATCGCGATACAGATGACGAATGACCAGCCATACCAGATATTGTCGGCGATTAGGAAGCTGACAAATAGTGGTAATGCAAACTGACCAGCTGAGATAAACGCCTTAATGATGACGTTTGACGTCCCCTTAGCATCTGGGAACATTTCCATCAGTGCTGGATACGTCCCGGAATCCAGGAACGAGTTCGCCATCCCGGCAATGATCCCGAAGATGTAGGCGACCACGATCGAGTGGCTTAACAAGATCCCAGCGAAGAACAGCAGGTACGTTGACGCCCCTAAGATAACGAATGGCTTGCGGCCAAACTTATCTGACAGCATCCCAGAGACCAGCAGCACGATCAACCGACCGATACCAAGTGATGAAATGACCACGGCAACGCCACCGGCATTGGTGCCCCATTGTTTGGCCAAGAACGACATGTTTTGTGCTAAAACGATGACCCCGATACCATGAACGAAGTAGTTCAGGTAAAGGCTGATCGCTGTTGGCATATACTTGTTTTTCATAATGAATACCCCTTCAACAATTTACTGACACCATTAAACGACTGGATACTTGGTGACTTCATGTCACGCGTTGAAAGGGCTCAATATGTGTGTCGGATATGCCCTTTCACAAAGGATGAATCATCGTTTTGATGCAGCTTAGTGCGTTTATCTACTATATGGTTAGTTGTCGCCGTTAAACAAAATGTCGCGGATGTAGTCAACAGGCATTTCCTTACCCGTCCAAAGCTTGAAGGCTGCGGCGCCTTGTTCAAGCATCATACCCAACCCGTTGAAGACGTGTTCAACACCAGCTTCTTCAGCAACTTCCATCAACTTAGTTGTCCGTGGGGCGTAGACCGTATCGAACACGATCAGATCCTTGCGGAACCATGATGGGTCGCTCACTAAGGTTTGACCTTCCAACGGGTTCATCCCAACGCTGGTGGCATCGGCATAGATGAAGGCGTCGTCGATTTCCTTCTTGAAATCATCCTGGTCTTCCAAGTGGTGCAATGTGGCTTTGCAGTCCGTCTTTTCGTTGATCAGATCAACGTTGCGTTGTGCTTGGGCCAAGAATTCATCATCCCGGTTGAAGATAGAAATTTCTTTAACACCATCTAATGCACATTGAATGGCAATCGCAGTTCCGGCACCACCGGCACCAGCTAACGTCATCTTCTTGCCACGAATGTTGATGCCTTCGTCGTCCAATGACTTGATCATGCCGATTCCATCAGTGGTGTACCCTGTCAAAACACCGTGGTCGTTAACAACGGTGTTAACAGCGCCAATCATTTCAGTAGCTGGGTCAAGTTTATCTAATAAAGGAATAATTTTTTTGCTTGTTTGGCATTGAGATGTTTGAGCCTCTCATGTCCAATGTTCTGATAGCGTTTACAGCACCTTCCAAACCATCATTTGTGATTTCAAAAGCAAGGTATGCGTAGTTTAAACCCAGTTTTTCGAAAGCATGGTTGTGCATTGTAGGAGACATGGAATGGCGAATAGGATAAGCCATTAAGCCGATTAAAATTGTGTGTCCATCTAGTTGATTCAAAGACATGAAAATCACTCCTAAGTTTATTTAATAAGGTAAAGACATTAATTGTTACTCAATTCACTTGCAATATTATCATGGCAATTTATCAAAATAAATAATACTCAGCGCTTTTTATGATAGAATATATCTATAAATAGCAAGGAAGGCTAAGACTATGAACTTACGTCACCTACAATTTTTCCGCGAATTAGCAAAAACACAACACATGTCCAAGGCGGCTGAAAACCTTGGTATCTCACAACCGTCACTGAGTTACGCCATTAAAAAATTAGAAGCTGAAGTCGGCGTCCCGTTGTTTGAACCCGACGGTCGCAATATTAAACTGACACAAATTGGTAAGATCTATCTCTCGTATATCGACAACAGTCTGGACAGCCTGTCCCAAGGAAACGCTATTGTCCGCCAATTAACGAATCCGGACCAAGGGCACGTCAATTTAGGATTCACCTATACCATGGGGCAACGACTTGTGCCTGAGCTGATGACCCACTTTAAGGCGCAAAAAGAAAATCAAAAGATCAGCTTTGATCTTGGCCAAAACACCACCCCACAACTTTTACAGGATCTGTACAACGACAAGTACGATGTCGTTTTAGCGTCCTATTCTGAATTCTTTAATGAACAGGAAGCTGATAATGTCTTTCAGTTCATTCCCATCGTCAAGCAAGCCATTCGGGTCGCTATTCCAGTCGACCATCCGTTAGCAACCAAGGATAAGATTTACTTCAAAGACCTGGAAAAATATCCGATAATTCTCTTTTCAAAGAATAGTGGCTTGCGCCCATTAATTGATAAAATCATCGCCAGCAGCGGGATCAAACCCAATGTTCTGTATGAAATCGAGGAAGACTACACCATCGCCGGCTTCGTCGCGAACGGTGTCGGCATCGCCATCATGCCAAATCTCCCGTTGCTGAACCAGGACCGCGTTTTGTTGCGGCCAATCGAAGACAACACCACGAGCCATGATCTTTATCTCATCACCAAACAAAACCACTTTGTCACCCCATCCGTTCACCGGTTCCACAATTTCGTTCGCAGTTATTGTCGGCAGACGTTCGCTAGTGCTAAGCAGTTGATTTAATGTGCTACACTGTCGATTCGTTGCAGGCATATGTCAGTCAACACCTGGTGCCATTAGTACTTCGACGCCGCTTCGTTGCGCCGTTCGGCCCTGCAGGCTGAGGTGGGGTCGCTCCGGAGCTATTGAATTTCTTGTCAGAAATTCAAGGATCTCCTACGTCTCCCGTGTTACTAGGCAAGGAAAGAACCCTTGCCAACTAACACCGACACCACAGCCTGCAATGCCGAACGGCTCCACTACGCTACAATCCTTGAAAGCCTCAATATTGAAAATGAGTGTTCATAGCAGTGCTCAGAAGCCAGTTAGTTTATCCAGATTGTCAACTGACACATCGTAAGAAGCATTGCTATTGAGAGTCTGGCAGCAGTCAAGTGCGGATTCTCTTCGAACATGGTCTAACGCTAATGTGATGCTTAACTTATCCGAAAAATAAAACTCAACGTCAGTGAAATGCAGCAATTCGGCAGGTTGTCGTGGTGTCGACATCAGTTAGCGACCGTTTCTTGGTCGGTTACTGATGTGCGAGACGACTGAGATCCACTCGAGAGCTGCGCAGCAGAAATCGAGTTAGCTCAGTCGCGAGCCACTACGACGGCCTGCCGAATTGCGGAATGCAACGAACTACTATGGACAAATCAAAAAAACAGATACCGCTCACTCGAGCCATACCTGGTTTTTTAGTTTAAATCAATTCTTCTTCCGTTACACCCTCAGCATCAGGCTTCTTCTGCCGTAGAATCACCATCACTGACAGTGCACATAAGATGCCGATCAGTGCGATGCCCACGTCAAACCACATGATGCTGTGAACGCTTGTTTTCGACAGGATACCTGTAAATACGGGGATCGAAAACGACGCGATGGCGCCCGCCGTATTGTAGATGCCCGTGATTCGACCCTTGGACCTTGGAAACACATTGCCCATAATCGTCAAGCCAATCTGCATCACGCCACTGGCTGCTGAACAGCCGATAACAAACGAACCGATATACATCAACCAGCCAACTGGGAACATCGCCATCAGCAACAGCGTCACAAACGACAACAGCGTGTCACCCACCATGAACCAAACGGGTTTGATCACGCGTTCCACCAGCATGACCGTTGTGATCACACCCAGAATCGAGCCGACACTGTACACGCTAACTAGCATCCGTGCATGCACCATGTCCAGTTTAACGACTGTTTCACCGTACTGGGTCAGCCACTGACTGATTAGATAGAAGGTGGCCATAGAAATGTAGCCGAAGATGGTCAACACAACCCCCAGCAACAGTTTGCGCGGCGTCATTTTTGACTTTTCCTCTGGTGCGGTTAACACGCTCTTCGTGGTGTCAATTTCCGGCTCCGGTGCAACTTCCTGCGCCATATCTGGGAACTGTCGGTGCCACATCACAACAAAGTTGATGGCTAAGGCAACCACACAGAATGTAAATGACCAGCCAAACCACAGATTGAAGCCTTCCAAGGTCGCAACAAAGATTGGCAAGATCAGTTCACCAATTGACGCAAACGCCTTGATTAAAATATTGGCGGCGGCTTGTTTTTGCGGATACAGCTCCATCAAGGCCGGGTAAGTCCCAGTATCCAAAAACGAGTTCGCCATTCCGGCTAAAATCCCAAAGAAGTACGCCTCCACCACGGTGTGCGACAAAATAATGCCCACAAAGAAACAGATGTAGGTGGCGATTCCAATTTTAACGAATAATCGCCGGCCAAAACGGTCTGACAGTGCGCCGGCAATATAGAGCACTAATAACCGACCAATCCCCAGTGATGAGATCACATAGGAGACGCCCGCGTCCCCGACGTGCCAACGGGTACCCAGTGCCGTCATATTTTGCGCCAAGATCACAATGGCCATCCCGTGGATCAAGTAATCAAAATAGAGACTAAAGGTGGTCTTTAATCGTTCTTTTCGTGACATTTTTCTCACCTGTACCTTGATCAGATTTGAATTGAGTAACCGTCAGTACAAATGTTCAGTAATTAACATAATTAAATACTATTTAAATTTAAATGGTGGGCATTGTCAAGAAGAATTCATCCGGCACTTTGGTCTCGCAAAATCCTGGGAAACAAAGATAGCTATTCTACGCCGTTTAAACCGTTTTCAATTCCAAACAAAAAAGAAAGCACTTCCCAATGCTTTCTTTTTTAAAACTTTACAATGATATGGCTTTTGAAACGCATGACCTGCCTAACTTATGGTTATCATGTGCATTCCCAAACACATGTTATGCTTCAGGTAGGTGTAAAAATGTTGAGATTTCTTCTGTTGGAATCGACTTGATTTCAGGTTCACCTAAGGCCTTTAGGTAAACCAGGTTCAAATGGCCGTGACGATTTTTTTTATCGTTTTTGACCTTGTCGAGTACCAGTGGTGAAGTTAAGAGCGGTGATGTGGTCGGCAGATCAACCGCCGCCAGCCGGTCCTTCAAGGCTGCTGTAATGCCTGTTTCAGACAAGCCCGCATCTTCGAAGACCTGCATCAACGCGAGCATCCCAATGCTGACTGCTTCGCCATGCCGTAGGTCGCCGTCAGCCAGTGCTTCGACTGCGTGACCCAGCGTGTGGCCAAAGTTCAGGAGCTGTCGGGTGCCGCTCTCAGTTTCGTCCGCCATCACGACCTTCGCCTTATACCCGATGGAACGGGCGCTGAGCTCTGGCGAATGTGTCAGCAGATCAGCGGGCGAGTCGATGGTTTCGATCAGTTTCCAAAAGTCACCACCTTCCAAGGACGCTGTTTTGACGATTTCGCCATAGCCCTCAATTAAATCGCGTTGTTTCAACGTTTGTAAGGTGTCTGGATCAATGATGACCAGGTCTGGTTCGTAGAACGCGCCGATGATATTTTTGATCGTATCCAGATCCACAGCGGTCTTGCCGCCGACGGAACTATCGACCTGTGCCAGTAGTGATGTGGGGATCTGAATGAAACGAATGCCGCGCATGTAGGTCGCTGCCAGCAGACCTGCGAGATCACCGGTCACCCCGCCACCCAAGGCAATCACCCCGTCATCGCGGTTAAAGGCAGCAGCGGCCATCTTTCGAGCCAGGTCTGCTAGCACTGTCAGTGATTTTGATGCTTCACCAGCTGGAAAGTCGTAGCAGTGCACTTCAAACCCTGCTTGTTCCAGCGTTTTGGCAACGCGTTCTTGGTAAAGTGGTGCAACGTTGTCATCACTGACAAGCGCAATTCGTCTTGGTGACCATAATTTAGCCACCAGGGCGCCGGTTTGGTCCAGCAGCCCGCGTTCGATCAACACATCGTATGACTGGTTCGGTAACGTGACGGATACTGTTTGCATCTTAGCGCCCCGCTTCCGCTTGCTGGTTATCCATGCCGGTCAGCAGGTCGCGGATAGCGAGTGCCTTTTCGGCCATTTCCTTGTATTCGTTTGGCTTCAAGGCTTGGGCACCATCGGAGAAGGCGTGGGCTGGGTCATCATGAATTTCAACAACTAATCCTGACGCACCAGCAGCGGTTCCGGCCAAAGCCAATGGTGTCACAAATTCAGTATGGCCAGCAGCGTGTGATGGGTCAATGATCACTGGGTAGTGGGTCAATTTTTGCAAAACAGGCACAACGCCAACATCCATGGTGTTCCGGGTGTACTTGTTATCGAAGGTCCGGATGCCCCGTTCGGCAATCATGATGTTGTGGTTGCCATCAGCAGCAATGTATTCTGAGGCGTTCAAGATATCGTCAACCGTTGCGGACATCCCGCGCTTCAACATCACTGGAATGTTGGTCTTCCCAACAGCTTTCAAGAGTGAGAAGTTCTGCATGTTGCGGGCGCCAATTTGGAAAATGTCAGTGTACTTGGCGACCATTTCAACGTGTTCGTCATCCATGACTTCAGTCAAAACGTCCATGTTGTATTCATCAGCGGCCTTGCGGAGAAATTTCAACCCGTCTTCGCCTAATCCTTGGAAGGAGTATGGGGAAGTCCGTGGCTTGAAGGCCCCGCCACGTAAGATCGTTGCGCCACTGGCTTTGGCCACGGCAGCCATCTTTAGGACGTGTTCCTGTGATTCAACGGAGCATGGCCCGGCCATCAGTGAGAAGTTATCACCGCCGATAACGCTGTGTTTTGTTTGAATAACGGTATCTTCTGGATGGAATTCACGGCTGCCTTGAACGGCTTTTGGTTCGTCCGTGATGATTTCTTTGACAGCGGCTTTTTCGCTGGCACTCAGGTCTTCAGGAGTAACACCCTGCAAGGCAACGCGGTTGTTATGGACGAATAGATCGTGGGTGTCACCGAAGTGTTGTTTCAGTTCTGAGATAACGGCTGGATCTTCTTTAGTCAATACAATAATCATTTTGCATTCCTCATTTCTGGTTTGGGTTAGTTTTTTAAGTTATTTTGCGACAAGACTGAGTAGGTGGTCGTTCACCACTTCTTTGACAGTGGCAACCGGCATTGGTTCTGACGTCCACTGGACGAACGACCCGGCTGCCTGGTGAATCAGCATGCTGATGCCGTTCATGGTGCGGCATCCCTGTTGTTTAGCGACCTTCAGAAAATTTGTTTCCAGTGGGGCGTAAATCGCATCCGCCACAAACTGTTCTGGCTGCAGTAACGCCATGATGCTGTCATCGAGCGGGATCCCCGTGTTGGTCCCCATCCCGACGTTGGTGGTGTTCATGATAATGTCGGCGTCGCTGATGGCCGTTGCCATGGCATCCAGGTCCTCATATGGGAGCACCCGGATGTTGGGCGACCAGCTGGTCAGCTGATCATGGATGGCGTCAAAGGTGCGGTTATGCCGTTTAAATACGGTGATGATCGCCCCGGCTTCAGCACTGGCCGCAACCACTGCCCGACCAGCGCCACCAGCACCTAAAACGACGATGTGCTTGCCCTTGACTGTGAGTCCCTCATCGGTGAGGGCATCCACAAACCCCTGGCCATCGGTGCTGTCCCCCACTAAGTGACCGCTTTGGTTAATAATGGTATTCACGGCACCAAGTCGTTTGGCCATCGGAGTCAACTCATCCATGTAGGGGATGACCGCTTCCTTGTACGGCATTGAGACGTTCGCGCCCCGTACTGACAAGGCTCGCAATGAGGCCACCGTGTCACCTAATTCTGCCGCCTCGACATCGAAGGCTAAGTAGACGCTGTTGATGTCCAGGGTGTTGAAGCTCGTGTTGTGAATCAGCGGCGACAAACTATGATGTGCCGGTGCTGCAATCAATTCAAATAAATCGGTATGTCCATCAAACATTTCTCTTTTCCTCCTTGTCAAAATCTAACGGTCGCTGTTTTGACCCATCGCCGTTATTCATCCGAAGATAAACAAAAATCCCGCAGTGTATGTGCACTGCGGGAAAGAATTTCTGCCGAATAATCTAATATAATCGGCGTTTATCGGTTCACACAGTGAGTAAAACTAACTTTCTTAACTGTGTGACCTAACCATGTTGAAAAACTATTGGTCGCACAGGCTGCTTGAGAGTGGTGTCTGCAACCCGTACGTTGTAGACACCTACCTGAACCAATAGTAACTAAATCGATTTGAATTTCGGTTTATGCTTTCTGTCATGATTGTTAGCTTCTAAAAATTAAATTAGATTTTGATTGCTTTTAACAATAAACTATCTTGGCGATTCTGTCAACGATTAATGCGTTTTTAATTTAACTTATTTATTGAATATTGAGATAATGTCTATTGATGAAACTGCTATCTCACGGGATTATATTGGATGAAAGCTGATTAGTCAGGGATTTAAAAACTTTTTAAAATTTATTTTTCAGTCTTTTGATGATTACGCTTCATAACTATTATAGGTTAATACCATAATATATAAATTATAATAATCTTATTTCATCATTCACTCTGTTTAGTGATTCAAACCGTTCTCTAATATTAATCGATGCTTTCAGCATAAAACAAAAGGCCAACTCTCTTGCGAGTTGGCCTTTTGTGTGTCTCTAAATCCGAATGATTACTGTTGTTTCCGTTTTCTAGTTAAGGCTAAACCGAAGAGTCCCACAAGGAGCCCCAACAGCCCTAATGTGCCCGATTCACGTGTATCATTTGTCTGTGGCAACGTTGTTTGCGGCGTTGTCTTTTGCGCTTGATTGCCATACTGGCCAGTTGTTTTTGCTGGTTGCCCCATTGACCATGTGATGGTCTGGGTCGAAGTAACCGGTGCGGTCGTTTGGCTCAGATCAGCCTTTTGACTGGATTGAACAGTGGTTTTAGCCCCAGTCTGTTGAAGCTGACCGACATGGACTGGCTCTTCTGTGCCATCCGTGATATCTGAATCAGTTTGCTGTGTGGTTGCTGGTTCATCAGTGGTGGTTACAGGCGTGTCACCAGGGGTTGATGGTGTTTGGTCATCCGTTGACGTGCCCGTTGTCGGGGTGTCGGTTGTGCCTTGGCCATTGTCTGGTGAACTGACGATGTTTTTCTGGTAAACATAAGTGATGACTTGATTGTCCGCTGTAAAGGTGCCAGTTGGTGTGGCTGATCCAGTTGCAAGGCTTACATAGGTGTACCCAGGAATATCCTGATGGGTAACCAGATAGCCGTTACCAACGCTAGCCGTTTTTGTAACCGATGGTGCAAGCGGATTGCCATTCTCGTCCACATAGTTGATGGTTAGGGGCCCGCTCTTTTGTGGCGTAGTCTCTTGGCCAATTGCTGAGTATAACAATGTAATCGTCTGCGGGGTTTCCGTTAAAGTCCCGTCTAATGAAGCTGAATCCGGCGCAACGCCAATAGTCTGATAACCATCGATTGGTGCTTGAGTTACTGCATACCCCTTTCCAACTGTACCATCTAGTGTCGATGTTTTAATTAACTTGCCGCTAACGTCCTGGTAATTGACTGTGAGTGTGCCAGCTGGAACGCCTGTAGTCTCTTGGCCAATTGCTGAATATAACAAAGTAATCGTTTGTGGGGTTTCTGTTAACGTCCCGTCTAGTGAAGCCGAATCTGGCGCAACACCGATGGTCTGATAACCATCGATTGGTGCTTGAGTTACTGCATACCCCTTTCCAACTGTACCATCTAGTGTCGACGTTTTAATCAATTTACCGCTAACGTCCTGATAATTGACTGTTAATGTACCAGCTGGAACACCTGTAGTATCTGTTCCAATTGCTGAATATAACAGTGTAATCGTTTGGTCTTTATCAGTTAGTTCACCATTCAAAGATGCTGAACCAGAAGCCACGCCAATGATACGATACCCATCAACGGCTTCTTGTGTGACGCTATAAGAATTTCCTACAGCACCAGTTAAGACCACACTAGATTTCACCTGTTCACCATTCACGTCCATGAAGTTAACTGTTAAGGGCTTAGCAATGTTCTCTGAAAGACCAACTTTCTGATAGCTGACAATGACCGTCTCATCTTGAGGATCAGTAGTCGTGGCCGTTAAAGCACCAAAACTAGTTATACTACTTGCCGCATACCCATCAATATGTGGTGTATAGACTGTCGCATCCGTGACGTCTGGTGTCCAAACATAGTTTCCTGAATCAGCGTCATAATTACCCGTCCAAGTAACTGTTTGTGTATTCGATGCTGGCGTTTCATCCTCAGGACCTGAATAGTTGACTGTATAGTCTGTCGTCACTTGAATAATTGTTGGCTGATAACTCACAGTCTCAGTCTTTAAAGTTGGTGCAGTTGGTATCACAATTGAAAAGGCCGCGCCACCAATGTATTGAATTGGCTGTGTATTATTGACCGTCCCATTGGCGTTTAGGCCAACATAGAATGTGTAATCGGTTTCAGTGACACCTTTTTGCAGAACCCAGGCTTGACCACTTGGGTTATCTGAATTCAACGTACTGTTTTTAAAGTTACGGTAACTCCCATCATCCTCGGCCTCAACTAAATTACCGTAGATAACAGCGTCCGTACTGTTTGTTACTTTAATCCCTTGGTTTCCATCAAGGTCCGCAAACCCAGCAATTAAATCAAGTGTTGCCGGTTCACCTGTATCAGCGTAGTAATATTTAACTGATGCCGAAATATCCTGAACGTTATGGGGTGTAAACCCGATTTGATCAGCGGTCGTATCGATATAGGAATTGGTTGTGCCTTTAGCTGGTGTGTAGCCTGTGATACTCTCCACCACAGTGATCAACCGGCCAGATTGTGGGTCCGTAAAGGCTTTCTCATAAGTCCACGAAGGTAAGTTGCCGTCGTTCAACGTTTTATTAGTTGCATCGATTCGCTTGGCACCCTCAGAAAAAGTAATATCAGCAACTTTCTTGGCTTCATCTGACGCTGTTTCCGTAGTGGCTGGAGCCCCACCACCTAGAAATTGTATCAGCTCTTCATCCGTCCAGTTATCAGGTGAACTAGACGTGATTGCGACTGTGTTGTTATCGTATACTTCTTTTTCTGCTGCATATGCCGCGTTATTTGGTTCTTGATTCTCAGTCGCTGTTTTTAAATCCGAAATTGCTGTCGCATTATCAGTCTCAGCCTGTGCAACCGTCTCAGCCAAATCATCTGGTGTTGTCGTCACAACTTTCGGATCATTTTCTGTGACAGCAACACCCGTGTCTTTAGCTGTATCAACAGCATTCTGCAGATCAGACGAGCTGGTCTTTAAACTATCAGTATTTGTCGTAGATGCACTAACAGGCGCTGTCTCAGACGGCGTCGTTACTGCCTCTTCTTCTGTTGCTGGCGTTGATGTAACTGGTGTCTCAGTGACGTCACTACCATCATTGGTATCGTCAGTGCCTTCCGACTGAGAACCGCCAGTAGTTCCCTCACTTATATCATTGGTTTTCGCAGCACCACTGGTTACCCCGCCTTGTACAGTCGTTGACTGAACACTCGTAGTAGCTGCTTGCGCTTGTTGCGGTAATGTAAACAGCACCATGCTCCCTAAAACTGCGGTTGATACTAGTAAAGTCTTGGTCCAGCCAGACTTTACCCCATCTAGTTGTTTATTTTTCATGTTTAGTTCCCCCAGTTACCTAATCCCGTGATAATTTCCAATATGACATTCCACCAATAGTGTACCATATTGTTGGGAAAATAAAACGCTTATTCCAAAATAATATATGCCTTGGGAAAAATTATTTTTGCTCGAAAACCTTCTAATAAGGGCGATTAATTTTGCCGGTCCTTCGAATAACTTTCCGTTGACAAACCTATCCCGCGTGAGTAGTCTTATCACCAATCAAATACCGTCCATAAAAACCAATGATGTGGAGATCAAGATTATTGTGCACGTAAAGAGAGTCGTCGTCGCTGAGAGTACGGCCGAACGCAAGTAGTTAAATGGACCACAGAGGGTTCCGGCGAAAGATACAGCATGTATTGATTACCCGGGAACGTTCAGGCATACGTCAGTTGTCGGAGGTGTGAATACGCACCTCGCTAAGGGTGGTCAAGGGGGAAACTCTTTGACTGAAGTAAGGTGGCACCGCGGCATAAATCGCCCGTCCTTATCTAAGCGCTAGCTATGCGTTTGGATATGGACGGGTGTTTTTTATTCTCTCAGACTAAAGGAGTAACCAGCATGAAACGATGGCAGTTCTAATCACCAGTACCCACACATGTCAAACAAAACTATATGAGGTGACAAATCATGAAATTAAATGACCTAAAAGAACGCAGTGTTGGCTACCCAGCCGTTCCCGTAACCCTGCAATTTAGCATGCCAGACTTTAACCCAGTTGATATCTTTAACGCGTTGAAGGGCACCAACGACCCTGGCTTTCTCCTTACTGGGAAGCCAAAGGAAACCGAAGACGGGTATACGCTGATTGGTCTGGGACCGACCCACACCTATACCTACCGGGATCACATTTTGACCGAGGAGGAAGCCGATGGGCACACCCTCATCAGCAAAACAGATTTAAAACCGATCCTCGAAACTGTCTTAGCCGAAAATAAAACACCAAAGTTGCCCGACATGCCGCCATTTACCGGCGGCCTCGTTGGCTACTTCAGTTACGACTACGCGAAATATGCAACCACCGCATTGCGTGAAGATGTAGCTGACCCAATGGTGTTGGACGATGCTGACTTACTGCTCATCAAACGGGTGATTGCATTCAACCACCGAAAAAAGATCGTCACCCTGAGTCAAATCGTGGCCACAGATAAGCTTGACGACGAATACGAGGCTGTCATGGCACAGTTAACTGACTTAAAAGAAACGTTACTGGCTAGCACACCAAAACAGTTGCCTGATTTTCGGTTAACTAAACCATTCCACTTTCACTTTAGTCTCGAAGAATTCACTGAGAAAGTTGCTGATACCGAAAAGCACATCGTGGATGGTGATATTTTCCAACTCATTTTATCTAACCCGCAACAGGCAGAAATGAGTGGGTCGCTCCTCGGCGTTGCACCAACGCTGTTTAAGACCAGTCCCTCACCCTACCAATTCTACTTTCACCACCGCGACTTCGAAACGTTGGGTGCGTCGCCTGAAACATTGATCACCAAACGCGATGATACGCTGTTCACCTATCCGTTGGCCGGTACCCGGCGCCGTGGTGACACCCCAGAGGAAGACGAAAAGTTTGCTCATGAATTGCAAACCAGTGAAAAGGAAAAATCAGAGCACAACATGCTGATCGACCTTGGCCGCAATGATTTGGGCCAAGTGAGCCAATTTGGTTCCGTTCAGGTGACCCAAACACGAAACCTACTGAAATTTTCAAACGTGATGCACCTTGGATCAACCGTTGAAAGCACCGCTAATAAGGATGCCAGTGCCATCGATATCGTCAACGCTGTGTTACCTGCCGGCACGTTATCTGGTGCACCGAAGATCTCTGCGATGCAGATTATCAGCAACCTTGAGAATCGCAAACGCGGCGTTTACGGCGGCTGTCTTGGCTATCTCGACTTCAGTGGTGACCTAGATCTCTGTATCGGCATTCGACTAACTTACCGCAAAGGAAGCAAGATCGTCGTCCACTCCGGTGCCGGCATCGTTGCCGACAGTGTTGCCAAGTATGAATATCAAGAATTTAACAACAAGGCCCGTTCCGTGGTGAACGCCATCAACGCCGCCGACAAGGGAGGAATCGCACATGCTTTATCTAATCGATAATTACGACAGTTTCACGTATAACTTGTATCAACTCATTGGCACACTCACCGAGGAACCCATCACCGTTGTGAAAAACGACCAGATCACAGCTGACGAACTCGCCGCAAAACAACCAAGCGGCATTATCCTTTCTCCCGGTCCTGGCCGCCCTGAGGATGCCGGCAACATGAACAGTATTCTGGAAGCCTTCATCGGCAAAGTGCCCATTTTAGGCGTTTGCCTGGGGCATCAAGCGATTGGTGAAGTCTACGGTGCCCAAGTGATCCACGCGCCAAAACTCATGCATGGCAAGCCATCTCTGATGACACAGCAGGGCAACGACAGCATGTTTGCTGGCCGCCCGGCACAGTTCGAATGCGCCCGGTACCACTCACTAGTGATCGACCCAGCTACCTTGCCAGACAACCTGAACGTCACGGCCACTGCTGAGGATGGCACGATTCAAGCCGTTGCCGATGACGTCAATCAAGTCTATGGTGTTCAGTTCCACCCCGAATCGATCATGACGGAACATTCAGTTGGTCAACAGATCATAAAAAATTATTTAGCGCAAATTCCTATCGCAACAGCGCTTCGCGGCCTTGCGTAAAAAATAGTTTCAACAAACTTGTTGACATCTATCTTAGAAAGTTTTAATCTTATGCCAATCAAATAATTCGTCCATACAAACCTATGATGCGGAGATCAAGATTACCGTGCATGTAAAGAGAGCCGCCGTTGCTGAGAGTGCGACCAAACGCAGGTAGTTAAATGGACCACAGAGGGTTCCCCCGAAAGAGTATCAAGTACGGGGAAACGCACAGACATGCGTCAGTTGTCGGAGATGTGAATATGCATCTCGCTAAGGGTGATGGTATCGAGAGTAGTCTCATACTATCAAATTAAGGTGGCACCGCGGAATTCAAATCCGTCCTTAACTCAGTACACACTTTGTTGTGTGGGCTGATGTTATGGGCGGATTTTTCTATTCCAAGGGAGATCTTACAAATGACAATCAAAACACGATGGCAACTCCAGTTCGCATCACTTCATATCGCACATGACACTCAAACCCAATCCACTGGAGGAATTACCCATGACAATGACAATCGAAAATGCAATTACTAAAGTAGCAGCTCGTGAAGACTTAACCTTTGATGAAATGAACGACGTAATGAACGAAATTATGGACGGCAAAGCAAACGACATTCAAATTTCCAGCTTACTGACTGCCTTAACAGTGAAGCACGAAACCGTTGAAGAAATTGCCGGCGCTGCTGATTCCATGAGATACCACGCCTTAACCTTCAAGGCCGGCGAACCGGTCCTTGAAATCGTTGGTACTGGTGGTGACCACGCCAACTCATTCAACATTTCAACCACGTCATCGTTGGTCGTGGCCGCAGCCGGCACGCCCGTTGCTAAGCATGGTAACCGGGCCGCTTCTTCTAAGAGTGGTGCCGCCGATGTCCTCGAAGCCTTAGGCGTCAACATCAACGTCACCCCAGAGACCAGCGAAGAGATCTTAAATAAGATCGGCATTTGCTTCTTATTTGCCCAAGAATATCACCAAGCCATGCGCTTTGTGGCGCCGGTTCGTAAGACATTAGGTATCCGGACGTTGTTCAACATCCTTGGCCCACTGGCTAACCCAGCCCACGCCGGCATGCAACTCTTAGGCGTTTACGATGACAACTTACTTGAACCAATGGCCCACGTACTCAACCAATTAGGCGTTAAAAACGCCTTAGTCGTTCACGGTACTGACGGCTTGGATGAAGTTTCCATCTCAGCCCCAACCAACATCGTTGAGGTGCGTGGCGACGACTTCAAGTCCTACACCATCACCCCCGAACAATTTGGGTTGACTCGGGCCACCAAGGCTGACATCGTCGGCGGTACCCCTGAAGATAACGCTCAGATCACCCGCGACATCCTCGCCGGCAAGAAGGGGCCTAAGCGCGATATCGTTTTAATGAACGCCGGCTTAGCCCTTTACACCGCTCACCCAGACATGACCATTGAAGATGGCATTAAACTTGCCGCTGAAATGATCGACACTGGCAAAGCCCAAGCAAAGCTCGAAGAATTGATCACCTTAACGAAGGGAGCCCAAGTCGCATGATTTTAGACGATCTCGTGGCAGCGACCAAGCGCCGCTTAACCAAAGAAAAGCAAACTGAATCACTTGAACAGGTCAAAGCCCGCGCTGCAACAGTCCCTACCAAGGATCCGCAACAAGTCTACGACCGCTTCCTAGAACCCGGCATGCACCTGATTGGCGAAGTCAAACAAGCCTCCCCGTCAAAGGGTCAAATTGCCACTGACTTTCCCTATCTCGACATTGCCAAGGACTACGACCAAAACGGGGTGACCGCAATTTCCGTTCTGACCGAACCCGACTATTTCAAAGGGGACATCCGCTACCTTGATGAGATCACCAATGAAGTCACCGTACCCGTACTGCGGAAGGACTTCGTTGTTGACGACTACATGCTGTACCAGGCCAAGGCTGCCGGTGCCAGCATCGTCCTCCTCATCGTCGCCATCCTGACCCCGCAGCAACTACACGACTATTTTAAAGTAGCAACTGACTTAGGCTTGGCCGTTCTGGTTGAAGCTCATGATGAAACCGAAGTGCAGCAAGCCCTCGATTTAGGCGCCAAAATGATCGGCGTTAACAATCGGGACTTGAAGACCTTCACCGTTTCCCTGAACAACAGTTTGAACCTGCGCAAGCTCGTCCCAAACAACATCGCCTTCATTGCCGAAAGCGGCATTCATGACCGCGATAACATCGCAACGTTAGAGGCAGCAAATGTCAATGGTGTGCTCGTGGGCGAAACGCTCATGCGCGCCGATGACAAGGTAGCTAAGATCAACGAGTTATTAGGAGTGACCGTCAATGACGCAAATTAAGATCTGCGGCCTGATGCGTGACCAGGACGCTGACGTTATTAATGAAGTAAAACCAGATTTTGCGGGCTTCGTTTTTGCCCCAAGTCGCCGTCAGATCAGTCTGGAAACCGCATTACGATTCCGACAGATCATCGACGACTCGATTCCTACCGTGGGGGTGTTCGTCAACGCGTCCCTCGACGAGATGCTGACCGCCTTTCGTTCCGGTGCGATTCAAGTCGTGCAGCTTCACGGCAACGAGTCTGAAGCAACCGTTCAAGCATTAAAGGATGCGGGCGCCAAGGTGTTCCAAGTCTACAAACCAGACGAACCGATCACCCCGACTGCCGCCGATTACACCATGCTAGATAGCGGGGCCGGTTCAGGTATCCCACTTGACTGGAAGCGCGTACCGCAAGCCAGCCACCCCTTCATTCTGGCTGGTGGCTTGACCCCGGAAAACGTCACCGAGGCCATCAACACCGTTCACCCGGACGTCGTTGATGTTTCCAGCGGTGTTGAAACTGACAAACAAAAGGATCCAGCAAAGATTCGAGCAATCGTGACCACTGCTCACAATAACTAAACTAAACAACTGAGAGGACCTTTCCAATGACCGAATTAAATCTTGAATTGAACAAAAACACCACTGGCCGTTACGGCGAATATGGTGGCCAATATATTCCCGAAACCTTAATGAACCAGCTCGATCTGATGACCCAAGCCTACGAGCATTACAAGAACGACCCAGAATTTAAAACAGAATTGCACGACCTGCTCGTCGATTACGCCAACCGGCCTTCATTACTCTACTATGCGAAGCGCATGACGGAAGACCTCGGTGGTGCTCAGATCTACCTGAAGCGTGAAGACCTCAACCATACCGGGGCCCACAAGATCAACAACGTGATCGGCCAAGCCTTACTTGCGAAGCACATGGGCAAAACGCGGTTGATTGCCGAAACTGGTGCTGGCCAACACGGTATTGCCACCGCAACGATTGCTGCCCTGTTTGGGATGGAATGTGAAGTGTTCATGGGCAAAGAAGACACTGACCGCCAAAAATTGAACGTTTACCGGATGGAATTACTCGGTGCTAAAGTGCACCCCGTTACCAGTGGGTCAATGGTCCTCAAAGATGCCATCAACGCGGCGTTACAAGAGTGGGCTACCCGGGTCGATGACACGTTCTACGTCATGGGCTCCGCAACTGGTCCTCACCCATACCCACTGATGGTTCGGGATTTTCAAAGTATTATCAGTCAAGAATCAAAGTCTCAATTAAAAGACCAGACTGGCAAATTACCAGACATGGTCGTTGCCTGTGTCGGCGGCGGCAGCAACGCCATCGGCAGCTTCGCCAACTACATTGACGAGCCAAGCGTGCAACTCGTTGGCGCCGAAGCCGCTGGTAAAGGCGTTGATACGAACTTGACCGCCGCCACCGTTGAACGGGGTTCCGATGGGATCTTCCATGGTATGAAATCCATGTTCCTGCAAAACGAAACGGGCCAGATCAATCCCGTTTACTCCATTTCAGCTGGATTGGACTACCCTGGCGTTGGCCCAGAACACGCTGCCTTAGCCGCATCAGGCCGAGCACAATACGTGGGCATTACCGACGATGAAGCCGTCGCTGCTTTCGAATACATTGCGAAAACAGAGGGGATCGTTGCCGCAATCGAAAGCTGCCATGCCGTAGCATACGTCCAAAAGATCGCCCCAAAGATGCGGAAAGACCAAATCATTGTCTGCACCCTATCAGGCCGCGGTGACAAGGACGTTGCTTCAATTGCCAAGTACAAAGGAGTCAATATCGATGACTAGTAAATTAAAACCACTTTTTAACAACAACAAAGCTTTCATTCCATTCGTTGTCACAAACGACCCTGACTTTCAAAGTACGGTCAATAACGTTGTCGCACTCGCAAAGGGCGGCGCCGACATCGTTGAATTAGGCCTGCCCTTTTCAGACCCCGTTGCTGACGGGCCAGTCATTCAGGCGGCAGACATTCGTGCCCTGAAGGCAGATCCAGATATTGCCACCGATACCTTCTTTGACATTGTTGAAGCGATTCGGAAAGAAACGCAGGTGCCATTAGTCTTTCTGACCTACCTGAACATTCCGTTCCAGTACGGCTATGAAAAATTCTGTGCCCGCTGTGAAGCACTCGGGGTTAACGGCCTTGTCATCCCTGACTTACCCGTTGAGGAACGCGGTGAGATCGACCCATTTGCTGCTAAGCATGGCATCGACATCATTCCACTGGTGACGCCAACCTCAGCCAGCCGAATCGAAAAGATCGTCTCCAAGGCGACCGGCTTTATCTACGTGGTCTCCTCACTTGGGGTTACTGGCGAACGGACTAAGTTCGCTGATGACCTCAACGACCTTGTCACTCGCATTCGTGCTGTGACCGACGTCCCAACCGCTATTGGGTTTGGGATCCACACGCCGGAACAAGCCGCTGAAATGACTGCCATTGCCGATGGTGCCATTGTCGGGAGTGCCTGTGTCAACCTGGTTGCTGAATATGGTGACCAAGCACCACAAAAATTAACGGATTACACGAAACAAATGAAGCGGGCCATTGCTGGTCAGACCAGCAACGCCTAACAATTAATAAAAACCAGCGTTCCGATATGTCGCAATTGATTGTGGCAATCGAAACGCTGGTTTTTATTAGGAAAGAAATAAGTAGAGAAACTCGTGGCGGGTTAACGATACACGCGGTGCATCAATCACCGCATTTCCTAACCCTTGATGCCAGTATAGGGCGTCATTGTAAAGAACTCATGTTGTTCGTGTAACGATTGTTTAAAGGTTTGCGCTAATCAGGGCAAGCGTTGGCATCACCCCATCATCATATTTTTAATTCCCATCACAATGAGGAGCACGCCTAAAATCGGTACCATGTATTTATTTAACTTCTTTGAATCCAACTTCGTCAAAATCATCGGCATGACAAACGCCCCAATGATCGACCCGATCATCAGTCCGATACCGGCGGACCAAACAACGTTACCGGTACTGATGTGACACACGATGCCCATAGCAACGATTCCCGTGAGTGTATACGCCGAGGTTGCGGCGGCGTTAGTGAAGTCCAAACCCATGAAAAGCAGCCCTGACATCACTGGTGCACCGCCGCTCAATCCGCCGATACCGCACATTAAACCGCCTAAACTGCCAAATAACCCTGGCGCCACCTTGTTAAAGACAGCGCCATGGTCGTTTGGCCGTTTGCCCTTCTTTTTGAAGACGCGCAGCACAAACTGCACCCCGATCATCGCCAAAATAAGCCCAACGATGATCGAATACACCTTTTCATCGATAAACCGGGCAACAATCGACCCGATAATCACTGAGGGTGCCGCGTAAGCCATCATCCGAAATCCCACCCGATAGTTGATCTCCTTTTCATGTGAGTAGGAAATGACGCCCATCAAAAGCGGCGGCAGCGCCGTTACCAGCGATGTCGATGCCGCCGCTGATGCGCTCAATCCCAGCACCGTCGTCATCACACCCAGGTAGTAACCGCCTCCGCCACCACCCATTGTCATGATCAAACAGCCAATCAAAAATCCCAAAAACACCGTCACACCAATATCCATTGTGAAGTCCCCTCACCACATTTTCTACCTTCCATTATAGGCGTTGCTAGGGTTAAAAGACCGTTTATTTTGAACAGTTGTTGGTTTACTTGTAAAATTCAATATTTCAGTCCATAACACTTGCAATTAAAAGTGAATTGTCTTATACTGCCTCTTATCACCTTTGGAGGACAATAAAATGGACAAAGATAATCATTCAGCCGCTGCGTTGATCCACCAGATCAACAGCCGCGACACTGCGTACATCAATAAGCAGTTTCGTGCGCTCAATCTCAACAGCGAACAGGGCCGTGTGATCTCATACGTTGCCCGGCATCCGCAGTGCAAGCAACGTGACGTCGCACATTTTTTGAATCGTCAGGAAGCCAGTGTCACTAACCTGGTCAAGGGGCTGGCAAAACGAGATCTGTTGTCGCGGGAAGTGCCAGAAGATAACGAGCGAACTAAATTGTTATCCCTCACAGAAGAAGGCGAAACCATGGTCGTTAAGATCGATGCAGCCTTTGATCGTCTGCAGGCCTTTGTCGACGGCACGCTGAAAGATGACGAACGCACGACCTTGGAACAACTGCTCGAAAAGGTCAACACGGTTTCATTTGACGACTAAGTAATTTTAGAAAAGAAGGCAACAAAATGACATTAAATCCAGCACAAATCAAAGCAACGCAAAACGAATTAGCATAAAACTTCGCCCTTTCTGGTCTAACAAAGGAACAGGTCTGCACTGACCTCAACATCTCATCATCAAAGTTCGACCACGTCATGAACTTGAATCAACAAGCACTCGAAGACCCATGGATCATGAAGAATTTCCTGATTGAAAAGGTGGCAGCCACTGGCAAACAACCAGTACCCTTTACCGCCCTATCAGGCGATTATCACCGACACTGGTTCCTGAACAGTAAGATTATTGAGAGTGGGCAGATGACGGCGGGAGATCGGTAGAGAGTGGAGGAAGGTGGGTTAGGGGCGGTGTGTAACGGACTCTGGCCGAAAAGTCCGGGTCTGACTTTTTGGTCAGAGTCCGTTACACGTTAGCCCCGTGCCTTCCGAAACTCGTTTCGGCACAGTTGCCAAGAAATCCCTAACCAGATCTCAATTACTACCAACAAAGAACCACCATAAAAAGGCTAATCATCTACTGACTAGCCTTTTTATAATTCAAATAAATAAACCGCTTACAAAAAACCTCACATCCCCTTGACTTGTCACCAAAAATTGACTATACCATAACCTGTACTTACTCTTTCCAAGGAGGAAACCATTATGGATGCAAAAAACAGAACTCACCCGAATCTTAACCGCAGGCGGTCAGGTTGCCGTTGCAACGCTGACTGAAGACGCAACCAGTCCTGACGTCCGAATCGTCATTTTTAGCTACATGCCGGATACTCACCAACTTATCTTTTCAACGGTGTCTGATTCCCCGAAGACGGCAGAAATCACAGCGCATTCAACCGGCGCCTTTACGACCATTCCCGCAGGCAACCAAGACGTTGTCCGTGCCAAGAACGTCACCGTCAAGAAGGTTGACGCGACCGACGAAATCACCTCGGTCTACTACGACAAATATCCATTTGCCAAGAAGATGGCTGACAATCATAGCTTCTACGCACTTGAATTCACAACCGCAGAAGTTACAGCCGATGGCGAAACTGCCACGGTCACATTCTAATTTGCGCCTCGAAAAAGAACCCTGGTCATGCTGACTAGGGTTCTTTTTTAAGCCAATGTTTTTCCTAGGCAACCGTGCCGAAACGGGTTCCAGAAAACTGGCCATGTAAGGGTAATTAGCGGCAAATCCAAGCCCGGGATTTCCCACTAATTACCCTTACGCTCTGGTCTCAACCCGTTTTCTTCCACCCTCTATTCCTCAATCCCTTGGAACTGCTTTGAGAACTGATCCACCGCTTTAATCGCCTGAAAAACGTCATCAGCTGTCACGTCAAAGCCCATGTTATGAATGGTTTCCCCACCCTGAACAGTCAATTCTGCCACCTTCATCAAATCAGCATCCGACGCATCTTCAAGGTGCAGATCTGCCAAAGTCGTCGGTAACCCAAGGGCTAATTCAAACGCTAAATACTTCTCCAAACGGCCATCACTAGCCCCTTCTAGTACGAGGTTCACCAAGGTTCCGTAAGCCACTTTCTGGCGGTGTGAGAGCTTATGAACGTCTCCTGATAAGGCTGTGAGTCCATTCTGAAAACTATGCGCAGCAGCTAACCCAGAACTTTCAGCGCCAACCCCGCTTAACAGAATGTTGGCTTCAACGATCTGGTCAACCGCTGGCGTGACCATGTGCTTGCCGGCTGCCGCAACGGCCTGGTCACCAAACTCAAAGAGGAGCGCTTCACACTTCTCAGCCAGGGCAATACCAGCAGCGGTCTGTTTCGTTTCCAATGGTAACAACGTGGTCGTCCGTGCCCGCGCAATGGTTTGCGCCTCCACATTCGTTGACAACGCATCCGCCATCCCGTCAATCAGGAACTTCACTGGTGCGTTCGCAATCACCGCCGAATCCACTAAAACGAGATCCGGGTTCTTGTCATAAAACATGTACTTCAAAAATTCGCCCGTTTCGGAATAAATCACACTCAACCGCGTACATGGTGAGTCATTCGAAGCTAGCGTCGGCACGATTACGATCGGAATTTTCAAGCGGTCGCCCACTGCCTTGGTGGTATCATTCGTCTTTCCACCACCCAGCGAAATGATAAACTTGGCACCGGTTGATTCCCCGATACCCTGTACCCGGTCAATTTCTTCAGGTGAGCTTTCGCCATTGAACGCCACCCGCTCGATCGTTAACCCCGCATCCGTTAAATACCCGTAGAAATCCTCGCCAACCAATCCCCAAACAATGTCATCCGTCAACAAAATACCATGACTCCCAAAAGGTTTAATGTACTGAGCAGCTGTCTTCAACAATCCTTTGCCTTGAACATACGTAGAAGGTGATGCAAATGCTGTAGTCATAATTATTCCTCCATTAGGGTAATTTAATTGTTTCACCAGAAGTGTAATCACTTTCACTATCGTTATCAAGCAATATTCTTGTAAATTTGTGTACAAAATATCTCACTATTTACAACGGTTCACGATACTTTTTCACAAGTATTTATTTACTGACACGAGTCGCTGAATTCACAAAGTTGGTATCTATATTGTGTCGGGATTCCGCTCCGTTCCGCCGGTCGGCCCTGCCAGTAGTAGTGGGGTCGCGATGAAGCTAACTTTCGCAAGCGAAAGTGGATCTCCATCACTCCCGCATGAGTAAGTGACCAAAGAACGGTCACCAACTCATGCCGACACTACAACTGGCAATGCCGACCGGCTCCACTGCGCTGATACTTGCTGTACGTGGTACCATAATGATGAAACTTTCTGTTCAACCAAATAAACCGGATAAACGCACTAGTCAAAGGTTCGCTGTCCAAAACTGGTAAGCAGTCGAGGGCGGATAATCTTCAAACTAGTTTTAACTCAATTGTGATACTTAACGAATAGTTTGAAGTTAGCACCCTGTTAGTGGAATGGAGCGATTTGGCACGGAGTCATGGTGTCGACATCAGTTAGCGACCGTTCTTCGGTCGGTTACTGATGTCGACACCATGAAGATCCATTCGAGAGCTGCGCAGCAGAAATCGAATTAGCTTCATCGCGAGCCACGATGACGGAGTGCCAAATCGCGCAATGCAACGCCAACTACAGCTACCCAACAGAACGATCGAGTAGGAGGTAATTGATTAATTCAATTACCGACCTCTCACACCACCGTACGTACGGTTCCGTATACGGCGGTTCAATAATTTAAGCACTTTGTATTGACTGGAGTGTCTTGCTCATATTGATGAGTCCAAGGCGTTCCAGTCTTTTGTTTGTCAGAGTATAGGTCAATGTCTTGCTATGCGCAGTTCGCCAATAACCCTTACGGGTATTGGCCATTGTATAAGCACTGGTGCCAGAAAGCCCCAGTTTTACAAGATGATTGACCTTTGTTTTGAGCTTCTTCCACTGTTTCCAAATATACTGGCGAATCCTTGCTCGCAACCATTCGTCTAAGTGACGGATAAAATTGGTCATTTTCCCGACCGAATAGTACTGTAACCACCCACGCATCTTTTGATGAATCTCGTTAAACACCAGGTTTAACGAAACGCCCCGATTGCGCTTGGTCATTTTCCTGAGTGCAGACTTGATGCGTTGCTTGGCCTGCCAAGCAGGTCGCGCATACGCACCTCCTCGACCAACCCCCAAGGAAAATCCCAGGAACTTGGCCCGCAGAGGCGAACTTACTGATGTCTTGTCCTCATTGACGGTGACCTTTAGGTCGCCTTCAAGAAAGCGAGTAACATTAGTCAGAACCCGTTTTCCAGCACGTTTGCTTCGGACATAAATATTACAATCGTCCGCATAGCGGACAAACTGATGACCTCTGGAAGTTAACAGCTTATCCAGTTCGTTGAGATAAATGTTAGCCAAAAGTGGCGATAAGGGGCCACCTTGAGGGGTGCCTTTATCACTTCGTTCAAATAGACCACCATTCATGACACCGCTGGTTAGGAAGCGACGAATGAGATGCAGTATCCATGGATCCGTAATATACTGCTCAATAAATTTAATAAGCAGATCGTGGTTGACCGTATCGAAGTATGCTTTTAAATCGAGATCCACGACATAGTGATAGCCCTGATTGTAGAACTGAACCACTCTATCAATGGCATCTTTAGCACTTCGATTCGGTCGGAACCCAAAACTATTATCTGAGAAGACACGCTCAAATGTTGGCACCATGACTTGCGCCATGGCTTGTTGAACAAGTCGGTCAATCACAGTTGGTATTCCGAGCTTGCGTTTACCACCATTAGGTTTTGGAATTTCAACCCGCTTAACGGGACGAGGCCGATAGGTCTCGTTTTGTAAAGCTTGCAGTAATTCCTGTTTATGTTTCCTCAAGTAGGGCAACAGTTCGTCAACGGTCATTCCGTCTAGTCCTGCTGCACCTTTGTTTCTGCAGACGCGAAGATAAGCCTCGTTCAGGTTATTTCGGTCTAAGACTAACTCTTGAAACTTAGTGCCGTTCATCATCGTATTTTCACCAGAGTCAGTGCTACGCACCCCGACTTGTTCTTGGGCTTCCAGTCCTACTGTCCGCCGGCGGTCAGCTTTTTCTGTATTCTGCGGTTGTTGCACTGTCTCCACCTCCAATATCAATGATGACCTATTATTGTTCAGCCCTTCGTGGCAGATACCACTACTATGGCCTCGGCTGACTCCTGTATCGTTCTGCACCACATCACTGCGATGTTTGTTCCTGTGGCGCTTAGCGCGCCTCTTGTCGGGAACGTACGATACAGGCCTCCCCGGGTAAGAACGCCCACTTTCGTACCATGTCATTGCCAGCTTTACTGCGATGGCCTCGAGTAGTATTGGACTTTGGTTTGTTTGGCAACCTCGTCCGACCAACACAGCCTTATAGCTGATTCTTGTACATCAATGCGGTACTTTGTCGCCGACTTCCTTCAGATTCCACCTCACGATGGACACCCTTGTCATTGACTTGCGGTTCCGACTACTACGGCCCGCAACGGACTTTCACCGTCTAGTTGGCGCCCATGCCGGGCGCACCAAAAAAACTGGCCGACCACTATGATCGACCAGTTTCCTACTATTTTTTGTGGGTTGGTGCATAAAACACGTTAATTCAGTATTAAGCTTTGAGTTCAGTTTGTTTCCCATCAAGGTCAACTGTCAGTGGTTCGCCTGATAACAGGGTTAATTGGCTACCATTTTGGTCAACGTGGACTTGGATCGAACGACCGCGGAATTGAATCCGGAACTGGTAGGCGTTCCACTTCTTTGGCAAGAAGGGTGCGAAGTGCAGTTGGTCGTCACGAACACGCATGCCGGCAAACCCTTGAACGATGGCTAACCAGCCACCGGTCATTGAGGTGATGTGCAGGCCATCGACCGTGTCGTTGTTGTAGTTATCCAAATCCAAACGGGCTGTCCGTTCGTACATTTCAACGGCCTTGTCTTCGTAGTGAAGGTCGGCGGCTAAAATGGAGTGGATGGCTGCGGATAAACTAGATTCGTGAACGGTCAGTGGTTCGTAAAAGTCAAAGTTGGCTTTCTTTTGGGCTGGCGTGAAGTCATCGATAAAGTCCCAAACACCTTGTAAAACATCGCCTTGCTTGATGTATGGTGAACGAAGGATCTTATCCCATGACCAGTGTTGGTTGATTGGCAGCTGATCGGCTGGAATGGATGAGACGGGCTTGAGGTCTTTATCCAAGAAACCATCGTGTTGAACAAAGATGCCAAGATCCTTGTCTTCAGGCAGGTAGAACCGGTCAACGATATCTTGCCAGTGGGCTTTTTCGTCATCAGAAACATCAAGTTTCTTTGCGACTTCAGGCGAAACCTCGCCCAAAATCTCAAGGGTGTACTTGAGCGTCCATTTAGCCAAGTAGTTCGTGTACCAGTTGTTATCAACGTTGTTTTCGTACTCGTCAGGGCCAGTGACACCGTGGATCATGTACTTCTGGTTCCGTTCGCTAAAGTGGACCCGGTCAGCCCAGAACCGAGAAATTTCGGTGAGGACTTTGCTGCCTTCGTTTAACACGTAAGACTTGTCACCGGTATAACGCGTGTAGTTGTAAATGGCAAACGCAATGTCGCCGTTCCGGTGAATTTCTTCAAACGTGATCTCCCACTCGTTGTGGCATTCGATCCCGTTGAAGGTCACCATTGGGTACAAGGCCCCTTTGAGCCCCTGTTCCTTGGCGTTCACATAGGCACCATCCAATTGTTGGTACCGGTACATCAGTAAACTGCGGGTAACCTTTGGATCCGTGATGCCCAGATAAACGGGAACGGCGAAAGCTTCGGTGTCCCAGTATGTGGCACCACCGTACTTCTCACCGGTAAACCCTTTGGGACCGATGTTTAACCGGCTATCTTCACCATAGTAAGTGGAGAATAACTGGAAAAGGTTAAATCGGATCCCCTGTTGTGACTCAGTATCGCCTTGAATCTCAACGTCGGATTTTTCCCAACGGTCAGCCCAGATCCGGGCGTGAGCGGCAAACAAGTCGTCGTAGGAAACGGCGTCGACTTTAGCACTCAAATCATTCATGGCTGCTTCCAGCTTATCTTGCGTGTCGTAGTCCCGTGAGCTCACAACGGTAATGCGTTTGGCAATGGTTGCACTGGCGTTAGGTGCCAGTGCCCCGCTAAATTGGTTCACAACTTCCTTATCGTTTGGTTGGTCAACAGCATCCTGACTCAGGTCCGTTTCGTTGGTCATCTTGATACCAACCGTGAAACGAGGCGTGCCAAACGGGTTTTCCTTCGTAATGGCCACGATTGACGCATCGGTAGCATTCTGGGTCGTCTTCAACACATTCCAGAAATGTTCATCGTAGTTGGCATCTTCGTTTTGCACGTCAGCATCCATCGCCGACTTGAAGGTTACCTTAACGTTGTCGTTGGACTTGTTGGTTGCCGTGACACGAATCCCAACCAACTCCTTATTGGCAACACTGATGAACCGTTCAAAGGTCATGGCAATCGCATGGCCGTTCTTCGTCACCGTAAATGACCGGGTCAGCTTGGCTTGCTTCATGTCCAAGTTCAGCTCGAAATCGCTGACTTTATCCTTGGCAAGATCAATGGGTTCGCCATCGATCAGCACGTTTAACTTGATGAAATTGATGGCGTTGATAACTTTTCCGAAATACTTTGGATAGCCATTCTTCCACCAGCCAACACGCGTCTTGTCTGGGAACCAGACACCGCCGAGGTAGATACCCTTTAAGGTGTCGCCTGAATAGTCTTCTTCATAGAATCCACGCATCCCCATGTATTCGTTACCCAGTGAGGTCATGGATTCCTGAAGGCGCTTGTCTTCAGGGTCTAACTTGTGAGTGACGATGTTCCAGGGGGTGACTTCAAATGTCCGTTTCATAAAGGTACGTCCTCCTTGATTTTACGACTTTACAGCTACATTACTTTTGGTTGTTGTTTCTTGAACGACTTTATTTTTGACCACGGACAGCCGGTCAAACCGGAAAATGAATTGGGTGATTAAGCGTCTTCATTTATTTCGTATCGGTTCAACACGGCTGTTGTGGGGTGTTTACTTATTGGATGAAAACTTGTATGACTGACAACGCGTTTTGCGGCCGCGTTGCTGTGGATAAATTGTGCCTTTCGCTTCGTTCCGCCGGTCGGCCCTGCAGGCTGTAGTGGGTCGCTCCGGAGCAATGCCGACCGGCTCCACTGCGCTGATACTTGCTATTATTGAATTGGCAACGCACAGTTGACTCGTTATGTTCAATCAATTAATTCGGTTAAACACTATCATCAAAGGTTCGCTGTCCAAAACTGTGAAGCAGTTGAGAGCGGATAATCTACGAACTAGTCTTGATTCAATTGTGATGCTTAGCTAACCGTTTGAAGTTAGCACCATGTCAGTGGAATGGAGTCATTTGGCGCGGAGCTGTGGTGTCGACATCAGTTAGCGACCGTTCTATGGTCGGTTACTGATGTGCGAGACGATGGAGATCCATTCAGATGGCGCACAGCGACAGCTGAATTAGCTTCATCGCGAGCCACTACACGGAGCGCCAAATGACGCAATGCAACGAACAGCTAACTCAAATAGAAGTCACATTGCCGAAACGTGTTCCACACTCTAATTCTCTGTATCAGCTGGCTCTTCCTCAGCGTCAGACTTCCGAGCCCAAACTTCTTTGACGATACCAACGGAGAAGGCACCGATGATTAAGAAGATTCCTGAAAGTAACAGCATGGTAGGCATGTGTGAGCCTAACAGTGGGAAGATGGCGAAACTTGCGATTGAAGCAACGATTTGTGGCAGGCAGATACTACTGTTGAATAAGCCAAGGTAAGTCCCCATATTTTCTGAATCTTCGATGGCGTTTGTCAGGAAGGTGAATGGGAAGGCGTTCATAGCAGCCCATGCGCAGCCAATTAAGATAAATGAGATGAACAGTGTGTACTTGTCGTGGATGAAGAAGATCGAGCCAAACCCGATACCGCCCATAACGAGGCTTAATGCATAGAAAATCTTGTGGTGACTGTTGCCGACCCGTGAAAGAACCAGTGCCCAGATAACGGCAGCGATCGATTGAACGGCTGACATCACACCATACCAGTTACCGGCAGCTTGGTAGCCTGCTGATGCAGCGTTGGCAGTGTGCCAAACGTTGGAAGCAATGGCTCCGGTAGCGTAAGTCCAGAGGTATTGGAAGCCCATCCAGCAGAAGAACTGAACAACTGAAACGGTCCAGAAGATCTTAGGGGCAGTCTTCAATGCTTCAAAGATTCCTTTGTGGTTGCTGTTGTCAGCAATACCATGGTATTTAGCGTAGGTGTCTGGATCATATTCCTTAACACGGAAGACGGTCAACAGGCAGCAGAGTAACAGAATGATGGCACCAGCATAGAAGGACCAGATAACTGAGTTAGGCACAGTCCCCTTCTTAGCGACGTTGGCGATACCTAAAGCAGTCAAAGCAAATGGGAAGATACTTGCTAACAAAGCACCGGCGTTTGAGGCGAAGCTTTGAATGGAGTATGCGAACCCTTTTTGTTTCTCGTTAACCATGTCACCGACCATCATCTTGAATGGCTGCATGGCCACGTTTGATGACAGATCCATGAATAACAGGGTAATGGCACCAAACCACAGTGCCGCTAACGACCCATAACCGAATCCAAAACTACCAGCGTTTGGCAGTAAGAACATGACGATCATGGCGACCACCGCACCAATTAACAGGTACGGGATCCGACGACCAAGCTTAGGCATCCAAGTCCGGTCTGAGAAATACCCAACGAGGGGTTGAACGACCATCCCGGCCAGTGGTGGCAGGATGAAGAAGAACCCGAGGTTGTTTGGATCGGCACCTAAGGTTTGGAAGATCCGCCCCATGTTAGTGCTTTGTAATTGAAACGCCATTTGCACGCCTAGGAACCCGAAGTTGATCAGGAAAATGGTGCTGGTTGGCAATGATGGCAATAAATCTTTTTTGGACGTTGTTTTACCCGTCCCGTCAGCGACATCTGTTGCTGATTGTGCCATATGAATCCCTCCTCGATGATAATCGAACAATAATTGCAAACGTTTTCTACATCACTTATTATGCAACCGGTTGCACTAATCTTTTTAAAAAAGACGGGAAACAATATCCCGTCTTCGCCCGTCACACTGGGCGTTATGCCCGCATAACTTTTTTTCAACTTTTTTTGTCTCATAAATTTCGTGTTAAACAGATCTAGACCAATGATGTAACCGGTTAAGTTGGTTGTTCCAAACGCGCTACTGTCTAGATGTGGATGAGTCTAGTCGCTTCGTTCCGCCGGCCGGCCCTACCAGTAGTAGTGGGGTCGCGATGAAGCTAACTTTCGCAAGCGAAAGTGGATCTCCATCACTCCCGCATGAGTAGATGACCCAAGAACGGTTACCAACTCATGCCGACACTACAACTGGCAATGCCGACCGGCTCCACTGCGCTGACACTTGCTGTAATTGGCAACTCACAGTTGACTCGTTATGTTCAAATCAATTAATTCGGCTAAACACTATCATCAAATGTTCGCTGCCCCCAACTGTTAAGCAGTCAAGGACGGATAATCTACGAACTAGTTCTGATTCAATTGTGATACTAAGCTAACCGTTTGAAGCTAGCACTGTGTTAGTGGAATGGAGCAATTTGACACGGAGTTGTGGTGTCGATATCACTTGGTGGACGTGTTCTTCGGCCACCTAGTGATATGCGAGTCGAATGAGATCCACTCGAGAGCTGCGAAGCAGAAATCGAGTTAGCTCATTCGCGAGCCACCACAACGGAGTGTCAAATTGCGCAATGCAACGAACGGCTTGCTTCTAGGCCACCGTGCCGAAACGAGCTCCGAAAAACTGAGGGCTACTGCCTAAGGTTCTCTGACAAAAATACCAAACCCAGGTATTCCTGCCAGAGTACCTTAGGCTCCGCCCTCAAACCGTTTTTCTCCGCTCTCTATCGCTCTATCGTAAACGGAATCAACTCAGACCGCTTATCCGGATCAAACAGCACCCGCACAGCTGCGGTACCCATTGTTTGCGGGTAGAGTTCGACAAAGCGGACGGATTCGCCCATCAGAAAGTTGTTTGACCGGTTGCGGTTAAAGCTGATCAGCGGCACGTCACGGTTGAGTTGCCGCCACAGCAGCTGGTAGATCATGAGTCCAAGAGCGTCATCCGTTGTGACAATACCTTCAATCGTTGTGCGTGTTGTGAGGTACTGGGCCACGGCTTGGTCGAGCCGAAATTCGCTGAGCTTCGGCACTTTCAGTACTTCTGTCGGTACACCGGCAGCCGCCATGGCCTTTTGAAAGCCGATCCGCCGTTTACGTTCAAATCCCTGTTCAGGATCGGATTCCACAAACAACGTCCGTTTTGTTTCAAATTTGCGAATCATATACTCGCCCGCCTTTTGACCAGCAAGCTCGTTATCGTTATTAACGTAGTTTTCATTAAAATTTTGGCGGGAAACCCATGATTTCAATCATGGGAGGAACGCCCATGTTTCGCAACGTTAGTTGCGTTTTAGCAGAGGCCTTCCCGCCTTCCCCCTTTCTGTTCGTTGGTTCTCAATGTAGTGTTCGACTGTTTCTTTTGACATATCCCCTAAAGTGCCCATGTAATAGCTTGGCGACCAAAGGTGACCGCCCCAAACTATTTGTCGTGTTTCTGGATGAATTTTGAACCATTCGCGTGCTGAGACACCCTTTAATACCTTGACAATATTGGCCGGCGCGTACTTTGGTTTAAAGCTGATTAGCAGATGGATATGATCAAGCATGACTTCGCCTTTCTCAATTTCAATTTCGTTTTGATTCGCAATGTTTTGCAAGATTGTCAACATCTCCTTTGCGAATCTTGGTGTGTTAAATATTTGTTTCCGATACTTCGTTACCCAGACTAAATGGAAGTGAAAGTTATAAACATATCCGCGTTCGTGTTTCGCGTTTTCTTTTGACATATGATTTACTCCTAACGTTTATAGATAAACGACTTCGTTGTTTAAATGTGGTGACAGTCGTATAATAATTATAGTCTAAGGAGGTGATATATGTGACTAAGAAAATGTCTGAGTTCAAATACCATTACGGAATTAAAATGCGAATATTCCCATCTCGTGAGCAGAAACATCAGCTTGACAACAATATCAACGCAAGCCGTTTTGCTTACAACGAAATGGTGGCTATCGACAAAGAACTATTTCAATTGCGTAAAGTAAAGTGTTACATTGCTTCGGTTGTTAATCGCATTGCCTACCTGCAGAAACGTAAAAACAACACACAAATGTTGTTTGCACTACATCCTTGGTTATCAGGTACCAATGTAGGTACCGACGTTGTAGATCAAGCACGACGAGCTTATCAGAGCGCGTGGCGTTTATTTCGACAAGTACACAGATCTGGCACACCAAAGTTCCATAAAAAGCAGATGAGTGGCAGCTTTCAGCTCCCAAATCGCTATGCTAAGGTTCAGCCGAATTTGTTCAATGGCAGTTGCCGTTTTCTCGATTCTAAGCATGTTAAAATTAGCTTGATTGGCCGATTGCGTGTGTCTGGGTCACATAGACGCTTGTTTAGTTGTGGCAATGATGTTCGTATTGGAACAATCACTGTCTCACGCGATGCCACTGGGCGTTACTACTTATCTATGCAACTAGGATCGGACACCCCGTTTGTTGTGGGTGGCAAGCAACAGATCTCTCCAGTAGGCATTGACCTAAATACTGACAATTTCCTAACTGATTCAAACGGCAACATCGTTGCCAATCCACGTTACTATCGCTCTATCAAGGGCAAGCTAGCCAAAGCCCAACGTAAACTTTCTCGTCGTGCGCTACGGGCTAAAAAAGAAAATCGGCCGCTTCGTGAAGCTAAGAATTATCAGAAACAACGTGTATTGGTGGCCACCCTCCAGCGAAAAGTTGCTAATCAACGTAACAACTTTCTACATCTTGTCTCAACAACACTTATCAAGAACCACGATTTAGTTGTTGCAGAGGAGTTGCGGAGTAAGAATATGTTACGAAACCATGCATTGGCAATGAGCATTGCTGATGTTGGCTGGCGAACTTTTTTAGGCATGCTGGCCTATAAAGCCGACCTATACGGCCATAAATTTGTCACCGTTAATCCGCGTAACACGACGCAAACCTGTAGTGAGTGTGGATATTTGATGTGCGGTGATAAAAAACTGACCTTAAAAGATCGTGAATGGACTTGCCCACAGTGCGGTAATCACCACATTCGCGATTGGAATGCTGCTAAAAACATTCTCAAAAAAGGCTTGGCAAGTGCTTAACTTGTTTGTCCGTCTGGCAACCTGCGGGCATAAAAGGCTTTGATAATTAGCACGTAAGACCTGCATGCAGGCAATTGCTGTATCTAAGCAAATTGTGGTCGTTGCACCGCTAGGTGCAGTTCTCACAAGCTTCCGACTTTAGTCGGGAGTGGTTGACCGTCGGCATTGGGGTCACCAATAACCACGTAGTTGACCTGTTGTGCACGGAGCAACTTGATCACTGGGTCGTTTTTCTTTGAATACAGTAACACGAAATAGTGGATCAAGCCCTGACTGATCAGCGATTCAACGTTAGCGGTCAGCTCCGCCATGGTATTTGCAATCGCCACGGACAGGACGCCGTTGCGCGCCCGCAGCTCTTGATTGATGCCCATTAAAATGTCGACATAAAACGGGTTGGAGGCCGGACTCAATTCGCCAGGTGGAAACACCACGCCAACCGCGTTCGACACGCCATTGGTTAGGTTTTTGGCATTGTAGTTTGGCATGTAGCCCATTTCATCAGCCAGCGCCTTGATCTTATCGCGGGTCTTCTCACTGATTTTTGGATGATTGTTCAACGCCCGTGAAGCAGTTGATACCGATACCCCGGCGCGTTTCGCAATGTCTCGAATTGTAACCATGACGATCCTTCCCTTCCCATATCACCATTGTACCAGATTAGCGATGGAATAGGCCGGTTTCGTGGTGTTTCTAGCGATTTTGCTGTTCCATAGTTAATAGGTGGCGTTTTAAATCGACGCCGCCGCGATACTGCCCCGCACTGCCGTCCTTGCGCACAACGCGGTGACATGGTACCACAAACAGCAGCGGATTTTTAGCCACAGCTGTCGCAACGGCCCGGACAGCTTTAGGATACCCTACTTGCTGTGCTAAGTCACTATAGGTGAGTTGTGTGCCATAGGGGACAGTCGTTAAGGCCTGCCAAACGCGTTGCTGCAACGGCGTCCCACTCAGGAATAAAACGGGCACATCAAAGATTTCTGACTGCCCAGTTAGGTAGCGTGAAATCTTCTGCGCCGCGGCAACGAAAAATGGTGTTTTTTTCGTCATAAACGACACAGTTGGTATAAGATTATTGGGCATATCCTGCTCATTTCCCGGTGTGCCCACAAATACGAGCTGAGTGGCCGTGCCTGCCAGCCAAGTCAGCTGACCATTAACGGGTAATTGAATTTGATAATAACGTGTCATCTGCTCACCTCCACGAACAGTGTAGCAAAATTTCAAAACTAAGAGTTGCACTATCTGGCTTTCTCATGTTCTTACTTCCTATTATTGCAGTCTTTGTTGTATAGTAGTCCTATAAGAAGGTAGGTGGACACATGACTGAGCACCGATTAACGGCCCGCAGATGGCAAGCGATTCAGCAAAATGATCACCAGTTTGACGACCAGTTCTGGTACGGCGTGACGACAACAAAAATTTTCTGTCGCCCGTCCTGTGCCTCACGGTTGCCGATACAGACGCACATTCGGATCTTCCTGTCACCCCAGGAAGCCATCGCAGCGGGATTTCGCCCCTGCAAACGTTGCGCACCAACCGGTCAACCCGTGACTAACCAGACTTGGGTAACTGAGATCGACCAGATTCTCACTGCTCATTTCAAAGATTCCCTCAGTATGACCACCCTTGCCGCACTAGCCCACGGTTCAGAATCTTATATCCGACACACCTACAAACGGGTTACCGGCCAAACGCCCCAGCAAAAATTAATCGATTTACGTTTGACGGAAGCCGCAACGCTCTTAACCACGACAACCCAGTCTATCAGTTGGATCGCCGCCGAATCCGGCATACCAAATACGGCCTATTTCACAACCGCGTTCAAAACAAAATTTCACGTCTCACCCAGTCATTATCGAAAGGAAGCCCAACATGCCAACCGTTGACCTCACGCAACTTTATGAAACCATGAGTCACCACATGGGGCCGTCCGGCTGGTGGCCGTCTGATACCAAGCGCGACATTATCGTGGGCGCCATTTTAGTTCAAAATACCTACTGGAAAAACGCCGGAACCTCACTCAACAACATCAAGACCGCCACAAAGATGGACGCTAAAACCCTCTTAGCGCTGTCCCAGGATGACTTGATCGACCTCATCCGTCCCAGCGGGTTCTACAACAATAAATCTAAAGCGATTCACAATGTATTTCAGTGGTTCGAGGACCGCAACTGGGATTACCACCAGATTTGGGTGGACAACCGCGCCACCCTGCGGCAACAACTGCTAAAACTGCCCGGCGTTGGCAATGAAACCGCGGACGACTATCTCGTTTACATTTTTGACCAGCCCGATTTCATTGCGGACACATACGCCCGCCGGCTCTTTGCCCACCTGGGCTATGAGAAAACGGATAGCTACCCGCATTTAAAACAGCAGATCACACTTCTAAAAACGTTTACCTTTGAAATGGCACAGGATTTTCACGGCCTGATCGATGAGTTCGGTAAACAGTATCTGCAGCATGAAGGTGATTTTGAAACGAGTTTTCTTGTTGATGAGCTACCGCGTTTGCAGACACACTAAAACGGACACCCCCGCGGGATGTCCGTTTTTTGTTGCTATTAGTTACTTAAAATGTCATCAGTTGGCACGAGGTAAACGCCCCAAGAACCATACCCAGACGTCCAAGTCTTATACGTTGAACTGTCATAGCCATGCGGAGTCGCATAAATCCCGATCTGCCAGCCTTTATAACTGGCACGTTTGGTCGCTGTATACCCCTGTTTTTCCAGTTGGGCCGTGACTTGCGCTGTGTAGGACGTCTTGCTGGAAACGGTCGTCCAGTTGAACGGCGAAAAGATGCCGACTGCTTTCTTATTTGAATCCGTCTTCGAATACTTAGTGGCCTTGTTGACGCCAGCGTTCAGATCGGTCCGTGCATCCGCAGACAGCGACGTATTCAGCAGCGTGCCAGGGAACAGCGAGAGAATGTCGACCTGCAGGGTAGCCGCCTCACGCGCTGATTTGATTCCCGCAAGACCACCGCCGTACGAAAGCACCTCAGCGTTTTTGACGAGTTTATCGGAAGGATTATTGCCCTTCGTCAAATAGCTGCGCCAAACAATGCCGCTGACCTTACCAGTATTGTTGATCACTTGATAGTAGATTCCCGACTTTTTCCCGACTTGTAACTTGATCGATTTTGAAAGATACCAAGTTGTTTTAGGATAGTTTTTCAAATTGTGCAGCTTCTTAGTGTGCGTCGTGTTCCACATGTAAGCCGATTTCTTAGTGTCCTTAGCATGGTAAGCCAGGTCATTATAGGCCTTCGTTTTGACGACCTTGTAAGTGGTCGCAGCCTGAACCTGTGATTGACCACTGCCCAGCGCAAGTCCCCCGACAAGCAGTGCCAACACGCCAACGATAACCTTTTCCTTCATAGCGATTCCCCCTGTGCGTAATTTGCCCTTATTATGTTAAATGTAGCATATTGCACATGGGTTGAGCAACCAAAATGGCAGCGTTTTTCTTTAGACAAACAAAAGGCACGCAATTGTTGAAAAACAACTGTGTGCCTCTATGTTTAAGTGTTAACTAACAAGTACTTCAGCAACTAATATGCCACCGCCAAATAGAAGAACGAACGCAACAACTGGCCATACAAACCGTAACCAGTGAGAGTACTTCATATCAAGCATTTGCAGCGTCGCCATTACCAAACCAGTTGGTGCCAAGAAAAGCATTGCATATTGGCCGAATTGATAAGCAGTAACAACAACGTAACGTGGAATATGAACTGTATCAGCTAATGGTGCCAAAATTGGCATTGATAAAACAGCTAATCCAGATGAAGATGGCACAATGAACCCGAGTACAAAGAAGATCAGTAGCATCACGATGATGAAAACTGGACCGCTCATGTGAGAAACTAAGTTCGATGAAAACTGTAGCATTGTGTCAGAAATCATCCCTTCGTTCAACACAATGTTGATACCACGAGCTAAGCCAATGATCAACGAAACACCGACTAAGCTAGAAGCACCATTCACAAACGCATCAACAACGCCCTTTTCACCAATACCAAAGCGACCAGTAGCGGTTAAGAACATGATGATGATTGCAAATGTCTGGAAGGAGGCGGCCATTGTTGGGAACCACCATCCCTTAGCCATAACGCCCCAGACCATGATTGGGAACGTCACAACGAACAAGATCAAGATAAATTTCTTACGTGCAGTAAAGGCGGTATTTTCACCATTGTCAGTAGAAGTGACTGACCACATCTTGTTAAAGGACTCGTGGTCCTCATATGAATATGACGACTCAGGATTATCTTTAACTTTTTTACTGTACCAGTGGAGGTAGAAAATGACGAAGGCGGCCGCAACTGCACAACCAACGACCCGCCAATTTAGTCCCTGTGTAAAGTCGATTCCAGCAGCATTTGATGCAATCACAACTGAGAATGGGTTGATTGTTGAAAAACACGTCCCAACTGAACTAGCAAGGAATATTGCCCCAACACAGACAATCGAGTCGTAGCCCATCGCAATGAAAACGGGCACCAAAATCGGGTAGAAGGCAACTGCTTCTTCTTCGATCCCGCAAAGGGTCCCGCCTAAGACCATCAACACAGCCACTAAGAAAATCAGTAGGAACTCATGTCCTTTAGTTTTTTTCGTTAGGGCAATCAGTCCAGATTCAAAGGCCCCACTGGCTTTAACAACACCGATCAACCCTCCGAGGACAAAGATGAAGACCATTATATCAACAGCTTCAATAGTCCCACGCACCATACTGTTCGGAACCGCTGCAATTCTTGCAGGCCGTTGTTTCAATCGCTGGTACGTATTTGGAATTGAAATGGCATCTGTAATCCCACCAGAAGTGAATTGCTTGATGTTGATTTTAACCCCTAATTTGTCTAGTTCATGCTGAGTGGCTGGCACCTTTTCAATCTGACCACCAGGCTTTTTAATTTGTAACTCAGAAGATGGCTTATTATAAGATAATTTAGAATAGCTCCCCGCTGGAATAAACCAAGTTGCTGCCACGGCTAAAATTGTCAGAATAAATAAAATTACAAACGCGCCGGGCATTTTTAATTTGAAGTGTCTTTTCGTTTTGACGCCTGTCATGAGTTTCACCCCTATATGTTTTGTCTCTAAAACCAGAAAACGTGACCCTAAATCAGCAGGTTGTTCTCAGCATCTTTAGGATCACGCAACACTCATTTGTGTCTATTCATTCACTAATGCACCAGTTTTACTGATAACAGTCCCAACCTTACCAGCCAAGGCATCATCAAGATGATCTAGTGATGTAATCAACGCAGTCCGATCAGCATCACCATCAACAAAGGTTAAGCATGCTTCGATCTTTGGCAGCATGCTACCAGGTGCGAATTGTCCTTCGTTAATGTAGTGCCGTGCTTCTCGATTACTCAAATCACGTAGAACCTTCTGATCAGGCTTGCCGTAGTTAATATAAACATCGTCAACTGCTGTTAAAATGATCAATTGATCAGCTTCCAGATTATCAGCTAATAATGCACTAGAGCGGTCCTTATCAATAACAGCAGGTACCCCTTTAAGGCCATCATCCGTCTTAACAACGGGTACACCACCGCCACCACCAGCAATAACCAGATTGTCGGCCTCAACTAGCGTGTTAATACTATCAAGTTCAATGATTGATTTTGGTAGTGGCGAGGGCACAACTTGTCGGTAGCCACGGCCAGCATCTTCTTTGAACACGTAACCCTTGTTGCGTTCAATTTGTTCAGCATCTTCCTTACTGTAAAAAGCACCCACTGGTTTAGTTGGATTCTGAAATGCTGAATCAGTCGGATCAACTTCAACCTGGGTCACCATGGTCACAACGTTTTTGTTCATCCATCGGTGATGCAATTCGTTTTGAAGACTTTGTTGAAGATGATAGCCAATGTACCCCTGACTCATGGCGCCACATTCTGGGAATGGAAATGCCGCTGTTTGACCATGTTCGGCCGCATAGTTCATCCCTAAATTAATTGCACCAACTTGTGGTCCATTTCCATGGCTGATCACAACCTGGTGACCAGCAGCCACTAATCCGATTAAAGATGTAGCTGTATGTTTAACCAATTCCAGTTGTTCCTCAGGTGATTTTCCTAAGGCGTTACCACCTAATGCAACGACAATCTTTGCCATATCGATCCCCCCTGTCTGGACTACTCGCCTAAGGTAGCAACCATAACGGCTTTAATCGTGTGCATCCGGTTTTCTGCTTCTTGGAAGACCACTGATGCTTCACTTTCAAAGACTTCATCGGTAACTTCCATTTCAGTCAAACCATATTTTTCGGCAATTTCTTGACCGACCTTTGTATCTGCACTGTGGAACGATGGTAAACAGTGTTCAAAGATAACGTTTGGATTGCCTGTTTTTTCCATCATGGCCTTGTTAACTTGATATGGTTTCAACAGCTTGATGCGTTCTGCCCAGATACTATCAGCTTCACCCATCGATACCCAAACGTCAGTGTAAATGACATCAGAGTCTTTAACACCCTTATCAATGTCATCAGTGACCATAATTGTGGCACCCGTCTTAGTAGCAAGTGCATTGACCTTAGTCATCAACTCTTCTGTTGGATCCAATTCTTTAGGGCAAACAAGATGGAATGCCATCCCCATAGTTGCTGCACCAATCATTAGAGCGTTAGCAACGTTATTACGACCATCACCCACGTAGGTGAAATGAATGTCGCTATAGTTTTTCTTCAAAACTTCTTTAGCCGTCAAAAAGTCAGCCAAAACTTGAGTCGGGTGATCTTCATCGGTCAAGCCATTCCATACGGGAACACCAGAATATTTTGCCAATGTTTCAACTGTTCGTTGTGAGAACCCACGGTATTCAATACCATCATACATACCACCCAGAACACGAGCAGTATCCTTAGCCGTTTCTTTCTTACCCATATGAGAACCGCTTGGTCCTAAATAAGTAACATTAGCACCTTGGTCATAGGCGGCAACTTCAAATGCACAGCGTGTCCGAGTTGAGCTCTTTTCAAAAATCAGGGCAATATTCTTACCTGCTAATTTTTGTTGTTCAGTACCGGTGTACTTTGCCGTTTTGAGGTCTTCAGATAATTGAAGTAAAAATCCCATTTCCTTTGGTGTAAAATCTAATAGGGTTAAGAAGCTTCTGTGACGTAAGTTAAACATTGTGTGTTCCTCCTTTGTTATTTACAATGTTTAGTATAGTAAGCGGTTTCATAAATCTTCAAAATGCTTCAAGAAGTTGCTCAAATAATCTCATGGGGGTATTTTTTTGTTTAAACAGACGCGTTTTATCAACTATGGAAGGTGGCAACGCATCCTAATTGCAGCAGTTTGTATTGCACTTGCCTCACAAGTGAATTTTCAAACATACGCACCCGGTTTTATACTTGCACTATCACCGTTGATCATGCCGATTTTTCTTTATTTCAATGCCGATTTAAATCCAATTCAACTCATGCTGGCAATTGCCTTTGCTTCACCAATATTTCGAGGTATTCTCTTATTTATTAGTCACGATGGTTCGCAGGATCAAATTCTGACATTTATCATGACCGATATTGCTTTTTATTTATGCTACGGTGCCCTTTATTACTTACTCTATTGGCGTCGAGGCCAATGGAACAACAGCTCCTTTTTCTTCACGATTGTTGTCTGCGACTACGTGTCTAACCTATTAGAAGCAAGTCTTCTAACACACTTTGCACACTACAGTTATCAATTATTCCAGCTATTATTTATCGTCGCACTCGTTCGAAGCCTATGTAGTTGTTTACTCGCTTTCCTGTACCATCACTTTACATTAATGATGCGCGAAGATAGCCACGAGCAGCGCTACTATCATTTCGTTTGGATTGCCGCCTCAGTTAAAAGTGAGGTGTACTTCATGAAGAAAAACATCAGTGAAATTGAAAATGTCATGAAGAATGCCTATCTGCTAAATCAGAATCTTCAAGATGAAAGTGTTGACCCCAAAAATCGTGATATGGCATTATCAATTGCTCGTGATGTTCATGAAATTAAAAAGGATTATCAAAATGTAATTCGCGGACTTGGTGATTATTTTGATGATGGTGAAGAAACTGCAATGAAATTCACTGACATTTTACGAGTTGTCACTAGTTATATTCGAGTCACGATTAAAGATCGTCAGCAAAACATTGTCATCAACGTTCAAAATGATGTTGAGTTGGTGGTGCCCAATCATTATTACGTTGTCTCTGTCATTTCTAATTTAATTTTTAATAGTATCGATGCCCTTCAAAATAAGACTAACGGTCTCGTCAGAGTGACTGCTGAAGATGCTGGTGACAACATCATCGTCAACATTAGTGATAACGGGTCAGGTATGGATGCTAAAACCATGGCCATGATATTCCAACCAGGCTTCACCACCAAATTTAACGAGGATACCGGCGATGTCTATCGTGGCATTGGACTCTCTCATGTTAAAATTATTGTGCAAGAACAGTTTGACGGAACCATAGAAGTTGCTTCGAAATTGGGCCAAGGCACTAACTTCAAGGTCACTTTTAACAAACAACGTTTACTTCAGGAGGCAACTGCATGAACTTCTACATCGTTGATGACGACCCATCCATCCCAATGATCCTGACACAAATTTTGGAACAAAATGCTGATAATACTGTTGTTGGGACCGCACCTAACGCTAAACAGGCTTTATCCGAAATTATGATGCTCAATGTTGACATCGTTCTGGTGGATCTTTTGATGCCGGAGATTTCTGGCATCGACCTGATCAAACGTCTAAAGCAGCTTAAAAGTCAGCTACGATTCGTTATGATTTCGCAGGTGCGTGACAGTCAACTACGAGCTCAGGCTTACGAAGCTGGCATTGAGTTCTTTATCGATAAACCGATCAACGTTATCGAGGTCAAAACAGTGATTGAAAAAGTCATTCAAAACATTCAAATAACGTCAAAGCTCAATGATATTCAATCCTTAGTTGGCGGCGTCAATATTGCAACGACACCTCCAATAAACCAATACGAAACGGAAAAGGAAAAAATGCTTTCGATTCTGCGTTTTTTTGGTATCACGTCTGAAGCAGGTTCTTCGGACATTCTTGCAATCAGTCAAATTATGTTAGAACAGAACATCGCATTTCGTGACATTGATTTCAATAGTCAGTACCACATTGATGAGCACGAAAAGAAAATTCTTTTTCAACGCATCCGACGCGCCATCAAAACGGGACTCAGCAATCTCGCCAACCTGATGCTTGATGATATGGGTGATGAGCTTGTCGTAGAATACGCCAACGCACTTTTTGATTACAAAAACGTTCGAACTGAAGCACAATTTTTGCAAGGTGACAGAGCTTCCGGTGGTAAGACGTCACTGAAGCACTTTTTCGATGGGCTTGTTCAGGAAAGTCAATCGCACTAAAAAGAAAAAGACCAAGTTCAACGAGCTGTTGAACTTGGTCTTTTTAGTCTAACACAACGTTACTCTATTCAGATGAATAGTTGGGTGAGCAACGCAATATCATTGGGGAATGACAATGTTAATTTTGTAGTTTTTAAAACATCTCCGGTGTCATTGAATCCTGATAGATTGCCACAACATCCGCCGGCGTCAACTTAATATACCCAGCCGTTTCCAACTGACCTTCTTCGACACCAGCCTTGGCCATAACGTCAAACTTGCTGTCGTCGCTGATGCCGACTTCAGGCAACGTCATTTCAGCACCAAGCGATGCGTTCCATTCGTAGGTCTTTTGAATGGCCTGCTTAGCCAGTGTCAGGTCGTCGTCGCCGGTCAAATGCCAAACGATACGTGCTAAACGGGCAAATAATGGCAAGGTCGTTTCGTCTTCGATGACCTGCTTCATCCAGCGGGGCGTCAGAATGCCTAAGCCGATACCGTGCGTGATGTCATAGTAGGCTGACAGTTCGTGTTCCAGCGGGTGAACCGTCCAACCAGTGACGTTAGCGACACTCACAATGCCGTTTAAGGCCATGGTTGATGACCACATCAGATTAGCGCGGGCATCGTAGTTCGAAGGGTTCTTAATGGCAACGGGCGCCCACTTGATTACTGTCCGCATCAAGCCTTCGATCATGCCCTTCGACACATCGTTGGCGTCGTCACGGTCAAAATACTGTTCCGTTAAATGACTCATGATGTCGATGGAACCCGCAGCGGTCTGACGCGCTGGCACAGTTTCAGTCAATTCTGGGTCAAGGAAGGAAATGGCAGGCGTCTCTGGAACGCGCGTCCCAATTTTTTCGTTGATCTCAGGGTTTGAGATGACCGCGTTATGGTTCATTTCAGTCCCAGTGGCGGACAGCGTTAAGATGTCGACGATCGGCACTTCATCCAGCTTGTAACTGTCGGCACCATTGGCGTTAACAACCAGGTCCCAAGCATCGCCGTTATAGAACTTAGCTGAAGAAATCACTTTCGCAGCATCGATAACAGAACCGCCACCAACGGCTAAGATAACGTCAACGTTGTTGTCCTGCGCCAATTTCTGACCGTCGCGAACAGAACTGATTTTAGGATTGGGTTCAACCCCACCAAGTTCAACAACGTTAAGGTCATTCAACAACCCTTTAACGCGGTCATACAGCCCAGATTTTTGAATCGAGTGCCCACCGTAAATGAACAGCACGTTGTTCCCAAATTGAGCAACAGCATCGTGTAATTCGGCGTCAATGTGATCCTTACCAAACCGAATATCGGTCGCGTTTTTAAAACTAAAGTCTCTCATAATAACCTCCTCTGGGCGGGTACCTGTACCCGTCGTTTTTGTACATCTTATAGTAAAGCACTTAGAGGGGGCTCTAAGTCAAGGCCAGAGTGTGGAGCAAGGCGGTCTAGGGGCGGTGTGTAAGGGACTCTGACCGAAAAGTCCGGGCCTGACTTTTTGGTCAGAGTCCCTTACACGTTAGCCCCGTGCCTGGTCTCGCCTTGCGGAACACGTTTAGTCTCCGTCGCCAAGAAAGCTGAAGCCATACTCATCCGGCTGACAAAACACACAAAAGTCCGGGCCTGACTTCTAGACCAGAGTCTCTTACACGTTAGCCCTGTGCCTCCTGGAACACATTTCGGTACCGCTGCCTAAAAAGCCAATCATTTTTAAACCAAAAACAAAAAGCCAGCACCAACCGATGCCAGCTTCTCAGACTTTATTCATTAAACCCAAATCTAATAGAAATAACTACGGTTCAGCAACTACCCAAACCTTACCGACCAACCGGACTGCCAGCCTTCTCGCCAGCAGCAATCTTCGCAAACGCCTGCGCAAAGTCAGCCTTCAGATCATCCACGTCTTCAACACCAACGGAAAGCCGCAGCAAGCCGTCGCCGATACCGCGTTCGTGGCGTTCGTCGGCAGTCAGTTCAGCGTGAGACATCTTTGGCGGGTAGGAAATGATTGATTCCACAGCGCCCAAAGAAACGGAGAAGACAGGAATCTTGAGTTCCTTGACCAGTTTGCGCACGTTGTCTTCAGTCCCAATGTCAAACGACAGGACCGCGCCGCCAGACGTTGCTTGGCTGAATTGCACATCGTGGCCCTCGAAATCATCCAGACCAGGGTAGTCGACCTTTTCAACGATGGGTTGGTCTTCAAACCATTTGGCGAGGGCTAACGCATTGCTGGCTTCGGCCTTGACCCGAATACCCAGTGTCTTGATACCCCGCAACAGTAACCAGCAGTCACTAATGCCAAGCGTTGCGCCCATTGCGTTTTGAATGAAGTAGACAGCGTCGCCAAGTTCCTTGGTTTTTGTCACGATCAACCCAGCCAAAATGTCAGAATGACCAGCCAAGAACTTGGTGCCGCTATGCAACACAAGGTCAACACCCAGATCCAATGGCTTTTGGAAAATTGGCGTCATGAACGTGTTATCAGCAAAGACTAACGCATCATGTTTGTGCGCAATCTCGACCACCTGGCGAATATCCGTCACCTTTAAGGTTGGGTTTGCGGGTGTCTCGATGTAAACCACCTTGGTGTTTGACTTGAACGCCGCCTCCAGGGCTGCTGGGTCATTACAGTCAACGAAATCATATTCGATGCCGTAGTTGGGCAACAGTTCGGTTACTAGACGGAACGTCCCGCCATAAACGTCACTCGTCACGATGACGTGGTCGCCCTGATGTAAGGTCAAAAAAGCGGTTGAGATGGCTGCCATCCCGGTTGCGAACGCAAACCCGCGCGTCCCGTGTTCGAGTTCAGCAATGCTGTCTTCCAGCACGTCCCGGGTCGGGTTGCCGCTCCGCGTGTAATCGTACTTGCCAAAGTGGTCCAAATCCTTTTGTTCAAAGGTGGAAGAGAGTTGAATCGGCGGGTTCAAGGCACCCGTAGCTGGGTCTGGTTTCGTCGTTGTTTTAATGACCTTTGTTGCATCTGAAAAATCTGATAGGCTCATGTGAATTCCCCCTAGTTTGTGGTCTTGATCGTGTTTTTAGCTGCCACTGAAATGGCATGGTTCAAATCGTCAATTAAATCGTTGCTGTTTTCAATCCCCACGGATAAGCGTAAGAGGTTCTTCGTGATCCCCTTAGCTTCCCGTTCAGCAACGGAGAGATCCTTATGCGTTTGGATGGCTGGCACGGTCAGTAGACTTTCGACCCCGCCCAAACTTTCGGCAAAGGAAATGATTTCCAGGTTCTGCAAAATCGTGTTGACCCAGCTTTCATCACGGACGTAGAAACTGATCATGCCGCCGTGACCGGGATACAGGACTTTTTCAACGGCTGTGTTCTTTTCCAGATCAGCCACGATGGCCTTTGCGTTGCGTTCGTGTTGTGCCAAACGCAGCGGTAAGGTCTTCAAACTACGGAGCAACAACCAGCAATCAAATGGATCTAAGACGGCGCCCGTGGTTGTTAAATTACGGTCAAGCAAGTCCGCGTCGTCTTGGTTTTTACAGACGACCGCGCCGGCTAAAATGTCGTTGTGCCCGCTCAGGTACTTGGTGGCACTGTGGACCACGATATCGGCACCTTCGTTGAGTGGTTGTTGCAGCAACGGCGTGTAGAAGGTGTTATCCACGATGACTTTGACCCCATTTTGGTGGGCCACTTCAGCCGTTTTATGAATGTCAATGATCTTCATCGTTGGGTTCGATGGTGTTTCTAACCAAATGCCCTTTGTTGTGGCATGGCGTGTCAGTTCAGCCAACCGGTCGTAATCCTGACCATCCCAGAGATCGAACTTCAAGCCGTAGTTATCGGTCAACAGATCAAAGAACCGAAATGAGCCGCCGTAGAGGTCATCAGAAACAACAATTTCTTCGCCACTCTTGAACTGAGTGAAGACCAACTGAATGGCCGCCATCCCAGAACTCAGCGCAAACGCCGTGTCGCCGTTTTCCAACTTTGCGATCGCTTGTTGGAGCTGATCACGCGTTGGATTGGTTTCTCGTGAATAATCGTACCCCGTCGACTGGCCTAACCCTGCGTGACGGTATGCAGTTGAAAAGTATAGCGGTGTCGAAACGGCACCCGTTTTTTCGTCGTCTGAACGATTTCCTGCTTGCGCAAGAATGGTTTCAATATGTTGTTTTTTTGTCATGCGAAGACCTCCTAGAAATAGAAAAAGCCTCCGCCCCTACTGTATCGGGACGAAGGTTTCGCGTTACCACCTGAAATTTACTTGAATCTCACAATTCAAGCCTTGAAAAGTACCCTCAAAAATGAGGAGACTCCTGCAAGGTATCGATTGCTGACGGATTCGGTAGCCCGTGGACCCCGAATCAGGCTCTGAGATCATCTTCAGTCGTTGAACCAGGCTGCATTTCACCATGCACAGCTCTCTTAACAAGTTCACGCAACTTACTCTTCTCGTCATCGCCTAATATGAGATTGGTTCTAATTTAACTCTCATTTTGTCGTTGTGTCAACCCTTTTTTCTGCTAAATATTTTGCTTTGTATTATGAGAAAGTAATTATTTAGTACGTAGCTTTCGCTCCGTCCGCCGGTCGGCCCTGCAGGCTGTAGTGGGTCGCTCCGGAGCTATTGAATTTCTTGGCAGAAATTCAAGGATCTCCTCCGTCTCCCGTGGTTGTAGGCGAGGACAAAACCCTCGCCAACAACCACCGACACTACTGCCTGCAGGGCCGACCGGCTCCACTACGCTGATACTTGCTGGTAAAGTTATATTGGTTCACTGGGCAACATCGTAAAACCGGCTAACATTCACCAACACTGTCTTAGATTTTACAATCATGACCTTCGGAGTGACTAAATCTACCCATCTTAATTGATAGAAACACGACCAACACAGAGAGATTAGCTGACGATGAGCGTATTAGCAGTCGAGGGCGGATTCTCTACGAACTAGTTTTGACTGCATTTCGATACTTAACTGTGGTCAACAGTAGATTCACAGTCAGTGGAATGGAGCGATTTGGCACGGAGCTGTGGTGTCGATATCACTTGGTGGGCGAGGTCTTCGGCCACCTAGTGATATGCGAGTCGAATGAGATCCATTCGAGAGCTGCGCAGCAGAAATCGAATTAGCTCATTCGCGAGCCACCACTGCGGAGTGCCAAATCGCGCAATGCAACGGACAGATACAACTGAACTAAATGAGCGCAAAAAAAATCCTCACAGCCAGTAAACTGGTTGTGAGGATCAAACGCAGCCCCTTATCGCTAAGTGAGTTCTCAGAAATCCACATTTCCTTTGAACCATGGCACCCACAAATACGGTGGGAAAATCGTGCCCGCTGCCAGAAAATCACCTAGCCGCTTGCGCAGACCGTCATTACTGACGACGTGATTATTCTCGACTCATCGCATAAAACCAGAGTACCACGTTTCGTCACCCTTGTGAAGCTAAACTTCACTAAGATTCCTTTTTCGTGGTCTTCTTTGCAGTCTTTTTAGCGGCTGTCTTCTTAGCCGGTTTCTTGTCAGACTCAGTCTCTTCCTTGGCCTTCAAGGCATCCGTTTCAGCCCGATGTTCTTCGTTGGTCTTAATCGCAGCTAACTGCGTATCTAGCCACTCGCCAATGGATTCTGCCATGACATCCTGATGCGCCTGAAAATCGTCCACAGAGGCCACCTTATCGATGCGCAATGACGACTGGTTCACATCTGGCGACTCCAGCACACTGTAAATGTTGACCGCCATATCGTCTTCGTCAGACAACATCTTTTTGATGGTGTTCACGTACCGCAATGGCAGGTTGATGATGCTGGTCTCCAAGCGAAATTCGATTTCGGCATCCGTAAAGGAGAGGATTGCTGACGCCAGCTCCCCCTTCTTCACCGTTTCCGCAACGAATTCAACGATCGGTGTCAGTACCGCCTTGTCGCCCTGCTGGTCCAGCGCACCCCGCGTGATCTCAAACGTTTGGCTCGTGACCTGTTCTGTTTCTACCTTTTCAATAAAGTCTGCTACCGCAATATCCATATTAGACCTCGATTATTATTTTTGTTGTTCCTGTTGTCGTTTCAATTCCTGATACTTCTTTTCGTCGCGCACATTATCCAGACTATGCCGGTATCGAAAGGCAAGGATCATCCAGTACCCGTTGAACACAAGGACGGCGATGCCGGCAAAGATCATCAGCGCTTTAATCGTCATATTCGCACTGCTGCCATAAAACATGGTTAAAATGACATTGATCAGCCCGACCGAATAAATGATAATGACCAACGCTAATACATAGTAGCCAGCGTTATGCCCCATCGCACCGATCACAATTGGCACGAAGTAGAGCACCGCTGAAATAATGAGTGACTTCATAATATCACTTGTCGTCACCTGTTGACCTAGTTTAACAAATTTTGACGACATTAGCAGATTAACAACGGAAAACAAGACCCACGACACGATACCCAGCGACACCAGTTGCTTTTTTAACATCATAAACTCCTTAATTTTAAGCGTCGGTTAATGGTTTTACTTCGCCGACTACCGTTACTTCTCAACTCGTTAGTAAAATTGTAGCATAGTCGCTCACTTTGTCGCAAGCAAGTCATTATCCCAATGTAAGGGGTTAAATTGAGGGTGGGTTAGGGTATAATTTAGAGCGTGAAGGGAAACGGGTGAGACCAGAGCGTAAGGGAACTTAGTGGTAAATCACGGTTCTGGATTTACCACTAAGTTCCCTTACGCGGCCGGTCTCAGTTTCCCGAAACGCGTTTCGGCGTGGTAGCCAAGAAAGTTTTAAAACCACCACGCAACCCAAAAGTATGAAAGAAGAAAACCATGGACTATCTAATCAACATGCCCCTAAACCGCCAATCGGTCGATGAATTCGATAGCGAACAGGCACTACGGGACTTCTACACACAATACAACTGCCAGGGCGTCGAAGGCATCCTGGTGGGCAACGATGTGTCGCCAAAAATCAAACCAGATATGGTGCAGGGTCTGCATTTAAGTTTTTATCCCACCTGGATGCCGCTGTGGGAAAACAACCATGACGCCCTCATGACCGAATTTGGGTCCGAGGATGCTTGGACGCAATTTTACCAAGCAAAGGACAAGGAAGGCCTCATCGACGTTTACGGTCAGCAGCTGACTAAAGCACACGAGCTGGGCGTCAAGTACGTCGTTTATCACGTGGGCGACACAACGTTAGATGAGCTGTACCACTTCGACGCGCTGCACACCGATCCGGCCAAGCAACAGCGCATTCTGGACGACACGATTGATTTCGTCAACACACTGTACGACCGCTACCATGACGTGATGGATTACGATTTCTTATTTGAAAACCTGACCATCGGCGGTATGGATCTGCTGGATACGGATTTCCCAACGACCCTATTGGACGCCGTCAAAGTGCCAAACGTCGGCATCGTGCTCGACACCGGCCACCTGACAAATACGAATCTGGAGCTGACGACGCAAAAAGAAGCCAGCGACTACATCCTGCACGTGTTATCCAACAACGCTGAGATTCTCCCCTATATCAAGGGGATGCACATCAACTGCAGCGTTAAAACACGGGCCGGTTACTTCGCTGAAGTGGCCAAGGACCTACCGTTTAACAAGGACGCGTCCTACCTCGACCAGTTCGCCCAAGTCTACGACCGCATCGGCAAGATTGACATGCACCTGCCATTCGAGGACCCCGCCATCCAACAAGTCGTCGATTGCGTCCAACCCGACTTCATCGTCAACGAACTCGCCCACCGCACCCATGCGGAATGGGGCGAGCGGATCGGCGCTCAGATGTCTGCACTTGGTGTCTTGAAATAGCAGCTATCTTCCGCTTCGTTCCGCCGGTCGGCTCCACTGCGCTGATACTTGCTGTTGACTAGCATTCAAGGTATTGGCAACTCTGAGGACATTACACATCGCAATCGACCCGAACCCACTGAACAACAACCGTAGAGAGATTCGCTGACAATCGGATAACCGCAGTCGAGGGCGGATTCTCCACAAACTTGTTTTGACTGTATTTCGGTATTTATGTCTTGTTAGCAGTTAGCTCACGGTCAGTGAAATGGAGCGATTTGGCACGGAGTTGTGGTGCCGATATCACTTGGTGGGCGAGGGTTTCGGCCACCTAGTGATATGCGAGTCGAATGAGATCCATTCGAGAGCTGCGCAGCAGAAATCGAATTAGCTCATTCGCGAGCCACCACAGCGGAGTGCCAAATCGCGCAATGCAACGAACTTAGAACCACATGTAAACCCAAGGGAGGCACAATGAGTCAATTTCAATTTAACATGATTATGTTGATCATCAACGCAGTAGTCGCCTTCTACTTTGTGCGGATATTTGCCAAGCAGATCGTGTCCTATGAGGATTATGAGGGCCAGTTTACCATGATGACGCAGTATCTCAGTGCGATCAGGACGTCATTGCAGTCGCAAGAAGGCCGAAGCCAAACGGCATTTGCGTTGATGCGCCTATACATCATTCCGATTCTCGTTGCCTGTCTGCCATCAATTGCGCACATCACCCTAGTGGGGACCAGCAACGTCACGGACATTATCAGCATGGTCATTTTCATCCTGCTGTTCGGGTCGCTGGCGTGGCTGACAAGCAGGTTGATTACCAGCAACCGTATTTGGCTGCCGAGACGGTTCTTTAACACCATCGTGCATAATCTCTGGCAGGAGTACCAAAAGCTCACCAGCATGCCAGAATACCTCATGACGGACATGCCAAAAGAGCCGCTGACAACGGATCAGCTGGACGTGGTGCACGACCAGGCAAATCGATTGCCGGACGGTGATGACCGCGAGTACTTGATTGCCCTGCTGTCCATGTACCTGATGCATACGGACCTCCTGCAGGCCGAAGTGCTGATGGCCGAAGACTTTACCCATAAGTCAGACGAACAGCGGCACAAGGAATATAACCGCTATGTGCGCATGCAGCACATGATCGTTTACCTGACCCTGGGTATCTTAGCGGTGCAACTGGTCTTACAAACCGTTCACTTTTAAATCAAAAAACAATCCTCGCTGTCGATTTCGATGGCGAGGATTGTTTTTTTACTTCACAATTAAAGCCGGTCAAAACAAAAAGAATGGGTCTGCATGATACACAGAGACCATCCTTTAAATTAAATTCAATTCATTAGAAACTGTCAGTGACATTATCGCATCCACTAACACTGTACCAAGCTTCGCTGAAACAAGGTATCACGCAGTCGAGGGCGGATTCTCTAGGAACCAGCTTTGACTGGCATTCGATGTTTAACAAACAGCTAAATTTAGCAGAATGTCAGCGGAATGGAGCGATTTGGCACGGAGTCGTGGTGTCGACATCAGTTAGCGACCGTTCTTTGGTCGGTTACTGATGTGCGAGACGATGAAGATCCACTCGAGAGCCGCACAGCGGAAATCGAGTTAGCTCCATCGCGAGCCACCACGACGGAGTGTCAAATCGCGCAATGCAGCGAACTTAACAGTTTTTCTCGGCAACATAGCTGAAACGCGTTCCGACAATTCCCAAACACCACTAGAAATCGCTCTTATCCAACTGATCCTGCACATCGCCCAACCCATACTTATACTTAAACCGCGTAATGATCCGGTACCAGGACTCATAGAACAGAAACAGCAAAACAGCAGTCGTAATCCCGTGAGTCAGGTCAAAGTAAAAGCTGGCAACATAGGCTGCAATGAACGTTTTAAGGGTCAGTGGCGAGACGTAGACCAGTGCGTACCAGAGATCCATGATCCAGCCGAACAAAAACCCGTAAACGACTCCAAGTGCGGCGAGGTAGTACCGGTTGTGCGCCCATTTGAAGTTGCGGATCAACCCAGCGGTGACGCCCATCATGCCCCAGGCAAACATTTGCCAGGGTGTCCAGGGCCCTTGCCCAAGAAAAATGTTGGAAACGATAGCAGAGGTGGAGCCCACAATGAACCCCGCTTCTGGACCGAGGACTAACCCGGCCATGATGACGATAAAGCTGGTGGGCTTCACGTCAGGAATGGCCGCCAGTGCGACCCGGCCAAGGGCACCGATCGTTACCAGCACAGCAATGAACACGACTTCTCGCGCCTCTGACTGCCGGTTTTCAAAGTGCCAGTAAAATGGCAGCATGCTGACCACCAGGCAGGCAAAGCTCAAGATCAGGTAATGTTGGTCGCCGTTGAAGTAGACGATCCAGACCAGGCAGAGGATCATGACGGCAAGCGATATGAGGTAACCGCCATTTCGTTTGATGTGATGCATCAAGGTTGTCATTGAATGACCTCCTCGCGGTCGATCACGTCGGGCAGCTGATACCGCAGCATCCGGTTGATCGTGGTCGTATAGAAGAAGTTTTCCTCGAAGAACTTATGCGGTTCGTCTTGGGAAACGACTTTGCCGTCAAACAGCAACGCGCACTGGTTTGCGAACTTAGCACTAAAGGTCATATCGTGGCTGACCATGATAATCGTCAACCCATGGTCGGTCTGCAGGTTCTTCAGGATGCGGCCAAGCGCCATCCGCCGAATCGGATCCAACCCCTTCGTCGGTTCGTCCAGCAACAATAGTTTCGGCTGTGACAACAAAAGGAGTCCGAGCGCAATCAACTGCTGCTCGCCACCACTGGCATCGTGCGGGTTCTGCCCCGCGATGTGGCTGATGGTCATCTCTTCAAGCATCCGTTTTGCGGCATCTTCAGGATCATCCAATCCCAACTGTTTGCCGTGTTCGACGTACTCTTCAGTGATCGAATCATAACTGAAATATTCAGACGGTGTCTGGGACAGGTAGGCCACTTCCTTGTGGAACGTGTCCTTATCCTTTTCCCACGACTTCAACCGTTTGCCCAGCAATTTAGCGGACCCTCGCCGTGCCGGCAACAGCCCCATCATGACCTTCAGCAGCGTCGTTTTTCCGGTCCCGTTCTTGCCGATAATCGCCAGCCAATCGTTCTGATGCACCGTTAAATTCACGTCGTCCAAAACGTAATAACCGTTTTTATCGTACTCAAACGAAATGTGGGAAATCTTGGCAACCGCGTCAGCATCATCATGGGTGGCATGCTGAATTAAGTTTTCGTCGAACTTGGTCTGCGTCTCCTGCAACACGTCGCGGCCAGCAACCACCGTCAGCGGCAACTGTTTCAGCGGCATCTTGTCGGTCAGACCCGTGTTCAAGAAAATGTACGGCACGTCTGGCACAAAACTGCGTAGGGTTGGTTCATCCCACAGTTGTTTGAGAACCGAACTCACCTCGCCAGAATACGCCAGTTCGCCGTCCTTAACGATCCACAGTTTGTTGGACAGCGGCAGGACATCGTCTAACACGTGTTCGTTCATGACGATGGCGATCCCGAGTTCATCGTGGATGCGTTTCAGCAACGAGACAAAATCCTTGGTGGCAATTGGGTCCAACTGCGCCGTCGGTTCGTCCAGCAGCAACAATTTCGGCCGGAGAATCAGCACAGCAGCCAAGTTGACCATCTGTTTTTGACCGCCAGACAAATTCTGCACGTTTTCGTACAGGATGTCCTGCAGGCCAAGGAAGCTGACCAGTTCGGCGATTCGTTTTTGAATCGTGCTGGCCGGCAACCCGATGTTTTCTAATGAAAAGGCTAATTCTTGAATGACGTTGTCCATCACGAGCTGGTCGTCAGGGCTTTGAAACACCATCCCGATATTTTGGGCACTGTCGGCCGCGGAAAGCTTGGAGATCTTCTGACCTTCGAAGTAGATCTCCCCGGTCCGTTTGCCCACCGGCCAGAGTTCCGGCTTCATTTGGCGCAACAGCGTGGTCTTGCCGCTGCCGGAGCTGCCGGCAACGGTGATAAAGTCACTGCTGTCAACGCTGAGGCTGACGTCGTTTAGACTCTTATGGTCGGCTAACGCGTATTCAAAATTTAAGCCTACAGTTTTAATAAGTTCCACCACAGCCACTCCCATGCTTCTAAAATGATTGGAAAACTATATAGAAGAATGACACCTACTAACACGACGATGCCCATCCCGGACAGGCCAGCCGTCCCGAGTGACGGGTAAACGACCATCCGACCGACGCCCTTAGACGCCATGTAGAAACAAAAGATGGTTAGCGGCAGATACCAGCACAGCGAGAACACATCCTGGCTCGTAAACCGGTAACGCTGGTAACTGGACCGTTTAGCGCCGCTGGAAAACCCGCGGGCGCTCATCGAATCAGCGGTTTGTAACGCGTTGTTAAAGGAACTTACTAGCAACACTTCCATTAGTTTCATGACACCAATACTGCGTTTGCGTGCGGACCCCTGACTGACGTCGATACCACGAAGCGATTGGACCTGGGTGATATTTTTGAACCGACGAATGAAAAGTGGGACGAACCGCAATGTGATCATCGTCAGCAGCGTCAGTTTCGGTGAGATCCGTGAGAATAAATACATAAATTTTTGACTGGTCAGGATCTTGTTGTAGAAAATGAAAATCAACAAGACGATGATCAGCGAAACGGCCATCATGAAGCCGTAAACCACAGCTTCAACGGTAATGACTGTTCCACCAAAGGACCAGATCACGTGGGCCCCGCGGTTGTTGATCAGGGGATTCAAGATCATGATGAATGCCATCATAAACAGACTCCCCTCAAGCACGCCCCAGACCTGTTTGTTGCTCTTGGACATAAAGTTCACGGCCAAAATGAGCAGCAGTTCAACCAGCAGAAAAATCGGTTGAATGAAGATCATGGAGCAAGCAATCGTCACCACGTAATAGGTGAACGTGACCCACGGATTCAGTTGTTCAAAGACAAGGTGCGGCTTTTTCCCTATTGACCTGTCCAGCCTCGATCGCCTTTCGTCTCCGTGTACATCCATTGAACTACATCTCCACTTTGAACTTTGTAGGCACCTGCACTGTAACTTGGAAATGTGCCATTAACACTATAAATCCACCCACTCGTTGCAGTCGTGTCTTTTTCAAAAAGATTATCAATACCGCGAACATAAAGCGAAGTTCCTGTTCCACTAATACTTACTGAAACTCCTGAATTGTTACATAAAGTCTGTAGTACACTTGCGGCAGTTGCTCCAGCAGTAAAGTCAACAGTGCCTGAAACCAAAATCTTATTTCCTTGACTCAAAGGTCCATAAACATTAACAGTTGCTTGTTCAGTGTCTGATGAACTAGTAGATTCACCGACAAGAGATGTAATCGGTGCTTGTGGTGTTGTCGTGGATCCGCTAGTTGTGGTACTAGTTGTTGGCGTCTTTGTCGTTGACGTAGTGGTCGTTGTCTTCTTGGCAGCAGGTGCTTTACCCTTGATCAGATAGCTGTGCCAAATCCAACCCTTGACCTTACCATTACTTGATTTGACGTAATAGTAAATGGCCTTTTTGCCATTAGCACGCTTAACCGTTCCCTGTTCTGAAGTGTAGAATGTTGTGTTCTTATAGTGAACAGCATAGTGGTTCGCCTTTGTTAACTTGCTGGTGCTGTAGAAAGTTCCCTTTGTCACGTGATAAGCCTTCTTGGCTAATTTCTTATAGGTGACCTTAACGACCTTGGTACTCTTAGTCTTCGCCTGTGCCGTTGTGGTTTGTGCGGCAGGAGTATTGAGGTTAGCGCCGATAAATAGACCGCCCCCAAGTAGCATCACACCTGCAAGTACTTTGACAAGTTTATTGAACTTCATTTTGACATCTCCCTAATGATTTCTTGACTACTCTAGAAGCTAAAAATCGAACCCTTGTGTAATTTGTAGTTCCGATACTGTTCTAGTGCATAGGTTGCTTGTTGTGTAGACATGTGCAACGCACCAGTATTACTATTCCATAACCAGCGGAACTGGCCCGTTGATTTCTGGAACTTCATCAGCCGCTTTACAGGCGTAATACTGCTTGTACCCTTATAAGTATCCGTGTTGACACCGGCAGCTGATAACCCAGCTAAAGCCATTGCGTTTGAATCTGAGTTGGCTTTGGTAGTGAAAGCGCTGGCGATGATGAAATCACCAGATTTTTGATAGGCTTTGTTCTTCAACAAACTAGTTGCTTTACTGATTGCTGTTTTTACGCCTGAATAACTCTTGTGCATACTCAAAGCCATCAGGGCCATCCCAGTTACATCAACATCACTAGCTGTTCCTGAAATTGCCCAACCACCGGCAGAGTTCTGTGCTTTAACGACCTGACTAACCAAGGTCTTCACAGCGGCGTTACTTTTGCTGCCATAGTTCTTGGAACTCAGTGCAATAATGCCCCAAATTTTACCGTTAATTCCAGCGTTAGACTTAGGTGCGGTCTTGATAATACCGGAAACCAGGTTAGTGCTCTCATACTTCTCTGGGTTGCTGCCAATAGACAATGCCCCAATCATGCTGCGTTCATAATCGACAGCAGAATAGTGACCGTCTAAGCTTTTAAAGTGGGCAGCTAATTCCTTTTTGAATACTGCCTTCGCCTTAGAACTCATACCATACGGTGACCGTTTAACAGCCAAAGCATCCCAGGCATCCAGATCACTCTTAGTGGTCTTTGTCTTGATATAACTAGCCCCAGCGTTGATTGCTTTCGTGTAACTAGCAGTTGGCGTGGTTACGCCAGATAATGACACACCTACTAACGCTGTGGCGCAAACGCTGAGTAACCCATACAGTATTTTCTTACCCTTCACCATGTTGTTCCTCCTAACATCCTGTTCAATTCAATTTAAACCCTACTTTTGTGTAACCTGTGGTGCGTCCCGGTCTTTCCCAAGGTTTTCAGTGTACAGCCACTGAATCTTGTCGCCGGATTTCACCTTATACTTCCCAGCTGAATAACCTGGGAACTTGTTGTTCACTGAGTACAACCAACCACTGCCGGAACCCTTGTCAAATTCAAACAGGCCTTTGATACCCCGAATATAAATGCTGGCACCAGCACCTTGGTAAGAAAGTGCGACATGTTTCTCAGCAGTAACTCGCTTCAAAACAGTGCTGACCTTATCACCACTGTGAATACGAATATTTGACGCTGAAAGCAACACTTTGTTTCCCGAACTAATTGGGCCACGGACAATCAAGCTGCAGGTTGCAGCGTGTGACGTAGTAGCATGAGCGGTTGTCTTATGAGTAGTAGCCGATGCGGTTACAGATTTAACACCACTCTTCTTACTGCCAGTCGTACTCTTGGTTGTACCAGTTGATCCGTTTGTACCGGTCGTCCCAGTACTGTTACCATCCTTAAGCTTTGATACCTTACCACTGGCGTCGGTAGTGGTCGTACCGTTGCTGCTTGTTGCGGCAGAGCTGGCACTAGAGGAAACAGCTTTTTCCGCCTTCTCGGGTGCACTACTACTGCTTTCAGAGCTACTGGTCTTACTTTTGTCCTGTTTCTGCGTAGTATAGCTATTGTTACTTGCAGATTTGTGCATCGCACTGTAGCCCGCGAAGCCCAGGCCAAATATAATGACCAAACTAGCGATGATCGCGAATATTTTCTTCTTTGACATTTAACGATTCCCCTTTGATTCTAAACTACGTGCATGTGAAACTTTAGCCAACAGTAATCACAAACGTCTTGTTCGCAGTGATGTACTGCCCATTGCTTAACTTAAAGCGTGTCGCATTCTTGTACTTGGTAATTGACTTCACCTTAATAGTGGCACCCTTCTTGTAGTGATAGGTCTTACCAGACAGGTTGCTCTTCTTGTAGCGGTTAACACCTTTATTGTCGATGACCTTTACCTTAGCAGCTTTTGTTTGGTAATAAAGATTGCCAACCGAACTTGAACTGCTGGTAATGTAACCCTTCTTATTAACGGTGAGGTCCTTTACTTGGTAAACGGTCTTACCAGCACTGTTCTTGATTGCTTTGAGGATTTGGAAGGTCGGCCGGTTTTGACGCGTCTTCTTACCATAGCTGGCAATTGTTTTACCTTTGAGAGTAGAACTCTTATAGACCTTGATGCTGGTAGTAGCGTAAACGTACTTATTGGTTGAGGTTGACTTCTTGGTTGTAGTCGTTGCCTTTACTGTGTCATCAGTTGATGATGTCTTCGTTGCGTCAGTTTGGGGTGTCCCAGTCACGGTGTACGCGTTAACGGCGGTAATTCCAGCCGATTGTAGTGTGGCAAGATCTGCCGTCTTAGTTACTGCGTTAATTTTTACTTCATAATCTGAAACAATCTTATCGATGGCAGCATAGGCGTTAATTTTGTCGTTAGCCACAATTGTCACATCATTTTGAATAGCCAACTTCTTTGTATTTCCTGAGCTAATAATTGCGTTAATCGCCGCATTTTTTTGTGCCGTGGTCACCGCAGTGTGCGTTGCGGTAATACTTTGAATCATAGAAATACCAGCTGTTTGAGCCGTATCGACAACACTCTTTTCAATACCTGATTTATTCACAAAGATATGCAAAATACCCATCAAACACATGCATCACGCGTTTGATGGGTATTTTGTATTTTCACCTTTTAAGTACACAAAAAGAGCCCCAGCTCTGGTATAGTTAAATTGCTAAACAAAACCACATGAGAGAAGAGGACTCTATATTGAAAACTTTACAGGAAATGGCATTAAATTTCAACAAAAACATTTTAGTATCGCATACGGGTGGTCAATTATCTTCCGATGGCGGGCTAACATTGTGTGTAGAGCTGATGGCAAAATTCCAGTTCACCATCTTGGCCGACAAACTATTGAGGTTCAATGACCAGCGACGATATTGTCAACACAGTAATTCTAGTATCTTAAAACAGTTAATTCTTCAGATTATTGCTGGTTATAGCGCAGATTCTGCGGCAACTTCTTTAGAAAAAGAACCGCTTTTTAAATTATTATTGGATAAACCGTCTTTGGCTTCACAAGCAACAATATCACGTTTTTGGCAACGCTTTGATAAAGATAGTGTTAGCACATTACAGACTTTAAATGAGGCTTTGATCGACCGTGTTCGACTATTAACCAACCAGACAGCCACGATTATTGATATCGATTCGACTCACTCAGACACTTATGGCAAACAGGAAGCCACTAACTACAACGCACATTATGGTACTGAAGGATATCATCCATTACTGGCAACTGATCAAGATGGTAACTTATTGAAAGCTGTCTTGCGTCCTGGAAATGCCTACACCAGCAAAGATGTAAAAGCTTTTTTAACACCACTATTAAAGCATTATCAAACTCAGCTGCCCACGACTGACATTCTGGTTCGTGGTGATAGTGGCTTCGCCACGCCAGAAGTTTACGATGTCTGTGAAGCCAACGATGTGTTTTACATTATTCGACTCAAATGCAATCGAAAATTACAGAATCTAGCTGAAAAGTTCGTCAAGATCAGTGATCAAACCCAGTGGCAAGAGGAAGAGACTCATTACTACTCTGAAATCTATCAATCAGCATCGTGGCCTAAGCCACGGCAGATTTATATTAAATCAACTCGAGTAGCTGGTGAACTGATCTTTTCACATGAATTTATCGTCACTAATCTGACTAATTTAACGGCTGAAACTGCCTTCGAACTGTATCACAAACGCAGCCAAATGGAAAATTACATCAAAGAAGCTAAAACAGGTTTCTTTTTCGATAAGACTGATAGTTCAACGTTTAATGCCAATGCTGCCCGGATGATGGTTAGTGTACTGGCTTACAATATTGTCAACTTTTTAAAGCAGCTAGCACTGACAAAACATGATTCCGGCTTGTGCGTTAGCACATTGCGGATCCGTTTATTCAAAGTTGCGGCACGTGTTGTGCATACTGGCCGACGCATTCAGTTGCGGCTGAGCTCGTATCATGTTTACCATCGGCTGTTCTACCAGGCTCTACAGCGTATCCAGGCTATTGAATAACCGGCAAAATTAAAAAAATCTGTACAACCAAGGGACAAGTGTATCCAAAAGTTCAAAGCAATTCTGAGTTAGTTGAAAGATCTCACTAGCTAGAACTGATAAACATCGTATTTCAGCAAAAGATAAAGACATACCCGTCAGTTTTCGAAAAAATACGAAAACTGACGGGATTTTTATGAACTATGAATAATTCAGGCAATATTATTAATATTAATTTGTGCCACATAGTTACTCAGTTCATTATCAACGATTGCTTCGGCGGCTGTTTTTTCAGCATCAGTAGCTTCTGTATCGGCTGCAATGACAGTCTTTTGCTGTGAAGCAGCATTATTAAGCGCTTGGATTGCAGCCTGCTTTTCAGCGTCCGTTGCAGTCTGGGTCGTTGTCCCAGCAGCTTTTAGTGCCGCATTACCATCAGCCTTAACGATTGTTCATTCAGTCATAGAAGTTGAAGCATTAATTTTATCAGTATATTCAGCTAATATTGCATCCTCATTGGCTATAGCCGCATTAACAGCATCTTTTTGAGTTTGGGTTGCCTCAACCTGACTATTTCCAGTTAAAGTTGCTTTCAATGCAGTAACATATAAATCGTGATTATTTGTTAATTCAATAATAGCCGCTTGTTTATTCGTTGCACTCACGGTTGAGGAAGAACCATCTGTTGAAGATGAACTAGTGGTAGAAGCAGATGTTGAGTCGGTATCATTTCCTGTTGAACTATCCGTGTTTGCTGACGAAGAACTTGAACTAGAGACTGAAGATGAACCAGTACTATTGGCACCTGTTGACCCTGTTTCATTGCCACTTGATGGTATCGAGCTAGATGAACTTGATGAGCTTGATGAGCTTGATGGCTCGGAAGATTTACTGGTCGACGTGGAGGTCGCACTGTCAGCAGATTTAATTTGACCATACGCCGCCGTGAACTCACTATATAAAGTGGAAAGGTCACCATAAACCTTTGCATTGTTCATTTTAGTCGTATAATCAGCAATCAATTGTTTAGTCTCGGCTTGCGCTGAATCACTTAAAGTACCGTAGGACGTTGCTTGAGTGAGTTTTTGAACGTAAGTTGCAATTTGTGTGGAGGTCGGTGCTGCATCATTTTTTTCTATTGTTGAAATTTTTGAATTCACGCCACTAACCATACTATTAATCGCTGTCTTTGCCCAACCGAGATCGTTTTTATAAGCAGCATTGGTTCCGGTAACAGCAGTTGATGTGATATTCCCAATTGCTTCAGCAGAGGAGTATTTTTCACCTAAAGCAGAGACGGTCTGAATATCAGTTGCCCTTTGATCAGCTGTAATATTTGTATTGTCATTAAGCTTCTGAATTTCAGTATTTATTGCTGTTTGAATGTTCGAATAGGCTGTCGTCCAGTCATCTGGTGTTGCCGAATTACTGATGGCCGCTATATAACTTTGTTCGGTGGATGCAAATGCAAGTGCGGTAGTCTTACTATAATCAGTAGTATTTAAGATTGAAATGATGTCATTTTCTAATTGCTCAATATGCTGTTTGTAAATGCTTTTCAAAGTGTCTTCTGCTGAACCAGTTGATACTTTATCTTCAGCCTGTGAAGCGGCTTCTTTGACCTGTGAAATGGCATCAGCAATATCATCTGATGTCACCATCGTTGTATCGTCTGCATGCGCCATCGTATAATCAGCACCCACTAGCCGATTATTTTTAATTTGGGCCGAGGCAGGTACAATCAACCCTAAAATTGTTGAAAACAACATAATCCCAGTGGTTAATTTTCTTTTTTTCATAAAATCTAACCCTCCAAAGTTCTACACTGATTTGTATCAAGTAATTTATTTAATGATTATTAAAGCGTTTCCATTATGTAAATTATATTTACATTGATTTGCAAATACAATAACTTCACAAAGTGCCACATAATAGTTTCGACCTTAATCAGAATCAACTAAAAAAAAACAAATATACACAAACTAGCAGACTGGAAAACCTATTATCAGACTTTAGTCAATGCTTGTTAAAGGCAATTTTAAACTAAATCTACATAAAAATACTATTTTAATAGCACTATTTAAATCATTAGCACTATTATATGTCACTCATTCAATCTTTTTCTCATAATTGTATGTCAATTTCATTTCAATTATTTAAAGCTAATCGAGTAGGAGGTAATTGATTAATTCAATTACCGACCTCTCACACCACCGTACGTACGGTTCCGTATACGGCGGTTCAATAATTTAAGCACTTTGTATTGACTGGAGTGTCTTGCTCATATTGATGAGTCCAAGGCGTTCCAGTCTTTTGTTTGTCAGAGTATAGGTCAATGTCTTGCTATGCGCAGTTCGCCAATAACCCTTACGGGTATTGGCCATTGTATAAGCACTGGTGCCAGAAAGCCCCAGTTTTACAAGATGATTGACCTTTGTTTTGAGCTTCTTCCACTGTTTCCAAATATACTGGCGAATCCTTGCTCGCAACCATTCGTCTAAGTGACGGATAAAATTGGTCATTTTCCCGACCGAATAGTACTGTAACCACCCACGCATCTTTTGATGAATCTCGTTAAACACCAGGTTTAACGAAACGCCCCGATTGCGCTTGGTCATTTTCCTGAGTGCAGACTTGATGCGTTGCTTGGCCTGCCAAGCAGGTCGCGCATACGCACCTCCTCGACCAACCCCCAAGGAAAATCCCAGGAACTTGGCCCGCAGAGGCGAACTTACTGATGTCTTGTCCTCATTGACGGTGACCTTTAGGTCGCCTTCAAGAAAGCGAGTAACATTAGTCAGAACCCGTTCTCCAGCACGTTTGCTTCGGACATAAATATTACAATCGTCCGCATAGCGGACAAACTTATGACCTCTGGAAGTTAACAGCTTATCCAGTTCGTTGAGATAAATGTTAGCCAAAAGTGGCGATAAGGGGCCACCTTGAGGGGTGCCTTTATCACTTTGTTCAAATAGACCACCATTCATGACACCGCTGGTTAGGAAGCGACGAATGAGATGCAGTATCCATGGATCCGTAATATACTGCTCAATAAATTTAATAAGCAGATCGTGGTTGACCGTATCGAAGTATGCTTTTAAATCGAGATCCACGACATAGTGATAGCCCTGATTGTAGAACTGAACCACTCTATCAATGGCATCTTTAGCACTTCGATTCGGTCGGAACCCAAAACTATTATCTGAGAAGACACGCTCAAATGTTGGCACCATGACTTGCGCCATGGCTTGTTGAACAAGTCGGTCAATCACAGTTGGTATTCCGAGCTTGCGTTTACCACCATTAGGTTTTGGAATTTCAACCCGCTTAACGGGACGAGGCCGATAGGTCTCGTTTTGTAAAGCTTGCAGTAATTCCTGTTTATGTTTCCTCAAGTAGGGCAACAGTTCGTCAACGGTCATTCCGTCTAGTCCTGCTGCACCTTTGTTTCTGCAGACGCGAAGATAAGCCTCGCTCAGGTTATTTCGGTCTAAGACTAACTCTTGAAACTTAGTGCCGTTCATCATCGTATTTTCACCAGAGTCAGTGCTACGCACCCCGACTTGTTCTTGGGCTTCCAGTCCTACTGTCCGCCGGCGGTCAGCTTTTTCTGTATTCTGCGGTTGTTGCACTGTCTCCACCTCCAATATCAATGATGACCTATTATTGTTCAGCCCTTCGTGGCAGATACCACTACTATGGCCTCGGCTGACTCCTGTATCGTTCTGCACCACATCACTGCGATGTTTGTTCCTGTGGCGCTTAGCGCGCCTCTTGTCGGGAACGTACGATACAGGCCTCCCCGGGTAAGAACGCCCACTTTCGTACCATGTCATTGCCAGCTTTACTGCGATGGTCTCGAGTAGTATTGGACTTTGGTTTGTTTGGCAACCTCGTCCGACCAACACAGCCTTATAGCTGATTCTTGTACATCAATGCGGTACTTTGTCGCCGACTTCCTTCAGATTCCACCTCACGATGGACACCCTTGTCATTGACTTGCGGTTCCGACTACTACGGCCCGCAACGGACTTTCACCGTCTAGTTGGCGCCCATGCCGGGCGCACCAACAATAGAGCTCCACCGGTTTCAAACCAGTGAAGCTCTACTGTTATAATACAAGCTTTTAATTATAATCGAAGTTTTTCATTCATTTTCTCGGCTTCATGAAATTATTCTGAAAAATTGTAGATAGATCCTTTGTTGGCTTTAAAATAGTCAAATTGATCCAACGTATATACCGCTTCTTGAGTTGCCGATTGACGACTGTATGTTAGAGCAGGCTGCCAATTAAAACTACCGGCGTCTGTTTCTCCTTCCGGAACCTGATAACTTAATAATGCGTCAACTGGTGATACTGTTGCACCCAACTCATCCGGATCAATGTCACAAGCGGCTAAGCCCGCAATGATCATTGCATCACTGCTAGAATTAATACTATCAGTTCCTTGCTCTGGGTCCAAGAATTCACCTGTATCAGGTTGTAATAGAATATTTTGAACAGCACCCTGAGCCGAAAAAATAGACGTCGATGTATCAATTGTGCCCTGATAAGAACCAAGTGCCTGCATGACCATACCCGTAACATCTAATGTGTACCCATACTCATCAGTCCAATATCCGTCGCTATTTTGCATATTAATCAAACGTGTCGTTAGCGTATCAATCTCGCTTTGATAATCACCAATACCTTTCGTATCAGCTGATATTAATGCGAGGAGTCCATACATCACTGCATAAATATCTCCTTGTCCATCAGCAATACCATCAATTGTTTCCTGAATCAAGTTGGTACCGTTGACGTTTGTGGGATCCTCTCCAATTGCGACAAGCCCAATAATGTCTCGTTCATAATCGGTAACTTGATGATTAGTTCCCGGATATAAAGCCAAAATATTGTTGTAGATTGCAGTAGCCTTTTCGGTCGAAATACCTTCCGGACTACGAACCAATGCCAGTGCATCCCAAGCGTTCAATTGTGATTCATCAAAATCATTGATCCAGGTAACACCAGCTGAAATTGCTGCCTCATAATCCCCAACAACCAGCGCATCTGCACCTAACTGAATGGATGTGTCAAAAGCTTCTTTATCACCATCTTTCAGTGCCTGAAGCGCTTTTACATTCGTGACAACGCTACTACTGGTTGGGTCGGTATTCCCCTTCGCATGAGCTAAGGTCTGCGTAGAGCCGATAACGCCCATCATGCTGGCGGCAACTAATGCGGCGTAAATCAGGCGGTTCTTCTTGCTTGTCTTCTTGATGTTAGTTGTAGTCATGGTCATTTCCCCCTTGGGAGTATGCTGAGTGTCGGACATTAATGTGTTTCTGAATTGATGTTGAGGCATTGAGTTGGCTCCTTTCTGGATTGTCATTCGCAACTAGCAACTGAGATGGTGCAAGTTCACCGCCATAGGCATTCAAGTCTCCTCTTTTTCGATTTATAAACGAACAATTGAAGCCAAACTTTTGCTCACTTGTTCGTTTCTCTATGTTATCAATACTATAACTTAAATGTGTGCAATGTATGGATTTTCCTGGGATTGTTTGTGAAGATTTTATCAAATTATAAAACAATACCACTGTACTCTGTATTTTATTTACTATATATAAACAGTTGTCATGACTAAATCATTATATTTTGGTTATGTATATTATAAATGACATATCTTTTCCACCAAAAAAAGAACCCCCATCCACATCAAGTGACCAAGGGTTCCCTAAAATTCATTCAATTAAGCCAGCAAATCAATCAGCTCATCCTTAGAAATCCCCATAAAGTACTTGCTAATGTCCACATCCGCAAGTGCCCCTTCAAGGGATTCGCGGTCGTACTTGATGCCGGTCAGCTTGTCAGCTAACTCTGAGACATCTTGCGGGCCGAAGAAATCGCCGAAGAAGGTGATCTTGTTGATCTTGCCGCCCTCTACCAGGATCCGGGCATCGATGGTGCCTGAGGTAAAGTGTTGGCGCTTCTTAACGGTGAATTCAGGAGATGTGCCGTAAACCCAGTCCCAGTTGTTGTAGTACTGTTCGTAGATCTTGTCGATTTCCTTTTGCTCGTCTGGGGTAACAACGTATTCCTTATCCTTGATGGCATCCAGGCTATCCACGTGGAAGAGTTCCTTCAATAAAATATCACGGAATTCTGGGACGGTGATATTTTGGTATTCAGGTGCCAAGTACGGCTTCAAGTTAGCCACCCGTGAACGAACCGACTTGATCCCCTTTGACTTGATCTTATCTTCTGGCACGTTCAAGGCGTTGGCGATCACATCCTGATCCACATCCAACATCAAGGTCCCATGTGAGAAGGTCTTGCCGTTCTTAGTATACATTGCGTTCCCTGAGAATTTCTTACCATCGACTAAAATGTCATTCCGGCCGGAAACTTCAACAGAGGTTGCCCCCATATCATGTAAGGCATCCACGATGGGTTGGACAAACGACTTGAAGTCGCCAAACTGTTCAGAGTCTGAGTCCAGCACGAAGCTGAAGCACAGGTTGCCAAGGTCCTGATAGACCGCGCCACCGCCCGAAAGACGCCGGGTAACGGTAATATTGTTTTCCTCAACGTACTTCTGGTTGATCTCTTCAAGCGTGTTTTGGTTACGGCCAACAATGATACATGGCTTTTCATAATAGAACAGCAACAACGGTTCCCCAAAGTCCTTGTTGTTCATCAAATATTGTTCAGTGGCTAAGTTACGGCCAATATCATGTGCTGTCATTGATACGTAGCGCATATCCAAACTTCCCTTCATATTAAATAACCAATCTTTTACTTGTCTAGTTTAACACAGTCATGTAATCGGTTACAGCATTTGTGTTGATCCAATCTGCCTGATACCGGCATTAGCTCAACAATTTCACTAAGGTGGCGTTGTCGATGCCTGAGAAATAGTCAGTGGTGTCGATGGCCGCCAGCGCAGTGGTCAGCGAGGCCTCGTCGTACCGGACGCCCTTGAGTTTATCCGCTACCTCACTGGCATCTTTTTCGCCAAAGAAGTCCCCGAAGAACGTGATCGTGTCGATTTCGCCATTCTTGACCAGGATTCGCGCATCAATGGTGCCGGCGTCAAAGTGCTGGCGCTTTTTGACCGTAAAGTCCGGTGAGGTGCCGTAGACCCAGTCCCAGTTATTGTAGTAGTCGTCGTAGAGCTTCTGGATGGCAGCCTTATCTGCGTCCGTCAGCGTATAGGCCTTGTCCGCGATTTCCGAAAGGTCGCTCACGTTGTAGAGCTTCTTCAGCAGCATGTCGCGAAATGCTGGCACGTCTAGGTTTTGATACTCAGGGGCCAGGTACGGCTTGAGGTTCGTGACCCGCGACCGCACCGACTTGATGCCCTTGGACTTGATTTTGTCTTCCGGCACGTTTAGCGCGTGTTCAACGATGCTCTGATCCACGTCCAGCATCAGCGTGCCGTGGGAGAACATCTTACCGTTCTTCACGTACATCGCGTTGCCGGAGAACTTCTTGCCGTCAACCAGGATGTCGTTTCGCCCGGAAACTTCAACTCCGGTGGCACCCATTTCTTTCAGTGCGTCAACGATTGGCTTCGTGAAGGCCTTGAAATCGCCAAACCGGTCGTCGTCACGATCGACCACGAAGCTAAATGACAGGTTGCCCAGATCATCAAACACAGCCCCGCCACCCGATAACCGACGCGTGACCTGAATGTTGTGTTTGGTGACGTAATCTTGATTAATTTCTTCCATTGTATTTTGATTCCGACCCACAATAATGCATGGGGTCTGATAGTAGAACAGCAAAAGCGGCTCGCCAAAGTCCTTTTCATTCATTAAATACTGTTCCGTTGCCAAATTATACCCAATATCGTGTGATGCCATGTTGTAGTAGTACATAATCGCACTTCCCTTTACAGTGTTACCTTGATTTTACAACTTTTTTCAGAAAAAGAAACCGCTTAACTTTCTTACATAATCGCCGGAATGTCGGGCTTTAAAGGCCATCATTTCGTGCATTTATACACAATCTTTTGGCAGTTTACCCAAAAATAGGCCTTTTTTGTTAAAGCAATTTCGCAGATTATGGTAAACTAGAGGGTGAAGTACAAATGGTTCTCTTTGTTGGGCAAAAACCATCGCGTGCTTACAACAAGCTTTATCTTAAACTGATATATAAATGTGAGGGAGTGGCGCATATGAACCAACAATACCAAAACATTCTGGCCCCAGTCGATGGGTCAAAAGCGACTGATCCAGTACTTGAAAAAGCAATTGAAGTAGCAAAGTTAAACAACACCCATTTGGATATTCTGAACGTGTTGGAAGTCAACCAATTCAGTGATACCTATGGTGGTGCTGTCAGTGGTGACGTGATCTACAAGCTTTCTGAAGACGTCCAATCACGGTTAGCCGAACTCAAGCAAAAAGCCTTAGACGCCGGCGTACCTTCCGTTGACATCCACGTGCGTTTCGGGAATCCAAAGCCTGTCATCGCCCGTGAATTCCCAGCTGACCACAACACTCAGCTGATCGTCATCGGCTCCACTGGCCTCACTGCCGTTGAACGGTTAATGATCGGTTCCGTTACCAACTACGTCAGCCGTTCCGCTGTCTGCGACGTTCTAATCGTTAAGCCAGCTGCATTAGCTAAGTTGGACAAATAATGGATCATTTATCTTAAAGATTGCGGGCTGCTTTTTGGCAGTCCGTTTTTAGTATGTTGGAATTTGCTGGAGCTTGCGTTCCATTCCGTAATTTGGCACGGAGTTGTGGTGGCTCCACAACTCCGTGCCAAATTACGCCATTTCACTCACATTGAGTTCACTTCAAATGGTTGCTAAGGATCAAAATACAGTCAATGCCAGTTTGCGGCGAAATCCGCCCTCGACTGCAGGTCAGCCATTATCAGGTAACCCCTCTGCTTAACTGGTGGCGATGGTCACTTCTTTCAGGGTGGCCGCCAACAAATTGTTCGTTCACTTTCTCACTCAAATCAAAAACGAGGTCGACCTTTATGCAATGGGAACATGTTGCTACCTTACCTGACAATTTCATCTCTAAGCCGTTACGGCAGCTGCTCATGCAGGACTGGTTCATGCCTAAGCATTTGATCTACAGCCTGAAGCGTGGACAGCGTGTGCTTGTTAATGGAGCCTATTTGCCCGTTAACTTTTCTGTTCACGCCGGTGATTTGGTTGCGCTGAGATTTGTTCCTGCGGATTTTCAGACGCCCTTTCAAGACATTGCGCCGGATAGTGCCGCTACCGTTGACGTTGTTTATGAAGATGACGGGCTGTTGGTGGTCAATAAGACGCCTGGGAGCAAGACGCACGTCAATCAGCCCGACGAAGTTGGCGCGACGCTTGACCACGTTGCCGCCTATCTGGCACCGCACGGGCAACAGCCCCACATGATCCACCGGCTGGACCAAGAAACCAGCGGCGCGCTGATTGTGGGTAAGGATCCCGCCGTTGTCCCGATTTTAGTTCGGCTGATCAAGGAAAAATTGATTCAGCGTACCTACCTCACGTGGGTGCACGGGCAACTACAGACAGATCACGGCACCATTAGTCTGCCGATTGGCCGCGACCCGGAAGACCAGCGAAAACGCACGGTTGACGGAGAACATCCGCAAGCGGCGATCACCCACTACCGCGTCATCCGCCGAACGGCCAACGCCACGCTGGTGGCTGTTCAATTGCAAACCGGCCGCACCCACCAGATCCGCGTCCACTTCGCCGACCTGGGTCACCCCATCGTGGGCGACCCGCTGTACGCCACCGATAACCAGCGCCAGCGCATGCTGCTGCATAGCTGGCAAGTGAAGTTGCCGTTACCGTATACGTTTAAAACAGTCTTGGTAGAGGCGCCGGTACCAGACTCGTTCACCACATTTGAAAAACAGACTAAAAAATCGTAAGACCGTTGTGGCCTTACGATTTTTTGTAGTAATTGACGCTGCCAATTATCTGATGATTTTGATTGGAACTTCATGGTACCACTGGCACGCTCTTAGTATATAGCTTCGCTGACAATGGCATAGCCGCAGTCGAGGGCGGATTCTCCTCGAACTGGTTTCGACTGTTTTTGGATACTTGGCTAAACGACGAAGTAACCTGGATGTTAGTGGAATGAAGCGATTTGGCACGGAGCTGTGGTGTCGATATCACTTGGTGGGCGCGGTTCTCGTCCACCTAGTGATATGCGAGACGATGGAGATCCATTCGAGAGCTGCGCAGCAGAAATCGAATTAGCTTCATCGCGAGCCACCACAGCGGAGTGCCAAATCGCGCAATGCAACGGAATAGACAGTATTTTTCGGCAACATAGCTGAAACGCGGAATGCAACGAACCCAGAAACCCTCTCAGTTCGCCAATCCCCGCCGAAGCCGTTTCCAAAAACTGCCGTCATCGGTTTGGAGCATGAGTCCGCCGTAGATGCGGCCAATGTACCAGGTCATGCCAAGCAATGTGGCGAGGAGGATCAGCATGGAAACGCTGATCTGCAGCGTGGTTGCAGTGCCGTTGATGATGCGCATGGGCATGAAGTAGGAAGAAAAGAATGGGATGTACGACATGATTCTAACAAATAGCGCATCCGCATTACTCTGAAACGGAAAGGTCGCGAAGAAGGTAATCATACTCAGGTAGACGGCTAGGTAGCCCGCCTTGGAGGAATCTTCCGGCTTAGCAACCAGCGCCCCGCAGAACGCCGCCAAAACGGTGTAGAGGATGACACCAACGAACAGAAAGACCAGGTTGATGCTCATCAGGTTACCAACTACCTGATTGATGAGACCGTGGTAGGTGTGGTACATCTCGCGGGTGGCGGAAAAGTGTTGTGCCGCGGTGAGGCTGGCCCAACCGCCCAGAACGTATACGACAAGCTGGGTCACGATCATGAGCAGTACGCCAAAGATCTTTCCCAGAAAGTACTTCAACGCCGTGGTGCTGGAGAAAATGATCTCCATGATCTTCGTCCCCTTTTCAGAGGCGATTTCCTGTGCCGTAATCGACGAATAGGTTGTGAGGATCATGTACACCATGAAGACGAGGATCCAAAACGACGCCATTTTTGCGGTTTTCTTGAGTCCCAGACTCGACGTGACCCGCTGTTGCACGACGGGCTGTTGCTGCAGTGTGACCACTTGGCGCTTAGTCAGTTTCGCCTGGGCAACGTTTTGTTGGGTCTGCATATTCGTCAAAAAGGTGGTCAATTTGGCTTTGCGCGTGCTGCTCAGTGCCTGCGACCCATGGTAAACGGCCTTGAGCTGCTGACCTCCTGTCAGGACAAGGTAACCCTGAATTTTCTCGGTCTTCTGTGCCTGTTTAGCCTCGGCAACCGTTGTGATGGATTGCTTCACGTCAGCCTTGCTGGTCGTTTTCAGATAAGCAGCCCGTAATGCTGGTTGATTCGACACAACCGCGATCTGGTCACCGCTGCTAGCTGAATTTGCTGAGATCCAGCCAATGCCAAACGACAGCCCAATCATCACAAATGGGGACAAGACTAAAATCAGGAAGCTCCATGATTTCACTTGCCGCAAATAAGTATTGACCGTGACTAACCAGAGTTTACGTATGCCCATCACCCGCTTTCAGTCGGAAAATTTCGTCCAGTGTTGGTGGCTGTTGACTAAATTCTTCAATGTAATGGCCACCGGACAATTGCTGGAAGATGGGCTGGCCGGCAGCCGGATCATCCACCCGCAACATGAATCGGCGGCGGGACAGTTGTTTCAGGTCGATCACGTGGTCAAGTTGCAGCAAGTCTGCCTGCGACCAGTCCGTAGTCACGAAGATCTCTGATTTACCGAACTGCTCACGAATCTCGCGAATTTCTCCGTGCAACACCATGTTGCCGTGGCGCAGCATGACCAGCTCGTCGCACAGCGCCTCCACGTTACCCATATCGTGACTGGAGAAAATAATGGCGGCGCCCTGCTGCTTGGCAGTTAAGATTGCCTGTTCCAGCAGGTCGACGTTGACCGGATCCAGCCCGCTGAACGGTTCGTCCAGGATAATCAGCGATGGTCGGTGAATCAGCGTGCAGATCAACTGAATCTTCTGCTGGTTCCCCTTCGACAACGCCCGAATCTTATCCGTGCGCTTGCCTTTCACCTCAAACCGCTGCAGCCAGTCATCGATCTCACCCTTAATTTTGCGCGCTGGCTGCCCCTTCAACTGCGCGAGGTAGAGGATCTGCTGCTCCACCGTGAGTTTGGGCATTAGACTGCGCTCTTCCGGCAAATAGCCGATCTGATCAAAGACCGTTTCATTAATGGTTTGGTCATTCCAAGAAATGGTGCCTTCGTAACTTAAGAAGTTCAAAATGCTGTGAAACGTCGTCGATTTACCAGCCCCATTTTGGCCGATCAACCCCAATATCTCACCATCCGCTACCTGAAAATTAATATCATGCAGTGCTTCCAGGTCGCCGAAGTGTTTGGCGAGGTGCTCAATTTTTAGCATCATGTTGCCTCCCCTATCATCGTTGCCCCTATCATACCAAATAATCGAAAACGGGTCGTAAAAGTGTCGCAAAAATGAGACTGTTTTTCGTTTTTCTCCCATTTATCTCTTAGGTTCCTTTAGTAAAATAACTGTTTAGATTGAAAACTAAGGGGAATTGACTATGGAACTCAAACAACAGGTTGGCGGCAGCGTCCGTAAGGGCATGTTTTGGGCCATCATGGCGTCAACGATGTGGGGCATTTCAGGTACCGTCCTGCAGTTCATTTCGCAAAATCAGCACATTCCAGCCAGCTGGTTTTTATCAACGCGAACCATTGGCGCTGGCGTCGTTCTGCTGATCATCAGCTTTATGCGCTACCGGATGGCCATTTTTGACATTTTTCGGTCGTGGCGCTTAATTGGCTGGCTGTTGGCCTACGCTGTATTTGGCCTCATGGCGAACCTGCTGACGTTCTACATGTCCGTTCAAACCGGGACGGCCGCAGCCGCCACCATTTTGCAGTACCTCAGCCCGCTCTTTATCGTTGTGGGCAGTCTCGTGTTCAAACATGAAAAACCGTTTCGAAGCGACCTGATTGCCTTCGTCGTTTCTGCGCTGGGTGTTTTCCTGGCCATCACAAAGGGCGACGTGTCACAACTTGCTATCCCAATGAACGCCCTGTTATGGGGCATCGGTTCCGGAATCACGGCAGCCTTCTACGTCGTTTTACCACGACCCATCGTTAAGGCGGGGCACTCGCCGATGGTCATTCTTGGCTGGGGGACCTTTATCGCCGGTATCCTGTTCAACTGTTACCGCCCGGTGTGGGTCAACACGCCGCCAATCACCACTGAACTTGTGCTTTCGATTAGCACGGTAATCGTTGTCGGCACGATTCTACCGTTCAGCCTGTTGCTGTACAGTACGAACTTCGCACCATCCGACGTCATCAGTATCGTCGACGCCGCTCAACCCGTTGTCACGTTTATCTTGAGTGTCCTGTTTTTGAGTCTGCAGATCACCTGGGTCGAAGTCGTTGGGTCTGTCTTGGTCATCATTGCGATCTATCTGTTGCAGCGTGGGCGTGCGGTTTAATTCGGTAGTTTGAGATGGCGTTACATTCCGCAATTTGGCACGGCATCGAAGTGGCTCGCGACTGAGCTAATTCGATTTCTGCTGCGCAGCTCTCGAATGGATCTCATTCGACTCGCATATCACTAAATGGCCAAAGAACGGCCATCAAGTGATATCGACACCACGATACCGTGCCAAATTGCTCCATTCCACTCACTCTGAGCTTTATGCTGCCAATCTGTTAAGTATCGCAATACAGTCGAGGACAGTTCGAAGAGAACTCCGCCCTCGACTGCAGGTTTCCAATGATAGCAATGCTTCAAACGTAAGCGTCTGAATAAAAAATACGCAAAAAAAGAGACCGAAATCGCACTGATTTCTGGTCTCTTTTAATTAATTCAGATATGGTTTTAAATTATCGAAGACAATCTCGTACCCCGCTGGCAGCATATGGGCGCCGTCAAACGTCAAGTCCGCTTTCAAGTTGCCCGCTTCATCCGTCAACCCAGCGTTGGCGTTGATGAAATGAACCGCCTGTTGTTTTGCTAAAGTAGCGACCTTATCACTGGCATCAGCCATCGCATCGTTCCCTCGTTTTGCCAACAGGGCATCACCCTCATCCCCATCGCTAAACTTGCCCGTGTGGTTTGTTGGGTAATAGGCCATCACGTAAATTTCCGTGGTTGGCAACTTAGCCTTGATCTGGCTCAAAATCTCACTGTAATTGGCGAGAAATGTCGCTTCAGGCACGCCAAAACCAATGTCATTTGACCCAATATTGATGAAGATCTTGCTGGGTGCTAAATCAAAAATCTGGTCATCCATGTGCGCCAACAAATCAGCCGTCGTCGTGGCGCGGACACCACGGTTATAGATGTGTTTGCTTAATCCAAGATTCTGCTCGGCTTGCATCTTCTCGATCGGAAAGATCTCCATCAACGACGACCCGACAAAGACGATCTGTCCAGGTTTTGCTGTCCGATTTTCATCACTATACTGTGCCCACAGTTTCTCTTGGAACTGCTTGATCTCTGGATGCAAATTCGTTAATGCTTTGGTGTTCTTTAACGTCATGGTGGTCTACTTCCTTTTATATATAATCTAAACTGTCTTTGCGTTCCACCGACTTGTACAAACGCTACTTTAAATTAGCTCTGCAACAATAGTAATCTCACTGTTTGCAAGCTTTATGCCAATGTCGCTTGATCCGGAACTTCGCAAAGACAGAAGCATTATTCTTAATGAGTTGCTTGCAGTCGAGGGCGGATTCTCTACAAACTAGGTTTAACTGAAATTCGATACTTAATCGTTGTTAGCAGTTTGCTTAAAGTTAGTGGAACGGAGTAATTTGGGACGGAATCGTGGTGTCGATGTTACTTAATGGGCGCGTTCTTCGGCCATTTAGTAACATGCGAGACGATGAAGATCCATGCGAGAGCTGCGCAGCAGAAATCGAATTAGCTTCATCGCGAGCCACCACGATGAAGTCCCAAATTACGGAGTGCAACGGACTATTAAGCTAACAAAAAAACAGGGCCATCCAAGACCCTGTTTTCTTGTCAAACCTGATTAAGCAGTTTGCGGTGCCTGTTGCAACATCATTTGGTTTTCAACGTATTCGCGGTACAAAGGTAACTTGTTGATGAGTTCCTTGTGGGTGCCGTGACCGCTGACTTGACCCTTTTCAATGAAGTAGATCTGGTCAGCGTCAACGATTGTGCTGAGTCGGTGCGCAATAACTAACGTGGTCCGGTTATGCATCAACTTTTCAAGGGCTTTTTGAACCATCATTTCAGATTCGGAGTCCAGACTAGCCGTGGCTTCGTCTAACATTAAGATCTTAGGATCTCGCAGGAAGGCCCGCGCAATCGCTAACCGTTGCCGTTGACCGCCGGAAACTTTGACCCCGCGTTCACCGACTTGAGTGTCAAGTCCGTCAGGCATGTCGGAAACGAAATCCTTCGCGTAGGCCATTTCCAAAACATTCCAGAGTTGGTCATCCGTGTACTCGCCGTCTAGGCCGTAAGTCAAATTGTAACGAATGGTGCCGGCCATAATAGCAGCATCTTGGCTCACCAATCCAATTTGACTCCGCCAGTTCGTGAGGTTGACCCCCGTAACAGTGGTGTCGCCAATCTTAATTTCACCCTTGTCTGGGTTGTAGTAGCGTTCCAACAAACCAAAGATGGTTGATTTCCCACCACCGGAAGGACCGGCGAAGGCAACCACTGTATTTGGCTTTGCTTCAAAGGAAACGTCCTGTAAGATCGGTTGCCCCTTCTCGTATTCAAAGTCAACGTGGTCAACAGCGAGCGTCTTGCCGTCAAGGGCAACAGATTCGCCAGAGGTTTGGTCCTCTTCAGGCATCTGCAGCATCTCTTGAATCCGAGCGGTTGACCCGCTTGTCTTGGCCATATCAGTGAAGAACTGACTCATTTGCGTGAACGGTCCGATCATTTGGGTCAGGTACATCAGAAATGAGATCAACGTCCCAAACGTCATGGTGCCAGAAGCGACCCGGCTTGCGCCGTAAATCAGCAGGCCGACCATCATACCCATCATCACCATCTGCATCAGCGGGCTGGCAATGGAGTCGTAAATGGCTTCCTTGATGCCGATCTTGTACAGTTTTTCAATCTTACCGTTGCCGTCTTCGTGTTCCAGATCTTCCGCCGTGGAAGACTTAACCAACCGAATGTCGCTGAGAATTTCGCTGGACTGACCGTTAAAGTCAGCGAGGGCATCTTGGCGGGCAATTGAGATCTTGTGGGATTGTCTGATGACTGGCATCATCACGACTAACACCAGTGGCACGGCAATGAACATGATCAACGTCATTTTCCAGTCCATTAGGAGCATCAAAACTAGTGCCCCAACAAGTTGGAGAATGGAAGTGACCATAGTCGGCATTGAGTTGGCCAACAGGTCCTTAACTTGTGACGTATCGTTGATCAGCCGAGATGAGATTTCCCCAGAACGAGTCTCGTCAAAGTAGCTGACTGGCAATCTGAGAATCTTAGCCCACAAAAACTTGCGAAGTTTGCGAACGACATCCTCACCGAAGAAGCCAAGGACGCTGCCCGAAACGGCACTAATCAGTGCGCTCAAAACGAAGAAGGCAATCACAAGCCCCATGAGGCCCGTGTTCATGTGGTGGCCTAACTGGTTGATCAACTGCTTAGCAAACTGGGGCACCATTAATTGCATCCCGGTGGCGGCTAACCCTAAAATCAAGCCAATCGCTAATTCCCAAAAATGGGGTTTGATGCTGCCCACTAATTTTGCGAAAGCCTTAAAATTAAATTTTTGTTTCTTAAATGCGTAGGGTTGTTGTTGACCGCCCCGTGGTGCTTCAGGTGCTCGACGTTGCATGATTTGAGATCTCCTCTATCTTGAACTTAATCTATTTTTCTGATTCAGTATCGTCATCTGGGTCGAAGCCGTGGCCGTTACCCCAGTTCCCATCTGATGGGTCGAAACCGTTACCGTTGCGGGGATCAAACCCGTTGCGTGGGTCAAAGCCACGACCGTCGTGTTGGTCAAAACCATTGCGACCACCCCAACCAAATCCGTTGCGGTTACCGTGGCCTTGGTGGTGGCCGTTAAAGCCGTGGAATCCGCCACGCCCGTTGAAGAATTGTTCTGGTGCTTTATCGAAGAAGTCTGGGCGTTCTTCGCCGTCGTCCCACTTGCTGAACTTTTCATCCAGACTATCGGTGAGCTTAGCGAACAACCGACCAAATTCTTCCTTTTCATCATCGTTTAAGCCGTCAAATAAGAAGTCAGAGAATTCTGTCTTGAAGTCGTGAGAACTCTTGATCAAGTCGCGACCTTTGTCTGACAATGAAATCAAACTGATCCGCTTGTCATCCGGTGAGTCGTGCCGTTCAACCAGCCCGTCCTCTTCCAATTTCTTGATCATGACGCTGACGGAACTTGGGCGAATGTCCAATTCGTCAACGATTTGGGAGTTAGTCAACTCATCCTTTTGCGATAACAGATAGATCAATCGCATCTGCCCGCGCTTAGGCTGGTTTGCCCAAAACTCTCGTGACTTTTTTGAAACGGCTGAAAATCCCCGTTTCTGGAACGTGTGCATTAACCGACCAAACTCGTTTAATAAATCTCTTGAAGTGTATGCCATAATTTTGTGGTCTCCTTTTATTTAGTTAGATGTCATTATTTTAAACTAACAAGTTGTCCTGCTGTAAGGTTGAGCTGGCGTCCTCGGTGATCCGATCCCAACTCACAAGATACAGTATAACTACTTGGTTAGTTAATGTCAATAAAAGCTAACTATTTAGTTTAATTCATTTCAAACCCTGACAATGCCACGTGGACCGTGACCTTTTCAGGCATCTTCGCCAGCAGGTCAAACAGGTGCTTGTTCATGTGGCGCTTAAAATGCCGCTGCATGCTGGCCTCATCTTCGTAAAATTCCAACGCCCAAACGATATCGGCGTCCTCCGTCGACCGGCAGAGCATCCAAGCCACGGGCTGGTCGCCGGCATCATCGTCGCGGTACATCTCAGTCAACGTGGTCAGTAAGTCTTCACGGTGCTCATATTCCGCGTTTAATTTCAAAAACATGGCTGGTTGATCCATCGCCAAGCCCCAAGTGGACTGTTCTTGACCGTCAAAACTGGATTCGATCATGGTCGTTGTTGAGCTGATCGGCATTTCAATCAGTTGATCGTTATCATCAACGGTCAACCACACCCAATCCAGGTGTGGCATTGGTTTCGTTAATTGGCGGATCGACTCAGTTGCAACTAAAAGCTGGTCATCAGATTCTGATTGCATCGGCGTCATACGGGTCGTATTCATGGTAGGTTGTGTCATCGTACTCATCCTCTTCTTTCAGGTTTAGTTTAGTCTCGTAATGACTAAACTAACAGTCAAATCTAACTGTCATTTCCAAGTTAATCCATCGCAAAGCCGGACGTCAGCACGTAGAACGGCACCTTCATTTCGGCAGTGCCCAGTAAATCAAACGCTGGGTCTGTGGCAAGGTCCTTGAAGTACCGGCGCATGCCGTCTTCGTCCTGGTGGAACGTCATCAGCCAAATGGTATCCGAATCGGCAACATCGCGACTGATCACCCAGTCAACGGGCGCATCCGGGTGCACCATTTTCAACATCTGGCGGGCCATCTCATACAAATTGCTGCCTTGGCCAGTCGTGGTATGTAACTTTAAGATACCGCCTGGCTGCCCCGCTTCAAGTGCCCAAACATGGTCACGGTTACCGCTGAAACTGGCCGTCATGACGTCTGGATCAAACTGCATTGGAATCTCTAACAGCAACTCGTCTTCATCGTCTTCAGTGCTCAACATGACCCAGTCAATTGGCCGAGTCAGGCTGGCAAAGTGACTCATTTGAGCCGTAAGCCCTTTGACCTGTTCGTGAACGGACAGTCTTTCGTGGCGCGGCACGTTGGTTGTGATCGTTAAATCTGCGGTTGTTTTACGCATCATGGTAATCATCCTTTTTTAAAATTCCAGATAGCTGTCATTTAGTTAGCCTTTATTATTACTAACTAACTAATACCATTCTAACTAGTTAGTTAGCTCATGTCAACCATAACTAACAAATAAATTTGGTGAAGCGACGTAATCGCCCACCATAATAACGATTCAACAGTGACCTTTATTTTTCTAACCGAGTAACGATCTCCGGATCAATAATGCCCGCCTTAACCATCAGCTCAATACTGCCGCGCATATAGGCAATCAATTTTTCCTGGTCAGCCGCATCCAGTCTGGTCAAATAGCCGGCAAGCCGATTTTCCGTTAAGTCTAAATGCCCTTTCACGAGGGCAGCCCCCTTTTCAGTGCGATAAACGTTGACAACGCGCCGATTCTCCGGATTTCTTTTTCGAGCGACTAACCCACGTTCCTCCAGTGTTGCAACTAGCCGGGTCAACTGCGAACTGCTGATGCCAATGACTTGTGCCAACTGCGTCATCGTCATCCCAGAATTCTCAAACACATTGCGTAATGCCATGGCCTGCAGCCGTGTCATTCCTAAATCATCAATCGACCGATTCTGCAAAAAGGCCTGCGTATAGATCGTAAATAGCTGACCAAACGTCTTGGTATTCAGGGTTTCCTTTGTCATGAGCTGCACTTCTTTCTGTCCGTTTTTTGTCTTATTCATAATAGTTGACAATTGTGAAATATGCAATTATATTATATTTGATAATTATGAACTATCGGGTTTGACTGACGAAAGGATCCTAAAACTATGATTTTTGAAGAACAGCGGCCAACAACGAAAAATGAAAAGCAACTATTAGATAAGTATCAAATCACAGAACTGGTGCACTATGAGCGATACGCCCGCGATTACGGTCTCTGGGACGGGATGGCCACCTGCTATACCGACGATGCCACCATTGAAATTTCCTGGTATAAAGGTGACATCAAAGGGTTCCTTGAAGCCTCAAAGCCAGCCCCTGACGCCCAAACTGACGCACTACCAGCACATAAGATGCACGAAACGTTAGTCTGGCTTAACGGGGACAATGCAGTTGCGGTCGTCGTCACGACCATGACTGGCCGGACACCTGTTCAGGGGCAAACAATGGACAATCTCATTTACGTGCGGCTGGTCTACTCCCTCAAACGGGTCAACGGCGAATGGAAGATCTATGCCATGACACCCGTCTACGAACGCGATACCCTTGTTACCCGTGACACCCAAGGATATCAAACCCGTTAAAGGCGCCCGTGACAGTTATAAGAATTTAAGCATCGCCTTGAAGGACATCGGTGAAACTGCAAGCGATGATCTTCCCGGTTTAGATAAACCCGAAACCGTTCAGAAATTCATGACTGGGATTCAAGACTGGTTCACATCCAAAGACTAACGAAACATACACAGTCATTAAAGGCTGCCCAGATTCTCAAAATGGCTCGCCTACCAAAAAACACCGTCAATCAATCCTGTTTAGGATTTTGATTAACGGTGTTTTTGGTTAGTTTGAATATCATTGTCGCTGCGTTTCGCCACTTTGAGTAAACTGGCCTGCAATCTAACGCCGCTACTTTACAACCATTAGGCTCGATTGTTGGCAGTCTATGAAATTGAGACTCAGAATGCAGTTTGAAGAATCGCTATCAGTTGTAGAACAAGCAGTCGAGCGCGGATTCTCTGCAAACTGTCATTGACTGCCTTTTAATGCTTAACGCTTGTTTGAAGTATCCTCACAGTAAGTGGAATGGCGCAATTTGGCACGGAGTCGTGGTGTCGACATCAGTTAGCGACCGTATTTTGGTCGGTTACTGATGTGCGAGACGATGAAGATCCACTCGAGAGCCACGCAGTGGAAATCGAGTTAGCTTCATCGCGAGCCACTACGCGGAGTGCCAAATTGCGGAATGCAACGGACTTTAGCACAAAATCATTTTTTCGAAAAAAGACCAAAAAAGACGCCTCAACCGACAAGCGGTTGAGGCGTCTAGGCAGTTGATCAAGCTAATTCAGCGCGTGAATTACTTGAGTGGTTGCCACTTCCAGTTGTTAACTTCTGGCAAGTCAGTACCGTTTTCACGGATGTAAGCATTGTGCTTAGCAACCATGTCATCCATACGTTGTGCAAAGTATGAACCCTTTACAGCGTATTCTGGAATGTTTAATACGGCATCCTTAGCCAAGTGGTAACGGTCAAGTTCGTTCAAGACACGCATGTCAAATGGTGTGGTGATGTCACCGTTCTCACGGTAACCATGAACTGACAGGTTGTGGTTGTGACGGTCGAAGAAGATGTCCTTTACTAAGTCTTCGAAGCCATGGAATGCAAAGATTACAGGCTTGTCAACAGTGAAGTAACGGTCGAATTCTTCGTCGCTTAAGCCACGAGGGTCGATCTTAGGTGAACGAAGCTTCAAGATATCAACAACGTTGATAACACGAATCTTCATTTCTGGGAATTCGTCGTGTAACAATGATACAGCGGCGAAGACTTCCCAAGTTGGTTCACTACCAGCAGCAGCGAACACAATGTCAGGTTCCTGACCTTGGTCAGTAGAAGCCCAGTCGATGTAGCCTAAACCATTGTGAACAAGGTTAGTGGCTTCGTCAATTGAGAACCATTGTGGACGTGGGTGCTTTGAAGTAACCAGCAAGTTGATCTTTTCGTATGAACGGAAAGCAACATCAGCAACAGCTAACAAGGTGTTAGCATCGCCTGGCAGGTATTCACGGATGAATTCAGGCTTCTTTTCAGCCAAGTGAGTTAACATACCTGGGTCTTGGTGGGTATAACCGTTGTGATCTTGTTGGAATACAGTTGAAGTATCAACAAAGTTCAGTGATGGGTATTGGTTACGCCATGATTGTTCTGCAGCTTTACGCAACCACTTCATGTGTTGAGTCAACATTGAGTCGACAACACGACCAAATGATTCGTAAGTAGCGAAGAAACCGTGACGACCAGTTAATACGTAACCTTCTAACCAACCTTCAGCTTGGTGTTCTGAAAGTTGTGAGTCGATAACGCGGCCTTGTGGTGCCATGTCTTCGTCGTAAGGTTCGTGAATGTCTTCTTCCCATTGACGCTTACCATGATCAAGCATGCTGTACAGACGGTTTGACTTAGATTCGTCAGGGCCGAAGGCACGGAAGTTGTCTGGATTAAGCTTCATGGTGTCAGCAACCCAGTCAGACCAAACGATCATGTCTTGGGCTTCAGTAGCACCTGGAGTAGTAACCTTAACGGCGTAGTCCTTGTAGTCAGGGAGCTTCAATGGCTTAGGATCGATACCACCGTTAGTGATAGGGTTAACTGACATCCGCTTGTCGCCCTTAGGAGCGAAGTCGCGAACTTCTTGCTTGAGCGTGCCATCAGCGTTGAAGATTTCTTCAGGCTTGTATGACTTCAACCAGCTAACCAACTTGTCAGCATGTTCCATGCTGTCAGCTGCGATAGGAAGCGGAACTTGGTGAGCACGGAATGAACCTTCAACAGGGTTACCATCGAAGTCTTCCTTAGGACCAGTCCAGCCCTTTGGTGAACGGAAGATAATCATTGGCCAGTTAGGCAATGAGTTATCGTTGTTCTCGCGAGCGTTCTTTTGGATTGCTTTGATTTCAGAAATGGCTTCGTCCATAGTCTTAGCCATTGCTTCATGAACAGGCATGTGATTGTCTGGGTCTTTGACTTCGACGAACTTAGGGTTCCAGCCCATACCCTTGAAGTAGTTAGTTAACTCTTCGTCGGTCATCCGTGAAAGGATAGTAGGGTTAGAAATCTTGAAACCGTTCATGTTGATGATTGGTAATACAGCACCATCTTTGATTGGGTTGATGAACTTGTCTGAGAACCATGAAGCAGCCAATGGGCCGGTTTCAGCTTCGCCATCACCGATTTCAACAGCGGCAATTACATCTGGGTTATCTAAGATTGCACCAGTACCGTGTGAAAGTGAGTAACCAAGTTCGCCACCTTCGTGGATTGAACCTGGTGTTTCAGGAGCGGCATGTGAGGCAACCCCACCTGGGAATGAGAATTGCTTGAATAACTTCTTAAGACCTTCTTTGTCTTGAGAAATGTTTGGGTAAATGTCTGAGTAGCTACCGTCAAGGTATGAGTTAGAAACCATAACTTGGCCACCATGACCTGAACCTTCAATATAGAACATGTTCAAATCATACTTGTTAATCACACGGTTTAAGTGAGCGTAAATAAAAGTTTGAGAAACGATAGTTCCCCAGTGACCAATAGGCTTAACCTTAACGTCGTCAGAAGTCAAATCCCGGTCCAACAATGGGTTGTCCCGTAAGAATAATTGACCTACTGAAAGATAGTTAGCGGCACGCCAGTACTTGTCAACGCCTTCCAAATATTGTTTGGAATCGTAATCTACTGCCATTAGAGTAACACTCCTTTGATTGATTTAAGATAACTACATAATCTTAGCTGATAGAAATTATGGTGCGAAATTACCAATACAATTTTTATACTGATAATTTACAAACACTATATTAAACTGTTTTGAACAAAAGTCAACCTTTTTATAAATTGATACGGTCCAATTATAAAATAAGTTAGTCCCGTACCGATCAACTCCTGTGCATTATGTCAAATTTCGCACGTCATGTCCACTGATTTGACGCGGGTTTAAGGAAAACTATGAGTTTGGTTGGGCCTGTTTCTTTTTGGAGGCCTTTACAGGATAAAGACGCAAAAAAACGACCAGGAGTTTTTTTTTGGTCGTTTTTCTTGTGATTTTTTGTTCTGTTTTTAGGGATGCTGGCTTTCTATTAGCCTCAAGCCGAAACGTGCTCCGCCCTCTAAACGCCTTGCTCCGCACTCTGCCACACTCTACTCCTCATCCAACGTCACAAACGTATTATAATTAAAATAATCATAACGCATCCGCATATTGGAGACTTCAAACGGTGTGCCGTCATCCAGGAAGAAGATACCTTCCATAATGGAGGTTGGTTCCGTTGGCTTCAAGCCCAATAATTCTTGATCATCCGCCGTTGATGGTTCTGCTCGGATCGTCATGAACGACTTTGTGACCACCTTGCTCTGCTGGTCTTCCAGATAGTTGAAGATTGAGCCAGAGACGACTTTTTCGGACAACTCTGGCACAATCTTGATTGGAATGTACCCCTGTTCGATCATAAAGGGTTTGTCATCAAACAGCCGCAACCGTTTGATCTCATAAACAAAGTCCCCTTGCGATAAGAAGAGGTCCTGCTGCAGGCTTTCACTGGCAGGCACCACCTTAAATGACAATAATTTAATTCCCTGGGTCTGACCATCGCTCTTAAAACTGTCAGTAATTCCCAAGTTTGTTCCTTCGTAGTGGAAAATGGTCTGGTTACGCATATATAGCGGATTAATGAAGGTGCCAGACCCGCGTTTCTTAAAAATAATGCCTTGATTCGCTAAAACGCTAAGCGCCCGCTTGATTGTACTACGGCTTACGTTGTATGCTTCACTTAGGCTTCGCTCATCTGGTAGTCGTTTGTTAGGAAACTGATTGTCGTGGATGCGCGCTTTTAAATCATGCAGCACTTTTCGATAAACTAAATCTTTCATGACTTTCTCCTTGCAACCAACTAACTTGATTCTGTAGTTAAATCGAGTATAACAGATTTTGACCGTTTCGCCTACATTGAAACGCACTATTAATAAAATTGGTTCTATTCAATAATACATTTGGACTGCACCAAATCTAAACGATAAGGAATGAAAAGGATGTCTAAGAAAAATAAAAAGAGTCGGTTACATAAAACGCTTGTCGAGCAAATTCTCGATAAGAATAAGATTGCTTATGAACAACTTTCCTTTGCCACTCACGAAGAAGGCGACGTCGCCCAGATGGACATCGACGAAAGTACGCTGGATCAACATACCATCTATAAAACATTAGTGGCATCTGGCAAGGAAACGGGTCCCGTCGTTGGCGTCCTACCGATCGATACCCACTTGGACTTAAAAAAGCTCGCCAAGGTGTCTGGCAATAAAAAAGTCAGTATGGTGCCCCTAAAAGAACTCGTTAAAACAACGGGCTACGAACACGGTGCCAACACCCCAATCGGTATCTGGGAAAAGTTGAAGTACCCCATCTACTTCGATAATACCGCAAAGGAACAAGGCGAACTGATCGTATCATCAGGACAGATTGGTCGTTCAGTAAAGGTCAACGCAGAAGATCTTTGCAAACTGGTGCACGGCGAGTTTGTGGACCTTTTGGAAGTGTAATGAATAAGGGTAAAGAAAAGAGCCGGTAATCATGAAATTATCGGCTCTTTTTTATACTTTAGTTTTTAAGATAAAACGTAATAAGCATTGCTGTCGATGACTGAACGACAGTCGAGTGCGGATTCTCTACAAACTGTCTTTGACTGCATTTCGATGCTTAGCCTGCATAGAAAGTAGGCTCATAGTGAGTGGAATGCAGTCATTCAGCACGGAGTCGTGGTGTCGATGTCACTTGATGGCCGTTCTTTGGCCATTTAGTGACATGCGAGACGATGGAGATCCATTCGAGTGGCGCAAGGCGACAATCGAATTAGCTTCATCGCGAGCCATTACGGTGGAGTGCCAAATCGCGCAATGCAACGGATAGCAACCCACTATCTCATCCCGTTCCATTCCCCTTTAAACGCATCCAAAAAGTCCAACATCGTCTGCTGCCGCTTCTTGGCGATCCGTTGGGCAACTGGCGTGTTCATTTGCTCGGCAAGCTTCAATAGTTTTTCATAAAAGTGGTTGATGATGGTTTCATTATCCAGATTGCGATACTCTGCCTTCGTCATGTGCTTGTGAGGCGCAATTTGCGGGTCGTAGATCTTTTCACTATGGTGACCGCCATAGTAGATGGCACGCGTGATACCGATGGCGCCAATGGCATCCAAGCGGTCGGAATCTTGGACGATCTGGCCTTCCAACGGTAATTTCTGCTGGTCCTCCGTCAGCGTTTTGCTAAACGACATATTTTTGATGATCAGCATGACCGTCTCGATTTTTTCTTGTGACATGTCGACTGATTTCAACAAGTCAACCACGTGTTGCTCAGCGGCTGGCACGTCGTCGACTAATTTATCGTCGATCACGTCGTGCAGATAGGCGGCAGCCAGCGTCAACACATAGTCGGCCGAGGGTTCTTCTGCCAGCAGCATTTTTGCGTTCGTGACGACCCGGTTAATGTGGTCCAACCCGTGGCCGGATTTATCGGCAGCCAGCTGCTGGGTTGCGTAAGTTTCAATAGTTGCTAATTGTTCGGTTGCTTCCAATGTCATGTCTCCCAATCCCAAAATAGAATGAATCACCAGTGTACTGGTCTGTGATTAAAATTAAATTAATCTTTATTATACCACCGCACCCAAACACAAATTTCACAACATGTCGTTTTTCTGAAAACGAGTTTGCTTGTACTTTAGGGGGTAAAATGCTATCGTCGTTAATGATAATTAGATTAGATGAGGAGGAGTTCTGTACTTATGACCCCCGTAACTTTTAAACAATTAACGCTGGGCAGCGGTCTGCCAAAGATCTGCGTCCCAATTACTGGCACCGATATCGCTAAGGTGATCGGCCAAGCTGGTGAAGTTGTGTCCTCTTCCACTGACTTAGTGGAGTGGCGGTTAGACTACCTCAACAACCTTGAAGATTTGGACCAACTAGTTCAAACGGCCAACCGGTTAACGGAAATTCTTGGCGAACTGCCGCTCATTGCAACGCTCCGTGACCGCACAGAAGGCGGCAAACGCCAGATTGCGGACAGCGACTACCGTGACATTTACACAGAACTGTTGACGAAAACTAAGATCACGGCCATTGATCTCGAGTGGCAGCGTGATCCAGAAACGATTAAAAATCTCATCGCGTTGGCTGAATCAAACCACGTGCGCACCATCATCAGCCACCACGAATTTGACCACACCCCGTCTGAAGCCGATATGGTCAGCCAGTTGACTGCCATGGCGCGCACGAACGGCAGCGTCGTAAAATTAGCCGTAATGCCGCAGTCAAGCGATGATGTTCTGGCATTGATGAACGCGACCCACCAAGTCAGTGCCATCATCGACCAACCGCTGATCACCATGGCAATGGGTGCACTGGGTGCCGTCAGCCGCATCGCCGGTCAGACGTTCAATAGTTGTTTGACCTTCGCATCCGTTCACGCCCAGTCAGCCCCTGGCCAACTCAGTGTGGAACAAACGCGACAAATCCTGACGACCCTCGCACCAACGATTGAAGGATTAGAAACAAGTACGTTAAATTAAATCAGCAAAGCGCTAGCCATCAGTTACCACTATTACATCGTGATAACCGAACTCGGCTGGCGTTTTTACTGACCAATCAGTATAATTGACCTTGAATAGTCGTTTTATGGTTGAAATGGCTTACATTATCTGGTATATTATTGAGTGCAAAATACGTAAAACGTTTTACTTAACTTAACCAATGATTGAACAAACACACGAATGAGAGGCTAACTACTATGACCAACCGCGTAACTGTTATCGGAAGCTTAAATGTTGATACGATTCTTGAAATCCCACGTTTACCTAAACCAGGCGAAACACTTGCCATGCACAACCAGTCCTTTGCTGGCGGCGGCAAGGGCTCTAACCAGGGAATCGCTGCTGGCCGGGCCGGCGCTGACACCCACTTCATTGGTAAGATCGGCGACGACACCAACGGTCAATTCATGATCAACTCCATGAAGGATTCCGGCATTAACGTGGATCAAGTCACGGTTACCAAAGACGCTAAGACCGGCCAAGCCTTCATCTTACTGGACGATGAGGGGCAAAACTCCATTCTCGTTTACGGCGGTGCCAACCAAAAATTAAACGTTGACGATGTCAAGAACGCCGAAGCCACCATTGCTAATAGCGACTTCATCATTACGCAGTTCGAAACGCCGATGGACGTTGCCGAAGCCGCATTCAAGACCGCCAAGGCAAACGACGTTGTGACGATTTTGAACCCTGCTCCTGCTCGTCAGGCCATCCCTGCCAGCCTGCTCGCCGTCAGCGACCTAGTCGTGCCAAACGAAACCGAAAGCCAGACCCTGACCGGCATCGAAATTACCGACGAAGCCTCGATGGTCAAGGCTGCCAACAAGATGCACGACATGGGTGCCAAATGTGTCATCATCACCGTTGGGAGCAAGGGTGCCTTCTACCACACCGTTAGCGGCGACACCGGCTTTGTGGACGCCTTCAAGGTCAAGGCTGTCGACACCACTGCAGCCGGCGACACCTTCATTGGTGCACTGAGTTCTCAACTCAACAAGGACATGAGCAACCTAACCGACGCCATTCGGTTTGCAAACCGGGCATCATCGATCACTGTGCAACGCATGGGCGCACATCCTTCGATTCCTACTTTAGCTGAAATTGAAGCTGCTGAGGCTGCTGCTAAGTAGCGACGAGCGTTAAACATCGCTGCGTTGCTATGAGCTGAATCTCTAAATTAAAATAATAAATGGTACCCTAACTCAAAGTCAGCTGGGGTACCATTTTTTCTACTCATCATTTTTGTAAATCGAATCAGATTTAAACCATTTAAGTGGTGCTTCTATCCCACATAGCGAAAACGAGTTCCGGAAAACAGAAAGCTGCGTGTAAGCCAACTCTGACAAAAATACCAAGCCCAGGCATTTTCGTCAGAGTCAGCTTACACTCCGCTTCCTCCCGTTTTCCTCCACTCTCTAATCGATTGCTTCAATCTGCCCCGTAGCAATTGGCAAGGTCACATGTTGGTCAAAGTGGCCAACCATGCCCTGAACCGTGTCAGGAATGGTTAATTCTGGGTCAGTCCCATGAATGTAAATGACCCGCTTGTCTAATTGCAGCTCTTCATCGTTAAAGGATGACTTGAAGTTCTTGCTTAACTCACTTAGCGGTACCTTTTGCTCGTAAGAAAAATCACCATTTGCATCCGCAACTGGGTAACGGTCGTGAGGAATATCCATCTTTTCAGGGGCATCGTCGAACGGCACCATGGTCGTCCCTGAGACGGGTTCGGTTTCAGGCAGATCAACAAAACCGTCACCATTTGCATCCTGAGCAGCCGTTGCAATCAATGCCTGCTTGCCATCTGGGAAGCCATGGAAATGCTCCCAATGTTCAGTGTTTGCTGGTGTGCCGTGCATGTCGATCTTAATCGTCAAAGTGTCGCCGTCAATGTCAAAACTAGCATGACCATAAGCTGCTGAGCCAATCTTTTCCGCGTTTAGTGGTACCAACTGTGCTTCATAATGTGTTGTCATAGTAAGCCCTCCTTGAACTCTAAAACCTGACACTAGTTTATAACTAAGTTGTGCAAAATTCATTTAATTTGATTGTAAGTTAACGTTGTGTAGCAAAAAGACGCCTGAGTGTTGCTTCAGGCGTCTTTTTTGGGGTGCTTGTATTTGATTATAGAACTATTATTTCAAGGCTGTGGGCTACTGTGTAAGCCAACTCTGACAAAAATCCAGACCTTATTTTCACGTTTTATTGTCTGAGTGGTGCTTGCTACTGGCTTGCTATTAGCCTCGAGCCGAAACGTGTTCCGGGAGGGCAAAGGGTTGCACCTAAGCGACTTCGCCCGCAAAAGCCAAGCCCGGGCTTTTACGGGCAAAGTCACTTAGGCTCCACCCTCTGGACGCCCTTCCTCCACACTCTATGGTGCTTGCTACTGGCTTTCTATTAGCCTTGAGTCGAAACGTGTTCCGCAGGGCTGAGGGCTACTGTGTAAGCAACTCTGGCAAAAATGCCAAGTTCGGGCATTTCTGCCAGAGTTGCATACACTCCGCCCTCAAAACGCCCTGCTCCACACTCTACTTCCCTAAACTCCCATTCCTAAAAGTATCCAACCCAACATTAGCGGTCGCCAGCTGGGTCTTCGTTGTTGCCGTTGCTCTGAAGCTGACCTTATCGCCCGCCTGGATGAACTGGAAGATTGGCTGGAAGCTCTTTGACGTTGTATCCATTCGGTACACGTGGCTGTCGCCCTTCAAAATAAACAGGATCTGCTTATCATCCGGCTTGACCACCCGTTCAACAGTACCCGAAATCGTTTTACCGGTCACTTTTGGCGTTGCGGCTGTGGACTTAATACCCGTCCGTTGTTCAAACAAGGCCAGCGTGCTATTGGCATCGTCACCGACCGCGTATGTCCCGCTTTGGTTGTTGCCATCCGCCTTCAAGTACACAAACTTCATGAATGAGTTATTATCCCGGTCCAGCATAGAAACGACCCACGTTGGTTTACCGGCGATCCGGTACAACAGTGGCTGTGTTCCCTTGTAGTCCTGCGGGTTAATATCTTGTTGGGAGTAGGAAATGGCCCGCTCCGGCGTCATCACGTTACCGTGTTCCTTGTAGTAGTGCATCACGTTTGTCCGCGCGTCCACGAAGGTGTAGCCCAGCACTGAACTTTGGTGATTGTTGATACTGGTCATCCCTGAGAAGTAGTAGATCCGACCCTTGTAGGCGTACGGCGTGAGTTTGCTGCCGCCTTCAGTGCCGGCCTCGGTCGGTTTCATAACATCGCTATGGCCACCAAAGCTGGTGGCGTTCCAGAACCCATGACGGTACTTGCCGAACATGGTAATTTCTTTGGCAACCAAGTCAGGACTGACCGCAACATCGACAAACTTTGGTACGTTGTTTGGTGAATAGACCTTCACCTTCCCGGTCACCGTGTTTAAAACGGCAACTTTGTAGTGACGATAATCGTAATTGCGGTTGAAGTACGACAGCGGTTTGGCCAGCGTCCGCACGTAGTATGGCGTCCCGTTGTTATCAACTTCCAGTTGTGAGGTATTTCCCACCATCGTGTAGCCGAGACTATGCGCGCTGATTCGACGGTCGGCATCGCGGTTGAAGTACGCGCTAGGCGTGTACCGCATCGGCTTGCTGACAAACTGCGGATCAGCGTTTTTATCGGTGGCGTTCGTCATGAAGTAACCGGGCACTTTTTGGTAGTGCAGGTAACGCCAGAACCCACCTGTAAACGCAACGGGCGCAACGTAGACCATCTTGCCTTTATACATCTGAACCCGCATTGAGTTGAGATCGTAGACGTTGGAGTTCTTAAAACTGTTCAGCGAGTTGTTCATGTCGGTTGAAACGGTCTGTGGTGCATTGACCACGGGCTTTTCAGCGTTGTCTTTAATGACCGGCATCGGCGCCGTATCCGTCGTGTTGTTAATGTCCGTTTTAATGGATGACACAGACGGCTGCGGATTCATTTGCGTGATCACGGAAGAAATGCTGCCAACGATAAAGAAGACCACTAGGGCAGCCACACCGGCCCCAATCATTTTCGTCAACCAGCCGGCAGTGATGCCGAACTGGCGCAGCAACTTGGTTAGCCAGCTGTCCTTACTTGACGGCGCACCCTCGTTAACAACGCCGTGGGTAAACACAAACCGGCGTAGTACGGCAACGAAGATCAGCCCGCCAATGAACCACATCAGCCACCCATCGATCAATGATGGGTAAGCCAGATCCGGTAAATTGAAATAGGTGTTCACGTAACTCACAATAAATAACACAATGACAGCCGTAATTCCCCATAGCCGCCACCGTCTCGTACTGACCACCAAATACCAGATAAACGGAATCAGAAGTCCTGACAGTTTAACCAGCGTGATCAAGGCAAAATAACTAAGCATGGTGCCCTCTCTTTCTACAGTTCAACCAATATTGAATCCGGTTTCTCTATAGTAGAAAGTGTACCATATCTCGCGGTGCATGCCACTATTAGCTTTGTCTGAATTTATGAACACCAAAAATGCCACTGCCATACGCATGGTAGGTGATACGGGCGCATTGGGTACGATCACCTAGCTCAAAACAAAAAGCCCCCGAATGCAATTTGCATCAAGGGACTTGCTATTCATCAATTACTGCACACTAGCGGCGTAAGTATCCAATAGTGTTGCAATCTCTTTTATAACCGCCACAACGTCAACTGGTGATTCTGATAACACCCCGTTTACCAACACCTGAATCATCTGCTGCTTATCCGTGACTTCGAAATGATATTCCTTTAAAAAATGATCCACTAAGTACTCAGCAGTCTCTTTTCGATCTTCCATGACTGGGTAAGCTTCAGGATGATCCGAGGCGTTGACCCACATTGCGTATGTTTCTAAATTACGGCACACATGGGATATGAAGTTTTTATCTTCCGGGGTTAATAAGTAAATTGCTTCAGCCACAATTAACCACCACTCTCAATATATTTTAATCGTTCTTTAATCTTTCCTAATTCTAACACACTTCAACATCTGTTCAACAGATTTGCTCAAACTTTGTAAAATAAGTAACAAAGTGTTGCTAATACAGCTAGGCACACAAATGGAAGCGGTTAACTAAGGAAACCACGGTATCAGTATAACGTACATGACACCATCTTGTCACCATTTACCCTAATCTCTTAGGCAGATTGTTACTTTTTTGGCAGAATGGCCTAACTGTAAAACTGATTCACTTGAAACGATAACATCATCGATTCTGTTTGTCTATAAATATTATCTAAGGAAAATCATTATTTATTTCTAAATTTATTCTCTCATCAATTCTTGAAAAAACTGTACCCATTCTGTGAATTAAGTGTGACCTTTTGAAACAAGTCTGCCTGTTTGACTGATTTTTGGGATGCCATTTCAAAATTTGTTTCATTCGTACCTGATTTGTAACATATTTATCCAACGTGGACACGTTATCATTGATTACGCTTATAATAACCATTAGAGTTGATACTGATAAAAGCAGTCAGTATGCTGCATCTATTTAGGAGGAAACACCATGAAATTACTAACTAAAAACGCGCCATTTACTGCCGCAGAAGTCGTCGATAAGGCCAACATCATTGAGCTCATTCAATTCGAACGTTTCTGCCGCGATAACAGTCTGTTTGATGAAATGAACAAGACTTATACAGATGATGCCAAGATCGAAATCTCTTGGTTCCAGGGCAGTGCTAAAGACTTTGTTTCTGAATCAGCCAACATGGCAGGCAACACTCGGACGTCACACCAAATCTACAACACCCAGGTTTGGATGACTGGTGACCGGGCCGTTGCTATTATGTAGGCTAGCATTAAGGGGCAGCAAGAACTCGAAGGCGCCAAATTAAACTTGAGTTCTGATTCAAAAATCGTGTACGAACTGCAACGCGTCGACGGCGAATGGTTGATCCATTACATGACCTGCATCTATGAAGCAGACACCCTGGTGCCATTGACACCAGTGGACAACGTCAAGGTAGACCAGACTGAACTGGCAAGTTACCGTCCAAGTTACGCCTGCCTCGCCTACACCCTTCACAGCCACGGCTACGACATTGACCAAGACCTGCCAGGTATCGATCGGCCAGAACAGGTCGCGGCACTGTATCAAACGATGAACGATTGGCTGGAAGCAAAGTAGTTTCTATGACCCACAGTCCAATGTAGATTTATGTCCTGCACAGTCCTTAATGCTGTCAATTTAGAAGCAGCGTTAACCAAATCGACTACCACTCAAGTCAGCACGTTCGCACTAAAAACGTGACCGGCAGTCAAGAGCGGATAATCTACAAACTCGGGTTAACTACATTTTGATGCTTAACAACAAGTTAAATCCATGCTCACAGTAAGTGGAATGGAACAAATTGGCACGGAGCTGTGGTGTCGACATCAGTTAACGACCGTACTTTGGTCGTTTACTGATGTGCGAGTCGATGAAGATCCATTGTAAGCAGTAGATAACTGACCGTATTGAATACTGCGATTTCATCACAAATATAAAAAGAAGCCTGGTATGTCTCGTTCTTTGAGACATACCAGGCTTCTTACTATGATGCGTTCTTGTCTTCGTTCTTATCAGGAATTAGTACTCCAGCTTGCGCCCTTTTGACTGCCTCAAGATCGGATTCTTTGAAATTCCATGGTAAATAAGCTGCTAACTGTTCCTTTTTTGGGAAAGTTGGTAGTTGCGCAACTCCGAGTAGAATATATTCGATATATTTCGTCGGATCAATGTGATTGGCCTTGGCACTCTCGACAATTGTCATCCAAATTGCTGTTGATCTAGCACCTTCTGGGCTAGTACTGAACAGCCAGTTCTTTCGACCAATCACTAAACTCTTCATCGTTCGTTCAGCGGTGTTGTTGCTCCAGTCCATGGTTCCATCGTTCACGATTCGACTCAGATACATGCGTTGATCAGCCGCGTAAGTCACGGCTTTACCTAGTCGGGACTTAGCTAGCCCGTCATAGTGATCGACCCACTGCCAGAACTGTTTTAAAAGCGGTCTTATTTTACTACGCCGACGTCGCTGGCGTACTCGTGGAGAAAAGTGTTGCCAGGTCTTTTCGAGTCGAAACATGCTGTTGATCAATCGCAAGGGTGTTTCAACGTACTGTTTATCGGCATCAAACGCATCTTTGAACTTTCGCCGGACGTGCGCCCAACAGCCGACGCGCTTGATTGCCTGATCACCAAGCAGATTATAGCCCGCATATCCGTCGCATTGTAACACGCCTTGATACGTGCTATAGAGTTGTTTCTGCGCGAATGAACCAGCTCTGGTCTGGCTATAAGCATAGTACACAATCCGATTGGTTAGCTTCAAAGGGATGGTCGCGACCCACATGTAAGATCTTGACTTTGCTGCCCGACCAGGCTCGTTAATAACTTGGATTGGTGTTTCATCACCTTGAAGGTGATGACGGGCAATTAATTCTCGGTGGATCAGACCATACAATGGTTCTATCAGTTGGCTAGTTTTGATGATCCAATTAGCTAAGGTCCCCTCTGAAACATTAAAGCCGCCCTGTTTAAGGGCTCTTTGTTGTCGATACAAGGGCAGATCTAACAGAAACTTGTCACTGATCACATGCGCTGCCAGTGATGCTGACAATGGACTATGGGCTAATAAACCATGCGGCGCCTGGCTCTGAAACATATAAGTAAGGCCAGTTTGTCTTTCACATTCACTGCAGGTGCCAGTTTCTATGTAGATTCTTTTAACGTACAGGCGTCCCGGTTCGTAACAGACTTCTTGGCGGACAAATTTTTTGCCGACGATGAGCCAGTCAGAGTGTCCGTGAGGACACTGACTGGCATCGAATGGAATTAAAACGTCCTGAACCGGCAGGTCAGGACTGATTGTTTGTTTGCGTGTCTTCTTTTTCGACCTGATCTTGGTTATTACTTGGTAGGTCTCTTCGCTTTGGTTCCCAGTTTGCTCTGGTTCGGTAAAAACACCACTTTGTCCGAATAATGACAATTGATCAGAATTAATTCTTTCAGAGCTTTGGCCATAGATCTTTTTGGTTAAAAATGCCACCTGTTCTTCCAGAAGTAGAATCGTCTGTTTTAGTTCGTGCACTTCTTGTTTTAGCTCAGTGTTCTGTCGAATTAGTTCGGCTTCAATATTTTTTACGTGCTTAGCCATCGCATTCACTCCTTTCCGTATATAAGAGTTGTTGAAATGAGTTTACCACTCGCTAAACGGGTTTAAAAGCTATTTTTTGTGACCCGGTGGGTTCACTTGATGAATGGTCGACTCCAGCGACCACCCGCTCAGGAGACGAAGTAACTGTTTGGGATTTAGCTTACGAATTGCAGCTTGATCAACTGGCCATTGGAGTCGACCATTCTCAATTCGTTTGTATAATAACAGGAATCCGTCACCATCCCAGTACAGTGCTTTGAATCGGTCTTTACGACTCCCGCAGAACAAATATAACGCGCTGTTATATGGGTCCAAATCAAATTGATCTTGAACCACCCCAGCTAGACCATCAATTCCTTTTCTTAAATCTGTTTTTCCGCAGACCAGAAAGATCTGATGAAGCTTATTTTGGTCGATTATCATCGCTAAACACCGCCTTTAGGAATGCATCTAAAATATAACCATTAATGTGATTGTAGATAATGACAGATTTGTTGGTGCCGACTTTGATGTGCATTGCTTTCGTCGTAACCGTTGGTTGCGACTGTGGCGTTTGACCCATGCGAATTTGAACAATATCAGGTTTTTCAGTCATAAAAAATTACCTCACCAATTTTATTTGATGAGGTAATCGTAAATCATTTTAGAGTTGATTTGAATACGGTCGGTTATCTACTGCTTACGATCCATTCGAGTACTGCGCAGCAGGAATTGAATTAGCTTCATCGCAAGCCACTTCAGCGGAGTGCCAATTTGTGGAATGCAACGAACACCCCCACAACCCAAAAAGAACCACCACATCCATAAAACCTGATGTGGTGGCTCTTTTTAAATCCTAGTTAAAACGCAGCTAGTTATTTTTCAACGCCTTTACCGTCGTATTCATCGATCATGATCTGACGCAGTTCACCGATCAATGGTTCCTTAGGGTTGGCAGTCGTGCATTGGTCTTCGTAGGCCAGTTCAGCAAGCTTGTCGACACTAGCATCAAAGTGCTTCTTGTCAACGCCGTTTGCCTTCAAGCTCAAGGTCGTGTCAACGGAGTGAGCAAGGTCGATGATCTTGTTGACCAAGGCTTCTTTGAGTTCTTCCTTGTTCTTGCCAGTCAGGCCGATGTAACGAGCAATCTCAGCGTAGTCTTCATCAGCACGGAAGTATTCGTACTTAGGCCACATCGTGAGCTTGCGAGGTTCCTTAAAGTTGTAACGAATCACATGTGGAAGGGTGATGGCAATGGCTAACCCATGAGGCAAGCCGAATTCACCACCCAGTTTGTGAGCGATGGAGTGGTCAACACCCAAGAAGGCGTTGGCAAAGGCCATCCCGGCTAAAGTAGCCGCATTGTGCATCTTTTCGCGGGCGTCAATGTCGCCGTTGTATGATGCGGTCAAGTTTTCAAAGACTAATTTGATTGCTTGTAGTGATAATGGACGAGTGTAGTCTGACGCCATGTTTGAAACGAATGATTCGATGGCGTGGGTCAATGTATCCAAACCAGAGTAAGCAACGGTCTTCTTTGGTACCGTTTCAACGAATTGAGAGTCGACGATAGCAACGTCTGGGGTCAATGCGTAGTCTGCTAATGGGTACTTAACGTGGGTTTCTGAGTCAGTGATAACAGCGAATGGGGTGACTTCCGAACCAGTCCCTGAAGTGGTTGGAATAGCAACGAATTGCGCCTTAGCTGGCTTTTCTAACTGGTAAGTCCGCTTCCGGATATCCAAGAACTTCTGCTTTGCACCGAAGAAGCTTGCGTCTGGATGCTCGTAGAATAACCACATGCCCTTAGCGGCGTCCATTGGTGAACCGCCACCCAGTGCGATGATCGTATCTGGGTTGAAGTTGTTCATCTGTTCAGTACCCTTTTCTACTGTGTCAGTAGTTGGGTCTGATTCAGTCACTGAGAACAACTGGTATTCAATTTCGTTTGACCGACGCTTCAATTCACCAAGCACCTTGTCAACGTAACCGTGGGAGATCATGGCAGGTGAGGCCACGATGAAGACCCGTTGAACGCCAGGCATTGAGTTGAGGTAACGAACTGATGTCTTTTCAAAGTAAACTCGAGGTAATTTAATCCATTGCATATTGTTCCGCCGCTTTGCGATTGTTTTGATGTTTAACAGGTCAAATGATGAAACGTTGTGGGAGATGGAGTTCTTGCCCCATGAACCAGTCCCAAGGGTCAGTGAAGGAATCATTTCGTTATAAATGTTCCCGATCCCACCAATGGCTGATGGTGTGTTAACAAGCACACGGCTGGCCTTCATCTTGATCCCAAATTCAGTAGCGAGGTCATCGTCCATCGTATGGATGGCTGCGGTGTGACCGAGACCACCGAAGTGGAGCAGGTCGTTACAGATACTGAAGCCTTCCTTGTGGTCAGCTGACTTGAAGATTGAGATCACTGGGCAAAGCTTTTCAGCTGATAACCAGTTCTTAGGCCCAACTTCGTGAATTTCAGCAGCCAAGACTTTAGTGTCTTCAGGCACTTCAATGCCGGCTAACTTAGCGATTGCAACGGCTGACATCCCAGGAATAGGACCCTTAACACCGCCGCGCTTCGTATCAAACATCGCATCAGCAAGTGCTTGTTGCTGGTTCTTCTTAATGAAGAAGACTTTGCGTGCTTGCATTTCCTTCTTCACATCGTCGTAAATATCAGCATCGATAACCGCGCTGTTTTCTGAAGCACAAACCATCCCGTTATCAAACGTCTTTGAAAGGACGATATCGTTAACGGCCCGCTTGATGTTGGCCGTCTTTTCGATGTAGGCAGGACCGTTACCAGGACCAACACCCAAGGCTGGCTTCCCAGTTGAGTAGGCAGCCTTCACCATGCCGGGACCACCAGTTGCCAATACTGAGGCAACCATTGGATGGTTCATCAAGGCGTTCGTAGCTTCCAAACTAGGCTTGTCGATCCACTGGATAACACCTTTTGGCGCGCCGGCAGCAACCGCAGCATCACGAACGATCCGAGCGGCTTCAACAGATGACTTTTGTGCTTGTGGGTGGAAACCAAAGATGATTGGGTTCCGCGTCTTAACAGCAATTAATGATTTGAATAAAGTAGTAGAAGTTGGGTTGGTAACAGGTGTAACACCGGCTAAGATCCCCAGTGGTTCAGCAACGGTGATGAGTTGACGTTCGCGGTCATCATTGATGATGCCGACCGTCTTATCATTTTTGATGCTGTTCCAAATTTCTTCAGTGGCAAACATGTTCTTGATTGCTTTATCTTCGGTAACCCCACGGCCCGTTTCTTCAAATGCCATCTTGGCGAGCTTCATGTGGTTGTCCAGACCTGCGATTGCCATTTGGTGCACAATGTGGTCTACTTTTTCTTGAGAAAAATCATCCATGGCACAAAGTGCATCGTGCGCCTTGGCAGTCAACCGGTCGATCATTTGATCAACGGTTTCTTCTTTAGTAGTAGTTTTAGTTGTTTTTTGGTTTTTGTCTTGGTTCATTTCTTTTAACATTTTCCGACCTCCGTCATGAAAACTTCTTTGTTATTTCTTTCACATGTATTACTATAACACCTATTTTTTGAATGTAAACAGTTTTTATAGAACTTTTTTAGCGTCTTGCTCATCAATATGCAATACTGTTATATCAGCGATTACATCATTTTCATAGAAAAATAGGCAATGAAAGCGCTTTATATTTTTGATTGTGAATCGAATTACGAACTCAAAAATTATTTTCATTTTTTTGACTGTTTGATTTTCATTTTAAGTCATCAAAAAGACCCAACTAACGATTAAATTAGTTGGGTCTTAATTTTAGTGTTTTTGTTAGATTTTCTTCACGCGGCGAGCCGGTTTTTGAATCATCGTCAGTAATTTTTCGGATTGGATCCGGCTGATCACGGCATCAATTGCGACCTGCATCAGTTTTTCGTTCAGAGTCGTAGCAACTTTCACGTCGTGTTGTTCACCAATGTGTGCCAGCGCGTCGTTTAATGCATCCACGAAGTTATCGTAGGCCTGCTTAGGAAAATCGCCCGCCGTCACCTGATCGATTCCGTTGCGGATCGTATCTGTGCTAAAGAGCGGTTTTAACAGCCCAATCAGCAAAAGATCGGCCAGATGCATGGTCTGATACTTCTTTTTAACAGGCGACAAGATCACCTGATGCTTGACGTAATTGTTGATCATCGCTGGTGTCATTGGATCAACACCGAGTGGCCCCAGGGCGTCGTTTATAAACGCAATCACCTGGTCCATGTATAAATCAAATTTTGGTAATTCGCTCCAGTGCGGTATCCGCAGCTCGCGAATCTGGTTTTTCCAACGATGATACTGATCAAACTCAGCCATGTCTGTCACCCTTCCTGCTTCCTCTTTACTCAATATCTTAATGATAACACGACAATCTAGTTTTTAAAACTAGCTAATCCAAAGTTGTGACTATTTGGATAGAATCTGATACTAACAGAGTGTGCGCCTCTTTTAATTCTTTGCTACCTTAGTTGTTAAACTCACAGAATATACCAAAGCAGTTTTTTCATATGGTAGGGGATGGTCCGTTGCATTCCGCAATTTGGCATTGCGGAGCTACACTTTTACATTGTCGAAAACGTGTTCCGCAGACCAATCGCGCAACGCCACGAAATGGCTACCAGACCGTCCTTTTGCAAAGTTACCGCCATCTTATTCGACTAAACAGCCGCTTTCCAAGCAGTTCCTGCACCAGGTAAAAGAACGGATAAACCGACGCCAATAGTGGCAGATAGAACATTGCCAGTTGAAGATTGAAGATGGACGACAGTGAGAACAGGTTCCCAAAGAACACAAAGATCATGACGAAGCAGACCAGCATCAGGACTACCAGTCCCACCTTCAGTCGGTTCAGCGGTCTTGCGCACATGATCAGCGCCATGAAGCAGACCGCGCCCGTCATCATGACACTCAGCGTTGAGGTCTGGACGTACGGCATCTGAAGCTGCACACCGCCGACCAAGAAGATGAACATGATATAGGAAACAATACAGATTGCCGCTGGAGCTGCGATAACCATAACTTGCTTCATAAATTGGCCACTTAACCGTTGATGGTTCGGCTCCAGCGCCAAGAAGAACGACGGAATCCCCACCGTAAACATAGAGATCGGCGTCAGTTGGATCGGCTGAAATGGGTAGCTGCTGGCCATGAAGATGAAAATAATACTAAGCGCCACCGAATACATCGTTTTAATGAGGTAAAGCGAGGCCACACGTTCAATGTTGTTTACAACTCGACGTCCCTCGTTTAACACGTGCAGCATGGCATCGAAGTTGGAATCAATCAGCACAAAGTCCGCGATACTCTTGGTTGCCTCGCTCCCGCTAGCCATGGCAATGCTGCAGTCAGCCTGGCGCAACGCTAAGATGTCGTTGACCCCGTCACCGGTCATCGCAACCGTGTGATCTGCCCGTTGCCAAGCCTTCACCAACTCCCGCTTCTGTGTGGGCGTGACCCGGCCAAAAACGGTATACGTTTCAACTAAATGGTCGTAGTCGATAGGCTCTGGCAGCGTGCTCATATCAACATGGTGCTCGCAGCCCGCAATCCCTGCGCGGCTGGCGATATTTGCCACCGTTGTTGGATTATCGCCGGAAATGACCTTCAACGCCACATCCTGATTTGCAAAGTAGGCAAACGTGTTGGCGGCATTGGGCCGCAGTTCATCCGTGATCAACACCAATCCCATCGGTGTCACCGTACCCAGATCATCCGCAGACAGGTGACTCACACGTGCCACAAAGAGCACCCGGTAGCCCTCAGCGGCATATTGGTGCACACGTTTTTGAAGCGCGGGATCCGGCTGTGGCAGGATAAACTCCGGCGCACCCAGTACATAGGCCCCCTGCTCAAACGCTGCCCCGCTCCACTTACGAGCGGAAGAAAGCGGCATGACCTGTGTGGCTGTCCAGTTGGGATTCGGCCAGGCAGTTTTGAGAGCCATGGCGGTTTCGTTATCGTCACCAATCGCGTGAATCAGCCCACTGGTAACGGTTTCAAGTTCCCCTTTAGTCGTTTGACCAAGTGGGACGACTTGGTCTAATTTCAATTTGCCGCTCGTAATCGTTCCTGTTTTATCCAGACAGAGCACGTCCACGCGGGCGAGGCCTTCAATGGCTGGTAATTCTCGCACCAGCACGTGGCGCCGCGCAAGATTCATTGCAGAAACGGCGAGTGACATGGAGGTCAATAACACGAGCCCTTCAGGAATCATCCCGACCATTCCGGCAACCGTTCCTAATATGGCGGCGTTTAATGAATTCCCGTTGACAAGTTTTGAAATAAAGAGTGCGGCCCCCAACGGCACAATGACGATCGTCAAAATTTTAATAATGCGGTTAATTGTTGCCAACAACTGACTGTGGCTGGCGTGCTCGGTCTTGACCTCACTCGATAGTTCGCGAATAAAGCTCTGACTGCCGACAGCTGTCACCTGAGCGACTGCCTGCCCGCTGACCAGAAAGCTCCCGGAGGTCAGTGAATCGCCGACCTGTTTGGCAATCGGCGTCGACTCCCCAGTAATTTGCGACTCATCGACTTCCAACCCCTTCGTTGAAACGATATGGGCGTCCACCGGCAGCTGATCGCCGCGGGTTAAAAAGATCAGGTCGTCTTGCACAATGGCGTCCTGATGGACTTGGATAAGTGCACCATCCCGTTTAAGCTGATACGTGGCTTCCGACAACAGACTCATTTTATCGATCTGTCGTTTCGAGCGAATTTCTTGAAAGATTCCAATTGCCGTATTGAAAAGCGCAACCCCAAAGAACAGCATATTCTTATAGCTGCCGGTAAAGAACACTAAGGCTGCCAGTAAAATGTTAATTAAGTTGAACCAGGTCAGGAGATTATCGCTGAAAATGCGTTTCACTGACCGGGTCAACGCGGGCGCCGGGTCATTCTGCTGACCCGCATCGATTCGTTGCTGTACTTCTGTCTTCGTTAAGCCCGTCTCTAAATTAGTGGGTGTCATCCCAGCGCCTCCTGTTCATTATTCATTACTTATATTGTAACTAAATTTCCCACCATTTGGCCGAAATATGCTGTCGTCTTAAATAAAAGCCAAGAAATGAAAGCGGTTTGATATAATGGAGAGGACGAAACAAATGGAGGATGAGGATATGACGACAAAATTAGACACAGTGAAACTCGCTGATGGCAATGAAATGCCAACGGTCGGCTTCGGAACTTACCTGATCGACACGCAAGAGTTAATGGATAGCACGATCAAAACAGCGTATGAAACGGGATATCGCCTCTTTGATACCGCGCAGTTGTACCGCAACGAGGATCTGCTGGGTGATACCCTGGCCAAACAAAGCATTCCACGAGATCAGATTTTTATTACCTCAAAGGTTGCAGAAATCAGCCAGGGCTTCGACAATGCGATTGCCAGCATTGATGATTCACTGAAACGTTTAAAAACGTCCTACTTAGATTTAGTGATGGTCCACTGGCCAGTTCACGATCATTTTTTTGAAACTTGGAAGGCGCTGGAACAGCTTAAAAAGGACGGCAAGGTCAAATCAATCGGTGTCGCAAACTTTGAGCTGTCCCACCTTGAACTACTAAAGACCCAGGCCGAAGAGATGCCCGTTGTTAACCAGATTGAGTGCCACCCTTACCTGAGTCAAAAACCACTTATTGAATTCGATAAGGAAAATGACATCGTCACGCAGGCCTGGAGCCCCCTTGGTCGCGGCGTTGTTTTGGATGACCCCATGCTCAAGAAGATGGCGGCTCACCATAACGTTTCCGTCGCGCAACTTGTCCTCCGCTGGCACACCACAAACGGCGTCACGATCATTCCAAAGTCTAAAACACCAGAACGTATCCAAGAAAATATCCAGCTGGACTTTGACCTCACCGAAGACGAGATCGACATGATCAACATCATGAACCGCAACCAGCGAACTGGCCGCGAACCTGAACTCGTTTATGAACTTGGAAAACAGTATAAACTGCGGAAGGATTAGTGCTTTGCAGTCGCTGCGTTGCGCCGGTCGGCCCTGCAGGCTGTAGTGGGTCGCTACGGAGCTATTGAATTTCTTTCAGAAATTCAAGGATCTCCTCCGTCTCCCGTGTTTGTAGGCGAGGAAAGGACCCTCACCAACAAACACCGACACTACTGCCTGCAATGCCGACCGGCGCCACTCCGCTTACTATTTGCGAAACGATTAAAATTCCGATGCACGGTTACATCAACTATCAGAACGTTGACCTCAGCATAGTCGCTTAATTCAAGCTCATACCGTATTGCATAATGGTTTACTGTCAGTGGTTAATCAGCAGTCGAGCGCGGATAATCTGCAAACTAGTTTTGACTGAATTTTTGATACTTAGCCGCTCTCAACAGGTAGCTCACAGTCAGTGGAATGGCGCGATTTGGCACGGAGTTGTGGTGTCGATATCACTTGGTGGGCGAGGTCTTCGGCCACCTAGTGATATGCGAGTCGAATGAGATCCACTCGAGAGCCGCACAGCGGAAATCGAGTTAGCTCATTCGCGAGCCACCACTGCGGAGTGCCAAATCGTGCAATGCAACGGACAGATACATCTCATGACAGCATCAGCCTTTAAAAGAAAGTGGCTGTAAAAAAACACCCCGACGAAACCGCCGGGGTGTTTTTGTGTCTTAGTTAGGTTAGATGAGTGTGTGTGTCTTGTTGATTAGCGCGAGTTGATTAGTCGATTTCAATGTGGTGGCTGTCTTTTTGATCTTCAGCAACCTTTGGTAAGGTCAGGGTCAAAATACCGCCATCGTACGTTGCTTTAACGTTATCCTGATCAACACCTGGCAGGTAGAAGCTGCGCGTGATGTTGCTGGAGCTGCGTTCTTGACGTAATACCCGGCCATCTTCGTCCTTGTCTTCCTTTGCAACGTCATGGGAAGCGTTGATTCTTAATGTGTCATCACGGTAGTCAAGGTGAATCCCATCCTTCTTGAAGCCTGGCAATTCAGCCTTTACTTCATAGCCCTTGTCTGTTTCGTTAATATCGGTCTTCATCGTGGAGTTGCCGTTGAAGAAGTTGCGGCCAAAGTTGCCCATGTCGTTGAAAATGTTCATTGGATCAAACTCATTGTTCCGGTTGATTAAATAACGTGCCATAATTAAAACCCCTTTTTTAGTTTTTAATTTAGCAATCTAATATTTAGAGTGCTAACGTTAGTCAAAATTTATCCCGCCGCTCTTTTATCTGCGGGGGGGTGTCGTTAAGTTGCTTAGTGTTTAGTTGATATCAATGTGGTGACTGTCTTCAGTTTCCGGAGCCCGCTTTGGCAACGTCAACTTCAGCAACCCACCATCGTAAGTTGCGGCGATCTTGTCAGCATCCGCGCCTGGCAGGTAGAAACTGCGGCTGATGTTACGTGAAGACCGTTCCTGACGCAACACGCGACCTTGTTCATCCTTATGCTCCTGAGTCAGATCGTGGTTCGCGTTGATCCGCAACGTATCATTGTTATAGTCCAGGTGAATGCCATCCTTCTTGAAACCAGGTAACTCAGCTTTCACTTGGTAGTCGTTCTCGGTTTCTTTGATATCGGTCTTCATGGTGGTGCTGCCCCCAAAGAAGTCCTGGTCGAAGTCATCAAAAACGGTCATTGGATCAAATACAGTGTTTTCATTTGGTAAATAACGCATCATGTTAAAAACCCCTTTCAGCATCTTCATCTAGGTTCGGTCGGTCATTGGAAATAACCCTTAACCAACCTTGCAAGATATATAATAGTCAGTATTGGTCAAAGTTTCAAGCATTTAGCACTCTTTTATTTAGAGTGCTAAAATTAATTTTGCTTGATTGCTTTAAAGCACTGTTATTAAGGCGTTTATACGCATAAATTATTTTCAAAGAATTAGTTAAATAAGGTAAAATTGGAATCGTTTAAAAAATAAAGGTCAATTAATTTATGCATCTGTTCCTGTATGAACGCATAAAAAGGCCGATGCGTTTTTGTGCGCATCGGTCTTTTTATTTGCTTTATGATCTGTCTTTCTTGGCAACCGTGCCGAAATGAGCTCCACAAGGCACGGGACTAACGTGTAACGGACTCTGGCCAAAAAGTCAGGCCCGGACTTTTCGGCCAGAGTTGACTTTCTTTGCAACCGTGCCGAAATGAGCTTCGGAAAACTGAGGGCTACTGCCTAAGCCACTCTGGTAAAAATGCCAAACCCAGGCATTTCTACCAGAGTGGCTTAGGCTCCGCCCTCAAACCGTTTTCCTCCGCTCTCTAGATCTCTTCAATCGGTAAATTCATACCTTTCCAACCTTCCAAAGCGCCGGCTAATTCAAAGGCTTTGAATCCCGCAGACAGCAAGGTTAACAATGCTTCCTTACCTAGGGTCGTCCCAGCATTCCAATCGTACACGACGTAGGTCTTAGACTTATCCAATTCGTCTAAATGGTCGGCCAAATCCTTTGCAGCCAACGCAACAGCACCCTTGATCTGATTCTTCTTGACCTGAGCTGGCGCGTTACGGACATCCAGCACCACCATTTCAGGGTCAGCCTTCTTCATATCGGCTAAAACGGCAAAGTGACTGATGTACAAGCTCAAATACGTTTTTAAAAAATTAATTTTTTCTGTTTCCATGGTTAAGACTCCATTTCTGTTTTCAAATTTGAGGTACCCTGATTGATCTTGTTCAACAACGACGCAAATGTTTTCAGTTCGTCTGGGGTCAACTGACCAAAGAGCGTCTTGACGGCCGCAAAGTTGGCGGGCAAAAATGCATCCAGGGTCGCCTTACCAGTTGGGGTCAACTGCATGTACGTTGCCCGTTTGTCCGTCTCGGAGGCTCTTTTTTGTACCCACCCATCAGCCGCCATTCCGCGCAGCAGCTTGCTGACGGTGGCTCTCGTGGCGCCCAGCTGATCCGCAATTTCAGACGGCAATAACTGTTGGTCTGTCGCTTCTGACAAAAACATCAGGATGATAAAACGTGATTCCGTTAAATGATGCTGCGTCAAAACAGCATCATATTGTCGCTGCATGCCACGGTAGGCCCACTGAAAATTGAGGAACTGTAATACGACTTCGGTATCAATATCCGACAGCGCACTGTTTTTCGTCAGTTCAATACGTGCCGCGTTCGGGCGGTTGTTAAAGTTAAATTTATCCATGTCGTCACATCTTTCAATCTAATTAGCCGGCTAACTATATTGGGTAGTATACGCCGGTCATCTTGAATGTCAATCTTTTTGGTTTTAAAAAATGACGAGCCTAATTTTCGTCGTTAGTCTTGGGTTGTGCCTCATGAGTTAGTCGAGTCCCCGCTTGCCGCATCTGGTCGAGGACTGGCGGCTCACCAAACAGGCCGTTCAACTCAGCGACCACTTCTGCCGGTGAATCGTCCGGAAAGACGGTCATTGCCACGCGTAAGCCGGTCATCATCATCGCCGACCGTACCTCAATGAAGTAGCGCCAATCCCGCTGGGCAATGTGCCCGCTCTCGCGTAGAAAGCCCAATTTGTCAGCTAACAGCTCCGCTACCATCTGCTGAAACTGATCAAATAATTTAGCCGCCATAAGTGCATTAAACAGTGGCTTCTGATCCAACCAGCCCTGCATTAAGGCCGTCATCACCGTCTGCGTACTCGTCTGCCATGAGGTTTGCGCCACGATGGCATCAAACTGCTGATTCATTTGGTACAACAACACGTCACCCTTATCATCAAACAACCTGTAAAAGGTTGCCCGGCCAACGCCAGCTCGTTGGGTCAGCATTGTGATCGTGATCGTTTCGAATGGGGTTGTCGCTAACAGATTCGTCATGCCTTGATAAATCAGCCTAGCTGATTGCTGTTTTCGTTTGTCATTACCAACGTGATACATCATCCCGCCTCCTGTTTCACTTCTTCTTATACGCTATAATTCATGAATTAAACGTGTTACGATACAAATGTATCATATCATAACCACTAAAAACGAGATGATTTTTATGACAAAAACAACCTTTAAACAACCACTTTTAGACCACAACTCGCCAGAATTCAAGACTGCCAAGCAAGCTGAAGCGGCCCTCTTTAACGTGTATAACCTTACCGGGACTGACACATACTATCAGTTGCCGGATTCAGACATGCGCGTACGCGTGACCGAAATCGGATCCGGAACACCCATCTTCATCGTTCCCGGTAACACGGGCGACGGTTTCCCTTTCAGTAGTCTCATTGGTCATATGGGCAACCACCATTTCTACCTTTTTAACCGCCCTGGTGGCGGACTTAGTGACGGTATTGACCTGACGAAATTACCTGACATCCGCCAGTTTGTCGTCGACACTATCGATACCGTTTTAAACGACCTTCACCTAGACCGGGTGCCAATCATGGCCCACTCAATGGGCTGCCACTGGGCACTCTGGTACGCTCTGGCGCATCCGGAACGTGTCAGCAAGTTAATTTTAATTGGCAACCCAGGCCGCGTGATGCTGGGGAAGACGCCGGCGCCACTTAAGGTGCTTACACTGCCCGGTCTCGATAAAATCGTTTCAAAGCGCCTCATTCCTAAGAATCAAGATCAGGCATTCAACGGCTTGAAACTGATGGGCACTAACAAGGAAACTCTGGCAACCTTGCCGAATGAACTGCGTGAAGCCTACCTGCGCTTTGAGCACTTACCAAACTACAGTGTTTCTACGTTATCGTTGCTTAAGACCCTGACGGTAAACCCTAAGTATGAGATCAAGGCCGCCGATCTGGCTCAGATTCAATGCCCAACACTGATGTTATGGGGTGAAAACGATACGTTTGCCTCCGTTGATAAGGGACGTGAAATTGGAAACGCCCTGCCTGATAATCGGTTCCATCTAGTCAAAGATGCCGGTCATATGCCTTGGCTGGACCGGCCTGAAGAGTGTGCTGGTCAAGTTGAGTTGTTTTTACAATAATGAAGTTTAAATAAGCAGCCATATTAAAACCCCCAGATACAAATTCCGAATTGAATGTTGTATCTGGGGGTTTTATGAGTTATTGATAGGTTTTGTCGAAACACCTTTTGAGAAACTGAGGGTGACTGCCTAACCAACGCGCTATTCTGTGGCTTCACGTTTCTTGATCCGCTTTGTCAGCACAACTAACAGACAAACCGCTAGGATCACAATGATGCCAATCGTCATATTGCCGTTACTGATCAGATGGCCACCCATTGCGTAAATAATGGCAACTGGTAACGTGCCAACAAGCATTGGTAGTAAAATTTCACGCATGGTTAATTTTAAATTCACGGCTGTAAAATTGACGAACAGTGTCGGTAACATAGGTACCGCGTAGCCAATTGTCAGGCCCACGCGTGGTGCCCGCATATTGGAGATCCGGTCAATGAGCCGAAAATCATGTTTCTGCGTCCAACGGGAAAGTCCCCACCGTTGCAACACACTAAACGTGATCAGATTACCAGCTGCGATACCTAGTAGATTGATCAGCCAGCCCCATGAAGCCCCGTAAATGGCGCCAATCAGGACACAGGCTGCTGAAACAGGGAAACCAGGAACTGCCGACAACGTGGTAATGAGCAGAAAAACGAGTACCAGCGTGGAAGGCCTAGCTTGGTTGGCTCGAACTGTATTCCAAAACTGCTGACGCGTGGCCGTGTTAAAGGATTCGATTGCATGAATCTGGGGTGCAAATTGTACCAGGAGAAGATTGACCAACAGGACAATGAGGATGACGCCCAGCATAAACATGGTAAAGTGCACCCACCGTCGCCGGCGATGCCAGTACTTCGGCCGCATGGTGTGGCCTCCCTTCTGTGATGGAAATTATAGTATCTAGGATACTCGTGAAGTTCTTCTCACTCAACTAAAGGTAATTCATTTTGGGTATTTTGTTGGTATTTGAAAGTATGTTTGATTGGTTATGCTTTCTATGGGTCTCTTCTACATAGCCGAAACGCGCAAAAAGGGGCACCCCCGGCCACGTATGCTAAATAAAAACAAGATCCCAAGTTCAGGGACCTTGTTTTTTACTGTGGTTCTCTCTCACATAGCCGAAACGCGCAAAAAGGGACAGCCCCCGGCCACGTAAGCTAAATAAAAAGAAGACCCCAAGTTCAGGGGTCTTCTTTTTATTTAGCTTACGCTCTGGGGGCTAACCGTCCCTTTTTACGCTCTATTCTGCGTCATAAGCTTCCTGGAACAACTTCACAATTTCTTCTTTAGTCCCCTTACGAGGGTTTGAGAATGCGTTGCCGTCCTTCAATGCATTTTCAGCCATCAATTCAAAGTCTTCTGGCTTTGCACCGATTGCCTTGATGCTACGTGGGATGTTGCAATCATCGGCCATTTGACGCATTGCCTTGATTGACAAGTCAGCAGCGTCGCGTGTTGATAAGCCATCGGTGTTTTCACCCATGTACTTAGCCAATTCAGCAAACCGTTCTGGGCAAGCCACGATGTTGTACTTTTCAACGATTGGCAACAAGATGGCACAGCAGACACCATGAGGGGCATCGTATTGACCACCCAATTGGTGAGCCATGGCATGAACGTAGCCTAAGTCAGCGTTGTTGAAAGCCATCCCACCGAGCATTTCGGCTTCGACCATCTTAGTACGGGCTTCAACATTGTGGCCGTTAGCAACGGCATCACGAAGGGCTTCTTCACAAAGCTTGATACCTTCGATACATTGACCGTCAGTGATTTCGTTACGGTTGGTTGACACGTATGGTTCGATCAATTGAACGAACGTATCCATACCAGTAGCAGCAGTTAAGCCAGCTGGCACAGCCAACATCAACATTGGGTCGTTGAAGGATACCAACGGAATGTTACGCCATGAAACAACAACGAACTTCAGCTTTGTTTCTTCGTTCGTGATCACACAGTGACGGGTCAATTCTGAAGCAGTCCCGGCAGTGGTGTTAACAGCCATCAATGGTGGTAATGGGTTTTCCAAAGTTTCGATCCCGGCTAACTTGGTGATATCATCGCCATTAGTCAAAATGATACCGGTACCTTTCCCACAGTCATGAGATGAACCACCACCAACAGTGATGATACTGTCACAGTTTTCGTCTAAGTATACTTGTTTTGCAGCTTTAATGTTGCGAACTTTAGGGTTTGGTTCTACACCATCATAAATGGCGTAGGTCACACCGGCAGCGTCCAATGAAGCTAAGGTTTGGGCAACTGGGCCGTTATCCATACCGCGCAGGAATTTGTCCGTTACGATCAATGGCTTCTTCATGTTCAACATCTTGGCACGATCGCCAATCTTTTCAATGACACCTTTACCAAAGAAGTTAACACTTGGCATTAAGAAATCGAAGTTCTCTTTCATGGTATAAACGCTCCTCATAAAATGTTTGTTATTAAGTTCACACCAGAATCATACCACCGCGTTTGTGAATTGTAAACGTTTAATCGACTGATATCGTGCAGATTAATTAACCCGGTAAATCGTATTCTAACGGCGTTTTTAGTTATTTATTATACTTATTTTACAAAAATGTCCATTAGAATTCACTAAGGTTACTCGACGTAATGTGGCCACTAATTTCACAAGCATTTTGGCATTAACTGACCAGCAAAAACAGGTGACACCCTTTAATGAACCTCCTTTTGGGACGTTAATTGTTTTACTTATCAAGGCATTTATTTGTGATTTCTTTCTGAGGGTGGCATGTGATGGTTTCTGTGAGAAATGACGTTGCCTATGATATTTTATAAATTGGTCGCACAAGCCACGAATAAGGTTCTTATATTCAGACCTAGATTTGGCAAATTAGTGCTAGTTTTATAGCGTGATTTTGCGCAGCTTGTTACCGAGCCCCACCTGCCGATTTGCAGCCCTGAACTTTTATTGCGCTAGTATCCGCTTTCAGTGCTAAGATAAAGGTGTCTATTAAAACAAAGGAGATCTTATTTATGGCAGACAAAAAAGCAGAGGGCGCCACGGTTACTGAGCCGACCTACGACTTTTCCGATGAAACGATCGAGAAAGCTGCTGACCTGATTGCCAAGCAAGGCTACATCACACGCAACGATATTCCAGAGATGAAGGACCTGCAGTGGGCAGATGCGTTCGGCAAGAAAATGGACGAGTACTTCCTGGCAAAACAGGCAGACCGGTTCATCTACTACGAAGACTTTGACTACGTCGGCGGCGACATTGACGCAATCATCTTTGATATGGATCAAGTCAAGACAAGAGACGATGCCCTCCACGTGCTGGGCAAGGCGCTTGGGTTGAAGATCGTTGATGGTAGTTTGGATGAGATCGAGAAGAATATTACGAATTAGAGCGTGGAACAAGGCGTTTTGAGGGCGGAGCGTAAGCTAACTCTGGCAGAAATGCCCGGGTTTGGCATTTTTGCCAGAGTTAGCTTATGCAGTAGCCCTCAGCCTTGTGGAGCGCGTTTCCGCTACGATTCCAAGAAAGCCGTAGCCTCACCCTACTTCAAACAAATTACCACAAAACAAAAACCAGTTCAGTTCAAATAAAGACCTCCAGCCAATCTCAATCCCGAGATTACTGAAGGCCTTTTTACATAAAAAACACCACACCAACAAAACCACCACCCAAATTTCACCCCCAACCCAAACACACCCCCAGCTATATGTTGGACTCCCCACTTCATCCCAAACACCCCATCAGTATTTTCCCTGATTAATGCAAACACTACTTAAAAAACAACTAACAACGCGGTATAATAAATGGTAGTTTTACAACTATATGCTTTTACGAAATGAGGAATGAATCTTTGGATAGTGGTCAGATAATTATCAATTTAATTGTTATTTTAATCACTTTCTGTTTTGCTGCGTTTTTCGTGGCTTGCGAATTTGCTCTGGTTCAAACCAGACCCAGCGCCCTTGAAGAGGCACTGGACAACGGAGAAGGCTCAAAAGCCCGTCTAAAGCGCTCGCTGAAGATGGTCACGAACCTTAACGAATACCTATCGACGACACAAGTTGGGGTTTCAGTAGCCGGCATTATTTTAGGTTGGCTTGGGGAATCCACACTTTCTGCCATTTTAATCGATCTGCTAAATATTACCCACACGAATCCAGGTGGCGCCACTGCTCATGCAATTGGCGCGGTCGTGGGGGTCCTCCTACTAACTTACCTGGAAGTTGTCTTTACGGAAATCGTGCCGAAGAACATTTCGATCGACATGCCAATGCAGGTGCTGCGCTGGGTCACAACGCCGCTGCATTATTTCCATATTCTGTTCTACCCGTTCGTTTGGTTGTTAAACGTCTCAGCCAGCGGCGTCGTCAAACTGTTAGGATTTCCCGTAGCGGACGAAAGTGATGAGGTCTTCTCACAGGCGGAAATTTTGAGCCTGTCGCGAAACGCCGTTGAAGGTGGGGAACTTGAGAAGAACGACTATGTTTACATGCAACGGGCCTTCGAATTAAACGACAAAGTGGCTAAGGATATCATGATCGACCGAACGGCGCTGGTGGTGATCGACATCACGACCTCCGTTAAAACGGCCATCAATGTCTATCTGCAAGAGAAGTTTAGCCGCCAGCCTGTCGTGGCAGACAACGACAAGGATAAGATCCTGGGTTACGTCTACAACTACGACCTCATTCGGCAACAACAAGTTAATTCTGACATTCACATTGATAAACTGTTGCGGAATATTTCGACAACGCCGGAATCAACGCCAATCACAGAAGTCCTGCAAAACATGATCCGTAAACGCACCCCAATCGTGGTCGTTGTGGATGAGTATGGTGGGACTTCCGGCATCATCACGGATAAGGATATTTACGAAGAACTCTTCGGGACTGTCCGGGATGAAATTGATGATTCGTCAACTGAAGATATTTTCAAACAACCTAATGGCAAGTACCAAGTCAGCGGGAAAATGACGACTTACGATTTCGAACGCTATTTTGATACCGATTTGAAAGAATTTGAAACAAACGACATCGTCACAATTGCTGGTTCCATGATTGATAATCACCCCGATTTGAAACAGGGTGACATCATCAAAGTCGCTAACTTCGACTTTAAAGTTCTCGATTACGAAAATTCGTTTATCAACTGGTTTGAAGTCACTGTCCATGATCCAAAGGACATGCCGCCAGAAGATGACGACGAGGATGACGATTAAAAAACACCCAGGTCAGTCTCAGCTGGCTTGGGTGTTTTTTGGTTGGTTGTAAACGTCACTCTTGGTTGGGTTGTCGTCCTTAGTATGCTGTTATGATTAACCACGCTCTCAATCAAATTAACCATGACACGAAAAATTTGGTTGGGTCAACGCAACTGTTGATGAATCAACTCAGCGATAATCGTCAGTCCCTCGGTGAACCGTTCCGAAGTTTCATATCCATATGACAGCCGAATCTGCTGGGTGGCATGACTATCGTAAACTACACCAGGATTAAGCAAGACCCCGGCTTCGACGGCATCGTTAAACAGTTTCGTGACTGATATCTCCGGTGTCAGCGTCACCCAGATATAAAAGCCGCCACTTGGTCGGTTCCAGGTCGCAACATCGCCGAGCTGCCGTTCCAATTCGCGCTGTGCATTATCGCGTCGAACCCGAATTGCAGCGCGCATTTCTGTAAGATAGGCTTCATAGTCAGCATCGGCGAAAATAGCGGTCAGCACCTGTTGGGACAGTGAACTGGCACCATAATCCGTCTGCATTTTAACATCCGCCAATCGTTTGATAATCGCACTAGAGCCAACCAGCCAGCCTAACCGCATCCCCGGCGCCAGCGACTTTGAGATTGACCCCAAGTAGAGGACATTTCCTGCAATGTCGTTTGCCTTCAAGGGTTGCGGTGGTCGCTCATCCAGCCAAATATCCTGGTAAGCTGTGTCCTCGATGATTGGCAGCTGATGCGTTTTAGCAAACTGCAGGAGGTCCTGCCGTCGCTGAGCATCCATCACGGTGCCGCCCGGATTATCAAACGTCGGGATCGTATACAGCAGTCGCTGGTGGGTCGTTGGCTTAATGTGCCAATATTGCGGCCCATTATCGTCGACCGGTAATTCCGAAAACTGGGCGTTCACCGACTGCAAAACACGCAAGGATTTCAAATAACTCGCTGGTGTGGTGTACACCGTCGCACCCTTTTCCAGCAGAGAAACCGCAATCAACTGCAAGGACTGTAACGATCCCGAGGTGATCAGCACGTTATCCGGTGTGGTCACGATGCCCCATTTACTGAGCCGTTGAACCAGTGCCTCCCGTAGTGCCTGCAATCCAAGCGGCGGCAAGTAGTTCAAGTTAGTAAGTTGGTCAGCCGCTTGGCGCATCGCTCGCTGGATAAACGCCTTGGGATAGAGGTCAGGCCCTAATTCGCCAGTACTCATCCGAATCAGGTCGCCACGGCCTTCCAGATCATTGATCCGCTGAATCACAGGCTGGTTGGCAACAAATTCGCCAGACGAAATATAATCCTGCCAATTCATGGGGTCATGTGCCATCATCACGGACCAACTGTTACTGGCGATTCGAGTACCAGCACCATGGTCAGTCGTGAGCACCCCATCTGCCAACAGAATCGTTATGGCCTGTGAAATGGTACTGCGATTAACACCAAACTGAGCTGCCAATTGCCGCTGTGTGGGCAGTTGGTCGCCAATCAACCAGTCGCCTGTCTGGATCCGCGCCAAAAAATAACTGATAATTTGCTGGTACATCGGAATAGTCGCCGTTGAATCCGGCACCCAATTCAGTTCAATACGTTGTCCCATTTTCCACACCCTTTCGTGTCTCATAAAGGAGTTCCTATGATCAATCTTATTAAGGGCCTATTATTTGGCCTTGCCTACGTGGCACCAATCGGCATGCAAAACCTCTACGTCATTAATACGGCGCTAAAACAACCACGCCATAAGGCTTATATCACAACCATTATCGTCATTTTCTTTGATATTTCGCTATCCCTCGCCTGTTTTCTTGGTGTCGGCCAGTTGCTGAAAGTCTTTCCCATTATCAAACAAGGCTTATGGCTCATCGGCGGTGGTCTCGTCGCCTATATGGGCATCTCACTACTCAGGGATAAGGGCAGCGATAGCCAAACAATAAGCGAACCAGAATCCTTTAGTTATCGCAAGGTCGTCATCGCAGCCTTTACGATTGCGTGGCTAAACCCGCAAGCAATCCTAGACGGCACGCTGCTGCTAGGGGCCTTTCGAGCGTCACTGCCAGGAACCGCTGGCGACATCTTCCTAATTGGCGTGATGATTTCTTCATTCATTTGGTTCAATTCATTAACCACCATTTTCAACTTGTTGAAGGCAAAAATCAATCTCAGGATCCTGGTCATGATCAACCGCGTCTGCGGGGTGATCATGATTGGGTATGGGGTGAGGTTGTTGTGGGCATTTGTGCAGAGTGTGTAGCGAGGCGGTAAGGGGCGGTGTGTAACGGACTCTAACGGAAATGCCTGGGTTTGGCATTTTTGTTAGAGTCCGTTACACGTTAGCCCCTTGCCTCGCGAAACACGTTTAGTCTATGAAAACTAGAAGCACAGATCTAGCAGAACATTCCGAACCAAACTTAGGCGATATGGCATAAAAACGCCACAAAACTGCCGCCAATAAACCTTTAGCATCTCTATATAAACTCAAAAACGACCTCAGGCAAGATTCTATATAAAATCTTAGCTTGAGGTCGTTTTCTTGGTTATGTTTACTGGTTTGACGCTACATTATATTCATGAGATTACTGAAGCTATACCTTCTAGGCCTCGCAGCCTAAACGTGTTCGGCAGAGGGCTCCTGTGTAAGCAACTCTGGCAAAAATGCCATTGATTTTTCGCCTAGATTTACCTTATTGGCATTACGCTTTCTCGGTGATATTGCCGAAACGTGCTCCGCAGGGCAAGGGGCGGCCATATAAGGGACTCTATCACAAATCCCAAAACCGGGGATTTCTGCCAGAGCCCCTTATATTCTGCCCCTTAACCGCCCTGCTCCACACTCTCTACGGATTCAACACAAACTCCTGCAACCGATCCCCAAACTGAATCACCGCATCGTTCTTCCCGTTACGCAGCTGCCACAGCAAAAACAACATCACGTTGCTTGAATACAGGTCACTCAAATATTCCAGTGGTAAGCCTGTCTTACCTGCCAGATCAATGTGATCGAAGTATGCCTGGGCCGTTTTACGTAAGATTTCTTGGAAGTTGCGCTCCAGATCAGCGGATTCCGTGTGGATATCAAAGAGTTGCAACAGAATATCCCGGTACTGGGTCAGAGCCAGAATCAAGACCTTTACCGTGTTGGACCCAATTTCTGGTGTATGTATACTGAAACGTTGGTTCACGATGTCTTCAAACACACCTGTATAATAATTCACGAGTTGTTCAAGGAGATCGTACTTGTCGTAATAGTGGCTATAAAAGGTAGAACGCCCAATTTTAGCTGTCTTCGATATGTCCTGAACGGTAATTGTTTTAAATTCCCGCTTCTTTAATAATAGGAAAAAGGCCCGTTCGATCTGTTCGTTTGTGCGACGAACCCGCAAATCTTGTTTTTCTGTCACTCTGGCTCACCCCGGCTTCTTGTTGTTATTAAGTTCCGCTAACACCTTTAATAATTTTAGAGTACAATAAAAATTGTAACACTAAATATAGTATCTCATATCATTAAGATCATATTTCAATCCACAATTTATCGACCCCCTGGAGGCTAACCAAGATGGACCCAATTCGTATTTTATACATTTCCATTGCGGGCAACACCCGTAACTTTGTTGAACACCTGACCCGGTATGCCATGGCGCAGAACCTTAAAAACAAGGTATTACCAACGATCGAAGCAACTGAAATTTCAGAAGAATCTGACTTTGCAGACGAAACGACCCCCTACTTCTGCTTTGTCCCAACCTACTTAGATGGCGGCAACGGCATCGACACCGGGGTCAAGGAACTCATGACCAACGTGATGGGCGAATACATTGCCTACCACGACAACGCTGACCAGTTGATTGGTGTTGTCGGCAGCGGTAACCGAAACTTTAACGAGCAATATTGTTTAACCGCCCGCCGTTACTGTGAACAATTCGACGCCCCATTCGTCGCCGACTACGAGCTTCGTGGTGTTCCGGCCGACGAAAGCCGCATTTACAACAAACTCGTTGTCCGCGTGCAACTGCTCAACCTGTAGCGAGGTGCCATCTTGACCAACCCAATTCTAGACCAACTTAACAATCATCGCAGCATCCGCCAATTTACCGATGTCGCGCTGACTGATACTGAAATCAGCACGCTGGTCGACGCCGCCCAACATGCGCCGACCAGCACCTTTTCACAGCAGTATTCCATTATCAGTGTCACCGATGCTGAAACGATTCAAGCGTTGGCGTCTATTACTGGCCACGCATGGATGAAAAACAGTGGCCACTACTTCATCATGGTTGCCGATCAGTACCGCAACTTGCAGATCACGAAGTCAGCGGGTCGCGACACGGCACTATTGCACTCAACGGACAAGTTTCTTGCGAGCGTTTTTGATGCCGCAATCGCAACTGAAAACATTGTGGTCGCTGCCGAAAGTCTTGGCCTGGGCAGCACCATTATGGGCAGTATCTTAAACAACGCTGGCAAGGTCATTGCGTTACTGAATCTGCCAGAGTTGACCTTTCCACTACTCGGGATAGCGGTGGGTCACCCAGCAGGTATGCCCGACCTCAAACCGCGGATGCCGCAATCAATGATGCACTTTACAGATACCTACAACCTACCTGATGATTTTGCTGCTCAGTTGACCGCCTACGATGACGAGCTTACTGCTTACTACCAGCAACGCGATAGTCATACCAAGCAGGAAAACTTTAGCCACCACTTGGCGCGCGAGTTGTCTCGCGACCTTAATGTGCGTGCGGATCTTGCTACACTGGTGAAGCAGCAAGGATTTAAACTGGAGTAGCTGATACTTTGCAGTGATGTATAGGGCATTGCTGTGCGTGTTGGCTTTAGGCTTTTTGTTGATTGCTTTTTCGGTTTTATTGCTAAAACGTGTTTTGCAGGCAGAGGGCTCCTGTGTAAGCAACTCTGGCAAAAATACTATTGTTTTTTCCACTTAATTTACCTTATTTGTATCGCGCTTTCTCGGTTATATTGCCGAAACGTGTTCCGCAGGGCAAGGGGCTAACGTGTAAGGGACTCTGGCAGAAATGCCAAGTTCAGGCATTTCTGCCAGAGTCCCTTACACACCGCCCCTTAACCGCCCTGCTCCACACTCTACTTTGGAGGACTCCCCACATGACCAAACCCATTCAATCCGTTGAGCGGGCCACCAGGATCTTGGATTATCTGGCGGACCGGCCGGAAACTAAAATTAGTGAACTTAGTGATCATTTAGGCATCTCTAAGACCACGTTGTTCGGCATTGCTGAAACGCTCTGTCAGACTGATATGCTGTATAAAAACCCACTTTCAAGCGGCTATTCAATTGGTTCAAAATTCATTCGTTAAGTTAAACCACTGTCTAACGACAAGCTCACGCGGGTGCTTAAACCTTACCTGCAGGTCGTTTGCAACGAGTTTGGCGAAGACATCTACTTAACTATTCTTCAGGACCAGCACGTCCACTACATCGCTAAAATTCAGGCTGATCTGACGCAACATAAACAGGTGCCGACATCCACCGACGACTTTCTGTACAATACCGCCGCCGGGAAGATTCTCCTTAGCAGCTTTTTACCTGCCGAACTCTCGGTATACCTGGATCAACTGCACGAATCCAACAAACTTTCTGTCAGTCAGGTTCATGACCTCAATCGTGACCTGACCAAAACGCGCCAGGACAACTTGTCATACGATCTCGGCGGCCAATCCCCAGACATCAACTGTGTGGCTGTGGGCATTCGGAATTACCGGCACGATATTCTTGCCAGCATGGCCGTTTTGATGCAACGCAACGAAGATATTTCCGAACGCACGGCAGCGATTGCTGAACGGATGCAGGATATATCGACTGAGTTAGAAAAGCGTCTCATTTAACGCATTACCCTTAATTTCAAAATAAAAAAGCGCTCATCCAGCAAAGATGAACGCTTTTTTATTTTGCGTTTTAATCCTCATAGTTCACAGTCCGATGCATCACAAACGCAAAGCTGACAAGGAGTATGACCAGGAGCAGTACATAGAGCGCAACCGCACTTCTAAACAACCACGTGTAGGAAGTTGCTTCAATGATTATCCCGCCAATCAACGGTCCAACTGCCCGTCCAGCAGAAATCAATGCGTTGAGCATCCCCTGATACTTTCCTTTTCGTGACCCATCACTGAGTTGATTAACTAACGCCGGAATAGCTGGAAACATGGTCGACTCGCCAATCGTCAGTAAAATCATGGCGCTCACAAACTCAGCGTACTGGTGGGCAAAGGAGAGCACGATGAAGGATAGGATAAACATGACCATCCCAAAGGTAATCTGCATCCGTTCGGTGATCCAATGGCTCGGCAACAAGTTCAAGCCCATCTGAATCAGCACGATGCCCGTGGCATTGATCGTCCATAAAATACTGTATTGTGAAAGCGCAAACCCCAAGTGCGTCATGTAAACAGAGACGTTTGACACCCACTGCTGGTACATGACCCAGATCGTAAACAGCGTCAAAAAACCGATGTAGACCATGATCCGGTTGGCTCGCGGATACGCGGAAGGTTGCGCCACATTCTGCGCAGTCTCAAGGTGACTGGTCGTTTGACGATTGACGGGCTGAAAGGTCAGCTGCAAAATGATCAAGAAAATGACGAACAGCACGGCGGCCACCGCGAACAATAAGGCCACGTTGATATCGTACAGAAAGCCAACCATGGAACTGCCGATGACCACACCTAAATTTTGAAAGAGGTAGAGGGTGTTAAACACGCGTTTGGACGCCGTACTATGAATGCTTGTACCAATGGCGTTGATCTGCGCTTGAATCCACCCAGCCAGAAAGCCCTCGATGGCTAACCACACGGGAAAGATTGGCCAACCGTGCCAGAGTGTCAGGCCAACCATGACGCCCAGCAAAATGATAGCGGCGCCCCGCAGCAACTTAAATGGGTTATGGCCATCGTAGAGCACGCCGCTCAACGTACTGCCAGCAACGCCCGTCAGCGAGTTCACTAACAGTACGACCCCAATAACCGTCAGCGATTGATGTAATTGATTATGCAGATACACACTGGTCAGCGGCCACACAAAACTCATTCCTAAATTATTGATCATGGCCGCCACGGCAAGCCAGCGTAATTTCATTTCCGACATCGTTTTCTCCTCGATCTTTTAGATAGCGAACCTTTAATTATAGCTACCCGTTAGACCGAGTGCAACCCAAATCGTGTGACGCGCTTTGCCGCTTGATCAGATTGCGCGCCAACGAAATGCCAACCGCAACTAAAACCAGGGCGCTGCCCAACCAGTAGATCCACTGTTGCCCAGCACCATCCCAAGGTTGCGCGCCAACGCGTTAACGCTGCCAGCAATCCCTAACTGGTTGCTTGGGACAGCGCCCATGATCATCGCGTTATTTGGCGACTGGAAAATGGCGTTGCCAAGACCAAGAAGGCCAATAAAACTACAGTAGCTGACGAGCATCGTTTGCAGTGTCACGTGGGCAAACAACACCTGTGTCACCAGAATGATGCCGAGTCCCACCACGGAAATTTTCAGCGCGCCAAACCGGTCTGACAGCCGGCCAGAAATCGGTGCAATGATCACCTGCACCAACGGGAGCGCCATCATCATATAACCGACAATGTTCGGGCCAAGATGCCGCGCATTTTCCAGATAAAATGGTGTCAGCACCATGTAAAAGTTATTAGCGATAAAAATAAGAATGGCGGTGCCAACGCCGACCGAAAAGTGAAATGACTTAAAAATGCTAAGGTCAATCGATGGCGTGCTGGTGTGCCGTTCATAGCCAACAAAGCCCACAATAGCCAGCAGGGCGGCCACGAGGAATACAAGCAACGCCGCGTTTGCGTAGCCAAATTGCCGGCCGCCATACAGGTAGGTGAACACGCCAATGATGCCAACGCTAACCAGAATGGTGCCAAGACCATCAAACTGAGTGACTTGCATCGTTTTATTTCTGGGCAACACAATCAAGCCGAGAATCACCATCGCGACACCGATCGGCACGTTGATCCAAAAAATAGCCTCCCAGGGAAAACTGTTGAGAATCACGCCACCGACACCGGGCCCGGCAATCATGCCAAGCGCCACAAACGACCCGATCCAGCCAAGTGCCTGGCCGCGTTCCCCAGTCGAAAAGGTTTCAGTAATGATGCCGTTATTGGTGCTCATCGTCATCGCTGCGCCAACCGCCTGAATGGCCCGAGCAGTTAGCAGCATGCCAAACGCAGTACTAATGCCGCAAAGCAGTGATCCTAATGTGAACACCACCATCCCGATTTTAAAGATTTTGATTTTACCTACTGAATCCCCCAGCTTGCCAAACGGCAGCAAACACACGCAGATGACAACAAGGTAAACGGAAATCAGCAGTTCCGATAAACTCATGGTAATGTGCAGCGACCGGTTGATCACCGGCAGTGCGACATTAACGATGCTAGCGTCCAGGTCACTCATGAACGTGATGACGCCCACGCAAATGAGCACCCACCACCGTTTTGAATTTTGTGCCAAATTAAAGTCTTCTTTTTACATTCATTTGAATACGTGTAGTATTATAGACATTAATAACATAAAGTCAAATATCTATTCACGTGAATAAAAAGAAAAGAGACGAAATTCATGATACAACCACATGCAAAAACGCTCGTCCAACAGGTCGGCCGACTATTAGACCACGACACGACTTACGATAATGAAAAAATATGGATGATCGCCCAATCAAAAAACGACCCTGGCCTGCAGCAAGCCATCAAGGGGCTCAGCACCGCAGACATTCACGTCATCGCCCGGATTACGCAAAGTGACCAGGTCCGCATTAAATCCCTACCAGAACTGACCAAGCTTTCTCAACCGACCATTTCACGGACGATCACGAAGCTTGAGCAACGCAACCTCCTCGAAAAATACCGCACGGTGAAAAACGATAAGGAGATTCTGGTTCGGCTGACGCCAACTGGCAAAGCCATCGCAACAACTCACAGCCAACTCGATGCAGAAATCGAACGCCAAGTTGCCGAACTATTAGCGCCCTATCCACAAGAAGAGATTACCGATTTCATCACGCTCATTGGCAAGCTAGCAGCCATAGACGTGCCTTACCAGAATTAATCGGCAATAAAAAACGCCTGAACGCTATGGACGCGTTAGACGTTTTTGGGTTTTGGCTAAGCATGCCGCTTCGTTGCGCCGGTCGGCCCTGCACGTAGAAGTGGGTCGCTACAACGTGCAATGCCGACCGGCTCCACTACGCTACATAGTGTTAATAATCAACACCCAATGAGACTGCATCATAGTATTGTCCTGTAGCCTATTAATTGGTCGCGGTTACTTGCTTTAACACTGTACAAAGCATTGCTAACAATGAGCTTAGCAGCAGTCGAGGGCGGATTCTCTGCAAACTCGGGTTAACGCTATTGTGATGCTTCACCAGTGTAAAAAGGGAGCTCATAGTGAGTGGAATGCAGCAATTTGGCACGGAGCTGTGGTGTCGACATCAGTTAGCGACCGTTCTTGGGTCGGTTACTGATGTGCGAGTCGATGGAGATCCATTCGAGAGCTGCGCAGCAGAAATCGAATTAGCTTCATCGCGAGCCACTACAGCTCCGTGCCAAATTGCGGAATGCAACGGACTTATAACCTAAATATAAAAAGTGCTACCGTTGTTTATTATCCCCATAAAGAAACCGATAATAATGCCCAGCGCGATTAAAACTCGCGCGGACAAGTTTGGCTGCTTTTCGAGGATCCTTAGCGACCAGCATATCCTCATTGCTTTTAAGTAGGACACTGGTCATGGCTTCGTTGATGACAAATTCGGCTTGATACGGTGTGAAATCGTATGCGCGGCCTAGCACCCGTTTGAGTTCCTGCAGAAAGCGTAACTTAAACTGCCGCTTACCCTGTGAATCGCCCCAGTCGCCATGAAATTGGAATCTGTGGTGCCAGACTTGGCCAATAAGTTTATGCATCGCTAGTTCACGCTTTTCTGGTGTCATTGTCTCACCTTCCGACTTGTAAATACCGCCCCATCAGCAAGAACAAGGCCACCGCAATCGCGAGTGTCGCTGTCAAAAATAAGGACTGGTAACTGAACTCGTCGATCATAATACCCCCAAACAAGGGGCCGACTGCCCGACCTAGCGAAATCGCAACGTTGTACATGCCCTGATACTTACCCTTGCGCCCATTAACGGCCAGGGCGTCGATCCAGGCTGGCATGCCGGGGAACCCGATCATTTCACCAATTGTCAGCACCACCATGACAATGATGAACATGTAGTACTGACTGGTAAAGATCAGCAGGAAAAACGACGCTGCAAAAATAAACACACCGATGCCGATCTGAACCGGCAACTTTAAATTCTGGAACAGCCGGTTAACGAACGGCTGGCCAATAACGATCATAAACCCGTTTAGTGTCCATAATAAACTGTAGTTTCTAAACGGAATCCCAAGGTTGGTCATGTGAACTGAGATCACACTTTCCCAAAGTGCGTAACTGGCGTATATCGCAAAGACCATCAGGCACATCAGCAAAATGAGTTGCAGGCGGTGCGGTGCCACGTGGTCAGCCGTTTTCTCAGCTGGTTTCATGGCGTCCACATCCATCCGAAAGGCCGTTGCCATGATGATAAAGAGCGCCACGTAACAGACCGTTGTCACTGCAAACACCACAGTGACGCCAAGATCCAGCAGGTATCCAACGAGTAACGTTCCGATCACCACCCCAACGTTGAGGGCAATGTATAGGACGTTGAACACCTGTCGCGTTTTATGGTGCGTAATGGTCGCGGCAAATGAGTTATCGATGGTCAGGCTGATACCGTCGCCAAACCCAACAATGACCAGCAGAATACCAAAAACCGGCCAGCTGTGAAAGAAGATCAGCAGCACCATGGCAATCAACGACATTCCGGCACCCACAAGTCCCGCCTTATAGGGTGACCAGCGATCGAACAGGATTCCGCCGACGTAGTTGCCGACCATCATCATCAGTGACATTACCAACAACGTCGTCCCGGCAGTCGTCAGCGATTTATGCAGCATTGTATTCATATAAATGGTGGTGAGCGGCCACATAAAAGCCGCTCCGGTATTCAACAGTAACGTCGCCCAGAAAACGGCTGCGAGACTGATTTGTTTCTTTTTGGCAAATAGTGACATTGGTTTCTCCCCTTATCGCATGTCGTGCTCAGGGCACACGGAATCAGCGGTCTGGCCTACTGACCGCCCTCATCCGTTCACTGTAACACGCGTGTTCAATTAAACGGTGCCGTTAAACGGCCCGCTCACCACCAGTTTGCCAAGCGTATGTTCGGCTTCAACTAACTGGTGGGCCTTGCGTAAATTGGCAGCGTTGATGCCCGTATCGATGTTGGTCGTTAACGTGGATTCAAGCACGTCTTGATCCAGCAGCCGACTAGCGAGTTGCAGGATCTTCCCCTGCGTGTGGACCCGATAATTAGCATCCGATTTAGCAAACATGTACTCCCAATCAAAACTAGCGGCCTTATTTTTAATCAGATATAACGGCAGATCAACAGTGCTGCCGACGATCGACCCAATGTGACCAAACGGTTTTACGAGGTCACTGGCCACTTCAAAATAGGCTTCTGGTGCGTACAGGATCGCAATCGCGTCCAGTTGCTGATACCCCAGGTAATGGATCTGTTCCAGGAGATCGTCGTGGTAGTCCAGCGGGTGGTCCACCCCGTGGCGTTTTAACCATTCGAAATTAGCCGGACGGCTGGTAGCCAAAACCGTCAGACCAGCCCAGTGGGCAAGCTGGCTCAATACCGAGCCAACACCACCGCTGCCGTTGATAATCAATAGCGTTTTATTTTGGTTTTGATTGCCTTTAGGAACGAAATGCATTTTTTCAAAAAGAAGTTCGTAAGCCGTCAGCGTTGTGAGTGGCATGGCAGCGGCTTCGGCGTCACTCAACGACTTGGGTGCCGTGCTGGCCAATCGCTCATCCACCAGTTGAAATTCCTCGTCGGAGCCGGCTACCTGGGTACTGCCAGCATAGTATAGCCGGTCCCCCACCTTGAATTTTTCAACGTCCGGGCCGATTTCAGCAACCGTGCCAACCGCATCATAGCCGAGGATCTTCGGTGCTGTTTCCGCCGTGACCGTGGTGCGCAATTTCGTATCAACGGGATTGACCGACACAGCCTTAACAGCGACCAGTACCTGCCGCCCTGTTGGCGTTGGTTTGTCCAGAGAAAGGTCAACTAAGGACTGCTCATCCGTAATATCAAGCGCTGTTTTTGCGCCAATTGCTTTCATTTTTGCCATATCGATTGCCTCCGTATTTTGTCTGTTAGCCCCATTGTACCTTAGTTAACGCTAATGGCGCCACCGTTGACTTGCAGGAATCGGCCTGGCCAGCGTGAATCTTGATAGTTTCGTAACTTGACGGCGTCGCGCGAGTCACGGATAATCAGTGTAGATCGTAGCGCAACACGCATAGGAGTGGTGACAATGACAACGCAGGACCATTTGGGAAACGATATTGAGCTGAACTTAACATTAGACGCGCAGCTGTACAGCCGCCTGACCGCCATCGCGGCGGATAAGGGACTGCCACTAAACGCCTATATTGTTAGTGTTTTAGAACAGGTTAAGGTCTCAGAGACGTTTGAAAAACGGCAGGTGATCGGCCAGCAAGTTACTGGTCGCGCCCTCGCTGCAGACGATCTCGTTTCAGTAGCCGGCATCTACTACCGGTATCAGCTGGCAGATCAACGACCCGTCGATCCATCGGCCAAATACGTTGTCATCGCCGCCAACGGCAACAGTTTGACGCTACGGCAATTATAGGGGGAAAACCACATGCCATTAGGACTCAAGATCGTACCGCAAAATAACCAGGGACTTATTGAAACGCTGGGTAAATACAGCCACAGCGTTAACTCAGGCCTGCACTTCTACATTCCATTTTTCCAGAAGATTCGCCGTGTCAGCCTGGCCATGGAACCGCTGGCACTGCCGAACTACTCGATCATTACCAAGGATAACGCTGATGTGTCGGCAAGTCTGACGCTGAACTTCCATATTACGGACGCTGTGAAATACCAGTATGAAAACACCGACTCCATCGAATCAATGGCGCAGTTGGTTCGTGGTCATTTACGGGATATTATTGGGCGGATGGACCTGAACGAAGCGTTGGGATCAACTGCCAAGATCAACCAGGAATTGACGTTAGCCATCGGTGATCTGACCAACACGTACGGCGTCAACGTTGACCGGATCAACATTGACGAACTGACCCCATCTCAAGCCATTCAGGAAGCCATGGACAAGCAACTGACTGCCGACCGGGAACGGATCGCCGCCATCGCCAAGGCTGAAGGGGAAGCCAAGTCCATCGAACTGACAACGAAGGCCAAGAACGACGCCTTAATGGCCACCGCAAAAGCGGAAGCCGATGCCACCAAGACTCGCGCCGATGCTGAACGCTACCGGATCGACACCGTCCAAGCCGGTCTTTCAAACGCCGATGACAAATACTTCCAAAACCAGTCCATCAACGCCTTCTCAGAACTCGCTACCTCACCAGCCAACCTCGTTGTTGTCCCATCTGACAGCGCTGCTGACTATGGGAAGTTGCCAGTTGTTGGACAGCTTTTGGGTAAGGGCGCTGATAAGAACGCTTAATGGATTTGCATTAGGAGTCCGTTGCGCTCCGTAGAACGGATTCTGGGTGCTGTGGTGGTTCGTGAGGAAGCTAATTTTTTCGTCACCGAAAAAAATGGATCTCCCTCGCTCACATGGCTCTAAGCAGCCGAAAAATCATCGTCTGCTAAGTGCCGTCGACACCACTGCACCGAGTCCGTTCTACTCCGCGCAACTCACATTCCTGACAGTTATTAAACGACTTAAGTATCAAACTACAGTTAACCCAAGTTCGCGAATTATCCGCCCTCGACTGCTAACAACGCCACGGTCAGTAACGCTGGCCGTTTCAGTTTGGATGACTGGCTTGCCCAGCCTCAGCCAACGTTTCGTTACCTCGGTGAGAGCAGGGCATCGAATGGATTCTCAATCTGTAACCTCCAGCGTCCCCTGACAATTGTCGAATTAGCAGTCGAGGGCGGATAATCTGCAAACTGGCTTTGACTGCGTTGATGATGCTTAGCTTGGTGTAAAAAGCAATCTGACTGTTAGTGGAATGGAGCGATTTGGCACGGAGTCATGGTGTCGACATCAGTTAGCGACCGTTCTTGGGTCGGTTACTGATGTGCGAGTCGATGGAGATCCATTCAGATGGCGCACAGCGACAGCTGAATTAGCGTCATCGCGAGCCACGATGACGGAGTGCCAAACCGCGCAATGCAACGGAGATACCCATCAAGCTTTCAAATTCAAAAAATTAAAAACGCCCAAGCCATTTCTGGTTTGGACGTTTTTTAGTGGCATGAATGCCGCATTATTTTTGTAAGGTGTAAGTGTAGTTTGCTGCAGGGGCCTTACCAACTGAAGCCTTGATGACTTGGTTCTTGCTGTTAACAATGACGAACTTGTTCTTAGCAGTAAACCGCATGTAGAAGGATGACTTGCTGCCCGTCTTAGGGGTAACATTGATCTTCCAGAAGGTTGGTGTCTTAGTAGTGACACTGTAAGTAGCGTACTTCACTGGGTAAGCAGTCTTCTTGCCGTAAGTCACCTTTTCAGTTAAACCGGTCTTTTGGCTGAAGGTGTATTGAATAGCCCAACCCTTGTAAGTGGCGCTCTTCCAAGTACCTGTAGGGGTAGAGATCTTGAAGCTAGCAGCTGAGCTCGTTGACTTGCTTGAGCTTGATGAGCTGGTGCTAGTGGTCTTACTTGAAGTAGAGGATGACGTTGTGCTGGACTTCGTTGAAGCAGCCTTAACCGTCATGATCCGGTAGAAGTAACGACCAGTCTTGTTGTTGTGGGCGTATACGTAGAGCTTAGTACCCGTCTTTTCAGTTGATGGTAACTTAACGCTGTAAGCACCAGTTGAAGATGAGGCAGTACCCTTAGCAATGGTCTTGTTCTTAGCATTGCGGATAACAACGGCAACACCCTTAGTGGCCTTACCAGTAACCTTGGTTGAGTTGTTGTAGATCGTGTTCACTGAGATGGTAGGACTCGTTGAAGTCGTAGCAGCATTAGCAGTTGTTTGTGAGGTGTATGATGCGGCACCCAAACCCATTAACCCAAACGCTGCAACCAAACTGGCAGTAACGACAGCCATTTTTTTCATTACTTAATCGCTCCTTTAATTTAAATGCCCAGTGGTCTGACCCACTAAACTAATTTCCGTTTGTTAGTGTAACGCTTTATGCTTTCAAAGCCAAGGGTATTTTCAAAACTTTTACAAGTTTTTAACGCATTTTAAGAACTCGTTCGTTTTACATGTCAAAAATTAAGTTTAAGATACAAAACATTATTATTAAATATGTCCTTTATTTATCAAAATCATGTGAGTTTTCGCTTCCCCACAAATCGCTACCGGTGAAAGAAATTATTGATTGTTACCGTCAATTTTGAAAATAGATAACGTCGCTACACAGGTTCACAAGCCGAATGCAACAAGCAGTCGAGCGCGGATAATCTACAAACTCGTGTTGAATCTATTATGATGTTTAACCGACCTTTATAGTCAGCACACTGTTAGTGGAACGCAGCAATTTGGCACGGAGCTGTGGTGTCGATGTCACTTGATGGCCGTTCTTTGGCCATTTAGTGACATGCGAGACGACTGAGATCCACTCGAGAGCCACGCAGTGGAAATCGAGTTAGCTCAGTCGCGAGCCACCACACGGAGTGCCAAATTGCGGAGTGCAACGGACTATCACGACCATCTCCAAAATAAAAAAGGCCCCTCAAAAAGAGACCTCACGATTTAGGTTTCAATTCCAGTTCGAACGCCCCACCGTTGACTTCAAAGGGGTGGGAAATGAGTTGACCGGGATCGAAATAGACTTCAGTTTTATGATAAACTTTCCCGCGTTTGTCCAGCAGGTCCAAATGAACACCGTACTGGGTCGCTTCAAAAGGGTTGCGGGTAACAACGTAGGAGAGGCTGGTGCCATCGGCGTAACGCTGTTTAATCGCCTTGTTGAGCACCAGTGGCAACGTGATGTGTTCCATGTTAGCTAATGTCGGCTTGGTCGTCTAATTCAAATTGGTGAAATCGACGAATGGCGGCAACGACCTCTTCTGGTGTCAGGTTGTCCGTTTCAATTTCAACGTCACTCACGTTATGGTAGCGCGAGTCGCGTTGGGCCTTCAAACCAGCTAACCCGTCGAGCCCTAATTTTTTAACGAGTGGTCGAACGTTGTCGCCCGCTAACCGTGCCATGATGGTTTCTGGTTTGACATTTAACAAGATAACGGGCACATCACTCTCCTTGAGCAGCTCAAAGTTGGCCGCTTGAACCGGCGTGCCGCCACCCGTGGACAAGATGCCCTCGGTGTTGTTCAGTGCGTCTTCCAAAACTTCGTGTTCCATGCGGCGAAAGGCAAACTCACCGTCTTCGTCAAAAATATCTTGGATCGACTTGCCAGCGTGTTGGATCACGAGATCGTCCAAATCGCTCTGGGTCGTATGTAGCTGTTCTGCTAAAAGTTGGCCGACAGTGGTTTTGCCGCTGCCCATGAATCCTACTAGAATTGCTTTCATAAGTTACCCCTCCTCAGTGGTGTGGTCAAGGTGTTGGCGCGTGCGTTGCGCCTGGTCAAAAAAGTCGTGGATCGTCGTTTTATCTCCCGCTGCAATGGCGGCTTTGATCGTGGTTAAGTTAGTGATATAGGCATCTAATTGTGACGTGATGGCTTCGGTATTGCTCAGCATGATAGCGGTCCACATGGTGGGGTCGGACGCGGCGATGCGCGTGGTGTATTTAAATCCGCCAGCAGCTGCTTTCAGCCCAACAGGATCGTTTTTTAATTCATCTGCCGCCGTGTTGATCAGCGTAGCTGCCAGTACGTGCGGCACGTGGCTGATCTGGCTGACTAAACGGTCGTGTTCGTCAGCGTCAATAGTGACCCAGCGTAACTGTGCCGGGGCGAGGAGCCGTTGAAACAATTGTCGCTGTTCCAGCCGCTGCGTGCCGTTGACGATAAAGTAGACCGCACCATCAAACAAGTTGGCCCGACCAGCGCGACCCCCAGTTTCGTGGGAGCCCGCCATCGGGTGCCCGCCCATGAACGCAATCCCCTTATCCTGGACGAGTTTAGCAGCCGCCATGACCTGGCGTTTTGTGCTGCCGACATCCGTGACTAGTACCGATGACTTAAGTGATAAGGTTGCCAGTTCTGCAAGTTGTGTCGTGATAACGGAAACGGGTCCAGCTAGAATGATGACATCTGCTTGAACGCTGCCTTCAGCAAACGTTGTGCAGTCATCGATCACGCCCTGGGCCAGCAGAAACTGGCTGGTGTCGTCGTTCGGGTCGGCACCTAACACTGTCACGTCAGTGTCGCCCTGTTTAATAATGCGGGCCAAGGAACTGCCAATCAGTCCCAAGCCGCTGATAAATACCGTCGTCATCGCGTCACTCCTTTGGTAACAATGTGTCTAGGTCGTCGAAAAATTCAGGGTAGGAAATGCGGACACTGTCGGCACCGGCCAGTTCAAGTGGTTGGTCCACCAGTAAGCCAGCAACACCAAGCACCATCCCGATTCGGTGGTCATCGTGGGCGCCTAACTGTGTGTCTGTGACGTGCCAAGGGGTTCGACCATCGATTACAAAACCGTCCGGCAGTTCTTCAATGTTGATGCCCAATTTCTTGAATTCCTGAACGATGGCGGCAATGCGGTCTGTTTCCTTGACCCGAAGTTCTTCGGCGCCGGTGATCCGGCTGACGCCATCCGCCTTAGCTGCCAGTAAGGCGACTAACGGCAGTTCATCGATCACAGCAGGAATCTCTGCCGCACCAATAGTGATGGGGTGCAGGTCAGCCGTTTCAATGGTCAGGTCGCCGATTGGTTCACCGTCCGTTGGTTCCGCATCAATGGTGACCTTGCCGCCCATCCGTTGCAGAATGTCCAATAGCCCAGTCCGTGTCTTGTTTAACCCAACGTCTTTGAGGGTGATCTTAGAGTTTGGTACCAGGCTCGCTGCAACCATAAAAAACGCTGCGGATGACATGTCGCCGGGCACCGTCATGGTTTGGCCAGTCAGATGTGGTTGCGGCTGAACGGTAATGGTGACGCCATCAGTAGCGGTGGTGATATCCCCGCCAAACTGCGTCAGCATCCGTTCCGTGTGGTCTCGCGTTGGTAGCTGTTCGACAAACGTGCTTGGCTGATCAGCCTGTAACGCAGCCAGGATCAGTGCACTTTTAACCTGCGCACTGGCAACTTGCAGCTGGTAAGTCACGCTGTGAAGCTGACTGCCGGTGATGGTCATTGGCAAATGGCCGTCAGTGGTTGCAATCTGCGCGCCCATCTCACCAAGCGGCACACTGACCCGTTTCATGGGCCGTTTTGACAGGGAAGCGTCACCAATCAAAGTACTGGTAAACGACCGTCCTGCTAACAGGCCAGAAATTAGTCGGGTAGTCGTCCCCGAGTTGCCCATATCTAGCGGTTGTGCGCTGGCTTGCAGGCCGTGCAGACCCACACCATGAATGGTCACTTCCTGATCATCACGTTCGATCTGCACGCCCAGTTGCTGGAACGCCGCTAACGTTGATAAACAGTCAGCTGATGTGAGAAAGTGCGACAGGTGCGTCGTTCCTTCGCTAATGGCACCGAGCATGATGCCCCGATGAGAAATACTCTTGTCGCCTGGCACCACGAGGGTCCCGTGTAAGCCAGCGCTTGGTTTTCCGTTCAGTGTTTTCAATCTGGTGCCTCCAATGAATTTAATTACTAGATTTTTTTCATGAGTTTAATTATTGCTTTAACTGCCGCTGCGTTGCGGACTAGTCAACATCTCACAGCACCGCAACATAGTGTTACGCTTCAAAAGTGGTATTTAGTTGGTAACACAGAGTGAAGCAACATCCGAAGCATTGCTATCAATGGGCTTCCCAGCAGTCGAGGGCGGATTCTCTACAAACCGTCTTTGACTGTGTTTCGATACTTAACTAGAAAACAAAGTTAGCTCACTCTGAGTGGAATGGAGTCATTTGGCACGGAACCGTGGTGTCGATATCAGTTAGCGACCGTTCTTTGGTCGGTTACTGATATGCGAGTCGAATGAGATCCACTCGAGAGCTGCGCAGCAGAAATCGAGTTAGCTCATTCGCGAGCCACAACGATGGAGTGCCAAATGACGCAATGCAACGGACTATTAAATCTATCTCAAACAAGTATTAATAGGTAAGATACCCCATCACCACTCGTTTGAACACCAATCTGCCTAGAAGTTTTTCAGTTCTTCGCGGTAGTCAGCAAGTTGTTTCTTCAAACGATCCATATTGCTACCATCAAACGTGTCGGTGATGGCTTTAGCGAGTTCGATAGCAACGACGCTTTCAATCACGATTGAAGCCGGCACAATGGCTGTGGTGTCCGAGCGTTCAACGTTGGCTTTCTTAACTTCTTTGGTTTCAACATCAACGGACTGTAACGGCTTGTACAGCGTTGGAATTGGCTTCATTGCTGTCTTGATAATGATTGGCATCCCGTTGGTCATCCCGCCTTCAAAGCCACCAAGGTGGTCGGATTCGCGGTCAAATCCATCGCCATCGTGCCAGTCGATCTCATCCATGACGTCGCTGCCGAAACTCGTCGCAGCGGTGAACCCATCACCGATTTCAACCCCCTTCATGGCGTTGACGCCAACGACGGCGGCGGCTAGCTTCGCATCAAGCTTCGTATCCCAGCTGATGTAACTGCCTAAGCCAGCAGGCACGTTGGTGGCAACCACCCGGATAATGCCGCCAAGGGTGTCGCCATCCTTCTTCGTCTTATCAATGAGGTCGTGAATTTCTTCAACCTTATCTGGTTCAACGATTCGTAAGTCGTTTGCTAAAATGGTATTTTCAATATCGGCCACGTTTAATGGGGATTGATCATCCGCCTTCACTGGCCCGATCTGTTGCACGTACCCGACAAGCTTGATGCCAAGTTGTTCAAGGAACTGCTTGCAGACCGCCCCGATTGCGACACGGATCGCAGTTTCACGAGCGGATGAGCGTTCCAGCACGTTTCGCAGGTCGCGGTGGCCGTACTTCATCCCGCCAACAAGGTCAGCGTGACCAGGACGTGGCCGTTCAACCTTTCGGACAGAGTTAGCAGCCGTTTCGCCAGCAATCGAATCCATGATCTCTGACCAGTGCGCGTGATCCCGGTTGTTGACGACTAGCGCAATTGGCGATCCTAACGTGATCTTATGGCGAACGCCGCCAACAATGGTGACTTCATCGTGTTCAATCTTTTGCCGATTACCACGACCGTAGCCGCCTTGACGGGCTGCCAATTGGGCGTTAATGCCATCGATATCTAGCGTCAGGCCAGCGGGTAAGCCTTCAATTATACCGGTCAGCTGTGGGCCGTGTGATTCTCCTGCAGTTAAGTAGTTCATAGTTGTGTGATCCCTTTCCGTTACTTATTTGTCAATTGGCTAGAAGCAGGCAACGGTTTGTCGTGCTTGACCGTGTCCTTGTCCTTCAGTGCCTTTTCAGTCGTCAATTTTGCTTGGTACTCACGCGAGTTACGCATGATGTGCGTGTAAATGTCTTGCATGTAGGCGCGCGTTTCCGGGTTTGGATCGTTTTCAGCGACGCGTTTGAGCACTTGGTCTTCGCGACCGTGATCCATTACCGGCAAATTTGTAGCACGCTTGGCCTCATTGACCATGGTGACAGCATCGAAGCGTTTTGCCAAGAGTTTAACGATATCTTTGTCCAAATGATTGATCTGCTTGCGGGCAGTTGCCAGTGACGCTTGCCGGCCAACGGTCATTGCAACCAGTAAAACGACAATGGTGCCGAGGATCCCAACGATGATGTCGGCGTCCATGGCGCGGGCGATGCTTTGTTTAGAAAGCCAACCGGTGACAACGGGCACGGTAAATGTGGCGATACTGCCAAACGTGAAGTAGGTCCCGGTAACCAGCCCCTTGTGTTTCGGGTAGATCCGCAAGAAGATGTTTAAGGCCACCTGCATCATACCGCCAGCGGCTGTGAAGCCAAAGACGAAGCAGACTGCGGCGGACAACCATTGAATCGATGTTGTACATAGAATAATCAGGGCAACGAGTGACAACGCGTTGTTGATCACCAGCAGACCCGTTTCAGAAACTTGCCGGCGCAGGAGTGCGAAAGTCACGATAACGCCAGAGATAGAACCGATACTGTAAAGTGAAAGCAGGCCGTGGCCAACCAGCGCGCTGTAGTTGAGCTCGTTGGTGGCAAACATCGTGATCCACTGGGTAAACAGGATCATGATGGCCATGCTGGTGTACCCGTAAATGGACAACGCTGCGGTGGCGATCCATTTCTTAGGCCGTGATAACTGTTCCTGGGTCAACTCAGCGGCTTCATCAACTTGATTCCGTTTCGGGAAGGTCACTCGATTTAATAAGAAGAAGTTAGCAGCTAAAATCACAGCAGCGACCATGAAGGACCAGCCAAACCACATTTTCTCAGTATCAAGCGTTGCAACCAGCAGTGGCAGGATGAATTCTCCCACTGACATGAAGGCCTTGATGAAGACGTTTGAAGCACTGGATTTGCCGCCCATTTCAACGAAGGTCGGGTACGTTCCAGAATCTAGCGCTGAGTTGGCGATCCCAGCCATAATGGCAAACAGGTAAGCCAACTGAATGTTCTTCACGAATGGCATGCCCAGGAAGAAAATCAGGTAGGAGAAAACGCCAACGTAGATCAGAAACTTACGGCCAAACCGGTCTGAGAGGTAGCCAAACACGAAGTAGGCAAGCAGCCGGCCAATGCCGATACCGGAAACCACGTAGGATACCGTAGCAATCGGAACCCCCCAAAAGTGCCCGAGTGACTGCATATTTTGTGTAAGGATGATCAGCCCAAACCCGTGAACCAAGTAGTTCAGGTAGAGGCATATTGATAAGATACGTTTCTGAGAATTTGACATTTCCGCTCACTCCTTGTTTTTGGTAAAGAAAAAACCAGCTAGATGATATCCTAGCTGGTTAGTGTTTTATCCGTAAACGGAATAAATGACTAGTACCGGCTAGAACTTCACGTCTAGCTGGCTCGACAAATTGACGGCTTAGCTTTAGACGCGAACGCGTGGTTAGGCGTCCGCTTCTTGCTGCGGACGCTAACTAAAGTAGTAGCCGTAATAATACGCATTAACTTTGGTCAAAGTCTTTGTCATCATCATTCGTTCCCTTCTAGTAAATGTTGTTTACATTAAAACATATTAATCATAGTGCGTCAATACTAATTGTATTTTAATTTTAAGAGTGTGAAAGGATGCAAGTAGCACGTTTCGGAAATGTAATTCAAAAAACAGATGCCGCTCCGTTGCGCCGGTCGGCTCTGCAGGCTGTAGTGGGTCACTCCGGAGCTATTGAATTTCTTGTCAGAAATTCAAGGATCTCCTCCGTCTCCCGTGTTTGTAGGCGAGGACGGAACCCTCGCCTACAAACACCGACACTACTGCCTGCAATGCCGACCGGCTCCACTCCGCTACATTGTGGACTAGGGTAACATTGATGATTATTGTGCCATAGCAGACCCACACTACTAGTTAAATGCTGTTACTAACAAGTGGCACTGTGCCACGTTGAATGAAGCATTGCTATCAATGGGCTTACCAGCGGTCAAGTGCGGATTCTCTACAAACCGTCTTTGACTGTTTTTCGATATTTATCTAGCGTGAAAGTGAGCTCACAGTCAGTGGAATGCAGCAATTTGGCACGGAGTCGTGGTGTCGACATCAGTTAGCGACCGTTCTTTGGTCGGTTACTGATGTGCGAGACGATGAAGATCCATTCGAGTGGCGCACAGCGACAATCGAATTAGCTTCATCGCGAGCCACTACGACTCCGTGCCAAATTGCAGAATGCAACGAAAGAAGAGCACTATCCTAAGCTAACCAGTACCCCTTCTCAATCTCATTCAAAAACGTAATCATCTGCCGCGTCTCTTCAACGTCATGAACGCGGATGATCCGGCCGCCCTTCAGCATCATTTCGGTTTCAGTGATGAGGGTCATTGGCAGCCGGTCGTCCTTTTCCAGGCCCAGCAGCTGCTTGTAGAAGCCCTTCCGTGACACGGCGACCATCATTGGCCGGTTGAGGTCGTTGAACTGGTCAACGTTGCGCATCATGACGAAATCCTGCTTGCTGTCAGGCAGTTTGGAGTAACCGATACCTTGATCCAAAGCGATGCGGTCAAAGGCCACTCCAGCATCCGTAATGGCTTTAATGTTGTCTTCAAAAAAGGTATGCATTTCTTCTGACAGGTTTGTAAAGTCGTTCCCGCGACCATTTAACATGGTGAGTAAACCAACCCGCTGCTGAGCTAAATAGGGCAGTTTTTCCGGATCATCCGTAAAGCTGTTCACATCGTTGATCACGTCAACACCAGCATCAATAGCGGCCTTCATCACGGGCAGTTTGTAAGTGTCGATACCAACGGCCATGTCTGGGTAAAGCTGTTTGATCTGTTTGATGTACGGAATCGTGCGTTCAATCTCCACTTCCGGCGTCACTTCAGTGTAGCCAGGTCGGGTCGTTTGACCGTTTACCTCAATGAGGTCGGCACCCGCTTCGACCATTTCGGCAATGTGGGCACTAACGGCTTCTTCAGTCGTGTAGCGGCCGCCATCGTAAAAGGAGTCTGGCGTGATGTTCATGATGGCGTAGATCATGGGCTTTTCGCGCAGTTCAAATTGAAAATCATTGGCCTGCCAGCCAAGTTCATAACTTGCCAGCACGTTGGTCAGCTGCTTATCGGCTTCCTGTTCACCGGGGAACCACGTTAGCCAGTTGTCACTCAGCTGCTTGGTTGCTTCGTAGGTGAGCAGCGTGGTCACCGTCGTCCCCTTGTGGGTAACAGAAGCATCAAATTGGCGTAGCCGACGCTCTAAAACGGCTGTCTGAGCACTGGTCACGTCACTGAATTGAAGTTGGATCAGCGTTTGCGTTTGGGCCAGTTTGAACAGCGCTTGGCTGGCAAAGTCGCCCTGGGTACCTAATTCTTTGGTAAGGTCATGAAGTTGCATGGTCATTTTCCTTCTCTCTTTTGTAATGCCTGGGCAAGCTGTCTGGCAGCCTGGCCGCGGTGCGTGAGTGGCAACCGAACATCGTCAGTCAGCTCGGCTAAGGTTTGATGCCTAGCCGTGAGTTCAAATAATTTATCAAAACCTGATGAATACATCCCGCGTTCAGCTAGAGCAATCACCCCGTCAACTGAGCCGTTCGCCATGACCGGTTCTTTGTCAGGGAAAACGGCACAGAGCGTGCAGGTCATCGTGGCGGTACGCTCATTTTCTGGCGCATCGGTCAACGCCAGTAGCAACGTTTCGTTAGCGCTGTGCTGCGCATCCTGCTGGAGGTACCGCTTCGTTGTGACGCCTAGTTTGTCGCCAAGGTAGGGCACTTCAATGCCGCTATCATCCGCAATCACCGGTTCGCCGGTAACCTGGGCGAGAAACTGGGCTTTCAACCGGGCATTGTCCGCGTAACTGGCGGTGGTTTCAACGGGAAAGGTCAGCGGTGACCAGTCATCCGTGTAAGGTTTAGCAGTGATGCCTACCAGGTTAAGGCAGGCGATTAGGTCAGCCGTTTTATAGCGATTATTAGACGCAATCAACCAGTCAGTCATCTAGGGCCACCCCCATTTCAACGAGTTCGCGAACCACGTAAAAGGAGCCACTGACAACTATTGGCCCGTTTATTTTGGCTTGGTGAACTGTCTGCCAAGCAGTTGGCATATCCGGCATCACGCGAACGGAAACAGTTGGATCCAAGGCGGCAATATCAGCTGCTAATTGTTGCGCCGGTAACGCCCGTTGCGGGTTGTCAGGTGTTACGGTATAGATTGCCCTTGCAGTAGGCAACAAACTAGTCAGCATAGACGCCACAGCCTTATCTGCCAGCACACCGAGAATCCACGTCACATCAGGTTTCGAATCAATTGCTCGAATACTATTGACCAGCCCAGTCATCCCGTCAGGATTGTGGGCGACATCTGCGTATACGAGTGGCGTTTCAGATAATCGGGTGAAACGGCCGGGCAAATGCACTGCCAATAAACCATCTTTAACCGACTTATCTGAAAGTCCTACGTGCTGCTGACGCAAGACCGCAATGGCGGTCAGAACCAGCGTTAAATTTTGATACTGAAACGTCCCAGTAACGTTCACTTGCAATGCTGGCCAATTAAAGACGTCACTGGTCAGCGTTGCCTGAAGATTTACTAAGCCCGTTTTGGCATCAGTTACGGTTGTCTGAGGTGCGATCAGTTTCACGCCCTGTCGATCAGCCTCCGCCTGCAAGACCTGCATCGCTGCTTCATCCTGCGAGGCCAGCGTCACGACAGTCGTGCCCGGCTTAATGATCTTTGACTTTTGTGTTGCGATTTTGGTGATCGTATCGCCTAAAATGGCCATGTGATCTAATGCAATTTTGGTAAAGATCGTGAGTTGCGGCGCACTAATGGCGTTCGTCGCATCCGTCAACCCGCCTAACCCAGCTTCCAAGATGGCATAATCCACTCGTTCATTTTTAAACCAGATCAGGGTCACTAAAAACTGCCATTCAAAGATTGAAATGCCGTCCAGTGGAATCCCCATTCGGGTCACGACGGGTTTGATCTCCTCATAGCTGTCGATAAACGCCGCTTCACTGATCCACTCGTGGTTGAGCTGAATCTGTTCGCGATCGTTTAAAATGGCGGGACTGCTGAAACGACCCACCCGGTACCCCTGCTGTTCAAGGACGGCGCCCAACATGGCCCCCGTCGAACCCTTACCATTCGTCCCCGCAATGTGGATGATGTGGTAGGTCTGGTCGGGATGCCCAAGTGCAGCCACGATTTTCTTCAACAGCGGCACCCGGTTAGCATCGCCAACGAGCCGTGCCTGGTTAAACTGGTCGATCAGCTGCGTGTATAACTCATGAATTTCCGATTCTGTCGCCATGTGTGATCACCCGTTAATGCGTTGCAGAAATTCCTGTTTGAGCGCAGTATCCGTCTTGAACGTACCCGTGTAGTAACTGGATTCTGTTTGACTGCCGGTCTTTTCCACGCCGCGCATTTCCATACACATGTGACGGGCGGAAATCGAAACGGCAACCCCTTTAGGATCCAGTATCCGGGTTAGCTCCTTGGCAATGTTGACCGTCAGCCGTTCCTGAACGTTGGGCCGTTTAGCGCAGTAGTCGATCAGGCGTGGAATCTTGCTAAGTCCCATGACCCGCTTGTGGTCTGGCACGTAGGCAACGTGCACCGTGCCAAAGAAAGGCAGCAGGTGGTGTTCACACATGGAATAGAACGGAATGTCCTTGATCAGCACCATTTCGGTCGTTTCTTCGACTGGAAACAGCTTATAGTTATCAAAAGCCGGCGCATTTAATGATGAAAAAATTTCGCCATAACTGCGCGCAACTCGCGCTGGCGTTTCTACTAATCCTGGGCGGTCCGGGTCCTCACCAACGGCTTCCAAGATCATCCGTACCGCCTTTTCAATCTTTTCCTGATTTGTCTTATCAATCATAAGCTATCGTCACACCTTCTAATTTTCGTATCCAACTCTCATCTGTCTTTTGAGCCAAGGCCTGCGCCACCCGTTGTGCCGTGGCAGTGTCGTCACCAGCGATTTCCTGAATCGGCAGCAACACAAAGTTGCGTTCAGCGGCGTGGGGGTGCGGGACCGTGAGATCGACAGTATGTATGTCACGGTCGCCCCAATAAATAATATCAAGATCCACGGTGCGCGGTCCCCAGTGAACGAGCCGTTGACGATGCAGCGACTGTTCGATGTCGTGCAGGACCGTCAACAGCGAGTCGGGGTCTAAACGAGTTGTCAGTGCCACTGCAATGTTGTAGAAGTTGGCCTGATCCCGCTTGCCCCACGGTTCGGTTTCGTAGACCGATGATACCGCGGTCACCGTAATATCTGGCTGGCCAGCTAAGCGCTGCACTGCGGCGTTGAGATTCGCCAGCTGATCACCCATATTTGACCCAATACTCAAATAAACCTGTTCCGTCATTTTTCATCACCCGAGGCAAGACTGCCTAATACCTGATTATTAACGACCTGATCGCCGGCGACCTCAATCTCAACGTCATCAAAAATACCCGGCATCGGCACGCTGTATTTACGAATCTTCAAGTTCACGTGCGTCGTTGTTGGATAATCCGTCAAAATTTTTTTCAACAGTTCATTGGCCAGCGACTCGATCAGCTTGTACGAGTGCGTGTTCACGAAGGTGTCGATGGTCTCGCGCACATCCGCGTAACTGATCGTTTCGTTCAGCTCATCATGCTGAACGCGCGCTTCGATCGGGTAGGTCAACGCCACGTCAATGGCGAGCTGCTGACCGTTGCGCCGTTCTTCCGGCAACACCCCATTAAAGGTGTGAAAGCGTAAGTTATGAATTCGAATAACACCCAATGTTGATCCTCTTCTCTCATTAATTAGTACGGTCATTTTACCATGGTTACTTACCTAAGTTTAGTAACTACCTTATGAATAGTTTGACAAGCGGTTGATCGTTGCTTCATCCGTTAGCAGTGCCTGACGTGCCGTCGTGTACTGCTGAAGCGGAACCTTCAACGACTCATGGTGGCGACTCGCGCGGTCCACGTCCTGAGCAACCGTTACCAGCTCATCACAATCGTAGACAGCGGCTGTTCCGACCGTAATATTGTGGCCACGATAATCCTCAAAGTAATCGATCACGGCTTCACGCTCGTGGCTATAGTCATCCAGGTCATCGCCTAGACTTGCTGGCACCTGACTGTGATTGCTGGCATCGGCCACCAGCTGGTCGGTCGTTTGCATCGTTTTATTGAAGTTCGGCAACACCCATTGGCGCAACTTAATGCCATCAATATCACCGTGGTGGCGCTGTTGATGCTCATTTTGCTGATTAGCTGCGCCTGATGTATGCGGCGCATGACAGCCCGTTAAACTCAGCATTAATAGCGCAGCCACCAGCCAGTTTCCTCTTCTCATTCTCATTGCCCCTGCGTTCTCTAGTGGTAAATCTTAGCCTTAATGATACCAGATTTAATGCGGTATCGTTGGGAATTCATGGCTAAATTATTAAAAGCCCATGCCATTTTTCATAAATCATTGGTACACTGTTTATTAAAAGAAGGGATGATGAGTTTGAATAACAAAAACTTTAAGTACCCAGACACCGCCGCCTACAAATTCATGGTGGATTATTTTGAATCAAAAGCCATTCATATTGAAGACATTGCTGACATCACCTATTCGATGCAGCTGAAATACGAGCCGGAACTGACCCGGCCAGAAGCCGTCGACGCCGTGATCGACGTGCTCCACAAACGGGAAGTTATGAACAACGCCATGGTCGGCATCGCGCTGGACCAACTGGCAACGACCCGCCAGCTCCCAGAACCGCTGCAGTCCATCGTGGAAAACGACTCAGGCGTGTTCGGCGTCGATGAACTCCTAGCAGAAGGTGGTATCTCAGGGATATACGGCAAGATCGCTTCAACCAACTTCGGCTACCTGGACCGCGAAAAACAAGGCATCCTGAAGGAATTAGATACGGTTAAAGACGAAGGCGTCAATACGTTCCTGGATGACATCATCGCTGCGGTGGCTGCGGCGGCAGGGGCTAAGATTGCGCATAAGTATGCGTAGAGTGCGGAAGGAGGCGTTTAAGGGGCTACTGGAGCACGTTTCAGCTATATGAGGGCAGCGAGCCTGCCCCAGAAAATTTTCCAAACATAAACCAACAAACCATAAACTCCCACAAGTGTACCAACACTAGCCTAAGATAGATAAGTCTTATTTATTAACGTGTATGATAGGGAATACCTATAACCGTACAAAAAAACAAGCGTCACCGGAAATGGTATCCAGGTGACGCTTGTTTTTTTGCGGCTATTTAATTTTTAAATCGAACCCTGATTTATTCACAAAGATATGCAAAATACCCATCAAACACATGCATCACGCGTTTGATGGGTATTTTGTATTTTCACCTTTTAAGTACACAAAAAGAGCCCCAGCTCTGGTATAGTTAAATTGCTAAACAAAACCACATGAGAGAAGAGGACTCTATATTGAAAACTTTACAGGAAATGGCATTAAATTTCAACAAAAACATTTTAGTATCGCATACGGGTGGTCAATTATCTTCCGATGGCGGGCTAACATTGTGTGTAGAGCTGATGGCAAAATTCCAGTTCACCATCTTGGCCGACAAACTATTGAGGTTCAATGACCAGCGACGATATTGTCAACACAGTAATTCTAGTATCTTAAAACAGTTAATTCTTCAGATTATTGCTGGTTATAGCGCAGATTCTGCGGCAACTTCTTTAGAAAAAGAACCGCTTTTTAAATTATTATTGGATAAACCGTCTTTGGCTTCACAAGCAACAATATCACGTTTTTGGCAACGCTTTGATAAAGATAGTGTTAGCACATTACAGACTTTAAATGAGGCTTTGATCGACCGTGTTCGACTATTAACCAACCAGACAGCCACGATTATTGATATCGATTCGACTCACTCAGACACTTATGGCAAACAGGAAGCCACTAACTACAACGCACATTATGGTACTGAAGGATATCATCCATTACTGGCAACTGATCAAGATGGTAACTTATTGAAAGCTGTCTTGCGTCCTGGAAATGCCTACACCAGCAAAGATGTAAAAGCTTTTTTAACACCACTATTAAAGCATTATCAAACTCAGCTGCCCACGACTGACATTCTGGTTCGTGGTGATAGTGGCTTCGCCACGCCAGAAGTTTACGATGTCTGTGAAGCCAACGATGTGTTTTACATTATTCGACTCAAATGCAATCGAAAATTACAGAATCTAGCTGAAAAGTTCGTCAAGATCAGTGATCAAACCCAGTGGCAAGAGGAAGAGACTCATTACTACTCTGAAATCTATCAATCAGCATCGTGGCCTAAGCCACGGCAGATTTATATTAAATCAACTCGAGTAGCTGGTGAACTGATCTTTTCACATGAATTTATCGTCACTAATCTGACTAATTTAACGGCTGAAACTGCCTTCGAACTGTATCACAAACGCAGCCAAATGGAAAATTACATCAAAGAAGCTAAAACAGGTTTCTTTTTCGATAAGACTGATAGTTCAACGTTTAATGCCAATGCTGCCCGGATGATGGTTAGTGTACTGGCTTACAATATTGTCAACTTTTTAAAGCAGCTAGCACTGACAAAACATGATTCCGGCTTGTGCGTTAGCACATTGCGGATCCGTTTATTCAAAGTTGCGGCACGTGTTGTGCATACTGGCCGACGCATTCAGTTGCGGCTGAGCTCGTATCATGTTTACCATCGGCTGTTCTACCAAGCTCTACAGCGTATCCAGGCTATTGAATAACCGGCAAAATTAAAAAAATCTGTACAACCAAGGGACAAGTGTATCCAAAAGTTCAAAGCAATTCTGAGTTAGTTGAAAGATCTCACTAGCTAGAACTGATAAACATCGTATTTCAGCAAAAGATAAAGACATACCCGTCAGTTTTCGAAAAAATACGAAAACTGACGGGATTTTTATGAACTATGAATAATTCAGGAATATAGAAACTTATAAAATTTTAGTGCTCACAACTGATAAATTTATTCGAAGCTATACGCCTTTTTTTGAAGCGAATGCGGTTCCATTTCAATTTGCACAAGTTTTGAAGAACAGTTTGGTTGTTCTTGATGAATTTGATAGTACAAAAGAGCGTCTATTGGAAAAAAGTATTGACGATGCTCTAAAAGTTAAAGTTGATTTGCTGAATTTGTTTAAGGCAATATACCGAAATTTGCATAAGATAGCTGATTTACCATCAGAGCTTCAAGAGATTATGACAGAAGAGCAATCTGTGGAATTTAATCGCTTAGAAACCAGATCAGATACACTATTAAGTCGTTTTGGCTTGAATTATCTCTATAAAACGCTTGATAGAAATGAAACTGAAAACTTTTTGATTCATGCGCCTCAAAGAACATTAATTAGTAGCGGAAAAAATTGGCATAGTCATTTTAATGAGCAGACAAACTCTGTTGACTTAGGTGTTGAGATGAAGGACGATTTGAAATTCCAGCCAATGTTGTATCAGGTTGTCAGCTTTATTAGACAGTTTACTAAGTTTGTTATTTACTGTGGGCGTAAATATCAAAACAAAAGGGCTCAAAACGCTGACTATCATCAAGATAGCATTAATTTACGAGAGGCTTGTTATTCTATCTATGATGCCTGGACGTTTGAACCTAATCAGATAAATGTTCTTTTAAGTTTAGGATTGGATGGTAAACCAAACCATCAACACAATAACAAAAAATCTATACCAAAATCTGAGCATAGATTTCAAGATTATGGCCTGAGTTTATTTAGTTTTACAAACGCTGAGCGTCATGACCTCCGTACTGACATTAATGCTTCATTTTTCGCGATAACTCCGGAACACTATCTTTTGGATATTTTGGATAAAGTTAATGTTTTAGGTTTATCCGCCACGGCAGATGTGCCTTCAGTTCTTGATAACTATGATTTAGGATATCTCCACGAAAAATTGGGAAAATCGTTTATGGACGGCAGACAGTATCTCACTGAGGCGACTCAAGCCGAATTTAATTATGATGCTCGATATACTGAAAATGGTATTGAAGTTGTCGCACAAGTTGTTAGTCGAGTTTTACACTTTAAAGAAATGCTCAAAAAGTTCATTTCAGATCAAGAGATAAAGCAACATGAAAGTTTGATTGAACAGCTAGAAAATGAGTTACAAAAAGTGGTGAACAAGATAAAAGTAGCAGATGACAGGGATACCTTTAAACAGCAAAATTATTTTAAAGAAAGATATTTTAATCTTTTTAGTAGTTTTATCGCGTTTTTAACTGACCAGAATTTAACGTCATTCCTTGGGTTACAAACATTATTACCGAAACATAATAATCCGACTATGTCATTTGAATTTGTGACGCAGACGTTTACGGCTCTGTGTGAAATATTGGCAATACCTGAGCCTAAGCGCCCTCAGTTGAGGATAATTGCTAAGTTCAAGAAGCAGGATGCAATTTCTGAAGAAGTTGAATCTGCTTTGGAGTTGCCTAGCCAATCAGAAACGAGAGTATATTTACTCAGTGCCTACAAAGCACTCGGAATTGGTCAAAATCTGCAACATAGGCTAGGTGATTTTGAGAAAAACCGAGTCCGAAGTATTAGGATATCTGATTCAGATTTTAAGGATAGTCGAAATGAAACTGTAGATTTAGCGGGTATGTATTTGGGTGAAATTACTAATGTGTTAAGTAATGGGGAGCATTTTGAACTTAATCACGATGGGATTAAACTGCTGACTGAACTTGAGTATTTAATTGACGATAATGAACTCGAGTATTCTGAAATGCAAAACCAGTTCCATTTTTTGGAAGATCAGACTCGTCATTACCGTAAGCCTAAAAACCTGCGAAGTGTTGCTGCAAGTCATCTAGGTATGATTATTCAGGCTCTTGGCCGAATGAACCGAACGTTTAACAAAATGCCGAAAATAACTATTCTTGTTGCTAGTCAAATTGTGAAAAATTTAAATACGGTGGGCATGAATGCCGACTTGTTAAGTCCTGAGGTTAAAAAAGTATTGGCGTGTGGTAAAAACACTGAAGACCAAAAACAGTATGAAGATACGCATAATTTAGCACAAAAACAGAGTTTAACAGCATATACGCTTCGTGATTTACATCGATTACTTGGTGGCCTTCAGTCAATAAAAACTGTCAGTGCGGAATACCAAAATTTGCGGGAATATTTTTTACAGTACCCGACTATTGATGGAAAAAAGTTGGCAAAACAACAGAATATTACCTCGGCAGGATGCCTGCAATATTTACCAAATGCTTCTCGAGTAACGCACTACAGCACTTTATGCAAGAACGAAAAAACGGGATACTTCACTTTTCCAGGAAATATTGATGTTTCAGCTTCATCCTCGGGGCTTGAAACCATGTTAAAATTTCCAGGATTAAAACAGGAATTCAATCGGTTGGGTTATGCAACCTCTTGGCAACAAGAGGACTATATTCTAAATCCTGTGCAGTTTATCAATATGTATTTGGGAGTTTTAGGAGAGGCTGCTGGTAAATACATCTTCGAAAAAGTTTGGGATGAAAAGTTAATGACTTTTCAACAAATCGAAAATAACGAGCTCTTCGATTTTAAGACTAACCATCACGTTGCGATTGATTTTAAAAATTGGCGTGAACCACATATGGCGTCGTTAGACAAAGAACGGCGTCACATTATAGATAAACTTGACCATTTAAGGGAAAACACTAACGAAGAATGGCGGGTAGCTGTGATTAATATTATTTCTACCAAGGATGTTAAGCCGGTTGAAACACATGATCATAAAATTTTAGAAGTTTCGGCTTTGATAGGTAACGATGGTCAACTTGTTCTTAGTGATGCTGAAAAAATTGAAGTTGGGAGATTCCTAATTGAAAACTAAAAAAACGATTTTAACAAATATAGTCGATTATACCTTTGATAAGATAGCATTTGATATGGATTTCCGGCTGATTAGAGTTCAATTACAGGACAATTCAGAGCAAAGTCAATTTCAACAAATAGTTCAGCGTATAGATGTAATTGCTATGACGAATCTAAGCAGCAGTATGTGCTATCTTTTAATGGTGCGGAGAGGGACGTCTGTTACTGAATTGGAGAAATCCAATCTTGTTTTCGAAATTATCAGACTTGGTAATCTTCCGGATAATGTTTACGAAAATCAAGTTTTTCAATTACTTTTAAATCAGGAATCTGCATTAGAAAATTTACAGCCTGAAAAAAATAAAAGTCCTCATCTACTGATTAGTCTGAACGATTGGGTGAACAAACCTAAAAGGACAAATGATTGGAAACAGCGATACGCACTTAGAGTTGGATTGAATTGGGAAAGTGATCTCGATTTAAAAGTGCAAACTTATACGCATTTTCCCAAGAGTAAGGAAACAGACGAGTTATTTTATTGGAATTCTGAGAGGAGAAATCTACAAAAATCATTCATGCACAAGGAGTCCGTGCTTTTTCGATATAAAAATGGTACCGGACGAAATAGTACAGTTGCATTTTTGAATTTGGAGCAGATTGAAAAATTTGAAGTATCTGAAGTCGGTGTGGCTTGGATATTGTTAACAAACGTTAGTAAGCATTTTGGTAAATATTTTGAACAATTGCCTAAATATTTAGGTAGTGAAGTTTTGCAGTTTGATAAACAGAAGTTGGATAATAAGGCAGCCATTTGGCGACAATTTAAAGGCGAAATCATCAACATTTATTATGATTCCAATGAACCACTGACGAAAGTTTTAGCTTTGGAAATTAGTCATGCGTTACAAGATAGCGGAATATTAAATGATTATGGTATCCAAATTAAGTTGTCAGATAAATCAAGTTCTGGATTTAACATTCAAATTATTCGCGATGCACGAGATACTGGCAATATTAGTGACACCTATGAAGTTGGCGATAGTCAAAGATATATTCAACACGCAACTATTGAAAATTTTGGTGGCTTTGATAAGCGAACGAATGCATTGAATTGGCAATTAGATCAAACTGGGAAAGTAGATGCAGCTAATGACGATACCCTTGTTAAGTTGGCACAAGAACTCATCATTAAACGAGATTTGGCGAATCGTGATGCCTCAATAATTTCCCTGCCATTAGTCAAAAAACATGTGATTATAAATTTTACAGAATTGAGTGGATACAGCAATCCCCATTAATAGTTGTCGTCATTCAATTTACAATTGACGCATTTAGACATATTAAGCTTACCAAACGAGTCGTTAACTTTGATGAATTTGATGCAGATGATGAGTTTAGTCAACTGGCCTTTAAGGTTAAGAACAGTCTAAATTCTACACAAGATAAGCGGTTTCTTTGGCAGCAAATTGATTGTATTATCAGTCGTGGTGATGATCTTATAATGATTCAACAAACGCCTCGTCGTACAATGCCAAATGGAGAGTTGTTGTCTCAAAAGCTGGGTCTTAGTGACCCATATCAGCCTCTTTTGCAAGCAGAGGTTATTGAAGCTTTGAAGACATTATTTGATTCTCATGCTGGGCAAAAACTATATCAGGGAACGGTTCAGAATCTAATCCAAATTATATCTTCGATGGATGATAGTAATCCTGATCTGGGTGACATCAAAAAAGTCATAAAGAAAAAAGAAATTACATTTAAAAATAAAATTTTGCAAACCATTGATAACGATCTAGAGGAAACTGCCGGTTTTGCCTTTAGCAGCTCAGTTAGGCAAAAAACAAATTCAGCAATGTTGGAAGGATTGCAGGGAATTGGACTAACCAAAATTGCGAATGACTTTTATTATTATGTTGGTTCCGACAAAGCATTGAAACTATCCGTTAATCGTGCTGTTATGCTCAGAAAACTAGTTGTCCTTGATGGTGATGATTCGGCAGTTGAGAAAGAATTTCCAGATTTTTCTAAAATGATGAGTGTTGAGTTTGTTAGAAATGGTCAATATACGGTGTTGCCATATCCAGTTAAATATTTGAGAGAATTTTGGAACTATGAACAACGTATTCATCCAATTGATCCCGCTAAATTTGAGTGATGAGTCTAGTTGATTATTAGATCTTTTGATTCTGAGTAAAAAAGATACAAACACTGAGTGACTTGTATCCTATCCTCACAATCCCCGTGCAATCCCCATCCAACGTGCTATTCTAGTTTCTCGTAAACAAAAACTAACCGCACACATTGGAGGATTGACGATGACAGCAGAATTAGAGAATAAAGTCGCATTAATTTCAGGATCCACAACCGGGATCGGTTTAGGAATCGCACAGTGTTTTGTTGATGAAGGGGCCAAGGTGATCATCACCGGCCACCGGTTGCATGATGAAACCAAAATGTTTTTGGCCGACCACGCAGACAGTGCTGAATTTCAGCCACTTGAGGTTACGGATGAGACTAACTGGTCGAAATTAACCACCGATATCGTTTCAAAATATGGTCACTTAGATATTCTTGTGAATAACGCTGGCGTCTTCCCCCAGCCAGTGCCGATCGATGAAGAAACGCTTGAGGACTGGAATCACGTCATGGACATTAATTTGACCGGGACGTTTCTCGGCATCAAGCATGGCATGAAAGCCATGCGCAAGGGCGAGGGCGGGTCAATTATCAACATCTCGTCAGTCGAAGGCATCGTTGCTGAACCAACTGCCGCAGCGTACAACGCCAGCAAGGGTGGCTCACGATTGCTGACAAAATCAGCAGCACTAGATTCAGCCGCAAACAACTATGGCATCCGGGTTAATTCAGTCCACCCAGGATTTGTGAAAACAGATATGATTCCAGACGAGGTGGAACAAGCAACCAGCAAGTTGACACCGCTGGGCCACATTGGCAAGCCGGAAGATATTGGCAACATTTGTGTTTATTTAGCATCCGATAAGTCAAAATTTGTCGCCGGTGCTGAGTTTGTGGTGGATGGGGGATTTAGTGCAAGGTAGAGAGTGTGGAGCAAGGCGTTTTGAGGGCGGAGCGTAAGTAACTCTGGTCAGAAAAGTCCGGGTCTGACTTTTTTGACCAGAGTTGCTTACGCAGTAGCCCTCAGCCTTGCGGAACACGTTTAGGCAATCTAACCGAGAACCACGTCGCCAAACTATCTTTGAACAAAAAATGCACAACCAACCCACCAGTGTCAATTAATACCCGAATACTCTGAATCCCTAAGCCCCCAACAAGCCAGCAAAAAAAAGCAATCCAGGCTCACCCCCAGCTCGCTTTTAAATTCCCAAAATAAGCCTATACTATCCCTAAAGCCTAAAGTTCGAAAGGGGATAGTCAAATGGACAAGCGCCTCATCAAAACAAGAGAACGTCTCTGGCAGGCACTCTTCAAACTGATGAAAACGAAGTCGATCGCCGATATCACAGTGACCGAATTGTGTGACATCGCGGGCATTACACGGCGCACCTTTTACCGCTCGTTTAACAACGTGATGGCGGTTTTCGACAGTTACAGCGACACCCTTTCAGACCGCAGCAAAGAGGCGTTATCAGCGCATTTTACGGATGTGGACCACCTTTTAGCAGCGGTGGATGAGACAGTTGTCGCTAACTATGAGGGGCTGAAACTCATTTATACGGATCCGCGCCACGGGCAGTTGCGCGCGAATTTTGTTGACGATTTTTACCAGAGTTTGGTTCGCATCGTGCTGCCAGATCCGACGAACGTGCACAATCAATTGGTGATGAAGTATGTTGCGAGTGGCGTGATGGGCATGTTTAGTGAATGGTTCAAAAGTTTCACAGACGTGTCCTACGGTGATTTTGCCAAAATGGCGAAGCCGTTGATCCATAATAGTTTAACGATGCTTGAATAGCTGCCACAATTTGAATTGGCATCAAAAACCACTATCTGTTAGTTGCAGATAGTGGCTTTTTTAATTTGGTTACCCAATAAAGCCATGCCCGCGCAAAGCCTCACGGGAGAAATCGTCCGCAGCTTGGTACCCGTGATCGAGTTGGTCGTTGATGTAGATCTTGTTATAGAAAAACGAAAAAATAATGCCAATGATGCCGGCGCCAAATCCAAATGTGGGTAGGCCGAACACGGCTTCAACGATCAACAGAATAAAAAACCACTTCCAGTCACCGCGAAACAGTGGCGGTAGGCAGCCAAAGAAAAAGACGGTCCAGGAAAACCCAATTTTTGCTGATTTGACCTGATGAGTTTCCGGATTTGATAGATTGATATGCACGGATGTCGCTCCTTCTTAACTCGTGATAATAGCGTGTTACCTCACCCATTATGCCATAGCCCGGTTTCAAACGATATGATTATAGAAAAATAAGGTCGGTTAACGCCGATATGATACGGTTATGGGCAACATCTGTTGCACGTACTAAACAAAGGCGCTTGACACAACCCCCTGACCTCAGGTAAGATGTTCATGAAATCATATTATACGACATATAATATTGTGGGAGGTGATAACGTGGCAATTCAAGTCAGTTCAGAATTGTTGGATGGCTGTGTGCTGGCCATTTTGTCGGAACAAAATTATTACGGTTATGCGCTGACGCAGCGGGTCCAGGAGTCCATTAAGGTATCGGAATCTACCATGTACCCGGTGTTGCGCCGGTTGAAGAAAAACGGGTGGTTGACCACCTATGATGAACCGTATCAGGGACGTAACCGGCGTTATTACGAGATTACATCGGAGGGCAAATTGCATTTAGCAACGATCCGTAACGAATGGCGGACGTTTAAAAATGGCATCGAATCTATGTTAGGGGATGAAACAGAAAATGGATAAATACTTGAAGGCGTTCAGCAGCTACCTCAACCAGCTCAACGATGCAGAACGTGACGAAGTGATGAACTTTTATTCAGAATACTTACAGGATGGCGGGTTCACGAATTACGATGATATCGTGGCTGAATTAGGGACGCCCAAACAGTTGGCACGTAAGGTGCTGGCGGACTATTCGATTCGCATCTTAGATGATCCGGACACAGGGAGTACCCGGACGAAGACGCAACAATCAAAAACGCAGGTGCGGACGATCTGGCTCATTGGGTTAGCGTTGTTGTCAACACCAGTAACGATTCCAATGGCAATCGCTGCAGTTGCTGTCATGGCGGCTGTGATGATTGCGGCGGCTGGGGTGTTGTTTGCCATTATCATGGCGATTATTGGAATTCTTATCGGCGGTTTAACGGGATTTGTTGTCGGTTTTGGTGTGTTGGCGACCTCATTTAGTACTGGACTGACGTACATTGGCGGCGGTCTTGCCATTATCGGAATCTTCATGATGCTGATTCCGGTTATTGTTTGGATCGTTCGGGGGATCATTCGCGGGACATTGGGGTTCAGTCGCTGGTTATACAGCAAACTTTCGCGGAAGAATAAAGCTGAGGAAAGGCGGGATCACAAATGAAAAAGACAGCAATTATTGGGGGCATCATCGCGCTCATCGGTGTGATCCTGTTTGCGGTCGGACTGGGACAGGGTGGTCTGAAATCTATTTATTGGGACAATGGCTTTAGGGTCAACCACAGCGAAACCAAAACGGTTAAGTTTAAAAAAATCAACCAAATTGACGTGACAGCCTCGACTTCCGGTCCGATTATCATCAAGCAGGGCAATACACCGGAAGTGAAGGTGCATTCGACAAAAGCGAGTCCAGTAAAGGCTTCGGTTGCCGGAAATAAACTGACGATTTCAGCGAACCGCAAATCAGGGTTCCTGGTTCATGGGTTTAGTTTTGAATACACTTCTGATTCAAGCGGCTATGGTAACGCCAGCGTAACGGTGACGGTGCCTAAAGGGATGAAGCTTGATACGCTCTCAACTGACGGAGATTCAAGCATCATCGTCAAAAATGTATCCGTTAAAACGATTCAAAATGATGGCGATAACGATATTGACCTCTCGCATATGCGGTTAGCGGATACCCTGAACATTCAGGGGTCTACTTCTGGTGATAGCGACGTGACGCTTAACGATGTCGCCGCTAAGGGTCTTAAACTGGACGCAACCGACGATGTGACCATTGCCAATAGTCGCTTTAACGCGCAAGACAGCCAGATTCAAACGGATGATGGCGACATTACGTTGCACAATAATGAATGGCGTAGCTTGACCGCCAGCAGCAGTGACGGAGATATTAGCTTTAATCAACAGAAGTTGGGTCAGACGCTGAAGGCCAGCACCACTGATGGCGATATTAACGGCGTCGTTGCACCGGATAAGGGTGTGGGCATTCAGACGCACGTTTCAGATGGCGATTCGACGATCTTTGGTCATAGTGGGCGTAGTTATGGGTCCGCTAAGGCAACGCAGACATATGTGCTGTCTTCTACTGATGGTGATATCACGGTGAATAGAAATTAAATCGGCACGCTAACCTTGGGGATCTGAGCTGGGCTGGCGTGTTTTTTTGTTTTGGGGTGATGAGTCAAATGTGCCCATATGTCACATTGTGTCAGCGTTTGGTCCTACAAGGTTGAGGCGGGGTCTGCAATGCTGAAAGGCTCCACTACGCTACGATAACAGTAATCGTCAGCATAAATGGTAGGGCCTTCATAAGGGGGCATGGACTCTGTTATTTAATCGGTACGGACAACTGGCACATCATTAAGAAGCATTGCTGTCAATGGCCTTACTGGCAGTCGCGAGCCACCACACGGAGTGCCAAATTGCGGAATGCAACGGACGAGTACCCATTATTAGAAGTCCCCTTGGTTTGCCGTCAATGAAAGCGTACAATCGAAATTGATACCATTGACTATGTAAAGGAGATCGATCATATGAAAATTGAAGAAGGGTACATGCCGTTTCGCGGGTTTAAGACCTACTACCGCATTGTCGGTGAAGCGAACGGAAAGGCGCCATTATTACTGATTCACGGTGGCCCCGGCTCATCACATAACTATTTTGAACTGTTGGACGACTATGCCGAAACTGGTGACCGCCAGCTGATCATGTACGACCAAGTTGGCTGCGGGAAATCCTCCTTGCCAGAAGATGAGTCCGTCTACGTCAAAGAGACCTGGGCAGAAGAACTGATTGCCTTGCGCAAGTATCTGAAATTAGACGAAGTACATATGCTCGGCCAGTCCTGGGGTGGGATGCTGGAAATGCTGTACCTGACCCAGTATGATCAGACCGGCGTCAAGAGCGTCATGATCGATGGGTCGCCAGCCTCAATTAAGTTGTGGACGCAAGAACAACATCGTTTGATTTCATATTTGAGCTATGAAGATCGTGAAGCGATTGCGGAAGCTGAACGGACAGGGAATTTCTCTGGGCCGAAGTATCTCGCTGCTAATGACCGTTATATGGAACGTTATTGCTGGGACGACCCGGATGAGAATTCGCCGGAACCGTTGCGTCGTGAAACAAACGGGAAACGTGCGAGTCTGATCGCTGAAGGGCCCAATGAATTTACCGAAAACGGGACGATCAGCGACTACGATGTGACTGATGATCTGCATAAGATTCACGTGCCGGTTCTGGTTACCAATGGGACGGATGACCTGTGCACACCGTTGATCGCCAAGTCGGTTTACGACCATATTCCGGGTGCCAAGTGGCACTTGTTTGCAAATAGCCGGCATTTAGCGCTGCTGGATCAGCATGATGAATTCATTGCTGTTTTGGATAAGTGGTTAAAGGAGAACGACTAATTTAAAAAGGACCGTTAAGCTCATTTTTGAGTTTAACGGTCCTTTTTTAGTGCGCACTATTTAAATAACTCGGCAATAATATTTGGTCAACGAACTGGCTAACGGCGTCATCCGAAAGCGCGCCCTTAGTCAAAATCTCAGAAGCAACCAGAATCAATGGCAGGCTGATCAACGATGGCCCAATATGCGCTAAATCAACTTCGCCGCGATCAGCTGCGTGGTCGAGCACCTGGTGCATGATCTTCGCAAAACGGTTATCTTCAGATTCCTCACCCAGAGACGCGGTCACTTTATCCAACGTAATGTCGTGCAACCGGTCGAGTAAAACACCCTCTAGCATCCCTGTGGTCAGCGTTTTGAGCGCCATTTGAAAGTAGTCAAACAGGCCAAACAGGTCATCACGCAGATTACCAGTGTCTGGAAGCTCGAATTTAATTTCCGGCCCGTACTTGCTGAACGCACTGATGACCATCACGGCTTTGGTGGGCCAATGCCGATACAGGGTATTCTTATTGGTGCCCGCTAACGTTGCGATGTCTGAAATGGTGAGATCCTCATAACCAACTTTATTTAATTGTGTCCAAACCGTTGATAGAACAGCCTCTTCTAAGGCTTTCCCACGGCGACGGGTGCTCTTTTTTTCTGCCATTTTAAATAAACCCCTTGCATTTTTAAGATACCGTGGTACCATAAATATCATATTAAAGGTACTACAGTATCTTAACACAGATTCGAGGGAAAAACATGACAGAAAAAAAGGAACGCAGTTTTACAAGTATTGCAACGATTTTAGTGCTTGGTGCCATCGCGCCAATGCTGGATAGTACGGTGATGAACGTTGGTATCAACACGATCATGACCGCCCTGCACAGTTCAGTGAACACGATTCAGTGGGTGACCACGGCGTACGTGTTAGCGCTGGGAATCATGGTGTTATTTACAGGGTGGGCCGCTGACCGGTTCAGCGGTAAATCGCTCTATGTTGCAGGGTTGAGTGTTTTCTTAGTGGGGTCAATTGTGTCTGGCGTTGCCGGCAGTGTTGACGTGCTACTGGCTGGCCGGATCATTCAGGGGGCTGGTGCCGGTCTGATTATCCCATTGTTATCGACGCTGCTGGTGCGCGCCACTGGTGGTAAGAATCTTGGCAGCACCATGGCAATGGTTGGTCTGCCGGTGGTGTTTGCCCCGATTCTTGGGCCGACGATCGGCGGGTTCATCATTGACCAGCTCAACTGGCACTGGATCTTTTACATTAACATTCCTATCGTAATTGCGGCGCTGATCTTGATCTGGGTCATGATGCCGACGTTTCCCGCAACGCAGAAAACGAAGCGGTTTGACTGGTTCAGCTTCATTGACCTTGGTGCCATGTTTAGCTTGCTGATCGTTGCTATCATCAACTTCAGTGAACACACCAACATTACCCACGCCAGTGTCATTTGGCCAATAGTTGCCGCAATTGTCCTGCTGATTGCCTACGTCATTTACGCCTGGAAACGGCCGAAGAATGCACTCGTTAGCTTGTCGTTATTTAAATCCAAGAATTTTTCCGGTTCAGTTGTCATCTTGTTGATGTCAGGGATCACCGTCAACGGCGCGCTGTTCCTGTTGCCGCTATACCTGCAAAATGTCCGCGGGTTCAGTGTCGTTTGGTCCGGGATTTACCTAATTGCGCAGGGGGTCGGCATGCTGCTGACCCGGACACAGGTCGGCAAACTCACTGACCAGTTTGGTGCGCGTCGGGTCGTCATCATTTCAGTTGCCATCACAATTGCCAGCACGCTGCCGTTTGTTTGGTTTGGTGCTTCGACCAGCAAGTATCTGGTCATGGCGATGCTATTCTTCCGCGGTATCGGCCAAGGTGGGCTGACCATTCCGGTGATGTCGGACTCCTTTGTTGGTCTGCCAAGTGACATGATTTCGCAGGCCACTACCGCTACCCGGATGATCCAAAATGTGGGCAGCGCGCTCGGGACTGCCGTGTTAGCAACCGTCATTTCAAAGCAAATGACCGGTGTCCTGCCAACGGTTGCCCACATGAGCAACGCCTACCACATGGCCTTCATCTGGTCGGTTGCGTTTACCGCCGTGGCAATCATCCCAGCTTGGTTCCTATCCCACCACGCAAAGGTGAGTGCAACTAAGGATGTTAAGTCTCAGGAAAACACCGATGATACCCATGTGATTGAAAAACCGAAAACGGTATAATAATGGCAACTTATTAAACCTATTCGCAAAGATGGGTAAAGGGAGTCGTCATTATGCCACACATTTCAAAACAAGATATTCATCCAGATCTGCGGGCAACCGCTAGTCTGGTCAAACACGTGATCCACTTTCGTAAGCCAAGTCAGTTTGCCCATGCCAATTGGGTCATGACTCACTTTACCAAGGGGCATTTTCCAAAGGATCTGGATATTACCGAAGCCTGGGCCGTCCGCGGTAACGGGACGAAATTACGGCTGCTAGTTGCACGCCCAAAGGACCAATTGCCAAACGCAACGGGTGTTCTCTGGCTGCATGGTGGCGGATATGCCACTGAGGTGCCGGAGGAGGACTTTGGGTACGTGCGCCACATTCAGGAGGTCGCCAACGCGGTGGTGGTCTTGCCAGACTACCGTTTATCAACGGAAGCGCCATATCCAGCTGCCCTGGATGAAGCTTACTTGGCGCTGAAATGGTTGCACGATAATGCCACTGATTTGGGCGTGAATACAAACCAACTCTTCGTTGCCGGCGAGAGTGCGGGCGGTGGCCTGACTGCAGCCTTGTCGCTGTACGCGCGGGATAAGGGCGCCATCAAGATTGCGTTTCAAATGCCGCTGTATCCAATGTTGGATGATCGGCCAACCGAAACGTCAGCGGATAACGATGCGCCGGTTTGGAATATGGAAGCAAACCGGGTAGCCTGGCAGATGTATTTGGGTGAACTGTCTGGGACGGATGACGTGCCGCCATACGCTGCTCCAGCGAGGGCAACCACTTACGATAAGATGCCGCCGACCTATACCTTTATTGGGACGATCGAACCGTTCTATGCTGAAACGATGGCGTACATTAAGCATCTGCAGGATGCGGGTGTGAACGCCCATGTCGATGTGTACGAAGGTGCCTTCCGCGGGTTTGATTTAATTGCGGCGAAGAAGCCGATCAGTAAGCGGGCGACGGAAGGTTGGCAGGCTGCGTTTAAGGATGCGAGCGAGCGGTATTTTACGGAGTAGAGTAGAGTGTGAAGCAAGGCGGTTTAGGGGCGGTGTGTAACGGACTCTGGCCGAAAAGTCCGGTCCTGACTTTTTGGCCAGAGTCCGTTACACACCGCCCCTAAACCGCCTTGCTGAACACGTTTCGGCACTGTTGCCAAGAAAGCCGTAAACAGGCATCACCCAGTAGCCAAAGTGAATAATTTCCGTGCCTGACTTTTAGACCAGAGACCGTTACACGTTAGCCCCGTGCCTTGCTGAACACGTTTCGGCACGGTTGCCAAGAAAAACGTAAACAGGCATCACCCAGTAGCCAAAGTGAATAATTTCCGTGCCTGACTTTTGGATCAGAGACCGTTACACGTTAGCCCCGTGCCTTGCTGAACACGTTTCGGCATGGTTTCCAAGAAAGCCATTAGTCTGCACTACCAAGTGATTTAAGTTAAAAAATGAATGCTCACAGAATCAGACAAGCAGAAAAAACGCGCATTATCGCCTAATAGTCAGGCAATAATGCGCGTTTTACTACACCTTCAACATCCGTTCCGCAACCTTATCCAACACCTTATAGGGCATCAACCGAGCTCCTTTCATGGCAATCTTATCCTGGCGGGTCACCTGATAACGTATCTTTGGCTTATCAGCAGTAGCGGCCTTAGCAATCACACTCGCCACCTGTGCCACAGTCTGCGTTGCCTGCGTGATCATGCTGGCCTGTTTCTCAGCAGCCTTCCGATAGGGTGAGGTCTTTGGCGTGACCTTTAGCATCTGTTCATTCGTTACGTTTGCCCAGTTGGTTTTTGTAATGCCAGGTTCCACAATAACGACATCAATGCCAAACGGTTTGAGCTCAAGTCGTAGCACATCACTCATTGTTTCCAGCGCGTGTTTTGAGATGTAGTACCAACCCGCTAATGCTGAGTAGCTTTGGCCAGCGAGGGAGGAGATGTTAATGATCCGGCCGCTGTGCTGGGTGCGCATAATGGGAGTGACTTGTTGAATTAGGTCAACGATGCCGAACAAATTGACGTCAAGTTGCCGCCGCGCTTCATCCAGCGGCACTTCTTCCAACGCCCCAAAAGATCCGTACCCAGCGGCGTTGACTAAAACGTCGACCCGGCCGTAAGTTGACTTAATAAATTGCACAAAGTCCTGAACGCTGTCGTGGTCGGTCACATCGAGCGGATGAAAAACGACCCCGGCTTTTACTAATTCGTCAGCGTTCTTGAGATGCCGGGCTCCGCCGACAACGGTGTAGCCCTGAGCCGCAAAATCGAGGGCGGTTTGGTAGCCAATTCCGGATGAAGCACCAGTGACCACTGCAATTTTTTTCATGATTAACACTCCTCTTAAACGATAATTCTATCGCTAATAATAAATGACGATAGTATAAACGATAGGACTATCTCTTGTCAATGGAATGGCGTATACTAAGTAAGATGATTTCATCAGCCAAACAACTAGTGCTGGTGGGGAGGTGCGATGATGAAACTAAAAAGTGAAGCGCTGCGGAAAAAAATTCTCGCTACGGCAACGACATTAATGATTGAAGACGGCATCGAAGGGACGTCAACGGTCAAAGTTGCGAAACAATTGGAGATGGCACAATCGAATGTGTATTCCTACTATAAAAGTCGTGAGGACTTGTTATTAGCTGTTTTTACCTACCATCAACAGCTAATGGTGGCCAGTCTCATGCCTTTACTGGATGAAAGCGCGGCACCGATTCAACAATTTGAGACTCTGTTTTCAGGCCTGATCCAGTTTGCGAAGGTCCACTATGATTCGATCCGCATCATTATGCTATTTCGTAATCAGCCGAACTGGCGACAAAAACTGCCAACCATCAATGACGATGCCTTCTTTATCAGAGCATTTAAGTTATTACGAGATTATCAAGCGGCAAAAATCGTAAAACCCGTGCCGGTCGACTTTTTAGTCGAGGGTGCGTTTTCTATCGTGGTGAACTATGTAACGGCATTGCATGCTGGTGAGTTAACGGAGGATAAGCTTACAGTGCAGGATGTCATTTCGTTGATTGAGGATCTGATGCTCGTTTAGTCAAAATTAGCGTCCAACTGTCTTCGCTTTACGCTGTTCGACCACCTGCCTATAATGATGGTATACCAGTAGTGGTTGTTCTTCAGAGGGGGGATTGGACGTCGAAAGAACGAATCATCGCCTTTACAGATGCGGTACTTGCGATTATTATGACGATTCTAGTGCTTGACCTTAAAAAGCCAAGTGCAATGACGTGGGCTGGATTATACGGACTGAGGGAGAGCTTTTTTGCCTACGCACTGTCCTTTTTTTGGGTTGGTTTGATGTGGTATTCTCACCACAATGCCTGGCAAAAAGTGAAGGTTATTGGTAATTCTACGGTTGTCTGGACACTGTTTATGCTGTTTTTCGCATCATTATTTCCTTACACAACGAGTTTAATGGCAACCCATTTCTATAATCCAACAGCACAGTCGCTGTATGGCATTGTTGTGATCTTAGTGTCGTTTTGTAACGTCGGAATATCCCATACTTTAAATACAGCTAACCGCCCTCTGCGCTTTGGGCTATTGTTCTATTTACCAAACTACTTGACAGTTCTTGACTTTGTCATCAAGTTTGTTGGGTTGGCGATTGCCGTGACAATCTATCCGCCAGCGATGGCGTATGCGGTTTTGATTAATATTGGCTTGTTGCTGATTCCTGTGAAAAATAATTTGGGGACGGTGACAAGGAATCATTGAGGTAGTGAAGTCAGATGTTGATATATAAGCATTGAATTGTTGTGATGAAAACTACCGAGGTTTATGAGGGCGACTAATGGTGATTATCGGGGATAAGCACGAACATAAACGACTATTAGCTAGGATGCGGGATTTAAATACTGATGTTGATCCGCAATCTGATCCATTTAACAGCGCCGCCAATCAGGCGGAACTTAAGCGTCGATTTGAAGAAATGAAGCGAAATGAAAACGAGATAGAACGTCATCGACTTATCGAAAATGACGATTAATCGACAAAAAAAGACTGACCCAGCGGCCAGCCTTTTTATTTGGCATAAATTCGCGTTACAGTTCCCCAGTAATAAATTGCGCCTTACCCGAAGTAAAGCTCCAATCTTCATCTTGATTCTCCACAAGGTTGATCATCAAATCGTGATCATCAAGTTCAAGCTTTTGCTGTAATTGATCGTGCAGCAAGCGGTAGAAGGTGATCTTTTCCTCCTGAGTCCGCGGGCGGGTTCGAATACTGAGCAGGATGCGTTTGTTTGTCCGAGTAAAGCCTAAGCCAGTGTCTTCCATGACCAGTTCTTCAGGTTCGTGATAGGAAACAATCTGGTAGCGGTCACCGGCTGGCGCATGGAATGCCTCACGGGTGACATCGTAGGCGGTGTCGAGGATGGTTTGGACCTGTTCTTTCGTCCAAGCGTGGCGCACGAGATGGAATTGTAAAAGTGGCATGTGATGGCCTTCTTTCATTGTGTTTGCCATTATTATAGTCGGTAAGCTGTTGCGAATTTTAAAAAATGCTTGTGATTTACGGGATATGTTTCACGTGAAACATCAACTCAATTCGTGAATAAATTTGTTAAATAGGCGACCAGCTGATTCAGATCATCAGTAGAAACGCTATCCCGGTCAGCCAATACTAGAATCACACCAAGCACCGCACTGCAAAAGGCGTCGATACAGAGGTCCGGCATGGGGGCGTTGACGATGGCGGTCAAAATGGGCCGTTTTCCTACACACTCTTGCTAAGTCAACCACCATATCATAAACTTATGGTAGCAGAAATTGTCTACATCGCCACTTACTGTGCTACGAACACGCGTTTCAAGAATTTAGGCCATTATCCGTAAGTGGTTGCCTAGATGTTTCGCAAATTTATTGAGGACGTTATGGAGGCAGATTATTTTGATGACCAAACAGCATCACCGATCCCTTGTCAAAACACTGACGGTGCTTGGTGCATTTTTACTGGTTGGGGGCGGTTTGACGGGGTGCGGCAGCAGTGCCGACAGCAAAACTTCCGAGCAAAACCAAGACCAGTCATCGTCAGTTATGCACAAAAATAAGACTGCAGCGCACAACTCAAGTGCGTCACAGTCGAGTTCGACCAATTCAAGTAGTGCTGCAACTCAGCAACGATCGACCACAACTGATGCATCGATCTTAAAGCGGCTTGTCAGCTATACCAATAAGGAGTCAGCGGGACCAACGCAGAACTATTACTGGGATAACGGCCGTGCGCACATCACCGGTTTTAGTGGTATGAAGGCTGGTAGCTACCATTTTTCAGCTGACAGTCAAGGACGTTCGGCAACGGCGAAAGCGGTGCTGACCTATTCTGAATATAAGGCTTCTCAAGGCTCACGCCAAGGGGATCCGTTAGAGCCGCCAGCATGGCCAAGTAGTAATCCAATCGTTGCCATTAACTTTAGTTTAACGGGTCGGACTTACCATGGATATCTGTACAACCGAAGCCATTCCATTGCGGATAGTTTGCTGGGCGCCAAGTCCTACACGTCAGCCTACAACTTCACGACGGGGACGCGACCGCAGAACGTTGGTGCTGACCAGGATGGCGGGATGCGTGCTGCTGAGGAAACTGCTGAAGGTTACTGGCAGGACCACCCGAACAGTTCACAAACGATTGATTACGAAACAACACCGCTATACCAGGGGAGTGAAACAATGCCCCGGGGGTCGATCGTTGATATCAAATCGTCCGATAACGTCATCAACAAAGAGTTTGTGGTGATCAACTCGGTTGAGGGCATCAAGGTCAACTACAACACGGGCAGTACCAATGCTAAGACAACTGGCACGACCAGCCACGGGTACGGGTATCATTCGAGCTATCGGTCATCAGCAGCTTCCAGTTCGTCAACGACCACAAGCCAAAGTACTGCTGGGGCAACGAAGTCCGGCAAGTGGACGGTGGCACCTGCTGGGAAAGTCTATGTTTCTGACAGCAAGAAGTACTACACGAAAGTGATCAACCCAGCTAATTACGATTGTGTGACTAAGTCGCAGGCTGCTGCGGAGGGTGCAACCCAAGCAATTCGGGGTAATCAGTACGCGCAACCGTAAAAAAAGAAACTAAAAAGGCCTAGAAATCATATAATTTCTCGGCCTTTTCTATTGCTTGTCAGACCCGCGGCAACATACTCTCGATCAAGTCAAATTGATGCGCGACTTGTTCCGACGTGACACCGCTTGTCAGTGCCAGCACGCTGAGCCCCTCGATGAGGAACATGATGTGCTCGGCAAGTGGTTCGAGGTCGGTATCTTGAAGCACGTGTTGCTGGACACCAAAGTCCAAAACGGTGGTAATGGTCTGCTTGATCATGGCAAACTGTTCGGCTTGGAAGGTTTGGTCTTCGGGCCGTTTGTGAGTGAAATAATACTCATAAACGGCACGCAACAGGCTGTCGTTGAGCCCGCTGAGCAGGCGGTCACGTTGCCCGTCAAAGTAATCTTGCAGGACCAGGTCAAAGTCGTTTTTTGAAACGATATCCTGCTGGAATTCCTCCAGGGAGTGGCTGTTACGTTTGTTGAGCACAGCGACAAAAACTTCATCCACGGAATGAAAATACAGGTAAATGCCGCCGCGACTGATGTTTGCTTCTTCGATGATGTCCTTCATGGTCACATCCAAAAAGCCTTTTTGCTGAAAAACGCGGCGACCGCTGGTGATGATCGTTTCGCGCTTTTGTTTTTTACGTTCGTCGTTGGTTAATGTGGCCATGAGGCACCTCCTTGTGCGCTATTAAGTCTAGTTTAGCACACTATTAGGCGCATTAAGGCCACCGTTCGGGATGATTGTTGGGAAAATAAAAAACAATGGTCCTATTGATTGCGTATATAGGGGTAGTTAGGAAACCCTATTTTTTAATTTGGAGGCAACACTATGATCGATCTCACATTTAACGATGACTTTGCTGACACCCTGCATCAGAAATTAAAAGTGCCGGTGATCAGCTTACAGCTTGATCTGCAAATTGGCAATCTCCATCGACTGCGCAGCCCGCTGGACCCGTTTTGGCAGTTGAAAGCAAAATACGAAACCAACGCAACTTCGGCACAATTGGTGGCAACAATTCACCAGCAGTTGGCACGATTACGGAAGACCACCGATGCCGGTGAGGCGTTACGGGTGTGGTGGAGCGACACGGCGGACGATGTTTTAGGCCTAATGTGGCTGTGCAATCGTTTGGCCGACACGCAGTTGCCCGTAGTCCAGGTCAAAGTCCCGCTGACGGAGCCCAACTATCAAAACCGCGATGTACTGATGCAGTTTGCAACGTTAGGCGAGATTGACCCGAGTATGTTGTCAGGCTATTTAGAAGGTGCGCTACCGCTATCGCACAGCATCCAGCAGACGTACAGTTACCGTTGGCGGGCATTAGCTAGCGATAACGCCCCGTTGCGGGTTAATCTGAACGGTCATGTGGTAAGCGTACCGGAGACGTTTTACGATGGCGCTCTGCAGCAGGTGATGCTAAAGACACGGTTAACGCCAGTGTCGTTTGCAAAACGTCGCCGAATCGTTGGTGAAACGCTCAGCACTTATCCGATTGGCGTGCCAGGATGGTGGTATGCGTATCGATTGGATTTTTTGAATGACTATTCTAAAATAAAAAGGCACTAGCATGCAATTGCATTTCCAGTCCCTTAGTTAATATTATTTAGAAATTGAACAAGTCATTCAACGCTTCCGTCATCGTCGGGTGCGTATAGATCTGATCTCGCAACACTTCAGCCGGCAAGTGATTCTGCATGGCGACCGCAATCACGTTGATGGTCTCATAGGCTTCCTCAGCGTAAATGGTGACACCAAGGATTTGGTGCGTCTCTGGGTCAATCAGGGCCTTGTAGCTGCCACGAGGGTTACCGATCACTTGGGCCTTTGGAACGCCTGCAGTGGCCATTTTAAGCACTTGATAAGGTGTCCCTGCAGCCTTGAGCTGAACTTCCGTTTGACCGACACTGCTGATTGCCGGATTTAAGAAAATGGTGTTGGCGAAGATGGGTCGGTTGGTGCGCGTCCGGGTCTTATCGCCGAAGAGTTGGTTGGCCATAATGCGCCAGTCATCCAGAGAGACGTAAGTAAACTGCGGACTGCCGGCGACATCGCCGAGGGCGTAAACGTTGGCAACACTGGTTTCCAGCGTGTCATTCACAGCGATTTCGCCGCGGCTACCCGTTTCGATATGCGTCCGTTCCAAATGCAGATCATCCGTGTTCGCACGCCGACCGGTTGCGACCAACAGCGCGTCCGCGTCAATGGTTTGGCTGCCAGTCTCAGTGGTCACGGTCAGGGAAAGACCCGTGGCGGTATCGGCGACTTTTGTTAACTGGGCGTTTAATAGGAACGACACACCATCTGTTTCCAAATCAGCCTTAGCTGCAGTCGCAATTTCCGGTTCGTACCGCTCCAAAATTGCCGGTGTTTGGCCAATGACTGTGACGTCACTGCCAAATTGCGCGTACATTGACGCAAATTCCAAGCCGATGGGGCCGCTGCCAAGAATCGCTAAGCGTTTCGTTTGCTGGGATTGGTCCAACAGTGTCTTGGAGGTGAACACCCGCTGACTGTCGTTTAGCCCTGCGATGTTTGGTAAGATCGGCGTTGACCCAGTATTGATGAAGATGCGGTCCGCCGTGAGCGTTTCAGTGCCAGAATCATCAGTGACTTGGAGGGTGTGGTCGTCCAAAAATTCAGCGTCCGCGTTTAATACGGTGGCGGTTTCCTGGTCAGCAACTTTATGATAGTTCTTGTTCCGCAACATTGAAGTGAGCTTATTTTTAGCCGCAAAGGCGTCTGCGTAGTCCTCACCGTTATGCGAGTTGATGATCATGTTCTTTGTGGGGAGGCACGCCACGTTAATGCAGGTGCCACCGTACATCATGGCATCCTTTTCAATGACTAAAACGTCCTGTCCGTGTTGGACTAAGGTGCCAGCAAGTGTTTTGCCAGCCTTACCAAAGCCGATAATGATGTTTGTAAAGTGCCGCATGTAAACCGCCATCCTTTCAGTTTGTAAATCTCGTTGTCTATAGTATAGTGGGGATAAATTAACGATGCAATTAGGTACTTTTTGGTAACCAGGAGGGATACGATGGCAGCGACATACATGGCGGATGGTGATCTGTTCACCTGTCCGGTGGAAGCAACAACGAGTTTGATCGGTAAAAAATGGGTGCCGACGATCATGATGACGTTGGCGGACCAGCCGTACCGGTTTGAAGCCCTGCACAGTACCATGGCGGCGAGCAAGAAAGTGCTGAAACAACAACTTGATGTGTTGATTGCAAACGGCCTTGTGCATAATGACAAGCAACAGCGCGATAATCAGGTCATTTCCAGCTATTCATTGACGGCACAGGGGACAGCGCTGATGCCGGTCATTTTTGCAATGAAGGAATGGGGTACACAGCATTTGGTGTGCGATGCTTCTGGCAGTCGGAGCGAGGTTTAATTGAGTTTTGAGGTGATCGGTGACGTGACAAGTATTAAGAATGCAGCGGCTGAGGCGGGTGTGACGCCTAACGCACTGCGCTACTACGAAAAAGTCGGGCTTCTGACCATAGCCCGCGATAAGAACGGTATCCGCCAGTACTCAGGCCACGATCTGGACCGGGTGCGCATCATCTGCATTTTACGGCGGATGAATATGCCAATCAAAGATATCCGCGTGAGTCTGGACATTGGCGATGATCCAACCGTATCGGAACAGGAACGGTTTAAACAACAATTGGCCGATCTAGCCGATAGCCTGGATCAAAAAATGGTCGAGATCCAACAAGAAAAACAACTGGTACTGCGGAAAATGCGGGCCGTTGATGCGCATATTAACCGAACAAAGACCGATGAATCAGCTGTTTAGGCTGACACATCGGTCTTTTTAAATGACTAACGACTTGTTACCAAGCTACCGTGCCATCCGTATTCGTAAACGTTGCGTTACTGTCATCATCAGGGCTGGTGGCTAATTCAACGGTCCGGGCAACGCCTTCGTCAACCGGTTTAGCGCCCATTTTTGCGACCTGTTTAGGATCAGCACCGCCAAATTCAGTGGCAACCATCCCTGGATCAATGGCGTTAACGGTAATTGGCAACCCGTCACGCGTCATTTCCTTGGCCAGTTGCACGGTGTACATATTAACAGCGGCTTTCGCAGACTGATAGCCAACGGCGACAGCCCGAAAAACACTGGCTTGTGGGTTCAGGGCGTTAGTCATGGACCCCATCATGCTGGAAACATTGATGATCTTGGCCTTGGGTGCCTTTTTCAATAGGGGCAAAAAGGCCTGGCACATGTAAACGACGCCAAAGTAATTCAGGTCGAAATCCTGACGCATTTGGTCGGTGTTGACGACGGAAGGTTGTTGACGCCCGTCGAACACGGCACCGGCATTGTTGATTAAGATATCCAAACTGCCATAGTCGGTTGCAATACGGTCTGCAGCTGCTTGAACGGATTGTTTATCGGTAACATCGAGCGGAATCAGGGTGGCGTCGATACCAGATTGTTTGAGCTGTTCGACAGCCTGGGTCCCTTTTTCAGCGTTTCGGGCACCGAGTAGAATACGTTGCCCCTTTGCGCCGAGTTCTTTAGCAATTTCAAAGCCCATTCCCCGATTGGCACCGGTGATGAGTGTGAGTGGTTGTGCAGTTGTCATGGTGATGACCTCTTTTTTATTTTTGTAGGTTGAGGCTACTTTAGCACGTTAGCGTTAGGCTAAGGCAAGGAAAAGCATGTCTTTTTGTAAAAAAACGTAAAGTCGGGGATAAAACGGGCGGAATATAGCGACATACCTAGTATTCAAGCGAATAACTCGATAGAATGGGGATAACAATGATGAGAGGTGGGGTGCGCACATGGCTAAACAATTTTATATCGATGAGCGGGGGCGGCAATTTTGTTTAACAAGTATTGCCGTTGACCGGAATACTAAGAGCAAGTTAGCTGTTTACACGGTTGACGACGATTCCCAGGTTTGGGCGGAACCGCTCGATCAATTTAGAGCCCGCTTTCATGCGAAAAAGTCTGCAAAAATTACCGTGCAAACAGAACCAAATACTAAATTGCAAACGAACACGCACCTCACAACAACGCAGAAAATCGCCCTTTATCGTCAGCGGTTCAATGCACGACAAGATGTTTATGCTGACCGTTATTTTAATAAGAAATTGCAAAAGAATGTTTATAGTCCAAAGACTGGTTTTTACAGTAACGGGCAAAAGGATTATAAGCATCCGTGGCCACTGACGGATGCCGTTATCAAGGCACATCTAAAGGGTGAGGCCTTTATTGGTCTCTACCCAATGCTAAAGGATGATACGACGAACTTTCTGGTTATCGATATTGATAAGCATAACTGGCAATCAATTTCCCAATCGATCCTTAAAGTGTGCCACAAGTATGATTTACCGGTTGCAATGGAACGCTCCCAGTCAGGGAATGGCAGCCATTTATGGTTCTTCTTTAGTGAACCGATTTTAGCTGAAACTGCACGTAAACTTGGCATGTATGTACTGCGCGAAGCGATGACGACCGACCCAGATATCTCGTTTGAAGCGTTTGATCGTCTTTTTCCCAGCCAAGATGTTTTGTCACGGAAGGGATTTGGTAATTTAATCGCGGCGCCGCTACAATACAAAGCCATGAAAGACAACGATGGCAGCCTGTTTATTGACGAGAAGTTTAACGCCTATGCGGATCAATGGCAATTTTTAGCACAGATCGGCACTTTAACTGGCGAACAGGTGAGTGCAACTCTGGGTAAACTGACACACCTGAATTATTGCATAACGATTTATCGACGATTAAAAAAGGACTCAGCATTATTCGCAGTGACCAACTGTACATTGATAAAACGCAACTCACCACTAAGCAGATCAATGCCCTTAAGTGGACGGCCACCTTTGCTAATCCCGATTTCTTTCAAAAACAAAAGAATCGGCTAAGCACCTACAATACACCGCGCTACATTTCACTCGCTTCTGGTAACGACCACTTCTTAGTTTTGCCTAGAGGGATCGAAGACCACCTTGAATAAAGTCTGGATGAGCCAAAGATTACTGATAAAACGATTCGAGGCAAAACGTTACACGCGACCTTTAATGGTCAGCTTCGGCCTGAACAGCAAGCGGCGCAAACAGCGCTATTGAAAACGCACATGGGCATCCTATCGGCTCGGACAGGGTTTGGTAAGACTGTCATTGCTGCGAGTGTGATTGCAAAGTTGAAGGTTAAAACCCTAGTTATCGTAAACAACAGGGAGTTAGCCGAACAATGGCAAAACCGACTCACAGAATTTTTAAAAATTGACGATGAACCGTTTGTTGAACTGACAAAAACTGGCCGAAAAAAACATAAAACCGTTATTGGCACCTATTTTGGGTCCAAAAAACGACGGAGTAAGTTAGTGGATATTGCCACTTTCCAGACGCTGGATCGCGTCGATAATCTTGCAGAGTTCTTTAAGGATTACGAAGCGGTTATCATTGACGAAGTGCATCATTTAGCAGCAGTTACGTTTGACAATGTGATCAAAAAATTAGCGGCCCGCTACATTTATGGGCTTTCTGCAACGCCATATCGGCGGGATGGCTGGGATCCAATCATATTTTTACGGGCTGGGCAGATTGCGTATAAGACCGCTAAAGTTGACGAACAACAGTTGATGACAACTGAAAGAACACTCATTACGCGAGTTACAAATTTAGGTGAGATCAATGGCGCGTTGCTGGAGAGTAACAGTTTAGCTGAAAACTACGAGGCGATGACGCAGTCTGTTGATCGCAATGACCTGATTTTAAACGATATTCGAGAAAACTATCAAAACGGGCGCCATCAATTAGTGTTAACACAACGGAAAGCCCATATCGAACTCTTGAAAACAACGCTTGAAAAGGAGCATTTACCGGTTTTTGAACTCTCTGGTCGACAAAAGCCTAAGGAAAACCAAGCCGTTGTGGCAGAAATTGAAAAACAGACGGCACCATACATCATTATTGCCACTGGGTCGTACATTGGTGAAGGTTTCGATGTGAAATCAATCGATGCGCTGCTGATTACGATGCCGGTATCATGGAAAGGCACCGTTGAACAGTATGTTGGTCGGTTGAATCGGGACTTAGACAATAAGTCGGACTTGCTGGTGTACGATTATGTTGATCTGTTCATACCGATGCTGGCACGGATGTATCAAAAACGTTTGAAAGCCTATCGTGACCTTCACTATCGCGTACTGTCTGATGAGGACCGTGATCAAGGTATTCAAATCCTTAATAGTCAGCATGCTAAGAATGCATTTTTGGCTGATTTAGAATCGGTCAATAAGGATAACCAAAGCGTGATTATTGGCAGCCAGCAAATTGATGAAACGACCACGGCCATTCTTAAACGCGTGAATACAACGAACTTGCAAGTGGTTTCCGCACCACAACAACGCCAACCTAATCAGCAGGCGTATAAGCAAATTACTAACCAGGTACCCAAGTTTGTGACTTGTGAGGAGACGCCTGAAGTGGTCATTATTAGTGAGTGCGTGGTTTGGTATCGCTACAAGGATATCATGCGCCCTGGAAATCATAATCTTACGCTTCGGCTGAGTAGTAGCGCGATTGCTGAGCAGTTTATGAAACAGTTTTCTGGGGATATTTCGCTACTGGATTAAACCAACAAGAGTGTGACAGAAGGCGTTTTATTTCAGAGTTAAGAGGTCCCAACTGAAATCCCTGATTTGGGGGTTGAGTTGGGACCTCTTATATTTTGAATCGACCTTCGGCACTAAACATCAGGCAGTTTAATCATCCGCCGAAACAGCGCATTCAACTCCCGTTCAGAAATCGTCACATTCAGATCAGCCTGCCATTCCAGAAAACTAAACGCATTGTTAACGAGGGTGTACGCGACAAGTTCTTTTGGAATCGTTGATGACCAATTGGCGCGGTTCAGTGCCTCCATGTAGTAGTTTAAAAAGTATTGCCAGTAAGTCCAATGAAATTCTGGGTCGCTATTTTGTTTGCTAATGATGTCTGGCAAGGGGGCCTTCACGATTTCTACAAACATGGAAACATGGTAAAGGGTTCATTCATGAGCCTGTGCAACGCTAAGTTGTGATTATCGATGGTGAGCCCCTCAAACATATCGTATAGCAGGTCCGATTTATCATGATAATGCTGGTAAAAAGTGGTGCGATTGATGAGGGTGGTATCACAGATCTGTTTCACAGTGATTTTTGAAAAGGTCGTGGTTTGCAACAGCTGAATCAAAACGCGCTGTAGTTGCTGTTTGGTTTTTCTGACACGTAGATCATTGTCATTCATGGCTTCTCAACTCCTAGTGAACTGTTCACAAATAGTATACCGTTATCTGGACACCTGTTGGGTATTGTTGACTATTTTATTTTGTGAAAATGATAGCATGGTGTTGAAAGCGAATACAATATAAGTTAATCAATATCAGGGAGGTCTTTGAGATGACCAAAACTTTAACGACGGATGTGTTGATTGTTGGTGGCGGTGGGGCAGGTATTTCAGCAGCCTTATCAGCAAGCCAAAGTGACGCGAGTGTTATTATTTTGGAGAAACTAGCACAGTTAGGCGGATCAACAGGTATGTCAGGTGGTGGTATTTCAGCAACTAATACGCGTTTTCAACGTGAGCGGGGAATCCACGACAAAAAGCAGGATTGGATGAATCTTTGGCACGAACGCGAAGCCACTTCTAATCCTGATGGACCGTATCCAGACTATGATTTTGTGGATTATTACATGGATGAGGCAGTAAAAACGACAGAATGGTTAGTGGATCATGCCGGCCATCACTATGGTGACATTACGGGATTTGGTTTGGATCCCGCTAAGCGCATCCACTTTCCTGGAAAGGGCGGCGAGTTGGGTGGTCCGCTGTTGATTCAAAATTTATCAGCTACGTTGGCTAAAACGCCGGTCAAAGTGATGTTGAATACTGCAGCTAAATCATTATTAACAGATGCGGAGGGGGCCGTTACAGGGTTAACGGCAACTACCCCAGATGGTGACATTGAAATTACGGCTAAAAAGATAATTCTGTCATCCGGCGGTTTTTCTAAGAGCAAAGCATTGATGGAAAAATTCGTGCCAGCCGCCAAGTCAGCGTATGAGCATAGTTTCTCTGGTGCTGGTAATCAGGGAGATGGTATTGTAATGGCGCATCAAATTGGTGCAGCTCTCTACGAAGACCCCTGGGTTATTGGCGAGGGAATTACCACCAATGTTCGTCACACATTTCCATTAATGATGGATTGATCAAAGGTTTACGTCGATGGTGATGGTAAACGATTTATGAATGAACAGACGCACTACGCAGTCGTGACTAATGACGTCATTGCAGCAAAAACACCGTGGCTGATTCTGGACACTACTAAGGAAAATGCTGATATCATTGAAGCGCTAAAGACTGGATTGGCCTCTGGAGAAGTGGTGGTTGCTGACAATTTCCATGATCTGGCAAAACAGATGCAGGTACCAGCTGACGTACTTAGTGAGACCATGACTTCATACAATCAAGGTGCGCATGAGGGACACGATACAATGGGGAAAGATCCGGAGTATACGGTTCCAGTTGAAAGAGTACCCTACTATGCAATTAAAATTTACCCGGTCATCATGGGAACCTTTGGCGGTGTGAAAACGACAAAGCAATTTGAGGTCTTAACAGATGGTGGGCAAGTCATCAAAAACCTCTTTGCAACTGGTGAAACGGCTAATAAAGTCATCTATAACCACGTGTACATGTCTGGTAGTTCGGTCCAATTTGCACTGACGAGCGGGCGGATTGCTGGTGAAGTAGCTGCTAAACAGCTTTAGTAGGATAGTTTAACTCACGGATAATTGTCATGATCTATAATAAAACGACCTCGAACTAATCCATGCAGGATCAGGCTCGAGGTCGTTTTATAGTGCCGAAATTACTTATTCTGAACGGCGTCAATCAACGCTCTGACTTCCGCAATCTTCTCCGGATAATCAGCGCTATCTTGTGCTGGCAGTGCCTTGATCAATTCAATGATCTTCCGTCCGGTGACAGCAACCTTTTCGTTAGTGGCACCGGTCGAATTGAGAAATGAGATGATGAGGACCATATCGAGTGTGCGTAAGGCAACCTTGTCGCCAGCGATGGCTTCCTCGCCCATGTTTTTGATTGAGATACGTAAATTTCGCAGCTTGCGCTTTTGCTCGCGCCGTTCGTTCATGTACGGTAAAAATAAGGCGACACAGACGGCTAGAAATTCTGAAATTGCTGCGACCCACTCTGAAATTGTTCCCCATTCCATAATCGTTTCCCCCAAAGACTGTTTAGTTAAATCGAATTATAGGAGTCTTGCGGCCGAAATGCCAGCATTGGGTTGACGGCTAGTCTTTTGCAGGTTCAGCAACTGGTGCTTGCTTTGGTTTGGCCTCAGTCTTTAAGAAAAGGCCAGCGATGATGCCGACCACACCGATACCCGCCGCCACCAGCAGCGCGGCGTGCGTTCCGGTCATGAAGGCTTGGTGTACTTGAGTCACATAAGCGTGCGGATTCGTTCGCAACAGAGCCGTGCTTGGCGCAGCGTTATCAGAAACGTTTTGCATAACGGAAACAAGCAAAGCTGTCCCAATCGATGCACCGATTTGACGGACCATGTTGTTGCCGGCGCTCCCGTGGCTGATCAGGTCAGGCGTCAGTGACTGCATACCCAAGGTTCCTGAAGGCATCATGGCGAGGGCCAGGCCAACATTTCGCAGAGCATACAGGGCAACGATGATCCAGGTTGCGGTGCTGACGGTGATGAAGGAAAGAGCTAGGGTACTTAGCGTCATGGTTGCAACGCCGAGAATGATGATCTGTTTGCCGCGCCCTTTGCCCAACAGATAACCGGCCACTGGACTCATCACAAACATGACAATGGCCCCTGGCAGCAGTGTTAATCCTGATTGCAACGCGGTTAACCCGCGAATATTTTGCAGGTAGATCGGTAAAATGAATTCGACAGCGACCATGCTAATTTGCGCAATGGCACTGATTACGGAAGCGAGCGCAAAGTTGCCCTTCGCGAAGACTTTGATTTGAAGGATGGGGTTGGCAATTCGTGATTGCCGGAAAAGAAAGGCGACCATGATAAGAACGCCAAGGACCATCGGCCAAAATGAGATGGCGGCTAACCACCCGTGATCGCCGATATTTGACGCCCCGTAGAGGATGCCGCCAAAGCCGACCATGGATAAAATGACGGATAGCCAATCGAGCGGCACGATTCGGTGTGGCACAACGTCGGCCATGAAGATCAGAATCATGATGAGGGTGATGACGGTGACTGGAATCATTACGTAGAAGATGGATTGCCAGCCCCAACCGTCAACGAGCCAGCCGCCAAGGGTCGGACCGATGGCGGGTGCCAGACCGAAGACTAGGCCCATCAACGTTGTGGGCACACTGCGTTCTTCGGGGCCGTAAACGGAGAAGAGGATGGTCATGCTCATGCCGGACAGCACGCCGGCACCGATGGCCTGGATCAACCGGGCAATCAACAGAACTGGAAAACTGCCAGCTACTGCGGCGACCACCGTCCCGACAAGGAAAATGGTTTCGAAAGACAGCATGAGCCACTTGGTATTAAAGCGGTCGGCCAACCACGCTGTGACGGGAATGAGGATGCCGCTCACAAGCGAATACCCAGTGGATAGCCACTGAACGGTCGAGGTGCTGATGTTAAACGTGTTCATGAGATGCGGTTGCGCGACTGAGAGGATCGTTTGGTTGATCATCATGGTAAACGCACTGAGGATGACTGCGGCGACCAGAAGCCACCGGATGTATGATTTGGATTGCATGTGTAGGACCTTCTTTGAAATAGTTAGATACTTAACGGTAGCTAAGATTAATGCATAGGTATCTAACTGTCAAGTACCTAATCATAAAACATCTATCTTTTTTGAAAATCCTCGGTTATACTGGTGTCAAAAGACCATCTACTTAAAACAAAGAAGGCATGAAAATGGTATCAAATGGTGAATTGATCAACGACCTCATGCGCGCGATCTCTATTAATCAGCGCCGAATGGTTGAGTCAAAACTGCGCGAAGTCAGTCCGATGACGCCCGAACAATCCCGCGCGTTGCAGATGATTGGCGAACGACCGGGCATTATTCAACGGGAACTCGCGGACCTCTTTCATCGCCGGAGTGCCAGTGTCTCCAATTTATTACAGAACTTAGAGCGTGACGGGTACATTGTGCGCAAACGGCCCAGCAATAATGGCCGTAATAAACAGATTTTTCTCACGCAAAAGGGAACTGATGAGTTGGCAACCATTACGGCGGCGTTTAATCGCGGCACCCAAAATGTGGAGATGCCGTTGACGACGGATGAACAAGTGCAGCTGATTGGGTTGCTCCAAAAAATAGCTCGGAGCCAAGGAGGGGATGAGTGAGATGTATCATTTTAGAAGCGATGATTTAACACCAGTGGAACGCTATAAATTGCTCTCGGGCAGCGTGATTCCGCGGCCAATTGCCTGGGTGATGACAAAGGATATTGAAACGTTAAACCTGGCACCCATTAGCTTCTTTCAGGTTGCATCGGGACTGATGCCTTGGCTGACGCTGTCGGTTGGGTACCGAAACGGTAAGCGCAAGGATACCGCGGACAATATTTTGACGCACGAAGAGGCCGTGGTTCACCTCGTTGACGAAGATCTCGTGAAACAAATGAACGCGACGGCGGCCTCGCTCCCGCATGATCAAAGTGAACTGGATTTGATCAACCTGCCGCTGGTGCCGAGCCAAACGGTGGAGGTGCCGGGACTTAAGGCGGCAAAAATCCGTTTTGAAACAAAATTGTACGACTATAAACTGCTGAAGGATCCAACAGGCCAGCCGATGAGCGACTTCTTCTTTTTGGAAGTGACAGATATGTACTTTGATGAGTCGGTGTTGGATCCGGATAAGAAGTATGTGGACTACCATGCGTTTAATCCAGTTGCAAGATTGGCTGGGCCGAATTATGCGATGTTGGGGAATGAGTTTGAGTTGAGGAGACCGTTGTAGAGCGTGAAGCAAGGCGGTTAAGGGGCGGAGTGTAACGGACTCTGGCAGAAAAGTCCGGGTCTGACTTTTTTGCCAGAGTTCGTTACACAGTAGCCCCTTGCCTTGCTGAACGCGTTTCCGCTAGATAAAAGTAAAGCACGTCGCAAGTCACTCTCTAATAACAAGCACAATAAACCTGACTTTTTTTGCCAGAGTCCGTTACACGTTAGCCCCGTGCCTTGCGGAACACGTTTCCGCTAGATAAAAGTAAAGCGCGTCGTAAGTAACGCTCCAATAACAAGTACAACAAACCTGGTATTTTTGTCAGAGTCACTTACGCAGTAGCCCTCAGTTTCCCGGAACGCGTTCCCGCTAGATAAAAGTAAAGCACGTCGCAAGTAACGCTCTAATAACTAGCACGACAAACTTGGATTTTTGCCAGAGTTGGCTGATGCAGTAGCCCTCAGCCTTGCGGAACACGTTTCTGCTATGTGGCATAGAAAGATGTCCGAAAAGTAATCAGATTAGTGATTATGCATCAACAAAACAAACCTCGCTGCCCATCTCTAACCGCTTTTTGTCGCGCTCTTTGTTAGAACCTCATGAGATCAAAGACCAAAGCCTACCTTGTCAATCAAATCCTTGATAAAATACAGGTAAGACTGTCGCGTATGCGACCTGAAAGAGGCCATTTTGATGACTAAAAAATTAACAAGCCGCGACATGCTGTTCATTGGCATGATGTTATTTGGCATGTTCTTTGGCGCAGGGAACCTTATTTTCCCTGTTTTTGTGGGGCAACAAGCGGGGACAAGCTACTGGCCAGCCCTGATTGGATTTCTGATCTCAGGCGTTGGACTGCCCTTGTTAGGGGTGGCTGCCATCGGCATTACAAAGACGGACGGTGTCTTTACGCTGGCTCAAAAGGTGAATCGGCTGTACGCCTATGTGTTTACGATTTTGTTGTACATGTGTATTGGACCCTTATTCGCGTTGCCGCGGTTGGCATCCATTTCGTTTTCCGTTGGGTTAACACCATTTGTGGCAAAGACCCATCAGAGCGGTGGTTTATTAGTGTACTCGATTCTCTTTTTCGCGGTTGCGTGGTTCTTTGCTCGCAAGCCCTCGAAAATTATGGTTTACGTAGGCAAGGTGTTGACGCCGGCGTTTCTGGTACTGCTCGCAATTTTGTTAATTATGGTTCTGATTAAACCGATGGGGCATGGACAGGCCCCGGTTGGTGATTTTGCCAAGGTACCACTAGTTGCCGGCTTTACCGCTGGCTATTCCACGATGGATGCCTTGGCAGCGTTGGCGTTCGGGATAATTGTGGTGAACGCCATCAAAGGGTTGGGCGTCACGCAGCCCACCCAGATTGCGAAGGACACCATTCGCGCCGGTGGCTTAGCAGTTGCGCTGATGGCCGTTATTTACGGGTTACTGGCACTTCTAGGGCGAAACGCGCTTGGTCGTTTTGGCCGCGCAGAAAATGGCGGTCCGATTCTTGCAAACGTTGCCCACGCGTACTTCGGTGATTTAGGTAACGCACTGTTGGCAGTCATTGTGATCATTGCCTGTTTAAAGACTGCGATTGGTTTGATTACCGCATTTGGGGACACCTTTAAAGAGCTATTTCCGAAGGTGCCGTACCAACTCTTGATTGGTCTGGCGAGTGTGTTGCCGCTGATTTTTGCCAACGTTGGTTTGGAACGACTACTAGTGATTTCGACGCCAATCCTATACTTTATCTATCCACTTGCCATTACGTTAATTTTGCTGGGGTTATTGACACCATTCTTGGGGGAATCGCGATGGCTATTTGGTACGGTAACGGTGTTCACAGTGATTCCGGCCATCCTTGACGGACTGAATGCGATGCCCACAAGCCTGCATCATGGCTGGGTGGCGCAAGTCCTCAGTTGGGGCCAGTGGCTGCCCGGATTCAGTCTGGGACTTGGCTGGACAGTGCCGGCATTGATTGGCTTGGTTGTTGGACTGATTCTTGCGAAGTGGCGGACACCGGCCAGCAACTAAGCAGAGGTTGAATTGATGCTAAATACTATTTATTGGCCGATTACGAAAGTAGTTAATGACTTCTGATGGCAACCATTGTAGTAGTGTTTCCTATTGAGTTAGTCATTAATTACGACTAGACGAATCAGAGTATGAAGCATTGCTGTCAGTGCCCTTACTAGCAGTCGAGGGCGGATTCTCCGCAAACTCGGTTTAACGCCATTGTGATATTTATCTGTTGGTCAAAACGATGCTCAACGTGAGTGGAATGTAACGGCCTTCTCACCTGAATCAGAATGATGACGAATAAAGCCCCGCTTCGTTGAAAAGCGGGGCTTTTTGTAGTCGTCATGAATCATTTGTTAAACACTCTGTTGTATAATAAAGCCAATACTCTCAAGGGGGTCCATTATGACAGCGTTAAAACACTTTTATGAAACATTTCAACCATCGCATTACAATCTTTACATTGATGTGAACCGAGCAACCAAGCTGATTTCTGGGACGTCCACCATTACTGGTGACGCTAAAGAAGCCAATGTGCTGATTCACCAAAAATTCATGACCATTAACAGTGTGACTGCTGATGGTAAGCCTGTTACCTTTACCACCGATAATGAAAATGAGGCCATCCACATTACGCTGGCGCAACCAGGCGAAACGACACTGGCCATCGATTACACAGCGCCATTGACCGATTCCATGATGGGCATTTACCCGTCATACTATGAAGTGAATGGTGAAAAGAAGCAGATCATCGGGACCCAATTTGAAACGACCTTTGTGCGTCAGGCCTTTCCATCCGTGGATGAACCGGAGGCCAAGGCCACGTTCGACCTCGCGATTAAGTTTGACGAGCAGCCTGGTGAAACGATTATCGCCAACATGCCGGAAGACCACGAAGAAAACGGTGTGCACTACTTTGAGACGACGGTTCGGATGTCGACTTACCTGATCGCCTTTGCGTTTGGTGACCTGCAATCCAAGATCACGAAGACGAAATCCGGTGTTGAAGTCGGCGTGTTTGCCACCAAGGCGCACCAACCAAAAGAGTTGGATTTCGCACTCGATATCGCAAAACGGTCAATTGAGTTTTACGAAGACTTTTATCAAACACCATATCCGCTACCGCATTCCTGGCAACTTGCACTGCCTGATTTCTCAGCCGGTGCCATGGAAAACTGGGGGTTAGTGACCTACCGTGAAGCCTATCTGACGCTTGATCCGGATAACACCTCGCTTGAAATGAAGCAATTGGTTGCGACCGTGATTGCTCACGAACTTGCCCACCAGTGGTTCGGTGACCTTGTGACGATGAAGTGGTGGGACGACCTGTGGCTTAATGAATCCTTCGCTAACATGATGGAATACGTTGCCGTGGATGCCATCGAACCTGACTGGCACATCTGGGAACTGTTCCAAACTTCCGAAGCCCCAATGGCGTTGAACCGGGATGCAACGGATGGCGTGCAGTCCGTGCATGTGCAGGTCGAGGACCCAGCGGAAATCGACTCCTTGTTTGACGGTGCCATTGTGTACGCCAAGGGCGCGCGGATGCTGGTCATGGTTCGGGCACTGCTTGGCGACGATGCGCTGCGTAAGGGCTTAAAGGCTTACTTTGCTGCGCACCAATACGGCAACGCAACGGGGGCTGACCTCTGGGCTGCCCTAGGCGATGCGTCCGGGTTAGACGTTGGGGCGATCATGAACTCCTGGCTGGAACAACCGGGTTATCCCGTAGTCACCGCAGCTGTTAAGAATGGCCAGCTGACCTTGTCTCAGCAACAATTCTTTGTGGGTGATGGTCAGGATAAGGGCCGGCTATGGCAGATTCCGTTAAACAGTAACTATGACGCTGCGCCGGAGATCTTTAAAGACCAAACTGTGACGGTTGGCGATTACGCTGAGTTGCGTAGGACTAATGGCAAGCCATTCCGAGTTAACGTTGGCAACGACTCACACTTTATCGTGAAGTATGATGAGACCCTGTTAAACGACATTTTGAAGGATGCTGGGGCGCTGGATGCCATTTCGCAGCTGCAGATTCTTCAAGATCAGCGGCTATTAGCTGAGGGCCGTCAAATTTCCTACGCCGATGTGGTACCATTACTGCCTCAGTTTGCGGCGAGTGAACGTGCCGTTGTAACGACGGCGCTCTATCAAGTCGCAAGCAATCTGAGGAAGTTCGTTTCACCAGAATCTGCCGAGGAAAAACAACTGCAGGCATTCTTCAATAAACTGAGTGCTGATCAGGTGGCGCGGTTAGGCTGGACGGCGAAGGCGGGCGAGTCAAACGATGACCAGTTAACGCGGCCATATGTGTTGAGCGCAGCCTTGTACGCGCAGAATCAGACCGCCATTGCGGACGCGCACGCGCTGTTTACGGCAAATGCGGACAAGCTAGCTGAACTGCCGGCTGACACCCGGGGCTTTATTTTGGCAAACGAGATCAAGCACTTCGGCAACGAAGCGTTGTTTGACAAGCTGTTGGCTGCGTACCGGGCAACGGCGGATGCCAGCTATAAGAGCGACATTCGTGGGGCCTTGACGGGGACGCCGGATGCTGCGCTGATCACGAAACTGATCGGCCAGTTTGAAGATGCCGACACCATTAAGCCACAAGATCTGCGTGGCTGGTTCCGTGGCGTTCTCACCAACGAAAAGGGCGAACAGGCTGCCTGGGACTGGATCCGTAACGAGTGGCAGTGGCTGGAAAAGACGGTTGGCGGTGACATGGAGTTCACGACCTACATTACCGTTATTACCGGTATTTTCCGGACACCGGAACGGTTGGCTGAATTTAAGACGTTCTTTGAACCGAAGCTGCCAACCCCAGGGCTGACGCGTGAGATCACCATGGATATTAAGGTGATCACGAGCCGGGTTTCATTGATTCAGGCGGAAGAGACTGCTGTTAATAAGGCAATCGCTGCTGAAAATAACTAGATTAATTCACTAAAAAGAAACTGGAAATCTTATGATTTCCAGTTTCTTTTTGTCGTTATAACTATTTCGAGATTAACAAACTGTCTCGTCTGAGTTTAATCACCGAAAGCTCAAAATCTTTGTAACTGGTAACCGAACGGATTCAGTCGGGGCGCTGGCCGCCTTTCCAACGGCTAACATGATGATTGGCACATATCTTTCGGGGGCCATCCCCAGCACTGAACCGATTTTCTCATGGTCAAAGCCGGTCATTGGTCCGGTTTCAAACCCGTGGGCGCGGGCGACCAGCATGAATTGCATGGCTGGCAGGGCGGTGTCCAAGGTGAATGAATTGCGCAGATCTGCTGCTGACATCTGCTGGTAGATCGTCTGAATCATGGTGACGTAGCGTTCGTCGACACCAGCGGGCAGGAGACCCGCAGCCTTTGTTTGATCAAAAATGAATTGGGCGTTGTCAGCGGCCTGGAGGTCAGCGAAGAAGACAATTAGTGCCGAGGCAGTCTCGTTTTGGTGCACATCGTTTGGCATGAGGGGCTTGATCTTAGCCTTCATCGCGGGCGAATCAATCACCACGATGCGCCACGGCTGCACATTAAGGGCAGAGGGTGCAAGTGTTGCCTCAGTAATCATTTGCGTGAGTTCTTGACGATCGATTTTGACGGTTGGGTCAAAATCGTGAATGGCGTGACGGCCGGTAAGGATTTTTTGGAAACTTGGCTCACTGGTTGAGGACATTAGCGGCACCTCCTTTTACAGCCTTTGATGATTTAAAACCTCCCAACGCAATCTTCGTTAAGAGTCGTTTCGGCAACAACCGGTTAGCAATGACGGCCACTCGAGCACCGTAGCCAACGGGGTAGTAATATTGCGGCTTACGCGTCGTGGCGACCTGGTAAATTAGTGTGGCTACTTGTTCTGGCGTGAGGTTCTTCGTCGCCGTAGTCGTCATTGCTTGGTGCACTTTGGCGGCTAATCTGGCGTAGGCGTGGGTGCCATATTTTAAGAAGGCGTCACTCTGCGAGGCCATCGGCGTTTCAATACCGCCTGGCTGCAACACGCTGACTTGGATGCCAAATTGTTGCACTTCGGCTCGTAGATCATCTGATAAAACGTCAAGCGCTGCCTTAGTCGCAGCGTACCAGCCGAAAAACGGCTGGACGACTTGGTTGACCATTGAAGATACCGTGATGATCCGTCCGTGGCCCTGACGGCGCATAGTGGGCAATGTCTGCTGAATGAGGGTGAGTGTGCCGAAGACATTCACGTCGAAAGTTTGTTTTGCTTCGGTAATGGGCACCTGTTCGATAGCACCATTAACGGCTGTTCCAGCAATATTTGCTAAAACGTCGATGTGGTCCGTCAGCGTTAAAATTTGTGCAACCGCTGATTTGACTTGTTCAGCATCGGTGAGATCGACGTCGATCATGTGGACATTGGGTAATTGCGGTTGCTGCGTTGCGTGGCGGGCCAGACCAAAGACGTTGAAGCCCTGTCGGCTAAACTGTGTGACTGCTGCTTGACCAACGCCGGATGAAGCGCCGGTTACGATTATTGTTTTCATTGTGCCACTCCTTTTTCAGCTACTGTACTGAAAATGACAGCGTGTCACAATCGCAAGAAATGCGAATCTTTCCCAAAATCGGCCATTTTAACGAATCTTGCGGATTAAAACGTTTGAAGCAGGGCGGTCATATCGTGTTTGAAGCTCCCACTAAAGGTTTCAAGCGTTGTGGTTTGCGGATCCTCATTCCATTTTTGGATAATGCCTACCAGCATTCCAGCGTAAGCATAGGCGAGAAATTCAGGTTGGCTGGCGCGGCGTAATTGGGTGATCAACGGGTGAGTTGTGTCGCTGATGATTGCCGTTTTAAGGTTGTCTGCTAGAATTTTGGTGAGGTCGGTGTATACGGTGGTACTTTTATTTTGGCTGGTCATGTTCCGTAATTGCGCTTGGTTGGCGGTCATGACGCGACTGATTGCTGTCATAAAATCCACCCCCTGGTTGAGGTCGGCCTGAACCGGCTTGCAGATCAGCATAAGCACCTCACCAAGCAAGGCGTATTTATCGTCGAAGTAGCGGTAAAAGGTTGAGTGATGGATCATTGCGGTCTTACAAATGGTGCCAATGGTAATTTGGTCGAAGGGGGTCGTTTTCAACAGGGTGTTCATGGTTGTCACGATATCCAGCTTTGTGCGCTGTTGTTTGAGTGTTTGCGTCATGGTGGTCTCCTTATAGGGTCATTATCGATACTGTAGCACAGAACGCGTATTGACAGTGTGAAATACACATCATTGCCCGGGTTATCATTGCCGGTATTTAAAGTAGTCGGCGGCGGAAAACGGCACAGCTGGTAAGTTCTCTGTGAGGCCTTCAAATAGGGCTTTTTCCTCGACGGCAGAGAGGGTCTCATCGTTCTTGAGCGTGTCAAACAGGTAGACATAAATGATAGCGTCAATATCAGCATGTTGGTCACACCAGCGATGGACACGCTGTTTGAGTTTCTTGTTGGCGCGAATCTTGTCAGGGTGGCGGGTGTAGTGGTAGCCCACGTGGGCGTTTCGAGCCGATTTGTAGCCGTAACCCTGGGCATCGTCGACCATGTTGCCGTCGAGGTCAAAAACGCGGTAGCGGGTCTCAGTGAGTGATTCGGTGTTTGCGTTTCTGGTGGTCTGGTAGGCTTTAACGATGTAGTCTTTTGACATATGAGCGCTCCTTAAAACAGTGATTTGTGCAGCTACTCATACATACGTTTCTGGCTAGCGCATTGTTTTAAAAAAAGGTCAAATTTCCCGGGTAATAATTAATTAATTGCCATCATCCGACCACTTAGCCCCCAATTTCAACCACTCGTTGGTTCAACTGAGACAATTTAGGCCGAAAGCACTATGCTTAGGTCATCAAGTATGAATCGGGGGATGAACACTATGTCAGAATTAAGCATTCAGGATCTGACCAAGACGTTTAAAACGAAGGTTGCGGTCAACCATTTGGATATGCAGATTCCATCTGGGAAATTCATTGCATTTTTGGGGCCAAATGGCGCCGGTAAGTCAACCACAGTTGGGATGTTGACGGGGCTGACGCAGCCCACGAGCGGCCAAATCAAATTGGGCACATTGACGCCCGCAGATATTGCGTATCGGCAACAGATCGGGGTCGTTTTTCAGTACGGGGTACTGGATGATAATCTCACGGTCCACCAGAACTTAAAACTACGAGCGGCAATGTATCCCAATGTGGATAAGGCGTGGTTGGACCGTTTGGAAAACGACCTTGGTCTAACGCCGTTATTGAATCAGCGCTATGGCACATTGTCGGGTGGTCAGCGCCGGCGGGTAGATATTTCCCGGGCAATGATTCATCGACCAAAGATTTTAATTTTGGATGAACCGTCAACGGGATTGGACATCCAGACTCGAACGGTGATCTGGCAAGTGATTCATCAGCTGCGCAAAGAATTGCAGATGACGGTGATCTTAACGACCCACTACCTGGAGGAAGCCGAGGCGGCTGATTTTGTTTACGTCATCGACCACGGTGAGGTCATTGCTGCAGATTCAGTGAGCCATCTGAAACACGAGTATGCGCAAGTCGAAATGACACTGATTTCTGACCAGCCTGAAACGTTGCTGGCTAATCTGCAGCAGGACGGTTATCAGGCCAAACAGGCGCAAGAAAAGGTGACCTTAACGGTGGCTGACGCTCAGACGAGTATCGATGTCCTGGTTAAGAATCGGCAGTACATTCAACAGTTTGACAGCCACGAAGGTGATATGAACACAATCTTTTTGGCACTAACAGGAAAGGAGATCCGTTAAGATGACAGCCTTTATTAAGCGGAATTTACAGCTCTTTTTCACCAACGGCAGCAACTTATTCTTTTCACTGCTAGGGGCACTGATCTCATTTGTGCTCTACATTGTTTTCCTAAAGCAGAACATGGCGAGTGCCTTACCGTTTACTGGTAAATCGGCGGTGCTTGATCCCTGGGTCATTGGTGGGACGCTCACGGTGACAGCCGTGACAACAACGCTAAGTGCGCTCAGCCAAATGATTCAAGACCGGGAACGGGGCACACTCGCTGACTTTTTGATGACGAAACTCGCCTATTGGCAACTACAAACTGCCTACCTTGTCAGTGCGTTTATCGTTGGCTGGATCATGCAGATCATCATGGCGGGTGTGATGTACGCTTATTTTGCAGCCGTGGATGGAATTACGATCCCCTGGAAGCTAACACCGCAATTAATTGGCATCGCCGGTTTCAGCAGTTTGATCTGGACGGCGTTTAGTCTGCTATGTTTGAGCTTTGTCAAAAAGGTGGATACACTGGGCAAACTGGGTACCATCATTGGCACAGCTTCAGGGTTCTTTGCGGGAGTTTACATTCCAATTGAATCGGTACCAAAAGCTGCGCAAACGTTGATGAAGATCACGCCAGCACCATACAATGCCGCACTGTACAGACAACTATTAATGAAGACGGCACTTAACGATAAGTTTAGTGGCGCCCGAGCAGGCCAAAAAGCCGCCTTTGAGACGGCGTTTGGGGTTCGACTTAAGTTGGGTTCAGTATTATCATTAACTTCAGTATATGGCGTTATGCTGGCATTCTTAGTCGGCTTCGTCATTGTCGCCTTGCTATTGATGCGTCGGAGTCGTAAACAAGTCATGGTGCGCATATAGTCAACTCATTGGGTGAAACGAGGGTCAGCTCATGGAAAATTTAGAAAAACTTGGGTTCACAAAATATCGGCATATTAGTCTTGATCACGTTCCAGCGTCACTTAGTGTATTGGTCGATGGCCTGATTGTAGAACCGCTCTCGACGGCGACTGATCTGCGGGTAGTCTTTGCGTTAAGTTTGCCTGAGATGAAGGCCCACATTAACCAGGTGGCCGCCGATAAACAGCTGGCGGCGGATGGCGTCGTCTACCTGCTGTATCCTAAACTTGCCAGTAAACAGTACCAGGGGATTCATCGGGATGCACTCTTTTCATTTTTGGCCATTAATCACACGACTGGGGAAATTGGGGCCACGGGTTTGAAATTTTCTCGCATGCGCAGTTTTAATGCTGACTTTACGATGATTGACCTGCGCTGGCTATCAGCGGCGCCGCGACGCCAAACGACCAGTCAACGCGTCGGTGACTACGCAGATCGGGTGCAAGACCTCGCACAACGACTGAGTGGTGAACCTGCAGCTGCCAGTTGTTTTTCTGAGCTGACGCCGGGTTATCAACGCGGGTGGGCGCGCTACGTTTACTCACCAAAACAGGCGGCAACCCAGCAGACGCATTTTGATCAGGCGGTCGCTGCGTTAACCGCTCATCAGCCGACCTGGGCTGCGTACCGGGCTGCTCAGAAGCATAACTGAGCGATTATCAAACCGAAAAGAGGCGCCACCACTGATGAAAGTCACCTTTGAAATAACTGCCGCAGTGCCACAAGATGAGATCGAAGTGGTCGTGCGTGCTGCAACGTTATCGCCAGATGTTACCCAGCTGCTCAATCGCCTGAACCAGTTAGGCGTCCGCCCCGCGGTACTCCCGATCACAGTCGCTGACCAGGTCATTATTTTAGCAACGGCTGACATCATCGCGCTGGAAGTAACCGGTGAGCGATTGACCGTGCAAACCGTCAATAAGATCTATCAGATTAACGGTCAGCTGAAAACGATGCTTGCGCGACTGCAAAATCCCGTTTTTGTTCAAGTTGGGCGAAGTGTCGTCCTCAATATTGATTATTTAACAGCATTAGAAGCTGAATTTTCTGGCAACATGACGGCAAAAATGACGAACGGTCTAAAACTCACGGTCAGCCGTAAGTTTTTACCCGATCTGAAACGCAGCATTGGCATGTGAGGTGGCTAAAATGAAAGCAATAAAAACGTTAATTGTCTACGCGATGTACGGCATTATGGTTGGGGCGACGATGTATCTATTAGTCATGATGACCGGGGTCCACGTGTTTTCGGTGACGCCCGTTAATATCGTTGCGCTCTTCGTTTTGTCAGGATTGATCGGGTTGTTATCGCGGTTATTTGATGGCGACCGGCTGTCATTTATTCAGCAACTCAGTATTCACTTTGTGGCCACATTTGTCCTGGTAGTGGCAGTAAATGCAGTGATGCACTGGCACTTCTTGTCGACCGGCACTTGGTTGCGATTTGGTCTCATTTTTCTGGCTGTATACTTCATTGTTTGGCTCGGCTGGTACGTTCAGACGCGACTGACTGCGGATAGTATGAACGCGCAGCTGCAGGCGCGACAGCGTGATGGTAAATAGTAGTGCAAAGGTCAGTACTCAAGACTGGCCCTTTGGAATTGTTTGAGAGGATATAGAATAGAGATATGGATAAAATTTTTGAAATATTATGTATATGCATAATTGCCGGCGCAGGTTTACTTTTGATCGTTAATTTCGTAACTGCTTTTAAAACCACGTTATTAGTGACGCTTCTCTTTTTGGGAAGTTGGTTTATTAAAGACCGTTTTTTTAGTAGATAGATGATATTGAGGTCATGACCGTCGTTTGCGGGGGTGGCTTTTTCACTTGAATCTAAGGAGAGAGCAGTATTTAACTGCCAACGGAATCATTCTTGGTGGGGTTAAGTTTTTCCTGTTGACAAAAAAAGCGGAATCGATTATTATCTTAATCGAACGTTCGATTTATTAAAAGGAGCTTAGCAATGCGAGAAAAAGATACAGCCAAGGCAACAACAATTATTGATCAGGTCGGCCATATTATTTTGGAAGAGGGCATTTCAAACGTGTCGATGTCGCGAATTGCAAAAGCGAGCGGCATCTCATCATCGACCATCTATGTGTACTTTGCGGATAAGGAAGATGTTTTAAAACAGGTTTACTTAGCAAACAAGCAGGGCCTTGCAGATTATTTGGCCGAGCATGTTGACCAGAACATCTCTGATGCGGTTGCGTACGTGCGTGCTTTTATGACCGCAGTTTATGATTTTGGTCAAACGCACTATGACGCTTTGATGATCATTGACCAGTTTAACCACTCACCACTCCTAGCACATTTGGCGGTTAGTGAAGCAGAGTCGTTTGCGGGCTTTGAACCGTTATTTGCACGCGTTAAACAAGCGCCGTCGGGGACGTTTCAGGCGGTTGACCCGTTAGTCCTGTTATCATTTGGTTATGCCCCAGTTGTGATGTATCTTCAAGCGATAAAGCGGCGACAATTAGATGCTGATGCAACGACGATCGACCAAGTCGTGACCATGTGTCTGAATGCCATGCAACAACACTAATGCACTATAAAATATCTGAACAGATATTTTTTTAAACTTAAAATAATCGAACATTCGATTAAAAAGGAGACTTTTAAAAATGACAACTTTAACAGAATTGAACCAATCATTTAAACGTCAACGTGAAAGTTATTCACGCGCCCAACCGATGGCATACGAGGAGCGCATCGCCTCCCTAGATAAAATTGATCGCATGATTAAAGAAAACGTCAATGAATTAGTTGCAGCCTTACAAACTGATTTTGGTCAACGAGATCCAATGCAGATCCTAGGCGCAGATATTAGCGGCCCAATTGGTACCATTGCTTATGTGAAAAAACATCTGCAACGGTGGATGAAGCCAGATAAGAAACCAATTGGGATGATGGCGTTAACGGGCACTCGCCAATTTATTTTAAATGAACCGCTGGGTGTTGTTGGGATTATGTCACCCTTCAATGCGCCAATTGATCTACATTGGACCCAGCTGTGGAGGCAATTGCGGCTGGTAACCGAGTGATGCTGAAAATTTCAGAGTTTACGTCTGAGGCGGCGACAGTGTTGCAGCGATTAGTCGCACAGTATTTAGACCCCAGCGTGTTAACCGTGGTCACTGGTGAAGCCGATGTTTCCGCAGCGTTTTCCGCCTTACCATGGGATAAATTTGTGTTTACGGGCGGTTCAGAAACGGGAAAGAAGATCTTGGCCTCAGCAGCCCCCAATTTGACGCCGGTCATTCTTGAGCTTGGCGGTAAAAATCCAGCCATCGTCTTGCCAGACGCTGATAAAGCATTAGCGGCTAAGAAAATTGCTCGGAGCCGCAGCGGTAACTCTGGTCAGATCTGTTTAGACACTGATTATGCGCTGGTGCCAAAGAATCAGCTAAACGATTATATTGACCGAATCACGCAAGAGCTGACGACGGCCTTTCCAACGTACCATAACAACCCAGAATTCTCAGCACTGATCAATGATGGCGCGTTTAAACGAATCAGTGCGGTTCTAGATGAGGCAAAACGGGCAGGGACGACGCTGATTACCATCAATCCTAATCGTGAAGAGATGCCGGATGCACAAGCTCGATTGATGCCCTTTACGTTAGCTATTAATCCGGATCCCAAACTTCGCGTTGCCCAAGAAGAAATGTTTGGCCCTGTTTTGTCGATTTTTTCATACGAGACGCTCGATGAAGCCATCTCGTTGATTAATACGCATGAAAAATCACTGGCCTTGTACATTTTCGGTCAGAATCAGCGGCAAATCGACCAGATTCTCAGTCAAACGTCATCTGGCGGTGTGGATATCAATGAGTTATTCTTTCACGCTGGGTCACATGAAATGGGCTTTGGTGGTGTCGGTTACTCAGGTATGGGCCGATACAAAGGCGGTAAATTAGGTTTTGAAGCGTTCAGCAATCCGAAGTCTGTGTATAAACAGGGACGACTCGCAAAATTCACCAGCCGGTTCATGGTGCCGATTCACAATCCAAGGGATGTTGACCAATACCAACGTCTTATGGGGATTCATTTGAATAACCACTAAAAAAGCACTCATGGCCGATTGCACGGCTGTGAGTGCTTTTTGGATGTCATGGTTACTTCGTATAATCGATCTCCTTAGTTTCCTTAGTCGTTAACAAGGCTAAGAATGCCACGATGGCCATGATTGCCAGGTAGAAGCCAACGGCGTGGATGCCCCATTGATCAACTAACCAGGATGCTAACGTTGGCGCAAAGGCTGCGCCAACAATGGCTGAAGCGTTGTAGGCGATGCCGGCACCAGAGTACCGGGTGCTGGTTGGGAATAGTTCAGGCAACAGTGCGGCAACGGGGCCGTAAACGACACCCATTGCGAGGAAGCCGACAATCAAGAAGAACAACCCGCCAGCAACGTTGTGGTTGCCGTTTAAGAAAAATGGGAAGATCATCGCAAAGGCGGCAATCAAGATGGTGCCGAGTAACAGGACCTTCTTCCGGCCAAATTTATCTGCCATCAAAGAAAAATAGAGGATCATTGCAGCGAAGGCCACGATCGACCCCATCAGCATCAACAGCCACTCCTTATTGGCGAAGCCTAACGCGGTGGTGGCGTAACTGAGTGACCAGGTTGAAAGCAGGAAGAAAAATGTGTAAGAAACGGACATCGTCAAAGTGCCTTGCAGAACTTGACGCCAGTTTTCTTTGAAGACCTTAGCAAGTGGTGCTTTTGTCACGTTATCTTGTTCTTGAGCCATCCGGTATAGCGGGGTTTCTGACATCCGTCGCCGGATCCACAGCCCCACGATAACGAGTACAGCTGAGGCTAGGAATGGAATCCGCCAGCCAAAGGCTTGCATCTGAGACGCAGTCAGATTGGATTCGAGGATGTAGTAGAGGCCGTTACAAAGGAAGAAGCCGATTGGTGCGCCGAGTTCAGGAAAGGCACCAAACAGCGCCCGCTTGTTCTTGGGGGCGTTTTCGGTGGCCACCAGAACGGCGCCAGACCACTCGCCGCCAAGGCCGATTCCTTGGATGAACCGGCAGAGGCAGAGGAGGGCGATCGACGCCATTCCAAGTTTTGCGAATCCTGGTAATACCCCAATTAGAACGGTTGACACACCCATGATAAGTAATGAAACAACCAATGTGCGTTTCCGGCCTAACTTGTCACCAAAGTGGCCGAAAATCAGTGACCCCAGTGGGCGAGCAACGAAGGCCACCCCGAAGGTCAATAGACTCAGAATCATAGCGATGGTGGGGGTCACTTCTGGGAAGAACACCTTTGGAAAATATGTAGCGGCTGCGGTGCCGTAAGCGTAAAAGTCGAAAAATTCAATGGCGGTTCCAATCATTGAGGCTAAAATAACAGTCTTCACCGGGTCCCGTTCGATCGTTTTCGTGGGTGTTGCTGATAGTGCGTTTGGTTGAGTTTCCATTGCGTCACTTCCGTTTCTTAGAATTTGATGTGAAAAATTGCAATATGTGTGATGAGACTATGTGGGTGTTGCCAAATCCTGGGACTATGTGTCACTGACGATGAGCGTCACCTCCGTTTTGACTAAAAAAGGCCAGGGGCTGAATTAACAGCTCCTGGCCTAAACCATCGCTGCCCGTTGCTTGCGGGCATCATCAAATGACCCGCAGACTAAATGACAATAATGTCTCGGGCAATGACGACTACATTCACGTTGATGATAGCGGTAGTTTTTCGCATGGTGTTTGACCTCGAATTTTTAGAATAGGTTGACTATACCAGATGAAAAATGAAAAGTAAATGGCAAATTGATTAAAATATTTATTTTTCTCTTAGAATGTTGTCTGGGTTCGGTGCGGGATGGGGTGCGGGGGTTGGGTTGGTGTTGGGGATTTGGGGATGGAAAAACTCAGGTTGCCGAGGCTTTGTGCTTCGGTTGCCTGAGCTTTTTGGTTGGTTTTGAGTTCCTTCTTGGCAACGTAGTGGAAACGCGATACACAAAACAAGGGGCGGCCATGTAAGGGACTTCGGCAAAAAATCCAAGCCCGGGATTTTCCACCAAAGTCCCTTACATTCTGCCCCTTACCGTTTTGTTCCACGCTCTTACTCTAACCAATCCACCGACACCACATTCCCATCCAGATCCTTCACTTCCAGCTCATACATCTGGTCTTCCGGAATGCCCATATCAACGTGGTAGTAACTGCCACCGTTTTTCTTTGCCGTTTCCGCAAAGCGTTTCACGTCTGTTACACTATCCAGACTCAACGCAATCATTGCGCCGCTTGTTGTTTGCGTGTCCGCAATCGTTTGGTTCTGCAAGAATTGGGCGTAGAAGTCGTGGGTCAGCAACATGAACCAGATGTCGTCGCTCCAAATCATCGCGGCGGATTTTTCGTTTGAGAATGCTTCATTTTGCTTGAACCCGAGGGCGGTGTAAAATGCGATTGCGTTTGGCAGGTTGGTTACTGGTAGGTTGATAAACACCATTTTTGTCATCGTTTGGCCTCCTTAGGCAGGACATGTGTCTTATTTGAGGCCATTATACGAAAAACTAGCGTCGTGCGTCCACGACTATTACTCAGCAGTTAGTCAGCAACGTGAATCACGAGTTTCTCAGTTGTGTGATGGCCCTCAATCTTTTGATGCGCTTTGATCACGCTAGCGGCAGTGAACGGCATCGTCTGCAGTTCAATATCTAATTGACCCTTGGTAAAGAGGTCGCTTAACCCAGCCATCAAAGCGGTATCTGTATGCGAAAATTGGAAACTGACGCTCTTGTCGGGCAGTGCAAGCTGTTCCGGGGTGGGTTGACCAGCGACGGTGACAAGTTTTCCGCCTGATTTAAGCACGGCCAGGCCGCCCGCAATGTCGCCAGCAGTATCAAAACACAGCGTCCACAGTTGAAACGACATCCGCCACCGCTGTCGTGTGGTAGTCGATGATCTGATCGATGCCAAGTTTCTGTAACAGTTCAGTATGCGCTGGACTGGCAGTGGTGATGACTTTTGCACCCAACGCCTTCGCAATCTGCACCGCAAACAGACCAACACCCCCAGCACCGCCCTGAACGAGTACCGTGTCGTTTGATTGAACCTTTAAATTCTGGACGATGGCCTGGTAGGCAGTCCCCGCGGCAATTGGCAGTGCGGCCGCCTGGTCAAATGACATCCCGGCAGGAATCTTGGTAATGGCAGCTGGATCCACGACCGTTGCCTCGGCGTAACTGCCCGCGTTACCGGGATGGTCACTCGCCAAGGTGCCAAAAACGTGGTCACCTGCGTGATATTGGGTCACATTCTGGCCAACCTCAGTAATGATGCCGGAAAAGTCCCAGCCTAAGACTAACGGAAATGACCAGTTATCAGAAAATGGCGACTGGAGGTAGCCAGCTCGAGCAGCGATATCCATGGGGTTGATACTAAAGGCGTGGATGGCGACAGCAACGGTGTCCGCCGTGAGTGCTGGTTGGTCAAGATTGATTTCGTGGAATTCGTCGGCAGTGCCGAATTGATTAATGGCGATTGTTTTCAAGTTAAGTCCTTCTTTCAAGTTTAAATCCTAAACTCTGTTAGAATGAAGCTAGTTTAACACCGTCGTAAAAATAGACAATCTATACGTTATCAACAATGTCGAAAATACCGACACTTTAAACAAAATGTCTTCGAAAGGACGATTTAGGATGGCAACTCGGCAACAAGAACGAACCGAAAAACTCATTTTTACAGCATTCCAGGAACTCATGACGCAAAAACTATTCAGTAAGATCACCGTCAATGATATTGCCGATCAGGCGCTGATGCACCGCTCAACGTTTTACACGCACTTTACCGATAAATATGACCTGCTGGAACGCTATTTACAAGCAAAACACCAGGACCTCAATGAGGATGCACAGGCGGTGTATGACCATCCGTTTACCGCATTTTCGCTGAAAAACGAGGCGCTGTTGCCAATGCTTCAGTACCAGAGCCGCGATGAAACGTTTCGCAACGGGCTCATTGAATTCATGATGCACATGATTCTGCAACTGCCATCAGACAAAACGGAAATTGAGAAATTTTTCATTATTGGCCGGATCAAGGGCATCACACTATGGATCTCTGAAACGCACCAACCATACGATATTTTAACGGATTTTGCCTATTTGGATGAAATTTACCAAACCGGCAAAATCCCCGTCACTCACCAATAAGGAGGCCCTTATCTATGGCAACCACCGCGGCGATTCTAATTCATGCCAAACTCAAAGATACGGCGACTTGGCGCCAATTATTGGTGCCGGTAGCGATCCGCTATGATCAACTGCACGTGCTGTTGCAGCTAGCTTTTGGCTGGCAAAACGCTTATTTACATGTCTTTTATCCATTAGCTCAGGATAACAAGCAGTACGTTCCCGCATCCTATGATGAAATGGGGGTGACGGACGGCGTCATTGCCAGTTATCCAACCGAGAAAAACTATCTGTATCCAGACATCAGTGAGGGGCCAGTGGTATATGATTATGCCATTGATGCCGGTTATTCGATTGAACTGACGCTGAAAGAAGAGGTAAGCTTTGCCGGGTTAAAGGCACGGAATTTACCCTCCTGCACGGCGGGTCGAGGCTCAAATCCGCCTAACGAGCTGACAAACACGGTTGATGATCCTGTATTTCATCGCGCAGACCTTAATCGGGCTCTTGCACTTTGGGCGCAGGCTGGCAATCAGATGATCTTAGCGGATGATGATGGGCTGACTGAGACTGATCTGGATGATGACTACTAATTTGTAAGAAAAAACGTGTCGAACACCGAGGTGGTAGTCGACACGTTTTTTTACTTTTTTTGATTGATAATATCATCTAAATGCTGATTATAAGCCGCTAGAAAGGCCAGTGTATCATCAACGAGTGATTGGTCGGTTTCCGTAAACAACGCGGCGTCACGGGCCTCAAATTGGCGATTAAGGGCGGCGTGCGTGTTGTACACGTCCTTGCCCTTAGCAGTGAGTCTGAAATAAATTTCTTTCTTATTATCCGGCTTTTGGTAACGTTCAATGAGGGCGTTTTTCATCAACCGCCGTGTCATTTTACTGACGGCGCCACGTGTGACGTACATGGCATTAGCAATGATGGTTACGTTCGCGTCCGGATGATTACCGATGAATTCGATCGTGTGCACCTCAGCTGGCTTGTAACCGGCGAGCTGCTCGTCTAGTTGCGTGTGTTCCAGCAGGGTTGTCTTATCGATCAGCGAACTCATGCTGGCCATAAATTGCGCTTGTTTGTTCAATACGCTGTCTTCCTTTCGATGAGTCATTATAGGTAGCATATCAAATAAATGTTTCCTATTCAACAAAGCGAAATGTTTCATGTGAAACATTTTTGCGGTGTTCAATTATTATGACTGCCCTTAAGCACTATTCTTAGGTATGATGGAGGTAACATTTGGAGGTGGTCAACGTGAATAAGGGGCGACTTGAAGCGTTCACGGATGCGATTTTAGCAATTATTATGACGATTATGGTGTTGGAACTCCATACACCGGAAGGCTTTACGCTGGCGGCAATTCAAAATGAACTCATTCCATTGTTAGCCTACGTGATCTCGTTTGTCGGGATTACGAATCTCTGGGCAACACATCATTTTATTTTTGAACCCATGCATAAAGTGAGCTATGGGGTGTTTATTGTGAATATGGCACTGCTGCTGTGGGTATCGTTGGTGCCCATCACAACGGCCTGAGTGGCAACGTACCCTACGAAATTTATTCCGCAATTGGCGTACATCGTGGTTATTTTTGGCTGGGCGATCTTCCTTTTGCTGTTGGGACATGAGGCACATCGAGCGGATGAAGATTATCCGACCAACATTATGGCGGGCCGCGAAATGAGCGGCATGCTGGTTATTATGGTGATCGGCGCGATTGCGTCGTTCTTCTTGCCGTATGCGGCACTGACGACTGGGGTGATCGTCATCGGGATGTACCTCGTGATTCCACACCAAAACTTTGTGCGGCATCACAAACGTAAGGGTAACTAATTAAAACGACCAGTCAGGCAATGACTGGTCGTTTTTTTGCGGGACTAAAAAACTGTTGCGATTTCGTCCGCAGTCCGAAAGGCTTCGGCCATAATGCTGTCAGCGCGCTTGGGATAGCGGTCCATGCCTTCAACGGGAAGGGCGGTGACGTCAGCGCCCAAGAAGGTCATGACATCCTTGACGTAGCGGCTTGCTAAATTTTGGCCGTTCGTGATGCCGCCAGCTGCTTGAATGTGCAGCACTTGCTTGCCCGGCGCGAGTGGCCGTTCACCCACCGCAACCGTTTCAAAGGTCTGGCCTTCAACACAAACGGTGTCAAACCAGGCCTTTAACTTCCCAGGAATCATTAAATTCCACAGGGGATTCGCGATAATGACCTTATCCGCATCGATGAACTGCTGGGTCGTTTGGCGAAACTGCGTCAATTGTGTTTGCTGCGCGTCTGGCAGGTCAGCGAAAGTCTTTCCAGCTGACAAGGCCCGCTGCGCCGTGACCAGATCTCGGTCGAAATCTGGGAATTTTTCAGCGTACAGATCGCGGACCACAACGGTGTCGTTGGTGTGAAGCTGAAGGTAACTTGTCAAGAAGTGTTCAAGGACAGTTAGGGAATGTGATGCTGAAGTTGGTTTAGGATTTGCTTTGATTACCAGTACAGTCGTCATTTGAATCGCCTTCCTTTATGTAAACTCTATGGTTATCATAACGGGTCTGATCGGGTTTGACAACGACTGCGGTTCGCAAGTTCTCACCGCGGTGTGACGTTGCGCGACCTCAGCAAGTATCGTAAAATGAGCAGGACATTAAAACTGGAGGCTCGCCATTTTGACAGTGACATTTGAGTACGCAACACACGCTGATTTACCGACCATCGTTCATATTTATAATGAAATTATTCCCAGCCGTTTAGCGACGGCTGATCTCGAGCCGATTTCGGTTGCGTCCCGAGAGGACTGGTTTACTGAATTTGATCCCAATTCTCGCCCACTTTGGGTAATGAAGGATGGTGACCAAATTGCCGGTTGGGTCAGTCTGGAATCCTTTTACGGGCGTCCTGCCTACCACCAAACGGCTGAAATCAGCATCTACATTGATGAAGCATTTCGCCATCAGGGACTGGGGCAACAGGCGTTAGATTACGTATTCTCGCACCTATCAGCGTTGGGCTTGCAAAATATCGTGGCCTTTATCTTCAGTCATAACGGGCCAAGTCAGGGACTATTTAAGAAAAACGGCTTCGAGGTTTGGGGTCATCTGCCTGAAGTTGCCGAAATGGATGGGCAGTTACGAAGTCTGGATATTCTCGGGAAACATTTTGAAGCATAGATTATTAAAATTGGCGCCATCACTGAAAAGTGGTGGCTTTTTTTATGCTAAAAAAGGAAACTGCTAATTTATTAAACAACTTTGACTTTGCTTGCTAGTCATTCACAAATCAAGGCCTGCTGATTCGATTTAATAATTTGATAATAATTATAAAATAATTCAATGGTCTTTCATTAAAACAGTTGATGTTTCAACTATTTTTACCGGCATAAACACTTTCAAATAGTAACCGAGTTATGAAAAAGAATTAGAAAATAAACAGTACGAACAGAAAATCCTGATTTGCTTGTGAATTCCATAACAGTATCCTGTTTTTAAACACATCACGGCATGTGTTGCTGTAATGACAGCTATTCCGAAATCGTCATACCTGTAATCCAAAAACAGAATGTCATCGAAATTTTCTTGAATTTCACTAACTTATAGTGAAAATATCTATCGAAAAACTGAAAATCCAAAAAAAGTTTAATTAATTTTTCAGCGAATGTAAATGCTTCCAAATCATTACAGACACACGGGATTGACCGCTTAACGATTTTTCAAAAATGGGACCGACGGGTTAAAAAATATAAATTTAAGCGTTTACATTGGTGTTGGTGCCAAGGGCGCTGCTGAAGAATTGAAAGCTGCTTCTGAAAAGTTCAAGATGCCACTTGTTTCTTCCGTATTAGGGAAGGGTATCCTTGAAGATAACTATCCTGCCTACCTTGGCTCAACTGGCCGAGTTGCGCCAAAGCCAGGTGCTGAAATTGGGTTTAGCACTGATTTAATTATTTGGGTCGGCAACAACGTGCCATTTAGTATCTTCCTGTTCAACAAGAAGGCTAAGGTTATCCAGATCGATGTGAACTCAGAGAAATTTGGGAAGCGTCACCACACCGATGTTGCGATGTTAGCTGACGCAAAGAAGGCCTTGGCTGCCTTAGTTGATGCCGGTGAAGCACGCGACGCATCAGCCTTCTACAACGCTGCTTTAGCAGACAAGAAGAACTGGGACGACTGGCAAGCCAGCTTCAAGGACAGCACTGAATCACCAGTTCGTCCAGAACCGATCTTTGACGTGTTGAACCAAGAAGCCGCAGACAATGCCGTCTTTGCCATTGATGTTGGTAACGTCAACATTGACTTCGAACGTCTTTTGAAGATGCACGGCGACCAAAAGTGGTGCACTTCAGGAATTTACGCAACCATGGGCTGGGCTGTTCCTGCATCATTGTCAGCTAAGACCAACTTCCCAGACCGTGAAGTTTACAGTCTGAGTGGTGATGGTGGTTTCGCCATGTTATCAGAAGAATTGTTGACCCAAGTGAAGTACAACATGCACGTTGTCAACATTGTCTTCAGTAACGAAACGTTAGGCTTTATTGAAGCTGAACAACGTGATGATAGTCACCAACCACAATCAGGGACTGATTTAATTGCCACTGACTGGGCTAAGGTCGGCGAAGGATACGGTGCCGTTACCTTTACTGTTAAGACTAAGGCTGAATTCAAGCAGGCTTTGGAAGATGCTAAGAAGACCGATAAGCCAGTTCTGATCGACGTCAAGTACACCCACAAGATGCCATTCACGACTGAACACATGTTTATTGACCCATCATGGCAGGACCAAGGTCAAATCGATGAATTCGTCAAGACTTACGATGCTCAAGATCTGAAGCCATTCAGTTATTTTTTAAAGCAAGCGCAAGCCTAGATCATCCCGGATTCATTGACTAAGGTACTGCGATTTTAAGAAAAACACTTTCCGTAAAAATGAGCGAGCATGACTGTTTACTCAGCGAGAAAAGGTGCCGCACTGTCAGGTGCCGCACCTTTTTTTATACATATTGTCACACCATTCAGGAGGTACCAGACATGCAGGTGATTTCGCTAAACGCCCAAAAATTGAATACGTTATCGCAACAGGCACCGGTTGTCCTGGCACTCGGGTTCTTTGACGGGGTCCATCAGGGTCACCAGCAGGTCATTCAAACGGCGAAACGACTGGCGGATGAGCGCCATCTACCGCTCGCTGTGATGACGTTTAACCGCCACGCGTCACGATTATTTCAACCGGACGCCCCATTTCGGTACCTGAATACACTCGATCAAAAGACGGCCCACATGGCAGAAAATAAGGTGAATTTGCTCTACGTTGCGGATTTTAACCGCCAATTAGCCGGTCTGATGCCAACCGCATTTATCGATCAGTACCTATTAAAATTAAACGCTCAGGTCGTCGTCGCAGGGTTCGATTACACGTTTGGTCGTGGCGGCAGTCACGGGATGGCGGATCTCGATCATCTGAGTGCTGGCCGGTTTGAAGTGGTGACGGTCAACCAACTGACCGAACGGCGCGAAAAGGTGAGTTCGACACGGATTCGTCACCTGATTGGGCACGGTGAGATCAAGGCCGCCAACGCGCTTTTAGGTTATGACTATGAAATTGCTGGTCAGCTCATGGTGACCGGCAATCGCTTAGTTGTGACGCCTGACAGTCCGTTGCAGCAGTTACCGGCAGCTGGACGTTACTTCTGCGTGGTTCGTGATGCCCAATTGCGGGAACCGGCAGTGGTGACGGTTGAGGAAAATGGCCGGCTCGCCGTGATGTTATCCGGCATTGAGCCACAGCAAAACGCGCCAGTTGCAGTGACCATCACTTGGACGCAGCAACTTAGCGTGGATACTGCTGAGTTGGTATTACCTGGTCAGTCTTTTAAAAACGAATCATTGTCCTCATGTTTATAATAAAAATGACATCACGCGCAGTCCTAAACTTGCGCGTGATGTCATTTTATATATAGTAGAAAATTAGGCAATTGTTGCTAAATTAAGCGTTAAACCAGCAATCTTCCAGCCATCCTCAGTTCGTTGGTAACTGACATCTTCACTTTGGTAGACAACGTTGGTATTGTCGTCGGATTTTACGAGCACCCAAAGCAGCCATTCACCAGTTGCTGTATCACCGTCGATCTTGAATTGGGGACTCGTGAAATTATGCATGTTAATGGTGTCCGGCGTCCCCATTTGTGATTGCAGCATGTTGACGATGTTGTCCCGGCCAGTCATGTCAACGTTCATCATGGCGCTCTTCCAGTAGGCGTCCGCCGTGAAAACGTCGCTGAACTGGTCAAGGTCGGTTTGCTTACCGTTCCAGCCGGTATTCACTAAGTCAGCGTAGTGGGCTTGCAGGGCGCGTAGGGCTTCTAAATCTTCGAGGTGTTGTAACCGTGCTTCGATTGTTTGTGTCATTTGTTAAGCTCCTCCAGTTATATTTACTTTTTTGCTGTTAAAAGTTAATATAAAAGAAGATAGCACAGTTAAATTAACTTTTCAACTAAAAATAGTTAACTTTTAGAAAGAAGGAGCTTAAATGCCAATTGCAAAGAGTAAGGCGTATCATCGCGAACAGATGGTCCACCGGCTATTGCCAGTCATTCGCGTGACCGGCTTTCACGACATGACGTTACAAAAAATCGTAACCCGCGCGCACGTCAGCAAGGTGACCTTCTATAAATACTTTGAGTCTTTTGATGACCTCGTCGCGCAAATTGTGTCTGATTTGGTCGACTATTTACAGGAAGAGGAATTTCCAACTCAGGTCACTCAGGAGAATTATTTGAGCGCGTTTCAACATATCAGTCTCAAGACGTTTGAACTATCAGCGTTTATCTCATTGCGGTTTCAAACCGACCTGGCTGCGGACTATCCTGAACTAGCCAACCAACTGGAGCGGGCAATTTTGACGCGTGAACAGGCGCTGACGGCGTTCTATGAGCAGGGTCGCACATTAGGTATTGTTGCCGATGTCGATATTGCGATGGTTGTTTACCGTGACCGACAAATGGTACCTGCGCTTGTAGACCGGCATATTGGCGATACTGCGGATCAGGTTGCAGAAATGATGCGAGATTATATGGTTTTGACGGCACGGGAATTGTTGGCAACTAAATATTTGGAGCAGTTTCCGTTGACAGATTTTGAAACGCAGGTGGCGGCATTGAGTGAGAAGATTCAAGATAGTTATCAAGCGCTTTAGATGGTCAAGTCCGTTGCATTCCGCAATTTGGCACGGCATCGAAGTGGCTCACGATGAAGCTAATTCGATTTCTGCTGCGCAGCTCTCGAATGGATCTTCATCGACTCGCACATCAGTAACCGACCCAAGAACGGTCGCTAACTGATGTCGACACCACGATGCCGTGCCAAATTGCTGCATTCCACTGACATTGAGCTTACTTTTACCACTGGTTAAGCTTCACAATGGCATTAAATCGAGTTCGCAGAGAATCCGCCCTCGACTGCCAGTAAGCCTATTGACAGCAATGCTTCTTAAAATGTACGAATCATTGGTAACGTTCAATTAGCAGGTTTCATTGCACCGCTTATGCAGTCTTTCCATCTATGATGACGACTACAAGTATCGTAACGAAGCGGCATGTCAGTGCTATTTTACTCAATCAACAATGAAAAGACACATACATGGTCGTACTGAACACCGTGTTTCACGCTCTTTCTTAAGGAACTCTTACGCCAAAGTAAGTTACTGGACTTTCAGTGATGAAATCGAGTACAGTATCACTGTTTAGAAACGTTCGGCCATTAATGAGGGGAACGTTGGGTTAAGACCTGTCTAAATGGTGTGATTTAGAGTATAATGGAGTCTTAATTTGATTGATACGAAGCGTTGGCTGTAGGAAGTAGCGAGTACCGGAAGAGAGTTTCCAGAACTCGCATTGCGCAACGCAAGATAAGTTACAGGGAGGAACAACAGTATGTGTGGCATTATTGCCTTTAGTGATCCGCAAGTAGAAGACAAACCAGCCGTTCTTGATTCGATGCTTAAGATGATTCAACATCGTGGCCCCAACGTGAGCGGTGGGGGGAAGTATACGAATGATAAGGTGGCCATGGGCTTTGTTCGCCTGAGTATTATTGACCTGAAGTCTGGGGCGCAACCCATCTATAATGAAGATGGCTCGATTCTTGTGACCTTTAATGGTGAAATTTACAACTACCAGTCACTGCGTAAGGAACTGATCGAAAAGGGGCATACCTTTAAGACAAAGTCCGATACAGAAGTGTTACTGCATGGTTACGAAGAATGGGGCATGGCGGGCACACTTAAACGTGTTCGCGGGATGTTTGCCTACCTGATCTATGATATGAATAAGAAGACCATGTACGGTGCCCGTGACTTCTTTGGTATCAAGCCGCTGTACTACTATCAAAACGGCGATACATTCATTGTGGGCTCAGAAATTAAGTCCTTCATGAAGCACCCGAACTTCAAGCTGGAACTCAACAAGAAGGCTGTGAAGCCATACTTGATGAACCAGTATAACGATTTGAAGGAAACCTTCTTCAAGGGTGTCTATCGTTTTCCAGCTGGTCACTGGTTTGAATATTCAGACGACGGCCAGTTAGACATTCATGAATACTGGGATGCCAAGTACAACATTGAAAACGATCGCAGCGTTGACCAAGTTGTTGACGAGATCGATGACGTGGTCACTGATTCGATCGACCGTCACGATAACGCTGATGTGCCGGTTGGGAGCTTTCTTTCCGAAGGGGTCGATTCCTCATACGTGACGACGGTGTTGAAGCCGCAGGAAGTTTTCAGTGTGAACTTCAACGATGGCCCATTTGATGAAGCCAGCGTTGCCAAGGAGTTAGCCGACGAAAATGGATTTAACTTCAACGTTGAAACGGTGAACCCACGTGAAGCCTTTGAGGACTTCCCAGAGATGCAGTATCATTTGGACGAACCAGACGCTAACCCTTCTGTAATGCCGTTGTGGTACCTCTGTCGGTTAGCTCGGCGGAAGGTTACCGTTGCGTTGTCAGGTGAAGGTGCCGATGAGCTGTTTGCCGGCTATGTCAACTACGGCGAGCATTCAACCAATGGCACGGTCAAGGCAGTGGCGAACGGTATTCGTCATTTACCAAAGGGCCTGCGCTACCGGATCGGTCACAGCATCAAGAAGATGAAGAACTTTCCAGGCAAAACGCAATTGTACACCTGGGCCGCTAAGCCAGCTGACTACTACGTTGGTGAGTCGCTCATCTATGACCCAGACCAACCAACGATCTTCACTGCAAACCAAGCCAACGGGGTCTTAACCGATGACTACAAGAATGATTTGACGGTCAACGGCATCTACCAAGAGGACTTTGCGAAGGTTAAGGATACCGAAGAGATCAAGCAGATGCAGTACATCGACCTGCATCACTTCATGCTAAACGATATCCTGCAAAAAGCCGATAAGATCTCAATGGCGCACTCTCTTGAATTGCGGGTGCCATTCTTGGATAAGGACGTTGCAGAATTTGCTAACAACGTGCCATCTAAGATGCTCTTGAACAGTAAGGACTCCAAGTGGGCCTTCCGGAAAGCCGCAGGTAAGCATTTGCCAGCCGACTTTGCCAACCGGCCAAAGCTTGGGTTCCCAGTGCCAATCAAGACCTGGTTACGTGAAGAGGACTACTGTGATGTTGTTCGCAGCCTCTTCAAGGAAGATTGGGTATCTGACATCTTCGACCAGGACAAGATCTTGCAATTGCTGCAGGATAACTTCGATGGTAAGACGGATGCCCGGCGCCAGATCTGGACGGTTTACACGTTCTTGGTATGGTACAAGATGTTCTTTATCGACTTTGATGGCACCGTTAAGAAATACGGCCACGTTCAGCCTGAGGTTAAGGCGTTGATGGATAGTGGGAAGCTAGTGTAGAGTGTGGAAGAAGGCGGTTAGAGGGCGGAGCGTAAGCAACTCTGGCAGAAATGCCTGAACTTGGCATTTTTGCCAGAGTTGCTTACGCAGGAGCCCTCTGCCTTCTGGAACACGTTTCGGCAATGAGGCCCGACCCCACGTCACCCAATCCAACATAAAAAAATCAAAAATCGAAAAAAAGCGAGTCCAAACCGGACCCGCTTTTTTTGATGTCTCCAATCTGCAAAAACTAAAGCAACGCAATGTTACATCACCCATTCAGCACTTAACCAACAAATAAAACGAATATGACGTTATATTAACGGCCAAACAAATATAACGTCATAAAAGAGCGAAATCCCGCAATACAACAGGACCTCGCTCTTTTACGATAGCTAATACTAAAACGTTAAATATACCCACTAATCACCAGTTTCGAACTTTCCAGTATCTTCATCTAATTCACTGGCAATATCATGAATTTGGTCGTACCGATAAGTGCCGTCATAATCGTGTGAATCCTTATCGTAGGCTTCGACCTGCAACACATCGGTGTGCGGCCAGCTGAGTTTGTAAGTATAGTCATCGTAATCAAACCCGTACTGGAAAGAAACAGCATCGATGCCGGCTTGTTCGTCACCCTTGTACTCTTCTTCAAATAAACCGTAATCGCTGGTGTCACCACTATTGTTATGATTGCCATCGTTTGGTTCCGGAGCAGTTGTTGTGTCGGATGAGTCGGAGGTATTTGCTGTAGCGGTAGTGCCGTCATCGGTAGTCGCATCGTCTTCTACTGAAAGATCGACCTTCGCGTTTTTAACCTGCGTCGAAACAAGGTTTGCGACAACGGAGCGTTTGTTTTCGTCGTCCTTCATTTTAAAGGTGTAACGACCTGGAAAGAGCGGGCCAGCCTTATAGGTGTAATCGTCATTTTTAGCAGTCGCAACGTTAACGCCGTTCAGACTGATCGAGGCACCATCCTCATTGGTTGAAACAGTGGGGTACATGGCGGTGACTTCTAGCTTGTAGCGTGGGAAGAACAGCAGGTGATGGCCGTCCTTTACCAGTTTGAAAGTACCATCATTCGTTTGGTCGTTTTTATTGAGCGCCGATTTCATTTGAGCTAAATAGGACTTGTTCTGGGTAATATAAGTTATAAACGGCTTAAGCGCTGAGGCATTAATGTCCAGACTCGGATCCTTGGTCGTCATGAATTTAGCGGCTGACCCGCCATTATGTGATTCTAGCGTTGAGACCATGCTGTCGACTTGTTTGGTTTTGCTATAGGCTGAGGTGCCGTAGAAGTAAAAGACCGCAACCGCCGCAAGGACGATGATAGCGCTGATCCATCGCAGTTTTCGGTGCGGATGTCTTTTGCGAACGGTGCGCGTTGCTGCACTTGTAGTCGTTGGTGTAACTGGTTGTGGCTGTGTAGACGTTGTTGCCTGGGTTAATTTGTAGCCGCAGTTTTGACAGAAGGTGTCAGATGGCTTAACGGCGGCACCGCAATTTGGACAAGTGTTCATGAAAATCCCCCCAATAAATGAACTTAGTTTTTGAGATGTTGAAAGATGAAACGATAAGCAAGCGGTAATGCGTGGTTCCAGTACGTCCAGTTGTGATTGCCAAAATGGTCGATCTGGTATGTAACTGGGATGTGTTGGCGCTTTAAAGCGTTGGTAAACTGGTTGACGGCGGCGATTGGCACAGTGGTGTCCTGCGATGTTGATTCAATATAGAAGGCAGCGGGTTGGCGGCCCTTTTTGAGATAGGTGCCAAGATACCGCGTCGGCTGATTTTGATCGTACAGTGCTTGAGAGAACGCACCGTTGTGCTTGAAGGCCGATATCTGGGTGTTCGCCTGCACCGTTTGCGGGACTTGTTGCCAGACAGTTGGTGAAATGAGTGCCGCGGTATGAAAGGCGTTGGGGTGCCGAAACGTTAAATTAGCAGCGCCGTAACCACCCATGGAGATGCCACCAACGGCGCGATGTTTTGCCCCGGCTAACTGGTAGGTCGTTGTCATTTTTGGAATGAGTTCCGTCATGATAGCGGATGCCATTTTCTGCGTTTCTGTATCAAGGTAAAACGAGTTGCTGCCGTCAGGAAAAATCACTACAACTGGCAAGTGTTGGCTGTTAACGAGTTGATCTAAAACCTGTTTAGAGTGCGCTTGGGTCGTTAGGTTTGTTTCATCACCGTACAGGCCGTGAAGCATGTAGATTGAGGCGAAGTGCTGGCCGTCAGTCTTTAAGCGCGCGTAGTTTTTAGGCAGATACACTCGGTAGTGCCAATTCTGTTGTAACGCTTTTGAATATATGACGTGTGACGTGACAGAACTTGGTGTTGTCGGTATTTTTGATGCGTGATGCGGTTTTAAAACGACCTGATGTGCTTGTGCTCGGCGGCTAGTGCCTGATACTGGCTGTTTTTGTGCAACCGGTTTTGCGATGAGCCGGATAATGCCCGCACTACCCGCTACTAGGCAAATCAGCAAAATTAGCATAGCCGTGATGACACGTTTAGACATAAATGAGCAGTCCTCCCCTTAGAAAGCTAACTATCTATTAATAATAATATTATCTTTAAGTTAAGAGTACCATATGATGTTTAACAAAATAATTGGCATAAGTTATGGCTGTTCTAAGTGATTATAAGCATTTATTTACCAGCAATAATTATTTATAGTGTATTTTTTCACTCGAAATCAGTTTAAAAATTGCACAACTGTGCATTTTTTAACCAAGAGAATGAGAAAGTAGCACGTCCGAGAAGTGTTGCGTAAAATGCAATTATTCTTGCATGTAACGAAAATGTAATATATAAAAATAAGTTTTTAAGATAAGCATTTTCAAATAGTTTACTCGTCAACTGACGCTGAAATCCCCCGTGTCTCGCAACTTGTGATTCCTTGAATTAGCAATTAATTATTAGTTGATAGTTAAAACAGTTTATTCGATATGTAAAAATAACAACAGAATCAAAAAAATGTGTATAAACCAACACAAAAGTGATAATATGTATCTGAAAGCGGTATCGGGACCGCTTATACTTATTAGTCATTCAGGGAGGAAGGACTATTAAGGTGATGGGGTTGTTTGTCTTGCCAATAGGGTGGCAGGCAACCGTCAGATATTATTTTAGGGGGATACACATCATGACGAAGAACAATCATCAACAACTGATGCAAGCAACAACGGAACGTAAGCACCACGTTAAACTATATAAGGCAGGTAAGCTTTGGCTTGCTGCCGGCATCACGACAGCTGCAATGGGAATTGCGGCTATTTCTGGTGGCGTTGTGGCGAACGCTGATAGTACTGGGGAGCCAGCTAGTGGTGAGACAACTTCGGTGACCAACGACAGCGATTTGACTGTTACAAAGTCACTTACCTTGAATTCAGCGTCATCACCCGAGGATTCTCAGGCTGATCCTGTTTCTAACGGAAATGAGACTCCTGATCCAGATGGTAATGCTGCGCAAGAAGGCACCGGTAGCGAACAGTCTCAGTCTGAACAGCTAGAACAAGGAAATACTGACACCGGCCAGTCCGATCCGGACGAACCGGGGACGCCGGGACAAGGCGATAAAGGGCAGAATCAACAAGAAAGCAATGAGGGTTCATCTGTATCATCGTCATTCACGTCGACAACGCCAGCGGATAATCCTAACGAGTCTAAAACAATCGTCAGTGTCACAATAGATCAATCTAATGGTGCAAGGGTTAATACGTATTCAGACGGAAGCACTAAAGAAATAATGGGTGTTGCTGACAACGTGCCTGATGAAGGACAAATTGCAGATACCAGCGTTGACCTCACAAATGACGATCCGGCAAGTATTAGTCCAGTCACGGAAGAAGATCAGGACCTTGATGCAACACCAACAACTATTCACTTTACGCTTGTGGATCCAGATAATCCGAATGACACACAAGTAGTAGATTTAAATACTGGCGAAAATATTGATGATATTACGGGTCGTTTTAACAGTGCCGAGGTTAGTGATGAACTTGCATCGGAACTGACTACTCTCGAAGGAGAGGGTTATATACTTGCGGATAATGGTTACGAAGATGCTTTGAAAAAGGCAGGGCTGACCGAAACAACTCCTAATATAACGCTGGGAGAGGCTGTAAATACGGTAACTGCATTGGTGCAAAAATCAATTGATGATTATAACGCTGCTAATCCGGGTGCGAATTTAAAGCTCATTGGGGTTGTTGATGGTAAAACAGAAGGTCTCTATACTGATGAGGGTGATGGGTACATTCCAGCAAAATTAATATATGAGGTTTATTCACCTCAATTGCTCACAGATGATAGTACGCCATCTTTATGCGATGTTTCAAGAACTGTTACGGATGGTGCAACACTTGCGCCGACATTTGGAGCAGTTAATTATGTGCTCAATGCATATAATTACATGACTTTTGTTTCTATAGGGAGTAATGATACAACGACTTATACGCCAGCTGATGGGAGTGGCGCAATTCTGGTCGGAACTTTTTCAAAATTGCATGAATATGCTGGTGATAAATCGATTTCGGGGCAGTTTAACTATGAGCCTTCTACTTATAACATTACGTTGTCAATTCAAAGAGAAATACCTGAGGATCCAGCAGGTACACCAGATGACCCGTCCGCAATGCAGGTATTTACTAAAGTTCTCGTTCCGGCACCAGTAACTGCAACTGGGAAAACACCGGAAGATAGTGATGATGGTGTACCAGGGACAACCCCATTGCACGTCTACACAAAGGCGAACGTACCGGGTTCAGTAACTGCTAAAGGTAAAACACCAAAGGATGAAGACGGCGTTCCAGGTATTGGCACCCCACTACACGTCTACACCAAGACGGACGTGCCAACGCCAACTACGCCAAACGACACCACGCCATCAACTCCTACGCCGGACACAGTCACCAACGTGCCAACTGCACCAACAACACCAAGTGACGTGGTCCCATCAACGCCAGAAGGTGATACGCTAACTGAAACACCAACGACACCTGACAACAACGATGTGACACCGGCTGGACCGTCTGCTGACACGCTCACACCAACAGCTGCCAACGGTAACCAAACGACCACCACAACTGCCGGCGACACGACACCAACAATCTTAACCACCAGCAGTAACGTCCAGGTTGAAACACCAAACAGTGCTGCAACACCAACCAAGACTGCAGCCAAAGCTGAATCGTTGCCGCAAACGAGCGAACAACATACCAATAGCCTTGCGATTCTTGGGCTCGCACTGCTTGGCGGGTTACTGAGACTCGTTGCGCCAAGACGTCGTCATAACTAATGTGTCTGATCAATTAAATAGACAACTCAATGTTTCACATGAAACATTTTTAGACTAAAATAACGTGTTCAGGGTCAATCGGCCTTGAACACGTTATTTTTATGACTTATTTGTCGTTCTGTTTGCGACGGCGTTTCATCACGTCGGCCAGGGCAGTAATTTCTTTAGCAGACGTATCAGTTCCGTGAACTTGCAGGTTCGGGAGCCCGTGAAGAAGACGGCGTTGCACGTAATTCAACCGTGGCACCTTATCGCCAGTATCCTGACCAGAACGGTAAGTGTCCAACCAGTTTTTGGCATTCTCCAAGGTGGCATCGCTTCGGTCACGCAACTCTTTCTTCTTATCTTCAATGACGTCACCGATCCGTTTGGTAGCTGCGCCAAAGGCAAGAACGTTCGCAAGGGTGAAGCCAAAGTCGAAGGCGAATAGAATTAATAACACGATAGCACCAAAAATTCCATGGATCGCAGCCAGATGAAGCACCGCCTTAGCGACCAGCGGGTGGATCACCTTGACGATAACCACCACACCGAGTCCCCAAAAGGCAGAGATGGGGAGTGCGACTCGGCCGTTTAGATTTAACGGCACTTTACTGTAATCCCACCACCGCGCGTGAAAGAGGACTTCCATCAGCCAGCTGGTGATGTATCCGATAACCGTGATGAGAATGGCGCTGACGAAATAGACGGCGATGAGGTTGTGCTCGAACGGATGAATGGCGGCCAGAACCGCAATCATGCTGAAACCGTAGACGGGAATTGCTGGGCCGTTTAGGAAACCTGAGTTCGTCCATTTTTTCTTGCGGACACTGACGTAGCCACTTTCCCAGACCCAGCCGACGAAGGCGTAGGCGAAGAAGTAGAGTACCCAGATCGTGAAATTGTATTCCAGTGTTAAGTTGTAGGCCATGTTGTTTCCCCCAATGGACAGCGTTTTCTTAAGTATACCAAACCAACACTAGGCACGTTTGAAATGATTGCGATTTAGGACAAAACCGATGGTAATGTTGATGACCGCGAGAATCATGAGGACGATCACAATGTCGGACCAGGAATGCGTGTGACTTTGCAGAACGCCTAACAATACGGGGCTGATGCTGGCAATGAGGTAGCCGCCTGATTGGGCAGTACCGCCAATTTGACCCGCTTCATCAGGGGTGTTGGCCAGAATTGTAATGAAACTCATTGCTAGCGAAAAGATGGCCGCGGTGGTGGCACCGAGAATCATTGTGGCAATCGTCAAAACGACGGTGCCGCTGTTGAAGAGAAACGGTGTCAGGCCGATGAGGTAGCCTAGCAGGATCAGTGTGAGGCCAATGCGAAGCTGTTTATAGCCGGTGAGAAAGCGCGGTGCCCAGTAGGAAAAGGGCACGCCGATAATTTGGAAAACACCGAAAATGAGGTTGCTGGTGGTGGCAGAAAGGCCGTGACTCGTCAGCAGACTGGGAAGCCAGGCAACCGCGGCATAGTAAATCGCAGATTGGACGCCCATGAAGACCATGAGAAGCCACACAGCACTGTTTTGGTAAACGGAATGGTGGGGTGTCGCTGCTGTCTCAGTGGTTGCAGCAGATGAGGGTGCCGGCTGCGCAACTTGTTTGGGCGTGCGTAATAGGAAAATGCCCAGATAGATAACGGCGAGGAGTGCGGGGATGGAAATGAGCTGAACAGTATGCTGCCAGCCAAGGTGTTGCGCGGTAGTGGCGGTTCCACCGGCAACAATGGCCGCAAAGAGGTTCAACGATGCAGTATATAAGCCGTTCAATCGAATCTGATCCCCGGGGAACCAGGAGAGGACGAGAATCGGAATCCCAATATTCAATACGGCGATGGCGAGACCCACAAATAGCGTTCCGATAAAAAGTAGCGTTGGCGAATAGACCCGGACAAAGTTTGCGATCGTCAGGACAATCAATCCCGTTATCAGTGTGGTGTGCAGGCCGACTTTCTTAATAATGAGACTGCCGATGGCAGAAAAAAGCCCAAAGCACAGCAGGGGAATCGATGTCAGTGAGCCAATCTGGGATGTTGAAAGTCCCAGACTGTGTTGCAACATCGTGGTCAACGGCGGAATGACAATAATGGCGATCCGCATGTTGGCGGCAATTAAAATAAGAAGCAGGGCGAAGCTGGTAAATCGTTTATGCATCGTAAAACCTCCAAAAAGGGCGCAGTTCAGTAGGCGATTCTCGCCTAGCAAACTGCGCCAGTATCATGACGGGATGTGATTCCCGCTATCAGAACTTGTTTTGTATCGTTGTTCAATTTTAAAAAAGTGTAGCATAGTTTAGTGGGTCAATCAAGGTGATGAGAGACGTCTAGTGTATTTTATGCTGATTAGTGATAGTGAAATAGCCCATTTCTATATCTAATAATATGAAAACAGACAGTTTATTAATAATTGTTCGGTTATCACGTGACAAAGTGCTACTATTGACTTAACAAGCATGTCTAGGCGATGGTTCTAGACATCAGCAAACGCGTAGGTAGGGTGGTGATCACCATGTTTTGGCGAAATCTATTTAGCAGCATGGCCTTTTTAACGTTTGGATTGGTTGGCTTTGCGGCGATATTTGGCAATATTGAGACGGTCAGCGAACGACTGGCGACTAAGCGACATTGGTTAAGCGTGTTTCGGCAGGAACTCGCGCTTGTAGGCTATGTGTGCGTTGCGCTCGTTGGCCTCTATTTTCTGGCACAATCATGGTGGCATCAGTCAAACGATGGAACGCTGTACTGGATCTTTATTAACGCTCAATTTTTAGTGTTGATCTACAGTAATCTCATGTTGAAATCCGTGTGGAGTTTTTTGATCGTTCAGTCGATGGGCGCCGTCATTCTTGGCGGAACCGGGTCGATGTCAGTATATACTTGGGCGGTATTCATGATTGCGGGTGCCATCATCTTTACTGAACGCCTGTATAACAGCTTTTTTGATCGGCGGCCGGTATTATACGCGATACCGCCACTACTGGTTGGCATGGGGTCGTGGTATGCCGTTTCGGTGAGCTACTATATTACCCACGCGCAGTTGCTAGTCCAGATTGTGGCTTTTCTGGTCAGCGGTTTTGGCGTGTACACCTTTAATCGACAGTTGCATAATGATCAGCGCGTTTTAGTCAAGCTGACGCAGGAAGTGCAGTACGATGCCCTGACTGGCGCTAGAAATTGGATGATGTTTCGAGATGACCTGGAACGAGCCTTTAGTAAGGTGCACCATAATCGGCAAACGTCCCTGATCGTGTTTGACGTGGATCACTTTAAAAGTGTGAATGACACGTTTGGCCATTTAGCGGGTAATCAGGTGCTGATGGCAACGTGCAGCACCGTTCAACAGGTACTGAGTGAAGTTGGCGCTGCTGATACCTTGTATCGAACGGGTGGCGAGGAATTCGCCATTGTGCTGGTGGACAGGACACCGGAAATGGCTAGACAAATTACTGAACTGTGTCAAATAAGGTTGCGAAGACTGATCGTCCGTGACCAGGGCGAGCAAATTCGCATCACAGCCTCGTTTGGTGTGACAACAATGACCCGCCATGACCGTAACGCGACAGAAGCCTTTCGAAGAGCGGATAAGAATTTGTATCAATCGAAGAGAATGGGGCGGGATAGGATTACGGTGTAGAGAGTGGAAGCAAGCGGTTAAGGGGCGGTGTATAAGGCACTCTGGCCTAAAAGTCCGGTTCTGACTTTTAGGCCAGAGTGCCTTATACATTAGCCCCTTGCTTGCTGGAACTCGTTTCGGCACAGCTGCCTAGAAAGGAGTCCGGGCCTGACTTTTTGGTCAGAGTCCGTTACACGTTAGCCCCGTGCCTTGTGGAACTCGTTTCGGCACAGCTGCCGAGAAAGGCTTGCAAGCCCTAACGTTTAGACCAGAGTGCCACATACGGTCCTCCTCGCCTACCAACGAACTTGTTCCAACACGACGCTCAAGAAAGCAACTCACCAAACACCACAAACCCACAACAAAGCGAACCCAGCCAACCAAAAAATCAACACCCAAATGCCATTTAACAGCCTTTAACCCCGCGACTTTGTATTGCGCCAAAAGGTGTACTATACTAGAGTTTCAGCATCATTACGTTTAAAAGCTAGAACAACTTACGGATGGTTATCCTAGACTCTATTTCTCAAAAAGAGGTTTATATCATGGTCAATCAACAATCACCAATTGGCGTTTTAGACTCTGGTGTGGGTGGTATCAGTACGTTACAGACGCTGACAAAACTACTGCCGGACGAAGATTTTATTTTTTATGGCGATTCCGCGAACGCACCATATGGCGAAAAGGATGCGACGACGGTACAGACATTGGCGAATAATGTCATCGAGACGTTACGCAATCAGGGTGTTAAGGCAATCGTGATTGCTTGCAATACGGCAACGAGCGCTGCTAAGCCGCAACTGATGACGGCCTATCCAGATATGCCCATTCTTGGTATTGAACCAGCGTTAAAAGAGGCAGTTGATGCTGGCAAACAGCATATTTTGGTGATGGGGACGCCGCTCACGATCAGTTTACCAAAGTATCGCGCTCAGGTGGCACGGTTTGCGGATCAGGCCGATATCCATTCGTTACCGTGTCCAGGATTAGCCGACCGCATTGAGCAGGGACATGCTGGACTTCTAGAAATCACCGCCCATTTAACTGAGTTAATGGCGCCGGTGGTCAACGAACCCATTGATGGCGTTGTGTTGGGGTGCACACATTATCCGTTTATCGGAAAACTCATTCAGGCCCAGTTTGACCACCACGTTGACCTTTATACAGGGTACGAGGGGTTGACCAATTATTTGAAACGACAACTGGCTGACCATGATCTATTACGGTCGGGGCATACCAAACAGTCGGTGACCTTTATGAGCAGTCGTGACACACCAGCTGAACTGGCATTGTACCAGCAATTGTTTGCAAATGGGATTGGCCTTTAACTATCAAAAAAGACGTTTTCGCAGTGTTAAATCGCGAAAACGCCTTTTTTTGTTGGCTTAATCAAGCTGGACGTGATGCTTTGGCTTGATTTTAGCTTTGTTTAGTAGGACTGAACTGGTAACAACGGAAAGTGAGCTGAATGCCATAGCCAACCCAGCAAGTTCGGGGCTCAGACTGATACCGATGAAGTAGAAGAGACCGGCAGCAACCGGAATGCCAAGCACGTTATAAACGAATGCCCAAAAGAGATTGAGTTTGATCCGGTTAAACGTTTTTTTACTCAGTGCCAAAGCCCGGTCGACATCACGCAGATCGTTTTTAACAAGAACGATGCCGCCTGAATCAATGGCAATATCAGTTCCGGAACCCATGACGATCCCAACATCGGCAGTTGTCAGCGCGGGGGCGTCGTTGATGCCATCCCCTACGAAGGCGACTTTGCCGCTCTTTTGCAGTTCGGCGATGTGGTCGGCCTTATCGCCAGGAAGCACATCGGCGATAACGTCATCAATACCAACTTCATTAGCAACTGCTTGTGCGACCCGCTGATTATCGCCGGTGAGCATCACAGTTTTAAGTCCCCGTGCCTTGAGGTCGGCAACGGCTTCTTGTGACGTTGCCTTTGGGACATCCTGAATGGCAATCAAGCCGATCACTGTTTGATCAAGGCCAACCAGAACCACTGTCTTGGCCTCATTTTGTAAGGTGACCATTTGCGCTCTCAAGTCATCGCTAAAGGTGAGGTCCTGTGCGAGTTTATCGTTACCAACAACGCCGCTTTGACCGTTGAGTTGCGCTTCAACACCCTTACCTTCGATGGCTTTAAAATTGTTGGTGGCGCTGAGGGTGATGTTATCCGCCTTAGCACGATCCAGGATAGCGGCAGCAAGCGGATGTTCGGAGTCTTCTTCCAAACTTGCGGCGATGCTCAGCACTTGTTTGGTGTCGCCAACGATGTCAGTCACTTGAGGTTTGCCAACTGTGATGGTTCCTGTTTTATCAAACACGACAGTTTGAATATCATTGACGGCTTCCAAAACGGTGCCGTCTTTAATGAGGATCCCCATTTTAGCACCGCGACCGGTGCCAACCATGAGTGCGGTGGGGGTTGCTAACCCAAGCGCACATGGGCAGGCGATGACAACCACAGAAACAGCGAAGATCAACGCATTCGCAACACTTGCACCTAAGAAGACGTACCAAACGAGAAACGTTAGAATTGCCAGAATCAAGACAATCGGAACAAAAATATCGGAGACTTTATCCGTTAAATTTTGAATGGGTGCGTGGCTATTTTGTGCTTTTTTGACCAGTTCAACGATTTGTGACAGCATGGTGTCTTCACCGATTTTGCTGGCTTTGAAGGTGAACGTCCCGTTACCGTTGATGGTGGCACCGATAACGGCGTCGTCCGTCTTCTTTTCAACGGGCATACTTTCACCAGTGACCATTGATTCATCCACACTTGACACACCTTCAGTGATCACACCATCAACGGGAATCTTTTGTCCTGGCTTAACCCGAATAAAGTCGCCGACCACAACCTCAGAAAGCGGGATCTTGGTAAATTGACCGTTACGCAGGACTTCGGCATCCTTAGCTTGAAGGTTGGCAAGTTTTTCAACAGCGTTCGAGGCATTGTTTCGCATGCGCTCTTCAAAGACTTGTCCCAGTAAAACGAAAGTTGTGACGAAGGCGGCACTTTCAAAGAACACGTCTTGATGGGTAATCATGGCATAAATGCTGTAGACGTAGGCCGTTACTGTCCCAATCGCAACGAGCGTATCCATGTTGGAGTGGTGTTTTGTAAAAGAGGCCCAAGCACTTTCCCAAAACGGTCGAGCGGAAATTAACATAATCAACGTTGTGAGCACCAACTCGGTCCATGCACCACCCGGTAAATTCCAGCCAAATGGCATTAGGATCATGTTGGCCAACATTGGTAGTGAGAGGATCAGTGAGATCCAAAAACGTTGGCTGATACTCATGGTTCAATGACCACCTTTCCGTGAAACATGTCCATGCCGCAACTAAAGTCAAATTCGCCAGTTTTACTGGTATCGATAGTGACCGTTTTGGTTTCATTGAGTGGCAATTCTTCTTCAAAGTTCAACGCCTTAGAATGGACAACGTCTAAACAGCCCTGATCATTCGTCCGGGTAAAGCTGAGTTCTGCAGGAATCCCTTGGTGCAGGGTAATCGTTTCTGGTTTGTAGCCGCCTGCGACTTCGACTGTTGCTTGTTGTTTGTTTTCGCTCATCATAATGTCCTCCAATTATTTAATGATCAATTTGCCATGAAACATATCCATGCCGCAAGCCCACTGGTATTCACCCGGCTTGGTAGTGTCGATGGTGATGGCTTCTTTTTGGTTCCGCGGCAGTTCCTGGTTGATGCCAAAGTCGCTGAAGACAACTCGGTCTAAACAACTTGATGCATCTTTTCTGGTGAAGTTCAGGATGGCCGGCACGCCTTGTTTTAAGACGACCGTTTCCGGTGAGTAGCCACCGTTGACTTCAATATCAATTTCTTGTTGCTGATCTTGAACATCAGCAGCGACCTCTTCAGTGGTATGTTTACCGAAAAACCACCAGACGATAAAGCCGATAACTGCTAGACCAACGATTAAAACACTTATTTTAAGCATGGTGTTTCCTCCTTTTTACATGGACTACATATGTAAACTATGAACATAGCATAATCCCGAAGTTTACAAATGTCAACAGTAAAGATATAAACAACTGTCATTATTGTTCCGACGGGGACTTGTTCTAAATTAACTTCCATTATCGCGTCATTGTGGTGACCTGCCAATTGGGGAATTGCCCAATTTATTTAAAGGTGGCAAGTAACGGAATAGGATTGTGGCTGCTAGCACGTCTCTGTGCGGATAAAGTAAAGCACCCACTTGGACTGAGGGGGATGCTCAGTCCAAGTGGGTGCTGGGAGGGTTATAGGGGTGGTGATCATCCTTAATACAGTGGGGGACTGTGGATGAGGGGATGGGTACTATTGTGCGACAGTGAGGTGTAATTCTTGTGTCGTATAGTCAGTGATAATTTGTAGAAGTCGGGTCACATCGGCTTTACTAATGTCACCAATGTTGCCGATTCGGAAACTGTCTGCCTTAGAGACCTTACCTGGGTAGATAAGGAAGCCGCGGTCTTTAAGGTAGTTGTAAAAGGCCCGAAAATCGAAGTCGTCTGTAGGATAGAGGAATGAGGTAATGATTGGTGATTGAACGGCCTCGGCAATCACGACCTGATAGCCCAGAGCAAGGAGTCCCTCACGGATGAGTTGTTCATTTTTTTGGTAGCGCCGGAAACGAACGGTGATGCCACCTTCGTCGGCCAATTCGCGCAGGGCTTGAGCAAAGGCATAAACCACGTGGGTTGGTGACGTACAGCGCCACTTACCGTCATGTTCTTCAAACGTCTTGTACTGATCATAGAGGTCCAGTGAGAGTGACCGTGCTTGGTATTGCGTCGTTTCTAAAGTTGCTCGTTTAGCAAGGACGATACTAAAGCCTGGGACACCCTGAATACACTTGTTAGAACTCGTAATGAGGTAATCTGCTTGTAGCGCAGTGAGATCGATTGGCACGCCACCAAAGCTCGACATAGCATCCACGATGGTCACAATGTGCCGCTCTTGCAATTCTGGAAGAATGGTCTCGATCGGGTTTAAGATGCCAGTCGTTGTCTCGCAATGCACCATTGCAAAATGGGTGATTTCTGGGTGGGCATCTAACATCGTTGCAACCAAGTCATGGGTAATCGGTTCAGTTTCAGACACCTTCAGATCAACATGTGCGATGTTCAGGTAATCGGCCATTTGCATCATTCGTTCGCCGTATGCACCATTTGCAGCAATCAGTAGGGTGGCATTTTGTTTCGGAATGGCGGTTCCCAGAGTGGCCTCAACGCCAAACGATCAGCTTCCTTGCATCAGAACGGCTGTGTAGTCTTTTTGGCGGGCGTTTGCGATGGCGACCAATTCATGACGAACCCATTGTGTGAGTTCTTTGTAATCGTCATCCCAGGTGCCGTGGTCGGCTTGCATACTAGCCTTCACCGTTGCTGTTGTTGTGAGCGGACCTGGTGTCAGGAGCAACGGGGTTGCTTGTTGATGATCGTTGAGGGATTCAATCATTGGAATCAGGTCGGCAATGTTGTTGATCACAGCATCGGCACCTGCTTCTTTGAGAATGGCAGCTGCTTGCATCCGGCGCATATCCTGGTCCTGAATTGGTAGTTGGGTAAATTGTGTTTCAGACAGGCCGATGAGACTGCTGCCTTCAGTTACGCCAACAGAAATGGCGCCAGCATTCTTTCCTTCTAAAATATCGCTAACAGAGTCGCCGATCTTGATGATCTTTGATGGATCAGATAAGCCTAATTTAGTCATGGCGAGTTGCAACATATCGGGAGCTGGACGGCCGACATGGTCGGTCTGTTCAGATGTGATGTTGTAAGCCGGACGGTAGCCTTGACGCGCTGCTTCAGGTAAGACTTGATCCAGCATTGCCTGCGTGTATCCCGTAGTGGTCGCAAGCTTGATGTTGTGGTCTTCCGCAAAGGCAATTAAGTCGTTCATCCCAGGCTTTAACGTTGCCGTTTCTGCCAGAACAGCCTTGACTTCAGTTTGAAACTGACTGTAAATGCGTTTGCCTGCCTCGGTTAAGGGGACATCAGCTTGATGCTCCTGCCAACTTGCCTGAATGTCAGGGTCGTTCAGCATTTTTTGAATATGAGTCTGCTTATCAAGGCCCATGTCCTGTCGGATGAGCGGTTCACTGATCGTGATACCAAAGTGCGCAAACGCCTTTTTAAAGGATGATACGGGTGCCAGACAACCATAGTCGATGGTGGTGCCGGCCCAGTCTAAAACAAGTGCTTCGATCATGAGAGATCCTCCTATTGGTGAGTGAGTTATTGGTTGCCCATTACGCGCTTACGCAGTTGGTAAGAGGCAATTTCAAGCAGGATGGCGAAGACGAGAATCAGGTAGACAATAACGCCCACTTCGTGAAAATTAAAGTAGAAGCTGCTGGACATGAAGAGCTGGTAGCCAATGCCGCCAGCACCGGCGGCTGCCCCTACAGCGACCGCGTCCGCAAAGTTAATTTCAAAGCGGATAAACGTCCAACTTAGAAAACTTGGGATGAAGTTAGGAATCAACGCTTGGCGAATAATCGGCCCATTTTTGAGCCCCATTGCGCGCATGGTCTCAATGGCGTCTGGTGCGAGTTCGTCCATACTGTCGGTGTAGACCTTAGTGAGATAGGCAACACTGTGAAATGTGAGGCCGATAACTGCGGCGTTGGCACCAAGACCAAAAACGACACTGTAGATCAGTACCCACAAAACGTTAGGAATCGCCCGGATCAACGCCATAAAACTTTGAATGCCTAATCCGATCCAAGCTGGAACAAATTGGCGAAAGCTGATCACAGCCAAGCCAAAAGCGATAATCGCACCAAGCATTGTTGTTAAAAGGGCGAGCAGCACACTTTCTAACAGTGCTTGTAACAACTGGACAAACGTTGTGTTACTTAGCGCGGGATGGAAAAACATAATCTGAATGTTTTGAAGGAACGTTTGACTTGCTGCAAGCAGGTCAAGCTGTTCGGGTACCATGGTGGGTAAGGTTGTTAGTGTGAGGTACGCGAGTGCGAGAAGGGTGAGGTAAATGGTCACGCGGCGGCGATCTCTAAACCGTAATGGCACTTTAAATTGCGGTCCCTGAGCCATTGGGGTGGGCATTGTGAGTTGCTTTTCTGGTTTGATCATGCAATTAACCTCCCGATGAGATTAGAAATAACTTCAACAGCGACAACGAGAATGATAACGGCTAGGACAACCAGACCGGCTGCACCATAACGCATGCCCTTGAAATAGAGGTCAAAGATGAACCCAATTCCCGTACCTGTCAGCAGACCAACGAGGGTGGCGTCGCGAATGTTATTTTCAATCATGTAGAGTACCCATGAGAGTAAGGCAGCCGCAATTTCAGGGAGCAGTCCCTGGAAAATGACCTGAAGATAGTTGGCACCCGTTGCTTGCAGTGCTTCGATCTTATCAGTGCCAAAGTCCTCAATCGTTTCCATGAATGCCCGTGTTAGAAACCCCATGGTCATAAAAAATAACGCTAAGAAGCCAGTGAGGTCATTTTGCTTGAACGAAAACAGCAGGATCATTGCCCAAGCAACAATGGGAATGTTACGCATTAGTGAAGAAAAGCTACGGATGACCCAAGTGACAGCATTGTTGATACTAAGGGTGTTAGCACCGAGAGCCGCTAGGAACAGCGAGATGATTGCTGCGCAGGTCGTTGACGATACAGCGATCAGGAAGGTTCGAATCAGCTGGTGAAGGATGTCCTGCCAATACTGGGTTGATTCCGCATTCGGGATGAAGTTGTGAATTAACCAGATCACGCCATCTTGAGCATGGAATAGCGCACTTGTTTGAAATCCAAGACCAACGGATGCCACGCCGTAAGCAAGTCCAAAAATTAGGACTAGCATGGTTAGGTGAAGGCGTTTTTTGAAGAAAAAACGGCTGATTGTCAAAGCCTTTGGTGTCATGCGAGTGCCTCCTCACTAGGAACCAGATCCTTGCGATAGATCTGAGCGGCAGCTGTATCCGTTAGTGCCTCAGCGGTATCGTCAAAGACCACTTGACCACTATTGATTCCGATAATGTGATCAGTGTAATCCCGTGCGATATCGACCTGATGCAAGTTGACTAAGACTGAAATATGATCATCTATGGCCAACTGACGTAACGTTTCCATAACAAGAATTGAGGACTTTGGGTCCAGTGACGCAATTGGTTCATCACACAGAATCATTTTTGGATGTTGCATGAGTGCCCGCGCAATGCCAACCCGTTGCTTCTGACCACCACTTAGATGACGACATTGTTGATAGGCAAAGTTGCCAAGACCAACCTTATTTAAGAGCTGAAGGGCCTCTTCTTTTTCAGATTGACGATAGAGTGAAAAAATACCGGCAAGGGTTGATTTACTGCCTAAACAGCCGTGAAGAACATTTTCAATTGCGGTCAACGGTTCGATCAAATTATAGTTTTGAAAGATCATCCCGATATTGCGCCGTGCTTGCCGTAATTGTGACCGGTTGAGTTGTCTGAGATCCAAGTCGTTTAGCAGGACCTGACCCTCATCATCGGTGATCAACTGGTTAATACTGCGTAAAATGGTGGTTTTACCAGCACCAGAGGGACCGATAATAGCTGCCACCTCTCCCGTTGCAACGCTGAATGAGACGTCGGTGAGCGACCGTTTTTGACCATCGTAGCTTTTCATCAAATGTTTGACTTCTAACACGGGAATTCCTTCCTTCTCAGTTAATCTTTATTCCCCTAAGATCTTGTGGGTTGGGGCATACCACTTATCGCTGATTGCAATAAAACGGGTGTCGCCGTCCTTCGTGAACATACCTCGAACCTTGGCGTCTGCGGGTGCGAAGAACTTCTTGTCGTTAGTGACTTGTTTACTGGTAAAGACCTTGACGATCTTATTGATTTCTTTTTGCGTCACACCCTTTTTGTTCACGACCACTGGTTCGTTTTGAACGGGGTAAACTGCAAGCGCAATGCTTTCTTTTCCACGAACAGCGTCAAACGGAGCGGCAGCGTCCTTGTTGATCTTAAAGTCAGCACCAACCTTTGAGGCGTCATTGGTGAACTTACCGTATTGAACCAAGTCGGTATCATCAAAGGCAGCCACGTCAGCGTCACCCTTTAATAGATTGACCGCTGATCCTTGGTGAGACCCGCCAAACAGCACCTTTGAGAAGAACTTGCCGTTTTGAGACAGGTCGTCCTTACTCTTTAGCTTAAAGGTTTGTTGCAGGGCACCAGCTGGAATGGCGAAACCAGAAGTCGAGGTGTTAGAGACAAATGACATTCGCTTGCCCTTGATCTTATGAATATCGTACTTACCGTTTACCTTGTAGGAAGCGGCTTTGTCCTTTGGCACCATAATGTAGCTTCGGTATTGCGCGTCAGAGAGGGTCCCCGACTTGCCGGAGTGGGTCATGATCGGCACCACGTCCTTGCTTTGTTTGTGGGCTTGGATGTAGCCTTCAGCGCCCATCATCGCAATCTGTGCTTTACCGGAAGCGATGGCTTGCACGGCGACGTTATAGTCGGTCGTCGTCTTGACGGTCACTTTCTTGCCGGTTGCCTTGCTTAGCGCTTTTGCGACGGATGTTCGCGCTGCAGTTGCCTCCTTAGCAGAATCACTTGGCAAGAAAACAACTGAGAGGGACTTGTTGCTTGCAGATTCACCGGTTGAATCTGCTGATTGGCACCCTGCGGCAGAGAGGGCAACACCGACCATGCCGGCAGCGAGTAACGAACGTTTGAAAATTTTCATCATGTAAGCTCCTTGTGGGGTTAGTTTTGGATATGAGTACAGCTTACATGAGCTATGTAAAGATAGAGTTAGTCTTATGTAAAGGTTTTGACACCCAGTGTAAAGGTTTGGTAAAGACCAATTTCAAAATGAATTTGATTAGCCGTGTACTGGGATTTAACGTGCGACAGGCTGCGGATTTAACCCTTTTTAAATCAGACGATCATCCAGATAGTGTTGGCTAGATGGATCGCTGGCCAACAAAAAAGAGTCGGCGGTCGCCAACTCTTCTGTGCAACGGGCAGTGCAATTATTGTGCGATCCAGTCCCCTAGGTGGATCATTTCGAGGACACCACTCGCACACTCGCTACCCTTATTACCGGCTTTACCACCAGCTCGATTCATGGCCTGGTCCATGGTGTCAGTTGTAAGCACGCCGAACATGACCGGCACGCTACCGTTTAACGAGACGTCTGCTAATCCTGAAGCTGTGTTGGCACAGACATAGTCATAGTGGGAGGTTTCACCCCGGACGACTGCACCAAGGGCAATGATGCCATTGACCTTGCCGGATGCGGCCATCAGTTTTGCGGCTCTTGGCAGTTCCAAAGCACCCGGAACCCAGGTGACTGTGATATCGGTATCGGCAACGCCAAACTGTTTGAGGGCGGTTAAAGCGCCGTTTAAAAGGCGAGTTGTGACGAGATCATTGAACTGGACGACCACAATACCGATGCGTTGATGTGCGCCGCTAATTTTTCCTGTATACGTGTTCATGATTACTGAACCTCCTTAAGTAGGTGGTGCATTTTGTGTTTTTTCGTTTCAAGATAATGGCGGCTTTCCGGTTGAACGGGCGTTTCAATCGGTAAACGGTCATCTAATGTGATGCCCAGCGCTTCAAGTTGGGTCATCTTATCCGGATTATTCGTCATGAGTGTGACGTCGTGAACCTGCTTTTTGTGCAGCAGAGCAGCGACTAATCCGTAGTCGCGCTCATCTGGTTCAAAGCCTAAATGAACGTTTGCTTCGACGGTATCAAGGCCTTCTTCCTGCAACTTATAGGCGCGTAGTTTATTGGCTAAGCCGATGCCGCGGCCTTCTTGCCGCAGATAAATGACAGCGCCATGGCCAGCTTTTTCAATGGCTCTTAACGCAGTCGCAAGCTGTTCGCCGCAGTCGCAGCGCTTGGAACCAAGAATGTCGCCAGTCAGGCATTCGGAATGCAGCCTGAGGAGCAGTGGCTCGTTTGGCTGAATCTGACCCTTTGAAATGAGCAGCGTTGGTTCGTGCCCATCTTGTGTATCGTAGGCTTCTAGCTGAAAATCGCCGTACTTTGTGGGCAGTTTAACACTGGTGATCAATTCGGCAATGCCGCGGTCTTTCATGTACCGGTATTGCTTGATGTCTTGAATTGAAATCAGAGGCATTTGAATACCCTCTGCAAATGGTTTTAGCTCACGGCGTCGCGCCATGTGGCCATCTTTTTGCAGGATCTCACAGATGTAGGCAACCGGGGTGGCGCCTGCTAGTTTGGCCAGGTCGACAGCTGCTTCGGTGTGCCCACCGCGGGCCATGACGCCCCGCTCTTTAGCAATCAACGGGAAAATGTGCCCGGGATGGTAGAAGGCGCCAGGTTGTGATGCTGGGTCGGCGAGTTGGCGGATGGTGTCGGCACGATCAAACGCTGAAATGCCAGTCGATGTCGTTTTGGCATCGGTACTGATCGTAAAGGCGGTGCCATATGCATCTGATGCATTAGCGACCATCGGCGTCAGACCAAGGCGTTCGCCAATTTCTTGGGTCATCGGTACGCACAACAGCCCGCGTGCATTAGTCACCATGGTTCGTACGGTGTCACCGGACGCATACTGCGCTAAGCCCACCATGTCGCCTTCAGCTTCACGATGGTCGTCGTCGGTAACGATGATCAACTGACCATTTTTTAAAGTTTCAAGGGCGGTTTCCACCCGGTTAATAATCGATTCTGAAGTACTACTCATGAGCAAGGACCTCCTGTTGGTTGATCAGATATTTACCAAGAATATCGGTTTCGAGATTGATGAAGTCGCCGGTCTCAAGATCGCCTAGCATGGTCTCTGCCATGGTATGGGGAATAAGACTGACGCTGAACTGTTGTTTTGAAACAGCCGTAATGGTTAAACTGACGCCGTTGATAGCGACTGATCCCTTTTCAATCAAGTATGTTTGGTAGCGTGCGGGAAATTCAAATGAGAGCGTGACGGCAGTCTGATCTTGCACTTTTTGGACGAGTTTTGCTGTTGTATCTACGTGTCCGAGAACGAAATGTCCGTCGAGGCGATCTGTGACGAGTAGCGCCGGTTCAAGGTTGACGTGGCCACCGACCGTGAGCGTGGCCAAGTTTGTCCGGCGTACAGTCTCTGGCATGACGTCCGCGCTAAACTGACTGGGCGTCAGGTCGGTAATGGTCAAGCAGATACCGTCAACGGCAATACTGTCACCAATTTTGCTGTGAATTTTTTCCGTCAGTGGTGTTTCAATCGTGAGTTGTGCATGCTCTGCCTGCCAGTGCAGGCTTGTGATGGTGCCTACGTCTTGAATAATGCCTGTAAACATGTCATTGCCTCCTGAGGTCAAACCGAGTGTCGTTACCAAGTTGCGTCGTTGCTGTAAGGTCGAAGGGGAGTGGTTGTTTGCAACCTGTGCCCCAAATGGCTGGCAGGCCAGAACCACCCAGAATTAGCGGTGCCACGTAAACGACAAGGCGGTCCACTAATCCGGCAGTGCTAAAGGCAGCCTGAGTGTGTGCGCCACCTTCGATCAGCAGGGATTGAACGCCCTGTTCGTACAATAATTGCATGATCGTTTGCGGTGCCCAGGTAGGATCTGTGAAAACTGAAACGAAATCGGGCCATTTCTGCTGCTCAGTTGATTGGCGACACAAAATCCAAAGTGGGGCATCTGATTGAAACACTGTAGCATTGCGGTTTAAATCAGCGGCATTATTAACCAGAATGATACGAATCGGCGGAAAGTCGGGTGTTGTGTCACGCACGGTTAGTTGCGGATCATCAACAGTCAGTGTTGTCTCGCCAATGAGAATGGCTTGCTGATGTAACCGTAATGTTTGGCTGTCATGGTACGCGGGTTTTCCAGTCAACAGCGTGCGCGTCTTAGACCCATCGTTGAGTTTGCCGTCCATACTCGTGGCATACTTGAGCGTGACCAGCGGCCGGTGATGCTGATAAAAAAAGGTATAGGCGACGTTCAGGTCAGCCGTTTTGTTTAGAACTGTTACGGCGATACCGGCAGCCTTGAGAATCGCGATGCCGTGACCGCTGACTAGCGGATTGGGGTCTTGCTGGCCGATAACGACGCGTTTAATACCAACTTCGATGAGTCGTTTTGCACATGGTGGTGTTTTACCGTAGTGACTACAAGGCTCGAGGGTAACGTACATGGTGGCACCACGAGCATCGTTGATATCTTGAAGATGGCTGAGCGCATTGATCTCCGCGTGCATGTCACCGAAGCGATGATGATAACCAGTTGCCAGGAGCTGATTATTTTTCACTATAACGGCGCCAACAACGGGATTCGTCCATGTATGGGTAATACCGTTACGTGCTGCTGCAATGGCTTTTGCCATTAATTGTTGATCGTTGATCTTGATTCACCTCAATCGAGTAGGAGGTAATTGATTAATTCAATTACCGACCTCTCACACCACCGTACGTACGGTTCCGTATACGGCGGTTCAATAATTTAAGCACTTTGTATTGACTGGAGTGTCTTGCTCATATTGATGAGTCCAAGGCGTTCCAGTCTTTTGTTTGTCAGAGTATAGGTCAATGTCTTGCTATGCGCAGTTCGCCAATAACCCTTACGGGTATTGGCCATTGTATAAGCACTGGTGCCAGAAAGCCCCAGTTTTACAAGATGATTGACCTTTGTTTTGAGCTTCTTCCACTGTTTCCAAATATACTGGCGAATCCTTGCTCGCAACCATTCGTCTAAGTGACGGATAAAATTGGTCATTTTCCCGACCGAATAGTACTGTAACCACCCACGCATCTTTTGATGAATCTCGTTAAACGCCAGGTTTAACGAAACGCCCCGATTGCGCTTGGTCATTTTCCTGAGTGCAGACTTGATGCGTTGCTTGGCCTGCCAAGCAGGTCGCGCATACGCACCTCCTCGACCAACCCCCAAGGAAAATCCCAGGAACTTGGCCCGCAGAGGCGAACTTACTGATGTCTTGTCCTCATTGAAGGTGACCTTTAGGTCGCCTTCAAGAAAGCGAGTAACATTAGTCAGAACCCGTTCTCCAGCACGTTTGCTTCGGACATAAATATTACAATCGTCCGCATAGCGGACAAACTTATGACCTCTGGAAGTTAACAGCTTATCCAGTTCGTTGAGATAAATGTTAGCCAAAAGTGGCGATAAGGGGCCACCTTGAGGGGTGCCTTTATCACTTCGTTCAAATAGACCACCATTCATGACACCGCTGGTTAGGAAGCGACGAATGAGATGCAGTATCCATGGATCCGTAATATACTGCTCAATAAATTTAATAAGCAGATCGTGGTTGACCGTATCGAAGTATGCTTTTAAATCGAGATCCACGACATAGTGATAGCCCTGATTGTAGAACTGAACCACTCTATCAATGGCATCTTTAGCACTTCGATTCGGTCGGAACCCAAAACTATTATCTGAGAAGACACGCTCAAATGTTGGCACCATGACTTGCGCCATGGCTTGTTGAACAAGTCGGTCAATCACAGTTGGTATTCCGAGCTTGCGTTTACCACCATTAGGTTTTGGAATTTCAACCCGCTTAACGGGACGAGGCCGATAGGTCTCGTTTTGTAAAGCTTGCAGTAATTCCTGTTTATGTTTCCTCAAGTAGGGCAACAGTTCGTCAACGGTCATTCCGTCTAGTCCTGCTGCACCTTTGTTTCTGCAGACGCGAAGATAAGCCTCGTTCAGGTTATTTCGGTCTAAGACTAACTCTTGAAACTTAGTGCCGTTCATCATCGTATTTTCACCAGAGTCAGTGCTACGCACCCCGACTTGTTCTTGGGCTTCCAGTCCTACTGTCCGCCGGCGGTCAGCTTTTTCTGTATTCTGCGGTTGTTGCACTGTCTCCACCTCCAATATCAATGATGACCTATTATTGTTCAGCCCTTCGTGGCAGATACCACTACTATGGCCTCGGCTGACTCCTGTATCGTTCTGCACCACATCACTGCGATGTTTGTTCCTGTGGCGCTTAGCGCGCCTCTTGTCGGGAACGTACGATACAGGCCTCCCCGGGTAAGAACGCCCACTTTCGTACCATGTCATTGCCAGCTTTACTGCGATGGCCTCGAGTAGTATTGGACTTTGGTTTGTTTGGCAACCTCGTCCGACCAACACAGCCTTATAGCTGATTCTTGTACATCAATGCGGTACTTTGTCGCCGACTTCCTTCAGATTCCACCTCACGATGGACACCCTTGTCATTGACTTGCGGTTCCGACTACTACGGCCCGCAACGGACTTTCACCGTCTAGTTGGCGCCCATGCCGGGCGCACCAAAAAAAGGCCCCGCAGTTAAGCGAGGCCGAAGTTTGAAAGCTAAATGAGATCTCATCCGAGTTAGTGCGTGCACAAAATAAGCACGTCAAAAACGATGCGAAATTAAATCCATTTTTCTTCTCCCATCCAGACTATCACTGTCGGTCCCAGACTTGCACTGGGTCCACCGCTAAAACGCGGGTCACGGACTTCAACTCGAGAGGTACACTCGGTTGTTACCGTCGGTCGGGAATTTCACCCTGCCCCGAAGAAATCTATTCAGTTGTCACAGGTCATGTTACAGCATGCACTTTCAAATTTCAACTGGAAGCTATTGCTGCTTTAGAAATTGAGCACTGGTCGAAAAACCACGCTGAAGCGCATTAAACCAATGGATGGCGTGTTTAAGATGAAGTTTGTTGGAATGGCTTTCAAAGAGGCGAGTAACAGTTGATAGGTCGCTGGTTCAGCGTGCTTTTTTAATAAAACAAAAAAATTGTGAAAATAGTGCGAAACATGGAGCTGATAAAAGATAACGCTCTGTTACCTAATCAATCTTGCACTTGACACCGTTTACTTGTGAAGAATCATGGGTTTCACCCCAAACACAGAGGGCATCCATGACTGGAATCAAAGACGTTCCCAGTCCAGTTAACTGATATTCAACTTTAGGCGGGACTTGATCAAAAATTTCCCGGGAAATAAGACCATCACGTTCTAATTCACGCAAGGAATTTGTTAGACTCTTAAACGATACGGTACCTAACGTGCGCTTAATAGCATTGTAGCGCATAGGACCGTTGTTTAAGGAAAGACAGTAAAGAATCGGCATCTTGAATTTACCGCCGATGAGTCCCAGAGTGTATCCAAAGCCAGTTTCGGGGATGTTAATGTTGCGTACGTACTCGAGTTGATCTGCCATAAAATAATCCTTTCTAAAATCAGATGAAATGGGCAATCTGCCACACTCTCCTTCATTACCGTACTTGTTTAATCCGTACACCCACCATACAATTTGGGTATTCGATAAGCAAGCAGGAGGGACTAACATGAAGACAATTATCTACGCACATCCATGGGAGAAAAGTTTCAACCACGCAATTTTAACGACACTAACTCAGAAGTTTCAACAAAACGGTGATGCCTATCAGGTTATTGACCTGTACGCGGATCACTTTGATCCTGTATACAGTCAAGCAGAACTAAAGGCTTTCAGTAAGGGTGATACCCCTTATCAACTGGTGAAAGACTATCAGCAACAGTTGCAGAACACCGATGATCTGTATTTGATTGCCCCAATCTGGTGGTCGAATTTACCTGGTATCGTCAAGGGATTCTTTGACAAGGTCATGCTTAAAGGCTTTGCGTATTCCAGTGAGAATGAGGACTGGCACGGATTAATGACGTGGTTGGATCACGTCACTGTTATCACGACTTCTGAAGTGAGTCAGCAGGCGCTGGAACAGGACTACGGTGACCCCATTCGGCAGTCATTGATCAACACCGTCTTTCGTGATTTAGGAATTTCATCTCAAAAAATCAGCTGGCATCATTTGGGAAATATTAACACAATAACGCCTGAGGACCGGCAGCAATTTCTGAAGAATATCGCATTACAAAATTGATTCTTATTTTCACAAGACCATGGTTTTAGAAAATAACGTTGCGTTGTTTTTAACCAAGGTGTACCGCCCAGTCAAAATTTGCTACAATTGTGAAGACTGACAAGAGAGATTACGAGAATTGAGAGGATCTACTTCATGATTAAGCATATATTTTCTGATATGGATGGGACCTTGTTAAACGACAAGGGCGATTTATCGGCCACAAACCAGGCGCTGATTCAGGACGCTAACATTCCCATTACACTGGTTTCCGCTCGCTCGCCCAGACAGATGGCAGCAGCGATTGACGCTCTGCAGTTAACCGCACCACAGGTGGGTTTCAATGGTGGACTAATCTACCGAATGGTTGACGGTCAGCCAGAGGTCATTGAAGACCGCCCGATTGCCGACGATGTCGTTCGTAAGATATTGACGCTTGTGACAGCACAGTTTCCGCAAGTCGGCATTAGTCTGTACGACCTCAATAATTGGTATGTTACGCAGGTAGACGATGGCGTTGAACACCTTGGCAAGATCATGCCACACGCCCCAATCGTCAGACCGACAGCCGAACTGATTGCGGATACACCAACGATTTATAAAATCACATTCACAATTTTAGATTATCGTGTCATGCAGGGCGTTATGACGTTGTTAAACGAAGCTGACCTCCCGGGTGCAGCGGTTCAAGCATCTAGTCACGTCTTCTTAGATATTACAAATGAGACCGCAAAAAAATCACGTGGTGTCCTATTTATTGCGAAGCACGAACAGCTGGATCTGAAGGACACGGCAGCGTTTGGCGATGGCCCAAATGATTTGCCAATGCTGAAATTAGTGGGCATGCCGATCGTTATGGGTAACGGTCTTGATGAAGTTAAGGCTGGGGCTGAGCGCATTACCGATGATAACGAACATGACGGGGTCGGAAATGGGATTCATAGGTTTATCCTCGATAACTAAAGTGTTCAACTATGGTGCAGGGAAAGATAGTAACGTCATTGCAAGAATCAAAAAAGGAACCCGACTAACTTGCCGGATTCCTTTTTCTTTTTTAGCATAGTCAAACGATTAGTAAATCGCTTCAACCTGTTTTTGGGCAACTTCATGGTTAATAAAATCATCGTAGGTCGTGTCAGCCTTATCGACAACGCCCTTTGGTCCCACTTCAATAATGTGGTTAGCAATCGTTTCAATAAACTGGTGGTCATGACTGGTGAAGACCATTGAGCCTGGAAAACCGATCAGCGCGTCGTTTAGACTGGTGATACTTTCAAGATCCAAATGGTTAGTCGGGTCATCCAGTAATAGGACGTTCGCCTTAGTTAACATAAGTTTAGAGAGGTAACTGCGGACTTTTTCGCCCCCAGAAAGGACCGTGACCTGCTTCAAAACATCATCGCCACGGAACAGCATTTGCCCTAAGAAACCGCGTAAGAAGGTGTTGTCACTTTCTTCCTTGCTGGCATACTGTCGCAGCCATTCTAAAATGTTGAGGCTTTCGTCGCTGAATTCGGGATTCAGATCCTTAGGCATTGATGCACGTTCAGTCGTGACACCCCAAGTCACAGTACCGGTGTCGGGTGCCATGGTACCAGCAATGATCTGCATGAGCGTGCTGGTTGCAACGTCCGAGCGTGAAATAATCGCCGCTTTATCACCGGGACGCAGGATGAAACTGACGTTGGATAGGACCTGTACGCCGTCGATTGTTTTACTGATATTTTCAACGCGCACGAAGTCGTTTCCTAATTCGCGTTCTGGTGTGAATTTAATGAACGGGTATTTCCGTGAACTTGGCTTAATATCATCCAGCGTGATCTTGTCGAGTTGTTTCTTTCGAGAAGTGGCCTGCTTGGACTTTGAAGCGTTCGCAGAGAATCGTGCGATAAATTCTTGCAGTTGCTTGATCTGTTCTTCTTTTTTCGCGTTTGCTTGTGACTTCAACTTTAGAGCCAATTGAGAAGACTGCAGCCAGAAGTCGTAGTTGCCGACGAAGAGTTCGATCTTACCGAAATCAACGTCACACATGTGCGTGCAGACGGCGTTCAAGAAATGACGGTCATGGGAAACGACTAAGACGGTGTTATCGTAATCAGCTAGGAAATTTTCCAGCCAGTTAATGGTCAGCGGATCCAACCCGTTTGTTGGTTCGTCTAACAGTAAAACGTCAGGCTTGCCAAATAGCGCCTGGGCTAATAAGACCTTGATCTTGTCGTTTTCGGAGAGATCCTTCATCAAACTTTGGTGTCGATCTTCAAGAATACCCATGGATTGCAACAGCTGGCTGGCATCGCTTTCAGCGTTCCAACCGTCCATCTCGGCAAATTCGCCTTCCAGTTCGGCGGCTTTAATCCCGTCTGCATCTGAGAAATCGGGTTTCGCGTAGAGCGCATCCTTTTCTGTCATCACTTCGTAGAGGTGTTCATGTCCCTGCAATACGGTGTTCATGACAGTTTGATCATCAAAGGCAAAATGGTCTTGTTTGAGACTGCTCATCCGCTCATTAGGCCCCATTGAAACGGTCCCAGTGGTGGGCGTCAATTGCCCCTCTAAAATATGCAGAAAGGTTGATTTACCGGCACCATTGGCACCGATAATGCCATAACAGTTGCCTGGCGTGAATTTTAAGTTAACGTCATCGTACAATTTATGGTCGGAAAAGGTCATGGACACATTATTTACAGTTAGCAATGATATACCTCACTTTTTGGTGTTTTTTAAACGTCACATTTAGTATTTGTTTTTGACAATTCTTACATATTATCAGATAAGCTTCTGTGTCACAAGTCAGGCGAAAGGAAAAACGAACTTTTTTAGAATAAAAAGGGGTACTGTTCAGAAACTGTAAACAGTACTCCTTTTTGAAATAAGGTTTTATTAGTAGCGCAAAGATTGGCAGGGTAAACGATCCTCGTTTTTTGACGTCCGTCGAGGTGTCCGGATAAGTATAGTGTTAAACATTAAAATCAGGCCAGTATTAGAATTATCTTCATTGTCGTCCACGTTGTAGACACCACTATGCGCAGAATGTGTTGATTGGGACCAATTTATTGAACAAGTGTGCATTAAGCTGAAAAATAATTCAAAAAAGATTGAGGTATGGACCAATTAATTATGTTACAAAGTAGTGACAATCCATAATCATTGATGGACGTTTTAATAATTATTGACAAATTATTTTCAAATTATGAAAGCGGATACATAAATTTTATTTTTAATCATGGCGGAAATGGTGTCCGCCTAAACCTAAGCTATACTTTGTGAATGGTTAATGTATTACTGGCATGCCGGAGTTTGGCACTATAAAATTTAAAACGATTTACGATATTGTGAAATAGCACACTTTTTATAAGCAAAAATTATTAGGTATCCCAAAACCAACATTTCTGCCTTTTAGCTAATTTAGTAAATGAAATCGCTTGCAAATTACATGTAAGGGATTACAATTGGAAACGTTGAAAGCTATCATTTACTTTTGGTTAGGAGAGATTTTTATGCGAGCTAGACACTTAAGCACATTTTTCATTTTTGTTTTCGGTGCTCTAGGCGGCCTGTTATTTGGGTTTGATACTGGTATTATTTCTGGGGCGTCTTCGCTTATCGAAAGCAACTTCCATTTGAACATTGAGCAAACGGGGTTCATTACCTCGTCAGTGTTGATTGGATCTTCAATTGGGGCCCTATCGATTGGGTCCTTATCCGATCGCTTTGGTCGGAAACGGTTATTGTTATTATCTTCTATTCTGTTCTTGATTGGTTCAGGTCTATCAATGGTATCTGTTGGATTCATTTCAATGATTACCGCCCGGATCATCTTGGGTTTCGCCGTTGGGTCCGCTTCAGCTTTAACACCCGCATACCTTGCAGAATTAGCTGATGCGCCGCACCGTGGTTCCCTTGGGACAATGTTCCAACTGATGATTACGTTAGGGATTCTGTTAGCTTACGTTTCAAACTTAGGCTTCTTGGGTCATAACCTGTTAGGCATCCGTGATTGGCGTTGGATGCTCGGGTCAGCTTTGATTCCTGCCGCCTTACTCTTTATCGGGTCGTTGATCTTGCCTGAATCACCACGTTACTTAGTTGAAAAGGGTCAGATCGATGAAGCACGCGACGTGTTGCACGATCTGCGTAAAAACACCGATGAAGATCCAGACAAGGAATTGTCTGACATTCAAAAAGTTGCTAACCAGCCAAAGGGTGGGATTCATGAACTCTTCACGTTTGCCCGTCCAGCCGTTATTGTTGCGATTGGTTTAATGCTTCTGCAACAATTAGTTGGGATTAACTCTGTCATTTACTTCTTGCCACAAGTGTTCATTAAAGGATTCGGCTTTGCTGAGGGCAGCGCCATCTGGATCTCTGTTGGGATCGGGATCGTGAACTTCGTCTGCACGTTGTTGGCTTACCAGATCATGGACAAGTTCAATCGTCGGACCATCCTGTTATTTGGATCGATCGTTATGACGATTTCAATCGGATCTTAGCTGTTTTGAACTTCACGTTAAGTGTTAAAGCAGCGGCCGTTCCAACCATGATTCTGATTGCCTTTTACATCTTCGGTTTCGCCGTTTCATGGGGTCCAATTTGCTGGTTAATGATTGGTGAAATCTTCCCATTGAACGTTCGTGGGATCGGGAACTCAATCGGGTCAGCTGCTAACTGGATCGGGAACTTTATCGTTTCTCAATTCTTCTTGGTATTGTTGAGCATGTTCCATAACAACGTTGGTGGCCCATTCGCCGTCTTCGGTTTCTTCTCAATCGTTTCAATCTTCTTTGTCATCTACATGGTGCCAGAAACCCGTGGGAAGACGCTTGAAGAAATTGAAATGGAAATGCGTCGTAAGGATGCTTCCAAGCAAGAAGCTACTGTGAATTCTGCTAAATAACTGTTAGAGTGCGGAATGGGGCGGTTAAGGGGCAGAATGTAAGGGACTCTGGCAGAAAATCCTGGGCCTGGATTTTTTGCCAGAGTCCCTTACATGGCCGCCCCTTGCCCCATGGAGCACGTTTCGGCTATGTAAAAGAGAAATAAGTAAAAAGAGAAATTAGTAGCCAAAAAAATAGTAAAAGGCGCCGATACTCTATTCAAGAGCATCGGCGCCTTTTGCTATCCAAAATCACGCAACAACATAACCGTCATTGCCATCAAAAGAAAACGCAACAACGCGGTCAGCCAACGCAACATAAACATGTTGATAAACAGCATTAAACCCATGATGCACTAGCGTCACAGCAGGCACACCATCCGTCACCGAAACAGCATACTGGTTAAATTCACCATCCTGGTACTTAAAGTCAGTCCCGTTATCTTGATAGTGGGTGTATGTCCCAGAATCGCCAAATAGGTTAAACGTCATTTCTGTATCGGATGCGTCGCTGATATGGGTAACGACTTTTCCCCAAGGTAATAACGTATTCTTCTTAATGAACAGGGGAAGTGTGTCCAACGGTGCATCAGCCACGATCTCCTGGTTTCCGGCGTATTCACGATTGTTCCAAAAGTTGATCCAGTTACCGGCAGGCAGGTAGACCAGCCGCTTATCCTTAGCCTTTTCAACAATTGGGGCAACTAAGACGCTGTCACCGACCATGTATTCATCGTCTAGATTTCGCACTTTGGCGTCATTTGGGTACTCGAGCACTAGTGGCCGCATGATTGGCAACCCATTTTGCGCTTCCTGAGCGAACAAATCGTACAGATACGGAATGAAATGGTAACGTAATTGCAAATATTTCCGATAAATTGACAGGGTCGGTTCCCCGAAGATCCAAGGCTCTTGATGGCGCGTTCCCATTGCACTATGGTTCCGCAATAGTGGGCTGAAAATGGCGGCTTCGATCCAGCGGGTCAATAGTTCTGGCTGGGCGTCAGACCCAAAGCCGCCGATGTCTGTACCAGCAAACGAGAAGCCGCTAAGCCCTAAATTGCAAAGCTGCGGGATCATGAGCTGCAGGTGCGGCCAGATACTGTGGTTGTCGCCGGTCCAAACGGTAGCGTACTTTTGTGTTCCGGCATAAGCAGCCCGGGTAATGACGTACGGTCGTTTGCCCTGCAGTTGTTTTAACCCAGTATAGGTTGCTTGATCCATGTTATGACCATAAACGTTATGCATCTTCTTGTGCGTTGACGGTTCATCATGGTCGCTAAACACAACATCTTCAGGAATTTCACCGGCAAACGACGCCGGTTCGTTCATATCGTTCCAGACACCGGCTGCACCTAGTTTAACTAAGAAGTGCTGATTATTCGCCCACCAGTCACGGACAGCTTGACGACCAAAGTCGGGGAAAACGGCATCGCCGGGCCAGACTTTATTCACGTAGACGTCGCCTTCAGGTGTTTTAACGAAGTAGTTATGTTTGATACCGTCATCGTATATGGTGTAGCCAGGATCCTTTTTTACGCCGGGATCGATAATTGGAACGACCTTAATGCCTCGTTTCCGCAAGCTAGCAACGAAATTCTGCGGTCCTGAGGGGTATTTTGCCTGATCCCAGGTAAATACCCGGTAGCCTTCCATGTAGTCGACATCGAAGTGTATGGCGTCACAGGGAAGGTCGTATTTTTCAAAATTATCGGCCAGCTCTTGAACTTCAGCTTCGGATTCACTATAGCCCCAGCGCGATTGCTGATACCCAAGTGTCCATTTCTGTGGTAACGGGACGCGTCCAGTGAGGTAGGTGTAATTGGTGACAACTTGTTTCAACGAGTGACCGCCAATGATGTAGTAGTCTAAATTGCCATCGACTGCAGAGTAGAAGTAGTAGTTAGGATCTTCCTTGCCAAGGTCGAAATGGCTGCGGTAGGGGTTGTCAAAGAACAGGCCAAACGGATGTCCTGCGTTTAATCCATAAAGGATTGGAATGGACTTATAGAGTCGGGTAAAGTTCTCCAGGTGTGGTTCGGGATTGTCCGTATTCCAGTTATCGTATTCGAATCCGCGTTTGTTCAGATAGCCGGTCTTATCGCCTAAACCGTAAAACTGTTCATCAGCATTTAGCGTTTTAACAACTTCGTAATAGGCAGTATTGCTCGTTGCAGTTGCGTCAGTAACGTTATGTCCTTCAGCTTCAACCAATTTTTGATGGACCTTATCGATACCTTTATCAAGCAGGTGACGGTCGCCGCGATAATCGAGAACGAGCGGGTTGTCATGGGCATCGTAGGCGTCTAAATGGCCGGCAGTATCAATTTTTAGCGTTAGTGCTGCTGTTTTGAGAATGTACTGATTATTCACTGTGTTAAACGTGAAGTCAGTTGGCTGTTGCTTTTCACCTTCAATCGCATAGGACGAAGACTTATCGCCACGGAATTCAAAAACGCGAATTATTTCCTGGGTAATAATAGTGAGTTGTAATTTTTGGTCAAGGAAGGACAGAGTTATTGTTTGACCGTCCTGATCATAGTTGGGTAATGGTTGCGTCATCATAATCGTCTCGCTTTTACATTAGATTTGTGAGTTGGTGGACCTTTCATGGTTCATCGTAGCATTTAATGCAAACGGTTGCAATGACCGATAAGGCGCCGATTCCAAGTTTATTTTGAGGACTTGAAGTTGAAAATAATGCTTCCAAACGTTGATATACCGGCATGCTTAGAATCTTGGCTAGGTAAATGGTATCCTAGGGAGTATATTAAGCTCATCCATATGGGGAAAGGCAGATTTTAATCATGCAAGTTGGCGAACAATTAAAGCGTGCACGCACAGAAAAACAATTAACACAGCAGACCGTTGCAGAGACACTGAGTGTTTCACGGCAAACGATATCCAGTTGGGAAACGGGGCATAGTTATCCCGATATCGATAGTCTGGTCGCATTAAGCGACTACTACGGGATTTCACTGGATACCCTTATCAAGGAGGATAATGATATGAAAGCTTATTTAAAAAAAGAAGACGTTTTAAAGCGATTGAGTCCTGTTACGACACTATTGCTGGTAATTGATGTTTTGTTCTTGATTGCGCTGATGTTTAATATCAGTGCACTGTATGACCGCGGTATCATGCTTCTGATGGGATTTATTAACATTGGGGCATTGCTCAGACTAGAATCATTTATTTCAGATGTGAAGACGCCGGAAGAGCGGTGGACACGGTGGACTAAACGGCGTCCTGTACTCTACGGACTCAGTGTCGTTGCAATTGCCCTAGGTGGCGTTTCGCTTTGGCTGCACTGGATGGCTTTAGATAGTGCATTAATTCTGATGATCCTGCCAATTGCAATCGTCATCTATCGCGAAATTCGCTATGCGCGGTACAATCGTCAAAATTCATAAACACCCGACTGGTTATTTTGTCACGCATCAACTATGCTGGAGTCGAACCATTTTTGACAAAAGAGGGCGATGACGTGAAAATAATCGAACAGTTTCTACGTGGTAAAATCAATGATACGTTATGCGAAGACACCATTGTTGCTAATGATAACTTCGTGGCTATCGTTGACGGAGTCACATCTAAGTCAGATTTTAGCTACCAACGAAAAACAACGGGGAAGTGGGCGTCAACACTTGTTGCTCAGGTGTTAGCCGAATGTCCGGAAGAAACAACATTACCGGAAATTATTTCCCGGGTTAACCAGAAGTTTGCCGATTTCTATGAGGACGTCACGTTTACTGATGACATTGTTAGTCAGGGGCTTCAAGCCGTCAGTGTGATTTACTCAAACCACTTCAACGAACTGTGGTTTATTGGAGATTGCCAGGCATATGTTAACGGGCAAGTGCTTGTAACGCCCAAAAAGAGCGATGTTGTTTTGTCGCAAATGCGCAGTCTCATCCTCACGACAAACTTTCAGACAACTAAAGCGATACCACAAGATTACATGACGGGGGAGGACCCAAGCAGAACTGAGATTCTGCCTTGGATCCTAAAGGCAACAAACTTTGCAAATGAAGCTGGCACCGACTTTGGGTATGCCATTTTTAACGGGACACCGATTCCAGATAGTTTGATTCAGGTCGTCAAGCTTGAAGATAACCCTCAGGAAATTGCACTGGCCAGTGATGGGTACCCACAAATTCAAAAGGATCTGGATACGACTGAAGTTGGACTGGCAGACGTGATTCAAAATGATCCGCTGTGTTACCAACAATTCCCCTCCACCAAGGGATTGCGAGCTGGAAACAACTCATTTGATGATCGCAGTTACATCCGGTTTACCACAGAAAACTAGCACAAAAAAAGCGATGTCACATGGCATCGCTTTTTTATGCTAGTTTGATTATCGGTTGAAGCGTGTTTACAGGATACCGCCACCATCCACAGCGTACGTTTGCCCCGTAATAAATTCAGAAGTAGGGCCAGCCAAGAATGACACCATGTTTGCAATATCATTTGGTTCAACGGTCCGGCCTAGTGGGATAGTACCGACATAGTCCTTCTTATTTTGACCCAGTGGTTTGCCGTTGATCTCAGACATCTTCTTGTCAATGTCATCCCACATACCAGTGGTGCCAACAACACCTGGTGCATAGGCGTTGACGTTAATGTGGTCAGCCGCAAATTCTAAGGCAGCGGCTTGGGTAATACTAATGACAGCGGCCTTCGTTGAGGAGTAGGTTGCCCAAACAGGAAAAGCGCGCATGCCCGCAATGGATGAAGCGTTGATGATACGGCCGGCAACGCCCAGTTCCTTGAACTTCTTGGCAGCAGCTTGGATGCCGTAGATAACACCAAACACGTTGATCTTGTAACTGAATTCCAAGTCAGCAGGTTTGATATCTTCAAGCTTATCCACTTTTGCAACCCCGGCATTGTTGACCATAACGTCAAAGCCACCCAGTTTATCAGCAGCTTCGTTGACAGCATCAGCAACCGCTTGCTGGTCAGTCACGTCAACGGGCACGAAAATCGCCTTTTGACCGGCTGCCTCGACGCCAGCAATCACCGTTTTGGCTTTTTCAGCTTGGGCGGGCAGATCAGCTAACGCAATGTCATAACCGTCTTTTGCCAAATGACGACTCACTTCAGCACCAATTCCCTGTGCACTCCCTGTAACCATTGCAACCTTTGTCATTACTCCTTACCTCCAGTAAGTGAAATATTTATTATGGGGTTAACTTTACACTTTTTGTAAGCGCTTTACAAGTCAAAATATCCTGACGAGAAAATAAACTGGCGAATGACACACTATTCCTGTATTGACACGTGTTTGCTGATTTTTTGAAACTAGTGATTGATTTGTCTAACAATTTGATATAATTAAAACGTTAATTATAGATTAGTAAAAGAAGGGCTTCTTTATGATTAAACGTTCTAATAGTAGAAGGATAGTTGATGTTTGCCTAGCAACGATTGCAGAGGTGGCTTTTCTAATTGGTTCGACAGTGCCGAATGCAATGGCTAAAACCACAGCTGAGCAGAAGATTGCCAGTAGAGTTGCCCACATGACCACGAAGCAAAAAGTGGGGCAATTATTTGTGACGGGTGTCTCGAATGATGCTAGTGCGACCAAACATGCAATCAAACAGTATGATCTTGGTGGCATCATTTTGATGGGGAATAATTTTGTCGGTAGTCGCAGCAGTTTTAAGAACCGACTGAAAGGCTATCAAAGAAGTGCTAAGATTCCGCTCACCATCGCAACTGATCAGGAGGGCGGCACAGTTTCTCGGTTAAGTTCTAATAGCGCAATCTCTGGGCATAGTGCGTATCTGTCCCCACGACAAGCATACGCAAAGGGTGGTATGAAGCAAGTACTGAAAGAATATAAGAGTGAAGCCAAAACGCTGCATACCCTTGGCATCAATTGGAACTATGCCCCTGATGCAGATGTTTCTGAAAGAACCGGCAGCTTTATTTATCCGCGCGCGTTTTCCAAATCTTATGCGAAGACAGCCATCTATATTAAAGACGTTGTGCCCGCGATTCAACAGTACAATGTTGCCGCAACCTTAAAACATTTTCCGGGATACGGGGCCGCAGCGGACACGCACACCGGAGCGGCGGCGGTCAATCGTTCCTTGAAGAGCTTTGAGAGTAAGGATTTTTTGCCATTTAAAGCAGGCATTAAAGCTGGCGTGGATTCTATTATGGTGACCCATATCATTTTAAGCAAGATTGATCCGGGGAGGCCGGCATCGCTCTCAAGAAAGGATATTACCCTTCTTCGAAAGACCCTTGGCTTTAAGGGCGTCATCGTTTCCGACAGTCTCCAAATGGGGGCCGTTACAGCTTATGCGAATAAGCACCATGTGTACCGTGATGTCGCGGCCATCAAAGCTGGCAATGACGTGATTCTCAGCAGTGATTATCGAACAGGCATTCCGAAGGTTGAACATGCACTTGCTAAGAAACAGATTTCGACTAAGCAGTTAAATGCTTCGGTTGCGCGTATTCTGTTGATGAAACACAAGCTTGGGTTGAAGGTCTATTAAACGCAAACGGCGTCAACTGTATCCCCCAATTTGGGAATTAGTTGGCGCCGTTTTTGTTATGGACATTAAAACGTTGGGGTGATCTTTCGCCTCAACGGAATTTTTTCAGTCTTTCTAGGCATCGCGGCCGAAACGCGTTTCGGAAAACAGAAAACTGCATGTAAGCCAACTCTGGCAAAAATGCCAAGTTCAGGCATTTTCGCCAGAGTTGGCTTACATTTCGCTTCCTACCGTTTTCCTTCACGCTCTATGGCATCCACCGTATCCAAAATCGTCTGCTCATTATCACTGATCGGCGTCCACCCTAACACATCGCGTGCTTTTTGGTTGCTGACGTTTCGGTTAACGGCCATCATCAGCTTGCCCTCAGTGGCAGACTTATTAAACGGCGCTCCCAGCGTGATGATCCAGCTTGGTAACTTCTTATCGGCAACCTGACTGGCTAATTCTGGCCGTTTCGCCTTGATCAACTGTGCGATTTCCAGTAGTGAGATCTGGCCGTCTTCCGTCGCAATAAAGCGCTCCCCGTTAGCTTCTGGCGTAACCATAGCGCGAATATGCAGGTCGGCAACGTCGCGAACATCCACAACGTTCAGGGGCAAGTCCGGGACGCGTTTCGTAGACCCATCCAACAAGCCCTTAACTAGGCTGAAACTGCCAGACAGGTGATTATCCAGTGCCTTGCCAAGAATTGCGACTGGATTAATTGTCGCAAATTCTAGATGTACGTCTGGTTGTTTAATATAATCCCAAGCTGCCATTTCAGCTAACAGCTTTGATTTTTCGTATAAAGAAATGCCTTTTTCGCTGGGATCAGTCCAGTTCTTTTCAGTTGTCACGCTGTTCATATCATGGTTACTGAAACCTACGGCCCCAAAATTAGCCGTCATGACCACTCGCTTAACTTTAGCTCGGTTAGCAGCCTTTAAGATTCGTAAAATGCCGACTTTAGCTGCTCGACTGACTTCTTCTGGATCATCGGGAGTCGTCATGAAGACAGGGGAGGCAACACTTAACACAAAATCGATACCCGCCATTGCTTCCGACCATCCAGCATCCTGACTTAAATCGGCCTGAACAAAACCAAGCTGATCTGTGTTCTCACCATGCGCCTGCAACGTTGCAATCACTTGGCCTTGCTTATTCAAAGTGCGCAGTGTTGTCCGAACCTGATACCCCTGATCGAGGAGCTGTAAAATAATGTGTTGGCCTAAGAAACCATTCCCACCAGTAACGAGCACGTGTTGTGTCATATAAAGATCTCCTTTTTAGTTGCGTTTAACGTAACGATTGTTTATGATATGGCTATCCTAAACCCTAGAGGGCACTCTATGGCAACTCTAATGAAAAAAATCGAGGTCTATTTGATGACGTACACAATTAAAGAAGTTTCAGAGAAGGTCGGTTTATCCATTTACACACTGCGTTACTACGATAAGGAAGGGTTATTACCATTTGTCGCTCGAAACGATGCTGGCTATCGTGAATTTACGGATGGCGATCTCAATATCATCCACACGATCTGTTGTTTGAAGAATACGGGGATGAAAATTAGCGCGATCCGGCAGTACATTGCGGACGTGATGGCTGGCCCAGCAAGTATTGACGACCGAAAACGCCTATTTCACGACCATCGAGAAAAGATCTTGGAGCAGCAACGCATCATTGCGGAAAACTTGAAAGAGATCGACTACAAGCTTGATATTTATGATGCGCCCAACGCCGAAGACATTGTCAGTCGCGAACTTCAATTTGCGGAAGCTGAAAAGACGGCTAATGCACTTGAGAATCCTTACGTTAAAACACTTATTAGCCACTGATTGTTTTGTTTTAAAATGACTAACTATTTCATGGATAAGTACTTCTCTTTATTATCAACTTACGCACAATCAATTTGAGCCAAATTTTAAACATTGATAACTTTGCGGAATAACAAATTAGGAAGCGAAATAACGCGAACTGGACAGAAATAATAGTTAATTAGTTTTAGACGAGAACTGTTGTCACAATAACAATTAATTGGTTGTATGAATTTCTCTTAGCATGTCTTGGGCGGAATAATCTAACTCAATATCGTCATCAGAAGATTCAGCTAATTGTTCACCAAATTTCGACATGGATACTAAAATTTTTTTAAGTTTTGCGCCTTCAGGAGTCAGAGAATATACTACTTTAGGAGGAATGGTTGGAAAACTATCTCGATGAACAATTTGATCATGAACCAATTGATTTAACTGTTCTGATAGCACCTTATCAGTTACATCGTGGCTATAGATGGCTTCGATGTATTTTTTTAATTGACCATATCTTTTTTCTTCTAGTCCGAGGGAGCAAATTATTGAAGGCTTCCACTTTCCACTAATTATACTTAAGACGTAATTACAGCCTAGATGATATTTTTTAATTGCCAAAATCACAACTCCCTTCAATAAAACTAACTTGCTGGTAAGTAACTTACAATTAAGTCAGTACTTAAAACTTTCTTTTCTGACAACTATACTACACTTGTAAGTTAATTCACTAACTAAGTTGGAGGTCTAACTATGAGTGACTACAAGTTTTTACAACCATATACTTTTAAAAATGGCGTTAAAGTCAAGAATCGAGTTGTTATTCCACCTATGACTATTGCTTCAAGTCTAGAGGAAGGCTCTGTATCTCGCGACGATCTGTTCTATGCTGGTTTACGTTCTGGCGGTGTTGGCATGTTTATTTCTCCGGTAGCGAATGTTACTAATGATGGAAAAGGGTTCGAAGGCGAGCTTTCAGTTGCAGATGATAAGTATATTCCGGGCTTATCAAAATTAGCAGATGCCATGAAGAAAGGTGGCACGAAAGCAATTCTACAGATTTTTCATGCTGGCCGAATGAGCGACAGTACCATCCTTAGGGGGATTCAACCGGTTAGCGCTAGCGCCGTTGCAGCTCCTCGAGATGGGATGGAAACTCCTCGCGAACTTTCTTCGAATGAGGTAGAAGCGATTGTTCAGGCCTTCGCCGATGCTACTCGTAGAGCGATTGTTGCTGGCTTTGATGGGGTTGAAATTTATGGGGCCAATACTTACCTGATTCAGCAGTTTTTCTCTCCCCACTCCAATAAACGAACAGATAAGTGGGGTGGCGACGTCGAAAAGAGAATGACATTTGCATTAGAAATAATTAGAGCTGTACACGACGCTATTGAAGAGTATGGAAATGATGACTTTATTCTGGGTTATCGGATATCTCCAGAAGAAATTGAGTCACCAGGCATCCGAATAGACGATACTCTAAAGTTCATCGATAAATTATCTGGCCAGCCACTGAACTATCTGCATATTTCAATGGGGAATGCCTGGCGTAAGTCATTGAATAATCCAGATGATGATCGGTATACGATTCAACGTATTAAGGATCAAGTTAAAGGACGGTTACCCTTGATCTCAGTTGGCTCTATTGAAACACCTGAAGATGCTGAAAAAATAATGGACGCGGGAATTGACTTTGTAGCAATTGGACGTGAATATCTACGCGAACCTAAATGGATTGATAAAGTGATTAGTGGTCATGAAGAAACAATCAGATATAGCATTAATCGGGATGCACTTGATGAAATAGGTCTTAATCCATCCATTATAGAGTTCCTCAAGGGACTTGGAACCGAATTAGGATATGAAGGTGAACAAAAGGGTGATGGAAAATCTGAGTATGGTGTTGTACTTGACTCATAGAATTCTAGCGATAAATAAGTCTAATTAATTTATCTTGGTACATGTAAGGCGCTCTGAAGCCTTACATGTTTTTTTATACTGTGCTTAACATAGCTACTTTTTAGTATAAGGTATCGAGGAAGTTAGGATTTTAAGCAATAAATCTTGATTTTACATTCGAATGAATGTATTATACAAAACATTCATTTGAATGTAAATATGGAGGTATATTTTTGGTCACTAAAAATCGAACTTTAATAGCAACAATTCTGTTAGTTACAGCCTTTGTAATGCTTTTAAATCAGACTGTAATGATAACGGCTTTACCAGTTATTTCAAAAGATTTTCATCTTTCGTTGAACGTTGCTCAATGGTTGACATCGGGCTATGTACTCATGCTTGGATTAGCAACTCCAATTTCGGCTAATTTAATTGACAAATATACTAGTCGACAAGTATTTATCGGCGTTGTTACCGTCTTTTTGGTCGGGACAATATTAGGACCCATGACAAGTAATTTTTATGTGCTATTATTAGCTCGATTGCTGCAAGCAGTTGCAGGTGGAATTATGATTACTTACGTTCAAATTAGCCTGATAGCATTATATCCCGCTGATAGACGGGGAACCATCATGGGACTAATATCGTTGGTAGTTTCAGCGGGGCCTGCGGTTGGTCCAAGCTTTTCAGGACTGATGTTGGAATTTTTCTCATGGAAGTCTTTATTTTATGTCATCATGCCTATAATAGTAATTGTTTTGATAATTGCTATTTTTATGTTGCCTAACTTTTCAAAGTCTCGAAAAGTGGTAATAGACATTAAGTCTGTCACAAGTTCAATGGTTGGTTTAGGAAGCGTTTTGGCAAGCATTAGCTTGTTCTCAAGTGATTTTATGTTAGCTGTGGTCATGCTAGTTGCCGGAAGCTTGATTACATGGTATTTTGTGCATCGTCAGGGTAAGTTAGAAACACCATTATTGAACATGTCCGTCTTTAAGAAGCATAGTTTTACGACCATGTTAATTGTAACTATGCTGGTGTTCGGCATAATGATGGGAACTGAGGCAATCTTACCTATCTTCTTTGAAGATACAAGAGGAATGTCTAGCTTGTCAGCAGGTCTTATTTTACTTCCTGGAGCAATTGCAAGTGCACTTACATCGCCGATTATCGGAAGATATTATGACAGTCATGGCGCGAGACTTCCTATCTATTTGGGGAGCCTAATTGTACTAGTTGCTAGTATCTCTCTAGTAATGATGACAACAACGACAAGCGTATGGGTAACAATCCTGGCTTATATGTTACGCATGATTGGAATTTCAATGATTATGTCAGTTGCTATTACCGAAGGGTTAAAAGACCTGAAAGCAGATGAAATTTCACACGGAACCACACTAAATAATGCGTTGCGGCAGATTTCAGGTTCTGCATTTAATACCATAATGGTTTTAATTGCTACGATACCTTCAAATCTTGTTGTTGGAACTCATCTTGCAATTTGGATGTCCATTTTATGCACAGGACTGTTATTATTGGTTAGTAGAGCATATTTAAATTAAAGGAGAGACATCGCGATGACACTTCAGATGGAAAAACTCATTTCGATGTATAACCGAGCAATTCGGGAGTACCTCAACACACGGCTGAAGGGTTGGTCATTAAATGAAAGTAATTTTTATTATGTTTTGATTATATGTGAGCAGCCTGGCATAGCACAAAAGGATCTGATGAGCGGAATTTATCGGCAACAAAGTATTGTCACTAAAGTAGTTAACACTTTAGTTGCTAACGGATGGGCAGACATGCGTGTTGATCTGGATGATAAACGACGCCGTAATGTCTTTCCTACTGAAAAGGCCACGGAGGCTTATAAAGAACTAAAGAAGATCCAAATGGACACGAATTCTTTCGCCTTGACGAGCTTAACTAAAAACGAAGAAAAACAACTGGGAACTTTACTGACTAAAGTCATACAACAGATAGTTCCGGATGTGTATCTGGATAAGGACGACAACGCATAAAAGCACCGACTTCTCAATGGGTGAGAAGTCGGTGCTTTTATAACGTCATATTTAAATGTGACGTCTTTTAATTTCCCTATTATTTGGATTTGTTTTTAATGCTTTTTTTCTTAGTCTTCGTAAACACATCATCAGCGGCCTTAAAGCCCCAGAACTTGTGGCCACGATAGGTCTGCTGTGCCAGCGTCCCGTGCACGTCCATGTCCTTGCCGCGTTTGGTTTTAATGCTAAACGAAATATCCTTACCGGCCAGCAAATCAGCCACTTCGCTATCCGTGAAGTGGTGGCCGCCCCAGACCTGGTTGAATTTGACTTCTTTGCCAGCGCTGGTGGTGCCAGACGACTTTGGTTTTTGTGGATACTTCTTGACTAACTTTTCTGGATCGCCCAAACGGTCGTGCAGTTTGCCAGCATTTTCGACCATGATCGGCATGTCGTGGGTGACTGTCTGCGTAGCGGTTGTTAGAAGCTGGTCAGGTGGCAGCTCAAATTTGCCAACCTGGTCCATGAGGTCAAATAACCGTTTCGTGGCATTTGTACTACTGATAATGGTCCCTTCAGTCAGAACAGCTGAGACGATTCCGGTGTTCGTCATGGAAAATGTTCCGCGGCGTTCGTGCAGCAGGGCGGTTCGGCCAGCTGTGATCTGCGAGACCGTGGATACTCGCGTTGCCCCAGTCCCGATGTTGTGTTTTTGCAGGTAGTTCATGAGCCACTTCATGGTTGGCTTAACCGGCTTCGGGTTAGCCCCTTCAAAGACAAACGGGTCGGCGGTTGGACCGACAACGCTTGATTGATTGCCTTCCGTGCTGTCATCATCTTTGATCTGACGCGCGCTGTCAAAAATAAGTTTATAGTTCAGTGCAACGGGCACGTTAAAGGCCGTCTTAAAGTCTGGGTAGTCCGCTAACTCGGCAGTGGTGTGGTCAAACACGTAATCCTCACCAAACATAGCCAGAAAGTTCTTTGCCACAACTTCGTAGATGGCCGGACCCGATTTACCGAAGCGAGAAAGGGCACCCAGCGATGCTGGCACCTTATTCCCAGGACGGTTGGCCCCATGGTCCACGCTGCCCTTAGTGACGTGCGTAAATCGAGGTGCTGTGTGCGTCAAAAGTTTCTGGTCCACATCAACCACCTTGGCGATTGACGGTACCAGTGGATAGAGCTGCTTAAACTGTTCCAGCGAAATCTTGGAATCATCCGTCCGTGGGTAGCTGACGATCTTTGCTTCGTACATTTTTTGATACGTGCCCAAAACTTCCTTAGCGTTGTAGCCCTTAGGCGCCAAAATTGACGCGAGGTTAGAAAGGTCCAACAGTTTTGGTGGTCCCGAGTGCCGGCGTGTTGTTTTAATATTGGCTACCGCACTTGGATGATAGGCGGCTGCGTCCTTTTCGCCAGCAGTCTTCGATGCAAAACGGAATTTAGCAGCAGCCTCATCATCCTTAAATTTCCGTGCGAAAACGTGGTCCTGCGGGTCCTTGAATTTGACCTCATAGAACGGCTTACGTTTGTAATTGCGCAGGGCTTCCAGTTGTTCATAGACGTGGCGGACGATCAGTGATTTTAGCCGACCTTCACGCACGACCATGACGGGATAGCCAGCCTGTTTAGACACAGTTGTGGCGATTCGGGTCAGCTGCATCGACAGGAAATCCCATTTGCTGCGGGCGTCGGACTTGAGAAAGTCGCCGTCTTCTTGTTGACTCGGAATGTCCTTGATCTCACGAAAACCAGTCTGAACCGACCGCTTTTCTTCATCGGCAAAGTACAACCGCTTGACGGGTCCCTGCCACTTGATCGCGTTAATAATTTCCCAGGCTAACAGCTCGCCTTCTCCAGACGGGTCAACATCGGTTGCGATAACGATGGCATCGCAACCTTTGACTGCGGTCTTAAGTTCTGTGAGTGATTTGCGGGCCGTCGTTTGGTGACTGCCACGTCGGGGTGCAGCTGCGATGGGCTTCTTTTCCCAACTAAAATCGTTGACGTTCCATGGCAAGTGTTCCAGCTTCCAGGAACGATACTGGGTCACTTTGTCGTCTGGTACCTGATCCTTTGGGTCGACCAGCTCTAACAGGTGACCGTGCGAGTGGACGATGGTGTATGACTTGCCAGCAAAACTGCCGCTGGTGCCGCCCAGGGCGCTGGCAAAGTTTTTCGCCGCACTAGCTTTTTCACATAAAATGGCATAATCAGTCATAATGGTTTCCTCTTTACAAACAAAATCTGGTTAAGTGATGGATATTATTTTGAACGATAAAACGCTACCCCACTAGTTTACTAAACTCTTCGCGAAAAAGAAACGAAAATATGTTCGCGTGGGTGGACTGCTAAAGGATTTCCTAAGACGTGGGCGGATAGCTCGCATTCCACACCCGAGGCATGGTAGGGTGGTTGAAAAGATAAGGAGATCAAACAGATGTTAACGACAGAATTAGTTTCTCGCAACTCACAGGTCCTACCGGAAATTAAACAGTTATTTAAAACCCTGAATTATTCATAGTTCATAAAAATCCCGTCAGTTTTCGTATTTTTTCGAAAACTGACGGGTATGTCTTTATCTTTTGCTGAAATACGATGTTTATCAGTTCTAGCTAGTGAGATCTTTCAACTAACTCAGAATTGCTTTGAACTTTTGGATACACTTGTCCCTTGGTTGTACAGATTTTTTTAATTTTGCCGGTTATTCAATAGCCTGGATACGCTGTAGAGCTTGGTAGAACAGCCGATGGTAAACATGATACGAGCTCAGCCGCAACTGAATGCGTCGGCCAGTATGCACAACACGTGCCGCAACTTTGAATAAACGGATCCGCAATGTGCTAACGCACAAGCCGGAATCATGTTTTGTCAGTGCTAGCTGCTTTAAAAAGTTGACAATATTGTAAGCCAGTACACTAACCATCATCCGGGCAGCATTGGCATTAAACGTTGAACTATCAGTCTTATCGAAAAAGAAACCTGTTTTAGCTTCTTTGATGTAATTTTCCATTTGGCTGCGTTTGTGATACAGTTCGAAGGCAGTTTCAGCCGTTAAATTAGTCAGATTAGTGACGATAAATTCATGTGAAAAGATCAGTTCACCAGCTACTCGAGTTGATTTAATATAAATCTGCCGTGGCTTAGGCCACGATGCTGATTGATAGATTTCAGAGTAGTAATGAGTCTCTTCCTCTTGCCACTGGGTTTGATCACTGATCTTGACGAACTTTTCAGCTAGATTCTGTAATTTTCGATTGCATTTGAGTCGAATAATGTAAAACACATCGTTGGCTTCACAGACATCGTAAACTTCTGGCGTGGCGAAGCCACTATCACCACGAACCAGAATGTCAGTCGTGGGCAGCTGAGTTTGATAATGCTTTAATAGTGGTGTTAAAAAAGCTTTTACATCTTTGCTGGTGTAGGCATTTCCAGGACGCAAGACAGCTTTCAATAAGTTACCATCTTGATCAGTTGCCAGTAATGGATGATATCCTTCAGTACCATAATGTGCGTTGTAGTTAGTGGCTTCCTGTTTGCCATAAGTGTCTGAGTGAGTCGAATCGATATCAATAATCGTGGCTGTCTGGTTGGTTAATAGTCGAACACGGTCGATCAAAGCCTCATTTAAAGTCTGTAATGTGCTAACACTATCTTTATCAAAGCGTTGCCAAAAACGTGATATTGTTGCTTGTGAAGCCAAAGACGGTTTATCCAATAATAATTTAAAAAGCGGTTCTTTTTCTAAAGAAGTTGCCGCAGAATCTGCGCTATAACCAGCAATAATCTGAAGAATTAACTGTTTTAAGATACTAGAATTACTGTGTTGACAATATCGTCGCTGGTCATTGAACCTCAATAGTTTGTCGGCCAAGATGGTGAACTGGAATTTTGCCATCAGCTCTACACACAATGTTAGCCCGCCATCGGAAGATAATTGACCACCCGTATGCGATACTAAAATGTTTTTGTTGAAATTTAATGCCATTTCCTGTAAAGTTTTCAATATAGAGTCCTCTTCTCTCATGTGGTTTTGTTTAGCAATTTAACTATACCAGAGCTGGGGCTCTTTTTGTGTACTTAAAAGGTGAAAATAATCGAGTAGGAGGTAATTGATTAATTCAATTACCGACCTCTCACACCACCGTACGTACGGTTCCGTATACGGCGGTTCAATAATTTAAGCACTTTGTATTGACTGGAGTGTCTTGCTCATATTGATGAGTCCAAGGCGTTCCAGTCTTTTGTTTGTCAGAGTATAGGTCAATGTCTTGCTATGCGCAGTTCGCCAATAACCCTTACGGGTATTGGCCATTGTATAAGCACTGGTGCCAGAAAGCCCCAGTTTTACAAGATGATTGACCTTTGTTTTGAGCTTCTTCCACTGTTTCCAAATATACTGGCGAATCCTTGCTCGCAACCATTCGTCTAAGTGACGGATAAAATTGGTCATTTTCCCGACCGAATAGTACTGTAACCACCCACGCATCTTTTGATGAATCTCGTTAAACACCAGGTTTAACGAAACGCCCCGATTGCGCTTGGTCATTTTCCTGAGTGCAGACTTGATGCGTTGCTTGGCCTGCCAAGCAGGTCGCGCATACGCACCTCCTCGACCAACCCCCAAGGAAAATCCCAGGAACTTGGCCCGCAGAGGCGAACTTACTGATGTCTTGTCCTCATTGACGGTGACCTTTAGGTCGCCTTCAAGAAAGCGAGTAACATTAGTCAGAACCCGTTCTCCAGCACGTTTGCTTCGGACATAAATATTACAATCGTCCGCATAGCGGACAAACTTATGACCTCTGGAAGTTAACAGCTTATCCAGTTCGTTGAGATAAATGTTAGCCAAAAGTGGCGATAAGGGGCCACCTTGAGGGGTGCCTTTATCACTTCGTTCAAATAGACCACCATTCATGACACCGCTGGTTAGGAAGCGACGAATGAGATGCAGTATCCATGGATCCGTAATATACTGCTCAATAAATTTAATAAGCAGATCGTGGTTGACCGTATCGAAGTATGCTTTTAAATCGAGATCCACGACATAGTGATAGCCCTGATTGTAGAACTGAACCACTCTATCAATGGCATCTTTAGCACTTCGATTCGGTCGGAACCCAAAACTATTATCTGAGAAGACACGCTCAAATGTTGGCACCATGACTTGCGCCATGGCTTGTTGAACAAGTCGGTCAATCACAGTTGGTATTCCGAGCTTGCGTTTACCACCATTAGGTTTTGGAATTTCAACCCGCTTAACGGGACGAGGCCGATAGGTCTCGTTTTGTAAAGCTTGCAGTAATTCCTGTTTATGTTTCCTCAAGTAGGGCAACAGTTCGTCAACGGTCATTCCGTCTAGTCCTGCTGCACCTTTGTTTCTGCAGACGCGAAGATAAGCCTCGTTCAGGTTATTTCGGTCTAAGACTAACTCTTGAAACTTAGTGCCGTTCATCATCGTATTTTCACCAGAGTCAGTGCTACGCACCCCGACTTGTTCTTGGGCTTCCAGTCCTACTGTCCGCCGGCGGTCAGCTTTTTCTGTATTCTGCGGTTGTTGCACTGTCTCCACCTCCAATATCAATGATGACCTATTATTGTTCAGCCCTTCGTGGCAGATACCACTACTATGGCCTCGGCTGACTCCTGTATCGTTCTGCACCACATCACTGCGATGTTTGTTCCTGTGGCGCTTAGCGCGCCTCTTGTCGGGAACGTACGATACAGGCCTCCCCGGGTAAGAACGCCCACTTTCGTACCATGTCATTGCCAGCTTTACTGCGATGGCCTCGAGTAGTATTGGACTTTGGTTTGTTTGGCAACCTCGTCCGACCAACACAGCCTTATAGCTGATTCTTGTACATCAATGCGGTACTTTGTCGCCGACTTCCTTCAGATTCCACCTCACGATGGACACCCTTGTCATTGACTTGCGGTTCCGACTACTACGGCCCGCAACGGACTTTCACCGTCTAGTTGGCGCCCATGCCGGGCGCACCAAAAAAAGAAGCCCAGGCAATGCCCCCAGGCTTCTCAGTTCGTATGCAATAAAATTAGTCTTACATATCCACTCCCCGATGGAATGGCACTATTTCATAATCACGTAAGTCTTGTTACCGCTGATATAACGGCCGTTGGTCAGTTGGAAACGTGAAGCTAACTTGTACTTCACAACCTTCTTGACCTTCAAAACAGTACCCTTCTTGTAATGCGTCAATTTCTTACCAGAAAGACTGCTGTTGCCGTAACTGTTGATACCAGTGCTAGTAATCACGCGAACGGCTTTCGACTTTGGCACACTGAAGTAGTAAGCCAAGGCCGTGTAACCTGATTTTGCGGTGATGTAACCCTTACGACTCTTGTGGTAGTAATCGTGAACCCGGTAACGCAATGCACCGTTTGATGACTTTGTGTAGCCGTCAACGATGAAGATTGGACGCTTTGTCCGAATCTGTTTTGCATAGTGGTAAGTCCGAGCAGACTTAGTAAAGGTGGTCTTGTTGTACATGTACAGACCCTTAAGCGCATAAATGGCGCGACCCTTCTTAGCCACCGTTTGGCCATCGATCACAGTGTTAGGAGAAGTTGATGTATCAACATCAGACCCAGTTGATGAGTTGCCGGAACCATTGTTGGTCCCAGTAGATGACCCGCCGTTACCGTTGTTGTCGCTAGGACGTTGGGTAACAGTCAAAGTAACTGTCTTAGGCAGGTAGCCGTCACGAGTCAACTCAACGGTGTAAGTCCCTGGTTGCGCCGTTGGGTTGGTAACCGTGTTGCCGTTAGCATCCGTTACCTTACCGATTTTAGCATCGGTTGGGTCGGCGCCAAAGGTTGCGGCGTTTACCGTATCACCATTTTGAACAGTAGCGGTATCCTTAGTCGTTGTGATGGCCGTGATGTCGTAAGTCGTCAACAGCAGGTTGTGGTTCATGTCACCTGTTGTTGGAACACCGGTAAATGTGCCTTCCTTGTAACTGTACATTGCACCGAAGATGATCGTAAAGTCGCTGTCAGGTGCGGTTGCCACTTGGTTAGCCTTGATCGAATTGTCACCCTTTGACGCAACAACTGGCAAGTTAAACGTTGCCGTAGCGCCGGCCTTGATGGTGAAATCAAGTTGCAACCGAACGATGTTAGCTTGATCTGCTGCTGAAAAGTCAGACAATTGATGACCGTAGTCAATACCGCCATCCGTCGTCAGCCCATATTGAGCTGAAACGTTTGAGACAGCATCATTCGCTGTCATATAGTGGTCGATCGATTGAACACTGCCGATCGTTGAGCCATACCGCAGTTTAGCGCCGTTATACCCGGTAATGTCCTTGTCGCAAAATGACGTAAAGTAGCGTCCTGATAACGTTTGATCCGTCGTGTTCGTGATTTGAACAACGTAGGTCAAGTTCTTCTCGCCGCCATTGACGTTAACGGCTGAACGGTTCTTCGTATTCCCCTGTAACACGTTTTGTCCTACTAGACTGACGTCACTTGTGTCGGTAGGATCCTCGAAGAACCCTTTCCAAGTTAAGCCGCCAGTTTGTGGATCCTTGTCATTTGACCCAGAATTCACAAAATTTGCTTGTGTCGCTGCATCAGTCGAGTCAGCTTTAACGGATCCCCCGATACCATTTAAGCTAAACCCAAATGTAATGGCCGCCAAACCAATCACAAGCCCTGTTTTCAGCTTGGATCGATGACGCGTCATTGTGTTGGTCCCCATAGTAATACCTCCAAAAATATAATCTTTTAATAAGATTGCCTATAACCTTATTACCCTTATTGTATCATTTTGCGACATATTTTCCTAATTTTGTAGCAAAAATAAGCAGTAATGGCTTGATTCGTCTGCTACACAACAGTTACCATTATGTGTTGCTTATTGTATAACTCAATATGAGTAATGGCATCGCTTCAAACCCAGGTAAATGTGGGTTAAATGTGGCACAATTTTAAACATAATCGCGTCAATATTTATTGTGAGATTAAAAAACGAGGCTGAGAAATGATATTATTTCTCAGTCTCGTTTTTAGTTTGTGTGGTTAGTGTACGATTGGCGTTGCCTTCTTGGCTACCGTGCCGTAACGAGTTCCGCAAGGCAAGGGGCGGCCATGTAAGGGACTCTGGCAAAAATGCCAAGTTCAGGCATTTCTGCCAGAGTCCCTTACATTCTGCCCCTTAAACGCCTTGCTCCACTCTCATTTAAACATCACAAACCGCTTATTCCCGCTCACATAACGACCGTTCGTCAATTCAAAGCGTGATGCTAACTTGTACTTCACAACCTTCTTCACCTTCAGCACTGTCCCCTTCTTGTAGTGCTTAACGGTCTTACCAGAGAGGCTACTATTCTTGTAACTGTTCACACCACCAGCAGTGATCACGCTGACAGCCTTAGACTTCGGAATACTGAAGTAGTAAGCCAATCTTGTGTAACTGCTGTTTGCGGTGATGTAACCCTTACGACTCTTCTTATAGTAGTCGTGGACCCGGTAACGCAGTGTCCCGTTTGAAGACTTCGCATACCCATCAACAATGAACATTGGGCGCTTTGTCCGAACTTGTTTTGCGTAATGGTATTCACGACCTGAAGTTGTAAAGGTTGCCTTCTTGTACATGTAAAGACCCTTCATGGCATAAATGGCACGGCCCTTGTTGGCAACGGTCTGGCCGCTCACAACTGTATCTGGAGAAGTCGACGTTGTCACATCAGATGTGCCCGTCGTTGTCCCAGTTGAGGTACTCGTACCAGTCGTGGTGCTTGATGAGCCGCCACCGTTGTTTGCTGGTGCGTTATTAACCGTCAACGTAACGGTCGTTGGCAGATAACCCGCACGTGTCAATTGAACCTTGTAAGTCCCTGCTTGAGCAGTTGGGTTCGTGACCGTGTTGCCATTCGCATCCGTCACAGTTCCGATCTTAGCATCAGTTGGATCAGCCCCAAAGGTTGCGGCGTTGATGGTGTCGCCAACTTGCACCGTTGCATTATTTTGCTTAGTGGTGATGGCTGTGATGTTGTATGCTGCTAAGGATAAATCATGGTTAAAACTATTATCATTAGCCATTGGCGTTGACGTGCCAGCTTGATTATTCGTCATAGAACCGATAATAGTGGTAAAGTCCTCGATTGGTGCTGTAGCGACTTCATCGGCCTGAATCAAGTTAGCGCCAGCCGTCGCGTTCACTGGGAACGAGATATCCAATGTTGCGCCTGGTTGAGCGGTGAATTTCAATTGCGTTCTGGCAACATCTTCTTTATCTGCAGCCGTCAGAGAATCTAATGTCCGCGCGTAACCAACCGTTGGGTAGTCGGTAAGTGAATCCGACGGTAACCCAAATGTTTGTGTTAAGTCTGAGATGCCAGTAGAAGACGTGACATAGTTGCTGATGCCATCAAACCCCTTTGTATGATCAGCTGACCCATAGCGAACGATAGCCCCTTTATAGCCATTGCTATCATCGGCTTCGTTCATATCCAGCTGGAACACACCGGATACAGCCACCGAAGCAGTGTTCTTAATGCTCAAGTCATACATGAGGTTAGTCGGACCATTTTTAACATTCACTGCCGACCGGTTCTGATAATCATAACCACCATTTAAACTAACGTCACTCGAATTCGTGGCATCTGCCAAATGACTCGTCCACTGTAAATTGTTTGCCGTGTCAGTAAAAGTTGACCCTGAATTCACGAAATTTGCCTGCGTTGATTGATCTGCTTTTGCGGATCCCCCGATACCGCTGAAGACAAACCCAAAAGTAATGGCTGCCAGCCCGAGCACAAGTTGTTTCTTGTGCTTGATCGGCGTCATTGTTTCTTTCCCCATAATAAAGCCTCCAAATAAATTTCATTTGATAGAATTGCCTAACATCCTATCTGCCTTCATTGTAGCATTTTGCGACAATTCTTCACTAAAATGTGGCAAAATCAATCATCTGGTTAGTAAATCGTCTACTACACAACGGGTAATAATTGGGTAATCTTATAAGCAAACGGTTTATTTTTAATATCGGCGGCCTAATGAAAATGCTGCTGTTACAGGTTTACCACTAGTTGCCAGGCTTAGTTTTATGCTGGTCACGCCACGTTTCAAAAACAATGCCTACCGCACAGACACAATAGACGATCACGTTTAACCAAAGCACCCAGATACCAGTTGTTAATAGTAAAAAGCCGCTCACAAAAACAAAGCCAAACGCCAGCCACTGCAAAATCAGCGTAATCGGATGATGCAACTGACTATTCTGGTGAATCGTCATGACCAGGGTCGTGACGCCAAGGCCCCAACTGATCAACGGCATCGTCAGAACCGGAATAAAGAAAATGAACCCGCCAAAGATCAAGAACCAGCCTGCAGCATCCCCCTGCATGTACGCTTGGGTTTGTTTAAGTGCCCAAAAACCAGCAAACCAGGTTAGGACAAATGCGCCGGCTGTACTTAAATTAAAGATCATCAGGTCTCTTGTTGGCTGCCCGATTTGATTCATGAACTGATTGTAGTGTCGATATCGTTTCCCCATGGTTCTCCTCCAAGTGATTTCTTCACTCATTATTACTTGGTTGAAACGGACATGCAATCGCAACTTTCCCCTAGCACAGGCAATTCTGCGACACTTTAGTGGACATAAAAAAGCGCCTCGACTTATCAAGGCACTGTTGTTAGTCACGCACTGTTGTTAGTCACGATTTAAAAATTCAGTCAAATTCATCCCAATTTGTGTTTCAATCGAAGTCATCGTCATCCCGTGGCTAACGGCTAACTGGCGATAACTCTCTCGTAGTAGTGTTTCATAGTCATTCAGACTGACTGTTTCTTGATGCCTTGCCCACGCAATACTTGCGATGCCATCCGATTCCACAAAAAGACGGTCAACCGGCACTTTCAGCGCAAGGGCCATCACCGCGGGATCAGTGTCGAAGTCCGGGCCAATTGAAAAATAGACATTCGGTAGTGCCAGATAGGCCTCTTGATAATCCGGTGACGAATACCAGTGCACCAAGATATGCAAATCTGGGTACTGCTGGATAATTTTCAGCACCTCAGCCTCACATCCCTTGGTATGAATAATCACTGGTTTATGCATGCTCTGTGCTAGCGACAGCTGCTTCAAAAATACCGGTCGCTGAACCCCCAACGGCACCGTTGTCCATACCCGATCCAACCCGATTTCGCCAATCACTGGTGCTGACGATAAAAACTGGTAGAGCGCCTCATCCGTTATCGATTGATCCGCATGCCAAGGATGAATGCCGCAGCTCAACCGTTGTCCGTCTCCAGCATATTGCTGATTAAACGCAAATTCTTCAGGGCTATCGCAGTTCAGGATCGAATGAATGTGGTGTGCGTGTTGAAACCTGATAAACGCAGCGTTATGTTCAGCATGACAGTGGACATCGATCATTTAAATCACCCGGTTGATTGGTTTGCCATCAAGAAATGCCGTCACGTTATCGTTGATGATCTGCAGCAATCGTTGCCGTGTCTCCAGCCCGCGCCAGCCAATGTGCGGTGTCACGATCACGTTTGGCAGCTGAAATAGCGGGCTGTCATCCGGCAACGGTTCAACCTCCTGGACATCTAGCCCAGCACCAGCAATTTCGTGTTGCTGCAGCGCGGTGATCAGCACATCCTGGTCGATCAATCCGCCACGAGCGGTGTTGATGAGGAACGCAGTCGGCTTCATTGTCTTAAGTAACCGTTCGTTCACCATATGATGGGTCGCCTCAGTTAGCGGCAAGTTCAGTGAAACGACATCACTCGTCGCAAATAACTCAGCTTGCGTTGTAAAGTGGATGCCGTCCCGATCATCACGAGGCGTCCGCGTTGCCACCAAGATCTTCATCTGCATGGCCTGCGCCACTTTAATAATCGCCTGACCAATATGGCCGAAGCCAACCACCCCGAGCGTTTTCCCGTTGAGTTCCACGTGGTTGACCATCAAGTGTTTATCGAAATTATCATGGTTGCCGGTCGCCAGCATGCGGATCTGTTCCTGCATCGTGCTGGCGAGGTTCAACATCAACATGATGGCCGTCTGGGCGACGCGTTGCGTACTGTAGGCCGGAATGTTGGTCAGCATGATGCCCTTTTCCTGCAACGCCTCAGCATCGTAGTTGTTATAGCCAGTTCCAGCCTCACAGACCATCTTCACGCTCGTCGGAAACTGGCGCAGAATATCGCCCGGCATCGGCATTTCTTTGGTCACCACGACCGTTGCGCCAGTAACCCAGTCCAGAATCTTATCCTCAGGTGTTGTGTCATACACCACAATGTCACCTGGTAACATCTGCCGGTTGATCTGGTTATCGTAATTGACAACGGCGCCGTTTAGAATCACTATTTTTGGCATGTGTTCACGTCCTATTCTTTCGACTCGTCGTATGGAATGTCGTAAAAGCGAAGCCAGTCGATTGCCTGTTCCGTCAACGCATCCCAACGATAGTCATACCATTTTTGTTCGAGGCCAAAGCGCGCAATTGTTTCTCTGAAGGACCGAAACGCACCGCGACCGTGAATGGCTATCACGAGTTGATCTTTCTGGTCACCCGTTGCAGACTATCAACGAACATCTCCATAATATGATAATCATTAATCTCAAAGCGGTCGGGTAACGCCAGGTAGTCTTCAAAATGCTTATAAATCTCATCTACGCCATTCTCATCAAAGTCATCATCGGAAAGCATCCCATCACTTGAGTCAATGCGTTCTTTTAGTTCACCAGTCTTCTTATTGTAAAAGTCGTCACATCATCCGTGGCATCAAATGCATTCACCACATCGTTTAATTTTAGCGTCATTTTTAAAATCCCCTTTTACTGGCAATTATAATCCAGTTAAAGGGGATTTGTGAGCAGAACCTATTCTTCATATTCAATGTGGTTATCATTGCACCAATCTATGGCAATTTGGCGGTAAGCGTCATCTTTAAACGTATACCATTTATCTGTGATGCCAAATCGGTCAAGTGTGGCACGAAAACTTCGAAAAGCACCTCGGCCGCGAATACTGTTTGCAAGATCGGTCTGTTGGTCGCCAGCCGGTAAACTATTAATGAAATCACGCATGATGCTGTAATCATCAATATCAAATGGTCCCGGAAGCTCAATGTATTGATCGGGGTTCTCGTCAAGCTCCTCGTATTCAAGGTCGCCATCGAATTCTGAGCTGGCGTACTGAATTTCGCCCGTTTTGGTATTGTAATAGTAGCTGCCATCGTCACTGGCAAATGTAAGTGCTTCAAGAACTGCGTCAAGTTTAACTTTCATCGCACTAATACTCCTTTTTGAGATAAGTATATCGCACCGTAAATTAAATGGGAACGTCGAGGCTTGGTGTCTCTGAATTTCAGGTCCGAAATAAACCCATAGATGCCCGCCATTATTAGCAATTGCTAGCAGTTTAGCCTTGACGTTACACGCCTACCCGTTTTTGCTGAAGTAAAGGCGGAATCACTCGGAAAAATGCCCCGATTGAAATAACCGACGCAACGACGTCACAAATGGGTTGTGCTGCAAAGGCCGCTGCCGGATAAAACAGAATCGGTAAGACTAACACACCCACCAAATATAACCCCTTGCGAATCAACGAACAAATGAGTGCCATCCGCATCTGTTCCATTGCGATACCCATGTCTGTCACGGTCCACTGGGCAGCCATACATAAAACACCCGCGGCATATAGTCGGATATACGGTACAGCATGCCGCACGAGTGTCGCATCAGCAGTAAACAAATGGACAAAGTAAGGTGTGGCAAAGAAACTCACCAAAAACATCACGCTACAAAATCCTAGGCAGACAAAATAGACCGACCACAACGCCGATTTAACGCGCTGATAGTGTTTGGCACCCAAGTTAAAACTGACGATGCCCTGGCTGCCCATTGTGATCCCGCTCAGCGGCGACGTGATCAATAACATGTAACTTTGAATAATGGTCGCACACGAAATGAGCAGATCACCCTCGTCAGGGCCGCCAGTTCGTTGCAATGTCGCATTCAGCACAATCAGTAAGCCACTATCCAGCGCATACGTTAGAAATGGTGCCAGGCCCAGCATCATGATCTTTTTACACAATGTCGGATCAAAGCGTCCCCAGCGTAGTTGGACAGTGAGCTTCATGTGTCTTAAACAACTAAGGGCAAACACCGTCGACACGGCCTGTGATATCACAGTTGCGAGTGCCGCCCCTTCTACGCCTAGCTGTAGTTTAAAGATAAGTATCGGGTCCAATAAAATATTTAAAAGCGTGCCGGTTAAAACAGTCCCAACGCCTAGCCCAGAACGCCCTTGCGCGATCAAAAAGCTGTTCATCCCACCAGATAGCAGTGCAAATAGCGTCCCACAAAGATAGATCGTTAAAAACCGATCCGCATATGGATAGGTGGCCGAACTAGCCCCAAACCACCACAGTAGTTGTTTTCTAATCAGTAAAAAGATGACCGTTAACCCGATTCCCAGACCAATCAATAGTCGAAAACAATTTGCCATCACCGCTGCGGCCTGCCGCTGTTCATTAGCGCCTAACGCCATCGCCATAAGCGGTGTGCCACCCTGACCTATCAGATAGCAAAAAGCATATAAAACTGCAATAATTGGGCCACAGACACCCACGCCAGCAAGCGCATCATTACCGATCTCTGGAATGTGCCCAATAAACATCCGGTCAACAATGCTATATAGCACATTCACAAATTGTGCGAGCATCGTCGGAATGGCTAATCGGAGCACTAATGGTAAAACGGGGGCCCGGCCCAAATCATTTTTTCTCAAAACGCGTTATCCTCCTGATTTTAAAATCAGAAGTACAGATAAAAATCAATCCAACTCAGTCGTTAGTCGTAACGGCTTAGCAGATCTTTGGCGGTCTCGATAAGGTGTTGCTTTGCTTCATCAGGTGCCAATACTTTAACCTGATCACCAAACGTCAACAACCATCGCACCAAGCTGTCCAAGTCACTATACTCACCGGTTAATAGCAATTGACCATCCGACTGCTCAGTAATTTGGTCAGCCCCAAATTCATCAAGCAGTCGCCACTTGACCTCGGGCTGAAAAAGCGCCCTCACAAAAACCTTGGTAGCAAACTGATCCGTTGAAATCTGCGGAACGCTCACTTGCCGTGGATTAAATTGTTGTTGGCTCAGTTCGAGTTGGGCCATTCGGTTCAGCTTGTACAATCGAAAAGCGCTGCGAGTCTCATTCCACGCCCACAGGTACCAATTTGACCACTTGAATATCAGATAGTAAGGCTCAACGGTGTTAACTGAGGAACCGGACTGAGACACGTACTGAAATTGCAGCTGATGGTGCGTCTCAATTGCCGATTGAATGCGTTCAATTGTAGGCGCCAATCGTTTTTTATACCAAGAAGAAAGATCAATCAGCATGTAGTCGCGACCACTCACAAAATCCGACGCACCGGCCTGGATCTTTTCCATCAGTTGCCGATAATAATGATTGCCACTAACGCTATCAAGGCTGCGCAGACCAGACAAAATTCCTTGCATATCACGCGACGTTAACAACGTGCGGTCCATGCGATACCCGTCGGCAATTGCGATGCCACCGCCCGTACCCTGCATTGTGTAAAGGGGAATACCTGCTTGAGATAGTGCCATCACATCGCGATTGATCGTTCGCCGTGATACTTCGAACTTTTCAGCTAATTCGGGTGCCGTCACTTTTTTCTCCTGCAACAGCACTGACAATATACCAATGAGTCGATCGATTTTCATATGAACTCCTTACTAGAATCAGGATAACAAGCGTAACATGACAACTGCCTGTCATGTTACGCTTAAAACGTGCTTAATCATAGAAAACATCATAAATACCCATCCTATTTCAACATCATTAGAAGGATAATCGAATCATACAATTACTAAAGTCAATTTTTTAGGGGGTATTTTCATATGTACCATCATCGAAATTTGCTAGTGATGCTTGCCAGTTTTGCTATCTTATTTGCTGGACTGGGCAGCATGGCTACCACGGCACACGCTGCAACTTGGCATAAGGGGACGCCGACTGCAATTAGGGGTACTTGGCGGACTAAGACATCTAAATCACTTAGGACATACATCCATGTCACTAGTACTAAATATAACTGTGACCAAATGTATGACACTAAAGAGCACGCCTACATTACCGATCCCTACCGCGTAACCAACGTTTATTACCACCATAAATCAGGTAGTCAGTACTATTACATCAAAGGTGCACATAATACCGAACCTGGAACGAAGCAGGTATATTACGTCATTCATAAAGTGGGTAATAAGCTACGCGAACATGAATATGGACAATCCGTTAAGGGCCATTATACAAAATTTAACGCTAAGTACGGGGCATGGTTCTACAAAATCTAATGAACGGCAGTTAAATACTAATATTGAAAGAGGCAGAAAATTTTAAATTCTGCCTCTTTTTTTAATCCCGATCAATTAATGTTTCACATGAAACACCGAGTAACACTATCCTCAATCCATATCTTCCACCCTTTTAGCTAACGGTATCATCTCCCATTTTCGCTATTCTACGTCATTTAGGGTTAAATGACGTAGAATAGCGAAAATGGGGCATTAAATTGACGGTGAAAACCTCTCAGATTTACCCAATACCGTCACATTCCTAGCCACCTGTTCGACACTTACTAAAACCAAGTGTCCATTCCAGACTTTTTCGGCTGAGCCTGCTACACTGTGCGTAATTAAAGGAGTAGGAGGCATCATCATGACTGAAAAATCACTGTATCATACGTATGTTCAGAACCATAACGGCTTAACTGGCACGAGTTTTGTTGAAGGTGACGAAGCGTTAGCACTTGGTGTATCGAGTTCACTGATCGACGCACCGGGGACTAATCCGGAACAGTTCATCGCCTTTGCGTTATCAACTTGTTTTAACGCCACTATTCGCATCGTTGAAAATCGGGAACACACCGCAGCAGATTCACAATTGCGGACCCGGGTCGATATTGAAAAAGATGATATCGGCTACAAGTTCATTGTTGAGGCCCAGATTCGCATGCCTGAACACACCGACACCGAGGCCCAGGCCATCATTGACCAAGCCTTAAACGAATGTCCAGTAGCTAAGTTATTAAAGGAAAACGAGAACGTTTCCTTCAAGCTCGTGGACGACTTTAATGACGAGCCAACTTATGGCGAATAGCCTCATGAAAAAACGCATCTGATTCAAACCTCGTTAGTGAAACGAAGCTTGAATCAGGTGCGTTTTTTAAATCAACAGGTCGTTTAAAACCGGCGTACAGTCAGCCTGTAAACGACCTGTCTGTTGTTTTTATTCTTGATACAGTTCCCCAGCCTTAGGACCGGGATCCAGTGTCCAAATAGTGTCAATATCGATCACACCAGCAGCTTTCGGTGCCGGATGATGCCCCTCTTCCGCCCATTTTTGGGCATTCTCAAAGTACTCGCCCTCGCGATACAGAATAGCTTTGCCGCCAAAACGGTAGCCGCGCATCTCTTTTAGATTGGCGAAAGCCACCAGTACTTTTCCGTTGGCATCAATGTCCTTCATGATCGTTTTACCTGTCATTTCGTTGTAGATCAGTCGGTGATCGTCCAAAACGCGCAAACTCATTTTTGGTCCCAGATCCGGTTCGCCGTTTTCATCAACTGTCGCGATAAAGCCTAAATTGTGGGCAATGTATGCCTTCATATCATCCGTTAATGTTGCCATCATATCGTCTCCTCCAAAGTAGATATTGTGCTTCTGCCCGTATTATAAGACTGTTTCTCAAATTCAGTGCCCACAACGCTCCCGATTCGCACATCCCGAACACACGTGGCCAACCTGCTGTAAATCGCGGTGCCGACGAAAGAAATTTCAGCACGATTGTGTTTAACTGATATAATGGAAAAGGCTTTTTACCAGACATTAAGAGCGACATACAGATTAGGAGCATACCATGACTAAACCAATGAACAAGGTATTAAAGGCACAATTTTTCGTCGATGATCTATCCGACGACCAAAAAACTGTCATCACCGACATTAACGATTACATCGGCCAAGGTCTTCACGGCAAGGACCACTCGATCGCCATCATCGAAGGCGCCGCTGGGACCGGGAAATCCGTCGTTTTGATGGAACTCGTCCGCCAGTACATGACCAATAAGCGCTACAAAACAGCGCTGGTCGTAAATCACCCGGAACTTTATAAAGCCTATCGTGAAATGGGCACCGCGATTCCTGGCATGGACGTCAGCACCATTCGCCGGCCAACCTCGCTGATCAACGATGCGCAAAAGAACCACAAAAAGTACGACATTATCTTCGTCGATGAAGCACACTTGTTGTACTCAAAATCAGAACCCTACGCACACTATCGCGGGCAAAACCAGCTGACTGATTTAATGGATCTGGCCCAGGTCGTCGTGGCCGTTTACGATTTTGAACAGGTATTTCAATCTAAGATGTATTGGGACAAGGACCTCCTGTTTAAAACCATCGGTCGCCACCCTTATAAGCAGTTCGACATGAACTTTCAGTATCGGATGGTCGCCAGCAACGAACAAGTTGCGTGGATGGACGATCTGACGGCCGAAAAACCAATGAAACCCTTCCCCGACAACAGCACCTTCGAATACAAGGTCTTCGATACTGCGGGCGCCCTGTTTGAAAAAATCAAGGCCCGTAACAAGGAAGTCGGCATGAGCCGAGTCGTGGCCACATCTGGCTTTCCGCGGATCGACGGGCGTCACAACGTTGAAATGGACTCGTTCAGCCTGCCGTGGGACGAATGAGATCCGCAACGCACGCCGTGGGCAAAGCGGGAAGGCTCAATCACCCAAGTCGGAACCATTTACACGCTGCAGAGATTCGACCTCAACTACGTCGGCATGATCATTGGCCCATCTTTTGGCTACGATGCCAAAACGGACACGATGACCGTGATTCCTGAAAAGTACTCCCACAAGGAAGTCTTCAAGAAGCGCAAGGATATGACCTTTAGCCGCGATGAATACAAGGCGTTTATTGCGAATGTGCTGAACGTTTTGATCAAGCGCGGAAAGTACGGGTTATATTTGACCGCCTACGATGATGCATTACGAGCACGATTACTGGAATTAGCTGAAACCGGAAAATAGTCTGTCATTTAAAAGCACGTTAGCTACCCTGAATGAGGTTAGCTAACGTGCTTTTTTATGTTTAAATACTATCCAGATTGCTACTCAGGGCTTTAAGACAATTTTCCTAGCACTCTGACCACTTTCCATCAGTTCATGTGCTTGCCTGCCGTCTGCTAAAGCAAAAACCGTTGGCTTTCGCACGAGCAAATTACCGACAACGTGGTACGCAAATAATTTTTCAAAGCGAGCTTGACGGCTCATCTGATCAGTCAGATAATCCCACAGGTCACCCGTCATCAAGCTTTTTGAAGCGCTCATCATTGTGACCGGATCGACCACGCTTGGTTGGCCCTGCATCATCTGACCAGCAAGGCAGCCTTGATGAACGATTTAGTTGATCCAGCAAAGGCAAAACTAATCCCTAGTGGGTTGGTCGCAACCTTGCGCAACGTTCTGTTTAATAGTATTCACGCGATTTTTATCGCAGCCCTGGTATTGCTGGTCTTGTCAGTTGTGACGTTGCCGCTGATTAGGAACTCGCAAGGTAGCGAATCAAACAACTAGGCAACCTAGCTGACTTCATAACAGTAAAAAACACCCCACAGTCGCATCAGCGACCATCGGGTGTTTTATTGGTTTGTGTGATTAAGCCTTTGGCAGCGGTGCTTTCAACTGCGGGCCCTGACCACGATGGGCCAAGATCCAATCATCACCGTACCACATTTCCGTCTTTTGCCGACCAGCAGGGTAATCCCAAATGTTCAACCGCTCGAATTCGACGATCTCACTAGTTGGTCCTAGACCGATCCATTCATAACTGCCATAATCAATTGTGTTTGCGTACTTTGCCCAGAGTAATGGGAACGATACCGTTTCGCCAGCTGCGTTCACATATGACCGCGTTTGCCCGTCCAAGATGCGCAACTGTTCGAGCCGTTTGCGGTAGTCAGGATCAACGTCCTGCCACACGTGTTCAGCGATTCCGTACGCTTCTTTCTCGTCAGGCATTGGCCCGGAAAGCGGATGCGTCAACGCATTGTACGAGTACAGAAACCCATCGTCGTCATACATGACGGTCACATGTTCACGATTGAGTGCTTCCTCCGGCAAGTCAGCTGGCTGATACCGACGAAGATGCACCTGTTTGCCATTCCGAGAGACCAGTTGATCATAAACGACCTGGTACCCTTCTGGAATCTGAAAGTCACGGTAACTTCGGTTGTTAATTTTAAGTGCTGTCATTGCGTTCTTCCTCTCAACGCTATGGTATCCGCAGTCCTCATCGATTAAGAGTGATGAGGGCTTTTAATAGCCATAATGGCAGTATTATATGCTTAGTTAGTTGCGAGCGCAAGTATAAAGTTTCATGTGGAACATTTTGCTGATGTTTAATCACTTAAACTGGTGAGCCGCTACTGTGGCTGCCGTCAGATTAGACCATCCGCGTCATCGATATCAATGAACAAGCACTGATAACAACGGCTGAGAGTATGGTAACCTGTAAAAAAATGGAGGTGTCGTAAATGAATAACAAAATCATCAAAGACATAGCCGTTTCAACTCGAGTCAGTCCAGTTATCCATTAACAGGCAAAAGCGAACTTAGCCCAACAGGGGTAATTATTCCTGAATATCTTCGCTTGTCTTTACTGAAGGCGGCAAATAACGAAGGCCGTATCGTTTATTTTTTAGAATCACCAATAGCTAATGAAGCAAAAAAGATGTAGAAATGAATCAATTTGAAACAATTGGCTCCCTATCCGACTTTGAATTTTGGATTGACAGCTTAGAAAAAAATTAAATCAACTATCAAACCAATCTGCCGCGAATTAAGCATAGCAACATAAACAGCCCTTAGCCAAAGTGCTGAGGGCTGTTTATGTATCAATACCTTACCTACAGACGACTAACCTTGTTGCTCTTCATTATGTGCCCGATATTTAGCCAACTTTTCATCAGTGGTCAAAATATGTTCTTCGGGTGCGTAGGACAACTTAATGTAGTTGCTGATCTTTGCTGCGCCGCTTTCGGTAACAGAGACTTGAATTTTATTGATCAACTTAATGAGCGCCTCTAAATCGCCTTCAACTGTGGTTTCAAAAGCACCGACCTCGTAAGAAAGGCCGCTAGCATCGATCTCTGCGATTGCGACATCCACCAGCCTTAACATCTCTTTTGTTGACGCTGCTTCTGGTAATACTTGAATTGCCATAACTGCATTTGCCATATGACTCGCTCCTCTGGAATTGACTTGTATTTTGATGATTAGCTTTATTGTACGTTCATTTCTCTAACTGAACAATCAATTATTCTAATGTGGCCGCCAGTTTGCCATTTTTCGTTTAATTCTACTTTAGAAACTAAAACCCGCATCACTTATGATACGGACTCCCCTCATTAATCATAAACGCCCGGTAGATCTGCTCAGTCAGCACTAACCGCATCAACTGGTGCGGTAACGTGAATTTCCCAAACGAGATCTGCGTGTCTGCCCGTTTCAAAACAGACGGATCCAGACCCAGCGACCCGCCGATCACAAAGGTAATATCTGAATGGCCGTAGGTGGTGAGGTCCTTGATCTCCTTAGCAAACGCCTCGGAGGTGCGCTCCTTACCAAGAATCGCCAGCGCGAAGACATACTCGCGGTCCTTGATCTTATCCAGGATCCGCTCGCCCTCCTTTGCCATGACCTGGGCCATTTCAGCATCGCTTAATGACTCCGGCGCTTTTTCGTCTGGCACCTCGATAATTTGAAACCTACAGAAGCGTGACAGGCGTTTCGCGTATTCCTGAATCCCCTGTTTAAAGTACTTCTCCTTTAATTTACCAACAACGACTAACTTAATGTTCATAACTTTTCCCTTCTCATCTTACTTATCCACAAAGTTATCCACAGGCTAATTCACATGATAGCCCTTTCGTTTCTCAGTTCGTTTTAATACCAATTCAGGTATACCAATTTAGGTTTCAAGCTGTTTTCAGTCTCCATTTTACCGAACAAACGCCGTAATAGCAACGTCTTCATCAAATTCGATAAATTTGACGTTTAGTTATCCACAGGCTGTTAATAAATTAAAACGAAAACTTGGCTCAGCCTGTTAATAACAGGTTTCTGCTCACTATTTGAGTTATCCCCAAAGTTATCCACAGGTTCTGGTGGACAAGTCCGGATTTCGAAATTTATCTGCGGAATCCGCTTACTACATTCGCGTTTATGACGAAAAACAGTCGACTTTTCCCAATCTTTCCCGTTGTAAATAACCCGAATATTCGACTTTCTCAAAACACGTCAAAAACGCCGCAACCGGTTGGTCCGATTGCGGCGTTTTCAAGTTATTTTTCTTTAATGATTAGTTGTTTAACTGACTCGTCGTTTCAGTCAACTTCACGCTGACCGTCTTTTCCTTACCATTACGGTAGTACGTCAACTTGATCGTATCGTTGACCTTGTGCTCGTACAATAGGTCGCGGACGCTGGTCGTTGAAGTGACCTTCTTACCGTCAATGGCGGTAATGACGTCATACTTCTTCAAACCAGCTTTACCGGCAGGTGTCGATGACCCTGGCGTCGTCATCACAACGGCCCCGTTTGAAACGCTTGATGGCAGCTTCAAGACAGACTTTTGTTGTGCCGATGAGATCTCGGACAAATCAACATACTTGATGCCCAATGCTGGTCGAACGATCTTCCCATTCTTGATCAACTGGTTGATAATGTTGACCACTTCGTTACTTGGAATGGCAAAGCCCATCCCTTCAACGCTGGTCCCTTCACTGTCAGTTGCCAGTTTCATCGAGTTGATCCCGATCACTTGGCCTTCAAGGTTCAGCAGCGGCCCACCGGAGTTCCCAGGGTTGATGGCCGTATCCGTTTGAATAACCGTGGCTGTCCCGTTCGATGTCGTCACGGACCGTTTCTTAGCTGAAATGATTCCTTCAGTCAGCGATGAGGCGTAATCGGTGCCCAGTGGCGAGCCGATTGCCAGTGAAGTTTCACCGACTTCAATGTTGTCGGAGTTCCCAAACGAGGCAACACTCTTCACATCCGTGCCGTTGATCTTCAACACAGCCAGGTCGGTTACGGAATCCTTACCCACTAACTTAGCAGTCAATTTCTTACCATTGCTCAAAACGACTTCCAGCGCGTTTGACCCGCTAACCACGTGATTGTTCGTCACAATGTAGGCGGCGTTGCCGGACTTCTTGTAGATGACGCCAGAGCCCTCAGAACTCGTTTGTAACGTACTGTCAGAGCTTGAACTGGAGGAACTGCTGCTGTTGCCGAACAAGCCGCTCAGGCCATCAGACGATGAACTTTCCTTTTGCAGATTGATCACGGAAACAACGGCTGGTTTTACCGCTTTATACACCTTTGACGCCTGAGAATTGACCTTCACGTTAAGGGTGCTGGTTTTCGCCGTTCCACCACTATTTGAACCGGTTGGTACAGCCGATGAGTTGTGATTACTAATGTAGTTGGCCCCGCCGTACACGGCACCACCGCCGACTGCCCCAGCAACGAGTGCCGTAACAGCAACTTTTGTTAACAACCCACGATTGTTTGAACGTTTTGGTTCTTCTGGTTCGTTTGAATTCGGTTGATTATCCATAAGATCGCGCAAAAATGCGCTTCCCTCCCTTAACTTCTCAATTTATACCTAACTGCGGTATGTGATAACTCTATTTTAAATTCAAAATATGAAAAATGTTTGAATAATGACGCTACAAATACGTAAGTTTTTTATAAGTAACCCTAAAGCGTCACTAATCCGCTAGCCTTTTCCGGATCTGTATCAAGGATCTTGAAGTCGTGATCAACGCCAAAATCGTGGTCTTCCATGATGGAGGCAACGGTCAAATGGGCCAGCGATTTCATGTTGTTTTCCCGACTTAAATGGCCGAGGAAAATACGCTTCGTCCGGTTGCCTAAAACGTCCATCATGACATCCGCGCCATCCTCGTTTGACAAGTGACCCGTGTCACTGAGGATCCGTTGCTTCAGGGGCCAAGAATAGCCGCCCATCCGCAGCATTTCCACGTCATGGTTACATTCCATCAGGTACCCATCCGCGTTGCTGATAACGCCTTCTACGTGGTCTGAGACGTACCCAGTATCCGTTAAAATGACAAAGCTCTTATCGCCACTATGGAACGCATAAAACTGCGGTTCCGCGGCATCATGCGACACCGTAAAACTTTCAACGTCCAGGTCGCCCATACTGAGTGTCGTGTCCGGCGCAAACAGGTTCTTCTGGTCGGTGGCCACGTTCCCAATTTTGGGTGCCATGGCATCCCAGGTGCCTTCGTTCGCATAGACGTTCAGCCCAGGATAACGACGTGCAAGGATGCCCACACTCTTGCGATGATCACTATGTTCGTGCGTGACAAACAGCGAGTCAACGTCGTTCATATCCTTCCCAATGGAGGCCATGAGGTTGGCAATCTTTTTGCCGCTCAACCCAGCATCAACTAGGACTTTGTGCTCGTTTGTTTCGATATAGGTGCAGTTGCCAGTACTCCCACTGGCCAGCACGCAGACTTTAAGCCCATCATTTTCCATCACATTCTCTACTTCCTTTTACCTTAATTACTTGAATCTGGTGACGCAACAAGGTGAATTTTCACCATGTGCGAAAACTTTTTTGATCAGCTGTCTGCTAATTTATTAGTCACTCACTATTAGACCGCATTTTGGGGAAAAAGGCAATTATAGAGTGCGGAAGAAGGGCGGTTAAGGGGCGGAGCATAAGGGCGACTGGGCATAAAAAACCGGGCCTGGTTTTTGTGCCCAGTTGCCCTTATGCAGTAGCCCCTTGCCCTTCAGGAGCACGTTTCGACGCCAAATAAGCAAAGCACCAACGCTGACCGATTCTCTAGCAATAAAACCATATCGGGCATGAAAGCACAGAAAACTGAAAACAACATAGAAAGACAGCACACTGTAAAAAATCAGACTACAACAACTACTCCAAAAGCCCAATCAGTTGACCCAGCCCCACCAAACACCTACACTTACTCAAAACAGCAAAGGACGTGACACAATGGCAACAATTGGCGTAATCGGAAGTGGTCACATTGGCGCAACTCTGGCCAAGCAACTCATAGCAGCTGGCAACACCGTCATCATGAGCAACAACCATGGCCCAGAATCACTCAGCGGTTTAATTAAGGAACTCGGTCCTAATGCCAAAGCTGGTACACCAGCCGAAGCGGGTAAACAACCAATCGTCGTGCTGGCTGTTCTTCGTCCAGGCGTTGCCGACGTGGTAGCACAAACGCCAGACTGGACGGATAAGATCATTATTGACGCGACCAACGAACTGGGTCCAGACACGTATACAGATCCGGCTTATCCCGGCAGCGAATTGGTTGCCCACTTAGCACCCAACGCCCACGTCATCAAGGCCTTCAACACCCTGTTTGCCCGTTATATGACGGGGCAAACAGCAGCCGGCAAACGTGTTCTGTTCTACGGTGGTGATGATGCTGACAGCAAGCAAACTGCAGCCACCCTCTTCGAAAAGATGGGCTACGCACCAGTTGATCTGGGGACGCTAAAGGAAGCGGGGCCGATGATGGAATTCGGTGCACCACTTTCTGGTACCCACTTTATTCAACCGGACGAATAAGTGTTACATCTATACGGAAACGACTTGGTGAGCCTAGGTCCTTTTTATTTTTCACTGTGCCCCATGTAACCTCCCGTCACTGCAAATTCCTGAAATAACCACCGTTGGCGAGACTGGTGGCATGATAATCCATTGTTAGGATAATTGATTAAGCATAAAAATAGCTTAAGAGCGTGGAAGAAAACGGGTTGAGACCAGAACGTAAGGACAGGTAGTGGGAAATCCTGGGCTTGGATTTATCACTGCCTGTCCTTACGTAGCCGGTCTCAGTTTTCTGGAACGCGTTTCGGCTATGTTGCAATTAAGAAGATAAAATAAAAACCCCTCAGTCTTCGGTTCTAATCGAACCGGGCTAAGGGGTTTTTGTTTTTGAATTTCAGTTATATGCTACTTTAAAAACCAGTTTTTATTCAGCCGAGTGCGCCTTGCGACGTGGTTTCTGGCAGCAGAGCCGAAACGTGTTCCGCAAGGCAAGGGGCGGCCATGTAACGGACTCTGGCAAAAAATCCAGGCCCGGGATTGCGTGTTTTGTCTTCTGATAAGTTCTGGCTACTGGCGTTCTTGGCCTCGTAGCCGAAACGTGTTCCGCAAGGCTGAGGGCTACTGCGTAAGCCGACTCTGGCAAAAAATCCAGGCCCGGGATTTTCTGCCAGAGTCAGCTTACGCTCCGCCCTCAAAGCGCCTTGCTCCACACTCTCTAATTTATTGTAAAAATCTCCGAATTAGAATTACTACTCTGATTATTACTCCCGGTCTTAATAATCTCACCGGTATAGGCATTCACCCGCTTCAGGATCGTAGTTGATGAGCCGCTCATTCTGATTGCAAAGACCCACGTTGGGATGAACACGTACTGCCCTCGGGCCGTCAGCAGTCTTGTATAGGCGAGGTTGTCCCAGTCGACCCTCGCGCCGTTTGAGAGTTCGTTATATTGGTACAGCCACGTCAGCGCCTTTTCCTCCGAGATCGTCTTCGTCTTTTCCTTCAATAACTTAACGTCACTCAGGTAATTTTGACTGTAGCCGACAACTCGGCGTTCGCTATTCAGTGTGAACCGAATCTGGCCGTACTTGGAATAAACTGGGCCGGAAGCCACGCGTTGCACGTACACGACCTCTGTGTTGGTGGACAGCTGCTTACTATAGCTGTACGAATCACCAAACGCGACCAATACAGGATTGTCCACGATCTTATCTAACGTTTTCTTCGTCTTGCCCTTCGGTACGGTAACTGTGCGTTTAAATTCACTCACAAGTTCCGTGCCGTCAAACCGGTAGGACTGTTGTTGCAGTCCAGTGGCTTGCTGCCGCAACGCGGTGGTGTTATCCGCCGAGAAGTAGAACCCCTCATGCGCGCTGTTGGCAGGTTTATTAAAACTAATTTGGTCTTTTCGCATTTCTTCGAGAATGTTGCTGCCGCTGGATGAATCGGAGTTCGTCACGCTGCTGCGATTGTAAAAGACGAACAGGAAAACATCGATGGCGATGAAGATGATCAAGAAAATGCCCTGAATGCGTTTAAAGTTCATGAGTTGGTCCTCCTTCCCCCAAGCCTAGTTGTCATTGATGGCATCCGTGTACGGTTCCCACTTATGGTCGATCAAGACGTACCAGGTTGGCGACAGATTGACGGCCTTCTTGATATCGGTCGCCCGTGACCACTCATATCCTAATTTAATATCGGAGATCTTGCTCTGCTTGATACCCGCGTTTTTCAGATCCGCCATCAATGTTTTCATCGAAATCAACGTCGTCGTTGACCGTTCAGGTGGGATGGGAACCTGCAAACTATCCAGCGAGAAGTACATCCGGTATGACGTTTGATCCAGTGTCGTAAACCGAACTGCGCCGAACCCGGACTGGTCAAACACCGGCATCCCGCCAACGTAAGTCCGGAAAATCGTGGTGTCGTTACCGCTGTCATAGTAGAACAGCCGAATACTGTCCATTGGAATACCGACCATGACCATCTGCTTATAGGCATGGTTCATGGTGGAAAGGAAACTGCCGGACCCCGTCTTCGAGTTGTAGTTGGTAAACGTCACCGTGTCATTTGAATGATCAACGGTCATTTGCCGGAACCCGCGGTCGTTGTACTCGGTCTTGTTCTTTCGCCGTTTGACCTGAACGCTACTGCTATTATTAGTGGTCATAATTCGGTTGGCATAGTAAGTCTCTGTCTGTTGCGTGAGCTGAAAACTGTACGTTTTGAGCTTCACCGCGTTTGGATAGTAGACCAGCGGCTTGCCATTCAGTAATTTAATGTCGACCTGGTGCCGAACCATTTGATCGGACAGCACCTTCTTGAGTTTGTTGGAGTTGTTGCCCTTCAGCGTCACCCGATCGACCCGATAATTCTTATCATTTAACAAATACAGGTGGTTCGGATCATTCAACAGGATCTGAACCCAGTTGAACCGCATATTGGGAATCTTAAGATGATTTTGGAACACCTTGCGAAAGAAATTAACGGTCATCGATGTCTCGTAGTTCAGTAACAGCGTGTTTTTGCGGTGTAACTGTTTCAAATACTTGCTGCTGGACCCTTGGCTGACCGATTGAATGCTGGTCGATTTGAACCGGCTCATTTTATCGCGCAGCTGTGACACAATGTTGATCTGGCTATTGATCAGGATCTGTTGCTTGCCGGTCTTATTTGTTGAAATGATATAGGACGGCAAGTAAATATCCTGGAACGTTGTGTTATTCGTGTTATCGCTCGTTTTGGTGACCTTGGTACCACTGTTGCCATTTGAATGGGCCGGATTGGTCCACATCATGCCGGAAAGTACCAAACTGAGTACCAGAGCAACGCCAAGACCAGTTGGTAGTAGTAATTGTCTAAACTTCATCCCAGAGATCGTCCCCCTCATCATAAGGTTCATACGGCAGTGAAATGTAGAACGTTGAGCCGTGTCCCTCACGAGATTCGACCCAGATCTTACCGCCTAGTGACTGGACAACTTCCTTTGAAATGGCCAGGCCAAGCCCAGTGCCTCCCTGTGCGCGCGACCGCGCTTTATCGACCCGGTAGAACCGGTCGAAAACGTGCGGAATATCGGCGCGCGGAATCCCGAGACCCTGGTCAGCGATACTCATAATGACGTTGTTGTGCGTTTCGATCAGGCGACAGGTCACGACCCCACCATCAGGCGAATACTTGATGGCGTTGTTCATGATATTATCGAGCACCTGCGTGAACCGGTCAGTATCGATCTCGACCCACAGATCACGCTTTGTAAACTCACGCTTGATCGTGTAGTGCTTGTCGGAGCGTTCATTTTGTTCGTTTGAGTCGATGATCATATCGAACCGGTTCAGCACGTAGTTGAACAGTTCATTCAAGTTTACCAGTTCCAGGTTCAGTTTCTGCGTGCCGGAATCCATCCGCGACAAGGTCAACAGGTCGTTGATCATGCGAATCATCCGATCCGTTTCCTCCTGCGTGACCTTTAAGAACTTCGGTGCAATTTCAGGGTCCTTCCAAGCGCCGTCAGACAATGCTTCAATGTAAGACCGCACACTGGTCAGCGGCGTCCGCAGTTCATGAGAAACGTTGGACACAAATTGCTTCCGGTCCTGATCGATCTTCTGCTGTTCCGTCACATCGTGCAATACACAAGCCAGCCCGCTGATAAAGCCGGATTCCCGTTGAATTAGTGAGAAGTAGGCCTGCAGGATCAGGTCGTGGTCGTCAGTCGAAAAGTCCAGCATGATTTCATCTGGGTCTTCCAACAGGTCACGTAACGTATACTGCTTGCGGATATTCAAAATATCCAGAATTGATTGGCCGATTGCTTGATCGGAATCGACATCCAAAAATTCCACGGCCGTTTCATTAATGATCGTGACATTTCCGCGTCGGTCAGTCGCAATGACACCATCAGTCATGTGCGCCATCACAGAGTTCAACCGCCGCCGTTCAGATTCCGTGGATTCCTGGGCTTCCTCCACTCGAACAGACAGGTTATTAACGGCAATCGCCAACTGCCCCAGTTCGTCATTTCCGTAAATTTTCACCTGACCAGAGTAGTCCCCACGAGCGATTCGCAGGGTCTGCTCCTTCATTTCATTAATCGGCACAGTAATTGCCCGGGAAATAACGAGCGATAATATCAGTCCTAAGCCAACCGCAATAATCGCAGCCAGCAAATAAATGGTCGTTACCTGACTGATACTGTTATAGACGCTCTTTAAACTCGCCCTGATATACACCACCCCAACGGGCGTACTGCTCCCGCTGGATTGCTTGATCAAAGGCGTTATTTTCGTGTAGTAGTACTGGTTCGTTTCGGCGTCGTAAGTGGTTGATTCACTACCGCCGCTGTTATTATAAATGACTTTTTTAACGGCGTTATCCGTCGTTTTTTGGCCAACGATCGTTTGATTATTGGCTTCGTTCGTCCCCCGAATGGTGCCTTTGTTATCGATCACCCGAATTTCGGTGTTGGCCGTACTTGGGATGTTGGCATCGGACAGAAGAATGCGGATCTGCTTGTTGGCAGACGTCGTACTTGTCCGAGACAATTCATTGGTCAAATTCGTGCTCACGTAGCGTTGAAGGGAGATCTGGTTCTTAAACGTTCGCAGGTTTTGTGATTCCAGCTGCTGAACGAACACTGCCCCAACAATTTCCAACGTAATGATCAGCATCATTGCAAACACAAACGCAATCTTAAATTGAATCGACTGGTACCATCTTAGTTTTCGTTTCACTTAATGCTTACCCCTTTTAGAGCGTGGAGGAAAACGGGAGGAAGCGGAGTGTAAGGTGACTCTGGCGTAAACGCCCGAACTTGGCATCTACGCCAGAGTCGCCTTACATGCAGCTTTCTGTTTTCCGAAACGCGTTTCGGCACGGTGGTCAAGAAAGAATGCTCTCTTGTAAGCCAACTCATCCGAAAGAAAATAGTAGTCACCAAATTTGCACACACCAAAAAAGCCAGTCTTCAGGCTAAAAACGACAACCGACACTCAAACCCTTTAGGCTTGGGCGGCATCGCCATCGGTGTTACGCAAATAGTACCCTACCCCGCGTCGTGTCACGAGCCAGGTTGGGTGACTTGGATTGTCTTCGATCTTTTCACGGAGACGACGAACCGTGACATCAACGGTTCGAACGTCACCAAAATAGTCATAGCCCCAAACCGTTTGTAATAAATGTTCCCGGGTCATGACTTGGCCGATATGTTGGGCCAAATAGTGTAATAATTCAAATTCACGGTGGGTCAGCTCAATGTTTTGACCCCGTTTCGATACTGAATAAGCATCCGGGTGAATCACCAGGTCGCCAATTTCAATATCCTTATTTTCCTCTTCTTCCGGTGCAGCGGTACTAACAGTGTTTTGACGCCGTAAGTTTGCCTTGACCCGCGCAACCAGTTCCCGGTTAGAGAATGGCTTAGTAACATAGTCATCAGCGCCCAATTCAAGCCCTAAGACCTTGTCCAATTCGGAGTCTTTAGCGGTAACCATGATAATCGGCATATCGTGCTTCATGCGCACCTGACGTGCCACTTCAAGACCGTCAACCTCAGGTAACATAAGATCCAAAATAATCAGATCGGGGTCGACCTCTTCTACTTGTTGCAACGCTTCTTCACCATCTTGGGCAACAGAGACGTCGTAACCTTCCTTTGTTAAGTTAAACTTGATAATATCAGTAATTGGTTTTTCATCATCGACAACTAGAATTTTTTTCATCTGAATGTATCCTCCTTCAGATAACGATTCGTTTCAAGTAGGTTAAAGTTATTGTTTTAAGTGCTTTTCGGTTAATATTGATTCAAGTAGCACGGCCTGAACCAACGATTTCAGGAATTTGTGTTGACGATTGGTCTACACAACGCTTATTATATCACAGTATTCCTGATTACGCAGAGCACCGGTAACACCGTTCTATCACGCTTTTTTGCAAAAAAAACAACAAAATGCAAAAAAAATCAAAAAAGTTGTTGCCAACTCTAAATCTACATGATATTATATTTAACGTTGATTGATTGAGCAACACATCAACCGCAACACATTTTAAAGATATGGGCAGTTAGCTCAGCTGGCAGAGCAACGGACTCTTAATCCGTGGGTCCAGGGTTCGATCCCCTGACTGCCCATCATATACTATTAACCAGTTTTCATGCAGTGTCATAAGCACCGTGATTACTGGTTTTTTTGTACTTTTAACGCCGGTACCGTTGTCATTAGATGTCATTGTTTTTCAAAAAAAGTAAGCCAATTGGTAAGCCAAACATATAACAAAAAAGCCACTGTTTCCAGTGACTTAATACTTGCGCGGGGCAGTGACTGCTAGCCAAATTGGTTAGCAGTTTTTTTATTTATCAATATAAAAATAATCTTTCGGTGCTTCAGATGGCCGGCCACGTTTCCAATGACTATTTACTGAGCCATATTTACTAGGTACAGGATCAGGACTCATAGCTACAAATCTTCGCCCAACTGAATCCATGAATATGTTGATTCGACTGTACTCTCTAGTTGGTGTAACAAGCGTACAATTTTCGTGATTAATGCCATAAACATCTATAAAATCCATATTATCACATTGCTTTCCTGTATGCCTTTAATAAAAAAAGAACTGCTCCATCAAAAGCAGTTCTTCATAATATTAGACAAATTATTGTGGAACAACATTAGTCGCTTGAGGTCCTCGATCGCCTTGTTCAACATCGTAACTAACTTTTTGCCCATCGTCAAGACTCTTAAAACCGTCAGTTTGAATTGCTGAAAAGTGTACGAATACATCTTTATCATCTGAACCAGTGATAAACCCAAAGCCCTTATCAGCATTAAACCATTTTACAGTACCATTTTGCATATATATATCCTCCTAGGAATCAAACCAAAGTAACCAAATTGAATTAACACCTAAGAAAATAATAGATAGCAAAGATGAATGATACTTATAACTTCCGAACATGTCAATTTAACTAACTTTAACACTTTAATTCGCTGTATGCAACCCTAAATAATTCAAGCGCACAGTTTTTCATATAATTAAATTTGCTGGTGTTAACGGATAATCGTTCGCAAGCCTCGTTTCGGGTGAAACGTTTCTCAATAACATAATCGTGTAGGATAAATTGATACTGCGGATCATGGATCGCATTTAGCGCGTCATCGACCTCTTTCAGCTGATAAGATAGGTCAACATGGTTCACGAGGCTATTTTCAACGCCGTTGCCGCCACTGTGACTAGGAGCCACGCTTAAAGCCGGACTAGATACCTGACTAAACGTCCGAATTTCCTGTTTTAGTTTGGCATACTCTTTTAATAGATTACGAATCTTCTTAATATCTTGACGCATTGGAATCACACTTTCTGATTCCAAATATATGTATAAGGAGAGGGAGCCGCAATCTGCGACTCCCTTACTAACAATGAATTAAATGAATTACCCAAGGACACCTATATTATAACATTAAATTTAATAATTTTCACTTCTTTTATATTAAAGTGAAATAAATTCATCAATGCTTTTTATTCACTTATCAGCCCACGGAGTTGCTGGATCATGCTAACTACTTGGTAAGGAGTCTGCTTCATATCTACCACCCGGTTTTGATACCAGAATTGCGTTAGCAACGACACTGCAAAATCATATTGCTTATATTGGGTTAAATCAGCCGTAGTGCTAACAGCGGTCTGAATATATTCCTTAGCAGAATCTAAGTAGCCCAGAATTAAGGTATCATCTTCGGTCAAGTCCAATCGTAAGCTGGTTTTAATATCATCAACCGTCACAGCCATATCATCACTTCCTTTGTGGGGGTAACGATTCGTTCCCCCTTAGTTTTAATTTATGTATATAGGGGGTGTCCAAAGTGGCTCCCCCTTGTATGGGAGTGGCGAATTAACACCCCTTTATTTTCTTCTATTTACCGCTGGTTGCTGTTCCTAGTGCCACATTAATCGCAGCAGACTTATCAATCACTTCATAATCGTTCCGCACGATCACTGATAATCCTTGGCTGAACTGGTCGAACTTGTCCCATTGGGCGGTTACTTGGTTACGCCGGAAAACAGCCACGGCTTGTGACAAGTCCCCTACAATCATTGGGAACGTCCCGTCAGCGTTGTTGGCCAGTAACTTGTCACTAATCATGACGACTGGCGCCCCTAACAAGGTGAAGCCACTGGGTGCCGTTGGGTTCGGTTGTAATAGGTAACGCCCTTCGGAATCTTTCAAGGTATCAAGGTAGTTGAAACCGGACTGGTTCACTAACCACATTTTGCTCAAAGCGGGATCTAGCGCCACATTGAAAATCTTTTTGAGATCATCAATATTGGTAGCCGTTGCTTTGGCGAAACTGGTTCCCGTTAACAGGCCCATAATTTGGGTATTGTCAGTGTTATCAACCAATTGTTGTAATTGTGTTTTAACTTCGCTAACAATATCAACTTCGGCGTCTTCCACCACTTCATTAGATAAGGCAATTTTACCCGCACGGGTCTTCACATCAAACGGCACTTCCGTAAACATATTCGCATTAACGTCCGCAATATCGGCGAGTTCTTCCTTGGTGGCCAGTACGGCTGATTGTCGACTAGTCGAGATAGGATAAGTTCCAGAACCACTAGAGACTTGCTTAACCGTCGCATATTGGGCGAGATTGTAGGTGGATTGCTTTAATTGGAAAACAGGGGTGATCAGTTCCTTAGGAATAACCGCACTGGCACCACTCGTATTCAATCCGTCTCGGGTTTCACCGTGGCTTCGTACATAAGCTTCAAAGGCAGGAACACCGGTCTTGTTGTCATCTTCATTCGTGTTTGGATCAATAATTGTTTGCTTTGCCATATTATCAGGCTCCTTTTCTTGATTGATAAATTTTTCGTAACTACGCGTATCAACTTGTACATTCGTATCGTCGTAAGCAGGAACAGCCACTACTGACACATCGAACAGACTTTTGACTTGATTAATGGTGCGCGTGATATTGCCATCGTCATCTTTGGTCCATTCGTCGGTGTCGTCGTCACTATCAAAGCCAAATGAGCAGGAATCAACGTTCCCACTTTGAACTTCTTCGTAAACATCATTAGCAAACGACGTATTCGGTAGTTGCGCAATGAAATGTAGCCCCTTGTCGTCCGTTTCTAGCGTTAATGTTCCCGCCTTAACACTGGCTAACACTTGAGTGTAGTCGTGGTTATTGAGCATAAGAACGTTTGATAAATCGACACCATCAAGCGCCTTGGGGGTTACGATCTCGGTAAAACCACCTAAATCTTTACTTGGTGAGTTCCATACAATTGCGTAACCACTAATTGTTTTGCCCTTGTTTGTTTGGGAACCTTTAGGTTGCGGGTCTGCTGAATTTTCAGCTGGCCCATCTTCGGGTGTTTCTGGTTGTGGTGTTTGTGCTCGCAATTCGGCGTCAATCGTTAACCGTCGGTCTTGTTTCATGAATTAGTCACTCCATTCTTTTGTAAGTTTAGGAAAATATCGCCATCGTCAGTTGGTGGCAGGCCAATCTTGGCCCGGGCTTCATTGCGGCTCATAATGCCACCCGTAAATCCAGCCACCGCTTGGGCTTGCTGGGTCTGCGGATCAAGGCTCAATAATTTGTCCGTATTGAACGTGAAGTCATGGCCAAGCTTGAATGATAGTTCGCTGGTGAAGCTATCGAAGTAATGCTGTAACGTCCCTTGTAGATACTGCACGCCACTTTGCTCTTGGTTAGAATGATCGTTTTCAACCCCTAAGCGCTCCGGTGGTAAGCCAAAGGCTTTAGCAATTTGTCGGGTCGTCCAGTCATTAGAATTGACCAGCTTTAATACATCGGTATTTAAGGGTAGATTGCTAATATCCATACCATCATCAGTGACAATCGTATTAACCGCGTTTTCTCCGGTTGTAGTTTCATCAAACTGTTTTCGGACGTTTTCTTTGGCTTCTTTGCCTAAGTCCGTTTGGTGCAATTTAACAATGGTGGTGCCGTGCACGCCGGCAGTAAAAAAGCCGGTTAGCAATTTATTGCCGGCCGACTGAATCTGGCGCTCATCTTTGAGGGCATATAGTGGACTGATCCCCGATACCCCGTCTTTGGTGAAATATTTGAAATGCAAAATGTTGTTAGGCGCGATCTGACGACACGTTCCACTGGTTGGCGTATAAGTATAGGTCAACTTGCCGCTCACATCGTCTTGCTCAACCACCAATTGATTGTTTGGAATCAGTTTAAGGGTGTGATTAGGCAAAATCTCCGCGAAGCTATTGCCATTAAGAAGCAGGTTGGCCGCCAAGGCATATTTAAAATGGTAACCGTCCATATTGCTATTCGGGTTCTGATTAATCATGGTATTAAAAATGGCCGTATCACAAACGATCGGGTTGCTGGCAATATCACTGGCGATAATATTAATGGCCGCATAAATATCGCTATTCCGTAGCACCGCCGCACTCACAAACGTATAGGGGTCATTACTAGACAGACTAACCAAGGCGTCAGCCACTGGATCATGAGTGCCACTGGTGGTGCTTGCTTTAACAAAAATGCTCATGGGTTCACCTCCTTTTCTTCATAATTAATCAGTAGTGCCAAAACGATCAGGCTAACTCCGGCCAGCATGATGGCTGCATACCACCCTAACCAACCACCGACACCAACGACTAGCAGAATCAGCCCCATAATCAGCAGGATTGCAGATAGGTAATTAGAACAGATCTGTCGCAGTCGCATAATATTCGTTCGCATGTTGGTTCGCCTCGCTTTCTTGGTAATAGTCCATACCGGCCACATAAGCATTAATTAACGCCGCTATCGGGTCAATTCGGTTGCTATTGCGTGCCTTATCCAATTGCCAACCATTATTTAACACTTTCAAGATGGCGTTATTGACCGCATAAGCGAGAATCTGATTGCCATTGTGTTTAATGTGACCCGCATACAGCTGATCACGGAAATTTCGGGTGGGAATATTCAAGGTCAACGTCCCTTGACGCACTTCAAATAAAGGATAATTCAATTTTTCGAACTTAGTGATTAAGGTTTGGGCGTTGTATGGATCATAGGCCACGGCTTTCACTTTCCAGTTATATTGCCCGACTAATTGCTGTACATAGTCAAATAGCGCATCGTAATCAATAATGCCGCTGTCTAGTCGGGTGATACTACACTCGCCCGCCCGTTCCATCGATCGGTAATCAATACCATCACGTTTAATCTTAGAATCTAGGCCGTATTTAGTCCCCACAAACGCATGACTATCACAATAAAATTGACCGTTGCCAATTGGCACCAGCCAACTAACCGCGGTCAAATCATTACTTTTTGATAAATCAATGCCAATATACACATCGTGCCCCCGCAAATTGGGGAGTTCATCTAATTTACCAGCAGCCCAATCGTCGGCAGAAATATAGCTATCCTCACTGGCTTGCAACCACATATTGAAGTTCTTAACCAGCACCGGAATGAGGTTATTTTGCTTAATGGCAAGGTCAACATCGGCCTGAATTTTCTCCGTCATGCGTTGCTTAACATGTGGTTCACTGAACAACGGGTTTGCCTTGATCCAATTGGCTTGATCGTAAACTTCTTCGCGGTCGTCTAGTTCCCAAATTGCCACAAAGTAGCGATCAGCTTCAATCTTCCCCTTTAAAACGTCCGTCAACATCTCATATTCGGCGTGCATGGGGACGTTGAGGTTAAGCCCCGAAGTGGAAATCACCGCTAGCAATGAATTATCTTCTTGCGTTTGACCGGACTTTAAGACGTTGTATACCTTACGGTCTTTAGCCTCATGCCATTCGTCTAAAATAACCGTGGTGCCGGCATAACCATCAAGTGTACTGGTATCACTAGCAAGGGCTAGGGCTTGCGAATCAGTTTCTAGGTCGGTAATGGCTTGTTTCTGCACCTTAATGCGTTGCCGCATGTACTTCGACTGCTTACGGACTTGCCGTAAACCACTTGAAAGCATATCGTAGCCTAATTTAGCTTGTTTAAGGGCGTTGCTGACGAATAATACCTGTCGGTTACGGGCGGGCTGACGTTCTCTTAAAAGGCCATTAGCGGCCATACCAGAAGCGAGATAGGTTTTGCCATTCTTGCGTGCCATACTAATGAGCGCTCGATCATATCGCCGATTGCCAGTCAATTTTTCCCGCCACCCATATAACTCACTGATAATCCATTTTTGAAAGGGCTGCATGGTTAGCTTGGTACCGTCCGTTTTGGGCATTAATTCGATAAATTGAACCGCTTTTGTCGCCGCTTCTTCATCATAGTAGAATGGAAAACTCGCTTCTTTAGAACGGCTCAAATCGCGTTTAAATCGCTCACACGCCCATTTAATCTTTTGACCAGCCAGCACTTCACCGGACAAAACTTGATCAACGTATTCAATCATGACAACATCGCCTCAAAAGAATCTTCCGGCGTATCATCTTTCTGTTTATTCAATTCCATACGAGCCCGGCTAGATAATGACATGCCTAAATCATTAGCCAAGGATTTTAAGTCTTTCATGGCTTGAGATTGCAATGCTACATACGGGTTAGGCTTGCGCGCACCAGTTTCCTGATTAGTTTGAACCAATCCATTCTTACGAATATCGTTCTCGCAAGTCTGAATGGTGGCATAAGCCCGGCAGTAGCTTGCTAGAAGGGCCCGATCAAGTTCGCTAATGGGTGTGTTGGCTTTCAAGTACGGGGAAACGCGTTGCCATTCAGTCAAGGCACGGTCATGTAACCAATCAGGGGGCGTTAAATCGAGTGACGGGTAATCAAACAAGGCAGTCTCGGCGTCCTTACGCTGGTCGCGTTCTTCGTTCGTTAGATGTTTTTTTAGAGTTGATAGTTGCTTAATTTTTTGACCCATTTTCGGGCTCCTTTCGCTAAATTTATATGCAAAAAAGCCACCGCAGCATGGCTGAGGTAGCTTAAATGCACATATATTCGGAATTCGTTTATTATACGTAAATCGTAACACTTTCGAGGGAAAAGTGCAATATATAGTATGCTGTTATTGGTTAGCATACTCCATATAGTTATGCTTTACCCCTTGGCTTTTTATTTATGCAAATTTCGCATAAAGTAGTAGACATTTTCTGATTCCTGTCAATATTGGCAAAAAATCAAACTTTTAAAGGGAAATTTACGCACAGAAAGGAGTGTGCCCGCTCTTATCGGTTCATTCATAGCCCCCATATCATTGATACTCCGGCATTCATAGAACCTGCGTGTTCACATTAGCCACGCAGACCTAAGTCTGCATAATGCCGACTCAGCCGAAAATTCGGCTTAGCTCCCCAAAATTGGGGGCTCAAAATTGAGCCACGAAAGCAACCTATCCCGTCATCTTAACGGGTCAGCTAATGCACCAAGTTAGTGCGTTGGGGTCGTAACTTGCGACCACAGATAGTACAGCGGAAAATTCCGCTCAATAACTCGGCTGAAAGATGTCCCCAATTTTGGGGAGATATACTACCTAAGTTTAACTTAGCCAGCCATCTTTAATTCAGCTGAAAGATGTGCGCAATTTTGCGCAGATATACTACCTAAGTCCAGCTGAAAATTCAGCTCTACCTAACCATGTTCACTTGCGAATACTCTGTATAATCGCAACCAACATCTATTACCGACTATCGCAGTCATATCAAGGCCTAACGCTATTTCTTGTGCTACCCTCTTTTTGTCGTATTTCCCTAGCTTGTTTAGTCTTTTGATTATGGTGTCGGTAGCATAATGGTTGTAAGTTGCTTTCGTCTAGTCGCCGTGACCAATCATCACGCAACTCTACGATATGATCCACTACATCAGCCTTGCGTATCACACCATCTTGGTAGCATTGCACGCAGATTGGATTGTTTTCTAGGAATCGCCGGGACAACTTACGCCATTGAGATGACTTATAGAACTGCTGATAGCGTCCCTCATACTCGCCATACATGCGCTTGTGGTAGGTTTCGGCGTTAGCCTTATGCTGGTGCTTATCGCAGTAACGGACGTCATAGGGCACCAGCTGACGGCACCCAGCATGGTTGCATTGCTTCATAGGTTTTGCCATATAAATAGATCTCCTTACATACACAAAAGGCCGCCTGTAAAGACGACCTCTCATTTATTACCCGCGCTTCTGGTAGCGAACCAATGTGATGACATCAAATGAGTTAACCTCATCATCACCGGCTACGTTGTTGACCCGATAAAGGGTGTCACCGATCTTAACCAGTTGCTGCTGATTAACCTGCTCATTATGCCGTACCACAATCATCTTCGTATCTGTCAGGTTGTCTCCGGTTAGAGTAATTTGCTGATTAATGGTCTGGCTATACTCACCGAACCATAGTGAGAATTGCGGAACAAACTTCTGAACGGGCGCACCTGTATTAGGGTTCATCTCACCATTACCATATACCCCGAATTGGCAGCGGTGCTTCATACGCGATACATCATAGGCTTTCATTAACTAACCTCACTTATAAATAATCATGGCGCAATATTCTGAAGAAGAAGAATCTAAGTCTTTTCCAAATGCGTTGCTTGAAAACTTAATGTCAATAACACTGTCACTATCAATTAGGTTGGTTAATTCTCTGTTGATTGCTCGATCCAAATTCTGTGCGGTAATTTGGACAATTGTTTTTGTTTTAATCATTATAGTTAGATCCTTTCTGTATATTAATCATCTAATTGTTCCAACATCTTGTACGCATTTTTACGTTGTTCTTAATCGCTGAAAGGATTATTCAAGACTTGGCTTGAAATACTTCGGATAACATAGGCGTCAGCTAACCACCCTTGGCTTGATTTCATGAAGTGATTGTCACTGAATTGTGCATACATTGGATACATGAGCTTTAAATCTCTTACAGTTTCTGGCTCATATTCTCCATCTTTGTTTGGAGTAAAGCTTTCCACTAACCCATCATCCTTTGCTTTTTGAGTTGAATTGCCATTTTGATCTAAAATACCATTTTTCACCAAGGCTTTGTAAATATATGATTTCAACTTGTTAACTTTACTTGGGGGAACCGTCCCATATTGTTTGACATAAAGATCAAAAGCTTGCTCAACTAAACTTGGATAAATTACTTTCATTTTTCCTTTTCCTCCTGTATCTAAAACTTTTCGTTTTAACGTGGCACACGTGGCACACGTAAAAAAACGTTGATATAGCAACGCTTAAAAGTTCCTTGACGTGGCCCATTTGGTGGAACAACGTGGCACACTGACTTTCTTTGCAACGTTGTTTATAAACTTTAGCTATAATTCTCTAACATATCCGTGTGGTTGCTTGCCGTTAGTTCTAATTCGTTGTGACTTCCACCCGTCCATATTATCCATTAATAGCTTAATCCGCTTAGCTTCCGAATTAGTTCTTCCGGTTAAATAGCGATCCACTGTTTTGCAGAATACAACTGCCATAATTTCCCGCGTAGTCGTTTGTTTTAAAAGCGTCCGTTTCTCACTAACTTGTGCCAACAACCACGACGATTCACTGCCGTAGTCCCTAACATAGCTTTGCTTCAAGCTGGTACTCATGTTTTCCCAATCAACAGGCACTTCCATGGATAAAAATTCTTCAATGGCATCTTTCATGGGGTCGACAGTTTCAGCAGCCATCTGATACGTCTTTGCCTCTTTCATGGTCGCCTGATCCAGATATAGCAGTTCACCATTATCAAACCAATACTTGGCTTCCGCTAAAACTTGAAGAATGTAATTTTCGTCCGGGTGCCATACATCTAACTTGGCTTTACTAACGCCACATTTGATTGGAAAGAAGCGTCGCTCACCGGTGGCGTCTTTCAAATAGTCCGATTGGTTGGTTGTCCCGATGAAAACGCATTTACGGGGGTGTGGCAACGCATAGCGACCATAACTATTTCGGTAAATATCAGATTGCGCACTAATGAAATTTTTAATTCCCTCAATATCCGTTTTTTTCATCGCTGAAAGCTCGGCAATCTCAACTACCCAACTACCTTGCAATTGTTGGTAATCGTCTTTTTGTTTCCCCATGCCTTTTAATGTGTCGTTAAACTTATCCGGGTAAAGGTTTCGACCGGCTGTACTCTTGCCAAGTCCCTGACTTCCCTCAAGAATAGGCACAATTTCAAATTTAACGCCGGGAGCATAGACGCGGGCAATAAGGCCAGTTAGCCATTTTTTAGTAATGGTTCGGGTGTAATGATTATCTTCGGCACCTAAATAGTCAATGAAGTAACGTTCAGCACGAGGCTTACCGTCCCAAGCAACCTTTTCAATGCGTTCTTTAACCGGATTGACTAGCTTACAGCGAGATTCAGTGACTACCGTATCCGTAATATTTTCCTTACTGAACAATAAATCGTAACGATCTTCAAGGTAACTTCTCAATAAGGTATCGTCGCCATCATTCCAAAAACCTTTTTTAAATAATGGATCGTCCGTTTGTGGTGTCTTTACAATTTGCTCCGAGAACTCATCAAATACAACCAACCCTTTTAGTATTGGACCATTTTCCATAATCAAACGAATATTATATAATGACTTGGTTTTTATACCGCCGTTAGAATCCTGCTTAAATTCACTAGTCCAATCGGCGTCACGTTGCATTTTGATAACATTGTTGGCTGTTTCTCGGGTCTCTGCTGGTAAATCCATTGCTTTACCCATTAATGAACCCCCTTACTCTCTCGTTTTAAAATAGATTGAAAAATCACATTAACCTCTTTGCTTGGTAGTGCTGGATCAACAAACGAATCATTTATCACTGACAGCATGTTATAGACTGTCTTGGGATCAGCACCGACGCCAAACATACGACCGGCAATTTTAGTTAACCAAGCATTGCGATTACCTTGGGTTGTTCCGGTCACCATTTCATCTAGCAGACGCCCGGTATACTTCTTTTGCCGGGTGGTATAGGCGTGTTCTGACGCACTGTTCACTTTCTGTCCCGCCAACATATCAACTAGCCATTTAGGGGCCGGCTTAACATCGGCAAGCGTTCGGCCGTCTATTGGCTGGTACCGCTTGTTATTAACCATGGTGGGATAAACTGGTACGCCTCTGGTAATGATGTCAATTCCTGTATCTTTACCAAAAGCCGATTGAACAGTTTTGACTGGTGACCCCTTTGGGTAACTTAGAAACCAATGCAGTCCCCCTGACGGCGTTCGTTCGATATAACTATCTTTTGGTAACGGTTGAAAATGATGTTTCTTATATAACTGCTGGTAACTCGCTATGCCGTTAAAACCACTTTCGTGGCCAACGTCCATATCAACGACAAAGATATTTTTATCGGTTAATTTCAAACCAATGTTGTAAGCATGTTCGTTGTACCAATTTCGTATAGTTACTAAATCATTGCTAGCTGAATTAAATCCGTGAGTGCCTTTAATTGGGACTTTGGTATTCTCAACCAATGGATAAATTGAGAAACCGTGGTCTACGTAATCAAGGGCTTGGATTAGGTGGTTGATTTTATCATTCATATTAATCACCTAATATTTGGAACAAATGTCATTACTAACTTCTAACATCACACTAGCAATATTCGATAGATTACTTTCAAGATTGCTTGACTGCTCGCTTTTAAAGAAATAGTCACACCAATCACTATCATATTTCGCAACAGCTATTGCCATTGATAAATTATCAATACTTACTCTCAATGATTCCCACGCCGTTGCTAGTTTTTCAGATTGTTCCACTAATTCTTTATTTGTCATTTTCCATTCTCCTTATTCATGCTAAAATAAGGGAAAGCATATTTTGATGGATTTCTGACCTACTGTCGTCCAAAGCAAAGTAGGTCTTTTTTGTATACTTTCCCATGCGACTGACCTCACACTCAAAAATACCGACGCGGGTTCTTGATTAACTTAAATGCCACATTGCCAACAAACGACACAATCATAAACTTGATTACCCATAAAATTGTTGTTGCTATCATGAAATCACCTCCTCAAATTTATTCTGCCCCCGCACGGTACAATTAAATTGTTTTTGAGGCTAAATACTTATCTAGCTCTTTGCGTTCAATGCGTTTTAGTCTACCAATGCTAGTTACCTTTAAACCGTCATTAATCATCTTATAGACTGTATTCACACTACCAATGTGAAGCTCTTCCATCACTTGCTGGTACGTAAGCCAGCTTTTGTCCATGTTGTTCATATAAGTTCACCTCTTCTCTATTACATTTAAACAGTAACATAAATTACTGTATGGTTCAACTAAAAAAACCATTTGCAGTTATTTTTTTTACCCTTTGCAGTCAAGATTAAGTTGTTGTATATTCTAAATATAAGGAAGTGATTGTTTTTGATTAAAATAGATTTGAAAAAGCTGGCAAAATCAAAAGGTTTTACTCTGACAGACATTTCAAAGGCTACTGGTATTTCAATGAACACACTATCAGTATTAGGCAGAAACGTGTCAACAGGTATCCAATTCGATACTCTTGATAAAATATGTCGCTTTTTGACCTGTACACCGAACGATGTAATTAAAATTGTTTCTGATAGTTATATTGTCCATGTTGATGTTCAAAATATGAAAGAAAAGACAATACGCGCAGCAGCTACTAAGAAGTCTATATTGGATAATTCTCTAAAAAATAACATTATGTATAATATGGACAAAGAAGACACCATTTTTTATATAACTTTTCTTGCACTTGCTAACAAAAAGGCATTCTTTTCAATTGATTATTCAACATATGGCGCTGTAAATAAAAATGTAAAAGAACAAGAATCCAAATCACAAAGATGGTTGTCGTCTCTTGATAAAGAAAGCAAAATGTCAATTTGCAAACAAGGTATTGAAATATATTTGCAACATTATTGGGATGGTAACGTTCCTGAAAATATTTCTGTTTCTATAAATGATGGAAACGGCGGAAACGTGTATTCATTTGTTGATACTAAAAACGATAGTAAAGTTACATTAAGAAAACACCAATAAAAACTATATTTCTTACATAACACTGCCCCCGCACGGTACGTTATGGAGGAAATTATAAATGGCAACAATCAAGAAATATCAGGACAAGGACGGGAATACCCGTTATCAGTTTCAAGTTTATTTAGGTGTTGATCCCCAAACCGGCAAAAAGAAATCAACTCGGCGTCGGGGCTTTAAATCAAAAAGCGCTGCTCGTATTGCCTTATCCAGAATTGAAGTAGAGTTACAACAAGAAACAGTTTTACCAGTTGATAATAACATTATCTTTGTTGACGTTTACCATGAATGGTATGACCAGTATATTAATACCGTTCGTGAAAGTACTTGGGCACGTACCGCTGGCATGTTCGATAATCACATCTTGCCGTTATTTGGTAACAAACGGCTACGAACTATCACCGTTAATCAGTGCCAGTGTGCTGTTAATCTATGGTTTAAAGAAGTCACATATAACTATAAGCGTTGGTACAATTATCTAGTAGCAATCTTTGAATATGGTTTAAAACATGGCTATATCACACATAATCCAGCTAAGATGATTACAATGCCGGTTAAACCTGATAGTTGGGGTGATAAGCCTGACAACTTTTGGGATCGTGATCAACTCAAGACGTTCTTCAATTGCATTGACCAGCAAAAGGAACTCGAAAAGTATTGTCTCTTCCGGGTACTAGCGTTTGCAGGCGTGCGACGTGGTGAGTGTTTAGCCCTTACGTGGCAAGATATTGATTTTGTTCATAAGACCTTGCAGGTTAATAAAACGCTCACTCAAGGGAAACATGGCAAGCAGATCATTCAAGCACCTAAGACAAAAAAGGCCGCCGCACTGTCAGCTTAGACAATACAACGGTAGAAATATTACAACGCTGGCATAAACAGCAACGTGAATATTATTTATTCTTAGGCTTCAATACGTTACAGCCAGATCAGTTAATTTTTGCTAACACTAAGAACGGTTTTAAATCGCTTAATACTCCGGGTAAGTGGTTAAAACAGATCATCGCTGATTACCACTTAACCCCTAGTATTACCGTACATGGTTTTCGACACAGTCACGCCTCCGCTTTGTTTGCTGCTGGTGCCACCATTAAAGAAGTGCAAACCAGATTAGGCCATGAGGACGTTGCAACGACCTTGAATGTTTACACGCACGTCACTAAGGGCCAAAATCAGCAGGCGGCCAATAAGTTGGCCAATTATTTAGGCTTTTAAGCTTAGTATATTCAAGTGCTTTTTACTAAGTGTGCCACGTTGTTCCACCAAATGGGCCACGTCAAGGAACTTTTAAGCGTTGCTATATCAACGTTTTTCCACGTGTGCCACGTGTGCCACGTTAAAACGAAAAGTTTTAGATACAGGAGGAACTAGCCGTTTTTAGCGTTTCATAGTAAAAGTAAGCCAATTGGTAAGCCAAGGACAAAATGTTTCACATGAAACACCGCATAAGCACTGGTTTAATAGCGTTTATGTTTCAGTTGGGTTCAAACCCCTGACTGCCCATCATATCAACACCACTAATCAGCAGACACACCGCGTTAAACGCCGTGATTGCTGATTTTTTTGTGTTCATTTTTCATACGCTAGACCAATTTAGTAGTCAATGGTAGCCATTTTGGTAGCCACGAAACGACACCAATAAAATTTAATAGCATCAGTCATGAACGGTTAAGCATCTATCAAACGGATGCTTTTTTCCTTCACTCAAATCATGGTTATTTATGCCTCTTCACCAGCTATACTTAGAACTGTAGGATATTAAAGTAAAGGAAGATGGTATTTTTGATTAAAGGAATTCGCTTAGCTTTAGCCTTAGGAATTTTCGGCACCGGCATGTATACTACAACTACACAGGCCAACGCTGCAACATGGCATTCTGGTACGCCTGCTTCACTTCATAGTGGTTTCTGGAAAGCTAGTTATGAAAAGTATACTTATGCTCAATTTACTAAGTCTCATATATACTTGGTTATGTCAGATACTGCTACTTTCACTCATCCGTTTTACCGGCATATTTCCCACGGGTACGTTATTCGAATGAAAGATGCTACTGCTGGAACACCTATGAACCCAACTGGCGTTAAGTACCGCTACCTACGCGTAATTACTAGTAGTAAAAGCAAAATTAAAGTCTCATGGTCGTATAGTTATTCGAGATACATTAAAGGTCATTTCAAATACACCGCTTATCACCGTGAGCAGCACGATAAGTGGTTCTCACCCGCTAAAAGTTAATGGTTACAAGCACTCAAAATATTATGAAATCATCCAGCAAAAATCCAAACCATTTTTCAGTGCTACTTGAATAATAGAATGTAATTTCCCAGAGAATCGAGGTCCATATTATGGACAGTTCATTACAATTCAGCCTAAGTTTACTCAGAGACGCTTTCGCAAAACTATTAGCTACTTTCGAGTTATCTGGAATTACTGTTCAATCACTAGTTAGAACTGCAGGGATAAATCGTTCCACATTCTATCGACATTTCAATAATATAAATGACTTTACGGAATGGTTGTCAGACCAGATGCTAGAGGAAATCTCAAGTCAAGTAATACTGACTCCTGAAGACGAACTTGATTTTACAGAATTTTATCAGTATGCAACTAAAAATCGCCTGTTATTAAGTTCAATACTTACCACAAAGGGCTGGAAAGAATTCATAATCCGACTTCATTCTCTTGTGCTAAGACGCTATACATTACTTCTGAAAAAAAACATTTCAGACATACCCCCTAAAATACAAGCTGAATTTCTTATTGGTGGACAAATAAGCCTTTTTCATTGGTGGCTTAATCAATCAAATCCACCATCCACTTCAAAAATGGGAAAGTATGCCCAGCAACTTGGAATCCCTAAATAATTGCAACACATCTCATTGAAAGTGTTCTTCCTTGAAGATAAATTAGGACATAAAATATCCTTATTAAAAGTCAAAGAAGGTAATCACATGGAAATTAAAACGCAAGATGGATCATTGTTGAACGTAACAAAATATGGAAACGGGCCGGTCTTAATCCTAATCCCAGGTGCAAATGGAACAGGTGATATTTTTACTCCCGCGGCAAAAGTATTAGAAACCAACTTTACTGTCATTACGTATGATCGTCGCGGCTACGGTCGAACTGTTGTTGCACCTCCTTTGCCATCAGATGCCGCTAACGCAAACAGTGATTATCGACTCAAAGCTGATGTTCAAGATGTTTTCACGTTGGCTGATGAATTTAGTCCCAACAATCCAGTTTATGTTATGGGAACGTCTTCTGGATCAATCGTAGCCGAAGAAGCTTTTATTAAAAACCCTGAGCGTTTCCATCGAGTAGCAATTCATGAGACTCCACTTAATACAGTAATAGATAAAACTGGTAAATCAAATGCTCAATACGCCCAAATGATTCAAGAAGCATTAGGAGGTAACTTTGATGCACTAACAAATTTTTTTGAAAATAAAATGCACATTCAGCCTATTGATGCGCAAATGATGAATCTATCTAAGGACGCTAAACCAGATCCAATGAAAATGAAATCAATGATGTTTTGGCTCAAATATGAAGCTGCACAATATACAGGACAGGTTATTGATTGGTCAATATTTAAAGCGCATAAAAATAGAATCATCATTTTTAACGGTACTGATTCAGTAGGCTTTTTACCGCAAACAATTGATGATGAGATTAGTAAGGAAATTAATGTTCCCGTTACAGATATTCCAGGAGGCCATCTGGGCTATGCACAAAAACCATCAGCGTTTGCTGAAAAACTATCTGCCACTCTACTAGCCTAAATCATCAATAAATGATAAAAAGGCGCCAACTAAACCCGGCAATTTTGGGGTTTAGTTGGCGCCTCTTATTTTCTAGGAGTAACCCAGTCTTTTGCCACACGCTTTTTATATCAGTTAGTTTACTTATCCTGTGATATCTAGCTGAAATGCATCCGCGAGACGCTCAAAATAAAACAAAACATCCTTCTTCTTAATTTGAGGATTATTTAGCCAGGAGGCCATCATGCCAATCACACACCCATAAAGCAGCTCGACCGCCACTGGGTTTGTCTCGACATTTTTTGTCCATAAATTAACGTCAAGCACGAAACGCTGCTTGACAATTTCTTCAAATTTGCCGCGGAATTGCATCAAGTGTCGAAACAGGACCTGGTTATTATCAATCGTTTCAACTAAGTTAACGATGTTTTCTGACAACCTTAGATCTGTGTTAAGCGGGTCGGGAAAAACGCGATTCATCATTGCGGCTACCAAATCATTAAAAGTCGCAAAATGATGATAGAAAGTACTGCGGTGAATGTGAGCAGCATCGATAACTTGTAAGGCAGTTATATTGCCAGCCCCCGGTGTTTCAAACAAATGCAAAGCCGACTCAATAATGAGGGTATCGGTATCTGAATATTTCGACATTTTCTCCTCCAAAAAGGTACAGATATTTTTTTACACCTTGTTCTAAAATTGCCAGCTGACTATGCTTACTGCATTAAACCAATCAAGCATTTAGGAGGCTGATTAACATGACAACAAAACTTGATTTTCATTCACATTACTTGTTCCCCGGTCTATTAGATATTATCAACCAAGAGGCATCTGGTCTCGCCGGCGGGGTCAGAATGCCAACATGGTCAATCGATCAGGCATTAAAGATGATGGCAGATCAAGAGATTGACTATTCATTGCTGTCCGTCCCAAACCCTGAAATGTACACGGGCGAAGAGACCAGTACCGTTGATCTCGCGCGGGAAGCCAATCAGTATGGCCGTGATTTTCATCAAGCATATCCTGATAAATTAGGCTTTATGGCGTCACTCCCACTGCCGTATATTGACGAAAGCGTTGCGATGGTCAAAGAAGCACTCGATGAAGATAACGCTGATGGATTTATCCTTAAAACAAACGTTGATGGGCTTTACCTCGGGGATCCCCGGTTAGATCCAATCATGGCTGAACTTAATGCCCACAACGCCCTGATTGCGATTCATTCCGAAGCACCAACACCAGAAAATGCTGAAGTTAATCAGTTAACCCCCGATGCATCAATGGAATTTTTCTTTGACACCACCCGAACAGTTGTCAATATGACTGAGAGACAAATTTTTAGCCGTTTCCCAAACATTAATTGGATTGTACCACACGCCGGTGCAGTGCTCCCAGTGATTGCCCAGCGTATTTCAGCAGGTGCCGCCGCCTTCGGTCAGGATCACCCCCAAGACGACATCATGGCCGTTATGAACCATGTCTACTTCGATGTCGCTGGCATGGTTCTCCCCTATCAGCTGCCCTTACTGATGCAGATGGCTGATTCCAGTAAACTCCTTTATGGTGCTGACTACCCGTACACACCAGCGCCCGCAGTCACTCAAATGAGCCAACTACTTGAAACGACACCACTCTTATCTGCATCAACTAAAGCAGCCATTTTGTATCAAAATGGTGAACAACTATTACGTCACAACCAGACCGCAAAATAGACAAGTCTCATTATCGACTGCAGTGGTGTGCTGCAAAAACAAACGTCCATTTTGCGACTCAGCGATCCTCCCGCTTCCCGTTGGCCGCAATTTTAGCTACAATGAGTGAAAGATGGTCATTTAACTAAACGACTCTGCCACCGGAAACGAGGCCCACCATTTTGCCAGCACTCAAAACCCGTAAAAGCGACTTGCAGCTCCTAGATGCGCTCACTGTCCTGGTCGACGATAACGACCTCGATAAACTCAGTACGCGCCTCTTGATTAAGCGTGCAGGACTGTCTAAATCCACGTTCTACCGCCATTATGAGGATAAGTATGCGTTCTACGACTGGGCAATGGCCTATCTGCTGGGCAAAGATAACGAACCCACCTATCACCTAGAAACGCCGCTCTCGTTTTACACCAAGTATTTTGAGCACTACCAAACCTATCGTAAGGCGTTTAAAGCCTTCATTGTCAATGACCGGTGGAGCGGGTTCACTCAGAAGATGGTCGACTCTGGCATGGCAAATTACCGGGCAATTTTAGCCAAGATCAACCAGCCAAATGTGCCAATTACAACCGTGTCCGCCTACATTATTTCGGCGCACATCGGTGTCGCTGTGAACTGGATCCGCACCGATGATCCGACCCCGCCACAGGAAATGGCCGCGCAATTAACGCAGCTGACGACCGCTGTTTTAACCAGCTATGGCTTGGATTTTGCCACACTATTCAAGCTCGCCTGATCTGGGACACAATCGAAAATACTGGCTCTCCCTTTTTCTCCATTCAGTCACTAGAATGGTTAAAAAAAGGAGGGTCTTTTTATATGAAAAAGATTGATTTTCATTCTCACTATCTCTCACCAGGCTTCGTCGACCACCTGGCCAAGCACTATAACAGCATGGGTGATGGGGTAGCCACCCCATCATGGTCAGTTGATGACGCGCTAGAAATGATGGCCAACCAAGATATTCGATACTCACTATTGTCCATTTCAAGTCCGCAGGTTCACTCGGATGATGCAACGGAAACAGCCGAACTCGCCCAAGAAGTGAATGAATTTGGCCGTGATTTTTCCCGCCTGTACCCCGACCAGCTCGGCTTTATGGCCTCCCTGCCGCTCCCATATATTGACGAGAGTGTCAAAGCAGTCGAAACGGCCGTGAAGGATGACCAAGCAACCGGGTTCGTTCTGGAAACAAACTCTCGGGGCGTCTACCTCGGTGACAGCCGGTTGGATCCGGTTATGGATGCCTTAAACACCAACCACGCCCTGATTGCGATTCATCCGACCCAGCCCAACCCGATCACTTCCTCAGCCAATCAAAAAACCGCCATCCCGTTGATGGCGTTCTTCTTTGACACGACTCGAGCCGTTGCCAACATGTCTGAAAATCGGATTTTCAGCCGCTACCCGGACATTACCTGGATCATCCCGCATGCTGGTGCCCTACTGCCAATCATTGCACAGCGTATCACCATCGGTGCTTCTGCCCTGAAGCAAGAGGTACCGCGAGAAGACATGATGACGATTATGGGTAAGGTCTACTTTGACGTCGCTGGTGCAACCTTGCCTTATCAACTGCCAACACTGTTGCAGATGGCTGATCCCAACCGACTGCTTTACGGGGCCGACTATCCTTACACACCTGAATCAACCGTTGCAACGCTGGCAAAACAGCTAGATGAAACGGATCTGGTTTCTCCGGAATTAAAGAAAAATATCTTCTTTAATAATGGTCAAAAACTGTTGGCGACTCGCGAGATTCAAGTCAAATAATGGCGTTCATTTAATGAAAGGATCACCTCAAACATGAACATTCAAAACGTAACGGTTGCCGGTGGCGGTGTCTTAGGGAGTCAAATCGCTTATCAAGCAGCTTTTAAAGCCTTCAATGTCACACTCTACGATATTAACCAGCAGGCACTGACTGCTGCAAAGAATCGAATCACAGCGCTGAGAGGCGGGTACAAACAGGACCTCAACGTTACCGACAGTGATTTCGATAACGGCTTGGCGCACCTTAACTATACTGACGATATCGACAGCACTGTTAGCCACGCCGATCTCGTCATTGAAGCCATCCCAGAAAATGCGGCCATGAAAACGACCTTCTACAACCAGATCGGCAACTCAGCGCCTGACACAGCCATCTTTGCCAGCAACTCGTCAACCATGCTGCCCAGCCAATTTGCGGAGGCAACTGGCCGTCCTGAACGCTTCTTAAACATGCATTTTGCGAACCATATCTGGGTCAATAACACTGCAGAAATCATGGGCTCTCCAAAAACGAACAGTGCTGTGTACCAAGATGTTGTGACCTTCGCGAAGAACATGGGCATGGTGCCGATTCAGCTCAAAAAAGAGCAGCCAGGTTATGTTTTAAATTCGATGTTGACCCCGTTAATGGTGGCCGGAATGTCCCTCTGGGCGACCGATGTTGCGGACCCCCATACGATTGATAAAACGTGGATGATTGCGACCGGTGCGCCGATGGGGCCCTTTGCGATCCTCGATATGATTGGCACCCGAACTGCTATCACCGTGCCGCTTGCACAAGCTGGGGATCCGGATGGCAAAATTGCAGCGGCTATCAAAGCCAAACTACAGCAACGTTTAGATGACGGCAAACTGGGCATCGAATCCGGGGAAGGGTTCTACCACTACCCGAATCCAGAATTTCAGGACCCTGACTTTCTAAAAGCATAGTTGTTTGACCCTGTTCTACGCATTATACCGTTTCACCTCCCGCTAACGACATCAATTTCCAAAAACGACCCGCCAAGGTCACCTTCACATAAGCCTTGGCGGGTCGTTTCATTTCATTTTTTAGTTTGATTCAACAACGCATTCAACCGCCGAACAGACGCTCTTGCGACCCGCATGGACGTCACCCACATGATGACGTAAATGACGATAAATTCAATCGTGAAGGACAGCAGCCACGACCATAGGGGTGAGATTGGAAACCACCCTGCAAGCACCGCGAGCGGCGTAAACAGCACGTACGTGATAATGAAATTCGTGACCGTTTGGCGGGTAATGCTCCAGCGTTCCACCTCAAAGACTAGGGCGCCAACGGCAAACACAATTCCCATTAATGCCCATAGCCCGATTGAGGCGGCCGTGGCCATTAAACTGGACGAAAAGTGATTTACAAAGCTGGTTGATGATGGCATGAAAATGGGTGCTCGGTAAGCCAATGAAATCCCCATTGCGATCATAAACCCAATAAAGACGCCGACGACAACGCCAATGATGACACGACTCAGGATCGTTCGTTTCATTTTAAAAGCCCCTCTCTTAACTGTCGCATGCACCGCCGGGACGCAAAGGTCCGTTCGCCCGTCGTTAGGTTGACCTGATAACTCCCCGTTGGTGTGAGTTCAAAATCACGAATGCTGGCAACGGCGACGAGTTCGCTGCTTGAGACCTGAACAAACAGACCCTCTGGCAACAGTTCCTTCAATTCATATAACCGCTCCGATATCCGATACACCCCATCATCCGTTTCACAAACCACGTGCTTGTCTTCAGTATAGAACCGACTAATTTGGTACACCGACAATGGCCGCTGCCGCTTATCCTGAGTCCCCGTAATCGTCAGGTGGTTGGCAAGCTGATCAATGGTCTTTGCGAGGTGAACCAAGTCAGGCGTCTCCTTAGCGGCGTTGATCGTAATAAATGGCCGCAGGATCTGCTCAGCAATATTAAAGACGACGTTCATGGCTGTCCCTTCTTTCCTATCCTAGGCTTCACTCTTGAGTCTAGCGAACCACGTCCCAGAATGAAAGGATTTACGGACAAGTGGTCAAAAACAAAGATAAGTGGCGCAAAACAGGGATATAATAGAAGAAAAATAACCTAAGGGGAGGCGAATCTGCTTGAAAGCCAAACTCAAAGAACGGCTGGATGTCTTTGCAGACGCGGTAATTGCCATCAATATCACCATCATGGTCATGTCGTTGCCGCTCGACATTCATAACGGCGTGGTCGACTATCCGCAACTTTTTAAATCTATCGGCATCTATCTGGTCAGTTTTTGTTTCATAGCAAACTTGTGGTACCAGCACGCCCTGGTCTTTAACGAAGCTGAAACGGTGGCGAACCGCGTCATCGTGTTTGATCTGATTCTGCTATTCTTGATGTCGTTAATGCCAGCATTTACCAGATTAATGACGACCGTGACCAACTCAGATAACGTGATGCTATACGGCGGCCTAAGCCTGCTGATCTCATTTATCTTCAGTTGGATCTCACGAACTATCATTCAAGCCAAATACACGGATAAAGCCACCATGACCCAGATTTATAAAACGATATTCGGGTCGACCGTTTGGAACTCGTGGGTGATCTACATCGTGATCATCGGCCTCGGCTACTTCTTCCCAGAAATTGCCCTCGGCTTCTACCTGTTCATCCCACTTTGGTCGTTCTTCTCCCACACCCGCGAACAGGAAGAGTTTCAACAGATCGACCAAATGGAAGCCCAGGACCAGCAAAAGTTCCTGGCGTTACCAGCGCCGCAAAAGCGTGCGTTTCGCCGGTTGATCAGAACCTTCCAAATCGAACAGCGTCAGTCCGGCCACGACCGCGATAAACAGCATGCCGCCTGGATAAAATTTTCTGAGCAAGCGAAAACTGAATTCAATATTTCGGACGGAGCGCTGGCTAAGTGGATGAAGATCAACGGCAACGGCAATCGAAACAACAATCGGAACCATCAGGAGCACCAAGAAAACCGCGACGACCACCAGCAGGCACATCAAAATAAACAATAATAAAAAAATGCGTTCATCGATCATTTTCAGAATGACGATGAACGCATTTTTTTGTGTTCGTGGATAGATGCAGTATCACTGCAATTGTGGACAAGGTTCATAATTGATGACACTGCAACATTGCTTTTTTGAGACTATTAATTAAAAGATACCACCTAATTAGAGACTAGTATGAAGCATTGCTATCGATAACCTAATCAGCAGTCGAGGGCGGATTCTCTGCAAACTAGGGTCAAAGCTATTAAGATACTTAACTAACAGTACACTGTAAGCTCAATATGAGTGGAATGCAGCAATTTGGCACGGAGCTGTGGTGTCGACATCAGTTAGCGACCGTTCTTGGGTCGGTTACTGATGTGCGAGTCGATGGAGATCCATTCGAGAGCTGCGCAGCAGAAATCGAATTAGCTTCATCGCGAGCCACCACACGGAGTGCCAAATTGCGGAATGCAACGGACATAGAGGACCTATGCCCCTTGCTCAACCTTCTGAGAAGCAATGGTCTGCTCAATCGCTTTGCCAAGCCGCTGAATCCCAGTTACGATCTTCTCGTCGGTCATGTTGGAGTAATTCAAGCGGAACGTCCCAGGAATGACCTTGTCGGCGTAGAACGGTTCACCGGGGACAAACGCCACATCATTTTTGATGCAGGTATTAAAGAGGTCTTGGGTGTTAATGTCACCAGGCACCTCGACCCAGATAAACAGCCCGCCTTCAGGATGACTGTAGTGCACACCCTTTGGGAAATAGGTCTCGATGGCATCCATCATGACCCCTTCGCGTTCGCGGTAAACGGCTTTAATTTTCGCAATATGGTCATCAATGTTGTATTCACCCATGAATTTAGCGATGATGTGCTGTGTCAAATTGTCGGAGTGCACGTCGGCGGATTGTTTCATTAACGTAAACTTCTTAACAAGTTTCTTTTCGGCAACGATCCAACCGATCCGCAACCCAGGGGCTAAGATCTTCGAGAAGGTGCTCATGTAGATCACGCGCTCGTCATCGTCAATACTCTTGATCGGCGCAACGTCGTCACCAGCGTAACGGATGGCGCCGTATGGGTCGTCTTCAAGGATGATCACGTCATACTTTTTAGCAATTTCAATCATTTTCTGACGTCGGTCAAACGGCATTGTCCGACCGGTTGGGTTCTGGAAACTTGGAATGGTGTAGATAAACTTGGTGTTCGGGTTGGCAACTAAGGCCTGCTCCAACGCATCAATCTTCATCCCGTCGTCGTCCATCTCAACGCCAACTAAGTGGGCGCCATAGGTCCGAAAGACATCCAAGGCACACAGGTAGGTCGGTTGTTCAACGATCACCGTATCGCCGGGGTTCACAAACATCTTCGCGGTGAGATCGATGGATTGCTGCGACCCGGTGGTAATAATAATGTTGTCTGCCGTCGTGTGAATGTTGGACTTGACCATCCGCTTAACGATCTGCTCGCGAAGCTCAGGTAACCCGTTGGCAACACTGTACTGCAGCGCGGCTCGGCCAGATTCATCGTAGACCTCATCAGTTACTTTTTTAAGTTCGTCAACTGGAAATAATTCCGGTGCTGGCAGGCCACCTGCAAATGAGATGATCTTGTCAGAACCCGCCACCTTCAAAATGTTGCCGACGGGGTCTTCGTCGCTTTCTGGAACACGGTCTGAGTAGTGATAGTTCATGCTTGAGCGCCTGCCTTTTCTGTTGTCTGTGCGTCCGCTGTGTTTTCAGCAGGCTTGTGATATTTACGCATCATTTCGGCCATGTGGACTTCGTGAACCACAAACTCATGAGTCCGGCAAACGTAGTCATGTTCGCGGCCGATCTTTGCGATGTACCCGTTGATGTAATCCACTTCGGTTGGGCGACCTTTTGAAAAGTCTTGGTACATTGATGGGTAGTGATACTTGTACGCTTTAGAAACCGTGATCACAGAATCCGTTTCTTGTTGCCGGGTCTCAATTAAGTGAATACCAGCTCGTTCGCAGGCATCAAACGCTTCGTTGAAGAGTTGCTCAGACATTTCACGGACACCATCGTACTCAATGAACTGCCCCATTTGCATTTCAAACATGGTACAAAGGGTGTTCGTAACGGCGTTGAAAACGACCTTGGACATGCACATGCCCTTCCATTCGTCGGAGAAGATCGGCCCTAATTTTGCCTGAGTGAAGTCATCGAAAATGGCCTGAACTGTTTCGTCTGGTTTTTCGTTGTTGTAACGCGCCATGTGCATCTGTTCTGAATCAACGGCGCCCATGAAGTCAACGTTTGCTGGGCCATCCATCCGGGTGGCGATCATGGCGCTCCCACAAACGATGTGGTCTGCTGGGAAGTAGTCAGCAATTTTTTCAAAGTGTCCCATGCCGTTCATGGCTGAGAAGACGTACTGGTCATCGTGGAAGATGCCAGCCTTGTTATCGCGGTCAAGTTCCTCCGCAAGTTGCATTTGTTTTTTAAAGACGATCCAAACATCTGGATGACCGGTGTATTCTTCAGGGTAGTAAATATTGATTGGCACGATATGCCGATTTTCGTGGTCACGGGCTACAGAAACACCGCCTTGGCTACGAACCTGTTCAACGTTTGGTTCCCAAGTATCAATAAAGTCAACATCTACGCCGGCGTTTTCTTGTAACATGACACCGTACCGATATCCCATTGCACCTGCGCCAATAATGCCATACTTCATAATAACCACTCCTTAAATTATGTATTTGTTTGTCTGATCTACTATGCATTTTCTACGACAACGAAAAACGCCCTCTGGTCTCAAAGACCAAAGGACGTTTTCACGTGGTACCACCTTTTTTCAAATCAGTCTCGCAACTGATTCCTCCAACGTACGGCAGACTCGCTCTGCGATACGCGGCACGATAATGGGTGCACCCAGTTCACCTCGAAAAGTGAAGTTGTTCAACGCAATCTTTCTCATCGTAGTTTTAGTATCTTTTCACCGTACCGATACTCTCTAAGTAAAGCTATGACGTTACTCCATTGGGTTAGTCAAGTTGTCGTATTTGAAATGTTGCATGTAGCATAACCCCGAAGATGAGAAACTGTCAACTAATTTTAATAAATTAATTTTACTGGGGATCCTCCGAATGACTAGAAAGCGACTGGGGCAGTAAGGCACTCGGCCTGGCAATATTTTTTAAAATAAACTTGTGCGCTCGATTGCCATCACACTGAAAATAACCGCCGATAACGCTATCGGAAACCCCCAATTTAACAAACCATAACGTAGATAACGGCATGTTTCCCAAGCTTTCAACCGCACTTTGTGAATGAAATTGGTTGACAGCTAACAGTTATTAGGTATTTAATGGACATGTCCACAAAAGGAGGACGATTAGATGCCGCTTTACTCATTAAGCAAATTCATTGCTGGTATTTACCGGCATTCAAAAACTGAATTTAACCAACAGATTGCAGGTTTAGATGTTCGCGCCACTCAGAGTGACTTGTTGCTATTCATTTACGATAATCCGAACCTGGTTCAACGTGAAATTGCGACTGAAATGGTTATTGACCCGAGTTTATTAGCGCGTGATCTGCGTAAGCTCTCCCAGCAAAAACTCGTGACACGAACCAGTGATACGACTGATAAACGAGTCAACCGCATTAATCTCACACCGGCAGGCATTCGGGCCGCAGAGCGCTTGAAGCACACCATGATCAGCTGGTGGGACTCATTTTTCACACAGCATCCAGAGATCGACCAAACGGCCTTTTCAGATCAGTTGCAGAAGGTCTATGAAGCCCTTCAAAATACTAAGAACTAAATCCATTCAATTCAAAGGAGTCTTTTCGTGCGTGCAATAGTGAAACATTTTCTACTCTTATTTTTTGGGATCACCTTTATGTCAGCTGGCGTTGGGTTGTCACGGTTAGCGCAATTAGGGACGTCACCAATTTCCAGTATTCCCAATGTCACCAGTATCATCACGGGCTTTACGTTAGGCCAGTTGACAATTGTGTTCATGATCTTACTGATCGTACTCGAAGCCTTCATTTTACGCCGACAATTTTCATGGCAGAACATCCTGCAACTCATTCCGGGCATCGTATTTGGCTTCTTCATCGATGGGTTCGTTAAATTATTCAGTTTTCTGCCGATGACCACTTACTGGTGGCAGCTTTTCTTCACCGCCATTAGTATTCTGCTCCTATCCTTTGGGGTGTATCTGGAAGTCAACTCGCAGGCAATCATCATGTCTGGCGAAGGACTCACCGCCGCAATTAGTCTCGTCACGCACACGCCATTTCCAACAATCAAGGTGCGCCAAGACATTACGATGATGCTCATAGCAGCGGTCTTAGCACTGATCTTCCGTCACTCCCTGTCTGGTATCCGTGAAGGAACTGCGATTACGGCTATTTTGACAGGGCGATTCGTTAGTTTCTATACCAACAAAATGCCACGCTTTACAGCTTGGATGACGAAACCGGACCATCCTGAAGAGGATAAGGAATCGGTTGCGGAACAGCATTCGTAGAGAGTGGAGGAAAGCGTTCAGAAGGTGGAGCACAAAAGGACTCTGGTGAGAATTCCTGGGCTTGGAATTTTTGCCAGAGTCCTTTTGTGTGCAACCTTTTGCTTTCTGCAACTCGTTTCGGCCAAGCTGCCAAGCAACCACCAAAATGTTTCACGTGAAACACTTAATTACCAAAAGTATTTGACTCATCAATCAAAATGTTAGAACAAAGTCTCACTTTCACGCTTTCATTTTTGCGACGAAATGCAACACAGTGTCTCATTTATAAAAACAAATCATGAAATATCGTGTGAATACGATAAAAATCAAGAAAAAATTTCTTATCGTTCAAATAAAAATGAGCACCGATAAACACCGGTATAACAGGCATCCGTAGCTGTTATCACTTTACTTGTCAAAAGCCTTTACCAAATCTTTAACAACTTTATCAAAAAATTCATACTTTTATCATATTTTTTCTTTATTATATAGATATAGTCAATTACCAAGATAGTTGACTACCCCTTAAAATAGATAGCGATGTTTTCATGTTTTTTCTCCCCCTAAACAGTGAAAACTAAAAAATAGCGTTATCCACTCCCCCCTAGACCCACCGTCCCCTAACGGTGGGTCTTTTTTGTAGAGTGCAGAACCAGGGGCGGTTAAGGAGTGGAGCCTAGGGGACTTTATCCATGAAAGCCCGGGCCTGGCTTTCATGGGCGAAGTCCCCTAGGTGCAACTCCTTGCCCCGTGTCGCACGTTTCGGCTCGAGGACAGCAGCGCGCAAATGACATCGGAACCCTTGTAGTCTCTAATTCAAAATAACCATACCAACCACTCAACATCCCGAACGACTGACATTTTCTACTGTTTGATAACCCCCTACTTTCCAACACCGAACCCCAAATCAGGTCAATCATTTATCTAATCTGATACATAAGTATAGAAAAACCGAGCATGATTTAAATCATGCTCGGTTTGTTTTGCGTAGATTATTGTATTGTGGGAAGTGATTGTGGGTCTTTTTTAATGAGTGATGGTGGCAGCTACTTTCTATTAGCCTCGAGCTGAAACGTGTTCCAGAAGGCAAGGAGTTGCACCTAAGCAACTTCCGGCACAAAATCCAAACCAGTATGATTGCTACGAATTGCTACTGGCAGCCACCTTCTATTAGCCTTGAGCTGAAACGTGTTCCAGAAGGCAGGGGGCTACTGCAGAAGCAACTTCGACCAAAAAAGGCAAGGAACAGCCTTTTTCGGTCAAAGTTACTTCTGCTCCGCCCCCTAACCGCCTTCTTCCACACTCTACCCTTCTGGCGTATAAGCCACCGAAGAGAACTTATTAAACGACTTCACAAACAACAGCTTCACCGTCCCACGTGGACCCGAACGGTTTTTTTCGATAATGACTTCAACTTCACCCACATCTTGGGTCTCGTCATCTTGTCCGCCGCCGTCGTTATCATCATCGTCATCGCCGTCCCGCTCGTAATAGTCATCACGATACAGGAACGACACGATGTCCGCATCTTGTTCAATTGATCCTGATTCACGAATATCTGACAGCACAGGTCGTTTATCCTGCCGTTGTTCAACACCACGAGACAGTTGTGACAGCGCGATAACCGGCACGTGTAATTCCTTGGCCAGTTTCTTTAACTGCCGGGAAATTGCAGAAACTTCCTGTTGCCGGTTTTCAGCACCGGAACTTTCGATCAGTTGCAGATAATCGACCACAACTAACCCTAAGTTTCCGTTTTGCTCCTTATCCAATCGCCGACATTTTGCCCGAATTTCAGACATCTTAATACCAGCCGTATCATCGATAAAGATCTTCGCTTTGGATAAACTACCCATTGCCACGATCAAATTTTGCCACTCATTTTCTTCTAGTTGTCCAGTCCGCAAATGGTTGGCGTTGATACTGCCTTCCGCACAAAGCATCCGGCTGACCAATGACTCAGCACTCATTTCCAAACTGAAAATAGCAACTGCTTTATCCGTCTTCGTTCCAACGTTTTGCGCAATGTTTAACGCAAACGCGGTCTTCCCAACGGCTGGCCGGGCAGCTAGGATCATTAATTCATCTTCATGCAACCCGGTGGTCATGTCGTCCAGGTCCTTATACCCAGTAGACAGACCCGTAACGGTATCCCCCTGCTGAGAGAGCTTATCGATCTCTTCAAAGGTGTTGTTCAGCACGTCCTTAATGATCTTAAAGCCGGCCTGACTACGCGCCTCAGAGACGTTCATAATGGCTTGTTCGGCACCATCGATGATATCATCCACGGACTCATCTTCAGCATACCCATCCGTAACGATCTTCGTTGCCGTCTGAATCAGCCGACGCAGCGTGGCTTTTTCACCGATGATCTTTGCGTAGTACCCAACGTTAGACGCCGTTGGCACAGACGAAGCCAACTCGGCAATATAGGTCATGCCGCCAACGTCTTCAAGCTGATTCTGCCGTTTTAACTCATCGGAAACGGTCACGGCATCAATGGCCTCATCCCGGTCATTTAAATCTACCATGACCTGAAAGATCAGCTGGTGCGCACGCCGATAAAAGTCGTCTGCCTGGACTAATTCCATAGCGTCGACTAAGGCATCACCATTTAAAAAGATCGCCCCGAGAACAGCTTTTTCAGCCTCGATATTTTGTGGTGGTGTTTGATCACGTAACCCTTCACTCATTTGAATTCACCTGATTTCCTTTGGGGAAGAGTGTGGAAGGAGGCGGTTAAGGGGCGGAGCATAAGCGACTTTCGACAGAAAATCCCGGTCTTGGATTTTGTGTCGGAAGTTGCTTATGCAGTAGCCCCTTGCCTCCTGGAACACGTTTAGGCTACGTGGCCGAAACGTGTTCCGCAAGCCAGGGGGCTACTGTGTAAGCAACTCTGGTCAAAAAAGTCAGAACCAGACTTTTCTGCCCAGAGTTACTTACACTCCGCCCCCCTAACCGGCTTGCTCCACACTCTACTACTAAACGGGGCCACGACAACCAACCATAGGCTTTGCCGTCGACCCCGTCAATGAAACACAAACTTTCTCTATTTGGACTAACCGTTTTGGTGCATCCCACCGGTAACGCTACTTTTCGTCAACGTGCACCCGAATGGTTCCTGTTACATCTTTGTACAGCTTAACCGGCACGTTAATGTACCCAAGCATCTTAATTGGTTCTTTCATCTCAAGCTTGTGCTTGTTGATGGTGATGCCAAATTGCTTGTCGAGGGCTTGGATCAATTGCTTGCTGGAGATGGCACCGAACAAACGATCATCCGTTCCAGCCTTAGCTGTCAGTTGAACAACAGTCTTCTTGTCTTCCAAAACGGCCTTCAGTTTCACGGCTTCTTCACGGTCTTCTTCTTCGCGCTTTTCTTCGGCACGTTGCTGACCCTTTAATTGGCTCATGGCTGCTGAAGTGGCGGCTTTGGCCTTGTTTTGCTTAATTAAAAAGTTTTGGGCATAGCCGTCTGGCATGTCTTTGACTTCACCGCGTTTACCTTTACCGCGGACGTCTTGTAAAAAGATAACTTTCACAGGTAAGTCCTCCTTTTAAGGACGGTCTATTTGACCGCCTCATATCGCCCAAATTGGGCCTCATTAAATACTCTATCATAAATCCTAACTAAAGAGAACCTACTCCTTTTCGGGAGTCGGTTCTTCTTCGTCTTCGCCGTTTAAAATGGCGACTAATTGCTGTTTAACATCACTGACGGTACTGTCTGAAATCTGTGTCGCACCGCTGGATAGGTGACCGCCGCCGCCCATCTTTTCCATAATAATTTGAACGTTCAGCTGACCCGTGCTTCGAGCAGAAATCCCGATTCGGCCGTCATCACGTTTTGTAATGACAAACGACGCATCGATGCCCGACATGTTTAACAATGAATCCGCTGCTTGGGCAGCCGTCACGGAATCATAGATTTGGTCTTCTTCACCGGTAACCACTGCGAGGTCGCCATTGATAAATTCAACCAGCTCGATCAAGTGATTCCGTTGCAGATAACTGTCCACGTTTTCCTTCATAAACTGCTGCATTTGAACCAGGTCGGCACCGGCTGACCGTAAATAACTGGCCGCGTCAAACGTCCGAGACCCCGTCCGCAATGAGAACGACTTCGTATCAATAAAGATCCCCGTCAACATTGCAGTGGCTTCGATCTTATTAACTGGTTCGCTTTCCTGTGACTGGTATTCAAACATTTCAGTAATCAACTCACACGTTGAGCTGGCGTAGGGCTCGATGTAGACCAACATTGGGTTTTCAGGGAACTCTTCACCCCGCCGGTGATGGTCGATGATCACAGTCCGGTTTTCCAGCCGCTCATACAGCTCAGGTGAGATGGACAGCGACGTCTTGGAGTGGTCGACCATGACCAGCATGGACTGCTTGGTCACCTTGTTGAGCGCCTCATCAGGCGTGATGATGGCGTCAGCGATCTCGGGATAATCCTTGGTAGCGACCATGAGCCGCTGGACATCCGAGTGAATTTTTTCCTGGTCTAAAACGATGTAGCATTCCTTGCCATTCATTTGCGCGATCCGGCGAATCCCCATGCAGGCCCCAATGGCGTCCATATCAGGCTGCTGATGTCCCTGAACAAAAATGGTATCAGCTTGCGACATCAATTCTTGCAGCGCTTGGGAAATCATCCGTGCCCGAACTCGTGTCCGTTTCTCCATCGGGTTAGTCTTGCCGCCATAGAACCGCGCTTCCTCGTCCTGCGCACGGACAACGACCTGGTCACCGCCTCGACCCAGTGCCAAGTCCAAATTGGACTGTGCCTGATCAGCAAGTTTGGCTAAGTCAGCGCCACCATACGCGATCCCCATACTGAGGGTCAGTGGGAAGTTTTGCTTGGAAGTGTTCTCCCGGATAGTGTCCAGAATGCTGAATTTATCCTCTTCAATGGCCGTCAGCGACTTGGCATAGAGAAAGACCAAGAAGTGATCGTCATCCAGATGTTTGAGGTACATGCCAAATTTTTGCGCCCAAACGGAGAGTTCGTTTGTCACGTAGTTTCGCAGGTTCGACACGTCCTGGTCAGTCATGGATTGCGTTATTTCGTCGTAGTTATCCAAAAAGACCTGCCCAATGGCCAGCCGTTCGTTGTCGTACCGCGATTGAATCTGCGCAAAGTGGGTCACTTCCATGAGGTAGACGGCCCGAACATCTTTTTGGACGAGAAACGAAAATTGCCGTTCCCGCCACGTCACTGTTTGGGCATGCTCATCCGACGCATGGGCTTCGATGAGTTGTTCCAGTTCAGGGTCAACGTCGTTTAACCGTCGACTCAGCACCGTCTCGTCGCCAAAATAGCGCTGCAGGTATGGGTTCACCCATTCAATGGCATCGTTGTCACCAAACATCATGACCCCGACCGGCATGTCGATCAGTGCCTCCTGTTCACCTCGATTGATTCGAAATGACAGGTCAGCGATATACCGGTTCATGTCGGCGCTGATCTCATTCATGGTATTAAACGCGAACACGGAACTGACGATAATCAGTACCAGGAACGCAACACCCAGGATCCACGAGAAGATGAAGGCCATCACAACGCCGATCAGGGACAAGCACATGATAAAGAGCGCCAAGCCGCGCAATCGTTTATTTCTTAAAAATTCGGGTGAGTTATCCCTTGAGAAAAAACCGTTCATTCTAAGTCCTCTGTTTTCATTCGCTAATAATAATAGCCTTATTTTAGCACAAACCCGCACTCATATAAATCTGACGGCTTCCATGGTCGTTTTCATAAAAATTGGTGGTAATGGGTTTAACTAATGTGTTTTCTTGGTATTAGAGCCGTAACGTGGTTCAGAAAGCAGAAGGTTACATACAAGCCGACTCTGACACACCTCTAGGCCCGGGAATTTATGTCAGAGTTGGTCTTTCTTGGCATCATAGCCGTAACGTGTTCCGCAAGGCACGGGGCTAACGTGTAACGAACTCTGGACCGCCTTGCTCCCAATTTTTTGGCATCATAGCCGTAACGAGTTCCAGAAAGCAGAAGGTTGCACACAAGCCGACTCTGACATAAATTCCAGGACCGGGAATTTATGTCAGAGTCAACTTGTGCTCCACCTTCTAACCGCTTTCTTCCACTCTTCTCAAAAAAACACTTACGAAGCCGCCAATTTTCTGGTAGTGTAACCAATTGTGAAAAAGCATCCATTTTCAAGAAAGAGGTATTATTCATGGAACAACAAGCTACAATGAGTGCGTCACGGCCCCGGGTCGTGGTCAAGCACCCCGCTCTCGCCATGGCCAGTATGTTAATTGGCGCTTTCGTGGGGATGTTTAGTGAAACATCATTAAACATTGCCCTGCCAAAACTAATGGTCAGCCTGAGTATTTCGACCGCCACCGTTCAGTGGCTGGTCACCGGCTACATGTTAGTCATCGGAATTGTTTTACCGTTAAACAGTCTGATCACCAAGTGGTTTACTACCCGGCAAGTCGTTATCTTCGGATTATTGGACTTCTTAGTTGGCGCCGTTATCGCAGCGTTGGCACCAAGTTTTCCAATTCTATTATTCGGCCGGATGATTCAGGGTATCGCTACTGGCCTAATCTTGCCGCTGATGTTCACGGTTGCTATGCAGGTCTTTGCGCCGGCTAAACTTGGGGCAGCAATGGGTGCCTGTGCCATGGTCATCATGTTTGCACCAGCCATTGGCCCAACGCTGACCGGATTGATTTTAGCCAAACTTTCTTGGCATTGGATCTTCTGGGCCTTTGTCCCATTCCTGTTGATCGCACTAGTATTTGCACTGACATCACTGGAAAATGTTGGTAACATTAGTAAACCAAAAATCGATGTGCTTTCGATCCTAACCAGTGTCGTCGGGTTTGCCAGCATCGTGACCGCTGTCAGTTTCGCCAGCTCAAAAGGCTGGGGATCCCCACTTGTGTTAGGTCTGCTGCTATTTGGCATCATTGTCTTAGTCGTTTACGCTTACCGCCAAGTCCACATTGCCGAACCAATCTTGAACTTGAAGATCTTCGCTAATCCTGCTTTCCGAGCCGGCGCTTTGATGGTCATGCTTGACTTTGGCATCATCCTATCAGCTATGTACATTCTGCCAATGTACATGCAAAAGGGACTCCTGTTGCCCGTTGCAATGACCGGGATCATCATGTTGCCTGGTGGTATTGTAAATGCACTGGTCTCAGCTGTTTCAGGAAACTTATTTGATAATTTCGGTGCCAAATGGCTGACGCGGTTAGGGTTCCTGATTGCACTGATTGGTGCTATCATGCTGCTGACCACCAGTACACACACCGCTGTGGCCTTTGTAATTGCCGCTCACGTCGTTTTAATGATTGGCTGTCCTCTGGCTATGTCACCAGCTCAAACACATGCTCTGAGTGCATTAAAGGGGCCTGCGTCTGGTGATGGCAGTACCATCATGAATACGTTGCAACAGATCATCGGTGCAATTTCAACCGCTTTAGCAACGAGTTTGCTGGGCATTGGTGAAGCCGCCAGTCACGCAAGCGCACAGGGTGCCTTCACGGCCGGTGTGCACATGGCCGTTTATCTGCCAGTTGTGCTGTCCGTAGTTGCGTTACTGATTGCCTTTACCACCCGATCATTTAAGAAATAAGATAACTAAATGACTACCCAGATCGAAGGCCGCTCAGAAATGAGCGGTCTTTTTAGTTGGTCTCTTTAGCCACATCGACCCACCCAGTGGGATGCGAATACTGTTCAAGTTCAGCTAACGATAACCGAATAGCGGCATTGGTATCGCCAGCATCTGGATAAAGCGTGTCGTACTTTTTAAGCGACTCATCCAGATAAACTTTCACATCCGGGTTCAGTGCAAAGGGACAAACTCCGCCAACCGCGTGTCCGATTCGAGCTTCAACCTCATCGCGGTGGATCATGTTAGCCCGTTTGCCGAATGCGCGCTTAAATTTGCCGTTAGCGACGCGGGAAAGACCACTCGCAACAACTACGACGGCTTGCCCGTCAACGTCAAAGGCGAGCGTTTTTGCAATCTGATCAGGGTCGATGCCAAGGGTCGCAGCCGCTTCGGCAACCGTGGCCGTTGATTCATGGAAAACGTGAATCCGGTCAGAAAGGCCATAAGGTTCAAAATACTGTTCAACAGCTTCAAGTGACATAGCGTTACCTCCATTTCGTTGTCTTACATTCTATCATTTTATTTTAATATTTATAGCGTATTTTAATTTTATGTAAGATTCAAATTCTAAATCGTTTACATCTTGACACCACCCACCCAACATGCGATACTTACCCACGGTGCCAAACCATGGCAAGCAAAAACGATCGGCGCAGCAATGCGTTCAGAAGGTCGAGACGGCTTGCCGACTACATAGCGTTAGAGTGCAGAGCAAACCGGTTAAAGACTGGAGCAGAAGGCGACTATGATACAAAATCCAAACCCAGGATTTTATATCATAGTCGCCTTCTGTGCAAGTCTTTGGTTTGTGGCGCACGTTTCGGCTAGATAACAGTAGAACACGCATGTTAATACGGTTTTATGAGTAAGAAGTCCGAAAAGTATATCTAAAAAAGCCTGATCATATAAAATCAATTTGATTTTGTATGGTCAGGCTTTATATATCCTTATTCTGCAACGAACACAACAGTAGTATGAAAAACTAATTTTGGCTAGTCATTTCTGTGCTAAGTGGTCGGTCTTATTTTTGATGTTATTCAGTAAAAAGTCCCTGTCACTCCTTGCCCTCTACTGTCCTCAAGCCGAAACGTGCGACACGGGGCAAAGGGTTGCACCTAGCGGACTTCGGTCACAAATTCCAAGTTCGGGAATTTATGACCAAAGTCCACTAGGCTCCACCCTTTAACCGCCCCTGGTTCTGCACTCTAAAAGGGACCCCCAACCGTCTCCAGTCAGTGGTCCCTTCCTTTTTGCAATTAGTCTTCGGCAACGAAAGGCATTAAGCCCATGATGCGTGAACGCTTGATTGCGATTGTTAACTTACGTTGGTTCTTGGCACTAGTACCAGTAACCCGACGTGGCAAAATCTTGCCCCGTTCTGAAACAAAACGCTTCAGTAAGTCAGTATCTTTGTAATCGATGTATTCGATGTGGTTGGCAGCGATGAAGTCGACCTTACGACGACGACGTCCGCCTCTTCTTTGTTGAGCCATGTTATTCCCTCCTATTCAGATCCGTTTAGAACGGCAAATCATCATCGGAAATATCAATGCTGTCGCCGTTATTTGCAAACGGGTCAGCCTGATTTTGTCCGCTGTTTTGATTGTTGTTAGCCGCACCATTGGTGTTTGGATCACCAAACGGATTGTTGTTCTGAGGAGCACTATTATTACCAGCAGGCGCACTGTTGTAGTTATTGCTACCGCCGTTTTGGTTGTTGTTATAACTGCCGGAATTACCGTTACTGTTATTATTCGCTGAACGCGGTTCTAACAGTGCAAAGTTATCAACGACCACTTCGGTAACGTAAACACGCTGACCTTGTTGGTTTTCGTAGTTTCTGGTTTGAATTCGGCCGTCGATTCCAACTAACGCACCCTTGTGGGTAAAGTTAGCGAAATTTTCAGCAGATTTCCGCCAGATCACACAGTTGATGAAATCTGCTTCACGCTCGTTGTTTTGATTGGTAAATTGCCGATCAACAGCCAACGTAAAGTTTCCAACTGCCGCCCCACTTGGGGTGTACCGTAAATCAACATCTCTTGTCAAGCGTCCAGTTAGCAATGCTCGGTTGATCATAGGAATTGCTCCTCTCTATCTAGTTATAGTTGAATGTCTAAATTAGTCTTCGCGTTTGACGATCATGTGACGTAAGATATCGTCGCTGATCTTTGAAAGACGGTCGAATTCGTTTAAAGCTGCGTCGTCGTTGGAGTTCAAGTTAACGATGTGGTATACACCTTCACTGTAGCCGCCGATTTCGTAAGCGAAACGAAGCTTCTTCCAGTCTTTTGAATCAATCAATTCTGCACCATTGTCGGTCAGAACCTTGTCGAAACGGTCAACTAAGGCAGTCTTAGCTGCGTCGTCAAGGTCTGGGCGAATGATGTAAGTAATTTCATACTTCATGAAATTTGCACCTCCTTATGGACTTCAGGCCCTCTTCAGTTAGATTTAAGAGAGCAAGGAGAGTTATCCGAGAATGGATTACTCACAAAATAGTATTTTAGCAAATTTTCAGCTAAGATGCAACGCTTATTTAGACAAGAGATTTCGTATACCCTATATATACGAAATCAAAACGAGCGGTGTTTTTTTCTTTTTTGACTTTTTAAAAAAATAAAACTGACGCTTTAATTGCAGCGTTAACTCCGCCAACACTGGCCAGTAATAGTGCGTCGTTCAGCTGCTGGATCAAGCCACGAGCTCACAGTCCAATAATAGAACGGCCATTCAATTATCATTTTCTATCCTCTTGCCACTCTAACCACAAAAAAACGTCACCAGATCTTCATCCAGCAACGTTTCTTGTTTTAGTGTTTAGTCATCGTCATCCGTATCATCCGGATTACCCAGCATCCCTGAATCAGAGTCGTTGTCGGCATCACTATCATTTGTGGTGTCGTCATCGTCTTCTGCATCAGCAGCGTTTAGTAACCGGTCTAATGACGTGTCAGTCCCAGTAGTGGTTTCATTGGTGATCACTGGTGCATCACCATCTGAACCGCCATCATCCGTTGGTGTAACATCCTGCGCGTCATCACCATCGTCTGGGTCTTCCTTTTCAACAACAGCCATCGTAGCGACCTTGGAATCGTCATCCAGACGAATCAAGTGAATCCCTAAGGTTGCCCGACCCGTTTGTGAGACGTTTTCAACGCCGAACCGGATCATAACACCCTTATCAGTGATCAACATGATGTCTTCCTCACCGTTAACGGTAGTCAGACCAGCCAGTGGGCCGTTCTTTTCAGTGATGTTAATGGTCTTGATACCCTTACCACCACGGCCTTTCATGGCGTATTCATCGGCTGGGGTCTGTTTGCCATACCCCTTTTCGGAAATCACAAACACGTTGCTGGTTGGGCCAAGAATGGCGGAACCGACCACGTAATCATCATCCCGAAGACGAACCCCACGGACACCGGTAGCGGAACGGCCCATGGACCGTACGTCACTTGCTTGGAAGCTAACGGCATATCCGGAGTGCGTCCCAATGATCATGTTCTGGTCAGCGTCCACGATAGACACGTTGATCAGCTCATCGTCATCTTTCAAGTTCAAGGCTTTCAGACCATTGCTGCGAATGTTAGAGAATTCGTCGACAGGAGTTCGTTTAACCGTTCCTTTCAACGTGGTGAAGAACAGATACTTCTCTTGATCACCAGCAGCATCCGAGACATTGATCACCGCTTGAATGCTCTCCTTCGAGTCGACATTCAGCAGGTTAATGATCGGAATCCCCTTTGCGGAACGCCCATATTCAGGAATTTCGTACCCCTTCATCCGGTAAACCTTACCCGCGTTGGTAAAGAATAACAGGACGTCATGGGTCGAAGTGGAAATCAGGTGTTCGATGAAGTCATCATCATGGATGCCCATTCCCTGAATCCCACGACCGCCACGGTTTTGCGCCTTAAATTCGGTCGTTGGCAAGCGTTTGATGTACCCGTTATGGGTGAGGGAAACCATGACGTTTTCCTCTTCGATCAAGTCTTCGTCTTCGAGGCTCAGCACTTCACCAACCATCAATTCAGTCCGCCGATCATCGCCGAACTTCTCTTGAATTTCCAAGAGCTCTTCGTAAATGATCTGGTTTTGCCGGTCGCGACTTGCCAAAATAGCTTTGTAGTCTGTGATCGACTTTTGTAATTCATCGTATTCGTGCTCAACCTTGTCACGTTCCAAACCGGTCAAACGAACGAGCCGCATATCCAAAATGGCCTGGGCTTGTTTATCTGACAGTGGGAACCGTGACATTAATTCGGTCTTAGCAACGTCGGCAGTCTGGGAACCACGGATGATCGAAATGATCTCATCAATGTGGTCCAGGGCAATCTTTAACCCTTCCAGAATGTGCGCCCGCGCTTCCGCCTTCTTTAATTCGAAGGCGGTCCGCCGTTGAATGACTTCCAACTGGTGCGCCAAGTAGTACTGCAGGATTTCTTTCAAACTGAGCACTTTAGGTGAACCGGCAACGATGGCCAGCATGTTGAACCCAAACGACGTCTGCATCAATGTCATCTTGTACAGGTTGTTTAAAATAACCTCAGCACTAGCATCGCGGCGAACGTCCACCACGATCCGCATCCCTTCACGGTCAGACTCATCGTTAACATCCGTGATGCCTTCGATTCGCTTGTCACGGGCTAAATCAGCGATCCGTTCGATCAGCTTAGCCTTGTTGACCATGTATGGAATTTCGGTTGCAACGATACGTTGCTTACCGCTCTTATCAGATTCAATTTCAACTTTAGCGCGTAGGGTAATGGTCCCCTTACCCGTTTCATAGGCTTTCCGGATACCGGATTTACCCATGACCACGCCACCGGTAGGAAAATCGGGGCCTGGCAAAGCTTCCATCAGATCAGCGGTCGTTGCATCCGGATTCTTCATCAGGATGTGAATGGCGCTGATGACTTCCGCCAAGTTGTGCGGTGGAATGTTGGTTGCCATCCCAACGGCGATTCCTGAAGCTCCGTTAACTAAGAGGTTTGGGAACCGTGCCGGTAACACCGTTGGTTCCTTTTCGGTATCGTCATAGTTGGGTTGGTAATCGATGGTATCTTTGTTGATATCACGCAGCATTTCCAACGCAATTTTGCTTAAACGGGCTTCGGTATACCGCATGGCAGCGGCACCGTCACCATCGACGGACCCAAAGTTCCCATGACCGTCAACAAGGGGGTAACGGTAACTAAAGTCTTGGGCCATCCGGACCATAGACTCGTAAACCGCACTATCACCATGGGGGTGATACTTCCCCAAAACGTCCCCAACGATTCTGGCCGACTTCTTGTACGGCTTGTCTGGGGTAACACCCAGTTCGTGCATATCGTACAGGATCCGTCGGTGAACGGGTTTCAACCCATCCCGAACGTCAGGCAACGCCCGCGCCACGATAACACTCATGGCATAATCTAGAAATGATGTTCGCATGGTTTTCGCCAAGTCAACATCTTGAATTCGATTTGGTAAATCTTGATCAGCCAAATCAGTAACCTCCAATCAATGAGGCCGCGACATGATGTCTGAACCTCTGGCTTGTCCGTTTCTACGTTGTTTTACTTTGTTTATTGAGTTAATGGCATCTAAGTAACTTTCGACATAAAATCCAAAATTAGGATTTTATAAGCTACAAATCGCTACCTGCAAGCGGCTTTCTATTAGCCTTGAGCTGAAACGTGTTCCAGAAGGCAAGGAGTTGCACCTAAGCAACTTCCGGCACAAAATCCAAAACCGGGATTTTCTGTCGAAAGTTACTTATGCTCCGCCCCTTAACCGCCTTCTTCCACACTCTAGGCATCTAGGTTTTCTACATACTTCGCATTCTGCTCAATAAATTCACGCCGGGGTTCGACCTTATCGCCCATCAGTGTGGTGAACGCGTCGTTAGAATCCATGGCGTCGCTGGCATCAACTCGGAGCAACCGACGATTTTCTGGATCCATGGTCGTTTCCCAGAGTTGTTCAGCGTCCATTTCACCAAGCCCTTTGTACCGTTGGATAGCTGGTTTTGGTGACGGTGGCAGCTGGCCGACGAAGTCTTTTAATTCTTCATCGGAATCGATGTAACGGTGCATCTTCCCTTGGCGAACCTGGTACAGCGGCGGCTGAGCAATGTAAACGTAGCCTGCTTCAAGCAGTGGCCGCATGTACCGGTAGATCAAGGTTAACAACAACGTCCGAATATGGGCGCCATCGACATCGGCATCGGTCATGATGATCAGTTTGTGGTAGTTTGCCTTGCTGACATCGAAATCTTCGCCAAACCCAGTGCCCATCGCTGTAAACAGTGACCGGATTTCTTCGTTGGCTAAGATGCGATCCATGCTGGCCTTTTCAACGTTTAAGATCTTCCCACGAATTGGTAGGATGGCTTGGGTCAACCGTGACCGACCCTGCTTAGCAGAACCGCCGGCGGAATCCCCTTCGACGATGAACAATTCAGAAATTGCTGGATCTTTACTGGTGTTATCAGCTAACTTACCAGGCAGGTTACTGATTTCAAGGCCGCTCTTCTTTCGAGTAACTTCACGCGCCCGCTTAGCTGCAACCCGCGCCTTAGAAGCCAGCATCCCCTTATCAACGATCTTCTTAGCTTCATCAGGGTTTTCCATCAGGAACTTCGAGAAACGTTCGCTAAACAGGTGGTCAGTGGCCGTCCGGGCATCCGAGTTCCCAAGTTTCGTCTTCGTTTGACCCTCAAATTGTGGGTCCGGATGTTTAACTGAGACAACGGCGGTCAAGCCTTCACGGACATCTTCCCCGCTCAGGTTATCCTCGTTGTCCTTCATGAGATTGTTCTTGCGCGCATAGTCGTTGATGATCCGCGTCAAAGCACGTTTGAACCCTTCTTCATGCGTCCCACCTTCGTAGGTGTGGATGTTGTTGGTAAACGTCAACAGGTTTGAGTGGTAGTCGTCGGTATACTGCAACGCAACTTCAACCGTGATGCCCTTTTCTTCACCTTCAACATAGATTGGTTCAGGGAAAATGACATCCTTGTTTTTATTTAAATATTCAACGTAATGACGGATCCCGCCTTCGTACATAAAGGATTGTTCAGTTGGCTCGTCAGGCCGCTCATCACGGATAGTAATGCGCAGACCCTTGTTTAAGAAAGCCAGCTCGCGGATCCGGGTGGTCAGGATCTTAATGTCGTACGTAGTGGTTTCCCGGAAAATATCTGGGTCCGGCAAGAAGTGCACCGTGGTCCCGCGAATGTTTTCTGGTAACCCTTCGTCAATGACCTTCATTGGGGTCTTAACGTGGCCGTACGCAAAGTCCATGTAGTACCGCTTGCCGTCCCGAACGACCTTAACGTCCAGTTCGGAGGACAGCGCGTTCACAACGGATGCCCCCACACCATGCAGCCCACCGGAAACTTTGTACCCGCCGCCGCCGAACTTACCACCGGCATGCAGGATCGTAAAGACGGTTTCCAGAGCGGATTTCCCCGTCTTCTTTTGCGTGTCAACCGGGATCCCACGACCGTTATCAACAACGGTAATACTGTTGTCCTTTTCAACGGTCACATGGATGGCATCGGCGAAACCTGCCAGAGCTTCATCGATCCCGTTATCCACGATTTCCCAGACCAAGTGGTGCAGCCCTTGTGAGCTCGTCGTCCCAATGTACATCCCGGGCCGTTTCCGAACCGCTTCAAGTCCTTCCAACACTTGGATCTGGCTGGCATCGTATTCGCGTGCCTTTTCCTGCTTGCTTTCTTCCTTATCAGCCAAGTGATATTCCTCCTTTTGCTAAATACCGTTAGTCTCGTCATCAGCCGCATCCGCAGACGCGTCCTCATCACCATCGTCCGACTCAGAACTGATCTGACCGTTGTTGATGGTGAAGATCTTTGGTTGGTGAATCAACTTCTGGGCCACCCCGCTTAGACTCGTGGTGGTCAAAAATGTTTGCACCTTGTCTTGTATGGCAGTCAGTAGGTGAGTCTGCCGCATATCATCGAGCTCCGACAGAACATCGTCCAGTAACAGGACGGGATACTCGCCGGTTTGTTCGTGCATTAAATCAATTTCCGCTAACTTGACGCTGAGTGCTGTGGTCCGCTGTTGCCCCTGAGAGCCAAAGCTGGCGACGTCCTTGTCGTTCACAATGAATTTCAGGTCATCACGATGCGGTCCCAGCAGTGTCGTTCGTTGAAACAATTCTTTATCTCGCTTGGCCGCGTAACCGGCTTTTAAGGCCTCGTAAATGTGTGCCGTATCCACTAACGCATCGTCAGCGATACTCGTCGCATAATGAAAGGTCAGCGTTTCGCGCTGTTGTGAGATTTCTTGGTGGATCTGGGCGGCCCAGGTCTCCAGTTGTTTTAAAAACGTGATGCGTTGAAACATGATCTGCGCGCCATAATTAGCCAGCTGATCCGACAACACGTCGAGTAAAACAAGGTCCTTTTGCTGTTTAGCACCCAGTTCCTTCAGGTATTTATTACGTTGTTTCAGAATTGTCCGATATTGAGACAAGTTATACAGATACTTCTGGCTCATTTGGCCAAATTCCATATCCATAAACCGGCGGCGAATCTGGGGTGCCCCCTTGACCAATGACAGGTCTTCTGGCGCGAACAGGATCACGTTTAGCTGCCCAACATAGCGGGACAGCTTGGCCTGCTCTAAATGATTGACCTTGGCACGCTTACCGTGCTTTGACAGATCCAGTTCCAACGGAGTATTCCCGCTGGCCTTCTGCACCCGACCCTTCACCTGCGCTGTTTCCGCCTGCCAATTGATCAAGTCGCGGTCACTACTTGTCCGGTGATTGCGGGCTAAGGCCAAAAAATAAATGGCCTCCAGCAGGTTCGTCTTCCCCTGGGCATTTTCACCCAGCAAGACATTGACCCCGTCGCCAAACGCCACTGTCACGTCGTCGTAATTGCGGAAATTGTGTAACGCTAATGCCTGTAATTTCATGACTATTCAGCCTGATTTAAGCGTATAAAAAATAGCCCGACATCTTTGACATCAACCGTATCACCCGGATATAACTTACGTCCCCGGCGATTGTCCGGTTCGCCATTAACATCTACGGCATGCTCTTTGAGATACCACTTCGCCTGACCACCGGACCCAACGATTGCTTCTTCTTTAAGCATCTGGCCCAAGGTGATGTATGGCGGCTCAATGAAAACTTCCTTTTTCACGGCTTCACCCACCTTCATTTTCTCTGCTAATTATACGCTTTTTGAGGGTAAAAGTATACCTTTCAATCACGTACAAGCAATATGAGCGATTTTCTGGCTTGAATGTGTCTTTTATCAAAATCAGCCAAAATGCGCTTAGAATTTAAAAATTCATGGTTTCCAGCGAAATTACCCCTGTTTTTGGATTTTCGGAGACTGACTTTGAACGGATGTAACGAAAAGTTGGGTGATTTGTGGTGAATATGGGCTGATTTGGCTAGTTTAAGACATGGAAAACTGCTTTTGATGTTTGAAAATAAAAAGATGACTTAGTCAATGAACTACGGGCGAGATTTTGAATCGGTTTGGCTGATAAAAACCGGCAATGCACATTCAATAATTTTTTTGAGAGATGTGCCACGTCAGTTATGTGTATGCGTCATGGCTAATTTGATTGACTGTTTGTCGTTTTTTAAGGCAACGCTCTGTTAGGTACTCTTTTTGTCCAACTGATATTGCTTCTTTATTGCTTCGCGGATGATCAGTTTCAAGCAGACGGCCTCTTTGGCCATTTTGATAGACCTGGTGTTAGGTTCTATTTGGTGTCTTACCATTTTTCACAAAGTTATTTTGATGTAAAAAGAGACTTATTCCATTTTTGGAATAAGTCTCTTTTTTTGATTGATTTACTTGTTCATTTTGATACAAACTGGTTTTATTTGTTGGGTTTACGGTTGCTGTTATGCGGGTTTGTGCATTTTGGGTACCCAGCATCAAATATAAAACCTGGATTGGCCAATGAAAGTTACTGCTTTTTTTGGCAGCTGCTTTCTATTAGCCTTGAGTTGAAACGTGTTCCAGAAGGCAGGGGGCTACTGCAGAAGCAACTTCGACCAAAAAAAGCAAAACCAGGATTTTCTGATGAAAGCTATAAATTGCTACTGGCAACTGCTTTCTCTTAGCCTTTTGCCGAAACGTGTTCCAGAAGGCAAGGAGTTGCACCTAAGTAACTTCGACCAAAAAAGGCAAAACCAGCCTTTTTCGGTCGAAGTTACTTAGGCTCCACTCCTTAACCGCCTTCTTCCACACTCTCTAAAACGTTCTCACCGGCGTAATCAACTGAATAAAGTTCTCACTGTCTTCAGTTGGCACCAGCGTGAATGGTCTCAATGGTGATGTGAAGGCAATGCGGATCTCTGTTTGGCCGAAGGAACGCAGGGCGTCCTTCATGTAATCTGGGTTGAAGGAAATTTCCAGTTCGTCACCAGTCAATTCCTTTGGTGTCAACTCTTCTTCAACGTTCCCAACATCTGGGGAATTGCCGAAGATCGTTGCCTTTCCATCCTCAGAGTTCAGGGTCAATTTGACCACGTTATTCCGGGATTCATGTGACAACAGAGAGGCACGTTCGACCGAAGCCAGCAAGCTCTTTGCATCAAACTCAGCACTGGTCGTCGCTTCTTTTGGAATCAAGCGTGACGTGTCAGGGTAGTTGCCTTCCAACAACCGAGAATAAAACAGGCGGTCGTCGATCGTGAATAATACTTGATTGTCGGATAAGCGCATTTCAACATCAGGATTGTCATCGCTGATCATTCGTGACAGTTCCGTCAAACTTTTACCGGGAATGATGACGTCATAGGTCGCTGATGCTGATGTTGGCAGGGTGATTTTGCGTTGTGATAACCGGTGACTGTCCGTTGCCACAGCCAGTAGCTGGTCGTCAACTAACGTGAAATGAACACCAGTCAAGATTGGCCGACTTTCCTGATTTGAGACCGCGATAACCGTTTGATTAATGAGTTCGCGGAAGACGTCGCCGGATAAGGTGATGGCATCCGTTGCATCAATTTCTGGTAAGCGTGGATAATTGTTGGCGTCCAAGCCGTTAATTGTGAAGGATGCTGAACCAGAAGTGATCTCTGTTTGGAAACCTTCTGTCACATCTAACGTCATGTTGTCTTCAGGCAGCCGCTTAACGATGTCGCCAAAGAACCGGGCAGGTAACACGATGGCACCAGTGGATTCAATAGCTAACTGGTTATCTGGGTCATCAGCGTGGATCAAAGCTTCAATGGAAATGTCAGCATCGGACCCAGTTAAGGTCAAGCCGTTATCATCAGCAACTAGTTTCAAGCCAGTTAAAATTGGAATCGTGGTCTTTGATGAAATAGCCCGCGAAACGTTATTGAGTTCTTTTAAGAACGCAGCACGATTGATCGTAAATTTCATTTTGAGTGACACTCCTTAGTATCCATAATATAAAGATTAAAAGATAGTCGTAGTAGGGCGGTTGATACTGTGGATAAGTTTTCTTAAGATAACGTGTTACTAGGTTTTCCACTTGTGGATAACTTGTGCATAACTTTTAGACTTATCCCCAGGCCTCATTGTGACTTTCTTCTATAGAAGGTTCTAGTTAGCTTAATAATAGCCTACTTAACGCATTAAAAAAAGTAGTCGACTTCCTATTTTGTCAATCGATTACTTTCTATCTAACGCTCAGTTACTTTGGATCAGATAATCGCTAGTCATCCAGATTTAGAAAAATGAACTAGCGGTCGATCTCGGTTTTAAGATTACTAATTTCACTTTGCAGGTCGCTGTCAGTTTTGAGGGCTTCGGCAATCTTATCATAGGCGTGGATGACGGTCGTATGGTCCTTACCGCCAAACTCGTTCCCAATTTTTGGCAACGAGCTATCCGTCAGTTCGCGAGAAAGGTACATGGCAATCTGACGCGGCATGACGATGGATTTCATCCGTTTTTTACCCTTCAAGTCGGCCAGCGAGACGTGGTAGTACTTAGCGACCTTTTCTTGGATGGATGGGATCGTGACTCCACTACTATGCTTGTCGAGCTTTAAGCTCTTCAAGGAAGTCGCGACTAATTCAGTTGTGATCGGCTGGTGGACCAGCTTCGAATAGGCGTGGACTCGGGCTAAGGCGCCTTCAAGTTCACGCACGTTGGAGTCAATGTGGCTGGCGATATAACTCAGTGTTTCATCAGGGATGTCGATCGCGTCCGCAGTGGCTTTGTTGCGCAGAATCGCGATCCGCGTTTCGAGGTCCGGTGGGGTAATGTCAACGGACAAGCCCCAGGCAAACCGTGAAACTAGGCGGTCTTGCAACTTCGGAATCTCATGCGGTAACCGGTCAGAAGTGAGGACGATTTGCTTGCCGTCATCATATAAGGCGTTAAAGGTATGGAAGAATTCTTCCTGTGTCCCTTCTTTATCGGCAAAAAATTGAATATCATCAACGAGGAGCAGGTCAACGTTGCGATATTCTTCTCGAAACTGTTCTTGCGTTTTGGATTGGATCGCGGTAATGAAGTCGTTGGTAAAGGCTTCGCTGGTCACATACTTTACTTTTGTGTTCGGATCATCGTTTAACATCTTGTTGCCGATCGCGTGCATCAAGTGTGTCTTTCCAAGACCAACGCCGCCATAGAAGAAGAGCGGATTGTACATGGAGCCGGGTTCTTCTGAAACGACGAGGGCGGCGGCATGCGCCATTTGATTTCCCTTACCAATAACGAAGGTGTCAAAGGTATATTTCGGGTTCAATTTGGCGTCTTGGCTAACGTTGTGGGCATTGGTGGCCGGTTCTCGCGGCACCGTGGCGTTAGTCGCTTCATCTTCAACGACAAAGACAGGCTGGATGTCTTCTTGGGTTGCTTCGTAGGCAAACTCAACTAACGGTTGGGTTAAATTGCGTTTCCAATAATCCCGATGCAACTCAGACGGCAGCTTGATTGTAAGACGATGGTTGGTCAACTTCACGGGATCTGCAGTATCGATCCAAGTAGTGTAAGCCGTTGGTGCGACTCGCTTTCGGAAGTCATCCTTGATATCTCCCCACAGGGTGTCTAAATCAAGCACTGTTTTGTTACCTCCCCAATATTGAAATGATAAATTCAGTTTAGCATGCCACAAAAAAGTTTTCCACAGCCTTTTTACGTTGTGGATAATTGTTTCACAGGGTGTTTGGAAGTTATTAACAGGGGTGTGGATAACTGTGGACAAGTCTCTGTGAAACATTTTTATCCACAGGCTGTTGTGTAAAACAAATACAGTTATATCAAGTGTTTCACACGTTTGTCCCCAGAAAGAACACCCAAAAACGATTGCGAAACCACAGGGTGTGGATTGGTGGATAACTCAGTTAAAAAGATGTGAATTCAAAATCCAAATACACAGGTTATCCACAAGCTAAAGTCATGAAACAAATTTTAGAAACCCAAGAAAATTAAATTCAGTCTTTGTATTTAGGCGAGAGTATGGTACTATATTTTAGAAATGCATTTTACGATGTAAATATAGTGGTTCTTCGCCACAAAGCGCAGGAGGTGTTAGTTCTAATGAAGCGCACATATCAACCTAAGAAGCGTCATCGTTCACGGGTACATGGTTTCCGTAAGCGGATGAGTACGAGTAACGGCCGTAAGGTTTTAGCACGTAGACGTCAAAAAGGTAGAAAAGTATTGTCTGCATAAGACCACTGACCGTCAGTGGTCTTTTATTTTTATGACCAGAGATTCCACCTTTGGAGATGCACTATGCGAAAATCTTACCGCGTTAAAAAGGAGACCGAGTTTCAAGAAGTCTTTGAAGCGCGCCAATCAGTTGCCAACCGGCAATTTGTTCTATATAAAATGGAGAAACCTAACCAGAAGCATTTCCGGGTGGGCATCTCTGTTGGTAAGAAGATCGGCAACGCGGTTCATCGTAACTGGGTCAAGCGGCGGATTCGGCAATCCTTGCTGGAACTGAAGCCGTTCTTGAAGCAGGACGTTGATATTCTCGTCATCGCTCGGCCAACCACGTCTGAGATGCCCATGCCGGACATTAAGGCGCACTTGATTCACGTTTTAAAACTTGCAAAATTGCTTGATACTGAGTACAGCGAGGAAGACTAGTGAAAAAATTAAAACGCTTTGCGACGATGGGTAGCATTGTCGCGCTAGCCGTTTTCTTGACCGCCTGTGGTAATCAGCCGATTACGAGTCACAGTACCGGTTTTTGGGATGGCGTTGTTTTACTAAACTTCTCGAGAGCAATTATCTGGTTGTCGAACCTCTTTAATGGGAGTTATGGTATCGGGATCATCGTTTTCACGATTATCGTCCGGATCATTATTTTGCCATTGATGATCTTCCAAACCAGAAGTATGCGCAAGACCCAAGAAATTCAGCCGCAGTTAAAAGCACTGCAAAAGAAATACTCATCTAAAGATCAAGAAACAATGGCTAAACTGCGTGAAGAGCAGCAAAAGCTCTATAGCGAAGCTGGGGTCAACCCAGTGGCTGGTTGTTTGCCAATGGTTATTCAACTGCCAATCATTTGGGCATTGTATCAGGCGATCTTTAGAACGCACGTGTTGCGGACAGGGAGTTTCTTATGGCTGCAATTAGGGTCTCGAGATCCTTACTTTATCTTACCGATTTTGGCTGCCGTCTTTACGTTCTTTAGTTCGTGGCTCATGATGCAAGGCCAACCCGAATCAAACGGGATGACCACCATGATGACCGTCACGACACCAATTATCATTTTCATTACCGCCTTAAGCTTGCCAAGTGCCGTTTCCCTTTACTGGGTTGTAACGAATGCTTTCCAAGTGGGTCAGACCTTGGTTATTCAAAATCCTTGGAAGATCCGGCGTGAACGTGAGGCGCAGGAACGCGAGAAACAGGAACATGATCGCAAGGTCAAAAAAGCTGTTAAACGCGCAAAACAATCTCGTCGTAAGTAACTAAAAAATCGTGCCACCCGGGTGTGAATCCGGGTGGCGCGTTTTTTAGAGTGCGGAAAAAGGGCGGTTAAGGCCTTGCCCTTGGGAGCACGTTTCGGCTAAAGGCTAAGAGAAGGACGGGATGTGACTAGGCACAATTGTCCACGTCACAGATTGCAGTTGTGTCATAAATACATAGGAACCACAGAGTAGTAAACTGATTCAGGAAACTGCATGACAAGGTAGTATACGGTGTGAAGATTAAATATGAGAATCAGGTTTTTTGAGTCTTCTAGTTTATCTAGCCGAAACGCGCTCCAGAAAACTGAGACCGGCCATATAAGGGCAAGAAGTGACAAATCCAAACCCGGGATTTCCCACTTCTTGCCCTTATATTCTGGTCTCAACCCGTTTTCTTCCGCGCTCTCTTCTAGGCCACTGAGTCGAAACGCGCTCCAGAAAACTGAGACCGGCCATATAAGGGCAAGAAGTGACAAATCCAGACCCGGGATTTCCCACTTCTTGTCCTTATATTCTGGTCTCAACCCGTTTTCTTCCGCGCTCTGCTACAAAAACCACCAGTTTAAAGCGCTAACACTTAATTTTGCGCTATTATTAAGAGGGACCATGATATACTATATCTAATGGGGTTATACCCATGAAGGGAGAATTTACCATGACTGTATTTAAAGGCGATACCGTGGAAGCCGCTATTGAAGCCGGCTTAAAAGCATTGAGCTTAACCAGAACAGAAATCGAAACCACGGTTCAAGTAACGCCTCGGCGTGGTTTTTTCGGCATTGGCGCGCGTCAAGCAGAAGTTGATGTGACTGCTAAACAGACCGAAACCACGCACTCAGACGTCCAGGCGACTGCCGCTGCGGCAACAGAACCGCAAGCACAGCCCATGAACCGGACAACAACCGAAACAACCACCGAAACAACCACTGAAGAAACTACTGAAACTGAAGCATCCACTATTGAATTTGAAACAGAAGCCACCAGCAAGAAATCATACGCTGAAGTGGTTGCTGAACTAAAAGATTACCTAGATGAAATCGTTGCGCAGCTTGGCATTGATGCCACCAGCACGACAGAGATCAAGCACCGTCAAGTGACCGTTAACTTTAACACTGAAGCTGAGGGACTGCTGATCGGTAAACACGGCCGGACTATCAACGCTATGCAGAGTCTTGCTCAGGTTTATTTAAATCACAAACGCTTCTCAAAACTAGTTGTAACATTAGACGTTGCTAATTACCGGAGTCGGCGAATTGACACGCTGACCCGGCTAGCTGAAAACATGGCGCGCGAAGTTGTCGCAACCGGAAAACCAGTCTACCTGGATCCGATGCCATCCTTCGAACGTAAGCAAATCCATGCTGTTTTGGCCAATAACGACCACGTCATGACGTATTCAGCTGGTAGCGAACCAAAGCGCGCCGTCGTTATTTCACCGCGCTAACCACAAAATTTTAACGCATCGAACGGATGCTTATTTTGTGCTGACTTGAAAATGCAAGTTCACTAAAATTTTTAAAAATTAAATAGCGATGAAATGGTGGCATTTGCACCTAAATGATGCCACTTTTTGTGGTACGTTCAAATATATGAATTGTCGTTTTCTACCTTCCGGAAGGCTTTCTGTTGTCAAAGTAGCGCTCTAAGGTCGTTTCGTTCCACCGCTCGCCCTGCGGAACACGTTTCCACAATAGGTAAGTTAAGCTGGTCGGTTACTGATGTGCGAGTCGACTGAGATCCACTCGAGAGCCACGCAGTGGAAATCGAGTTAGCTCAGTCGCGAGCCACCACACGGAGTGCCAAATTGCGGAATGCAACGGAATTCAGACCTCGAGGAACCCATGTTTTTAAACAAAAACACCAAAATCCAAACACTTGTTTTGCCTGTTCGTCTTGACAAAACGACCGATTCCCATTAATATTGTAGACAATCATTCTTATCTTAAATAGATAAAGTAGTCAAAGTGCTTTATCCGTGCTGTTAGGGGCACGGATGCGCACTTTTTTTGTGCGTGAAATTCGTCACAATTCCAATGAGGAGGGATAACGCTATGACAGCGACAAGTGAATTTGATACGATTGCGGCCGTTGCAACACCGCCTGGCGAGGGTGGTATTTCAATTATTCGGGTGAGCGGGGACAATGTCTTTGATATTGTCGAACCGTTATTTAAGGGTAAAAACTTGAAGAATGTGAACTCTCACACGATTAATTATGGCCATATTATTGATCCGGCGACCCAGTCAGAGGTTGATGAAGTCATGGTCTCCGTCATGCGGGCACCAAAGACTTACACCCGTGAAGACGTGCTGGAGATCAACTGTCACGGGGGCTTGATGGCCACCAATGAGATCCTGCAACTCGTGCTCAGTAACGGGGCACGGCTTGCTGAACCAGGTGAATTTACCAAACGCGCTTTCTTAAACGGCCGGATCGATCTGTCACAGGCCGAAGCGGTCATGGACCTCATCCGTGCAAAAACGGATAAGTCAATGAAGGTTGCCCTGAATCAATTGGATGGCAATCTTTCACGGTTGATCAAAAGTCTGCGTCAGGATATCTTGGAGGTGTTGGCTCAAGTTGAAGTCAACATCGACTATCCGGAGTACGACGACGTGGAAACGATGACGACCAAACTATTATTGGAAAAGGCGCAGGACGTTAAGGCGTCGATTCAGCAGTTACTGAAAACGGCAAAACAGGGCAAGGTTCTCAGAGAAGGGTTGGCCACGGCAATCGTTGGCCGACCAAACGTTGGGAAGTCCAGCCTGCTTAATCAGCTGTTAAACGAAGATAAAGCCATTGTGACAGACGTTGCCGGGACGACCCGTGACGTGATCGAAGAATACGTTAACGTGGCTGGCGTGCCGCTTAAACTGATTGATACAGCCGGTATCCGTAAAACGGAGGATACGGTTGAAAAAATCGGTGTTGAGCGCTCGAGAAAAGCAATTGGTGCCGCTGACCTGGTCTTGCTGGTACTGGATACCAGTGAACCATTAACGGATGGCGACCGGCAGCTATTAGCCGACACTGCTGACGAGAAGCGCATTATCATTTTAAATAAAACGGACTTGCCGCTTAAGCTCGACATGGACGAATTGGCGAAATTGGCTGGGGATACCAAGCTGATCAAGACATCCATGCTGCAAAATCAAGGGGTCAGTGAGCTGCAGGACGAAATCGCCCACTTATTCTTTGATGAAGGCATCGAAAGCGGTCAGGGAAACGTCATGGTGACTAACGCGCGCCACATTGGCCTGTTAAATCAGGCAAGCCAGGCGCTCGACGACGTCATGACGGGTATTTCTGCGGGGATGCCTGTCGACCTTGTTCAAATCGACATGACGCGTTGCTGGAACGACCTTGGAGAGATTACCGGAGATAGTTACCAAGATGAGTTGCTGGATCAACTGTTCAGCCAGTTCTGTGTTGGTAAGTAACATCCGTTGACTCACAACGTCTTGCAGCGTAGCATGTGACACTCTAAGGTCGATGCAATGAAGTACGTGGCGTCACACGAATTATCACAAGACCATGTTCTTGTTAAAGGGGCCATGGTCATTTCATAACGATTAAAAAAAGAGCAACAGTCAAGGAGAGAAACGATATGCCTGAGATTCAACCATACCAAGGAACAGACTACGATGTCATTGTCGTAGGTGCCGGCCATGCCGGTGTTGAGGCCACGCTCGCAGCTGCGCGCATGGGCAATAAGACCCTGCTGATGACCATCAATTTGGACATGGTCGCTTTTATGCCATGTAACCCGTCAGTCGGTGGTCCCGCAAAGGGGATCGTCGTCCGCGAAATTGACGCATTGGGCGGTGAAATGGGCCGCAATATTGATAAGACCTACGTGCAAATGCGGATGCTGAACACGGGTAAGGGGCCTGCTGTCCGGGCGTTACGCGCGCAGGCCGATAAGCACGCCTACCACGCCGAAATGAAGCATACCCTTGAAAAGGAACCAAACGTCACGTTGCGTCAAGGCATCGTGGATGATCTGATCGTTGAAGATGGCGTCTGCAAAGGGGTCATCACCAACACGGGTGCGCGGTACAGCGCTAAAGCCGTGGTGATCGCGGCTGGAACTGCTGCCCGCGGGAAAATTATTATTGGAGAATTGATGTATTCATCCGGGCCCAATAACTCACAGCCAGCCATGAAGTTGACTAAGAATTTGGAAAAGTACGGTCTGGAACTCAAGCGGTTTAAGACTGGGACACCGCCACGAGTTGACGGCAACACGATTCAGTACGATCAGACCGAGGAGCAACCTGGCGACGTTGAGCCAAACCACTTCAGCTATGAAACACCGGATGAAAACTACCTGTCATTGAAGAATCAGCTGTCTTGCTGGCTGACGTACACCAACGAAACGACGCATAAGATCATTCGGGATAACCTGGATCGCGCGCCAATGTTTACCGGTGTTATCGAAGGTGTCGGCCCCCGTTACTGCCCATCCATTGAGGATAAGATCGTTCGGTTTGCTGACAAGAGCCGCCATCAGCTGTTCTTGGAACCAGAGGGCCGGAACACGGATGAATGGTATGTTCAAGGCTTGTCGACGTCGATGCCGGAAGAGGTTCAGCAAAAGATCCTCCACTCCATCAAGGGGCTCGAGCACGCTGAAATGATGCGCCCAGGATACGCCATCGAGTACGATGTCGTTTCACCTTATCAACTCCGGCCGACGTTGGAAACTAAGCTGGTCAAGAACCTGTTCACAGCGGGTCAGACCAACGGGACTTCTGGTTACGAAGAGGCTGCTGGACAGGGCATTATGGCCGGCATTAACGCCGGTCTGCGGGCACTGGACAAGGGCGAATTCATCATGAAACGCTCTGAAGGCTACATTGGTGTCATGATTGATGATTTGGTCACCAAGGGCACGAACGAACCCTACCGTTTGTTGACCAGCCGGGCAGAGTACCGGTTAATCTTGCGCCACGACAACGCCGATCTGCGGTTGACGGACAAGGGTTACGAACTGGGCCTGATCTCTCAGGAACGTTACGATGCCTTCACCCAGAAGCGTCAGACCATTAAAAACGAAATTGCGCGGTTGAATACGGTGCGGGTCAAGCCGTCGGATGCTGTGAATGCCTATGTTCAGTCTCATAATGAGAAGCCGTTGAAGGACGGTGTTTTGGCAGCAGACTTCCTGCGTCGCCCACAAGTGACGTATAAGGATCTGATGCAGTTCATTCCCGCACCCGATGTGCCACTGGATCGCCGTGAGATGGAAGAGATCGACGTCCAGATCAAGTACGCTGGTTACATTAAGAAGGCCGAAGAGAACGTGGCCAAGATGAAGAAGATGGAAGCTAAGAAGATCCCTGACAACATCGACTACGACGCCATTGATGGCCTCGCAACTGAAGCCCATCAAAAGCTCAACAAGATCCGGCCTGAAACGGTCGCCCAAGCAACTCGGATCAGCGGGGTCAACCCAGCTGATATTGCCATTCTCGATGTTTATATTGAGCAGGGTAAGATTGCAAAGGTTAAGTAGAATTATTAGTAATAGTGTGATTGTTAAATGCGTCATAATAAGGACCAGCCACTTTCAAGTTGAAGGCGGCTGGTCCTTATTTAGTATGTTATAGAAACAACAAGTATGACCTCTTATTAAAACACTGAACGTATACACGTGTATATTTATACAATTGCCTTTTGGCGTGGGGTGGTCAAACTGACAACAAAAAAGCCGCCAAATATGGCAGGCCAACAGGGTGTTATTTTTTAAATTCCGGGGCTTCAAGATCGATGTGGGTCAACGTTTCGCGTTCGGTAGCCCGACCAGCTTTCCGTTCTTGAACGCGTGCTTCATAGCCGGCGCAGAGAAATTTTTCCTCGTCTGTCTCGGGCACGATTTCTGGCAATTCAGGGTCGGCGGGACTTGCTGCAGTGACAAAGGTGACGAAACAGGTGAAGCCAAGGAAACGGCCACCAGTGGTCAGGTCTTCGCCCATGACCTTCACAAAGACTTCCATGGACCGCTTGCTGGTGCCAGTCACGTAGGAGTCGATCACCATGGTTTCCGGAACGGCAAAGGGATTTAGAAACTGCATGTGATCCATTGCTGCGGTGACCTGAATCTGTTTTGAGACCCGGGCAGCCGAAACGGAGGAACTATCATCAACTAGGGCCAGGGTCCGGCCACCAAAGACGGTTCCGTGTTCGTTAATATCAGCCGGAAAGACCCGGTGGTTGGTAAGGGAACGTGTTGCGCGACATGTCATTTTTTCTGTTGTCATGAGCTTGACCTCCATACTGTTGGTTCTAGTTTAGCATAAATTAAAAGCTAATTGGTTGCGCTTACGAGGGGATGGGAAGATAATTTGGAAAGAGTGTGAAGCAAGGCGGGTCAGAGTCCGTTACACGTTAGCCCCGTGCCTTGCTGAACACGTTTCGGCTCGAGGCTAATAGAAAGACAATCAAGAAAATCCCGGGCCTGGATTTTTTGCCAGAGTCCGTTACACGTTCGCCTTGCTGAACACGTTTCAGCTCCAAATAAGTAGAAAGCTTCGAACCAGTAAAAGGTTCCCACAAACAAAAGAGAGAAGGAATGCAAAATGACAAAACACCTAGAGATCTCGCAAGCCGCAGCCGACAAGATCAAGGCACATTTAACAGACGATACCCGGCTGTTACTCAGCTACGACGACGGGGTTGGCCCATATTCGCACCATGGTTTAGTGGCACTTCAAGTGTCATTTCAGTTAATTTTGATCAACAACGATATGCCTTATACGGACTATGATCAGGCCCTTGATTCTAACCTGGGGACCATCTACTTTAAGGGCTATTCCGAAAAATTCCTTGGCGAGAATATGAAATTGACGCTGCAGCCACGCTATAACACGCTGGTTTTGGCGGACGATAATGATGAAATTGATGAGAATGTGGAGATCGTTGACGAGCGGACACACTAATCCGATATGTTTCACGTGAAACAATTAGCCACTGAAAAAGGTCGAAATTCCGGTTACTCTAATTTAGAATGGCCGTTCTAAATTAGACGATTGCGCGTCAAATTATCTGATTATTATCAAAATGAACCCTTTAAATGGAAGCAACACGTTTTTTAAATCACGCGTGTTCAACATTCTTACAAAAAGTAAGTCAAATTACGTGACCTTTTTTTGTTCACGTCCTACAATGAATTTCGTAAATAGGAGTCAGGTTACCACTAGCCTTTATCTAGTGAGATTATAAGTAGATTAGGGAGCGAGACACATGACTAAAATGATGGCAGGTCAAGCGTTAGTAAAAACATTAGCTGATTGGGGCGTTGATCACGTCTATGGTATTCCAGGCGGATCCATTAACCACACAGTTGAAGGCTTATATCTCGAACAAGATAGCGTGAAGTATATTCAGGTTCGACACGAAGAAGTAGGGGCAATCGCTGCTTCGGCCGACGCTAAGTTTACTGGTAAGATTGGCGTGGCCTTTGGGTCAGCTGGTCCTGGCGCAACCCACTTATTTAACGGGTTATATGATGCCAAAATGGATCACGTGCCAGTGCTTGCCATTGTTGGGCAAGTTGGCCAGGATTCAATGAACACCAACTACTTCCAAGAAATGGATGAAACACCAATGTTTTCAGATGTTGGTGTCTATAACCGGACTGTGACGACCGCGGAACAAATTCCTTACGTGATCAACGAAGCGATTCGTGAAGCTTATCGTCAAAGCGGCGTTGCCGTTGTGATCTTACCTGAAGACCTGACGACTAAGGAAATCGACTACGTGCCATCCAAGACACCAAAAGTTGTAGCTGATAACTTTACGCAAACTGTTGATCCAAAAGCCATTACCGATTCACTTGAACTATTGAAGAACGCAAAACATCCGTTAATTTACGCTGGCCGTGGCCTGCTGGGCGCAAGAGACGTTTTGACGAAATTCTCAGAACAGTTCAACATTCCCGTGATGAACACGGTGCCAGCTACTGGTGTCATCAGCACTGACCATCCAAACTTCATTGGGACGTTTGGCCGTTTAGAGACTAAATCAGGTTTCGAAGCCTTACAACACACGGATCTCATCTTATTCCTCGGTTCAGAATTCCCATTCGCAAACTTCTGGCCAAAGAACGTTAAAATCATTGAAGTGAACACCAACGCCTTTGATATTGGCAAGACCGTTGACGTTGACTACGCTGTGATTGCGGATGCTAAGACCTATCTGCAAGCCCTGATCGACACTGGTGAGACCTTACCAGCTGGCACTTGGCTGAAAGCAAACCAAGAAAACAAGAAGAACTGGGATGCTCGGCTGGATCAATTAGCCAAGGATGACAGCAAGGGCTTGAACCCAGAATCAGTGACCGCTAAGATTGCTGAACTCGCTGGGCCAAACGATACCTACGCTGTGGATACCGGGAATGTTTCCGAGTGGGGCGTTCGTGGATTACCAATGAACAAGAACCAACGCTTCGCTATTTCCGGACTGTTCGCAACCATGGGCTTTGGCCTGCCTGGTGGGTTAGCCGGTGCGTTAAGTGTGCCAGATGCTCAAGCATGGTCACTTTCCGGTGACGGTGGGTTCGCCATGGTGGAACAAGACGTCATCACTGAAGCCCGTTATGAATTACCAGTCATTAACGTGGTCCTCTCAAACGATCGGTTTGGGTTCATCTACTACGAACAAGCTGAAACGAAACAACACTTCTACGGCGTCGACCTGACCCCAGCTGACTGGGCAAAGGTTGCTGAAGGCCTCGGTGGGATCGGCTTTACTGCTAAGTCCATCGACGAATTAAACGATGTGTTTGCTAAGGTCAAGGACCTGCAAGCTAACGGCAACAAGAAGCCAATCGTTATCAACGCCATCATCAAACCTGACGATCCAGTTGCCACTGCCTACATGCCATTAGATGAAAAACTCTACGGCAAGGATGCAGTCGCTGAATTTGCTGACAAGTATCACATCGATACTAAGCAACAACCTGCATTAGGTGAACTTCTGCGGGCTGAGGGCGATGAGCTTTAAGCGTTAACTATTGAAAGCCTGAGCGAGTGATGCTCAGGCTTTTTGTTTTGCGTTGGTAGGCCGTTGCATTCTGTAATTTGGCACGGCAGCGTAGTGGCTCGCGAATAAGCTAACTCGATTTCCGCTGCGCGGCTCTCGAGTGGATCTTATTCGTCTCGCATGTCACTAAATGGCCAAAGAACGGCCATCAAGTGACATCGACACCACGCTGCCGTGCCAAATTACGCCATTCCACTCACATTCCTGAAATGAATAACTATTAGGTGAAGGATGACAAGATAATTAACCCGGTTTGTAGATTATCCGCCCTCGACTGCGAATTACCTTGTGGTCAGCTAACCTAGTAGTGAAAAAGATAACCAATAGTAGATTGATGAATACTAGCTAATGGGGTGTTAGTTACGATAATGTACACTGAGTAGTTGACTGTGCATCGGTATGTTAGCGGAGTGGCGCCGGGCGGCATTGCCGGTTGTAGCGACCACACTACTACCGGCAGGGCCGCCCGATGGAACGCAGCGACCATTACCCACTAGTTACCCATTATTTATCAACAGAACAACCATAATTTGCCGGAAATCTAAAGTTTCCGCGTCAAATTCGCTAGAAACCCTTTAATTAAGCGCTAACTTTGGTATCATACAGGTAAACGGTCATTGGGGGAGTTTACTATGGCATCATGGTTTAGTCGGGTTAACAAGTTTGACGCGGGAGACGGTTCGTTACGAAGTCATGAGTTGGATTATGGGGCTTTGTACACAGCGTATGCCCATGATAAGGCGAACCATTTGAACCAGCAGCGCGAGCAGGCCAAAAAGGTCTCGGCGCAAATGAAAAAAGATCAAGAAAAATAAGACAAACAACAGTGGCCGGGACGGACTGAACTTAGGGGTTTAGTGTGTCGCGGTCTTTTTATCAACTGAGAAGGGAGGCTTTCGGATGGAACAGGGCTCACTATTTGATGACCAGCAGCGGCAAAATAGTCCGTTAGCGAACCGCGTGCGACCGGAAACATTGGCGGATTTTATTGGGCAGCAGCAGATTCTCGGCGATGGCCAGATCTTGCAGGACATTATTGCAAACGACCAGCTGTCTTCGATGATCTTTTGGGGACCACCAGGTGTGGGGAAAACAACGTTGGCGCAGATTATTGCCCACCAAACGAAATCACACTTCATCACGTTTAGCGCGGTGACTAGCGGGATTAAAGAGATCCGAAAAATCATGGAGGAAGCTGAAGGCAACCGGGAGATTGGCCAGCGCACCATTGTGTTTATCGACGAGATCCACCGGTTTAACAAGGCGCAGCAAGATGCGTTTCTGCCCTTTGTTGAGCGTGGCAGCATCATCCTGATCGGGGCAACGACTGAGAACCCCTCGTTTGAGATCAACGCAGCGTTACTTTCACGGTGCAAAGTTTTTGTGTTGAAAAAACTAACGGTAAACGATATTGAGCACCTCTTAGACAATGCGCTGAAGCATCCGGCTGGGTTCCCTGATTTGACCGTAAACATTGAATCGGATGCGCTCAAGATGGTGGCTGAATTTGCGAACGGCGATGCGCGGATCGCCCTTAACACGTTGGAAATGGCTGTGCTGAATGGCCATCGCGAAAACAAAACCGTGACCATCACCGTTAATGATCTGGATTCGCTGCTGAATACTAAATCGCTGCGCTATGACAAGCATGGCGAAGAGCATTACAATATCATTTCGGCGTTGCATAAATCGATGCGCAACAGTGACGCTGACGCTGCAATCTATTGGTTATCACGGATGCTGGATGGCGGCGAGGACCCGCTGTACATTGCTCGGCGGCTGGTTCGGTTTGCGAGTGAAGACATTGGGCTGGCGGATACGAATGCGTTGAATCTTGCCGTAAACGTGTTTCAAGCGTGTCAGTTTCTGGGAATGCCGGAGTGTGATGTGCACCTCACCGAAGCGGTGATCTATCTCTCACTGGCGCCAAAGTCGAACGCCGTTTATGCGGCGCGGAATCGCGTAAAGGCGGATGTGAAGCAGACCGGCAACGTGCCCGTGCCGATGCAGATCCGTAATGCCCCAACCAAGCTGATGAAGGATCTCGGGTACGGCGAAGGCTACCAGTACGCCCATAATTCAGCCGAAAAATTAACCACCATGACGACGATGCCTGATGAATTGGCTGGTCATGAGTACTATGAACCGACTGAACAAGGCAATGAAAAACGGTTTAAACAACGGCTCGCTTATTTGAAGGAGTGGCGGGCAACACATCAAGAACACTAAAAGAACGTTGTACTTGCTTAAGTACAACGTTCCTTTTATTTATGACGTTCTATTTATGAAGTTGATGATGGACCCGGTAGGCCAGACCACCAGCAATCAGGTTATAGATCAAGACCAGTCCAGCCATTGGGGCCAGACTATTGGTACCGAAGAGACCCACTAGGGGTGAGGATAACCCACCAAAAGCGTTTTGCGATAACCCGATCAATGCCGATGCCCCGCCAGCGTTCTGCGTTGTCTCGCCCATAATGATCGCGGTGGTCAGTGTCAGCAACATGCCCACGCCGATCACTAACAGGAAGATCAAGACGGCAATCATCACCAATCCCCAGTGCAGGTAGGCGCCCAGCAGTAAGGCCATCGCATCCGCCATGCACAGCCCGATGCCTGAACTCAACTGACGATAGGTACTGATGCCGGTCAGGCGGGCAGGTAGACCGCTGCCGATAACGATGCCCAACCCGTTTAACGCGTAAATGAGACTAAATGATTGCGCTGAAAGGTGGAATAATTGCTGGTAAATAAAGGTCGACGCGGCAATGTAGCTGAAGAGACTGCCGTAAACCACGCCGGTGATCAGCAACTGACTAAAGAATCCTTGCTGTTTCAGTAATGTGCCAAATGACAAAAAACTCTGAAATACCGGTCCAGTCAGCCGATTCTCAGGACGCAGCGTTTCGGGAATGCCGATCAGAATCAGCCCAGATAGCAGAAAGCCGATTACGCCCAACAGGATAAAGATGCCGGACCAGGGCACAAATTTGATCATAAAGCCGCCAATGATTGGCGCCAGAATTGGAAATAGACCGTTCACTGAATTCAATAACGCATAAAACTGCGTCAGTGCTTTGCCGCTGAAAAGGTCGCGGGCAACCGCTCTGGAGAGCACCTGGCCGGCGGCACCGGCGAGTCCCTGAACGAAGCGCAACCCGATCAGCAAACTGACGGAATGACTGACGGCGATTGCCAGCGAGGCTAACCCGAAAACAATAAACCCGATAAACAGCGGCTTTCGGCGGCCGAAGTGGTCACTGAGCGGCCCACTGATCAGCTGTCCCACGGCGAGGCCGAGGAGACAAGCTGTGATACTCAATTGCATCATCGCAGTGGTCGTGTGAAATTGGCGCACCATTTGGGGTAACGCCGGTAGGTAGAGGTCAATGGATAGTGGTCCAGTGGCGCTTAGGGTACCGAGGATCAGCAGGAACCGTAACCGGTGCTGATTGGCGGAATTAATCATAAAAACCGTCCTTTCTTAATAACGTTCACTCTATATACTACGGAATTGAGGTTAAAGATTGGCGAAAATTGGTTGAAACTTTTTCGGTATGACTTATTTTTAAATTTTTTTTGGCGGTTATCTTCCCTTAAGATGAATTCCCGTTTTACTAGGGATGAGTCAATTCCTGATTGAACTGAAAATTCATTTTCTTCCTATTATATAGGTTAATATAGGTTAAGAACCTCACGCCAAAAAAGCACGACGAATAAACCGTCGTGCTTTTTGATCTTCTAAAGAAATAGCATTAACTCATAAATAGTTTGGTAATGACTGATGCGCCAGTCTTTTGAACCCACTGATTTGACGCTTCCTGTGGGTGATAGGTATCCAAAACAAACGCGGGTTTTAAGGCTTGAATTAGGCTGAAATTGAGGTCTTTCGTATCCAAAGTCAGACCAATATCGGTGTTCTCTTTCAGCAATGGCGCTAATGCACTCAGTGTGGCCGTGGTGAGTCGGCTCAATGCGATGCTGTCGATCTGTGCCTGATGGGCGAGGGCAACACGTTCCTTGATGCCGGCAATGCCATAATCATCGTAGTGACAGAGGTTTAAAATGATTCCCGTGTCCAGACCCGCGATGCGCTGCAACACGTCATCCAGCGTCTGGCTTAGATTGGCTAAGGTCAGCGCGTGGCCGTGGCGGTCGGAGTCGTCGATCAGGACCTTATTGGCACCACAATCCGCAAGCATGCTGACCATATCCGCAATACTGTCAGCTTCTGTTAACGCATAGGACGCCTCGGCAAGCAGCTTAACGTCCGTCGTGGTGCGCATGCACTTGAGATACTGCGCATATTCGGGCAGACTTAACACCTTGTCGCTGCCTGTGCCCAGTAATTGGGCGGCCACCGAACGCTGGCCTAGATATAAGGTGTCAAACCCTTGGGATTCAAAGTATTCTGCCATGGGGGCGTTGGACGTTGCGAGGATAATGTGTGATGTCATGAAATCATTCCTTTCTGCGATGATGCGAATCTGGTGCCAATATGAAGTCTTCTATAGTGAAGCGAAACTAACAACACAAAACGCCCCTTGAGAAATAAACTCTCAAAGGGCGTTTTCGCGCGGTACCACCTTAGGTTACAGTTGCCTGTGTCTTATGGATATGCCAACACATATCCTCTGGATAATGGCCAGTACCAGAAAGCGGGGGTGCCTCGGAGCTACTTTCACCTGTAAGTTGGAGTCCGTTGCAGCGAACCGGACCTCTCTGAACCAAACTGACAGGGTACTTTTTCCAAGCCACTTTCTTGTGTGTTACACGTTAGTTTTGCTAACTATATCACAATAGATTTGAAAAACCTAGCAATTATCAAAATTAAATTAAAATGAGAGAAACTTTTGAACTAGCAATATAACCAGCTATTTTACTGGGGATAAAATGGCATTAAAATAACGGCTCAGCAATCGTTGTTGTCGTAAGCTGTGCTACAAAGCTATTTCAACAAAATTAATTTCAAAAAATTAGCTCGGCCTATAAAGTAGTATGCAATTTTCAATTGCTTATTTCGATTAAAAAATAATTAGAATTCTTGTTGACAATTTAAAATCGAGTTGATATTGTATTAACCATTACGAAGCACCAGCCAAGGACGAGGCGGCAAATCCTCCTTCGCGGCTGGTGGTCGTAACACATTGAAAACTAAATGAAGTGAAAGGATGTGACGCAATAGATGGATGCAGAAATCACACCACCAGCAACGACGACAACAGAGACAGGTGCTCGCATTTTAGTCGACACATTACGACAGCAGGGTGTTACCCAGTTATTCGGGTATCCCGGCGGTACGATTCTCTCCTTGTTTGATGCCATGTACGATCGTGAGTTCAATATCACGTTAGTTCGGCACGAACAGGGGGCAACGCACGCAGCTGAAGGGTACGCAAAAGCGACGGGGAAGACGAGTGTCGTGAGTGTCACCAGTGGTCCCGGTGCCAGCAACGCGGTTACGGGGATTGCCGATGCCATGATGGATTCAGTGCCGATGGTCGTTTTCACGGGTCAGGTTGGTCGTGGCGTTCTTGGGACAGAAGCGTTTCAAGAGCTCAATACCATGGACGTGACCAAGCCGATCGTCAAAGCCAACTTCCAGATCATGGACGTTAACGACCTGCAGACGACGATCACAGACGCCTTTGACCTAGCACAATCCGGACGAAAAGGGCCAGTCGTTATCGATCTCCCCAAAGACGTTTTGGATGAGACATCTGAATTTCGTCCCGCCGCTAAACCGCAGACCACGGCGCAACCTCGTTTTGATAAAACGACACTCGCAGCTGGGATGCAGGCACTGAGCAATGCCAAACGCCCAATCGCCATTGTTGGTGCTGGGACGGCTGCATCAGGCGGTGCCGAAAAATTCAACGAGTTTATACATAATTGGCAGTTACCAGTCGTTTCGACCCTGTTAGGGTTAGGAACGGTAGCGGACAGTGCTCCGCTGTTCCTAGGCATGGGCGGCATGCACGGTACATACGCCGCCAACATGGCCCTTGCCGAGACCGACTTTATCGTCAACGTGGGCTCACGTTTCGATGACCGGTTGATTCCTAAACCAGCCGGGTACGCGGATGATAAAACAATTCTACATATTGACATCGATACGAAAGAATTAAATAAAACGTTCGCGACCCAGTTTGCGATTCAGGCGGATGCGAAAACAGCCTTGACCGCAATGGCGGCAAGTACAGCACCTAAGCCGGATACGACTGCATGGCAGAAACGCACGCAAGAATGGGCAACCACCCATCCCAACCGCGCCGAGTCCGCACAACAAGCACCAGGATTTGATCCCCAAGCCGTCATCGCGGCTGCCGGGAAGGCCACAAACGGCGACGCCACGGTTGTCACCGACGTGGGTCAGCACCAAATGTGGGCGGCACAGGCTTACCCGTTTACCCGAACCAGACAAATTATTACCTCTGGCGGCCTTGGGACGATGGGCTACGGTCTCCCCGCTGCCATCGGCGCCAAGTTTGGTAATCCCGACAAGGATGTCATCTTATTTGTCGGCGATGGCGGGTTTCAAATGACCAGTGAGGAGCTGGAAGTCATCGCTAATGAAGACCTGAACATCAAGATCTTCTTACTGAACAACCACGCCCTAGGCATGATTCGTCAGTGGCAAGACCAGTTCTACGGCCAGCACCGTTACAAGTCCACGTTTGACCACCAGCCAAACTTTGAACGACTGATGGCGGCCTACGATCTGCAGTATCAAAAATTATCACCTGATGAGGACCTGGATGCACAAATGACAAGGATTTTTGCTGACACCCATGCCACCCTGATCGAAGTGACCGTGCCCGTTGATGACCAGGCGTACCCAATGGTGGCGCCTGGTCACACCAACGACGACATGTTTGGCATGTAACCCTGCGCAAAACCTTAAGGGAGGTGGGGCTAATAAGGCCAACTCGTCACACAGCAGTACCCTAACCGCGAACCACATATCGAGGCATTACTCGATTTAACTATTACTATCAAAAACATAGATTATCGGAGGAATTGTATATGAGCGTAGAAATGTTGTACGAAAAGGATGTTACCACTAACTATCTTCAAGGAAAGAAAATTGCCTTTATCGGCTATGGTGCCCAAGGCCATGCCCAAGCAAACAACTTACGTGACTCAGGTTACGACGCTATCGTTGGTGTTCGCCCAGGGAAGTCATTTGACGCCGCTAAGACGGATGGTTTTGAAGTTTACACACCAGCTGAAGCCGCAAGACAAGCCGATTGGATCCAAATGTTGACCCCTGATGAAGTCATGTCAGACGTTTACAAAGAATCCGTTGAACCAAACCTTGAAGAAGGTAACGTCTTAGGTTTCTCCCACGGGTTTAACGTTTACTACAAAGAAATCGTTGCCCCAAAGAATGTTGACGTTGTCATGATGGCCCCTAAAGGTCCAGGTAACCTCTGTCGTCGTACATACAAGGAAGGCTTCGGTGTGCCGGCATTATACGGTTATGACCAAGATTTCTCTGGCCATGCTGAAGACTTATCAAAAGAATTCGCCAAGGGCAACGGTGCTGCCCGTGCCGGCTTGTTGAAGACCACCTTCCGTGAAGAAACTGAAGAAGATCTCTTCGGTGAACAAAACGTTTTGATGGGTGGCGTTACAGCCCTGATCGAAACTGGGTTCCAAGTCTTAACTGAGGCTGGGTACTCACCACAATTAGCTTACTTTGAAGTTGAACATGAAATGAAATTGATCTGTGACCTGATCTACGAAGGCGGGTTCAACAAGATGTATCAAGATTGCTCAAACACTTCCGAATACGGCTCATACGTCGTTGGGCCAAAGGTCGTTGGTGCCGAATCTAAGCAGGCCATGAAGGATGCCTTAACTCGGATCCAAGACGGCAGCTTTGCTAAGGAATTCATGGCAGACTACCGGAACGGCTTCAAGGATCTTTACAAGATGCGCGAACGTTCTGCACATTCACAATTGTCAGAAGTCGGTGCTGAATTGCGTGCCCACATGCCATTCGTTAACGATGCTGACAAGTACAGCACACCAACTGCTGAATAATCTTTAGCTACTCCTGAGTAACACACCAACAACACTAACAACATACGAGAACAGCCTAGGTCCAGTCCCTCCAGTCTGAATTTAGGGCTGTTCTTTTGTCTTTGATTTAGCGTGTTAGTCCGTTGCATTGCGGTATTTGGCACTCCGTCGTGGTGGCTCGCGATGAAGCTAATTCAGCTGTCGCTGTGCGCCATCTGAATGGATCTCCATCGTCTCGCACATCAGTAACCGACCCAAGAACGGTCGCTAACTGATGTCGACACCACGACTCCGTGCCAAATACCTCCATTCCACTCATAGTGAGCTAGCTTTTAACGGTAGATAAACATCGAAAGACAGTCAGAGATGGTTTGTAGAGAATCCGCCCTCGACTGCTTTCATATATATCGACAGTGATGCTTATGAAACATAAAACAGCAATGGTGTTAACGACATAGTGCGGATATTTAACTAATCGTTCTACTATTCTAATATGACTATCATTAGTGGTGTAAAAGCTGTTTTTTCTTAATACCATCTTGAAAGGAAATGATCACATGAACCGGATTTTAAAATTTGAGGATGTTTCTGTTACTCGTGGGAAGAAGGAGATTCTTAAACATCTTAACTGGGAGGTCCAGAACGGGGAAAATTGGGCCATTCTTGGACTTAATGGCGCTGGGAAGACCACGATGCTGAAGATGATTCAAGGGGATCTGTGGCCCACTAGCGGTAAATTGGAAGTCCTAGGCGGCGTCTTTGGGCACATTAGTATTCCTGAGTTGAAGACTAAAGTTGGCTGGGTCAGCACCGCGTTACAGGACCAATTACATCCTGGCGACGCTGTGGACAGCATCGTGCTCTCCGGAAAATTTGCCAGCATTGGTGTTTATCAAGAGGTTACTAAGCGCGACCTGCAGGCTGCCCGGCAGACGCTGATCGACCTCGGCGGTGAGAAATTGCTCGGAAAACCGTACGCCGTTTTATCGCAAGGGGAACGGCAACTGGTGTTGATTGCGCGTGCAATGATGGCTAAACCGCAGCTGCTGATTTTGGATGAGCCGTGCAACGGGTTGGATCTCTTTGCGCGCGAAGAGCTTTTGAAACGGGTGGCGGGGATCGCAGAAATGCCCAACCATCCCGCTTTGCTACTGGTGTCACACTACACCGAAGAAATGCTGCCGTGCTTTAAGCACGTGCTTTTGCTCCGCCGCGGTGAAATCGTCCGGAAGGGTAAGCGCGAGGACTTGTTGACTGCACCGACGTTGTCTGAATTTTATGGTAAACCTATTCAAACGGTGACAATGCGTGGAAATCGACTAGCGGTTTATCCAAAATAAGTGTATGATGAGAAAATACTTAGAAAACACTCACTAAAAGAAAGGATGAGGTGAATGAAAAATGTACTTGTGATTGCGGATAGTGCCATTACCAGCGCAGGCGTGAGTTGTCTGATCGACCAACAGCCGGAATTTCAGGTGGTTGATCAAGTGACTGATGGCGCGGCAGCCTTTAGCGTGATTGAGCGGACAACAGTGGCGATGGTGATGCTCGACTTAACCATTCGTGGCGAAAACGGGCTGTTGCTTTTGGAACGACTACATAAACAATTTCCTGAAATTGGCATCCTCACATTAAGTTCACTGGGTGAGCAGTCGGACCCGGCGGATGCTGTGAGAAAGGGCGCGTTGGCCTATTTACTCAACGATTCTCCGGCCCGCGAATTTCATCGGGCATTGACTGCCGTTGCTAAGGGTCGGCTTTATTTGGACCAGAATTTACTGCTCAATAAGCGTGAGGCAACCCAGCTGGATGCGTACCGACCAGTGACGAACTGCGGTTATGACACCCTATCAGACCGCGAACGAGAGGTGCTGCCGCTGATCATTCTAGGCCATAGCAACAAGCAGATCGGTGAACGACTCTGCATTTCTGTCAAAACGGTGGAGGCACATAAGTCGAGTATCATGCGCAAATTGTCCTTGGATTGCCACTGTGACCTCATTCAGTACGCCATGCAGCACCATTTGATGACGTTTTAGGATCACTATTTTACTGGGGATGTCTTGCGAAACAGTAGATTAGATATACATAGGGGTTAATCTGAGCTCATTTTTCACTGATTTGACTGCCTGATTCGCCCACTTATTTCGATATAGCACAATTGTCGCTAAAAATAACGCGCTAAATGCAAGTCATACCTGCATTTAGCGCGTTATTTGGGTTCAAATTTCATAAAAGTCTTCCTATAGTAATGAATTATCTTAAACTGTTGTGTGCCGACACTGAAATAAACAATGGTTATTTTACTGGGGATTACTCAATAAGGGAGACTATGGCACAAAAACGCAGGTTTATCCCTACTAAAATATCATGTGATGATGTACTAGTAGGCTTCACACCAGCACTATGAGGAGTGACCATTAATGTTGGCAATTCTCAGTATCGCAACGAAGCGACATGCCAACGTTTCCCTCTCAGCTACAAAAAAACGTCACCGGAAATTCATCCAGTGACGCTATTCATACCATTATTTAGTGAAATCAACTTCCTTAGTTTCCTTGGTAGTCAGCAACGAGATCAACGCTGCAACCGCCATGACACCTAGGTAGGCGCCGACGGATTGGATACCCCAGTTAGTCGACAGCCAGGTGGCAATGGTTGGCGCAAAAGCAGCACCGACAATGGCCGCAACGTTATAGGAGATCCCAGCACCGGAGTACCGAACTTTTGTGGAGAAGAGTTCTGGTAACACGGCGCCGACTGGTCCAAAGGCCGTGCCCATCAGAATGAAGCCGACGATCAAGAAGGTCATGGCGCCGGCAACGTTGTGCTGACCCTGTAAGAGGTAGGGGAACGCAAAGGCGAAAACGACCAGCAGCGATGAGGCCGTGATCAGGACGCGGCGGCGCCCCAGCTTGTCAGCAAATTGAGAAGCAACCACTATCATGACGGCAAAGACCACGATGGCAGCCATCAGCATCAGCAAGTATTCCTTATTGGAGAACCCAAGCGTTGTTGTCGCATAGGAGAGTGACCAGGTGGCTAGGGTGTAGAACAAGGTGTATGTAACAGAAACGATGAAGGTGCCTTGCAGCAGTTGACGCCAGCTCGTTTTGAACACCGTTGTCAGCGGTGACTTGGTGACCGTCTTCTTTTCCTGCGCTAACCGGAATAGTGGCGTTTCCTGCATCCGTTCCCGAACCCAGAAGCCAACGATGACGAGCAGTGCTGAAGCTAAGAATGGGATGCGCCAGCCAAAACTGATCATTTGGGCGGGCGTCAAGACGGATTCCAAAATGAAGAAGAGTCCGTTACTTAAGAAGAACCCAAGCGGGGCGCCCAATTCTGGAAAGGCCCCATATAATGCCCGTTTATTTTCGGGGGCGTTTTCGGTTGCGACCAGTGCGGCACCGGACCACTCACCGCCTAGGCCGACACCTTGAATGAACCGGCAGGCACACAGTAAAATAACTGATCCAAGGCCAAGTGTGGAATACCCTGGCAACACACCGATGAGCACGGTGGAGCAGCCCATCAGTAATAGGGACACGATCAAGGTGTTCTTTCGGCCGATCTTATCACCGAAGTGGCCAAAGACCAACGATCCTAACGGGCGAGCAACAAAAGCGACGCCGAATGTTAACAGACTCAGCAGGACGGCAATGGTCGGGGTAACTTCCGGGAAGAAGACCTTGGGAAAGTACGCTGCAGCAGCGGTCCCGTAAGCGTAAAAGTCGTAAAACTCAATGGCGGTTCCGATCATGGACGCGAAAATAACGGTTTTGACAGAATCACGGGCTAGGGTTGCGGCTGGATTGGTCTTGGCAACGGGCGCCACGGATTCGACGGATGAAACATCAGTATCTTGCATAGGTATCGCCTTCCTAACGATTAATTTAGTTTTTTGAAACACTGAAACGGATAAGTTGTAGGTGGCACCTCCGATTGAATCTTCCGGTTCAAACAAAAAAGCCAAGAGCTTAACGGCCCTTGGCTTGTACCAAACAGGGCCCGCAATGTGCGGGCACTCAAAATGTCCCGCATCTTAGTTAATAATAATGTGGGCAATAATCATAATTTGAATGGCAAAAACTGTTTGGTTTGGCATTTGTCTGTCCTCGAATTCCTAGAATGGTTGTTAGCTTAGCAGAGATAAAATTAAAAGTAAATGAGAAAATTTTATATCGGTTAAATGAGCAACCCGGTATTTTTGAGGCATAAGTGGTACAAAAAGAAATCACTGGTGACGAAAATTATTTTTAATTAGGTTGAACCCTGGTCTTAAATTGGACTCAATTAGACGATCGTTTGAATATTACCTGAATAGTACACTAAATTGAGACGATTATTCGGATTTAACAATCATTTTTAAATTTAATTGTCCCAAAATCAGACAAGTGTAAGACCTTGTGATGACTTGTTTTTAACGCACCCTGAGACAAAAAATCGTGGTTATCGCATCTTAACGTCCATTGACAAATTAAAATCTCATGATAAAATTCATAATAATTTGAATAGTCATAGTTTCCTCGTTCAAATAATTTGTTATTGGAGGTATGGAAATGAGTGATACGTTAAACTTTAAGGTTAGCGGCGACGATATGCAAAAGCGTAGTGATGAGATCACAGTTGGAGTCGATCGAGCGCCGGGTCGTAGTTTGCTATACGCTACCGGGATGGTGAAGAACCCGGAGGATATGAAAAAACCCTTCATCGCAATTTGTAACTCCTACATAGAAATCGTGCCTGGGCACGTGCACCTTAGAGAATTAGCCGATATTGCCAAGGAAGAGATTCGCAAGGCTGGCGGGATTCCATTTGAATTTAATACCATTGGCGTCGATGACGGGATCGCCATGGGCCACATCGGAATGCGGTATTCGTTACCAAGCCGGGACCTGATTGCTGACTCAGCCGAAACGGTGATCAACGCCCACTGGTTCGACGGCGTGCTCTACATGCCAAACTGTGACAAGATCACGCCCGGCATGTTAATGGCGTCGCTGCGGACGAACGTCCCATGTACGTTTGTTTCCGGTGGTCCCATGAAGGCGGGCTTAGCGCCAGATGGCAAAGCAGCTAATCTATCGTCCGTTTTTGAAGCCTTTGGGGCGTTCAAGGACGGCAAAATGAGCAAGGAAGACTTCCTCAAGCTCGAACAAAACGCCTGTCCATCCTGTGGTTCCTGTGCCGGGATGTACACCGCTAACTCAATGAATTCACTGATGGAAGCTCTCGGGGTTGCCTTACCGTATAACGGAACAGCCTTAGCTGTTTCTGATCAGCGACGCGAATTGGTCCGCCAAGCTGCTCGGCAAGTCATGGTCAACGTGAAGAACGACTTGAAGCCGCGCGACATCATCACCAAGGACGCCTTGGACGATGCGTTTGCGTTAGACATGGCCATGGGCGGTTCCACCAATACCGTTTTACACGGGTTGGCCATCGCGCACGAAGCCGGCATCGACTACAGTGAACGCGACATCAACGAAATTGCTAAACGCACGCCGCATTTAGCCAAGATCGCGCCATCGTCCGTTTGGAACATGGAGGACGTCCACGCTGCCGGTGGGATCCCCGCCATTATGAACGAACTTATCGAAAAGGGGTGCCTGCATTCCGACCGCATCACCGTCACCGGTAAGACCATTCGAGAAAACGTCGCTGGCGCACACACGCTCAATCCAGAAGTCATTCGACCACTGGATAACCCGTACTCAGAACAGGGTGGGCTGTCCGTGCTCTACGGCAACATCGCCAAGGACGGCTCAGTCATCAAAGTGGCCGGGGTCGATCCCGACATTCACAAGTTTGTCGGTACTGCCATCTGCTTTGATTCCCATGACGCTGCCGTTGAAGGCATCGATAACGGAAGTGTTAAAGCTGGCAACGTCGTGGTTATTCGCTACGAAGGGCCAAAGGGTGGTCCCGGCATGCCCGAAATGCTGAACCCAACCTCCGACATCATCGGCCGCGGGTTAGGCCGCACCGTTGCCCTCATCACTGACGGGCGGTTCTCCGGTGCCACTCACGGTATCTGTGTCGGCCACGTTTCGCCAGAAGCCGCTTCCGGTGGTGAGATTGCCCTCATCCACGATGGCGACCAGATCACGATCGACCTGACCAACCGGACAATGGACGTTGACGTTTCCGACGCTGAGTTTGCAGAACGGCGAAAAGAGTTGAAGCCGTTTAAACCAAAGGTCCGCTTCGGTTACCTGGCGCGGTACCAATACCTGGTGACCTCAGCCAACACTGGCGGCGTCATGTTAGGGGCCGATGAACTCTTCGGCAAGGAAGACGACGCGGACTAACGCAGAAAGGTGGCGTTCACCATGGCAGAAGAAACGAGTACCGCTACCGATACGACTGCTGAGTTACAGGATCGGATGATCGACGCACTGCAATCCGTTATTGACCCGGAACTCGGCATCGACCTCGTCAATCTTGGACTAATCTACGGCATGAGTCTGACAGACGGCGTTGCCACAGTCACCATGACACTGACCACCGTTGGCTGTCCCATCTCACAAGTGCTTGAAAACATGATCGGCACCGCGCCTGAGAAATTACCCGAAGTCAACAACGTCAAAATCGACATCGTTTGGGAGCCAGCCTGGTCGCCCAGCAAAATGAGCCGGTATGCTCGCGTGGCGCTTGGGTATCATATGGGGTGATTGTGGGTACAAGTGCGTTCCGTTCTGCGATTTGGCACTCCGTTGTGGTGGCTCGCGATGAAGCTAACTCGATTTCCGCTGCGCGGCTCTCGAGTGGATCTTCATCGTCTCGCATATCACTAGGTGGCCGAAACCCTCGCCCACCAAGTGATATCGACACCACAACTCCGTGCCAAATCGCGCCACTTCACTCACGTAACCGCAACTAAGGACACGTTAGCCAAGCACCACATGACAGTTAGCTCAAGTACGAAGCTTATCCGCCCGCGACTGCGATTAAGACGATGTACTAGTAACGCGTTTCTGTTGCGTTACTGGTTCTCAGTGCAGGGCGGCTGTAAGTCAACGATTCGGTTGTTTTCCCGCAAATATCAGCGGAGTGGAGCCGGTCGGCATTGCAGGCTGTGGTGTCGGTATTAGTTAGCGACCGTACTTTGGTCGGTTACTAATACGGGAGACGTAGGAGATCCTTGAATTTCTGAGAGGAAATTCAATAGCTCCGAAGCGACCCACTTCAGCCTGCAGAGCCGACCGGCGTAACGCAGCGACAAGTACAACGCAGCGACAAGTACAACGCAGCGACAAGTACAACGCAGTGACAGTACAACGCAATACAGACAAAACAAACATAGGCATATTAGTTAGTGCATCAGACACAAGTGTTCTGTCTTCACTAGTAACACGGAGACGTTGATTTTTCTCGTTTACATTGTGGAAACGTGTTCCACAAGCCAACTCCCTACTGTGTAAAGCAACTTTGCCAGAAATTCAGAACCGGAATTTCCGGCAAAGTCGCCTTACATTCCGGGAGTTACCCGGCTTGCGCCACACTCTCCACCTTGACATACATAAAAAGGGGTTTACATTATGAATAAAATCGAAGCTTTCGGTAAGTGGTTAGGGAAATATTTCACCGTTATCGTTATTATTTGGGCCGCGTTTAATTACTTATTACCGGCAACGAGTACCTGGGTCGTTCCAAATACCTCGTACTTACTGGGCATCATTCTGTTTGGGATGGGGTTGACGTTGAAGGGTGAGGATTTCGCTCGGATCGTTAAACGGCCAGTGCCGGTTATCTTAGGAACGGTGGCGCACTATGTGATCATGCCGTTTATCGCGTGGTTACTTTGTCAGATCTTTCAGCTCTCCGGTGCCACAGCCGTTGGGGTTATCCTGGTCGGGTCCTGCCCAAGCGGGACGTCATCAAGCGTGATGGCCTATCTGGCTGGTGGTGACGTTGCGTTGGATGTGTCCATTGAAACGTTATCCACGTTGCTGGCACCGATTGCGCTGCCGGGATTACTGCTGCTGTATGCGGGCAAGTATGTTGCCATTCCAACGCAATCCCTGTTCTTGAGTACGATCCAAATCGTTTTGGTACCAATCATCCTTGGGGTTGTGATTCACTCGATCTTTGGCAAACGCATTGATACCATCACCCGCGCACTGCCGTTGATCTCACAATTAGCCATCCTATTGATCATCGGAGCCGTTGTTTCAGCTAACCATGACGGGTTGTTTACCGCCGCTACTGCTTTGGTTATCCCCGTTGTTATGTTGCATAATCTGTCTGGTTACGGGCTCGGGTTCTTGTTCTCCAAACTCATTCGGTTGAAGGATCCGCAACGCAAAGCCATCACTTTTGAAGTCGGGATGCAGGATTCTAGTTTGGGTGCCACGCTTGCCATGAAGTACTTTGCACCAGCTGCCGCCATTCCATCGACTATCTTCAGTATCTGGCACAACATTTCTGGTTCCATCCTGTCGTCATACTGGCGCGGTCGGACGGAACGCAAGGCTGGCACTGCCCAACAGAGCAGCTCCACAGCACCTGCTGGTCGGTAGATCAAAGTTAGCTAAACTGAACGCCAAGCGCTTCTCAAACGAGATGATTGCTTAGCGTTCTTTGTAGTCATTGATGGCCAGCAGTTTATAGTGCGGCACTATCGGAATTGCAAAAAACTCATATTGTTTTCATCATCGACAAGCGTAAAATGAAAGTAATCTTCGCATCCAAACCAAGCACCACCACATAGCAGCGTCAAAACGGTGCGGATGCCGTACATAAAAGCAGGTGGACACGTGAAAAAGAGTAGTAATTGGCAGCGTAATTTGTATTTTCTGTGGGTCGGGAATTTTATGACTGGGATGGGGTTTTCAATGACCATGCCCGTCATTTCCCTCTATGTCGCGTCGTTGGGGCACTTTACGACGTCGCAACTGAATCTGCTGTCCGGGTTTGCGTTTGCCATCACCTTCCTGGCGAAGGCCATCGTTTCCCCGTATTGGGGCAAACTCGCTGACCAGTATGGCCGTAAACTGATGTGTTTGCGTGCGTCACTTGGGATGACGATCACCATTACGGCGTGCGGCTTCGCGCCAAACGTCACGATTCTGATTATTTTGCGGGCGATTCAGGGCTGCTTCTCCGGGTATATCAACAACGCGAACGCCATTGTGGCCGCTAGTGTGCCGATTGACCGAAGCGGGAAAGCGTTGGGGACGTTGGCAACGGGGAACGTTGTCGGTACCCTGGTCGGCCCGCTACTAGGTGGGGCGTTGGCCAGTTCATTTGGCTACCGCGGGTCGTTCTTCGTTGCCGGGGCCATGATGCTGGTGGTCTTCTTGATGACGATGTTCTTTGTCCACGAAGACTTTACTCCGGTGGACAAAGTGCAGCTCCAACCCATGAAACAGGTTTTTCATACCCTGAAATACCCAATGTTGATCTGGGGATTGTTTATCACGACCCTGGTCATTCAAGCAGCCAATATGTCGATCACGCCGATCATTAGTCTGTTGATCAAACAGCTGATGCACCATGGCGGCCAAGTGGCAATGGTCAGTGGGGTGATCTCATCGCTGCCTGGGGTAGTGACGCTGATCTTCTCACCAATTTTGGGAAGTTTAAGCGACCACATCGGCCCTGAAAAGGTGCTGGGTGCCGGACTAGTTGCGGCAATCGTGTGTTTCATTCCAATGAGTTTTGCCCAAAATGTTTGGCAACTCGGTGTTTGGCGGACGTTGCTTGGTGTTTCGGATGCCGCAATGCTGCCAGCAATTCAAACCTTGATGACCCACTATGTACCCAAGGATGCCTTTGGTCGAATCTTCAGCTACAACCAGTCGTTTCAGGCGATGGGCAGTGTTGGCGGTCCAATGCTGGGTTCCGTCGTCGCCAACGCGTTTAGTTACCAGGGCGTGTTCATGATGACGGCCATTCTAGAAGGGTTTAACCTGATCTTCTTGGTGCCTGCAACCTGGGCGCTGGTAAAAAATGGCGGCACGATTCGCGAACAGCAACGGGCGCAAGCTAAGCAGCAACAATTGGCAGCTAAAACCGTGCACAATTAACCGACTGGAGGCAGGCGAATGACAACTGACCGCTTTACTGAAAAGACCATGACCGCATTGGCGACCGTGATCGATCCGGAACTTGGTGTGAACCTGGTTGCACTCGGATTGATCTACGACGTCACGTTAACCAAGGGTGATTGTGTCATCACCATGACGCTGACGATCGCTGGTTGCCCACTGACGGAATACCTGTATCAAGCAATTACCAAGGTCTTGATGACCCTACCAGAAGTGAACACGGTTCACATCAATCTTGTGTGGGAACCCGCTTGGTCGGTCAATAAAATGTCACGGCAGGCAAAACTAGAACTGGGCATTCACGGCTAGCGTACGAGTGATAACTAAGGTTAAAAAATAATTAAAAAATTAGTAAAAACGGGTGACTTTCTAATCTATCTTTCGTATAATAACCAAAAGCGCTTGTACAAGCGCCAAACTTACTTTGTAGGATTAGTAAGGATACCATGATAAGGCGATTTTATATCTGCCGTACAGCTCTAGCCCCTATTCCTTCAATATCGAAGGTGGGGGCTATCTGTTTATCTTGGGTCTTTGCTTGACTAGGGTAACGCATTGTTAATGGTTCGTTGCATTCCACATACACAGAGCTGACTTTATTCTTTAGTTAAGTATGGCGATAGCAATAAACCAAGTTCGAAGAGACTCCGCACTCGACTGCTGATAAGTTCATCGACAGCGATACTTCGGCATTGGTGGACTTGCTAGCAATGGCCAGTTAACGAACACCTACCGTTATTATGAAGTAGAAGTCTTCAATCTGCAGCTTAGTGGAAAAAGTCGACGATAATGGAATCATTTCATAGTGGTGATATGTAACAGAATGAGTGCTTAACTTTGAAAATGCGTTGGAAGTACAGCTCAGGTTATACATAGCAGCAATTGGCAACACGAAGGATACACTTTTGAGATATCCAGTCAGATTTGAATAGTAGGAAAAATGCACAGACAAAAGCGTTACTTAGACGGCACCATAAAGGCAGTCAAGGGCGGATAATACACAAACTGGCACTTCTGAGCGGTAGGTACTAAGCTAACCTCAGTTATGTCTAACCTCAGTTATGTCAGCACTGTGAGCGAAGTGCAGTGATTTGGGCACGAAGCAGTGGAGCCACCACAGCTTCCAGTGCCCAAATCACGGAACGTAGCGCCATTATCCACCAGAAACAGATTGCCCGCTTCAAAAGAAAGAGGTGGCATATGGGGGTTTTACTGAGTTTGAACATTGATATTGCGGCGGTGGGCTACGCGGTGTTGCAGACGGATGAGCGGGGGAAGCCTGAGCGCATCTTGAAACTCAACACGGTGCAGTTTACGCCGGCGGAAAATCCAAAGGACGGCGCGTCACTGGCATTACCAGCACGACAACGCCGCCATGCACGACGCTGTAACCGGCGCACCAAATTCCGGAAACAGCGGGTTAGACAGTTATTTCTTAAGTATGGGTTGTTGACGACCGCGGACATGACGGCCTACTTTAATCAGCAACTGCAACCAGCGGACATTTGGCAGCTGCGGGTTCAGGGTCTGGACGGAGAATTGACGAGTCGTGAGTTGTTTGCGGTGCTGTACTATTTGGCCGGTCACCGCGGCTTTAGGTCTAATGCGCGTTCGGAGACGACTGGTCAATCACCAGCTGAGTTAGGGCGACTGTTGCAGTCGATTCAGGCAACGAAGCAGGTCTTTCAAGCGGGTCATTACCGGACGTTTGGCGAGATGCTGGTACGCGACCCGCGGTATCGCGCCTGTAAACATAATAAGGATTACCAAGCAGACTATTTGGTGCATCCGTTGCGCGAGTGGATCGTGTCGGAGGCGCGGTTGATCATCAATCACCAGCGCCAAAGCGACCCGCGGCTGTCACGGGCGTTTCAGAAAGACTACATAGCACTACTTAAGAGCCAGCGCGACTTTGATACGGGACCGAGTGCCCCGAGCCGCTTTGGCGGGAATTTGATTGAGAAAATGGTGGGCAATGACCCGCTGAATGCGTGTGAAAAGCGCGCGGCAAAGGCCACGAGAACCTATTGCGAGTTTAAGTTAATGAAAACGGTAAACGATATCCAGTTAGTGGGCGGCGACTACCGGGGCCTGACGGCGTTGGATGTCAGTCAGCGCCACTGCCTCTTGGCCCTGGCCCGGCAACAGCAGCGACTTGATTTCTACCAGGCTCGGCAGGCGCTTAATTTACCAGCGGAAGTCAGGTTTAATCAGGTCGCCTACCAGGACGAACCGGTTAAAAAGGCCGAAAAACACACTGTTATCGTTGATTTTAAGGCAATCAATGAGATTCAAACGGCGCTTGGCAGCAGTTTGTACGCCGACGACACCGATCTGATCGACCGGGTGGGCACCATCCTCACCAATTACTCGAGCGACCAGTCGAAACAACAAGCACTGGAAGAGCTCGACGTGTTGTCTGACGAAGAGATCACGCGATTGGCCGCCCTCAATTACACGTCGTACAGCCAGTATTCGTTAAAAACGATGCGGCAGCTTTGGCCGTTTCTGTGGCGCGGGCGCAGTTTCGCAGTGTCACTTGAGACAGCGGGGTACGGTCTAAACGACCAGCGACTCGACCGCGTCGCCCTCTATGATCAGCTGACGAATCCGGTGGCTAAGCGCGCCGTTGTCATGGCGCTCAAGGTGGTCAAAGCCGTTCAAGCTGCCTATGGTCATCTGGACGCGCTTCGGTTTAGCGTGGCGCCAGCGATGACCCTGCCGTTTCAAAAACGCGTCGATGCCAACAAGCGCCAACAGCAGACGGTGAAAGCTCACGAGAAGTTAGTGGCAACGCTGAATCAGTTAGGCATTCCGGCAAACGGTGAAAATATTTTGAAGCACCAGCTGTTTACCGAGCAGCAGGGTATTGACCCCTACACCGGTCAGCCCATTGATCCAGAACGGTTGTTTAACGATGCGTACTACCAGATCGACCATATCATCCCGTATTCGGCTAGTTTCGATGACCGCTACTGCAATAAAGTGGTTACGGCAACGGCCAATAATCAGCAGAAGGGCAACCAACTGCCACTTGCATTTCTACATAGTGAGCACCACCAAAGATTTATCGCCTGGGTCACCGACACCATCACGTCGTATCGCAAACGGCAACACCTGCTTAAGACGGAAATTACCGCTCGTGATCAGTCCCGTTGGCGCACGCGGCACCTTGGCGATGACCGTCAATTCAGTCAGTTACTCAGTCGTTATTTTACACAAAATTTGCGTTTCCGGGCCGGCTATCAGGAACCCGTTGCGGCTGTGAGTTATCCGGCAACAGCCAGATTGCTGCAACGGTTCAGCGTGCCGCTGCCCAGTGAATCAACACTGCGGTACGCCGCTCAAGCCGTCGTCACGGGGTGCTTCACACCAGCGTATATTGATCTGCTGGCCACCTATAGTACGGCGTGGGAGATCAGCCACAACGAAGCCCTGTGGTCCGCTTTCAGTCAGTTGACCGACAGCGATGGGCAGCTGAATCCAAGTTATCTACAAGTGAAAAATCAGGTGCCGCTGCCCTGGCCAGACTTTCGTGCTGAACTCACCGGCCGATTGTCTGATGATCCGGCAACAACAATGATTCAACGCAGTTGGCACACCTATCAACATCGTGAAATTACCCAGCTTAAACCGGTTTTCGCAATCCGGGCACCGCACCACAGTATCGGCGGTGAAGTGCATAAGGAAACGGTGTTCTCACCCAAGCATTATGACCAAACGGGGGAAGTGACCCAGCGCGTTGCCATCAGCAGTCTGAAACTGGCAAAGAATGGCGACCAGATTACCGGCGCTAAAGGGATCTATGCGTTAGCGCCTGATGGCAGTAATCAGGTTGTCTACACGGCAGTGAAGGTGGCACTAACAGCCAATGGCGGCAGCGGCAAGCAAGCATTCCCGGAAAACCAGCTGGTCATTTCAACGGGGTCGCAGGACATGGTCGTCACGAAGGTCAAGGTGACCAAGAAGGCCACGCTGCTGACGCCGGTTCACCAGGGACGCGGGGTCGCCAGCAACTCCCACATGGTTCGCGTGGACATCTACCGCAACGCCAAAGGATACGCTGGCGTGCCGCTGTACCCGGCTGATTTTAAGCAGGCAGCGTTGCCCAACCGCGTCATCACCGCCCGCAAGCCGCATGACCAGTGGCAGCTGGTCACGGCCAACGACGCCTTCATCTGCGCCCTATACCCTGATGATTCCGTCCACATCGAACGGCAGCACCCGATCCGGTTAAAGTATCCGGATGGGCACACCGATGAGGTCACCAGCCTCGACTGTTACTTTGGCAAGATCAATATTTCAAACAACAGCGTAACGTTTAAGGCCCACGACGGCAGTTACGTCATTCAAGAAGTGGCGCTGTCGAGTTTGGATACGCTGCAGCTGTATCAGCAGGATTATCTTGGGAACCGCCATTTAGTGCGTTCGAAACGGCGGGCTGATAAAACGAGTGCAATGGTGAAGACGCGTTAATAGTCATCACAAAAAAAGGTACGTCAGTGTAGACGTAACCTTTTGTCGCGAGTCTGATGTTATTTTTAAAGCCTCGAGCGTTTTTTACTTTCAATATCAGCGATTTGCTGTCTGCCGCGGCGAATCTTTGCCATAAGTGCTGGATTGCTTAGGATTCGCATTGTTTCGACCATGCGGTCATAGTCGTTCTTGGACATTAGAACTGCGCTGTCTGAGTCGTCGTGGTTGGTGATGAGAATCGGATCTGCATTTGCGGTGAGTTGGGTGAGATAGTCGTCTAGGTGGTTGTTGATGGTTTCGAGTGGGACGGTTTGCATGGGTGAGCCTCCCTTGGGTGTTTAGTGTTAGTTTATCGGATGGTTTTGAAAGAGGCAATTGGTTAGGTTTGGAGCGGTTCTCTTTCCTATTGCCGAAACGTGTTCAGCGGGGCTGCCCCCGGCCATATAACAGGCACCATCAAAAATCCAATCGGGATTTTCGATGGTGCCTGTTATATTCTGGGGGCAAAACGCCCCACTTCACACTCTGTAGGATTAGTCAGGATACCATGACTAAAATAGCCAAAAGTTTGGTTGGAATTATTGTAGAAAACGAACAGGGGATTGTCAAGGCAGTCTTAGATGTTAAGACACCGGTTTTACACGTTTTTACGTTTATTTTGACGGTAAATGTGCTATGCTAATACTAAAGAAATTATGAGCACCAAACTGTTTTCGGCACCATCAAGCAATAGGACATTTAAAAGCGTCACTGACATAAAGTTGCCGGTGACGTTTTTTACTGCAGTTGAATAGCAACGGATGTTTTATGATGGACAGTTCTGTTACATAGTTGTTAGCTGAGTCAAATAAACGGAACAATCCCGCTTCGTTGCGCCGTTCGGCCCTGCCTGCGGAACACGTTTCCGCAATATACACTAGAAATTCAAGGATCTCCTACGTCTCCCATGGTCGTAACCGACCCAAGGACGGTCGCTAACGACCACCGACACTACAGCCTGCAATGCCGAACAGCTCCAATACGCTACGATCCTTGTACTAGTCACCATGGAATTGAACTGTAATAAAAGATATCATAAAACTTTTCAATTAAGTGTTACAGTTAGCCAGCACATTCTGAGAAGTATTGCTGTCAATGACCTTATTAGCAGTCGAGGGCGGATTCTCCGCAAGCTAGTTTTAACGCTATTGTGATACTTAACGAAATGAAAAATTCTGCTCAACATCAGTGGAACGCAGCAATTTGGCACGGAGCTGCGAGCCACCACACGGAGTGCCAAATTGCGGAGTGCAACGGACTTCAGGCATTATCTATATAACATTTTGACAACAAAACCCCTAAGATTTGTCAAAACCACCTGTAATGTTTGCGTGATACCTGGCAAATAGAGTAATATAGGACTGTTATAATAGAGAAAAATGTGACCCTAACACACTTGTGTTAAGGGAAGGGGTAGAAGAATGAAAGCACTTAAAGAGATCCTTAGCTGGATCGTGCCAATCGCCATTGGGCTGATCGTTGCGTTCGGGCTTAAGACTTATGTCCTGTCACCTGTCCGGGTGGATGGACCATCAATGGAACCGAACTTAACCAATAACGAACGTGTGTGGATGTTTAAACAAGAAAAGATCAAGCACTTGAGCGTCATCGTGTTTGATGCGCACGGTGAGGATCCGGAGGCTAAGCCGGGTACCGACTACGTGAAGCGGGTCATCGGCCTGCCAGGGGACACCGTTGCCTTTAAGAACAACACCCTCTACGTGAATGGTAAGAAGGTCAACCAAAGTTTCATCAGCAGGAGCCAAGCCACAGGCGGTACCGGTAGTGCTAACTGGACACTGGCCTCGTTAGCCAAGCAGTACGGTTGGGGTAAACACGTGACGAAGGTGCCAAAGAACGAGTACTTCGTTTTAGGGGATCACCGAAGCGTGTCTAACGATAGTCGTTACTGGGGCTTTGTCTACAAGAGCAAGGTTGCTGGCGTTGTGAAGGTGCCTGCATGGACGGGGACCAAGACGGAACGGCATAATATTAACAGTCTAGGATATTAAAATAAAAAGTGGCAGGTTCGGTTAAACGAATCTGTCGCTTTTTTTGTGTTATTGTGGCTGATACTGCTTGATGCCATTATAAACTTTACTGTTTTTTTCTTTGGCATTTCGGATATCAATATCAGTTTGTAGATCAAAAAAGAAACGCTCTGAAACACCAAAGAACTTTCCAAGTCTAACAGAAGTGTCTACTGAAATAGCGCGTCGATCGTGTAAAAGATCTTGAATTCTTGAGGTTGGGACTTGAATTGCCTTAGCGACTGAATAGGCTGACAAATGTAACGGGTCCATAAATTCTTCCTTCAAAATTTCACTAATTTTAGGTGTTGGTATTCTCATTTTTATATCTCCTCGTATTATATAAGTTGTTCCTTCGGTGTATTTGTAGCTCATTACTTGTGTTGCTATTTATTTGTTGGACACCACGTGATAATCTCTAATTGTCATTGGCTTTGGTCAACTGGTATAGGTTTAGACCTCCTTGTAGCCGCGACTACTTTATTAGACTGCCGCCCAGACAATCATCTAAATCACGAACCACATGCTGTTTCGATGACGACGTTCACTAGTCTGAGTAGGACTAGCCGCAGCTTGAACTTAGTCACCCATGAATTCTTATCTGCGAGGATGTGTTTAGTGATTGTAATTAGGGGTTATCACATGGTGTCCAACTTAAGACCAGACAATAATTATGAAAGGAGGCCATCCCAATGAAATTACTTGTCGGCATTGATGTTAGTTCGAAAACGCTTGAAGTTGTGATGATGACTTCTGAAGCGCTAAAACCTGTCTTCCAAGGTGCCTTTGAGAATGATCTCAACGGCGCCACGGAACTTAAGACCATCATCTTGGCATTGAATGAACAACGTCATTTTGAACAAATTACGATTGGTATGGAATCGACTTCCATTTATAGTTTCCATCCAGCTTATTTCTTTATGAACGATGACGATCTAGCTCAGTTCAATACCGAAGCGGTCGTTCTCAATCCCCGTGATACTAAGCGTTATAAAGACGTTTTTGAAGACAATAAAAACGACCACATTGACGCACTTTATATTGCTGACTACCTACGTAATGGTCGCTTCACCACCAGTCTGGTTCGTGAGGATGAATATATTGCGCTTCAACGCCTTACCCGTTCTCGTTTTGAACTTGTGACCTCATTAGCTCGTTCTAAACAACACTTCTTAGAGAACCTTTACTATAAAGTCAATAAACTCGCTGTAAACTCCTCAGGAGAAAAGGTGGCGGTCTTTGGTAGCTCTATTTTTAACCTACTCACTGATGAAATGACCACCGATGAGCTCATCAACGCCTCGACCGAAGACTTAATTGACTATTTAAACGCCGCTGGTCATGGCCGCTTTGCTGATGCTGAGAAGACCGCTAAAGCGATTCAAAGGGCCGTTCGTGGCTCGTATCGCTTACCTAAAGTCATCCAAAACTCTATCGATATCAATGTGTCTATCTATGCCACTGAGATTCGAACCTACCAAAAACTCATCAAAGAACTTGATAAACAAATCGAAGCGGTTGTCATGGTATTACCGGAAACTGAAATTCTTCAATCGGTTCCTGGTATCGGCTCAGTTTACTCGGCTGGTATCTTAGCCGAGATTGGCCAGATTGAACGCTTTGATAAAGAGACTCAGCTGGCTCGCTATGCTGGATTAGCCTGGAAACAAAACCAGTCTGGCGACTTTAACGGACAGATTACGCCTCGGACGCATACTGGAAACAAGTATCTACGCTATTACCTAATCGAAGCTGCCGGTTCGGTAACCCGCTATGATCCAGTATTTCGTTCCTATTTTGAAAAAAAGATGTCCGAAGTTACGAAGACTCCTAGAAAGCGCGGCCTCGCATTAACCGCAAGAAAGCTTATCAGGGTGCTTGACGTCCTACTCCGTCGACACCAACTCTATCAAAAGGAGGAATCGGTATAGGCATATAAAACCAGCTTAAGGTCAAGCCATCAGCTCTGATTTTCAAAAATCGAAAATCAGTGGGCTTATTTAAGTGCACCATTTTCCAAGTGTTGAGCAGAACCAAATCCCGTCTGCTTTAATTTATTTTATTGACTTATCACCACATGTCTATCCGCGATGATAATCTACTATTTCTACTTGAGTAAATTCATTATAGTTTTCAACTGAAAAGCAAATACGATACTGACGATTTATTCGAATGCTGTAGTCTTGCTTATTATTACCGACTAAGCGTTCCAAATGATTTGCGGGCGGTACTCGTAAATCGTTGATATTAAATGCATGATCAATTATTAGTAGTTTACGTAATGCGATCCGCTGTATACTTTGTGGCAACTTTGTTGAGCATTATTGATAGAAAATTTTTCTGGTTTCTTTATCGGCAAAGTTCTTAATCATAATAAATCACTATTTAAGCTCCTAAGTATTTATTACAACTCATATCATACACGTATTATGTGTACATGTAAAACAATCAGATTCCAATTTGATTTAGTTCGATATTGGGTTGTTATTATATATAGACGAAAATGTATTGATTTTAATTTTTAATTCTTAAATTAAATCAGATATAAATACTTGGTGTAAAATAGACTCACCATTATCATCCAAGGAGGTTATTCAATGACAACAACACCCAATGCACCACTGACACAAGACGATTTTTTGGCCTTTCATCAAGACCTTGAAGGCCAGCCGGCTGCTGATGTGATCAGTCGAGCCGTAATGAACAACGGCGTCAACGCGGCTTCACAGGACCCGCAGGCACAGACGCGGTTGAACCGGACGTTCTCCGTTGAGGTCCCCACTGGCGCTGTGACCAACCAGAAACAATCTGGCCGCTGCTGGGAATTCTCTCTGTTGAACACGCTGCGGCACCAGTTTGCGACAACCCACAAGGTCAAGGACTTTGAGCTGTCACAAAACTACCTATTCTTCTGGGACAAGGTCGAGCGCGCCAACATGTTTTACCAACACATTATTGAAACGGCCGACCGCCCCGCCGACGACCGGGAAGTGACCTTCTACCTGAAGATGGCTGGAGGCGACGGTGGTCAGTGGGCCATGGCAGCCGCCCTCGTGCAAAAGTACGGCGTGGTGCCAAGTTACGCCATGCCGGAGACCTACAACACGGAACATACGAGTGCGTTTGCGACGACGCTGGCACTGAAAATGCGCCGGGATGCCGTTGTGTTGCGAGACATGGTGGCCCAACAAGCGACGGGTGCTGATCTAGCGGCTGAACGCCACGCCATGGTCAGTGAAGTCTATCGGATGGCGGCCTATTCATTTGGCGAGCCGCCGACCAGCTTTGATTTGGAATACACGGATGACGATAAGAAGACGCACCGTGAGCCTGGTCTGACGCCGCAGAACTTCTTCAAGGACCAATTTGACGTTGATTTGGACGACTACGTGGTGGTCACCAACTCACCAGACAAGCCGTTGAATAAGCTGTACCGGTTAGCCAGTCAGGAAAACATCGTGGGCGGCAAGCAGATCCAGTTCCTGAATGTCGACATGGAGGTCCTCAAGAAGACGGCCATTCAACAGCTGCAGGACGGTGAAACGATCTGGTTCGGTAACGATGTGCTCCAGCAGATGAGTCGCGAACAGGGCTTCTTGGACGCTAATCTGTACCGGAAGGCAGAGCTGTTTGGTATCGACCTGACCCTCAGCAAGGCCAAGCGGTTTGAATACCACGAGGCAGAGGTGACCCACGCCATGACGCTGACAGGCGTTAACCTGGTGGACGGCCAACCGAACCGCTGGAAGGTGGAGAACTCTTGGGGCGAAAAGAACGGCGAGAAGGGTTACTTTGTGATGACGGACGACTGGATGGACCAGTTTGTGTACGAGGTCGTCGTGCATAAGAAGTACCTGACGGATGCCCAACAAGCGATTTTGAAAGACAAGCCAATTGAATTGGCGCCTTGGGATGCATTGGAGTAGAGAGTGTAGGAAAACGGGAGGAAGCGGAGTGTAAGCCGACTTTGACAGAAAGGCCCGAACCTGGCCTTTCTGTCAAAGTCGGCTTACATGCAGCTTTCTGTTTTCCGAAACTCGTTTCGGCTCGAGGACAGAGAACCACGAAGAAAGGCCTGAACCTGGCCTTTCTGTCAAAGTCGGCTTACATGCAGCTTTCTGTTTTCCGAAACGCGCTTTGCCAAGTTACCCTAGAACAAGTAAATAACCAACAATACAACTCAAACATGGGGGTGTCTTATAAGCTAAGACACTCCCATATTAGTATTTCTGCCAATATTACTTGAGCAAACCCGACTTTAACGCTATGGTTGAACTGAGATTAGAAGATGTGTGCTATAACGTTATTCTATCTCAGATGATTAATTTACTTTGGAGGCTACTTATGAAACACGGCTATCTCATCACCAACATCATTTTGGCGGTGATCTTCATTTTACTATCTGCGGTTATTTTCCTGCGTAAAACGGATGGGGCGGGTCTGGCACAATCGCCGCATTTACGACTGGTCACATTCGTTGTGCTCGTTATCTTCTTTGCACTTATTTTAGTAGGTGAACTGATTGTGTTTGCCGTTTCACGTCGCAAGCAGGCATAGAGTTACTTATGATAATACTTGTTATTAAAAATGACCATCCAACAGCATTAGCGTGTCTTTAATGCTGTTGGATGGTCTTCTTTTTTTAAAAGTAGAAGCAGAATTTGATGAAGACCGTTTTTTAAGAAGAGTATCCACTTGATTTAGATGCTGAATTATTATTATACAATAAGCTATTATGCTTTTTTGGAAAGAATTTAAGTTACAAAGCGTGAAAGTATTACAAAATAAAAACTATATTTTTGAGGTTGTAAATATCAAAAAACTAAAAAAATAATATCAGTTTTCAAATATTAAAGAGTATTTTTGGTATTGGAAATTTTTAATGTTCTGGAAAAAAGAGTGTTAATCCATCCTGATTTTAAATACTTGTTGGAGTTAAATTTTCGTGAACTATAAAACGATTAGCTTTTAATTAATTTGCTAAAATTTCCTCTTTTGACATGCATTTCCTTTTGTGAGAGACTCATGCCGTTATAATTTTACGTCGCTATCAAGCCAAAGGAGAATTAAATGCAAAATAAAATTTTAGATTTACAAAAGTTTGAAACTCGTAGCAAAGTGGGTCATAAAAAGTCACTTGTCAGTATTGCTTGTGGGAACGGGAGCACTGTGAGTTTATTTGCTTGTCCCGGCCACCCAGCTAAATAATAGGAGGATTTACTATCATGAAAAAAATTACCGAATTGCAGCGTTTATCTGAAACTGGGCAAGAGCCAGTAGCTGCCAGAATGTCCACTGTAAGTATTTCATTTTGTGGACGAAAAGGGCACTCAATTTGGAGCTTGACTTCATACTTTCTGTGCTAAATAGAAAATACAGTTAATGATTTAAACGTTTATTTTTAACTTGGAAGAATATTGTCTTTTATAAATTCACCGAAAGAGTCTGGATGTGATTATTGCCATTAATTACTTAATACGAATCAATCGATGGTGTGATAAATGATTAAAATAACTTTTATGAACTCGGATGATACGCATAGGCATTTTGCGTCTGCCAACTTTGTTCAAATAGCTGGGAAAAAATATTTAGCTACTGCTGCACACTGTGTCTTTGATCCATTGAAACAGGAGATATCAAAAGATATCCGAATGAAACTTAGAGTGAACGGAAAAACTGAAATTGGTATTGTGACAGGAGTAAGTATAGATAACCGGTGGAAAGAACAAGGATTATTACGATTTGATAATGCGATTTGTTCTTTTAAATTTGAAAGTAATTTTGAGCCGTTTGCTGTCGAAACAGCATTTAATTATCTGCCTGAAACTTGAAAGCTAATAATCACGCCAAAGGCGTGTGGTTATTGGCTTTTTTGGCAAAAAATAAACGCAAGCTCTCCTGCGTTGTATACTTTAGTCGACCAAAACCAAGATACAAAGGAGACTTACGTCATGAATATTATAAGACAAAAAAATACAGAAAACGAGCTTCACAATATTGTTCATCAATTTACTTCCCTCATTGGTCTATCTAAACTCACCAAGTTGGTGAATTATCGCCGGAATTCAGAAATCAGCTTGATGAAGGTCATTGAATGGCTGCTCACGACAAAGTTCCTGGGACGCTCGCTTTATCGAGCCCATGAAACACCTAACTTTACCAGTCGCACCGTCAGAAATAATTTGAACGATGGCCGGATCAATTGGCAACGCTTGATTTGTCAAGTTGGGAGTCATTTAATCAAGCATTTACGACCGTTTATTGACCGCCGGCGGCGGTTAGCATTGATCATTGACGATACACTCTTTTCCCGTGAGTACGCCACCCAAACCGAATTACTAGCGCGAGTCTTTGACCATGACAAACAGTTATATATTAAGGGATACCGGGCTTTAACTTTGGGTTGGAGTGACGCCAATACATTCTTACCGATCAACTTTGCATTAATGTCTTCCAAGAAGCCACAAAACGTCCTTGGAAAATCAGCTAAAACAACCGATCAACGAACAATTGCTGGCCGGAGACGTCGCCAAGCACAGCAAAAAATGAACCTCGTTTCATTGCAACTTGTCAAGCAAGCCCTCGCAAATGGCGTTCTAGCTGACTATGTGTTATTTGATAGCTGGTATAGCTCACCAAAAATGTTCTATGAATTAACCAAGTTGGGATTAAACGGCGTGGGCATGCTTAAACGGTCCAGCAAAATTTACTATCAATATCGCGGACGGCAATATTCAGTTAAAGCATTATACAAGCGACTGCAGGCCTCAAAATATCAACCCAAGCAAGCTTATCAATACAGCTGCTTTGTCGAAGCGCACGTCGGGAACCAAAAATTCAAGCTTCGCTTGGTATTTGTGGCTAATCGGGCCCGTCAAGATGACTACCTAGTACTGGCAACGACTCAGTTAGGCCTTCAGCCACAAGAGATCATTCAACTATACGCCCGAAGATGGCAAATTGAGAATTACTTTAAAGTTGCCAAGCAATACTTGCGGCTCGACAAATCACAAGTTCAAAATTATGACGGGCTTTGTGGCCATTTAGCAATTGTCATGATGACTTATGACCTATTAGCTTGGCAGGAACGGCAAAATCAGGATGATCGCACCATTGGGGATTTATTCTTTATAATGAATGAAGCCATGCCAGATATTGAGTTGTCTCAAGCACTGGTATGGCTTCTAAATCCGTTAAAAACGATTATTAATCATGAAGTTTATGCAAGAAGAGCCCAAATTATTCAGATGATGAATCAGTTCTTCACATTTTTGCCGAAACGGTTAGTTTCGCTGTTAACAGCAAGCTAAATGGTTAAATTAATTAAAATATGCCCTGTGATACCAAGGGATCAGTCTGTCTTCATACTTTCAAGTTTCAGTTATCTGCCTGAAAAATCTGATTCGGTCAGTATCGAGGGTGTGTCTGCTGGTCGGTTTTTCAATAAGTCAGTTGAGGCGATAGGGCATCCAGACTTATCTCTGTTAAAAAGTAATCAGATAGTAGGTATATCGGCAAAGATGAAACAAGGAGTTTCCGGTGGGCCATTATTTTCTAAGATTAACGGTGAAAAAAAACAAGTTGGTGTTATTACCGCTTCTTTACAAGAAGCCCCTGGATATATTTGGTGCACTGTTTGGAATCGTGAAGCATTTAATCTTGTGACATCGTTATGAAGATATTAATAAGTGATAAAGCGGAGGTAAATGATGGATATCCGGTATACGGACTTTCTTAATAAAGGGACAATTTTTTATTCACCAACCCAACATGAATCAAAACCTTATGATGCACCAGAAGTAGAGTTAGATGATTGGATTATTTCTAGTGATAAAGATTGGAAATATTATATTAATCGAACAAATAGCTTAGCTAAACAAGGTTGGAAGATTCACATTACGTCAACTTTAGGGGAAAGTCAGAACTGTCTGAACGTGGTTAGTAGTTGGTTAATTGCTAATCAGATTTCCTTTAAGTATGTTCCCAATGTTCTAAATTTATTATCAAAGAATTCAAAATATGGCGATCGTGCATCTGCTGGTAAGTTTATTACGGTTTATCCTAAAAATACTCAAGAATTTTGCAGTGCGTTAAAGGGGTTAGCGGATTGCACTAGTGGATTTGCTGCAGGACCATATATTTTAAATGACAAGCAATGGTTTGACTCAAATGTCTTTTTTCGATATGGCGCATTTCAAGAAATGTACGCATTTGAAGACGGCCGAAAGGTTTTAGGAATTGAAAATTCTAAGGGGGTCATGGTTCCTGACATTCGGGCACCATATTACGTTGTGCCGGATTTTGTTGAAGAGCCAGGGATAGTTGTTCAAATGACCGCTATTCAGGACAAAAAGTATTCTCAGGTAGATACATCTAAATTTGATAAATATGATGTTGAATCTGCATTGCATTTTAGTAATGCAGGAGGCGTTTACAAAGTTAATTACGATACAAAAAATTTCGTAATGAAAGAAGGACGAAAGGAGGCAGGATTAGATCGATTAAATCGAGATGGATTTCAAAGGTTGAAGAATGAAGCTGAGGTATTACATAATTTACAGAAAAAAGATTACGTTGTAAATATGTATGATTATTTTGAGATTTGGGAAAATAATTACTTAGTTGAGGATTATCTGCAAGGTCGAAATTTGTCATATTTTGTAGCTGAGGATTTCCCTTTTTCTAATTTTCAAGATAAATTAAAATATACTGGGCAGGCATTAAAGATTATTCTGAGACTCAAAGATATTCTAGTCGATTTGCATAAGGATGGCTTTACTTTTGGAGATTTACAGCCAAATAACGTTATGATTTTAGACAATCATGATATTAAATTAATAGACTTGGAAACATCAACTCCAACGAATAAAGTCTATTATCCTGGATTGCAAACGCCAGGCTTCGTGCTTCAAAGTGCGCGTTCCTTTGAAGAGGCTGACTGGTTTGCTTTATGGAGAATAGCCAGATTCCTGTTCTTGCCAATCGAACCAATTTCAGATTTGACTGCAAGTATCGAAAAAAATCAGGATATTTCTATCGAAGAAAACTTTGGGAGTGCCATATCAAACCAGCTCAAATCTTTACAGACTTTTATTGAGAGTTTTGTTCAATTTCCAGAAAGTGCTTCAGGACTGTCAGCGCCGAGTTATCAGTTTAAAAATAATATCAAGGACACATTAACGTTTCAGCTAAGACAAGGATTAATAGAAAATATTGATTCAACGAGTGATTCATTGATACCGGGGGATATACGTCAATATACTGACGTATTCGGCTCACTATCTGTTGCCTACGGAGGATTTGGCGCTGTAATGGCTTTAAACAGAACTGGCGATTTACCTCAGGAAGCACGAACATGGGCTGTTGGAACAGCAAATAGGATTATAAATATGTCCGATCCAGATCTTCCAAAAGGGATGTTTAATGGTCTTTCAGGAATTGCAGAAGTTTTATTTGAAATTGGAGAAAAAAAGCTCTCCAAAATGATATTCCAAAAGTGCTTATCAGAAAAAGATAACGGGGATTTAAGTCTATTCTCTGGTGTTTCTGGCGTTGGATTAATTTCATTATCTTTGTATGAACAGTCTGGTGATGAGAGTTTATTACAGGCTGCTGTTCTTGCGGGTAAAGAAATTACAAATAAATATAACCAGAATATAAAGCTTGTATCTTCCGATCCCTTTGGCATTCCAAATGGTATTTTAGGGGGATGGTCAGGAATTGCTTTGTTTATGCTGGAACTCTCTCTCTTATCAGGCAATGAAGAATTTAAAAAGACAGCAATTCAAATGATTCGACGTGAATTGGAAAATAACGTTTCTGTTGATGAAGAATTACACCTTGCGCAAGTGTCGGATTATTCGTTAGGAAAGGAACGACTGATTCCTTATCTTGGAGAAGGATCAGCAGGAATTGCTTTAACTCTGTTTGAATTTAATAAGATAGCTCAGTCATTTAATAGTGCGGCTGATCAAAAATTAATTGAAAATCTATGTAATGTAGATGAGACCTATTGTTCATATTCTTCAGGTATAACTAGGGGAATTGCTGGGTTTATTATTCTCGAAAATGCGAAAAAAGAATTGGGCTTAATTGATGATTATAACCTTTCAACTTTACGTAACTATTTAATGACATACAAAGACCACACGATAATTAGCCCTGGAAATTATGGATATCGTTGCTCAATGGACTTGTTTACCGGAAATTCGGGCCTGATTTTAACTTTAAGCGATCTTGATACAGGTTCATGGAACGGTTGGTTGCCTATAATACCCGGGAGTTTGTCAAACCTTTTCGGGGAAAATAAAGAATCCTAGTAAGAAATTATAGTATCAACAATTACAAAGTTAATACGAATTTTGAAGATGATTTTATCGGTGTATTCACTATTAGTGTAATGCCTTAATAACCGGTCAAATTGAAAGGGGGTGAGATGATGAATAAATTGATTAGTTTACAGAAGACTGCGATTGATGCAGATGTAACTCTGTTAAGACACGGTTCTTCAAAAATCAGTCTTGGTTGCCACAACATTAGTACAATCAGTCTTTATTTCTGCGAATAAGATTTGGAAAAGGATAGGGGTAGTATTATGAACAAATTGGTTAGCTTACAGAAAACAGCAATTGATGCAGATGTAACGTTGTTGAGACACGGTTCTTCGAAGATCAGCCTTGGCTGTCACAACATTAGCACAATTAGTCTCTATTTCTGTGAATAAATAAAACGCAAATAAGGACTAATGACCTGTACTAATTCAAAGAAATCTAAAATTGACATTAATGTAATTTTGTTAAGAGTAATTCTTCGAAGATAAAAGCTAGCATCACGGCAATAGCATCGTTATTCCTTATTTTTGTTTTGATTGTACTTGAGAGGGAATGAATAAATCCCCTCTTTTACATAGTGTTGGTCAGGAGGACAAACATGTACTTTATCAAAGAATTGATTGAAAAGCACAAGTTTCTTATGATTTGTTCGCTTTGTTTAATCATTATATATTCATTTAATGGTGTACTAATTTCATCCCTAGTTTACTATGCTGGAAAATTTAACGCTCACACAAGTTTAAAGTCTGTCTTGATTTATCTTGTACTTGCACTAGCTGCTTGGGGTGTGATTTATTTTGCTCAATTTCTTTTATCTGTAGTACAAAGTAAGGTCATAAAAGAAGTGAACATAAGCCTGAAAGGTGAAGTAATCACCAACACATGGTTTGCTAACGGAAAACATGAAAATTCAGCGGATATTATTTCGCTTTTGATGAATGATTTTAAACTGTTGGAAACGAATTATCTGACAGAGTTCTTTGAAATTATTGAAAATTTATTCTTACTGATAGTTTCGTTGGCATATATGCTAATTCTTAATAGGCTTGTAGCTCTTGTATTTATAGCCTTTTCATTTCTTCCGCTAGTAACACCAATTTTATTTTCTAAGAGGTTGAACTTGGCAGCCTCAAATTGGACAAAGAAAAACGATGCGCTCATTACAAAAGTGAAAGATTTTTATCAGGGATATTCAACGTTCCGAACATATGGAGTCCAAAAGCGTATTTACAGTATTCTTTATGGCAGAGTTGTTGATGTAGAAGATGGACAGTATCACCTTTCTGTAAGACAGTCGGGAGCCCAACTGGCTGGATCTTTGGTTGCAGGAATTGGTTTTATTGTTCCATTCTCTATTGGGTGTCTTCTAATTATTTCAACAAACTCGTTTACGTTTACTACTTTACTAGCAATTTTTCTCGCAAATGATCGTGTTATCAGTCCTGTTATGAGCATGGTTTCAAGTTTTAACCAGATGGAATCAACGGCTACTATTAGGAAGAAAATTCTACAAATCATTAATAAAAAGCCTAGCTTATATGAAAGAAATGATAGCAGTTCTGAACCTCAATCGGACAACGAAGAGAGTAAATTTGAGGCTCGTAATATGTACTTTAGAATTAGCGAAAGTAAATCTATCTCCTTTGATTTGAAAGTAAATAATACCGATAAGATTTTGATATTTGGAGAATCGGGCATAGGAAAAAGTACTTTATTAAAAACTTTAAACGGTGATGTCAATGCTGATTCTGGTAACTATATAGAAATTAAAAATAATGATGCTATTGTACGGAATCCGACTGAAGATGTTGCGTATATCAATCAAAATCCATATATTTATAAGGCAAATATTGCAGACAATATTTCGCTATTTAATTCTGAAGCACAATTAGATAAGTTAAAGTCTGCGTTTACCGAAGCGCGGCTGACAACTGACTATGAGTTGTCGGATATGTTTCAAATAAACCTTGGAGAAAATGGATCTATGCTATCTGGTGGACAAAGGCAAAAGGTTGAAGTAGCTCGAGCGTTGTTTGCAAATAAATCTTTAATATTGGCTGATGAAGTGACCGCGAATTTAGATAGTGAAAATGCAAAGGAAATCAGGAATTTACTTTTTAGATTATCTCAACCGGTTATTGAGGTGGCGCATCATTATGATATAAACGATAAAAGGTATACAAAGATTTATAATCTTCAAAATAATGGAACTTTAGTCCAAATCAAGTAGGTGAACAGTTTATGGAAGCAGCGTTACTGCAAATTTCGGGGTTAACCAAAACATACAATAAAAGGACCATATTAGATAATATCAATATGTCCGTGCAAGAAGGGACGATTGTCGGCCTAGTCGGACCAAATGGGGTTGGCAAAACAACCCTAATGAAATGCATCCTGGAATTAACACCTTTTTCTCAGGGGGAAATTGTCGTCAATGGCCAAACGATCACTGCCAGGAAAAAACCAAAGATAACTGAAATTGGTGCCTTGATCGAAAGTCCAGGACTATACACTTATCTGTCAGGAATGGATAACATTAGACTTTATACGAACGATGTCGATGAGGCACTTCTGGAACGCGTGATTACGATCTTCAAAATGGACCATTACATTCAAAAGAAAGTTTCCGGTTACTCATTAGGCATGCGACAAAAGGTTGGTATCTTACAGGCCATCATTACGGGGAAAAGGGTTGTGATTTTAGATGAACCGATCAATGGGCTTGATCCACAGTCTGTCGTGGATTTTAGAACCATCATCCAAGACTTAGCCGCGACAGGGGTCACCTTTTTAATCTCTAGTCATCTCATTAGTGAATTAGAAAGGTTAGCGGACAACCTTTATATTTTAAACAACGGCGGTCATCTTGAAGCATTCGATATTCGTGGTGGTGACGCTAATCATTGGTTTGAATTGGCAACGACAAATAACAACAAGCTGCTGACTGAGTTGACGCGAGCAACAATTTCATCTCATCAGGCCAATGGTCGCGTTGTCGTGAATCTCGCTACCGAAGCCACGACTAAAACGGTATTCAATATTATTGCCGCTAACCATATCGAAGTGACCGAAATCAGGCAAACGGATGATGATTTAGAGATGCAAATTTTAGATCAGATGAAACGAGGGAAATAGGATGGTGCATGGCATTGGTCTTGAGCTTTACAAATTACGAAGTCGCAAAGATGTTAGACTTATTTTACTAGTCATTAGTGTTTTTTACCTTGTCATGGTGGGCGTTACGGCTATAAAACCAGCTTATTTTGGTACCAAATTTATGGTCGAAAATTCGTTTTCCACGTTACAGTTCATCCCACTGATCGTTATGGTTTTTGCAGCGGATCTGATGTCCTCAGAATTTCAGCAGGGCACCATTAAGAATCTAATTATTGCGGCTAAATCGCGACTACAGATCATTGCCTCAAAGGCGGTTGCGTTGATTATCGTTATTGGCCTCATGTATTTAGGTATTTTTTTCCTGGATACCATTGTCAGTGGTGCCCTATTCCACGAGGCGTTCCAATCGATCATCATGAAGGACACATTTCTTTGGATCTTGGGTTCGGCATTTGAAACACTGTTACTTGGGTCGTTTGTCTTCTTTCTGTCAGTGATCTCTAAAACACCTGCGATACCAGTGGCCATTGGGGTATTGGTCTACTTAATGGTCGGGTTGATTGATGGGGCAAACTTCTCGTTGATCGCTAAATTAAGCCTATTAAAATGGAATATCGTCAACATGTTAAATTTCAAAGCGCAACTGATCAGTCATTCTTTGCAAACACAGACGGGGTTAAGTATCACTAATTTCGTTGTGGGTATTGTTGTGTATGTGGCGCTCTTTTTAGTTGCTAGTTATCTGGTCTTTAAAAATAAATCTGTGTAAGAGGTGAAGGACTCATGAAACACGGCTATCTCATCACCAACCTCATTTTGGCGGTGATCTTCATTTTACTATCTGCGGTAATTTTCCTGCGTAAAACGGATGGGGCGGGTCTGGCACAATCGCCGCATTTACGATTGGTCACATTCGTTGTGCTCGTTATCTTCTTTGCACTTATTGTAGTAGGTGAGCTGATCGTATTTGCCGTTTCGCATCGCAGACGGGTCTAAGTCACTTGAGATGAATTAAAAACGACCATGCAGCCTCATTAGGTAAACGCTAATGAGGCTGCATGGTCGTTTTTGAATCGTACGAGTTACGGCGGTGAGTAGCTAATCCCCATATGACCCGCAAGATTATGCTGAATAGTTCTTAATCAGGCTACTTGATGTTGTATTGTTAATCCCTTTCTTGATGTAAAATAAAATTAATCAGGGGACGATTATCTTTAAATCAGGAGGGTCAATCATGCACAAAACAATAAAATATCTTGCCACAATAGCAGGTATTCTGGCAACGATGACGGTGGCTGTTAACACAATCCAAACAAAAGCCAGCGCCAGTTCGTATCAAATCATCAAGACAAAGTATTATTCACACGCTCCAAAATTTCATGCCAAGAATAAAACGCAAAATGCTTACCTTTGGAATAAGACACACACAAAGAAACTGCACAATATCAAAAACTATCCCAACTCTATTTGGACGCTGACTAAGAGTGAAATTGTCCGCAAGGACGCGGTTTACTACTACGTTACAGCAGCATCACCTAATAAGCGGTATCATACGCCAGTTAACGGCCGTATCTGGCGAGGGTACCTCACCAAAGGGTATAACCAGAATTACGCCGTTTGGAATAATTTATTTGTAATACCAGGTAACCATGACTTTGTCTCGGATACAGACTACGCAAACTACATTCAAAAATCTCCTTCACAAGCGCTGACACGAAAGGTACTCGCGATGTTTCCGAATTCAAAAGTGTCCATCGATCTGAGTGAGAATCTGGTTGATTCAAAATATTATAGTAACGCGTTTACGGACACCATTTCGTTGCCGAGCGTCAATACTTATTTTGATCCAACAAAGTACACGAACCTCTCTACCAATCAACGAGCTGCAGCAATTGAACAAGCGTTGAATGATGCAGGTTATACGCAAGCCAAGCGGGATGCGATGAGTAATTATAAGATTGGGATTTACTATTGTACAAGGCTGGTGGATGTCGACGAGGTTGAATTTGGACTTCAGTTAGCGATTCCAGCAAATTAAGTTAAATAACGTCATCGGATATTGACTAAACTTACGGTCAATATCAGATGACGTTATTTTTGTGAGAAAATTTAGTTTACTGCTGTCTGATTCGCACTCTTATAAGCTTGAATCTGACAGGCCAATTGGCTCATTTGTTCTAATCCCATTAAGCTGTGGGTTTAAGTAACAATACCAGCGCAGACCCAAAGTACTTTGAAGTAGAAGGATAGGCTGATACCGCAATGTGCCATCCAGAAAAGTCGTTAATTGTTTTTCCCTTAATGAGTGAGTAGAATACTTGGCCCTTATCTTTCAACTGTGCGGTTAAGTTCTCAGTTAACAGTTGTTTTGAATAAGCATCATATGAGATCTTGCCAGCCTTTAATTCCGATAATAACGTTGCATTATCAAAGTAATCAAAGCCAAGCATCGCAAAGTTTGACTGCTCGTTCTTGGGTAGCGCTTCTTGCATATTTGCATAGACGTCGCCATCATGAGCAATGTTGCTATCAGCAATTTTTTGAAGACTAGCATCATATACTGTACCTGGTAATACATTCATGACCTGCTTTACAATTTCTGCTTCAGACAGTGACGCCCTTGTTGGAGTTGCTGATGACTTGTAGGCACCTTTGGTTAAGTAGTTGCGCCAAACGTATCCGCTAACTGAGTTACTTTTATTTTGGATATAGTAGAAAATTCCGGTTTTTTTACCATTAGTTAATTTAACGCTTTTTTTACGTACCAAGTTGTTCGTGGATAGTTTTTTAAGTTATGAAGTTTCTTCGTCAGTGTGCTGTTCCACATGTAGACACTCTTAGTTGCGTTTTTAACATGATAGGCCGGGGTTGATTTGGCATAGCTTTTTGTTGTAACTGTTCGGTAGGCAGTACTGGCTGAAACGTTTTGCGTTGTGAATCCTAAGTATAAGACCAAACTTGCGAAAGCAAGCTCGGCAATAAGTGTCTTTTTCATACGTGTCATCCCTTCTCTATAACTGAATTTTAACATAGGTAACTACCAAAACACCTTTTGGATTTTCTCTTTGGTACATAATCCGGGTATTTTTTATGTGTTTAAAAAAATTCAGCCTGAGACTTTGTCCGCATATCTAGATATTTAACATAGCAAAATCTGTGTTATACTAGTTTCAATCAAAGAGGGAGTGTCCATTATGAGTCATACAATTGGTAGAAAAATCAGAATCATTGCAGTAATGGTTGCGCTATTTGGAATTGGCCTAATTACTAATAGCGTCAGTGCACATGCGGCCTACTTCAATTATTATCAGAATAACCAACCAAAAAAATTACATAAGACGTACACCAGCAAGAAAAGTTATTCAGTAAAAAAGACATTTACGTTTGACACCAACTATAAGCTAAAGATCAATAATGTTTATCTTTATCAAGTGTCCAAAAAACATTCTAACTATCCGACTTGGGCCAAGATAACGGGAACTGCCTATAATAATACTGATAATGGGTATTACCGTTTTGGGGCAATCAGTGCATTTGACGGTATTGTCACAAATTACGTCGCACGATTGTACCCGGTTAGTAATGCCGAACCAAACCATTTTGCTTTTTCACAAGCAACCAGTTTAAGTCCAAAGATGTTCAACATTAAAACTAATGGCACTTATACAGATTTTCTTGGTCCGCATAAGTCTGAGAAATTTGAATTGTTACTGCATTCGAAGAAGACGGTGACTAAGCAGGGTGAGACTAGTCTTAGGTTGAATACAATTTGCATTAATTCAACTGGCAATAATGACCCAGGGTATGCTTGGGTAAACGTTAATTTAAAGTAGTTTGATCATTAAAAGAGACTGTCCATATGTTTGTGGACAGTCTCTTTTAATTAGTTTAATTCGATTAAATAATGGGTGATATGACGGCTAATTACTTTTCAATACCGGTTATGAATCCTTGTTCCATCATGCCATCTGCCCAGGAGTGAAACGTGAAGTTGTTAATGTAAATACCGATGACGAGTTTTTGGTTCCGTACACTAGTGGTATAGCCATTAGCTGCTAAATAAGCTTTGATTTTTGTGTACCTTTGGGCATTGGATGACGTGTTTTTCGTATTGAGATACGTATCTAATGAATTAATCCGTTTTATCGATTGGATATTGGTGATGTTATAAGTGTTTTTGTTGTACTTTAATGATGCCAGACTTAAATCAAGAGAGACAGTACTGTTGGGGAATAAGGCAAGTATCTTTCTAGTTAGTGCCTGAGATGGCGATTTTTTGATATAGGTTTGATACTCTGTTGAATTTCCAAAGTGCATAATATCTTCGTTATTGATCAGCTTGTAATTCGGATTGTGCCCGTTTGTAAGGTACTTATGCCATACATATCCACCAGCTAACTTAGTATCTTTTTCTGGAGAAATTGGATAGATATGATAATAAACAGATTTTTGGCCATTATGACTGAAGGTTGTAATGGCATTAACAGAGTATGTTGTGGCTGGATAGTTTTTTAAGTTATAGCGAACTTTTGTATGGTTTAGATTCCAAACGTAGATGGATTTGCTAAAGCTTGAAGCATGGACCAGCAATTGTGACGAATACTCTGGATGTGTGTATGTCGTTTTAAGTGTTTTATAGGCGCTAGCATGTGACTGTAACGGATTGAGGACCGTACTTGCGCTGATGGTGCATTGCATAATAGCTATTGTGATATTTTCTTGAGTTTCATAGCTATTTTTCTCCCCTGAAAATTGAATATGTTAGAGTCTTGTAACAGAAAGTCTCCTAAACTTACTGTAACTTTTCGTAATCGGATGATATTAATCTCACCCTTAGCATTCAATACATAAGACACTGTGTTCAATGATTTATTATATATTCATTAAATAAAAACCATTTAACGATTACATAATAATACAAATAGTCTTTGAAATATTTCGAATTTTTTTCTGCATTTGTAATAATAAGCAGTAACTTAATAGTGTTTTTAAAACATTAACGCTTAAGGGGAAAATCTAATTTTAAAAAACAGTTGCCGGCTAACGCTGATTTATCAGCGTTAGCCGGCAACTGTTTCGAAGTAAATTATTACTTTAATATCTCGGAAATAAAATGGAAACATAGGAAATATGAATGATATTAGTATTGAGATTGTAATCGCCGGTGATTATACAAAATAATGAATAGAGGTAATAATTATGGCCGTGACAGCAACAAAATTTGTGACGTTTAGTGGACTGCGATATACAAATGCAGTTCAAACATTTTATGTGGGAACTACGTATATTTACGCATTACAGCGTATTGACACCGATGCCATTTTAACGCGATGTGATATGACTGGGGCACGTATTGATGATATGTATCTGACGAACTTTGGGCATAGTGAAACGCTACAGTGGTTCAGTCATAAAGGAATTTCTTACTTCTGGATTGGTACTAAGGGTGAACAAACCTTAATAAGTGAAAATGATACAACTTATTGGGCAACTCAACTTGCTTGAATTACGTACGATCCATCTAAGACTGAGCCTAATGACTATAACTATACAGACGCAACAAGATTATCATCTGTTATCCGTGCCAATTACGATGGCTCATCGTCTGGTAATCTTACTCGGTTTGAAGCAGCTTTATCAAGCGACACAGATACACCAAGTAAAAAGCTTGAGTTGTTAGTTCTCTCCATCAATGATGCCTCTCCTCGAATCGGTAATTATACAATTTATGATAATGAGGCTTTGAATGATATCTTAGATACGAACAAAGCTGCCGGTCAGAAATTTACGTCGTTTCAAGATGTAACTGGTACTGTTTTGGCGTATGCGCCTTTAAACAAATTTCATGCCTATGGAGAAGTTGCTAACGAATCAATTCAAGGGTTAGAATTTTCAGATGGGCGTGCAATGTACTTTACAAGCGGTAGTAAAACACAGGAAACAAAAATTCAAAAATCGCTTTGGGAGTTCACCTCCAATGAAGTTCAGACGATATCTGATGGTACTGTCGGTGTTACTGAAACTGAGGGTATTCAGCTAAAAGGTGACGATATCTACTTTGCCGTTGCACATTATACAGGGGATTCAGTTTCAGATAACTATATTTATACGGTTCCTAAATCTATTTTTAGTTAATTGTATTTAAAAAGCCTCCCAAGTTGGAGGCTTTTTGAATACAGCCATTAATGTTCCAAGGGACTCAATGACTAGTTGGTTGGTTTTGCAAGGATAATACCAAGACCAGTATCATCTGTATCACCATAGTACTTATCAACATAATAAATCCCAATTTGGTATCCTTTAAGTGATGCTCGTTTTGTGGCATTGTAGCCTTCTGCGTTTAGAGCCGTCTCAATTTCTTGTAGGCGTGTTGTAGTTGAACGGGTGTCCTTATAACTGTGATAAAAATAGTTGTTAGCCTTACTTGGAATCACTGCATTACTATAGCTTTTATTAAATGTAACGGAATCATCTGCTAACATATCACGGTTTTCAACATAGTTTGAAAGTGATAGGGATAGCGAGCTATTTGGGAAAAGCTTTAAAACATCTCTGGTTAGTTGCTGGGAGCTTGACTGGTTAATATAGGATTGATAATCGGAAGTCGAAGTGAATCCTTGCAGTGCGAGGTTGTTCCAAACGGCATAGTTTTTGTTATATCCCTTAGTTAAATAGCCATGCCATACGTAGCCTTCAACATTGGTTTTATTGTTAGGCGTTGAAGCAATAACAGCGTAGTAAAGTGCACTTTTACCATTATGTTTAAGTGTGATAGCGGCAGTCGCATTCCAATTGGTATTGGGGTAATTTTTTAAATTATGGATCTTTTTTGTATGTGCTTTATTCCATACATAGGCGCTTTGCGATTTATTAGCGGCATGATAAATTGGACGTGTCTGATAATATTCAGTATGAGTAATAGTGTAGCTAATTGCGTTAGCTTTTTTAATGCCTGGAGTGCCGATTCCTACAAGAGCGATTGTCACAGCAAGGGCTAATTTGATTGGTTTCATGTTGTCTCCCCCAAAAAGGTAAATTGTAGTTTAATATTGTTCATTATAGTCTCTTATTATTATGGTTCAAGCGTTTCTGATTAATTTAACTGGTTGCTATAACTCAAGGTGCGCTTGAGTTAATGTTAATTTAAAGTAGTTTGATCATTAAAAGAGACTATCCAGTTGTGGACAGTCTCTTTTTAATGGGTTTAATTTGACGAAACAATGGAGAATATGACGGCTAATTATTTAGCCTTTGCTATCGTAATGTGGTAGTTCAAGCTTTCTCCAATACTACTATTAGGGTATTACGAGAGTTTTAACCCAGAGTACATCACGTTTTCATTGTCTTTATCGCTTGTTTCGTAAACGACATCATCAGCGATTTGGATACCAATCACGTCGTTAGACATTGATGCCCGTTTAGAAGCAGTATAGCCGTTTTCATCGAGTATCTTTTCGACAGTTGCGACGCGTGAACTGACCGGTTTTAGCGCAGTGCTGTTGAGATAAGCACCAATACTACGGTTGAAGTTAGATGATGTGTCGGTTCGATTTAAGCTTGAAATATTGACGAAATCCGTGTAACTAGTGTTTGCGAATGGTTTTGTTGCAGTAACGTTGTCAAACGATCTGAACAAGCTGACGCTAACTGGCGTGTTGGGGAAAAGCTTGAGGATGGCTCGCGTCAGGCGCTGGGTGCTGGCCGTCTTAAGATAATTAGTGTACGCTGTGTCGCTATTAAACATGTAAGGAGATTTTGCGATTGGCCGGTATAGATAACCGCTCCATACAAGACCGTTTACCTTACTGTTAGAAGCGGATTGGATGGTATAGTATATGCTACTGCCGTTTTAAGATGTGTGCGTCGTCGCTCTGTTAACACGCCAAATAGTACTGCCATAGTTCTTGAGATTGTGGGTATGTTTGGTATGTGTGGTGTTCCAGATGTAGGCGTTTTTTTGCGTTGGTTTAGTGTAATATGTTTCGACACGCTGTCCGTCAGATGTTGATGACCATGAGTAGGATTTAGCTTGAACGGTTGTCGCCACAGATATGCCAGCTAAAAGTGTGACAATTACTGAAACTGTTCTGATGACTGCTTTTTTATAAAACGTGATGCTGTCCTCTAATTTAAATTGGTTGTCCAAAGTATACACCCAGGCAAAATACAACCATAGGTGAATCGGATATCCATAGGCTCAATCTGGCACTAAAAGTTTCACGTGAAACAACGGTGTGCATTACAATTACTTTAGACTCTTACCGACAAATAAACGGCACAGTAAAAGAGACCAGCAAGCCAATAGAGGTTGCTAGTCTCTTTTTTGGAGACATAAGGCTCAGTCCACAGCCACCGATGCCATCTTCAAGGATGCATCGACCTTTTCAGCACAGGTTCGGCCTTCATAGACGCCCCAGATCACGAGGCTTGGACCGCGGCGACAATCGCCTGCGACGTAGATCTGGCTGTCGTTGGTTGTGTAATCGTCGTGGCACTCGGTGATGTTGAACGCGTCAAATAACCACTGTTCTGCGCCTGTGAAGCCCATGGCGAGGAGGATCAGGTCAACATTGATGCGTTTTTCGGTGCCTTTGATCGGTTTGAAGTCCGGCCCCACCTCGCTGATCTCTGCTGCGGTAACGTGGCCGTTCTTGCCGAACACTTGCGTGGCTGTTGCCGAGTAGCTGGTGACGTCGCCAAACAACGACTGGGCTTCCAGCTGACCGTAACCGTGCTTTTTGACCATCGGCCACTCAGGCCACTGGTTCTGCGCGGTACGCTCGTCTGGCAGCGCGGGGTTGATCTCTAGCTGGGTGATGCCGGCTGCGCCCTGACGGATGACGGTACCGATACAGTCGTTTCCTGTATCGCCGCCTCCGAGGACGAGGACGTGCTTGCCCTGGAGTTCCGTGGTAGCGCGAGTGCCATTTTTCAGGACGTGCTGCGTCGTCGTCTTCAGGTATTCGGCAGCCTGGTGCACACCGTCGAGGTCGCGACCAGGAACGTTGAGCTCCCGCGCTTGGCGGGCACCCGTACAGATGATGACCCTGTCAAAGTCCTGTTTCAGGTCGTCAGCCGAAATGTCCTTGCCAATCTCGGTGTTAGCGACCAGCTTGACACCAATTTGTTTCAGGGCGTCGAAGCGGCGGTCAACCACTTCCTTCGGCAACTTCATGTTGGGAATGCCATACATCAGGAAGCCGCCAAACCGATCGTCACGCTCAAAAATGGTAACGGAGTGACCGAGCTGGTTTAGTCGCCAGGCAGCGGAAATACCGGCGGGACCGCTGCCGATCACGGCAATTTTCTTGCCGGTGCGGTTGTTAGGTTTGCCGGAGTCCACCACCCAGCCGTTTTCGAAGGCTTTTTCGATGATGAATTTTTCGTTGTTGCGGATGGTGATGCCGGGGCCGTTCAGTGCCTGAACACAGGCAACTTCGCAGGGGGCCGGGCACACCCGTCCGGTCATGTCAGGCAGGTAATTAGTCCGCGTGAGCCGTTCGAAGGCGCGCTTGTCCTCGTTTTCGTAGACCATGTCGTTCCATTCGGGAATCAGGTTGTCGTTGGGACAGCCGCTGACGGCCCGGTTACCGGCGTAGAAGAGCCCGTGGTGACAAAACGGGATCCCGCAGTTCATGCAACGGGCGGCCTGCTGGCGGCGGTCAGCGTCGTCGAGGTCCAGTTCCATGATGTTAAAGTCCTTGATACGTTCAGAAATAGGCCGCATGGGGTCGTCTTTACGATCGTATTTTAAAAAACCATTTGGATCTGCCATGTTTTAGCCTCCTATTGCTGGTCGTTCGTGGCAGCGAAGAAGGCCTTTGACACAACTTGGTCTTCTGGGATGCCGGCTTTTTGGTACTTGGCGATCAGGTCACGCATCTTGTGGAAGTCGCGTGGGTAGACCTTGACGAAGTTTTGCTTCTGGTTGTCCCAGTCATCGAGGATCTGCTTGGCCTGAGCCGAGTTCGTGAAGTAGTAGTGCCGTGAAATGAGATCCTTTAAGTCGCTATCATCGTCGGATTCACCGAGTTTGTAGAGGTCGACGAGATCCTGGTTGCACTGGGATTTGAAATCATGGGTCCAGTCGTAGACGTAAGCAACTCCGCCAGACATACCGGCAGCGAAGTTCCGCCCCGTCCGGCCAAGGATGACGGCAACGCCGCCTGTCATGTACTCACAACCGTTGTTGCCGATACCTTCAACCACGACCTTGGCACCGGAGTTTCGAACGGCAAACCGTTCACCAGCGCGGCCGTTGAAGTAGGCTTCACCACTGGTGGCCCCAAAGCAGGCCACGTTTCCGATAATGGGGGAGTGGGCGTAGAGCGCCTGCGCTTGTTTGGGCGCTGCAACGATCAAGCGACCACCAGAGAGACCTTTACCGGCGTAGTCGTTGGCTTCACCAGTGAGTTTGAGTTCCTGTCCCTGGGTGATAAAGGCGCCGAAGGACTGACCGGCAGTGCCTTTGTAGCTAACTTTCATGCGGCCAGGTTTAAGGCCGTCGTTACCGAAGTGACTGGCGATCCAGCCGCCCATACGGGCCCCAACAGCACGTTGCGTGTTATCAATCGGCAGGTCAACCGCTGTTTCGGTGTCGGCCTGCAAACTCGTTTCGGCAAACTGGTCCAGATCAGGCCAATCGTACTTCGGCTTGAACGGATCGGTGACCTTGCGTTCGATCGGGATGGTCTTTTGAATCAGCCGGTCGTAGTTCAGCGTCTTGGCCTTACCAGCTGGCACGTAGCGTGGTGTCAGGTGTTCGCCGTGACCCACCATTTGGTTCACGGTCCGGTAGCCGAGTTTGGCCATCGTTTCCCGCAGATCCTGTGCGAGGAAGCGCATCATGTTTTCCACGTATTCCGGCTTGCCGGCGTAGAGTCGACGCAGGTCGGGGTTCTGGGTGGTGATACCGACGGGGCAGGTGTTGAGGTTGCATTTGCGCATCATAACACAGCCGATCGAGACCATGGTCAGGGTAGCAAAGCTGAATTCCTCAGCGCCCAACATGATGGCCACGGCGATGTCGCGACCAGTCATGAGTTTCCCGTCAACTTCCAGCGTGGTCCGTTGCCGCAGGTTGTTCATTGCCAGCGTCTGGTGGGCGTCAGCAAGACCCATTTCCCACGGTAACCCGCAATCACGAGTGGAGTTACGCGGTGCGGCCCCGGTCCCGCCGTCGTACCCGGCGATAACCACGGTGTTCGCACCTGCTTTGACCACCCCGGTCGCAATTGTGCCGACTCCAGTGGAAGAAACGAGCTTCACGTTGATCTTGGCGTAAGGGTTGACCTGCTTGAGGTCGTAAATTAGCTGCGCCAGGTCTTCGATGGAGTAGATATCATGGTGCGGCGGCGGGGAGATCAGCTGCACGCCGGCAATCGAGCCCCGGATACTTGCGACCCATGGGTAGGCTTTTTTGGCAGGCAGTTGACCACCCTCACCAGGCTTAGCCCCCTGGGCCATTTTAATTTGAATTTCTTCGGCACTCATCAGGTATTCGGTATTCACACCGAACCGCGCTGTTGGGACCTGTTTGATCTTACTGTTACGGTTCTCACCGTCGGCGCCGATCTTAAACCGGTTGCGGTTCTCGCCACCCTCACCAGAGTTACTGCGGGCGCCCAGCCGGTTCATGGCGATCGCAATCGTTTCGTGGGCTTCTTCAGAAAGGGCCCCGAAACTCATGGCACCAGACTTGAACCGTTTGACGATGGCACTGACGGGTTCGACCTCGCTGATCGGCACGGCCTTGTTGCCGGCTTGGTCGATCTGCCACATGGATCGCAGGGTAACGGGGTTATCTAGTGAATCTTGAGCCATTGTTTTTGCGTAGGTCTTGTATTCGTCGTAGTCGCCTGAGCGGACGGCCTTTTGGAACCGGTAGATAGCCATCGGGTTGTACAGGTGCGCCTCGCCGTCTTCCTTAAATTGGAAGCTCCCGCCTGAGGGCAGGTCGTCAATGGCCTTGCTGCTGTAGATGTCGTCGTAGTGGCGTTTGGTCTCGGTCTCGATCTGGTCGAGTGAGATGCCGCCTAACCGACTTGGGGTCCCGGTAAAGTACTGGTTGACCACGTCGTCAGCGAGCCCAACTGCTTCAAACAGCTGGGCGCCCTGATACCCGGCAACCGTCGAGATGCCCATTCGGCTCATGATCTTGATGATGCCCTTGGTGCCGGCATCACAGTAAGTGTCGATCTGATCACCCAGCCCGCGTTCCTTCAACGTTGCGAAGGCGCCGTAGGGGTGAATGGCAGCGGCACCGTAGCCCACGAGGCAGGCGAAGTGGTGGATCTCACACGCTTCACCGGTGTCCGCCACGATGGACGCATCGGTACCCTTACCCTGACGCACCAGGTCGTTGTGCAACCCGGCGACTGCTAGCAGGATCGGAATCGTCAGTTGTCCTTTTTGGGCGTGCTGGTCAGATAAAATCAGAATGGTGGCGCCGTTATCAATGGCGTTTTCGGCCTGCTTGAACAGGTCGTCTAACGCGTGCGCCAACCGGTTTGGCCGGTCGGTAATGTCGTAGGCCAGAGAGAGGGTGGCGACCTTCAACTCTGGCAGGTCCAGGGTCGTGAGTTTCGCGAAATCCTGATCGTTAAGTAACGGCGTTTCAATTTTGAGTTTTTGACAGTTCTCGGCAGCGTCCTTAGTGATGTCGGTATCGCGCCCGAGAAACAGCGTGGTACTAATGACGACCTGCTCACGCAGGGGGTCGATCGGCGGGTTCGTGACCTGGGCGAAGGACTGTTTAAAATAGGTAAACAGGGATTCAGCCTTGTGACTCAACACCGCAAGCGGCGAGTCAAAACCCATAGCGACGGTGGGATCACTGCCGTTTTCGGCCATTGGCATGATGGCTGTCTTGATCGCTTCGTAAGTGTACCCATACCGACGCCACAGGTGGTCCAGGTCGGTCGCACTCATCGTGTTGTCGGCCTTCACATCTGGTAGCGACTCGAGTGCCAACCGGTTCCCTGTTAACCACTGCTGGTACGGGTGCGCATTGGCGTATTTCTTTTTAAGGGCGTCTGTTTTATACAACTTGCCGGTACTGGTATCCACCAGCAGCATTTCTGCCGGTGCCAAGATCCCCTTATCCGCAATGTCGCCGGGGGCAATGTCGACCACGCCGGATTCAGAGGCAACGACCAGGAGGTTATCCTTGGTCAGGGTGTAGCGCGATGGCCGCAGCCCGTTCCGGTCCAAAAAGGCGCCGACTTGGATGCCGTCGGTGAAGCACAGGGCGGCCGGCCCGTCCCACGGCGCCATGAAGGTGGCGTTGTATTCGTCAAACGCGCGCTGCTGTTTCGGCAACTTTGCGTCTGGTCCCCAGGCTTCGGGAATCATCATCATGAGTGCCTGCGGAATATCGCGGCCGTGGCGGTAGAGGTACTCCATGCAGTTTTCGAGTTTGGCAGAGTCCGAATCGTCCTCGTCATAAATTTCGATACCGTGGCTAGTCATCCAGTTTTCGGCACCCTTCAACGTGTTAATTTCACCGTTGTGGGCAAGAAAGCGGAACGGTTGCGCGCGGTTCCAGCTCGGAAACGTGTTGGTCGAGAACCGCGAATGGATCAGACAAATACAACTGGCCATGGTCTCGTCGTGCAGGTCCGGGTAAAACAGACCCACTTGGTAAGCGTGCAGCATGCCCTTATACACGATGGTCCGGCTGGAGAGGGAACAGATCGCCAGCGCTTCTGGATCATAGGTCTTTTCCAGTTGCCGTCGCAAATGATAGAGGCGGTCTTCAAACGGTCGGCCTGCCGCGCTGTCATATGGGCGCTGGATGATAATTTGGATGAAACTGGGCATCGTCTGTTGGGCAGTCGGACCACAGTTTTCGTACACAAACGGTACGTTGCGCGTCCAGAGGACTTGGAACCCGGCGTCGCTGATCTTTTGCGTGACGGCTTTTAGCATAATGTCGCGCGCCTGGGCATCGTGCGGCAGGAAGAATTGCCCCACCGCGTAGTCACCCTTATCAGGCAGTGCGAGACCAGCCTGTTTCATTTGCTGTCTAAAGAAGGGGTCCGGCATCGCCATCAGGATCCCGGCACCATCACCGGTGTCCGGTTCCGCACCCGTCCCGCCACGGTGGTTCATCCGCCGCAGCATCGTCAGCGCTTTTTCAACGAGGTCGTGACTCGCACGGCCATCGACCTGGGTAATAAACCCCATCCCACACGCATCATGCTCAAAGCGCGGGTCATACATCAGCTTCTCATGTGAAGTTGGGTTTTGCATTCAGAACACCTACTTTTACTTAACAGTCTCAATTTTTGAATTTAGTGACACTTTTGGAAATATATTCTAATGATATTCTAATCTTAACGGGATTACAATGGGTTTTGCTAATAATTCTGATAATTTATTCAGGTTAGTTCGGTTTTTACTTCTTATTTTCGTGTGAAATTTGGATTAATAGACGTTATACAGTCGGAATTAATACCACTATGAATCCCTGTGAGGTTGGTATTCTTCGACTTTTGGTCTTTGCTGACGTCTTGTTTATGCATTTTCAATCAGTAAGTCTTATGTTATTCTCATTTAACTGGTGGATTATGATGAATTTAGTGTGACTTTAGCTAATAAATACTTACTGGATGATGGAATATTCAGTTTATATACATATGTGATATTTTCTGGGTGGGAGATTGCTGTTTTGTTCGTTCTGTTCCGCGATTTTGCGCTCCGTTGTGGTGGCTACTAGGTCAGTTCACAAACAGGTGATACGTCGCTCCATTCCACAATTTGGCACTCCGTGTAGTGGCTCGCGATGAAGCTAATTCGATTGTCGCCTTGCGCCACTCGAATGGATCTTCATCGTCTCGCACATCAGTAACCGACCAAAGAACGGTCGCTAACTGATGTCGACACCACAGCTCCGTGCCAAATTGTTCCATTCCACTAACGATGAGCTCACTTTTTACCACTAGTGAAGCATCGTAATGGCGTTAACCCATGTTCGACGAGAATCCGCCCTCGACTGCTAGTAAGTCCCTTGATAGCAATGCTTCACACGTAGATTAAGTGACCCATAATGATGACCCAACGTATCTTATGTGGCCGTACATATCAGTGCTATTGAATTCACCAAACATTGGAAAGACCCGAATTGAAAGATGTCCGCATGACAAACGTCGGGTATTTCTATTTACACTTACAGAAAGATAAAGGCTGTTTTCAATTAAAGCGCTACAGTGCCTGGCGTCATCGTTCAAAGCTTATTACGATTGCGGATGACAAGCAGTCAAGGGCGGATTCTATACAAACTAGGGTTAATTCTTGGTTAATTCTCAGTTTATTGAATGGGTAAGCTGACAGTCAGTGACGTGGAGCGACTTGGCCCGGCGTTGTGGTGTCGATGGTAGTTGGCGACCGTTCTTTGGTCGATTACTACCATGCGAGCGAATGAGATCCATTCGAGAGCCGCATAGCGGAAATCGAATTAGCTCATTCACGAGCCACTTCAACGCCGGGCCAAATCGCGGAACAGAACGGAATGACAACACAAAAAGCCCCTAAGCAACCGCTTAGGGGCAAAAGTAACACATTAATATAGTAGAAACACTACCCTTTGTCCATCACTTTATAAGCAGCCAGCAGCTCAATGGTCTGCGTTTGACGCAGACGTTCAGTGAGTTGGGCGAGTTGTTCCTTGGACATGTCGTGGGTGATGATGACGACGCGGGCGGTTTGGTCTGGGTTCTTGGTTTGGATGATTTGGCTGAAGCTGGCCTTGATATCGGTCATGATCTTGGTGACCTTCAGCATTTCGCCAGGGACGTCGGGCATCTTAAGCGCCAGGTAGTATGGGTAAACGACTTCGCTGGCCGCGGCAGAACTGACTTGATCCTGGAAGTTGTTAAACGAATTCCCGGTGGTCTTGAGGACGATGTTTTTGGTGACGGAAACGATGTCACTCAACACACTGTTAGCAGTGGGCAACCCACCGGCACCGGGGCCGTAAAAGAGGGTGTCACCCACGGCCTGACCCGTGACCATCACAGCGTTATTTTCGTTGTTGATGGTGGCTAACGGATGATCGAGTGGCACCAGGACGGGGCCAACTTCGGCGAATACGCCACCATTGATGCGGCGCGCAATGCCCAGCAGTTTAATGGTGTAGCCAAACGCTGCGGCTTGTTTCACGTCTGATAGCTGGATGTTTTGAATCCCTTCCACGGCCATATCGTCCATGGTGATGTGGGTGCCAAACGAGAACTGGCTCAGGATGATCATCTTGTAGGCGGCGTCGATACCGGCCACGTCGTTCGTCGGGTCGGACTCCGCAAACCCGAGTTCCTGGGCCTTCTTCAGCGCGTCGGCGTACTTCCAGTGGTGCTGTTGCATCTGCGTCAGGATGTAGTTGGTGGTCCCGTTCACGATCCCCTTGACCTCAATGATGTTGTCGGCTGAGAAACTGTTGACGATGGTGCGCAGGATCGGGATCCCGCCCGCCACACTCGCTTCGTACATCAGATCGCAGTGGTTTTCGCGCGCGATGGCTGCCAGTTCTTCGCCGGCGGAGGCAATCAGGTCCTTGTTGGCCGTGACCACATGCTTCTTGGCGTTGAGCACCTTAGCAATGATCTCTTTGGCCGGGTGAACGCCGCCCATGACCTCAACGACAATCTTAATTTCCGGGTCGTCGATGATCGCATTTAAGTCTTCAGTGACCGTGATATCGCCGGTGTCAACGTCACGCGGCTTGTTGACGTCGTGGACCACGATCGTTTTGACACTCAGGTTTTGACCCGTAATGTTAGAGACCTTATCCTGGTTGTTCATCACCATCTGAAGGACGCCCGTGCCGACGGTGCCTAGGCCAATGAGGCCGATTTTTATCGTATTCATGTCACAGCTCCTTGCTCTTTTTTCTCTTGGAAATAGTATAGCAGAGAACTTAGGATTAAAACATGGTTAAAAATAATCGGGAGTTACATGAGAGAACGCACCTGTCAGGATGGGTTTGTACAGTAACTGAACTAGTGGGGTGTTTTCCATGGGAAACTAGGTATGAAACAAAATTTGCCGGGTCATTAGCGCCGATGTTGGTCAAAAACGGTGCTTTTAACAGACTAGATGGAAGCATATGTTGCCTATTTTGCAACTAACTAGTCAAAACCAGTGAAATATTGGCTAATTTTGTTACCTAAAACACAAGTATTTTTCCTTAGTATGTTAACCGAACGAATGAGTTGCTGAATTTATTTTTAAAAGGTTTATGGCCGGATTTTATGATGATTATTGCGTGTTAGCATGCTTTCATGGACGCGCTTTAAGATTGAAACTTAATTTTTCAACACCGCATTTCACTAACTTGGCGACTCGTTTTTAAAAATAGTTTGGTAAAAAATATTGCGCTATTGTAGGAATTTTCACATAATGTGGGTGTGTTAAGGCGATACAGAACAAGTATAAAACTCAAAAGAAGAAAACGAGGGATCACGATTATGAAAGCAGCCGTAGTTCGTTCCAACTCAGATGGTTATGTTGATATTAAAGATGTTACGTTACGCCCAATCAAACCCAACGAAGTCTTGGTTAAAACCGAGTACTGTGGGCTTTGTCACACTGATATTCACGTTGCAAACGGTGATTTTGGTGAAGTACCTGGCCGGATCATTGGTCACGAAGGGGTTGGTATTGTTACCGAACTCGGGAGTGATGTGACGAATTTGAAGAAGGGCGACCGCGTTTCAATCGCCTGGTTCTACAAGGGCTGCGGTCACTGTGAATACTGCCTGACTGGTCGTGAAACACTTTGTCGTGACGTTCAAAACGCTGGTTATAACGTGGATGGCGCCATGGCTGAAGAAGTCATTGCTGACGCTGACTACGCCGTTAAGGTTCCGGATGACCTGGATCCAATCGAAGCTAGTTCCATCACCTGTGCCGGTGTGACCACCTACAAAGCCCTGAAGACCGCCAGCATCCACCCCGGCGAGTGGGTTGCGATTTACGGTGTCGGCGGCTTAGGCAACCTGGCCATTCAATGGGCTAAGAACGTCTTCAAAGCCCACGTTATCGCCGTTGATATCAACGATGACAAGTTGGCTTCTGCTAAGAAGATGGGCGCTGATCTGACCTTTAACTCACGGACAGAAGACTCCGGCAAATGGATTCAAGACAAGGTCGGCGGGGCTCACGCAGCAGTTGTGACCGCCGTTTCACAAGTTGCCTTTGACCAAGCTGTTGGGTCAGTCCGTGCCGGTGCTCGGGTGGTTGCTGTTGGGCTGCCTAAAGGGAACATGGAACTCTCCATTGTCAAAGTCGTTTTGGACGGCATTCAAATTGCCGGCTCCCTTGTCGGCACTCGGCAGGATCTTGCCGAAGCCTTCCAGCTTGCTGCTGAAGGCGCCATCCACCCAATCGTTGCTACCCGGCCATTAGCTGACGTCAACGACATCATCGACGAAATGAAAGCCGGCAAGATCGAAGGCCGGATGGTCGTTGACTTCGGCTTACCACTTGATGCGCCTGTCAAAAAAGAGGCTCACGCAGTTACCGGACGTTAATCACAGTGTTCCAAATTTAAACACTTCACATCTTTAAAGCTTTGTTGGTTCATTAGAATGACGGCTGTTTATCAATTTTTTCACACACCAAAAGAAGTCGGGGTTGAGCTCCTGGCTTCTTTTGTTTTGGGTTTTGACTTGCGTTTGATTGCCGTTCTGTTCCGCGATTTTGCGCTCCGTTGTGGTGGCTCGCGATGAAGCTAATTCGATTTCTGCTGCGCAGCTCTCGAATGGATCTTCATCGTCTCGCATGGCACTAAATGGCCGAAATCCTCGCCCATTAAGTGCCATCGACACCACTACTCCGCGCAAAATCGCTCCACGCCACTTATTGAGAAGAGCGATGTTTCTTTTGGTTAAAAATCGAAAGCGCGTTAACCCTAGTTCCTAGATTATCCGCTCTCGACTGCCGGTTTTTCGACCAATTGGTAACCTATTGATGCGGTGGGAATTAAGTGTCAACAGTGTGCTTAGGAATTAATTGAGCGCTTTTGATGTTACTCCAGGTTGGTTCGTTCAGTTATTGAACATGCTGGTTTAATAACGCCTTAGTGAGCGTCTCGGTTATACCAGCGCCCGTTCTCTTACTGGCGTGAAGTTAAGTTCCAAGTCCTCCAGGTCCAAGATCTTTCGTGTCACCATTGCGCAGCCACCCAGCAGTGAGGCATACTTTGTGTGGGCCACTAGACTCAGTGGGGTTGGGGTCTCCTGCATTGGGGAGAGTTGCGTGGTGATTGTCTTTAAACGGTCGAAAAGTTCTGGGATCGCATCCATTAGTGGGGACTTGTACATGATTTCGTCCGGGTCGTACAGTGATGTCAGATTCAGGGTAATCTGGGCCAACTGATTGATCCAGTCGGTCAGGATCATCTCCGTCGTGTTATCACGATGCTGGTGGTACTTTTTGACCTCCGCCAATGAGAGCTGATTTTCACCCTTGGCGTTGCTGATATGGCTAATGATCGTGGCTTCCGAGCTGGTGCTGGTCAGTTGTTGGCCGTTTTCTCTCACGTGGCCCAGTTCACCTGCGCGGCCCTGCCCACCCTGGTACAAATGGTGGTCAAGGAGCAGTCCCGTGTTTACCCCGCGTTGGATGCTGACGAGCACTAGGTTGTTTAACTGGTTGTCCCGATTATCGAAATCGCGGTGGTACACGGCTGCCAGGTTTGCTTCGTTGGCGATGGTCACCGGGACCTGATACCGGTCTTGCAAATAAGCCGCAATGTCGATGTCATGCATGTCCAGAAATGGCGAATCCATAACTTACCGGTCTGCGACGCGGCCGTGAATGGCCAGGCTGATGCCCTGCAGGCCGTTTGTTGTCCAGTTTGTTTTGGCCGCGTAGTCTACCTGCTGATCGATCCGTTTTAAGATCGACTCGATGGGCAAGTAAGTCGTGTTCACTGGTTTGATTGTCACCACACCACCCGCCAGATCATTTTGCATGATCAGCATGCTGGGGTAGCCCAGGTCGATATTTATCGTGTAGCCGTAGCGCGTATTCAACGACACGAGAACTGGTTTGCGGCCGCCAATTTCGGTCGGGTCGCCAATGCCGGATTCGGTAACCAGCCCGCGCTCTTTCAACTCCTTATAAAGGGTGGAAATGGTCGATTTCGTCACGTTCAGGTCGGTTGCAATCTGCGTTCGAGCAACCGGTTGGTGATTAAAAATGTACGCCAGCACCACCTGCAGATTTCGGCGGTGCAACTGCGTTTTGCTCATCATGGAGAGGGTCATGATAGTGCCTCCTTTGTTAACGCTTACATAAAGCTGCTATCTTGAGTTTACCGCATTTAGTTGTGGTGGTCACGGGAAAGTTCAGTTAGTGTACGAACTGGAGAGCGGGGCGTCATATGACCTGCAAAAAGAGGTGCCAACCAAACCAAGACTCTGGTTTTGACTGACACCTCATTAGTTAATTAGCGGATTTACAATTTAAGTCTGTTGCGTTCAAATTAAAATAAATGGCCAAAGAAATCAGCAATCTTTTGCATTAATGATTCTTGCTTAGCCGTTTTTGACTGGGTCGCCTTGTCACTACCAACCTTGTTTTTCGCCTGCAGAGTCAAACTTGTTGCGGTTGGCAGTCCGGTATTGGTGAATTTCGTCGTCGCAACGGTGGCGCCCTTTTTAACCGGCAACGTTTTGGCGGTGAGGGTGTCCTTAACGCTCACGTTGTTGGCATCCTTATTCTTGAGATACCAGACCAATACCTTCTTGGTGCTGGTTGTCGTTTTGACTTGATGATTTTTAACGTGGTAAGTCGGCGTTTTCAGCGTGACTTCCTTGTGGTTCAACACCTTATCTAGATGAGTGATCAGGCCGTTTGTCGTGGTGAAGATCGTGTCGCTGCCCAGCACCGTCGCAATCAGCAGGTGGCCGTCACGATAGTAGGTCGTGGTCAGACACAGGCCGGCCGTTTCCGTATAACCGTTTTTCAGGCCAGTGATGTGATTACTGCTGCGGTAGTACGCGCCGCCCTTCAGCAACGCGTTGACGTTGGTTAGCGTCTGATTACCGATAGTTTTTGACGTCAGGGAACTCCACCGGGTGATGCCGCCGTCCAGCTTCAGGAGCTTTTGCGCTACAATTGAAATGGCTTTTGCGCTGACCTCATTTTGGGCCTTCTTTGACGTCCCCGCCACCTGCAGGCCATAGTGGCGCAGGTCAGTGTTATCCAACCCAGACGCACTGATAAAGGTGGCGTCAATGCCCCATTTTTTCGCCTGCTGGTTCATTTCATTGATAAACTTGCTATTATTACCGCCAGCTACTAACTCGCCCAGGGCAATTGCTGAGGAATTCGATGACGCAATCAGTGCTGCTTGATAGAGCTGTTTGACGGTGTACTCCTTGCTTCGCTTGATCTTAAACGTACCCAGCGCGTAGTTTTTACTCATCTTGATCAGTTCTTTACTGACGGGAACCTTTTCGTTCCAGCTGATCTTGTGATCCTGAATCGCCTTCGTGGTGAGGTAGAGGGTCATCAATTTCGACAAACTCGCAATCGGCAACGCCTTGTCACCATTATCGCTGTAGAGCGTTTGTCCCGTTGTTGCGTCCATGACATAGGCACTCTTGACGGTTTTATAGTTCGACATTTTCGTATTCTTTTTTGCAGCAAATGACGGCAATGCTGGCGCAAACACCATCACCAGACAACTCAGCATGAGTAGCCAAGTCTTTGGTTGTTTTAGTTTCAGGTTTAAAATAGGACTAACCTCCGAGTATTGGGTTTTTGTATTTTTGAAGTATTGTTGTATTGGCCGTTCTGTTCCACGATTTTGCGCTCCGTTGTGGTGGCTCGCGAATAAGCTAACTCGATTTCCGCTGCGCGGCTCTCGAGTGGATCTTATTCGTCTCGCATGGCACTAAATGGCCGAAGACCTCGCCCATTAAGTGCCATCGACACCACTACTCCGCGCAAAATCGCTCCACGCCACTCAAATTGAGCGGACTTCAAGCAAGTGTTAAGTATCTAAAGACAGTTAAAGCTAGTTCCTAGATTATCCGCTCTCGACTGCTGGTTGTTCTATATTGTGGTAACCTAGTTGTCTGGTATGGCGGATGAGCTGGCCATTATGAAGTAACGTTTTGTTACTTATAGCGGTTGTTTAGCTCTTAATAGGCGTGCGTTTGACTATCCGTGGATGCAGTGGCGCTTTATAATGATGGGAAGAGCGGGGTAGTTGTGGATTTGGGGTGCAATGGGCTATGGTTTTTGGTTCTCGGTTATATTGCCGAAACGTGTTTTGCACGGGGCTAACGTGTAACGGACTCTGGGCTAAAAGTCAGGTTCGGAATTGGAGCCCTTTTTGTTACAAAGTAGTCTTGGCGACGCGCTTCAGTTTTATATTGCCGAAACGTGTTTTGCACGGGGCTAACGTGTAACGGACTCTGGCCAAAAAGTCAGGCCCGGACTTTTCGGCCAGAGTCCGTTACACACCGCCCCTAACCCGCCTTGCTTCACACTCTTACCTTAATCAAAAGTCACCCAATAGTATAGCATGCCAACTGGTGTTTGTTTTCCAACAAAAGTGTAAAGATTGCGTTGCGATTTGGTAAGGGTTTCTTAACTAATTAGATGGTAATTATAGTTTGTATAAACAATAAAAAAGACACCCATGATTAGCATGGCTGTCTTTCGGAAAAACACTTTATTGTCCGAGCGTTTCGGATCAGTAAAGGGAACATAGATTGGTTATTAGGTTATTTGGTATGTGATTACTATACCGCAAACCACGGGGAATTGCACCTGTTTTAACCATCTTTTTGAACAGGTGATAAATGAAACCATTAATTACATTTTATTTTCATTATCGTTTATATAAGTGATTATTTAATTTAGAAAAATAATGTTTACGTTAACGCCACTGTTTAGGGCGTTAACCAGTGTTCTTCACAAATTGGATCACGTGATGGACTGAAAAAGGGAGGTCATTTTAATGGCACTATTCATTCGCGAAATGAAAACGGAAGATCATGATACAGTGGCCTGGATCTATCAAATGGATCAGGCACAGTTTCCGTGGGTGGCAAAACCGGCGCTGACCGATTTTGACCGCGATTCCACTGGGGAATACATCTTGGTCGCTGAATTGGACGGGCAGGTGGTGGGGTTCGCCAGTCTGTACCGGTTAATGAACTTCATTCACTTGCTATTTGTGGACCCTAACTGTCGCAAGCAGGGGGTTGGCCACGCCCTGATTGAAGGGATGCGCCAACAGGCCAGCGGGTTGATCACGTTAAAGTGCGTGATGGCGAATACGGAAGCCTTGAAGTTTTACGACAAGGAAGGCTTTGTCATCCACCGGGAGAATCGACTGGCGGTGCCGGCTAACTACACGATGATCGACACGCTGGAAGACCGCTACTGGTGTCGAAAGCGGGGCGAGTAGCTGGTGGATATTAAAAAGATTCAGGCGTTTGTTGATCTGGCAGCCACGCTGAACTACACCCAAACGGCGGCGCACCTGTTCAGCTCGCAAGCGACCGTGTCGAAGCAAATCTTGTCACTGGAAAAGGAACTCGGCGTCAAACTGTTCACCCGCGCGCATCGGCAGGTCACGCTAACCGAGGTTGGGATCGCCATTTTACCCAATGCGAAACGGTTACTGCACGAAGCCAACCAGCTAACCGAAACCGTGAGCCAGTACCAGCAAACGGCCGACCTCACGCTGACAATTCACAGCATTCCGTCGATTTCACAGTATCGGGCGTTCAATTTGATTGCCGCGTTTCATACTGCGCATCCTGAGATGGCACTGCATTTCGCTGAGGCGGAAAACGAAAATCTGCTGACCTCGCTGGATAATGGGCACAGTGACGTAGTGTTTCTGCGGCTCTTTAGTCTGGCGGCCAGTCCATACGAACAACTGGTGGAGGAGCAGGACCAGTTTGCGGTCGTACTGCCTAAGACCAGTCCGTTAGCGCAGCGGCCATCCTTGACCATGGCAGACTTGAGCGGGGAATCGTTTTTACTTTTAAACGAGACCACCGACCTCTACCAGCCCGTTATGGACGCCGCCCACGCTGCCGGGGTCACGCCCAACATCATTTATAAGGGTCAACGCATCGACCTCATTCTTGGCATGATCAGCCGCGGCATGGGGCTCTCCGTCATGATGCAGCACTCCCTTGACCTCACCGACTACCCCGCCATTACCACGGTTCCCCTCGACCCGCAACGCGTCAGCTACCTGGCGTTTCTGCGATCACCACTGCATCATAGTCGGGCTGCCGATCTGTTTTGGCAGTTTGTTCAGGAGACCCATATTAAATGAGAGTTGCTGTGTTGGCCGTTCTACGATCTTGTCAGCGAGCACAGTTTTCGGCATTCCAATGAAGCCTACCAATTCAAAGAATTATTCCATAATGGAATGGTTCTTTTTTGAATAAGAATTGTTTCCGCATCCAAGACCCGGCATAATAGGACTCGTAAACAAGAAATGGAGGTCATGACATGAGTGAAGAACCGTATGATTTGAGAAAAGTGCTGGCCGAGATCAAGTCCGATCCGACGCAGTACCATGAAACGAATAAAGAAATTAACCCGGATGCTGATCTGGCGGGTGTTTATCGCTACATTGGCGCTGGTGGGACTGTACAACGACCAACGACGGAAGGGCCAGCGATGATGTTTAACAACGTCACTGGATTCCCAGATAGCCGAGTGCTGATCGGGCTAATGGCCAGTCGTAAGCGGGTTGGTAAGATCCTGCATCACGACTATAAGACGCTGGGTCATTTGTTAAACGACGCAGTGACCCATCCCGTTAAGCCGGTCAAGGTCGACCACGACGCTGCCCCAGCCCAAGAAGTCGTGCACAAGGCAACTGATCCGGACTTTGATATTCGTAAATTCCTCGCGGCACCAACCAACACCCCGGTTGACGCTGGCCCCTACATCACCGTTGGGGTGGTCTACGGTTCTAGTCCTGACAACCAGGAAAGCGACGTGACGATTCACCGGATGGTGCTGGAAGACAAGGACACTATTGGGATGTACATCATGCCTGGTGGTCGTCATTTGGGTGCTTTCTTGAAGGAATACGAAGCAAAGAACGAACCGATGCCGATTACGATCAACATCGGGCTGGATCCCGCCATTACCATTGGCGCGACGTTCGAGCCGCCGACAACCCCACTCGGCTATAACGAATTACAGGTCGCCGGTGCGTTGCGTGATGAACCCGTTCAGCTGGTCGATGGCGTTGCTGTGAACCAGTTGGGGATTGCCCGTTCTGAGTGGATCATTGAGGGCGAAATTTTACCTAACACTCACATGCAAGAGGACATCAACACCAATACTGGGTTCGCCATGCCAGAGTTTCCCGGCTATAACGGTACCGCTAATCCGGCCGTGAACGTGGTCAAGATCAAGGCAGTGACGCACAGGAAGGACAACCCAATCGTGCAAACGGTGATTGGCCCGTCCGAAGAACACGTGTCGATGGCAGGCATTCCAACCGAAGCCTCCATTTTGAACCTGGTCGACCGTGCTATTCCGGGTAAGGTGAAGAACGTGTACAACGCGCCAGCTGGTGACGGGAAGCTCATGACCATCATGCAGATCCACAAGGAAGACGAGGCGGATGAAGGGATTCAACGCCAGGCTGCAATCTTAGCTTTCTCAGCATTTAAGGAACTCAAAACCGTGATTTTGGTCGATGAGGACGTAGATATTTTTGATTGGAATGATGTGATGTGGACCATTAACACGCGCTTCCAAGCTGATAAGGATATCATGGTGCTGGAAGGCATGCGCAATCACCCACTGGATCCGTCAGAATTACCAGAATACGACCCGGCAAGAATCCGAATTCGCGGCATGAGTTCAAAGCTCGTGTTGGATGGGACTGTGCCGTTTGATATGAAGGATAAGTTTAAGCGGGCACCGTTTAAGGAGATGCCTGATTGGAGGGAGTATTTGGAGTAGAGTGTGGAGCAAGGCGCTTAGAGGGCGGAGCGTAAGCTAACTCTGGCAGAAATGCCTGAACTTGGCATTTTTGCCAGAGTTGGCTTACGCAGTAGCCCTCTAAGCGCCTTGCGGAACACGTTTCGGCACGGCTGCCAAGAAAGGCGTAGCCAGACCGATTCAGTTGAAGAAACCAGTGATTCCGGGCCTGACTTTTTGGCCAGAGTCCGTTACACGTTAGCCCCGTGCCTTGCGGAACACGTTTCGGCACAGTTGCCAAGAAAGTCAGTAGCCATACCCATTCGGCTGACAAAAAACCGGCAATACTGCCCTTGGAATTTTTGTCAGAGTTAGCTTATGCAGTAGCCCTTTGCCTCCTGGAACACGTTTCGGCACGGTTGCCAATCAACTCTGAACTTTAAATACAGAAAACACTCCTCTGAACACTTACCCATTACAAAAAAACAACCACCGAAAGGATGATCAAACATGAAACGAATCGTAGTTGGCATCACCGGTGCATCCGGCACTATCTACGGCATTAGTCTTCTACAGGCACTTCACGCCCAGCCAGACGTTGAAACGCACCTGGTCATGAGCCGCTGGGCCAAGGAGAACCTAGCAGTGGAAACGCCAGAATGGTCGCTCAAGGACGTGCAGGCATTAGCCGATGTTGTGGAAGACGACCGCAATTTAGGTGCTACGATTGCCAGCGGTTCGTTTCAGCATGACGGCATGGTCATCGTTCCCGCCAGCATGAAGACCGTCGCGGCCATTTCAATGGGGCTAGCGGATAATTTGATTGCGCGAGCGGCGGATGTGACACTGAAGGAGCGCCGACCACTGCTGATCGTACCGCGGGAATCCCCGTTTAATCAGATCCATTTGGAAAATATGCTGAAGCTGGCAAGAATGGGCGTGGAAATTATCCCACCGATTCCAGCCTTCTATAATAATCCGAAAACGATCGATGATTTGATCGACCACAACACCATGAAATTGCTGGATCACCTGCATATTCAAAACGACTTTCAGGGACGTTGGCAGGGTCTTAACGAAGCTAAATCGGCTGCTAAACGAGAGGGGAATGCCTAATGACCCGCACGTTTTCAGTTACGCAAGCTGGTTTTTCCATGCAGGCCATCGTTGACCGGCAGAGTCAGGACTTGCTGATTCAGTTGATTGGCGGCGACGTGCCGCACTATGGCGTGGTGACCACTGTAAGTCAGCAGGAAGCGCCGACAACCATTGCGATGCCCAGCCGTCCCGGTCATCACCACCAAGAAGGGGTGTTGACTGAGCAGTTAGCGACAATGCTGCAACCGCATTTGCAATCTAATGCGATGATCGTTGGCGGGATGCACGTTAATGAAATTTCGCCGGAACAGATGCAGGCTACCCAGGCGATGGTAACTAGTTTGGGCGAATAGATCATTGCCTGGTTAGGCGCACATCCGGCGGCGAAACCGGTGGAACGATTTTCGAAATAGAACTGAAAAGGATGACAATCTGCTATTTTGGCACTAAGTCATTCTTTTTTTGCTGCTATGCGGTACACTAGAAGTAATATTTTGAGACAAAACGAGGTGAGTGGCGGTGGCTAATAACGACCAAAATAATATCGTCAGTCTGGACATCATGATGATGGAATTTCAACGGGCATATCTGTTTCAACGCAAGTTTATTCGAGCTTATGCTAACGCACCGAAAGCCAAGTATGACATTACATTTGATGAGTATTTGATTATGCACGACATTGCCATGGCAACCACCGATATGGCTAGTTCTGATTTAGCGGAACGACATCAAGTCAGTAAACCGGCAATGACTCGGTTGTTAAAAGGGTTGGTCGCAAAACAGCTCATTATTGAGACTGAAGGTACTGACAAACGTCAGAAAATCTGGCAACTTACACCAAAGGGCCAAGAGGTCGACCGTGCCGTGACGGCGGATGAGCGCGTAAATGTCAAAACTTGGCAAGATCGTGTGGGAACTCGTCGAATTCAAGAGTTTTTCAGTTTTTTGGACGAATTTCAGGATGCTATTAGCGATACGCATGGTTATTTTCCTGTTGAAGGTGGTTCAATTACGAAAAGCAAAGAACAGCATACAGACGATTAAATTAAAAGATAACGCAACGTAAGTGACCGTTGCGTTATTTTTTTATCACTATATTAGTTAACAAGCTGAAACAATATATGTACGTTTATGGAATTTATGTAAACGCTTAATGAATATTTTTGTGAATAGTTAATTAATAATAAAACACTATATATTAGCGATTAAAACATTATTTCACTTGTATAAAAACTATAATGTGAAAAAAGTTCTTGACTCTGACTAATCTGGTGGTAAGTTGTAATCGTTAATAAGTTAAACTAAATTAGAAGGTGTTCAAGAATGAAAGCAGTCACGATTAAAGAACCAGCAAACGGGTACTTTGACATTAAAGATGTCACGCTACGTCCAATTGAAGCTGGGGAAGCATTAGTTGATATGGAATACTGTGGTGTCTGTCACACAGATTTGTTGATTGCCAGTGGTGCGCAGGGAGAACATCCTGGCCGGATCACAGGACACGAAGGCGTTGGTATCGTTCGTGAAGTTGCCCCGGATGTGACTTCAGTTAAACCTGGTGACCGGGTTTCGATTGCTTGGCTCTTTGCCGGCTGTGGTCATTGTGAATACTGTGAACAGGGTCTAGAAAATCTTTGCCGAAATCGTCACGAATCTGGTTTTGATGTGGATGGGGCGATGGCGCAACAGGCTATTGTTAAAGCTGACTGGGCGGTTAAAGTGCCAGCTGGATTGGATCCTGTTAAAGCAACATCCATTACCTGTGCTGGTGTGACGTCATATAAAGCAATCAAGGAATCAAACACAAAACCCGGCGACTGGATCGTTGTCTATGGTGCTGGTGGTTTAGGTAACTTGGCCGTTCAATACGCAAAGAACGTCTTTAATTTGAACGTTATTTCCGTTGATATCTTCGATGAAAAACTTGCCTTAGCTAAGGATGCCGGTGCTGACTTGGTATACAATGCCAGCAATAATGACTCGCCTCAATTTGTTCACGAGCACTTACCAGAAGGTGCTGCTGCAGCAATCGTTACAGCACCAGCTGCGACCGTTTTTGACCAAGCAGCAAACGTTGTAAAAGCTCATGGGACAGTAGTCGCTGTCGGGATGGCTGCTGGCAACATGGAAATGAGTATTGCCAAGATGATCGTTGATGGTACTCAGGTTAAAGGCACGTTAACTGGGACCCGGAATGACTTAGCTGAAGCCTTCATGTATGCATCAAAGGGACTCGTTTCACCAATCACGTCGTTACGTCGAATGAGTGATATCAACAAAATCGTTGACCAGATGCACGCCGGTAAGATTCAGGGTCGCGCTGTTATCGATATCAAAGCTGAAGCATAGAAAGGACTTACTAAAAATGACAGATTATAACTTTTTAAACCCATACCGTTTCCGTAATGGTGCCGTTGTCAAAAACCGGATCGTGATGGCACCAATGACCGAAATGAGTGCTCATGAAAATGGCGCAATTACTAAAGATCAAATCGATTATTATGGCATGCGTTCAGGTGGCGTTGGTATGGAACTTACGGCCTGTGCTTACGTGACACCTGCAGGTAAGGGATTTGAAGGTAACCTCGGTGTTGACAGCGACCGCATGATTCCCGGTTTAGCCAAGTTGGCGCAAGCAATGAAGTTAAACGGAACTAAGGCGATTCTGCAGATTTTTGATGCTGGTCGGATGACAAATTCTAAGATTCTGCGTGGACAACAACCCGTTAGCGCTTCGGCTATTGCAGCTGAACGCCCAGGTTCAGAAACACCGCGCGCCTTAACCGGTGCTGAAGTTTTGGATGAAATCAAAGCTTTTGGTGAAGCGACACGTCGGGCCATTGCAGCCGGATTTGATGGAGTTGAGATCCATGGTGCCAACACTTACTTGATTCAACAATTCTATTCACCAAATTCCAATCAACGTGAAGATAAATGGGGTGGCAACCTTGAAAACCGGATGCGTTTCCCACTGGCCGTCATTGACCAAGTGAAGGAGGTTGCCGATCAGTACGCTAATCACGACTTTATCGTTGGCTACCGGATCAGTCCAGAAGAAATCGAAACACCGGGGATTCGGCTGGAAGACACACTAACTTTCGTTGACCGTTTAGCGGATGCACCACTCGATTACCTTCATGTTTCCATGGGGAATGTTTGGCGGACTTCATTGAACGATAAAGAAGCAACAGAACCAATCCTTCCACAAATTTTACGTGTACTGGACGACCGGATTCCATTGATTGGTGTCGGCAACATTGAGAAGCCAGAAGATGCAGAAAAAGTAATTGATGCCGGTATCGATTTTGCTACTATCGGCCGTGAATTGATTCGCGAACCACAATGGGTTCAAAAAATCATTGCTAATGATGAAGGCACGATCCGTTACCAATTGTCACCATCTGATATTGATGACCTCAATATTCCAGCACCACTTTGGGATTTCTTGAACTTTGTTTTCAAGCCAATTGCGGGTATTTCGACTGAAGCAACACCTGAAGAAACTTTCGCTAATGCCACTGCGCCTTGGGAGAAGTTTTAAAGGATGGTTGTATAAAACAATAAAAAGGATGACAACGCGCTGTTAGCAGTCGCTGCCTTCCTTTTTTATTGCTTGGCACATCGGTGTTTCACGTGAAACATATGAAATGGGTAGAGATAAAGAGATAAAGATGAGACTAAAAAACGCCACATGTTCTAATCCCAATTATTAGGTTTAGAAATGTGTCACTTTTTAGTCATATGAAGACAATCTGTCAATAATTCTTTGAACGGGTGTCAGCCAACTGCTTGATTGCGGGACCATGGTGGCCGTGGCCACCCTTATGCTTGTAGTGGTGGTGGCGATGACCTTGAGATTGCAGCATCAATTGCTTTGTGCGTTCGCGTTCAATCTGCAACTTCTTGCGGTAAATGCCATTCTGTGCTCGGCCGTGAATAAATAGAGCAAGTGGAATCATTTCCAATGCCAGTCCTGCTGGAATTAACCAGGGATACTCTTTAATAATCTCAGTGTGTTTGTCAGCAATACGTTGTAAGTCTGACAGATCAACGGTAATCTCTTTTGCCATTTCCATCACTCCTTTTCTCTTTATCATACCTTATTTTTTGGGGAATGAAAGCGATTTAATTGTGAATGAGAGTGGAACAAAGCGGTTAAGGGGCAGAATGTAAGGGACTCTGGCAGAAATGTCCGTTTTTGGCATTTTTGCCAGAGTCCCTTACATGGCCGCCCCTTGCTTTGTGGAACTCGTTACGGCACGGATGCCTAGAAAGGACGGGTTTGGTGTTCTTTGTTAAGTTTAGAATTAAGCGATTGTGGTTCTCTGTCCTCGAGCGGAAACGCGTTTCGGAAAACTGAGGGCTACTGCCTAAGCAACTCTGACAAAAATACCAAGCCCAGGTATTTCTGTCAGAGTTGCTTAGGCTCCGCCCTCAAACCGTTTTCCTCCACGCTCTAATGCCTTATCTGCTGTTCATCAGTAATCAACGGGAACCCGCACTTGAACACTGTCAGCAAGAAGTTGAGCAATGGTTTCGTTACCTTCAACTCGTCGACATCGCTCAGTGCGAACGTGTAGCGGATGCTGTCTTCTTCGCCGGCTTCGACCTTTTGAACCCAGCGTGGTTCGCGGATCAGTTCTCGGCCTAACGCTGCGAAGTCTACGTTTTCGCCGATCAATTTTTCGACTTGAGCGGGACTGGCGAGGTGGCCGACGACCATCAATGGCAGGCCCGGTGCGAGCACTTCTTTGATTTTCTCGAAGACGGGTTGCTTGTCGTCGGCGTCCACAATGGAGCTGCCCCAGGCGTCGGCCAGCGAGATGTGCAGGTAGTCGATGGGGGTCTGGTTCAGCGCCTTCACTAAGGCGAGTGTGTCAGCCATGCGGATGCCTGGTGTTTCGCGTTCTTCAGGGGATAAACGATATCCCAGGATGAATGGTCGGTTGGCTTTGGCGATGACCTGGGCGCAGATTTTGACCACGGCTAATGGGAAAGTCATGCGCTTTTCCAATGAGCCGCCGAATTTGTCGTCACGCTGGTTGGTCAGTGGGCTGAAGAACTGCTGAATGAGGTAAGTGTTGGCACCGTGGAGTTCCACGCCGTCAAAACCCGCATCGATGGCGAGTTGAGTGGCCTTGGCAAAGTCCATGATGGTTTCTTCGACCTCAGCCGTAGAAAGGGCACGGGGCTGTTCGGCACCTGGTCGGTCAGCCTGAACGTTACCGGCTGAAACAGATTGTTCGCCGCGAAGGATCTTGGAGTTGCTCATGCGACCAGCGCTGAAGATCTGTAAAATGGCCTTGGTGTGGCCGACCTTCATGGCGTTTGCTAATTTTGTCAGACCTGGCAGCATGTCTTCGTGGGCGGCGCTGAGTTCGCCTTCAAAACCTTTGCCTAAATCGTTGACGTTGGCGCAGCCGGTGATCTGCATCCCGACCCCGCCAGCACGCAGGTTGTAGTAGGCCGTTTCGTCACTGGTGATGGTGCCATCCTCAAAACTGGACTGCTCGGTCATGGGTGACATGGCGATTCGGTTTGCGATAGTGACGCCGTTTCTTAAGGTGTAGGGCTTTAAAAATTGATAGTTGGTCATTGAAATCTTCCTTTCAAAACGACCGCCTAAGCCTTCACGGCAGCCGCTAATTGATGATAATACGCAATGGATTGAGGGTCGAGCCGCAGATCGGCGGCCAGTTCCTGATCCGTGAGCTTGTCGTGGGTCAGAAAATAGTTAACAACCATGCTCTGGTAGAGCTTGGTGGGCGTCAGCGGAATGCCGAGCACCTTTTCATCCGGTTTCAAATACTTATGCAGACCAGGCACAGTGAGGTGCGGGTCGCCGTCGAACCGTTGTTTTAAAAACAGGTCTTGGCTGTGCTGGCGCGCCTGAATCGGGGTGATGAACCGGGTGAATTCGGCCCAGAATGTCGTTTCCCATTCGTTAAAGGAATTCGGATCAAACTGGGTGTAAAATCCTGGTGTCAACATTTCCTTCACCGTATACCCGCGGTTCGTCAGCAACAACGTCAGTCGCGTATAGTATGACAACTGATCGTTTCCCATGATCTCCGGCAACGCGTACAGCCACTTCGTCGACGGTGCACGAAGCTGTTCCTTGGACTTCCCTTTTAAGGTCAGCGTCGGAAACTGCGAGATCAAATTGTGGGTAAACAGGTATTTGAAATAGATGTTAATATGTGACAGCATCTTATTATAAGTGCCATTCGTCACGTGACGCTCATTGATCAGCATCGCTAAATACTGCTCAACATCGCGGTCAAACAGCGCCGCTACCCGATGATCACGCTGATAGCCAGTGTTAAACGTACTCATATAACTAAACAGATCGGTCAGCACCGTCCGATACTCATTGATCGTCGGTTGCGCCAAACCTTCATTTTCCAGGTAGGGTTCGAAGACGTCCTGGTAGGGATATTGGGTTGCTTGCGCCATGTAAGCGCCTCCTTTATTTATTTTAACTTAGTAAGTAATTAAATACAACGGGTAAAGAATAATTTTTGTAAACGATTACTGTGTTGTGTTGCCAGCAGTGTTCCTGTAGGCTGATAATGGTAGTTTTAGAACTCGGCGTTTGCGTTCGACGTTCGTTGCATTGCGCGGTTTGGCACTCCGCTGTGGTGGCTCGCGATGAAGCTAATTCGATTTCTGCTGCGCAGCTCTCGAATGGATCTTCATCGTCTCGCATGGCACTAAATGGCCGAAAGTCACGCCCATTAAGTGCCATCGACACCACAACTCCGTGCCAAACCGCTCCATTCCACTGATTGTGAGCTAGCCACATATACTTGTTAAGTATCACAAGACAGTTAAGGCTAGTTCGTAGATTATTCGCACTCGACTGCTAGCCAGCCAATATAGTTGGAACCAATGTCAGTAACTTGCTGATAAGAACCATGATTACAAATAAGTAATGTGACGCAACGTAACGTTGCAAACTGGAAAAAGTTACGCAACGCAGCGAAAGTAGCGAACCAAACGCAATATAACATATAGAAGAAAAGCTTAAAGGAAGATGGTTGGTTGATGCGCGTATGAATTCGAAAATAATTTCTGGGTCGTTTTGGCTCTCGTTTGGGAGTATCTTTTCGCGGGTGTTGGGTATTGTGTACCTAATCCCGTGGTTGGCGATGTTGGGCAGTCCGAGTCATCAGACGACGGCGCAGGCAATTTTTAACAGTGCCTACACGCCGTATGCGCTGTTTATCTCGCTGGGAACGGCAGGCTTCCCGTCCGCCATCGCGCGGCGGGTGGCCTACTACAATGGCCAGGGAAAACCGCTGAGCGCCAAGCGGGTGACGCAGACTGGGTTTGTGATCATGTTGCTGTCCGGTATCATCTGCGGGATTCTGCTGTACACGTTTGCGCCGGTGCTGGCGGCCAGCAGTCCGGTCAAGTCGACCTGCGATGCAACGTTGGCGATTCGCGCCCTGGTGCCCGCTATTGTCATTTTACCATCCATGAGCGCGTTGCGGGGCTGGTTTCAAGGAAATGGCGACCTGAAACCGTACGGCCTGTCACAACTGTGGGAACAGTTGGTGCGGGTCATTGTCATTTTGGCGGGCACGTATCTGATCATTGAGGTGCTCCACCAAAACTATATCCAGGCGGTCTACGTCAGTGTGGCTGCCGCCTTCTTTGGGGCGGTGTTTAGCTACGGCTACCTGTTGGTGCGCCTGATCCGGCAACGGCGCGGGGCTCCGGCAGTCGCCGCGTCGACTGAAAAACCGTCCGTGAGCCAACTAGGTAAGACGCTGCTCATGATCAGCTATGAGTCGATTCCGTTTGTCATCGTTGGGTCTGGCATCACGCTCTGTCAGCTCGTTGATCAATTGTTCTTTAAACAGATTCTGGTCGGCAGCCTGCACCTATCGGCGGGCTACACGCAGTATCTTTACACGATTTTTTCCGCTAATCCGAATAAGATCACGACGGTGGTGATCTCCCTCGCCATGGCGGTGTCCGAGTCGTCCTTGCCACTGATCTCCGGCAAATTATCGTCGGTTAAAACGAGCTATAAATCGATTGAAAAACTGATTACGGATAACCTGAAACTGTTGCTGGTGACGCTGTTGCCGATGGTTATCATGATCAGTGCACTCTCCTATCCAATCTATGGTGTCTTTTTCAACTTCGATAACCTTGGTGCCCACTATCTCGTTTACAACGTCATTCAAAGTTTTGTTTTAGGACTTGGGATTGACGTGTTAACGCTGATGCAGTCGTTGCGGATGAGCAAGCTGGCCACCGTGACGTTGCTGGTTGGTCTGGGTGTTAAACTTCTTCTTCAATGGCCGCTCGTATACGCGCTTCAGGGATTAGGCGCCATCATTGCCACCACAATTGCGTTTGGCATCGTCATTTTGATGGGGCTCCACTTTATTTGTCGGTACTACCGCCTTCATTTACGCGAACTGTGGTCGATCGTGCGGCTGAACCTCATTTTCGCGGTCATTCTGCTGGCCGCAACCTTCCTGTTAAGCCACCTGTTGACGGCGGTTGCCTCAAAGATACTGGCCTTGTTGCTGGCGGCTGTATTAGGCCTAATTTACGTGGCGGTCTATGTGGTACTGGCCAACGCGACTGGTGTTGCCGAGAAAGTATTTGGGCAGCGCATTGGGCTGAGCATGCTGCATCGGTAATGATTATTTCCTGGGAAATACCGGGAAAGTTGCCTGATATTTTGGCGATATTGGATTGGAATTGTTAAAAAAGCAAAAATAAAAAGCCTAGCATAATTTTGCTAGACTTTTTTTGTTTACAGAGCTGAAACGTGTTCCAGAAGGCAAGGAGTGGCACTTGAGCAACTTCTGGCACAAAATCTAAATGGAATTTCTTAAGCTATAAATTACTACTGGCAGCGGCTTTCTATTAGCCTTTAGCCGAAACGTGTTCCAGAAGGCAAGGAGTGGCACCTAAGCAACTTCCGGCACAAAATCCAAAACCGGGATTTTATGCCGAAAGTTACTTAGGCTCCACTCCTTAGACGCCTTCTTCCACACTCTTACTTAGTCTTCGGCGCACTAGCTCTGACAAACACAATGTTCGTCTTGTCAGCGTCCACGTCACGGACGGCCTTGTAGCCGCTGATGTTGAGCGTCTTATCCTTGTTTTTCCCGTGGGTCTTCGTCTTGACGGTCAGCGTCTCATCAAATGGGACACCGGACATCTTACCGGAGAGCTTGATCACGGTTTGGTTATTATCATTTTGCTTGAAGCTGTAGTTGACCGTGCCTTCCTTGTTCAGCGCATTCGCCTTTTGCGCGTTACCGTAAGACATGTAGTACTTGTCAACGTTGTACATGGTGGCTTTGCCGGTATCTGAATCAAACGCGATGGCTTCCATGCCTGAATTACTCTTACCGTTAATGGACCCAGCTAGGTACCAGAAACCGTCCCCCTTGAGGACCGTGCTCTTCACGTCAGATGTTTGTGACGTGGTGGGCTCGTTTTTGAAGCTGGCCGATTCGTTGCTCTTTGATTGGCTTTGCTTACCGCAGGCGGCTAAAAAGATCGCCATCACTGCAACAAGACTGTAAAGCAGGGCTTTTGTCTGCTTCTTCTTCATTTTATATCACCTCATTGCCGATAGTATAGCATATCTAAGTGACACGCAGATAACCAGCCGTTTAATAAAAGGTTAAATTAATATAACGACTGCCCCTTTACACGAACATACGTTTCCTAGTAAAATAAGGGGTGCACAATAATCGGGAACGCGCGATGAGCCATGAAGTGGCTCATCTTTATCAGACAATTTACTGGCTATCGTCAGGGAAGTGACGGTGATCAGCGGTCTGGCGCGACCCAAACAGGGGGAATCACAGCATGCCAAAACGGTATCGCCGACGCAATAATTCATTTTTCACATATCTAGTGTTGTTTGTGGCCGTTATCATCGGCATCGCGGCCACAACGGGCGACAGTTCAAGCTCGAAAACGGCTGCCAGCCAGTCGACCATCACGGGCCAAGTGTCGTCGATCATCAAATCGTTTACCGCGGGTAGCAACAGTACCGGCAGCGGTGGCCTCGACACGAGTACCAGTACTGGGACCGGCACCACGAAGGCAAAGGGCACCACTGAACTGGCCAATTTGACCTACACCGATCAGCAGATCGTGCAGGTGAACAAAAATGTCCCCACGTTTACGCAGGCACAGTTGAGCACATCGAAGGGCGCCTGGCAGGAATACCATCAGTTGGATTCATTGAACCGAGTGACTGGGGCGGATGCGTTATTGAACAAGTCCCTAATGCCAACCGCAGAACGGGAACCGCTGTACGTGGATCCAACGGGTTTTCACAACAAGCGGATCACCTATGACGGCAAGACGGACTGGCTGTATAACCGCAGTCATTTGATTGGCTATCAGCTGACCGGTCAGAACAACAACCTGAAAAATTTAATGACTGGCACGCGGTCGTTGAATGCGCCCGACATGGAGCAGTATGAAGACGAGGTTGCCAGTTATCTCAAGGAACACCCACACAACTATCTGCGCTACCAAGTCACACCGATTTTTCGCGGCAAGGAACTGGTTGCCCGCGGCGTCCACATGCAGGGTGAATCGATCGGTGACCACCAGGTACGGTTTAATATCTACATTTTTAATATACAACCAGGTGCTACGATTGATTATAGTACCGGCTATTCGACTGTTTCGAATTCGAAGTAGGTCCTTTTCAGGAGGTCTAGGCCCGTTCCATTCCGCAATTTGGCACTCCGCAATAGTAGCTCGCGATGAAGCTAACGCGATTTCTGCTGCGCAGCTCTCGAGTGGATCTTCATCGTCTCGCACATCAGTAACCGACCACAGAACGGTCGCTAACTGATGTCGACAACATTGCTCCATGCCAAATTGCTGTATTTCACTCATTGTGAGCTTGCTTCGTACTACTGATTAAAAATCACGATGTCATTCAACCAAGTTTGAAGAGAATCCGTCCTCGACTGCTGATACTTCCAGTGAGAGCAATGTATAATACCGTGCTAAGTCTGGTGGTAATACTCGATTTACAGCTTAAAGATACTACTTTAGTGCGAACTTTTGAGCTGTTAATTATTTCGACTATGTAGCGTAGTGGAGCCGGCAGGGCCGACCGGCGCAACGAAGCGGCAGTTTCGTCTATCAAGAAATGAAATTTTCAAGCCAATCATTACAAAATAGTCACAATCATGCAAAAATCGAGAAAAGTTTGATGTTGAGACGCTCTGAAAGTGTTCTATTATAGAAGTATTGATGAAAATAAGAAGCGTGACATCATTTCAGATGTTACTTTTGGAAGAATAGCGTGTTTTAGGGGGATGTAAGTGTGAAGTATCGAAAGGCAGGCCTCGTTGCGTTCATTGCAGCGGTGGTGTTTATGCTGCCATTGTCAGCGTCAGCAAGTTGGAAGATCGTGCATCAAAAATCATCGGGGTTAGTGGGGTATCATCGCTACTTGATGCGCAAGATCAATGATAAAAAGGTGCACTTTGTGAAGGTGCCTAAAAGTTACGTGCACGCCAGCGGCAGCACGCATACGATTAAATCAACGAAGGGAATTAAAGTTTCATTTACGACCAAGTATCTCTTGCCGTCGCCCGGACGTAATAAGGCGCGCTGGGGAAATCCGCAGTCGATCGCTATTTCAAAGGGGCGGCTGATGTACGTCGTCTATTGTCCAACGAATTTGAAAAATAAGGGTCAAATTGTGCGGTATAACCTGAATACACTGGATAAACTGGGTATTCGATCTTCGCCAAAACTATTACAGTCAGTGTATGTGAAACATAAGGGCAAGTATTCTGCGCTGCAAAAGAGAATTCAAAAGGCTATCAAAGTCGGCCCCATGTTTACCACGGGGCACGGTCAGTCGTTAGCGTACAACTTCAAGAGCGGTGCGCTTTACATGTGGCGCGATAAGGAAAAGAGCGCCCGCGTGCCAACGAGTATGTACGGTGAGATCCAGCACATTAGTCCTAAGTCACTGCGGCCGGATAGAATGGTACGGTTTAAATTGTCCTCAGGTGGCATGCATTTGCCGGGTGGTCACGACCTCGCATTTGATAAGTCTGGTAACGCCTATTTCTGGACGAATCCTGGCGCTGGTGGCTACGTCTACAAGGGGAAAATCAGTGCCAAACACGTGTCGTTTCGCCTGACCCATCAAATTATCAAACACTTGCCAGGGACGCGGATTCAATCCATGGGTTATAACCCCGTACGAAAGCGGCTCTATCTGGTTTCAGATGGCTCCATTGCCAGCTTTTCTGCCAGCCGGTTGAAGGGTCGCGGGTCGCTGACCAACAGTAATTTTAACTGGTCGTCGTTGTCGCCAAAACGGGAACTAGAGGGATTGGCCTTCGATAAAAGTGGCCACGGGTACTTGCTGAGTAACCGCCAACCGGAAGTGCTGGAATCAAGTCACCGGTATTGATGAGAACACGGTGATTACCCTCAACTGACTAGTGAAATGTCGTTCATTTTCGATAATCAAGCATTCTCGACCCTAAAAGCGGCATAACACGGTACACTTGTGATGAGTCAAACATGATATTTAGGAGGCGTTGGTATGAAGGTACTTATTCTTGGCGCAAATGGCCAAATTGCGAAATTTGTTGAAAACCGGATTCTGACGGAAGATCAATTTAAGGATATTGAATTGACGTTATTCCTGCGGGATCGTTCGCGTCTGCAGCAGTTGGCAGATAACCCACGGGTAACGCTGGTTGAAGGTAACTTAACGGATGAAAAGGCGGTTCAACAAGCAATGGCGGGGCAGCAACTGGTACTTATTGCGACTGTTGATACCGACTCAGAAAACACCATTACAACCAATGTGATTCAAGCAATGAAGGCGCAACATGTGGACCGTGTCTTGGCTGCCAGTTCCATCGGTATCTATGCTGAGGAGCCAAATCCTCAATTTTATGCTTGGAATCAAAGTACGCTCAGTGGGGCTCTGGCACCGATGCGGCAAGCATCAGAGCTGTTACAGCAGTCGGGACTCACCTATACGACGATGCGGTTTGCCTGGTTAAATAACCACGATGCTATTAACTACACCATCACCGAAAAGGGTGAAAAATTCGCGGGCGGTTCCGGCTCACGAAAGAGTATGGCGGATGCCATTTTAAAGATGATTGCCGACCCAACATTGTACGCAAACAAGGTCATCGGCATCTCGGATCCTGAAACGAAGGATGCACCGAGTGTTGTGAATTAAATCGACTCAACAAAAAAATCTCGCTGAACACGGCTGTGTTGGCGAGATTTTTTTGTTGGAATCTGGTGACGATTTAGAATATTTCAGGCTTAAGATAATATGCGGATTACCGCTTGTCGAGCGCGGATTCAATGCCAAACTAGGGCTAATTCTGTTTTGATGCTTAAGTTATTTAAATAAGCACAATAATATGAGTTGCTCGGAGTGCATTTGGCGGTCGGCTGGTGCGTCGGTATCAGGTTGCGGACGTTTCTCAGGCCGCTTACTGATACGGGAGCCGGAGGAGATCCTTGAATTTCTGACAAGAAATTCAATAGCTTCGGAGCGACCCATACCCGCCGACCGCCAAATTCACGGAGAGTAACGGGCGTGACAGGTACGTGGCACTATCGGCGATTATTAAAATACCGATAAACAAGCCAAAGAATCAGGGCAACGATGACGGCGGTACCGATAAGTGGATTTTCACGAAACATCATGTGAAACATGTGGAACATGCCAAAGTGGTAGAAGCCAGTGATGAGTTGTGACAGCATTTAAAGATCTCCTTTAATATCATTTTGAACGCGTGTTTTGAAAATCAGCCTTTAAAACGATATAATTTCCCGTATAAGGATATAAGGGGGCGTCACATGTCGATTTCTTGGGCGATGATTTTTGAAATAATCTATTTCATTAACGTTATTTTAGCAATAATTACCGTATTTAGACAGCGAAAAGATATCGCTGCCATCTGGGCTTGGCTATTGGTGTTGCTATTTCTGCCAATTGTTGGGTTCATCCTGTACGCGTTTTTGGGCCGGCAACTGCCGCGAAACAAGATGTACAAGGTTAAATCCAACGTGACGATGCAGTTGGATGAGTTACTGAAGCGCCAGCGAGAATTTTTGGGAAACGAAAGTCTGCCCGCTGACCGCGTTTCCGATTCGATGAAGTCAATGGTCCGCATGTTCATGACCACGAACCGGGCTTTCCTTGCGCGAAAGAACCGCGTGAAGATCTTTACGGATGGTAACCAGTTATTTCATGACATGGTTGAGGACATGGCAAGTGCGAAGTCTAGTATTCACGTCGAATTTTACACGTTCTATAACGACAAGATCGGTAATCATATCCTGGATCAACTGGTGAAAAAGGCGAAGGCTGGTGTCGAAGTGCGGGTCATCTATGATCCGTTTGGGTCATTAGGGACTTACCGGCGCTTCTTTAAGCCGTTACTGGATGCCGGTGGCTATGCTGAACCGTTTCTTGCCAGATCACTCTTTACTGATTTTCGACTGAACTTCCGTGATCACCGAAAAATCGTGGTGGTTGATGGGAAAGTCGGGTACGTTGGTGGCTTTAACATCGGCGACCAGTATCTCGGTTGGAAGGAAAAATTTGGTAATTGGCGGGATACTCATTTGCGCATTACTGGCTCAGGCGTGTTTGGCCTCCAAAGCCAGTTCACACTTGATTGGAACGTGACGGCACGGTCAGCGCATTTGCCAACTGACCACGTAGATTCAAAGTACTTCCCACTGACCCACGTAAAGGGTGATAGCAACCTCCAGATCGTGACAAGTGGGCCAGATTCCGACCTGCAGCAGATCAAAATGGGTTATATTCGTTTGATCCAGTCGGCGAAGAAACGGGTCTGGATCCAAAGCCCATATTTAATTCCCGATGATAGTGTGATGGATTCCCTGCGGATCGCTGTCATGGCGGGTGTAGACGTTCGGGTCATGGTGCCGCACATGCCGGATCACGCCTTTGTTTACCGGGCAACCCAGTATTATGCCCATGAGTTGGCGAAAATCGGGGTCAAGATCTACTTTTATCAAAATGGGTTCCTGCATGCGAAAACCATGGTGGTCGATGACAACTTAGCGTCCGTTGGGTCAGCGAACATGGACTTTCGGAGCTTCAAACTCAATTTTGAGATCAACGCCTTCCTGTATGATGAGAAGCTGGCAAAACAGTTGGCCGACATTTACGAAGAAGACATTCGCCAAAGCGAGTTGATTACCGCCAAGATGTTCGCAGATCAGTCGTTTTACCTGCGTTTCAAGCAAAGTTTTTCCCGGTTATTATCCCCAATTTTGTGATGAGCTAATTGCTTGTAAACGGTTACATTTTCAGGTATGACATCCATGGAAGGTTAGATAAGACCAATGTAACACGGCACCACGTCACATGTAGCTTGTACCAGTTTAACAATTGTTCCAAGAAGCATCGAAACGTGAGAAGTACCGTTGCTGAGAAGCAACGTGGCCCGCTGTTTGGCGATACTAGACCATGCGGGTCGTGTGTAGGAAGTCATGGGAAGTACTCAGTGACGTTATGACCAGCAGAATGATCGAGGAGTCGGGTGGCTAAGAACGATGAGTGCCCGCTGAAAAACCTTCTGGCATAACCAGACGAAACCGCATAGATTAAGCTCCAAGATTAGATTCATCTAGGAATTGGTCGATAACCTTCTGCAAGGTACAACGGATGCATGCGTTAAGTGCATTCGGATATAAGTTCCAGAGCCGCTCCCCAGGTAGTTTGTGGGAGTGGTTTTTTTGTAGAGTGTGGAAGGAGGCGGTTAAGGGGCGGAGCGTAAGTGACTCTGGCAGAAATGCCCGAACTTGGCATTTTTGCCAGAGTCACTTACGTAGTAGCCCCTTGCCTCCTGGAACACGTTTCCACTATGAGGCCAAGAAGCGCGTCGCCAGCACCACCTAGTAATCAATCAAATCACAATCCCGGGCCTGACTTTTTGGGCAGAGTCCCTTACACGTTAGCCTTTCGGAACACGTTTCCGCCATGAGACCAAGAAGCACATCGCCAGCACCACCCAATCAAACAAAGCGTAATCCCGGCCCTGACTTTTTTGACCCGAGTCCCTTATGTAGCCCTCGCCTTTCAAAGGATCTTTCCATTGTTGGGTGATTCAAAGTAGCGCTTTAATGTCGCTTCGTTCCACCGTTCGGCCCTGCAGGCTGAGGTGGGGGTCGCTCCGGGGAGCTAGTGAATGTCTTGGCAGAAATTCAAGGATCTCCTACGTCTCCGGTGGTCGTAACCGGCTAAAGGACAACCGCTAACGACCACCGACACCACCGCCTGCAATGCCGAACGGTTCCACTACGCTAAAATTCTGGAGTAGTCGTCAAAGTTAATAAGTCTTCAAAAGTGGCATCACAAAACCTCTATATTAATCGTTACTAGTGACTAATACGTCATGAGAAGCATTGCTATTAATAGCCTTACTAGCAGTCGAGGGCGGATTCTCTGCGAACTAGTTTTAACGTAGTTGTGATGCTTAACTAGTGGTAAAAAGTAAGTTCAACGTTAGTGGAATGCAGCAATTTGGCACGGAGCTGTGGTGTCGACATCAGTTAGCGACCGTACTTTGGTCGGTTACTGATGTGCGAGACGACTGAGATCCACTCGAGAGCTGCGCAGCAGAAATCGAGTTAGCTCAGTCGCGAGCCACTACACGGAGTGCCAAATTGCGGAATGCAACGCACTATCACCCAACATTGGACGGACCCCTTTCAAAACACGTTTCCGCTATGAGTTCTAGAAAAACGTATCTAGAACCTCTCAAGTCAAAAAAACTAAGCATGTTGGCGTACATGCTTAGCTAGGTGGAAATCTGTATCTTTTCCTAATTTTGATAATAGCATTAAAATAATCAATAAGATAATTTTATGTTCGACACATAGCGAACCGAAAGGCACATTAAAAGTTCACAAAGAAAACGTTTACATAATCTGGTACACTAGACCCATAACCCTATGGAGGTGCACCAATGAACGAAGAATTACACGACGGCAGTCTCTACCTGCCAAACGGCGATGCCATGTTGCAGGACATGTTGGCTGAATGCGGCGAAGGGTACTATATTGAACCACCATTCCATTCAAATTGGGGTGGCCATCACGTTCATTTGGGCGCTCACGTGTACGCCAACTTTAACTTTACAGCTGTGGACGATACCCATATTTATATTGGCGCGCATACGATGCTCGGACCAAATGTGACGATTGCTACAGCTGGCCACCCAGTCCTGCCCGAATTGCGTCGGCAGGAGTACCAGTACAACATGCCAGTGCACATTGGCGAGAACTGCTGGCTAGGCGCAGGCGTTATCATTTTGCCTGGTATCACCTTAGGCAATAACGTGGTCGTTGGTGCTGGCAGCATCGTCACGAAGGACTTGCCTGATAACGTCGTGGCAGTTGGCAACCCAGCGCACGTGATGCGTGAAGTGAACGACCATGACCGTGCCTACTACTTTAAAGACCGACAGATCGACTGGTCAAAGGTTAGTGTGCCAGATCAAAAATAGGGACGCAACGCCACTTGAATTTATAACTGAATCGTCAAAAAAGCACCGACAAAACTGTGGAGGCAGTTGTGCCGGTGCTTTTTGGGTGTGTAGTAGAAATTAGCGCATCGCGGGTCATCACTGCGATGCCGGCGAGATGAAGTGTCTCGTACTTGATGACGCGCAGCACATTGCCGACATCTCCGGTTGGTAATGCCCCAGCTGTTAGCCTAACAGAGCGAACTCCGCGATGACTAGGCAACAGGTGTGAATGGACAGTAAGCAACAGGGGCTAAAGCCATTTCGCTGTTTGGCATTCGAAATAGGTGCCAGCAATGGGAAGCGATTGAGATGAAACGTCATATCAGCTGAATGACCACAAACTACGCTTGATGCTCCGGCTGATCGATCACGAACCGAACCTCGAACCCGGCCTCGGTCAACGCCGCCTTAACGGCATCGCGGTCGGCGCGGTCGACGTGCATTTCTATCATGATCTCACCTAAATTACGAGTGACCATCAGCGTTTGGATATTGAAGTGGTTGTCGGCCATTAACGTGCCGATCTCGCCAATGACGCCGGTGCGGTCGTTATCGATGAAGATCTGAACGACCGTGGCCTCCTTGTAGTAGTCGGTGATGTCCAAAAAGGCGTTTAAAATGTCGTTGCTGGTGATGATGCCGACAACGTCAGCGCCGTCCATGACGGGTAAGACGCCAATGTTATTTTGCCGCATCTGGTAAATCGCGTCTTCCAGCTGTGCCGTTTGTGGGACCGTCTTGACGTCTTTGATCATCACCTCGCCGACCGTCATCTTGTTGAAGAGGTAGTTGACCTCATAGATCGACAAACTGGTGGCCTTGGATGGCGAAGCTTCTGAGATGGACGATTCCGTCACAAGACCGACTAACTGATTGCCGTCGATTACGGGTAACCGATGGATGGCGTTGTCTTTCATGGTATTAATTGCCACGTTGATCTTAGTATCCGGTGAGATGGTGATCACCTTTTTTGTCATATAATCTGCAACACTCATTGTTTAACCCCCTAGATATGCTTTCTGGACGTCGGTGTTCGCCAGCAGTTCCTGGCCAGTCCCGGTTAACTTGACCTCGCCGGATGCCAGCACGTAGCCGCGGTCCGCGATGGAGAGGGCCTTTTTGGCGTTTTGTTCGATCAGCAGCACCGTGGTGCCCTGTTCCTGGATCGCCTTCACGATGTCGAAAATTTCATTGATGAAGATGGGCGCGAGTCCCATGGAAGGCTCGTCCAGCAAAATGAGTTTGGGCTTGGACATCAGCGCCCGACCCATGGCCAGCATCTGCTGCTCGCCACCGGAGAGGGTGGCGGCATCCTGATTCTCCCGTTGCTTTAAAATGGGGAACCGCTTGTAGATCTCGTCAAACGTGTCACTGATCTGTTGGCGGTTAGACTGGAGAAAGGCACCCATCTGCAGGTTTTCTTTGACGGTCAACCCGGGGAAAATATGGCGGCCTTCGGGAACTTGTGAGATGCCCTGAGCCACGATTTTAGGTGCTTTTTGTTTTTGAATTTGGTTACCTTCATAGGTGATCGTGCCGCTGACGGGTTTCAACAGACCAGAAATGGTCTTGAGAATCGTCGTTTTTCCGGCACCGTTTGCCCCAATCAGGGAAACGATTTCGCCCTCGTTAATTTCGAAACTGACGCCCTTGACGGCGGTGATGACACCGTAATTAACGGCAAGGTTGTCGACTGTAAGCATGGCCATTTCTAGGCCTCCTCTCCCAAGTACGCCTTGATAACGGCGTCGTTTTGTTGAATTTCATCTGGGGTGCCCTCAGCAAGCAGGGAGCCGTGGTCGAGCACGTAGATGCGTTCGGCCAAATTCATGACCAGTGACATGTCGTGTTCGATCAGCAGGACCGTGATGTGAAATTCACGTTGGATCTGGCGAATCAAGCGCGTGAGATCAGCTGTTTCTTCGGGATTCATCCCGGCTGCTGGTTCGTCCAAAAACAGAATTTTTGGTTTCATCGCGAGACCGCGGACGATTTCGAGTCGGCGCTGGATCCCGTAAGGTAGATTCTTGGCGAGGACGTCGATGTCGTCCTGCAGGTCAAAAATCTTCAGCAGGTCAATGGCTTCTTGGCGAATGCGCGCCTCGGTCTTGTAGTAGGTTGGCAGCCGGAAAACAGATTGAATGAAGCCTTCCTTGTAGTGGCTGGTCATGGCAATCAGCACGTTGTCAATGACGCTGAGATTCTTGAACAGACGGATGTTTTGGAACGTCCGTGTAAGACCAAGATCAGCGACTTTGTACGGCTTCATGCCGTTGATCGGTACCGTCCCATTTGGCCCGTTAAACGTGATGGCGCCCGAACTTGGGACGATCACGCCGGTCAGCAGGTTAAACACGGTGGTTTTCCCCGCACCGTTTGGGCCAATGAGGGCGACGAGTTCGTCGTCGTTTAACTGCATGGAAACGTTGGACACGGCGGCCAACCCGCCAAAGTTTTTGACGAGGTCGTCAACTTTTAGAATTGTGCTCATGCTTGCGTTTCCCCCTTTGGTTTGCGACGGCTAAAGAGTCGTTTAAATGAGAATTCCCAAGTGCCCAGCAGGCCGGATGGCTTGAAGACCATCATCACAACAAGGACGACGGCGTAAATGACCATGCGCAGGGTACCAAAATCTTGTAAAACGGTATCCAGCACGCCCAAAACGAAGGCGGCGACGAAGCTGCCGGTGATCGAGCCGGTCCCACCAAGGACGACGATGATCAGGATGGCAATGGATTCCATGATGTTGTAGTTCGTTGGCGCGATGGTTTGTACGTAAGAGGCTTGAAGTGAACCAGCGATGGCAGCGGTAGCGGCGCCAAAGACGAAGGCGGCTAGTTTCCACTTGGTGGTGTTGATCCCCACAGATTCAGTGGCAATCTCATCTTCACGCACGGCCATGGCAGCCCGGCCACCACGACTGTGAATGAAGTTCACGATAAGAATTGAGGTGACGCAGACCATGATGTACACCACTGGCCAGGTCGCAAATTGCGGAATGTTGAACATCCCGGCAGCACCGTTGGTAATTTTGAGGTTATTGATGATGATCCGAATGATCTCGGCTGCGCCCATCGTCGCAATGGCCAGATAGTCGCCCCGCAACCGCAACGTTGGGATCCCAACGATCAAGGCGGCCACGATGGCGATGATGATACCGACCACAATGGAGGTCCAAAAGCCAGCAGCGTTTGCATGGTCCGACGTAATGATAGCTGTCGCGTAGGCGCCGACTGCCATAAACCCAGCGTGGCCCAGCGAGAACTGTCCCGCGAACCCGATCACCAGGTTCAACCCAACTGCCAGGATGATGTTAATGCCGATCGTCACCAGCATGTTTTCGATAAACGCGTTGATCACGCCCACGAGAATGAGGGTGTTAATGAGGTAAAACCCCGCAATCATCACGATCAGCCAACACAGATTGTATTTGAAATTTGCTCTCATATGTGATCACACCTTCTCTTTCGTATTCTTACCGAAGATCCCGGATGGCAGGATCAACAAGATGATGATCAGCACGAGGTACACGGCCGCATCCTTGTAAGCGGAAAGGCCGATCGCCTGAACGCCCGTTTCGAGCAGGCCAATCAGGAACCCGCCCAGTGAGGCACCGGGCACGGAGCCGATCCCACCAACAACGGCGGCAACGAAGGCTTTGATCCCAGGCGTCATCCCCATCAACGGGTCGATCGAGTTGTAGTACAGTTCGATGAGCACTCCAGCAGCCCCGGCCATTGAAGACCCTAAGGCAAAGGTAAACGAAATGGTGCGGTTAATATTGATCCCGACCAGCTCAGCCGCGTCTGAATCAACCGACACAGCGCGCATGGCCCGGCCCATCTTTGTGCGTTTGATGATCAGTTGGAGCAGGATCATCAACAGGCAGGCGGTGACGAGAATCAAAATTTGAATGTTTGAAATTTGAACGCCACCAATGTGGTAGTTCACTTGTTTAATAATCTGCGGAAAACTCCGAGTACTTGAGCCATAGAGGTAGGACATCCCGTTTTCAAGGAAGTACGAGACCCCAATGGCAGTGATCAAAGCGGCGATCCGCGGTGAGTGCCGCAGTGGCCGGTAAGCCAAATATTCAATGATCACACCACTGACGGCACAGACCAGCATGGCTGACAACAGCGCGAAGATAAAGTTAAAGTGCCAGTAATTGATCACGTAGTAGCCCCAAAAGGCCCCAAGCATGTAGATGTCACCATGCGCGAAGTTGATCAGCTTAATGATCCCATACACCATGGTGTAGCCAAGCGCCAGCAGTGCGTAAATGCTGCCAAGCGAAAGGCCGTTTATGAGTTGTTGTATTAGTGTTTGCACATTTATTCCTCCAGAGAGTGCGGAAGAAAACGGGTTGAGGGCGGAGCCTAAGCGACCTCTGGCAGAAATGCCCGAACTTGGCATTTTTGCCAGAGGTCGTTTAGGCAGGAGCCCTCAGTTTTCTGCAGCACGTTTCAGCTAGATAAAAGTAAAGAGCCATTATCTGAAATTCGGCGAAAGTTAAAATAGAGTGCGGAAGGAAGCGGTCAGAGTTGCTTATACAGGAGCCCTCTGCTTCCTGCAGCACGTTTCGGCTAGGTAAAAGCAAAGAGCCGTGACAAGAAGTTAAACAATAAATAAATGGGTAAAGTTGTGGATGATATCGAGCTAACTGTCACTGCGTTCCACTGATAGTGGCTGTAAAAGTTGCCAAATAAGGAGACGATTACAGCGATAAAGTCGAACATTAAGCCTGAAATAACGGTGAAAGACGATCAACATGCGGTTACATCCAAAGGTTATCTAACATGGTGTAACAAGCAGTCGAGAGCGGATAATCCGCAAACTAGGGTTAATACACATGTGATGCTTAACCAACAGTCATTCATTTCAGCAATGTAAGTGGAATGGCGCAATTTGGCACGGAACCGTGGTGTCGACATCAGTTAGCGACCGTACTTGGGTCGGTTACTGATGTGCGAGACGATGAAGATCCACTCGAGAGCCGCGCAGCGGAAATCGAGTTAGCTTCATCGCGAGCCACAACGGCGGAGTGCCAAATTGCAGAATGCAACGGCCGGATTCAACTCATCTATCCATCAAACCCAATATGCGAAAATCATCCCCACCAAAGACAGGAATGATTTCAACAGTTAGAGATTACTTAACTTCAGTAGAAGCGCTAACCTTGCCATCAGTAAGTTGTTCAACGGCAATTGGTTTGTTGGCATCGTGCTTCTTGTCAACGGTGATGGTCCCGGTAACGCCGTCGAAGTTCTTGGTCTTAGCCAAGCCCTTAGCGATCTTAACGGAGTTAGTGGAGTTTTCCTTTTGGATAGCGTCCTTGATCATATAAACAGAGTCATATGCCAATGCTGAGAAGGTTGGGGCTTCAGCGTGATAACGTGCCTTGTAGGCAGCCATGAATTGCTTAGCGGTCTTCGACTTTTCAGCAACAGTGGTTGAGAATGGGGTGGTGTAGTAAACCTTAGAAGCGTTCTTGTCACCAGCGATTTGGGCCAATTTAGGATCAGCCATACCATCACTACCGACGATTGGAACGTTGATGCCCATTTGACGAGCTTGCTTGATGATCAAGCCGATTTCTGAGTAGTAGCCGGGTGCGTAGATGGCGTCGATCTTTTTGTTCTTAATCGCGGTCAAGATAGCGTTGAAGTCCTTGTCGCCTTCTTGGAAGGTCTGACTTGAAACGACATTGCCCTTGAATGTTTTCTTGAAGGCCTTCGTCAATCCAGTACCGTAGTCACTTGAATTGTCGGTCAGGATGGCGACGTTCTTAGCCTTGAGTGTGTTATATGTAAATTTCGCTGCGGTTGACCCTTGGAAGTTGTTTTGGTAACAAGCCCGGAAGACGTATGGTTGTACTTTGCCGTTCTTCTTCAACGTGTAATCGGGGTCGGTGGCTGAAGGACTCACACTAGGGACTTCAGCTTTGGTGATCGTTGGAATTTCGGCAGTACCGGCGTTGGTCGTGGCTGGTCCGACGATGGCGCTGACCTTGTCGTTGTTGACCAACTGAGCGGCAACGGAAGCACTGGTGCTGGTTGCGGTCTTGTTATCGCGGATGACCAGCTTGATCTTTTTCTTCTTACCATTCACTTTGACGCCGCCGTCTTTGTTGATCTGACTCACGGCCAATTGAATCCCTTGTTTTTGTTGTTGGCCATAGCCGGCTGCGGCGCCTGAAAGTTCCATGTTGACCCCAATTTTAATGGTGTTACCAGTAGCGGTATTGCCCTCCGACTTGGTCGTTGCAGTGCTGCATCCTGCAAAGATCCCAGCTGACATAACAATTGCGGCAATTCCTGCCATTTTCTTAAATGTGTTCTTCTTCATATTGAATTCCTACTTTCCAAATTTTTTTCGTGTGGTGCCTATGTATCCCTAATCCCAAAAAGTGAGTTGCTCGTGACGTCCCTCCTTTGTTTCGAGCAATAAAAAATCCCTCATCCAGTAAATGAATGAGGGGTAAAGTCGAAGTTATGAAGCAAGCCCTCATCATTAAAAACGAAGAAAATAGGGCTCAACTTATTTGAAATGGTTTAGTGGCCGTGGCGACTAAACGCTAGTTCAAAGTTGCGTCCTTAGTTTTTAATAATAAGACTAAATTCTGGCGAACAGAGGTTACTTGAGTTGCATGTGTGAACGTTGTGTTTTTCATGGTGGTAACCTCCTTGTCAGAATTTGTTTGCTTGATTGAATGACGTCAGTATAGCTGAGAAATTTTAACCCGTCAACAACTTTTTTAATTTTATTTTAATATTCAATGACGAATAGGCTTACAAACGTTGATATATCACTAGGAGTAATACGTACAATCTTTTTTGATTTTAATGCAACAACAAGCTATTTTAATGTGGGCGTTTTGTGTTTATTCAATTTAACACCGCACAAAAAAAGACCGAGAATTTCTCGATCTTTTCCAGTAATAAAAAACAATTGTTGTTTTAATGTCGTCTATAAGAGGTGTAAGGGTTAGCTTGCCTGCAAGATCCAGAGGAAGATGACGAAGACAACGGCAAGCCCGTACATAATTGGGCTGACTTCCTTACCGCGTTTGGCGGCAATCATTGATAATGGGTAGGTGATAAACCCAAGGGCGATCCCGTCTGAGATACTGTAAGTTAATGGCATCCCAACTAAGATCAGGAAGGCTGGGGCGGCAATTTCAAACTTGTCCCAGTGAACCTTAGTCAATGACTGCGCCATCAGGGTCCCGACAATAATCAGGGCTGGGGCGGTCACTTGGTCAGTGATGACTGTCAGCAGTGGTGACAGGAATGATCCCAGGAGGAAGAGAACGCCGACAACCACAGCGGTGAACCCAGAACGACCACCAACGGCGATCCCGGCTGATGATTCAACGAAGGCCCCCATCGGTGAAGTCCCTAAAATGGAACCAACGACCATTGTGGTGGAATCGGCGGACAGTGCGCGGCCGATTCGAGGAATCTTGTTGTCCTTAACGAAGCCGGCTTGTTCAGCCAAACCAACCAAGGTCCCAGTTGTATCAAAGAACGTCACGAGCAGGAAGGTCAAAACGACCACGGCTAATTGCAGCGTGTTGATACTGCCAATATGTGAGAGGGCAACCCCGAACGTTGGCTTAAGGCTTGGGACACCAGCAATCCATGAGGACGGTGCTTTGATCAACCCAAGAGAAAGCCCAACGATCACGTTGATGACCATCCCGATAAAGATGGCACCGGGGACTCGTGCACTCATTAACACGATCGTTAACAGTAATCCGATAATGGTCAACCATGTGCTGCCGACATGCAGTGACCCAAGTGCAACCATGGTTGATTTGTTGGACACGATCAGACCCCCGTCACTTAACCCGATGAAGGCAATGAACAGGCCGATCCCGGCGCTAATCGCCATTTTAAGGTCACGCGGAATGGCATCAACGACCATTTCACGAATCTTAAATGCGGTCAGGATCATGAACAAGATCGAAGCGACAAACACGCCGGCTAAGGCAGTCTGCCACGGCACCTTCATGCCCAATACAACGGTGTATGAGAAGAAGGCGTTGATCCCAAGACTCGCTGAAATGGCAATTGGGTAACGGGCGATGATGCCCATTAAGAAACAGCCAAACGCACTGGCTAACGCGGTCGCCGTAAAGACCGCACCCTTGTCCATCCCGGAGACACTCAGAACGTTCGGGTTGACGAACAAAATGTAGACCATGGAAATGAAGGTCGTTAATCCCGCTAAAAATTCTTTCTTGTAGTTGGTCCCTAATTCTTCAAACTGAAAATATGACGCAATTCTCTGACCCATAAATAAAACCCCTTAAATAAGTAATAATTTCAAATAATGTTCGTGTTTTACTTTTAAAAACCATTTTTAATAGTAACATTTATTTATTTACGTTTCAATAGCCGAATGTTTAAAAATCCAGTTTTGACAATAATGAGAATTTCATGAACGGCCTGTTATCACTGGTCAACCTCTGGTATAGTGGGCATTGAAGAGACTGAATATAACCGAATATGAGAGGAAATTGCACCATGACAAGATGTTTGATTTTAGGAATCGATCACCCCGTTGCACAGCAAATTGCCGAACAACTCACCGATATCACGGTGGTCGGGTTCGCAGAAGCGCCGGTTGCAGGTCTGTCGATTGCCGAACAGTTTAATGGGGATGCCCACAAGGCTAACACCTACCTGGATGCCGTGACGGATGTGGACGTTATTTACTCCGATTTCATCGGCATGGATGTGGATTGGAAGCTCGAAGCCGTTTTTGCGGCCATTCGTGAGACGGGGACGCAGTGTCGAACCGTCATGCGCTCGGTTGCCGGTATCGATAATGAAGTCACAGCCCCGCTGACCTATGCTGGCATCACAGATACTGATGAGTTCTTAAAACAGCAGCGTTACGCCATTAAAATTGTCGATGAGGCTGAGCTGCCGTACACTATTTTACGACCGGTTGCGCTCGATCCTGCAGCTTCTGGGGCGGCCCAATTGATCAACGAAGGTGCCCCCGTTCCGGCCACACCCGTGAGTGAGACGGCGTTCGTTAGCGTTGTGGTGGACGAAATCTTACACAGCACGCATCTGAACCAGTCGATTGCGGTCGTTTCACAATAATCTTTCCTATATATCACAAAAAAGACGGCCGATTTCTCGGTCGCCTTTTTACTACTGCTATGTGTGCGGTAAACCCGCGATAACGATTCTATGTGTCGATATGTGTTTAGGTTAGTGGTTGTTGTTTGAGAGACTTGCAGCGGGTGCGATGTTAAAAATCTTCGCAATTGCCCAGCTGCCCAGCAGACCGATCAACAGGAATGGGAAGAAGTCCAGACCCTGTGCAAACAATGGAATGGTTCCAGCAGCCCAACCGTTGATGGCTTTAGCCCAGCCCATGTTTGCAAAGAATGGCGGCATGGTGTGGATGAAGTCCAAGATGGCTGGAATGAAGGACAGAATGATCGTTGTCCGGTAGATGAAGGCATTCTTGCCGATAAAGGGATTGAGTAAGCCTAATGCGATCAAGGCGATTGCCAGTGGGTAAATGAAGCTCAAGAGTGGGGTGGAGTATGCGATGATCTGATCCAACCCAAAGTTCGCAACGATGAAGGCACCAATTGAAGTTAAGCCGAGGCAGAAGTGATAACTGAGTTTAGGAAAACGTTGGCTCCAGTCTTCTGACAGGGCGGTCATCATTCCGATACATGAAGTGATGCAGGCAAGGAAGGTAACGGCACCCAGGATGGCGGTTCCGGCAAGACCGGTGTAGTGCGCCATGATAGCGGTAAATGCTGACCCGCCATCTGGAGTGAGCTTCAAGTAACTCAAACTAGAAGCACCAAGGGCAATCAGGAAAATGTAGATGATGGCTTCGAGACCCATGCTGATGGCCCCAACTTTAGCAACGGCTTTTGACCGGAGTTTCGTGTCGTTCATCCCGAATAACCGAAGAGCGGCAATGATGGTAACGCCGAATCCTAACCCGGCTAAGGCATCCATTGTGTTGTACCCTTGCAGGAACCCATTGATCAGGTTACTGCCGGCACCGGTTGATTGTGGGAAGATCGAGATGTTGCGAACGTCGCCTTTGATGATAAAGGCTAAGAAGAAAATGAAGGCTAACAGGGCAACCAGAATTGGGTTTAAAATTTTACCAACGTAATCTGTGATCTTGTTTTTATTGTATGACAGCAGGAACGAGATACCGAAGAACAGGGCTGAGAAGATGATCAGGCCAATGCCGTCCCATGCCTTTGGCAGGAAGGGTTGAACACCAATTGAGAAGGTCGTGGTGGCCGTCCGTGGTGAGGCCACCAGGATCCCTAACGTTGCGTGAATCATAATGAGAAAGAATAGGGCGAACTTACGGCCAACGGGACGGGCGAGGTCGTACACACTGTCGCTACGGGTTAAACTAATGGCCAGAATGGATAATAATGGCAGTAAGATGGCGGTTAGTAAGAAGCCAATGGTTGCGGGACCCCAGTTGCCAGCAGCTAACTGACCCAAATGGATGGGGAAGATCAGGTTCCCGGCACCGAAGAAGAGACCGAAGAGTAATGATCCTAAAATAATATATTGACGCTTAGATAAAGATGTTTTCATGTGAATTCCTCCTGTTCGGGGTAACAAAAAACGCCCTTAGCTATATAGCTAAGGACGTGTTATTAACGTGTTACCACCTTGTTTTCCGACCGCTTCACAGTGATCGGCTTTTAAAGTACGGCCGGCAGATGCGCAATCTGTCCGCGATACTTCATTGCTATAATGGGCGCACTCCCAGTGACCACTTCGTCAAACGTCGCGGTCACGACTTGTAGATTACTTTCATCGGCTAGTTCAACTGCCCCGTTCCACTAAATGAGGCTCCCTGGAAATATTCCTAGCGACTACTCTTCTACGCATAGTCTTTGTTAAAAATATGAGTTGGAAAATATGTTATGTGCACACTATAAAATGGCTTAGATTAAATGTCAAGAAGAAAGTTAAAATAAATTTAGAATTTGTTTTGATCCCGGAATGTCAACTCAAGCGCAACACCATGGAGCCAGACCGTGAGCTAGCTTGCTAGCGCGGCCTCAATAAGCTCGGCGGCGTTAGCGTAGCCGAGTGTCCTGCGATGTTTTTGATTCAGCGCATCTTGAACCTTTGCGATATCATCTTCAGAGAAGCCATGCAGTGATAGGCCTTTAGGGATGTACTCTCGGATCAGGCCGTTCTGGTTCCCATTACTGCCACGTTCCCAAGGCGAGTACGGGTGCGCAAAGTAGATCTGAGCTCCTTGAACCTGGTCCAACAGTTTGAACTCAGAGCCGTTATCGAAAGTGATGGTCTTAAAGTAGCCAGGATGCTGGTCAATGGCGGCTTGAAGCTCTTTTAAGCAGGTGTCTGCGTGGTAGTTGGGAATCTTTACGATGATCTCATAGCGGATTCGCCGTTCGGTCAGGGTCATCAGTGCTGGTTCACTAGCTTGACGCTTGCCTTTAACCAGGTCACCTTCCCAATCACCAAAGCGTTCACGGTTATTAATAGTGTCTGGTCGTTCATCAATCGAAGTACCAGCCAGACGCTTATTTTTACGCGAGTGGTTGTGACGATTGGACTTTACATGGCGCCGCAGCTTGGCTGGCAGGTCGATATTCTTAATGTCTAAGCGGCCTTGATCAATATACCGATAAACGGTCGGCGTTGAAGGGCACGGCTGGTCAGGATGAGTCTGCTTAAAGGCGTGCACGAAACCATCAACACTATCAATCCGTGGTCGCCGCTTAAGCGCTGTTTTAAGCATCTTAAAGAACAGCCAGCAGACCTTTTCTAGTCCGCCAAAACGGCAGTTCTGACGCGCTTTATCATGAATAAGCTGGCTCGTGTCCGCAAAGTATTTGGTGAAAAAGAGATAGTCAGAATTACGTTGTCGAATGGTGCCACGCTTAATTTCACGCGAGATCGTGCTGCGACTGCGATTGGTCAGGCGCGCAATATCAGCCTGAGATTTCCCAGCATTCAAGTACGCTTCAATTTCACCTCTTTCTTCCGGGGTAAGTTGTTGATAATGCTTGGTAGTGCTATGCTTGGATTGGGTCATGGAGATGTCCTTTCTTTAGAGTTTCAGCACTTTAAGTTTAGGTCTCCATGGCCTATTTGTATAATTTGAACTTGTTGCACTTGGATTTTAAATCCGGGAATTTGTTTTGATCATACTAGTGTTTTTGTGATGTTGGTAAGGCCTGTAGTAGCTGGTAGTCATGGGCTCCCGTTAGGACAAGATAATCTGTTTTAGTGGATTCTCAAGAACCTGAAAAAAGTTTATGTTATATTTTTATTAGAAACTTTTTAGATTATTTGCCGCGATAGTCATGGGTGATAATCCATTGCATTCCGCAATTCGGCAGGCCGTCGTAGTGGCTCGCGACTGAGCGCCTTTAATTTCTAGTTTATATTGCGGAAACGTGTTCCGCAGGCCAACTCCCGGAGTGTAAGGCAACTTTGCCAGAAATTCAAGACCGGAATTTCCGACAAAGTCGCCTTACACTCCGGGAGTTACCCGGCCTGCTCCACACTCTAGCCTCAGCCTGCAGGGCCGAACGGCGGAACGGAGCGACACGATAGGACTAATTGCCTCACGCAACCACGCAACAGTGCGGCCATCAGTAACGCTAAAACTGGGATAACCAGCATTCTGCTTGTAATTAGACTGGTTATTCGGTATGATTCAGCTACTACTATAGGCACCAAATTTGAACGAAAGATGGGACAGTTATGGAGACAGCTTCAGAGAACCGAAAGATGAACGTGAAACGCTTGGTCGTTAAGGTCGGTACCAGCAGCCTCGTTTACCCCAATGGCAAGATGAATCTTGAAACGATCGATCAGCTTGCCTTTGTGTTGAGCACACTATGTGGTCAGGGCAAGGAAGTGATCCTTGTTTCTTCAGGGGCGATCGGTGTTGGACTGAATGCACTACGGCTAACGGAGCGACCCACGGACATTTCGGCGCAACAGGCGCTGGCATCTATCGGTCAAAGCAAGCTGATCACCCTGTTTAATCAGCGGTTTGACCACTACAATCAAGCGATTGGTCAACTGTTGCTGACTCACGATGTGTTTGATTTTCCAGCTAGTAAACAACACGTGCTAGACACGTTTGACCGGTTGTTAAGCATGCACATTGTCCCAATCGTTAATGAAAATGACTCCGTGGCCGTTGACGAACTGGACCATAAGACGAAATTTGGTGATAACGACCAACTGTCAGCAATCGTTGCCATGCGCACCGATGCTGATCTGCTGGTGATGCTTTCAGATACTGAAGGCTTCTATGATGCGAACCCAATGACCCACGATGATGCGCAGTTGATCTCAACGATTCACACCATCACTGACGACACTTATGCGGTCGCTGGCGGTAAGGGGAGTCGTTACGGGACGGGCGGTATGGTGACGAAGTTACGCGCAGCCGAAATGATGATGAACGATGATAAGGAAATGGTCCTGGCCAGCGGTGCTGATCCGGCCATTATTTTGGATATTTTAGCTGGAAAACCACTGGGCACTTGGTTTGTCCCAGAACGAAAGGGAGCACTGAAAAATGGATAATACGGCAACAAATCTGACCCAATTAGGCCAGTTAGCACAAGCGGCGGAAACGCAACTGGCACAGTTATCAGCCACCCAACGTAACGATGCGCTGGTCCAAATGGCGGCTGCCTTGGTTAACCACCAAGACATTATTTTAGACGCGAACAAACGTGACCTTGCCAATGCGACAGACCTCAAGCAGAGTTTCGTTGACCGGTTAACACTGACTGCTGACCGGATCGAAGCTATGGCTGAGGGCATGCGCCAGGTTGCGCAGTTACCGGACCCGATCGGTAAGGTCGACCGGATGTGGAAAAATGAGGCTGGTCTCATGATCGGCCAGCAACGGGTGCCGCTGGGTGTGATCGGCATTATCTTTGAGGCGCGGCCGAACGTTACGGCGGATGCCTCGGCATTGTGTTTCAAATCCGGCAATGCTGTGATTCTTCGCGGCGGCAAGGAAGCTATTCAGACTAATATTGCCGTCAGCGGTGTTCTGCGCGCTGCACTTAACGAGATCAGTTTGGATGAAAACGCCATTCAGCTGGTCCACGATACCTCTCACGAAACAGCTAACGAGATGATGGCACTGACCGATTATTTGGATGTTCTGATTCCCCGTGGCGGTCAAGGCCTCATTCAGCACGTTGTCCAAAACGCAACCGTGCCGGTTATTGAAACGGGTGCCGGCAACTGCCACATTTACGTCGATGAATTTGCGGAACTGAAGATGGCAACTGACATTACGGTGAACGCCAAGGTGCAGCGGCCATCAGTCTGCAATTCAGCGGAAAAATTACTGATTCACGAAGCCGTTGCGGCCGACTATCTGCCGACGATTGCTAAGTCATTGCAGGATCAGGGTGTTCAGTTGCGCGGTGACGCACGGGCACAGGCACTGGTTCCCGGGATGATTGCGGCGACGGATGACGATTGGGACGAAGAGTATAATGACCTGATCATGGCGGTGAAAGTGGTTGATTCAGAGGACGAAGCAATCGCCCACATCAACGCCCACAACACCAAACACTCCGAAGCCATCATTACCGACAACTATCAAAACGGCCAAAACTTCTTGCAACGCATTGATGCAGCCTGCGTCTACATTAACGCCTCAACCCGCTTCACGGACGGTTTCGAATTCGGCTTCGGCGCAGAAATCGGCATCAGCACCCAAAAACTGCACGCTCGCGGACCAATGGGCCTGAATGAGCTGACATCGACTAAGTATATTATTTATGGGGATGGACAGGTGAGGAAGTAGAGTGCGGAGAGAGGCGATTAAGGGGCGGAGCATAAGTGAGTCTGGTCAGAAAAGTCCGGTTCTGACTTTTGTGACCAGACTCGCTTATGCAGTAGCCCCTTGCCTCTCGGAGCACGTTTAGACGCCAAGAAAGCAGAGCGCAAGAGCTGACCGGGTCTTTAGCAAAAGAAATAGAGTGCGGAAGGAAGCGGTTAGAGGGCGGAGTATAAGAGACTCTGGCAGAAATGCCTGTTTTTGGCATTTGTGTCAGAGTCTCTTATACAGGAGCCCTCTGCTTCCTGGAGCACGTTTCGACGCCAAGAAAGAAAAGCGCAAATGATGACCAGGTCTTTAGCAAAAGAAATAGAGTGCGGAAAGAAGCAGGGACTCCTGCAGCACGTTTAGAAGCCAAAAAAGAAGACCGCAAAGCAAGACCGACCCATTGGCAAAAACAGCAGGAATCTTAGCCATAAGCCGAATCAGTCAGGACAATATCCCAACCTTGATCCGTTTCAACAAGCCCTAGACTCCTAATCCAATCATCAACACAACCTCCTATCGATCTCGCACCAACCACCAACTTAAAAAATCATAAATCCCCAGTTTTTATATCGTCTAACACCCCAAAGTTTGCTAAACTAGACGTAAAGAGGTGACGTGGCTGTGACGATAAAAACAAACCCAGAACAGTTGGCAATTTTGCGACAGCAAATGGATGATGCCAACCGCAAATCGCACTTCGTTATTTTTGAATCGACGGAACGCCAAAGCGGTGATTCACTCAGGTTGATCACCGATTACGAAAGCTTTCGTGAGATTCAGCAGGAACATGGTGACCAGGCAGATATGCACATTTTACAAGATATCGTCCCCATCACGGATAACCTGGCGAAGTGGGCAATTGCGGAGAGCCAAGCTGCTCGCGCAAACGATGATCCGAATGTATTGGCGGATCTTGAGCATTTTACGAATGAAGTTTTGATGGAGAATCATTTGGCGGTTAATAAGGAAGATGCCTAGAGTGCGGAGAGAGGCGGTTAAGGGGCGGAGCATAAGCGAGTCTGGTCAGAAAAGTCCGGTTCTGACTTTTGTGACCAGACTCGCTTATGTAGTAGCCCCTTGCCTCTCGGAGCACGTTTCGACGAGGTTGCCTAGAAGGGACAAGAACGTGACTTTTGTACCTGAGTTGGGGTAGACAATAGCACCGTTTGCGAAAATGGAACCAGCACAGCGTCCCTGTCAATCGAAAGCAACCATCCAAACCAGTAAAAAAGCATAAGAAAAAGAGACTGGCAGCACGCAAACGCCAGCCTCTTTTTTTATACAAAAAACCCGCAAACCAGCGCAAAAATGACACCCTGCGCAAAATTTACAAGTTCTCAACATCATCGCAATAATCTTTACAAAACGTTACCTGAAAGTCACAAAAAACACACCGAACAAACATTCGTCTGTGGTATGATAAGGACATTAAATAATCGCGAAAGGTGCCGGTGACATGTCTCTTCAATTTATTATCGGGCCGGCCAGCGTGGACCATCAGGCTGAGTTGCTAAATGCGCTTACGACCAGTCTTGAAGCCCATCCGGGCGACCAATTTTACTACATTGTACCTAACCATATTAAATTCGAATCTGAAGTTCAGATTCTTGACCGCTTGGCGCAACAGGCCGGAAAGCAAGATACTGGCTACGCACAGTCTGCTGTTCAAGTGCTTTCGATGACACGACTTGCCTGGTTCTTTATGAAAAATACGCCTGACTATCAGTTGCCACGAGTCTCTGAAGCTGGGTTGAATATGCTGGTGTACCAAGCCATTATTGACCACCGTTCGGAATTAAAACTTTTTGCGGGGGAGGCTGATCGGCCAGGATTTATCAGTTTATTGACGCGTCAATTAATGGAGCTGAAGACGGGGCAGGTCAGTGCGTTTGACCTTGGCCAGGTGGCCGAGAAGATCACGGGGTCAAGTGCCGACTTGGATGCCAAGCTGCATGATCTCGTTTTGATTTATGATAATTTTGATGCCGCAATGGCAAACAAGTACGTTGCGAATACTGACCTTTTAAATCAACTGAGTGACTACCTTAAAAATCGTGACCTGTCGCACACGCATTTCTATTTTGACGGGTTTTCTCAGACCCAGTTCTCAGCCCAAGAAATGGCATTGCTGACCACACTCATGCAGGGTGCCGATGAAGTCAAAGTGGCCCTGACTCTGGATCATGGAACACCGACGCCGGAAACGATAAACGAGCAGAGTCTCTTTTTTCAGCCGTCACGGACGTATCTTCGACTGTATCAAACCGCACGTAGTTTGAGCGTTCCGGTGATGACCGATGTGCTCGCGAAACAATCACGAGTTGCACCAGATCTGCAGCGATTGGAGACCTATTGGCAAAAAAGTGCGACCGGCCTTGGCCGACCACAGCCAGAAACCTTATCAACGGCGGACAGTATTCAAATCATTCAGGCAGACAATCGTTATGCGGAAGTTGCCCGGGTGGCGGCGATGATCAGACAACTGGTTGCCGAAAAGGGCTACCGCTACGCCGACTTTTTGATCGTGACCCGACACTTGGATAAGTATCAAAACGTGCTGGGCCCCATTATGAGTGCCCAAGAAATTTCCTACTTTAGTGATGTGTCGCAATTCATGGCAGATCACCCGTTGGTTGAGTTGATCTCGGCTCTATTTGAGGTGAAGCGGCGGCATTACCAGTATGCTGATTTAATGCAGTTGTTGAAGACCGAACTTTTGCTGCCAAAGACCGATGATGGTCAATCGATGAGTGTTCTTAAGTTTCGTGACGCCTTGTTCAAAACTGAAAATTGGGTTTTGAAAATGGGGTATCAGGGTGGCAAATGGCTGCAAAAGGAAGACTGGCCGTACGCGAGATTACGCACGGATGACCTTGGGACACAGACCAGTGCTGATGACACTGTTGGTCAGCAGATCAATGGTATTCGGCACTTTGTTCGCGACACACTGCCACCATTTTTCAAACGACTTGATCAAGCACAGAATGGGCGGGAAGCGGCTCAAATTTTGGTGCGCTTTTTGACCAATGCTGGGGTTGTAGATCAGTTGATGTCCTGGCGAGATCAGGCGATTGACAGGGGGGATCTGATTACCGCTGGGCAGCCTGAACAGACTTGGAATACATTTTGCGACTTGCTGGACGAGTACGTCACCATTCTGGGTGACCGTCAGTTTGTGTCTGACGACTTTTTAGCACTACTGTTGGCAGGCTTCGAGGGTGCCAATTACTCGCAAATTCCGTCAACGCTGGATCAAGTCGTGATCTCCGAAAGCGGGATCATTCAGATGAATAACCGTAAAATCACTTTCATGATCGGTGCGACCGATAAAGTGATGCCGGATAATACGTTACCGACTCGGTTGTTGAATGACCAAGACCGGCAGCAGCTGGTACTTCCTGAAGGTGAATACTTGGGCGATACCGGGGTCATGACACTTCAGGGTGAACCCTATTTGAACTATCTCGCGTTCATGACACCGAGCGAACGGCTGATCTTTACCTATCCGTTGAGTGAAGATGGGGAAAGTCAAAACCAGATCAGTCCTTACGTTGCCCAGATTCAGCAACACTTTAACCTGACGATTGAACATCATGCAGCGACTCCACAGGCAGATGACCAAACGCTTCGACCGTACTTGGGAGCTAAACGGGCAACACTGCGGCACCTAGTTCAGGCAGCAAATAACAGTCGTGAAAATAATCACGCGTTATCCCCAAGCTGGCAGTATGTCTACCATGTTCTGGATCAAGATGCCGGGACACATGATCTGACCGAGAAATTAATGGGCAGCATTGCGTACCGCAACCAACCAGTGCAGTTAACACCAGATATCGTTGACGGGCTCTATTCCACAACAATCAATAGTTCAATTTCAAAACTGGAGGAGTTTTACCAAAACCAGTACGCTTACTTTTTGAAGTATGGCCTTCATTTACAGGAGCGGGACGCCTTTGAACTATCACCTGCCAACACTGGTGAATTTTTCCATGCTTCGTTGGATATGTTGATGAAACGGGTGAATGCGGAACATATTGATCTGACGGCACTTGATGCCCAGCAACTGACACAGTTGGTGAACGAAATTACTACTGCTGTGCTCGATGATCCCATGAATTTACAATATGCCATTCTCAATAGCAGTCACCGGATGCAATATATTAAGCGTCAATTAATCGCCCTGATTCAGCAAACAGCTCGCGCCTTCCATGAACAGGGGAAGTATACACCGATGCGCGCCAAGCAAACGGAAGTGATGTTCGGGCATATTGGTGCGGAAAACGGTCTGCCTGCACTAAAGTTTGACCTCCCTCATGAAAAGAAGGTTCAGGTCCGTGGGAAAATTGACCGGATCGATACGATGAAAGTTGAAAACAGCAACCAGTACGTTGGCGTCGTGGATTATAAGTCCAGTGCTCATAAGGTTGACCTCAACGATATCTACCACGGTATCGCTATGCAGATGATGACTTATTTGGATGTGGTGCAACGCAACATGGCGCTGCTGACAGATGATCCAGATGCTGAGCTGGCCGGTGCGTTGTACCTGCATTTGAAGAATCCAACGCTGGCACCCAACGACTTAAAAACGGATCTGATGTCGGCCATTTTGTCTAAGGAACAGTACAAGGGACTGCTGGTTAACGATGATAACCTGTTACAGCACCTGGAACCGGACCGCGACTCGAACCCGGCGAGTGTTTATCCTTACGCTTACACCAAATCGGGGAGTTTGAAGAAAAATGTTGGGACCATCGTTACGGCGGATGAGCTGAAAGATTTGCTGTCGTTTACCGAAATGAAGATCACGGATGCCGCCAACGCTATTTTTGACGGGCATCTGGATCTCAATCCTGTGAAATATCCGAACGGGCGCACAGCAATGCAGTACTCACCATACAAGGCCATTATGCAATTTGATCCGATGCTGCCAGAAAACGACTACCGCTTATTGACAGCTGACCGGGACAAACAAGTGATCCTACAACGGATGCAAGAGGAGTTGAAACAACGTGGACTACACTAAAAGCCAACAAGCGGTACTTGACACCCACCACACGAATCTGCTGGTTTCGGCATCGGCCGGTTCCGGTAAAACGCGGGTGCTTGTGGACCGCGTCATTAACATGATCCTTGATCACGAAAGTATCGATCATTTGCTGATTGTCACCTTTACTCGAGCGGCGGCTAAAGAAATGAAGGATCGAATCGAATCGGCATTAAAACAACAGATCAACCAGGTCGACGCTGAAGAACGCCGGTATCTCACCCGTCAACTGGCACTTTTACCAGTGGCGGCCATCAGTACCATGGATGCATTTTGTCAGCAGATCGTTGAGCGTTATTACTACCTGATCAATTTAGATCCGGTCTTTCGAATTCTTGGTGATGCTTCAGAAAGTGCATTGTTAAAAGAAGAAGTCTGGGACGACGTTCGTGAAGACCTGTATGCCAACGATGAGGACGGCAAGTTTCAAGAACTGGTGACGAATTTTTCCAGCGACCGTTCTGACGATGGGCTAACGACAGTCGTTGACGACGTTTTTCGGTTCATGGGTGCTAAACCGGATCCTGATGACTGGTTAGCTCATCTTGGCGACAACTATGCGGTCGATCAGGACCTCATGACAGCACCAATCGTTAAAACACGGCTGTTGCCAATTATTCAAGACAAGCTGGCAAGCGCTAAATCAGAGCTGACGGCTGCTAAAAGATTAGCCGCGGATGAGCAGGTTGACCAAGTCGTGACCTACATGGACAGCTTGTTGGCACAACTGGATGAGCTGCACTCAGATGCAACGTCTTGGGATGCGTTTCGTGCCCAGGTTGAAGCATTCGACTGGGGCCGGTTGCCGAGTATTCGAAAAACAAATGAGGCTTACGACGGGTACCAGCTCGTTAAAGATCAGGTTGCCAGCCATAAGAAAGCGGCTAAGGAAGATCAGTTGGATGAGATCTTATCGTTCATGCCGCAGGATGAGATTGTGACGATTGCGACGATGCACCATAGTGAGCAGATCGTCCGCCAGTTGGCAACGGTCGTTCAGACGTTTAGCGACGCCTATGCCAAAGAAAAACGCCGGCGTCATGTCCTAGAGTTTAGCGATGTTGAACACTTTGCACTGCAGATCTTGGAAGCTCAAACAGATGAGGCCAAAGCGGTTCGTCAGCAATTGCAAACGGACTACCACGAAATCATGGTTGATGAGTATCAGGACACCAATGAATTGCAGGAAGCTATCGTGACGTCTCTTGCTCAGGATGACCCCGGGAACCTCTTCATGGTGGGCGATATCAAACAATCCATTTACCGTTTCCGATTAGCGGAACCGCAACTGTTTTTAACAAAGTTCCAGCGCTATCAGGCCGACCCGACAGCCGGTAAGGAGATCACGTTGGCGGAAAATTTCCGGTCCATGGCAAACGTGGACAATTTTACGAACCTGATCTTTACCCAGATCATGGATGAAAAACTCGGTCAAATCAGCTATAGCGGCTCTGCTAAACTCGTGTACGGCGCATCATATCCGACGAGTTTGCCGAACGCGGCATCACTGCTGATATACGAAACTGAGGCACCGACGGAAAAGGCACCTGGTGACGTACCTGATAAGGACGCTGGCCAGGTCACCGTTGTCGCCCAGCAGATTGCTGAATTAATGCATGATCAAACGACTATCTGGGATCGGCGGGCACAAGCCATGCGCCCACTGACCTACCAAGACATTGCGATTATTGCACCGACAAAAACAAACAATTTGGAGATTCAAGACCAGTTTGGCCGACTTGGGATTCCTGTCCAGATCAATGACGCCCAGAGTTACTTTAAAACCACTGAGATTCAGATCATGATGTCGCTGTTGCAGCTGATCGATAACCCTTACCAGGATATTCCACTGGCAGCAGTGTTACGGTCACCCATCGTTGGCTTAAACGAAAATGAGTTGGCCTTCCTCAGAATTACCGATAAGACGGACGATTATTTCTCAGCCTTGCAACACTTTTTGATTAACTACGAAGCCGATTATGCGGGGCAGGCATACGCTGACAGTCTGCAACCTAAAGTCGCCCATTTTATTGAACAGCTGACGACGTTTCAGACAATTGCGCGCAAGCAGCCCTTGGCGACCCTCATTTGGCAGATCTATCAGCAGACCGGTTTTCTGGACTACGTTGCTGGGATGCCAGCTGGGGTACAGCGACAAGCTAATCTGCACGCCCTGTATGAACGGGCGGCCGACTATGAGCGCAACGGATTTAAAGGACTCTTTCAATTCGTTCGGTTCATTGAGCGGATGCAAAACAACGATCAGGACCTGGCAGAAGCGGCAGCGGAGACCACCGATAACGCTGTCCAGGTTATGACGATCCACGGGAGCAAAGGTCTTGAATTCCCAGTGGTCTTTCTCCTCGACACGTCACGCAATTTCAACATGCAGGACACTACGGAACGCGCACTGTTAAATAACCAACTGGGTATCGGGATCGATGATTTTCAGCCAGATACGCGACTGGTGGTGCCGTCCATTCCTAAAATGGTGATCAAAGAAACAACTAAGCAGGAATCACTCGCGGAGGAAATGCGGAAACTGTACGTGGCGCTGACCCGGGCTGAGCAGCGGTTGTACATTGTTGGCGCCTGCAAACAACAGGCTGATTTATTAAAGACCTGGCAGGCGGCCGCCCAGGACCAGCAGCTGGTCTTGAACCCAACACTGCGGGGGAAGACGCATAACTATTTGGACTGGATCGGGATGTCGCTGGTTCGCCACCCTAAGTTTCAGGCGACTGATGCACAACCGCTTCAGGCACTGGCTGACGATCCAACTGACTTTGATATCACGTTTATCACCCCGGATAGACTGACTGAAATGGCAGCCTACCAAAAGCCGATTACTGGCAGTACCTGGCTAACTGATTTAAAAGAACAACTGAAAACCACCGATTTTGCGAGTGTGGACGTCGACCAGATCGACCAGGTTTTGGACATGCAGTATGGGTTTGAACCAGAGATGCGGACGACGGCGTACCAGTCAGTTTCAGAAATTAAACGCCTCTTTGAAGATCCCGATATGTTGCAATTAGGGCAGTATAACCCCCAGTGGCAGCAATCACACGGGAACCGGTTCGTGACGAGTGACTTTAAACAGCCAGCCTTTCTGCAGACGGTGACGGCGCCTACTTCGGCTGAAGTGGGGACAGCGACCCATTTGGTTTTGCAGGAATTATCGTTGACACAGCCCATTACGTTGGCGGCCATTGACCAGCAAATTCAAACCTTAGTTGCTGATCAGGTGATGGCCGAACCGATTGCGGCACAAATTGACCGTGAGCATGTGTTGCGGCTGTTTGATACCGAGTTGGGACAAGCAATCGTCGCCCATGGCACTCGGACGCAGCGAGAAACACCGTTTTCACTACTGCTACCTGCTCACCAAGTCTTTGAGGATCTGCACGATGAGCAGGCTAAAATCCTGATTCATGGGATCATTGACGGGTATTTCGAAGATGAAGACGGGATTACGCTGTTTGACTATAAGACGGATCACGTGGCCCCAGGTGAAAGCGGTATTGCGAAGATCAAGGATCGCTATTCAGGTCAGCTAAATTTATACGCGCAGGCCTTGTCGGATATGACGGGCAAGCCGGTGGTCAGAAAGTACCTGTTCTTGCTGGCGACGGGAGAAGCGGTGGCGATGTAGAGCGGTAGAGCGCGGAACAAGGCGGGTTAGGGGCGGTGTGTAACGGACGGTGACCGAAAAGTCCGGGCCTGACTTTTTGGTCACCGTCCGTTACACGTTAGCCCCGTGCCTTGTGGAGCGCGTTTCGGCACGGTAGCCAAGCCAGGCCGATCGCCCATATTTCGAAATAGAAGCCAAAACGGCTCTAATGAACCCACAAAAAAACAGCTTCCAACTGTCACGAATGACATCTGGAAGCTGTTTTTTGTCTCTAAATCATGCATCACAGGCTAAACAACGTTGTAATCACACCAATCATAAAAACAGCCACAACACTCATCACAATGATGGGGGCGTTTTTAAATGAATGGTTAGCGCGGAACAGCGCAACGATTGCTGTGATGACGACAATTAAGCCGACAATAAATAAAATGAGCAACTTTATTTGAACCTTTGTATCTGGCACAGTCATGGAATCACCTCATTTACAGAATGACGAGTTCATAGGCGTAACGGAGCGCTTTTGAGTCATGCATGTAGACCTTGCCACGGTAGTTAAACCCGCTTGTTTTGATCACGTGTTGCATGGCCTGGTTGTCAGGGTGCGTATCAATTCGAACATCCCGGTAGCCAAGAATACTTGAAATGGTGATCAACCCGCTCATAAGTCGATTAGCAAGATGCTGACCGCGAAAGTGGCTGGCAACGGCAATGCGATGAATGGCGGTGTAGCGGGCCAGTGTACCGGTCTGCCACTCGCCATCATCAATGGTGAGGTAGTTGACGTCGATCCCTTGATGCAACGCTGCAGTACCGGCAACGGTCCCGTCGACAACGAGCACGTAGGTGATCCCTTCGTCAATATCATTTTTGAGGTCGTCGTCGGCAGGGTAGCCATCTTGCCATTGGTCGATACCTTGCTGTTTTAAAAAGCCTTTTGCATCATGAATAATGCTGGTAATGCTTGGCAAGTCAGCCTGAGTGGCTTGCCGTAGATAGGTTGCAGTCATGACAGAATCCTCTTCTCAATTGACCGGTGGTGGATGCGCCGGCCGCGTTTTTTAACGGTGTTTATTATAGATTAAATTATCGTGAGGAACAAGCACAGCGCAACCAAGATTGCCTTAAGAAAATGGAAACGTTTTAATTTATCAACACGTGTTCATTAACTTCATGATACACTGAAATTGAGAGATCAATTCTAGGGGTGGTAATGTTGCATTATGGAGAAGTCAAACGAGGAACGTTTATTAACCGGCCTAACCGGTTCATCGCGACGTGTGAATTGGCCGGTCAACGGGTGGTCACACACGTTAAAAATACGGGGCGCAGCAAGGAACTGCTGATTCCTGGGGAAACGACGGTGGCGTTGAGTTATCAACCAAAGCCAACCCGTAAAACGGCGTACGATCTGGTGGCTGTTCAAAAACGCGGCCAGTGGGTCAATATTGACAGCCAAGCGCCAAACAAAATTGTGCTAGAAGCGTATAGCCAGGGCAAGCTCGACCTACCAGGGATTGGCACCTTAGCACAGTTAAAGCCAGAAGTGGTCTACGATCAGTCACGACTGGACTTTTGCAGCGAGACTGATTCGGGGGAAACACTATGGATCGAAGTGAAGGGTGTCACCTTAGAAAACGATGGTGTGGTTGCCTTTCCAGATGCACCAACAACTCGGGCAGTTAAACACGTTCATGAGTTGACACGCATTGTCAAAGAAGGACAGTCTGCTTGTTTGTTGTTTGTGGTACAGCTGTCATTCGCAGATGTCATGACCATTTATCAAGAACGAGCACCAAAACTTGCGGTCGCGATTCAGGAAGCACGGGCAGCCGGTGTTCACGTCGTTGCCATGGATTGTCAGGTGACTGAGGATACGCTGACACTACGACGCCCGGTGCCGTTTGATTCGAGTCTTGTTTTTCATGAAGCGATACATTAAAAAACTGTTCATGGGCTTCCAGGTGCACTGGACGCTCATGAACAGTTTTTTTAGATGTCACTTTAGCTAGCTGTATGGCCGCTTAGATTGGTGGCAATGAAACAGTATTTACTGAACACTAAGGCAACGCGCTTTACTCAAGGTGTAGACTCAGCGCCACGCCCATCCCGCCGCCTACGCAGAGGGTGGCAATACCTGTTTTTAGGTTTTCTCGTTTTAAATCGTGGACCAGAGTGGTGACGATTCTGGCACCCGACGCGCCCACCGGGTGGCCCAATGCGATTGCACCACCATTGACGTTGACCTTATCGTCTGGAATTTGCAGATCGCGCATGACGGCGACCGTTTGGGCTGCGAATGCCTCGTTGATTTCGAAGCGGTCGATGTCATCAATACTCATTTGTTGTTTTGCTAGGAGTTGATTGACAGCATAGAAGGGTGCATAGCCCATATAGTTAGGGTCGATGCCGGCTTCTTGGTACGTATCCAGAACGGCTAAGTAAGGGATATTGGCTTGCTCAGCTCGCGCTTTGGACATGAGGACCAGCATGCTGGCACCATCGTTTAAGCCCGCAGCGTTGCCGGCAGTCACCATACCGTTCGGGACGAATGCCGGTTTTAATCCGGCCAGGGCGGCCATGGACGTATCTGGACGGATTGGTTCGTCACGGGTGATGGTGGTCGTGCCCTTCTTTAAGGTGATCGTCACTGGCACGATCTCATCATTGAACGCGCCGGATTCGGTGGCTTTAACGGCTCGCTGATGTGATCTTAGTGCCAAAGCATCCTGTGCTTCGCGTGTGACATGATATTTGTGAGCAACGTTCTCGGCCGTGATCCCCATTGGTTTGTGTGAAAAAGCGTCCAGAAGGCCGTCATGCTCCAACCCGTCGAGCATTGTTGTACTACCGTATGGCTTGCCCTGTCGCATATTTGGGACAAGGTGAGGCACGTTTGTCATGCTCTCCGTGCCGCCAACCAAAACGGCTTCAGCGTCGCCTAACATAATGGCGCTTTGACCCAACCGGATGGCCTTTAGTCCAGACCCGCACACTTGATTGATGGTCATTGCGGTGCTGGTTTCTGATAACCCGCTTTTAAGTGCGATTTGACGAGCGACGTTTTGTCCCGCACCCGCCTGCAGGACATTACCGACAATGGCTTGGCTAATTATTTCAGGGGCAATGTGTGCCTGTTCGATTGCTTTTTTAGCCGCCAGCGTCCCCAGGTCAACTGATGACAAACTTGATAAGCTGCGCCCCATTTTACCGATGGGCGTTCGAACAGCGCTTAAGATGACCACTTCATTCATTTTTCGGTTCCTCTTTATGTCAGTATTAAAAACTAAGCATAACACGGTTCTAGTACAAAAGTCTGTTTTTGAGCCCGGTTGTGTGAAAGACTTAAGAAATTTGTATACCGCCTGGAAAAAAACGGGTTGAGACCAGAACGTAAGGGCAGTTAGTGATCAATCCCGGGGTTGGATTTGTCGCTGACTGCCCTTACGTGGCCGGTCTCAGTTTTCTGGAAGGCGTTTCGGCAGAGTGGCCTAGAAGAATTCTGCACACTATATCAACCAAAAGAAAAGCCAGTGGTCACCCTGCATCCCTTGTTCTCTGTTTGAAAACCAAGCGCCGGTTTCTTATAATAGAATACGGACATAAAGGAGCGGAAAACGATGAAACAAACTCACCAGACAGTGAAAAGACCAACTACTATAGAAGAAACGTATCAGGCATTTAGTCAGTCGACCACCTTTGATCGCTTAACAACTAACCAGAGACGCTATGCCAAGGCGGTTATCTTAAAGTTGAACCAAGCCAGTCGGAGATTCATCCTTGATTGGTCACCAGCGGATGTGGTGGATGCCCTAACTGGTGAGTTTGTGACAGACAATATGCAGTTACATAACTACTTTGTCGCCGTTGTTCCGATACTGACACGTTTCTTTCAGTTCGCAGCAAAGGCGGGATGGCTAACCGATGCTGTTCAGTTAGCGGATGCGGCTAAGCACACGCGTGAAGAGATGCTATTGCTGAGCCAGCGTCAGACTAGGCCGCATACTGTTGCCGAAGTGGCTGGTGAAGAGGGCCCCAATGCAATTGACCGTCTTAATGACCGATCAGACACATGGCTCGAGGCTATGCATCAGGTGCCAATGGTCAAAAACTTGTCTGATTCGGATCGCCATGATGTGGACGTTATCATTGATACGTTTGCTGGAATCGCCATCCTTGGGTTGAACAAGGAGCCTCATGATTGGCAACCGGAAACGTTACAACAGATTTTTTATAGCTACTTTGTTTCTGTATTAACCACGAAGGATAAACGTCGGCGCCTGTTCACACTTATTCCAATGGCGATGACGACGTTTATTAAGACGTTGGTCGGTACTGGCGAGGTATCAAACGCCGATCAGCTATTGGCGTGGATCGGTAGTCATCACGAGATGCTTGTTCATCTCTACAATGAAGAGCTTGATCATTTTTATGATGAGTTGACGAAGGCCATGCAGTCTGCTGGTATTGATATGACAAATAAGCAGCAGGTTGATACGTTTACGACTCAATATCTGCGCGAGCATCCAAGTCAGGGGGCAGCGATTTTTACGAAACAACAGCCTCAGCATGGACGACAACAGCGCAGGAAACGTCGTTAATTTCAATGGCTTCAATAAAAGTTGAAAAAAGATGAAAAACGGCTTGACCATTTTCAGAATTCTGGTATAGTTAAACCTGTTGTCGCGAACGGCAACGTTGACCTGTACCAATTTTAAATAAATAAATTTGGTTGTTGACAGAAATCGTTCGAGATGGTATTCTTAATAAGTTGCTTCGGGAGATATTGAAAAGCTTTGAAACGTTGATTTTAAAACTTTTCCTTGACACTGAAATGGCGATAAGATATAATTAAATAGCTGATTCGTAAAAGAATTTGCTAAGTAGACCTTTGAAAACTGAACAAAGTTTTGTTTCACAAAGTGCAGGGCATCTCAACTGTAAGTTGAGATCAAATGTAATTTGCGAACGTCAATTCGCTTATTAACAATGTAACAACAAATGAGTCACAAACAATCATAAAATGAGAGTTTGATCCTGGCTCAGGATGAACGCTGGCGGCGTGCCTAATACATGCAAGTCGAACGCATCCCGTTAAATGAAGTGCTTGCACGGATTTTAACATCGGATGAGTGGCGAACTGGTGAGTAACACGTGGGTAACCTGCCCAGAAGCAGGGGATAACACTTGGAAACAGGTGCTAATACCGTATAACAACAAAAACCGCATGGTTTTTGTTTGAAAGGTGGTTTCGGCTATCACTTCTGGATGGACCCGCGGCGTATTAGCTAGTTGGTGGAGTAACGGTTCACCAAGGCAATGATACGTAGCCGACCTGAGAGGGTAATCGGCCACATTGGGACTGAGACACGGCCCAAACTCCTACGGGAGGCAGCAGTAGGGAATCTTCCACAATGGACGAAAGTCTGATGGAGCAACGCCGCGTGAGTGAAGAAGGTTTTCGGATCGTAAAACTCTGTTGTTGAAGAAGAACACGTTTGAGAGTAACTGTTCAGACGTTGACGGTATTCAACCAGAAAGCCACGGCTAACTACGTGCCAGCAGCCGCGGTAATACGTAGGTGGCAAGCGTTATCCGGATTTATTGGGCGTAAAGCGAGCGCAGGCGGTTACTTAAGTCTGATGTGAAAGCCTTCGGCTTAACCGGAGAAGTGCATCGGAAACTGGGTAACTTGAGTGCAGAAGAGGACAGTGGAACTCCATGTGTAGCGGTGAAATGCGTAGATATATGGAAGAACACCAGTGGCGAAGGCGGCTGTCTGGTCTGTAACTGACGCTGAGGCTCGAAAGCATGGGTAGCGAACAGGATTAGATACCCTGGTAGTCCATGCCGTAAACGATGAATGCTAGGTGTTGGAGGGTTTCCGCCCTTCAGTGCCGCAGCTAACGCATTAAGCATTCCGCCTGGGGAGTACGACCGCAAGGTTGAAACTCAAAGGAATTGACGGGGGCCCGCACAAGCGGTGGAGCATGTGGTTTAATTCGAAGCTACGCGAAGAACCTTACCAGGTCTTGACATACTGTGCTAACCTAAGAGATTAGGCGTTCCCTTCGGGGACGCAGATACAGGTGGTGCATGGCTGTCGTCAGCTCGTGTCGTGAGATGTTGGGTTAAGTCCCGCAACGAGCGCAACCCTTATTGTCAGTTGCCAGCATTTAGTTGGGCACTCTGGCGAGACTGCCGGTGACAAACCGGAGGAAGGTGGGGATGACGTCAAGTCATCATGCCCCTTATGACCTGGGCTACACACGTGCTACAATGGATGGTACAACGAGTTGCGAACTCGCGAGAGCAAGCTAATCTCTTAAAGCCATTCTCAGTTCGGACTGTAGGCTGCAACTCGCCTACACGAAGTCGGAATCGCTAGTAATCGCGGATCAGCATGCCGCGGTGAATACGTTCCCGGGCCTTGTACACACCGCCCGTCACACCATGAGAGTTTGCAACACCCAAAGTCGGTTCGGTAACCTTCGGGAGCCAGCCGCCTAAGGTGGGGCAGATGATTAGGGTGAAGTCGTAACAAGGTAGCCGTAGGAGAACCTGCGGCTGGATCACCTCCTTTCTAAGGAATAATACGGAAGCCCTGCACTGAGACAAAACTTTGTTTAGTTTTGAGAGGTCTACTCTCAAACTGGTTCTTTGAAAACTAGATAATATCAATTTTCTTTTATTAATTAATAATTTCATTAATTAAGCCGAGAACACCGCGTTATTTTGAGTTTTTTTATTAGTAGTTAAACTACTTCGCATATACTCAATTAACTGAAATCACGTTAGTGATTTAGGTTAAGTTAACAAGGGCGCATGGTGAATGCCTTGGCACTAGGAGCCGATGAAGGACGGGACTAACACCGATATGCTTCGGGGAGCTGTACGTAAGCTTTGATCCGGAGATTTCCGAATGGGGAAACCCAGCCATCTTAACCGATGGTTATTGCTTAGTGAATACATAGCTAAGTAAAGGCAGACGTGGGGAACTGAAACATCTAAGTACCCACAGGAAGAGAAAGCAATTGCGATTCCCATAGTAGCGGCGAGCGAAGTGGGAACAGCCCAAACCAGGAAGCTTGCTTCCTGGGGTTGTAGGACTGAACATTTGAGTTACCAAAGTTGTTGGTAGTTGAACAGGTTGGGAAGCCTGGCCAAAGAGGGTGATAGCCCCGTAAACGAAACCAATAACCCTCAGTTCAGGATCCTGAGTACGGCCAGACACGTGAAACCTGGTCGGAATCCGGGAGGACCATCTCCCAAGGCTAAATACTCCCTAGTGACCGATAGTGAACCAGTACCGTGAGGGAAAGGTGAAAAGCACCCCGGAAGGGGAGTGAAATAGTTCCTGAAACCATGTGCCTACAATTAGTTGGAGCCCGTTAATGGGTGACAGCGTGCCTTTTGTAGAATGAACCGGCGAGTTACGCTAACATGCAAGGTTAAGTTGAAAAGACGGAGCCGTAGCGAAAGCGAGTCTGAAACGGGCGTTTCAGTATGTTGGTGTAGACCCGAAACCAGGTGACCTACCCATGTCCAGGGTGAAGGTGCGGTGAAACGCACTGGAGGCCCGAACCCGTGTACGTTGAAAAGTGCTGGGATGAGGTGTGGGTAGCGGTGAAATTCCAAACGAACTTGGAGATAGCTGGTTCTCTCCGAAATAGCTTTAGGGCTAGCCTCGGAATTGAGAATCGTGGAGGTAGAGCCACTGTTTGGACTAGGGGCCCGTCATGGGTTACTGAATTCAGATAAACTCCGAATGCCACAGATTTATATCCGGGAGTCAGACGGTGAGTGATAAGATCCATCGTCGAAAGGGGAACAGCCCAGACCACCAATTAAGGTCCCTAAGTGTATCCTAAGTGGAAAAGGCGGTGAAGTTGCATAGACAGCTAGGATGTTGGCTCAGAAGCAGCCACCATTTAAAGAGTGCGTAATAGCTCACTAGCCGAGTGATTTTGCGCCGAAAATGTACCGGGGCTAAGGATACCACCGAAATTGTGGATGTGACCATTAGGTCACGTGATAGGAGAGCGTTCTAAGGGCGGTGAAGCTAGATCGTAAGGACTAGTGGAGCGCTTAGAAGTGAGAATGCCGGTATGAGTAGCGAAAGATCAGTGAGAATCTGATCCACCGAATGACTAAGGTTTCCTGGGGAAGGCTCGTCCTCCCAGGGTTAGTCGGGACCTAAGCTGAGGCCGAGAGGCGTAAGCGATGGCTAACAGGTTGAGATTCCTGTACTAGTAAAGTGTGTTTGAACGATGGAGGGACGCAGGAGGCTAAGCCGTGCGCACGATTGGAAATGTGCGTTCAAGCAGTAAGTCAGGTTACCAGTTAAATGCTGGCAGCCGGGTTGACAAGCTGTGATGAGGACCGAATTTAAGTAGGGAAGTGGCCGACGTCACACTGCCGAGAAAAGCTTCTAGTGAATACTTTATTACCCGTACCGCAAACCGACACAGGTAGTCGAGGAGAGTATCCTAAGGTGTGCGAGTGAACTCTTGTTAAGGAACTCGGCAAAATGACCCCGTAACTTCGGGAGAAGGGGTGCTGCACGCAAGTGCAGCCGCAGTGAAAAGGCTCAGGCGACTGTTTATCAAAAACACAGGTTTCTGCAAAATCGTAAGATGACGTATAGGGGCTGACGCCTGCCCGGTGCTGGAAGGTTAAGTGGATGAGTTAGCTTCGGCGAAGCCCAGAAATGAAGCCCCAGTAAACGGCGGCCGTAACTATAACGGTCCTAAGGTAGCGAAATTCCTTGTCGGGTAAGTTCCGACCCGCACGAAAGGCGTAACGATCTGAGCACTGTCTCAACAAGAGACTCGGTGAAATTATAGTACCTGTGAAGATGCAGGTTACCCGCGACAGGACGGAAAGACCCCATGGAGCTTTACTGTAGCTTGATATTGGGTGTTGACACAACTTGTACAGGATAGGTCGGAGCCGTAGAGGCCGGAACGCTAGTTTCGGCAGAGGCGCTGGTGGGATACGACCCTTGTTGTGTGAACACTCTAACCCGCACCACTTAGCGTGGTGGGAGACAGTGTCAGGTGGGCAGTTTGACTGGGGCGGTCGCCTCCTAAAAAGTAACGGAGGCGCCCAAAGGTTCCCTCAGAATGGTTGGAAATCATTCGTAGAGTGTAAAGGCAGAAGGGAGCTTGACTGCGAGACAGACAGGTCGAGCAGGGACGAAAGTCGGGCTTAGTGATCCGGTGGTACCGTATGGAAGGGCCATCGCTCAACGGATAAAAGCTACCCTGGGGATAACAGGCTTATCTCCCCCAAGAGTCCACATCGACGGGGAGGTTTGGCACCTCGATGTCGGCTCATCGCATCCTGGGGCTGTAGTCGGTCCCAAGGGTTGGGCTGTTCGCCCATTAAAGCGGTACGCGAGCTGGGTTCAGAACGTCGTGAGACAGTTCGGTCCCTATCCGTCGCGGGCGTAGGAAATTTGAGAGGAGCTGTTCCTAGTACGAGAGGACCGGAATGGACACACCGCTGGTGTATCAGTTGTGCCGCCAGGCGCATTGCTGAGTAGCTATGTGTGGATGAGATAAACGCTGAAAGCATCTAAGTGTGAAACTCGCCTCAAGATGAGATTTCCCATTCCTTTATGGAAGTAAGACCCCTGAGAGATGATCAGGTAGATAGGCTAGAAGTGGAAGTCCAGTGATGGATGGAGCGGACTAGTACTAATCGGTCGAGGACTTAACCAAGTAAGAAAACGGTGGTTTCCGGTAGGAAAACGATATTATCTAGTTTTGAGAGCATCAGTTCTCAATAGTGTGGTGGCGATAGCCTGAAGGATACACCTGTTCCCATGCCGAACACAGAAGTTAAGCTTCAGCACGCCAAGAGTAGTTGGGGGATCGCCCCCTGCGAGGGTAGGACGTTGCCACGCAACCAGAGCCGCTGACCGTTGGTCGGCGGTTTTTTTGTGCGCAAATTGGGATTATTAAACTGAAGAATTAGTCGATCAGATAAGATGGGATGCAAAGCACTTTAGGACGCGACAGTATTTCAGCTTATTTTAAAGGGGATTCATAACAAAGGACCGCCGATCAAAACCATAAATAGGTTTTAATCGACGGCCCTTTTTAAATAACTACTGTAAAGAAGTGTTGTTTGATAACCTCGTTTACCACTCTGCCTTATCGTTTCGTTCGACAGCGTGCAGCCATTGGTCCGCAAGTTCATTAACAATAATGTCTTGAGTGAAGAAGCTTGGTGGTAGAAGTTCAAACCCATTCAGCGTTTTTACAATAAGACTGCCGCTATGGCTTTTTTGTGAGGCATATTGTTGACTCAAATTGGATGAAGGACGCTCGATCCGAAATTGTTTGGCAGTATCATCAAGTATTAACAGCATGTCAGTTGTTGAAACGGTCGTCGCATCAAAATAAGTAACGGGTTGGCTGCTACCAACTAGGTGAATACGGTTCACCCTAGTTGGTAGGGGGATAACATAGTGCCGATTATGATTATCTGTATAAAGCGTGCCACTAGTTGTTAAAGGCTGATAAGTTGGTAGTTGCTGACCAGAATTCAGAAATGTGTCACCTGAAAAGAAAGACGGGGTCACAAGAAAGTAATCAGAAGTTAGTTTAATCACTATTCCATTGGCAAGCTGTTTCAAAGTCACTTTTTTCATCAACTCTGGAATTGTCTTACTGCCGGCAACTGTAAATTGTGAAAGTTGCTCACGTATTGCGTAATCTTGACTATCGCTTGGCAAAAGATTGACGATACCGATCTCATCAATTTCCCTGGCTGCATTAAAATTGATGATTTCGCTAAAATTGCCCTCCACGTCATGGGTAAATACACCATTTGGTGCACCACGAAGGCTCAACGTGACTTGCCCATTAATTAAAAGTTGATTGAAGTTTGGATTAATAAGTCCTATTGGTGTATGAATAAATGTTTGATTTAAAGTCATAGGCTAACCCCATTTTTAGTAACCTAACTAAACAACAGATATGAGAGAAGCAAGACTTAAACTAATTGGCCTCTCTCCATTAAGTTTAACCGAAATGATAAGAAATGCGAGTAAAGAGCTTTCCAAAAGCATTAATAGAAAAAGTGTCCTTAGACATTAAAGTGGACTAATTATATGATCATTTGATTTACAAGTCGTTCTTTTTCAGATAATGTAGTTATTGAGGTGAATGAGATGAGAATCGTAGGGATATATGGGGGTCAATCAGCAGAGGGACTGACAGCCGATGTTGTAAAGGCGGTATTGGCCGGTGCCGTGGATGCAGAGTGTGAATTTGTAGATTTAAATACATATCATCTGACGCCTGATCAACCTGGAATTGCTAATCCCGATTTGGATCAGTTAGAAGAAAAGTTGGCGGCTGCTGATGTTTGGGTATTAGGAACACCAACATACTTTGGTACAGTGGCTGGGCAGTTCAAACAGTTCTTTGATTGTTTCCGTCACCGGATGGCCCGCATGACAAAACAGGGGGATACCTTACCTGGTAAGTATAAGGATAAACATTATGTGAGCGTGACGAGCTGTTTCGCTAGTGGACTCGATAATACGTTTACCCACCAGACCGATGCGACCCTGACAATGATCGACAAAGCGATGACAGTTGGTGGTCTTCATAAGGTGAGCGAATTTGTCTTACCGGGCACCTGGCAAATGACGCGTGTTCCTGAGGAGAAGATGACTGCAGCTAAAAGATTGGGTGCACGATTAGTTGGTAAGACACGAAAGGATGATGCAAAGTTGAAACGATACCTCCTATTATTTGTAATGATCGCAGTTATGGCGTTGGCGACAATGGGCATCCAATTACTGTTACCCGTGTTAACTGCTAACTTTTGGTTCCGCTACGCAAGTTTTGTCATTATCTTTTTTGTACTGTTGGCGGGATTGTTACACTACTTTACGTTCTTGAGACATAAACGGCGGTGATTAAGGTGAGTCGTACTCAGGTCTGACCAACGTTTGCTGTTTGCATTTGTCGCCTAGACGAGTTGACTAACTAATGAATGTTTTGCGGGAGTAGTTGATACGACTGCACCTTAAATGGAAAATCGTAAAACTGGTGGCGATATAGTGGCCCTCGATCTGATAAGCGTAGAATCGTTTTAATTGGAAAGGCTAAGAGTCCTATTTATTCAAGTGAAAAGTATTAAGATCTAGTGGGGTTCACTGTGCACCACAAGGCTTGCTAAAAGTAATTAGTAGTTTATCGGACTAATTATCGATGAATTGGTGTCTCTCATTACTTAAAGGGTAGATAGCAAGACAACAGAGTTAAGATAAATGATGTTTTTTAATAAAAATGGAAGTTTTTTTAAGGATTAAAAGTCGAAAGATAAAACTATCAAATGTTATTCTGAGGACGGACGTTGCATTTAAATGTGAACAACAAACTATATTTGTTTCATAATGTTCGTGATTCTATTAAACTTTGTGAAAATGATAGTGACGGCGATCGTCTTTTGGGGAAGATGGTTCCGTTTTTTTGTTGACAGTTTTTAGAGGCGATGATATAGTAATAAAGTTGTCGCGACAGGAAATGTCAAACAGCTTCGAATTTCTTCTTGAAATTAGTTGTTGACATTGCCGGTGACAGCGAGGTATAATTTAAAAGTTGACTCGTTAAGAGTTAACGGAATAGACCTTTGAAAACTGAACAAAGTTTTGTTTCACAAAGTGCAGGGCATCTCAACTGTAAGTTGAGATCAAATGTAATTTGCGAACGTCAATTCGCTTATTAACAATGTAACAACAAATGAGTCACAAATAATCATAAAATGAGAGTTTGATCCTGGCTCAGGATGAACGCTGGCGGCGTGCCTAATACATGCAAGTCGAACGCATCCCGTTAAATGAAGTGCTTGCACGGATTTTAACATCGGATGAGTGGCGAACTGGTGAGTAACACGTGGGTAACCTGCCCAGAAGCAGGGGATAACACTTGGAAACAGGTGCTAATACCGTATAACAACAAAAACCGCATGGTTTTTGTTTGAAAGGTGGTTTCGGCTATCACTTCTGGATGGACCCGCGGCGTATTAGCTAGTTGGTGGAGTAACGGTTCACCAAGGCAATGATACGTAGCCGACCTGAGAGGGTAATCGGCCACATTGGGACTGAGACACGGCCCAAACTCCTACGGGAGGCAGCAGTAGGGAATCTTCCACAATGGACGAAAGTCTGATGGAGCAACGCCGCGTGAGTGAAGAAGGTTTTCGGATCGTAAAACTCTGTTGTTGAAGAAGAACACGTTTGAGAGTAACTGTTCAGACGTTGACGGTATTCAACCAGAAAGCCACGGCTAACTACGTGCCAGCAGCCGCGGTAATACGTAGGTGGCAAGCGTTATCCGGATTTATTGGGCGTAAAGCGAGCGCAGGCGGTTACTTAAGTCTGATGTGAAAGCCTTCGGCTTAACCGGAGAAGTGCATCGGAAACTGGGTAACTTGAGTGCAGAAGAGGACAGTGGAACTCCATGTGTAGCGGTGAAATGCGTAGATATATGGAAGAACACCAGTGGCGAAGGCGGCTGTCTGGTCTGTAACTGACGCTGAGGCTCGAAAGCATGGGTAGCGAACAGGATTAGATACCCTGGTAGTCCATGCCGTAAACGATGAATGCTAGGTGTTGGAGGGTTTCCGCCCTTCAGTGCCGCAGCTAACGCATTAAGCATTCCGCCTGGGGAGTACGACCGCAAGGTTGAAACTCAAAGGAATTGACGGGGGCCCGCACAAGCGGTGGAGCATGTGGTTTAATTCGAAGCTACGCGAAGAACCTTACCAGGTCTTGACATACTGTGCTAACCTAGGAGATTAGGCGTTCCCTTCGGGGACGCAGATACAGGTGGTGCATGGCTGTCGTCAGCTCGTGTCGTGAGATGTTGGGTTAAGTCCCGCAACGAGCGCAACCCTTATTGTCAGTTGCCAGCATTTAGTTGGGCACTCTGGCGAGACTGCCGGTGACAAACCGGAGGAAGGTGGGGATGACGTCAAGTCATCATGCCCCTTATGACCTGGGCTACACACGTGCTACAATGGATGGTACAACGAGTTGCGAACTCGCGAGAGCAAGCTAATCTCTTAAAGCCATTCTCAGTTCGGACTGTAGGCTGCAACTCGCCTACACGAAGTCGGAATCGCTAGTAATCGCGGATCAGCATGCCGCGGTGAATACGTTCCCGGGCCTTGTACACACCGCCCGTCACACCATGAGAGTTTGCAACACCCAAAGTCGGTTCGGTAACCTTCGGGAGCCAGCCGCCTAAGGTGGGGCAGATGATTAGGGTGAAGTCGTAACAAGGTAGCCGTAGGAGAACCTGCGGCTGGATCACCTCCTTTCTAAGGAATAATACGGAAGCCCTGCACTGAGACAAAACTTTGTTTAGTTTTGAGAGGTCTACTCTCAAACTGGTTCTTTGAAAACTAGATAATATCAATTTTCTTTTATTAATTAATAATTTCATTAATTAAGCCGAGAACACCGCGTTATTTTGAGTTTTTTTATTAGTAGTTAAACTACTTCGCATATACTCAATTAACTGAAATCACGTTAGTGATTTAGGTTAAGTTAACAAGGGCGCATGGTGAATGCCTTGGCACTAGGAGCCGATGAAGGACGGGACTAACACCGATATGCTTCGGGGAGCTGTACGTAAGCTTTGATCCGGAGATTTCCGAATGGGGAAACCCAGCCATCTTAACCGATGGTTATTGCTTAGTGAATACATAGCTAAGTAAAGGCAGACGTGGGGAACTGAAACATCTAAGTACCCACAGGAAGAGAAAGCAATTGCGATTCCCATAGTAGCGGCGAGCGAAGTGGGAACAGCCCAAACCAGGAAGCTTGCTTCCTGGGGTTGTAGGACTGAACATTTGAGTTACCAAAGTTGTTGGTAGTTGAACAGGTTGGGAAGCCTGGCCAAAGAGGGTGATAGCCCCGTAAACGAAACCAATAACCCTCAGTTCAGGATCCTGAGTACGGCCAGACACGTGAAACCTGGTCGGAATCCGGGAGGACCATCTCCCAAGGCTAAATACTCCCTAGTGACCGATAGTGAACCAGTACCGTGAGGGAAAGGTGAAAAGCACCCCGGAAGGGGAGTGAAATAGTTCCTGAAACCATGTGCCTACAATTAGTTGGAGCCCGTTAATGGGTGACAGCGTGCCTTTTGTAGAATGAACCGGCGAGTTACGCTAACATGCAAGGTTAAGTTGAAAAGACGGAGCCGTAGCGAAAGCGAGTCTGAAACGGGCGTTTCAGTATGTTGGTGTAGACCCGAAACCAGGTGACCTACCCATGTCCAGGGTGAAGGTGCGGTGAAACGCACTGGAGGCCCGAACCCGTGTACGTTGAAAAGTGCTGGGATGAGGTGTGGGTAGCGGTGAAATTCCAAACGAACTTGGAGATAGCTGGTTCTCTCCGAAATAGCTTTAGGGCTAGCCTCGGAATTGAGAATCGTGGAGGTAGAGCCACTGTTTGGACTAGGGGCCCGTCATGGGTTACTGAATTCAGATAAACTCCGAATGCCACAGATTTATATCCGGGAGTCAGACGGTGAGTGATAAGATCCATCGTCGAAAGGGGAACAGCCCAGACCACCAATTAAGGTCCCTAAGTGTATCCTAAGTGGAAAAGGCGGTGAAGTTGCATAGACAGCTAGGATGTTGGCTCAGAAGCAGCCACCATTTAAAGAGTGCGTAATAGCTCACTAGCCGAGTGATTTTGCGCCGAAAATGTACCGGGGCTAAGGATACCACCGAAATTGTGGATGTGACCATTAGGTCACGTGATAGGAGAGCGTTCTAAGGGCGGTGAAGCTAGATCGTAAGGACTAGTGGAGCGCTTAGAAGTGAGAATGCCGGTATGAGTAGCGAAAGATCAGTGAGAATCTGATCCACCGAATGACTAAGGTTTCCTGGGGAAGGCTCGTCCTCCCAGGGTTAGTCGGGACCTAAGCTGAGGCCGAGAGGCGTAAGCGATGGCTAACAGGTTGAGATTCCTGTACTAGTAAAGTGTGTTTGAACGATGGAGGGACGCAGGAGGCTAAGCCGTGCGCACGATTGGAAATGTGCGTTCAAGCAGTAAGTCAGGTTACCAGTTAAATGCTGGCAGCCGGGTTGACAAGCTGTGATGAGGACCGAATTTAAGTAGGGAAGTGGCCGACGTCACACTGCCGAGAAAAGCTTCTAGTGAATACTTTATTACCCGTACCGCAAACCGACACAGGTAGTCGAGGAGAGTATCCTAAGGTGTGCGAGTGAACTCTTGTTAAGGAACTCGGCAAAATGACCCCGTAACTTCGGGAGAAGGGGTGCTGCACGCAAGTGCAGCCGCAGTGAAAAGGCTCAGGCGACTGTTTATCAAAAACACAGGTTTCTGCAAAATCGTAAGATGACGTATAGGGGCTGACGCCTGCCCGGTGCTGGAAGGTTAAGTGGATGAGTTAGCTTCGGCGAAGCCCAGAAATGAAGCCCCAGTAAACGGCGGCCGTAACTATAACGGTCCTAAGGTAGCGAAATTCCTTGTCGGGTAAGTTCCGACCCGCACGAAAGGCGTAACGATCTGAGCACTGTCTCAACAAGAGACTCGGTGAAATTATAGTACCTGTGAAGATGCAGGTTACCCGCGACAGGACGGAAAGACCCCATGGAGCTTTACTGTAGCTTGATATTGGGTGTTGACACAACTTGTACAGGATAGGTCGGAGCCGTAGAGGCCGGAACGCTAGTTTCGGCAGAGGCGCTGGTGGGATACGACCCTTGTTGTGTGAACACTCTAACCCGCACCACTTAGCGTGGTGGGAGACAGTGTCAGGTGGGCAGTTTGACTGGGGCGGTCGCCTCCTAAAAAGTAACGGAGGCGCCCAAAGGTTCCCTCAGAATGGTTGGAAATCATTCGTAGAGTGTAAAGGCAGAAGGGAGCTTGACTGCGAGACAGACAGGTCGAGCAGGGACGAAAGTCGGGCTTAGTGATCCGGTGGTACCGTATGGAAGGGCCATCGCTCAACGGATAAAAGCTACCCTGGGGATAACAGGCTTATCTCCCCCAAGAGTCCACATCGACGGGGAGGTTTGGCACCTCGATGTCGGCTCATCGCATCCTGGGGCTGTAGTCGGTCCCAAGGGTTGGGCTGTTCGCCCATTAAAGCGGTACGCGAGCTGGGTTCAGAACGTCGTGAGACAGTTCGGTCCCTATCCGTCGCGGGCGTAGGAAATTTGAGAGGAGCTGTTCCTAGTACGAGAGGACCGGAATGGACACACCGCTGGTGTATCAGTTGTGCCGCCAGGCGCATTGCTGAGTAGCTATGTGTGGATGAGATAAACGCTGAAAGCATCTAAGTGTGAAACTCGCCTCAAGATGAGATTTCCCATTCCTTTATGGAAGTAAGACCCCTGAGAGATGATCAGGTAGATAGGCTAGAAGTGGAAGTCCAGTGATGGATGGAGCGGACTAGTACTAATCGGTCGAGGACTTAACCAAGTAAGAAAACGGTGGTTTCCGGTAGGAAAACGATATTATCTAGTTTTGAGAGCATCAGTTCTCAATAGTGTGGTGGCGATAGCCTGAAGGATACACCTGTTCCCATGCCGAACACAGAAGTTAAGCTTCAGCACGCCAAGAGTAGTTGGGGGATCGCCCCCTGCGAGGGTAGGACGTTGCCACGCAACCAGAACCGCTGACCGTTGGTCGGCGGTTCTTTTGGTGCGCCCGGCATGGGCGCCAACTAGACGGTGAAAGTCCGTTGCGGGCCGTAGTAGTCGGAACCGCAAGTCAATGACAAGGGTGTCCATCGTGAGGTGGAATCTGAAGGAAGTCGGCGACAAAGTACCGCATTGATGTACAAGAATCAGCTATAAGGCTGTGTTGGTCGGACGAGGTTGCCAAACAAACCAAAGTCCAATACTACTCGAGGCCATCGCAGTAAAGCTGGCAATGACATGGTACGAAAGTGGGCGTTCTTACCCGGGGAGGCCTGTATCGTACGTTCCCGACAAGAGGCGCGCTAAGCGCCACAGGAACAAACATCGCAGTGATGTGGTGCAGAACGATACAGGAGTCAGCCGAGGCCATAGTAGTGGTATCTGCCACGAAGGGCTGAACAATAATAGGTCATCATTGATATTGGAGGTGGAGACAGTGCAACAACCGCAGAATACAGAAAAAGCTGACCGCCGGCGGACAGTAGGACTGGAAGCCCAAGAACAAGTCGGGGTGCGTAGCACTGACTCTGGTGAAAATACGATGATGAACGGCACTAAGTTTCAAGAGTTAGTCTTAGACCGAAATAACCTGAACGAGGCTTATCTTCGCGTCTGCAGAAACAAAGGTGCAGCAGGACTAGACGGAATGACCGTTGACGAACTGTTGCCCTACTTGAGGAAACATAAACAGGAATTACTGCAAGCTTTACAAAACGAGACCTATCGGCCTCGTCCCGTTAAGCGGGTTGAAATTCCAAAACCTAATGGTGGTAAACGCAAGCTCGGAATACCAACTGTGATTGACCGACTTGTTCAACAAGCCATGGCGCAAGTCATGGTGCCAACATTTGAGCGTGTCTTCTCAGATAATAGTTTTGGGTTCCGACCGAATCGAAGTGCTAAAGATGCCATTGATAGAGTGGTTCAGTTCTACAATCAGGGCTATCACTATGTCGTGGATCTCGATTTAAAAGCATACTTCGATACGGTCAACCACGATCTGCTTATTAAATTTATTGAGCAGTATATTACGGATCCATGGATACTGCATCTCATTCGTCGCTTCCTAACCAGCGGTGTCATGAATGGTGGTCTATTTGAACGAAGTGATAAAGGCACCCCTCAAGGTGGCCCCTTATCGCCACTTTTGGCTAACATTTATCTCAACGAACTGGATAAGCTGTTAACTTCCAGAGGTCATAAGTTTGTCCGCTATGCGGACGATTGTAATATTTATGTCCGAAGCAAACGTGCTGGAGAACGGGTTCTGACTAATGTTACTCGCTTTCTTGAAGGCGACCTAAAGGTCACCTTCAATGAGGACAAGACATCAGTAAGTTCGCCTCTGCGGGCCAAGTTCCTGGGATTTTCCTTGGGGGTTGGTCGAGGAGGTGCGTATGCGCGACCTGCTTGGCAGGCCAAGCAACGCATCAAGTCTGCACTCAGGAAAATGACCAAGCGCAATCGGGGCGTTTCGTTAAACCTGGCGTTTAACGAGATTCATCAAAAGATGCGTGGGTGGTTACAGTACTATTCGGTCGGGAAAATGACCAATTTTATCCGTCACTTAGACGAATGGTTGCGAGCAAGGATTCGCCAGTATATTTGGAAACAGTGGAAGAAGCTCAAAACAAAGGTCAATCATCTTGTAAAACTGGGGCTTTCTGGCACCAGTGCTTATACAATGGCCAATACCCGTAAGGGTTATTGGCGAACTGCGCATAGCAAGACATTGACCTATACTCTGACAAACAAAAGACTGGAACGCCTTGGACTCATCAATATGAGCAAGACACTCCAGTCAATACAAAGTGCTTAAATTATTGAACCGCCGTATACGGAACCGTACGTACGGTGGTGTGAGAGGTCGGTAATTGAATTAATCAATTACCTCCTACTCGATTGCATCTCAATCCGATTGATGACGCAGTAGTCCCTGAAAACCAGTCTCAAACCGACCTGTGAACCAATTTCAAACCGAAACGAACAATTGTCTAAAAAACAACAGAGTGTTCGGATTTAACTTCAAAAATCGGACAGTATTCAATTGAACGGGTTCTTTTAGTGAGAATATGCTAAAATGGTAAAGGCAGTTTTAATAATTATGAGATTGAGGGGCATAGATGATGAAACGTTATCGACGTTATCGGCTGACATTAGGTTGGCAGATTTTGATTGGGTTAGTTTTGGGTATTATATTAGGTGTGGTCTTCTACCAAAACAAGACTGCAATCACTGCGATGCAAAATATTGGGACCATGTTCATCAGTTTGATTCAAATGATCGTGTTACCCATTGTGGTATCATGCTTGACCGTTGGTATTGCGAATATGGGTGATATCAAAAAGTTAGGCCGAATTGGCGGTAAAACGCTTATTTACTTTGAATTAATGACAACGGTGGCCATCATTCTTGGCCTTGTGGTTGCCAATATTTTTCATCCAGGTGACTTCATCAATATCCACTCATTACATTCTCAAGATATTAGTCAGTATGTGCATACTGCGAACCAGGCAAAACATAACAGTGGTCTATGGTCGACAATCATGGGCATCATTCCAACTAATATTTTCTCATCCTTGAGTACGGGTGACATGATGCCAGTTATTTTCTTCTCGGTATTCTTCGGGTTAGGAACTGCGGCAATCGGTAAGCAAGGCCAGATCATTATCGATTTCTTGCAGGCCATTTCTGAAGTTATGTTTAAGGTGACAAACTGGGTCATGCACGTTGCGCCAATTGGGGTATGTGCCTTAATTGGCGTTACGGTTGCCCAAATGGGGCTTTCCGCATTGGCACCATTGGGGTACTTCATCGTTTTGGCATATGCCACAATGTTGGTGTTCATTTTAGTCGTTATGGGACTCGTAGCACGAGCCGTTCACCTCAATATTTTCACACTGCTGAAAGTCATCAAGGACGAAGTGATCTTGGCATTCTCAACCGCTAGCTCTGAAGCGGCATTGCCAAAGATTATCGATAAAATGGACAAATTTGGTGTGAGCCAAGGGATTGTATCGTTTGTCATTCCGACTGGGTATACCTTCAACTTAGATGGTTCTGCAATTTACCAATCATTGGCAGCCCTGTTCCTTGCTCAGGCGTACCATATTCACCTTAGCATCGGGCAACAAATTACCTTGCTAGTTGTCCTAATGATCACCTCAAAGGGGATGGCGGGCGTCCCAGGGGCCTCATTCGTGGTTCTGCTAGCCACTATCTCCACAATTGGCGTTCCAATGGCTGGCCTGACCTTCATTGCCGGTATCGACCGACTAGTTGATATGGGCCGAACTGCGGTCAACGTGGTCGGGAACTCCTTAGCCTCCGTGGTGATTGCTAAATCAGAAAAGGAATTTGACGAGGATCAGTCAAAGCAATTTGCGGCGACGTTTGATCATAAAAAGACAGTAACAGAATAACGACTGACTCAGTGTGTCGCTGAGGTCAGATTAAAAGCCCTCAGACTATCACTCCAAAATGGAATTTGGTCTGGGGGCTTTTTTTGTTTTGGCTTTATTGGCTGCTTTGCTGAAACGCGTTCAGCAAGGCACGGGGCTAACGTGTAACGGAGGCTGACCAAAAAGTCAGACCCAGACTTTTCAGTCAGCCTCCGTTACACACCGCCCCTAAAACGCCTTGCTTCACGCTCTAGTCATCGTAATCCATTCGAATAATCACTGGATCTTTAGTGAGGTAGTTACCAATTTCAGCCAGAAACTTTTGGAAGTGCGGGGTACCATTGTGGCTTTCAACCGCTGCAGCGTCTTGCCAATGCTCGATGATTTCATATTCGTTGTCTGCATCCACCTTCTTAAAGTGGTTGTAACTGACTTTGCCCGCTTCAGCGCGAGAACCGGCAACGAGTTCAGCGATAAAGGCTTCATAGGCTGATTGTTGGCCTGGTTTTACTGTTAATTCGACGTTAATGACTTTCATAGTGATCCTCCTAAATTGTAATCGTGATGCTTAATAAGAGTATAGCACGCCGAATTAGAACTAGGGTGGACAAAGAAAAAGCGCGTCAAGATATCGTAATCTCAACGCGCTGTTGCATGTGTGACTTAATGGTGCCTCGCTTATCCATGATGCGTGCAAACTGAGGCTGATTCCCATCAGGCTATGGTTGCCAACGCATCTGTTCAGATAAGTCAAAGCGTTATAGTATTTGTGTTTATGATGTTTTAAATTGGTATTCCTTAAGCAGTTGCTTGCTAAGATTAGGGCACAAACCAATCTCCCCACAAAGTTCCCTTTGCAGTGAAGCCCTGATACATCTACTGACCCCAAGTGATGAGTCACCATCTTAATTTGGGTGTCGTTGCCGAGACTGAGTGCTGCTAACTCTTGCTTTCCCATTCAATCGGATGTGCGATCAGTTAAGACTAACGGTTATAAACGAGAATTTCGCTGTCGGCTGCATGCAACGGCAGCCACGAAATGATAAAAGTCTTTCACTTTGCACGACCAGTTTAAACATCATACTGGTAGGCGGGAAAGCAAACGTCGGCGTAGATGATCGTCAGTGATCTACGCGACCCAATCACATTGGTGATGGTTTACGGCGACTCGCTTTCCCACGTGCGCGTCAGATGACGACGCTCCAGGATCATATGGTTCTGTTGTCATAAATCTCACCTCCAATGCGAACTCGTGCGTTAGGTGCAAAAAACGCTCAGCCAACTGATTGGCTGAGCGTCGTTTAAGATCGCATCATTAAATAACCCCATAAGGGTCGTTAGCCAATCGTTGAGCTTTAGCACTATACGGCGTAGTTATCAGATAACAGCTACATTAGACCGAGCCTTTTTTTAACTCGGACAGCTGACTCATTGGCGTTTTTCGACGTTTCTGAGCAGTAGCGTTTTCCGTATAGGAGCCTCACCTAACGGCTTCTTCAATTTCCATCTTTTATTATAGCTAAAAAATAACTTTGTAGCAAGGCAAAAGCCCTGTAGGTGTCGGACTTCTTACTATTTTCACTAAAAAGCACTATACTGGAGGTGAGCGGATTTTACTGCTGGTAAATTTAAAAGGAGTGATCATTGTGGCACAATCAGGTGTTGTTGTTTTTGATGAATTGAGTGATTCCGCAAAACAACGAGCCGTAACCGACTTTTGTAACTTTTATTTAAAGGAATTTAAGGGAAACAACTTGGAAATTATTGCTAATTTTCCAATTCAATACGAAGTTGAGCAACTCAACCACGACATTCAGGATAATCGAAGCTTGCAACCAGAAGAGTTACAAGACTTTTTACTCGAAAACGATAATCATTTATTAGGTAAAGTATTGGCAGCCTTTAACCTCTCATTTTTGGAAAATGGTGCCCTTGCCGATACAACATATGAAGCATGGTATCAAACACAGTATGACCAGATTCAAAAGGGGCTTTAGCCGTCTTTTGGCGTTAGATTAATGAGGCAGCTTGGGGGGAAGACTTGGGCTGTCTTTTTTGGTTGCTAGGGGTTTGGCAACCGAGAAATTATTGCTACTGCGCTCCCTTTATACGTAGCCTAAATGTGTTCAGTACGAGGCTGACGTGCAAGGAACTCTGGTCAAAAAGTCAGGCTCGGACATTTCTGAGTTTTGGCAACTGAGTGGTTATTGCTACCGCGCTCCCTTTGTACGTAGCCTAAACGTGTTCAGCATGGCCGCCCCTAAACCCGCCTTGCTTCACACTCTGCACAAAAAACGACCACCGCTAAGTGGACGTTTTTTATTGGGGTTGAAAAGTAGATTAGATCCAATTGTAGGGGAGAATTGGATAAATAAGAGGTCGGATTTGCCTAGTAAACCGATACTCTTTATGATTAAAGGAATGTAGTAGTTATTGATTACTACGGTTATTAGAATACTTCGATTACCTTAAATGAAGCTTAAGCATTCTTAAATTGAAAAATAACCGGTATTTTTGAGCGTCAGTTGCTTAATAGTTGTGAGTTGGGTATCATGGATAGGAATGCCTTTAAACCGTGGCCTGACGTGATTCATTGACTAGTGCCGATACGTTTTTAGGCAATAAATTGCGTTCACTTTTGGCTTAATTTTTTACTGTCCATGACATTTAAAGATGAGTGCACCTTAAGTTGAGACATTGAAGAAAAGGCTGGTTTTAAAATGAAAGTATTTGTAATTGGGGCAAATGGGCAGGTTGGCCGGCTGATCGTGGAACAGTTAGCTGCCAGTAAACACAAAGTCGTCGCCGGTATCCGCCACCCGGATCAGGCGCTGTTTTTTGAGGATCTAGGTGTTCAAACCACCCATTTTGACCTGCTTGACCGTCCCGAACAAATGGGGGTTACATTGGATGGTTTTGATGCCGTGATCTTTGCTGCTGGGTCTGGTGGAAAGACCGGGAATGACATGACACTACTAGTGGACCTTGATGGTGCCGTAAAGAGTATGCAGGCCGCAGAGATTGCCGCTAGTAATCGATTTATACTCATTAGCGCCCAGTTTGCTGAAGATCGTAACCGGTGGTCAGAAACCATTAAACCGTACTATGCAGCTAAATTTTATGCGGATGACTGGCTGCGTCACCGGACGACCTTGGCCTACACGATTATTGAACCGGGTGCCTTAATATTTGATAAAGGTACCGGTGCAATCAACACCGATGGCATTACCAGTGGTAGTATAGCTCGTGAAGATGTGGCGAGTGCCGCAGTAGCAGCGCTGACGATCCCCGAGACGATTGGGAAAACTGTGCCGATGATTACCGGATCAGTCCCAATCAGTGACGCACTTCGTCGGGTATAAGGGCCTTATCAGTGACGCTGTGCTGAGAATTTGATAAACTATAGGCAAATATTGTAGATCAGACAGTCAGTTTTCTAAACTGGAGGTTGATATCAATGACTCAGCTACTACTGGAACCACATCAAGTTGATCTATTAGACTACCGGCCAACACCACTTTTAGCAGCACCAGCGGTCGTGATGCGATTACCATCGTTTCAGATGGAGCGCGAGATTATCGCTGAAGTTGCGGCTGCTTATCAACAGCAGTCACAGTGGGAAGTTGTTCGCGCGAACTTGACCCGCCAACTTGTGGGCCTTGCGCATGGTGGTCAAACAAGACAGTAACGAACCGGCACAGGGACACGTCACGAAGGCGTGTTGCCTGTGTTTTTAAATACCCAACTACACTATGAAACGAGATGATGCAATGACCGTATTTTACCAATGGATTCCCTATTTAGTCGCGCTATTTGCCCTCATGGTCTGGCTGGGTCAGCTGACGAGTACTAAGCGCACAGCAGGAGAAATGATCACGATCGTGAGCTTCGGCGTGTACATGGCCGTTTTAGGCTTCTTAACGCTGACACCCACCGCGTACAATTACGGGGTGCCAACGCTAACGCCGGTCTGGTTTGGACCAGTGCCGATGAACTTTAGGGCCTTTCAGGGCATGTCTCTAGACTTCTACCTGAACATCCTCATGACGGTGCCATTAGGTGTCTATCTGGCCCTGTGGAAGCCGTTAAAGGCCTGGAAAGTGGTTGTAGCCGGTATTTTGTTAGGGCTGACCATCGAAGGCACGCAATTTTGTCTTGACTGGGGCGTTCACTTGGAACGTTGGGTCGATATCAACGACGTTATCACCAATGCGGCGGGCTTGATGGTCGGCTATGCCGCGGTAGCATTGTTTTCTCGGACACCATTTAAGATACTGATTCATTTCTTCAAAGTTAGGCCACACGCACTAAGAACAGTTAAAAAAACGGCTTAGAGATCTTCTGATCTTTGAGCCGTTTTTGTGTGGACTGACCTTATTTGAAAACATTGGTTAGGCTGACAAAAATACAGGGTGCTTTGGCCGGTGTTAGCGTTTGGCCTGCTTCACCACTGATAGCCAGGCACAATTATCACACATCGCAAAATAATCAAACATTGCGACTGCTATTTTATGGTCTGGCCAAGTGATTACGAGCTTCTTGTCACCTTTCCTCATCATGTGAAGAATGACGCGTACTATAAGGGTAACATCATTTCGAAAAAGGGAGTCGAGTGCCATGCAAACGATGAAACCACACCTTGGCGGCATTTCACAGGAATGTCGTGACGCGATGCAAACGAAGATCAATGGGTTAGCGAAGCCAGTCGGCGGATTGGGTAAATTAGAGGCAATGGCAGTGCGGATCGCGGGCATTGAGCAAACCACGAATTTACGCACTAAACACCGGTGTTGTCTGGTCTTTGCGGCTGACCACGGGGTCGAACGCGCTGGTGTTTCAGCCACACCGCGAAAGGTGACGTGGCAACAGGCAATCAATACACTTGCGGGGCATACCACGGTTGCGGCACTGGCAAAGGCCAATAACTGTGACGTGAAGGTCATCGATGTTGGCGTGGACTACGACCTCAGCGGAACGGGTGTGATCGATAAAAAGATTGTGATGGGCACCAAGAACATGGTCAACGAACCCGCAATGACGCGTGACGAAGCGGTGCAATCGATTCGTGCTGGTTACAATGTTGCCCAACAGGCAATTGCAGCGGGCAACGATCTGTTGCTAGTCGGTGAGCTAGGGATGGGCAACACAACACCGGCGTCGGCTATTATCAGTGTGATCTTAGGTGTTCCGGCCGAAGAGGTGGTCGGGCGCGGGTCGATCATTTCCGATAAACGGTTGGCACATAAAACGGCTGTGGTCAATCAGGCCATTAGGGACTGGCAACCTGATGCAACGGATGCGGTGGACGTTCTAGCGAAAGTTGGCGGTTTTGAGATCGGTGCCAAGGTGGGCGCAATGATCTGTGCCGCCGAAAATAAAACACCGCTGATTCTGGACGGGTTCATTTCTTATTCGGCCGCGGTCCTGGCAGAACGGCTGGTTCCTGGAATCACTGACTATCTAGTGGCCTCGCATTTCTCACGTGAAATCGGCTCGCAAAAGGCCCTTAATTGGCTAGGATTAACCCCGTTGCTGGATCTCAATATGGCGGTTGGCGAGGGGAGCGGCGCCGTTATCTCGCTGGGATTGATCGATTCGATGCAGTCAATTTTGGAAAATATGAATACCTTAGCAGAATTGGATATCCGGTACGTGAAATAGGCACGAAAAAAGCCCAGCGCAAGCGCTGAGCTTTTTGAAATCAGATAGCGATTTATTGTTCTTCATACCAAGTGTAGTGGAAGTTACCTTCGCGGTCGGTACGTTCGTAAGTGTGTGCACCGAAGTAGTCACGTTGGGCTTGCAGCAAGTTAGCTGGCAAGACTTCTGAACGATATGAATCGTAGTAAGTGATTGCGGCACTGAATGATGGTACTGGAACACCCATCTTAACAGCTAAGGCAACAACTTCACGGGTTGATTCTTGGTACTTAGCGGCGATGTCCTTGAAGTAGTCGTCCAAGAGCAAGTTCGTCAAGTCTGGCTTCTTGTCGTAAGCATCGGTGATGTTTTGCAAGAAACGGGCACGGATGATACAACCGGCACGCCAGATCTGAGCTAATTCACCGTATTGTAAGTCCCAATCGTAGGCTTCGGAAGCGAACCGTAATTGTTCGAAACCTTGAGCGTAACTCATGATCTTACTGAAGTACAAAGCTTCACGGATCTTTTCGACCATTTCGGTCTTGTCGCCGATTTCTTCTTGTGCCTTAGGGGCAGCCAAGACTTTAGAAGCAGCAACACGTTCGTTCTTCATCATTGAGATGTAACGGGCGTAAACGGCTTCAGTGATAACGGATTGTGGAACTTGGACGTTCAATGCATCTTCTGAACTCCACTTACCAGTCCCCTTGTTGTTCCCACGGTCTAAGATCATGTCAACAATTGGTTTCGTCTTGTCAGCGCCAAGGTCATCTTTATGAGTCAAGATGTCAGCAGTGATTTCAATTAAGTAGCTGTCCAATTCACCCTTGTTCCATTCCTTAAAGGTGTCAGCCATTTCATCAACTGAAAGGCCAAGGACGTTACGCATGATGTTGTATGATTCGTCGATCAGCTCTTCATCACCGTATTCGATACCGTTATGCACCATCTTAACGTAGTGACCGGCACCGTTTGGCCCAATGTAAGTAACACATGGCTTGCCGTCTTGGTCAGCCTTGGCAGCAATTTGTGTCAAGATTGGTTCAACTAAGTCGTAAGCTTCTTTTTGGCCACCGGGCATCAGTGAAGGACCTTGAAGGGCACCTAATTCACCACCGGAAACGCCCATGCCGATAAAGTTGATACCGGACTTGTCGAGCTTAGCGTTACGCGCCATCGTATCGTGGAAGTTTGTGTTCCCACCATCGATCAGCACGTCACCCTTGTCGAGCAATGGGAGTAATTCATCAATAACGGCATCAGTTGGGGCACCAGCCTTAACCATCAAGAGAATCCGACGTGGTGTTTCCAAAGAGTTCACAAATTCTTCAACAGTGTGGCTTGGGATAAGCTTCTTTTCACTGTGATCTTTCATTACTTGGTCTGTCTTTGAAGCAGAACGGTTGTAGATACCAACGGTAAAGCCTCGGCTTTCAATGTTAAGGGCTAAGTTCTTACCCATAACAGCCATACCAACAACACCAATGTTTGCTAATTTCTCAGCCATTACAAACCTTCCTTTAGATAAAAATTTTAGTTTTAGTTTTTACTACGCAAATAGTTTAACATTTCACAATTTGTTTGTGAAGTAAAAAGGTCACATTTAAGCCAATTATTCCTCAGTCAACTTTCATAAAGCAAGTGGTGGGGGCGTTTTCATAGTTTTTAAGTAATTGAAAAGAATGCTATATCTCTGGCAATTAAACGGGAAATATTTCTGTTGAACAGGTGTCATTTTCATTCACAATTGACGAGATTGTGATGATCGATAGACATATTAAATGAGAATGTTGGGTAGTGATTTAATAGAAAGAAGCGTTTGTATTCAGGTTCTCAGTCCGTTACATTCAGCAATTTGGGACGCCACAGTGGTGGCTTGCGATGAAGCTAATGCGATTTCTGCTGCACAGCTCTCGAATGGATGGCCATCGTGCACATCAGTAACCGCCACCAATTAATAGGTTACAGGATAAGACTATGATGCAGTATCAATGAGTACTGCTGATTGCCACAATGCAGCGGCAGTTTATTTCCATTGAAGGTCATCAGGAAAAAAGTCAGTATTACCAGCAGGAAGTGCAGACTATGTTGGCATAACGCCAACAGTCAATATAAAATATTCCATTTGTATATAGGGTAATGCCCGAAAATAGTAGTATTTGCATAAAACGGTCCAAATCTACCATTAATTGCGCTATACTTAAAACCAAAATTAACACAATCTCACTAAATCCTAATTTTTAGAAAGGAGCGGCACATCATGAACACCATTATTTCGGCAACACACTTATCGGCTGGATACGGGCATCAATGCATCATTAAAGATCAGAACATAGCGGTACAAGACGGGGTAGTGACTGGGTTAATCGGCCCTAACGGCAGTGGTAAGTCGACCTTGTTAAATGTGCTCAACGGTTTTGAGACACCCATGAGCGGTGAAGTGATGTTACAAGGGCACCCGTTACTGCAACTATCAGCCAAAAAACGGGCGCAGAAGGTCGCTTTCTTAGCTCAGCACCCAGTTGCCCCGGATGGCATCACAGTGCATGAACTGGTCAGTTTTGGCCGTTATTGTCATAGCCACGGGTTTCGATGGCTGAACCCGAAAGATCGCAATTCTGTTGCCCAAGCGATTCAAACCGTCCATCTGACAGACTATCGAGACCACCTAGTTGCCGACCTATCAGGTGGTCAGCGCCAACGGGCATTTATCGCCATGACCCTGGCGCAAGACAGCCCCATCATGATGTTGGATGAACCCACTACATATTTAGATTTGACCAACCAATTGGAAACACTGGCGCTGTTACGGGTATTGAACCGGCAGTACCACAAGACCGTGGTGTTGGTGCTGCATGACCTCAATCAGGCCGCTTACTACTGTGACCAGTTGATCTGCATGTTTGACGGGACGGTCAAGGCGGTTGGCGCACCTGAAGACGTCATCACGCCGGCACTATTGCGTCAAGAGTTTCACGTGTCTGCCGATATTGTTTACGACAATGACGAACACCGGCCGCAACTCACAAATTGCCATCCGCTGGCTGCGGTGGTCAACTCATGAGATCGCGTCGTGTCGGCCTTGCCATCCTGCTGATCTTATTGGTGTTCAGTACCGGTTTAAACTTACTTGGCGGGCCAAAATGGTTTGCCATCACAACGCTGTTTCAGTCACCGGCTAAACTCACAAGCACCGTTTTGTGGCAAATGCGGCTGCCGCGAACTTTGTGTGCGCTTATGGTTGGCGCGCTGCTTGCAGTGAGCGGGCTATTGTTGCAAACCATTTCGCATAATCCGATTGCTGATCCATCGATTCTCGGAATCAATTCCGGGGCGACGCTGGCGCTTATCATCGGTGGCGTTAGTGGGGTTTCGTTGACGATAGGACATTCGGTGGTGCTTGGACTTATCGGTGCCGTTGTCGCTTTCGCTGTCGTGATGCTGCTGTCCGTTTCACATAACGGTATTGATCCGTTGCGATTATTACTTGGCGGGACTGTTTTTTCAGGGTTTATCAGCTGCATTTCGTACGCCGTCAGTATCGTGACGAACACAACGCAGGCGTTTCGTAACCTGCTGATTGGCGGGTTTAGCGGTGTCGGCTACAACCAAGTTATTTTGCTTGCCGGGGTGTTCATTCTCGTTGGCGGGTTGGCATTTTGTTTTCGTTCCGGATTTACGGTTATGGCTCTGGATCAGCAGACGTCACGTGGCCTTGGGGTGGCTCAGGGCCACCTCTGGGTCGTGGCAACGGTGCTGATCGTTTGTGCCACGGGTGCCAGCGTGGCTGTTGCGGGCAACATTGGGTTTGTCGGCCTCGGGATTCCACAGCTGATCAATGGGTTGTGGCCGGGGTCGTTCAAACAAAATCTGTCGCTGACCATGACCGGTGGTGCGATTTTTATGGCATTGGCTGATCTGGTTGCGAAGACGGTGGTGCCGGGGACGGAATTACCGCTGGCTGCGCTGAGTGCGATCATTGGCGGCTGCTTCCTGTTTGGCATTGTTGCCTTTGGAGAGCGGGTGATCCGTGAATGACGCGTTCGGTAAAAACGACAGTGAGCTTCATGGCCGCGATACTGCTTTTGATTGCAGCTATCCTTTGGCAGTTATCGACGGGTGACATTCATCTAGGCCTCATTGAAACCTTGCGGGCGGTCTTTGATATTGCCCCAGACCAAACCGCATGGTTCGTGGTGTGGCAGCTACGGATGCCGCACCTGTTAGCGGCGGTTATTACGGGCGGTGCGTTGGCTATCAGCGGCATGATCCTGCAAACGCTGACCCGGAATCCGCTGGCCGACAGCAGTATTCTCGGGATTAACGCTGGCGCCAGTTTAGGTGCCGTGCTGTTGATCGGTGCGAGTGGTGTTTACCATTTTCACTATTCGGATAATGGTCTAGCGCTGGTCGTATTACTCGGGGCACTCCTGAGCGCCTCGCTCGTTTTTTTCGTGAACCGGCAAGGGTCGGCAACGCGCGTTTTACTAGGCGGGGTCGCGCTCACGTCCGTTCTAAATGGGATTATTTTACTGATTCAGCTACAGCTAAACCAGTTTGATTTTGAAGAAGCCTTGATTTGGTTGAGCGGGAGCTTCTGGGATACCGACATGGGTTTTTTGATGCGGTATTTCTGGCTGTATCTCATTTTGCTGGTGTGTACCGTGTGCGCGCTTCGTCTTTTAAGCGGGTTAACGCTGGGACAAGAAATGGCTAAGGCTATCGGGGTCAACGTTAAGTTAGCCCAGCGCTTGTTGATGCTGCTGGCAATAGGGTTGACCACCGTGGCCGTTTCGGTGGGCGGTGCGATCAGCTTTGTTGGGCTGATGGCGCCAAACATTGCCAAACGACTGGTTGGGGCCAGGCCACGATTGCAATTGCCGTTAAGCTGGTTGATTGGAACGCTGATCATGGTGGTCGCTGACGTGATCGCCAACAACGGGTTTGGCAAGGTGACCTTGCCCGTGGGATTGATTGTCGCAATGATAACCATGCCGTACTTTATTTACTTGCTATTTTTCCAAAAACGACATGTTTAAAACTTATAAATTTGGGTGGGTGATAGTTGATGAAACAGTTTAAACGAACCATGATTGCAGTGTTAGGAATCGCATTGAGTGCAGTGTTGCTTGTTGGATGCAGCTCAAGCAAGTCTAGCTCTTCTAGGAAATCCAGTTCAACTCGGGTCGTCAAAACGAGTGACGGGTCAGTGAAGGTGCCAAAGCATCCCAAACGTATCGTGACCAATGTCTATACTGGTGATGTGTTATCTCTTGGCGGTAAGGTCGTTGGAGCAACATCAACCGACTTGGCTAGTCCCTACATTTCAAAAACGACGTCTAAGTCGATCAAGAATCTTGGACTGACGCTGAAGCCAGAAGCCGTTCTGAAACTTAAGCCAGACCTCATCGTGACGAGTAATAAGGCTGATGTGAAGGCGTTGAAGAAGATCGCGCCGGTTGTTTATATCGCTTATGGCAGTACCGGCAACATCAAACAAACGGCAACGAAGTTTGGGACTATCTTGAACCGAAAGACCCAGGCGAAGAACTGGATCAAGAAGTTTAATAAACAGACTGCAACGCAAACGGCGCGACTAAAGAAGGCGGGCATTGACCCGGCCAAGACGACTGTGGGCATGTTCGATCTGCAAAATGGAAAACTCTTCGTGGATGGCGCTAAGTGGGGCCGTGGTGGCGAAGCGCTGACGACCGGCTTGAACTTCCAGCTGCCAGCAGCGTTCAAAGCGTTGGATAAGGGTGCCGGCTATAAGCAGATCTCACTGGAATCGGTTGGTAAATATTCAGCAGATTGGCTATTCTTCTCACAAACAACGAATACATCAGCGGATAAGTCAACGCTGCAGGATCTGAAGACGAATCCATACTGGACGAAATTGGCCGCAGTTAAGGCAAAGCATGTGATTCAGTTACCGTTTAATAAGATGTACTACTTTGATCCGGATGCTGTTTATCAGCAGGAGAAGTTGATTACGGATGCGATGGTAAAATAGAGCGTGGAAGAAAACGGTTTGAGGGCGGAGTTTAAGTGACTCTGACAGAAATGCCCGAACTTGGCATTTGTGTCAGAGTCGCTTAGACAGTAGCCCTCAGTTTTCTGGAACGCGTTTCCACTAGATATGGGCAAAGCACGTCGCCACAAGCACTCAGCGTCAAAAATATTCGATTGGTTTTTTACCAGAGTTGGCTCATGCAGTAGCCCTCAGCCTTGCGGAACGCGTTTCCACTAGATATGGGCAAAGCACGTCGCCACAAGCACTCAGAGGCAAAAATGTTCGATTTAGATTTTTACCAGAGTTGGCTCATGCAGTAGCCCTCAGCCTTGCGGAACGCGTTTCCACTAGAGAAGGGCAAAACACGTCGCCACAAGCACTCAGAGGCAAAAATGTTCGATTGAGTTTTTGCCAGAGTTAGCGTTTATGCAGTAGTGTTGAACCTTGCAGACCACATTTTAACGACTCAGTGGTATAGAACCACGTCACCAACAGAGCGCTAAAAAAACAATCTGTAAATCGCTCAAGTTTGAATAACACAACGTTATCTAACAACAGAAAAAGCACCAGTCAGCATTCCTAAGTGAAATGCTGACTGGTGCTTTTATATTGTGGCTTTTGCTTTCTGGGCAACGTTGCCTAAACGAGTTCCACGAGGCAAGGGGCTACTGCGTAAGCAACTTCCGGCACAAATGCCAAGTTCGGGCATTTCTGCCGAAAGTTACTTACGCTCCGCCCCTTAACCGCCTCGTTCCACTCTCTCTACAGCACCGACCTCTTCAACCAAGGCCACTTACTCCGCATCCACGGGATGATCCAACGATCCAAACCAATTTTGCTTGCGTTTAAGCCGGCCGCCAGAATAATAAATTCTAGAATTAAATATAGCGGGTTGACTGAGACGGTTCCGGCGAACAGGTAGCAAAGGTTCATGATCACACCGAAGAAGGCAGCGGTTAGTGTTAAGGTGCCAAATAGAATGCCAAGACCAACCAGTAATTCACCCCATGGGACAATGAAATTGAAGACCCCAATGTGCGGTTTTACGGCACTCTTCAAGAAACTGGTAAACCACGGGTATGCCGGATGACCTGTTGAATTCATCACAGGATTTTTAAGCGCGCCCATGATAAAGCCTGAGGCATCAAACCCCTTGGTCAATTTCTCGAAGCCATCCAACGTCCATTCGATGCCAAGGTATAATCGCAGAATCGTGACAACGACCATGCCGGAAGTTGATTTTCGTAACCATTTAATCATTTTACTCACTCCTTTTCCTGAACTAAAGTAAGTATAGTTCTAGGCTTGTGAAATAGCAATCATAATTAAATGAGAATCGTTATAATAGTTAAGCACTTATAAGAAAAAATGGATTGAACATAGAATTAGGCTTAATTTAAAAGAGACTAAACGAGGTTATTTCAGCAGACTGTTGGGTATTATTAACAATTGTGTAAGCGGTTTATTTATTAAAAATATTTAGCATTTTAAAATTTTATTTTGATGATAATAATTTAGAATGCTAAAGTCGAGTATAAGTAGTTGTATTTTTCACAAGATAGGTTTTTAAAAAAGGGGACAAAAAAAGAGTTGTCCGAAGACAACTCTTTTGTCGTTTCAAATAGTGATTACTTGTTTAAGCGATAAACCCACTGACGGTGATCACGTTGAATCAATTCATCAGCTGCGGCTGGGCCCATTGAACCTGGGGTATAGTTAGGGAACTCTGGTTGTTGCAGATCCCAAACTTTGCGAATTTGGTCCACGAAGCGCCATGCGTAGGAAACTTCTGACCAGCTTGCAAAGTTAGTCCCGTCACCCTTCATGGTATCGTGCAGCAAACGTTCGTATGGTTCTGGCGTTTCCTTTGAGTCCTTGTCGTCCACGAAGTAGTCCAAGTTAATTGGTGTTGTCTGGAACCCTTGACCGTTTGTCTTGGCGTTTAAGCGCAAGGTAAACCCAGCCTTAGGTTCGATGTACATCGTCAAAACGTTGGCTTCCAATGGGGCGTTGTGGTTCTGTGGGAATGAGAAGATGTCGATCAATGGCTTCTTGAAGACAACGTCCACACGGGTGAACTTGTCGGCTAACATCTTACCAGTCCGGATGTAGAATGGGGTACCTGACCACCGGTAGTTATCAAATAACAACTTACCAGCAACGAACGTTTCGTTGGTTGAATCGTGAGGGACATTGTCCTCATCACGGTAAGCCCGTTGTGAATCGCCGGCACCGTATTGACCACGAACGAAGTTGGTTGAGGCGTCAGCAACGTTGTAGACCCGAAGCGAACGTAAAGCCTTCACTTTTTCAGCCCGGATATCAACGTCAGTAAAGGATACTGGTTGTTCCATGGCTAACAGGCTGACGATCTGCATGATATGGTTTTGCACCATGTCACGTAAAGCACCTGAGTTGTCGTAGTATGATGCACGTTCTTCAACCCCAAGCTTTTCTGAAAGAGTGACTTGGATGTTGTCGATGTAACGGTTGTTCCAAAGGGATTCAACCAGTGTGTTACCGAAACGAACGGCTTCAATGTTTTGAATCATTTCTTTACCTAAATAATGGTCGATCCGGAAGATCTGATCTTCTTCAAAGGACTTAGATAAGGCATCGTTTAATTGTTTTGCGGAGTCGAAGTCACGACCGAATGGCTTTTCAATGATCAGACGATCAAAGCCTTGGCTATCAGTCAAACCAGTTTCCTTCAAGTAGCCAGCAACGGTGCCGAAGAATGAAGGTGCAAGTGACAGATAGAAGATCCGGTTACCTTGTAACTTGAATTGCTTGTCGAGTTCGTTGGCTCGGTCACGCAATACGGAATAGTGTTCCTTGTCGGTAACATCGTGCGCTTCGTAGAAGAAGTGAGAAATGAACTTCTCAGCTTCCTTATCACTCTTGGCAGTGCCAAGTGATTTGCGAACTTCGTCTTGGAAGGCTTGGTCCGTTAATTTGTTACGAGAAGTCCCGATAACAGCAAAGTGTTCACGGAGCGTTCCTTTTTTGTATAGGTTAAACATTGATGGGTACAATTTACGGTAAGCTAGGTCGCCAGTACCCCCAAAGAAGATAAATAGTGAAGTGCGTTCAGTAGCCAATAAAATTCACTCCTTAAATGAAATAGATAAAGTAGTAATCATCGGTGCATCCAGTTGAATAATGGTGGAACCCATTTCGTCTAGACCACTTGTTGTCGAAGTTATTATATAACAAATTTGAAGTAAAAAAAGGGATTCAGCTCAACTTTCTTAGATGGTTAACGATGTGTATTAAAAATGTGTGCCATAAGGCTATATGAAAACTGCTTTCACACAAAAACATCTTTTTGAAAGAAAATGAATTGAAAGTGTTTTCTATTTCTTTTTTAGTAAAATTCAACCGGTTGCAGTAAAATTATTTCTTTAGAATGGTATAAACCAATTATACCTGATTTGAGCTAATTAGGCCACCCTTAATTGAATGCTGGAAAGGGCAAAACAATAAAGGTTGAAATTTTTTAAATATCGAGTAAACTAGCTCTTGTTTAAAAAAACGAAGCGCGTTTCATAATAAGTAAACATGCGCTAAACGAAGGGATTGGTTGACTCATGACATTGGCAGAATTAGCGGCTAAATCGGGCGTGACGACCGAGAAGATAGCCAGTTACACGCAGGCCGGCCTATTGCCGTGTAAGGACGAAAAAACGACGTATACGGACAAGGACCTGTACTGGCTCGATATGATTACCTGTTTTGTGGATAACGGATCGAGTTTGGATGAGATGAGGGCGTTGATGCCTATTTGTGAGAGTGTGAAGCAAGGCGGTTAGAGGGCGGAGCATAAGCTAACTCTGGCAGAAATGCCTGGTTTTGGCATTTTTGCCAGAGTTGGCTTATGCAGGAGCCCTCTGCCTTGCTGAACACGTTTAGGCTACGTAGCCGAGAAAGCTGTAGCTGGGACAGTCTAAGAGAATAAAAACAGAAATGCCCGAACTTGGCATTTTTGCCAGAGTCCCTTACATGGCCGCCCCTTGCTGAACACGTTTTCTACGTGGCCGAGAAGATGGTAGCCGGGACAGCTCAGAAAACAAACCAGAAAATCCCGTTCGCCTGAATTATTCATAGTTCATAAAAATCCCGTCAGTTTTCGTATTTTTTCGAAAACTGACGGGTATGTCTTTATCTTTTGCTGAAATACGATGTTTATCAGTTCTAGCTAGTGAGATCTTTCAACTAACTCAGAATTGCTTTGAACTTTTGGATACACTTGTCCCTTGGTTGTACAGATTTTTTTAATTTTGCCGGTTATTCAATAGCCTGGATACGCTGTAGAGCCTGGTAGAACAGCCGATGGTAAACATGATACGAGCTCAGCCGCAACTGAATGCGTCGGCCAGTATGCACAACACGTGCCGCAACTTTGAATAAACGGATCCGCAATGTGCTAACGCACAAGCCGGAATCATGTTTTGTCAGTGCTAGCTGCTTTAAAAAGTTGACAATATTGTAAGCCAGTACACTAACCATCATCCGGGCAGCATTGGCATTAAACGTTGGACTATCAGTCTTATCGAAAAAGAAACCTGTTTTAGCTTCTTTGATGTAATTTTCCATTTGGCCGCGTTTGTGATACAGTTCGAAGGCAGTTTCAGCCGTTAAATTAGTCAGATTAGTGACGATAAATTCATGTGAAAAGATCAGTTCACCAGCTACTCGAGTTGATTTAATATAAATCTGCCGTGGCTTAGGCCACGATGCTGATTGATAGATTTCAGAGTAGTAATGAGTCTCTTCCTCTTGCCACTGGGTTTGATCACTGATCTTGACGAACTTTTCAGCTAGATTCTGTAATTTTCGATTGCATTTGAGTCGAATAATGTAAAACACATCGTTGGCTTCACAGACATCGTAAACTTCTGGCGTGGCGAAGCCACTATCACCACGAACCAGAATGTCAGTCGTGGGCAGCTGAGTTTGATAATGCTTTAATAGTGGTGTTAAAAAAGCTTTTACATCTTTGCTGGTGTAGGCATTTCCAGGACGCAAGACAGCTTTCAATAAGTTACCATCTTGATCAGTTGCCAGTAATGGATGATATCCTTCAGTACCATAATGTGCGTTGTAGTTAGTGGCTTCCTGTTTGCCATAAGTGTCTGAGTGAGTCGAATCGATATCAATAATCGTGGCTGTCTGGTTGGTTAATAGTCGAACACGGTCGATCAAAGCCTCATTTAAAGTCTGTAATGTGCTAACACTATCTTTATCAAAGCGTTGCCAAAAACGTGATATTGTTGCTTGTGAAGCCAAAGACGGTTTATCCAATAATAATTTAAAAAGCGGTTCTTTTTCTAAAGAAGTTGCCGCAGAATCTGCGCTATAACCAGCAATAATCTGAAGAATTAACTGTTTTAAGATACTAGAATTACTGTGTTGACAATATCGTCGCTGGTCATTGAACCTCAATAGTTTGTCGGCCAAGATGGTGAACTGGAATTTTGCCATCAGCTCTACACACAATGTTAGCCCGCCATCGGAAGATAATTGACCACCCGTATGCGATACTAAAATGTTTTTGTTGAAATTTAATGCCATTTCCTGTAAAGTTTTCAATATAGAGTCCTCTTCTCTCATGTGGTTTTGTTTAGCAATTTAACTATACCAGAGCTGGGGCTCTTTTTGTGTACTTAAAAGGTGAAAATACAAAATACCCATCAAACGCGTGATGCATGTGTTTGATGGGTATTTTGCATATCTTTGTGAATAAATCAGGAAAACGGCTTTTCCGTTCTATGAGCAGATTCCGATGCCGTTTCTCATGTGGCGGTTAAGGCGGCCCAACGTTGAGCTGCTGGCATTTACGGATGAGGGCAAATTAGTTGGTGCATCCTACACGATTTCTCGTCGACAACAGACCTATGTCCTGTACCTGGCCGTTTCGGAAAAGGTGCGCAGTCAGGGGTATGGGTCGCAAATTTTAGCCGCCATTAAGCGCCGCTACGTCAACCAGCAGATCATGCTGAACATTGAGCCGGTGACCCCAGACGCGCCAAATGTTGATCAGCGGCAAAAACGGCGGCAGTTTTACTATAAAAACGGCTTCCGTTCCACGCATTTGATGCTGACTGAAATGGGTGACGACTACGAACTGCTGACAGGCAGCGGCAGTGTTAGGGCGGATGACTATCTTGCGTTGATGAAACAGTTTAATGGCGGTATCGTCGACATGCTGTTTCGAACGAAGGCGCGTGAACTTTAGAAATGTTTCACGTGAAACATCCGTGATTGGCACTTGTTAAGTAGTTGTCGGCATTGGTAGGGCGTTTGCGAGAACGATTCCGCGATATATTAGAAATTCAAGAATCTCCACATCTCCCTTGTTCCTAGGCGAGAAGAGAACCCTCACCAACTAATGCTGACACCACAGTCTGCAATACCGAATGGTTCCACTACGCTACGGTACTTGTAATACTCATAATTGATGGCAAGTCTTCATTATAGGTAGCATGAAACCTGTTAATCAATTGTTACAAGTGGCAGCTCATTATGAGAAGCATTGCTGACAAAGGTCTTATTAGCAGTTGAGGGCGAATTCTCTGCAAACTTGGGTTAATGGTATTGTGATGCTTAACCAGTGGTAAAAGGTAAGTTCAACGTTAGTGGAATGCAACGGAATTGGTTACTAAATCCGGGTAAATATCTAAATGATCCGAACGGCCGTCCTTCATCATCATTTTGAAGCCATTTCACTAGCTGTTTCGGCACGAAGCGCGCATAATGCAACCATTAAATCCTGTATCAAAATGGAGGGGATCATCATGGTTCAATTTGATTGGCAAATCGTTGAAACAGCTGAGTATTCGCATGATACAGCACCAAGCTTTGTGACGTTGACGACCCGAAGTTATTTGACAATTACTGGGCAGGCAGCTGACCGCACGCGTGATCCTGAGTTTCAGAAAAAGGCGGACGTGGTCAAGGCGGTCGCTGAAAAAATCAGCCGGGGGCCGGACGCCGGTATTATGATCGACCGATACCGAAGCTATCGGCCATACCCGCTCCAGGCCGTGTGGTCGGGTGGCGACACGATTGAGGACCGGCACACGTTCAAACTATGGGTCAAACAGCCCTTGTTTGTGAAACCAGAGTACGCTCGCCAAGCATTGACACAGCTTGATCTGGGTGAGCTAGGTGAACAAGTCGCGTTTGAAAATCTAGCTGAAGGAACCGAAATCCAAAGCTTTAGTGCTACTCCCTTAACGAACACTAGTCAGGCGGTGCAAACGCTGACGGATGCAGTCTCTGAACGCGGCCTTAAACCACTCAGCACGGATAGTCATCGAGAAGTTTATATTGATGGCTATGGTCCGAATGTTGCCGTACTATTGCGGTACGCAATCGACCCCGATACTGGTCAGATCGACGAGGGCCGAATGGCAGTTAATTAAAAATAATAAAAAACCTGTTTGGATCAAAAACGATCCAAGCAGGTTTTTCGTCTTTATTGTCAGTTATTAATTAAGAAAACAGCTTCTTCGTCGCCTTAGCTAACGTCTTCATATCCTTATCATACCGCGGTGTTTTCACCAGGTTGTCCATGGAGATCCCGGTAAAGTGGTATGCTGCGATCTCACCCGAACGAACGGCAGACTGTTCCGTGAAGACCATTTGATACGGCTGCTCAGCAAATTCGCCAGTGAAGGCTAAGTTCGTTGAGTGTTCCGGAATGACTTCGGGACGGTCAGTCTTAGCCCGGTTGTTGAACAGAGCTGAGGCATATGGCATGTAGACGGGGATGTTGTTGATGATGCTATCCATGATCTCGTCTTTCTTGTCCATGATGTTTGTTGGTCCTGGATCGACCTTAGAGAGTTGGCCGATCAGTTCCTCAGCCATTTCTTTCCCGGTCATTTCAATATAGGGTTTCTCCACGAACTCACCCTTGCGGCGAGGATAGAGGAAGTAGCCCCAAATAACGGATTCGTTTGGCTTTTGGGTCGTGAAATGGGGTTGGTGGTGAACCACGATCGACATGTTCACGTCCTTTTGACCAAGTGTCGTGATCGGCTTCGTTGACAGGAATGAGTTCAGCGCGTTACCAGGCACTTGGGTCGTGATCCGCGTGATTTCGTTTAGCAGCAGATGGTTCTTGGTAGTCAACGTGAAGCTGGACCACTCACTGGCGTTTCTGTCGGCAAAGAATTTGTCAGGATTACCAAGGTTGTAGAAGTGCTCAGTTGCTTTCTTCCACAGACTAGCGGCAGCACCGTAGTCCATGTTTTCGGCAGCCGGTGTGTTGAAGTCGCCCAACGTTGCAGAATCAGTGATCGAGCCGTTTGTGAAGAAGACGGCTGTGTCATCATCCACAGCAACCGTTTCCGATTCATTGGTCTCGGTGTTTTCCATTTCCAGGCCAGTGACGGTGATTTCATCTTGTAATTCGGTATCTTTGAAGGTGAAGTCCGTTACCCGACGATTCAAAATAATCTTGCAGCCCTGTTCCTTCAAGTAGTTGATCAGGGGTAGCATCATGCTTTCATACTGGTTGTAACGTGTTCGGTTAACGCCAACCAAGTGCTCAATTTGCGTAAATTCATAAATCATTTGGTGCATGTACCGGCGCAGTTCTTGGGCTGAACTTTGCACACGGAAGGCGAAGGTCGTTTCCCACATGTACCAGAAATTTGTTTGAAACATGTGTGGATCATCCTTGAAATAGTCTGCGATGGTCACGTTGTCCAGTCGCGTCTCTTCCTTGTCAGGCATCAGGATCAATTTAGTGAGCAGGGAACGATCCTTATTATTCAGTCCCAAGTGGCCGCCATTGACGATGCCGACACCGCCTTGTAACAGGCGCGCTTTATCATAGGTGCGATGGTGGGCGTCAAAATCGTGGGTGTCTTCTGCGGCCGTCATGTTCTTTTCGGTAGCGGATGGAATCCGACCCATCAGATCCATGAGATCAACGTAGGTTCGGTAGTTCAGCATCCGGCCGCCACGGGCAACGAAGCCCGTATGGTTGTCAACTGGATAATCGGTATTCCAGTATTCGCCCTTGGCTTCAGTTGCGGTCGAGCCGTCGTTTGAGCCGTGGTCATCGATTGAATAAAAGGTGATCTGGTCGCCTTTCCAGTGGGCCTCCTGAATTAAGTAAACGGCAGCGGCCATATTTGCGAGGCCGGCACCGATCATGATTGCTTTACGTTTTACCATACTAATCCCTCCAAATTCTAAAATGAGTGATGTCACAGGTACGTTGTGTCAGTCAGCTGTACGGATGCTTGTTTTTTTTAAATGACATCGCGTACGCTTTACTTTTCAAGGAATTATCCTACCTCTATTGTAACTGGCACTATCGCAACTAAAAATGGTCAACTCAGTCTGTTTGCCCAAAATCAGACAATTTTTGACCATTATGAATTGCGTTTGCTACCGAACCATCAAGCACGGTTTCCGCCCGTTTGACCAACGCTTCTTGCGGTTCCGCCAACCCGTTTGCCAGCCATTGCACAAGCTGCATCACAAGTGCCCAACCAAAGAAGTTGACAATGGCATCCCGCAACGCCGGTTGGACGTGCGCGTCAACGTCGAGCACGACTGCGGCCACCATTCTGCTGGCAACGTCATACAGCGTATTTTCCAAAATATCACGCGCCAGTGAGTGAAAACTTTTGAGGCACAACTCACGGTTATCAGCGATGTACGCTAGAATCAGCCGGTAACCGTCTTGCCAGCGGTTGACTCGCAAGTAGTGGTCACTGAGCTGGTCAACGATTTCACGTTGAAACGTCCATTCCAAGAGGGCGTAAAGGTCCTCAAAATGATAATAAAACGTATTTCTGGTGACTTGCGCCTGCTGTGTCAGCAGCTCAATGGTGATCTTATTGAACGGGGTGGTGGCCATCAGCGTTTTTAATGCCTCGGCCAGCTTCCACTTAGTTGCTTGGGCTTTAATCGTGATCAACTCCTGTGCTAGGTTCTATGTCTAGTTTACCGCGAAATGGAAGCGGTAACTATGGCTTGTGCTAAATTTTAAAGACCGTTTTTTTAAAAATAAAACGTTATTTAAAAAATAATAATAACGTTTTAAATATGAAATAAGGTTTATATATCATTTATTAAGTGCTATTATAGGCCTATAAGCACCTAACAGTAACGTTTTATTTTGAGCAAAGGAGTATTGGCAGATGACAACAAAACCGATTACTTTAATTACGAATGTGAACCAGTCGATGGGGGTCGAAATTGCCACGCAACTGGGGCAGGCGGGGCACCATGTTATTCTTGGCGTTCAGGATAGTCAACGAGGGGAACGATTGGCTGTCTCTTTGGGAAAGCAGGGCATTCAAACCAGCGTCGTTCAGCTCGATGCGACCTGCCGCGCGTCAATCAATGGTGCCAAGGCGTTTATTGAAATGAACTATGGTTATTTGACAACGCTGATCAATAATGGCGGCGTCTCCTTTGATCGCCAATTTTCAGCGACAACCCTATCATCGTTTGTGATGCGACAGGATTTTGAGACCAACTTCTTTGGCATGGTGGACGTGACTCAGGCGATGTTGCCTCTCCTAAAAAAAGGAACGTCCGCTCAAATTATTAACGTGACTGGTCGATTAGCTGGTGTGTTGCAGTCTAAGCATATAGGGACTGGTTATCGGGCATCGCAGGCAGCTGCCAATCAGTATACGATCGATTTACGCCAAGCGTTGAAGGACTCATCGATTACCGCAAATTTTGTGAATTCGGACTGGCTGGAACAGCATATTAGTGCGGGACGTGAGGTTGTTGTTCATGATCCAACGTTGCGGCTGGTGACGAAGACGTTGCAGCGAGGTGACCGGAGCACGCGCCGAGCATTGCCTTCTGGTGTGCGTTTTGACAGGGCGGCCGAGGAAGCGGATTAGAAGCCGACTGCGGTGAGTAGAAGAGATAGTAAAATTGACTATTAAAACCGCGTTTCAGAGCACTGTTTGGGTGACTGGAACGCGGTTTTTTTGTTGTGGGTTATAAAAAGAGGTAGCTTTGATTTTTGATCTTTCTAGCCTGCGTAGACTAAACGAGTTCCGCAGGCACGGGGCTAACGTGTAACGGACTCCGGCCAAAAAGTCAGACCCGGACTTTTCGGCCGGAGTCCGTTACACACCACCCCTAACCCGCCTTGCTCCACTCTCTACTCCGCTGTCAATCCCCCATCCACCACAAACTCCGCACCTGTCGAATAACTGGCATCATCCGAAGCCAAATAGAGCACCATCTTCGACACTTCCTCTGGTTCAGCAATGCGCTGGAGGGGAATTGTCTTGGCAAATTGAGCCACTGCGTCATCCGTATCACCCTGGTGGATCATTGGCGTTGAGATAACGCCTGGGTGCACCGAATTGACCCGGATGCCGTAATGGGCCAGTTCTAGCGCAGCCGCCTTCGTCATTCCACGCACAGCGAACTTCGTATCTGTGTATCCGATGGCACCGCCGACTAACCCGTTAATGGATGAGACATTGATGATGCTGCCATGACCCGCATTTTTCATTTCCGCAGCGACATATTTCATGCCCAAGAAAACGCTCAGTTGATTAATTTTGAAGATCTTTAAATAGTCCTCAGTCGAAACATCAAACAGGGATTTTGCGTAGGTGATTCCGGCGTTGTTGACCAGAATATCAATTTGACCAAAATGAGTCATTGCTGTTTTGACAACGGTCTGCCAGTCACTTTCGCTTGCCACGTCTTGCTTGACGAACACTGCGTTATCGCCTAACTGTTTGGCCGTTTCCTGGCCTTCAGTTTCGTTGAGATCGGTTAAAACGACTTTAGCGCCCTCTGCGATAAATAGCTTGGCGTGCGCGGCGCCCATTCCTTGAGCGGCACCCGTGATAATTGCAACTTTACCCGTTAATTTTCCCATAATTCTTCAAGTCCTTTCTAATTGGCAGGTTCATCTGCTTCAACACATTTTGCTAATGTTGCTTTGATCGAGGCGACGACATCATGGTCTTTGATCCCCAGAATGGCCGTTTCATCAGGATCAGTACACTGCGCTTCTTCCTGCAATTTTTCGGATAACGTAATGTGAATACCGTGTTCCTTGCCAGCGGCAGCCGTTTGGGCATCGAGTTGTTCGAATTGCGGCTTTAATTGGTCAAATGGCACAACTGGAACTTGCGTCATTGTTTCTTGGTGAAGCGCTTCCACAATCATGTCATAGAAATCTTTGTAGGCCAAGTTATATGCATTTATGGCATAGGTGTGGCGGTGTTCCCCGTGCTGGAGGGCACCCACAGCAGCTTCAGCCACCTGCTCAACCGTCACAGCCGAGGTGCTGCCCTTTAACGCTGGGTAAACAGGCTGGTTACGAATCTGATCCACAAACATTTTCCAAAGCGGCATTCGACCTGGCATGGTGCCGAAGATGTATGGAAGCCGCAGAACAGTCACGGTCATCGCACCTTCACCCTCAGCAAAGGCAACCTGTTCTTGTAATAATCGCGTGTTTGGATAGGGCTGCAACTGATAGTCAGGATAGGTGTCGCGCCATAGGCTGGCAAATTCGGCGGTGTAAGAGCCAAAAACAACGAAGTTCTTGACGCCTGCTTGTCGCGCTAAACGGGCCAGACGTTGGGTTGGGAGCACATTTGCGTGGTAGTAAAAACTGAGTGCGGGGGCTTCCGGCAAAGCACGTTCGTCAGCGCCAGCGGCATACATGAAGCCGTCACAATCACTCAACAGGTCAACCACTTGCGCATCTGATAGCTCGTTAATGTTGCCGAGACTGAGCTCAACGGTGCTTGGCAGAAGGTTATCTGCCGGCATTGGCGGTAATGCCATTGTTTTGACTTGATACCCCTGGGCTAGCAATTCCTTAGTGGTGTAGTACCCGAGAAAACCAGTACCACCTAAAACAAATATTTTTGATATATGTGCCATCTCCTTGCTTGATATTAATTTCACAACCAGTATAATCGGAGCTGAATAAAAATAGTGACGATTTTTCCGCTAAGTGTTCGAAAGGAGACACAAATGAATTCTGACTACCCATACGTCAGTACCAACTACCTGTCTAGTCATTACAAACCACAGGATCTGAGTATTGCATTGGAGACGATTACCGCAGATGTTGCACCGTATATTCGCGATGAAGCCGAATTCTGGGTCGTCACTGCTGGCACCGCTGAGGTTGAGATCAACGGGACGGCGTTTCAATTGACAGCGGGGGATGTGGTTCAGCTGATGCCACATCAGATTCGTCGCGTGTCGCTAGCAGGTGAAACAACATTGACGATGTATGCGATTCGGCTCTCCATGGGACTTTTACTGCTGTCCTCCAACGATGAAAAACAGTACGCTGTTGCCCTGCGAAACGCTGAACACTTCTTCCCAGTCGTGCATCTAGCTGCTGATTCAAAGACGTTCTTGGAACAATTTTGCGCTAATGCAGTTCTGCAAAAACAACATCATCCGGCTAATTCTGAAAGCCTGAATCTGGCCCTGACTTCCTATCTGATCTATTTGTTTCACGTGGAACCACACGTTGCCGTTTCTGTATCACAAGACGAGCAACCCTGGGTCTGGCTGCGCTATCTGCAATTTCATCATCCGTCGCATTTAACACTGTCGGGGATGGCAAAAGTGTTCGAAACGACAGCTCAGGAGTTGCAAGCGGCGCTCATTGAACTGACTGGGTTTAACTTTAATCAACTCCTAAACCAGGTACGTATTCGCAACGCGGCAGGGCTGATGCAATTTCCGGAGTTGAGTATCCGCAAGATTGCCGCTATCTGCGGCTATCGAACCATCAGCACGTTTTACTATCAGTTTGAAAAAATCAACACTGTTTCGCCGCAAGCTTATCGGGATGCACTTAAAACACACCACCAGTTGGTCGGTAATAGCGATGGGTGGACTATTGGCGTCTACCTCTTTGAACACTGTGCGCAACCGTTGACCTTACCTGAAGTTGCCCAAACATTGACTTATTCTGAAGATACAGTCAATGAACGCTTGTTAACCTATTTTGGGCAAACGTTTAAACCGCTACTGAATCAGTTTCGGTGCGAAGTTGCCCGACCGCTGGTGTTGGGCAGTCGACTGACGTTTAATCAGATTGCGGTTCGGGTCGGGTTTCAGGATAGCGTCAGTTTTAAACGGAATTATCAAACGACTTGGCAGGTGACACCGCGACAGGACCGGCAGCGGAACGTTTATGAGGTGGTTGCGGGAAAGATCGTTACGCGGCGTGGGTAGGAGCTCTTGTGTTGGGGCTTTCTTAATAAAAGAAACCTTTTAGTGATTGACTATGTATTTAGCGCACCTTTGCTTTTTTAAATATTCAGCCAAGTCAACTAATTCATGATTGGGTCTTTCTAGGCTATATTGCCGTAACGAGTTCTGCAATGGGAGCTTTACATTGTTGGGTGATTCAAAATAGCGCTTTAATGTCACTTCGCTCCACGGTTCGGCCCTGCCGGCTTAGGTGGGGTCGCTCCGGGGAGTTATTGAATGTCTTTGCAGAAATTCAAGGATCTCCTACGTCTCCCTGTGATCGTCACAGCTAATAAGTCGTCGAAAGTGGTATCACGAAGCCTCTAAATTAATCGCTACTGGTGACTGACACATCATGGGAAGCATTGCTGTTAATAGCCTTAATAGCGGTCGAGGGCGGATTCTTCGCGAACAAGGTTTAATGCTATTGTGATGCTTAACTAGTGGCAAAAAGGGTGCTCAACGTCAGTGGAATGGAGCAATTTGGTACGGAGCTGTGGTGTCGACATCAGTTAGCGACCGTACTTTGGTCGGTTACTGATGTGCGAGACGACTGAGATCCACTCGAGAGCTGCGCAGCAGAAATCGAGTTAGCTCAGTCGCGAGCCACCACACGGCCTGCCAAATTACGGAATGCAACGGACTATCACCTAACATTGGAATGCCCTTGGGGCGCCTTGCTTCACTCTCATCTCAATAACAGTTAAAATCAAGTTAACTCATTTTGACTGGAGGCATTCTTGTGGCTTACGATTACGATACGATTATTATCGGCGGTGGCCCTGGTGGGTTAGCCGCAGCTTATGGATTAGTTGGTAAGCAAAAGGTGTTAGTGATTGAAAATAATTTGTGGGGCGGCACCTGTCCTAACTTTGGGTGCGATCCCAAGAAAATGCTTTACGGGGTCGTTGAATCCAAACGACAAACGCAACGGTATGGGCAAAGCGGCATTACTGGGGCAGTCAACATTGATTGGCCAGCATTGATGAGTTTTAAACGCGGCTATACCGACAAGATTCCTGGTGGCACCCATGATGGATTAGCGTCTTCAGGAATTGCTACGTTATTTGGCAGCGCCGAATTCGTTGACGCGCACACCCTGCGTGTGAACAATAAACAAGTGACTGGTGATGCCATTATTATTGCAACGGGGGCGACACCAGCGATTCCTAACGTGCTAGGGAAGGCACATTTTCAAACGAGTACGGATTTCTTATCCTTACCTGAACTACCGCATGAAATTGGGTTTGTTGGGGCCGGCTACGTTGCCATTGAACTGGCCAATATCGCAGTTGAGGCGGGCGCAAAGGTGCACGTTTTCCAGCACAACGATAAGCTGCTTCGTGGTTTTCCGGAAGCTGATACGGCAGTGCTTAAAGAAACTTTGGCTGCTAAGGGTATCCAATTTCACTGGAACACAACCGTTACAGGCGTTTCTGAAGCAGGCAGCGGCGTTATCGTTCATACGGATGACGAAGATGTTGCCTTGGATACGATCTTTGCTGCAGCGGGTCGGCCAGCCAATATTGCGGGGCTAAACCTTGATGCTGCCGGCATTAGCGCGTCAGCTAAAGGTGTTGAAGTGAATGACCACTTACAAACGGCGGCGTCAAATGTGTACGCGATTGGTGATGTCATTGACAAGAAACAGCCGAAGTTAACGCCAGTCTCTGGGTATGAAGGTCGGTACGTTGCTGCCAGCATTCTAGGTCAGCAGGCGGCCATCAGTTATCCACCAATTCCGCATACAGTATTTGCGGGACCTGAGCTCGCCCAAGTGGGGGTAACGGTGGCAACTGCCACAGCGCATCCTGACGACTACGACGTGCGGACATCAAGTGTTGGTTCTTGGTACACGTACAATCGGCTCCAGGATAAAACGGCACGGGTCACAACGATTATCGATAAGGCTAACCAACAATTGGTGGGGGCCGTGGTTCTAGCGGTGAATGCTGAGGAACTGATCAACACGTTCTCCGGCATTATCAGCCGACATGAAACTGCGGCGGAAGCCAAGGATTGGATGCCTGTTTATCCAAGTGCTGAAAGTGACCTGCAGTATTTTTATTAAGTTATAAAAGACAATTTTAAAAGTAAACCTCAGTGCCGAAACGGCTGCCTGAGGTTTTTTTGTCACTGGAAAATTATTTTTTGAATTTTGTTGACAGGAAACAAAAATAAGCTATAATGTTTCCTATCAACAAAATTTAAAATAATTAAGGAGCACCACTAAAAATGACAAAATTACTTGTAATCATGGCACACCCACACACTGAAACAACTGGAAAATCCGTTCAGGTTGCCCAAACCTTTATGACGCAATATCAACAAAACCACCCAGAAGACGAGATCGTTGTCCGCGACCTCTTCACAACGTCGGTGCCGCCACTCAACGACGAGACCTTTGATGCTTGGCTCAAGGTGAAGTACGGCAAGACACTCAACAGCGATGAAGAAACTTTACTGGCAGCTCATTCAGACTGGCTAGAAGAGTTTGTAAGTGCTGATAAGTACGTGTTCGTCAATCCAATGTACAACCATTTCTTGCCGGCAGAACTGAAGTCCTACATTGACGTTACAGCAGTGACCCGCAAGACGTTTAAGTACACGGCAAACGGCCCAGTGGGATTATTGACCGGTAAGAAGGCACTGCACATTCAGGCCGCCGGCGGGCTATATCACGATCCAGAGCATCCAAACGCGCAAGCTGATTTAGGCGACAGCTATCTGGACATGATCCTTAACCTCTACGGGATCAAAGATACCAATAAAATTTTCATCGAGGGCTGCGACCAAATGCCAGAACAAACTGCGACCATTTTAGCTGCAGCGAATGACGAAGCGACCCAGTTAGCCAAAACATTTTAGTCTCAGGCGTACCATCAATTTGGTATACTGTCACTAGCATGAAAGAGATGGGGCCGATGACATGACGAAAGAAATGGAAAACCGGATATTTGATGAACTCCGCCAGATGATTACGGAACGGGACGCCGTGAATCGCGAACAGTCGTGGATCGTTAACCACCTGGAAGAGCCAGCATTAAGTGCGATGGTCCCGAAAACGTCGATCGTAGGGCTGCACATCCTGTCGGCTTTGAAACGTCAGGATATGACGGGCATCGAATTGGCACAAACGCTAAATGTGACTCGTGGTGGCGTCACTCGGGCCGCTAAGACATTGCTGAAACTGGCGTTGATCTCAAGTTATAAACAAGCTCAAAATCAGAAGAATTTGTATTATAAATTGACGACAAATGGGCGAACGATTGCTGACACACACGATGAGATGCACGCGACGCTTGAAACACAGCGGTTAAGTGTGATTCATGAAAAATATAGCGATGATGACTTAGAACTCATCGGGAATTTTCTTCACGATATGTTGTTGGCTGAAAGAAACTTTAAATAGGCCCCTTTAAGCGCCCCATCTAAAACTTGGTTTAGATGGGGCGCTTTATAGCGGTATAAATCACGCGTAGAAAGCTAGTAATCCATTCAAATTGTGTTATATTAAAGAAAATGATTTTATTAAATACAATTAGCAATGGCAGATTGCAAGAAATAACTTGAACGAATTTAATGACGTAAATTAAGCAAGAAGATCTCGATTGGTGTATGCCAATTAAGACATTTAAGTGGCCGTGAATTCAAATACCAATTAATTTGAACCAATTGGTGATCACTTAGTTCTTCAATGGCTTGGCCTTTGGGAATAAAGCGCCGCAAAACTCGGTTACGGTTCTCATTACTGCCTCTTTCATGCGGTGAATAGGCATGGGCAAAATAAACCTGTGTACCAGTTCGCCGTTCAATTGTCTGATAGTTAGCGAACTCTTTACCATGATCCACAGTAAGCGTCTTGAGCTTGTCTTGAAGTTGACGAGCTAGTTCAAGTACGGTTTGAGTCATGGACTGACTGTCGCGACCATGGAGCCTTTTAACAATTGTCAGGCGACTTTTACGCTCCACAAAAGTAGCCACAGCTTGACCTTTACGTTTACCAGAAAGTACGGTATCAGCTTCAAAGTGGCCGAATTCCTGGCGAGTTTCGATTTTATGAGGACGCTTCTCAATTGAGCGGCCGTGACTGAACGTACCACGCTTTTCTTTAGCACGATGACGACGAATTCCATGATCAGGCAAATCGGGCAACTGTACATCAAGCCAGCCTTGATCAATCCAGTTATAGACCGTCTTGTAGGCAATCCCCACCACATGGGCAACTTGTTCAGGGGACCACTTCTGGACTTGAATCTTTTCCTCGATCAAGTGTTTAAGGTTTTTAGTAAGCGAAGACTTTCGCCCCCGTTGACTAACCTTTCGTTCAAAGTCAGTTTGCGCTAGCTCAGCCTGGTACTCACCATTTAGTCGGTGAAGTTCGTTAAAGATGGTGGTCTGACTAAAGTCTAAGTAGTTAGCGATGTATCGCAAGGAACGTCCTTCATTATGAAGCGTTTCAATGACAACACGGTTCTGGAATGATACAATAGTGGTGCTCATCAAGGTCCTTCTTTCTAATGGATTGTGTGGTAACACCATTAAAGACCTTGATAGGTTTTTCTGTCCACTTAAATGTTCAACTTAAATTTTACAATCTGCCAAAATGAAAAACGATTTAGATATTATGGCAGCTAATTTTGCGAAGTCGTCGCTGAGCGGCGCGGTGATGTATACGATTGGCTTCATTGCCAGCAACCCGGATCCTAAGTTGGTTGTCCCGCTGGAGCAAAATATGAAGCGTCTGATATTAAACGGTCTGTGGCAAATATTAGAAGAAATATCAGATCCGGATAAAGAGAAGAATCCGGATACAAAATAATTAGTACTATTTTTAACAAGGACTTTATCCCGCTGAAACCCGCATTATATTAGGATTTGTTTGACTTTTCTTGTAGTTAAAATGAAACAATTTTAATTGAATTGTTGGTTGAAGGTCATTCGAGTTCTCGATATGATAGACCCATAAAGTGATAGTGAATTGAGTCTAAGCTACGATGAGTTGTGAGTATTCAGGTTTATCACATAGGAGTTGGCTTATATAAAGCACTACTTTGACCTTTGAAATGAGTCACATCATTGCAAGATGGATAATTGGAGTTATCCGGGGGATCTTGTGTGAATAACGGGGGGTCGTTATTCAACGAGGGTGTAATTTAAAAAGGTTTTCGAATAGAAGCTTAACAATATAAGCGTGTCTCAGACATGGGACCAACATAAAAAAAGACGCAAAGGCTTTAGGGGCTGGAGGGTCTTTTTTTGTGGAAAGAGTGTGGAAGAAGGCAGAGTGTGGAAGAAGGCGGTTAGAGGGCGGAGCAGAAGCTAACTCTGGCAGAAAATCCTGGGTCTGGATTTTTTGCCAGAGTTGGCTTCTGCTCCGCCCTCTGCCTTCTGGAACACGTTTCGGCTACGTAAATTGGAAGCGCAGTAGCCGAAATAACGCGGTTGCCAAAAATGCTGACTCCCGATTATGACTATTAGGCTAGCGTCAGTTCTACAATAATTTTCTGTAACTCATTTAGGCTACGTAAATAGAAAGCGCAGTAGCCGAAATAACTCGGTTGATAGGACCCGGAAAACGAATTGAATACAAAACGAAAAAAGACACCCGCAAAGGCTGGTTCACCAGCTCTTTGTGGATGTCTTTTTATGCTCACGGTTGAAAATAGTTTTGGATTTATCAGTTGTGAGTCGTGGTTTCAACTCACCGATTGCTTTTGGCACCGCGTTTCTCGGCCACGTAGCCGAAACGTGTTCCAGAGGCCAGGGGGCTACTGCGTAAGCAGCTTCCGGCACAAATTCCAAGTTCGGGAATTTCTGCCGAAAGCTACTTACGCTCCGCCCCCTAAACGGCCTCCTCCACACTCTACACCATTGCATATCCCACCACCACCAGCAACGCCGGCAACATATTCGCGACCCTGACCTTAGTATCCAACAGCAGATTAATGCCGATACAAAAGATCATCATCGATCCCACCAACGAAATGCCGTTTGTCATCGCGGTTGTGAGGAACTGGTTGATGAAGACTGCCAGTAAAGTGATGCTCATTTGGAAAATAAAGAGTGGAATGCTGCTGAAAATTGCGCCCACACCAAAACTCGCTGCATAAATGGCAACGATAACGCCGTCCAGAATCGCCTTTGTAAACAGCATCGTTGGGTCGTGGTTCACAGCGTCCTGCAACGAACCGATAATGGCCATTGCCCCAATACAAATGGTCAGTGTGGCACTGACGAAGCCTTCAATGAACAGGGAGTCACTCTTAGCGCCAACCTTGCGCCGCAACCAGTCGCCCAATTTAATAAACTGGTGGTCAATGTCGATCAGTTCACCGATCAAAGACCCGACCACAAGCGAGATGGTGGCCATCAAGGTACCATGGGTGCCCACCTGGCCGTGTTTAACAACCAGCATTTGACTTAAAACGCCGGCAATACCAATGAAAATGACAGCAACGCCAATGGCCTGAATAATTGTTTTTTGCAGCTTATCGTTTAGCAGCTGCTGAAAAATGTAGCCGATCAAACCGCCTACCAGGACGGCTGCAGTGTTCACAATGGTGCCGATACCTACTATGTAAATGATGCTCACCTCTCTATGTCACGTTTAAATGGTCAGAAACTGACCATATTGACTAAGTGTACCACGTGTGTGATAGTCGAGACAATTACGAGTTAGTGGGGCTGTCGCAGGTGTTTTTTGACTGAAAATGAATCGTTTTGCTAAATAACTACCCAGTTAAAGCCGGCAAACACAGCGAGATTTTTACAATGCCGTGCCAATTTTGTAATTTTGTGACTGTGAATTAGGGCTATATTTGTACGAATCAGCCCCTTTTTTTAATGGCTAAATTTATTACTATGTAAAATGTAAGCGGTTACTTTAATGCTGGAGAAAATCTGTCTCTAGCAATAGGAGGTAAATGATGGAAATTAACGCGCTAAATGCGGCTATTATTGGCTGCGGTGTCATCAGCGACATTTATATTCAATCCCTGCAAGAAAAATTCAAGATCATTGAGCCGGTTGCGTGCTATGACCGCGATGAGGCGCGGATGAATACGCAGGCGGAAAAGTACGGCTTAAAACCCATGAGTTACGAGGCCATTCTTGATGATCCATCGATCGACATGATCATTAATTTAACTAACCCTGCAGCGCATTACGAGGTCACGAAACAAGCACTGTTACATGATAAGCACGTCTTTTCCGAAAAGATGATTGCGGTTGACCTGAAACAGGGACAGGAACTCTGTGACCTTGCGGAAGCCCATCATGTTCGTTTGGGCGTGGCGCCAGATACGTTCTTGGGTGCTGGTATTCAAACGGCACGGTACATCGTGGATAAGGGCTTAATTGGCACACCGTTGTCAGCAGTCGTGTCACTGAACCGTGACTTCGACGTTTATGCGGATATCTTTCCGCACATGAATCAGGCCGGCGGGTCACTGCCATTTGATACCGGCTGTTACTACATGACGGCGCTGGCCAACATTCTTGGCCCTGCGAAACGGGTAACCAGTTTCGGCCGTAAATATCAGCCTGACCGCGTTGGTAAGCGCGTCGATAAGCCATGGTTTGGTGAGAAGTCAACGGTCGCTGCTGATAACATTCTCACGGCAGTCGTTGAATATGCGAATGGGACGTTAGCGACCGTTCATTTTAATTCCGAGAACATTTTAACTGAGGTGCCGCAACTTGATATTTACGGGTCGGACGGCACGCTCAATATGGGGGATCCGAACAACTTTGATTCGCAAAACTATCTGCAAAAACCGCAAAATGAGCGAACAGCCTTTCCATTTACCCACGGCTACCGCGAAAACTCGCGTGGATTAGGTGCAGCTGAGATGGCTTGGGCAATTCGCCAAGACCGGCCGCACCGCGCAAGCATGACCATGGCCTACCACGTGTTTGAGCTGATTCATGGCATGTATATCAGTGCAACGACTGGGCAGATCTATGAGCTTCAATCTACGTTCGACCGTCCAGAGGCGCTGCTTACGGGCTATGTGGACCGCGGTTTCTGGGGACCAACGCAGGAAAGTGCTCTGGCATTCTAAACGACATTAAGGAGAGAACATCATGACAATTAAACGCATTGCGCACGCATCATTTAAAGTAACCGATATGGCAAAGGCCGTTGCATATTACTGCGATGGTTTGGGATTCACCGATAAATTTGAACTTCAAGATGACCAGGGCCGCCCGTGGATCAAGTATCTGGAGATCACACCGGGACAATTCTTGGAACTCTTTTACGACCCGGACAACCAGCCAAAAGCGACTCACGGCTATGATCTGGACGGCTTTTTGCACATCAGTTTAGAAGTCGACGACATCCAGCAAACAAAGCGCGACTTGGAGGCCAAGGGTCTTGCGGTCGATAGTGAAATCAAGTATGGCCCAGATTACTCCTATCAGTTGTGGAGCTCGGATCCGGATGGCAATCAGATTGAGTTTATGCAGTATACGGGGAAGTCGTTGCAAATGAGGTAGAGCGTGGAACGAGGCGGTTAAGGGGCGGAGCATAAGGTACTTTGACCCGAAAAGTCCGGGTCTGACTTTTTGGGTCGAAGTGCCTTATGCAGGAGCCCCTTGCCTCGTGAAACGCGTTTCGGCTCGAGGACAGAGACCCACACAGAAATGCCTGTACTTGGGCATTTTTGCCAGAGTTGGCTTACATGCAGCTTTCTGTTTTCCGAAACGCGTTTCGGCTCGAGGACAGAGACCCACAAAGCAATGCCAGCACTAAGCATTTTTGCCAGAGTTGGCTTACATGCAGCTTTCAGTTTTTCGAAACACGTTTCGGCACGGTTACAAAGAAAGACTTCACAGTTAATTTTTTTGTTTAACCACTAACAAAATCAGGAGGATCAACAAATGAAAATGCCAACAATGGCCGAAGTAGTTGCCGAAGAAGCAACCCTTCAGTTCACAAAATTCGATAACCAAACAGCGCTCACAATCGGTAATCAACTGGTAGCACTGGCACAAGAACGGCACGCCGCAGTGACAATCGATATTACACGTTGTCGCCAGCAGCTCTTTCACGCCGCATTACCAGGAACCGCAATTGATAACGATGAGTGGCTGAAACGTAAAATCAACGTTGTGTATCAGTTCGGCGTCAGCAGCCTTCATAAACAGCTTGAAATGACCGCTCAAGGGCGTTCAATTGAAGAAGCTAGTCTTGTTAACAAGTACCAGTTTGCGGCTGCTGGCGGTTGTTTTCCGGTGGTTTTAAAGGACACTGGGTTGATTGGCACGATTGCCGTTTCCGGGATGGCTTCAGAGGAAGACCACCAGTTGATCGTTGACGAACTAACCGCGTTTTTGACACCAATCAAGTAGGCCGTTGGCAACCGAGACTGCTCGTTGTAAACTAGGGACAGTTAATAACTAGTAAGGTGCAATGAGGAGGGCCATCATGGAGCGATTACCACTGATCAACACGCAATTTACATTGTTTGGCGGGCATAAAGAAACGGTGCAGCCCGGCTGGCACTGGAAACCCGAAGCACATCTCGCTTTTGAACTGATGTACATCATCGCGGGAACCCAGCGCACGGAGTCCGAAATTGGTGAGCTGGTTGTTCACGCTGGCGAGTTCATCATTATTCCTTATGGCATCCGGCACAATAATTTTGCGATTGGTGAGACCCCGCTGACCTACTTTGCGGTGCACTTTAACCTTGAAGAACCCACGCTTAAATATTTGTTGACTAGACAGTTCTCCAACCGGATCATCAAGGCTGGCGACGAAGCGTACGAGGGGCTGAAACGACACGCATTACAGCTGATTGATCAGTTTCGACCCGAGTATAGTTTGACGGATAAGCTCAACATCCAAGTGACGATGATCAACCTGATTGCGTTTCTGGTCAATATGGTGCAAAAAGACACGCATTTTGACGTCCGCGAAACCAACATCAACCAGTTCTTGTTGTGCCAAAAAATTGCGGGTGACATGAAGAAACAGTTGGATAACCAGATCTATTATGCGAGCGAGCCTACCCATATTTCGGTAGCTAAGATCGTGTCAAAATACAACATTAGCCCAAGCTACGCGCTGGATCTGTTCCGAAAGTTCTACCAAAAATCCCCGCAGGCTTATTTGATCGATTTGAAGCTGGAAGCGGCAAAAAATTTGCTGCGCCAACCGCAAACACAAATCAGTCAAGTAGCAGAAAGATTGGCTTATTCGGATGCCAGTCATTTTAGTAGGGAGTTTAAGAAGCATTTTGGGGTGGCGCCGAGAGCGTGGAGCAGAGCGTGGAGCAAGGCACTTTGAGGGCGGAGTGTAAGCAACTCTGGTCAGAAAAGTCCGGTCCTGACTTTTGTGACCAGAGTTGCTTACACAGGAGCCCTCAGCCTTGCGGAACGCGTTTAGTCCATGTAACAAGGGAGCACAGCTGCCAAAATTACTCAATAAAATCACCCACAAAGTCCAAGTCTGACTTTTGTGACCAGAGCGACTCACACAGGAGCCCTCAGCCTTGCGAAACGCGTTTAGTCCATGTAACAAGGGCGCGCAGTAGCCAAAACTACTTAGCAAAATCACCCCAAAAAGTCCGGGCTAGACTTTTTGCCCAGCGGGACTCACACAGTTAGCCTCGTGCCACGCAAAACGCGTAAAGTCTACACCGCAGAGCGCCCAGTAGCGCCAAACAAAAAATCGCCCACCAACCATCACAACACCCAACAATCATGGTCAGTGGCGCGATTTTGTTTTCCCTAAGCTTGTTGAATCAGTGTCCGAACCACATGACAGGGATTGCCAACGGCCACGACACCTGCTGGGATATCATGCGTCACAACGCTGCCCGCGCCAATGACCGATCCAGCACCAATCGTAACGCCGGGCAAAACGATCACGCCGCCACCAAGCCAGCACTGGTGTTCAATATGGACGGGCAAGGCTCTGGTCCGCACAAAATGTTGTTCCGGATGAGCGTCCCAGTCTGCGTTTAGTCGGTCGTCAACGGTCACAGGATGAGTTGCCGTATAGATCTGCACGTTTGGGCCAATCATGGTCTCATCGTCAATGGTAATTCGATTTGAGTCCATTAAACTGCAGTTCATGTTGACGGAGACTTTATTGCCGATGTAGATGTTAGCCGCCATGTCACACAGAAACGGCGTGCCAATAGTGGCATCATGCCCAATTGCGCCAAGGTATTTTGTCAGTAGTTCGTGGCGAGCCTGACCACTGTCGTAAGCCGTTTGGTTATAGGCGTTTAAAAAGGTGTAGGTTTGAGCCTTATGGGTTTTAAACGTCGCATCATGTGCATCGTACAGGTCACCGTTAAGGCATTTCTCCCATTCTGTTGTCATTTGAAAGACTCCTATCTGTTTACTGAGTATCTTCATTCTACAGCAGGTCGTCTGGTGGTGTGAAATCGGACGGCGGATTGACTGAAAAACTTTAAATAATGGCAAAAATAAATCCAAAATACAGGTAAAGGGATTAAACTAGAGGTATCAAATGACGCGAAAACAGCCAAATGAACTTGTGTCAGGGAGGATATTGAACAATGAAAGCGGCCTATATTAAACAACTTGGCGATGCCAGCAGTATCCAAGTGGGAGAATTACCGGATCCAGAGATTCAGCAAACGGATGTATTGGTGCAGGTGGAAGGCGTGGCGGTCGACCACGTTGACACCTATGTTCGAAGTGGCGCCTACAAAACGGATATTGCGTTTCCCCACGTTATTGGGCGGGATATGGTTGGCCAGGTTATCGCTGTCGGGTCAGCAGTTACGGCGTTTAAACCGGGTGACAGCGTCTGGACGAATGCTATGGGCTACGATGGTCGTCAGGGCGTGACGAGTACCTTGGCAGCAGTGCCGGCAGACCGCCTCGCACCAGTACCGGCCGGCGTTGATCACTTACAGTTAATTGCCTCAGTGCACTCGTCAGCAACCGCAGTAATCATTCTAAACGACGTTATGCAAGCTGAATTTGGGCAATCAGTCCTGATTGAGGGCGCTGCCGGTCACGTTGGTGCCAAGCTGGTCCAGCTCGCAAAACGGATGGGGTTAAACGTTGTCACGACCTCAAACGAACGGGACTTTACCAAGCTGGCTAAATTTGGTAGTCAAGGCACGTTCAACTATCATGAAAATTTTGCGGAAAAGGTGACGGCACTCCTTCCAGCCGGTGTTGATCACATTATTGATACCTCAGGTAATGTTGATTTTCAAACGAACATCAATCTCTTAGCAAGAAATGGCGAAACGACGCTGATCACCGCACCAAAGAGTAATTTGTTTACGTTCAATGTGCGCGATTTCTACATGAATCAAAAGCACGTGAACGGGTTTGTGATCAGTCATGCGTCGCTTGATCAGTTGCAACAGGCAGCTAAGACGATTAACGCAGCGTTTAGCCAGGGCCTGTTATTGGATGATGCGATTTTGATCAAGCACTTTGACGATGCCAAGTGGGCGCATGCGGCGTTGGAGACTGGGCAGGATAAGCAGAACCGAATTGTTTTGGTACCGTGAGCATGAAGGAAAACCGCTGAGACCAGTACGTGTTACGGCGCGGTTGTCTTTAGTGATGGGATTACGGCGTCATTCTATTGTTTTGACTATTAAAACCACCTTGCCAGATTTTGGAGGGTGGTTTTTGTTTTCTGCTTGATTTGGGGTGGTGTGTATTTCTGTTATATGGACTGAACGTGTTCAGCAAGGCACGGGATTAACGTGTAACGGACTTTGACCAAAAAGTCAGGCCCACTCATTGTGGGTTTATTATACAGCGTGATCTAGGCTGCTGTGCTTCGCGGTTATATAGACTAAACGTGTTCAGCAGGGCAAGGGGCGGCCATGTAACGGACTCCGGCAAAAAATCCAGACCCGGGATTTTCTGCCGGAGTCCGTTACATTCTGCCCCTTAACCGCCCTGCTTCACACTCTACATCAAGTCCAACACCCTCTCCACATTCGGTTCAAACAGCCCCTGATCCACTGGTCTTGAACTTGCCGTCATTAAGCCCAAGTGACCGATGATGAATTCTAGGAATAGTGCTGTATTCGCCTTAACCTGGTCTTGATCGGTTGTGATGCCCGTGATTAGTTTTTCTGACAAGTCGTGCAGGGCGGTCATTTGCTCTGCGACTTGCGGATCATCGCCAAACGCTGAGATGCCCCAGACCATGTCATTAAATGAAAGGCCTGATTGTGTAAAACTGACGAATTTAAGTGCCAACTGGATGAGCGCATCTTTGCCAGAATAGGGCAGCAATTCATGGTATAAATAGGTGACGAGATGGCTGACATAGGTGGCCACAACGCCGCCCTTCACATCCGCGATATTGGTGACGTAGCGGTACATGGACTGCGGTTGAATCCCGACGGCTCGTGCTAGACCGTTATACGTCAGGTTGTTAAGTCCCTTTTCCCCAGCGAGGGTCACCGCTTGGTCAAGAATGATCTCACGGGTTAGTTGTCCCTTTTTCAAATGAAAGACCTCCAGAATCTTTTGTCTTGCAAAACTCATGACATAAGTTTATACTACATTCCATGAGTTAAAGATACCATATGAAATTTGATTTGAACACTAAAAACAATGAGATTTAACCCATTAAGGAGGATTTGCTGATGACAATTTTAAAGCGCGATGGTGCTGATTTAAGCTACACGACAACGGGTGAGGGTCCGGTATTGATCTTGATTCCTGGTGCCAACGGTACGGGTAACATTTTTACGCAGGCCGCTGCCTACTTTAAAGAACATTTCACCGTTGTTACGTATGACCGGCGCGGCTTCGGCGACAGTAAGCTAACGCAGGCGTTGCCTGATGAAGCGGCTGACATTCACAGCACGTACCGCTTGAAGACGGATGCGGACGATGTTGCCGCACTGGCAACGACGCTTAGCCCAGACGAGCCCGTTTCCATTATGGGGTCCAGCTCAGGGTCGATCGTCGCGATGGAAACGTTGCAGGACCATCCGGAAATTGTGAAGCAGATTGCCTTCCACGAACCGCCAATCAACAGTTTCCTGCCAACTGCCGATCAGGATCAGGCAGACAACAACGCCATTGTGAAGGCCGCCTTTGATCAGGATATGGGTGCCGCAATGAAGCTGTTTGGCAAGGCGATGAAGATGGGCGAAATGGACGCTAAGATGATGGCGAAGCCGGCCGTTTCATTGGATGGTAACGACGATCCTGCCGTAGCTGGGATGAAGTTCTGGTTCCAGTATGAAATTCGTCAGTACACGAGTCGAAAGATTGATATTGACCAGTTGAAGCAGTACAGTGACCGGATCAGCCTGTTAAACGGGACAGATTCTCGCGGGTCATATCCACAAGATGTTAACCGTTTCTTGGCTAATTATTGGGGTGTCACGATTTATGACATTCCTGGTGGTCACTTGGGTTACGCGCAAAAGCCAGAGGGATTTGCGACGACACTTGAAGCTATTTTCAGATAGGAGAATCATACGATGAGTTTTAACAAAATTGATTTTCACGCACACTACCTGTCACCAGGGTACAAAAAATATTTAAAGGACCAGTTCAATGATATGGGTGACGGTGTGAAAACACCTGAATACACCATTGATACAACGCTGGAAATTATGGACCAAGTCAACATTGACTACTCCTTGATCTCGATTTCATCACCGCACATCAACACGGGTGACCAAAACGGGACGATTGAATTAGCGAGTGAAGTGAACGAATATGCGGCGGAACAACACGCCAAGTATCCGGATAAGATCGGTTTTCTCGCCTCATTACCACTCCCGTATGTCGATGCAAGTATCAAGGCCATCGATAACGCGTACGCAAACGGTGCCACCGGATTCACCTTGCCGACGAACAGTCGCGGTACCTACGTTGGTGACCCGAAGTTAGACGCTATGATGGCGCACTTAAACGAGCGTCACGCGTTGGTTGCACTGCATCCTAATGCCCCAGCTAACCTGGATCCAAACGTTGCCGGACAGATTCCAGCACCGATTGCTGAATTCTTCTTCGACACCACACGGACAGTGCTGAATATGCTGCAAAACCAGATTTTTACCCGCTACCCAGACATTAAATTTATCATCCCACATGCTGGTGCTGTTTTACCAATTATTGCTAACCGGGTGTCATTGGCACAGTCACTGAATCCCGAATTGACGGATACTCAAGTTGACATTAAAACGGCAATGAATGGATTGTACTTTGATGTTGCTGGGATGGTCTTGCCGCAACAGTTACCAGCTCTGTTACAACTGGTTGACCCAGACAAGCTGTTATACGCTTCAGATACGCCTTACACCCCAACGCCAGCTGTGTTGAATTTAGCAGACCAATTGGAAACGACCGGGTTATTGTCTGAAACGATGAAGGCCAAGATCTTTAAAGATAATGGGACAACCTTACTGGACTCGTTGAACACGAAATAAACTGACTTTATTAAAAATGCCGCTTCACTCATTTTGATACTGAGTGAAGCGGCATTTTCTTGTATTTGGGTTCAAGTTAAAGACAACATATCTCGCAACCGCAACTGTCCGACAACGCCACCGTCAATTAAAATATCGGTGCCGGTTAAATAGGCCGGGGCATCAGTGACTAGGTAGGCTAAGAGATCGCCAACTTCCTGCGGGGTGCCAAAGCGTTTGATTGCCGCGTAGTTGACCATTGCGCCAGCGCCCTTATCCTTTTCTAGGCGGCCCATACTGGTATCAAATGAACCAGGGGAAACCGATACAACGTGGGCGCCACGGGAACCGTAAACGGGTGAGATGTGTTCCGTATACCACATGACGAAATTTTTGCTCAATGGATAAGCCATCTGTGCGCGTCTGTTTTTTGGTAACAGCTGACAGCGTTGCAACAGGCGGTGGTAGAGAATCTCGGAGTCCCGGTCAACGGTCTTGTAAGCGTGTTTAGGAATCATCATTTTAGGCAGCATATACCCCGCCATCGACGCGACGTTCACCAGACTAAAATTGTGGTCTGTGAGGTCAATAAATGCTTGGTCGACATTGACGGTTCCAAGCGCGTTGATGGCAATGATCTTTCGATAATCACCCATGCTGGGACTGACACCAGCCGTGTGGATCACGCCGGAAATGTGACCCAGGTTGGCGGCAGTATCAGCCATGTAGGTGACATCCGCCTCCGATGTGATATCACAGACGACAGTTTCAATGGTGGCTGCTTGTCCGGCCAGCGCTGTTTTCGCGTTTGCGAGTGCCGCGCCGTTTAAATCAGCGAGTAGGATGACCGTATTTTCACGGCTGCTTAATTTTCTTGCAGTGGCAAATCCCATGCCGCCAGTGCCGCCGGTAATTACAATGACGTTCGTCATATGAACACCTCCAGTAACGATTTGTTTTCTTGAGCTCATTGTATCACCAGCGATGTAAGCGGTTAATAAAAACGGACTCGTCTCGGCGTATTTTTCCTTGATTCTGTCGTTGAACCAGCTCATGATAAAGGTATTATTATTGGAGGTGCTGACATGTCACAATCATTTACGGGTAATTATGAAACGGATCGGTTTACGATTCAGCTGGACGACGCAATGGGGGAAATCGTTTTGGGAAACGGCGATGCGCAGCCAATCGATGGCTCAGTCAACCTCTTCTTTAAAAAGGGCCAACTAGTTGGCGTGTCTGAGTTGGCAAAGAATCGCAAGTATGACAGGCTAGCCAGCATCACTCCAGGACCCGATGTGCCCTATCAGTACCTCGCACGCATGATTGCGGATGATGCCATTCAAGCGGGAATTAAACTCACGGGCGAAGCGACGACAACCAAGGTGCCAACTAATCAGGTAAAACCAACTAGGGCGTATCTTGATGACCTGCTGCCAGTGTTGACGTTTATGGGACTTAGTTTGGCCAATGCACCAGTAACAAAAAAGGGTGGCAAGCCACGGCACAGTTGGCGTCAGGAAATTGCCATCATGCCGTTTACGGTTGATCATGAAGGGGCTAAAGCAACGGTCTACTGGACGAAACGCAATGCATTGGTCATTAAGGCCGGCGCGCAGATGAAGGCGGAGGCCCCGTTAAATAAGGATGGCTCCCTGGGCTTCTCGGCTAGGTTTACGCAGCAATTGCGTGATGAAAATAAGGCCAGTTTTGATCAGAATTTTGTGACAACGACGGATGTACAGCTTAAAAGCGTCAATGAAGTCGGACTGTTTTTGTACTTTGGTGGCACTAACAGTTGGTTGCAGCTGATTAATGCGGATGGGGAGTCGATTGGGGATTTGACCGTCGCTTAAACGTTCTGAAAAATCGATATCAACCCGCATAAACTCAAAAAAGACGCCGACCGGAATCCTAATTCGGGAATTCCAGACAGCGTTTTTTTATTTTCATATTTTTGCGTCACATCAAAAAATACTTAAGTTAATCCTGATTCGCCAAATTCCCCAACGGCAAGAACGACAACCCGATCCCGGTAAGCAGCACCAGCCCAATCACGATTATTGTCGAAGTAACAGTAACCTGCGCGATACCAAGCCCGATCCAAGACAGAACGAGGGTGAGCACACAGTTACCGCCAATGGCTGTCACAACGGCGTTACTTGGGCGACTTTTCCAGAAATGGCGCGTTGTTCGCGTCATTAGAATGGTGACCATGGCACTGAAAATCAAGTAAATAAAGAGCAGCGTGCTGATTCGTCCCGGTGTAACGCCTGTGACATGCAGCCAAGCGAGAAGACCAAAGCCCACGATCGTCCACCCACTCGCTAAGAGAATGGCGATGCGGCTGAGTTTCTTCAGGTTCCACTGTTCTGGTTGGTGGGAAATGACGGTGTTGTCGGTGCCGAGAACCAGCGTGACCAGGTCGTTTAAAATAGCGACAAGCACCATGGCGTTAAGTGAAAGCGGGATGTTGCCCAACCACAGGTAACCCCAGTGTTAGAAACAACGTGAGTTCAGCAGTTCGCGACAGTTTTGTGATCGCCCAGGTCATCATCCGCTGGTAGACCCGGTGGCCGCTATCAAGAATGTCGACAATGGGGGTCAACCCGGGTGTCATTAACACCATCCGGGCTGATTGTTTTGCCAGGTCGACCGCGTTTTCAACGGCGATGCCAACGTCGGCTTGTTTGAGTGCCGGCGCATCGTTAACACCGTCGCCAGTCATACCGACAATGTAGCCGGCCGATTGAAGTTGTTTTGTAATGGCGAGCTTATTTTCTGGAACGACGTCCGCAATGCCTGCTAGTTGGCCGATATCGGTGGTGTCAGTGATGTCGCTAAAGGATAAAACTTGCCCTGAAAGGCCAACTTCACCAGCAATCGTTGCCGCTGTTGGTTGGTGGTCACCCGTTAACATGATGACCTGAATGCCGCGCTGCTGCAGATCAGCGATGGCCTGTCTACTCGTTGAACGCGGTTGGTCCTGCAGAATATACACACCTAACAACTGGTTATCTGCTAAAACGGCAACCGAACGACCACGAGAGAGTATTTCCCGGGAAATGATCGGTGTATTTTCTGCTTGAGCGCTGAGTACCCGGTAAGCGCCTAACCGCACAGTCTTTGGTGCTTGCCCGTCAACTGTGACGGTAGCTTGAGAGTAGCCAAGACCAGGTGTAAACGGGACGTACTTAGTGACCTGTGAAGCGGGCGATGCGGTCTTAGCAGCGGCATTTTGAATGGCCGTGTCAACAACGCTGGGATGCCGTTCATCAGTGGCACCCACTGCGAGCGCAAGGACCTCGTCATCCGTGAGTGTGCTGGTGTTTTGAAAGGCGACAACACTCGGTTTATTGGCCGTGATCGTCCCAGTCTTGTCGACTAAGAGCAAGTTTAAATTAGCTGCTTCCTGAATCCCGGTCAGGTCGCTGACCAAAACGTGATGCTGACTTAACACCTTGGCTTCGACGGCGTTAGCGACGGCAAAACTTGAGGGCATGGCAATTGGAATCGTCGCAATAAACAACATGGCTAAAAATGGCAGCAACGCAATCAAATTTTCACCGCGAATCACGGCGGCAATGATTAAAATGACTGCTAGAACGCTATCAAGAATCGCGAGATAACCGATGATTTTACCGAGTAACTGTTGGAGGTGGCCGTTGGGCGAAGCCTGTTTGACCAGGCTGATCGTTTTTCCTGTTCGGCTGGCCGCTCCCGTTGCGGTCACACGCGCTAAGCTTTGACCATGAACGACCTCGGTGCCAGCAAAGACAATGCTATCGACGGGGTGAGTCACAGCCGCTGTCTCGCCTGAAATGGTACTTTCGTCAAGTGAGAGGGTGGCCGTTAGCACTTGAACATCGGCTGGCAGCAGGTCTCCCGGTTGAAGGCTGATCAGGTCACCAACGACTAAGTCGCGTGCCGAAAGGGTTTGCCAACGATTATCGCGATTGACGGCAACGGTGACGGTGAGGTCATGGGAGAGCTCATGAAGGACGCGGCTCGCACGACCTTCTTGAATGGCACCATTCAGCGCAGCAAAACCTAACATTAGGGCGATAAACCCCGCCTGCAGGTCCTTGCCTAAAACGATTTCGAGGATCAGGGCAGCTTCCAGGATCCAGGCGGACGGTTCCCACAGGCGTTTCATCGTGGCTTTAAAAAAGCTGAATTGCGGTTCTGGCACCTCGTTGGGGCCTGCATCAGCAAGGCGTTTAGCTGCTTCCGTGCTGGTTAATCCGGTCAGTGTGGTCATTGCAATCACCTCTTCAATAGAATTCACTGTCACTTGCTAGGTGACACTATGTAGCCCCGAAGCAAACTGCTCCGGGATGTGTTGCGTTAGTCAAACGAAACATCGTCAGGGAAGTGCGCTAATCGCGTGCTGTCTTCGCCCAATTCTTCTTCGATCCGTAACAGTTGGTTGTACTTTTCAACCCGTTCAGACCGGGCAGGGGCACCGGACTTCAGTTGGGCGGCGTTTGTTGCCACCGTGAAGTCAGCAACGAAGGTGTCGCCAGTCTCACCAGAACGGTGTGACATCATGGTTGTGTAGCCGTTTTTACGGGCTAACCGAATGGCTTCAAGAGTTTCAGTGACGGTTCCAATCTGGTTGAGCTTGATCAGGATCGAGTTGGCCATTCCCTTTGAAATGGCATCACGAATCAATGCAGGATTGGTGCAGACGGGATCGTCAGCAACGATTTGAACCTGCTTGCCGTATTTTTGTGTAAAGGTTGCAAAGTTGTCCCAGTCGTCTTCAGAGTAGGGGTCTTCAATTGAAATAATTTCTGGGAAGGTCTTTAAAAGATTCGCATAGTAGTCGCTTAATTCGGCTGGTGTGTAGGTCTTGTCTTCGAAATCGTAGTTCTTGGTGTTCTTGTTGTAGAAGTAGGATGCGGCGGCATCAAACGCAATGGTGATTTCCTTACCAGGTGTGTAGCCAGCTTGTTCAATGGCTTCGTGCAGCATCTGCAGGGCTTCTTCAGAGGAGTTCAGGTCGGGCGCAAACCCACCTTCGTCCCCAAGACCAGTTTGATAGCCAGCCTTTTCGATAACCTTCTTCAACGTGTGATACGTATTGGCGATTTTTTCAAACCCGTCGCGGAAGCTGGTCCGTTCAACGGGGGTGATCATGAATTCTTGGATATCGATGCCGTTGTCAGCGTGTTCGCCACCGTTGATGACGTTGTGGAACGTTTGCGGCAGTTCCAAGTCGGTCCCGCCAAGGTAGCGGTACAGTGGTTGATGGGTGGCAATGGCTGCCGCCCGTGCCGTCGCCATTGAAACACCGAGGATGGCGTTGGCACCAAGCCGGGCTTTGTTTGGGGTGCCGTCAAGGGCAATCATCAGTTGGTCGATGTGGCCTTGATTGAATGGATCAGCGCCCTTTAATGCGGCGTTGATTTCAGTATTGACGTTGTTAACGGCCTTGCTGACGCCCTTACCCATGAGTCGGGTGCCGCCGTCACGTAATTCAACGGCTTCTTTTTCACCGGTAGACGCACCAGATGGTACCTCGGCACGGCCAAGTGTCCCGTCGGATAAAATGACATCGGCTTCGACTGTGGGGTTCCCTCTGGAATCAAAAATTTCGCGTGCTTTTACTTGTTCAATGACAACTGTCATGATAATTCTCCCTTCAAAATGCATGTCCCTAACAAAAAAGATGACGTCTATTACAGAAGTCACCGGGGGCTTCCGTCCGGGGGCTTCCGTAATAGACGTCATCAAATTAGGTTCAATTATTTACGGCGAACGTCATCGCCTGTTATTATTTTTACAAACACAGCGTACACCATTTTTATTTGAAAAACAATGTAAATGTATGAAAAATTCTGGATGACTTTCATAACCGCTTTCAGCCTGTTAAGATGAAGTATTAGCAACAGCAAGGAGTGGTTATGACGAATAAGAGAGTGCTTTTTGATTTAGATGGGACGATCATCAATTCGGAGCAGGGCATAGTAAACGCAATCAAGTATGCTGTTCATCAACTGAACCGGCCAACCATGGACGACGCAACGCTGCGACGGTTCATTGGGCCGTCGCTCGTGCAGGGCTTCCAAGACATTGCCGGCTACTCGCACGCAGTTGCATTAGAAGCAACAGAGGCCTATCGCGAGTACTACCGCGATGGGCGGGCTCTTTGAAGATGAAGTTTACGCGCACGTTCCTGAGGCCCTCGCCCAGCTGCAACGCGATCACGACCTCTACATTGCAACGGCGAAACCCGAATCATTTGCAGCGCAGATTATTGATCATTTCCACCTAAACAGCTATTTTAAGGGTGTTTATGGCGCCACATTTGACGAAACACGCGTGAAGAAGGCAGCAATTATTGAGTACGCTCTTAATGATATTGGGGCAACAGGACAGCGGCAAGCCATCATGGTGGGTGATCGGGACAGCGACATTCTTGGCGGCCATGCCAATGCACTGACCAGTATTGGGGTCACGTATGGATTTGGCAGTCTGGCTGAGCTCCAAGCTGCACAGGCTGAACAGATCGTTGCCACACCTGAAGCGCTACCGGCTGCGGTGGCGGCATTGGATGCAGACTAGAACGCACAATAACGGGATAAAATGGCTATAAAAAAGTCACGGTCAAACACTGATCGTGACTTTTTGCGTTGTGCTACTTTTGGTGCGCTAAGGCAATTTGCCCGATCGTAAACGGCACGCTGCGTTCAAAAGGCGTTTCAATGAGGTCACCAAAGGCTTCTTGGTATTTGCGCCCATCCAAGATGACGGGCTTTTTTGTGAGATAGTACATCTCTACAATTTCTTTGAGGTCGGCATCAAACAGCCCTAAAAGGCGTAGCACCGGTTTTGTGAGGGTGAACAACGGTTTGTGATCTCCCGAAGCATCACTCGCGAGTTTAATCAGCCGGTCACCAGTGATCTGCTGACCGGGAATGTTCCAAATCCCAGTAAAGTTGGTTTTACTCAATGCCACATTTAAAATCATTTCAGCGGCATCTGGCAGGAAGACGTATTCTCGCGAGACACTGCGGCTGCCAATGTAAAACGTGGGTTTGCAGGCGGCGATGCCCATCATTGTTAACCCGAGATAGCTGCTGGCTTGGGTGCTGGGTCCAAAATAGTCGGGTAGCCGAATTAGGCAGGTGGGCACGCTGTGAAAGGTGTCACTGAAAAGGTATTGGGTGAGTTGTGCTTTGATCTGTCCCTTTTTAGAAATGGGGCGCAACGGGGCCGTTTCCGAGACGGGGTGACCAGTGCTGGCACCATAAGCGTAGATGCCGTCAACGTAAACTACCCGGACACCTAATTGCTTCGCCGCTGTCATGACGCTTTCAGCTAAGGGTAACTGGCGCGCCACGGTCTCGTGATAGGGCACGGCGGCACACTGAATAATGAGGTCTGCTTCGGCACCAGCAGTCACGATACTGGCGACATCAAAGACGTCTCCCTGGGCGTACGACACGTGTGACGGGAAGTGGGCGCGTAATTTTGTGAGTGATCGACCGAATACGGTCACAGTTAAATCACGTGCGAGACAGGCATCGACAATTGCAGTCCCGGTGCCGCCCGTCGCACCTAGAACAAGAACGTTTTGGATCATGATGAGGCCCCCTGATCTTGCCAGTCAAGAATGGCAATAGCTTGCGAACAACTGTAATACTTTGATTGGCCAGTGGTTTTAAACTCAATCACGGGTTCGTCACGGTTAAAATGGGGCGCGATGGTTTCATCAAAACAGGCCTGCCAGTCGGTTGTATCGTCATCAGCTTGCCGAGCAGTTAACAGGTCTTCTGGTCGGTCCCAGATAATCAATTTATCAGCGAGATCATGTGCAGTCATGTAGGCTTCAACTGTGGGCAATTGCGCCCGTTCCCGGTTAACCAATGACCGCGACATCATCAAGGTTTGCAGTTCAGCAAGGTCGTCATCAGTCGCATAGCTGCGGATAAATACCCGAGCAGTATTGCGATAGGACATCAGTTTGCGCTGTTCCTTGTGTTTCGCATTGTATTTTTGTTGCGCCTTTTTTTGAGCGACTGTCTGTGCCATCATCATCGCTCCTTTTTTCGTTTGAGACTATTATAGCACATGTACTAATGAAACGTGCAGCAAGGCGTTTTGAGGGCGGAGTATCTTTCTAGTATTGGGTACAGGCCGTTGCATTCCACAATTTGGCGGGTCGTTGTCGTGGCTCGCGATGCCCCTAATTCAACTGAACCAGTGCCATCTAAATGGATGGCCATCGTCTCGCACATCAGTAACCGACCATAGAACGGTCGCTAACTGATGTCGACACCACGACAACCTCTCAAATTGCTGCATTCCAGTGACGGTGAGCTACCTTTCTACCACCAGTTAAGTATCACAATGGCGTTAATCCATGGTTGAAGAGCAATCCGTCCTTGACAACAGTGCTTCGAAAAATTCTTGGTAGTAAACAAGAGACGTGACACAAAAACGACGTGACCTTCAAATGAAATCGAAATTCGCGTCGTTAGGAAACTGCTATTTTTAGCCCAGTTTCGTTTTTGGTGAGTGGCTAAGTTAATTAGTCAGATTTGGTGAGTTTACCAATGGCGATTGGCAGTGAAACCGGCAACTGAATCCTCAGTTTTCTTCCTGCGTCGCCTGCTTCCGGAAAATAAACACTTTACTAAACAGGTAGTTGACGACAACGATGACCACGTTATCGATCACCTTTGTGAGCAACGGCGAAGCATGCAATACTGAGATGCCCAGCCACATCATGCCCATGTCCATAAACAAAGAGACGATTCGAAAGAAGAAAAACGAGCCAAGTTCGGTGAGAAATGCTTGTGAGGTGGTTGTTTTCGAATCAAAGACCCACAGCTTGTTGGTGATGTAGGCAAAGAGGACGGAAACGAACCAGGCGATGACCGTGGCGACCTGATAGTTCCAGTGGGCGTGGGTGTCGAGGATGTCGAAAACCCCAATGTTAACAAGGGTGGTTAACACGCCGAAAACGAGATAGCTGATGACACTGGCGTATTGGTGCCATAATTGCTTGATTTTAATCATTGAATGACTTCCTTACTGGTCGCGTCTAACGCGCAGCAGCGGTGTAGATAAAACTGCTGTGTGGATAGGCGTGCGTGTTGATTTTGAGCGGATCAGCCGCTAATTTGTAGCGTTGCATTTTGACGAGTGAGACAAGTTGCGCGCGCTGAGTGGTATTTTTAATCTGAATCTGATAGGTGCCCTGTGGCAGTTGCTGCTTCGTAAAGTAGTTGTCGCGGCCGCTAGTCAACCCATATCGGGCATGAGTCTTCTGGTTGACCAACCATGCTTGGGCCTGTGAGCCGGGTATTTTTTGAAGCGTAAAGTCGTTGATTGCCCGGTTCACGGTGACGTTTTGTGTCATCGTAGTTCCCGGCTGCATGGCGGTTGGTTTCGCGTCGAATTGCAGGGATAATTGACTGCGCTGAGCAGCCACGATCACGCGTTTATGCGACGTTAACGGGATGACGGATAATACCAGAATGGTACTTGCCAGAATGACGGACCCCCAAGTCAGTGTTTGCCGACTGTTAGGGCGTTTCATCCATGCCGGATACTGGAGGACTGGGGTTGGCAAGGCCATGATCATGAGTAGCAACGGGAACAGTGCCTGTCCGTACCGGTTCTCCGTTTCCCAGAGGAAGGTGTGGAATGCCAGATAGCCTAAGGCCGTTAAAATGGCGAGATCCATAACGGGAACGGTCAGGGACTGTTTGCGTTTCATCAACGCAATGCACTTCATCAAAATATAGCAGTCAAACGTCACGAAATAGACGCGCATGACCACTTCGCTGAGAAAGTGGATCCGACTTTGGTGGTCGAGATACCAGCTTGGTGCCTGGCGAAACCCGCCCATGTAGGACTGTTGGATACCGCCAACGTTCAATAAGATGGCGGCTTTTTGCAACCAGCGTTTGACAACGCCAACGGGTCCCAACGCGCGTAACCGATCGGGCAGAGCCGTTTTAAGAAACTGTTTTCGGGCGGCTTCATTAGGAAGTTTAGCTTCGGTCTGCACGTCGTCAAACATGTATTTACCGGTTCCCTGTGGGTTGTAGCTCATCCAGATCCAGTGGGCGGTCGGCACTTCGTACGTGGGATTATTGGTGAAGTGGGCCGCTTTAAACACGCCAGCCTGCGCGGGAACGGATGCGGCAAACCCAATTAAAACGATTGCCAGCGGGAGGCCGTATTTGACCAGTCGTTTACGATCTCGGATGAACAGGGCCACGATGATCAATACGGTGGCGATGGCTAACACAATGAGGTTGGGTTTGACCAATTGGCCTAAAACGATGGTTAAAAATAATGTTGGGCCAGCTAGCCACTTTTCCCACCGCTGGTACTGCTGCCAGCGGGCAATGATGTTGAAGCTGACGGCGAGGCAGAAAAGAATCGGCAGGTCAGAATACAGGACCTGCAGGTAGTAGGTGTACGCAAATGGGCTGCAGAGAAAGAACAGCAGCATGCCCAGCACAAGGTCGTTTCGCTTACTGAAGCGGTGAATCGTCCGCAGACAGATGGCGATGAAGCCGTCTAAGAACCCAATCGACATGAGGTGGATCGCCGTGTTGGTGGTGAGGTGAAACACGTTGGTGATCTTCAACCATTCGGCCAACATATACGTGATCGGCACGTTATTTGGGAAGCGCCAGAAATAAAGGGTACTGCCCCAATCGTAGTGACCGCGGCTCAAGAGCTCGGCCTGGTAGATGACCCGAAACGGATCATGGTAGACAGTGGCCGGGAAAAAATGCAGTTCCAAAAGTTGCAGTATAAAGATCACAACTAAGCCGATTCCGGTGATCGTTGTGATCTGACGGTAATTGAAGCGGTCCACCAAAACTTTAAAAGGCCGCCAAAAGGCCCAGACCAGTAAACAACCGATCAAGACCAGACAGCTGACCCAGAAATTTTTTGGATAGATAATGTTTGATAGGATGCCAATCAAAACGCCACCGCTTAACAGCAGCGGCAGCACGTTCATCAGTGGTTTGCCTTTAATCATGAGTTGCCCCCCAACTATGGTTTCAATTGTGAAACGCGGGCGCTGTTTAACTTCGTTCATGACCTTGCCAACGTATTCGCCGATGATGCCTAGACTGGCCATCTGTAATCCCCCTAAGATCCAGATGGAAATCATCAGCGATGACCAGCCGTGAACGGCGAGGCCAAGGAACTTTGACAGTAACGAATAAACGAGCGCTGCGACACCGAGTAGTACGGTGATTACTCCAAGAACCAATATAGCACGAACGGGGGCTATTGACAGCGATGTAAGCCCTTCCCAGGCAAAAGAAATCATTTTCTTAAGCGGATATTTAGATTTACCGGCTGTTCGCGGTCGGCGCTTGTAATAAACTTTGGTTGACGAGAACCCCAGCATGGGGATCACCCCGCGGATAAACAGGTACGTTCGGGGTACTGCAACAGTGTTTTGACGGCTCGTTTTGACATCAAGCGAAAGTCGGCGTGATTTTGGACCATGCGCACGCCTAAAAACGCTAGGGTCCGATAGAACAGCAGGGCGGAATTGCGTTTGAACCAAGTGTCCGTTTCACGGTTGTTTCGCACCCCGTAAACGATGTCCTTGCCGGCAACAAACTGGTCAACCATTTCGGGAATCACAGCCGGATCATCCTGCAGGTCAGCGTCGATGGTCACCACGGCTGCCGCGGTTTTAACAGCCTCCTGCATCCCTGCCATCAACGCGTTTTGATGGCCAAAATTGCGACTGAACTTTATCCCAGTAATCCGTGAATTAACCCGATTTTCTTCGGTAATGATGTCCCAAGTGCGGTCGGTGGACCCATCGTCAACGACAACAATGTTGGATTTGAAATCAAATAACTGGTTTTGAATCAACTGATCCTCAATCTTTAACAGCGTCTGCAGGCTTTCGTGGAGGAGCTCCTCCTCATTGTAAGCCGGGACGACGATGGTTAGTTTTTCCATCTAATTCACTTCTTTCTCTCCTTGGGCGTGACGCGCCAGTCGCGGGGCGATCAGCTTAAGATAGGTGACACGCATGGCGGACCACCAAACAAGTGCCAGCAATAGCGCACCCAGGACGTCACTTGGATAATGGTCACGCAGATAGACCCGCGCAAACACGATGACCGCTAGCCAAATGACGGCTAGTAGGGAGATTGCGAGTTGCGCTTCCTGGTCTTTGAAGTAGGGCACTAAAACAAAAATGACGATGAGGACAAGCGTGGCAGTGCTAATGGTGTGACCACTTGGGAAACTAAAGCCAGTGTCGGGCACCAACTGGGCACTTGGCCGCGGCCGGCGAACGAGTTCCTTAGTGACAAACGCCACGCCGTCAGCGCCAAGTTCCGCGCACATGATCCAGATAGCGTTGAATCGGTCGTGAATGAACCAGCAACAGCCGGCCAGCGTTGTCGCAATGGCCAGATTTACCGCAGGACTGCCCAAGAGAGAGACTTCTTTGAGGGTGAACGTGCGATTCGGATTATCAAAGTGAGATAACAGTATCTGAAAATGGTGATCAAATAAGTGCAGCCAGGCCGCGTGTGTCACCACGCCTGACGTGAGAATCAAAAAGAGGACTAGGGCAGTTCCGCCGACCACTAGCCACAGCGGTTGTTTACGCATTGAGATTAGGTCCTTTACGATTTTTGACGAGGGTAGCAATGGCAGCTGGTAAGATCGAAACCACCACAATGGCAATCATGATCAGTTCAAAGTGAGCTTGCACGACCGGGATATTGCCAAAGAAGTAGCCGGAAAGAATGGCAATGGCAACCCAAGCAACGCCACCCAGGATGTTATACAAAATAAATTTGCGGTACGGCATTTTGCTAACGCCGGCAGTGAATGGAATCAACGTCCGGATGATCGGCATAAAGCGTCCAAGGAAGATGGCACTGTTGCCGTGTTTTTTAAAGAACCGTTGCGCCGATGCAAGGTGCTGCGGTTTGATCACGCGTTGCCACCTTGGTGAGGTTAGCCGGTGACCGAAACGGTGGCCAATTTCAAAGTTGACACTATCACCCGCGATGGCCGCGAGGGAAAGCAGCCCAATGAGCACGAGATGGTTTAACGGATGCGAAGCCATGGCGGCCAGCGACCCGCTTAAAAATAGGAGCGAGTCGCCCGGCAAGAAAGGGAAAACAACCAGACCAGTTTCGATAAAAATAACGGCAAATAACCCAACGTAAACCCAGGCACCGTACTGACTGATCAGAATCGGCAACAGATGGTGAATGTTGAAAATTGATGCAAGTAATGCAGTGATCATGGAAAGACCCCTTTTCGGTGTATTTCGGTTAAGTGTTTTTAGTAGTATTGATAACACCGTCTATCATAGCGGGAAGGGGGTGGTTGAAAAAGAGGGGGAAAATAAATTGAAAATGAGAAAATTTCAGAGAGCGCGGAACAAACCGGTTAAAGACTGGAGTAGAGGGGGACTATTTTATAAAATCCCGGGCTTGGATTTTGTAAAATAGTCCCCCTCTGTGCAAGTCTTTGGTTTGTGGAGCGCGCTTCGGCTATGTCGCCAAGAAAGACCACCCCTACAGTTTATAAAAAATGCAGCAAACACAAAAAAGAACCTCACTGAAATCCAGTAAAGGATCTAGCAAGGTTCCATTTAGATGAACAAGATAGTTCATTCTCGGTATTTCCTAAAGGATCGCTTAACGCCATAACAAGGCAGGTTACCCTAATCAATCTGCTTAGCAGTCGTCTCCGGTCCCCAAACAAACGCGATAATTGCAGCAACAATAGCCAAACCGGCAATGAAATAGAGTACCATGCTGACGGAGGAGACACTCAGGAAGAAGACGACCAGGTATGGCATCCCAAAGTTAGCGAGTTTTGCCAACCCATTTGCGACGCCTGATCCGCGGAACCGGTACTTGGTTGAGAAGAGTTCAGTGACGTAAACACCAATGATCGTGGCGTTGAGAATGTAGAAGCAGCAGGTGAGCAGGAAGCCAACGATGACGATGCCGACGGGTGAATTTAGGTGGGCATACGTGATACCGAAGACGGCCACCAGCGCAAAGGCAATAATGATGTTGAGTTTCCGGCCGATTCTTTCAACCAGTCGTGAACCGATGAAGGCCCCAACTGGCGCACCGATCATCATTAGGGTTGAATAAACCAGCGAATTAGCAATGTTCACACCCTGTTTGACCAAAAGGGTGGGTGCCCATGAGGTAAACGTATATTGACACACCATGGCGGCAATGGCGAGGGCAATCGCAACGAATGTATTGCGGCCCAGGTGTTTATCGACATCGGATTTTTCCGTGGTGCTCGTTTTTTCAACCACTTCAGCAGGTGCCTTATGCTCAGCATCCATTTCGGCATTCAGTATGTCCAACGTTTCTGCCGCAGCGTCGTAGTGTTGGTGTTCAATGTTCCAACGGGGCGATTCTGGCAAGTTGTGACGGAAGTAACTGAAAATGATGGCAGCAATGCCGCTGATGAAGAACATGCCACGCCAAGTAAAGCGGGGGATAACGATCAAACAGAGTACCATTGCGATAGGCGCGCCGATGTTGGCGATAAACGAGGCCGTGGTGCACCATTTACCACGCGTTTTGACTGGTGCGAATTCGTTGATGATGGAAAAACTGGTGACCAGTTCAGCGCCCAGCCCAATTTCACTGATAAACCGGCTGATAATTAAAATAGTCATGTTGGGCGCGAAGGCACCGATGAAGGTAAAGACACCAAACAGCAACAGGTTCCACTGGAAGGCCTTCATCCGGCCTTTGGTATCACCAATGACACCTGCGGCCACTGACCCGATAAATAGGCCTAAAAAGCCCAGTGATAGGAAGACGGAGTTTTGCGCTGTGGTGGAAAAATGAGTTGCCGTAAAGGAGCTCATTGTCCCACTGGCGAGGTAAATATCCATAGCGTCTAAGAACAGACCAGCTGCCGTCAGGAAAAAGATGCGGCGAAACGTCTTTGTCGTTTGAATGGCGTTCATTCTATGTAATAATGCGTCGGCCACCTTTGGCTGGTAAGCGTCGGTGGTGCTTGGTGCTGACATTGCGCGATCTGACATATGTGTATCCTCCTTAGTAAATGTTGTGATGAAAAATAAAAACGCCCTCAAACGAGTTAATCGTTCAAGGACGCTTCCGCGTGGTAACCACCTGTATTCGCAACCCGTTCACACGAGCTGCCTCAACGAGTACGTATTCATACTCTGACCTGATAGTGGCGGTCCAACCACTAGCTCTCGAAAAAGCTAACTGGGTCATTCATCTTTCAAGATAAGGTCGTGACGCCTTTCCACCACCGGCGCTCGCTTGACATGACGCTTATCTCGACTCCATGAATCCTCTTCATCACGTTGTATTAACTTAACAGAAGCTATTTTACTAGTTTATAATTAGAAATGTCAACGGTTTTCTAATTGTATTCTCATTTTATATAAAGCCTGAGTCGTCAGATGATTCATAATCGCGTGATTGATTGGGGCTTCCATTGCTAGGTGATAGTCCGTTGCATTCCACGATTTGGCACTCCGCTGCGCGGCTCTCGAGTGGATCTTCATCGTCTCGCATGTCACTAAATGGCCAGTTCGACTGTTACATTGTGGAAACGTGTTCCGCAAGCCAGAACGCTACTGTGTAAGGACCTATTGACTCAAATCCAAGCCCGGGATTTCAGCCAATAGGCCCTTACACTCCGCATTCTAACCGGCTTGCTACACACTCTGGCATCTTCGACACCACTGCTCCGTGCCAAATCGTTCCATTCCACTGACGTTGAGATTACTTTGTACAACTAGTTAAGCATCGCAATTTCATTAAAAATAGTTTGCGGAGAATCCGCCCTCGACTGCTAGTAAGATCATTGACAACAATGCTTCTCACAATCTGCTAGTCACTGATAACAATTGATTGATAGAATTCGTAACACGACTAGAAAGATCCGATTGATTTAAGTGGTTTGACGACTATAACCACCGGTAGGCATCAAGTATAATAAGACCAGTTGGGAGTTATCACAGAAAGGAAGTGCCACCATGCAGCCATTTATGAGTCGCGATACGATTAATGTTAAGTTGATTCGGTATCTGGACGACCAACTTGAAACGGTTCAAATTGGCCAGGTTGCCCGGGCGTTAAACGTGGATCGCAACACGGTTAAAACACATCTTGCAGCACTGCAATCCTTGATTCAACAGCATTTTTCAGCGGCTGACATGGCACTAACAGTGTCGCCTAAAACTGGCGTGCAGTTTCATCGGCGTGCGACCGTGAATTTGAATCAGATCATGTTGTTGCTGACGGATGAATCGCTGCTGACGATACTGTTAAAAGCGACGTTTGATGGGAAGGTTCACAGTTTAAGCCAATTTAATGACCTGAACTTTGTCAGTGATTCGACTGCCAAACGGCACGTAAAGGCGTTACAAACCCACTTGGCGCTGTTCGGACTGCGGTATTCACCCGCCAGTAATGAACTGGTTGGCAATGAAGCGTTGATTCGGTTGTGCTACTACCGAGTGTACTGGGAGACTTATTCACACTTTGAGTGGCCTTTTCCACAGTATTCACAGGTGGCCATTATTGATAAGATTCAAAGTTGGCTAAGCGACCGGCAAATTCATTTAGGAGAAGCGGCGCAGTTGCAGCTTGCCTATTGGTGGGTCATTTCAACGCAACGACAACGTCTGGGACATCTGATTGAATTGCCGCAAGCCGTTTTGGAAGCACAGATTCACACACGGCCGGTTGCTCAGTGGATGACGCCACTCATGCCAGCAGGGCAGGAAGCGGTCTTTTTGAGTTACTGCTGAGCGTTTTTCTGTATCCGGCAACAGCCCGTTCAACTCAGTGTCGGCCACTTGGTTGGTCAGGCCACTCATCAACTACTGACAGCGTTGGAAGCGCGATTTGATCAGCAACTGACTGAACAGGATACGCAGGAAATTTGTTATCAGCTGGATCGGATGCACAGTTATACGCTGATTTTTCCAAAGGGTGGGCTGATATTAGAACGTGATAGTTTACAACAAACACTGACGCAACAACGCCCCTGGGTGGTCGCAACTCTAGCTGACCTGTTAAAAAAGTGTGCCGAGACGGATAACGACGCCTTTCAAAATCAGTCTTATTTGTTAGCAAATTTGATTCCATTAGTGCTGCGCTATTTTGATACGAGCGTGTTGAATCCGCCGCTACGGGTCTTTTTAGCACTTGATGCGGCGCCCGCTTATCGGTCATGGCTTCAGGCGCAACTTGTTGCGCATCTTTCGGATCAATATCGCGTTCAGTTTGTCCCGAAGCGGTCAGAATGTGATCTTGTCGTCACAAATATGGATATCGCGGTATCGCAACCGCTCATTTCAATCAACACGCCGCCGAACCATCGTGATTGGGCAACATTACAGGAATTTCGGATATAAAAGGTCATTTTTTCATTACTTGATGATGAAAGAGTGACCTTTTTTAGATACCAAACGGGCGCTAGAATGACAGTCAGTTGCTAATCAAATTTTAATAAACGGAGGCATACATATGACAATCACAGCAGCAACATTTACCAGTGACGACCAGACGATTATTCCTGGCGTTGCGGATGCACAGTCAGCACAAACGGTACAAGAGGCGGGGTTCTCAGCCGCCTATCTTAACGGCTACGATGTTGTCCGGACACAGTTAGGGCAAACAAACGAGGGTCTGACATCACCGTCTGAAATGGGCGATGTCCTGCGTCACGTGAAGGAAAACGTAACCGGGCCAGTCATTGTGGACGCCGAATCGGGGTTTGGTAATCAACTGACCACTTACTTTGTCGCTCAGAATCTAGAACGCTCGGGTGCTGCCGGTCTGGTGATCAACGACCAGATTTTCCCGGCCCACACCAATGACGCAGAAGTTGCCATCATTGCCTTTAGCGATTTTGTGGCGAAACTGAAGGCGGCCAAGGATGCGTTTGACGATGCGCAGACGCTGTTGTTTGCAGAATTAGATGGTGTGCAAGCCTACGGTGCGGATGGTTTAGCAAAGCGGGTAGCTTATTTGAAACAACATAACCTCGCCGATGTCATTTTGGTGGGCCATGTCAGTGAGGACACCTTTGCGGCTGTTGACGCCTTGGCAGAAACGCAGGCGATCGGCGCGGTGATAAACGATGTCCGGGACGGCTATTTTAGTGGCGAACCGGCAAGTCATTTTACAGCGGTCTTTCACACAGGAGCGATTTCAGCAGCCCGCAAACAGGCCGAACAACTGGCAATTCAAGCATTCAACGCAGAAGTGGAGGCAAGATAAATGACAAAAGCAGATCGGATGAGAGCAGCGTTTAAAGAAATGTGTTTCAGCGGTGACCTGGTCAATTTGGTTGTGGCTCCGGATGCCTTAAGTGCCAAAATTGCGGAACGGTCAGGATTCAAAGCCATTTTCCAAGCAGGGTATGCCACCTCAGCTAACAAACTCGCCCAACCAGATCGCGGGATCGCCGACTTCGGCCTCATGAGCAACAGCGCCCGCGAGATCATCAACGCCGTCGACATTCCCGTGTTTATTGATGCCGACACCGGTTACGGCGATGAGCAAAACATTGCCCGGTTGGTGCGCGTGTACGAAAACATGGGTGCAGCTGGTCTTTTCATTGAAGACCAAACCTGGCCAAAACGATGCGGGCACATGGATGGCAAGACAATTGTGCCCGAAGACGTGATGATCAGTAAACTCAAAGCGGCTGTCAATGCGCGACAGCATGATGATTTCTTGATTATGTCCCGGACGGATGCATACGCCGTGACAGGGCTGCAAAGCGCCATTGACCGGTCTCGCCACTACCATGAAGCCGGAGCAGATCTGGTATTTGTTGATGCACCGAAGACCAAGGCTGATATGCAAAAAGTGGCTGACAGCTTCCCGGATGTGCCAGTAATGGCTAACATGATTGAAAATGGCAAAACGCCGCTGATGACCAACGACGAGATTCACGACATGGGCTTTTCAATCGCCGTTCACCCGAACGTGCTCGTGTACACCGAAGCCTTTGCAACGGAGCGGTTGCTTAAGGACATGGTGACGCTTGGCACAACCAAGAATCAAATGGATCAAATGGTGACCTTCCCACAATTCAACAAGTTCATTGGGCTAGACGACATTAATGCTTTGGAACAGAAGTACGCTACTGCACCGATTCAGCTTTAAGCCGTTGTTGATCGCACAAAAAAAGGAACCCATTTCGGTTCCCTTTTTTTGTGAATTTTTTTAATGCTCATCTTTCGTAAACGTCAGCGAAAAAATCGTCCCATGCGGTTCGTTATCCGCAACAGTTAAGGTCGCGTGGTTCAGTTCTGCTAACTGACTGGCAATGGCAAGTCCCAATCCAGTTCCAGCAATCGTGCCGCGGATATCACTGCTGCGGTAAAAGCGTTCAAAAATGTGCGCTTTATCCGCATCGGTGATGCCGGCACCCTGATCGATCACCTGAATGCGTACGTGATTGGTCGTTGTCGACAGGACCAGTTGAATCGGTTCGCTGACCGGTGTGTACTTTCCGGCGTTGTTGAGCAGGTTAATGATGATCTGCTCGATACTATCTGCGTGCGCGGTAATGTGAATGTTTTCAGGGATGACAGTCGTCAGTTGCTGCTGCAATTCAGGCCGCATTTTATCAGCAATCTCAGTCAATGAGGCACTAAGATCATACGGGGCGAGTGGTAAGACTGCCCGATCGGCGCGCGAAAGGCTCAATAGTTCTTCCACCAGCGATTGCATTTGGTGGGATTCATCGTTGATGTAGTTGACCGATTTAGCGATAACTTCTGGATGTTCTTTACCGCGCCGCTGAATGAGTTGGGCGTGGCTGCGGATGGTTGCAATCGGCGTCCGCAGTTTGTGCGCCGCGTTTGAAATAAAGAGTTTTTCCTGTTCTGACTGCTTGTACAGCTGACTTAACAGGCGGTTAAAACTGTTGGCGAGGTCGGTGACTTCCGTTGGCCGTTTAGGGACGGGCAGCATAAACGATTTTTGCTGATTTCCGGTCGATGCAGTTCCGGCACTATCTGTCAGGGCACTGAGCGGTTTCGTGATGCGCTGAGAGATCACTTTGATGTAAAAGGGTGTAATGAACAGGGTCAAAATAAGGATGAAAATGGCCACGATCACCACCCGCAATAGGAGGGCGACCTGATCATTCAGGCTCATCCAAAGTTGATAGTTGATGCCCTTCGCATGGCCCGTGTTGTAGTATTCAAAGCCAGTGTCATCAACGTAGTACAAGTTTTCAATAAACGGAATTTTGGTTTGTCTGTGTTTGAGCAGCCGCTTTGTCCCAGGCGAATAGTAGTACTTGGCATCCGCATCTTTGCGCATATTATGGACCAGTACCTGACTGGTACTGGTATCAAGCGTGCTGTTCAACCGCCAATTTTTCCAGTCGTCGTTGCCGTCGATAACGGTGTTTTCAAGACTATTGATCACGTGCTGTGAATCAACCGCGCTCGTTTCCAGCAATTCGTGACCCACCGCAACCACTGTGGTGAGACTGGACAGCAGGATGATCAATGTGACTAAGAATAGGAAACTGCGCAGCATAATTGCGGAGCTGTTTTGCCTTAATTTTGCCATAGCGGTGCCTCACTTAGTCGTTGACGGACAAGACATACCCCACACCGCGGACCGTGTGGATCAGCTTGGTCTTGTCGGGGAAACGGTCGATCTTATTGCGCAGGTAACGGATGTAGACGTCGACAATGTTGGGCTGGCCGTCGAAATTAACGCCCCAAATCGCATCTAGCAATTCGTCACGCGTAAACGTCTTGCCCACATTTTTCATCAATTCCAACAGCAGGTTGAATTCACGCTGGGTCAGCTGAATGTTGTGGTCACCGCGCATGACCTGTAGTTTGGTGGTGTCCACTACGAGGTCATCTAATTGGTAAACGTCATCGGTCTGGCTGCCGGAAATTTGGCGGGGACGGCGTAAAACAACTTGCATTCGAGCCAGCAGTTCCTCAATGTCAAACGGCTTGGTGACGTTGCCATTAGCGTTGTCGCAGATATGTCTAAGGAAGATGATATTAAGAATCTAGTTAAGGAAGCTGTTGAAACCTATGGGCAGCTTGATATTCTCGTGAACAATGCTGGTATCATGGATAACTTCAAGACTGTTGGTAACGTCACAGATGATCTCTGGAACAAGGTCATTGCCATCAACCTGACCGGGCCATTCTTAGCAAGTCGTGAAGCCATCAACGTGATGAAGGATCAGGAACACGGTGGGGTCATTATCAATAATGCCTCAGTCGGCGGTCTGTACGGTGCACGTGGTGGGGCGGCATACGCTGCTTCAAAGCACGGTCTATTAGGGTTGACGAAGAACATTGCCGCCACCTATGGCACGTTTGGAAACATCTGCGCCAATGCAATCGCTCCCGGGAGTGTTGCCACAAACATCGGTAACAGTATCACGGATCCGGATCCCCTTGGTGGCCAAGCAATTGCGGCCACAGGTGCGAATGACTCACCGATGGGACAACCGGAACAGATTGCCGCAGTGGCAGTTTTCTTGGGGTCAGAAGATTCCAGCTTTGTGAATGGTGACGTAATCAAAGCGGATGGCGGTTGGACAGCAAGATAGCATTTAAAATCATAACTTAAACATAAAACGAGACTGAGAAATTACCCATTTCCCAGTCTCATTTTATGTTTAAATACAAAGGCCTTATTTTTGGTACGCAGCAACTAATCCAGGCAAAATGTCTGTCAGTTTAACGGTCCCTAAGACGGGTGCGGCCTTGCGGAGATCTGCGTAAAAAGCCTCATTGCGTTGCGCAGCGCCCATCAATGTAAAGCCTTGAGCGGCGTCTTCAGAGGCCCCTGACTGCAGCATCCCAGCCCTTAACTGGTCATCTGAAATCTGAACCCAGTGGAGATCAGGAATGTTTAAGGCATCCGCAAACGCCGCAACGATTTCTTGACCGGTCAGCCACTGACTAATAACGTAGTGGACACCGTTAGTGGGTTGCGGGTCATTCAGGGCAGTCACAATGGCAGCAGAAATGTCCTTAGGGTCTGTCCAACCAGTTTCAACGGTGTCGGCATAGTTGTGCACGATGGCGTGTTGCGCCTTGATCGTCGCCAAATTGCCGTACATGTTTGAAAAGAAGCCAACTGCGCGCACGTTAGTAATGGTGACGTCAGGCAGCGTTGCCAAGATTCCTTCAATGATGTTGTAGATGTGAAGAACGCCAACTTCATCTCCCTGATCAGCACCAATGCTGCTGAGATTGACGATGCGTTTGACCTGCGCATTTGCCAAAGCTTGTTTGTAGATCGTTGCCAGTTTTGTCGCTGCATCATAGGCGGTTTCCTCACCGAGAAATGCGGTGACCATCAAGTACACGGCATCGGCACTCGTAAACGCTTTGGTGAGAAAGGCGACATCGAAGATAGAACCAACGGCGGCCTGGGCACCGAGTGCTTCAATTTCAGCAACACGGTCCTGAGAGCTAGTAATCACAGTGACATCGTGTCCCTGAGCAACCAGTGCAGGGATGGTGTAGCGGTTGATATGACCGAGTGACCCAATTAATGTAATTTTCATCATTTTTGCCTTCTTTTATTAAGGATAACTGTATCTTTTATGCTGGCAATTATAAAAGATACAGTTATCCTTTGTCAACCTTGAATTATTAAAAAAACTCGGTATGATTAATAACATGAAGAAAAAAGACACGCATAAAACTGAACAGCTGTTGCAGGCAGCCCGAGATATTATCATTTCCGATGGCGTCGCGGCAGTCTCGACGACCAAGGTGGCAAAAATGGTGGGCATCGCCCAGTCCAATGTTTACATCTATTTTAAAAATAAGGACGAGCTCCTACTCAGCGTTTTTCATCATGAACAGGCCCGCGTTAAGGCGTTTTTTGATGCCCGGATTGATCAAACGGCTGATCTCACAACACGCTTGAAAGCCTACATTGACGCCATGGGCGAGCTTGCGGTGACGGAGTGGGATACGATGACGATTCTAGAACAGATCAAGGCGATGCCGCATACCCCAGTGGCAGCTGAAGACGCGTTGCCAAGCGATGACCAGACTGTGCAGGCGCTCATGCAGGACGGGATTGACGCCGGTATTTTAAAACCAGTTGATCCGCGATTTCACATGACCGTAGTGTTTGGCTTGGTTCGCCGGTATAGTGACCTCGTGCGAAATCACGGCTATTCAGCTGAATTTGCGCCGATTCGGGCGATGATTTGGGATGCTGTTGCAGTTTAGCGATAGATTTGTGGTGTATGTACTATAGTGCTGAGTACCTGATTGATTGGTACTCGGCTTTTTTTTGTTTGATTTGTTTTACGAAACCCCTTTTTAAAAGGTATTCTAGGCCACATAGCTGAAACGCGTTCCAGAAAACTGAGGGCTACTGCCTAAGCAACTTCGGGCGCAAATGCCAAGTTCGGGCATTTCCGCCCAAAGTTGCTTAGGTTCCGCCCTCAACCCGTTTTCTTCCACGCTCTTACCAAACCCTCATGAGAAATACCCTCAAATCCGATAGAATGAACAATGAGATTTTAGAAAGCAGGGAATTTTTTTGCAGAATAACGACCATCCAAAGGGGAACTTTATCGGTCTCATTCCGTTCATTTTCTTTTTGATTTTATATATTAGTTCCGGCATCATTACCAGGAATTTCGACAATATGCCATTGCTCATTGCCATGATTTTGGCCAGTATCGTGGCCTTAGCGCTCAAGGGTGACAATAAAAACGATACGTTTGAAGATAAGCTGACCGTCTTTTTCAAAGGTGCAGGACAGGAGACCATGATCTTGATGATCGTTATCTTCATGCTGGCCGGTGGGTTTTATTACGTGACCAAGTCCATGCATGCTGTTGAAACAGTCACCAACATTGGGCTGACCTATCTGCCGCGACCATTCTTGGTTCCTGGTGTGTTCATTCTTGGCTGCATCATTAGTTTTGCGATGGGCACTTCAATGGGCACTGTTGCGGCGCTGATGCCAATCGCTGCCAGTATCGCCACCATCGGGCATATTAGTATGCCGCTGATGGCTGGTGTCGTGGTTAGCGGCGCCATGTTTGGCGATGATTTGTCGTTGATCTCGGCCTCCGCAATTGTTTCGGCGAAAACGCAGGGCGTGACCATTTTTGATAAGTTTAAAACAAACACGATCATGGTCGTGCCAGCGGTGCTGATCACGATCGTCTTGCTGGCGACTGTTACGGTTGGAAGCGGTGACGTTGGCAATCTTGGCACGATCAACTGGGTTAAAATTTTACCGTATATCATTGTCATTGGGCTGTCGTTTATGAATATCAACGTCATGATCGTCCTCACGCTGGGCATTGTTTCTGCGGTGGTGATCGGAATGATCTACGGTGATTTCGGGTTCGTTGCGGCCCTGGATGCCATCCACAAGGGCATGTTATCTATGGGTGACATCGCGTTTATTTCGCTGATTGTTGGTGGCTTGGCCGCACTCATGACACACATGGGCGGGATTCAATGGCTACTGGATAAAATTACGAAACACGCGAACGGACAGCTCGGTGGGAAGTTCGCGATTGCGTTTCTGATTTTGCTACTAGATGTGATCACAACGAATAATACGGTCTCCATCATGATTGCGGGGCCTATTGCAAACGACTTGGCGGATACCTACCATATCTCAAAATCGTATACTGCTAGCATTCTTGACGTCTTTTCCTGCGTTGGTCAGGGGTTGATTCCCTATGGTGGTCAACTCTTGATGGCGGCGGGAATTGCGCAGATCTCTGCGGTGTCAATTGTGCCTTACAGTTGGTACTGCATCGTGCTCGGCATCGTGTCGGTGATTTTCTTGTTGACGCGATTTTCACCTCGAGATGGACGGAAGCAGTTTTCGGCTTCGGCGGAATAGGACGCTGTTTTAAATGAATATGATAGTTGTACACAAAACAGGCGCCTTTCAAATGTGAAGGGCGCCTGTTTTGTGTTTATTGTTTTGTTGGCGACGTGGTTTTATGGTTACGTTGCCGAAACGTGTTCCAGGAGGCAAGGAGTTGCACCTAGTGGACTTCGCCCGCGAAAGCCAAACCCGGGCTTTCACGGACAAAGCCCACTAGGCTCCACTCCTTAACCGCCTCCTTCCACACTCTTGCTTTTAATCGTTCAAAGTAAACTGCAACTTCATCTGAGGTTCACCCAACGCCAAAATTTGGCCTAACAGCGTGTTCGCATACTTCTTCGCAACATCGGCCATCTTTGCGTTCACTTCAGTCAGGTAGGCTGCGGTATCGCTCTGGTTAGCGACTTCCTTATCCGCCTTGATCTGGATGTTGCGGCAATCGGCCACCGTGTTTTCTTCAAACAGGTTCTCCTGGTCTTCGTACAACGCAAAGTTGCTGTCGCCCAAGAGTGCCAAGATGTTGCTCAACCAATACATGTTAGCTGGATCACAGTCACCGGTGGTGTTCTTGTAGGCTTCTGGTGTGTCGTTAATGTTGGCATAGAACGGAATAACGGCGTTAAACGTGTTTGGTCCAAAGGCTAACCAGTGAATCCCAGCGATTTCTGCCGGTACATCGTTTCGAATCTGCAAAATGTGCAGTTCCTGGTTCCGGTTGATACCGATTGGGCGGAACTTCTTCTTGTCGGCTTCAGAGCCGGTACCGTATGGGTCGTACTGCGTGTTTTGGTAGTGAGAACTCAAAACAAACTTCAGGTCTTCAACACTGATCTTCTTGTCAGTCCGGCAAATAAAGGGCAGGTCCTGATCAATTGGGTCGGTATCAAATTCTGGGTTGAAGTATTTTTGGCCGTACCAGGCGCGTGGGTTGTTGTAACGGGTATCCTTGACCGTTGCACTGCCGAAAATGTGGCGCAGGTTGACCTTGTCTGAATCTGGGTTCAGATGGTAAGTCTCAATGAGTTCTGGCAGATCAGCCGCGAACAATGTATCTTCTGACGCAAAATCGAAGTCGTCAATGTTTAATCGGTTGGGTGCAACAACGTACGCGTCGTCAGGAATCCGAATCGCTGCCCAGTGGTGGCCACCGATGGATTCAAAGTACCAGACCTCATCCTTGTCAGAAAAGGCCATGGCGTTCATTTCATAAGTGCCATACTTTTCAAGCAGGGCACCTAACCGTTTGACCCCTTCACGCGCTGAGTTGATGTAGGGCAAGGTGATCGTGGTAATGTCTTCTTCACCGATCCCGTCGTCAACCAGTGGGTCAACGCCAAGGATGCGGGCGTTTGATGTGATGGTTTCAGTCGCTGTCATCGCAACGTTTTTACTGTTGATCCCGGCTGCGGCCCAGATCCCGTGGCCGTCGGTGGCGTCAGGTGTTGAAGAGTAACGCAGCGGGTTATCAGGCAAGTCAATCTCAACCTTGCTTAAAACTGCTTTGTAGTGTTTTGGCTGGTCTTCAGGCTGCACCAAAATGAATTTTTGTGGGTTTAATGGACCCGCACCGTCTTCGTTTCGGGCAATCATTGTTGAGCCGTCGATCGATGCCTTTTTACCAACGAGGATCGTGGTACAAGACCCTTTGATACGCTTTGTCATAACCATATCGCTCCATTTCATTTTTGTAATCTAATCCTTCTCTATTCTATGCCAGAATAGGAATTTAGGCTACTACTTGACGGTAAATAAAAGACTTCCAAGACTCACGTAAACGTCAGTTTTAGAAGCCAAATAACCTAGTTTTGAAGTCGTTTACCGGGCGACTGTTTCTGGTGAATTAACGAAAAGGGGCAGTTGCGGTTTGCCGAAATAGTAGCCTTGCGCGAGACAGACGTTTAACTGGTGCGCCATGTCAATCACTTCGGTCTTGGCCTCAAGGCCCTCTATCGTGAAGGCGAGTTTTGCGGCTCTAGCCGTGTGGTACCAGAAATTGATTCGCTGTGTGAGCTGGGTGGCACTATTTTCGTGCCGCATGTTTTGGAGAGCAAACTTCAAGCCATCGACGTAGTTTAGCGTATCCTTGGCGAGTTCATAGCTGTTGTCACTGCCAACGTCGTCCAATTCAATTCGAACGCCGCCAGCCCGGTAGATCTCGCTGATCCGCTGAACGGTGTCCGTTTCCGGAATGTCCATGATCTCGACGGTCAGGTTATCGGGTCCGTCGCCGCTCTGATAGAATCCAACGATGTCCACAGCGATGCGGGGATTTGAAAATTGAGAGGCGGTCAAATTAATGGCAACATTGCGGCATGAACAGTTGACGAGCGCTTCTCGCAGCAGACTGATGGTCTTGTTGGCGGTTAGGTCAAACTTGTTGGGCAGTACCCAGATGCCGCGGGTGTGGTCGTATTGACGAAGCAACAGCTCGTTTCGGATGAGTGGCCAGCCCGGCTGACTGAGGTCGTGAATCCCTTGGGTGAAGTAGGCGTATGTCGTTTCGGATTCAGAATCGGCGCGAACACGTTGCACAACCCCATCCACGGTAATAATGTCGCGACCGTTACGTTTGCTGGTGTACAGATTTTCGTCGGCGCGCTTATAAGCGTCTTCAATGGACGTATCGCAATCATTTAGCGCGGTGACGCCAATCGAAATGGTCACCTTGATCTTGTCGTCGTTGTACGTGAACGGGTGGCTGCGGACGGCCTCCCAACAGTTGGTGATAATCGGTAAGACGTCGCTTGGTGCCATGTCAGGGAAAACGATATTGAACTCCTCACCACCAGTCCGGTAAATTTGAGGCTTGCTGTCGAAGCTTAGCAGGGTGTCCTGCAGGGTGGTCGCAATGCCGACGAGCACCTTATTTCCCACAAGATGACCGTACTTATCGTTAATCAGTTTAAAATGGTCGACATCCAGTGCCACTAGGGATACCGGTTTGTGTGTTTGGCGCGATTCGTCATACATTTCGGTAATGTCGCGCTGGTAGTGCGAATACGTTTTAGCGTTCGTGAGCGCATCGTAATTGGCCAGTTGCGCCATGTGCTCGTTATGCTGTTCTTGGTAGTACTGTTGGATCCAATACCGGCTAGTGAAGGCGGCCATTAAGACAAACATGATGATGGCTTCGGCGGCCACTTCGTAGCTCATGCGCATCCCACCCGAAACATTGGGTAGTGTGAGCCAGAAGAGCATGCTGAGGACAGCGGCTCCGGGCAATGCCAGCCAGTAGGTCAATCGAATTTTTTCGTGATAGCGTCGAATAGCCGCCAAGATAACGACGAGGCCAAGGAGCGACAGCATAAAACGGGCCGAGGTGAGGTCGCCGATATGGTGCGCGATCCAAATACTGATGAGGGCGATTGACCGCTCCGAATATTCCCAGAGGTTGATCTTATCGTCCAAGAGCGGAAAGGTGAGGACAAAAAGACCAATATTGTGATACATCATGGCGTTTGAAGCCCCAACATAGCCGGCAAGATGCAATATACCGCCGACTACGAGGGCAAGCGCCATGAGGTAGAGTCGACCAGCAATTTGCTGACGATGCGTCTTGGTATTGTGCTGAAACACGTCATTCCACACCCTAAGGTAGTAGGTGACAAATCCTGACATAAAGAAAATAGCGATCAGTAGCTGGGTGAGCCAAGGTCCCAGTGAGACAAGTTGCATTTCGTGCACCGTTTTGTGCCTCCTGACATTTTGGGTGCCTGCATTCGTGATGATGCAAACAAGTTGGTGGGCGATAACATGCGAAAAGGGCGGTATGTTGCACTAAATACCGCCGTCAACGGGCTTGTTGTTGTACGGATGAGGTGAGAAACAAAACACTTTTCTTTAGTTGTACGTGTTTACGTGATAAACGTCAATGTGAATGAGTGAATTTGTATCTATTACTGGGTAAGTGCGGGTTTGTTCTTTGAGTTGTATGTAGTGTGGATAATTGACTTTTGTCAGTTGGGGTTGGAAATTTTTTTTGTACTGGGGAATCTATTTTTCTAGCTTAATGAGGGAGATACTGCGCCTAGTCGACTTCGACAGAAAAAGTCAGGGCTGGTCTTTAACAGTACCTGACTTTTTTAACGCTTTCTAACGACACGTTTTTAATATAGTTTACTTATTTTCTATAGTTAATTTGCTAAAGTGGCGATTTACATAGTTTGACTATCTTACCTAGCCTAAACGTGCGACACGGGGCAAGGAGTTGCACCTAGTGGACTTCGCCCGCGAAAGCCAGGCCCGGGCTTTCACGGGCAAAGTCCACTAGGCTCCACTCCTTAACCGCCCCTGGTTTTGCACTCTTGCACTCTAACACTCTATCAATGCCGGCATCCCCGTATAATACCCTTGAATAACGTCGCACGGGTACTTCGTGCGGATGACTTCCAAGTCTTCTTCATTTTCCAGACCCTCAATGGCGAGCATTTTGTCATATTTTTGCGCCATGTTGTACCAGTATGAGACGTGCGATTCGATGTCACTAATATGGTTAAATGGTCGGAAATTTTGCAGCGCGAACTTGTACTCATCAATGTAATCGTCTAACGCTAAAACAAGTTCGGGTGTATTGTCGCCGGTGCCCACGTCGTCGATGCAGACAAGCAGGCCTTCGTCATGGAACCGTTTAGCTGCGCGTGACAGTTGGTTGAGCGTCACACGCGGGTCAGTGCGCTCCGTTAACTCGGTAAACAACTGAATGTCGGTGGTGTCTTGCACACTGGCAACGGCGTCAGTAAAGACGGGATCAATAAACTGAATTTGCTCGAGGTTAAATGAAAGAAGTTCGATGTTGTCGGGCATTGCCTGAACAGTGTCAGATAATAGGTGCTGAATTTGGCCAGCGGTAATGGCACAGAAATCCTGCGGTAAACACCACTGGTTATTCTGATATTCACGGATGAAAAGCTCATAGCCGATTGGCTGTTGAGTGGCTCCGTCTGATCTAAATTTTGGCTGACCATAGAACTTTAGCATATGCACGCCCCCACGTTAAAATAAAACGGCCCAAACATGTCTTTCACATGTACGGGTCGTATGCTCGAAAGGGTTCTCATCGAGCTTGAGCAAAATTATTTAAGTGATTAATGTCGCATCGGTTTCACAGTTTCAAATATACCATTCCACACACTTATTATAGTAATTGCTGACGAGAATTTCAACTAATTTGTCATATTTGTCGGTAATTAATTTTGATTGAAAATACCTGCTCATCATGATAACTGGCACTTTCCGGTGTTTGTTTATATTATTTGTTTAATTAGACCAGTATCGACTAATAGCTGCTCAAGATGGTTTACGGGTGCATCAGAAGCCTTAGACCAATCAGAAGGATTTGGGCCGATGCGGGTGTAGTCGTTAGCTAAGACGGCCTGATTCGTGAAATGGTCAGCAAGATAACTTACCGTTAGAATACCTGAAACACGTATGGATGACAACTGTCACTGCTGATTAATTTTAGTTTGTCGGCCAACTGAAATTGACTTCTTTTCAATATAGTATAGAATACTACATAAATAGTTTTAAAGACTAGATAGAATGGAGCATGGTTATGAATTCGCGAATTGGCTTACTGGTCGACTCCGCGGCGGATGTGCCGTCTGCAGTGCTGGCCGCCAACGACAATATTGAAGTGGTGCCGTTGAACCTGATGATCGATGACGTTGCGTATTTGGATCGGGTGACGATCACACCAGATGACTTTTATCAAAAACAAGCCGTGTCTGATACGCAAGCGAAAACGGCGAGTCCTAGTATTGGCGAGACTCAGCAACGAATCGAAGCCTTAAAGCAGCGGGGCTATGACCAGATTATTGGAATTACGATCTCCAGCGGGTTATCCGTTACGAACACAGTGTTTAACAACGCGGCCACTGTTACACAGGATGCAACGGTGACGATTATTGACACCAAGAATATTGGCATCGGTGCGGGGTTACAGGCCGCCTATGCCGAAAAATGCATTCAGGCTGGGTTTTCGTATGAGGTAATCGTTAAGGCCATACAGGATTCTGTTTTACAAAGTCACGTCTATTTTTACATTCCAACGTTAAAATATCTGCGTGCGGGTGGTAGAATCGGAAGGGTAGCGGGATTAGTCGGCACGATGCTGAGTATTAAACCGGTGATCTCCTGTGACGAACATGGCATCTACTATCCGGTGGCCAAGGCGCGGACAGAGACTAAGGCAGTTGCTAAGCTGGTTGCCTTAGCGTTAGACCACTGCGTACCGGGAACGACATTTCAAGTTGCGGTTACGCATGGCGCTAATCTCGAGCTACTGAATCAGGTGGTCCACCAATTACAAAGAAAATTGCCTGACCAGCCGATTTTAACTGGTGATGTGTCCCCAGCACTTGGGGTTCACACCGGTCCCGGCCTAGTGGGCATTGCTGTTCAAGTTGGTGACCTGCCGCATTAAAAGGGAGGGGCATTGCGGTGTCCAACGAGCAAAGTATAAAACTGCCATTGTGGGCCGAGCTGCCTCAATTGAGCCTGCATTTGGATCAGTTATTAGATATCACAAATATGTACCTGGAACCGATTATCGGTGACGCCATTACGAAGACGATGATGCACAACTACTTTAAGGCCGACATCATTATTCCACCGGTCAAAAAACGGTATTCGCAAAAACACGTTGCGGGGGCCATCGTAGTCGGGTTATTGAAAAATGTGTTTACGTTAGATGAAATCAAACAGGCGCTGGTTTGGATCTTGGCGGATGCCACGGCACAGCAGGGTTACGATAATTTCGTCAAGATGTTTAACGAACAGGCGGCCAAGCCGCAGTTGGAACCGGCCAGTGTGACAAGCATTGACCTGGACCAGGCGTCGCAGTCAACGGTGTTGCAGTATGAGGCAGTGCAATCGATCCTGTATTGGCTGGCAGCTAAGAATCGGTTAGCAGCAGCTGTGAAGGCGAAGACGATTGACTACCAACACCGCGTGACAGACGCGTGCGGTGGTGCCTTTTTTCTCGGTGTTGTTTCACGTGAAACATAATAAATTGGGGAGACACAACATGCCAACTAAATTACTTAAAAATGGATTGCACATCATCATTGGGGCAATGGTGTATGCGATTGCCATTAACTATTTTCTGATCCCTAACCGAATCGGTGAGGGCGGGGTGACCGGTCTGACAACGATTGGGTACTATGCGCTACATATCCAGCCGGCACTAACGAACTTTGTTTTGAATGGCATCCTTTTAATCGTGGGATTTCGCTATTTAAAGAAGAGTACTGTTTTTTACACATTATGGGCCGTGATTTGGATCTCAATCTTTCTGAAGGTTCCAGTCCTGTTTCCGTATAAAACGGACCAGACACTGATTGCGGCCATCTTTGGCGGCGTTTTGATGGGTATCTCTATGGGGCTGATTTTTCGGGCGGAGGGGACGATTGCTGGCAGCACGATTCTGGCTAAGATCATGAACCGTTATTTTGGAGTCCGAAACGGATCGGCAACGCTGTGTTTTGATTTAATGGTCGCCATTCCCTCTGGGCTGATTATTGGGTTTCAGAATATGTTACTGACGGTGATCGAACTCTATATTTCTGCGGTAGTGTTGAATAAGTATCTGGAAATGTTGGGGACGGAGCGCGCCATCATGGTCATTTCAAAGGAAAACCAGCGAATCGCGAAATCGCTATCGGAAAATATCGGCCACGGGGTGACAATGTTGAAGTCGAGTGGGTTTTACAGTAAATCTGACGAGGAAGTGCTGTATTTTATTTGCACGCCGCAGCAGTGGACGCTGGTGATTCCAATCGTGCAGTCGATCGATCCGGATGCGTTTGTGATTACTGAGGGTGTTAGGAGTGTAAGGGGACAGGAGTTGAGTCAATTGTTGTAGAGTGTGGAGCAAGGCGTTTTGAGGGCGGAACACGTTTCGGCAATGTGAAAAAGGAGCGCCGAGGCCAGCACCATTCGGTTGAAGAAAACCAGAAAAGTCCGGTCCTAACTTTTAGCCAGAGTGGCTTACGCAATAGCCCTTGCCTTGCGGAACACGTTTCGGCAATGTGAAAAGGGAGCGCCGAGGCCAGCACCATTCAGTTGAATAAAACCAGAAAAGTCCGGTCCTGATTTTTAGCCAGAGTCGCTTACGCAGTAGCCCTCAGCCTTGCGGAACACGTTTCGGCAATGTGAAAAAGGAGCGCCGAGGCCAGCACCATTCGGTTGAAGAAAACCAGAAAAGTCCGGTCCTGATTTTTAGCCAGAGTCGCTTACGTAGTAGCCCTTGCCTTGCGGAACACGTTTCGGCAATGTGAAAAGGGAGCGCCGAGGCCAGCACCATTAGGTTGAAGAAAACCAGAAAAGTCCGGTCCTGATTTTTTGGTCATCGTCCGTTGCACGTTAGCCCCGTGCGGAACACGTTTCAGTAATGTGAAAAAGCCGTACATTGAATGGTTGCATTGATTTATGAGAAGTGGGATTGCTGGTTTTGGCGACTGATTTTCTATGTTATATTGCCGAAACGCGTTCCAGGAGGCAAGAGGTTGCATGTAAGGGACTTCCGCAAGTAAAGCCAAGACCGGGCTTACCGGGCACAGTCCACTAGGCTCCACTCCTTGGGCGTCCTTCCTTCACGCTCTGACTTTCTATGTCACATAGCCGAAACGCGTTCCAGGAGGCAGAGGGCTCCTGCGTAAGCAACTTCCGGCACAAATGCCAAGTTCGGGCATTTCTGCCGAAAGTTACTTACGCTCCGCCCTCTAACCGCCTCCTTCCACGCTCTGCTCTCTTGACTTTCTCTCACCAATTCCTCATAATGTACCCAGTTAGCTCAGAAGATGAGTATTAAATTCACCTCGTACATAGAGAATCGTGGTTGCTGAAAAACGATCCTGGTGACTTAAGAAGATGGTCTTCTCCGTATTTGGCAAGTGAGGGAATCCTGAACTTGCAGCGGTTGTCACCCGTTACCGTGGCCTTGAGTGGTCTGGTTCAGTCTGGACTATTAAGGTGGTACCACGGCAATGTCGTCCTTTATCTATTGATAAGGGACGTTTTTTTATTCCCTGAGCTAGCGGCAATTAGAGGGGGTATTACTAGTGAAATTTGAAGAATCAGATATTTTGCAACATCTGCCAAAACAGTTTTTTGCGAGCCTTGTTAAAAAGGTGAACGCGAAGGTGGCGACTGGCGCCGATGTGATTAATTTAGGACAGGGAAATCCCGACCAGCCAACGCCCGACTTTGTGGTGAAGGCCATGCAGGATGCCACCGCTGAACCTGACAACCATAAGTATTCGCTGTTTCGTGGCGACCCGGAATTAAAACAGGCGGCCGCTGATTTTTACCAGCGCGAATACGGGGTAACTCTGGATCCAGAAAAAGAGATTGCCATCCTTGGCGGGTCAAAAATTGGCTTAGTGGAGTTACCGTTTGCCGTTTTAAATCCCGGGGATACACTGTTGTTGCCAGATCCAGGCTATCCTGATTATTTATCAGGGGTCACGTTGGCCAAAGTTAACCTCGAGCTGGTAAAACTTACTGAACAAAACGACTTCCTGCCCGATTATGACACCATTGATCCAGCCGTCGTCAAGGCAGCCAAGTTACTTTACCTGAACTACCCGAATAACCCGACCGGTGCCGTTGCAACACCAGAATTCTTCAGGAAAACAGTGGCGTTTGCGCAACAAAATGACATCGGCATCGTCCACGACTTCGCTTATGGCCCGATTGGGTTTGATGGTCACAAACCGATCAGTTTCCTGCAAACGCCTGGAGCCAAGGATGTTGGTGTCGAAATGAACACCCTCTCCAAGTCGTTTAACATGGCCGGCTGGCGCATTGGGTTTGCGGCTGGGAATCCTGACTTGATCGAAGCTATCAATCTGATTCAAGACCATCTATTTGTCAGCATTTTCCCAGCGATTCAAAAGGCGGCCATTACTGCGTTGAACAGTGATCAAAGCACCGTTAAGGCCCTCGTTGCCTTGTACGAAAAACGGCGCAACCAGTTCTTTAAAGCCGCCCGGGCGATCGGCTGGGAACCCTATCATTCAGGTGGGGCGTTTTACGCCTGGATGCCGGTGCCAAAGGGGTACACCAGTGAAAGCTTTGCGGATCTATTGCTGGAAAAGGCGGCCGTGGCGGTTGCGCCTGGTAATGGGTTTGGTGAAGCTGGCGAAGGCTACGTCCGCGTTGGCCTGCTGATTGACGAGCCTCGTTTCACAGAAGCTTGTCAGCGAATTGATAAGTTGGGGTTGGATTTTAGTTAATTGTGTTTAAACCATTAAAAATGGGTTTCTTAGCCTGTTCTTTCAGTGTGAAAGAACAGGCTAGGAGACCCGTTTTTGGCGTTAAATAACGCGATTTTAGACTGTTATCGTTGAAGAATATGCCGCCATGGAATGACCCAGATGCTGACGTTTGCCAGCAGCGCGATGAACACGATGGGTGGAAAGACCCACAGCGCAATCAGTGCCACGACGTTGACGGCAATCGACGCAACTTCGCGCGAGATGCGCGGCGAGTCGATTTCGTGGTTTTCATGCAGGACGGTGCGCCGCAACCAGAGGAAGGCCAGGTTGAACAGGATGATGTCGAACTGGTAAACAAAGGCGGCCAGCGGTGACATAATGTCGGAGCCAAACCAGGCCGTGGCAGCAGGTGAGAGCGACAGCCAGAACAGGAAGTTGATGTTGGTCCAAAGAATCGGTTCCGTGACCGTTTTAACTTGGGTGAAGATGTGATGATGATTGATCCAGATAGCGGCGATGCCGATGAAGCTTGTGGTGTAGGCGATGAATGTTGGCACTTTAGCGGCTAATTCCGCTAAGGTGTGGTTCGTATCAGATAGATGCAGATCTAAGACCAGAATGGTAATGATGATGGCGACAACACCATCAGTAAAGGCTTCGAGCCGTGATTTCCCCAATTTAGAATTCCCCCGTGTTTGTTCGTTTGCGTTAAGTTTAACTCGCGAGAGCTTTGATGCATATTAATAAGTGGTCTTGGTTATACTTGTATTAGTCATAGTCGTTGATTTGAAACTAGGAGACCTAATTATGAATAATACCTATATTAAAGATTACACTAATTCATTTCTAATTAATAATCATGAGTATATTGTGACTGCTCCAGCAAGATTTGATAGAAAGACAGATGAGTTGGTAGACGATTTAGAGCTTGACGACATTGCAAATGAAATTGCGGAACAGCTTTATCGTGATGATACAGGGTTAGTTAGCCCAGCAGATATTAAAAAATATCGAAATAATATCAAATTAACACAACTTGAGTTCACAAAACTTCTGGGATGGCACCAAAATACAGTTGCTTTGTATGAGGTGGGTGCGTTTCCTTCAGAAGCAGATAATAAAGTCTTGAAGGCATTAATGAAAAATAACGATTTTTTAAGCGGGCTGCTCGCTGATGACGATAAAGTACCTGACAAAGTTGCTAATAGGATTACCGCGTTTTTAAATGGTGAAAATTAACATATTATTGGTCAAAAAACCATCTCAACTGAAGAAATCAGTGAGATGGTTTTTGTTTTGGAATCAGATGATAGTGTCTTTCTTAATAATAAACCACAACGGGTTCATTCGTTGAAACAACTTCCCACAGTGCCTTGATCTTTGAAGGCGGGTTATTGATACACCCGTGGGAGTGGTACTCGCTCCGGTCGCTAACGTTACCATAGACGCTGGACGGCTGCCATGAGGAATCATGCAACCCAACCCCATCTTCGGTAAACGGCATCCAGTATTTAACCTTTGATGCGTAGGAGGTCGAGGTCCCATTGTCGTTTTCGCCACGCAACGTTGCGTTACGCTGTTTGTAGAGGACGTAGAACACACCCTGCGGCGTCTTGTCACTCCCGGTCACAGTCCCGGACATTACCGGTGTACTGAAGACCAGTTTGTTGTTGACGTAGGCGTATTCTTCCAGCGTCTTCAGGTCAACTTCGACCCGGGTACCGCCGACGCCTGACTTACCGTAGCCAAGCCCTGAAACATAGTTTTTCAGGTTCAGGGTCTGAGTGCCAGACTTCTCAAACGCTGCTAGAATAGCAGTCTTGAGTTTCGTTTGTTCGATCGACCAGCCGTAAGTACTGCTGCCGACCTTGGTCTTGATGGTCGTGCCGCTATGAGTCTTGTAGCTAAATGACTTGCCCTTGGTATCGTGTTCGTTGGCCAATTTTGCAATTTCCGTGGCTAACGTTGAACTGTCGTACGTGTACTTGCCGTCAACGGAGGCGGTGACGCTCTTCAGATAGTCACTCGCCTTAAAGTGCCAAGTGGTGCTGCCATAGGTCACATTAACGGTTCGATTCAGAAGCGACTTCAAATTGGTTTCAGTCGTCTTAATGGCTGAACTGTCAGCCTTTACTGGTGTGTCGATGGTCTTTTTAACGTCGATTTCCAAATCAGTTTTAGCCTGTTCCTTAAACGATTTCACCATGGTGGCTTCGTCGAGGGCGGTCCCGTTTTGACTCTTGGTGACCGTCGTCTTGCCGTCAGCATAGGTGACCTTTGCGTTCACTGGTGTTGTCCGATTGGCGTTGATGGTCTCGATTTCTGATTTGAACGCCGGCAACAAGGTGTTGATCCGGTAGTTGTAGTCAGAAGCTGATACGGTGTTAGCAACCTTTAGCGAAACGGTCTCTAGCGCGTGCCCGTCATTGTTTCGTTTTTGCAGCAACTTATTAACGGTTGCGGTTGAAACGTTAATTTTTGACTTCGACACGGCAATCGTATTGCTGCTGGTCGTTGAGTCGCTGTTATTAATTTTATCTGCTGCTTGGCTCGCGGTCATGTTAGTGACTGTGATGCCGTTGATCTTAGCCGGTTTAAAGCGTTGATTGTAGTAGCTGACGTAGCCGACTGCTCCTCCGGCACCAACAACGATGAGGGCGATGAGACCAATTAATACCCACTTCTTCGTCGCCGAATGTTTGGTTGTTCTTCTTTTGCGTGCCATATTGTTATGTCGCCGTCCTTTGATCAATTTGACTAGGTCCGATTATGGACGGTTAGTCTTAACCCTTCCTAAAATAAACGATAAGAATTGATTACGATTGCAATGAAACTGTGTTTAAAATGTCTTTTTGAAACAGTTAGTGGTGATATGTCTGTTTTAAGCGCTTCTGCGGTTAGAGTCAAGGAGTACTTGTTTAAGATTGCGTGGTAGTTGACTTAAAATGCTGGTATATCGCCGGTTTTAGGTGGTCTTATCAGGCATTCACCTCATTTAGTTTACCACTTTTGCTGGCAGAATATATTTTTAGTAAGTGGATTTTCAACGGTTAAGCAGCAATTGTTGAAAAAATTAGGATGCTCAGATAAAGGACATTTGACCTGATTTTGATGTTGAAATGGAGGCGTCAATTATGCGAGACCTTAAGGTAAAACAACTGGGTGAGTTGAAAGTCCTTATTTTGCCGGATGACTTAGCTCTGCTTCCCGTTGATCAATTGTCCTACGAGATTCGAGAGAACAAGTTGATTCTTGATTCACAGTCAGCCGCGATTCGCCATGATCGTGAGTTGATCGAAAAAAGGTTCACCGATTTTGCGCATGATGACTGGGTGGATAAAGATGAGATGATCCGCCAGTTTGGTTGTTATGGTTGGGGTAAATAAGTTGATTGAAAAAATCCCAGGGATGTTGCCTTGGGATTTTTTTACCGATTTGGTGATTCGCTTGGATTTTGATCGATACTGTAACAACTGCTTGTCTATATAGCCGGTTACTCCAACGCAGTGACAACTTGCAGCGTAGCAGAATAATAGTTCCTCTTCTCAATCGTAGTTGGCAACTGTTTTTTCGTTTTATTTGCCAACGACGTGTCCTTTAACGTTCTAGCCGCCATGTTAATTGGTGCTGTGAAGGCCGTGTTCTCATAGTTGTTGACCGCTTTGCCAGTCAGGGTATAAACCACCGTAATTTTGGTCTTCTTATTATAGAAGGTGAGTTGTTTCTTCAACGCTGCCTTAGAAGCACTGTCCTTAGCAAGCAGGTAACCTTGGGCTAGGCGCCAAGGGACACGGCAGGCGTTGTAGCCAACCTGGTCGTCCGTTGCGCTTTCGAACTGGTAGGCCTTGGCGGCAGTGAGTGAAATACTGCTGCCCTTAGCGAAGATGAAGTCCGGAAACAGGCCGGTTGAGTGGCGTGCACTTAACTTTTTGATGGCCGTTTGACTATGGGTTGCCACTTTCGTCCAGGTGCTGTCTTTAGTGTAGGTTGCAAAGGTCTTGAAGTAGCCGACCATGAGATCCGAAGTACGCAGTTTGCTGGCATCGTAACTGCTGGTTGCCCAGTTGCCTTCCTTAGGCAGGTAGGTCGTGGTATTGATCTCATCCTTTTTGATGACCGTCAAGAGGTTCTTAGCCGCTGCCTTATAGTTGACGGTTTTGCTGCCCCACTGTTTGTCGGCGAGAATCAGCGCGTAGGCAATGTCCAGATCGCCGTCCGTGGCACTGTTGCGCTGTGACCCGGTACTAGTCAAATGGCCGGACCGCATGGTTTGCTGCCAGCACATAAGCGGATCTTGACTGGAAATGCGATGGGCGCGGTAGTAGCGATAGAACGCATTAAAAGTGGTGTGCGTGTTCGCGCCTTTCTTGGCAGCCAGCACACTCGCCAGCATGCCGTACCCCTGACCCTCTGAAACGACCGTGGTCGCACCACTGCCATTGTTGTTGCGGACATATTTTTGCGTTTTACCGCCAACATAGTCTTTTTGCCACTGGTTGTACCAGGTGACCGCCTGGGTCGTTTTAGCGTGTGCCGTGGGCTGGGAGACGCTGCCAAATACTAATCCGATGCCAAGGCACATGCCAAGCGCGATTTTTTCGAATTTAGAAATCATCTAGTAGACCCTCCTTTTGAGCTGTTGTTTCCATTATAAGACGTATATATGGGTTCCTGTGTTTTTGAATTTCGCCAATTATTGAAATATCGTGAACAGTCGCAGGATCCTTAGCTCAAAATAAAATTGCGGTATAATGGGGTTTATTTGATTGAAGAGGGGGTGGCAGAACGTGAGGCAATCGATAGCGTCAGAACAGGCTGATGTGGGGGATTATTTAAAATTAGCAGCGTGTACGGCAGTGATGCTGCAGCCGATTTTAGCGCTGGCGTTAACGTTGCATCCCAGCAATTTTGCGCAAGTCGGCATCGGATTTGCATACAACCTGGTGAAGTTTACCGCACCGGCCTTCATTTTCGGTATCCTATACACCACAATGCGGCAAACGTTGTGGCCGGTGGTCCCGTATAGCGACTATCTGCGCAACCAGTGGCATGCGTTGTTTGTGCCAACACTCTGGTGGACCAGCATTTATTTGCTGGTGATGCCCTGGGTGCAGCAGGGGTCCCGCTACCGCTCACTAGGCGGGTTTATCTGGCGGTTTATCAACGGAAATGCGGCGCCACATCTGTGGTACAACACGATGATGCTGCAGTTTATCGTGTTGATGCCGCTGTTCTGGCACCTTGCGCGGTGGTGCGGTGCCAGTGCGAAACGGGCGTGGCGCATTGTCGGCAGCACGGTGCTGTTTACGGTCATCTGGCTGGTACTTTACGACACACAGGTCTTCCACGGGCCGCATATGCATAGCTGGTATCTGTTGGATAGAGTGTGCCTGAGTTTTTTGATTTATGGTATTTTCGGCACGCTGACCTGGTCGTTTCGTAACTGGGTGTTGCCGTGGCTGCAACGTTGGTGGCTGGGGTTAGCCGCTGGTGCGTTGGCCGCATACTACTGGATCAACCGTGATCTGTTTGCGTTTGTCTTCCCAGTGAAACTGACGGATGCGCCGTATTATCGACCCGGGATGGTCATTTATGATCTGCTGATGATCGGACTGGTGGTCGCACTTGGGGCGGCCCAGATTCGCCACAAGCGACCCGTAACGGTGTGGGTGCACCGCTTCGCAAATTTTGCGTATAAGGCCTTTTTAGCCAATGTGTTTTGGGAACAAGTCGTCTGGCTGACTGTGGGGAAAATGCTCGCCCAATCGCACCTATTCTGGGGCATCCTGTTGACCTACGTTGCCACGTGGGGCCTGTCGTTTGCCTCGGCATTTGGCTTGCACGCGGTCTGGCAGCCACTTAGAAAACAACTCAAAAAATAGGGTAGCCAATCCTTAGACTGGCTACCCTATTTTAATCCGCTAAATTAAGCAGCATCTGATCAACAACGGATAGAAACGTGTTGAGATCATCAGTTGTGATCCGTCGTGTCATGCGCTGTTCCAGACCGTTGATGTCGGCGAGAATTTGGGTCTCGAACTCGTGCGCTTTTGCGGTGGGGATGATTTGTTTCAACCGGTTATCATACACCGTTGGCTGGCGGACGATGAGCCCGTTTCGCACCATTTCCTTGAGCATGTTTGTTGCAGTCGGGGCACGCAGGCCGTACTCGACTTCAATGTCCTTTTGGAACACGGGATGTTGTTTGGACTGGCTTAAAATGTAGAGCAGGACCCGGCCCTGGGTCCGCTAAACTCATACTTACTGGCAAATTTATCCAGTTGACGCCGAATCTTGTTTGCCAGCATGGAAACGGCCTGACCCGCGTCTTTTTGATTTTTCATGGTTAGCCTCGTTTGGATGGTGTTGGTGATTGATTTGAGTTCTCGTAAGTTAAACAGAATAAAGTATACCGCTAATCCAGTAGACTGAGTAGCTAATTCAGTATTCTGAGTTTGGTATCGGAACGGTTTCTTTTTAGATTAATGATATTGCTATCATTCCATTAGATTATTTAGTGGTACACTGTGGGCGGAGGTGAGTGCGATGACAACTGTGCTTGTTCATCAAACGAACGCTGAGCAACCCGTCAAGTTATCAGATGGGACGAATGGCGTCGTGGAACATTGTAAGACGCCGGATGGTGCCAATGGGTATCTGTTTAAATTCTTTGATCAGTTACATGGCGATTTTTGGTGTGATGCGATTACGGATGGTGAGACGGTGACCGTGGATTCGATCAATCGGCATGAGGTGTTTCGGGTTGCGGTGAAGTGAAGACAGTTTTGAGCTAAGTAGCATAAATTAAATATAACTCACAAAAAACGTTATCATTGTCAAAATATAAAGACAATTGACGTTTTTTTAGGTTTTAAGGAAAACAGATACTAATTTAGTGTCAGAGTACTTGATTTTGAGGGTCTGACCAAAGAATACTTACGTGACCTATTGGGTTGCTATGGATCGACTAATAATGTGCTTGATTTTATTAATTTTAATAATTTATGTAATTTAAATTTTGAGAAGAATCGTTACGTAGCTACAATCAGAAGGAAAAAGTGACATTAATTTGTTTTTCTATAAGGGAGGATTTTTGAAAAACAGAAAATTTGATTAATGATGTTAACCGTTTTAGAATAAAATTTAGGTACATTGGAGTTAGCAAAAATGAAAGTCTACCACGGTACAACGATTGACAATGTAGCATCCTTGCTGAATCATCCCAAGGTTTTGAAGGAAAATATTAATTTGGCGACCCATATGGTTAACGTTTTGGCATAAGGCAGTGAAAAGCTTGAGGGATTAGAAGTTAACAAACCGCATATTAGAGACAATTTAGATGGTATTTTAATTGAAATGCTCATTCAAGAATTTAAGCTTAATCCCGAGGTTGTCATTAAGGACACGTATACAGCTTTTAGAAGAAAAACGATTTCTAATTTTTTTAAAGGCAGAGAGATTTGTATTAGAAATCCGCGTGTCATTGTAAACTGTCAAGTTGTTGAGTAAATTAAAGAGGTATCGAAGATGAAAAATCAGTTTCCAGGTGCCCATAGGATAACGCTCCCTGAAGAAATTCAGGATGTCGATGAATGGCTAACACAGGAAATGATTGAAGATGCATTAACAAGGGCCGGTTATAAATTCAAACGAAGGAAGGCAAAAAAAACAGCATAAGTTTTTCTCCCTGCTAAAGAAAAGGGGACGAAAGGTTAACTCAGATTAACGGAATCAACAAAGGATGATTAAGTACATCGGCAATTCTCAAGATTAACATCGAGAATTACAGATGTTTTTTATATGTTAAATAATATTTTTTATGTACACCTTAAAATGTGCTATAATACCACTGGAGGTGAGGAACATGACCACAATTTACATCCATCGCATTGACCAGGTTCAACCGCTGAGGCTTTCAGATGGCACGGCAGGCACCTTAATCCCATGCAAAACACCAACCGGACGCGGCTTTACATTTACCTTTCTAAACCCACTTCACGGTAACTTCTGGCGGGCGTCCATCATGGATGGTGACGTGATTCGAGTAGCATCGATCAACGGCGCGGAACAGTTTCAGATAGCCTTACATTGACAGTTTTATATACGCACACATCTGGCTTGACCTTAGACATCATATGTTGGCAGATATAAGATCTTCAGTGACACACAAAAACAGCAATCAACCCATTATTCGGATTGATTGCTGTTTTTGTGTGGGGTTTATTTTTCCATTCGTGACTGGTGCATATCATCCCAGCGCAACCGGAACAGTTTGACGATTTCGGTGACGACCAAAACGACAATTCCGGCAATGATTGGGATGCCCCAACCATACCAGAAGTTCACGCTTGTGGTGTGGAAGATGCCCTGCATAAACGGCAGGTAGATGATGCCCAACTGAAGGACGATCAGCAACCCAATGATGTAGAATGCCATCTTGTTTTGGAAGAAGTACTTTGAAATAACTGGGTGGTTATTTCGCAGATTGAACAGGTAGAAGATCTTCCCGAAGATGACCACGTTCAACGTCATGGTGCTCCCAACGGCCGCGGTGATCGAATGGTTGACCAGCGTGTCGTACGCAAGCATTCCCAGACCAGAAATCAGCAACGAAACATAGATGACTTCAACCACGTCAAGCTTGCTCATGATACCAGCCTTCACATCACGCGGCCCGCGGGCCATGATGTCGTTTTCGGCGGGTTCAAAGATAAACGCAAACTGAATCGTCAGGGCTGAAACCATGTTGATCCAAAGCAATTGAGTTGGAAATAGCGGCAGTGATTGGTCAAGGAGAATACTCATGACCACGATCAAGCCTTCCGCAAAACTCGTTGGCAACAGGAAGCGAATCGTTTTGCGGATGTTGTCAAAGACGTGTCGGCCTTCACGCACCGCCGTTAAGATGGTGGTGAAATTATCGTCGGCTAAGACCATATCGGCCGATCCTTTGGCAACGTCGGTCCCCTTGATCCCCATGGCGACCCCAATATCGGCTTGCTTGAGAGCGGGGGCGTCGTTGACCCCATCACCGGTCATCGAAACCACGTGACCGCGGGCCTGTTGGGCGCGCACGATTCGCAGTTTATCCGCCGGTGTGGTTCGGGCAAACACGGTGTAGGTGTCAATTTTATCGGTGAGTTCTTCGTCACTCATCTCATTGATTTCGGGCCCGGTAATGGCCTTTGGTACTTCGGCTAAATGCAATTGACTGGCGATGGCCGCTGCTGTGTCGGGATCATCACCGGTGATCATCTTGACTTGAATGCCGGCAAATCGTAGTTGCTGGACAGCTTTGGCAACTTCGGGACGTGGTGGGTCAATGATGCCGACCATCCCAACAATAACCAGACCGTCCCCGATTTGGTCGGGTTCGATTTCGGTTTCATCTGACGCAACTGGCTGGTAGGCAAGTGCCACCACTCGTTTTCCTTGATGCGTCAGTGTATCTAAACGGGATTGCCACTGGTCCAGTGACGTGTCCCCGCCGTGAGCTTGAACAAGGTGGATCAAGGTCTGCGGTGCCCCCTTAACCAGGAGAACGCGGTCTTGATCCATATCGACTAATCGTGCTGAATAACGGAAAGCAGAGTCAAACGGCAGCGATTCAATTTCATTTATTTCGGGTTCGTTACCAGTCAGTTTGTGGTACAACGCAGTTAACGCCCCATCGGTCGGTTCACCGGCTAAGATCCACTGGCCGTTTTCTTCATGGAAGGCGGCGTCAGAGGTTTGACCAGCAATGTTGACCAGCCAATTCAGGTCATGGTTGTCCTGCCAGTCGACCGGCTGCACATCATCGTTTAACACTTGACCCTCAGCATCGTAACCCACCCCAGAAACAGTGTAGGCATGGTGGTTCGTCAAAATGTCAGTGACCGTCATTTCGTTCTTGGTCAGCGTCCCGGTCTTATCCGTGTTGACAATGTCCACGGCACCCAGCGTTTCAACGGCTGGCAGCGTCTTAACGATCGCGTGCTGCTTCGTTAACCGCCGCGTTCCCATTGCCAGCACCACCGAGGTACTTGCAGGCAACCCTTCAGGCATCGACCCGACGACCATGGTGATCACGGCAATCAGCAGCGTTGGCAGGCTGTACACGTGGGTGATCATCCCAAGGATAAACAACAGTACCGCCGCAATCACAATCGCGATAGATAAGCCCAACCCAAGACGATTCAAGTTTTGCATCAACGGGGTCGGCTTGGCCTTCACTTCCGCAACGTCCTGCTGGATCTTCCCAATTTCGGTATGGGTCGCAGTTGCGACCACGATACCCAGGCCAGAACCGCTCGTGACTGCAGTCGACGCAAAGGCCATGTTGCTGCGCTCGGCTAACGGTAAGTTATCTGCGGTGATCGGTTCTTCAGTCTTTTCAACCGAATTCGTTTCCCCGGTCAGCACGGATTCCTGAATGTTCAGGTTATCGGCCGAAATCAGCCGCATATCAGCGGGCACTGAATCACCAGCCTCCAGTTGAACGAGGTCACCAGTGACGAGTTCACGAGAAGGCAGCTCGAGTTTTTGACCATCACGGATGACGTAGTTTTCAGAGACCAGCAGTTCCTTGATCTTATCCAGGGCGTTATCCGCTGAAATTTCCTGGAAATACCCGATCAGCGCGTTGGCGATGATCACCAACCCGATAACGATCGAGTCCGAATAGCGGTGCAACAGGAACGTGATGATGGCAGCGGCTGCCAGAATGTAGATGATGCTACTATTAAACTGTTTTAAGAATCGCAACAAATTGGACGGTTTTTTTGCCTGGAGTTCGTTTGGCCCCTGCTGGGCAAAGCGAGTCTTTGCCTCCTGCGTGGTCAGTCCGTCTTCACAGTTGGTATGCCACTGGGCTTCCAACGCGGGTGTTGACTGCGCCCAAATTTGTTGCTGACTGGGTCCGGCGTCCGGTTGTTCCTGCGGCGCGTCGGGTGTTTGATTAGAAATTGAGTCTGTTTCGTTTGCCATTAAAAAATCATCCTTCCGAAAATAAAATTAGCGATCTGGTACGTCAATGTTCAAGAATTTCACGAGCAAGGTGCATCCCTTCTTTCTGGTTTAGTCGTCCTTCTATTATATCGAAGTTTGTGCCACTTGAGAATCGGAAAGAATTGTCGAATTGTAATTTAATAATCTTATAAACTTTATAAGTGCTTGTATTGAATACGGGTAGATTGCTAAGTCCGTTGCATTGCGCGATTTGGCACTCCGCTGTGGTGGCTCGCGATGAAGCTAACTCGATTTCCGCTGTGCGGCTCTCGAGTGGATCTTCAACGTAGGAGATCCTTGAATTTCTGATAAGAAATTCAATAGCTCCGAAGCGACCCCACCTCAGCCTGCAGGGTCGAGCGGTGGAACGAAGCGGCATGCTGACACTATTAAAATCACTCAACTGTGGGAAAGCACCTCCACAAGATAACCAGATACAAGTGCCAAATACGATGGTATGAATCAACAAGTTGAAAATTCCCAGTACAGAATACGGGAAAAGGAAAGGGGTTTCGCGGTATGATAAAGGGTGAACATCAGTTACGAGATTGGGAACGCAACTCGTAACGTTGGGGGCGCAAAACACTGAGAGATGAAGGAGTGTTTCGATATGAGCGATAAGATCAACTATAACAATTTTGACTACTACACCAACCGAGAATTAAGCTGGCTGGATTTTAATGACCGGGTCTTAGAAGAGGCTCGCGATGAGTCAAACCCGTTTTTGGAACGGTTATCTTTTTTGAGCATTACGCAGAGTAACCTGGATGAATTTTTCATGGTGCGGGTGGCCTCACTGGCTAAGCTGGCTGCGGTCAACTACCCCGAACCAGAGGCATCCGGGATGACGGCCGAAGAACAGCTTAAGGCAGTCAACCAAAAGGCCCACGTGCAGCTGACTAAGCAGTATCAGACGCTGGATAATCTGTTGCCGGATTGTGAACAGCTGGGGATTCAGCTGAAAACGGTGAAGCAACTGAGCGATAAGCAGTACCAGTTCATTAAAACCTATTTTCATGATGACCTCTATCCCGTCCTCACGCCAATGGCGGATGACAGCTCACGGCCGTTTCCCTTTATTGCGAACGATACGTTGAATTTTGCCATCCAGTTGAAAAAGGGCGGTAACGATGAACCGCTGTACGCCACACTTCAGATTCCTGACGTCTTCCCAAGGGTGTTGAGGCTGCCGGATGACGACAACGCGTTTATCTTGATCGAAGACGTGGTCAAGGAGTTTGTGAGTCAACTTTTCGTGAATTACAAAATCAAGTCCAGCAGCGCGTTTCGCGTTATTCGGGATATGGACCTCGATGTTGCCGAAGAGGATACCTCTGACCTGCTGAAAGAAGTGCAGCAGCAGTTGAAGTTGCGCGAACACGGTGATGTGATCCGGTTGGAAGTTGAGAGTAGTATCAGTAAGAAATTATTGAAACGATTGACCACGGAACTCAACGTTGATGCGTTTGCCATCTATGAGGTTCCCGGTCCACTTGACCTGACCTTCCTAAAGCACGTGGTGAAGGAAACAAACGGGCATGATGCATTGAAGTACGCGAAATTTAAGGCCTACCAGCCAAAGGCGTTGTCCGCCCAAAATAATATTTTTGACGCAATCAGTCAGCATGATTGGCTGATGCAGCACCCCTACGACAAGTTCGACCCCGTTGTGGAGTTTATTCGGCAGGCAGCCAGTGATCCCGATACCCTGGCCATCAAAATGACCCTATACCGGGTATCTGGGGATTCGCCAATCATCCGGTATTTAGGACAGGCTGCGCAAAATGGGAAACAAGTCACTGTGTTGGTTGCAGTGAAGGCACGATTTGATGAACAAAATAACGTGCACTGGGCGAAAAAACTGGAAACGATGGGCTGCCACGTCATTTACGGATTGATTGGGTTGAAGACCCACTGTAAATTATCGCTGGTCGTTCGGCGTGAAACGGATGGTATTCGGCGCTACATGCACATGGGCACTGGGAACTATAATGATGCGACCGCTCATTTTTACACTGACATGGGATTATTTACAGCGGACAACGATATGGGGATCGATGCCACCAACATTTTTAACATGCTGTCTGGCTATTCACGGCCACCATTTTTCCATGAGCTGCACATTTCGCCAGAAGGCATTCGTGATTTCATCGATGAAAAATTGGACGCCGCCATTCAAGTGGTTAAGGATGGTGGAACCGCTCACGTGCAAATGAAGATGAACTCGCTGTCTGATCAAGGCATCATTGCGCATATGTATCGTGCCTCTCACGCGGGCGTCAAAATTGACATTATTGTGCGGGGCATCTGTTGTCTCAGAACCGGGATCAAGGACGTGAGCGACAACATTACGGTGCACTCGATCGTTGGCCGTTTTCTGGAGCACAGCCGAATCTATATTTTCGACTTTAATGGCGAGTCGACTGTTTATTTATCCAGTGCGGATATGATGACGCGGAATCTGAATCGGCGGGTGGAACTGCTTTTCCCAATCAAACAACCTGATCTGCGTGACCGGGTCATTGCGATTTATGCTATTATGTGGACAGATAACGTCAAGACACGAGTTCTGACGGCGGATAACACTTATAAACGCGTCAGTCGCGGCGGGGCACCAGCCAATGACTCACAGGCGGTGTTCGTTGCGGATGCCGAAAAGAAAGTGGCGTTCGCTCAGGCCCGTGCAGAACAGAATAAGTTATCTAGTCTGCAGTCGGCAGGAGAGGGTCAGCCAGCCGCAACTGAGCAGTCTGATGCGGTCGACCCGGGCAACGATAATGGAAGTGACGCTTAGTGGAAAATTTTGCGGTAATTGATTTGGGGTCAAACTCGGCGCGTCTGAGTGTAACCAGAATTGATGATAACGGGGAAACAACGCCCGTGACGCAGTTGAAGTCGTACGTTCGCCTGTCTGAAAACATGGGGGTTGAACGGGTGCTGCAGCCGGAAGCCATTGACCGAACGTTAGCGGCATTGAAAGAATTTAAGACCGTGTACGATCGAGAAGAAAACGTGAGCGTCAAAGCCATTGCAACGGCGGCTACCCGGCAGGCAAGCAATCAAAAACAGTTTTTAAAACAGGTTGCCGAATTGGGCATCGATCTGAAGGTGATTCCGGGCACAACGGAAGCCTACTATGATTATTTAGGCGTCAGCGAGACCTTGCCGTTACCGAACGCTGTTATTTTGGATACTGGCGGGGCAAGTACGGAAATTATTTTGGTGCAAAATAACAAGGTGCAGCACCTTATCAGCATCCCCATTGGTAGTGTGACACTGACGCAGGGGTATTTACCGGCGGATGTCATTCCTGCTAGCAACCTGTTTAACGTCATGACCTACGTGAATAACCTGCTATCAGGTATCTGGTGGTTGCGGAATGGCTTGCATTTGCCGATTATTGGGCTGGGTGGATGTAACCGAACGCTGGCAAAAATCGACCGCCGCTATAATCGTTTTTCAGATTACGAGGATATCCACGGCTACCAACTCAGCCGTGAGGTGGTGGATAATACCTTTTCAAAGATCGTCGACCGTGATCTGGATGGTCGAAAACAGATTCCAGGATTGAGTAAGGACCGCGCGGACATCATTGTCGGCGGCCTGATCCCGCTAGTCTTGATGATGCGCTATTTGGATTCGGATAGGATTACGTTTTCAAATAGTGGGTTGAGGGATGGGGTGTTGTTTGAGCATTTGGGAGAGAGTGGAGCAAGGCGCTTAGGAGGCGGAGTGTAAGTAACTCTGGTCAGAAAAGTCCGGGCCTGACTTTTTTGACCAGAGTTGCTTACACAGGAGCCTCCTGCCTTGCGGAACTCGTTTAGTCAATGTGAAAAGGGAGCGCCGAAGCAGTTAGCACTCACTTGAAAAGAACCGGTCAGCCCGGGCCTGGATTTTTTACCAGAGTCCGTTACATGGCCGCCCCTTGCCTTGCGGAGGCTTGTGGTGTTATGTCAATGTGACAAAGGCGCACCAAAGCCAAAACAATACCGACAACCAGATAAAGCAACTTTAAAAATAATTCTATAGCTAAAATAGCCTCCAATTCACCGGCGAATTGCCAGTGGATTGGAGGCTATTTTTAGCAGGAGGTTGGTGTCTTTCTAGGCAACCGGGCCGAAACGTGTTAAAAAAGGCCGCTCCCGGCCGTATAGCGCACCCTAGTCAAGAATCCAAGTTCGGGATTCTCGACTAGGGTGCGCTATACTCTGGGAGCAAGACCGCCTTTTTTAACACTCTACGAAAAAAGAGGTCCCTTTCCAGGAACCCCTTGGGGAGTGAGACACTCATTCATTCGCGATGAGAGGGCCATCTAAAAAGCGTCGAAACCAACTGTGGTCGACGCTTTAGCCCATAGAAAGTAGTTTTGAAAGTTGCTGCTTTGAACTCTTAAGTTCGGTTATATGTTAAGATAACCAAAAACAAAAGTCAATTAAATAATTTTGTAAATTATTATGTCATAGTAAATAACGACAATATGCGGATTTTGTAATCGTAAACCAGCCTAATATAATAGACTTTTGTTTAATATTGGCAATTCAGCTGATAAATGTTAGGGATAATAAAAAAATATCTATTAAGTTTAAAATTTTTATAAAACTGATTAAGTAAGTAAAGAAAACGCTAACTATATTTCACATGTATGATAATTTATTAAGTATTACCTAAAATTCTATTTGAATTCCATAAACTTTATTGTACAATGTTTGTGGTCACAAATAGAAAGGTGGTTTTAAATTTGGCAGATCAACCAAGAAAGCACCGTTTGATCGAATACGCCAACGGAAAATCGTTGGAAGAGATCAATGGTACTGTTGAAGTTCCAAAGAATATCGGATTTTGGAAGGCATTATTCATGTACTCCGGGCCGGGCGCACTTGTTGCAGTGGGGTATATGGATCCAGGGAACTGGTCAACTTCCATCACCGGCGGTCAAAATTTCCAGTATTTATTAATGTCTGTTATCTTAATGTCAAGTTTGATCGCGATGCTGTTGCAATACATGGCGGCTAAACTTGGCATCGTGAGTCAGATGGACCTTGCTCAGGCCATTCGAGCACGGACCAGTAAAGCGTTGGGGATCGTGTTATGGATCCTCACAGAATTAGCTATTATGGCGACGGATATCGCCGAAGTGATTGGGGCAGCCATTGCACTGTACCTGTTGTTCCATATTCCATTAGTCATTTCAGTTTTAATTACGGTTCTTGATGTTTTGGTCTTGCTATTATTAACGAAGATCGGGTTTCGAAAAATTGAAGCCATCGTTGTTTGCTTGATTTTAGTTATTTTACTGGTGTTTGCTTATCAGGTTGCGTTATCAGACCCTAACTGGGGTGGTGTTATCGCTGGCCTGGTACCAAACGGCAACACATTCTCCGGCTCAATTCACGTTAACGGCGATACGCCGCTGACTGGGGCTTTGGGCATCATCGGGGCGACAGTTATGCCGCATAACCTTTACCTGCATTCCGCTATTTCTCAAACGCGGAAGATGGATCATAACGACGAAGCGGACGTTGCGCGGACAGTGCGGTTCTCAACTTGGGATTCAAACATTCAGTTGTCGCTGGCATTCGTTGTTAACTCTTTGTTACTCATCATGGGGGTCGCTGTTTTCAAGAGCGGTGCCGTCAAAGATCCTTCCTTCTTCGGGTTGTTCCAAGCACTTTCAGATACGTCAATGCTGAGTAATGGTGTGCTGATCGGGGTTGCTAAGTCGGGGATCCTCTCCATTTTGTTTGCGGTTGCCTTACTGGCTTCAGGTCAAAACTCAACCATTACTGGAACGTTGACCGGTCAAGTCATCATGGAAGGATTTGTCCACATGCGGATGCCACTATGGCTACGTCGATTGATCACCCGTGTCATTTCAGTGATTCCAGTCATGTTCTGTGTGGCTTTGACGGGTCGTGAAACGCCGATTCAACAACACGAAGCACTTAATAATTTAATGAATAATTCCCAAGTATTCTTGGCGTTTGCCCTGCCATTCTCAATGGTCCCATTGTTGATGATGACCAACAGTAAGCTTGAAATGGGCGAACGATTCAAAAACCACATGTGGGTCAAAATCTGCGGCTGGTTCTCAGTGATTGCACTGACTTTCCTGAACTTAAAGGGGTTACCAGATTCCATTGCCGGGTTTTACGGTGAAAACATTACGGCTGCACAGACCCAAACGGCGCACATGATTGCCTACGTTCTGATCGTTGGTGTGTTAGCGTTACTTGCTTGGACGATTTATGATCTGTACAAGGGTAACAAACGGTTGGCGGCAGAAGTTGCTAAACATGGGGCGTTGAACGCCGAAAATTAGGAGGTACTTGCGATGGCTAAGACCGATTTTACAAGTATTTTAGTTGGGGTAGATGATTCTGAGGATGCATTATTAGCATTTGACTATGCGATTCACTACGCTTTGGATCTCAACGCGAAGTTAACGATTGCGTCAGTATTGGAAAATGACGATATGAGCGTCTATCAGGCACTGGATAAGGGTTACATTCATGGCGAACGTAGTGAACTGGAGGAACATCTTTTAGATTATCAACGCCAAGCTCAGGATGCGGGTGTTAAAGACGTCGACCTTATTGTTGATGAAGGGGACGCGGGCGAAACCATCGTGAAGAATATTATTCCTCACGTTAAGCCAGACGTACTGATTATTGGGTCGATCGCAAAAAAAGGGATCAAGCGCCGGTTTGGGAGCCAAGCTGCCTATATGGCTAAGTACGCGCCAATCTCGGTACTCGTTATTCGGTAAAAAACATCCTGAATTTGCTGATTAGGGGTGTTCGTAACAAAGAGAGCTGGTCAAGATAAATGACAGAAACAAAACCAAGAAAGTTTAGACACATTTTAGTTGGGGTAGACGATTCGCCGGATGCCCAATTAGCGTTTCGGTATGCCATGAACCGAGCTAAGAGCGATGGGTCAACATTAACGATTACCTCGATTCTTGAGTCGGATGAGATGAACGTTTACCAGGCGCTCAGTAAAGATTTTGTGCATGGTCAGCGTGACGCACTCGTTCAACATGTTGAAGGCTACCGCAATTTGGCATTGCGATTCGGCATTCCCGATGTGAGCGTCGTTGTTGCGGATGGTGATCCAGGTGAAACCATCGTTAGGGATGTGATTCTGGCTGTTAAACCGGACCTTCTAGTGGTCGGGTCGTTAGCAAAGAAGGGCATTCGAAAACGATTTGGCTCTCAGGCTGCCTATATGGTTAAGTACGCACCGATTTCAGTGCAAGTCATCAGATAGGAACAGTAAAATAAGCACATTAGGTCGGATACCATGTTGTATCAGATGACCTAATGTGCTTATTTGCGAACAATTATTTCGAATTCTGGAGCGTTTTTCAAGGGTGCCAGCGACAAAACATGTTAAGCTTGATACAGTTTTAAACACAACTTAATGAAGAGGTGCATCACATGAAAATTGGGGTTATTGGCGCAACCGGCCGAACGGGTCAGGAGATCGTTAAGGAAGCCATTAGTCGCGGCCATGAGGTCACGGCCATTGTTCGCAGTAAAGACAAAGCGGCATCCCTGTTTGGCAATCAAGTGACCATCATTAAACAGGGTGCATTAACACTGACGCATGATGATCTCTCAGAGTTTGATGAAGTCGTCGATGCTTTCGCTTCACCACAGGCCTATCAGCATTTGGACCTTGCGAGTCGGTTGATCAGTGCGTTCCGCAATGACGACACGACCAACTTGTTCTTCATTCTGGGTGCCAGTTCTTTAAAACAAGCAGACGGCACCATGATGTTGGATACGATTTTGAAAGACAACGCTGGTCAGCCGTGGATTCAAACGCCTGTCCAACAAGTTCATGAATACAACTATTTGCAGTGGATCGATAATGTGAACTGGACAGCAATCTCACCGCAGGCAACATTCACCCCCGGCCCTAAAACGACTTACCGGATCGGCAAGGACGAGATCCTGTTGAACAAGGCTGGCAAGTCGGAAGTCTCTACGGAAAATCTTGCCAGTGCGTTGCTTGATGAAATTGAGCAACCGAAGCATTTACGGCAACGATTTACGGTTGTTGACGACTAAGGAGGTCTAATAGTGAAAGCAATTGTGCTACGTGAACCTGGTGGCCCGTCAGTCTTGAAAATGACAGACGTTCCAACACCAAAGGTCAAGCCCGGCTGGTCGCTCATCCAAGTGAAAGGGTTTGGCATTAATCGTTCTGAGATTTTTACCCGAAACGGGTGGTCACCTACAGTGAAATTGCCACGGATCCTTGGCATCGAAGGCGTTGGCGTCATTGCTGAAACGACGGATGAAGCCCGGTTGCCGATTGGGCAAAAGGTTGCCACGATCATGGGTGAAATGGGACGAAACTTTGATGGCAGTTACGCTGAATATATGTTGATTCCTAATGAACAGATTTTTGCTGTCGAGACCCAGTTATCTTGGGCTGAATTCGCCGCGATTCCCGAAACTTATTGGACGGCTTACGGCTCGTTGCTGAATCTTAAACTTGCGGATAATGATTCCTTACTGATTCGTGGCGGCACCAGCGGCGTTGGCTTAGCTGCTATGAAATTGGCCAAGGCTATGCGCACAAGGATAACCGTCATTGGCACGACACGAAGGCCTGAGAAAAAGACTGAGATGCTGGCTAATGGGTTTGATGATATTATTTTGGAACAAGCGGGTCACGTTCAGGCTGGTTCCCGTCAATTTGATAAGGTGTTAGAACTCGTTGGATCATTGACGTTGCAAGATTCTTTGACGCTGGTGGCCAAAAATGGCATTTTGTGTGTCACAGGGTCTCTTGGTGGTGTTTGGTCCAGCAAGGACTTTGATCCGATGGGGTTTGTGACAGCAGGGACCTACCTGACGTCGTTTAGTTCCAGTGATGTCACTGAGCAAACATTCAATGATATGCTGCAGGTCATCGAACAGCACCATATTGATGTAACGCCCACTAAAACGTTTGATCTGGCTCATACGGCGGATGTGCAAGCTTTTCTTGATTCAAGCGACAGTTTTGGTAAGGTTGTCGTACTACCTTAAATCGTCCATTAAAATAACGTCCTTATAAATTCAGTCAGAATTCATAAGGACGTTATTTGAGCTGCTCGCAATGAAGATTAATTTTCCCACTCGCTCATGTCTGGACCAGCTGGAATAACCTGGTCGAAACTCGTGACCTTCTGTGTGGTTTGATAGAAATGTTGTTTGATCTTATCGAAATCAGTATCGGCCTTAATGATTGGATTGCTGTACATCACCTTGGCATAGCGCCAGAGGTTAGGGTAATCCTGAAGCCGGTGTTTGTTTAATTTTGCGGTGTAGTACCAAACGAGGTCAAATCGTAGTAAGCGGGCAAACAACATCAGGTCAGCGGTGGTCATGTGATCGCCGAAGAGGTAGGCCTGGTTGGCCAAACGCTGGTTGAAATCCTCCAGTTCGTCAAAAAACCGGTCGGAGAGGCGGTTGAAGCCCTCTTGTGAAATAGCTGTTGAGGCCCCGTTAATGATTTTTGATAGGTCAGCGATGCGTTTGCTTAAGGCAACGAGCTCGTCGTGGTCGGCATCTGGGAACAGGTCTGGCGCACCAGGAGCCGTGTAGTCACGCCATTCAGTGCCCAGTTCCTCGAGTAATGTAGCTGATTGACTGGTGACAACTGCACCAGTTTGAACATCAACCAAAGCTGGAATGGTTGGGCGACTATCAAATGATGGGTCAGCCTTCTTGTAAGCAGTCGAGACACGGCTGATCTCTAAAATCGGATCGTCATCATTTTCGTCTGGTCCAAAGAACCAGTCGTCATCGATTCCGGTATGACGCAGGGAATAAATGGGACTGCTGGCAATGACCTTATCAAGCCCTAAGAGGTCAATTTCCATTTTGACGGGGTTTGCCCACGGGCAGAAGTACGCCCAGATCAGTGAGTAGCGATTGGGTTCAACGGGCAGGTCCCCAGTTGAAAAACGTTGGTCTAACGTTGCAGATGGTTTCTTTTTTGGTTGCCAAGAACATGCGGCACCTTCATTTGATTCGTTTGCCATACGAAAACACTTCCTTTTAGATCGATTATAAAACCTTTGCTCAAAAAAGGACACGCGATGGCTTATTAAGTTGTGATTGGGTGACAATAATGGCAACAAGAAATAATGAAAATGATGTCTTTTGTGAATTTTTCATTAATAGACTAAAGTTGTAAGATTGTTTGGGTAAGGGGCGACTATATTTATTTAAAAAATCTTAATCTTTGGTATAACGGACGCTAAACCGCTTTCTATAATAGTCTGTAAGTATGGATTACAGTTACCAAGTTGTGACCTATTTGTGAAAATAGTATGACTTTTTAGTAAATTGTGAACTAGTAAGCAAATTATATGCTATACTAACTTTATTCAAAACAAAACTTAAAAATTAACTCGGAGGGATTCACATGACTGATCGTTTAAAGGGTAAAGTTGCAATTGTTACTGGCGGGACTTTGGGAATTGGCTTAGGCGTTGCCCAACGCTTTGTCGACGAAGGCGCTAAGGTCGTTATCACAGGGCGTCACGCTGATGTTGGTGAAAAGGCTGCTAAGAGCATTGGCGGCGAAGATGTCATTCGTTTCATCAAGCACGATGCTACGGATGAAGAAGGCTGGGTCAAGTTGTTTGACGAGACTGAAAAAGCCTTTGGGCCTGTTACCACGTTGGTGAACAACGCCGGGATCGCCATCAACAAGAGTATCGAAAACACGACCACAGAAGAATGGCACAAACAATTAGCTATCAACTTGGACGCCGTGTTCTTTGGGACTCGTTTAGGGATTCAACGGATGAAGAACAAGCACCTTGGCGCTTCGATCATCAACATGTCCTCAATTGAAGGCTTTATCGGTGACCCTAACTTGGGTGCCTACAACGCGTCAAAGGGTGGCGTGCGGATCATGTCGAAGTCAGCAGCCGTTGACTGTGCGCTGAAAGACTACGATGTTCGAGTTAACACCGTGCACCCAGGCTACATCAAGACGCCGTTGGTAGAAGATCTGCCAGGTGCCGAAGAAGCCATGTCAGCCCGGACAAAGACACCAATGGGTCACATTGGTGAACCAGACGACATCGCCTACATCTGTGTCTACTTAGCCTCAGATGAATCCAAGTTCGCAACAGGTTCAGAGTTTGTTGTGGATGGTGGGTATACGGCACAATAGAAAAGAGTGTGGAAGAAGGCGTTTAAGGGGCTACTGGAACACGTTCCGGCGTGGCGGCCAAGAAAGTCAGAGTGTGGAAGAAGGCTCCGCCCTCTGCCTTCTGGAACACGTTTCAGCGTGGCAGCCAAGAAAGTCAGCCACAAAAAGCGCGTCCCAACCAGTGCCAAGAGCAGGCACAATCAAAAAATAGCAATGCAGGCAACCAGCTAACAAAAATCGCAGTGAAGTGCAGATTCGAAAAGCTGAAAACCCACAAAAATAGGTACTAGGATCATCCATGAGAGGTGACCCTGGTACCTATTTTTAAAGACGATTAGTTACAATTTGAATCGATATTGGATGCAATGGCCTTCCTGTTAACTGCGTTGTGACTCTCTTAGCCCCTGTGGCTTGCGATGACAGTCATCACTAAAATAATGGCGGATAGGAAAATTGTTTGACCGTGAAAAATACCAATTAGCAGGCCATTCAACGCCGCCCCGACGACAAATCCAAAAAGAATCGTCCCGATAGTCGTTAGGTTGTCCCAAGCCATTGTGTCGCGTTTAAAAATACCATCATAAATGGCCTCGGCAAAAGTTCTGAGGTTACCTGTCATCATGAGTGAGGTGAATCCTTTACCTTTCAATTGGCGAAATTCCTGGAGTTGGGCGGCCGCTGCCATTGATAACAAGCCAACAGATACCATATTTGGCATGACCGCTGCGAATGCGCCAGCCAACACTATCAATACAATTTCATAGGTTACGATGAACGTTTTCCGACTCATTCGAAGCCCTTCATGATAACGATGTTGGATGAACCTGGCGACAATCGTGCCGACCATAAACATCAAAATCGCAATCAAATAGTGGCTCGCCCGTGACCAGTTTCCAAGGCCAATGTGGCTGCCAAGTAGAATCAAGTTCCCAGTTTGTAGACCAGCAAACACCTCGCCATGCGTAAAGTAGGTGTAGGAATCCAAACCGCCCGCGGTGGCAGCGAGCAACGCTCCGGTTAATAGCCGGTCATATCGTGGTTTTGCAAGTGTCATGAATCATTTCCCCCTCTTAGTAACAGCACCTAACGCATTGTTGCCTCGCCGAACGCCTTAAGCTGTTGCTTACCCCAGTCATGAAGACTGAACAAAATATGCTGCATTTCAACACCATCATGCAGTAACCGGTAGGCATATTCGTCATCATCGGCCACTAGTCCCAAACTAATGAGTTTAGTGAGGGCCAAGAGCAGGTTCAAGGTTGAAATGCCGCGAATCTTTTTGCGTAAAATCATGAAATCAGAAAAGTCAGCTGTTAAATTTGTGAGGATCAAGGCGTACCACTTATTATTGAGTAGTTCTAAACCAACGCGGGTACTGACGCTGATATCATGCTTCGTCAAGATTATCACTTACCTTTTATCAGATACCTGCAAGTTTACCGTTATCAAGCAAAGGTTGCCAGTAAAGCAACTTGGTTGAACCTACGAAAAAGTTCCTCAAAATCCAAGCAGGCACATTGACTTTACTGGATTTTGGGGTATTATATTCTCAAGCAAAAGCACGGTGATCGTGCATGGGCAGGCTCATTCTCCTGCCTAATTTTCTGGAAATCGATTGTTGTAAAGGGGATACTAAAAAATGAAACGAACATGGTTAATTACAGGTATGACAAGTAACTTTGCACAAAGATTGATTCAAAATCTGGCTAAAAAGAGCAATAAAGACGTCAAGGTCGAAAAACAGAGTCATCTGCCGATGTTGCCACAGGCAGCTACGGTGGATTTGATGATTAATGGAAGAATATAGAGTGCGGAAGAAAGCGTTTAAAGACTGGAGCAGAAGGGCACTCTGATAATGAATCCCGGGCCTGGATTCGTTATCAGAGTGCCCTTCTGTGCAAGTCTTTGCTTTCTGGAGCACGTTTCGGCTAGGTAGAATAAGAGCACCAAACTAGTGCAAGTCTTTGCTTTCTGGAGCACGTTTCGGCTAGATAAACTAAGAAAACCAAACCGGTTCTGGGTCTAAAAGTAAAAAAACTGCATAAATTCACCTCCCAAAAAAAGAAGCCGCAATCACAGGCTTCTTTTATTTTCCCCAGTCACCGACAACTCAAGCCTTTATAATAGACCTAAACCCCAAAAAAGAAGGCCCCCAAAATGCCCATTGAACTCCTAGTAACGGTCAACGAAACCTATATCCCACCTCTAAAAACACTGCTCAACTCAATCCATCAAACTGAATCCCAACCCATCCACGTTTGGCTGATTCACCGCCAAATCGACCCGACACAACTCAAAACGTTGTCAGATTGGATCACTGGCCACAATATGACGTTCACCGCCTGCCAAGCAATCCCAGCCGTTTTCGGCAACGCGCCGATCACTGCTCAGTATCCAGTTGAAACCTATTTCCGGCTTCTAAGTGGGCAAATTCTCCCGAAGACACTTCACCGGGTGCTCTATATTGATCCTGATATTCTGGCTCAGGGTCCTCTAGATGAGCTTTGGCAGTTAGACATGCAGGGACGCCCATTTGCGGCTGCCGCTCATCAAGACCAACAACTTGAGAATCGCCAACGGATGCAGATCAATCACGCCTATTACAATACTGGTGTGCTTTTGATTGACTTGGATCGCGTTCGCCAGCTGATTAATTTTCGGGACATTACGGCCTACATCACTACTCATGAGGATCTGCCACTAGTTGACCAGGACATTTTAAACGGTCTTTACGGCAATCAGGTGACGCCAATTGACGATAAAATTTGGAATTTTGATGTGCCGAGTTACGCAAACTACCTAGAAGGTGGTTTAACACCTGAGTGGATCGCAGCTCATACGCGATTGTTGCACTATCAACGGCAACCAAAACCGTGGCAGCCGGAATACGCCGGACCATTAGGAAAAAATTATCAACAAGCGCAGATTAGCGAGTGAAAATAAGCGTCAGGACTGATGTCGTTTTTGCAACAACCCACCCATATTTGATGAAATTGCTTCTATATAATTAGACACTTACAAACATGTGTCAAAACTTGAAAGCGGCGAAAGAAAAATCGGCCAAATATTTTGACAAAATTAAAAAAGACAACTATTCTTATTAGATAATCAATAAATATAAGTACAATGAAATCTTTTTGATTAATTTAGGTCCTAATGCTTAGTCATCTAAATAACTTGCATGAGAGAAGGAAAAATCGGTGTTAGAGAAAACAGTATATCGTCAATTACTTAGTCGCGCATTTAATATCCCAGTTGCAGTCACATATTGGGATGGTAAAACGGAAAACTATGGTGAGGGCGATCCGGTTGTTAAAATCAAGATCAACAGAGATATTCCTATCAAGGAAGTCACTGCGTCACCAACTAGCGTGTTAGCTGAAGCGTACATGAAGAAGGACATTGAAATCGATGGCAGCATTCAAGCCTTGGTCACTGCCGCCTTCAGCAACACGGGGAGTTTCTTGACAAACAACCCATTTTTGAAGCACTTACCAAAAACGAGTCACTCTGAGAAAGCTAGTGAAAAGGACATCCAATCTCACTACGATATTGGGAATGATTTTTACGAACTTTGGTTGGATGACACCATGACTTATTCATGTGCCTACTTCGAACACGAAGACGACATGTTGGAACAAGCCCAAATGAACAAGGTGCACCATATCATCAAGAAGTTGCAGCCAGAACCAGGCAAGCGCTTATTAGACATCGGGAGTGGTTGGGGCACATTGCTGTTCACGGCCGCCGAAGAGTACGGTCTGAACGCTACTGGGATCACGTTGAGCCAGGAACAGTACGACTACACGAAACAACAGATCAAGGAACGTCACCTTGAAGGTAAAGTCGACGTCATCATGGAAGACTACCGTGAGATGAACGACAAATTCGACTACGTGACCTCCGTTGGGATGTTCGAACACGTTGGTAAGGAAAACTTGGGCACCTACTTCCAGAAGGTCAGTGATCTGATGGAAGATGATGGTCGCGCATTGATCCACGGGATTACCGGTCAACACGAAGGTGCCGGGATGGATCCATTCATCAGCAAGTACATCTTCCCAGGCGGTTACATTCCAAACATGGCTGAAAACTTGACTCACGTGATGGATGCTAAGCTGCAATTGGCAGACTTGGAACCACTGCGTCGTCACTACCAAAAGACACTCGAAATCTGGGACGCCAACTACCTCAAGGTCTTCGATAAGGCCGTTGACAAGTACGGCGAAGAATTTGCCCGGATGTGGGACATGTATCTTCAAGCATGTGCCGGCTCATTTGAAGCTGGTAACATCGACGTGATGCAGTACCTGTTGACGAAGCAGCCTAGTGGGACTGGGTTGCCGATGACTCGGGACTACATGTATGAGGATAGTAAGGCAAAGCAGACGAACTAGTATCGTCTTTGTCTAAAACACTGTAATACCATGTAACAACTTAAAAAAATCTCGTTGACGATTGGGTCGACGGGATTTTTTTCGTTCCTATGATTATTTTTAATAAAAGTGTGTCTAGAAATGATATCTAAACACGCTTTTTACACGCTAATAATATTTTATAATTACTCTGGGTGGTGCTCTGTGCTCACATTATCTAGTGCATGAGGATCCTCGTCTAATAATTGATAAAATTGTTTAGCAACGTCGCTGGGGCGATGACTGCCGTTCTCCCATGATTCAACGTCAGTGGTGGAAATATCCAATAATGCGGCGAATTGCTGTTTAGTTCCTGCAACTTTTTTGCGAATACGGATTAGGTCATCAGGTTTGTAATCAGGGACGTCCCGGACTTCCATTGTGACGGTTTCAATGTTTGTTGGCAGACCGTTTTGCTCGTCTTCTAATTCTTTGATGCTCTGTAATATCGTACTTTCTTTTTTCTTCTGCATGATTAATGGGCTCCTTTATAGCGTCGAATGAAGCTTTTCATTGTGTTCTTTTCAAAATCCGACAGGGTCTCTTGACTGTGCTTGCTATAAACCTTGAAAAAAAGCAATTCGTCATTGAATGGCATAAAGTAGATGATACGATACCCACCACTTTTTCCATAGTTTACGATATTAGCGGAAAAACGCATCTTTATGGCACCACCTGTGTGAGGAATCATATCACCTGGAAAAGACCTACCATAATTATTATCTGGTGTGTTTTTTAAGTAATTGATAAATTGGAGCCTTAATGACACCTTATCTAGTTCTGATAAGCCTAGTTTCTGCCATTCATTGTTGAAGGCCTGGGTATATCTGAAATTAATTTTGGACATATGGTTCTCCTTTTTCAAGGCAAATCAAGTATACGATATTGCCATAGTATTGCAACTGAAATGAACAAACTGTTGAACTGCAGTTATCATTTGAATTGTTACAATAGTTAAAGACGTTTTAGGAGAGACATTTGTTTTTTTAGTTTAGCAATGAACGCATTTCTAACGTCTATACAACACAAAAAGCGCCTAGTAGTTAATACTTGCTAAGCGCTTTTTTTGGTGAATTTGCCTATTATTTGGCTAGTTTAGAAAAGCATTCTCTGCCTCATGGTGGAAACGAGGGTTCGTGTAAAGAACGCTGAACCAAAAGTCAGGCCCGGACTTTTCAATCACTGTGTGCTTTTTGACTTCTGGTTTTCTTGGCCTCATTGCCGAAACGTGTTCCGCAGGGCACGGGGCTAACGTGTAACGGTCTCTGGTCTAAAAGTCAGACCCGGACTTTTAGACCAGAGACCGTTACACACCGCCCCTAAACCGCCCTGCTCCACACTCTACTCCGTTCTCAAAGCCGTCGCCGCATCCTTCTTCGACGCCATCCGTGCCGGCACATGCCCGCCCAAAACGGTGAGCACGGTACTAATCAAAATCAGCACAATGGCCGCCACAGGATTCAACTGCGCGACGTTGCTCAAATTGGTCATACTCTTGAGCACGATGTTGATTGGGAAGGTCGCAGCCCATGCGATGAAGATACCGATGAGTCCCGAGGCCACCCCAAGAATGGCGGTTTCGGCGTCAAACACCCGGGTGATGTCCTTCTTCCGCGCACCCAGTGCTTTGAGGACCCCGATTTCTTTCGTCCGTTCCAGTACGGAGGTGTACGTGATGATGCTGATCATGATCATACTGGTGACCAGCGAAATACCGGCAAACGCAATCAGCACGTAGGTGATCGCGTCCATCAGGCCACCGGTCAGCTTGGATACGGAACCGGCCATATCGGTGTAGATGACCTTATTGGCCTTGGATTTTCCTTTGTTATAGGCGTTCAAATAACTGAGCACCTTATCCTTATTCTTGAAATTATTCGGGTAGATCATGATGCTCGATGGTGTCTTGGAACCGCCGAGGGCTTGAATGACCTGCGTCTTGTCCACAGAAGCACTCAAGGTGGCGCCGGTTAGCACGTTTCGTGAACTGGATTTCTGCGCTTTGACGATGGCGGAGTTCGCGTTTTGATCGACCAACGCCTTGGTCAAATTGTCGCTGTACGCAAAACCGGTTGCCAGAATATTCTCCTCATTTGCCGACCGGACCCGCAGGACACCAACGACGCGCAACGTTTTGTTGCTGCTGTTGCTGTACATGGTCTTGTAGTCGGTATTCGGCAGGAACATGCCGGCTGCGGACTTGTAGTAGGTGTCGTTGTCGACGGTCTTAAACGTCGTACCAACGATCTTGTTGAAGTCGACCTTTTGGTTATTCTTCACCTTGAAGCCCAGATTCGTCAGCGCGTTGATGTTCGTCGAGTTGTCCTTGTTAATAATTAAAACGACATCCGTGGTCTTAGTCGGGTAGGCGCTGGCCATCACTTTGTAGTGCTTCTTGAGAAAGCTGGTCTTGCCCTGATTATCAACGGGGTAGGAGGAAACACCAATGCCCGCTGAACTCGCCAGTGCGCTCGACATGTTCAGGCCGCTAGATTTAGACTGACTCTCGTTAGACAGCTGGACCGGCTTGATCTTACCGTTCACATCGCGCAGCAAGTTCATACCGGTTGTGTACGTGATCCCGACGTTCTTGCTGTATTTTGGATTGAGTCTTTTCACATAGTTTACGTAGTTTTGCGTGATTTTATTAGTATGTTGCGCCTTATCCTGGTCACTGATTTGCGCCACGACGGACTTTTCCTTAGAAAAATGTTCCTTTTTGCTGGTGTCGTTGGCCGGGTCTGGGAGGTGGCAGTCTGTGAAATCGTCACTGGATACTGGGCCAGGGTATTGGATTGCGTTTGATCGATCTGTTTCTGGAACCCATTTGACAGGGCGAGAACGACTGCGATTCCGATGATGCCAATACTGGAGGCAAACGCCGTCAGGAAGGTTCGCCCCTTCTTAGTGCGGATGTTAGTAAACGACAATTTTAGCGCTGTCCAGTAGGTCATTTTCGTCTTGGTCAGGTGAAACTGTTCGTTTTCTTCCAGCTCATTGTAGGGGTTCGTGTCATCCACGATTTTCCCGTCTTCGAAACGAATGATCCGGTCGGCATATTGGTCGGCGAGGTCGGGGTTGTGGGTGACCATGATGACGAGGCGCTCTTTTGACAGTTCCTTAATGATCTGCATAATTTCTTGACTGGTTTCGGTATCCAATGCGCCGGTCGGTTCGTCACACAGTAAAATTTCCGGGTCGTTGGCGATCGCCCGCGCAATGGCCACCCGTTGCATTTGCCCACCAGACAGTTGGTTCGGCTTCTTATACATATGGTCTTCCAACCCGACACGTTTCAGCGCTGAAATGGCCTTTTCCTTTTTCTCGGCAGTGGGCACACCACTGAGTGTCATACCCAACTCAACGTTGTCGATGATGCCCAGGTGACCAATCAGATTGTAACTTTGGAAAATGAAGCCGACCGAGTTGTTCCGGTACGCGTCCCAGTCGGAGGCTTTGAACTCCTTGGTGGACTTTCCCTTAATAATCAAATCGCCGGAGTCATAGACGTCCAACCCGCCAATATTGTTTAATAACGTGGTCTTCCCAGAGCCACTGGGGCCAAGGATCGCGACAAATTCCTGTTGCCGAAATGAGACGGACACATCATCTAACGCCTTCGTGCTCGTGTCGCCCACCTGATAGTATTTTTTTAAATGTTGCAGTTCGAGCATGTGATCCCCTCCGTTTTTTGAAACGGATGTGTGGGTAAAACCAATAATGTAACCGATTTCACACAGTTGTTTAATTCTGATTATAGGGGTTGGGATTGGAAAGTCAACGAAGAACGCGCTAGTCAAAAAAGACACCGACCGCAATGGCCAGTGCCTTTAGTTAGCAGTGTCTTACTTTTTATCAACCGTAATATCACGGCTGTTTTCAAGAATCTTAGTCCCCTTGATCGATTGCAGGTGCGCGATGTCACCGGTGAATTCGAAGCACCCAAGGTACTTGCCGTCTTCATCACGGATAGCGAAGTATGAAATGTAGACCATCTTACCCTTTAGTGGCAGCCAGAATTCAAATTGGTCACGGGTGCCGGCGTGAAATTCCTTGAGGATCTGTTCCACTTTATCGCTGGCTTGCTTTGGGTGGCATTCCAGCACTTCTTCGCCAACTTGTTTTTGCGTCCGGCTGAAGATCCGGTTGCCGTCATCGGTAAACCACTTGAAATGGTCGGTGGCGTCCACAAAGTCAACTTCGAAGGGCAGGGTGTTCAACAGGACGCGCAGGGTTTCCAACGGAATATCGCCAGTGGGGAAGTGTAAAACGTCATTGCCGTCTAAAGTCACTTTTTTATCAGTCATGTTAATTTCCTCCTATATGTGAAGCGTTGTTAGTGTTCAGAAGCACCGGTCGTGGCATCAGCCGCAGCCGGTTGGTCTAAATCAGAAGAGTAATCGCTGGTCGTTTCCTTTGATGCCCCCGTAGTTGCATCATCGTGTTCGGAAGCACCAGTGTTGGTGTCAGTTTCCGGCTTTGGATCGTCTAAGTCTGAAGAATAGGTGGGCCCATCGTCCGATTTATGAGATGCGCCAGTAGTGGCATCTGCTGGTTTCTCGGAAGCACCTCTAGTGGCATCCGTTCCCGCAGCCACCGGCGTGTCTAGATCAGACGAGTAGGCCATGCCGTCAGCCGGTTGTTTGGAAGCACCAGTCGTGGCATCAGCGGCCTGAGCCGGGTAGTCGAGGTCGGACGAATAATCTGACGCCGTATCCTTTGAAGCACTTGAGGTCGCATCAGTGTACTCAGAAGCACCAGTCGTGGTGTCGGTCGTCGGCTGTGTCGGTGCATCCAAATCAGAGTAATAGTCGAGGCCACCAGCTGGTTTCTTCGATGCGCTCGCAGTCGCATCGGTCTTCACAGGGTGGTCGAGGTCAGACGAATAATCTGGCGTGGTGTCCTTTGACGCACTGGTCGTGGCGTCTAGCTGCGTGTCACCAGTTGGCACGTAATTGAAGCCCATATAGCCGGTAAATTTGTTAAAACAGTGGTCTAACCACTTAACGGCCAATGGATCAGCCAGCTCGTCACCGTTAAAGGCGGCAGCAACGTCGGTCAGAACAAACTGATCACCGGTGAGTAACCCGGCATTTAGTTCGGGCGACCGTAGAATAGTTGAAAGATTGTCGAGTGCGTCGTCAACGCCCTGGTCATCCAGGGATGCGCCAACCAGCATCGTTGGCTTGTTTTTAAACGAATGGCCCGCCACCGCCAGCCAATCAAGCACGGAACTTAGGGCTGATGGAATGGCATGGTGAACCTGTGGGGTGCCAATGATTACCCCATCTGAGGCAGTAATAATTTCAAAAATGGCTGAAACCTTGCTAGGAACTTCACTAATATCCTCAGAAAAAAGCGGAATGTCGTTTATCTCACAAAGCGTGATGTCTGCGTCGCTTGAAAAGTGTGTTTTCAGGTAATTTAACAGCTGACGGATGTAAGGTTTTTGCGAATTCGTTCCGACAATGGCAACTAATTTCAATATGACCCCTCCTTTATAAAGAAGAATGTAACCCTTTACACTGTTGATTATAGTTTATTCCGAAAATATTTCAACCGTATTCCGTATATACGTAAAATAGGTTTCTAAAAATAGATATTGAGAAAAGTTGCTACAATAAGGCTTTTCGGTTGACGTAAGCACAATTTTGCACGATAGTTATTTTGTTAACGCTTTTATTTAGACTGGTTCTAATCACCTGATAAATGAATTGTTCAAAAATATACAAAATAATGGGGCGTATATTCTATAAAATATGCTAAAATCGAGTTAATAATTATTACGGATATATGTATTCGTTGTGAGGAGGAAACAAAATGAGGTTAAAGGGGTTAAGAAACATTATTGGGATCCTTGGGGCGCTGGTGTTTTTTGCGCTGGGGATGAGCGCGGTGACTACGCAGGCGCATGCGGATAGTAGTTCGACTACATATAGTGTGCCGATTAGTGTGCCGATCGAAGTTGATCAAACGGATACGACAACTCCGTCACTGGCGGAACAATACTTTCCTGCAAATGCAACGGTCACACTAAATGGGGATAAGTATGACGTCGATATTGATTTTTCCTCTAAAGGTTATTCCTATATTCAAGGTATTACCGCAAATGGAGTAGAGGCAACTAAGGGCGCTACTGATTCTGATGGTGGAGGCCATTGGAACTTCAGTGTTTCTGATAAATCGCCAATTGTTGTTCTAGGATTTAATATTGTTGTTGGACCGATGAAGATGAATGTAAGTGCAGACCTTCATATTACTTGGGATGGTGTACCTGATCTAGATAGTTCATCATCTTCGAGTTCAAGCTCCATTGTCGAGAGTAGCTCAGCATCAAGTAGTGCAAGTTCTAACGATACATCGACGACCGGAGAATCTAGCTCAAGTAGTTCTTCAAGTTCTTCATCTTCTAGTCAGCCAAGTCAATCTTCATCTATTCCAGGAAAGACAGTTGATCCAACTACAGGATGGACATACGTTGTACTTCAGGCTGACAGTAACAGTAAATCAATCGCCGACCAGTACTACACTCACGTTGCTAAGATCACACCAATTGCTGACAACAAATATCAAGTAACGTTGGAAGTTAGCTATGCCAAGAGTCTCGGTATGGGTAGTAAAGGCGTTGTTCCATTGACAATCGACGGGCAGAAAGCTCATAATGTAACTTATGGGACGTCAGGTAGCAATTATACCGTTACTTATAGTTTTGACATTGATAATTTAGATGCGTTAAATAACGTCATTGATGGGACGATTCACGTCACCGTCCCAGTAGCTAATATCAGCCAAGACTTCGGTGTTCGATTCAAATTCAGTCACGCCGCCTCTGCTGATACCGGTTCAACTGGTGCTGATAAAAAAGATTCTTCTTCACCAGCCACAACAAACGGCAACGGCTCAGGCACCACAGCCACGGCCACTTCACCAGACAAAAAGGCTACAGCAACCGTCAACCCAGGCAGCAACAATGCCACGGGTTCATCAAGCAAGAGTTACCTGCCACAAACAAACGAACAAAAACAACAAAGCCTCATGATGCTTGGCTTCTTGGCCGTCGCATCCCTGATCGGCTTTACAATCTACAAAAGGAGACATGCATAAATGAAAAAAGTAGCGACACGTTGGTTAATTGGACTTGTGATGACGATTGCGGTTTTGATCGGCATTCAAGGGCAAACGGCCTACGCGAAATCCATTAGTTATCAAGCTTTAACATACGGCACCAACAAGACGTCGATTGCCAGCGGCTACTTTGTTCATCCCACTAGTGTCACCGTCAAAAATCATAAGTACGTTGTTACCATGCGCATTAAAACGGCGAAGAAGTTGACGTCCTATCCCGTTAAGGTCTTATCCGTCAACGGTGGCAAACCGCAAAACGTGCGTAAGGTGAAGGATAGTGCTGGTAACTCTAACCTGTACTACTCGTTTACGACCACGAACCTAAAAAAACGGATCAATGCGAAGCTAGCCATTGATGTGCCAAAGGTTTACAAGGCCAATCACATGATCACGTTTAAATTCAGCACGGCCGGTCTCCCTAGTTTGGCGAGGCAAGGCAGCGCGGCGGTAACGACTAAGGCTGATACTGCAAGCACGCAGCCCAGCAAGGGTCAATCATCGACTGCAAGCACGCAGCCCAGCAAGGGTCAATCATCGACTGCAACAAAAAGCCAATCTGCAAGTAATCGTGAACCAAACGAAAGTAGTTTAAGTGCGTTAAAGGCCAAGAACGAGAGTAGTTCAAAGGCGGCTAGTGCGAGTGTTGCGCCTAAGAAGGACAGCAGCAAAGCCAGTTCTAGTTCTAGCAGCGCTTCAAGTAGTGTTGGGGCTTCAAGCACGCCAAACCAAACGGCGAAGGCCGAAGATAAAAAGGATCAGAGTCAACCCAAGTCGAAAACACCCGTGTTGATCGTCGGCATCATTGTGATCATCGTGGTCGTTGGCGGCGGGGCCTTCTGGTTCACCGGCGGCCGTGGCCGTCACAGTGGGGGGAATTAGGGTGAAATCGCCTCGAAAAATTGCCGGTATCGTGATCGGCATCATCATTGTTTGCGGAATTGCGGGCGCGTTGGCCATCCATGCCACGTCGTCTAAGTCGAAGAACGCGCGCATTGTCGCAACCACATACGGGATCGTACAGATTACGAATCGGCTAAAACTCCCATTGGTGGGGGTGCCGACAACCGCAAATAAGATGCCAGCACGCTACAAAAACGTGAAACGCATTGGCAGTCCGATGAGTCCGAGCGCGGAAAAGATTGCGTCAACGCACCCGACCACGGTGTACGCGGTCAGTGTGTTGAAGGATCAGTTTGGCAAGTCGTTTAAGCAACAGCATATTAAGCCGCATTTCTTATCGTTACAGAGCGTTGCTAATTTGAAGTCAACGCTGACACAAATGGGTAACCAGTATGACCGCAAGTCGGAAGCCAAGTCTGCCGTTAGCGAGATCAATCAGGCTGAAACGAAGGCTAAGAATCGGGCCGCGGGCAAAACTAAACCGCGCGTTCTAGTCCTAATGGGGCTGCCAGGGGCCGGTTATATGATCTGCACCAACAAGTCATACGTAGGCGACCTTGTTCGGCTGGCTGGCGGGAACAACGTCTTTTCGTCAAAGACGCAATCCTATGTGCAACCCAGTGATGAGGCAATTGCTAAGGCTAAGCCCCAGGTGATCTTACGCCTCGAACACGCGATGCCGACGATGGTCACCGAACAATTCAATACTGAATTTAAGCAGCAATCATTTTGGAAACAAACGCCAGCGGTGCAGCAAAAACGGGTCTATGACCTGCAGGAGCCAAACTTCGATGCGACAGCGAACATGCATGCCGCAAAGGCACTGGGCTTGGTTTCAAACTGGTTGTATCCAGCGAAATAGGATGATTAAACCAGATGTTCGTTGTGGACGTCTGGTTTATTCTATACATATGACAAAAAGGAGGAACTACCAAATGTCAAAAGCAGGCTGGGCATACACCGTGGTCTTGATCGGCCTCATTGTGACCTGCGTCATCGCGCTGATGTGCGGCGTGACCTTCTACACGCCAACACAGATCTGGCAGGCATTTTCGGGTCAACGGCCAGCCATTTTAAACAATATCCTGACGTTTCGGTTATCGCGGATCATCGCCAGTATGGTTGGCGGTGGTGTCCTCGCGGTGGCCGGCGCATTAAGCCAATCGGTGTTCCGAAACCGGTTGGCTGACCCAACGATTCTCGGGGTGACGAGTGCGGGCGACTTGTTCATTTTACTGGGCGGCTTTGTGTTGCCGGCGTTACCGTTTGAAAAACTGGTGTTGGCATTGTTAGGGGGTGCTGTCGCGTTGGCACTGCTGACCAACCGGCGAACCCTGAGTCAACCGTATATGCTGATTATTGTTGGGGTGGCGCTGAACTTGACTTTCCAGGGCTTCAATACCCTATTTACACAGGGCATCAGTGTGACCTCTGATACCAGTCTCAACGGCATCACGTGGTCATCAACGCTGATGTTGCTCCTTGTCGGCTGTGTGGGCTTGATCTTGGCGCTGATCCTCTCGCCGTGGGCCAATAATCTAAAATTATCGGATGAACAACTCATGACAGTCGGCATTCCCGTGAAAACAATGCGCGTGGGCTTACTGGCGCTGGTGGCTTTTTTGTCAGCAACAGTGACGTCGGTTTTGGGCACAATTCCGTTTGTCGGCATCATTGTGCCCAACGTGGCGCGAAAACTGGTTGGGCATGATTATCAGACGTTGATTCCATTTTCGTTACTGAGTGGGGCTTGGTTACTCTTGATCTGTGATACGGTTGGTCGGCTGATTATTTTACCGAGTGAACTGCCTGTGGCCACATTAATGACTGTCATTGGTGGCCCATTCCTGATTTGGCTTGTCTTGAAAGGGGGTCTTGGCCGTGGAACTGAAACACGTTAGTTTTGCGTATACTCCGGATCACCCGCTGGTAAAAGACTTCACTGCCCAAGTACCAGAAGGCCAAATTTTGACGATTTTGGGGCCAAATGGCGCGGGTAAGTCGACACTCTTAAACTTATTGGATGGTCAGTTAATGCCTAGTGAGGGCGAAATTTTGCTGGCTGATAAGCCGTCGGCAGATTATAGTTTGAAGGATCGGACCGCTCAGATTGCGGTTGTGAGTCAGCAACACCAAACATACGATGACATGACTGTCCGCGAAATTGTTAAGATCGGCCGACGTCCGTTTCATGGGTTATTGGATACGGTGACGGATGCTGAAGTAGCGCCGTTTTTAGATCAGGTTCAATTAACGGCATACGCTGACCGGGCACTGACTTCACTTTCTGGTGGTCAGCAGCAACGCGTATGGATCGCGATGGCCCTGGCACAGGAACCGAACTATCTGTTGTTAGATGAACCAACGACCTATTTGGACATTCGCTATCAGGGCGAATTGATGGCGTTGATCAAACAACTGCAACAGGATCAGAGCATGACCGTTATCTTGGTGCTGCATGATATCAACCAGGCGTTGCAGGTGAGTGATGCGGTCTGGCTAATTAAAAATGGGGCGCTGGTTCAGGCTGGGACGCCGCAGGATGTGATTAATGAGCAGTTGTTGAGTGATGTGTTTGAGATGACTGTTCGGATTGTGGACCTGCCGGATTACGGGCGGTATGTGATTCAAGTGCCGGAGGTTGTTGGACAGGATTTTGATTAGGACACTTATATATACGAAAAGCGTTCCGAGGATGGTCTTTTTTGACCGGGCTCGGAACGCTTTTTCTTTGGAGGTTTGGGGATTTTTATTTAGGAATAGTGTTTGATGCTTTTTATGCGGAGGGCTTACTTTATTTAGTGAACCTTCCAAGTTTTTTGGAGTGGGTTTTCGTTGATTTAGTGCTTGTTGCTGCGCTGGTTTTGGCAACGTAGCCGAAACGTGTTCCAGGGGGCTGAGGGCTCCTGCGTAAGGCACTTCGACCCAAAAAGTCAGGCCCGGACTTTTCGGGTCAAAGTGCCTTACGCTCCGCCCTCAAAGCGCCCCCTTCCACACTCTTATACTACCAACTAGCCTTCTTAACCCCCGGAATCTGCCCTAAATGCGCATACTTGCGGAAGTTCAATCGTGACATTTCGAACTTTCTCATATAGCCGTGGGGACGGCCGTCTATTCTGTCTCGGTTGTGCAATCGGACTGGACTTGAATCCTTTGGTAACTTAGCTAATGCTTCGTAGTTACCCTCTTTTTTGAGTTGCCGACGGATGTCAGCGTACTTTGCGACTAGTGCTTGTTGCCGTTGGAACTTTGCGATTTTTGATTTCTTTGCCAAATTTTGGCCTCCTAATGATGTAGTGTTTGGGTAATGGTGTTGGTTTTCTCGGCCACCGTGCCGAAACGTGTTCCGCAAGGCTGAGGGCTCCTGCGTAAGTAACTTCCGGCACAAAATCCAAAACCGGGATTTTCTACCGAAAGTTACTTACGCTCCGCCCTCAAAGCGCCTTGCTACACACTCTATAAAATGATCACGAACAATCTACCATATTCAAAAAGAATAACGGTTACGGTTTAGAATTATGCCTGAAAGTCGTTGTTAAAGCAAGTAAATAGCTTACGAATTTGTAAAACGTAACATTTACTATTTACAAAACTGGTTGACTTTGGTAACCTTTAAAACGTAATAATTACTATTTAAAATCATTTGGAGGTTATTGGTATGTTTAAAGGTAGATTAGAACGTAGTTTGGTCGCGATAGCAGCACTGATTGGGGTTGGTGCCGCTTTGACCGGTTGCGGGAAAGCGTCGACTAGTAGTAACGGCCACAAAATCGATGTGGTCACGAGTACTGATTTTTATGGTGGCGCGGCTAAGGCTGTGTTGGGCAACAAGGGGACGGTGCATTCAATCATCAATAAACCATCAGTGGATCCCCACGACTATGAGCCAACACCGGTTGTGGCCAAGCAAGTGCACGCGGCGGATGTGACGGTCGCAAACGGTATCGGCTACGATAGCTGGATGACAAAGCTGACGGCAAATAGTAAAGCGACTAACATCAAGGTCGGCGACGATCTAATGGGTAAAAGAGACGGCGACAATCCGCATATCTGGTATAATCCGGCAACGATGCCGAAGCTAGCAAATCAACTAGTAGCAACCTTTGCGAAGGCGCAGCCAAAGAACAAAGCCTACTTCGAGAAAAACGCGCAGACCTACATTAAATCACTGAAAAATATCCAGACTGAGATCACAACCATCAAACAATTAGCCCAAAAATTGCCGAATAAGCGCGTGTACGTCAGCGAACCGGTCTTCGACTATGCGTTGGAAGCAACTGGTTTTAAGGTCGCAAACAAGTCATTTGAAGAGGCTATTGAAAACGAAAGTGACCCATCGCCAAAGTCTATTGCGGCAATGCAGGCGGGCATTAAACACCACAAGGTTGCCTTCTTTGTCAACAACAGCCAGGTCACCAGCAAGACAACGAAAAATATTATGAACCTGGCAAAGGCCAACCACGTACCGGTGTTACAAGTCACAGAGACATTGCCAGCTGGCAAGAATTACGATCAGTGGATGATGAGTCAGTACCGGCAGTTGACGAAAATTTTGAAGACTGAAGTCGGAAAATAGCGGGATGTCTGTGTCTGGTTAACCAATAGTCATGAAAAATGAGTCCATTCAATTATGACTTGAGAACAACCGGCAGTCACCACGCCATGAGAAGCAATGCTGTTAATAGGCTAGGCACAGTCGAGGGCGGATTTCTCTGCAAACAGTCTTTGATTATATTTCGATAGTTAACAAGTGGAAAAAGTAATTTCAATGTCAGTGGAATGTAGTAATTTGGCACGGCGCTGTGGTGTCGACATCAGTTGGCGACCGTACTTTGGTCGGTTACTGATGTGCGAGACGATGAAGATCCATTCGAGAGCTGCACAGCAGAAATCGAATTAGCTTCATCGCGAGCCACTTCAGCGTCGTGCCAAATTGCGGAATGCAACGGACGTTTAACACCATCATTTTACAGACTTGCACAGAAACAAATAAACCGATAAAATTAAACTAAATTGAAAACGCACTAGGGGTGCCAGAAATGGCTGAGATAGAAGAAATTCTGATCCCTTCGAACCTGTTAAGTTAATTCTTGCGAAGGAAAGTGTCGACATCCATCGGGTAAAATAAGGATCTCTCACTGGTTGCGGTTAACCGTATTCAGTGAGAGATTTTTTGGGTTAAAGCGTCCGATGGCAGTTAAAATGAGGAGGGTTTCACTTGGGTAACACGAAGTTGAGCGGTTTGTTCCTGTTGTGGGCGGGGGCCGCGATTTCCATCGCTGAAATTGTAACGGGGACGCTGGTAGCGCCGCTGGGTTGGCTGGAAGGGCTGACGGCGATTTTGCTGGGGCATTTGATTGGCTGTTTTGTGTTTCTGCTGCCGGTTGGCTATTTGTCGGCTAAGCGAGACCAGACGGCGATTCAAGCAACAGGCTCAGTGTTTGGCAGCGCTGGCGTCGGGTTGTTTTCGATTCTAAATGCGGTTCAACTATTGGGCTGGACGGCGGTGATGATCGTCAACGCACAACAGGCGATGAACGGAATCGCTAAAACGCTATTCCACTACCAGTCTGCGGTGGTGATGTCAGTGATTGTGGCGGTTCTGATCGTTGTTTGGCTGCTGATGGATCACAACTGGCTGTTCAAAATTAACAACGCAATCGTTATTCTGTTAGCCGTTGGCATGCTGCTGATCCTATGGACGATCATTGCCCATAGCGGCGGACACACTGCGTCCAATTTGGCACCCATGAGTTTCGGGTCGGCTGTTGATTTGAGTGTGACCATGGCGCTGTCGTGGCTGCCGCTGATCGGTGACTACACGCAGCATACTGACAAAACGTTTCAGGCCAGTTTGGCCAGTGTCAGCGGCTACTTTGTGGCCAGTTTCGGCATGTTTGCGTTGGGGATGTTCACCGTTATTTTAACCGGTGAATCCAATTTTACAGTGGCTCTGTCGCAAACAAAACTGGGGTTGATTGCGCTGTTTATCATTGTGTTTTCAACGGTCACAACAACATTCATGGACGCCTATTCGGCAGCAACGAACATTGCTAATTTGGTCAAAGCCAAGCGCGTTAATGTGATTACTATCATCGTTACTGTGCTTGGTTTGGTGATTGCGCTGGGCGTTTCTATGGCGTACTACGAAAACTTTCTGTACGCGATTGGGGCCGTTTTTGCGCCGTTGTTTGCGATCCTCTTCGTCAGTGTGTTCTTCATGCACGCACGGCTAGCCGTATGGTTGAACTTTGTTTGGTGGTTAATTGGTGTGGTGGGCTATTCCTGGCTGCAGAAACTGGACTTCTTTTTGGGGACAACGTTCTTCCTGGCGCTTATTTTGGGTGTCGGCGTCTACCTGACTGGTCTGGTGGCTAGGAAATACCCATTGCTGGACTAGACAAAGGGGTTATTTGGTCTCATGACAAAACGCGTTTACTATCTCGCCATGACGTCGGTGCTGGTGGCACTGGGCGTTATTGGTGGCAGTTTATTTGAATTTACGGTCGGTGTTGCCAAGGTGGCACCAATGCAACATTTGATCAATGTGGTTTCAGGCGTGTTACTCGGGCCATGGTTGGCAACCACGCAAGCGTTTTTAACGTCCTTGATCCGCAACTTGATGGGAACGGGTACAATTCTGGCGTTTCCCGGCAGCATGTTCGGTGCTTGGTGAACTCATTGGCACAGGCATTATTGGCGCCTTTGTGGCTTACCCGATTGCTGCGCTATTTCTGGGAACGAAGGGCGCACTTTGGGTGTTTGTCCCGAGCTTTTTCTTGAGTGCTTTGGTTGGCGTGATTGTTGCCTACGTTGTGCTGAAAAGCATGTGGGCGACGGTGATCAAACCGCAAATGGATCGATTGAAATGAAAAAAAGCGATGGTCACCAGTAACCCGGTGGACATCGCTTTTAGTTTTGTTTTGGCATTAATACCATATCTAAGTGTGGAATATCATCTTCAAGATAAACATCAGATTTAGGTTCAAACCCAAATGATTCATAGAATTCTTGTAGGTATGCCTGCGCTTGAATCTTGATCGGCTTATTCGGGAAACGTTGTGCAATCACGTCCAGCGTTTCTTGGACGATTTTTCTGCCAAGGCCATCTTTCCGAAATTGGTCAACAACCAGTACCCGACCGAAATTTACTTCGGTGTCTCTATTCATGACTCGGGTGTAGGCTTGTAGGTCGCCATTATCGTTAAAAAGGGCCACGTGCAGGTCGTCGAAATCATCATCGTCCACTTCCTGATAGGAACAGTTTTGCTCGACCACGAAGACCGCAACACGGGCTTTAAGGATGGTAATCAGTTGTTGGGGTGTCAGTTCATCAGTTTGTTTGATAAGAAGCATACGCATTCCTCCCATGAATTAAATGAATGCATCGAGTATAAAACTATTTTGTGGTAAATGCAACTAAAACTATTTGTAACGTGTAGAATTAGATGATTTATATAAATCTTGTATGCCGCTTCGTTCCGCCGGTCGGCCCTGCAGGCTGAGGTGGGGTCGCTTCGGAGCTATTGAATTTCCTTTCAGAAATTCAAGGATTTCCTATGTCTCCCGTATTAGTAGCCGACCCCAAAACGGTCGCTAACTAATACCGACACCACAACCTGCAATGCCGACCGGCTCCACTACGCTACAGCGTCCAATCAGCCCCAACATTCTGTGCCATCTGGTTCGTCAGTTCAAGTAATTTCTGCCGGTCGGCTTCACTGATACCGGTCAGGGCGACTTCATTTGAGTAGTCGTTTTCCCGTTTCAGCGTTGGGTAAACGGCCATGCCCTTATCCGTTGCGAACAGTGCCTTATTCTTATCGTTACCGGGCTGTTTGCGCCGTTCAACTAGCCCTTTTGCTTCCAGTTTTTTGATGGCTCGGGCAGCGGTGGAACGGTCGATCTTCACCAGTTCGGCCAAGTGGCTCTGGACGATACCAGGATGCTCGCAAATGCGCACGAGGTACACGTACTGGCCTTTTGTGAGGTCGAATTGTTTGAACTCCACGTTGGCAATGGCGTCCAGTGCGCGCGCAATCGTGCCGATATTTTTTAAAACGTCATCTTCCATTTAATGACCTCCGATCCTAGTGGGTGCTGATCATGTGGTATTCACTATCAACTAAGCGGAAGGTGTCTTCCAGACCGCTTGTGACGGCGACTTCGTGGTTCCGAGTGACAAAGACAGCCTCAAGTCCCGGTTGGGCTTCGATCAACGCCGGTCCCTTTTCCATGCCTTGATAAAACGCTTGGGTGGTCCAAATATCACCGTCGATGGAGCGGTCGCTGACGATGGTCACGCTGGCCAGGTCGTTTTTGATCGGGTAGCCGGTGTGCGAGTCAAACATGTGGTGGTATTCTTGGCCGTCAATGACGAGAAAGCGTTCGTAGATGCCAGATGTGACCAGCGATTTTTCAGCAGTGTTTAGGACGCCAGCTGGCACATCCCGTTTTTCGTCCGGACTCTGAATCCCGACACGCCATTTTTGGTCGTCATGGGTGCTGGGTCCGACTAACAGAATGTTGCCGCCGAGGTCGATGATGCCCGTTTTGACGCCGCGTTGCAGCCACAGCGTTTTGATGGCGTCGGCAATGTAGCCCTTCGCAATGGCACCCAGGTCGAGTTCCATGCCTTTTTTTGTCAGGAAAACGGTCTGGCGCTCATCGTTGAGTTCGATGTTGTCTGGGTCGATCAGCTGCAGCCGTTCTTGAATGTCGGCGTCCTTGGGCAGGTTAGCGCCGTCGAACCCGATGGCCCATAGTTTAACGAGCGGGCCAATGGCAACGTTAAACCCAAGGTGCATGGCGCTCACCGCCACCGCTCGTTTGACCAGCAGGTAGGTGATGGGCGATACCCCAACGGCGTGGTCGCCCGCCGCGTGGTTGATGGACATGACCTCAGACTCATTCCGGTTGACGGTCAGCAGGTCTTCGTAGTGTTGAATGAGTTGGAAACCGGCAGTGATGTCGGCTTCAGTAGCGGGTTCGGCAACGGTCAAATTGATGGCCGTGCCCAGTCCGTAAAATTCTTTATGCAGCAAGATTAGTCGCGCTCCTCGTGTGTGGTTTCAAAAATTCTGGTTGCTAGGTCGATAAAGCTTTGCGCCTGTTTTGTCGGCTCATTTTGATTGTTGTAAACGATGGCGATGTCGCACTGTAATGCGGTGGGTGTCAATTTGATGACCTGGGTCCGTGCCAATAATTCCGGTGTGAGTGCCGACTGTGGCGCAATCGTGGCACCCATACCACCGGCTGTGAGACTCATCGCGGTGGTAATGTTGGCGGTGCGCAGTACGATGTTCGGCCGGACGTTGTACTTGGTCAAATAACTGTTTACGATCCGTTGAAAGCCGGTCCGCTCAGTTTCGACAACGAAGTCCTTGCCGTTGATCAGTGGGCTGATGTCCAGTTGTTCTTCGGGTACGTGTTCGATTGCCCACTGTTTTGGCAGCAGTAGCGCACCGCCATCGGTATACAGTCGCTGATAGTGCAGGCGTTCGTTATAGGCTGGCGTAATGCCGACGTACAGGTCAAGTTCCTGGTTCAACACTTCTTCTTCCATTGTAGCAGACGTTTTCTCGCTGAGCTGCACCTGAATCTGCGGGTAGCGCCGGTGAAATTCAGGCAACACGGCAGGCAACACCACCTGGGCCAGCGATTGGTTGACGCCGATAGTGAGTCGGCCGACTCGGTTATCCGCAAAGTTATTGAGGTCGTGGGTCATGGTTTGATAATCGGCAACCAGTTTGCGGACTCGGTCGAGGTAAAATTCTCCGGCGTAGGTGAGTTTTAACGGATGTTCGGTTCGGTCGAGAAACGAGATTCCGTACTGTTTTTCCTGATTGCGGATGATCTTGCTAACCGTGGGCTGGGTCATAAAGAGTGCTTCAGCGGCCTGTGAGACATTGCCGTAAGCCTGGATGGCCTCTAATATCTGAATCATTTGGCGTTCACGTTCCAACTGTTTCACGAAATAACCCCCTTCAAACGTGGTAGATAGTTATAGTATGCCAAAAACGGCATAGTTTTTCAATTAAGAATCTATTTCACAAACAAGATTAGCCGTTGCATAATGGTAGTGTCAAAATAGATAAGAAAGCGTTTTAATTTTATGCTCACCAAATAACAGCTGGGCGCATCAACCTGCCAACCAGCTCACTTTCTTAAACACGTTGGCCGCGGGGACTTACCCGCGTTGTGTCAGTACTAACTCCATTATTTGAGGTGAAAACTGTGAAAATAACGGCACTTGTTGGATCAAACTCGAAACACTCGTCTAACCGCAAACTCTTACAGTTCATGGCCCGTCACTTTGACGACCAGGATATTACGGTGGCCGACATCGACCAGATTCCAATGTTTAATGAAAACTATCCGGGCGGTGACCCTCAGTCGGTCATTGACCTGGCGCACCAAATAGAATCGTCGGACGCGGTCATTATCAGTTGCGCCGAACACGCGCACACGGTGGCCTCGTCACTGAAGAGCGTTATCGAATGGTTGTCCTACAATCTTCATCCGTTCGCCAACCAACCCGTCATGATCGTCAGCGTCTCGTCGAAGCCACAGGGTGGCTCGCGTGCCCAGATGGCCTTGCGCGGCATCCTGAACTCGCCCGGTGTCAACGCGGAAGCCTGGCAGGGCAACGAATTTATGCTGGGTAACGGCGACACCGCGTTTGATGACAACGGTGACCTGAAGGACGCTGGGACTGTTAAGTTTCTCGAGTCTTGCTTCAGCGACTTTTTGACGTTTGCTGAACGCAAGAACATGGGTAAAAAGGAGGCCGCTAAATGAAAATTGCTGCCATTGTCGGCACGAACGCTGACTTTTCCTATAACCGTCTGCTGCTAAAGTACATGAAGAAACATTTCAAGCAGCTGGCTGACATTGATGTGCTGGAAATTGCTCAGCTACCAGCGTTTGACCAGGATCTGTCCTACGAAGAACAGTCCATGGCTGTTTGGCAGTTCAAACAGGCCGTGAAGAACGCGGACGGGGTGATCTTCTCGTGTCCCGAGTACGACCACGCCATTCCAGCGGCGCTAATCAGCGCCATTGAGTGGCTGTTCTACAACCCTAAGAACATCTTAGAGGAAAAGCCAACGATGGTCGTTGGCGTGTCTTACGGGACACAGGCAACGTCGCGGGCACAGGAACAAGTGCGGGCCATTCTGGCTTCACCTGACTGTAACGCCGCCGTGTTGTCCGGCCATGAAGTACTAGTTGGCAAAGCTGCCAGCAATTTCACCAAGGACGGCAACATTACCGATGCCGCTGCTGTGAAGAACCTGGAAGAAAGCTTTACCAGCTTTGTTCAACTGATTGATGCCTTAGAAAATCGTACGAAGGAGGATGATCTTATGACTTTGAAACAACCATTCGTCAACGAAGCCTATATTAACTTCCCTACTGGCCGGCTGACCTTTAAGGAAGCCCAACAGATTTTTAGTACCATTCCGTTTGAAATTGATTTAATTGACCGGACCGACCACTTTGCTTGGTACTCCGATAAACCAAATCGTGAGCACGTCCGCCACGTGAATGAAATTGGTGAAACCGTCGAGGAATGTCACCCACCGAAGGCCTTGCCTGCTGTCAAAGCCATCATCAATAGTTTCAAGGATGGCTCACGGGACATGGTCGAACGGCCATTGATCATGCACGGTCATCGAACACTGATTCAGTACTATGCCTTGCGTGATGTAGACGGGTCCTACCTTGGCACCATCGAATTTACGGGTAGTGTGGAACACATTATCGGCTTATTTGAAAAGGGTGCCTTTGCGGATGTCATGAGCGGTGCGTCAAAGCACGGGTCAGACGCTGCTGATACGACCACCGCGGCTTCTGAAGCCACCGGTGCGCCAGTGGACGATGCTGCGGATGGTGCTGCTGACGCAACGACCAGTGCGTCAAAGACGGAAGCGGCCTCTCCAATTGCCGTGCCTGCTCAGGACGACCAACATTTTAAAGCTGGCAAGTACACGGTTCAGGCCAAGGGACACAACGGTGATTTTCCGCTTGATGTCACCCTGTCAGACGACCGGATCGAAGCCGTTGAAGTGAAGGGCGATACTGAAACGAAGGGAATCGGCGACACGGCTTACGTGAAACTACCTGCTGAAATCGTTGCTGGTCAAACCTTAAATGTGGATGTTGTGACCGGTGCTTCTGACACCAGTCACGGGATCATCAACGGGGTTGCCGAAGCCGTACAACAAGCTGGCGGGAACCCGGATGCGCTGAAGGCCCGTGCGAAATACGTGAACCCGAATGCCGATACCGAGGATAAGACCATCGAAACGGATGTTGCTGTGATCGGTGGCGGGGGTGCTGGCTTGTCAGCAGCTGCCACTGTGTTAGATCAGGGCAAGAAGGTCGTTTTACTTGAGAAGACTGCGGCACTTGGCGGCAACACCGTCCGTGCCGGGGGCCCAATGAACGCGGCTGACCCAGACTGGCAGAGCAAGTTCGATGCCCTTCCTGGTGAAGACAAGTCGCTGCAGGCTTTTGTGGACATGTACGTCAACGATATTGATGCCGACTACCAAGAAGACTTCAAGACCCTGCAAAAACAAATTACCGATTATTTGGCTGATACCAAGAAATCTGGCCACGAGTACCTGTTTGACTCCGTTGAACTGCACCGGATCCAGACTTACTTGGGCGGTGTGCGGACCGATCTGAAGGGCAACCGGATCTTCGGGAAGTATCCACTGGTTAAGAAGTTGACTGACAACGCGCTGGCCTCACAAAAATGGCTGGATAAGATCGGCGTTGACTTTGATTACTCGCAAGTCACGATGCCCGTTGGTGCGCTCTGGCGCCGTGGTCATAAGCCTGTGCAAGAAGCCGGCTTTGGCTACATCTCAGCGTTAGGCGACTACATCAAGGCCCACAACGGCCAAATTTTGCTGGAAAGTCCCGTGACGGAACTGATCCATGAAAATGGTCAGGTCAAGGGCGTTATCGTGAAGAAGGCCAATGGTCAAACCATCACCATCCACGCGCAAGCCGTTATTTTGGCTGCCGGTGGCTTTGGTGCCAACACGAAGATGGTGCAGAAGTACAACACGTACTGGTCAACCATCGATGACAACATTGCCACAACGAACTCGCCAGCCATCACTGGTGACGGGATCCGACTTGGCGAAAGTGTCAATGCTGGGGAATTCGGGATGGGCTTCATCCAAATGATGCCCGTTGCGGATCCTGAGACCGGCGAACTGTTCTCCGGGATTCAATGCCCACCCGCAAACTTTGTGATGGTCAACAACAAGGGGAAGCGGTTCGTGAACGAATTTGCTGAACGTGACGTGCTGGCTCAGGCGGCCTTTGATAATGGTGGGTTGTTCTACTTGATCGCCGATAACGAGATCAAGAAGACGGCTTACAACACCAGTGAAGACAAGCTAGAACAACAGGTCAAAGAAGGCCGGTTATTTAAGGCGGACACCCTGGATGATTTGGCAGACCAGATCAACGTGGACGCTGCGGCCTTGAAGGATACCGTTGCCAAGTACAACAGTTACGTCGATGCCGGCAAGGACCCAGAATTCGGCAAGAACGTCTTTGATTTGAAGGTTGAACACGCGCCATTCTACGCAACGCCGCGGCGGCCAGCCATTCACCATACTATGGGTGGTCTGACCATTGATCCGGATGCGCATGTTTTGGATAAGGACGGTGCTAAGATCAGCGGTTTGTACGCAGCTGGGGAAGTTGCTGGTGGGTTACATGCCGGAAATCGTCTCGGTGGGAACTCATTAGCTGACATCTTCACCTTTGGTCCAATTGCTGCTAAGACGGCAATTGGCGAGCTGGTGGATACTGTTTCTTCAGCTTCTAAGACTGATTAGCGGTTAAATATATTTTTAAAAATCGGTTTCTCTTTTGACGGAGAAATCGATTTTTTGCGTAAATTGACCTTTACACGATCTTTACAAGTTCGACATAAAACATTTACATTAGTTTTTTATAATGACATCAGCAGCTAAACGAAACTAAAAGGATGTAGTAATTAGTTTAATTTGCTGAATTTATAACTGAAGGGAATTATGATGAAAAAAAGTTTGGTGAAAGTGGCATTAGGTGTTGCGCTATTAACAGTTGGAGGAACGGTTGCCAATGCTTCGGTTTCAGAAACAGCAAATCAAGATATTCATAGTGGTCAAGCATACGCCTCAGATACGGCTGTTGTTAACCGTTCGTCTGAGGGAAGTAAAATAATCGTTGGGGGTAAAGATTCTCTTGGAAAAATGACCACGCACCCTTTGGGAGGAACATTCAATTATGGGGTTCATGGACTTTTGAAATTTTCTCAATTTGCGGACTTTAAATGCAACCGTACACATCGAGCCACAGCCATGATGAATAAGCATTACACAAAAACAGGGTGGGAGGCTAAAAATACTTGGGCGAAAGCAGAAACTCCTTCATATTGGAGTTATAGTTCTAATAATTCATATTACGATTATAAATAGAAATCTGTGACTGAAAAAGGAAGTGCCGTGAAATGAAGATAGTCAACAAATTACTGTTGATTTTCATGACGACGCTTTCTTTTTTGATTATTTTTCCTGCTTTTATGAATGCTCACTACAATCAGGTAACTTCATCTATTGAAAAGGAAATGTACAGAGTGAATTTACCAATTAGTATTGATAGAGATACTTCTATGAATCTAACTAAACTGAATGGTTTAGTAAAAAAGCATTGGAAAATTATCAAAAAAGAAAACAATATCGTCACAAAATCAACCACTTATTTCTATTTTCCAAATGAACAAGGAATACAAGTAAAATCATCGAAGGATATTATTGAGAAAGATATTTTTGGGAAAATTATCATTGAAAATATCAATAGTCTGCCATCTAATAGTCTACTCGGAGGAACTTTTTTTATGAAGCCAAGTCAAAAATTATCCTCTTATGATGTGCAGAAATATTTAGTGAAGCAATTTAACGAGCCAAGGATAACGGTTGATAAAGCTAGACAAAAACAATACACACCTTTTGTTGCTCATAAGCAACAATTATTATTAGTTTTAATAATCAGTATTATGCTTTTACTGTTTGCACAGATTATTGAACAATTGCTATCCTTTAAAGAAATAAGTCTTCGAATACTATTTGGATATTCAAGGTGGAATATAATTTGCTTTCAGGCAAAAGCCAACCTGAAGAACCTTTTTCAATCCACGTTAATAGTAATCCTGTTAACTGGGTTAATATCAATCAGATTTATTTATGAAAGTTTCTGGTGGCTCATATATAGTGATCTAGCGGTAATAGCATTTGTATCAATTGCCATGACTATTTCGATGATTCTATATATAGCATATGTATTCATATATCAGCCTAAAAATTTTTACTTAAAGGGAAAATATCCAGCAAAAAGAATTTTTCAAATGAATATCTTCTTTAAAACCATACTTATGCTGGCTTTAGTAATTGTTAGCTTGAAATTTGTTCCAGAAGTTACGCAAACTGCTCTGTCATTGTCAAATAGTAATAAGACGAATACTGTTTTAGCAGGATACTCTAATGTACCTTTAATGCCAACTAGAAGTATGCTTAAATTTGAAGAGGAAAGGCCAGACTTGCATATTAAGGCGACGCAAAATTTATTTACAAATTTATACGCACACAAGTTACTTATTTTTGCACCAACTGATGAAACTAAAAATAGGCTGTTTGAACATAAAAGGATTAAAAAGAGCACTATTAGAAGCAATATCGTTTATGTTTCTCCTGAATACATTAGAATTAATGATTTGAAAACAAATCAGGGGAAAAAGTTAACAATCCATGAAAATACAAATTTTGCTACGGTTCTCATTCCGAAAAATCTTTCCAACCATACAGATAAAATTATGAAAATTATGCAAAAAAGATATTTTGAAGAAGCGTCCTCATTAGGTAGGAGCTTAGGAGTTTCTGATAAGCTGGGAAACAACGTTAAGATACCAAAGTTGCATTATCAGTCTATTAAAAGTAATCCAAAATTAATCAAATTTTTTGATGAATATTCAGCTTTGAAGAATCCGATAATCTTTGTTTTACCACAGCAGCTTATGAAACTTCCAGCTTCAGTTTTTGCTGATAATATTGCAGGAGATTCAAATAATTTTTTCTTCCAGGATAAAGACGGTCAAGTTGAAAAGTTCATTAGGAAAAGTATCATTTCAGGAGATTACCCGAAAATGGTTTCTGCACAAAAACTAGTTGCGACTATTTTTGATCAGAACGTAAAAGCAAATACAATGATTGGAATACTTAGTTTTCTGCTGGTAATCAGTTACTTAGCATTAACTCTATTTGCTGCAGAAGCCTATTTAATTACTAATGGTAAGACGTTCTTTTTAAAGAGATTGTCCGGATATTCTCTTCTTCAGATATCCAGTAGTTATTTTTTAATTAGTTCCATTTTCTGGAGTGGTGTTATTTTTGTTCAAATTTTAAATCGTGACGGCATATCCTCTATCGGTTTCTGTTTGATACTTGGGTTAACAGATCTTTTTATCAGTTATAGCGCAATCTATTTAAAATTAAAAGAAATCCGAGGTACTGATATTTGGAAGTGACTGTGAAAAGTATAAGTAAAAAGTTTAATGATCGAAAGATATTTGGACCAATAACACACCAATTTAAATCTAATAGCTTTACTGCTATAAAAGGGGCAAGCGGGACAGGAAAAAGTACATTTTTGAATATAATTGGTTTAACTGAAGAAGCCTCTACTGGGAAGGTTTTGTTTAATGACGTTGATGTTTCAAACGTTAGCAAGTCAAAAATTCGCAATTACTACAAAACAATTTTAAGTTTTGTTTTTCAAAATTCTTTACTAATTCCTAACTTAACTATTGAGGAGAATTTATCAATATCAAGCAAGTTTTTGAAAATAAAAAAAGGTGAGGAAAAAGAACTCTTTAAAATTGCTCTAAGTCAAGTTGGATTGGATAACTTCAATCTTAAGCAACGTGCTTATACACTAAGTGGTGGTGAACAACAAAGAATTGCAATTGCGAGAGCTTTCATTAAGCCAAGTAAAATCATTATTGCTGATGAGCCTACTGGATCATTAGACGATGAAAATGGCTTTGTAGTTATGAACTTACTAAGTAAATTACAACAGAGTGGTAAAACTATAATTTTAGTGACTCATGCCAATCAATTTGATGAATTTTTTGACGAAGTTATGTATATATGATGAATCTTAGATTTTTGTAATTTTTTTTCAAAGTATGGCGATAAGTTTCCAATATTTTGAATTACCAACTAGCTATTCTACGTTTTAGTGGGTAGCGAGTAATTATTTTTGGTGTCGATGTTTTTAAGAATGCTCACTTTTAAAAACTTTCAATTTCAAGCATCTCTATCGTTTTTTACAATAAAACCCTCACAACAATTATAGGGGAATGTTGTGAGGGAGTCTCCAATAGCCTAGTACTCAATTACAAGTATCGAGTAAAGTAATTATACCTTGAAAAGGGTTTAAATACAATGCTTTTTGCAAAAATGTATTGCGTACAATTTATTCTTAAGACGGTGGTTTAACAAACAATATTTATAATTATGTTGGTCATTCGTTAATTGTCGTTGTATTGAAATAAGCTATTACACAAATTAGACCTAATAGTGATGCATAATATGACTGATAATGAGACGTTATTATAGACGTGTTTATGACCAGAAAGCACCTCAGAAACGATTAGTCGTTATTGCGTAAAGTATGTGGTCTACAATAGTCGGATGATACTGTTGGCAATCGAGTAGGAGGTAATTGATTAATTCAATTACCGACCTCTCACACCACCGTACGTACGGTTCCGTATACGGCGGTTCAATAATTTAAGCACTTTGTATTGACTGGAGTGTCTTGCTCATATTGATGAGTCCAAGGCGTTCCAGTCTTTTGTTTGTCAGAGTATAGGTCAATGTCTTGCTATGCGCAGTTCGCCAATAACCCTTACGGGTATTGGCCATTGTATAAGCACTGGTGCCAGAAAGCCCCAGTTTTACAAGATGATTGACCTTTGTTTTGAGCTTCTTCCACTGTTTCCAAATATACTGGCGAATCCTTGCTCGCAACCATTCGTCTAAGTGACGGATAAAATTGGTCATTTTCCCGACCGAATAGTACTGTAACCACCCACGCATCTTTTGATGAATCTCGTTAAACACCAGGTTTAACGAAACGCCCCGATTGCGCTTGGTCATTTTCCTGAGTGCAGACTTGATGCGTTGCTTGGCCTGCCAAGCAGGTCGCGCATACGCACCTCCTCGACCAACCCCCAAGGAAAATCCCAGGAACTTGGCCCGCAGAGGCGAACTTACTGATGTCTTGTCCTCATTGACGGTGACCTTTAGGTCGCCTTCAAGAAAGCGAGTAACATTAGTCAGAACCCGTTCTCCAGCACGTTTGCTTCGGACATAAATATTACAATCGTCCGCATAGCGGACAAACTTATGACCTCTGGAAGTTAACAGCTTATCCAGTTCGTTGAGATAAATGTTAGCCAAAAGTGGCGATAAGGGGCCACCTTGAGGGGGTGCCTTTATCACTTCGTTCAAATAGACCACCATTCATGACACCGCTGGTTAGGAAGCGACGAATGAGATGCAGTATCCATGGATCCGTAATATACTGCTCAATAAATTTAATAAGCAGATCGTGGTTGACCGTATCGAAGTATGCTTTTAAATCGAGATCCACGACATAGTGATAGCCCTGATTGTAGAACTGAACCACTCTATCAATGGCATCTTTAGCACTTCGATTCGGTCGGAACCCAAAACTATTATCTGAGAAGACACGCTCAAATGTTGGCACCATGACTTGCGCCATGGCTTGTTGAACAAGTCGGTCAATCACAGTTGGTATTCCGAGCTTGCGTTTACCACCATTAGGTTTTGGAATTTCAACCCGCTTAACGGGACGAGGCCGATAGGTCTCGTTTTGTAAAGCTTGCAGTAATTCCTGTTTATGTTTCCTCAAGTAGGGCAACAGTTCGTCAACGGTCATTCCGTCTAGTCCTGCTGCACCTTTGTTTCTGCAGACGCGAAGATAAGCCTCGTTCAGGTTATTTCGGTCTAAGACTAACTCTTGAAACTTAGTGCCGTTCATCATCGTATTTTCACCAGAGTCAGTGCTACGCACCCCGACTTGTTCTTGGGCTTCCAGTCCTACTGTCCGCCGGCGGTCAGCTTTTTCTGTATTCTGCGGTTGTTGCACTGTCTCCACCTCCAATATCAATGATGACCTATTATTGTTCAGCCCTTCGTGGCAGATACCACTACTATGGCCTCGGCTGACTCCTGTATCGTTCTGCACCACATCACTGCGATGTTTGTTCCTGTGGCGCTTAGCGCGCCTCTTGTCGGGAACGTACGATACAGGCCTCCCCGGGTAAGAACGCCCACTTTCGTACCATGTCATTGCCAGCTTTACTGCGATGGCCTCGAGTAGTATTGGACTTTGGTTTGTTTGGCAACCTCGTCCGACCAACACAGCCTTATAGCTGATTCTTGTACATCAATGCGGTACTTTGTCGCCGACTTCCTTCAGATTCCACCTCACGATGGACACCCTTGTCATTGACTTGCGGTTCCGACTACTACGGCCCGCAACGGACTTTCACCGTCTAGTTGGCGCCCATGCCGGGCGCACCACAAAAACACCCCAGCTGAGAAGGGGCTGAGGTGTCAGAGAAACGGATGTCGCAATTTTGCACTTCAATTGATGAATCAGCAAGCAAGGCTTACTTGTTTGAGTCGATATCATCACGACTTTCAGCGAACTTCGTCTTGATGAAGTCGGCAGAAGTCTGTAACTTCTTAAGTTCTTCTTCAGTTAGATCGAGTTGCAGCTGTTCTTGAACGCCGTCCCGGCCAACGATGGCGGGATATGAAAGGTAGGTGCCGTACTCTTCGCGGTAGTTTGACACTGGCAGTTCAGTTTGAGCGTCACTCATGATCGTGTAGGCTAGCCGGACGGCAGAAGTAGCAACCCCGTAATTGGTGTACTTTTTGCCATGGAACACGGTGTGCCCACCGATGCGGGCCAAATGATCAAGTTCGTTTAAATCGAGGCCACGTTTTTCAGCAATTTCGGTAATGGGATGACCCAGAACCCGAACCGTTGACCAGGCTGTAAATTGGGAGTTACCGTGTTCGCCCAAGTTATAGCCGACAACGGAACGTGAGTCGATGTTTAACTGTTCAGCAACTGAACGACGCATCCGAGCGGAATCAAGCAAGGTCCCTGTTCCGATAACGTGGTTCTTAGGCAGGCCGGTCACTTCTTGGTAGATTGAGGTGATCACATCCACTGGGTTGGTGATAACAACGATCTTGCCGTTGAAGCCGGATTCCTTGATCTGCTTAGCAGCGCGCGGTACTTGAACTCGGGTAAATGGGAGTTCAGCGAACCGGTCGTCCGTTGGGTTATCCTGCAACTTGATGTTCCCAATGGCTGAGATGATGACGTCAGCATCCGATAACTTCGAATAGTCGTTGGTGAAGATGTTAGTGTGGTATGGCAAGTTCGCAATGGCATCGCGAAGGTCCAACGCATCAGCTTCCACCTTGTCTGTCCGTGTATCGATCAATACTAAATCATCCGCAAAGCCCATGGCAACGACGTAGTGTGCTGCAGCTGCGCCAACGTTACCCATACCGATAATACCAATTTTACGTGTCATTTTAAAAATCCCTCCAGATTTAATTTACTAAGTCAGGCACTGGGGCATGCCCAGGTACAGCTGCTTAGTGATCATTTTGAAGCTCGAAACGGGCGATAACTGAAAAACACATCCCGTTATTGTGTGGTTACTATGTAATCTTGCGTGCTGTGACGCCGGTTTATTTCATTGGCCTGACCTCCTTTGCGAGTCCTTGTGCTATAAAAAAAGCCAGAAGCTTAATGAACAGCCCCTGGTTTGCACCAACACTGCCCGTGGATTATACGGGCACTAAATCAACGGCCCGTACGCTAAATGACGACGACCCGGATGACTAAAGATTTAGTTGACGTGTTCGTGTTTTTCATAGTCAATTACCTCGCTTGTAGTATGTGCTTAATTTATCATTAAAGGAACATAAAATCAAGATTAAAAACAGATTAAATGTAATCGATTTACAATGAATGCCGTTCTCATGGGGCTGGTTACCACTAAAAAGTTTTCCAAGTCTGAGTTAAAAGGGTGGTATTTTGCAAGAAAAGAGACTACCTTATCATGAGAGAAAGAATTCAATTATAGATTGTGGATAGATTAGAGGGTAAACGATGCAAATTAAAAATTTAAACGGAATTACGGATGCCCAGATGGATCAGTTAATGGGCATTTGGCTGTCGAGCAACTTGGCCAGTCATGACTTTATTCAACCAGAATATTGGCGGCATCAACGCGAGGCAGTCGCTAAAGAACTACGTGAAGATGATGTCATTGCGGTGATGGACGAGGATGATGAAACGATTCTCGGTTTTGCGATGCTGGATGGCGAGGTCGTCCGCGGCGTGTACACGAAGACAACTGACCAGAGAAAGGGCGTGGGCGGCATGCTGATGTTTGCGTTAAAGGCAACGCACAACCACCTGAAACTCAGCGTCTTCCAAGAAAACGAAGCAGCAACGGCATTCTTCCAGCATCACGGGTTTAAGACCGCAACTGCGCATAAGGATGAGACGGTTGGGGAAGAGATGTGGGAGATGAAGTTGTAGAGTGCGGAAGAAGGGCGCTTAGGGGCGGAGTGTAAGCGACTTTCGGCATCAAATCCCGGTCTTGGATTTGGTGCCGGAAGTTGCTTACACTCCGCCCCTTGCCCTTCAGGAGCACGTTTCGGCTATGTAAGAGTAGAACTGCAAGCAATGTAGCTAGAGTTCGCAAAAGACTCATAAGAGTACCTGCCATATCTTCTGAACAGGGCTTTTAATAAAAAGTAACAACAGACATTCCCAGAATATAAAATAACAGCACCAAAAAAACGCCAACCATCAGCATTAACTGCAGATGATTGGCGTTTTACTATCCACAAAACATGCCAACCTACCGACCAAAGTTGATCTTTCCCGACAAAACAGAGAAGTACTTTCCAAGTTCAGTAACGGCATCGCCGCCACCAGCGGGACCACCATCACCGTGTTGATGACCATGGCCGCTACCGGAAAAGGCAACGCTCTGGTGGGCAAATTGGTCGCGTTGGTTCGCGTCTTCTAACTGTTTCAAAGCTTCACGCTGAACACGCTCATGAGAAGCGCGTCGAGCGGCAGCTGCCTTCTTAGCTGCAGTAATTTGTCGTTGCTGGGTGGCAGCGGCTTCGGCGGCCTTTTGCGCAGCAGCTTGCTGTGCTGAGGTTGAGTCGTTTGAAGGCGTGTTGTTCTGGGCCTGAGCAGCCGTCTGCGGTGTTGCATCCGCCGTAGATGGGGTGGTTGCGTCAGTATTTGGAGATGGTTCATTGTCAGCCAACGTTACAAAGGCGGCACTGGCTGTTGGTAAGTCAGCATCGTTTGCGGCCGTTGACGACGTATTAGGAGTATCAGTTGCCATAGGAGTAGTGTTTTCACCGTTATTTGTTGAAGCAGCGGTGGTGTTGCTGTTGCTTGAACCCGGTTGTTTCATGGTTGATGGTAATTTGACCCGGGTTGCAAGTTTTGGTGTCTTTGAAGAATTTGAGTTGTCGCCGGAATTTGATTTGGCGCCAGCGTCAGTCTTTTTAGTACCAGAAGCCGTACCGTTTTCTTTTGATCCAGTACCTTTCGTGTCATTATTACCAGTAGTATCTGTTGCACCATTACTGCCAGTGCCAGTTGTGCCATTAGCGCCGGAAGCGTTACTATCCGAGTCGCCACTGCCATTAGTGTCACTGCCGGTACCAGTAGAACTATTGTCACCTGTGTTATTGCCAGTGCCGGTAGAACTGCTATCACCAGTGTTGTTGCCAGTAGAGCCATTGTCGCCAGTATTATTACCAGAGCCAGTAGAGCCATTGTCACCAGTATTGTTACCAGTACCAGTAGAACCATTGTCACCAGTATTATTACCAGTACCAGTAGATCCGTTGTCACCAGTATTGTTACCAGTACCAGTAGAACCATTGTCACCAGAATTGTTACCAGTACCAGTAGAACCATTGTCACCAGTATCATTGCCGGTAGAACCGTTATCGCCAGTATTACCACCAGTACCTGCTTGCTTCTTTAGCGTCACAGTAAGCGTCTGACCAGCAGTCGTGTACCAAGCGGCACCTAACGTTTCGTTGTTTTGAACCAGATAGCCATCCTTTAAAAACCCGCTGACAACAGTTGTTGTGTCAAACGGTACCCGATCACCAACAACGCCGGTAAAGGTTTCAGTGTCGAGAATCTTGCCAGTATCTGCATCGACATAGTTCACAGTTACAGTACCGTAATCCTGCGCAGACAACTTAACGAGATGGATCGTCAGGTTGTTCTTAGTGCTATCCGCATTTGTCCAGAGATAGGGAACCGACGCCCGCTGACCAGAAGCTAATTCGTAACCGGCTGGCACAACTGCCGTGTAAATGTGCATTGAATTGGCCGTTACCGTCATGGTTTTAGGGGTACCAACAGTGTTACCGTCCTGATCGACGTAGGTCACAGTCCCAGAAACGAGGATCGCTGGGGCCTTTTTGACCTGCACGGTTAACGTGCCATCAGGGGTGAAGGTGTATTGCACCTTTGCGTCTTGACCATCGGCCAGAACGTAACCCTGAGGCAACGTTGCGGATACATCAAGCGTGTCCGCAACATCCTGGACACCACTGATCGTTGTTGAACCGACCTTACTGCCATATTCATTCACATAATTGATGGTGTTTGAAATGGGTGTGGTCGATGTTGATGATGAGTTATCAGCACCTGTGGAATCAGTGTCGGATCCACCATTAGAATCGGTCGAGCTATCTGTTGAAGAGTCTGAAGATGTCTTAGTCCCTGAATTGTCAGTGGTAGACGAACTCGTCGAACTAGTTGAATCCGTGCCAGTTGTCCCAGTATCGTTACCATCCGAACCAGTGCCATCAGAGGGCTTGGTGGACGAACTTGAACTGGAAGAACTGGTGCTGGAACTAGACGAGCTGGGGCCTGGCTGAATGACGTTAAAACTAGTAGACGCATTCAGAATATCCTGAAGCGTTAACTGAGCCGCAATCCGCTGTTCGCCACTGTCGTTCAACGTATAACTGCCAGTACTTGAAGTCGGCGTTGCCTCAATATCTGAAGAAATCAGGTTGATGTTAAAGATATTTGAGTCACCTAAATCATCGCTGACATAGGCATTTGCCGTTTGACCCTTCAACGCTGCAGCAACCGAGTTTTGATCCGTAATGCCAGAAATCACTGGCAGGTGCACAGTTAATCGCTCATAAAAATCGAGGGCAATCGACGAAGACACACCAGTTGGCCCATTTTTTATCTGTAAGCTGGACAATTGCCCCTGGATGTTTCTTTTAAGCACGTCGTCAACCATGGCACCATCGAGATAGATGCCATAGTAGGTCTGGCCATCAATGGTCAATGAGCGGAAACTACCGCCATCATAGCCGTCACCATCAATTTTACGACCGTTAATGACATAGGTGCCCTTACTCAGATCTTGGTCACTATTAAAGAGAAGGACGAATTGAGAGTCTGCAGAATAGACCGTGTGCCCGCCAACAGTCGTGACGTTAGTGGCAAACATGGTGTAATCAGAGGTTGATCCAACTAGCTTCCATTGATTAGTTGTCGACGTAAACGTGTCGCCAGACTTACTAAAGCTTGAACCAGCTACTGGCATGGTATCCTGTGCTGCTGCGATTTCAGATGATGAAGACGCATTATCAGCATGGACAGTCTTAGCTGGTGCGAGCTGCGTCGTCTGGCTTGCTAAAAATAATACGGATGATGCCACACCTAGCGTGAGCCATTTGCTGAATTGGTGGTCGTGCTTCTCCCCTGTGACCTTCATCATTCGCCCCTCCTTTCTGGCATTCCCCTATGAATCGTTAGTGGTGCTTAACTGTTTTAATTTACTATGTTTACGTTCCAAGATCATATCAGCAAGATTCGACCAATCATTAGGGGTCGGCGGATCTTGCCAAACGACTTGCGGTGCCGTGACTTTCTTTGAGTGAAAGTCAGAAATGTAGATGTCGACATCGTCGCTCAACTCGCTCTCCAAAACGAGGTTGGCGTTATCAAATGCATTGAGTGATTTCTTAACGTAGCTGCTATACAGGCATCCCTGTGAGAAGTCTACGAAGATGTGTACGCGATCGACCACGGCTTCCGGCGGTACGGAATTGATCAGTGAGAACATGTAGCTAAAGTACAGGTTGACCTGACTGTTGCCGTTGACCGGCACGAGATGTGACTGCACAAGGTTCGTAATGAAACGCGTGATGATCACGTCAAAGGCCGGGTACAGATCCCGGAAGAAGGTGGTCTTGCTGGGATCGGTGAACGTGGTGGGCTCAATGTAAAACGACGTGTACTGCATGTGGACGCTGAACAGACTGTCGCGAAGTTCTGTCCAGTTTAACTTGTCGCGTGAAACGATGATCCGACCGCCCTGTAACGAGGTGATGAAGTCATCTGTCAGGCGCTTGGCTAGCGGAAAAGTTGCCGCAAGTTCCTGGTCATCTTTAGGTGAAACGAGATCCTGTGATAATAGGAAGTAGTAGACGTAATCCAATTCCTGTTGGCTGACGCTGTATGTGTCGCGTAATAAGTCTTGAATCTGTGTCAGAAAGCCAGTTGCTGTTTCGTCAGTAACTGGCGTTTTGATCGTTTCTTCAGTTAAATTTTCTTGGTTGCCTAACCGTTTGAGCCAGACCTTCAAAAAGAAGCTCAATTTGACTTCCTGAGTAGGTGCAAGTGTCCGGTCAAAACACTGATGGTAACAGTCCAGTAACTTCGTGACGAGGTCGTCCAGATCTGGAAATGGATCATCAATGTCGTTGAACAGGGTGTAGTACAACTGGAAAAGATGGAGGCGGATGGTGAACTCGGGATCTTCGACCAAACTTGTGGGCTCGTAGAAGTTTTCCTTCTTTAATAGCTTCGCTAAAGCCCGTTCGCCGCTGTAAAAGGTGGACCGGCTCAGGTGATTCGCTTCGGCAGAAGCCGTTTTACCCGATAGTGTTGAGTAGAAGAATTGGTACTCCAGAATCACATACTTAGTTGCCCGATAAAGGTACTGCAGTTGAATGCGCTGCAAACATATCTGCTGTCACATTGTTGACGTGCCAGATGCCTTGAATGGCCTCATCGACGTAACTCGGAGCCTCACCTGCGACCAGGCTTAAATCATTATTTAAATTATCGAAACATTTATCTAATTGGTAACGGGTCAGTTCCAGCTTTTCTGCGAGCTCGGCACGTGAGATAGTCCCGGAGTCCGAGTCTGTCAAAAGGTGCAGCACGATAAAGCTGGTCTGGTCGTCATCGTTAAACAAAGTCGCATAATTCATCTGTGGGGTTCACCTCCGGGTCTGCTCACCCTCCCCAATGCTAATGATTACACATATTTAACAAATAGTGTGTGTGCGTTTTTTGCAAAATTTCAAAAAAACGCACACGCGCAAAGGGTTGAGTTTTAGACGTTTTCACTCTAGAATTTTGGGTATAGAGAGGTGACACATTACGAAAATAATGGTCACGCTATTACCACTTGATTATACACCATCTGCGTGGATTATTAATCTGATTCACAACGGTAACTGATCGGGTAATAAAATCTATGGCTGCTTGAGACAAAACCGAATCTCAACTCATTGTATGCATTGACAATGTGGTTGGTCATAAGGGTGACCAGTCATCTAAAAACAGTTTTCGTTAATGGTGCCGATGCCAAAGAACCGGTGAAGTTGAAAATCGATTTATAGGACAGTTTCAAGTGGCTGGCAACAGTCATTGGCGTGAGTAACGTCAACACAAGCTCGGGGGAGTGAGGTGTTGACAGCTTACATACCAAGATCAAGAGGGAATTTTAAGGGTTATCAATAGATAGGGGGAAATGCGATTGCGTGCCATTGATTTAATTGGTAAGCGATACAACCGGTTAACGGTGATCGCCCGAGCAACATTAAATGCTGCGAATGGCGATGCCCGTTGGATTTGTCAGTGTGACTGCGGTCAACAGTGCGTAGTAGATTCCTACCGCTTGCGGAAAGGGAGAACCAAGAGCTGCGGGTGTCTACGACGCGAAGACTCAGCCAGACGGAGCAGTGACAACGATGCCTTCATTCAAATGAAAGCAAACAACGCGTCACAGCTCAAAAATGAAGACGGCGTTTGCTACTCGTCACTACGACGCAGTAAGCAAAACCGCTCCGGCCACATTGGCGTTTCATACGTCAAACGAACGGGACTATATGTTGCCCGCCTGCGTTACAACGGTCAATACGTGTTGAACAAGACGGTGACAACATATGAACGTGCCTGCCAGCTTAGGGAAGAAGCTGAAGACACATACTTACATCAACTGAGTGAAACGGCTGAGCCAAGATTACTGGCCGGTCGGTAGATTCACGACGTTTAGGAAAATAAATCGAGACTAGGGAGTATCGATTTATGCGGCAAGGTAGTTTCATTGCAACACGAGTGGATAACTAGGGAGAGTTTCAAAAAGTCATCGTTGCAGCGTAGGAAACTGTTACAACGCATTCAAATAAGACTGTCAATTCCTAGTATTGGAGTTAACAGTCTTATTTTGTTTCATCACCACTGTGCCTGGCTGAATACCATCTAAGTTTAGCTGGTGCATGGATTCTAAATTCTTACAGTATTGTTTTAGCGCTGGATTGAGGGATCTGGTGCTTTTTTTGCGTTGATAGGGAGTCCGTTACATTCCGCAATTTGGCACTCCGTGTGGTGGCTCGCGATGAAGCTAATTCGATTGTTGCTGCGCGCCACTCGAATGGATCTCCATCGTCTCGCACATCAGTAACCGACCATAGAACGGTCGCTAACTGATGTCGACACCGCAGCTCCGTGCCAAATTGCTGCATTCCACTCACATGGTGCATATTTCAGACGGTTGTTAAATATTGAAATTCAGGCAAAGACAGTTTGTAGAGAAATCCGCCCTCGACTGCTTATGGCCCACTGTTAACAATGCTTGAAACTAAAGTTAGAATCAAACAGTTTGTAGTTGATCGATACTAATACAACGGTATCATTGTTGTTGATTAGTCTAGCAATTGTAGCGTAGTGGAGCCGGTCGGCATTGCAGGCAGTAGCGACCCCACTACAGCCTGCAGGGCCGACTGGCGCAGCGAAGTGACAGTCAACCACTCAAATATGACTACATACGCGCTTAATAGTTTCTTACCAATCTTTATCAGGCCTTTATTTCATTTTAAGCTGCCATTAAGCCCACGACCGTAACATAGATTTCGAACATCAAGTTCATAACAACTACAGCACAGATCAGAAAGAAAGTCCTTTTTATGGAAAAACTACTGAATACGCACTGTAACGCAACGATTTCGATTCCACACTCGCTTATTAACACAGGTTCATTAACTAAAGAAAACTAGCTCCTGCATTGAGCTAACCCCAAATAAAGAGATTTCTGAACAACCAACATTCCTCAAGCATAAACAGGATTCAAGAAACACCTCTCAAGCAGCAACATCCCACTTAAAGAGATTCCAAATAAAGTAATACCCCCAAACAAAATGCCTAACGATTCCCAAATTACCCCATTCACCTCTCTATAAAATCTGATCAGCGTCCTCCAAACACTGATCACACCAAGGTAAATCGTCCCAACTCATCCCACCCCCTTGATGATGCGGGACCGGTAAATAAAAAAATATTGCACACCCACTAGAATACAGCGCTAGTGGGTGTTTTTGTAGAGTGTGGAGCAAGGCGTTTTGAGGGCGGAGCGTAAGGCACTTTGACCCGAAAAGTCCGGGCCTGACTTTTTGGGTCGAAGTGCCTTACGCAGGAGCCCTCAGCCTTGCGGAACACGTTTCGGCACGGTAAAAGCGAAGCACGTCGCCAAAACTGCTCAGAAACCAAACAGCAGAAAAGTCCGGGTCTGACTTTTTTGCCAGAGTCCGTTACACGTTAGCCCAGTACAAGGGTAAAAATTAATTCAAAATACTTAATCAAGCTTAAAGTAATACCTAATCCACATACAATTATGATGCAAATATTCCTACCAGGACTATTTTTAACTTAGAAATTATACCAATGATTATTTTGCAAATTTTTTTGATACGTCAATCCTTGCTATTAATGGACTTTAACACCCTATATCAAAATATTCCAATTTTGTAACAAAAAATTAAAATTTGATGAGACAACACTCCGAAAACCCGCTAACTCATGCGCTCACAATGCATTTAAATTAGCCTTGAGTATAATTATTAGCGTTTTTTAATGTGCTATACTAGTCTCATACAGTTTTAACTTACTGATTTCACTCACGAGAGGATTGATTTAATTTGACAGAAGCAACAGATTATTTAGCATCAGTTCGTGCACAACTTGAACAGCGTGACCCTAACCAGCCTGAATTTTTGGAAGCTATCGATAATTTCTTTAAGACAATCGCACCCGTTTTGGAAAAACATCCGGAATACGTAAAAGCCAATATCGTTGGCCGCCTCGTTGAACCGGAACGGGCCTTCCAATTCCGGGTGCCGTGGGTTGACGATGATGGTAACGTCCAAGTGAACCGTGGTTTCCGGGTTCAATTCAGCGCTGCCATCGGCCCTTACAAGGGTGGGTTGCGATTACACCCAACCGTCAATTTATCAATCGTGAAGTTCCTAGGGTTTGAACAGATCTTCAAAAACTCCCTGACCGGCCTGCCAATTGGTGGTGGTAAAGGTGGGAGTGACTTTGATCCGAAGGGTAAGTCCGACGGCGAAGTCATGCGCTTCTGTCAAAGCTTCATGACCGAATTACAACGCCACATTGGGTTAGACATTGACGTGCCAGCCGGTGATATTGGTGTCGGCTGTCGTGAAATTGGCTTCTTATACGGCCAATATCGTCGGTTACGCGGTGCAGAACGTGGCATCTTAACCGGGAAAGGCTTGAGCTACGGCGGGAGTTTAGCTCGGACTGAAGCCACCGGTTTTGGCCTGTTGTACTATACCAAGGCGCTGTTAGCTGCTAACAACGAAACGTTAGACGGCAAGAAGATCAAAGTTTCCGGCTCCGGGAACGTTGCCATCTATGCCATCCAAAAGGCAACTGAATTAGGTGCCACAGTTGTGACGGCTTCTGATTCCAACGGTTTCGTTTACGATCCTAATGGTATTGACTACAAGGTCATTCAACAGATCAAGGAAGTTGAACGCGGCCGGATCAAGGATTACGCCGACCGTGTGTCAACAGCGGAATACCATGAAGGGTCCGTATGGGACTTCGATGCTGACTACGACATTGCGTTACCATGTGCCACTCAAAACGAAATCGATGCTGACCAAGCTGACCGTGTCATCAAGAACGGTGCGACCGTGGTGGCTTCAGGGGCCAACATGCCATGTACGCCAGCTGCTGTGACTGCCTTCAGCAAGGCCAACGTGCTCCTCGGCCCAGCTAAGGCTGCCAATGCCGGTGGGGTTGCCGTTTCTGCCCTTGAAATGAGTCAAAACAGCGAACGACTTTCTTGGACCTTTGAAGAAGTCGACAACCGGTTGAAAGACATTATGCAAAACATCTTTGATGAATCTCAAGCCGCTGCTGAAGAGTACGGCTTGGGCAAGAACTACCTTGCTGGCGCCAACATTGCCGGCTTCAACAAGGTGGCCGATGCCATGTTAGCTCAGGGTGTTATCTAGGCTTCAATAAAAGAATAAATTGTCACACAACATTAGTGAACCCCCAGTCAGAACCCGTTTATTCTGATTGGGGGTTTTGCGGTCTCTTGGAAATTTAACACAAGTGTGCAAATCTTTAGAAACCGGTTTTGGGCGTGGCATGCTAAACTAGGAGGAGACATAATAGGAAAGAACTGATGCGGATGCGAATTCGACCGGCACGGAAAACAGACGATTTTCAGGCGATCGCACAACTATATTTGACCACTTGGCGGGCGACGTACGCGGGGTTGTTTGACCAGACATTTTTGGATGGCCTGACAACAGCTGTGTGGCATCCAGATCAGCAGTGGCGGCGGATGTTTCTGGCAGAAACGGATGCGGGTGAACTCGTGGGTGTTTGCACGTATGGGCCTTCGCGAACACCTGAGTTGGCTGACTGGGGCGAGGTGTATGCCATTTATATTTTGCCGGCATACCAGCACCGGGGACTGGGACCGCGGCTGTTGACCGCGGCCCTAGACCAGTTGAAACGACGGTACCGCACGGCATATCTATGGGTGCTGCGGGATAACGTTTCGGCGGTGCACTTTTATCTTGAACAAGGCTTTGTCCTGACCCAAACCGTGCGCGATGACCACGACTGTATTGAACAGGTGTACTGTACGCAACTTATTTAGGAATTGTGTGGCGTCTCGGCTGACAGATGAGATGGAGTTTGCTATTGTTAAGAGAGTAGATTAGGACCTAAAATAGGAGGGACCCGCTGCATGTCTGAACAGGGAAACTACGTTGTTGTCGCAATGGAAAATACGAAGAACGCAAACCGGATCTTTAATTACGCCTTGGACCTTGCTGCAGAACGGCATAAGTCAGTTTACGGCATCTACGTGATCGACACTGTTCAAACGCTGCCTTACGATGAAGACCAGTGGGAGACCTGGATTGAAACGCAAGAGGCGCTCGGCGCGTTCAACATGCAACGGCACAGCGAAATGGCAGCGGAGGCTGACTTGCGTTTCATCTGGTCCGTCATGTATGGCGACCCGGTGCTCAAAATTGCCCGGTTCGCCAACCTCGATAACGTCTGTCACCTCGTGATGGGTGCGTACGGCGAGCGCCATTTAGCAACGGACCTGCTGGGACACAAAGTTCCCGATATCCTGAGCCACGTCAGAGAAAACGTCACGCTTGTTCATTAATAGGATTTAGTGTCATTAAAAAGAAAACGTGTTTTGTGAGTTGCAATTTCGGTGTCCGTCACTTATAGCACACGCTACATTAACTAGGGGGAATCATTATGTGGCTTGTATTAGTCATTGTTTTTATTATTTCAACGGCCATCGGCGGGGTAGCCTGGTGGTACGCAGCACATTACGACGGGTTAGTAGGCGTGACCCGCGCGATTACATTTATCAGTATCATCTGTCTGGTCGGCAGTGGGGTCGGCCTGTGGAAGAACGGCTTTACGTGGGGGTCAAGCAACAACGCGACCAATTCTGCGAAGTCGTCTAGTTCTTCAAAGAAATTAGCAAACTCACAGTTCTTTGCCGAGCGGGACTCCGAACAGACGGCTGCTAAGAATCTCGCCAATAATGAAACGGCTGTGTTGAAGCAGTTGAACAAGATGTACGTTAATCAGGGTCCAGTGACGTTTGATAAAGCGACAAAGACCTACACGGTTACCGCTCAGAAGCCAAAGTTTAAAAAGGCAATTGCCACCATTTGGAAATATCCAAGCAAGAACCAAAAATCACTGACGTCGTTGAAGACAAACTATCTGAAAGTTAGCAAGTCGATCAATAAAACGCTGAAGGCACAGTATACCTTGCAGTTGAAGAATGCGGCCGGGAATGTGATCATTACTATTAAGAATGGGACGGTTACGTTTAGTGGGTTGAATAACTAAATAAAAAATACCGGCTCAAGAAAAATACTCCTGGAGGTATAAGGTGTCAAAAGACTGAATTAATTTTATTTAAGTCTTTTTATTTTGCACAAATTTATAATTTTTTATCAAAAAATTCCTAGTAATAGGGTTTCGCTTGCCAAGATCAATTGAAAGTTAACCCATCTTTACCTAATAAATATTCACACATAAAATAAATATTTTAAACACTTGTTGGTTATAATGTATCTGATTAGCACTTATTTCAAACAGAACAAAATTTTTGTTAAAAAACTTATTCACACGTATTTACTTCCCAGATTAAAACCCTTACAATGTCTATGTACTTATAAAATTAAATATTTGGAGGAGTTGACTTCGATGGGGAAAAAGAAGTTTACCACGACGCTTGATAGCGACATGATCAAACAATTGAAGATCATCGCTGTTGAAGAAGATACCAGTGTCGCAAGTTTGTTGGAGAACCTTGTGCAATCGTATCTGTTAGCAAAAACGTCGTAATTTAGCATCACTGTATGGGAGTGCAGACGGCAATTTAAGAACGGGGGATTCTTTAATCATGGTTGGCAAAAACAATCGCGTAAAAGACGTAGCAACAAATGAAAAGAAACATTACAAGGATTATAAATCGGGTAAACGATGGGTATTTGCTAGTATCGCAAGCCTATCATTAGGGACCGCATTATTTTTTGGGTCCGGATTAACGACGTATGCTGATAGCAGCACACCTTCCAATTCAACAGACACGTTAAGCGACAGCACAGCAGATGCGGCCGCAGCCACTTCGTCTACAAATAAAGTGACGTTGACATCACCCTCAACTGGTAGTTCAGATACGTCAAACAGTGCTGATACGAGCAGTGATACGACTGCAACTGCAGATTCGGACACATCTTCGAGCACAGTTGCAGACAGTGACTCCTCATCGTCAGATAGTTCAGTGGGTTCATCAGTTGAGGATGATACGCAGGCATCACAATCTGACACAGACACAACAGCTGCTAACAAAGTAACAACTACGGATACAGGAAGTACTACAGCAACAAGTAAGCCAAATTCAGCAACTACTAAAAGTACAACTGCGACAAATAATGGTGTAACTAATGACCAGATCACTGATAGCACACCTGCCACAGATATAACAACCGACGCATCCACCGTGGACGATACCTCAACGGGGGATGGGTCGGATAAGACTGTGTCCTCAGATACAGTTGACAACGTGACAGGTGAGGTTTTAGACACACCAACGATCTCTACTGATTCACTGGCTGTCAATAGTGAGACGATCATTAACCCGACTGACGCAGATATTGATACAGCCAAGGAAACAATGGAAGCTGCCTATAAGCTGACGGGGCAAGCTCAGCAGTTGAACATGATGCTAGATGAAGCAACACCAAGTGAAACTAGCGCTACAGTGACGTTGACATCCGACACCACTACGGTGGGGTATGAGACGGGTGTGACAGCAATTACGTTAACACTAACCGCCACAGGCGCTGAAACGGGTGATACCTATTCAGTTACAATCCCAACAACTAGTGTTCTTGGGTACGACGGCATAGATCCGTTGTCCGCAAATCAAGGTACTGTCACTACAACAAAGACAGCAGATGGGACGATCGTTACTGATACCATTGTTAAAAATACGGCCGACATGTCTCAGCAAATTACGTTATGGGTTTCGAACAACTATGCAGCAAAACCTGAACCGATTGCTGACGTCGGCACGGGCGTTTACAACATTACGTTAGCTGTCAACGGGACCACGACAACAACAATCCCAATTACACAGACAGTGACACCGACAATTAATTTGGATCCAATCACACGAACATCGCCGGATACGACAAATGTTCCGGCCGTTCAGCCTAATACCGATTATGTCTATGACTTTGATGTGAACGAATCCGAGGGCCTTATAAATAACGGGTATCAAACAAAACAAGTTAACTCAAATGTAAATTATGGAACGACGATTACGATTCCGGTTCCAGAAGGGTTTACCCTGGATAGTACCCTCACCGATAGCTTAAACAATTTTAATGATGCAACAACGATTACACAATCGGCTGCTGGCGCAGATATTATCATTACCGTTCCCAAGGGGTCTGGTAAGCAAGGTTGGGAAGGTCAAAATGGGTATCAAATTGCAGGGTCTTATGGCGTTACACAAACTGCTGATGATCAAACGTTGACCGCAGCCGGCCCAATTCAGTTTTCGCAGGTGATTTCAGCTGATGGGGCAACGCTTGATGGCACTGGATCAACGATGTCTGAAACCATTGCCGGAACAAGTGATATTGCCTCTGTGAGTGGTATCAGCGTTTCTATTGGTGGTAACAGTTATGGGGCTGGTGCACAAAATCAATTGACATTAAGTACTGACCCCGCCGATGCAACCAGTTACTTAGCCACTTACGGACTTTCTTCAATGATTGCGAGTGCTTTGACGGATGATGCAGTTGTGACCATTTCTGTTCCTGACGGGATAAAAATGTCATCATTGACGGTTCCAGATTCTGGTGCGAATTCATCACAGTATCTGACTGGTACAACACAGTACAGTTACACAGTAACGTTAGCTGATGGGACGACTCAAGAGGGCGTTGTTGATGCTGGTGGCGAAATTACGGCTGCAGCTGGGACGACAATTCGGTCGATTGCGCTGACGCCTAACTACCTGTCTTCAGGTGCCTATACAGTTGGCGCAAACCACGGTACCGATTCAGGATTTGTTTTATCAGGTTCTGTTTCACAAACCTATGATAATGGAAATGCGGTGCAAGTGGGTGATGAAATCAACTTTGGTATCAGTGTCACACTGGCCTCTGATCCAACAACAGTTATCGCATCACAAACTTATACGGAAACGATTTCTGTTCCGATTGATGGTGTCTATGCCTATATGTGGCAACCTGCAGATGGTCAGGTTGCAGGTAAGGTGTATGCTGGCCGGATTTCAGTTGGCAGAACTGGTGGCAACAAGCACACGACTGACAATGTTTATGAACCAACTTTCTACTATGTATTGCCATCAGGAACCAGCATTTATGGCATGAGTGGTATTTCAGATGACGCAAAAGTGACGGAATACTTGAGTGATGATGGTCGCACAGTTGTTGAGGTTGATTACTCAGGAACAGGAGAATCTGTTAACACCGATTCAACTGGGCCAGTTCAAATTGATTTATCAAACAACCCGGATGCACTCCCCGGAGAATATCCGTTCTCGATGTATGTCTACTCACCGACAACTGCCCTAACTAATGGGACGAAGGTAACGGATACCTCATACACAAATGGAAATGCTGATGCCTATTTAATGATTGGCGGTGACATGAATTGGACGATTAGCTCTGCCAGCGTTTTTGATGAGTATTCATTTGCCCAAGGAAATCAAGACGTGACCGGTATCAGCGCTGGTACTTCTGATGATCAAGGGACTGATGACGCAACCTTTTACACAACACTCATTAACACGGTTGCTGATGGTGCTGATAATACGGCTACCAGTGTCATCAATTTACCAACTGACGGCGATGCTAGTGGCTCCGGCTATACGTTTGACTTAACCGGTCCAGTCACATTACCAACAAATTATATTACCAGCACAGGTACAGGTGACGCTATTCAAGGCACAGTGCTCTATTCGACCTCAGCACAAACCGTAACAAACGGGCAAGCTGCCCCAGATACCACGGGTTATGTAACCGCAGATGAAATTGGTGACAATTGGTCTTCAGTTCGGTCAATTATGATTGAAGTGGATAATGTCGCCAAAGGGACATCAACAGGTCGAATTGCCATCAACGGCACGATTGAAAATATGGAAAATCTGGCAGGCCAGACTGGTTATCTATCCACCGCCGTTTTCGTCAACGGAAATAGTGCAAGTACTGAGGCTAAAGCAGCATCAATTGCCATCACTGGGACTTCCAGCGTAACAACTCGTTTCCATTACGTTGATGCGGATGGCAACGACCAGTACATTACATTGGATGACCTCGCACAAAACGACCTTCAGGATAACGTGGACACGCTCAAAGATATTTATCCAACTAGTCTCGATGGCTTTTCTGCAGCTGATCAGGCACTAATTCCTGAGGGTTACACATTAGCAAGCGATGATTACACACTTGTTTCCGGTCCCAATGCTGATGGCATTGAATCCACCGCAACGACCAAGGTTGGCGATACCGCAATTTACAGCACTGACGGCGAAATTGTGCAGTATGAACTGGCCAAGAGTGCAGACTTAACCGTGACCTATGTTGACGATGACAATGGCGGCAGCACAGTGGGTGACGTGGCTACTGTTTCTGGCGTGCTCGGGACTAGTGGCAGCTATCAGACTACGACACCAACAGGATACGATTTGGCAAGTGGGCAAGCTAGCACATTAGCGTACACGTTAACGGATGATGATACTGACAACTTAACGGTCCATCTGGTGCATAACATCACGACCACTGGCACAGTGACAACAACGAATACGGTCACGTACACTGGTCTGCCAGCAGACAAAACGCCTGCCACTCAAACGGCAGATGTCACTTGGGCTATTGAAACGGATGATGTGACAGGTCAGACAACATACGTACCATCCACGGCCGGCACCACCACTTATCAAACGACTAATGTTGCTGGTTACAGTTTTGATCCCTCTCAAGCTGAGGTTAGTTTTACCACTGCTTCTCAATCGGACGCACCGACGGACCAAAACACCGAAGTTGCATACACTGCTGATAAGCAAGCCACAGATATTGAGTTTGTCGATGATGACGAAAACGGTGCTTCAGTCGGCGACTCGACAGCACTTAATGGGACAACGGACCAGGCTGTTGATTGGACCGCTGCAGTTCCTGACAATTACGATTTAGCTAAGAACCAATCGGCGTCTGGGACGTATACGTTCCAAGCTACTGACAATGCGCCAATTGTTATTCACTTAGTCCATCAACATACCACGACCTCGATGACCACAACGGACACTGTTTCGTACACGGGGCTACCAAGCGATAGGACGGTGTCGGATAATAGTGCTACTGTCAATTGGACTGTTGATACAGATCAGGTTACGAATACGGTGACCTACACAACTGCAACTCCAACTACGGAAATTGCATCGCCGACAGTAACAGGGTACACAGCTGCCGACCCTTCCGTGACCTTCACTCAGTCTGCAAGTACAACGACGGAACCAGTCGACCAGCAACAAACCGTTAACTATACGCCAAACGCAACGTCGTTTACGGTTTCTTATGTGGATGATGATAATGGCGGCGCGCAGGTTGGTCAACCTGCGACCGTTAATGGGACGACTGATGAAACCGGCGCGTACACAGTTGATGTGCCAGCGGGTTATCAATTGGCCGCGCAACAGGATGTTACGATTGGCGCTGATAATACCGTTGCTTACACGTTGCCAACGGATAACATGACGATTCATTTAACGCACAAACATGCTGTTTCAACCACAACTACGACGAATACTGTGACGTACGCTGGGTTGCCAGAAACTAAAACACCTAGTGATGACGTTTCGACAGTGACCTGGAATGTCGATACTGATGAAGCAACTGATACGACAGTCTATACACCTGATAATGCAACGACTACTGTTTCAGTGCCAACGATTGATGGGTATACAGCCGCGGCAAACGAAGTGACGTTTACTCAAGGCACAACACCTGAAAATCAAACGAAGACAGTGACTTATACGGCTGACCCAGAAAGTTTGACCGTAACCTATGTCGATGATGATTCTAGCGATGAAGCCCAGGTTGGCAACACGGTGACGTTGACGGGTAACATGGATGACACAGGAACTTACACTGTGACCATCCCAACCGGTTACGCCTTAACAGCTGGTCAGACTGAAATCAGCGATGCAAATACGATTGCCTACACACTGACGAACGATGATAGCGATAATTTAACGATTCATCTGTCACACGTTCATACCTCAAGTACAGTTACGACGACAGATACAGTGACCTATACCGGTCTGCCAACTGACAAGGCACAGACGCCGAAGACTGTCGCTGTTGATTGGACAGTCGATACCGATGAAGCCACTGGTCAGAGTACCTATACACCATCAGTAACATCAACTGTAATTGATTCGCCAATAGTTGATGGTTATGCGCCAGCCAGCACAACGACTGACTTCCCGCAGGAAACCATTACGGATGTCCCTACAGATCAGACAACAACAGTCGCGTACACGGCTACTGGTCAAAGTCTGACAGTGACATACGTTGACGATACAACTGGTGATACGATGACAAACTTGGGTGGCACGTTAACTGGTGTTACGGATGAGACTGGTACGTACACGGTTCAGGTGCCAACCAACTATGTTTTAAGTGACGGTCAAACGGCTGAAGTTGCTTACGCATTTACTACCGATAATACAGATAACCTGACGATTCACTTGAGTCACGGTATCGCAACTGGAACGGCAACCACTACGCGAAATGTTTACTTTGTTGTTCAGGGAGATAATGCACTAAACCCTGATCCGGTTCAACAAACCGCAATGTGGAATGTGACTGAAGATATGGTCACTGGCGCCGTTACTGCGACAACTACGGATAGTTATGGTCAAGTCTATACACCGGCTGTTTCAGGTTATACCGCAAATACAACCACAGTACCAAGTGAGACGTTAGGCACAATTAACACGTTACCTACGAATGCTGAGGATGCCTTTGTGACCTACGCAGCTGACCCACAAACAGCCACGGTTGAATACATTGATGATGATAATGGTGAGAAGACTGTTGGCACGCCAACTACACTAAACGGCGTTACGGGAACGACTACCGACTGGAATACGACTGATTTGCTAACGGGGTACCACCTTGCGACTGACCAGGCAGCGGCACTTATGAATTTACGGCTGGCGATGATCAAGTTGTCCAGATCCACGTGGCGCATACGCATACACAATCGTCAATGACGACCCAGGATACAGTGAGCTATGAAGGCTTACCAACTGATAAGGCACAGACCGCAAAGTTACAATCAGTTACCTGGGACGTCGACACCGACGAAGCTACTGGTACAAGCACCTACACACCAGAGACAGCACAGACTGCGATTGAGAGTCCCGCCGTTGACGGGTACACAGCGGATCAGACGACGGTCTTGTTTGATCAAGCTTCTGATACGACCGCACCGGAAAATCAGTCAAAGACTGTGACCTATACAGCTGATCCTCAAACGCTAACTGTGACCTATATTGATGATGCGACTGGTGAAACGATGCCCGCGCTCGATACAACTTTAACCGGTACGACGGATGAGACTGGCACCTATACAGTATCAGTACCGACTAACTATGTTTTGAGTCAGGGACAATCAGCCAGTGTCGCCTACACGTATACAACGGATAATACGGATGATATTACCGTTCATTTAACACACGCTATTGCTGATGGGACGACGAACACGACACGGACGATTTACTACGTGGTTGAAGGCGATAACAGTCAGAACCCAACGCCAACCACGCAGACTGTGACGTGGAAGGTTGAACGTGACATGGTGACTGGTGCAATTGTTGCCACAGCCGAAGGCGATTACGAGGCTTCAGATAGCCCTGAAGTGAGCGGCTATACCCCTGATCAGGCCACGGTTGCAGCAGAAACACTGGGCGCAATCGATACCCAGCCAACGGATACAAAGGTATATGTGGCATACACGGCTGATCCTGCGACTGAAAAGGTCACCTATATTGATGATGCAACTGGCGAAGAAATGCCGACGCTTGACACCACCATTGATGGCTACACTGGGATGAAGGGCACCTATGATGTAACAGTTCCGAACAACTATGTCCTAGGTCAGGGTCAATCTGCTGAGGTCGCCTACACGATGCAGCCTGGCGAGACGGCGCTAACCGTTCATTTAAACCACATGATTGTTGACGGGACAGCCACAACGACGAGAACGATTACGTACGTTGTCCCTGGTGACCCAAGCGCAGCACCAAAGACGGTTACCCAAGATATCACGTGGAAGGTCGTTCGTGACATGGTGACTGGATCAAGTTACGCGACGGCACAAAATGGATATGATGAAGTTGATACTCCAACATTGGTTGGCTACACAGCCGATAAGTCAAGTGTTGCGCAAGTATTGTTTGGCAACGAACCTACGAGTGATTTAGCGGATTCAACCGTTGTTGTCACATACACAGCTAACCCAGTTGCCCCAGATAATGGTGGCAATGGTGGGAATGACAGTGACGGTGGCACGCCTACCACAACGGGGACTGATTCATCGACTCCGGGTAACGATACGGCGACTGACAACGATGGTGACACCGTTTCAGGCAATGACAATGGCAAGAGTGGCGATTCTGGTGACACAACTACCAGCAGTTCTAGTCATGGCGATACCGTTACTCATGGTCAAGCTAATGAAAATTCTTCAGTGGCAACAACAGCTAAAGGTGATACCACAACTGGTAAGCAAGAAACTACTAACCGGACATTGTCTGGAACACTGACCACTTCAAGCGCTGATACAGGTGGTGACAAGTCAGTAACTGGCACGGCTGATAAGACTTCTAAGTTGCCGCAAACGAGTGAGCAACAAAGCGGTGTATGGGCAATTGTTGGAGCTTCATTGATGGGCTTACTTGGTTTGATTGGTTTTGGTAAGAAGAAACGTGAAGATGATTAGTGACTAGGAAATGATGAGTTACTAATGAATATAAGCGACTGAATGTAATTAAGCATTCAGTCGCTTTTATGGCCTTCGGGAGCGCGTATTTTGAATAGGACGTTACTGCAGACAAAAAAGCACCTAAATTGGGTGCTCTTTTACGTTGATATTTATTCAAGTGACCCCAAAGCCTTCGCGAGGTCATTTTGTTCACTGACAAAATGATCATATTCAGGTGTATTCAGGTAGTTATTAATACTGATGATGGCGTGCGCATCAGGCACTATTGCCTGAACGCGCTCCAAATAATCATGACGCACAAAGATGGTCGCGTTGGTGGTATTTTTTAAGCGGTTGATTGGCTCCGACGTGAGGGCAAACTCATTGTGCCCGGCACGGCGCAATTTGTCGTGCAGAATTCTAGCGCCCATTGATGGTGATCCCATGCCAGCATCTCCGGTCACAATCACATGATTGCTCGTTGATACTGCTTGAGCGTCGACTTGCTGGTGACGGTACTTGGGTGCGATCCAAGCCAACCAAGCCGCAGTAATTGAAAATGAGACTAAGGTTGAGGACAAAATACCGGCAATGACACCAATGTAATTATGCCAGCCACTTGGTGTGAGCATCAGAATAGTAATAATGGATCCAGGTGACGGGTCGGCACGCAGGCCAACGTGCATCATACTAAAGGTGAAAGTGCCTGTGACACCGCCACAGATAACTGATACTAATAGCTGGGGGTGTTTTAGGACATATGGAAAGTAGACTTCGTGAATGCCACCCAGTGCGTGAATAATAAGCGCATTGCCAGCATATTTTCTAGCACGGTGATTGCCAAACAGTGCAAATGCCAAAAGCAACCCGATTCCAGGTCCAGGATTGGTTTCTAGCAGGAACAAAATGGAGTGGCCAGAAGCAATGGCTTGATTAGTCCCCAGCGGGTTTAAAATGCCGTGGTTGATCGCATTGTTTAGGAAGAACACTTTGGCTGGTTCGATGACGACATTCATCAGTGCTAGTAAGTGGTTCACAAATAACCAGTGGGTTGCAGTCTCCAGTACCTGACTGAACCAGTCGATGATGGGGGCCAATACAAAATAGGCGCCAAGGCTGGTGACCATGCCAAGAAAGGCTGCCGTCAGGTTATTGACTAGTAGTTCAAATCCCTGGCTAACATGCTTACGCAATGACGTATCGGTGATTCGCATCAGCCAACCGACTACTGGGCCAATAATCATGGCACCGAGTAATGCCGAGTCTTTCATCCCACAAATTAGACCAAGTGTCGCAATTGCCGCGACCAGGCTGCCACGTTGACCGCCCTTGATCCGTCCACCAGTGGATGCTAGCAAGATTGGTAGTATATATTTTCCCATCATCGTGACAAGTTGATTGATTTGCGGATTGGGGAACCAGCCAGAGTTACTAAAAATTGCCGAAAGTAACCCCCAAGCGATGAACGCTCCAATGTTGGGCATCACCATGTCGGTTAGGATGGTGCCGATTGCCCTGATTTGTCGGTTGATTATTTTTAAGTATTTCATGCCCCGCCCCTCTTTGCGACGATATTTACTCGAGTTCAGTTAGGCGAGGGCGGCCAAAATAGTAACCTTGAACGATATCGGCCGGATAGTTGGTCGCCACTTTCAGGTCACTTTGCGCTTCAAACCCCTCAATTGCTAAAAATGTATTATTAATCCGCGCTTGTTCCCACCAAAATTGCAGTTGGGGACTCACACTTGTGATGAAGTCTCGCTTGCCCCGAAAATTCTGAAGCGCAAACTTATATTCTTGGACCACATCTGACATCTGTTCAGCTAAGGTAATATCATTGGCACCGGTGCCCACATCATCGAGACAGACCCATAATCGTTGTTGCTGCAAGGCACTAGCGGCTGAACGAAGCTGCCCGATGTTGATGCCGTATTTGTGTTCAGTTAGTTCCACAATGATCTGAGTATCAGGGCAATCACGTTGTGCTGCACCAAGTTCTGTCGCATATTGGGAATCAATGAACTGGGGTTGATCGAGATTCAATGATACCAGTTGAATGCTGTCTGGCAGTGACTTTATAGTTGACACCAATAGGCTCGCAATGTCTTTTGGTGAAAATTTGCCGAAGTCTTTTGGGAACACCCATTGACCTTCTTTTAATTCACGCAAAAACAGTTCATACCCGATCAATTCGCGGGCTGAGTACTTTTCTTGACTCATAAAGCGCAACATGTGTTCACCCCCAAAACCTTTGGTGTAAGTCTATACTATGCATTATAGACCAATTCCCGGCTAGTCACACTATCAGTATAAGAATATTTACACTTTACCGTATATATTGGTTGAGCTAGTATCCAATCACGAATTCGATGCTTGAGGCTTAGCAAATAAACTTGTCACAAGAAAGTTGAACAAATAGTCTTACACCGATGAATCTCATTTTAGTGAATGGCCGATTAACAACATATTTAAATGAAATAGACAGTGAAAAGTGGGCTAAGTGCGGCTATTGCATTTGGTCTCCTTTTCCGGTATAGTCGTTTTTTTATGTGACGGTTCGTCATTCTTTTACACGATATAGGGAATCACTGGTTACGAACTGGAGAGTTCTGTTTGAGTTTTCTGGCTGCAGAGCTTGGCTGGCGACGTGGGGCTATGTCACATTGCCTAAACGTGTTCAGCAAGGCACGGGGCTAACGTGTAACGGGCTCTAACCAAAAAGTCAGACCCGGACTTTTCGGTCAGAGCCCGTTACACACCGCCCCTAAACCGCCTTGCTTCACACTCTGTTCGTCTTATACGAACAATTAGTTAAGCTTTCAAATTCACTAAAAAGAAGTAAGCAAAAACTAGTGCATTACCCAGCAACATGTGTTACAGTATCATAGTTGAATACGGGAATTAGTTTTATAATAAAACTAGTATATACGTATTTACTTTCAGACGTGTAACAACTACAATTAGATTGTAATCATTAAAAACTAAATATTTTGGAGGAGGTGGACTTCTTGGGGAAAAAGAAGTTTACAACAACGCTTGATAGCGAGCTTATTAAGCAGCTGAAGATTCGCGCGGTGGAGGAAAACACCAGTGTAGCTAGTCTTTTGGAGGGATTAGTTAAGCAGTATCTTCAAATCAAAACGTTGTAAAAATGCATCAAGCATAGGTAATGGGAGCAATATAGGCATTTAAAATGAATGGGGGTTCTACCATGGTCGGCAAGAACAATCGGAGTAAAGAAGTACAATCAAATTTGCAACAACACTACAAGGCATACAAATCAGGTAAGCGCTGGGTTTTCGCCAGCATCGCTAGCCTGTCTTTAGGTATGGCCTTGTTTTTTGGCGCCGGTGTGACATCATACGCAGATTCAACATCAACTAGCACAGCAGACACAACCGCGACTGCCACCAGCAGTGCCAACCAATCGTCACAGTCGTCTTCAGATACAACCAGTGAGTCAACAACGGCTGATAGTGATGCAGCATCGACCACTTCAACAACGACAACGGATGATGCCACAACAGCATCATCAAGCAATGACGCAACGTCGGCTACGTCTTCTAGTGATGCATCAACGCAATCAACTGACGCAGCAACTGCATCTTCAACCACTGCTGCAACTGCCCAAACGGAGGCTGCAACTGCATCAAGTGATGACAGCACTTCTACTGATCCGGCAAGTGACGCAACTACTACTAACGAAAATACAGACAACTCATCAACTCAAACCAATACAGCTTCAAACTCAAACAGCACCAGCAGTGACACGGCCAGCACGGACACCTCAACCGACGTCAAAACAACTGACCTAGGATCAACGGACAACGACACGCTTAACGCTGCCAAAACAGCCGCTGCAGCCGACTACGCAACAACTGGTCAAGCACAAAAGATCGTTGCCTCCTCCGCAGCGCAAACTGCTGAGATCGACGCAACCGTTGGAACGACCACAAAAACGTACGACAACGACGCGTCAACACCATTGAACTTCACGGTCACTCTGGCTAACGGGGTGAACGCGCCGAGTGAATGGTATGCCACTGACACGGCAAACGAATACTATGTTGCCTCAGATTCTGGCAACCTGGATATTGATACAACTGACCAAAACGTTGGCACGTACGCTGTGACCCTTTCAACAACCGGTCTGGCAAACTTGCAGGCGGTTAACATTGGCAAAACGATTACGACCGACAACATCGTTGCTGGTTCATTAGTCATCAGCAAGGTTGAAGCGGCCTCAAACTCAATCGTGATTGCCGGCGATAACAAGAATTACGACAATGATGCCTCAACTAATCCAACAAGCTACGTTGTCACACTGGGCAGCGATTTGGTTGCACCAGAAAGCTGGACAGCGAACACCGATGGCACTTACACAGTTGACCTTTCAACCAACGATATCGATGCTGATATCACCAGCCAGCAGCCAGGCAGTTACGAAATCACGTTATCTGCTCAAGGCATCGCTGATTTGGAAGCTGTTAACACGAACTACACGATTCCAACGACAGCAGTACGTTCCGGCTGGTTCAACATCGTTAAAAATGATCAGGCGGTTGTTGGCTCCATCAGTATGAATAAGGGTACCAGCTTACCATCAGGTCTGTACGTTACCATCAACAATGCAAGCAGCTACCAAGTTCCAACCGACTGGACTGCTAGCTATACTAACGCAGCCCAATCCAGCATTGTGTACACTGTGCCGATGAGTTATTTTGATACATCAGCTGTGAACACTAGCACCGATGGCCAGTACACGATTAAATTGAGCGATGCAACGATTAGCTCATTGAACGCTTCGAATGCTAGCCTGCAATTGACCGCTAACAATGTGTCAGATGGTACGGTTACGGTTCATGATGCAACATCGACCTCTACTGAGTTTACGCCAGCCAATATGTATACGACAATTTCTAATACCTCAGCTGTATATTCAAGTGGGTCGTTGTTGAATCTTAACCTCAGAATTTTGAACAATAATACGGTTGCTAACCTGGATAACCTAACTGAATATTTGGTTGTTCCAGCAGGTTTCGTTATTGGTGAAACTGATAGCACTGGTAATGCAGTGGTCGCATCTGATCCAGCAAGTACGATTACTTCCGAAATCACGCAATCACTTACAGATTACAATGTTGCATACACGGGCTTGTCTGTTACCCAAGAAACGTCATACAAAGATCGTCAAGTCTTCAAGATTTCATTTGACAGTGTCACAACGTTCAACGGAAGTGTCACGCTAGATAACTTGTTCCCTGTTACCATCGTGACAGATCCTAACTCAACTGTAACGAGTGGGTACATTGGTCCGAACACTTCAGCACCTGACAGTGGGGCACTTTACATTACCGATAACTTTGCAGATACTCAAGGTGACTATGCCGTTGATGGGTATGGTGCTTATGTAAATGTTCCTGAAATTGCCAATGCACTTGGAATAGACGACGCTTATATTTTAAATAGTACTTACACTAACTATATTTACCAATATGGCATCGTCCAAGCTCAAGTCCAAGACACCTACAACTTCGTAGGCCCAGACGGCGTTTCTCTCGGCAGCAAGACCATAATCGGCACACCGCAAACAACCTACAACACGCTGTCACTCGTCCCAACGACCATCGTCCAAAACGGCATCACTTATGAACTCAAAGACGGTGCAGTAGCCACTTACGCAACCTACCCAGCAATCACCACGACCGTTTCAGACGCGGCAACGGTTGCTACGGGGAACACGTACACGGTGCAATACCTGCAGGTTATGGACACCACGCAAGCTGCCGGTGCCATCACTGATCAAACGATGTCATGGACGGGCAGCACACCAACCAGCTACACGGTCACTTTGCCAACTGGTTTGACTGCGCCAACAGGTTGGACTGCTAACGGTGACGGTACCTACACTATCGCAACCACCAGCGGCGACCTGAACGTCTCTGCCGTTTCACCAAACGTCGGCAGCTATGACGTCAGCCTTTCCGCTACGGGTCTCGCTAAGCTGGCAGCCGCAAATCAGGACTACCTGTTTGACAGCAACGTTATCGCACCGGGGACTGTGACAGTAAAAGCGGGTCAATCTAACTATACGGTGACGATTACCGATACGGCTGGTAACAGTCTGCAACCAACGATCACTGAAAACTACACTTGGCCAGATGGCACCAGTGTTGATGGTGTCAACGTTGCGGTTAACGGCTATACTGCTGATGAGCTTCAGCAGGTCGTTGCAACGGCCAACACGAACTCACCCTACAACACTGAGGGCATCACCAAGATTACCTTCACAAATAATGGCGATGGGACGACAACCGCAACCTTCTTGAACACCGACAGCAGCAAGGATACAAGCTCAACTGTCTCTGCGCCAATTACAGCACTGATGGCAGAATTCGGTATCGGTGTCGGCAGCACGCCACAACTGACAGACCAGATGAAACAACAAATGGCTCAATTTACAAACATTGATGTCATCTACAATACTCAAGCTGCTTCAGCAACGGTTTCGTACGTTGACCAAGACGACAACAACGCGGTGATTAGCACTGATACAGCCGGCACATACGTTGGCGAAAACGGCAACTACATCATCACGATTCCGGCTGGTTACGCTCTTTCAGACGATCAAACCGCTACGATTCTTTCACAAGACGGCATCAATGCGGTTGCGTACAAAGTAACGGCTGATGACTCAGATGATCTGACCATTAACCTGGTGCACAAGTTGGACTACGGGACGGCAACGTCGACTCGGACAATCACTTATCAATTGGCCGATGGTGACGCCAGCAAGACGCCTGCTTCAACCACGCAGACGTTTAACTGGAACACGGTAACCGACGAAGCGACCCACGAAACTTACGCCACGATTTCAGGGAACACGACCTACGTTGTTTCACCTGAAGTTGCAGGTTACACAGCAAATCTGACAACGGTCGGTACTGTACCAACGCAAGCCTCGGTTGCTTTAACGGATATCGCAAAGGTTACCCCTGATGTGACCGTCACTTACACGGCAAATAAGCAAACAGCTGACCTGGTTTACGTTGATGATGATGCCAGTGATAACGCGGTTGTTAAGACTGATCAATTGACTGGTACAACGGATGCTACCACTACTTGGACTGCAACCATTCCAGCAGGCTACGAACTCGCATCCGACCAAGCTGCTTCCGGCAGTTACACCTTCGCAGCCAGCGACAACCCTGATGTGACGATTCACTTAGTCCACAGCCACACACTGACCCAGAATGCTGCTACAACGACGGATACCATTTCAACAACGGGCCTCGCAACTGGCGACACCACCACATCGTACACGGTGAACTGGGATTCAGACACAGACAATGTGACGAAGACCACCACGTACACCCCAACGAGTGACGAACCAGCAACCTACACCCCAGCAGCAGTTGCCGGCTACACGGTAACACCAGGCTCAATCGACCTCACAAAGACTGCCACGACTGACACGCCAACTGACAACACCTACACGGTTACCTACACCGCTGACGCTCAGGCCGTCATCGTTAACTTCGTTGATGACAAGGGTAACACCTTGGCAACAACCACGATCAACGGTCAAACGGATGCAGCTGTTGATTACAGCTCAGCCGTTTCACAGGAACAAGCCCTCATCAACATGGGCTACACGCCAAAGGCTGGCACAACGAACACGTTGACCAGCGCCGCAACGACGTTTGATAACGTGGCCGATCCGGCCGGCAGTGCCTCACAAGTTTACACGGTTACCCTCGTGAAAAACAGCAACGTGAAGGTGACTGCGACGATCGTGCCAGTTGACGACAACGGGAACACGATTCCAAACACCACCAGCACCACGGTTTCAAACTATCCTGGCACGAGTGTTGACGTGCCAACGGTTCAAGGCTACACCGCCACCGTTTCGACTGTGACGATTCCAGCCGAAAAGACGCCAACAATCAAAGTGACCTACACCGCCAATGCCCAACAGGTCGTTGTGAACTTTGTGGATGACAAGGGGAACGACCTTGCCTCAACCACAATTGATGGTGTCTCAAATGGCACGATCGATTACAGCAGTGCGGTTGCTCAGGAACAAGCGCTGCTTAACCAGGGCTACACGCCTCAAAGCGGCAGTCTGAACACACTGACCAACGCTGCCAAGACGTTTGATACCAACGATGGCGTGAACCAGACCTATACGGTAACGTTGGCTAAGGTTGCGCCCGTTAAGGTCACGACGACCATTTCAGTGGTTGACCAAAACGGCAATGCGATTCCAGGCGCCAGTGACGTAACAACCACCAGTTACCCTGGTGACGCCATTAGCGTTCCTGAAATTGCGGGTTACACGCCGGAAACGACCACAGTAGCTACGCCTGCAACGAAGAATGGCAAGATCACTGTGACGTACACGGCTAACGTCCAATCGTTTGACGTGACCTACGTGGACGACGTGACTGGCCAACAAGTTGGTGTCACTGAAACCGTTACTGGTGTGACGAACGAAGACGGCACCTACACCGTTACCGTTCCTGCCAATTATGTTCTGGCTAAGAACCAGGATGGTCAGATTGCCTACACCTTTACTGCTGATGGGGCTGCCAACCAGACGGTTCATTTGGCCCACAAGATCGTTGACGGCACAACTACCACAACGCGGACGATCAACTACGTATACGCCGATGGCACCCAAGCCGCAGCGCCCGTTACCCAGACAATGAACTGGAAGACGGTCAGCAATTTGGTTACCGGCACGTCATACGCCACCGCGCAAAACGGGTACGACGCTGTTGTAACCCCTGACCTAACTGGCTACACAGCTGACAAGGCCAGTGTTGCCCAGGAATTACTTGGCAATATTGCCACTGCTGACTTAGCTGACAGTACTGTCACGGTAGTCTACACTGCAAACCCAACTAACCCAGACAATGGCAATGGCGGGAACACGACTGACCCAACCAACCCAGATAATGGGAACGGCGGGAGCACAACTGACCCAACTAACCCAGACAATGGGAATGGCGGGAGCACGACTGATCCAACCAACCCAGATAATGGCAATGGTGGAACCACAACACCTGGTAACAACGGCAACGATGTCGCTACCAACCCCGGCGATGCAGTCGTTGTGCCAAATGATGGTGACAACGCTTCTGGCTCGAATCAGACAAGCAACGGTACTGGGACAACCGGCAACGATGTGCACACGACCACGAATCAGGTCGTAACAGGCACAGACAATCACCAAACTGGCCAGCCTACTGGTAACAATGGCCAATCAACCGGCTTGACGGATGTGGCAACAACCACTGGCAACGCGACTGCTTCGGCAACGAATAGCCAAGTTGGTGCTGCTGACGCCACTACTGGTTCAGCAGTTACCGGCAAGGATGCTGCTAAACAACAAGCAACTGGCAAGCTCCCACAAACCAACGAGTCACAGTCTGGCGCATGGGCAATTGCCGGGGCATCACTCCTTGGACTGCTTGGCCTTGTAGGTTTTGGTAAGAAACGTAAGGAAGACTAAGTAGTTTGACTTAAGAACGGTGAATAACCTGTTTTCGATGTTCATAAAATAAAAGAAGTGTCATCCGAAGGCCACTAAAATGTGGACTTTTGGATGGCACTTTTTTTGAAGGATAATTGACAGGTGCCATATTTCAGGATGAAATGGGGCTGTTCAATAAAATTTATACCCATCAATTTCGAGTGTTATGTTGTCTATACAACAATACTTAAATACCTTGCGTCATATCTTACATCTTGGCGAGTCATACGTATTTACTAAGACGTGGGAACCGTATACAATGACACTATACTTTCGAGTAAATCTATTTTGGAGGAGATGAACTTCGATGGGGAAAAAGAAGTTTACCACAACATTAGACAGTGATCTGATCAAGCAACTGAAGATCATTGCGGTGGAAGAAGATACCAGTGTCGCAAACTTATTGGAGAAGCTTGCCAAGGATTATCTGACCACAAAAGTATCATAATCATCACGTCATTGTTTTTTAGAGGAGATGAACTTCGATGGGGAAAAAGAAGTTTACCACGACGTTAGACAGTGATTTGATCAAACAACTGAAGATTCGTGCGGTGCAGGAGAACACCAGCGTAGCCAGCCTTTTGGAGAGGTTAGTGCAAGCGTATCTGAAGTCGAAATCATTGTAATTTGACTGTTCGATTATTGTCATAGGAGTACAAACGGGGGTATTTGACTATGGTTGGAAAAAATAATCATGTACAGGATTTAAGGGATAATTTAACAACCCATTACAAGGCGTACAAGGCTGGCAAGCACTGGGTGTTTGCGAGTCTTGCAAGCCTTACTTTGGGTGCAACCATTTTAGTAAGCGGTAACATTACGACTCATGCGGATACAACAAGTGCGGCTGATTCGGCCACGACAACCACAAATGACGGTAGTGACAGTGATTCAGCGGCGCTACAGTCGTCATCTAGTGCCACACTCAGTTCATCAACGGCTAGTTCAACGGCAACTGACGCGAACACAACCGGTGAAACGACCGCAGATTCGAGTAGTAGTGCGGCAACGGATGCTTCAACGATTACCGGTACAACCAGCGACAGTTCGACTACGGGTAGCACAGTAACTGATTCCAGCAGCAGTGCCACCGATTCGAACACCAGCTCTGCCAATAGCACGACGACCGAGACTGATTTAGGGGCCACCGATAGTGCAACCTTAGCCGCAACGAAACAAGCTGCGGCAGCGACCTTCAGCGCAACCGGTCAAGCACAGAAAATTACGGCCTCGTTAGCTGAAGCTGAGACAGCGGACGCAACAATCGGCTCCGTTACCAAAACATATGACGGCGCTGCGGTTGAGAACTTTGACGTGACGCTTGCTGATGGTTTAGTTGCGACAGATCCAGCAAGTACCGTGCAATCAGATATTGAAGCGACATTGACGCAGTATGGTGTGACAAGTACTGGACTTACTGTGACGCAGGAAGCAAACTATAACGATCGTCAGGTCTTTAAGATTCAGTTTGCCAGTGTTACGACGAACAATGGTACTGTTTCTACGCAGAGTTTCCCGATCGACATTACAGTTGATCCAAATACCACGGTGACATCCGGGGCCTTCAGTCAATATAAAACGCGTGACCAAAGTGTGCTGTACTTAACTGATGATCCCGCTCAAACTCAGGGTGACTATGTTGTAAATGATTTGGGTGTGTACACAACAGTACCCGAGGTTGCGAATGCTTTGGGACTCACGGATGCATTTGCCTATGATAGTTCAACCGGTGGGCAATATGTCATTGTAAAGTCTCAAGTTGAAGATGTTTACTACCTCCAAAATGAGAACGGCGCTATTATTGACACGGTAACCACGACTGGAAATCCAGGCGACACGTACCTTACATCGTCAGTTGTACCAACGACGGTTGTGAATAACGGCATCACGTATCAGTTGGTTACGGGTTCTGTGCCAGCAACGAATACGTACACCTTAGATACTTCTACTCTTTCCAGTGCCAGTTCAACCATCATTGGCGGCCTCTATTACGTTCAATACAACCAAGTGGTCAGCGCACCAGGTGCAATCACGGACCAAACCATGACTTGGACGGGCGAAACACCAGACAGCTATACGAAGACACTACCAGCTGGCATGGTCGCACCAACTTCTTGGACAGCAAATGGTGATGGCACCTACACATTGCCTGCAGATAGCGCAGATCTCGATACCAGTGCTGTTAAAGCGGATCCTGGCACCTACACGATCTCTCTGAGTGCCCAGGGACTGGCTGATTTGGCTGCTGCTAATACTGGTTACTTATTTGACAATCAAGTCGTGACTGCTGGGACGTTAACGATCACTGATGCTGAAGCAAAGTACACGGTCACGGTTCAAAATGATTCTGGTACTGTGCTGAGTACTACCAATCAGGATCTGACTTACCCGACTGGAACTGATGCTAATGGTGTTGACATCAGCGTGACTAACTACCCAGCAAGTGACTTGAAGACAATCACTGTCACCCAAAGCGACGGGACGGTTATCACGTACACGACGAATGGCGACAATTCAACCAAAGTAACGACAACCACAGCTGATGGCACGACTACCAGTCAAACACTGGCAGTTGGCATTACAGATGCTTCAATTTTGACGCCTTATGGGCTTGGGTTCGGGACTACGCCTTCGCTGGATGATACGGCTAAGATCGCCATGGCACCTTATTCAAGCATTGTTGTCACGTATGGCACGCTATCTAACCCAGGCAATGGCGGTGGCACCACTAACCCGTCAAATCCGGGCGATAACAATGGTAACGGAAATGGTGGTACGACGACACCAGGTGGCGATAACAATGGTAATGGCGGCACCACAACTCCAGGCGGCGGAAGTGATGTTACGACCACACCGGGGCAACCAGTTGTCGTTCCAGGTAACAATGGCAATGGTGGTAAGGGTAGTCAAACCAGTAATGGTAAGGGCGATAACCCAACCACGACGACACCTGGTTCAGGTGTTTCGTCAAATGGCGGTAGTGGAATTTCAACTACTACTGCACAAGCAACGGAGTCTGCAGCTATGAACGCCGAATCTGGCGCTAATAACACTCAAATGACTCAGAATGTTGCAGCAAACGCCGATAAGTTGCCACAAACAAATGAGCAACGGAGTGGTGCTTGGGCTGTAGCGGGCGTAACCTTGCTTGGATTGCTTGGCCTTGTAGGCTTAGGCAGAAAGAGACGTAAGCAAGATTAGTCGGTCAAATTTGTAATCAAGAAAGACACTCATCGTATGTAAGTGATGGGTGTTTTTTTTGCGTGCTGATTGCTGATCCTAAATGTTATTAAACTGTAATATAAGGGTTCTTTGTGATAAACACGACATAGCATACAATACGGTTAGACGTGTAATGGTTGTAAAATCAAGTCTGATATAACACGGTGGGTGGGATTGAACTTGTGTGATGAAGTGTGTTTTAGGTTAGCTGTAGAATAAAACAACAAAACTAGCTTGTAATGCCGTTAAATAGGCTTTATGATAATAGGACTAAAGGGGCAATTTTAAGGCTATTTTGGTAGTTGGAACCTAAATTTGGTCGGTAACACTTTAGATAAGGAGTCTTTCCACAATTGAACGAGTAAGATGTCGCTTCTTAGCGAAATAGACCAATACAGGCAGTCTACTTGTTCCTTAATCGATACTATCAAGTCGACCTTAGTATGAAGCATAGCTATTAATAGCATTAGCAGCAGTCAAGGGCGAAGTTCTCCGCGAACAAGGGTTAATGCAATTGTGATGCTTAATCTGGGCAATAAGTAAGCTCAATGTTAGTGGAATGGCCCAATTTGGCACGGAGCCGTGGTGTCGACATCAGTTGGCGACCGTATTTTGGTCGGTTACTGATGTGCGAGACGATGAAGATCCATTCGAGAGCTGCGCAGCAGAAATCAAATTAGCTTCATCGCGAGCCACCACGACGGAGTGCCAAATTGCGGAATGCAACGAACTGATTAACTGATTATTCACACTTCAAAGGGAGAAACAAGTTTCAAGCAAAGGGGGAGATTGGGTTGCTTTGGCAGCTAGGTGTCAGGCTATTCATCATCTTCTGGGTGATCGTGGCGTTCTTCGCAATTTGGGTGGCGCGTTTCTACTACGCGACTAGAAAGCGTACGAACGACTACTTCGATGATCCGGACCTTAAACTACAGTATTTTATACAAGAACAGGTCAATTACCGCGGCAAGGTGATCGGCTATGAATGTTTATTACGCCAGCAGCACCACGACGGCACGTGGACGCTGCCCAAGCAACTGGCAGGGATGCCGTTGCAACGGGTGGTGGTTCTCTTGGAGGAGACGTTCCGGCACTTACCAGTGGTGCATTACAGTCTATCGATCAACCTCACCTACGAGCAGATCATGGATCCTAACTTTCCATTGTTTGTCAGGTGGGCAATCAGTAAGATCGACCCGATGGACCTTGTGATCGAGTATCACGCAACGCAGCAACTACATAGTATTAGGCAAAAACAATTTATGCGTCAGATCACTAACGCAAAAGAGTATGGGGTTCGCATCGCCATTGACAACGCTGATTCAGAATTGACGAGTCTGCACAATATCGAGTGGCTGCTGCCGGCAGTCGACATTTTGAAATGTTCCATGCGGTCGTTTCGAAAGGAAGACCCGAATGTCTGGCTCGATTTAAATCTGCAATTCTGGAACAATTTGGCTAAGGACAACCACATATCTCTGTATTTAATGGGCATTGAGGACGCCAAGGATGAGGCCCTCGCCGAACAACTACAGATCGATTTTCGTCAGGGATATTTGTTTGGCAAGCCAGTCAATGAGATTGAGACTGGAATTGAGGCGACAGGCCATGCAACAGACGCACACCACAACGATCAAACCCTGCAAGTCACCGTCAACGACGGCGGCGACGCCACAGCCGACCCCGTCAACGGGCGACCGTGCTAAACAGCAATTGTATACGGACCTTTTCTTTGAAAAAGGGCACTGGGGACTCAAAATCAAGGAGTCGCTGGTGGCCTTGTTTGGCTTAATTTCGATGATCGTGCCGATCGTGATGACAGGCATTATTTTGACGCACCGGTCGATTCGTCTGTTTGGCGTCACCATTGATCTTCGTGGTGGGATGTATACGTTCGGATTCTTAGGGATTATCCTGCTGTTTTGTTTTGCGGTCACCGCGGTGTTTGCGATTTCGATGGTCCTGATTCAAAATCGAAAACGAGAGCGGCTGATCGAACAGTGGCCGACGTTTGATCCGTTGGATGAGCGGAACCGTGAGACTGAGTTGACGAAGTTCATGACAAAACGATTTGGTGAAGAGAAGTTTCGGCAGAACGTCCGGTTGTATCGGGTTCAGCCAGAACAAAATTTGGATACGCACGAGTTAGCTGAAATGGGCCAGGTCGATAAGGATAAAATTCTGGCAGAGCGTCAGGCCGAAAGAGAGGCCCTTGAGGAAGTGGGTGAGCGGCGTGCTTAACGGTATCTTTTCAACGAATTCGTTTGGTGACATTATACAGTTTTTAATGCTGATTCTGTGTTTATATCCAATCGTCGGCTCGTTCTTTTGGTTCTGGGGTGCGTTGTCGTACCGGTTCTTTAAAATCAACAAATGCGATGATTGGCACAGACTTAAGCCCGAAGACCAGCCGTTTATCACGATTATGATTCCCGCCCACAACGAGGAGATCATGATCGAACAAACCATTACCTATTTGTTTGAAAATCTGGATTACGAAAATTTTGAAGTGCTGGTCATGAACGATGGGTCGACCGACCATACCGCTGATATCGTCCACCGGTTGATGACAAAGTACGATCGGTTAAGGACTGTTGAAATCATTAAGAATAAGGGCAAGGCACACGCGTTTAACATCGGGATGTTCTTCGCTAAGGGCGAGTATATTTTGAGCAACGATGTCGACACGATTCCTGAACCAGAGGCGCTGATGAAGTACATGAATTTCTTCATTCACGACCAGGACATGAATACGGCTGCGGTGACCGCCAACATGGACGTGCAGAATCGAACGAGCATGCTGGGCAAGTCGCAAACCGTTGAGTTTTCCAGTATCGTGGGCGTTATCAAGCGTAGTCAGAGTGCCGTCAACGATTCCATGTACGCGTATAGCGGTGCCAACACGTTGTACCGAAAGAGTTCCCTGATTGAGGTGAATGGATTTCGGCAGGACCGGGCAACTGAGGATATCAGTGTGGCCTGGGACCAGCAAGTTAGCGGCAGTGTCCCACGGTTTGCCCCCAATATTATCTTCCATATGAACGTTCCTGAAACTGTGAAGGACCTCTATCATCAGCGCAAACGCTGGGCGCAGGGCGGCACGGAAGTCTGGTTAACCAACCTGAAGCCGTTTTTACGTCATCCCTTTCAACGGCGGTTTCAAATGTCGATGTTTATTGACTCAACGCTGTCCATCGTTTGGTCGTTCTTCTTTGTGATCTCGAGCCTGATCTTCGGCTTCTCCATGGTTAGTTTTCTGTTACAGGGTGACTGCAACTGTTTCTTCAAACGCTTTGCATGGCCTGCATCGTTGTGGCATTTGAACTTGTGGCTGGGTTGGTCCAGCTGGTGACAGCGCTGTTACTTGATCATCGAGGGGCCAAACTGAAATACTTGCCATTTGCACCGTTATACATGTTGTACTACTGGATGGTGAATCCCTTTACGGTTGTGACGACGTTTATTCCTGCGGTGAAAACAATTTTTGGCGCTGGATCTGGGACCTGGGTCAGTCCAACGCGGCGAAAGTTTTCAGAGTCGAAGAAGTAAACTGAATTTTTATACACATTACGGTCGGCCATTTTTCTGTTGGCCGTTTTTCTAATCAGCAAATTAAGTTGAAAAAATTTTGCGATTAACCAAGAATAGGTCAACGCCTTATCATGCATGGCCTGGTGGGACATTGTTGACGCCCTTAACAAGTCGATTCACATTAAAATAACCTAATAAAATTGTTGACAAGCTGCTGAACCCTGATTATGATGGGGTCATAAATTAATAAACGCTATGAGAAAGTTGAGTAGCGATTAGGTGTCCGCAAGCGAGCTTCGTTTGGTGAGAGGAAGTGGGACACTAGTCGTGAAAATCCCTTTTGAGCGATGTACCGAACATCAGTAACGTACATTGGGCACACCCATTATCGTGTTAGCGTATCGCAGTTATGCCGTACGTGAAGAGGTTACATCAGCAATGATGCAACAATGATAAGGTGGTAACGTGCAGAGGCACCCTTAATTTAGACAATCGTCTGAATTAGGGGTGCCTTTTTGATTACATAAGGACTCATAGAGAAAGCGGGTGGTTTCAGTGGAAGATCAGATTAGTGGCATTAGCCAGATTCAAATTTATAGGTTACAGGTCGTTTGCGTCATCAAACATAATATGGGGGTCTTCAGTTATGGAACCAGTCAAAGATTTAAATCCAAAGCCTTTAACAGGCAAACAGTATTTCGTTGTTAGCTCAATGCTTTTCGGGCTCTTCTTCGGAGCCGGTAATCTTATTTTTCCAATTCATTTAGGGCAGCTTGCCGGGGGTCACTGGGTGTTAGCGACAGTCGGCTTCCTGGTAACCGCCGTGGTCTTACCACTCTGCTCCGTTCTGGCCGTTAGTGTGACCCATTCAAAGGGTGTTTATGACATTGGTCGGCCGCTGGGACCAGCGTTTGCGTTAGGCTTCATGGTCCTGATCCACGCCACCATCGGCCCGTTGTTTGGGACACCACGGACAGCCACGATTCCATTTTCAGTCGGTGTTCAGCCATTATTGCCCGCTAGTTGGGCGCACGTGGGTCTGTTTGTATTCTCAGCATTGTTTTTCGGAGCAGCCTTTCTCGTTTCCTACAAGGAATCCAACATCATGAATTCCGTTGGGAAAGTGCTCAACCCACTATTTCTTGTGATGTTATTCGTCGTCTTCCTCATGGGATTCGTTCATCCCATGAGCAGCGCTGGCACTCAGGCCGTGACCGCTGCATACAAGCACGCTTCCTTCTTTAACGGGTTTTTGGAAGGGTACAACACGATGGATGCCCTGGCCGGATTGGCCTTTGGGGTCACGGTCGTTACGGCTGTTAACCAGCTAGGCAAAACGACCGCTAAGAGTAACGCTAAAGTAACTGCCAAAGCTGGTGTTTTCGCCACTGGCATGATCGGCGTGATCTACGTTGGGTTGATCTGGTTGGGCGCCACAACGCTTGGCCGGTTCACGGTCTCCGCGGATGGTGGGACGGCTTTTAATCAATTGGTGACCTACTACATGGGTGCCTTTGGCCACGCACTGTTAGCCACTCTGCTGACAGTGACTTGCCTGACCACTGCCGTTGGGTTGATTGCTGCATTCGCACAAGATTTCCACAAACATTTTTCACGGTTCAGTTACCGTCAATGGTTAGGCTTCATGGCCCTAGCGTCATTTCTGACCGCTAACTTCGGCTTGGATACGATCATCCAGTGGTCAACACCAATGCTGATGTTCCTGTACCCATTCGCAATGGTGCTGATCTTGCTGTCGATCTTCTCACCACTATTCCATCGCGACCCAGTAGTCTACCTGTTCGTCGTGGTCTTTACAGCGGTACCAGCATTCCTGGATATGATGGCATCGTTCCCGGCTGTTGTGAGTCAGAGTGCCTTAGGAAAGGCATTGGCTGGCTTCCAACAAAGCGTCTTGCCATTCGCAAATCTAGGCATGGACTGGGTCGTCCCAGCGGTTGTCGGTGCGGTACTTGGGTTAGGCGTTCACTTCTTGAGACCGGTATTTGCAGGTAAGCGGGATGTGAATTCGGCGCATGTGAGTGGTCGTTAGAGTTTGGAGCGAGGCGGTTAAGGGGCGGAGCGTAAGTAACTCTGGCAGAAATGCCTGAACTTGGCATTTTTGCCAGAGTTGCTTACGTAGTAGCCCCTTGCCTCGCGAAACACGTTTCAGCGTGGCAGCCTAAGAGCTCGACGCCAGAGGCACTCATCCAAGAAAAACCACAATTCTGAATTTGATATATGTGCCGAAGTTGCATATACAATAGGCTTTCACCTCATGGAACAAGAAATTGTCTAGAAGTGACAGCCAGGCACACCAAAAAATACTTTAATTTGTTTTCCAACCTTAAATCACACATAGCAATCTAAACAACAAACACATAGTCTCACCTTAACCAGCAAAATAATAGCGTCACTGACAGGCGTCAAGATTGAGCGGTTAAGCGAAAACACCCCTGTACATCTGACTGTGTACGGAGGTGTTTTTTTCTGCTTGATTTCTTAAGAACCAACTAAGAAATACCTGTCTAACATCGTTCCTAAGCCCGTCATATCAGGCTCATGGTACAATGAATCCAGCATCAAATGAGTGAAAAAAGGGGAGATAAGCACCATGTCATTACTAGCTATTATTGTAGACATCATTGCGTTAGGCGGCTATTATTTCCAGCTGAACGCCGCAAGTGTTGGCGTGTATTGGGTTGGCTTTATTTTAGAAATTATTTTAACTCTGATCTTGATTGTCTTTTGTTTCAACTACAAAGGACGTCGTTTCCGGAATCCGTGGATCTTTGGGTTTTACATGGCGACTTTGCCGTATGGGATTATTTTGATTTCGATGGTGCTTAATTTGATTATGGTATTTCTTTATGGGTTGAATGTTTTTGGTGTGAATTCGGTGGTGTTTAGCGGGTATTAGAGAGTGGAGGAAGGCGGGTTAGGGGCGGTGTGTAACGGACTCTGGCCGAAAAGTCCGGGCCTGACTTTTTGGTCAGAGTCCGTTACACGTTAGCCCCGTGCCCGAAACTCGTTTCGGCGTGGTGGCCTAGCAAGCCGGATTGATTACCACGCTTGATAGTTAAGCACTAACCTTAAAACCCACCCTCCAGGTAAATGGAAGGTGGGTTTATTTTTTCGATTAGTTCTGGCGACGTGAGTTCTGGCCACATAGCGGAAACGTGTTCCGCGAGGCAGAAGGCTCCTGTGTAAGCAACTCTGGTCAAAAAAGTCAGACCCGGACTTTTCTAACCAGAGTTACTTACACTCCGCCTTCTAACCGCCTCGCTCCACACTCTATTTTATTGCCTTCTGATCCGTCTCAGGTCCCCAAATGCCAATCACAATGGCAGCAATAATGGCCATCGCAGCGATTCCATAAAAGATAAACGATGCTGAAACCTGGGTGATCATGAACGCAACTGCGGTTGGCATCAGGACGTTCAGCAGCTTTGAGATCCCGTTTGAGATCCCGGCACCGCGGAACCGGTGGGTGGTCTCGAAGAGCTCGTTGTTATACACACTCACAACCGTCGCAACCAAGATGTACAGGGTGACTGTCAATAGAAAGCCGTTGATCAGGATTCCCGCCGTGGTCGTTTCATAAGCGTAACCAATCCCTAAGATTGCGGTGGCGATAAAGCCAGTTAGAATCACTTTTTTTCGACCAGCGCGGTCAACCAGTGCTGCACCAATGGCTGCACCGATTGGCGCGCCAATCATCATAATGGCTGAGAAGCCGATTGAACTGACAATGTTGATGCCGCGATTCAAAAGCAGTGTTGGTACCCAGGAGGTAAAGGTGTATTGGCACAGCAGGGTTGCACTAACGGCGACGATGGCGATAAATAGCCCGTGCGCAAAACTAATGTGGCTCGTCGGTTCGGCCTTGTCGGTGAATTCATCCTCGTCGTATTGGCCGCGTGTCGTTAATTCGTTGATAATCGTTTCCGCTTCTTCGTTGCGGCCCTTCGCCAACAACCACCGCGGTGATTCTGGGAAGTGACGACGCAGCAGCCAGAGCAAGAGCGCCAGAATCCCCATGATGATGAACATGGACCGCCAGCCAAATTTTGGAATGGCGAAGGTGGCAATCAACAGCGCAATTGGTGCCCCAGTGTTGGCAACGATGGCGTTCATACCTGACCAATGACCACGTCGTTTGATAGGCGCAAATTCGTTAACGACCGCGTACCCGGTCACGATTTCAGCACCCAACCCAATGGCGGCAATGAAGCGGCAAATGATCAGTAAGGTGATGTTGGGCATGAAAGCTGCGAGTAGGGTGAACGCGCCGAACAGTAAGAGGTTGATCTGGTACGATTTTTTGCGACCGAAGAAGTCACCGATGTATCCAGCAAGAATAGATCCGATGAACAGGCCGAGAAACCCGCTGGATAGGAACGTGGAGCCCTGCTGAATCGTCGCGAACTTCTGGGCGATCATTGTACTATTAATGGCGCTGGCCATGTACACGTCAGCGGCATCAAGAATCATGCCGGCACTGGCGAGCGCGAAGACCTTGTAAAACAGGGGTGTTTCGCGGGCAGTGTTCAATTGTGTTTCCAAGTTGAGTGCGTTAGTTGCCATAAATGAACCCTCCAATATGTGTTAGTCATGTGATGTGAACGCTATGTTTGGCGCTTGAGGAACGCCAGAAATGCTTGATGATGCTGATAAGTAGGTGCTATGTGTCGGGTGGTTGACCCGTAAGGTTTGAGATATATGTTTGGAAAGATATGGTTTGAAGAGTGTTGCTAAGTGAGCCTAATATGTGTGATGGCGCTATGTGTGGCATGATGCTAAATAATCTATGGATTGAGACTATGTGTTTTCATGAAGTTAAATGACACTATGTTTTGTATCTATGTGTGTGATGATTTGGATGACGCTATGTGTGACGCAATCAGTCCGTCATGTACTGTGCCATTTTCTCTGGCGCGTAGGCAGCGTCCCGAGCGTTGACCTTGTCTAATCCGACAAAGTCGTTGAACTTGGTAAAGGTGATCATCCGGTCCTCGAAGGACTTGGTCGTGCCTTCGCGTTGCAACGTTTGGATCAACTGCTCCTCGGCGTAGGCTTGGGTGTAAGTCATGGCGGTTGGGTGAACGACGATGTTGAAGCCTAATTTTTCCAAGTCTTCAGACCGTGTTAACGGTGTTTTGCCACCCTCAATCATGTTGGCCATTAACGGCGTGTCCGGAAAGGCATCGTGAATCTGTTGGAGTTCATCGATGCTGCGTGGTGCTTCAATGAAGATGAGGTCAGCACCGGCGGCTTTGTACCGCCGACTGCGTTCGATGGCGTTATCTAACCCGTAAACGGCGCGCGCATCGGTCCGGGACATGATGAGAAAATCATCGTGCTTGCGAGCTGCCTTAGCTGCCGCAATCTTTGCTTCGAGGACTTCAGTTGGTTCGACCTTTTTGCCATCCATGTGGCCGCAACGTTTCGGCCAAACCTGGTCTTCAATGAAGATGCCAGCTGCGCCAATGGCTTCGTAACTTTCAACGGTACGGCGGACATTATCGAGGTCGCCGTAACCGGTGTCTGCGTCGGCAAATACTGGGATGGTTGTGGCGTTAATGATTTCGCGGCAACGATTGAGTGCGATGCCGAAATCGCTGATACCTCGGTCAGGCATGGCTAAGGTTGAAGCGCTGGTGGCGTAGCCGGCTGAGAAGATGGCCTGAGCGCCACTGTCTTCTGCAATCTTGGCGGCTAGCGCATCTGGCGCAACCATCATCCGCACGATGTGGCCACTCATGACGGCCGTTTTAAAGGTATGACGCATTTGATCATTTTTCAGCATAGGTGGTGTCCTCCTTCAATAACGTTTGTAACGCGGTGTGTTGCGCCTGCAAAGCCTTGTCAGCGAGGTAACCGGTGTCAAGCCAACCGGTGATACCGCTGATCTTGGTCGTTTCCGGCGTCCAGGTGGCGAGTAGCGGTAGGTCATGATCCGAGCTGACTAACGCTTGTAGATCGGCCGTTGTGTAATGGTCGATAATGATGGCATCGGCGCCTGCGTTTGCGAGGTAGTGCATCCGCTGGCGGGCACCGTCAATGCCGTAATCCCAAATGCCTTCAAGTTTGATCCATAATTGGGTAGCCGGATTCTCAAGGCTATCCTTAGCGGCCCGCGCCTTGCCCAGCAGGTCAGCTGGTGTTGTGGTGGTTGGCCGTTCCAGGTTATGGGCAGGATAGGTTTGGTCGTTTAGCAGTAAGATGTCACCGCCGGATCGTTCCAACTCTTGGGCGGCGTAGAAGGTGTTCAGCGGATTGCCGAACCCTGACTGCAGGTCTGCGATAAGCGGTGCGGTTTTCTTTAGCTGCATGTCGCGGAGAAAGGCGGCGTACTCTGAAATGGTGAGCAGGCCGGGATTTTCCTCAGCCAGTAGGGTTTTTGTCGCCAACGTTGCGTCCAGTAGAATCGCTGGTGCCTCGCTGTTGGTGAGTAAGTTCAGTGTGTTGCCGTCGCCAACTGCCGGAATTAATTGGCCTGGTGCTGTCTGTAATGTGCTTAGTAATGTCATTTTCGGTTCCTCCTTGTCCTTGCCGTAACCATGAAAAAACGCCCTTCAAAGATATTGTCTTCGAAGGGCGCATTGATATGCACGGTACCACCTTGTCTTTACTACAAATTGTAGTCTTAACGAGCATGCCCGTAGGCAGATTCGTCGGCCGTGATAATGGTGGCACCCATTAGATACTTCGTTTGTCGCATCTACAGCTCCGAGCTTACTTTCCTGACAGTGGGTCGCGTTCTCACACCAACCGAACGCTCTCTTGGACCTGAAATCAGTACTCCCTGCTCTTCATTGCTTTTAATCATTTTTTAATATACGAGTAGTGTAACCGATGATTTTCTCATTGTAAAGCCATTTTTAATAATTATTTTTGAAACTAGCTTGAAAATCCTGCCAATTCAACGAAATTTAGCGTAAACTTTTTTCAAATACCAGACCGGAGGAACAAAAAATGCCAAACGAAATTGTGGAAGATGTCACGATTGGATTGGACGATGTCGAGCCTAATACGACCTACGTGAACTGTGAGGTGGGGTACGCCAATCATAACAGCGATGTGAGCGACGTGGTGTTTGACCACTGCACCTTTAAGCAGCATAACTTCAGTAACGGCGCGTGGGTCGACAGCGTCATCAAGAATTGTGATTTCACCAACGCGGATTTTACGCGAAGCTACTGGTTGCGCTGTCAGTTACAGGATGTCAAGCTGATGGGTGCCAATTTCGGTGATTCGGCCATCAAGAAGTTGACGGTGACGAACTGTGTTGCGGATTACTGCAATTTTAGCGATAGTAAACTGACCGATTTTTCGGCCACTGGCGACCGGTTTATTGAGAGCTATTGGAATAACGTGACGTTTGCGGGGCAGGCAGTGTTTGCTGAGTGCAACTTAACGGATGCTGATTTTATGGACAGCAAGCTGAAAGGTGTGGATCTGAGCACGTCCCAAGTTGCCGGGATTCGATTGAATCTGCAACTGGCGCGGGGATTGAAAGTATCGACGTTTCAGGCGGCGGATATTTTGGCTGGGGTTGGCGTTGAGGTGATTTAATCAATTTGCCGATGCAAAATATGATCAAGCGCGGTTGGCTGGTCTTTTAACAGTTGTAATAACCGACGCGCACTACCACGAGGTTTTGTTTTTCCAGTCTCCCAAGAGATGACGGTTCGTTTCCGTATACCCATTATCCACGCGAAGTCTTCTTGAGTAGCATGTGTTTTTTTGCGAATTGCGGTAATGCTTTTGGGTGAGTAGTCAGGTATTTCAACATTCTCAAGCACTATTGTATTTGTAATCACGTGATTTGGTTCACCTCGTAATTCGGCTTCGAATTCTTCAAGACTCTTCTCGATATCACTTTTATGCGTCAATTTAATAGTCCTTTCACTTAGTTAATAATTAATTACGTTAACCATTTTAAGATACCAATTTCTGAAATAAATAACAATTAATTGGACTATAAAAACACCCAGCAATTGATGTGTCGATTGCTGGGTGTTCTCTTCTCTTTCATCTAATTATCCGCCAACCCATCATTATCCACATCTTCACTAGGCGTCGGAATATGTTGTCCGCCATCCTTCAACCGCCCCTCCTCATGGGCGATTTTCTCGCCAAGGTAGGCAATCGTTTCATCCATTGCTTGGCGTTGCGCAATGGTTTTATCGCGGGTCGTCCGCAGCAGCGTGATCATCTCAGTAGTTGGCATGCCCGTAAAAATGGCCTTGATCTCTTCGACCGACAGGCCAGCGCGCCGGTACATCGCGATTCGATGCACGGCTGATTGTTCGACTGGGGAATAGTCACGGTCACCGCGGGCGTCGCGCTTAGGTGTCACGAGACCTTTTCGTTCATAAAATCGCAGTGCGTAGGTCGTCAGGCCACTTTCAGCAGCCATTTCTTGAATGCGCATCAAAACCGTCTCCTTTTATGTTGACTTACACCAAGTGTAACCGAGTAAACTGGTTTAGGCAATTAGGATTAGGGAGGCCGATACATGGCAACTACAGCAGAAAAACAACAAAATACAGCAATGCACGCATTCGCACTATCCAACGTCATGGTTGGACTGGAATCAACAATCGTGGCCACTGTCATTCCGGCCATTGTGGACGAATTACACGGTATTCGGTTAATGAGCTGGGTCCTGACCGCATACCTGTTAATGATGGCGGTCACGGCACCTATTTGGACGAAACTCTCTGAGCGGTACGGGACGAAACGGTTAATGATCATTGGGACAACGATCTTTGTCTTGGCTTCAATTACTGAAGGGTTATCGGTCAACATGTACATGCTGATCGTGGCGCGGTTAGTGATGGGTATCGGCGCTGGCGCAATGGCGCAGTTACCGTACGTGATTTACGGGACACAATTGCCGACCGAAAAACGGGTGAAGGCAATCGGTAACGCCATTGGCGCCTATTCGATTGCTTCTGCCATTGGGCCACTGATCGGTGGCTGGATCACGGATAGTATCGGCTGGCGCTGGGTATTCTTCATCAACGTGCCAATCGGACTTCTGATGATCTGGCTGATCGTGCGCAACTACCATGAGCAGTTCACACCGAATCGGGAGACCATTGACTACCGCGGGGCGCTGAGCCTCTCTGTTGCCATCATTTCACTGATGCTGATGATTCAAGAACTTGGTGCCCAGAACCCGAAAATGGTCGTTGTGGCGGTCGAAGCCGTCATTGCTATCGTGGTTGGCGCCTACTTCTTCTGGACGGAACGTCACGCAGTTGACCCGATCATCCCAATGAATTTGTTTGGCAACCGGTCGTACATGGCCAAAAATGTGATGATGTTCTTTCAGTACGGCATGGTCAGCTTTGTGAACAGTTACATTCCGATGTGGGGGCAAGGCATCTATGGTCTGTCAGCGCTGAAGGGTGGTTTGATTCTGGTGCCATCGTCCATTCTGCTAGCGGTTGGAACTCGGATGGTGAGCCCGTTAATGGCAAACAACTCTGAGAAACGGTTGATTCGAACTGGGAGTTACGCCATGCTGCTGGCCATTGTGATTTTGGCAGTGGTCCAGCAAACGTCTAGTGTGTGGTTCCTAGCCTTAGCTGGCGCAGTGTTTGGTATCAGTACCGGAATCGTCAATGGCACCTCGCAGGTAGCCGTTCAGGATGCCGTGGCGCAGGACCAAATTGGTCCAGCAACAGCGTTGAATTCACTGATTCGGACGATTGGGTCGACGATGGTGCTGTCCATGTTGTCACTGAGCCTGAACACGACGTTTAAAAACGCCATTAACGCGCACCATGGCAAGATTCAGATCAACCAACTGAACGCCATCAGCAGTTCGGCTTCGGCAGCTGATCTGCCAAGCAAACTGGTACCGTTACTGCGGACCATTTTATATCAGGGCTTCCATTACCTGGCCCTGTGGAGCGTTTTATTCATGGCACTGAGTATTCTGTTTACCTATGTGGATCCGTGGAAAACGCGGGATAATCTGAAGTAATTCAAAAAGCAACCCACCATTTGCGGTAGGTTGCTTTTTACTACGCATTCAAACGTTCCGGTTCCTTTAAAACGAGATGACCTAAGAGTGACACAATCAAAAAGCCAAGGGCAACTAGGCAGACGCCGTTCCACCCAGCCCGGCTCCAGGCCCAGGTGGCGGTCAGTGTGCCAAGTGATCCGCCCATGAAGTAGCCGAACATGAAGACCGAGTTATTGCGGCTGCTTTGGGCTTTATTGAGTGACTGAACAATGGCCTGATTCGAGACTTGGCTGAACTGTGTCCCAAGATCAAGCAGCACGATGCCGACAATGAGTCCCAGCATCCAGTGACCAATTAGCCAAAAGAGCAGAAAGGCGAGGGTTGAAAAGCCAATCGACATGCCAATGGTCAGCCGAGGTGACCTGTGATCGACCATGGTGCCAATATACGGTGCAGCGGTAACGCCAGCAATGCCTAATAGGCCTAGCAGACCGACGATGTTGCTGCCATAGTGGTACTGGGAGGCGAGATAAAACGCCAGCGTGGACCACATGACGTTGGAGACGCCAAACATACAAAAGCCGTTTATCGTGGCACCTTGAAGTGGTCGCTGGGTGATGAATAAGTGGGGTAATGACCGGATGACGCTGAAATAGTTGAGGCTGTGATGCCCACGCGGATCTCGCGGTAAATACTTGTGCACGACGCCGAGTAAAACGATGTCCAGCACCGCGGCAATCAAGTAAATTTGTTGCCACGGGATGACGCTGCCAAGCAACCCGCTAAAGGATCGCGACAACAAGATTCCCGTTAACAGACCGCTGAGTACGGTGCCCAGAACTTTCCCCCGTTGTAAGGCTGGTGCCAGAAAGCCGGCGTAGGGGATAATGATCTGTGGGGCAACCGAGGTGATGCCGATCAGCGTCGTTGCCACCGCGAAGACGCCCATGGTTGGTGATAGGAACGCAAGTAGCAGCGCAATGATCGATAACACCATCATGAACTGAATCAGGTGGTAGCGGTCAAAAATATCGCCGAGGGGCACGATCAGTAATAGCCCGAACGCATAGCCGAGCTGGGTCAGCATGGCGAGAATGCCAACGACTGCTTTAGAAATTTGAAAATCGGTAGCGATCAGCCCTTCGATGGGTTGAATGAAGTTTAAATTGGCGACGATAACGCCCGCTGTGAAGGCCATCATCAAAACTGTTTTTCGTGGTAAAGCTGGTTCTGTTTCCATTGTAAGACTCCCGTTTTAGTAGATTTTGAGTTGTTTGGATCTACTGCGCGGAAAGGGGTTCTCGGTGCGTTTGATGAGCCAGTGGAATAAGTGATAGGTCATGAAAAACACCTCTTTGTTCGGTTAGTTTCTTAATGTTAAAATAACGCCGATAAAAATCAGCAGGCACCCAAAAACAAAGCTGATATGCAGGGCTTCTCCCAAAACGAGCCAACCTAAAAGACTGCCGACTAGCGGCTGGAAAAAGAAAAATAGTCCAGACTGGCTTGCCTGCAAGAGTTGGAGACCTTTATTCCACAGCACAAACGCAACAGCAGTGGAAATGATGCCGAGGTAGAGAATACCGCCGCCCACTTTGGGTGTCAGCATAATGGCCCAGTTGAAAGCGTGGTAGCCAATCAGGATGACCGGTGTCAGACCAATAAGGACAACTAATGTGCCGATTGTTGTCACCTGCAGGGCTGAGTATCGAGCCGGTACCTTTTTTAGTAAGACAGACATTAACGCCCAGGTGAGGGCGGCAATCGTTAATGAAATCACGCCTAATGTTTGGTGCGCATGAACGTGGAGGCCACCACCAGCAAGGATGACGCCAATTGTTGCGCAGGTTACGGCTAACACGCGCGTGAATGTGAGACGTTCTTTGAGCAACCATGCCGCAAAAAGCGTCATAAAGGCCGGTGTTGTGGCGGTGATGATCGACCCAATTTGGGCGTTTGCGAGCATGGTACCCGTTTCTTGAAACACAATTGAGGCGAGCTGTCCGATAATACCAATACTGATAAGTAAGGGCCAGTCCTTTTTAGCAACGTGCCAGTTGATATGTTGTTGCAGGCCCAATAGGACTAATGCTACGATAGCAATCACGTAGCGTGACCACACCAGTAGAAAAGGCGAAACACTGGGAACAACGACCTTGACGACGACAAACATGCCGCCCCAGATGCTAGCGGCGATCGTGAGGTACAGACTGCCAATGAGTTTTGATTTAGTGGCTTGTTTCTGATACATTTTTTGGACTCCTTAAGTTAGTTGGCGGATGTTCGCCTAACTGAGCTGAAGGATGGATTTGCTCAGTAGCGGCTTACGCAACGACTGGCACATCATTTTCAAATAATGGGGCGTATAACATGGTGAGTCCTCCCTTAGATGACATGAATGCTACAATTATAGAACAATTAAGAACAGATTTCATTTTTTGGTGACTTTAGTGTTAAGAACTCCGCCAATATGCTATCCTGATAGCGAGGTGAAGAACATGAAAATTGCCATGCGAAACGGAAAACCATTTATCATTAAAGATGAAACTCACGGGTCACCTGTGCAAAACGCCCAGACGATTATCGATGTGTTGCACCAGGCGCCGGGTAACAGATTGTTAGGTGAATCGGAAGCGTTTACCCAAGATGAATTGGAACAGCCGATCACGGATCCCAAACAGGTCTTTGCGGTGGGGATGAACTACCGCGACCATTCAGCGGAAATTCATATTGAGTTGCCTAAAGCACCAAGTATTTTTACGAAATTCAGCAGTTCGTTAGCACCATCAGTTGTTGACGTGAAGGCTCATGGGCCGCAGACAGACTGGGAAACTGAGATCGTCGCTGTGATTAAGGATGGCGGCAGAAACATCTCAGTTGAAGACGGCTGGAAGCACGTTGCCGGTGTCATGGTCGGGGAAGATATTTCGGATCGCGAAGTACAGTTTGAAAATGATAACCCGCAGTTCTCAATGGGCAAGTCGTTCGAAAATTACGGGCCAATCGGTCCTTGGTTGACCACGGTTGACGAACTGGATAATCTAGACGATGAAGTGATCACCACAAAGGTGAATGGTAAAACCATGCAAGAGGCACCGTTAAGCCAGATGATTTTTTCGATTCCCGAATTGGTGCACTATCTGTCAACGGTGACCGAGTTGCGGCCGGGTGATTTGATCTTTACTGGAACGCCGAGCGGTACCGGCGTTGGCCATGACCCGCAGATCTTTTTGAAGGCGGGCGATGAGCTGACCGGGAGTATTACGCATTTGGGGACTTTGAAGATGTCGATTAAATAAACCAATTTTAAAAAGATGGACTATTTCATGAACTCAGGTTTGAGTATTATGAAATAGTCCTTTTTGTGACCAATTATGGGTTGTGGCTGTTAAGTTGACAAATGGAAAACCATTCCCAACAGATAGTAAATATTTGATTGGTATTTCTATACTGATATTAGTGTTCTATAATGTTTTTAGGGGAGATGATAGTTTGAAAAATGGATTAATGACGGTAACAGTATTTGCCTTAGCAACAACCCTAGGTCTATCTGCAACAGTTGGTGGCACCTCAGCAAAAGCGGCTACCTGGCACAAGGGAACGCCTAAGGTCTTTGTGGGTCAGAAGTATCGCGGCCCATATATCAAGTCCTTGCGAGACATTGCACGACATTATGAACACGTGTCGGCTACGAAGACAACTTATTCAGTCTATGGATTTCAGTATGCTTTCAAAATGACAGGGACTTCTTATAAGTACGCAAATAAAACGTACTATATACGCGGTAAATCATTTGGTGAAACAATGACCGTTAAAATTAAGCGTTTAAGTACGAAGAAAATTAGAATTCTGCCAGCAGGTACTTGGCAGACGATGATGCGTTATTAGCATAAATAGAAACAACACCTTTTTGGGTGTTGTTTTTATTTATGCTAAGCACGCCCATTCTGACAGCGCTCCACAAAATCCTCAAACAAGGCGTTCTCCTCAGGCATCGTTTCATACAAATACTCGGGATGCCATTGAACGGCTACTACTTGGTCGTTATCTTGCGATTCAATCATCTCGACAGCGCCGTCGTCAGCTCTTCCGGAAACCATTAAGTGGGAGCCGGGATTCTTTACCGTTTGGTGGTGGTTGGAGTTGACGTACGGATGTGAGCCCAGAATTTCGGCTGCAATCGTGTCACCCTTAATATTGACGTGGTGGGTCGGATAGATCAGCGGGGCTTCCTGCTGGTGCTTTAGGCGGGCATCTGGAAACTGACTTGGAAAGTCCTGGTACATGGTGCCGCCAAGCGCGATTGCGATGATTTGAGCCCCACGGCAAATACCGAAGATGGCCTTGCCAGCAGAAAATGCTTTTTGACACAGCGCAACCTCAAACTGGTCCTTTTTCATAGACGTGGCACCGATCTCACGGATGGGTTCCTCGCCAAATAGCGTGGGGTCGATGTCGGGACCACCCAGAAACGCAAACCCGTCACAGCGGGTTACATAGTCTTCCGCAAGTTCTGGATTGTTACTCGGCAGCATCACAGGAATCCCGCCAGCGGCAATCACCGCCTGCATGACGTTATCGTAAGCGTAGTCGCGAAAGCCGAGGTCCGTTTTTACAGTGTCGGCTGGCATGCCGATCAATGGTTTCATTGTCATCACTTCTCAGTCCGTTTTAAGACTAGGATACGCCTTCTTGCGATTGTGGTATAGCCAATTTAGGGAAGGATAAGTAAAATTCGTGTTATAAGTTCACAAAAAGAGTTGTGTATAATCACTTTTTGTAGGTAAAAGGTCAATAACGTGGACAATTTTTTTTGAATCATCAATAAAGTACAGAACGATATATTTTCCGGAAACAATGGGTATTCCTAATGTGGTGTGGTTTTGAAGTAGTTGACGACCCATTTTTTTGTCAGTATTGAAGCCACGATCAGGAGAATCGGCAAGTTGCCGAATATCAATAATCATTTGTTTTACGCGTAAATCAGCTGCCTCGTTTGCATATAGTACGTCAGCAATATAACTGTGAATAGACTTAATTTGGTTAAAAATGTCATTAGAAATTTGGATGGCATATTTACTCAAAAAATTCACGCTCCAGTTGATTTAGGGTAGTATAATTTCCTTTATTAATTTCTGATTCATTATGTTGCACTCTTTTTTGTAATTGGTCAATTAATTTTTCGCGTTCTAATTCATCATTAGTCTTAAAAGGAAGTTCTTTCCTGCTGGCAACAAATTCAAGAAACATGTTAAATCCTTGAGAGGCATCTAAATGTTTTTCAGCAAAGACGGCTTTAGCTTCCTGTAAGACCTGACTATTCGTTCTAAAGTTTACCTGTGTGTCTTTTTTTAATTGGTTCAAAATAAGTCCCCCAATCTGAAATGTATAGCTGCGTATATACACTAGCATAATTTCTCATTATATTCTAGAAAATTGACCTGAATTTAAAATTGTATCAAAAAAAGGTCACTAGAAATTATTTCTGGTGACCTTTTTGATACAGGTTTAATAATTATTCCGGCTTCTCCACTTTATGCCCCAAGACATCCTCTAACACGCGAACGTCATGGTTATTCTGACCAAGAATCGTCGTCAGATAGGCTGCCATTGCTGGTCGGTCTTCCTTTTCAGCTAAGGTAATGGCACGTGTCACAAACAGGTTTTGCGTATTGAAATCTTCAATCGTTGTCGTCAGTACGTCTTCGGTGGCGTGGTACTTTAGCCGACCGTCCTCTTCCAACATTTTATAGTCTTCGTATTCAGCCGTGGTCGACGGTGGCAATTGGCCCTCGTCTAGCAGTACATCAGCGAGGTCATCGTAGGTCTGGCGTGCTTCAGTAATCAGGTCGCGGTACAGGGACTTGATTGCCACACTTTCAGGCCCGGTTAGGAACCACAGTGCTTGGTGGAGCTTCGTAATGTTGATGTTTAGATTTGCCACGATGTGACCGGTCATTGCCCCAGCCGTTGGGGTGTGGTGGTCGGTATCGGCTTGCTTTACTTCAGCCTGGTAAGCTGTCTCAATTTCGTCGTTTGTCATGTCCTTCTCCTTAGGCTTCAGCCTTGACCTTGATGTGTTCAACGGTGTAGCCGAGCTTCGTGATCACTTCAGCGAGTTCGTCTGCGGTGGTTTGACTGTCATCAAAATCGACCTTGACCTTGCTGGCATTGAATAAAACCTGAGCCTTTTCAACACCGGGGTGTTTGGAAACGGCACTCTGAATCTTTGTCATACATGATGGGCAGGTCAGTCCATCTAGTTGTAATACTGCGCGTTTTGTCATGATAACGACCTCCTAAGTCTGTTGTGTTTGTCTTTATGAGTCTAGTGTAGTTGGAAATGACTAGTTTGAACTTGACGCAGGTCAAGTTTGGCCACTTTTTTAATTCGAGTGCGCCATCGTCGTTTTACCCGTAATGGCTGGACTAGTGGGTAACTTTCCGTAGTTAATGAGCCGCATCGCGTTGAAGATGACCACGAGAATGCTGGCTTCGTGCACGAACATCCCGCTGGCCATGTAAATGAAGCCGATAATGAGGCCAATCAGCAGGAAGATGACGACGCCGATGGCGATTACAATATTTTCCTTGGTGACGCGAACGGTCTTCTTTGCCAGGGCGAAGGCGTGAACGAGGGCCTGAAAACTGGATTGCATGAGCACAACGTCAGAGGTTTCGATGGCCACATCGGTGCCGCTGCCCATGGCGATCCCGATATCAGCGGTCGCGATAGCGGGACTGTCGTTGATGCCGTCGCCGACGAAGGCAACGTGGTGGCCGGCTGCTTGAGCGGTTTTAATGGCAGCCACTTTTTGTTCCGGTAACAGCTCTGCGTGGATTTCATCGATCCCAATTTGGGCAGCAACGGCATTTGCTGTGGCCTGGTTATCACCAGTCAGCATCACGAGGTGCTTGGCACCGTGGTCACGTAACGCTTGAAGTTGGGCCTTCACTTCTGGCCGAACCACGTCAGCCACCCCCACGATAAGGGCAAGTTGACCGTCAATAGCTTCAATGACCACTGAGCTGCCAGTGTTTTGGATGCTGGCTAAATCAGTTTCTTGAGTTGGCGTCAATGTGATCTGGTTTGCAGTGAGCAACGCTTTGTTACCAACTAGCACGTGATGGCCGTCCACGTCAGCGATGAGCCCTTGTCCCTTGACCGTACTGTTTTCGGTGACAGTCATCGTGCTAAATGGGAGCGTCATTTCAGTCACGTGATCAATGACGGCTTTGCCCAGCGGATGGTCGGAGAGTTGTTCAACTCTGGCAAGCAGGGCGAACGCAGTAGTTTCGTTATCAGTATAAGATTTAACCTGAGTGACGGCCGTGTTGCCCGTAGTCAGGGTGCCGGTTTTATCAAACATGAACGTGTCGATCTTTGAAAAATCATCCATCACGGCACCACCCTTTAGGAGGATGCCGCGTTTGGCGCCGTTACCGATACCGGCAACGTTTGCGACTGGCGCACCAATCACGAGGGCACCGGGGCAGCCGAGGACCAGAACAGTAATGGCGGTGGTGAAGCTCTGGGTGGCCAGATAAACGATCAGTGCAATGACGAGCACTGCTGGTGTGTAGTACTGGGCAAACCGATCGATAAAGGATTCCGTTTTCGACTTGGTATCCTGCGCATCTTCGACCAGTTCGATGATTTTCCCAAACGTGGTGTCGTCGCCGACCTTGGTTGCTTCAACGGTTAACGTCCCGTTACTGAGTTCGGAGCCGGAAAAAACAGTGTCGCCAGGTTGTTTTGTGACCGGTGCAGATTCACCGGTGATCACGGCTTCGTTAAGGTAGCCGGAGCCCTCGATGATCGTGCCGTCGACTGGGATGGTGCCACCGGTTTTGACGAGCACGTTGTCGCCCTTGTCCACGTCGTCGAGGTCAACTTCTTCTGTTGTGCCATCGGCGTGCAGCAGTTGGGCAGTTGCGGGTGCCATTTCGGTGAGCGATTTAATCGAATCACGAGTTTTGGCCAGCGTCCGCTGTTCCAGATAACTCCCGAAAAGAAACAGGAAGGTCACGATGGCGGATTCGTTGTATTCACCAATGATGAAAGCACCGATGACAGCAATTGAGACTAATAGTTCAATACTGATGACCTTGACCCGCAGTGCCTGGTAGGCGTGGATCATGATCGGGATAGCCGCAATAATTGATGCCAGCATCATGGCAATGGTATAGCCAAACTGGTTGTGCAGCCCGAACTGACTGAGGTAGGCCGCAACGATTAAAATGGCGCTGATCAGTGTGATATGATTTTGGTGGTCTTTGATAAAGTGTTGAAACTTCATAGGAGTCGCATCCTTTCGTGTGTTCGCTTGATTGACTACAGCATACGGCCATTTGCTGGAAAACAACTTGACGGGTATCAAGTTAGCGATAAAAGTTGCGAAATTTGCAACTTTACTAGAAAATGGGGAGTGTAGATTAAGGAAGAGGAATGGAAAAACCACACATGTCAGAACAAAAAGTTCGGCTTAAACTGCCGCAAAAAGTTACACAACAACTTGAATTAAAGGATGGCGACCAGGTGAAGATCACGTTGCGTAATAACGACGCGCTGATTCAATCCCACGCCAGTGAAATTTCGTTATACCAACGCATTTCATTAGCGTGGTTCGTCCTGCCAGCGGTTGCCTGCAGTCTATTGTTTAATGGGTTCTTCGCTGTTCGGGGAGATAATCAGATTCCGTTGAGCGGGAACACCTCGTTAGCGACGGGGACGATCCTGCTAGGCGTCATTATGGGCACCATATTATTTGGCATCTTTTTCGTCCGGGAACGACGCAACCAGACCAACACATTTTCACAGAACATCTACTGGCGGAATTTTCCGGTCATTATTTTGTCGTTTGCTTTAATTTTGGGGCTCACGTTATTGGGAAGTTTCTGGTTATTTGAAACGATGTTTGACGGGTTATCTTTTGACCGGTTGACGGCAACGATCATCTTTTTCGTTTTTGAAACGATCATTAACTACTTGATGATCCTGCTGGCTTTTTCGCTGGCGCCGAATATTTTGATCCGGCTATTCACATTAGTCATCGTCAGCGACGTGCTGATCGCCATGGCATCTAACACATCGCGGCGCTGGTGGCAGTATAATCTCAGCTTCCTGGGGACAAAGTTGGCCAGCAACAGTTGGCAATTTAACATTACGTTGATCTTCTCCGCGTTGATCATGGTTGCCCTAGTAGACTATATTTTCGTCTCGCTGCATGCCATTTATCCGCACTCTTGGCGGCTGAATATTTTACGCAGTATTTTGACATTGATGGCGGTTGACCTTGGCGCCGTTGGTTTTTTTCCAAACAACGCTGCGTCACATTACATGCACGATAAGGTGGCAGGGTTTCTGGTCTACTTCATCATCGTTTTGATTGTCGGCATTCGCTGGTTACTGCCCGGAGTGACGCGCGAATTTTTGACATTGTCTTACACGATTGGCGCAATTTTGGTCGCCGCTGATATTTTATTTCAGGGGATCGGTTACCTTTCGCTGACCGCGTTTGAAATTATTGGGTTCGCGCTATCGTTTGGCTGGGTGGTCATGCTATTGCAGCTTTTGCAACAGCTGATCGGCCGCGGAACGCGGGTGTTTTATGTCAAAGCGAAGATCAAGCCTTCTGAAAATGACAAAGACCTGTTATAATAGTGGCGACTGCAACAAAAATAGTGAAGGGATGTGCTTACGATGAGTCAGTTCGTTGTTGAAAAACCATTTTGGGATATTTTTCCGGAGGTCCGCATTGCGTTGATCCGGGTAACTGGGTTGGACAATCAGGACCACGGTCAGTTGCCTGCGTCGATCTTAGAGGACGCAAATGCGCACGTTGCGGATTTAATTCCCGATGATCCAATCAGTGCCAATCCGCTGATTCACGAGTGGCGCGAGGCGTTTCGGAAGTTCAAGACCAAGAAGGGCGCCCGCTGTGCCGTAGAAAATTTGCTGAAACGCTCAAAGAACGGCAATCCTGTGCGGTCGATCGACCCCATGGTGGATCTGTATAATGCGTGCTCGCTGCGAACGGGTTTTCCAGTCGCAAGTCTGGATACGGCATCGATTCAAGGCGATATCCGTTTAACGGTAGCCAAGGGCGGCGAACCCTTTCAGGCTATCAGTGAAGATGAACCGGAACCGGCATTGGATGGGGAAGTCATCTACGCAGACGACGCTGGTGTTGTGAGTCGCTGCTGGTGCTGGCGCGATGCTGAACGGGTCGAGACCCGCGATGATACTACCGCTGCTACGATGTACATTGAGTGTTTGAAGCCGGAGTGGCAGGCGGATCATGAAGCAGCTGTGAATCAACTGACCAGTCAAATTGAGCAGTATTTGGGGGCGCAGACGGAGACGGTTTATGTTGATGAGGCGCATCGTGCGGTAGATTATGACTGAGAATGGTACAGGGCGGAGAATCGACGCTAATGTCAAGGTCGTTAAATGGTAAGGCTATAACCAGAATTATTTGTAACCTGCTTGAATCAACCGACTAGCGTAGGTCACGCATATTGCGTAAGATGACCATGACGGCAACACCTTCGGCACACAAGGAGGCCAACAGATGGTAAAACAGCTTACGTATCCAGTCATTATTACTGAATTTAACGATGAAGATGGTCACTATTTCGGTGCAACATCACCAAATATTCCTGAAATGGTGACGCAAGGCACGACTTTCGCTGAGGCAGCATATTGGTCGAAAAATGCGATTGTCACAATGTTGGATGGTGAAAAACCCTATCCTAAGCCACAAGATCCCGATAATTGGATACTGAATAAAAATGACCGTGTGATGACTGTCACCGTCACGATGACAAGCGCTGCTCAGTTCGATTGAGTAGCGCTTTTTTAGCGTCGTAATCCAACACTATCAATAGATTTTCTAAGCGTTTTCACATTTAATTTGGTAAAATAGAACCAGTTAAGACTCAAAAAGAGGGGGAATCATCGTGAAACGTTTTAAAAAATTGCTACTCGGCACCAGCGTGTTGCTAGCTGGCGTCTTATTGGCTGCCTGTGGCAACAATGGCAAGTCGACCTCCAAGAAGTCGATCTCGCTGATGCAGACGTCCGACCTGACAAGCTTGGATAACACCAACCAAGCCACCATGCCAGAATTTAACACGCTGACTAACATTTCAGAGGGGCTGTACCGTCTGAATAGTAAGAATCAACCTGTGGCGGCCATGGCAACGAAAATCGTTAAACCAACGGCAAACGGCACTAAGTACGTCTTCCATATTCGCAAGGATGCCAAATGGAGCAACGGGGATCCGGTCACTGCGGCTGACTTTGAGTATTCTTGGAAACGGTCGCTGAATCCAAAAAACAATCCAGTTTATACGTATATTTTCAGTGGGATCAAGAACGCGGATGCCATCATCGCGGGTAAGAAGTCATACAAAACGCTTGGTATCAAAGCAACCGGCAAGCGAACCTTGACGATTACCTTGGACCACCCGATGACCTACTTTAATAAGTTAATGGCCATGCCAGTCTTCATGCCACAGGATAAGACCTTTGTGCAGAAGGTGGGCGTGAAAAACTACGGGACATCTTCCAAGAATACCGTTTCAAATGGCGCGTTTAAGATCACTGGCTGGACCGGGACGAACGACACGTATACGTTAAAGAAGAATACCCATTACTGGGATAAGAAGGCTATCAAGCTAGATGAAATTAAGTATCAGACCGTCAAGGATGCCAATACAGCGCACAATTTGTTTACGTCTGGCAAACTGGATGATGCGACGATTTCTGGTGTAACGGCTAAGAATCTGCAGAAGAACAAGGACCTGAAGTCGGTACCAAAGGCCTGGACCTACTACCTGCAAGTCAACCAGCGTAACGGTCAACCACTGGCCAACAAGAAGTTGCGGCAGGCCATTTCTCTGGCCATCAACCGGAAATCTCTGACCAGCAAAGTCCTCGCTGACGGTTCAACGCCAGCCAGCAGTTTTGTGAGTCCGGGGACTTCGACAGATCCAACGACGGGTAAGGATTTCAGCAAGGAAACGAGTACGTCGACTGCGCAGAATGTGACCAAGGCCAAGCAACTGTGGGCTGAAGGCCGCAAGGAAGCCAATATCACTGGGACGCTGAAGTTGTCGATCATTGGCGATGACCAGGATGTGACGAAGAATGTTGCCCAATTTGTGCAAAGCCAGATTCAGGAAAATCTACCAAATGTGAAAGTAGAAATCAGTAATTTACCTGATAAGGGCTTCCAGGATAAGAAGACTAACGGTAACTTCTCGTTGAGTCAGTGGTACTGGCTGGCAGATTTCGCCGATCCAATCAACTATCTGGGCATTCTAACATCCGGCAACACGATGAATCCGGGTCACTATAGTGATCAAACCTATGATAAATTAGTGGCGGATGCCAAGAAGGCGGGTAACCAATCCACGTATTGGCGTGATTTGAGAGCGGCTGAAAAGCGCCTGCAATCGCAAATGGGTATCATTCCGTTGTACTACGTGAAGGAATCGCATTTGGTGAACCCGAAGTTGACTGGGGTTGAGTATCATGTTGCTGGATTTGCGGATTATACTAGGGCGTATTTGAAGTAGTAGAGTGTGGAGCAGGGCGCTTTGAGGGCGGAGCGTAAGGCACTTTGACCCGAAAAGTCCGGGCCTGACTTTTTGGGTCGAAGTGCCTTACGCAGTAGTCCTCAGCCCTGCGGAACACGTTTCGGCAATGAGGCCAAGAAAGTCAGCAGCCAAAAGCACTTAATAGCAGAAATGCCTGGGTTTGGCATTTTTGCCAGAGTCCGTTACATGGCCGCCCCTTGCCCTGCGGAACACGTTTTGGCAATGAGGCCAAGAAAGTCAGCAGCCAAAAGCACTCAATAGCAGAAATGCCTGGGTTTGGCATTTTTGCCAGAGTCCGTTACATGGCCGTCCCTTGCCCTGCGGAACACGTTTCGGCAATGAGGCCAAGAAAGCCAGCAGTCAAAAGCACTCAATAGCAGAAATGCCTGGGTTTGGCATTTTTGCCAGAGTCCGTTACATTGCCGCCCCTTGCCGAGAAACACGTTTCGGCAATGAGGCCTAGAAAACTAGAAGCCAAAAGCACTCAATAACAGAAATGCCTGGGTTTGGCATTTTTGCCAGAGTCCGTTACATGGCCGCCCCTTGCCGAGAAACACGTTTCGGCAATGAGGCCTAGAAAACTAGAAGCCAAAAGCACTCAATAACAGAAATGCCTGGGTTTGGCATTTTTGCCAGAGTCCGTTACATGGCCGCCCCTTGCCCTGCTGAACACGTTTCGGCAATGAGACCAAGAAAGCCAGCGGCCAGAAGCACTCAACAGCATCAATGCCCAAACAACAGCTTTCCAGAGTTAGTTTTTACCTTACAGTCACCATCGCAAACACACCAAAAAACAGATTAAACACAGAAAAGAATCCAATGAAAAAAGCACGCGAGAACCCCAAAAAATCTCGCGTGCTTTTTTGCATTCATTAATTTAATTTTAATATGTCTAGACCAATTATTAGTTATACTAGCATCAATAGAATAGTTCGGCGGTGGTAGCTCCAGACAAGGGGGTGGTTACTATGAGTGTTTTTTAAGTAGTGATCAAGAATCTGAGTGGAAAGGAGAAGGGCCAGTGTCCATTCAGGATACGTTACAATTTGCGCTAGCTTTCGCGATGCATGATATCGCGTTAATAACGCTGATTGTGGTCATAGTTAGGGACAAGAAACAAAAACAACCGCCAAGCTGAGCGATAGCTGACGGTTAAAATTACTATATATTTAAACCTGAAGCGGCCATTACCGAATTTACTCTACGAGGGAAGTATTACAGTACTTCCCGAGGTCGCAAACTCATTATAACATGGGCTTGCGACTTTTTGTATTGAAAAGGGATGAAATGAGCATTGTAGAACCTAACGCTAATTGTGGTCATAGTTAGGGACAAGAAACAAAAATAACCGCCAAGCTGGTGCGCAGCTGACGGTTAATGCATTAAATATTTAAACCTGAAGCGGCCATTACCGAATATACTCTACGAGGGAAGTATGTCCAGTACTTCCCGAGGTCGCAAACTCATTATAACATGGGCTTGCGACTTTTTGCATTGTAAAGGAGTGAGGTTGATTGTGGCCTTTTTTGAGCGTGTGGTGCTGGCTGCGGCTTTCTTGGCAACGGAGCCGAAACGTGTTCCAGAAGGCAAGGGGCGGCCATGTAATGGACTCTGGCACAAATGCCAAGTTCGGGCATTTCCGCCAGAGCCCATTACATTCTGCCCCTTAAACGCCTTCTTCCACACTCTACTCCTGATACCACTCAACCACCCGTCCATTCAATTCCTGAACAGTCCGATCATTTGATGCGAAGTGTTTTTTAAACCAGGCAAGCTGGTCCACACTAGCCGTTACTAGTGGGTTTGTAATGACGACCCACTCCACACCTTCAGTCAACGGCGGGGTGGTTAAGGATCCCAAGTAGTGGAAACCGTAGCTTTTTTCGTGGACCCAATTTTTGATCAAAAATTCAACCGGGATATCCTCATCCGGTTTGAAATTATCGATAATCTCCTGCAACGTTTCGTCCGCTGGTCCGTGTTTGACCATCAACGAAACAACACAGAGTTGGCCAATGCTTGATTGGTAGACCATGTGAATCTCTAGTGGCGTGGTTTCCCCGTCAATTAAATGTTCCGATGTCCAGTGGAAATGCAGTTGAACGAAGTGGAACGGCCGGTTGAAAATGCTGGCGTGGCCGGTTCCTGTGACTTGAATTGTCGTGCCGTCATCACGGTCTAATTTTAGATGGTGCTTATTATTCATGGTAAATGGTAAGTACTGATTGATGACAACGGTGTTGGCTGTATCAATGTCGATGGGTGACTGGTGGTCGTTAACCGTGGTCCAGTCAGCTTGTTGATGATAGTCGGTCATAGAATCATCCTCTCTGAAAACGGTATCGTAAGTCTTATTTTAATACAGAATCCCGACGATTACCGCAAAATACGCGTTCTTTTTAATAATGAACATAAATTAAGTCTTTACAAATCATCATTAATTCAATAGCATAATTCTCATAGACTTTTAATTGAGAGGAAGAACGGCAATGACAACGAAAACGAAGGGACTCATCTGTGCCATTGTTGGAACAACATTTTGGGGCATGTCTGGGTGTGCTGCCCAGTTTCTATTTTCACGCCAACCTGTGGAACCGGGCTGGTTAGTGGGTGTGCGCTTACTAATATCAGGAGTGTTGCTGCTTGGCTGGAGTGCCATTACGACGCCCAAACAGGTAATGACTGTTTGGCACCATAAGCGAGACGGTCTGCTGCTAATTGCCTTCGCACTATTCGGTATGGTGCCATCACAGTTTTCATACTTCATGGCGGTGAAATACGGCAATGCGCCAACGGCAACGATCCTGCAATTCTTAGGTCCACTGTTTATTATTATTTATTTGGCAATCGCAAACTGGCAACTGCCGCGGCGCATTGATGCCATTTCGATGATCATTGCGCTGTTTGGCACCTATTTATTGGTGACTAAGGGCCAGTTCACCAGTCTGCAATTAGCGCCGCCAGCAATCTTTTGGGGTGTCATGGCGGGTGTCGGTCAAGCGCTGTACACGCTAATTCCGATTCGCTTGTTAAAAACGTTTGACGCTAAAATCGTGACGGGATGGGCAATGTTGATTGGCAGCGTGGCATTTTTACCGCATTTAGTGACGACGCCATTACCAAAACTACCCGTAATTGGTTGGGCTGGCGTGTTCTTTGTGGCAACGGTAGGCACCATGTTTGCTTATTTGCTGTACCTGCAGAGCTTAAAATATCTAAAACCGTCAACAACTGGCATGTTAAGTTCGTTTGAACCCTTTACGGCCACCGTACTATCAGTGGTTTTGCTGCACACTGCCTTTGGGTTACCGGAAGCGTTGGGCGGCGTCATGATCCTCGCTACTGCGTTTCTTCAAGCGCTTGCCGTGAATGGCTTGCCTAGATGGTTGAAGCGAAGCGCTAAATCATAATGAACCAGAAAAAACCAGTGACCGATGGCTATCGCTTGCCGGTGTTTTTGATGCCTTGTCTGTTAATTGTAACCCTAATATTGAAATTAGGGTTACAGTTCGCTATAATCAATCGTGACAGATTATAGAATATGTAGGATTGATTGGAGTTTAACATGACAAATAAGCAAGGCATCACGCAACTCTCCGTTCGCGACCTCACGATGGTGGCAACGATGATTGCGATTTTAATCGTTCTGGGGCTGTTCCCCGGTATTCCACTTGGCATCATTCCGGTGCCCATTGTGCTTCAAAATATTGGCGTTATGATCGCTGGCGAATTACTGGGACCACGAAATGGCAGTCTTGCTGTTTGGCTGTTTTTGGTGTTGGTTGCGCTTGGGCTGCCACTGCTGTCTGGCGGACGTGGCGGCTTGGCGACCATGATCGGCCCAACTGGCGGGTACATCGTTGCCTGGGTGCTGGTACCGTTGTTAATTGGTTGGGGGCTCAAACTCACGGGCCGCAGCGGCGAACTGTATTGGCTGGTCGAACTTGCCATTGTTTGGTTGTTTGGCGTTTTGTTTGTTGATGGCCTCGGTGCAATTTGGGTATCCGCGCAATCTAACATTGCCTTGTCCGCAAGTTTGACGTCCAGTATTGCCTTTATTCCTGGTGATACGATTAAGGCCATCATTTCAGTAATTTTGGTTCGCCGATTGCGAAAAAGCAGCTCAATTTTTTAATTCACGGAGGCTCAATTTTGAAACAAACAACAGCACAAAAAATCTTGATTCAGTTAATTGAACACGCCGACTCTTGGCTTTCGGGTGATGCCCTAGCGACCCAGTTAGAAATTAGCCGGGAGTCTGTTTGGAAAGCCATCAATACGTTGCGAAAACAGGGTAATGAGATTGAAAGCCGGAAAAATATGGGCTACCGGTTCGTTAAAAATGCATCGCTTAATGCGGCAATTATCAACTACTATACGAATCAGGATTTCGCAGGTCGATTGTACGTTGATGATGAAGTAACGTCGACGCAAAGCGTTGCTAAGGCGTTCTTGAGTCATCATCAAGTTACGCAGCCCACGGTGTTTGTGGCAAACGCGCAAACTGAGGGCTATGGTCGGCGTGGCAGAGCGTTTTTTTCGCCGGCAGAAACTGGCCTTTACTTCAGCATGATCTTGCCAAATCCGACTCATGAATGGCCAAAAGCTGGGTTGATGACCACGACCTTTGCCGTTTTGATCACGGATGTTCTCCGGCAGTTTTTCCCGGACCAGGACTTTCAGTATAAGTGGGTCAACGACATTTATCTGAATCACAAAAAGGTGGTTGGTATCCTGACTGAAGCAGTTTTGGATTTGGAATCCAGCTCGACAGCAGCTTTTGTGGTCGGTATCGGGATGAATGTGGCGACCCAGCTGTTTCCGAATGACCTCAAGGCTAAGGTGACCAGTATGAGTGCGACGCCGGTAGACCGGAATTTATTGGTGAGTCGACTCATTGAAACGATTGCGGCGCACTACATGGACTATGCAAATCCGGAATATCTTGACGCCTATCGGCAACACGCCGTTGTGTTAGGTCGGGAAGTCCACCTACAACTGGGTGACGAAACGGTGGTTGGCGTGGCGCAACAGATTGAGGCCGATGGCGCGCTGACCATTAAAACGACTGACGGTGAGCTGCGCACGTTTACCAGCGGCGAGGTGACCAAAGTGCATTACGCCGGTCAGCAGGAGGATTCTCAGAAATGACACAAGTGATTTACGGGTTGGAAACGGATGACGCTGGGCGGTGTGTGCATTACCATCAGGAAAACGATATTGCTGGGTTGAAATGTCAACAGTGTCAGGCCTACTTTGCGTGCTACCAGTGCCATGATGCGTTGTGTGACCACAAGTTTGTTGCGTGTGATAAGGATGATGATCCAGTAATGTGTGGGCTTTGTCACACGGTGATGTCATTTGCTGCATATCAGCAGGGGACTTGTCCGAATTGTCGAGCGGCTTTTAATCCGAAGTGTGAGGGGCATTGGGGTGTTTATTTTAAGTGAATTACTTGGATAGCACAGTTTAGAATTGTGCTATTTTTCAGACTTCTTTGTTCTTCTTTAAAACTTAGATATGAAAAAAAGGACCATCGCGATGATGGTCCTTTTTGTGTGCTGTTCTCTATTGCCGAAACAGGTTACACAAGGAGTCTTTCTGTTATTGGAAGATTCAAATACCAGTTGGTTAATCGCTAATGCTAAGTTAGCTTTGGCGTGAAGCATTGCTGTCAAGAAGGTTGGCAGCAGTCGAGGGCGGATTCTCTTCAAACTTGGTTTAACGCCATTGTGATGCTTAATCATTGGTAGAAAATAAGCTCAACATCAGTGGAATGGAGCAATTTGGCACGGAGCTGTGGTGTCGACATTAGTTAGCGACCGTTCTTCGGTCGGTTACTGATGTGCGAGTCGATGGAGATCCATTCGAGAGCTGCGCAGCAGAAATCGAATTAGCTTCATCGCGAGCCACTTCAGCGGAGTGCCAAATTGCGGAATGCAACGGACTATCACCTAAAATTGGAAAGATTTTTCGCCCTCAAAACGCCTTATTTTACACGCTATCTTCCCGCTGTTGCTTCCACAGAAGTATCTGAATCAGCAGCGGTTTCAGATTTTTTTACAGTTTGTTTGCTAGATTTAGACATGAATAAATTCATGAGAATGGCGCTGATAGCGCCGATCGTGATCGGTGAGCCTAACAGATATTGAATCATTTGTGGGGCTTCACTAACGACCTTTGAAGGTACCAGAACAACGGCCATGGTCAACACAATCGGAATTCCGATCACGTAGATGGCACTGTCTGAAGTGGCCAGATTACGAATGACGTTTAAGCCGTTCAACATGATGACCACACAGATAATGGAGTAAACACCGCCGATAACTGGTGCTGGAACAGCAGCCAAAAAGGCGGATAACTTGCCGCAGAAGCCTAAGACCATGAACCAGATACCAGCGGAGACGAAGACACGTTTGCTGGCAACACCAGTGACGGAAACGACACCAGCGTTGGTTGAGTACCCGGTCATTGGGGTGGCACCGAGAAGGGCTGAAATCAAACAGCTCAGACCTTCTCCGATGATCCCGCGGTTCCACTGCTTGTCGGTAATCTTTTCACCTGTAACGGCACTCATGGCGAACCATGTCCCGGTCGTTTCAGTGGTCAAAACCATGTAGATGACAACGAATGTCAAAATAGCTGGCAGTGAGAAGTGAAGGCCGTAGTGCAGTGACGTGTATTGCGGCAGTGCGAACCACGCCGCTTTTTGAACTGGGGTCCAGTCAAATTTACCCATGGCGGTTGCGACAATTGAACCGGCAATCAAGGCAATGACGATGGAACTCACCTTGAGCACTTTCTTCAATTGTGGTACCCGGACACTGAGAATAATTGCAAGTAACATAACGGCAGCAGTTGATGCTGCGATGATGATGTTGGTGTTCACATTACCGCCGGCGTGAAAAATGTTGTCATTCAAGGCGCCTGGCAATAAGGACAAGCCAACACAAGTGATGATGGTTCCGCCAACGATGGCGGGGACTAACAAGTTGATGATCTTTTGGAAGACGCCAGAGACGCCTAAGATAACCAGTAACAGAGATCCGACGACAAGCGAGCCAAGAACGGTCGCCATACCGCCGTGAACGCCGCCGTTAGCGAGGTAGACCCCAGCTACGGCGCCCACAGGAACGAACGAAGGCCCTTGTGATACGGGCAGCTTCATGAAGAATTTCGTTTGCAAGATCGTCCCGATACCGGCTGCGATGAAAGCAGCTTGAAGGAAACCAGTCTTTTGTGCGAGTGTCATTGACAACAGGCCGGCCATGATAAGTGGTGCGACGTAAACGTCCATTGCCAACACGTGTTGTAAGCCTAAAAATCCTGACTGAGTGTACGAAACTTTATCGTCTGGTCCATAAAGTAAGCCATTTTCATTGCGATTCATATGATTATAATTCTCCCTTGGTTTGTTTTCCTTGAACGTAAACTTGAACAATATCTTGTTCTTCTGTCTGATACAGTAACGCGTCAAAGATGTCGTCGTCCTTGTCAGGTGGAATTATGTGGGTCGACAATTGGACGATTTGGAGATCGGCCAGGTAACCTGGTGCGATCTTTCCAGTCTTAAGATGTAAACTTTCGGCACCGCCAAACGTTGCCATGTAAAACGCGGCCTTTGCGGTGATGGCACTGTTAGCCACACCGCGGTGATCAGCAGCTAGCTGATTATCCACGCCGTCTTGCAACATGCGAGAAGACATGACTGCTTGACGAATATTGTGATACAAACTTGGCGAATAACCACCAGAAATATCAGTTCCTAAGCCCATTTTGAGCTGGTGATTCAGGATCCGTTTCACTGGCAGCACAGCATTACCAAAGTAGACGTTTGAGATCGGGCAGTGCGCAATGGCAACCTGCCGGGTCTTAAACAACTGGTAATCCTGCTCGTTTAGTAGTGTTCCGTGAGCCATCACCGCTTTATCAGTGAGGAGGCCGTACCGGTCAAGTACGTCGGCGTCGCGCATATGGTAGTGCTCGAGCGCAAACCCGTTTTCCCAATCAGATTCACTGCAGTGGGATTGGACGGGCAAGTCGTACTTTTGAGCTAAATCGCCCAGCCCCTGCAAGGATGCCGGGGTACAACTTGGGACAAATCGCGGTGTGATCACCGGGGTTTGTTTCAAGTCAGTGGTGCGATTTAAATCTGCTAACTGATGGATAAACTGTTCAGTTTGGTCCACAGCGACCTGGGCGGATGCGTCCTGGTAATAAGTTGGCGTCTCCCTCGGATTTATCCATGGCAACTTTTCCGATAAATCCACGTTGACCATGTCTGATGCACGCTTTTGCCAGTTCAAGATTCGCTGGATTATGGATAGTGCCGAAGAAGAGCGCGGTGGTGGTCCCGTTACTGAGTAGTCTCGAGACCAGGGCATCGTAAATGCGTTTCGCGAACGCCGGGTCCGCATACTTAGCCTCCAGCGGGAAAGTATACGTATCAAGCCATTCGTTAAGTGGTCGATCCAGCGCCAGTCCGGCATTTGGCCATTGTGGCGCGTGGATGTGTAAGTCAATGAAACCGGGGAGTATATATTGATCGGCAGCGAGTGTCACCAGGGTATCAGACCTGGAAGCTGCCTGCCGGACTGACTCGAAGTCCGGTTCGGTTCGGGCAATGATTCGTTCAATGTAACCACTGTCGTCGATACAGATCAACTGGTGTTCCTGATAGGATACCGTGGTTGGACTGGTCGACGTAAAAAGGGAACCCTCAATGACTCTCATAAATGAAATCGGAATCGCCTCCATATTTAATTGACTTGAGCATTTGCAACCTTAGAAAAATTACAATAACGAACTTTCATTAGACACCCTAATGAAACATTCGCAGAAATGCTTTGTTGGCTATTATAAGCATTACAGGAGTAAGGTTCAACGGTTAAACACGAACTATTTAAATTCTAATTTTACAGTGAGTATTAATTTTGTAATATGAATTTTATTTATTGCTTAAAATCGCCGTGTGGCAGGGAATGTGCTCGGTTTCATGACCCTTAATAAATAGTCACTACTTGCATATTTAATCGAGATTGGGTAAGATTATCTCTAATGATATTTTAATCTTCTAATGACAATCTTATAATTTGGAGGGATGTCCATGGATACAGCACCAGTAAAACGCAGTGAAAAACGAATTGCCGCGAATATCTTCAAGGGATCGTTAGGAAACATGATCGAATGGTTTGATTGGTACGTTTACGCGTCATTTGCCGTGTACTTCTCGGCGGCCTTTTTCCCAGCTGAGGATAAAACGGCTGAGTTGCTATCAACCGCTGCCGTGTTTGCCGTCGGTTTTTTGATGCGGCCGCTTGGGTCGTTTGTGATGGGCCGGTTTGCGGATCGGCAGGGGCGTAAAGCTGCCCTGACTTTGTCCGTGACCATTATGGCCACCGGGTCGTTAGTGATCGCACTGACGCCAGCTTATAAGACGATTGGTGTTTGGGCACCCATCATTTTGGTTGTCACGCGGTTGTTTCAGGGACTGTCACTTGGCGGTGAGTACGGCACTTCGGCGACGTACCTGTCAGAAATGGCGTCTCCAAAACGGCGGGGGTTCTATTCGTCATTTCAATATGTGACCCTGATTTCCGGCCAGTTATTTGCGCTGCTGGTGCAGATTATTCTGCAGAGCTTTCTGTCAACGGCACAGCTCTATTCGTTTGGCTGGCGGATTCCGTTCGTGGTTGGTGCGATTGGCGCCGTTGGGGTCCTTTGGCTGCGGCTCACCATGGAAGAATCCGACCAGTTCAAAGCTAAGAACGCGAAAAACAAGAAGTCTGGGACAATGACCCTATTAATGAAGTATCCGAAACAATTCTTTACGGTCGTTGGGCTGACCTTTGGTGGGACGATCTGCTTCTATGCGTACACCACTTACCTCCAGAAGTTCATGATCAACACGACTGGGTTAAATGCGCGAGTTGTTGCCGTGATCAACTTTGCGGCGTTGTTGATCATGCTGATCTTGCAGCCGATTTTCGGTGCCTTGTCGGATAAAATCGGCCGGAAACCACTATTGCTGTGGTTCGGTATTGGCGGCACGCTGTTTACGGTGCCGATCTTCTCCATCTTGGCGCATGTGCATTCGTCCTGGGCTGCATTCTTCTTGATGCTGGCAGGGGTCGTGATCGTTTCCGGGTACACGTCGATCAACGCGATTGTTAAGGCGGAGCTGTTTCCTACTGAGATTCGGGCGCTAGGCGTTGGATTTCCGTATGGACTGACCGTTGCCATCTTTGGCGGAACCGTTGAATACGTTGCCCTTTGGCTGCGTTCCGTTAATTTGGAATCGTTATTCTTCTATTATGTAGCCTTTGCGACGTTTGTTTCCTTGATTGTTTACTGGCGGATGTTTGAAACGTCTAAACAGTCGACGATTGACGCTGAAGATGTCGACCATGACGCTGATGGGTCGCTTGGTCAGGTTCAGGGGCGTTAAGGTTTGGACGTGAATTTTGTTCCATGCAGTGACCTTGTTGATGATCACTGCTTCAAGAGTCTATTTTTAATCATTAAAAAAAGGTATCTAAGCAGTTGGACCACTGCTTAGATACCTTTAGTGTTTTAAAGCTCAATCAGTACCAATTGCAACGCTTTCGCGACGGCTTCCGCTCTCGTAAAGACGCCCAGTTTGTTGTAGATGCTAGTTAGATGGGACTTGATGGTGCGTTCGCTGACGGCTAAGTCTTCGGCGATTTCCTTACTATGGTAGCCTTGCGCTACCTGTGTTAAAATCGTGTGCTCTTTCTCAGATAACACGACTGTGGGTTGTGCTGGTTTGGGGGCAGCAAAGGCCTTACCAGCAATTCTTGGTTCAATGTAGGTCTCGCCCTTCATCGCACCGCGAATCACGCGTAGAATCGTTGCCTTATCCGCATCCTTTAATAAGAAGCCTTTCGCACCTAACTGCATCGCTTCTTGAATCGGTTTTTGGTCATCGAAGGTGGTCAGGACAATGACGGGTAAGTCCGGATTTGTCTCATGGAGTGATTTAATGAGGGCGATCCCGTCTAATTTCGGCATGCGAATATCTGTGATCACCAAGTCGGGGTGCAGGGCAGCAACCTTTTGCCGACCTGCTTCGCCATCGGCTGCGGTGCCGACCACGTTAATGTCAGTGACGGTTTCAAAAATGAGTTCGAGTCCCGCCCGTAAGATCTGGTGGTCGTCGACAATGAGGAGGTTGATCATTCTGCGAGTTCCTTTCTGTCTGCGGGCAGGGTCAGCGTGACGGTGGTGCCTTCATCAACGGCACTAATGACCGTAATGACGCCGTTTAGCCGGTCCGCGCGTTCATAGATACCCTGAAGACCGTAATGGCCAGTTTTCTTCAGGGCTTTTTTGTCGTGGGTGTTAAAGCCGGTGCCGAAATCGATAATTTTTAGTTTGAAAATATCATCTGTCAGACTGCCGCTAATGATGGCTTGGTCTGTCTGCGCGTGCTTTGCCACGTTGGTTAAGGCTTCCGTCACGATGCGAGTAATCTCGGTCAGCTGCGATGGGCTGTAATCCGGGATATCGTTTAACTGAATCGTGGTCGTGACCTGGTAATTCTTATGAATGGCGTCCGCAACCAACTGCAGGCGGACGGGGAGGCTTTCCTCCGTTGTGCTACGCAGATCCGTCAGCGTGATCCGTGACTCGTGCAGGGCAGTTCTGGCAGTGGTCATACTCGTGTTGATAATTTCTTCAGCCCGGTCAGCGTTGCCCTGGTCCAGAAAACTTTTAGCGGCTTCCAACTGCATAACGACGCCAGCCAATCCCTGCGTTAATGTGTCGTGCAGTTCACGCGCGACCCGTTGCCGTTCTGCGCGAACCGTCGATGCTTCGACCTGTTTGTAGGCCAACTGCAACTCAGTGTAGAGATTCTCCACACGTTCCCGTTCTTGGACCTGGTGTTGATAGAAACGCCAGTAGTAGAACACGATGGCCATTAGGAAAATGAAGCTCGACAACACAATGATGCCCTGAACCCAACCCACAATGGCGGTGTAGCCCACCCACATGCTGAGATAGGCGACTGTCAGGCAAGTCATGACCCGTCTTGAGTAGTGGTAGCCGATCATGGTCTCAATCATTAAAACTGGGTAGGTACCGACCATGATCACGGGCATGCTGCGGCTCAAAAACCCGGCGTAAATGAAAATCAGCATGATTGGACAGCCCGTTAAAAGCCAGTGGTGGCGCTGATATAGCCAGGGGCCAAACCAAATGGACAAAATGATGCTCGCCACGGCCATGATAATGAGCAACGGCCGAAACGATTGATTCACACTGACAAATTCGGGTGCGAATCGTTCACGCATATCAGATAGTTGGGGAATTGAGTTGACCACATAAATAGCCATGAATCCCAGCATGATCATCCAAATGATGAAGGGGCCACGAATGTTCCGCAGATTTTTAAGCGTCTGTTCCTCATTTTCAGGGGTCGGGTGCACGATAGTCACTTCCTTTACGTTTTTTTATTACCACCAATATAACCCAAAAACCCGCCGCGGGGTGGCCCGGACGGATTTTTGAGGAGAAATCTTGAGAAATTGTGCTGTTTGCAATTCATTAACGCTTTTGATTGGGTACTAAGATGACTTAGGACCCTTTAAATGCCGTTACATTCCGCAATTTGGCAGGCCGTCGAAGTGGCTCGCGATGAAGCTAATTCGATTTCTGCTACGCAGCTCTCGAATGGATCTTCATCGTCTCGCATATCAGTAACCGACCAAAGTACGGTCGCTAACTGATATCGACACCACAGCTCCGTGCCAAATTGCTCCATTCCACTGATGGTGAGCTTACTTTTTACTACTTGTTGAGCATCACATTGGCGTTAAACCAAGTTCGAAGAGAATCCGCCCTCAACTGCTAGTCAGATTATTAACAGGTATGCTTCTCACCATGTTTTAGTCACAAGTAGCGATTGATTAACAGGCTCCATGACACTTTTTTATGAAGTCTTACCATCTATGGCTGACGACTACAACTATCGTAGCGGAGTGGAGTCGTTCGGCATTGCAGGCAGTAGTGTCGGTGTTTGTTGGCGAGGGTCCTTTCCTCGCCTACAAACACGGGAGACGGAGGAGATCCTTGAATTTCTGAAAGAAATTCAATAGCTCCGGAGCGACCCACTACAGCCTGCAGAGCCGAATGGCGCAACGCAGCGGCATTTCACTTTAGTCCGCAGCCAAAGCATCGATCGGGTTCAGTTTAGCTGCCCGACGTGCTGGTAGGAAGGCGGTGACAAGTGAGATGACGACGCCGATGACGAAGACGGTCACAACGTTGCCGACTGTAATTTGGACAAAAGCGTAGTTCGCAATTGACGCCAGCATGTGATTAACGGTCACCTCCCCAATGAGGGCAATAACGGTGGCAAATGCTGCACTTAGTACACCGATGATCAGCGATTCACTGATGAATAATCGCCGGATGTCGCGTTTCGATTCACCCAACGCTCGGAGAATCCCGATTTCCTTAGTTCGCGCACTGACTGACATGTACATCGTGACGATGATCATCAAGGCGGAAACGACTAAGGAAATGGCGGCAATGGCCGAGAGAATGTTGGTTGCCAGTTTAACGTAAGTTTGAATCTTACTAATGATCGAGTTGACCGAGGTTGCGCTGTACAGGCGTTTATCGTTGGTCTTTAGTTGATTGATCTTCTTAGTGACCCCGTTGACGTTGCCGATCTTATCGACCTTCACAACGGTGCTGGTGGCCTTGTCACTCACGTTGGCTTTGTTCATTGCTGCGGTGAGGGTCTTGGTGCTAACAAAGTTGTCGCTTGCCATGCTGGCAGCCGCGGATTTACTGGTGATCCCGGCGATTTTTGCTTTGAATTTAACGGTCACTGGTTTGCCATTCTTGTTTGTTGTCTTGTAAGACAGTGTGATGGTTTTGCCAATCAGGTCTTTCCAATGATTTTTAGAGAGTGATTTGGCTACGCTGTCTTTATCGATAACGATCTCACCAGCCTTTGGTTTATGGCCGTATTTAATGGTGTTGGACGTTGCACTGGCATTCCAGTTTTGGAGGCTTGAGATCGTTGCCTTTTTGTCATTGTAGCTCGTGGTGACGCTGCTAGCCGTGTAGACCTTTGACACACCTGTCACGTGCTTGATGTTGCCAAGCTGTTTGAGTTGGGTCGCACTGAATGTCGGGGTACTGCTGCTGGCCGTTGAAGCGCCAGTCATGCTGGAAGCAGATTGCTGCATGGCCTGTTGCTGCTGGGCTTGCGCTTGTTTACTACTGCCACCGCTGCCGCTTGTACTTGCCGTGGCTGACTTTTGGTAACGGCTAATGCTGACTGCCGTGGGGTTCACGAGGTCGTTGACCTGCTTATTGATATACCCGCTGATCCCGTTTCCAAGACCTGAAAACAGCATGACAGCAAATAAGCCAACGGCGGTCCCTAAAACGATCAGTGAATTGCGCCAGAAGTTGAAGTTGAAGTGTTTGTAGGCGGTCGTGTAGGATACCGCAGCCGGTAGCAGGCGCGATTTTAACCGTGGCGTATCGGTCACTGGATAGGCGTCTCGCAGCTTGGTATCCTTATCGATCTTTCCATCCGCCAAATGCACGATCCGGGTTCCAGCGTCCGCAACGGATTGCGAGTGGGTCACAGTGATGACCAGCCGGCCTTCTTGTGCGATGCCGTCGAGAATCTCCAGCACTTCCTTAGTGTTTTCGGAATCCAGGGCGCCGGTTGGTTCGTCAGCGATAATGACTTTCGGGTCACTGGCAAGCGCCCGGGCAATGGCTACCCGCTGTTTTTGCCCACCGGAAAGCTGGTTGGGATACTTGTGTGCCTGATCTTTCAGACCAACGCGGTCGAGAAGTTCGGCAGCGCGTTTCTTTTGGTCAGCCTTAGATAACGTGGTCATGTCAAGTGGAATCAGCACGTTATCCATGACGGTCAGGTGACCGATCAAGTTGTAGGCCTGGTAAATGTAACCGATCGTGTCGCGCCGGTAGTGGTCAAGCGCTTTTTCGTCGCTGTGATTCAGCCGCGTGCCATCAACGGTCACGCTGCCTTGAAACTGGCGATCCAGACCGCCGATAATATTCATTAGGGTGGATTTTCCACCGCCAGATTCGCCCAGGATGGAAACAAACTCACCCAGATCGAAATTTAAATCGATTCCCTTTAAAACGGGAAATTCTTCCTTACCTAAATAGTAGGATTTGTGAATGTCTCTTAGCTCTAAATAACTCAATGTCTGCCTCCCGCAATGTTGTTCGATTAACTGTGACCAACTATACGGGTTATTTGTGTTGCCCACATCGGCCAAAAGACCAACTGGGGGTTCCCTTTTGGGCAAATGTCATTTTTTTGAAACGATTTTGCGGGTCTCAGCCATCGACTGCGTAGGTATGACTAGAGCGGTTAAATCTAAAGGAGTGATGATGATGTTCAGATCTTATTGGAAGTTTTATGTCATTGGAATGGTGGCACTGTTGATGATGGAGGTGGGTGGCGTGATAACGCACGACAGCGCCATAAGGACGACAGCGGATGCGACCCAAGTGAGTCAGGCAGCCCCGGCGATGGCGGTACCACTTCGCCGGATGAGTAACGGCTTTAAGTCTGGTGGCGCCTACGTGACCCCGGCAGCTTACCGGTGGGCAGACCGTGTCGTGACCTATCGCATTACGGATAGATCGGCATACTACCGACAAATTTGGCAACGCGCGGTGCAACATTGGAATGCGGCGGGGGTGGTATCGCTGATTTCGGCACAGCCGGGGGCTCCGGCTGAGTTGCAGATGTCGGCAGTGACGCCAATTCCTACGGGGTATGGGCAAATTATTGGACTGACCTATACGTCATACCATCGTAATACGCAAATTGGCAACCGGCCGGTGCTTGCGAGCGCCCATTCATACCTATATAAGCGCGTTGCAAAGCAAATGGCCTATTCGCAGGTCGAACGCGAGCACGTGGCAGAGCATGAGATCGGGCATGCGCTGGGCCTGACGCACGCGGCGAGCAAACGCAGCGTTATGTATTATGCTAATCGGCAATCAGCAATCACGTTGGCGGATGTTGCTGGGTTGAAACAAGCCTATCAATAGAAAAAAGGTTTATTTTGAAATTTATAAGCAACAACTCGAAAAGAAAATGGCGGAAATAAGGTCATGTATCCGTTTTAAAAATCCATATTTTTGAAATAAATGACACTTAAATTAGAAAAACTCGACAATTCAAGACGATAATGTATTCAATTAAAAACTTTTTTGGCTAAAACTTACGGTTGAAATACTTAACAATATAAGTATTTGAGTACAACTGAATTCGATTACATTACCAGTGATGCGCAATTCAGTGTTTTAACAGTAAATCACAAACTTTCCAAGTGTTTTCATTTTTTCAAAATCGGTGAAAATATTGAATGGTATTTCATTTCAGCAACGGGTATGATACATATCGTTGCTCAAGTTTGAAACACAAACAAGACAACGCGTATCACCAAGTTGTTTGAATCGTCCAAATTTTTCTGGTTGGGGAACCGGTTGAATTTGACCATTCGGACCACCGGGCGGAGCCGGTGGTTGTAACAATGACGCGATACTATAGGATGGCAACTCTTAGTTGGGATTAGGGCCCCGACATTTTTTATTCAGAGTTTATGAAAAAGCACAGCAAAAGACATCGAGCCGTGAAAAACGGCAATTATTTTTCATTAAACGATTGAATAAAAAAGGGAGTTCTACCATGACTAACAACCATTTCACCAAAATTTTAACCATTGCTGCAACTGTATTAACGATGACGACCGGTGCTGTTCAAGCAACCGCTGATGCCACAGCGTCTTCTAACGATGTTGTGAAAACTGTCTCTGACGCAACGGCGGCCACAGGTCACTCGAAAGCAGCAGCCATCACCAGTCTTGCCCACATGTCATTCGGGTTCAAGACCGGTGCTAACATGACCACACCGGCAACGTACCGGTGGACCAGCAAGACCATTACTTATAAAATAAACGATAAATCAACGTACTATAAACAGGTTTGGAACAGTGCTGTGAAACACTGGAATGCCACGAAGGTGGTTAAATTAGTGCCCGTCCAAGCTGGCAAGACAGCCAACATTACGTTAGCTTCAGCGAACAGTGACACGACCAAGACCTCTGGTGACATTGTCGGGATGACGTTTAGTTCTTATCACACCACTCAAAAGATGGGGAACCTAAACGTGATGGCGGGTGCGACCTCATACGTTTACAAAAATATTGCGAATAAAATGCACTATTCACAACTGGATCGCGAACACGTTGCTGAACACGAACTTGGCCATGCGCTGGGGTTGGAACACGCCGATACCAAAAAGAGCGTGATGTACTATGCGAACCGGAGCTCGGCGATTACGAGTACCGATGTTAAGGGATTGAAAGCTGCTTATCAGGGACAGTAGTGGAAAAAAGGGAACCAGTTATAAAAAACTGGTCCCCTTTTTTTCTCTCGAACTGGCCCTTGGGAAATACCAGCCATGTCGTATACTGAATTTGTTATCAAAGTATTGCGGACCAGGCCTGGGCAAGCACCTTGATACCGGCGATGATGTGGTCGTCGTCTGTTTGACGAAAACTGAATACGATACTTTTATATGCCGGCTTGCGGTTGCGCCAGCAGCGGTCTGGGTTTACCAACCCGACGCCTGCTTGACCTGCAACATCAATTAAATGATCAACAGTAGCATCACTGTTGACATGAAAGACTGCGAAACTACCTGCTGCCGCGCCCATGGGTGTGAGCTTGTCGCCGAAGGTTTCAGCAACCAGACTATTGATGAGTTGACGACGATTATTGTACACGATGGTTAACTGACGGATGAACCGTTCCAGATCATCGTTTGCAATGAGTTGAGACAGAATCTGTTGTTGCCATTGTGAATTACGGTTGGGTAAATGGCGATATGTCGTTTGAAATGAGGCTACCAGAGCTTCTGGTAACACAAGGACGCCCAAGCAAAGCGACGATCCCAGTGTTTCATCGTAGTTGGTGTAGTAAAAACAATTCTGACCACCCATTTCATGGAAAATTGCGGGAGCAGCTTGACCGGAATAGGAGAGTGAGCCATCCGTATCGAGTTCGATCAGGTAGCAATCATCTGCAAGCAGTTTATGAGCTAATTCCTGACGCTGTGCCATGCTGAGACCTTCGCCTGATGGGAAGTTGTGCGTGGGTGCCAACAGGTACGCTGCTGTCTTTGGCAAACGTTGCCAGTCACGGAATGGCATCGTCGGGATATTGAGCGACGTCCACACATCCCGGGCGTTTGGCGCCACAGGTTCGGCCACCGCCAACGTCGTTTTCCGCCATTCAGGCATGAGTCTTGCAATGATGCTGGCGGCTTCATTAAAGCCGCTCGTGATCACGATCTGTTCCGGCGTCACATCAATATTTTTTAACCGGTTCAGGTAGGTCACCAGCTGCTGGCGGTATTCCAGATCGCCGTTCACCGGTTGGATATGCTCGATTCCATGGCTCATGACCCGTTCCTCCGCCGATAACCAGGCCTGTTTTGGAAACAACCGTAAATAGTCAAAGTTTTCTGTGAAATCGTATTGAAACGCGCCGCGATGTACCGAACGCTGCGTTGCCGGCTTTTCTTCAACAACAAATGGTAAGTGGTGGGTGACGTGGTAACCGGCGCCAGGTCTGCTCACCAGATAGCCTTCAGCTACCAGATCCTGGTAGGCGTGATCCACAGTGTTTCGGCTAACAGCCAGTTCCTGTGATAAGTATCGCGTACTGGGCATTGCTTGCCCCGGTTGTCGCACGCTAGTTTCGATCTCGGCGCGAATTTGCCGGTATAACTGCAAATAAATTTTCTCGCCGCCATTGCGATCAATGAGTAACATAGCATCACTTCCAACTCTGTTTTGACACTATTGTACCAAGAAAGGAAAACACAATGAAAATTTTATTGATCAACGCACATCCAGATTATCGTAACACTGCTCGGACCATTAACCAGTTAAATGCGCACGCTGTCGCGGAAATTAAACGACTGGCACCGACTGCCGATGTCGACCAGCTAACCTTGTACGATCCGGCAACCGTTTTGCCACAAATTACTGAAACAAGTTTGATGCACCCCGACACGGTTGAAGACAGACAAAATGAACTGATTGAGCAGTGGAAGGCTGCGGATGTCGTCCTCATCATGATGCCGCTGCATAATTTTAATGTGGTGACAAAGTTGAAGGACTATATCGATAACATTTTGATTGCAAACAAGACCTTTAAGTATACGGCCGATGGTTCGGTAGGGCTGTTAGATGGCAAGCAACATGTGGCCTATATTCAGTCAAGCGGTAGTGATTACGAGCATGACATCCGGTATATCAATGCGGATATTGCGCCACACTATGTGCGGACCATTTTGAACTTTATGGGAATCTCTCAGATGACGTTGATTCGGGCTGAGGGATTGGATTTAGTTGGGAATGATAAAGCGGCCATTGTTGAGGGGACTAAGCGGGAGTTGTCGGGGTATTTGGCGGATGTTTTAGGGTAGATTAAAACCACCTGAACTTGGGATTATAGTCCTTGTTTAGGTGGCTTTTCTTGGGATAAGTGCGATTTAAGATTGTGCACTTCTGTCCTCGAGCCGAAACGTGCTACAGAAGGGCAAGGAGTCCCACTATGCTCCACTCCTTGGGCGCCCCTGGTTTCGCACTCGTGGATGGCTTCCTTTATTGTTGAAAGGTGCGATTAACACAGTGCATTACTGTCCTCGAGCCGAAACGTGCAAAAAAGGGCAGGGAGTTGCACATAAGCCGACTCTGACACAAATTCCAAGCCCAGGAATTTCTGTCAGAGTCAACTTATGCTCCACTCCCTGGGCGCCCTTTTTTGCACTCGTGGGTGTTTTATTCTTTAGTCGAAAGGTGCGATTAAGATTGTGCACTGCTGTCCTCGAGCCGAAACGTGCTACACGGGGCAAGGAGTTGCACCTAGTGGACTTCGGTCACAAATTCCCAAGCCCAGGAATTTATGACCAAAGTCCACTAGGCTCCACTCCTTAACCGCCCCTGGTTTCGCACTCTACAAAAAAACACCGCGATCATATTTCGCGGTGTCTCTCTTAAACGGTATCAGCTAGTTAGCCATACGCTCCGTAGCTGATGCCTTAAGATTATTTCCAATAGTCAAAAAGCATCACCTCCTTTATTTATTGCCAATAGAATACTGCGAATAAAAAAGAAAGTCAACAGATGTTACTCATCTGTAATTTTGATTAGTCAAACTCTTCGTATTCGTTAGGATCTTGGCCATCGACACGGCCATCAGCCTTGTTTAAACGATTAATATCTTCAATCTCATCTGGTGTTAATTCAAAATCAAAGATGTCCAAATTTTGACGTTGGTGTTTCAAACTGCTGGATTTTGGCAACGGCACGATACCGCGTTGGGTGTGCCAGCGCAGGATGATTTGGCCGGTGTTTTTGCCATACTTTTTGGCGAGTTCCTGGATAACTGGTTCTTTCAGCGAGGCACTGCCGCGACCCAGTGGACTCCAGGCTTCTGTCGCGATGCCACGTTCTTGGTCAGCCTTTAAACCCGCTTCGTTGATCCAGTATGGGTGGACTTCAATCTGGTTAACCGCGGGCGTGACACCCGTTTCGTTTATCAGTCGGTCCAAATGGGCTGGTTCGAAGTTTGAAACCCCGATTGACCGGATGAGACCCAATTTTTGCGCGGTGATCATTGCGCGCCATGCTTCAACGTAGTGGTCGCGCTTTGGCAGGGGCCAATGAATCAAAAATAGGTCGAAGTAGTCCAATCCCATGCGGGCAAGGGACTCTTCAATGGCGTTCAATGCGTCGTCATATTTGTGATATTTGCCAGGCAATTTTGAGGTAATAAAGAACTCGCTGCGAGGCACACCAGATAACCGGACAGCCTTGCCGACGATGCCTTCATTATCGTAGTTTGTTGCACTGTCGAGGGATCGATAACCGTCGTGGATGGCGGATAAGATTTGGTGCAGGCCGGCGCCACCACGAATTTGGTAAGTGCCCAGACCGATTTTTGGCAATAGGTTGCCATCGTTTAATTCAAAGTTTGGTGTTGTCATGTGTAAAACCTCCTGTGAAATAACGCAATACCTCTTTAGCATGTCGCTTAAGGCTAAAAAATGCAACCATTTTGAGTTGCCTTCTCACATTTACACAACCTTTACAAGAACAACATCATTTCTTTACATTGGTTGGCTATACTGAGGTTATCGGCTGAATTGTCGATAACCTTTCTTTGGTGATTCATCCCGCTTACATCCCTTGTGAGGTTTTCTTTTTGGGGGAACCCAGCTGAAAACCTTACTTTTACGCAATTAAAAAACACATCGGTCTGCATGAGCCGATGTGTTCTAAAAAAATGATCATGTTGAGTTAACCATTTACTGCCTGTTTTGTCCTGAAATTGTGCTTCAAATGCGGCCATACCAATTTGTCTGACATCGCAATGAAGAAGCCATTTCCGATGATTGAGCAGATGGTCCCGATATTCACTGACAAGATTTCATGAGTGAAAATAAACGCAATAATGATGGCAATCAACGGTGGAATAAAATCAATCAATTGAGATGCCGTTGCATTCCCTTTAAGATACAGGAACCGCAGAATATTTGTTGTGTCATCATTGGGGTGCATCACGATATTTGCGCGTTGATAGAGGGAAATCCCAATACAGAAAACGATGATGCCGCCAATACTTAACAGGGCACGCCAGAAAATGTTCAGACCACCAACGCCCATCGCATCAAAAAAGGACACGAAGAAGGAAACAAAGTAACTGAAAAACATGGCATAGATGATTTCACCGACCATCCGTGGAATGTCCAAATGACGAATGAGGACTTGATTTGTGAGTGTATTCAACACACCGATGATCATGAGAATGACCCCGATGTTGACCCCGAGCCAGTGACTCAGGTTTACGGCGGAAGCGGTCCATAGACCACTTCCCATATTTGCTGAAACGGCTAGAGCGTTCCCGGAGGCATTTAGCAGCAGCCCCACGACTAGACCAATTAAACGATCTCTTAAATTATTTTTAATGGGTGTCGTCTCCAGTTAGTTTCGTTATCAAACCAATACTAGCACATCAAAGAAACCCTTTTCAATGCTGAAAAAACAGTGAATTAAAATTTGGCTGTTTGCAAGTGAGCGTTGTTGTACCAGTGCTGGACACGATTTTTAGTTGTATCTTCAATCGTTAGTCAACGAACACCGGTATGCTTGACATCACGGATGAACAATAAGTAAAAAAGAGGGATGATATAAGTTAAAAAGGTTAGGCTAAAATTGAAAAACAAATCACAATTTGGCTCTGAAAATTGACCATTTTTTACTTAAAAACACCTAAACAACTCATTTTGACTTTTGGTTAAATGTGTTTTTGAGTGATTATTTTGAAATTTTTTACTGAAGGCCTTTATAGAAAGAAGGCGTTTTTTAAAAATTCATTCAGGAAATATTGTTTGACTTTCTAAACAATTCCAGTTATATTTAAGCCATCAAATTACAGGAGGTTACACGATGACTCAATTTACGTTCAGTGCAGTACAAAATAACTGTTGTCGGATGTCGCGTTTTTGGCGATGTTCGGCCTGTTAAGCATTGACTTTTTGAGGGTAGTGTATCCGAAAAGTCCTGCTAGCTCAGGCTAGACATGGACTAAGGGCGCGAGAATTCATTTCGAATTCCGCGCCCTTTTTGTAGTTTCAGGAAGGAAGAAAACCGATGATCATTCAAAGCGTGTCACAACTTATTGGCAACACACCGTTACTTGAACTCCCAATTGACGTCCCAAATGGCAGTCATATTTACGCCAAACTGGAAATGTTTAATCCCGGTGGCAGCATCAAGGACCGGTTGGGACAGTACCTGATTCAAGATGGTATCGACAAGGGTAAAATCAACGACCAGACAACGATTATTGAACCAACGGCAGGCAATACCGGCATTGGTGTTGCCTTGGCAGCACAACAGCACCATTTGCCAACGATTCTCGTTGTACCAGAGAAGTTCAGCTACGAAAAACAAACGTTGATGCGCGCTTTGGGAGCAACCATCGTCAACACTCCTTCCGAAGGCGGCATCAAAGAAGCCATTCAAAAAGCACGTGAGATTGCAGCTGATACGCCAAACAGTTACGTGCCGATGCAGTTTGAAAACCCTGCGAACCCAGCAACGTACTACCACACGTTAGCGCCGGAACTGATTGCTGATCTGGGTGATCAAGGCATCGACGCGTTCGTTGCGGGTGCTGGCAGCGGCGGCACCTTCGCCGGCATTGCCAAGTACCTGAAAGAGCAGAATCTCAAAACGAAGAGCATCGTCGTTGAACCAGAGGGCTCGATCTTAAACGGCGGCCCTGCTCACAGTCATCGTACCGAGGGTATCGGCGTTGAATTCATTCCGCCGTTTTTCCAGGAGGTGACCATTGATGAAACGCTGACGATTCCGGACGCGGATGCCTTTGAACAGGTTCGCCAAATGGCGGCAACACAGGGATTATTTATCGGCAGTTCCAGCGGTGCAGCCTTGGCGGCCAGCCTGAAGGTTGCCGAAGAACTACCAGCTAACAGCACCATCGTGACCGTTTTCCCAGACAGCAGTGAACGGTACATGAGCGAGCATATTTACGAAAAAGAAGCTTAATAGTCAAAAAATGGAGGATGACCTTATGAAATTTGAAACGAAATTATTACACGGTGGTATCAGTGAAGATGCAGAAACAGGCGCAACGTCGATTCCAATCTACATGGCCTCAACGTTTCATCAGCAAAAAATCGGTGAAAACAAGTACGAATACTCCCGGACAGGCAACCCAACTCGGGACGCTGTGGAAGCCTTGATTGCCGACCTTGAAGGCGGCACTGCCGGTTTTGCGTTCGCTTCCGGGTCAGCCGCTATTGATACAGTTTTCTCCATGTTCTCGGCGGGCGACCACTTCATCGTTGGTAACGATGTGTACGGTGGCACGTTCCGCCTGATCGATAGCGTCCTGAAGCGCTTTGGCATGACTTTTACGGTAGTCGATACTCGCGATCTTAACGCGGTGGAAGCTGCCATCACCCCAGCAACGAAGGCCATTTATCTGGAAACCCCAACGAACCCGTTGTTGAAGGTGACGGACATTGCCGCGGTCGCAAAAATTGCGAAGAACCACGAACTCCTGAGCATTATTGATAACACCTTCTCATCCCCATATGTTCAGCGACCGTTGGAACTGGGCGTGGATATCGTTTTACACAGCGCATCGAAGTACCTTGGCGGCCATTCTGACGTCATCGCCGGCGTTGTGGTTGTTCGTGATCCAGAACTCGCAGAACGGATCGGGTACCTGCAAAACGCCATCGGCAGCATCCTGGCACCGCAGGAATCCTGGTTGCTGCAACGCGGGATGAAGACGCTGGCCATCCGGATGCAGGCGCACCTCGCTAACGCCCAGAAGGTCTTTGACCACCTCAGCGACCAGCCATCCGTTGCGAAGATCTACTACCCAGGCGACCCGAACAATCCCGATTATGAAGTAGCAAAAAAGCAGATGCACGGGTTTGGTGCCATGATCTCGTTTGAACTGCAACCAGGGTTAGATCCAAAGAAGTTCGTGGAAAACTTGCAGGTTATCACGTTAGCTGAGAGTCTGGGCGCTCTGGAAAGCCTGATTGAGATTCCAGCACTGATGACGCACGGGGCCATCCCACGTGAGATTCGGTTGGAAAACGGTATCAAGGATGAGCTCATTCGCTTGTCGGTCGGCATCGAAGACAGCAATGATCTTTTGGCTGACCTTGACCGCGGGTTTACCAGCGTCCAACAGGGGAAAGACCATGTTACAGACAGCACGCGCCATTCTTAAGCGTGACCCCGCAGCGCACAGCCTGTGGGAAGTGCTGCTGACCTATCCGGGACTGCACGCGTTGTTCTGGCACCGAATCGCTCATTTTCTAGCGGGGCACGGCCGCTACATTCTGGCAGCGCTGGTCAGTCGGTATTGCACGCACCGGACTGGCGTGATCATTGCGCCGGAAGCGCAGATCGGTAAACGGGTGTTTATCGACCACGGCACCGGCGTGGTGATCGGTGCTACGGCCATCGTGGAAGACGATGTCACGATTCTGCACGGCGTCACGCTGGGCGCACGTGATAGTGAGGTTGACGGCAGACGGCACCCAATCGTTCGGCAAGGCGCATTCATTGGCGCTAACGCCCAGATACTCGGTCCCATTTCGGTGGGTCGACGCAGTAAGGTCGGTGCCGGCGCAGTCGTTTTAAAGGATGTGCCGGACAACATGACCGCCGTGGGTAATCCCGCTCGACTCGTCACCCATAAACGCACGGGATGGGTGACTTACCGGTACAGCGAGATGATCGTTGGTCAGCGGATGGAAGGGTAGTTTGAGTTGCGTTAGTGAAGTGCGCGACAGAAACGATTATATATGAAGAAAAGTTCGCAGTCTTGTTGGCTGCGGACTTTTTGATTGGTTAAACAAGGCACTTAATACTGCCAAAGTACATTTTTGAGCTTGTACCAGAAATGATTGTAAATTCTTATAATGACATCAAACTGTAATCGTTTCCAACACCAGTTCAAGATATAATAGGGGCAAATATAGCAGGTGACGGACAGCCAGAATTGTTTTGATCGTTAGTAGGGTCACTTGTCAGCGAATAGCGGGCAAGAATGGATAACACATAAAACAAACGCGGGGGTGCGCTTATGGTAAATCTGTTGGATCAGCAACCTTTGGTAATTGATGGCGGCATGGCGACCGAGTTAAGCAAACAGGGGATCGACACGACGAGTCCCCTCTGGTCGGCGATGGCAGCGGCTAAATTTCCCAATGCAGTACAGGGGGTTCACCGTCAGTACTTTGAAGCTGGTGCTAGTGTTGCGACAACGGATAGTTTTGTAGCGAGTATCCCAACCTTAGTCAACGCAGGGATGTCCTTGACAGATGCCCGCCACTTGGTGCGAGCAACCGTTAAATTAGCAAAACGGGCTCGGGATGCCTATCGAGCAGACAGCGGAAGCGAACGGCCGCTACTGATTGCTGGCGGCGTTGGTCCGTATGCGGAATACAGTGATGATCCAAGCAAGTCAGTCGGCAATTACGCGCTAACGATACCGGAATATCAGCGATTTCACCGGGAGCGGATGCAGTTATTGGCAGCGGCCGGCGTGGATCTATTTGCGTTTGAAACGCAACCGAACTTTACTGAAACACAGGCGTTAACGGAACTGCTGGAGTGTGAATTTCCTGATAAAACGGCCTGGCTATCGTTTAGTGTGGACGACCAGGGCAACCTATGGGATGGTACGCCGTTGTGGGAAGCCGTATCCTACTTTGAACCGCACCCACAGATCGAAGCTATCGGTGTTAATTGTTTGGCGCCAGACGATATTTTAGACATGGTGGCAACAATCAAACAGGTGACGACAAAACCAATTATTGTGTATCCCAACAACGGGGCGGTCTTTGACGCAGAGACGCAAACCTGGTCAGTGGATGATCAGACACCGACGCTCGCATCCCTTGCGCCACAGTGGTTAGCGGCCGGTGTCAGCATCATTGGCGGTTGCTGCGGCACAACGCCTGACGACATTCACTCATTAGCGCGTGTCGTTAATAAAACATCAGTTAAATAATCAACAAATGTTCCTTATAATGTTTGATAAATCCAGAATCGACAATTCTTGAATCTGGTGACGAACTGGGTAGAATGAGGGTACTAAATGACAAAGGAGTGAGTCACGATGTACCCTGAAAACGGCCTTGTTGCAGATTTTGAACTGGTATTTCAACGACGTCACAGTAACGCTCAGGAACAGGTTAGTCAGCAGTTAGCACTTCTCTCCACGCAACCAGTTAGTCGATGGACAACGCCGTTAAGCTGTGTTTATCTATTAGGGGGTTCGGATGGTATCCGAGCTGCCATCCAGGATGAACTCACCTTAGAAAACAGGGTGCCAGACTTTACTGGTATGGACAGCGTGGCTGAATACTTTGAAGATAAATTTGATGAGGTCACTGCGATGCGGCATAGTCAGTGGCACGGTCGGCTTGAGACAGACGTTGCTGAGGTTACCAGGCAGCACGCGCGCCACTTGCCCATTCTGCTCAGCGACGTGTTCTATATGTGGGGCATGGGTTATGAGCAGGGGTACCGGTTTACGGTCATCTACAATGCGTGGCTGCTGCGCAAGTATAGTGGGAAAACGGCAATCACGCCTTACTCCCCCGTGTTCTTTAAACGGGTGCACGATGATGCGATCGATATGATGTGCGAATTGATTGAAAATGACAGTGAATTGGATGATCTGCTGTGTGCAATCAGTGAAAATTTAGCAATTAAGACACCAAGTTTTAATGAATAGCGTCCAAAACGCCTCGTCGAATTGACGGGCGTTTTTTTGATGTCAAAAGAATCGTTTATTGAGGATGAGTCAGTGCACTGATTTCAGTGAGTGCCGTCACTATTTCCGGATTTTTGAGTCATGGCATTAAAAAAATTAACTTGACCAGAACGAACGCATGTTTGTATAATAGGGTTAACCAAACAAACGTTCGAGGCGAGCATCATGGATATTAACTACGACAATGAGCCACATGGGGTGTTTTTTCTCATTGACAATAAGTCCTTTTACGCCAGCGTTGAAGCGAGTATGCGTGGGTTAAATCCACTGGAAGTCCCGTTAGTCGTGATGAGTGAACAGGAAAATACCAATGGCGGGTTGATCTTGGCCACGTCACCGGAGGCTAAGAAACGCTACCACCTGCAGGCCAATGTTTCACGTCAGCACGATCTGCCGACAGATCCGGCCTTAATGGTCGTCCCGCCACGGATGAATTTATACATCAAACGTAATTTACAAATTAATGATATTTTTCGCCGATTTGTTGCCGATGAGGATCTGCTGCCCTATTCAATCGATGAATCGATTCTGGACATGACCCATTCTTGGCGCTTATTTGGTGATAGTCCAGAAGCAGTTGCCCGAAAGATTCAGTTGACCGTTCGACAAGAACTTGGACTGTACACCACCATTGGCATTGGTGAAAATCCCGTCCAGGCGAAGATTGCCCTGGACATTTACGCGAAACACAACCGTGATTTAGTGGGTGAGATTACGTACGACACGGTTGATCAGACGATTTGGCCGATCAAGAACATGACGGATGTATGGAGTATTGGCCACCGCACGGAAAAACATCTGAACCGGCTAGGCATCCATAGTATGTGGGACCTTGCCCACTATGATCCGTTTGCGCTGAATCAGGAAATGGGGTTGATCGGGATGCAACTGTTTGCGTTAGCCTGGGGCATCGACCACTCGCAACTTCGGGAGCGTCGCGGTCCAAAAGAGGCCAGTATTGGTAACTCGCAGGTGTTGCCGCGTGATTACCAAACGCAGGCGGAGATCGAGACCGTCATCAAGGAAATCGGTGAGCAGGTGGCATCGCGATTACGGCACCATCGCAAGCAGACCAGCTGCATTTCACTGGCGATTGGGTTTTCTTATGCTGCCAGTGAGGCGGACGGTCGCAGCGGGTTTCACCAGGCTAAACGCATTGAACCGACCGACCGGAATCACGATATTGTGGCGATCCTGATCAGTATGTTTCGATATCAGTGGGAGGGTCAAACGATCCGCAACATTGCGGTGTACACAAGTCGGTTGAACAGTAAGCAAAGTCAGCAGCTGACCTTTTTTGAACCGCCAAGGCCACAAATTAGGCGTGATCAAAGCGACCATCTCGTTGACCAGATTCGTGACCGATTTGGGTTTACGAAACTTGTCTATGCCAGCAGCCTCTTGAAAGGGGGAACCGCGATTGAGCGTGCCTCACTTGTCGGTGGTCATAACGGCGGTAATGCCTATGCCTAGTGATCTCAAACTGATTACCGAACGCATCGACCACCTGTTTAAACGTAAAATGCAAACGCGTTATTGGCTAATGGTGACCGACGACGTCTACGATAAAACGTACAATTTCTTTTTTAATTTCCAAAAAAAGGGTCAACGATTACGCTCTGTCCCGCTACACACTGTTTCGAACTACGACCTCGGCTACCTCGAACGCCTTATTACCGGCCTGCGCAAGCACACGCAGCTGACCATTGAGTACGTGGGTTTCACGGGGCAGCGGTGGCCCGTCAGTCAGCGCATCATTCAACGAAAGAAGGAAGCCGATGAATAAGCCAGCACCCTACGACCCAGCGCGGGTCCAACTGTTTTTTGACCGTTACTATAAAGACCGCGGCGTTGTAAAGTGGCAGGGGTTCTACCTGTCAGACCACACGGCAGCCCTGAAGAAACAGGCCGCGCAGGAGGCCAAGACCTACCCAGCAAAGCCCAAGCAGACCATGGAAACGATATCGAGCCTGTTAGCGGACGCGTTTGCGAACGGCAACGTGGTCAGTATTCAGCTCAATAATCTAGACGTAAACGGTGAGTACCACCCCGATGTTGTGGGCCGATTGGCCGGGTATCAGGATGAGATGATCTATATGAATGAGAAGGCACCAATGATGATTTCGGAGATTCGGCATGTAGAAATAGAGCGTGGAGGAAAACGGTAGGAAGCGGAGTGTAAGCTAACTCTGGCGGAAATGCCCGAACCTGGCATTTTCGCCAGAGTTGGCTTACACTCCGCTTTCTGTTTTCCGGAGCGCGTTTCGGCTCAAGGACAGAGGACCACACAGAAATGCCTGACCCTGGCATTTTCGCCAGAGTTGGCTTACACTCCGCTTTCTGTTTTCCGGAGCGCGTTTCCGCTATGATGCCTAGAAAACGAAGCTTTAATAATTGAGACAAAAACACCTGTCTATGAACAGCCAACTCGGCAGTTCATAAGCAGGTGTTTTTAATTTAATCACCACTCAAATATGCAACCGCCGCCGTCCCAGCAGCCTTCGCCGCAATGATCAGCGCGGCTTCATTCATCATAAAGTCAGGACTATGATGCGGGTGGTTAGCGCCGTCCGCAGTTTGACAACCGACGTAGAAGAAACAGCTAGGTGTGTCTTGCGCAAAGTAGGCGAAATCCTCAGAAGGGTCTTGTGGACCGCAGTCAAACACAGTGGTGATCTCCGGAATCTTGGCAGCCTTAATGCTGTCGGTCACCTGAGTCGTCAGAGCGGGATCATTGACCAGTACCGGATAGTTGTCGTCGTAGTCAATATCCGCGCTCACCCCGAACATCGTTTCAACGCCGTGCGCAATTTGTTCGATCTGGTTGCGCACGGTTGTCCGCGTCGACTCCTTCATTACCCGAACGTCGCCCTTGAGCGTGACGCTTTCCTTGATGGCGTTGTACGAGCCGGCACCGTCAAAGGAACCAATCGTCACACTAGCGGTATCAAAGGGATCAATACGCCGGGAAACGACCGTCTGCACCGCCGTTACAAAATAGCTGCCAGCAACAATGGCGTCGTTTGACAGGTGCGGCATTGACGCGTGGCCACCCTTGCCCGTAAAGGTGATGGTGAAGTTTGCCCGGCCAGTCTGGGTCTCATTCAGGTGGTAGCCTATGGAACCGGTAGGCATTGAGCTCATGACGTGCAGGCCGATCACGTTAGCCACGCCGTTGAGGACGCCGGCTGCCAGCATGCCCTTAGCACCACCTGGGGAGACTTCCTCAGCGTTTTGGTGAACGATGCGGATACTGCCGTGCAGCTGATCCTTTAGTTCAATCAACGCCTTAGCAAGCACCATCAGATAAGCGGTGTGGCCATCGTGGCCACAGGCATGCATGACGCCCGGGTTAACTGATTTAAAGGGCAGGTCGTTGTCCTCTTGAACTGCCAGAGCGTCAAAGTCGGCGCGTAAGGCGAGCTTAGGCCCCGTCTTGCCGCTGTCGATGTCCACGGCGAACCCGTAACCTTCGCCATAGTCGGTAATTTTACAATCGAGATCCTTGTAGAAGGCTTTAATATATTCTGCGGTTTCCTTTTCATGAAACGACAATTCAGGGTGTTGGTGAAGATGTCGGCGGATGTCGATCATCGTCTGTTTGTTTGCGTCTAATTTAGCCATGAGGTCAGTTTGTACTGTCATGTGATCAGTCCTTTCATTTTTGTTTGGCGGCCCAGCGCTTAATGACCGGCCGGAGTTTGCTGAAAAACGCTTCAGCAATCAAGAAGCCCACCGCCAGTGACATGGCGATGGTGAGCGTCTTCAGCAGATTTTGCAACGCGGTGTTGTCCTGACCCAACGTGAAGCCCTTCATGCTGAGAAAAATAATGGCTCCGGGCACGAGTGAGACAAGGCAGGGGATGTACAGCACGTTAACGGGTGCGCGCACAACGATTGCTGCGACGTTTGCCAGTACGCCAATGGTGATCGCAGCCAGCAGGTTTGGCAAAATAACGTTACTGGTCGCATCCTGTACCAGCAGGTAAACGACCCAGGCGAGTGCACCTGTCAAGCCGGCAGGGAGCAGTGTTCGGCGCGGTACGTTTGTGATGACGCCGAAGCCAACGGTGGAGAGAAAGCTGAAAATAAACCCAACTAGAATTTCCATGCTACAGCCTTCCCGTTAAAAATGACCCAGTAAACTCCCGATGATCACGCCAGCACCAATTGCACAGGCGGTCATCGTGGCGTCCACCGCACGCACCATACCGGAGATGGTGTGGCGACCAATAATTTCTCGCAGCGAGTTGGTGATGGCAACGCCTGGCACTAACGGCATAAGTGCACTCACGATGATGCTTTGCGCACTGGTGGCAATGCCGATTCCCTGCAGACTAGCGGCTAACAGGCCAATGACGAGGCCGCCGATACCCATACTAAAGTAGGGCGTGACAACGACGCGACCGGCCCACTGAGCCGTGAGGTAGCCGATGATACCGACAAAGAACGCCAGTGTCAGGTCCTGCCATGTGGCCTGGAACAGCAGCATCGGTGCCACAGAGACCAGACCGGCACCGAGGATCTTCTCCGGCCAGTTAAAGTTGATAACCGCGTGGTCGATTCGCTCGATGCCTGTTTTAAGCTGTTCAAACGTGATCTGATTAGCGGTGAACTGACGAGAAAGGGTGTTGATCTCATCCACTTTTTGCAAATTAAAGTCGCAGGTGCGCACCTTGACGAGGTGGGTGGTCGGATTATGATTAGAATCAACAAAAATAGCGGTCATTTCGGCGTGGCAGCTGATGTCGATTCCCGCTGCTCGGCCAATGTACTCGACGGTGGATTCGACCCGTGCAGTTTCAGCCCCGCTTTCGAGCAGAATTTTGCCAGCGTGGCCGCAAAGCTCAATGATGTTCCGTTCTGTATCAGAATCCACAGGCGCGCCTTCTTTTGTTTTATAAGATTGGTATTAAAATTAGTATAAGCTTGAATACTTGAGGGCGTCAACTACCTGAAAGTCACAAAAAATAAGCATTCCCAGTGATACAGGAGTGCTCATTTTTGGTTATTTGTAATTGCGTTAGTCTGGATCGGCTAATGATTTACCGCTAGTAATGTGTTTGAACCCGCTAAAAGCAGCGTCGATGGTCTGGAACTCGTCATCGCTTAAGGCAACAGCCATGGCCTTAGCGTTAGCAGCCACTTGTTCCGGCTTCTTAGCACCAGGAATCACCACGCTGATCAGTGGGTTCTTGATGTACCAAGCCAGAATCGTTTGGGCAACTGTGGCATCGTGGGCTTCAGCGATTGGGCGAACCTTATCGACAGCGGCCAAAATGTCGCTGTAACGTGGTTCCTGGAAGTCGTCCATTTGGCTGCGAATGTCATCTTGCGGGAAGTGAACATCCTTAGTGTACTTACCCGTCAACAGGCCGGAAGCCAGCGGGAAGTAAGGCACGAAACTGATGTTGTTTTCCTTAAAATAAGGTAACATGTCGGCACCATGATCCTGGTGGAGGAGGCTGAATTCGTCCTCAACAACATCAAGGTAGCCGTCCGCGTTGGCGTCTTTGATCTGGTCAAGACTAAAGTTGGAGACACCGATGGCACGAATCTTGCCCGCTTCACGAAGCCGTTGCAGTGCACCGACCGCCTCAGCCTTTGGCGTGTCGTGGTCTGGAAAGTGAATATAGTAAATATCAATGTAATCGGTGCCCAGCCGCTTCAAGCTGGCATCGACTTGTTCCGTCAGAAACTTCGGGTCGTTTTTGATGACTTGTTCGCCGGTGGAAAAGTCGTGCGCACCCTTGGTTGCAATGACCAACTTTGAGCGGTTAAAGTCCTTGATTGCCTTCCCGACCAATTCTTCGGAGTGGCCAAGGCCGTATACGTAAGCGGTATCCAACAGCGTGATGCCGCTTTCGATACCCGTTTTAACAATGTCTAACCCCGTTTCATCCTTCAGGTTAGGGAAGAGGTTATACCCGCCGACTGCGTTAGTACCAAGCCCTAAAGCAGTTGCGGTGACGTCAGACTTACCAATTTTAACTTGTTGTGACATACGAATTCCTCCTTAAATTGCTGTAAGCGTTTTACAGTTTCAATTATACAAAAAATTAGCTGGTGATGATATGGTTCTGGCTGGTTTCTTTGGTTCTATAGTTCTATAGTCTTCGAGGAGTATTGTGGTTGAAGTTCGTTGCATTTCGAAATTTGGGACTCCGCCGTGGTGGCTCGCGATGAAGCTAATTCAGCTGTCGCTATGCGCTATCTGAATGGATCTTCATCGTCTCGCATGTTAGTTGGTGACTGGTCTTACTGTTACATTGTGGAAACGTGTTCCGCAAGCCAGAACGCTACTGTGTAAGGGACTATTGACTCAAATCCAAGCCCGGGATTTCAGCCAATAGTCCCTTACACTCCGCATTCTAACCGGCTTGCTACACACTCTGGCATCTTCGACACCACAGCTCCGTGCCAAATTGCTCCATTCCACTTATGTTGAGCCCGTTTTTTTCACGAGTTAAGCATCACAATTGCGTTAAAACTAGTTCGCAGAGAATCCGCCCTCGACTGCTTATAAGGCTATTGATAGCAATGCTTCTCATGACGTATTAGTCACTAGTAACGATTAATATAGAGGTTTTGTGATGCCACTTTTGAAGACTTATTAACTTTGACGACTACTCCAGAATTTTAGCGTAGTGGAACCGTTCGGCATTGCAGGCTGTGGCGTCGGTGGTCGTAACCGGCTGTCCTTTAGCCGGTTACGACCACGGGAAACGTAGGAGATCCTTGAATTTCTGCCAAGACATTCACTAGCTCCCCGAAGCGACCCCACCTCAGCCTGCAGGGCCGAACGGTGGAACGAAGCGACATTAAAGCGCTACTTTGAATCACTTAACAATGGAAAGACCCTTAATCGTCTATAATAAGCATCACAGCTAATAGCATCATCGCTGTTGAGGGCTGATTCTCTGCAAAACGGCCCTCGAGTCGAAACGCGTTTCAGGAGGCAGAGGGCGGAGCGTAAGCCGACTCTGACACAAATTCCAAGACCAGGAATTTCTGCCAGAGTCAGCTTACGCTCCGCCCTCTAAACGCCTCTTTCCACGCTCTAAGCCACTTACTTGCTAACCCCCGCTCAAATCGGTATGCTTTAGACACGATTAAAAGCGCTTACACAAAAGAAGGAGGCACTATTATGAAGGTTGTTGTCATTGGCGGTGTTGCGGGCGGACCGTCGTTTGCGACGCGGTTACGCCGGTTGAATGAAGACATGGACATTGTGATGTTTGAACGTGGCGACCATATTTCCTACGCCAGTTGTGCGTTACCGTACTACTTAGGTGGCGTGTTGCCGAGTCGAGATGTGCTGATCGAGCGGACACCGGAGATTTTAAGACAGAAAAATAACATTGATGTGCGGATTCACGAAGAAGTGACTGCCATTGATCCGGATGCGCAGACGCTGACGGTGTCGAAGCTGGAAACGGGTGAGGCCTACACTGAAACCTACGATCGACTGGTGTTATCAACTGGCGCTAGACCAGTATTGCCGCCGATCAAGGGCTTGGCTGAGGCTAAGAACGTCTTTACGCTGCGGAACGTGACGGATGCTGATCATATCAAGGCGTTCATCGATGCCAACCAGCCCAAGAAGGCTACGATTGTGGGCGCCGGGGCTGCCGGCATTGAAATTGCCGAAAGCTTTCAGCGGCTCGAGATGCAGATCACGTTGGTCGACCAGGCTGATCGCGTGATGACCCCGTACGATACTGAAATTACGGACATTGTGGCCCAACACCTGCGCGACCACGACGTTAATTTGCGGCTGAATGAGACCGTGGCCAACGTGGCGGACGGCGGGCAGACGGTCGTTTTAGCTGATGGGTCTGAGATCGACACTGATATTTTGATGCTGGTGACTGGTGTGACGCCAAATAACGAAGTTGCGCAAGCGGCCGGCGTTGCGCTGGCGGATGATGGTCACATTATTGTGAACGACCAGATGAAGACGAACGTGCCAAACATTTACGCGATTGGTGACGTGGTGGAAACGACCAGCCTCATTACTGGGTTGCCGATTCAAAGCGTGCTATCGAGTGCTGCTAACCGGCAGGGGCACCTCCTCGCCGATATTATCAACGGCGCGGACATGACGTATCCCGGGTTCATTGGCGTGAGCGTCGCGAAGCTGTTTGACCTGACTGCCAGCAGCGTCGGGTATACCGAAATGGGCTTGCAGGCCGCTGGTATCACTGACTATGAGACGGTCTTTGTCACGCCGTTTGACCACGCGTCCTTCTACCCGGATGCTCACCGGTTGAATATTAAGCTGCTCTTTATCCCGTCGACGGGTCAGATTCTGGGTGGCGAATTCCTCGGTGAGCGGGGCGTTGATAAACGATCTGGCGAGTTGTCGGCCGCTATTGCGGGTGGCTTGGGAATCAATGATCTGCCAAACTTGGAGTTACCATACTCGCCGCCATATTCATCTACCCGAGATCCGCTAAATGTGGCCGGGTACGTGGCAATCAATCAGCGAAACCCAGCGTTGAACACCATTAAAATCGCGGAATTGAGCGATGATGATAAGGCTGGTGCCCAGTTCTTGGATATTCGCGAGGCCGGTAAACCAGCGAGCGGATCCATCAAGGCTGACTTCGAGATTCCGCTGAGTGTGCTGCGGGACGAACTGAATCAGTTGGATGCTGAAAAGCCAGTTTATATTCTGGCACGTAAGGGATTAGGGCCTTACAATGCATCGCGGATCCTTGCTGGAAAAGGATTTAACGTTAAGATTGTTGCAGAATAACCAAAAATGCTTCAGACCTCTATTGGCCTGAAGCATTTTTAATTAGAGATTGTTCAAGAAGTTTTGAAAGCCTTGCATTAGATGGGCAATCGCACCTGGATGCGCTTCTAATAGACTGAACAGGAAGGCAATCAGGAACAGAATGACGATCATGATGGCATGCCACTTGCGTTGGCGATTGACCACTGCGATGTACTCGCGCATCACAGCGTTTGGTAGGAAGAACCGGGCTGTCCGCGACCCGACACCACTCGCTTTTAATCCAACGGCCTTAGCAAACATTGCAGCCCGGAAGGTGTGGTAATTGTTGGTGACAAAAATCGTTTTTGGCTTTTCGATTTTAAGGCTGTCGATAATTTTTTTTGAGAACCGCATGTTTTGCAGCGTTGTTTTAGATTCGAATTCGGCAATGGCATCGTTGGGGTCGATGCCGTGGGCGACGGCATACTTGCGCATGGCCTCACCCTCGGGCACCGTTTCGTCGCCGCCCTGACCACCAGAAAGAATCATTTTGGCACGCTTGTGTTTCTTCTGGTTCTGTTTTTGATAAAAGGCAATGCCCCGGTCGATCCGCTGCCCTAACAGCGGGGTGACCTGGTCGCCATTCATTAAACCAGCACCCAAAACGATAATGAAATCCTTGTTGAGTCGGGGCCAGTAAAGCTGATACAGCACCAGCATCGTTAAATAGTTGTAGAACCAAAAGACAGCGTACGCAATGCAGAGCGCTGGAAACGAGATCAGCAGGTTTGACCAAAAGTAGGGCAGATGGTCGGAAATGAGACGTTCCACAAACGGCATGAGCAAAATGATAATGCCAAGATATAGCGTCAGCATGTTTGCGGGGGAGTGATTCTCTCGCCGCCAAACGATCGCGGCGTTCCATAGCAGCAAGAACGCTTGGAGCGCAAACGCCACGCCGATACAAAACAGGAAAAAGATGAACAGTAATCCAATCGGATAAATCAGTTTATCATTATTCGTTGCGAGAATCGTGAGGCCCAGATCGACCCAAAACGAATAGAAGAAAATATTAAACCAAATGCCGTTGCGTAACTTTGTCCGGTCACGCAAATAACTGAATAGAAAAATCACGAGCCAGATGAGACAAAAGACCCAGCCCACCTTGAGAGTGGTGATGTAGTTTGAAGCCATTTACGAAATACCCCCTAGAATTACTCTTCTTGATTATAGCCTACTCTTAATGTTCCGGGTAGTTTTCGTTACGGCAGGATGAGAATCGGGTGAAATTCAGAAATCACGGGGGTAAATAGCGTATAATAATGGCTGTTACCATTATCAAAAAATCGAGGATAATCATGGAAAATCGAGATTTTTACGACGACATTGTGGATAAGCGCACCATTTCTGATTCGCGGCGATTACGCCAAGGCTTTTCCATTCGCTTTCGCACCGCAATGGATTTTGTGGTAGATAAATTACAGTTTTTGAGTCATGAATTTGAACTAGAAAACAACTATGCGTTAATTGATAGTATCCAACACCGTATTAAATCGCCGGATAGTATTCTGGAAAAAGTTGACCGAAAACACCTGCCGAAAACGCGGCAAACCCTTTTTACTGGGTTGCACGATATTGCGGGTGTCCGGGTAATTACCCGATTTATCAGCGATGTGTACACCTTGGAGGATATGTTGCTCCACCAGCCGGATGTCCGGGTCGTGCAACGCAAGGATTACATCGAGCACCCTAAGGACAACGGCTATCGCAGTTTGCACATTATCGTTTCCGTGCCGATCTACTTTAGCTCTGGCACCGAAAACATTGATGTTGAAATCCAGATCCGCACGATTGCCATGAACTTCTGGGCATCGGTAGAACATGAGTTGAACTATAAAAAGGATATTCCAAATAAAGATGCCATCCGCGCTGATTTAGCACATACGGCGCAGAGTATTACCAAGCTTGATACGAAGATGGATTCGTTGCGCGCCGATATTTGGCATCAGGCGGAAGATGTGCCGGATGCTGAAGATAGTGATGAAGGCGATTGAGCTTTTTTGTGGATGTGAAAGGCGCTCCTCTTTGGTGAGGAGCGCCTTTTTGACGTCGTTTTTTTGGCGACGCGCTTTCATGCCTCATTGCTGAAACGTGTTCCAAACAGAGGGCCACTGCGTAAGCCAACTCTGACCAAAAAGTCAGACCCAGTATTTTGATCTTTTCAGTTGACTGGTTAAGGCTACGGCTTTCTTGGCAGCCGTGCCGAAACGTGCTCCAGAAGGCAAGGGGCGGCCATGTAACGGGCTCTGGCAAAAAATCCAGGATCGGGATTTTCTGCCAGAGCCCGTTACATTCTGCCCCTTAACCGCCTTCCTCCACACTCTAGTCTTCCAAATCAATCCGCTTACTAATCGGGTAAATAATAAACCCACCCGCGACCATCGACAGCAACTCGCCGATACCAATTGTTAACCAGCTCATCCAGAATGGAATGTGTGAGACCCAGTAGAGTTCGCCCGCGATGGTGAACATTGAGATGGCCACGATAATGGCTGTGATGACATACTTCACGCGCATGTCCTTGATTTTAGCTGTCACAAATCGGACTAGAATCAAGACTAACAACGTTGAGAGACTACCAATCGGCACATCAAACGCCCATGTTGGTGACGCAAAATTAGCTAAAAAGACACCCAGCGTGACGCCCCAGACATAGCGCTTGTTATACAGGGCCAAATAGTTAAACATTTCTGCAAATCGAAGCTGAACAGCTCCGAAACTAATTGGCGCAAGCACCAGCGTAATGGCAACGTATAAGGCTGCCACGACCGCTGTTTTCGCAACGCTTTGGGTCGACAAAATAGGTGTGTTGGTGGAATTTTTCATATTAATCTCCTTTGTAGCCGCAAGGGGCTAGTCATAACTACGACCAAAGGAAAGATGAAGTGTCGTAGTGGCGTCGGTCAGATTTGACGCCGTTTAAATGAAAGTTGTCCGGGTTCTAGTGTGCAACAAAATTTGGGTGTTGGCAAGTTGGATTTTTTGCGGAGGTGGTGAGATGTGTGGTGCTTGTATTGCTGCGTTAGCCGACTTGGGTTAGCATTCTTGCTTTAGTTTCTTCAAGGTTGGCTTGGCGACGTGGGTTTTGGCTTCTTAGCCCAAACGTGTTTCAGAAGGCAGAACTCCTGTGCAAGGCACTTTGAGAGAAATGCTAAGGGTGCTTTGGTGAAAAGTGTGGAATTTGCGATGAGCGGCCATGTAACGGACTCTGGCAAAAAATCCAGGATCGGGATTTTTTGCCAAAGTCCGTTACATTCTGCCCCTTAACCGCCTTCTTCCACACTCTACTTTGCAATCCACCCACCATCAATCGGAATCGTCACCCCATGAATATAGTCGGCTTTCGAACTCGCAACAAACAGTGTCAGATCAGCGACTTCCTCCGCTGTTGCCCAGCGTTTTGCTGGTGTTTCTGACGCCACCCATTTTGCCATGTGGCCGTCGCCCGCAAAGTCGGCGGCGTTCATTGGCGTATTGATTGCGCCTGGGGCTAAGCAGTTGGCGCGGATGCCCTGGCCCGCATAGTCGATATCCAGTTGCTTGGTCATACCGATGATGGCGTGCTTGGCCGCTGTGTAGGCGATGCCGCCGCCACCCGCAACTAGGCCGGCAATCGAGGCCATGTTGACGAACACACCGTGGTGTTGCGCCAGCATTTTCGGCAACGCGGCCTTGACCATCAGAAACTGACTGTTGAGGTCCACGTTTAAGATGTGCTGCCAGTCCGCAAAACTCGTGTCCATCGCTGGTTTGTAAGCATCCAGAACACCCGCGGTATTGCAAACGATATCCAGATGGTCGCTAATTTTGGTGACGAGCGCTAAGGTTTTGCTGCTTGTTTCAGGTTGGCTAACATCACCAACCAACGTGTGCAGTAACCCAGAATTGCATTTCGCCTCAAGCTTCTTTAAGCCGTCCTTGTTGGTATCCACAGCGATAACGGTTGCGCCGGCAGTAATGAATTTTTCCGCCTGGGCTGCACCAATACCAGAAGCCGCGCCGGTGACGATAACCGTTTGATTCTTGAAATCCTCGGTCATTAGTCAGTCACAAGTTCCCAGTCTTCGGCTAAAATGTCACAGTCGGTTGGTGACCACATGCTGAAGGCTTCATCCTCGGTCTTGATCAAGAAATAGGGGTTTAACTGGTCGCCTTCAAAGGTGCTCATTGGTTGGAGCTGGACGTACAGTTCAGTACCTTCCCAGCCAGTTCGAACGACCCGGTCGCCCTTTTTGAGATACGGTAAAATTGCTTCGAAAGTCATGTTTGGTTCCTCCTGAAATTTCGGTTTACAGTTGAGTTTAACACAGTTGGCTTGTTTTAGTTGCAGTTAAGATGGGTCATGTATGTTGGCTATAGGAAACAAGTCGGTTTGAAACTGTTAATTTGAAGTAGGGTTTCTCATAGTATTCTCATTATGCTACACTAGAAGCAACAAACTTAAGTGAACTTCATCACAACTAACTGGAGGCCTTTCCATGAACATAGACGAACTAAACCCAGATATTACCAGCGTCGCACCATCAGCACTTAGAGCCTTTGACCACAAGATTAGTCAGGACCCAAACATTGTTAAACTCACGTTAGGCGAACCTGATTTTAACGTGTCGGAACATATTAAGCAGGCGGCAATTAAGGCGATCACCGACGATAGATCCCATTACCCTTACTATTGGGGCATTCAGGAATTGCGTGACGCAGCCTCGACCTACTATCGCGAGAAGTTTGGCTACAACTACACCGCTGACCAAATTGTGTGTTCAGTTGGCGCGACCGAGGGTTTAGCGGCGACTTTCAAGACGTTGTTTAAACCTGGGGAAGGCGTGATCATTCCCGCCCCAGCTTATCCCGTTTATAAAGCCTTAGCTGGCGTCAATCATTTAAAACCGATCTTGGTCGATACCAGCAGTTCAGACTTTGTGTTGACGCCGGAGGAAGTGCAAGAGGCTATCGATGCCAATCCTGAGACGACAATCAAAGGCGTGGTCATCACGGACCCTTGCAACCCGACCGGTGTGATTTACACCGAAGAACAACTGCACGCGCTGGTTGACGTTTTCCGCGACAATCAGATTTGGATCATTAGTGATGAGATTTATGGCGAACTGCTGTATGGCGGTGCAAAGCATTATAGTTTGTCAAAATGGTTACCGGATCAGACCATTATCGTGAACGGCTTATCGAAATCACACGCGATGACTGGCTGGCGAATCGGGTTTGTGTTTGGTCCGACTGGGGTGATCGATGAAATTGCCAAGGCACACCAGTTCCAAGTCACGACACCAACTTCAATCGTGCAGTACGCGTCGGTTGAGGCGCTGACGCACGGGCAAGATGATGCCGAAAAGATGCGGGTTATTTATGAAAAACGCTGCACCTATTTGGCTGATGAATTGACCAAATTGGGCTTTGATATGGTGAAACCTGGCGGGGCCTTCTACATCTTTGCGAAGATTCCAGCTGTGTGCCAGCAGACGAGCGTTGAATTTGCGGATGAGTTGGCCGCTACCTATCACGTTGGCGTCATGCCTGGTAAACCATTTGGCGATGACCGGTACATTCGAATCAGTTACGCATCAAGCATGGATAATATCAAGGCTGCCGTTGATGGGATGCGTCAACTGCTGCAGGCTAAGGTGAATGCTTAACAAAAATGAGTAAAAAAGACCATTTCATTTAAAACAATGGTCTTTTTTTGCGTAGTTATAGGGTATAGGGAAAAAGTTTCCGTCATTAGCCGGCAATTAGTGGCTAATTTGTAAAAATTCCAAATAATAACGGATTCTTAACCGAAAACGCCTGCAATACCTGTTAAAATAGAAGTATCAAATCCAAATTAAGTGGGGGAATACGAAATGATCGCATGGATAATTGCAATTGTTGTCATTGTACTGCTGGCTATTTTATACGTGTCAGCCTATAACGGCTTGATCAAGGGCCGGACTTACGTTCAAGAATCATGGAGCCAGATCGATGTTCAATTGAAACGACGGAATGACTTGATTCCAAACCTGATCGAAACGGTAAAGGGGTACAGTCATTACGAACAAAGCACCCTGGAAAAGGTTGTTGGTCTGCGGAATCAATTGATCAACATGCCAGCGGACGACCACCAAAAAATGATGGACGTTTCTGACCAACTGTCCAGTTCATTGAAGAGTATTTTCGCGGTTGCTGAAGCCTATCCAGACTTGAAAGCAAACGATGAATATACCAAGTTGATGGAAGAACTGACCAACACGGAAAATAAGATTGCTTATTCACGGCAACTGTATAACTCAAGCGTGGCCAGCTTCAACTTGAAGATCCAATCCTTCCCAAGCAACATTGTGGCAGGCATCCACCACTTTACAATTTCAGAATACCTGCAGGTTCCAGAAGAAGAGAAGGAAGCGCCGAAGGTTTCGTTTGACAAATAGAGTGTGGAACAAGGCGGTTTAGGGGCTAACGTGTAACGGACTCTGACCGAAAAGTCCGGGCCTGACTTTTTGGTCAGAGTCCGTTACACGTTAGCCCCGTGCCTTGTGGAACACGTTTCAGCTATGAGGCCTAGAACAAGCAGCTTCAAACCTACAAATAAACCACCAAAAGAAAAAAGGGAGAACCAGCCATGCTATTCGAACAAATTGCGCGGAACAAACGGCGCACGATTTACGTTCTCATTGGCTTTGTGCTGTTACTGATTGCTATCGGCTATGCCCTAGGGTACGTCTTTTACAACAACGGTGTGATCGGGATGGTGATTGCCGTCGTGGTTGCCGCGGTGTATTGCGCCATCATGATCGGCAATTCGACCAGCGTGGTGATGTCCATGAACCATGCACGAGAAATCAAGCGTGCGGAAGATGCACCTGAACTCTGGCACGTGGTTGAAGACATGGCCTTGGTTGCCCGAGTGCCGATGCCCCGGGTTTTTATCATTGATGATCCAAGTCCCAACGCGTTTGCGACCGGAAATGATCCGAAGCACGCGGCTGTTGCGGCCACTTCAGGGATTCTTGACCGATTGAATCGGGAAGAACTTGAAGGGGTGATGGGCCATGAAATGACCCACGTGCGCAACTATGATATTCGTCTGCAGACCATTGCACTGGCACTATCAGCTGCTATCGGGCTGCTCGTGAACTTTGCCTCCCACTGGTTCTGGTGGGGTGGCGGCGATCGACGGCGTGGCGGTAAGGATAGTGAAGGCAACGGTTATGTGCAATTGATCATGATGGTCATTTCCATTTTGTTACTGATTCTCGGACCAGTAGCGGCAACCATTGCGCAGATGGCGCTGTCGCGAAATCGGGAGTACCTCGCGGATGCGGGAAGTGTCGAACTGACCAGAAATCCGCAGGGCCTGATCTCAGCGTTGGAAAAGATTTCAGATAGCAAGCCAATGAAAAAGGCCGACCCAAGTAGTGCGGCCATGTATATTTCAGATCCGTTTAAAAAGAAGCGCTCGATGACGCACCTCTTTGATACTCATCCGCCGATGGAGGAGAGGATTGAGAGGTTGGAAAAGATGTAGAGCGTGGAGGGAGGCGGTTAAGGGGCGGAGTGTAAGTCACTCTGACAGAAATCCCCGAACTTGGGATTTTTGTCAGAGTGATTTACACAGTAGCCCCTTGCCTCCCGGAACGCGTTTCGGCAATATAAACTAGAAAACCAGTTCCAAAAAAAAGACCGAGAAGAAAATTCCCAGTCTTTTTTGTCATCTATAGACCATCACCGCTCCAAATGCGTCTCAGCCAAAGCCTGCAAAACCTCAATCGTCTTAGCAATCCTTTTCTCCGAAAACTGTGACAGCGCAGCGCTATAAGCTGTATCCATTTTAATGTGCATGGCATCGTGCTGTTTGGCAAGCACTCGACCGGCATCAGTCACCCGCAAATCATAAGCCTTATTGTTATCTGGCAGTGCCACTTTAACTAAAAGGTCAGCCTTAATAAGTTGCTTAACGTACCGGGAAACCATGCCTTGAGAAAAAGAAACTTGTGCAGTTAACGCCTTATTAGACAGTTCGCCAGCATCGTTGACGAGACTTAAAATCTCGACTTTTGAGTGGTTTAATTTCATTTTTGTGATCTTATCAAGTTGCGACTCGCTGAGTTGCTGACTTGAAATAACGTCGTCTGTCAATGAATTTTGAAAAAGATCACGTTGCTGATAAACGCTATCAATGGCTTCACGAAGCTGATTGAGCGTGTCTTGATTAGTTGCCATATTAAAACTCCTTAAAATATATTACTAGTAATCTATTTACATTACCGGTAATAGATGTTATTCTTATTTTAAATTACTAGTAATCAAAACGCAATCTTAAATCGAATTCAATAGAAAAGGAAGTTTTAATATGAAAGCAGCAGTTGTAACAGATTTTAACCAGGCACCACAATACACAGATTTTACTGATCCAACAATTGAAGCAGGAGAGACTGGCATCACCGTTTTAGCAGCCAGTGTGAACCGACTTGTCCGTTCGCAAGCCGACGGAAGTCACTATAGCAGCGACCACCAGCTTCCGATGATTCCCGGAGTCGATGGCGTGGGCACAACTGACGATGGGCAGTTAGTCTACTTTAATGCTAATAAACCAGTGTATGGTGCTTTGGCAGAACGCACCGTTGTCAATTCTCATTTAGTTTTACCATTGACCGGAGACGTTGCGCCTGAAGTCGTTGCCGCAACGGTGAATCCAGCAATGTCGTCTTATATGGCCATTGAGGCACGATTAGGCGCCGAAAACATCAAGGACAAAACTGTTTTGATTTTGGGCGTGACTGGCAATGTCGGGAGGTTGGCCGTCACTATCGCAAAACACTTCGGTGCTGCTAAGGTGATTGGTGTTGGCCGAAATCCAGAACGGTTAGCTGACGCTCAAAGATTAGGCGCTGAGGTTGTGAACATGGGTGATGAAACCGCATTGAAACAGGCTCTTCCAACCCTTGCAAACGTTGATGTTGTGCTCGACTACCTCTGGGGCGACGCGACGGCACAGTTCATGGTCCCGATGCTACAGCAACGAGAAAATCGTTCGCAACCATTGACCTGGATCGAAATTGGCTCGATTGCTGGGCAGACAGTTGCACTACCCGCTGCCGCCCTTCGGAGTACGAACCTGACATTGATCGGTAGTGGCCTTGGTTCCATTAGCCGACGTGACTTTTTAGGCAATATGCCAGGGCTATTGGCGCTGATCGAGGATGGGACGTTAGCAGTTGCTACCACGGCTTACCCCCTGAGCACCGTTCACGAAAATTGGCCAACGCAGACGACAGCGCGCGTGGTCTTCAAACCATAATGTCACTTTAATGACGGTTTTTAATCCTTGGCAATAACGGCTAAGTATTGAAAACCGTTTTTGGTTTGCTTAACGGGAATTCTGAACGCTTAATTCAGGGATTAAGCGTGCTATAATGAAAGTAACACCTGCCAATTGTTTAGACAGGCCATTCTGAAGTTTGGGGGTCTTATTCATGTCTACTAAGCATCCGCAAAGTCCCGTACAGATCGTCGGTTGGGTTATTTGGGGGTTGGAAACGTTGGTGATCATCGGTAGTGTTGGCGTTACCAGCATGACCGGGTCACTATTTGGCCATTACAGTATGATGGGCAGCGGCATGATGGGTGGCAGCAACATGATGTCATCAGGCCGCTGGCTGATTGGACTGGGCAGTATTTGGCTGATCTGGCGCGTTGGTTTGCAGATTCTCGCCCTGTTTGGGATTTGGCACCTGCATGATCACAACGCCGATACGTGGCCAATCATTTTGATTGTTACCGGCGTCCTCGGCGGCTGGCTCTACCTGATTCCTGGTATCTGGGGACTGATTTATAATGGTCAGCAACGCAATCAAGGGAACCGAAATGTTCAGGACAGACGAAAAGTAAATTAATGATGACAAACGGACGCGCCAGTTGCGAGTCCGTTTTTTGAAAGGAACGACAAATGACAACAAGTACACTCTATCAACACGGCACGCTTGCGCTAATGGTACCCGGGTTATTAGCCGGTACCATGACGATGAAAGAACTTCTGACCCACGGTGATACCGGTATTGGCACCGGGGAAGGCCTGGATGGCGAACTGATTATTTTAGACGGCATCGCGTACCAAGTCGACAGTTTTGGCAAGGTGAACCAGATTGGACCCGACTTCACGACACCGTTTGCGTCAGTTCACACGGCAGATTTTAAGCCACTGGCCACAGTTAAAGAGATCCTGACGCAGCCAGATCTAGAACGGTTAGTGCGCAATAAAACGCGGTGGGCAAACACCTTCTTTGCCGTCTTAACACGTGGCGAATTTAGTGATGTCACAACTAGAGCTGTCGCAAAATCGCAAAAACCATACAAGACGTTGGCTGCGACAGCGGACCAGCAAAGTATCTTTCACCAGGACGAGGTCCGCGGAACAATGCTGAGCTATTACGCACCAGAATTGTTTGACGGGGCGGCGGTTGGTGGGTTTCACCATCACTTCCTATCCGTTGACCACGATTTTGGTGGCCATGTGTTAAACGCTAACCTGAAGACGGGCAACATCGATGTGCAGCAGTTTGCGACGTTAGAACAACATTTGCCGGTGAAAAATGCTGACTACATGAACCACGATTTTTCAGATGATGCCATCCATGATGCCATTGCCCATGCTGAGCACTGACTTGATTGCATTCGCGCAGTACCGCGCATTGATTACCAAATTGAAAATAGAATTGAAAACTTATGAGGACAAGAAATTGCGACAGGGTGTCGCTCTTTTTTCGTCCTTTTTGTGAAACAATAATCAATTAATTGATAGACGGCTCTCAGTCATACTAGTGCAAACGATAGAAAATAAACGAGACGGATTTCAACATTCAGTCATAAATTGACAAAATCCAATCACCTTTGCAACACTTATCGATAAATAACGTGAGCTTCAGTATTTGACTATTCGTCCCATTATGCATATGATATGAATAAATTATGCTGTTAGACATGTGGTGATAAGTCAATAAAATAAATTAAAGCAGACGGGATTTGGTTCTGCTCAACACTTGGAAAATGGTGCACTTAAATAAGCCCACTGATTTTCGATTTTTGAAAATCAGAGCTGATGGCTTGACCTTAAGCTGGTTTTATATGCCTATACCGATTCCTCCTTTTGATAGAGTTGGTGTCGACGGAGTAGGACGTCAAGCACCCTGATAAGCTTTCTTGCGGTTAATGCGAGGCCGCGCTTTCTAGGAGTCTTCGTAACTTCGGACATCTTTTTTTCAAAATAGGAACGAAATACTGGATCATAGCGGGTTACCGAACCGGCAGCTTCGATTAGGTAATAGCGTAGATACTTGTTTCCAGTATGCGTCCGAGGCGTAATCTGTCCGTTAAAGTCGCCAGACTGGTTTTGTTTCCAGGCTAATCCAGCATAGCGAGCCAGCTGAGTCTCTTTATCAAAGCGTTCAATCTGGCCAATCTCGGCTAAGATACCAGCCGAGTAAACTGAGCCGATACCAGGAACCGATTGAAGAATTTCAGTTTCCGGTAATACCATGACAACCGCTTCGATTTGTTTATCAAGTTCTTTGATGAGTTTTTGGTAGGTTCGAATCTCAGTGGCATAGATAGACACATTGATATCGATAGAGTTTTGGATGACTTTAGGTAAGCGATACGAGCCACGAACGGCCCTTTGAATCGCTTTAGCGGTCTTCTCAGCATCAGCAAAGCGGCCATGACCAGCGGCGTTTAAATAGTCAATTAAGTCTTCGGTCGAGGCGTTGATGAGCTCATCGGTGGTCATTTCATCAGTGAGTAGGTTAAAAATAGAGCTACCAAAGACCGCCACCTTTTCTCCTGAGGAGTTTACAGCGAGTTTATTGACTTTATAGTAAAGGTTCTCTAAGAAGTGTTGTTTAGAACGAGCTAATGAGGTCACAAGTTCAAAACGAGAACGGGTAAGGCGTTGAAGCGCAATATATTCATCCTCACGAACCAGACTGGTGGTGAAGCGACCATTACGTAGGTAGTCAGCAATATAAAGTGCGTCAATGTGGTCGTTTTTATTGTCTTCAAAAACGTCTTTATAACGCTTAGTATCACGGGGATTGAGAACGACCGCTTCGGTATTGAACTGAGCTAGATCGTCATCGTTCATAAAGAAATAAGCTGGATGGAAACTATAAATGGAAGTCGATTCCATACCAATCGTAATTTGTTCAAAATGACGTTGTTCATTCAATGCCAAGATGATGGTCTTAAGTTCCGTGGCGCCGTTGAGATCATTCTCAAAGGCACCTTGGAAGACAGGTTTTAGCGCTTCAGAAGTCATCATCACAACTTCAAGCGTTTTCGAACTAACATCAATGCCGACAAGTAATTTCATTGGGATGGCCTCCTTTCATAATTATTGTCTGGTCTTAAGTTGGACACCATGTGATAACCCCTAATTACAATCACTAAACACATCCTCGCAGATAAGAATTCATGGGTGACTAAGTTCAAGCTGCGGCTAGTCCTACTCAGACTAGTGAACGTCGTCATCGAAACAGCATGTGGTTCGTGATTTAGATGATTGTCTGGGCGGCAGTCTAATAAAGTAGTCGCGGCTACAAGGAGGTCTAAACCTATACCAGTTGACCAAAGCCAATGACAATTAGAGATTATCACGTGGTGTCCAACAAATAAATAGCAACACAAGTAATGAGCTACAAATACACCGAAGGAACAACTTATATAATACGAGGGAGGACTGGTCATGAAAAAGTTCGTCTCATTACCGGTGGTGGATTCAAGTCTATACATGTTTGGCGGTCACATGCGGACAGTACCCGGCGAGTGGAGCTTTTTTGAGCAAAAGCACCAGGCCTTCGAACTCATGTGTATCGTGGATGGACAGCAGACAACGAGATCAAGGACGCCTCAACGTTCACCTATGGTCCGGGGAGCGTGTTGATCATTTCGCCAGGGACATTGCACACGAATTGGAACGCCAGCAAGACCGAGTCAATGACATACATCACCTTTCACTTTAATATCGAAAGTCTGACCTTGAAGTCGGAGATCATCAGCACAATTGCGAACGCGGTCATTCCGGCGGATGCACCGATTGCCAAACTGGCGATGAAGTCGGCTGAACAAATGGTGGCTTACAGTGACGACCCAGGGTTAGATAAGGAACAAACCAACATCAAAATTCAGATTGAACTGCTGAATTTTCTGTATGGGTTAATGGAGAACATTAATGCATATAAACCCAAAAACGCCAAGTATTCCGAACGAGAAGCCAAGGTCAGCCGTGAAATGGCAACGCTTATCGAAGATTACATTGATAAAGAAGAGGTGCCGATTTTCTCGTTTGGCGATATTTGTCAGAAATTAGGTATCAGTACAGGCTACGGTCACCGGACGTTTAAGAAGGTATACGGCATCACACCGCTGCATTTCATTGAGGAACAAAAGTACCGAAAAGCTAAACTGTTACTGGGGTCGCCGGAGTATTCGATTGAAGAGATCTCCTATATGATGGGCGCCAGCAGCATCTCCAACTTTAGTAAACAGTTCAAGAAATGGTCGGGCGTCACGCCAAGTAAGTATCAGCGCCAAATCGTTACCAAGCGGAAGGTTCGCAACGTGAAGGAGAGCGGTTATTTCGAGTAGTTGCCGGTCATGGCTGTGCAACACGATGTATAAGGTTCTGCCGGAAATTGTATAAAATATGAGTTGTGCCCTAATCAATTGCTGATCTGATTAGGGCGCTTTTTTTACAGGTTTTTGGTCACAATTTAACTAAAAATAGGCATATTTGAAGATAGCCCCACAAAATGAAACCGGATATAATTGGTCTCGTAATCAGTTAGTTCATTCGAAAAACTAAGTAGCACTTATTTTAAACCAACTCACATTCACAATTTCGTGATGAACTGCACGATGACAATCACTCAAATTTCTACCTTGTTGTCCGTAACCAAAACTTGTTTTAACTCATAGATTGGGGGAATCATCATGGCTTCTAATGCAGGCCAAGATTCATCTACACAAAACAATGAATTTGCTAAGCTCTCCTGGCGCGAGCGGATCGCGTACGGGGCTGGTGACTTCGCGCAAAACCTGATTTTCGGGACGATCGGTTCCATGTTACTGTTCTACCTCACCACTGTTTACGGGATTTCCGCCGCAGCCGGTGCCACAGTTTTCTTAGTTGTTCGTTGGATCAACGTTTTCTGGGATCCGTGGGTCGGTGCTTACGTTGACCGTTCTGCTGTGACAAAGGTTGGGAAATACCGGCCATTCCTGTTGAAGTTCGGTGTGCCATTAACCATTTTATCAGCGCTTTTATTCCTGCCAATTCAAGCCGTTCGTGGCAACGTCATTTACGCGTTCGTTGCTTACATGTTAACCGCCATGGTCTACTCATTGGTTAACATCCCATACGGTGCCTTGAACGCTTCTCTTACCCGTGACAACCAAGAAGTTTCAACCTTGTCGACTGTCCGGATGACTGAAGCCAACATTGGTAACTTATTGGTTTACACATTCCTGCCATTATTCGTTCAAATAGCTTCACCAGACAAGCAATTGAAAGACATTGGGTTGTTTGGTATCAAGCTTCACCTTGGGAACTACAGCTCACCACACGCTGGCGGTGCTTACTTCCTCGTTATGTCGATCTACATGGTCATTGGATTCTGCATGTTGCTGTTCACTTACTTTGGTGTTAAGGAACGGGTTCTCCCTACGGAACAAGAAACAGACTCCGTTAAGTACTCTGATCTTTGGACTGAATTAAAGAACAACAAACCACTTCAAGTTTTGGGTCTGTTCTTCCTGGTCGGCTTTACCTTCATGTTCTTTGGGAACACTGTATGGCCTTTCTACACCCAATACAACATTGGTCACCCAGAATGGATGGCTTCAATTAACTTGATCGGGTCAATTCCTGGTATCTTCTTAGTCTTCTTATGGCCAATCGTTCGTAAAAAGATCGGGAAGAAGGGCTTCTTCTACCTCTTCTTGGTTCTGTTCATTATCGGGACGTTAATCATCTGGGCATGGTCATTACCACAATTCAAGAACCAAACTACCCTTGGTTACATTGGTCGTTTCTTACAACAATGGGGCTTAACTGCCGCTACTGGGTACATGTGGTCAATGGTGCCAGAAGTCGTTTCTTACGGCGAATACAAGTCAAAGAAGCGGGTTGCTGGGATCATCAACGCCATCATGGGTCTGTTCTTCAAGATCGGGCTTGCACTTGGTGGGATCATTCCAGGTTACATCAACGCCTACTTCAAGTTTAACGGTGCTGCCGCTACCCAACCACACGCTGCTTTAATGGGTATCCAGTGGTCAATGGTATGGCTGCCAATCATCATGGCCGTCGTTGCCATCATCATCATGAGCCGTTACCCACTGACTGATGCCCGCGTTGACGAGATCAACAAAGCCATCGTTGCTGATAAGAAGAACGCTTAAAGTTGCTAGAGTGTGGAGGAAAACGGTTTGAGGGCGGAGCCTAAGTAACTCTGACAGAAATGCCCGGGTTTGGTATTTTTGTCAGAGTTGCTTAGGCAGCAGCCCTCAGTTTTCCGGAACGCGTTTCAGCTATGTTGCCTAGAAAGTTTAGTCCGTTGCATTGCGTGATTTGGTGCTCCGCAGTGGTGGCTCGCGAATGAGCTGACTCGATTTCCACTGCGTGGCTCTCGAGTGGATCTCATTCGTCTCGCATGCCACTGCTCCGCACCAAATCACTCCATTCCACTCACATAGTCGTTCTCGCATAGGTTCGTTAAGCATGCGATTGTCAGTTAACCCTGGTTCGCAGATTATCCGCCCTCGACTGCGTTTAATCGTATTCGGTAGTAACCCCGCAATGTTGTCGGTGGCTGGATAGTGTTTGAGGTTGCATTATGAGTCAGTCATCACCAATGATTGATGAAGATTAAGATAATTCATTTTCAACCGCACGTATCAGCGGAGTGGAATCGGTTGGCATTGCAGGCAGGAGTGTCGGTGTTAGTTAGCGGGCGTTCTTTGTCCGGTTACTAACACGGGAGTCGTAGGAGATCCGTGACTTTCTGAAAGAAAGTCACTAGCTCCGGAGCGACCCCACTCCAGCCTGCAGGGCCAACCGATGGAACGCAGCGAAAGTAACACCAATATCAAAAATATGTAAATAAGTCTGTAGGAGGAATTATCATGAAGATTCAAAACCCTGTATTGCATGGTTTTAACGCTGATCCAAGTATGATTCGCGTTGGTGATACCTATTACATTGCCAACTCAACCTTTGAATGGTTCCCTGGTGTTCGGCTGCACGAGTCTAAGGACTTGGTGCACTGGAACCTGTTACCATCACCATTATCAACAACCACGTTGCTTGATATGAAGGGGAACCCTTCATCAGGTGGGATCTGGGCACCAGATCTGACCTACGCTGATGGCAAATTCTGGTTGATCTACACCGACGTCAAGATTACTGAAGGCGCCTTCAAGGATATGACCAACTACCTGACAACAGCTGATGATATTCGCGGCCCATGGAGCGACCCAATTGCCGTTAACGGTGTTGGTTTTGATGCCTCACTGTTCCACGACGATGATGGTCGTAAGTATCTGGTCCAACAGACCTGGGATCACCGTGAATACCACCATCCATTTGATGGCATTACGTTGATTGAGTTTGACACCGACACCATGCAGTTGAAGCCGCATACCGCCAAGACCATTTACACTGGGACTGATGTCAAATTGGTTGAAGGTCCTCATCTGTACAAAATCAAGGGGTACTACTACCTGTTTGCTGCTCAAGGCGGGACCGTTTACACCCACGAAGAAGTCGTTGCCCGTTCTAAGACACTTGATGCGTTGTCCTTTGAATCTGAACCAGATGGCCCATTCATCACCAACTTTGATACGCCACGGCTGGGCATTCAAAAGCAAGGTCACGGTGCTTTAGTCAACACGCCAAGCGGCGACGAATGGTACTATGCTTCACTGTGTGGCCGTCCATGGCACCACGAAAACGAATCCTTCACTGACCCTCGCGGCTGGTGCACCCTGGGGCGTGAAACCTCGATCCAAAAGGTTGAATGGGATGACGAAGGCTGGCCACGGGTTGTCGGCGGTCACGGTGGTCAAATGGAAGTGGACGCACCAAAGGATGCTATCTTGACGGATGCCCCTGCTAACGGTGACCAACACGACGAATTCGATACCCCTGAATTAAACGGCGAATGGAACACGCTTCGGATTCCATTTGACGACAAGATGGGCTCATTCGGCGATGGCAAGTTGACCCTGATCGGTCAACGGTCACTCGCAAGCGAATTCGACGTTTCCATGATTGCCAGAAGATGGCAGGCCTTCAACTTTGATGCTGAAACCAAAGTGAAGTTTGACCCATACACATATCAGCAAATGGCTGGTTTAACCAACTTCTATAACGATAAAAACTGGTCATTCGTCTTCATTACCTGGGACGAAAAGAAGGGGCATGTGATCGAAGTTGCCGAAAACGATCGGAACAACTACACCTCATACCTCAAGGACGACGCCATTCAGATTCCGGAGGGTACGGAATATGTTTGGTTCAAGGTCAAGGCCCGGACGCAGTCTTACACTTACGAATACTCATTTGACGGTGAGACGTGGCACGAAATTCCAGTTGAATTGGATGCTGCTCACTTGTCAGATGACTACATTCTTCAAGAATACGGTGGCTTCTTCACCGGTGCCTTTGTTGGCCTAGCAGCCGTTGATTACAGTGGTTACAAACAACCTGCTGAATTCGACTACTTCGACTACAAAGAACTCGACTAACTCGCTGTTAGTGGATGTGCTTGATTTCTCTGAAACGCACTTGGATTAAATTCCGGTGCGTTTTTTTTGAAATGATATTTGCTCGTATAGTCCGTTGCATTGCGCGATTTGGTGCTCCGCTGTGGTGGCTCGCGAATGAGCTAACTCGATTTCCACTGCGTGGCTCTCGAGTGGATCTCATTCGTCTCGCATGTCACTAAATGGCCAAAGGATGGCCATCAAGTGACATCGACACCACTGCTCCGCACCAAATCGCTCCATTCCACTCACATAAGCGTTCTCGTATTTGTTCGTTAAGCATGAAATTGTTAGTTAAACCTAGTTTGTAGATTATCCGCCCTCGACTGCTAGTAACTCACTGTTAGCAATGCTTCTTACAATCTTGCAAGCGGTCAGAATACTTCGGTTGGTGTAGTGGAATTCGCCATTTTTGTGGTCAACATTTCGTTACTAAAAAAATTCACAACAATTTATAAAATATGTTGCGATTTTATCAGTTGCGGCTGACCTTAGCTATAAGACGTAACAGCTACAAGGACTGAAGATAGCAACGATTCATTGCAATTTGCAGTCTAGGTGGAAATATGGCGCTAGGTAACTCAAAAAAACGCTCTTAATCAGGTCGGAACTTTGATATAACAGGCGATAAATTGACCTTATGGGATATTCAAACCGGGTAAAGGCTATGTTATGCTAAATGTAAATGCACACGTGATACGGATTAACTTCTAAATGGGGATACGCCTGGTCCAAACACTGACGACGTAAAAAGCTGGAAGTTTTATTGGAGGAGTCACAATGAAAAAAATTAAGGGAATCGTGCTCGCAGCACTCTCTTTGGCACTGATGGTGGGGATTTTTGCAGCTGCCAAGCCGGCACAGGCTGCAACGAAGGTGCCATCAAGTTTACGGCACAGCTGGTACATGACGTTGCCATCAATTAAGGACCCGTCATTTATCAAATTTACGTCAAGGTCAATCGATGTGGGGGACAAGTCGTACCACAACAAGATTTCTGGCAGTAACTTGCAAGTGATCAAGAAGAGCGGCGGTTGGTATGAAATTGGCTATAAGGGGATTACCAACCCAACCTACCGGACAAAGAAGATCAAAATTGGTAACACGAAGCGGACGGTTCTGTTGAAGAAGTACAGCAAGAATTCGCACTATGCTGATGTTTTCTTGAATGGGAAGAAAGTTAAGTTGCTGTTGCAGTATTCTTCTTACTTCCTTGGGTAGAGTGTGAAGCAAGGCGGTTAGAGGGCGGAGCGTAAGCCAACTCTGGCAGAAATGCCTGAACTTGGCATTTTTGCCAGAGTTGGCTTACGCAGTAGCCCTCTGCCTTGCTGAACACGTTTCGGCAATAGAGCAGAGACCCACAAACCGGCAGAAATGCCTGGGTTTGGCATTTTTGCCAGAGTCCGTTACATGGCAGCCCCTTGCCTTGCTGAACACGTTTCGACAATAGAGCAGAGACCCACAACACCGGCAGAAATGCCTGAACTTGGCATTTTTGCCAGAGTTGACTTACGCAGTAGCCCTCTGCCTTGCTGAACACGTTTCGGCAATAGAGGCGAGAAACCACGTCACCAATAGTATTCAGTAACAGTTGAACACCTGAACTATGGCATTCTGTGTGTATTGCATAGGTGATGATTCTTTGCTGAACAGTTTCAACAATAGCGCACCAGTTCGCATCGCCGAAACACCCCAGCAACAAGTCTAAAACTAAAAAACGATTCAACGTTAAAAAGCGCCTACCAAGGGCGCTTTTTTGCATCACAAAATTCATTTTACATTCCCATAAAACCCAAGTATCATAGGACTATCGAACAAAACGGAGGCCTCACCTTGAACAAAATCGCCCTTGCAAGCCAGTTTCTCACAGCACACCTGAACCAGTTTGAGTGTCCTGTGTGCCACGCCCCATTTACAGCAATAGATGACGGCACGTTGCGTTGCCAAAACGACCACACTTTTGATCTATCCAAGAAGGGGACACTTTTCTTTCTGAACGCCCCCGTTAACACGGAATATACGGATGAGATGCTGCGCAACCGGCAACAGATGCTTACCAGCGGTTTCTTTGAACCGATGCTGGGTGAGGTCGTCAAGCATCTGCAGGGTGATCTTGTTTTGGATGCCGGTAGTGGGGAAGGGACAACAACTAAATGGCTTGCTTCCCACTATCCATCAGGTGATTTTGTTGGGTTGGACATCTCAAAGCCGGCAATCAATATCGCTGGTTCCGGCGTGGTCAGTGATCCGCAGCCGTTGTTTGCGGTTGGTGACCTTGCTAAGTTGCCGTTTGAAACCAATGCGCTGAGCAGTATCGTCAACATTCTGTCGCCAGCAAATTATCAGGAGTTTGACCGGGTGCTGCAGCCGGGTGGTGTGCTGATCAAGGTTATCCCAAACAGCCATTATTTGACCGAATTACGCCAATTTGTTTATCCTGAAGGGGAACATGCCACTTACGACAATGCACCAGTCAAGCAGCATTTTATTGCTCAATATGGTGAGGTTGACTTCGTGCCAGTCCAGTACCAGTTTGAGTTGACGCCAGCCTTGTTTAAAGCACTTTTTGCAATGACACCGCTGACCTGGCAGGCTAGTGAAGAACGACGAAATGAGATCTTAAACCAGGGATTACCTAACATAACAGCTGACTTTGAAGTTGGTATCGTGCATCTGTAACTAAAAGCGCCCAATCTGTTGAAGATGGGCGCTTTTAATTTGTCTATCACTAAATAAGCAACGATAGTTATATAAAATGATGAAAAAATGAATTATAATCATTTTGTAATGTTATACTTAGCTTTAAATTGATCGACACAAACGACCGTGAGGAGATGCGAGATGACTGCAACGTTTAGTGCGTTACCATATTGGCTTTGGGGCATTGAACTCGGCATTGCGGCCTTCTTCATGTTCGGCTTTTTGACGGTCTATTTGAATATGACGCGACGGGCATTCGATACGGAAAACGACTCAGCCGCTCACCGTCTCTTGTGGCGAGTCGGTCTGGTCGTGCTGACGTTTGTGACCGGGATCGCGTTGAATATTCAGGGTGATTTTTCGGAAACGAATTCGTTGATGTATTACAGTCTGGCAGTGTTTGTTTTCGTGTTTCCACTGACTGATGAAGAGATAAATTTTGTTGAGTACGCCATTCGAGCAGTTGGTGTCGTTGGTATTGGCCTTGCCCATCACATGCCAGTCATGGGTGCAGTGCGGACGTTTGGTTTCGCGGCCCTGCTGGCGTGGGTCGTGGTGGTTTACCTGTTTCATAAACGCGTGCGGCATAAGTTACTGATCAACCTGGTGATGAGTGTGATCTACGCAAGCCTGTTTTGGTTGACATTACCGCCGACTGCCATTAAAGTGGCGGGCACTCAAGGACGAATCGAAACGCAGGGGATGATGATGTACATCATCATTTCGACTGGCGTGTTCGTTTTCTGGAATAGTTTGTGGGCCAATCGTCAGCGGACGCAACACTACGCAAAGATTGCCAGCTTCGATGCCTTGACGCACGCAAAGAGTTTTTCGTTGTACCAGCATGAAGCTGCGACGATGTTCGCAGATGCTCGCGTTCGGCAGTCACCGTTCACGATGGTGGAACTGGATGTCGACCATTTTAAAATCGTTAACGACCAATACGGGCATTTAGCCGGTAATAAAATGCTTATCCAGGTGGCAACGACCCTTAAAACCTGTTTGAAACAGGCGAGCGCACAGTATCAGGTCTACCGGACTGGCGGAGAAGAGTTTACCTTGGCGCTACCGAACACGGATCTGACGCAGGCTTTACCAATTGTGACCCAGTGTTGGCAGTCCGTCCGCAAACAGGTCTGCCACTATGAAGACCAGGCGATTTAGGTCACGATATCGATGGGCGTGTCGCAGGTTCAGACTGCGGATAAATCGGTGGAAGATGTGTATAAACGGGCGGATGACAGTCTTTACGTTTCGAAACGAAATGGCCGCGACACGATTACGGTCGACGGTCAGACACGCCAGGTCAAGTTGAAGGCGGGTATTAATGATAACTACGCGTTCTTTGTCCAGGGCGTTTACGACGATGAGACTGCGGATCAGGCACGGATTCGAAATGAGTTGACGCTGTATCATCATGATAATCAAACGAACCAGTGGGAACCAGCACCAGCCACAGAGCTGAGCGTGGAGCGACTGTTTCAGCTGATTCGCGAAGCGGTCGTGAATTTGGTGCTGCAACGGGTCCAGTTACCCATTCCGCAAGCGCGATTTTTAGATGCGAAGGTCATTGATAAATTGTCGCAGTTTATGCGGTCATCGGACGGACCGGAAACGTTGACGCTGGTGCTGATGCAGCTACCGGATAAAAGTGCGTTGCAGGCAGCTGTCCATGCGTACCACTTAGCGGGCATTGACGTCATTTTAGATGTGACCTCATGCGAGAAGCAAGCCTTTGCGCAACTGCAGGAAAGTCACCCATTTGACGGTTTAAAATATACATTACCGGCTACCGAGGGAATGACAAACCGCGCCAAGGCGTTACTGTCAGCACAAGCCTGGTACGTCCAGGCATTGGAGTGGGCAATCCCGATCATTATCGGTGGCATTAAGACCAAAAGCGAAGTTGACTGGGCGCAATCGCAGGCGAAGATTCATTTGTTGATTGGGGATTATTATGAGACAGCAGAGTTGCCGATAATTGGGTAGCGTGTGGAAGTAACGCTATGTCTTCTGGAGGGTCTTTCCAATGATAGGTAATAGATCCGTGCCAAATTGCTCCATTCCACTGACGTTGAGAACCTTTTTAACACTAGTTAAGCATCACAATAGCGTTAAAACCAGTTGGCAGAGAATCCGCCCTCGACTGCTAGTAAGGCTATTAACAGCAATGCTTTTCATGACATGTCAGTCACCAGTAACGATTAATATAGAGGTTTCGTGATACCACTTTTGAAGACTTACTAGCTATGACGACCACTGCCAGAATCAAAGCGTAGTGGAACCGTTCGACCGCACCTCAGCCTGCGGGGCCGAACGGTTGAACGAAGCGACATTAGAGTGCTGCTTTGAATCACTTAACATTGGCAAGATCCTCCTCAAAACTAAACCTCGGATACATCGAGCAATACTACCAAACAAAAAATAAAAAAGGCGTCGCAGCATCATTGCTGTGGCGCCTTTTAACATTAAATCCTACTTAGTTACATAAATATAAAGCGTACTGGTCGAATACCCCAAACTAAACGTGACGCCATTCGAGTGAATGGTTTCAGTAGTTGTTTGACTCGAATTCTTCTTATTTGAATTATTCGAGAAAGTCTTCAACACATGTTTAGCATTGGCGCCAACCCCGGTTGCCAGGACTGAGAAGGTCATCGCAAACTTCTTGGCTTGCGTGTCGTTCTTCAGTGCTGAGATTGGGACGATGAGTGTTGCACCCATGAGCTTGCCGTTGTAAACGTTGGTCCGCACTTTGTAGTGCTTGGTTGTCTTGATGGTGTGGATACCGTTCTTTGCAGTGGCTGGCAAAGTATCGTTTTTAACACTCGCCTGAGCCTTCTTCAAAGCGGGGGCAAGTGATGCCTGTGTGGCCTTTAACTTGGCGGCTTGCGTCTTCAAGGCTTCACCCTTAGTTGCGAGGTCTTGCAAAGTTGCAGTAGCCGAAGTGTCGCCCTTCGCGAGCTTGGCCTTGGCTGTCTTGACCTGTGCTTGAATCGAGGCGGACTGCTTCTTTAGCGCAGCGGCCTGATCCTGCAGGTTCGTTGCCTTGGTCTGGTTACTCTTGGAGAGTGCCTCGCCTGCTAACGTTTGGTTGTAAGCCGTTTGGAATTTGGTATAGGTCATAATGGTCTTGCGTTGGGCAACCGTTACTGTTTCAGTATTGCCGTTCTTAACGCTGACCTTGACTGTTTGCTTGTAAGGCTTGGCCGGAATGGTCAGTGAGTAGCCTTCAGATTGCGATTTTGTTGTTTTGGTACTGCCACCGTTGATGGTGTAGCGAACAGTACCCTGATTGGTCTTACCCTTGATGACGGCGGCCATCCCACTTGGGGCAACGGAGTGGTCCTGTACGGAAACAGAAGCCTTGCCGCAGCCGGCGAGTGCGAGACCCAGCAGGACAGCTGAGAGTAAAACACCAACTTTTTTCGTCATGTTGTGGCCTCCTTTAGTCGAATGACACGTTGTCAGAGAATTGTGAGTTGTACAGTGTTGCGTAGAAGCCGTTTTGGGCCAGCAATTCGTTGTGGGTCCCGGTTTCAACAACGGCCCCGTGGTTCATCACGATGATGTTGTCGGCATTTTGAATGGTGGATAGCCGGTGCGCAACGACGAAGCTGGTCCGGTTCTTCAGCAGTTCGCTCATGGCGTGCTGGATCTGAACTTCGGTCCGGGTGTCGACGGAGCTGGTGGCTTCATCCAAAATGAGGATCTCAGGGTTCGCAACAAACGCCCGCGCAATGGTCACAAGTTGACGTTGTCCCTGTGAAATGTTGGAAGCTTCTTCGTTCAAAATAGTATCGTAGCCGTCTGGCAGCTTGCGGACGAATTCGTCCACGTGGGCGGCCTTGGCGGCGTTCATGATGTCGTCCTTCGTCGCGTTTTCGCGGCCATACTTGATGTTATCGTAGATGGTCCCGGTAAACAGCCAGGTGTCTTGCAGCACCATGGCGAAGTGTGAACGCAGGTCTTCACGGTCGAGGTCACGGGTGTCAGTACCGTTCAAGCGGATGGCACCGCCCTTAACGTCGTAGAACCGTTCCAGCAGGTTGATGATGGTCGTCTTCCCAGCACCGGTCGGCCCAACAATTGCGACCTGTTGTCCCGCCTTAACAGTCAGGTTGTAGTCAGTCATCAACAGCTCATCTTCGTAACCGAACTGAACGTGTTCGAGTTCGATGAGGTTGCTGGTGTCTTCAACGTCGCGGTTTTCCTTGGTGTCCTTCATTTCTTCTTCATCCATGACTTCAAAGACCCGTTCGGCTGAAGCGATGGTGGATTGAATGGTGTTCATCAAGTTGGCCAGTTGTGAGATAGGTTGTGAGAATTGATTGGTATACTGCAGGAAGGCTTGCACGTTCCCTAAGGTAATGGACCCGTTGGAAACGCCGATCCCACCGATAACGGCAACGAAGACGTAGCCGATGTTGTTCAGGAAGATCATCAATGGCATGATGATGCCGGAAATGAATTGGGCTTTCCATGCAGCTTGGTAATAGTTCTTATTTTGAACTTCGAAGCTTTCAATCGTGTTGTCTTCCTTATTAAAGCTCTTGAGAACTTGTTGACCAGCGTAGTTTTCTTCCACTTGGTCGTTTAATAACCCAAGGGATTTTTGTTGCGCAGCGAAGAACTTTTGTGACCGCGGAGCAACGATGCCGACGATGATCAGGCTCAGTGGAATGGTGACCAGCGCGATCAGCGTTAACTTCCAGCTGATGGTGAGCATCATCCAAAGGGTCCCGATAAAGGTCACGGTACTCGTAACCGCTTGGGTCAGGGGTTGTTGCAGGGTGCTGGCGATGTTATCCATATCGTTGACAGCCCGGCTCATAATATCCCCGTTACTGTGCGTGTCGTAGTACTTGATAGGCACAACGCGCATCTTTTGTTTCATGAATTTTCGCAGTTTGTAGACCGTCTGTTGTGAGATCCGCGTCATGATGTACTGTTGCAGGAAACTGAAGATGGCGGAAGCGGCGTACATCAAACCAACGATGAGGATGATGTGCACGATCTTCTCGTAGTTGATTGGCAGTCCCGCAATGGAGAAGCCGGCTTTTTGTTCAGACTGGCCCTTCATAACGCCCTTGAAAATTTCGGTCGTGGCTTGACCTAAAATTTTCGGGGTTCGGATCTGGAAGATAACACTAATGATGGCGAAGGCCAACACGAAGCACAGGCCGACCAGCCGGTCTGACATGTAGCTCATGATCCGACGGGTGGTGCCCCAGAAATTCTTGGGCTTTTCGACGAGCCCGCCGTGGTTGCCGGGACCGTGTCCGCCCATCATACCACGCTGTTGTTGTGGTCTTGGCGTCTCTTTATCAGCCATTATTTGTCATCCTCCTCTCTCAGTTGTGAATGAATGATTTCTTGGTAAACGGTATTGGTCTTCCGGAGTTCATCATGGGTACCCTTACCAACGAGTTTCCCGTTATCCATAACGAGGATCAGGTCAGCATCGGCAACCGTGGCGATCCGTTGGGCAACAATGACCGTGATCGATTGTTGAATGTGCTTGTCGGCGCGTAAGGCAGCCCGCAAGTCGGCATCGGTCTTGAAGTCCAGGGCGGAGAAGGAGTCATCGAAGACGTAAACGGATGACTGCTTGACCAGGGCCCGCGCAATGGCTAAACGTTGCCGTTGCCCTCCAGAGAAGTTGCCGCCATACATGTCAAGGCCGTCTGGATCTTCTTCAACGAAGTCCCGAGCCCGGGCAATGTCCAGTGCGTGCCAGATTTCATCATCGGTGGCGTCCGGTTTCCCGTACTTCATGTTATCCCGCAGGCTCCCAGTGAATAGAGTGGCCTTTTGTGGGACAAGGGAAACGGCATTACGGAGCTGGGTAGTGTCGAGCTTACTGATGTTAGTGCCGTCGAGTTCAATGTCGCCTTTTTCAACGTCGTAGAACCGTGGGATCAGGTTGATCAGGGTCGTTTTCCCAGAACCAGTCCCACCAATAATGGCCACCGTTTGCCCGCTGGTAGCGCTGAAGTCGATGTCGGTCAAAGCCGGCTGTTCAGCGTTGCGGTAACGGTAGGTGACGTGGTTGAAAGCCAGTGAGTGGTCAGCAGATTTGTCATCGAGTTCAGCTGGGGTGTCGGGAACGGTCATGGTGGACTTCAAGTTGAAGACGGCTTGGATCCGCTTGGCGGATGCTTGCGCCCGAGGGATGAAGATCAGCACCATGGAAAGCATCATGAAGCTCATGAGAATCTGAGTGGCATAGGTCATGAACGCAATTAAGTTCCCGACTTGCATGGCTTGACCACCAATGAGTTTGGCACCGAACCAGATAATGGCGACGTTGGTCCCACTCATGATCAAGGTCATGACAGGAAGCGCGAGCGCCATAATGGTGTTCACGTTAATGGCGTTCTTGGTGTAGTCGACGTTGGCGTCTTCAAACCGGTCTTGTTCGAATTGGTCTTGCCGGAATGCCCGGATGACCCGAACACCAGTTAACCCTTCACGAAAGACCCGGTTGATGCGGTCAGTCTTGGTCTGCATGGCTTGGAACATTGGCACAGCGAACCGCAACATGATCCCCATAAAAATGGCAAGTAATGGAATAGAAACCAGGAAGATCATGGTGAGTTGGTGGTCCTTAGAGTACGCAAGGAAACTAGCCCCAATCAACATAATTGGCGCCATGATCATCATCCGCAACATCATCATGGCCACGTTTTGGATCTGAACAACATCGTTCGTGGTCCGGGTGATGAGGGATGACGTTTCGATTTGGTCGTATTCATCGTTGGTAAAATGAATAACCTTACTATAGATATCCGTCCGTAAATTCTGACCCAACTTTTGTGAGGTCCGGGCGGCGAGGAAGACGTTACAGATGGCCGCTGCAATACTCAGCAGTGAGTAGCCGACCATTTGGACACCGATCTTCCAGATGTAACTGATATCCCCCTTAGCAACCCCGTTGTTAACAATATCTGACGTTAAGTTAGACATGTGGTGATAAGTCAATAAAATAAATTAAAGCAGACGGGATTTGGTTCTGCTCAACACTTGGAAAATGGTGCACTTAAATAAGCCCACTGATTTTCGATTTTTGAAAATCAGAGCTGATGGCTTGACCTTAAGCTGGTTTTATATGCCTATACCGATTCCTCCTTTTGATAGAGTTGGTGTCGACGGAGTAGGACGTCAAGCACCCTGATAAGCTTTCTTGCGGTTAATGCGAGGCCGCGCTTTCTAGGAGTCTTCGTAACTTCGGACATCTTTTTTTCAAAATAGGAACGAAATACTGGATCATAGCGGGTTACCGAACCGGCAGCTTCGATTAGGTAATAGCGTAGATACTTGTTTCCAGTATGCGTCCGAGGCGTAATCTGTCCGTTAAAGTCGCCAGACTGGTTTTGTTTCCAGGCTAATCCAGCATAGCGAGCCAGCTGAGTCTCTTTATCAAAGCGTTCAATCTGGCCAATCTCGGCTAAGATACCAGCCGAGTAAACTGAGCCGATACCAGGAACCGATTGAAGAATTTCAGTTTCCGGTAATACCATGACAACCGCTTCGATTTGTTTATCAAGTTCTTTGATGAGTTTTTGGTAGGTTCGAATCTCAGTGGCATAGATAGACACATTGATATCGATAGAGTTTTGGATGACTTTAGGTAAGCGATACGAGCCACGAACGGCCCTTTGAATCGCTTTAGCGGTCTTCTCAGCATCAGCAAAGCGGCCATGACCAGCGGCGTTTAAATAGTCAATTAAGTCTTCGGTCGAGGCGTTGATGAGCTCATCGGTGGTCATTTCATCAGTGAGTAGGTTAAAAATAGAGCTACCAAAGACCGCCACCTTTTCTCCTGAGGAGTTTACAGCGAGTTTATTGACTTTATAGTAAAGGTTCTCTAAGAAGTGTTGTTTAGAACGAGCTAATGAGGTCACAAGTTCAAAACGAGAACGGGTAAGGCGTTGAAGCGCAATATATTCATCCTCACGAACCAGACTGGTGGTGAAGCGACCATTACGTAGGTAGTCAGCAATATAAAGTGCGTCAATGTGGTCGTTTTTATTGTCTTCAAAAACGTCTTTATAACGCTTAGTATCACGGGGATTGAGAACGACCGCTTCGGTATTGAACTGAGCTAGATCGTCATCGTTCATAAAGAAATAAGCTGGATGGAAACTATAAATGGAAGTCGATTCCATACCAATCGTAATTTGTTCAAAATGACGTTGTTCATTCAATGCCAAGATGATGGTCTTAAGTTCCGTGGCGCCGTTGAGATCATTCTCAAAGGCACCTTGGAAGACAGGTTTTAGCGCTTCAGAAGTCATCATCACAACTTCAAGCGTTTTCGAACTAACATCAATGCCGACAAGTAATTTCATTGGGATGGCCTCCTTTCATAATTATTGTCTGGTCTTAAGTTGGACACCATGTGATAACCCCTAATTACAATCACTAAACACATCCTCGCAGATAAGAATTCATGGGTGACTAAGTTCAAGCTGCGGCTAGTCCTACTCAGACTAGTGAACGTCGTCATCGAAACAGCATGTGGTTCGTGATTTAGATGATTGTCTGGGCGGCAGTCTAATAAAGTAGTCGCGGCTACAAGGAGGTCTAAACCTATACCAGTTGACCAAAGCCAATGACAATTAGAGATTATCACGTGGTGTCCAACAAATAAATAGCAACACAAGTAATGAGCTACAAATACACCGAAGGAACAACTTATATAATACGAGGGAGGTTAAGGTTGGCAAATACCTGGACGATCATGAACAAGACAGCCCCCAGTACGGCGGTGTAAGAAATGCGTCCTTTGGCAATTTTGAGCATCTTTGCGCTCCTTTCAAATGATGACTAAGTGACAAAACGAAATGGTGGCTGCGCGAATTCTGGTGCACAATCGTAAAATTGTGTGGAATCAGAATTGTTGCGGAAAAAGATTGCAATGCCGAATGTATGTTCGTATAATGAAGGTAATACAAAACGGGGTGATCAAATGGCGGACAACAATCACATTGTCATTCAACTACCAAAAACGATTGATATGAATCAAATCGCAGCAATCTTGGAAACGGCCTTTGAATCAAATGGTATCGAGTCGTATCACGTGACCTATCAGCAGGAAAAGTAGTCGGGGGACTGCTTTTTTTTATTGGTGCGCCCGGCATGGGCGCCAACTAGACGGTGAAAGTCCGTTGCGGGCCGTAGTAGTCGGAACCGCAAGTCAATGACAAGGGTGTCCATCGTGAGGTGGAATCTGAAGGAAGTCGGCGACAAAGTACCGCATTGATGTACAAGAATCAGCTATAAGGCTGTGTTGGTCGGACGAGGTTGCCAAACAAACCAAAGTCCAATACTACTCGAGGCCATCGCAGTAAAGCTGGCAATGACATGGTACGAAAGTGGGCGTTCTTACCCGGGGAGGCCTGTATCGTACGTTCCCGACAAGAGGCGCGCTAAGCGCCACAGGAACAAACATCACAGTGATGTGGTGCAGAACGATACAGGAGTCAGCCGAGGCCATAGTAGCGGTATCTGCCACGAAGGGCTGAACAATAATAGGTCATCATTGATATTGGAGGTGGAGACAGTGCAACAACCGCAGAATACAGAAAAAGCTGACCGCCGGCGGACAGTAGGACTGGAAGCCCAAGAACAAGTCGGGGTGCGTAGCACTGACTCTGGTGAAAATACGATGATGAACGGCACTAAGTTTCAAGAGTTAGTCTTAGACCGAAATAACCTGAACGAGGCTTATCTTCGCGTCTGCAGAAACAAAGGTGCAGCAGGACTAGACGGAATGACCGTTGACGAACTGTTGCCCTACTTGAGGAAACATAAACAGGAATTACTGCAAGCTTTACAAAACGAGACCTATCGGCCTCGTCCCGTTAAGCGGGTTGAAATTCCAAAACCTAATGGTGGTAAACGCAAGCTCGGAATACCAACTGTGATTGACCGACTTGTTCAACAAGCCATGGCGCAAGTCATGGTGCCAACATTTGAGCGTGTCTTCTCAGATAATAGTTTTGGGTTCCGACCGAATCGAAGTGCTAAAGATGCCATTGATAGAGTGGTTCAGTTCTACAATCAGGGCTATCACTATGTCGTGGATCTCGATTTAAAAGCATACTTCGATACGGTCAACCACGATCTGCTTATTAAATTTATTGAGCAGTATATTACGGATCTATGGATACTGCATCTCATTCGTCGCTTCCTAACCAGCGGTGTCATGAATGGTGGTCTATTTGAACGAAGTGATAAAGGCACCCCTCAAGGTGGCCCCTTATCGCCACTTTTGGCTAACATTTATCTCAACGAACTGGATAAGCTGTTAACTTCCAGAGGTCATAAGTTTGTCCGCTATGCGGACGATTGTAATATTTATGTCCGAAGCAAACGTGCTGGAGAACGGGTTCTGACTAATGTTACTCGCTTTCTTGAAGGCGACCTAAAGGTCACCGTCAATGAGGACAAGACATCAGTAAGTTCGCCTCTGCGGGCCAAGTTCCTGGGATTTTCCTTGGAGGTTGGTCGAGGAGGTGCGTATGCGCGACCTGCTTGGCAGGCCAAGCAACGCATCAAGTCTGCACTCAGGAAAATGACCAAGCGCAATCGGGGCGTTTCGTTAAACCTGGTGTTTAACGAGATTCATCAAAAGATGCGTGGGTGGTTACAGTACTATTCGGTCGGGAAAATGACCAATTTTATCCGTCACTTAGACGAATGGTTGCGAGCAAGGATTCGCCAGTATATTTGGAAACAGTGGAAGAAGCTCAAAACAAAGGTCAATCATCTTGTAAAACTGGGGCTTTCTGGCACCAGTGCTTATACAATGGCCAATACCCGTAAGGGTTATTGGCGAACTGCGCATAGCAAGACATTGACCTATACTCTGACAAACAAAAGACTGGAACGCCTTGGACTCATCAATATGAGCAAGACACTCCAGTCAATACAAAGTGCTTAAATTATTGAACCGCCGTATACGGAACCGTACGTACGGTGGTGTGAGAGGTCGGTAATTGAATTAATCAATTACCTCCTACTCGATCTTTGTGGGCATCGTGTTGGTTTGGGAGAAGCCGAAGTGGTCAAGATCTTCCTTGAATTCTTGATGCTGTTCAAAGAAGTCGTGCATCACCCTTGACGATTCCCAAGTGGGTAGTTTGTCTGCCATATCATCTGATAATTTTTTGAGTAAGTGCAGTAATTGCGCCTGCTCCTCATCGGTTAACGATGCAAAGATGACTTCAGACAATTTATCCCGCAACTCATGAGCAGAATCGAGGAACCGCTGCCCACGAGCGGTCAGTGAGATGAGCATGATTCGCTTATCTTTTGGCGAGGCGTGACGTTGAACGAGGCCGCCTTCGACAAGGCGATTGACTAAGCCACTGGCAGAACTGGGCTTGATACTCAGCTTCTCGACAATTTCCGAGTTAGTCATCTGAGGATTCTTGGCTAATAGAAAGATGACTCTCAGTTGGCCGGGATTTGGATGACGATGGCTATGCAAGTCGCTCTTCTTAATATGGCCTGTCATATGGCGCGTTTCATGGAACAAATGCGCGAACACCCCGAAGAGCTGACTGGTTTCAGTTGACATGGTGCTCCTCCTTTTCTTAGAAATAAATAGTTAGGATAATTTAAGAAATCCTAACAAACGTTACTTACTATAGTCCGGTAGTTAGGATGTGTCAACAAATCCTAACTAATTTCCAGAATGTTTTTTTACGAGTGTGCAAAAAGGCCAGCTTCCAGCGGATTAGGGCTGAAAACTGGCCTTTTATTTTCTAATTGTCGAAACGTGTTTCAGCAGGCAAGGAGCTGCTACGTAAGGGGCTTTTACCAAAAAAACAAACCCAGTTTTTTCGGTAAAAGTCCCTTACGCTCCGCTCCTTAAACGCCTGCTTCCACACTCTTAGATTTCATCCGGAAATTCATAAATCGCACGCGCGCCACCAATGAGTTTTGGCCGGGAAGTTAGAAAGGTCGTGTGGGCCTCGCCGATTTCCTTCACGCTAGTCTGAATCGGAATCTGAACGAACTTGACGTGCATCCCAATCTGGGTGTCGCCAATGTCCATGCCACCGTCAGCAACGATGTGCTCGACTTCAACGGGATCTTTGAACGTCCGATAGGCAGCAATTTGTGCTGCGCCACCCGCGTGCAGGGAAGGCACGACGGAGACGATTTCGTACCCGCGACGGTCAGCAACTTCGCGCTCCATGAGTAGGGCACGGTTGATGTGCTGGCAGCCTTGAACAGCGAGAGCAACATGATGTGCACCTAAAATAGGAAGTAACGTATCAATAATAGCGTCACCCACATCCTGGCTGGACGCATGGCCCATCCAAGCGCCAGTGACTTCACTGGTACTGCACCCGAGAACGAATAAGCCGTTTTCCGGTAAATGCACCTTGTCGAAGTAGTCGGATAGTGCTTGCGTTAATTGGTTTTTAATTGTTTCTAGATCCATTCTCTTCGCTCCTTATACGTATAATCAATAAGCTTACTATACATTGAGAAGCGGAAAATTACAATCAACTCAGCGTGGAAAATGATAATTCGATTAAAAATTATGTGGCGGGTGAAGGTGAGTTAGATTCAATACTGGAGTGAACTGGTTTAACCGTTGAAGTGGTACTGCCGGATTGGTAACTGTGTGCAAAATAAAACCGACCACCTTGGTTGAGCTGAAAGTGGCCGGTTAGTCATTATTTGACGGCTTTCTGAATCTTTTCTAGCTGTTTAAACTGACTCATCATCCATGACTCGTAGGTTTTACCGGCAGGCATGGACTCGGTGACCTTTAGAATTGGAACGCCATCCTTTTTTGCAAGGGTCATCATGTTTTTAGTGATCTGATTGATTTCCTGCGTATTTACTACGAAGAATTTGATTTTATGTGTCTTGATATCTTGTTGCATGGCCTTGATTTCGGCAGGCGATGGATCTGTATCGTTTTCGACAGCCATCGAGTAGCCGGTATCAGCTACTTTATAGCCGAGGTCATTTAGAGTGTAATCAAAGACTGGTTCGCTGACATCGACCTCGGCGCCGTTTGCGTTCTTTTTTAGTTGGTTGAGTTTTTGTTGGAGCGGTTTGAGTGAAGCGATGTAGTTCTTGGCATTTTTTTCAAAATAGGCTTTGTTTTGGGGTTGGAGTTTGCTGTACTTTTTGACGAGGTATTTTGCTAAAGTCGGCATAGTCTTTAGGTTGTACCAGATGTGCTGATTGGCATCGACTGGCTTGCCCATGACTGTTTGGCCTACATTGATTTTGGTGGTGTGGGTTGTGTCAGTCGCGATGCGGGTCATCCAGGTATCGTACCCCAACCCGTTGTAGATAATGACGTCCGCATCGCTGACAATTTTTGCTGTTTTAGTCGTCGCTTCATACTCGTGCGGATCCATGCTGGGTTTGTTGATGATGGATTTTACCGTACCTTTGTTGCCTAGGACTGCTTTTGAGGTTTCACCGTAGAAGTCTAGGGAGGTGACTACGTGGATTTTACTTGGGTGTTTTGTGATGCTGGAGGCCGTTTTACTAGTACAGCTTGTTAGTAGGACTGCTACCAAAATAATAGATAGAGCAGATAATACTCGAAAAATTCGATGTTGATGAACTCTAAAAACTAAGCCTCCGTTAAAAAGTAATAATTACGATTCAAAATAATATTCTGACAGAATTTTCAGTGAATTGCAATGTGTTTGGTAAAAACTTTGGATGAGATTAAAAATCGGTCGGTATTGAAGCCTCAGTTCTCATGTAATTATTTGTGGATAATGGTCTAGTCCTATAATACACTATTACATGTATGTGACGGGTATATAGGTGTTAATAAAATAAAGCTATGAATGGTATCGGTTTCGTATTAGGATAAAATCAAATGATTAAAGGAGCGTCTATCTATGGATAAGAAATATAGCATTGGCTTAGATATTGGTACCAGCTCAATCGGATTTGTCGGGGTTGATGAAAACGGTTGGCCACTAAATATCAAAGGGAAGCGGGCAATTGGTGCACATTTGTTTAGAGAAGGGGAAGCGGCTGCTGAAACGCGTGGTTTCAGAACGACACGGCGCCGGTACAATCGCCGAAAGTGGCGATTGCGGTTACTCAGAGAGATATTTGATGAACCTATCAGTCGGGTAGATCCTACTTTTTTTGCTCGGATGAAAGAATCCTCAGTATCTCCAAAGGATCCTAACTATGACGGTTTAGCGAAAGAAATTTTGATTCCAAGAGATAAGGATGGAAAGATTCTTTATCCGACAATCTATCATTTACGTCACGCACTGATGTATGAAGATCACCAATTCGATATTCGTGAGATTTATTTAGCTATTCACCATATCGTCAAATACCGGGGCCACTTTTTACTGGACGGTGCGGCTAAGAACTTTGAGTCCTCTAATCTTGATCTAAAAAGTGACATTCACGAAATAAATGCTATTTTAGTAGGCATTTTTGGTAATGAACAGGTACAGTTTAATGATCAATACGTTGAAAAATTAAAGGAAGTGCTACTGGATAGTACCCAATCACGTTCAGATCGACAGAAAGCTGCTGCAAAATTGTTGTTGCCAACAAATGATTTAGACAAAGATACAACGAAAATTCTAAAAACAGTTTCAACTGAGATTACGAAAGCCATCACAGGATTGAAAGCAAAATTTTTTGTGATAACCGGCAATGATATCGCAAAAGACCAACAAAAGGATTGGACTTTTAGCATTGATACATTGGACGAAAAAATGAGCGTTATTGAACCCTCATTCTCAGAAAAGAACTTTTCCTTAATAACAATTCTACAGAAATTGTATTCTAGTGTGACGCTGGCTGGAATAGTTCCAAATGGGCTTAGCCTATCCGAAGCAATGATTCAGAAATATGATAGGCATGCGTCCGATTTAGTTTTGCTCAAAAAGTATTGGGACACTAAGCCAAAAGTTTTGAAGCACCAGCTTCAAAACACTTATGCAGAATATATTGAAATCCATCAGGTAGTTGATGAGTTCTACAGTGATCTTAGTAAGTTAATTAAAAATGATGATGACACTCTAGCGCAAGAAATCAAGTCTAAAATAACGATTGGAAATTTTTTGCCAAAACAACGGACAACCGAAAATGGTGTAATCCCATATCAATTGCAACAAAGAGAGTTAGATACAATTATAAAAAATCAACAAGAATATTATCCATGGTTAGCTGAGGAGAACCCAGTCGCTGACCATCAAATTGCATTTCCATACAAGTTAGATGAGCTAGTCGGATTCCGAATTCCCTACTATGTAGGACCGATGATAGCGAAGGAAGATACTTCCAATTCAAAGAATAGTAAATTTGCCTGGATGATTCGTAAACAGAGTGGTGAAGTAACGCCTTGGAACTTCGATGAAAAGATTGATCGCACAGCGTCAGCTACTGCATTTATTGATAGAATGACAACTACCGATACTTATTTAATTGGTGAGGATGTATTGCCAAAACAAAGTTTAATCTATCAACGTTTTGAAGTGCTAAATGAGTTAAATAAGATTTCTATCGATGGGCAACCCATTACTCGTAAACAAAAACAGAGTGTATATACACACGTATTTGAAAAGAAGAAAACGGTTCAGGTTAAGGATGTTCAAAAATTTTTGGTTAGCTCAGGAGAGGTTATGAGTTTGCCAAAGATTGGTGGTTTAGCTAATGAAAAACAATTCAATAGTTCACTATCAACGTTATATGATTACAATAAAATAATTCCTGACGCACTTGAAGATAGAAATAAAGTTGATGATATCGAAAAAATAATTTTATGGTCAACTATTTTTGAAGACAACTCAATTTTTGTGGAAAAACTGGATTCAATTGACTGGTTAACTAGCAGTCAAAGGAAAAGACTTGCTCAAAAAAGATATCGTGGTTGGGGTCGATTGTCTTTACGATTACTCACAACTTTTAAAAATAAAGATGGTTACAGTATCTTAGATGAACTGTGGAACTCTAATCATAATTTTATGGAAATTCAAGCACAATCTGATTTTTCTGAACAAATCGCAACAGCAAACAATAATAATTTGAGTCAAGTTCTTCCTGCCAAATGGGAACCTGGACGCAAGAATTTGGCATCGTTGGATGAATTCATTTCTAATCTGTATACTTCTCCTCAGAATAAGAAGGCCTTGCGTAAGGCTATCAGAGTGGTTCAAGATATGATGACAGCAGCCGGCCATATGCCTGAAAAAATCTTTATTGAAGTCGCACGTGACACGTCAAATAGTCACCAACAAACAATTGCTCGCCAAAGGCAATTACAACAGCTTTATCAATCGGAAGCTAAGGAAGTCATTGATTCTAGTGTTCGTAGTGAGTTAGACGATATTTTAAAAAATCGAGCTAATATCAAAGATCAATTATTCCTGTATTTCCAACAAGGTGGGCGGGATCTTTATACAGGAAAAGCAATTAACATTGACAAATTATCGCTATATCATATTGATCATATATTGCCTCAATCCTTGGTTAAAGATGATTCATTAGACAATCGCGTTCTTGTTAGTCAAAAAACCAATGAGGACAAAGGTGTTACATTCGTCTCAGATAAATACATGAATAACATGTTGCCAACCTGGAAACGATGGCATGAAATGGGACTGATTTCTGCCAGAAAATTAAAAAATCTAACGATGAGACCAGATGAAATTGACAAATATGCACCCGGTTTTATTCAACGACAATTAGTAGAAACAAGACAGGTTACAAAGCTAGTTATTGAACTTCTTGATGCTTTATTAGGAAACAGTCAAACAGAAATCATCACAATTAAAGCGTCACTTTCTCATCAATTCAGACAACAGTTTGATCTCGTTAAGATCCGTGAAGTAAATGATAATCATCATGCATTTGATGCTTTTCTAGCTGCGCGTATCGGCACTTATCTATATAAAAGGTATCCCAAACTGCGACCATATTTTGTGTACGGTCAGTATATGCAAAATCATAAAAATTTAAAAAGTATCAATCTAATAAAGACGCTTGATTCTGATAAAGCAATTGTTGATGAAGGTACTGGAGAAATTCTATGGGATAAAAAGTCGGACTTAGCTAAAATGATAAAAATATATAATTATCAACGTCTTTTAATCACCCATGAAAGTCGTACAAGCTTCGGGGCAATGTATAAGCAGAAAATTTTAAAGGCAACCGACGCAAAACAAAACGGTGGAGGTTTCAAGTTGGTTCCAACCAAACGTAATTGGCCAGTTGATATTTATGGTGGTTACACTGGTCAGACTGCCGCCTATTTGACAATTGTCAGAGTCTATTCAAAAAAAACATCTGAACTTCGAGTTTTGCCAATCTATACAAATAAGGTACAGCAAATAGAGAAAGCGATGACGCAAGGCGATAAAGCTACTATGTTAGCATTTAAAAAAGTCATTGCACCTCAATTAGGTAAAGAAAATAAAAAGACACATGAAATAAAAATCCCTGAATTTGATGTTGTGATTCCCAAGGTCTTACTAGATCAGTTAGTGATTGATGATATTGCCGGAAGTCCACACCGATTTAGACTTGGAACAGATACGTATTATCATAATTCTCAACAATTATTTTTACCGTTATCGATGCAAAGACAACTAATGGATCGTGAGTCAGATGATAAAGTATACCTTGATATTTTCAATGATGTACTTAAGCAAGTAGATAGTTATTTTAATTTGTATGATGTGAATGGCTTTAGAGCAGCTCTGCAAAAGAGTAAAAAAGCCTTCGAGCAATTACCGATTAATGATTTTCCTAAAGATGTGCCAGACAATAAAAAGAAGAAAGGAAAGCGTTCAATTTTAAAGGAGATTTTTATTGGGCTACATGCGAATGCAACATTAGGCAACTTAAAACAAATGGGCATTAAAACAGATTTTGGAAAATTACAAAAAAGTAACGGTTTACGGATTACTGAGAATTGTAAAATTATCCATCAGTCGCCGACTGGGTTGTTTGAACGAATCGTACCGATTAAATAATTCAAAAAGTCGAACCATCAAAAGATAGTCCGACTTTTTTATGTAATGGCTCAAATGATGAGCTCAAAAGAGAAAACTTGGCATAAGCCTTGTTTGATTTTAACTCTGAATATCAAATCAATGAGGTTATTAAGTTGATCAGACTTAACAAGAAAAATATATCATAATTTAGCAAAAAGATAAAGGGGTTGATTTATTTGGCATGGCGAACAATTATTGTTTCTCGACACGCGAAGATATCATTATCTGCAAATAATATCGTAATTCAAACGGATCAAGATCGATTTCATGTGCCTGTTTCTGATATTGATGTATTAATGTTAAGCACATTACAAGGGGTAATTACAACAGCTGCAATTAATGCATTAAATCGAGGTCAAGCGGTTATTATTTTTATCGATGAAAGTGGGAATCCCAGCTGTGAGATTCAGACAACAAGTTCACCCCGGCGAAACGCCCATAGAATTACACAGCAAGTTAATTGGATAAAGGAGCGTGTTGAAAGACTTTGGACATTGATTGTAACTAGTAAAATTAAAAACCAACTTGCGGTGTGTGAGCATTTAGACTGTCCAAACTTAATTATTGAGACGGCTTTAAATGAAATAGAAATCAATGACGTTAGTAACAGAGAGGCAGTTGCTGCCCGAGCATATTTCCCAGCTATATTTGGAAAAGGGTTTTCAAGAGATGAATTAAATGAAAAAAACGCAGCGCTTAATTATGGGTACGCAATTATTCATTCATTGATAAATCGAGAAATTACGATTAGAGGAAATATGACCTGCATTGGGATACATCATGATAGAACCGATAACCAATATAATTTGGGCTCAGACCTAATGGAACCGTTTAGGCCTATTATCGATCAGTGGGTAGCAACTCATGGAATTGTCACCTCAACATTCAAATTTAACGAGTTTACGCCTGATATAAAGTATGGCCTCGTTGATTTACTAAATTTAGAACTTGTTTTTAACGGTAAAAAAGGACTTTTAAGGAATATTATTGGTGACTATGTAAATGATTGTTTACGTTTCTTAAATCAAGAAATCAATCATATTAATGTTGAGGTGACAATTCCAAATGAGGTATCGAGTCGTGAGATTAATGGTTTTATTTGATTTGCCGGTAGATACAACAGAAGATCGACGTAATTATCGGCATTTTCGCAAAAAGTTGATACGTGAAGGCTTTTATATGATGCAGTATTCGGTCTACGTTCGAGTGTGCGCGACGAGACAGTCTGCAAAATTTCTCGAGAGGAGGATAGCAAATAACGTACCTGAAAGTGGGCTTGTTCAAACACTCATTGTGACGGAAAAGCAATACCAAGACATGCACTTTTTAGCTGGAGAAGAAAATCATGACATTATTAATTCTGGTGAAAGGACAATAGTGATATGAACTTAACATATTATTCTTTAAAACCAATATCAATAAAACGTAAGTGTTTAACAGTCATTGATATTGGAAACGTCAAAGTCTACTGGGATTTCATTCAAGGATTAAATGAGTTGAACGATTCGATTAAAACTAGTACGGATGATCTTGAATTGAAAGATCCGCATCAATTGTGTACCTTCTATGGTGATTTACTAACTCTTGACTTAAACAAGGTGTTTGAGAGAAAAGTTTCGCAACATGTTGTTGATGAAATGAGTCAGGAAGAACAGGTGAAACTAATCGACATGGTTCAGGGATTAAACTCGCAGTTACTAAACGATCTTTTTGTGTTTGATTTACCTTTAATGGTTGAGATACCGTCAATTACAGATATAATTAAACTATTAGGTTTGAGGCTTGATTCTGAGGTGATTAAGTCGCCGTTTGAAAAGACAGAGACATTGATTAAGGTACTAGTGGAGTTGGGTATTGATCGTACCCCGATTATTTTAAATGCTAGCCACTATTTAACTAAGAAAGATATTAATCAATTTTGTCAGGTAATATCCTATACTGACTTGAGTTGCATATTCATTGAATTCTCAGAAAACCAACGAAAGAGTTTGTTTGAGAATGCTGACTATTACTATATAGACCCGGATTTTATGCTATGGCATAAATAAAAGATTAATAATTTATGTGTAAATAATGTTTTAGATGAATATCAAATCAATGAGGTTCAAAGCAAGTCGGCGAGTTGTTGATCCACTTAGCTGGTTTTAGATGAATATCAAATCAATGAGGTTCAAAGCACTAAAATGCGGCACAAAATGCCCCACAACGTTTTAGATGAATATCAAATCAATGAGGTTCAAAGCTTCTGCTTCCCCATTCCTTTCAACGAATCAGTTTTAGATGAATATCAAATCAATGAGGTTCAAAGCCAGTTGCTGATGATTCAGCAGCCGAATTAAGTTTTAGATGAATATCAAATCAATGAGGTTCAAAGCAATTTTACAATCGCATGCAGGAACTTGGCTGTTTTAGATGAATATCAAATCAATGAGGTTCAAAGCCACATCATTATTAAATTTATCGCCGTTAATGTTTTAGATGAATATCAAATCAATGAGGTTCAAAGCATCTCGGGGTACAGTTGGATTATCTCGACCGTTTTAGATGAATATCAAATCAATGAGGTTCAAAGCACAGTGGTGCGGTTATCGGCAAGCATAACGGTTTTAGATGAATATCAAATCAATGAGGTTCAAAGCCGTCCACATTGACATAAGCTGCGGTGTCCTGTTTTAGATGAATATCAAATCAATGAGGTTCAAAGCCGCTTGATACCCTGCTCCGTCTCCTGCTCGGTTTTAGATGAATATCAAATCAATGAGGTTCAAAGCGGTGCCCGCCGGCTCTTCTTGCAAGTGCTAGTTTTAGATGAATATCAAATCAATGAGGTTCAAAGCCAGCGCCAGTTGAACCTTGTGGTTGAGTTTGTTTTAGATGAATATCAAATCAATGAGGTTCAAAGCACAAACACCGTGAAGTGAGTACCGTTCTTTGTTTTAGATGAATATCAAATCAATGAGGTTCAAAGCATTATTTTATTCACAAGGTCAAACACGAACGTTTTAGATGAATATCAAATCAATGAGGTTCAAAGTGAGCTAGATTTGAGATATAGCCGGAGCTGGGTTTTAGAAGGGTTTAACCAAACTATTCACTTTGGTACTAGAGTTATTGGTCCAATTTCAATACCTATTAATAGGAGTGTTGAATCAATTATTAGGTCTTAATCTACCACTTGCATTTTTCTACTTTTTCGATAAAGTGAATTATAAGTAGTGCATCTGCAACTAGATTTTAGATGAATATCAAACTACTTATTTAAAACACGGCCGCTGTTTGATCAACAACGGCCGTGTTATTTGTGTATAATGTCAAAAAACATTTGCTAGGGTAATTCTTCTTTTTGGGATAAACTTATCTCGAAAGGAGATGATAATATGCAACTAGATGAACTGATAAAAATTAATAGAATGAAAAAAAGGTTAACACAAAAGCAACTAGCATCGATAATGATATTTTCGCGCCAAACTATTTCTCGCTGGGAAAATAGAGACGTAAACTTTAAGATTGCAACAATATTAGCATTGAGTGGTGCTCTGTCCGTAGACTCGTGGACATTTGACGTGTCAGAAAAAGAAAGTGTTTATATTGAAATTCATCGAATGAATCATACTGATTCGGATAAATAACTTTAAATGAAGCTTTCGTAGGAACCTAGAAAATGTGTAGTATTTTGTTGACCTTTGCTTCAGTACAAACATGTCACAGCCCCTGTAACACCCCAGTTGCTTGGCAAACAATCCGACATCCTGTACCGTAGTTACTGCAGAGGAGGAAGAAATCATGCAATTAGGGGAACAGCTAAAAACACAACGCGAGAAGCTCCAAATGACGCAACAAGACTTGGCAGAAAGACTCCACGTTACCCGCCAAACAGTTTCACGCTGGGAAAACAACGCAACGTATCCTAATTTGGATACGCTGGTCGACATCAGCGACGTCCTAAACATTTCATTGGACGACCTACTAAAGGGCGACGACGCCAAAGTAGTCACCGAGATCAGCCACGACGTCAAAACAAAGAACCGCTACAAAAAATTCACCATCACCATCGGCGCCATCTTCGGACTGATCATCATCGGCCTCGGCATCCTAAGCTACGGTCGTGGTACCCAAAACGACACGATTGACCGCATTAATCCGTTCCTTTCCACAACTAGAGGGTTCGCAGTATTACCGCAAAAAACGCCCACCAAGATGGAAAAGGTCACCGAGACTAACACTAAGGGACACAACGTTAAGCGCCGCACAGCCGTCCCACAGCCCGTCACAGCCCACGTTGTCGAGAACGGCTTCGGCGGTGGCGAGTGGCTCACCTTTTCCGTTGGCGAGATTCCCTCAAAGGGGATGAACTTTGCCTACGTTCAGCATAAGGGCAGCTTCGTCAGTCAAGCTACCTTAATCCATCGCAACGATGTCCCGAAACTGATCCGCGCCCAACTCGGCGACTACCACGCCTACGACAAAAGATACGACTGGCCCAAATCCTCCTGGAGTCCATTTTAAAACCAACGCAAAAACGGCAGGTCCCTCAAAAGGATCCTGCCGTTTGTCGTAGTTATCTCATCAAAGGTATCGCAATCACTCGAATCCAGCTATAAACCCAAGCAATCTACCCTAAAATATGCAACCCAGTGGCCTTAATATCAGCCTCAAAGCCCTTAACCGTGTTCATAGTCACATCATCGCCAGTTTGGCCGAAGTGTGAAACGAGTTTGGCGATGATTGCCGGCGGAACCGTAATGATGTCCACGCCTGCTTCTTGGGCCTGATAGATGTTGTTGATCTCCCGGGTACTTGCCCACAAGAGTTCAACTTCGTCGCGTTTGGCGGTCAGGGCCACGCTTTCTTCAACGAACGGCCGTGGATCGGCACCGGTGTCCGCAACCCGGCCGACGAAGATCGACACGATACTTGGGGTGCCCGGTTCAATGGCAGCCAGACTTTCGGCCACTTGGTCAGTAGTAGCGATGGCGGTCACGTTGACCTGCACGCCAGCCGCTGTCAGGTTATGGATCAACTCAGCAGTGGACTGACCGTCCGTGGTACGAATCGGCACCTTCACGTAGACGTTTTTGCCCAAGTCGTGTAACAAATGGGCTTCCTTTTCCATGGTTGGAAAATCGTTGCTGAAGACTTCAAATGAGATCGGCTCATCTGGGAAGGTCGCCACCGTCTTCTTTGCGAATTCCAGGTAGTTGGTGACGCCGGCCTTCTTTAACAAGCTTGGGTTCGTGGTGAACCCGGTCACGAAGTCGTTTTTATTGATGGCCTGCATGTCGCTTAAATCAGCGCCATCGGAGTAAATTTTAATTTTGAATGTTGGTGTAGCCACGATTATTGCCCCTCTCTAACGGACTGTTTTTCGGAAATGAGACTCAGGAACGCTGTGGCAGTATTTTCGGGTGTGATACCGAAGCTGTCGATGATGGTTTGAGGATTACCGGACTCGCCAAAGCGGTTGTTGATGCCCAAGGCAATCCCGTTCAAGCCAATGTAGTGTTCCCAACCCATGGTGGTGCCTAACTCGATCGATACCCGTTTTGTCACGGCTGACGGCAGGACAGATTCCTTGTATTCAGCTGACTGGGCGTCGAAGAGTTCAAAGGATGGCATGGAGACCACTGAAACGTCATGGCCTTGTTCACGCAGTTGCGTTTGGGCAGCTACTGCGACGTGGACTTCCGAACCAGTGGCAATCAAGATCCCTTCTGGCACATCACCCTTTGATGGGGAGAGCACGTAACCACCATGTTTTACGCCTTCGTCGGCTAACGTTTCTGTCAGTGGCAATGTTGGCAGGTCTTGCCGTGACAGCACCAAAATGGTTGGGGTATTGGAAGCTGCCAGAGCAACCCGCCATGCCGCTGTTGTTTCATTGGTGTCAGCAGGACGGATGACGTTCACGTTTGGCATTGCCCGGAAACTCATCAGATGTTCGATGGGTTCGTGGGTCGGGCCGTCTTCACCAACGGCAACGGAGTCGTGGGTGAAAATGTAGGTGGCTGGAATCTGTTGAATTGCAGCCAACCGGATGGCTGCGCGCATGTAGTCCGAGAAGACAAAGAACGTGCTGGCAAACGCGTGGATCCCGCCGTGCAGGATCATCCCATTGACAGCCGTCGCTTCACCGAATTCCCGCACGCCAAACCAGATGTTCTGGCCAGCTGGCGCGTTGGCCTCGCAAGCAGTTGCTGTTTTAATGTTCGTTTTGTTTGAAGCGAAGAGGTCAGCTGAACCACCCCAAAAGCTTGGCAGCTGCTGAGAAATGGCGCCGATGATGCGCTGGCTGGTGTTCCGCCCGGATTCCTTTTCGCCGACGTGGCTTACTGGGAGATCCAGGTCGAAGTGAACGGGTTTGAAGCCGTTTAAGAACCGCTCAGCCAGTTCTGGGAACTGCCGGGTGTATTCGTCAAACAGGTTTGTCCAATCAGCTTCAGCGTCGATCCCGCGGTTCTTCACGTTAGACTTGAAGTTATCGGTTACGTCTTCAGGCACTTCAAATGGGGCGTAGTGCCACCCGAGCGCTTCTCGGGTAGCAGCCATGTTGGCTTCACCCAACGGCTTACCGTGCACAGTGTTAGTACCTGCAACCGGTGACCCAAACCCGATGATTGTTTTAACATCGATCAGCGTTGGCTGGTTCGGGTTGGCCTTCGCCGTTTCAATCGCAGCGTTAATTTCCGCCATATTATTGCCGTCAGCCACGTGGAGAACCTGCCAGTCGTAGGCTTCGAAACGTTCGGAGACGTTTTCGGTAAACGCCATACTGGTGGGGCCATCGAGTGAAATATTGTTGTCATCGTAAAGCACGATCAATTTTCCGAGTTTCAAATGGCCCGCCAAACTTGCGGATTCATGTGAGACGCCTTCCATGAGGTCGCCGTCGCCAGAAATGACGTAAGTGTAGTGGTCCATAATATTGAAACCGGGTTGGTTGTACTGGGCAGCCAAATGGTTTTCCGCCATCGCCATCCCAACCGCCATCCCGAGGCTTTGACCAAGGGGACCGGTGGTTGCTTCAACCCCGTCAACGATCCCGTATTCGGGGTGACCAGGGGTTTTTGATTGGAACTGGCGGAACTGCTTCAGGTCTTCAATAGAAAGATTGAAGCCAGAAAGGTGCAGCAGGCTGTAAAGCAATGCAGAACCATGGCCGGCTGAAAGCACAAACCGGTCGCGGTTGACCCACTTTTGGTCAGTGGGGTTAATGTTTAAATGTTTTGTCCATAATGTGTAGGCCATTGGGGCAACGCCTAATGGGAGCCCCGGGTGACCTGAATTGGCCTTTTCAATCATATCAACGCTCAAAAAACGTAAGGCGTTGATTGATCTTTGGTCTAGGCTAGTATTTTGCATGTAATCACGCTCCTATGTCCAGAAAATATACGGTATTATTGACAGACTGTCAACTCAACTGACTGAAATGGTATACCTGAAAATTTTGACATTTTCAAGTGTTCTGATCCAGTTAAACGAGTTATGAAAACAACGCATGAAAGGGAATAAAGCGCTGTCTTCAAAATGTGGTCTGGTATTCTTCTGAAAGGCATAGGTCATGCGACAAAAGTCTGAAACAAATTTCATTTCTGATTTATTTTTAAACCATCAATGACGGGAAAGTTCATTGATATTTTCAAGTAAAAATTGAATGAAAGCTGGCAACACGCGGACAGTGGGAATACTGTCCTGGGAATGCAACGCGTTACTTTCAGTCGCTTTCATAGTTCTTACATGGAATTAAAACAATTTAATGAAATTATTTGTAAAGTTTAATTGTACTATACTCGATTCGGTCCCAAAAAGCGAGGAAGTTAGCTGAATTAATTAGAATATTTTCTTATTTTCTCATTATTGAGCTTGGTAGTTATCAGTGTTAAATGAGCTGATTTGCTTGCTGAATTCGTTGCATTGCGTCATTTGGCACTCCACTTACATAGCGCGCATAGTCTCAATTGCCTAAGTATCGCATTATAATCACCCTCAGTTCGCAGAGAATCCGCCTTTGACTGCCAACAACTTACTGATAGCAATACTTCTAACAGAGTGTTACTTAACATAGAGAGTCCTATTATTAGTAATTACTTTGCACTGAAGGGAGTCTCGACTAACACTGTGAGACTCAATAAGTATCCTAAGGTAAGCAGTATTTCTAACCACTACGTTTTACAATTGGTATAGCTCGACAATCAAGCCGTACCTTTGCAGAATGATTTGCAAATTCAAGCAATAATGTCATTTGAAAATAACCGATAATGTCAGTAAAAGAATATACAAATGGCGATTAAGGAGTCTGAATTTCATAAACACCAGTCATAAATCTTCAAATAAGACCCAACAATAGCATTTTTATATCTCAAACTAGCAGTTTGTTGTCCTGGAACCGTTTTTATTATGATAGAATAGGCTCAGTTAATACCGAGTTAATCATAACTGAAAGATGGGTGTTGTTGATGAACGGGTTTATTGGTGAATTTTTTGGCACGATGGTCTTGATTTTGTTGGGCGCTGGGACCGGTGCCAGTATGAACTTGAACAAAACGTATGCGAAGGGGTCGAATTGGCTGTATGCCAGTCTTTCCTGGGGGATTGCGGTGACCATGGGTGTTTACGTAGCTGGCATGCTGGGCTCTCAGGGGCATCTCAATCCCGCAGTCACGATTCCCTATGCCATTTTTGGGTTGTTTCCCTGGCACGATGTGTTGCCGTATTTACTTGGCCAATTTCTCGGGGCCTTCGTGGGTGCCACGCTGGTCATGATTCAATTCTATCCACACTTTAAAGCCAGTTCAGACGAAGCCGCGGGGAACTCTGTGGGCATTTTTGCGACTCGGCCGGCCATCAAGTCACCGGTGTTTAACCTGTTGTCTGAAATCATTGCCACCTTTGCGTTTGTCTTTATTTTGCTGAACCTTGGTAACTTCACGCAGGGGCTTAAACCGCTGATTGTTGGGCTATTGATCATGGTTGTTGGTACCGGTCTTGGGACCACAACTGGCTTTGCGCTGAACCCCGCCCGTGATTGGGCACCACGGTTTGCGTATACCATTTGGCCCGTGCCACATAAGGGGAATGCCGAATGGGGCTACGCTTGGGTACCGATGTGCGGACCGCTGATCGGTGGTCTGATTGCGACCGGTCTAGAGACGCTGTTGAAGTGACATCATTGTGTGCATTTGACGTTGTATAATGGTCGTGACTTAAATCCAGCTGGCGTACGCGTCAGCAGTTAGGAAGCGATAGGATGTTTGATCAAAATAGTTTCTCACTCGCCGGCAAGGTGGCCCTTATCACAGGTGGCGCCCACGGGCTGGGGCAGTTCTACTCAATTGCGCTATCTGAATACGGCGCGGATATTTTTGTGGTCAGTGCCTCACAGCGTGGTTGGGACGAGACCAAGGAAAAGGTCGAGGCAAACGGCCAACAGGTGGCGTTTCTGCAACAGGATATTACCGATCCAGATGCGGCGGATGCCATTGTGCAGGCAGTGATTGAAAAATTTGGCCACCTCGACATTCTCGTTAATAATGCGGGGATCCAACTGCGCAACGACGTGCTCGAGTTCAAGGATGAGGATTGGCGCAAGGTTATTGATGTCAATCTCAATGGGTTATACTACCTGTCCCATGCGGCTGCCAAGGTAATGTCTGACCAGCAACACGGGAAAATCATCAACATTGGATCGATGCAGTCGTACCGCGCGGGCAAACGGATATTCCCATACGCCGCCAGTAAGCACGCTGTGATGGGGCTGACTAAAGCCTATGCGGATGCGCTCGCACCGTACCATATTCAAGTGAATGGTCTAGCACCGGGCTATATCAGCACCGACATGACCAAACCACTCCAGGAGGATCCCGTTCGCGGGCCGGAGATTGCTGCCCACATTCCATCAGGGGACTGGGGAAAACCTGAACAGCTCATGGGGCCGATGGTCTTTCTTGCCAGCGCCGCCTCCGACTATGTCACCGGCGTGATGCTGCCAGTTGATGGCGGTTACCTCCTGCGCTAGGTTGCATTAATGAATCGCTTTCATTTTACGAAACTGTGCTATACTAAAACTTGTAATTCAATAATCTAACTAGGGGCGCAATTTGCTGAGACGGTTTTTACCGAACCCTTTGAACCTGTGAGCCAACACTCGCGAAGGAAAGTTAACGGATAATCAATGATGATTAAACGACCGACCAGCCTGTTGTCTCCTGGTCGGTATTTTGTTGCCCGCTTTTTTAAAACGAGGAGGACCCACATTGACCACCTTTACAACGCAAATCCACACAGCTGCTGAACCATGCTGGCAAAAGAGCTTTGACCACCCATTTGTGCACGAGATTGGCGACGGTTCACTGCCTAACGACGTGTTCCGTTACTATTTGATTCAGGACCGCTATTATCTCAACGAATTTGGCAAGCTCCATGAAAAAATTGCTGAAAAATTAACGGACAAAGAAGACGTCGACTTTCTAATGGCTGGCGCTCAGGGTCTCAAGGACGGCGAAATCGCTGTCCGAGAAGGCTTCTTTGACCGGTTGGGCATCACGCCGGATGAGATCGCCCACACACCGATGGCTCCAACCGCTTATAACTACGTGAACCATATGTACTCAGAATTAGACCGAGGAACACCGGGCCGTGCCATTGCGGGATTGTTGCCATGCTACTGGCTGTACAACGAAATTGGCCAACGCTTGATAGCGGCCGGCTCACCCGTTGAGCTGTACGAACGTTGGATCGAAACGTATGACAGCGACGACTATACCGATAGTGTGAACACGATGATCCAGTTGACCAACAAGACGGCTGACAATGCGGATGACACGGAGCGCGCGCAGATGCAGGATTCGTTTGTGCGGAGTAGTGCCTATGAATTGGCGTTTTGGCAGATGGCGATGGATAAACAGGCGTGGTGAGCGTGGAGAAAAACGGTTTGAGGGCGGCGCCTAAGCGACTCTGACAGAAATGCCCGAACCTGGCATTTTTGTCAGAGTCGCTTAGGCAGTAGCCCTCAGTTTTTCGGAACGCGTTATGGCACGGCTGCCAAGAAAGAGAAAATGAGCGTGGAACAAGGCGGTTAAGGGGCGGAGTGTAACGAACTCGGGCAGAAAAGTCTGGGCCTGACTTTTTTGCCCGAGTTCGTTACACAGTAGCCCCTTGCCTTGTGGAACGCGTTACGGCACGGCTGCCAAGAAAGAGAAAATGAGCGTGGAACGAACCGGTTAAAGACTGGAGCAGAAGCGGACTCTGTTATAAAATCCCGGGCTTGGATTTTGTAACAGAGTCCGCTTCTGTGCAAGTCTTTGGTTTGTGGAACGCGTTACGGCACTGCTGCCAAGAAAGCCCTAAACACAAGTAAACTAATGACATGTACACCACTAGCAAAAAACTAAAAAGCTAAATCCCACCTTGTAACCCATCACCAACCCATCTATAATCGCCTTTAAACCATAGCAAAGTGAGACGATCCAATGAAAATTCAAAACATAACGGCCAACAACGACGCCGAAATGGCAGCGATTCTCCGCACTGACCTTGAAGATCTTAACCTGAACTTACCCGGAACAGCCTACTTTGACCCGTTCGTTGACCATTTGAGTGCTTGGTACGACAAAACGCCCAATGCGACTTACTACGTTGCTATCAGCGATGACCAGCACGTGATGGGCGGTTGCGGCGTGGGACCGATCGCGCCTGAAGATGGTATCGCAGAGTTGCAAAAGCTGTATGTATCGCCCGATTACCGGCGCCAGGGTGTGGCAAAGTCACTCATTCCAGAGTGTTTTGCGTACGCTAAAGCACACTATGACTATCTGTATCTCGAAACGTTTCACCAGATGATTGCCGCGAATACCCTTTATCAATCATTAGGGTTTGACCAGTTGACGAAGCCATTACCGCAGTCAGAACATGGCGCTTGCGATACTTGGTATTTGATGGCTTTAGGAGAGCACAAATAAGAATTCACTTTGGTATTCATTTTCTGGAGTGGTTCCAGAAAGATGGTTATCGTTCGTTCACCACACAATGTTAGCGCAGTGAAGCGATGTAACAGGATTATTTGAATCTGAAATCTAGTTTTGATCGTCACTCTTGACAAAATTAAAATTATCGCCTATATTTGTCATTAAATTTTAATTCGCTAATAACTTTGAAGAGAAGAGACCAAGTTGCGCAGTCACAGAGAACTCCGGTAGGTGAAAGGGAGGGCCTGCAACGCTTGCGAGAATGAGCTCTGAGTAGTTGATCACCGGTTCAAGCTGGTGGCTCGGTGGCAGCCGTTAAAATGTCGGTAAGCAATTACCGGTAAGGTGTTTATACTCATAAACACGAACTTGGGTGGTACCGCGACCTTCTCGCCCCTTGTCATTTCGATGGCAAGGGGTCTTTTTATTGGCAAATTTATCGAAAACAATTTCTGGAGGAAAACAAACATGACTGAATCGACTTTAACTAAATTTCCATACCGTTTTGACGTAGTGGGCAGCTTATTGCGCCCAGCTGACTTAAAGCAAGCACATAAGGATCTAGCAGAAGGTAAAATTACCGCTGCTGACCTGCAAAAAATCCAACGCGACGAAACCAAACGCGTGGTTGAAGAACAAGCCAACCTTGGTTTGAAGGCCGTTACTGACGGTGAATTCAACCGTTCATGGTGGCACTTGGACTTTCTTTGGAGCCTGACCGGCGTTGACAAGTACGATTACCACCAGAGCTACAAGTTCAAGGGCGACACCACCCGGACAGACAACGTTGAGCTGACTGGCAAAGTGGCCGTTAACCTGGACCACCCATTCTTCGAAAGTTTTAAGTATTTACAATCAATCGTACCAGAAGGCGTCCTGGTCAAGCAGACCATTCCATCACCAACAATGTTATTCCGTGACAACCGGAGTGATAACTGGTCTAAGTTCTACGACAGTTGGGACGAATATTTGACTGATTTGTCAAACGCCTACCGCGACACGATCCTGCACTTCTACGAATTAGGCGACCGATACATCCAATTAGACGACACCACCTGGGCCTTCCTGATCAGCAAGTTGAACGAAACCGCTGACCAGCCTGAAGAACATGCCAAGTACGTGAAATTAGCTGAAGACAGCGTGAAGGTAATCAACGGTGCCATCCGGGACTTGCCAGACGATTTAACTGTTACCACCCACATTTGTCGTGGTAACTTCAAGTCAACCTACCTGTTCTCAGGCAGTTACGATGATGTGGCCGATTACTTAGGCCAATTGAACTACGACGGCCTATTCTTGGAATACGATAGCGAACGTGCCGGCAGCTTTGCCCCACTTGCGCGCATCTGGAACAACGACCCTAACAAGCGATTAGTATTGGGCTTAATCACTTCTAAGTTCCCAGAATTAGAAGATAAGGATGCCGTCATTTCCCGGATCCAAGAAGCCGCTAAGTCAGTCCCATTAGACAACCTTGCGTTATCAACCCAGTGTGGGTTTGCCTCTACTGAAGAGGGGAACGAACTCACTGAAACCCAACAGTGGGCTAAGTTGAACTTGGTTAAGGAAATTGCTGAGACCGTTTGGCCAGAAGATTAATTAAAATGCGCCATTGACTTTTCGTTTGTTGAACACAGTCAAGAGATAATTAGCGTGCATTAAAAAGAGCAGTGCTTGAAGTCAGTATCTAGGCTTTAAGGCACTGCTCTTTTTAATATGAAGCATTGCTAGCAGTAGGACTATTGGCGGTCGAGGGCGGATTCTCTAGAAACTCGGGTTAACAGTATTGCGATATGTAACAAGCGATAAATCAAGCTCAAAGATAGTGGAACGCAGCAATTTGGTACGGAATAATGGTGTCGATGTCACTTAATGGAGTGCCAAATTGCGGAGCGCAACGGACTTAGACCCAGAATAAATCACGCCACCATGTGAAATCTTCCAGCCAATCTGCTATCATATAATGATACAAAAAGAACAGTGAGGTATGGCGATGATCAAACTAGTAGCAGTGGATATGGATGGGACTTTTTTGCGGGATGACCGCACGTATGATAAGGCGCGGTTTCTCGACCTTTTTAAACGGATGCAGCAAAACCACATTCACTTCGTGGCTGCTAGCGGCTCGCAATACCAGCGGTTGCGCCATGAATTCACCGAAGTGGCCGACAACATGGATTTCATTTCCCAAAACGGCGCCATTGTGCATCAGGGCGACCAGTTGAAGGAAATTATGCCACTATCTGATCAGCAAGTGCACGGCGTGATTGCGACCATCAGCCACCTTTTCGCAGAACAGGATGTGAGTCAGGAAGTTGTTTCTGGCCTAAATGGCACCTACGTCAACGCTGATATGGATCCGGAAGCACTCAAAATCGTGAAATACTACTACCGGCCAGTGATCAGCGTTCATAGTTTGGCTCAGTTGGTCGGGCAAAAGGTCAATGACCAGTTCACGAAAATTGCCGTTAACTTCACTGAAGGCGTGGACTTTCAACACGCTCGCACGGTTTTAAAGGCACAACTGCCAGACTTTCTCAGTAGTGAGAACTCGGGCTTTAACACTGAATTGATCGGCCTCAAGGAAGCCACTAAACGCTCAGGGATCCAGGCGTTGCAGACCCTCTACAACATTGCGGATGATGAAGTCATGACCTTTGGTGATAACGAAAATGATTTGAGTATGCTAACCATGACACCGCACAGTTATGCGATGAAGAATGCCGCCGCTGGTATTCAACAGCAGGCTGGGAATGTGACCCAATTTGATAATAACCATGACGGCGTATTAGCAGCGATGGCTGAAGCCTTATAAAACAAAAAAATCACCCGACAACGGTTCGTTGCTTGGGTGATTTTTTAGTGATTAATAGGTTGGCGTCCACCGGGTATCGGCAACCGTCTTTTTCACATCGTTAATTGGCACTTTAGTCAGATGCTGGTCAACGGCACTTTGCGCCACCGCTTCAGCAACTGTCGTCGAGAACTGCGCCAATTTCGTAACTGGCGGTAACACCGCAGCACCGGGCTTACTGGCGTCGACTAACCCACCGAGAGAGTGGGCGGCAGCGGAGATCATTTCCGCGTTCAATGTGGTTGCATTGGCGGCAATCACACCAAGCCCTAGGCCGGGGTAGACCAGCGCGTTGTTCGCCTGGCCAGTTTGGTAAGTGACGCCGTTCAGCGTGACATCAGGTGTCGGAATCCCGGTCGCAACCAGGGCACGGCCGTCGGTCCAATTCAGCAAGTCCTCAGCCTTCGCTTCAGCCAGCTTCGTTGGATTTGAGAGCGGCATGATAATTGGCCGGTCGGTGTGGGCTGCCATGTCCTTAACGATGGCCTCAGTGAACGTGCCGGGCTGGGTCGACGTACCGACCAGAATCGTTGGGTGAATGGCGGCAAAGGCGCTGGCAAGGTCAGTCAACGCTTCCGGATGAGCAAATTCACTGCGGTTTCGAGCAAACGGTTTTTGCTCTGGCGTCAACGTGGGGTCGTCATCGAACAACAGTCCCTGCTTGTCTACGAGGTAGAAGTGGGCCTTGGCTTCGTCCGGGGTCAGACCGGCCTGCAGGTACTCACCGTACACGCGTTTTGCGATGCCGGCACCCGCGCTTCCCGCGCCAAAGCACAGGTAGGTTTGGTCGGTGAGTCGCTGTTTAGAAATAGCAAGGGCGCCTAAAACGGCAGCCAGCACGATGATGCCAGTCCCCTGAATATCGTCATTAAAAATCGTGTAGCGATCCTGGTACTTCTTAAGAATTTTAGCGGCGTGGCTGCGGCCAAAGTCCTCAAAGTGCAGGTACATATTTGGAAATTCGGTTTCCGCAGCGGTGACAAATTGGTCCACAAAGTCATCATATTGGTCGCCAGTGATCCGCGCGTGGTGGTTGCCGAGATATAGCGGGTCGGCGAGCAATTTCTGATTGTTGGTACCAGCGTCTAGCATCACTGGAAGCACCTGTTTTGGATCAATGCCGGCAGCGGCAGTGTAGACCATCAGTTTCCCAACAGCGATTGCCACGCCGTTTGTGCCCCAGTCGCCAATACCAAGGATCCCTTCAGCATCCGTCACAACGATCAACCGGATATCCCGCCCAGCAGCGGCATTTTTCAGGCTGGCAGCGATGTTTTCCGGATGATCGATGGAGAGAAAAGCGGCTTCTTGCGGCGCGTTATAAAGATGACTGTACTGTTCGATCGTGTCGGCAATCGTCGGGTCGTAAACGATGGGCATGAATTCGGCGACGTGTTTGCTAAAGAGGTTATAAAACAGGATACGGTTTTCATTAAAGACGGTCATGAGATATTGCCGTTTGAGTTGATTCGTTGGCTTTGACTGGTACTGGGCGTAAGCTTGCGTAGTTTGCTGGTCCAGGGTTTCGACATACGGTGGGAGCAGCCCTTCCAGACCAAGGTCGTGACGTTCCTGCATTGTAAATGCGATGCCTTTATTTTGAAATGGATCATTTAAGATGGATGCTGTCATGTGAATTGCCTTCTTCGTTTAAGTTGATGCCCGTAGCATACGCCTTGTGAAATTTCATAGTCAAGCTGGACAGCTATAATAAGAAATGATTATAATAGGGCTTAAATGACTGAAATAAAGGGTGGCATTAGACAAGATGAATACACAAGACCTAACCTGAATTATTCATAGTTCATAAAAATCCCGTCAGTTTTCGTATTTTTTCGAAAACTGACGGGTATGTCTTTATCTTTTGCTGAAATACGATGTTTATCAGTTCTAGCTAGTGAGATCTTTCAACTAACTCAGAATTGCTTTGAACTTTTGGATACACTTGTCCCTTGGTTGTACAGATTTTTTTAATTTTGCCGGTTATTCAATAGCCTGGATACGCTGTAGAGCCTGGTAGAACAGCCGATGGTAAACATGATACGAGCTCAGCCGCAACTGAATGCGTCGGCCAGTATGCACAACACGTGCCGCAACTTTGAATAAACGGATCCGCAATGTGCTAACGCACAAGCCGGAATCATGTTTTGTCAGTGCTAGCTGCTTTAAAAAGTTGACAATATTGTAAGCCAGTACACTAACCATCATCCGGGCAGCATTGGCATTAAACGTTGAACTATCAGTCTTATCGAAAAAGAAACCTGTTTTAGCTTCTTTGATGTAATTTTCCATTTGGCCGCGTTTGTGATACAGTTCGAAGGCAGTTTCAGCCGTTAAATTAGTCAGATTAGTGACGATAAATTCATGTGAAAAGATCAGTTCACCAGCTACTCGAGTTGATTTAATATAAATCTGCCGTGGCTTAGGCCACGATGCTGATTGATAGATTTCAGAGTAGTAATGAGTCTCTTCCTCTTGCCACTGGGTTTGATCACTGATCTTGACGAACTTTTCAGCTAGATTCTGTAATTTTCGATTGCATTTGAGTCGAATAATGTAAAACACATCGTTGGCTTCACAGACATCGTAAACTTCTGGCGTGGCGAAGCCACTATCACCACGAACCAGAATGTCAGTCGTGGGCAGCTGAGTTTGATAATGCTTTAATAGTGGTGTTAAAAAAGCTTTTACATCTTTGCTGGTGTAGGCATTTCCAGGACGCAAGACAGCTTTCAATAAGTTACCATCTTGATCAGTTGCCAGTAATGGATGATATCCTTCAGTACCATAATGTGCGTTGTAGTTAGTGGCTTCCTGTTTGCCATAAGTGTCTGAGTGAGTCGAATCGATATCAATAATCGTGGCTGTCTGGTTGGTTAATAGTCGAACACGGTCGATCAAAGCCTCATTTAAAGTCTGTAATGTGCTAACACTATCTTTATCAAAGCGTTGCCAAAAACGTGATATTGTTGCTTGTGAAGCCAAAGACGGTTTATCCAATAATAATTTAAAAAGCGGTTCTTTTTCTAAAGAAGTTGCCGCAGAATCTGCGCTATAACCAGCAATAATCTGAAGAATTAACTGTTTTAAGATACTAGAATTACTGTGTTGACAATATCGTCGCTGGTCATTGAACCTCAATAGTTTGTCGGCCAAGATGGTGAACTGGAATTTTGCCATCAGCTCTACACACAATGTTAGCCCGCCATCGGAAGATAATTGACCACCCGTATGCGATACTAAAATGTTTTTGTTGAAATTTAATGCCATTTCCTGTAAAGTTTTCAATATAGAGTCCTCTTCTCTCATGTGGTTTTGTTTAGCAATTTAACTATACCAGAGCTGGGGCTCTTTTTGTGTACTTAAAAGGTGAAAATAATCGAGTAGGAGGTAATTGATTAATTCAATTACCGACCTCTCACACCACCGTACGTACGGTTCCGTATACGGCGGTTCAATAATTTAAGCACTTTGTATTGACTGGAGTGTCTTGCTCATATTGATGAGTCCAAGGCGTTCCAGTCTTTTGTTTGTCAGAGTATAGGTCAATGTCTTGCTATGCGCAGTTCGCCAATAACCCTTACGGGTATTGGCCATTGTATAAGCACTGGTGCCAGAAAGCCCCAGTTTTACAAGATGATTGACCTTTGTTTTGAGCTTCTTCCACTGTTTCCAAATATACTGGCGAATCCTTGCTCGCAACCATTCGTCTAAGTGACGGATAAAATTGGTCATTTTCCCGACCGAATAGTACTGTAACCACCCACGCATCTTTTGATGAATCTCGTTAAACACCAGGTTTAACGAAACGCCCCGATTGCGCTTGGTCATTTTCCTGAGTGCAGACTTGATGCGTTGCTTGGCCTGCCAAGCAGGTCGCGCATACGCACCTCCTCGACCAACCCCCAAGGAAAATCCCAGGAACTTGGCCCGCAGAGGCGAACTTACTGATGTCTTGTCCTCATTGACGGTGACCTTTAGGTCGCCTTCAAGAAAGCGAGTAACATTAGTCAGAACCCGTTTTCCAGCACGTTTGCTTCGGACATAAATATTACAATCGTCCGCATAGCGGACAAACTTATGACCTCTGGAAGTTAACAGCTTATCCAGTTCGTTGAGATAAATGTTAGCCAAAAGTGGCGATAAGGGGCCACCTTGAGGGGTGCCTTTATCACTTCGTTCAAATAGACCACCATTCATGACACCGCTGGTTAGGAAGCGACGAATGAGATGCAGTATCCATGGATCCGTAATATACTGCTCAATAAATTTAATAAGCAGATCGTGGTTGACCGTATCGAAGTATGCTTTTAAATCGAGATCCACGACATAGTGATAGCCCTGATTGTAGAACTGAACCACTCTATCAATGGCATCTTTAGCACTTCGATTCGGTCGGAACCCAAAACTATTATCTGAGAAGACACGCTCAAATGTTGGCACCATGACTTGCGCCATGGCTTGTTGAACAAGTCGGTCAATCACAGTTGGTATTCCGAGCTTGCGTTTACCACCATTAGGTTTTGGAATTTCAACCCGCTTAACGGGACGAGGCCGATAGGTCTCGTTTTGTAAAGCTTGCAGTAATTCCTGTTTATGTTTCCTCAAGTAGGGCAACAGTTCGTCAACGGTCATTCCGTCTAGTCCTGCTGCACCTTTGTTTCTGCAGACGCGAAGATAAGCCTCGTTCAGGTTATTTCGGTCTAAGACTAACTCTTGAAACTTAGTGCCGTTCATCATCGTATTTTCACCAGAGTCAGTGCTACGCACCCCGACTTGTTCTTGGGCTTCCAGTCCTACTGTCCGCCGGCGGTCAGCTTTTTCTGTATTCTGCGGTTGTTGCACTGTCTCCACCTCCAATATCAATGATGACCTATTATTGTTCAGCCCTTCGTGGCAGATACCACTACTATGGCCTCGGCTGACTCCTGTATCGTTCTGCACCACATCACTGCGATGTTTGTTCCTGTGGCGCTTAGCGCGCCTCTTGTCGGGAACGTACGATACAGGCCTCCCCGGGTAAGAACGCCCACTTTCGTACCATGTCATTGCCAGCTTTACTGCGATGGCCTCGAGTAGTATTGGACTTTGGTTTGTTTGGCAACCTCGTCCGACCAACACAGCCTTATGGCTGATTCTTGTACATCAATGCGGTACTTTGTCGCCGACTTCCTTCAGATTCCACCTCACGATGGACACCCTTGTCATTGACTTGCGGTTCCGACTACTACGGCCCGCAACGGACTTTCACCGTCTAGTTGGCGCCCATGCCGGGCGCACCAAAATACCCATCAAACGCGTGATGCATGTGTTTGATGGGTATTTTGCATATCTTTGTGAATAAATCAGGCCTAAAATACTTTGTTAAATTAACGGAAATAAAAAACTTTTCTCAGGTCGCCGCGCAGTTTAATGTCAGCCAGCCGACGATCACGTTTGCGTTGCAGCGGCTGGAGAAAGAATTGGGCACGACTCTCATCAGTCGGCACCGCGCACGGGGAACACTCACTGTGACGACCACTGGCGCGCAACTTTTGATTCATGCTCGGGCCATGATCGACCACGAGGCGTTGTTGCAAAAAGAAATTGAAGCAGAAAAAGCCGGCCAATTGCGTCTCGGATTGCCACCGATCATTGAAACCCAGTATTTCACAGGCATCGCTAAAGCGCTGAAGGCGCAGGGACTGCTCAGTAAAATTCAAACCTTTGAAGCGGGGTCATCGACAGCGTTGCAAGCACTGAAACGCGGTGACATTGATCTGACGCTGATGGGCTCGATTGCGCCACTGGCCGAGCAACATATTGTGACGCAGGTCTTCAACCAGACACCGTTCGCAATCTATATGGCGGCAGATGATCCGTTGGCTGACCCGAAAGGTATCACGTTTAAACAGGTGAAAGATCGCGATTTTATCATGTTCAAGGACGGTTTCATCCACAACCAGGCGTTCAATCAGCTGGCAAGACGCGCCCGGATTAGGCCCAAGGTCGTGTTTCGGTCAAATGAGATCCAGGGTTTGATGAACTTAATTGCGGGCGGCATCGGCATGGGGTTTATGATGACGGCGGTTGCGCCTGCACGTCAGGATGTGGTGCCGGTACCGTTATTGGATGCTGACATGCCAACGTTTATCTCAAGTTTAGCGTACCGGGATTCACATGTGTTTAGTCCGTTGCAGCGGGAGATCTTGGGTGTGATTGAAGGGTGTTTGTTGGGGAAATAAAAACAACTGGGCGGTTGGTTTATCCACCATTAAGATAGGTGGAAACTGAACGCTCAGTTGTTTTTTATATTGTCTATTAAATTGATTGTTGCCTGCTAATTTGGCGAGCGGTTGGTGGCGACGTGCTTTTTGGCCTCATAGCCGAAACGTGTTCCGCAGGGCTGAAGGGTACTGCGTGAGCAACTCTGGGCAAGAAAGTCAGGCCCAAACTTTTCTGACCCAACTGGGTTTGACGACGTGTTTTTTGGCCTCATAGCTGAAACGTGTTCCGCAGGGCTGAGGGCTACTGCGTAAGCAACTCTGGTCAAAAAAGTCAGACCCAGACTTTTCTGACCAGAGTTGCTTACGCTCCGCCCTCAAAACGCCCTGCTCCACACTCTATATGAATGAAATATCCATCGGAATCGACCCCACCAACGACTCATGTACCGTGCACTTTCGCACGACTTCCTTCAAGAAAAACGCGTGGTCGGATTCTGACAGATTCGTCTCCGCCGCAATCTTAATATCAATGTGGGTGACGCGGGAACTGCCATCCTGATAGGATGTCGTTTCCCCCGACACATCGACCTGGAACTTTTTGATGGTGAGGTTCTTTTCCTTATTATCTAAATCGCGGGCGGTAACGCTCATGCAGCTGCCCACCGCAGCCAACAAGTATTGCACTGGGTTGGGCGCAGCGTCCGTGCCCTTTGCAACGGCTGGTTCATCCGCCAAGAATGTGTGGCCACCTGTGCGGTTCATGACCTGCGTCCCCAGCGGCCGCAAATTTGAATGTACGATATATTTTCCCATAATGTCCTCCTCGTGGATTTCGATGTTCTAATTGTAAGGTGTTTTGCCAGTAAATGCTATAATTATAGTTGCAAGGGGAAACGGTTACATGATTAAAGGAGGTAAACTATGGCTGTACTGACAGATGTTTACGAACTTAATAATGGCATCACCATCCCAAAAATCGGTTTTGGGACCTGGCAGATCCCAGATGGCAAGATTGCTTATGAATCAACTTTAACGGCTTTAAAAGAGGGCTATCGGCACATTGACACCGCAATGGCTTATGGAAACGAGGCAAGTGTTGGCCGGGCGATTCGCGATTTCGGCATTGCCCGTGAAAATGTCTTTGTGACGTCCAAGCTCCCACCAGCAATCAAGGGTCACGATGAGGCGTTAACAGCCTTTAACGAGACGCTATCCGCGCTTAATATTGGGTACGTCGATCTCTATTTGATCCACGCACCGTGGCCCAGCAATGAGATCGGTCAAAACTTTGATACCGAAAATATTGCGACATGGGAAGCCCTAGAAGAAATTTATAAGAGCGGCAAGGCTCGGGCAATCGGCGTCTCTAATTTCACCGTTCACGACCTGAAGAACTTGCTGAAACATACGGATGTGGTACCAGCAGTCAACCAAATTCAGTACTACGTGGGCTTCACGGAACCCAAGATCACAACCTTTACAAAGGCACACAACATCCTGATCGAAGCCTATTCCCCGCTGGCAACGGGTGATGTGCTTCATAGTACGGAACTGACGCAACTGGCAAACAACTATAACGTGACGGTGCCACAGTTGGCGTTGCGCTACTGCATCCAAACGGGTGTGCTGCCACTGCCAAAGGCAACGAGCCAGGCCCATATTGCTGAAAATAAAGCGTTAGATTTTCTGATTTCCACCATTGATATGGAACGACTAAACGTATGCCAGGATACGGCACCGAGTCATTTTCATAACGCTACTCAAGGGTAGCCATATAGCTATAACAGCCTGCAATGCCGAATGGCGCCACTACGCTACAACCTAGGAAAACCAATATAGTGAAATTAAGCGCTTATGGGGGTGTCTCGAAAACTGCTAGTTGGTGTGCACGTTATGCGAAGCATTGCTGGCAAGAACATTGCGCGCAGTCGAGGGCGGATTCTCTAGGAACTTGGTTCAACTAAATGTTGATGTTTAACGGTCGTTCATAGTTGGCTCAATATCAGTGTAATGGAGCAATTTGGCACGGAGCTGTGGTGTCGACATCAGTTAGCGACCGTACTATGGTCGGTTACTGATGTGCGAGACGATGGAGATCCATTCGAGAGCTGCGCAGCAGAAATCGAATTAGCTTCATCGCGAGCCACCACACGGAGTGCCAAATTGCGGAATGCAACTGACTTACCAGTAAAACCAAAAAAACGACCTCCAAATTGGAAGGTCGTTTTTCATTTGCGTCAAATAAATTTAGTCCACAACACGAACTTGGATGTTTTGACGGCCAAATTGCATTGCTTGGGCGTTGGTCATGGAAATGTCCAACTGGTTGGGATTGCTGTAAGCAAAGGTCCCGGTATCGTTGATGACACGTTGTTCAGTGTGGCCGTCTTGGTACTTGATCTCAAGTTGAGTGCCCTTAGGGAAGCGGCTGAGGGCTGCGGCAACGCCGGTACCAGTAGGAATCGAAGTGCCTTGGCCGCCAGCAGCAACTTCTGGGTCGTAAGCAGTGGCAACCATGCTCATCCAACCGGATTGCGAGTTGCTGTCACTAGACTTGGTGGTAGTTGTTGTTTTGCTGCTGCTATCCTCTGATAAAGGCTTAACTTTGGAAGCGGCTGCGTCTGCTTTGGTATCGTTGCTGATCTTTAACGTTTGCTTAGGAAGGATCACCGCGTTAACGGATGAAAGATCATTTGCCTTAACGATACTCTGGGGAGTGGTGTCATATCTTTGAGCGATGGCCCAAAGGCTGTCACCGGACTTTACGGTGTACGTCGTGTCTGCTTTAGCGGTGGTCGATACAAGACCTAAACCGATAAAGGCGCCGAATACGAGCAAGCTACGAGTAAAAGAAGTGTGTTTTAACATAAAAATAGTGTGCCAACCTTTCGTTGTTATACTAGTAATGTAAGGAAACTATTTATATAGTCATAAGAAAAGTGTTATTTCTTCTGGCTACAAGAATTACTATACCATGCAAAAGAGTGGTTTTATTGACAGGTGGGCTACAGTAAATCCCGAGTTTGTCATATAACTGTTACTTTGTTATATTGCTGTCATATTTCGAAATATGTAAGCGCAACATGACAAATATGTTGCGTAAAAATGAGTGAGGCCTTAAAAAATGAGAACTTATCGTGTGAAAAATAGACGTGCGTACGGAAAGGTTGCCATTTTAACCGGCAAATGGGTGCTTATTGCTGAATAACGTTGCAATGTGGGTATTGCGCAGTCAGGGACACGAGAAGGACATAAAAATATCGTCTCCCGCCGAGAAAGGCCGAAGACGACTGATTAAGTGCTGGAAAGTTAGAGGAGTGCCATAGCGGCTGTATCGTCCACTGGCAATCCTTGATAGAGGAACGCCTTTTCCTCAAACAGACGCAAGAGATGCCGGTCATTGACTGACCAGTCATGGACTTGTTGGGGAGAAACGGGTAGTGAGATCGTGGTGTGATCCGTATTGATGTTCATTAGATAAAATAGGCCGTGCGTTGGAAACGATAGGTTATCCATGATCAACGCCTGATAGGCGGTAATCAGCGCGGTTTCCTGTTTTGTTTGGCCAAGCGGGGTTAACAGACTATACTGTTCATGATAAGTTGCGATCTCGGTATCCGTGAGCGGTCGAGTGATCAGTATTTGTTTGGTGGTTTGATATAACGTTCTTAGGACGTCTAATTCATCGTTCATCGTGAACGCCTCCTATATCTTGTTTGCCTTGATTAAACCAAGGACGACCCCTTTTGTCCAGTGATTAGGAGGCGTCAGCGGGGGCTCGTTTTTAGATAAGGGGTGCCGAAAAGGAGAGGGAATCGCTTTCACCACGCGGGTTGACCTACGTAAAATTGTTAATTTAAAAAAATTCCAAAATTGAATAACCAACAAAAAACCACTGAGCGTAAGCCTTTCAGTGGTTTTTAGTCAGAAGTTAAGTTGACCTAACTTTATTTTTGTTTTACTTTTACTGTCGAATAGACTACAATTTACTCTGCAGTTAAGAATAATTCTAATCTAAAAGGTGGGTGAACAACTTGAACAAGAAAAGAACATTAGCGCAACGAATCAACGTCATGCGAGCAGCTGTGATGGGCGCCAATGATGGGATCCTATCCGTTGCCGGGATCGTTATCGGGGTTGCCGGTGCAACAACTAATTCCTTTGCCATCTTCATTTCGGGTATTTCAGGTATGTTGGCCGGTACGGTATCTATGGCGATGGGCGAATATGTGTCCGTGAACACGACAAAAGATACGCAGCGGCGAGCAATTATGCGTCAAAAGGAAGCTTTATCTGATTCCTATAATAACGAATTTAACTTCGTGAAGCAAAAATATGTTGACGACGGCATTGCGCCGGAACTGGCTGAGCAGGCAACGAAGGAAATGATGACGAAGGATCCGCTATTGACCACGGTCCGTGAGCGGTATGGTTTCGATGTTGGGGAATTTACCAGTCCCTACGCAGCGGCCATCGCGTCCATGATCTCGTTTCCCATCGGGTCGATCCTGCCCATGCTGGCAATCACACTGCTGCCAGTCAGTGCCCGAATCTGGGGCACCGCGGTCGCCGTTGTTATCGCGCTGGCGTTGACGGGGTACAGTGCCGCAACGCTGAGCAATGCGAACCGCGGTCACGGTGTGATGCGAAACGTTATTTCCGGTGTCATCACCATGATCGTCACGTTTGCGATCGGAACGTTGATCGGTAGTCATTAAGAAGGGGGAGATCAGGATGGTGAACTCTGTCATCAACGAACTTAAAGCAAGAAAGCCTAAAAAGTCTTCCCAAACGATGGAAGAACGTGCGAACACGCTGCGTGCTGGGGTGCTGGGCTCAAACGATGGGATCTTGACCGTTGTCGGGGTACTATTCAGTGTCGCGGTTGCCACAACGAACCAGTTTACGATCTTTATTGCCGGCCTGTCAGATCTGCTGGCCTGTGCGTTTTCGATGGCTTCCGGCGAATATGCGTCAGTCAGCACCCAAAAGGATACCGAAGAGGCGGTCGTTCGCACTGAAGAACGCCTGTTGAAGACCAATTATGCTGACGAGGTCGAAGCGGTCGTTAACCACTATACGAACCTGGGTGTGTCCCGCGATACGGCGGAAAAGATCGCCAATAATTTAATGGCAAAAAAGCCGCTTGAAACGGTAGTGAGTGTTAAGTACGATTTGAAACTCAATCACTATATGAACCCATGGTCAGCAGCCTTCTCATCGTTGTTCTCCGCGTCAGCTGGGGGAATCTTTCCATTGGCAGCCATGACGTTGTCGCCGGTTGCCTACCAGTGGCCCATTACGATTCTGGCCGTCTGTGCTTCAGTTGCCCTAACTGGGTTTCTGAGTGCCAAGCTGGGTGATGGGTTAACTAAAACTGCAATTATCCGGAATGTCATTGTCGGCATTCTGACCATGATCATTCACTATTCAGTGGGGATCCTGCTGAAATAACGAACGGCATAATAAAAAGGACTGAGCGCACACTCAGTCTTTTTTGTCGCCCTTTAATTCAAAGAGATGCGGTTGGCCGTAGTAGTAGCCCTGCCGATACGCCACGTCCATGTCGTTTAACATGTGATTATCATTATCATCTTCGATACCCTCAACGATGAGGCGCAGTTTTTCCTTCTTCGCAATTTGCTGCCAGAAAGACAGGTCCTCGTGAATTTTATCGGTCATGTGTGCCCGGCGGTAGTTTTGCATCGCAAACTTCACTTCACTGGCGAGTGACAGCAAAGAACTGATGTGGTCGAACGTGTTGATGCCAGTGCCGACGTCATCCAAGCTAAATTGAATCCCGTGGGTGGCAAAATGGCGGATCTGGCGTTTTAACTGTGCGATGGTCACGTTCTTATCGGCGGCCTCTTCAGTGACTTCAACGATTAAATTGACAGGGAAGATGGCTTTTTGCGCCGCAATCAGTGCCGCTGACATTTCCGGGTCAATAAACTGCGTCCGGTTCAGATTAAACGACACGGATTTTATTTTTAACGATAATTCCTTTGCCGTCTGTGCCATGACTGGGACTTGATCTTCAATTGGAATCGATGCGAAATCCTTTGGCAGCTGCCACCGGCCATCCGCGTATTTCCGAATAAGCATCTCATAGCCAATCAGCGAGTTCGTAAACGCATTTAGTTGTGGTTGGATAAAGTACCGGTACACCTGTGGTCCCTCCAGACTCCTCGTAATATTAAGATAATTATATCATATTGATAGGACAAAAGTTTTCAAAGAGTAAGGTTTTTAGACAAAAACGATAGTATAATGTGGATAGTTATGGAATGTAATGGAGGGCAACTAATGAAGGTCATTATCGTCGGCGCGACGCACGCTGGGACCATTGCGGCAACTGAAATTTTGAAAATTCACCCGGAAACGGATGTCACAATTTACGAACGGAACAATAATTTCTCGTTTCTGTCGTGCGGAATCTCCCTGTACCTTGACGGCCAGGTCAACCGGCTGGAGGATATGTTCTACTCCTCACCTGAAGAGCTGCGCGACCTTGGCGCAAAAGTGGAAGACAACCACGATGTTCTGCAGATCGATGCGGTCAACCACGAAGTTCAGGTGGCCAACATGGTCACGGGAAAGGTCTTTACGGATACATACGACAAACTGGTGATGGCGACTGGGTCCACACCAGTGGTGCCGCCAATTTTTGGCATCGATAACGCTAAGGTACTGCTTTGCAAAAATTACCAGCAGGCTCAAGAAATTTATCAAGCCTCTGAAAAATACCATCGAATCGCCATTGTTGGCGCCGGGTATTCTGGCACTGAATTTGCGGAAGCCTTAGCGAAAACGGGGCATGAAGTACAGATGTTTCAAAGCGGCGGTCAGATTCTTGATAACTATGTGGGTAAACAGATGTCTGACAGTATCGTGGACATGCTGGCACAACACGGTGTTGAGATTTTCCTGAACCATCGTGTCACCGGGTTCAACGGCGATAGTGAGGGTAATCTAGAACTGGAAACGGCTGGCGGAAACTACCAAGTGGATGCCGCCATTGTCACCTCAGGGTTTGTGGCGAACAGCGACCTGTTACACGGTCAAGTGGAAGTCGAAAAACACGGTTTCTTGTTGGTCAACGGGCACATGCAAACCACCAATCCAGATATTTACGCGGCGGGCGATTGCTCGATGGTCCGGTTCAACCCAACTGGTGGGCCAGCCTATACCCCGTTAGCGTCGAGTGCGGTTCGCCAAGCCGTCTTGGTCGCTCACAACATTTTCCACGAAAACTACCCATATATGGGTACTCAGGCAACGTCCGCCATCAAACTGTTCGGTTATTCGATAGCGACGACCGGTTTGACCCTGGAACACGCGTTGAAGCGTAAAATAAACGCGGCGCAGGTGGTCTATGAAGGAACGTGGCGACCGGAGTATATGCCAACAACGGATGCGCTGACGATTATGCTGATCTATAACCGGGATACGAGAAGGGTCCTGGGCGCACAAATGATCAGTAAGCACGAAATTGCGCAGTCAGCGGATGCCATTTCGATTGCCATCCAAAATAACAATACGATCGATGATTTATCATTGGTTGACATGCTGTTCCAACCAAACTTCGATAACCCGTTCAACTACTTGAACATCGTGGCGCAATTGGCCGTGGATAAGGAACGAGAAGCGGGAAATGATTCGCCGAGGTTTACGGCGTTGGGGAATCAGAATGGGTTGTAGAGTGTAGAGTGTGGAGCAAGGCGGTTTAGGGGCGGTGTGTAACGGACTCTGGTCTAAAAGTCCGGGTCTGACTTTTAGACCAGAGTCCGTTACACGTTAGCCCCGTGCCTTGCGGAACACGTTTCGGCTATGAGGGCAGAAAGCACGTCGCCACAAACCAAAAAGACAAATGCAGGCAAAGTAGGGTTGAAAAACAGTCTCAATTAGCAGGCTTTAATAAATATGGTAAGTTGTGTTTCCATTTAAGACGATAAAAATCACCCAACTACGAGAATGTAGTGGGTGATTTTTTTGTTTTTTGTGCGTTTAAGTTACTGAATATTTCTTGCGACGTGGGGCGATTTTACATTGCCGAAACGTGTTCCAGGAGGCAAGGAGTTGCACCTAAGCGACTTCCGGTTCAAAATCCAAACCCGGGATTTTAAACCGAAAGTCACTTAGGCTCCACTCCTTAACCGCCTCCTTCCACACTCTTCCACTCTCTAATCCGTTTTCACCTTCCCATGAAACTTCAGGAAGTAAATCAGCGTCATAATCACAAGGAAGATCACGCCGACCCAGATTGAAATTCTTGTTTCTGGGTTGATGAACATGAAGACGAGTGTCAACAAGAGGAAGAACAAGGTGATGTAATTTGAATATGGTGAGAACGGCATCTTGAACGGATGGTCTTTCATCTGGTCCTTGTGCTGTTTTCTAAACTCAATTTGACTGATCAAAATGACAAACCACGGAATCATCCCTGGCAGGACACTTGAACTGTAGACCATGATGAAAATGTTGCTGGCACCCTTATAGAAGAGCGGAAGCACGAAGTTCAGCACGACCCCAAGGAAGATCCCAAAGGAAATGGCAATGACTGAGTAGAATGGCACACCGTGGCGGTTTAACTTCAGGAACCGTTTTGGTAACTGACCGTTGTTGGCCAGCGTGTAAGACATCCGGCTGGCACTGTAGATCCCAGAGTTGGACCCTGACAGGGCAGCGGTAATGACCACGAAGTTGATGATGGAGGCCGCGGCAGTGATACCGATTTTAGCAAACGTTTCAACGAATGGGGAGCCGACATTATCCAGCTCGTTCCACGGATAGATGCTCAAGATAACAAAGATGGCACCGATGTAGAAAATTAGAATCCGGAATACCGTTGAACGGATGGCTTTAACCAACGTTTCGCGTGGGTTTTCAGCTTCCCCAGCGGTAACCCCGATCAGTTCGATACCTTGGTAGGACGCCAACACAATGGCGAGGGCGAAGATGAAGCCCTTGAAACCGCCAGTGAAGAACCCGTGCGTCCACATATTGCTGATTCCGATTGGGTGGAAGTGGTTCCCAATACCAAAGATGATGAGGCCGAGGCCGATGATGATCATCAGAATAATGGTCACGACCTTAATGAGGGCAAACCAGAATTCAAGTTCCCCAAACATCTTAACGGAGATCAGGTTGGCGAGACACAGGAAGGTGATGGCCACCAGACCGGGGATCCAGTCGGGTAAATGCGGCCACCAGTAATCGAAGTAACCGCCAATGGCAATCATTTCACTCATCCCAACGATAACGAATTGGAAGATGTTGCTCCAAGCGGTTAAAAAACCAGCTAATGGGTGAATATACTCCGTGGCAAATTTGGAAAAAGAACCGGTATCCGGATCAACGTAGAGCATTTCGCCCAACGCACGCATGATCATGTAGAGGAAAAGACCGGCAATGGCGTAGGCAATCAAAACTGATGGCCCAGTCCATTTAATGGTTGAAGTGGAACCCATGAACAGCCCCACACCGATGGTCCCGCCCAGCGCAATCATTTGCATCTGACGGGCACTTAACTTACGTTTCATAATTTCTAATCCCTTTCACATAAAGTGCTAGTTAACACTGAGGTGTCGACCATGGAAAAATATAAGTGCATGACCGTGTTATAATATGATAACGATAATAGACTATACTGAGCCAAACCCCATTTTATTAACTTAGTATGAGAATAATGCTACACGAAAAACGCGCTGAGCGCAAATTTTTAAAAAGGATGGCCGCAAATGATCAAGACATTTCCACTCTGGAACGACCTCACGTGGGTCGCTGTGAATGAGCCTGATGAGGCTGATTTAAGGGCGTTAAATCAAACTTATAAGGTAACACCGCGTTATATTTCTTACATTAAAGACCGCCGTGAGCGCGCCCGGTTCAATTACGACGCGGACCGGCAAACTGGGTTGCTGATTTTTCGCGCCATTAACCGGCATGACGGCGATGACAGCATTATTGGTGAAGAGGAGACCATCCCCGTGGCCTTTTTGTTTAAGGATAAGATGGTCATGACAGTTGTGCAAAAGGAAACGAAATACGTGGCTAATTTAATGACTGAAATTGTTAAAATCCACCGTGAACATCAACACGAGGGCACTTGTTTGACGCTTATTCTTGAATTATTATTCAGACTCAACGATGGCTACGCTGACCGAATTGATAAATTAGATGAAATTCAGTCGAACTTGGAAAATTATCATCGGCGACCAACGAACGACCAAATTTCTCAGCTGACAAATTTAGATAAAACATTGGTCTATTTGAAAACAGCTGCGCACAATAATGTGTTAGCCATTCGCCAGATTCAGGTGATGTCGGATGCGGATGATGATCCGTTACAATTAGATAAGCATGAGACGCAACACTTAAACGATCTGTTGGTTGAAGTTGAGCAAAGTCAATCGCTAGCTGATATTGCGGCTGAGGTGGTTGAAAAACTGTCAACCAGTTACAGTAATATTTTGGATAACAGCCTGAACAACACCATGCGACTGCTGACGGTCTGGACACTAGCCCTGGCATTCCCACCCATTATTTCTGGCTTTTGGGGGATGAACATGGGCCTGCCACTGACTAAAGTGTCTTGGGGCTGGGAATTCTCCATTGTGCTATCAGTGGTGCCGATTATTGGCCTGCTGTGGTATCTTCGAAAGCATCATGATCTGTAGACTTCTACGTTTAGAGATAGTTCGTTACATTCTGCAATTTGGCACGGTGCTGTGGTGTCGACATCAGTTAGCGACCGTACTTTGGTCGGTTACTGATGTGCGAGACGATGAAGATCCATTCGAGAGACACGCAGTGGAAATCGAATTAGCTTCATCGCGAGCCACTTCAGCGCCGTGCCAAATTACGCCATTCCACTGATGTTGAGCTACCTTTTTACCACTGGTTAAGCATCATAATGGCGTTAAGCCAGGCTTGCGGAGAATCCGCCCTCGACTGCTAGTAAGGCCATTGATAGCAACGCTTCCCACAATATGAGAGTTATCGCCAATGCTTGATTAGCAGATACCATGACATCACTTATCAAGACTTACCACTTATAATGACTTTTTCAATTATCGCAACGACGCGACATTCAGCACATTATTAAACCAAATCATCATAAGAGAGGAAATCACCAAATGAAAATCGAACCAGTAACACCAACTGACTTAGATCAAATTGTCGCTATCGAACGTGCGGGTTTTACGCCTGAAGAGGCGGGGACGCCAGCTGCGTTTAAAACACGAATCGCGAACTTAGCGGATACCTTCCTCGTTGCGCGAGATGAGGCGAATACCGTGCAAGGATTCATTGTTGGCCCAGCTGCTGACAGTCCGTACGTTTTGGACGCCATGTACGAAACTTCAACGCCAAACCCGGCAACTGGTGGCAACCAACTTGTGTTATCGCTGGCCGTGGCACCCACTGCGCAGCATCAACATCTTGGCAGTCAGCTGCTGGCTGCCCTCGAAGCTGTCGCGCGCAAAGCCCAGCGTGAAACGATTTCGCTCACTTGCTTAGACCGGCTAGTCCCATTTTACGAACAAAATGGGTTTCACAATGATGGGGTGGCTGATTCAGACCACGCTGGTGAAATTTGGACTAACATGGTTAAACCGCTTCGTTAAGCTATTTTACGAGGAAATTCTAATCTAATTTTAAAAAAGTTTCGCAAAAAGGGTTGACGAAAATCGGATTTAGGATTAAATTAAAGCCACATTAACAAATGATGAGAAAAATAAATGCTATGAAGCAGAGAGTACGTTTAACCGCGACGTCAGTGAATCCCGTTAAGTGAGAAGGGACCGCCAAGTTAAACCGAAAGTAACCGCTGAGCAGTGGATGCGAAGATTGAGTGTCCATGGGTCGTACCCCTTACAGTACTAGCGTATCGCCCTGGGGCCGTACGCGAAAAGGTGACGTCTGTGAAGATGTCGCGAACAAAGGTGGTACAGCGCAGAAGCGCCCTTAGTTAGCAGAAATGCTGATTAAGGGCGCTTTTTCTCATCAAAAAAATAAAAAATGGAGTGTGATCTTTTATGAAATTTGCAATGATCGGTGCCGGTGCAATGGGTTTACGTTACGGAATTTTGTTACAGGAGGCTGGCAATGACGTTACCTTTATCGATACCTGGCAACCACATATTGACAAGATTCGCGAACAGGGCGGCGTTTACGTTTCCCGCGACCATGAAGATCGCCATTTGACCGAAATTAAATTAGAGACGCCTGAGACCTACGATGATGATCCTGATATGTACATCTTCTTTACGAAGCAGATGCAGTTGGCCGATTTCTTGAAGCGGTGTGCGCACTTCTTCAAACCAAACCAGTACGCGTTTACCTGCATGAATGGGATGGGGCACATTGAAAAGTTGCAGCAGTACTTTGCTGACGACAAGATCATTGCCGGAACCGCATTGATTGCCACCGTTTTGAACGGCCCTGGCGACGTTGATTTCATGGGCAAGCGCGGTGCAGGTAAGATGAACATGGCGAACCTGACTGAAAAGCCTGATGAAATGACACACCGGTTATTTGATGAACTGGATAAAGCGCAAATGCACCCAACGTTGACGACCAACTTCAAGGGGACACTGATGACCAAAGTTATTTTCAACTCTGTTATCAACACGCTTTGTACCTTATTTGAAATCCAAATGGGTGAGTTTGGGAACTTCGACAAAGCGTATGACCTCGGCCGTCAACTGATCGACGAAGCCTACGATATTTGCGAGCGTGCCGGCATTACGCTGGTATCGACCCGTGATGAGGAAATGGCCGCATTGGACCACAATACCCGGATCGACATGCCATTACATTACCCATCGATGTATCAGGATATGATCCATGACCGCCCAACGGAAGTTGATTACATCAACGGGTACATTGCTGAACTCGGTCGCGAGCATCATTACGAAGCGCACACCCACATTTTCTTAACCAACCTGGTTCACTTGTCTGAATACCACCGGGCCAACGAAAAGAAGGCGCGAGACGACGCTGCCGAGAAGACCGCTGCTGCTTTGAAAGCATAAGCTGTTAGGTCCGGGTGAATGACCGCTATGGGATGCCGAAGCTAGGGTGTCACGATGCTGCCGCTAACTGTCTGCCATTCAGTTAGTTTCGGTGATTGCCTCCCGGTTTCGGGTGTTAGCCAGCCTTTAGCGCGTGTCCCATCCGATAAACGCGTTACCAGTTAATTGAATACCTCCTTTAGAACCACAATAGGACGGCCTCGCAATCACGTGGCCGTCCTATTTGATTTTGATTATAACGCGTAAAACCCTAACGGATGCACTGTGTACGCTGCTGCCATTTGACCAATTGTCTCAAATAAAAGGGCCTTTTGGGCAAACGTCCCGGAGACTTCGATGTAGAACGAATAAATACCAATCTTTTGCCGCGTTGGCAATGACATGATGGTGACCAAGTTCAGGCCAGCATCCGCCAAGTGGGTCAAAATTTCCCGCAGGACGCCTGGTTGTTCGGTTGGCGGTGTCACGAACATCGGAAATTTGAAGGCTGTCGTCGGCGCTTCAGTGCCATCAGGTGCGGTGAGGGAAGCCGGTTCCTTCTTAAAAATGATAAAGCGGGTGGCGTTATCATCCTGGTCGGCCACGTTATCCTGCAAAAGTGGAAAATCCAGGGCTGCCATTTGGGATTGCGGCACAATGGCTGCGTCACCAGTATCACCAGCTTGGAGTTTTTCCAGCGAGGTCATGTTGGAGGAAGTCGTGATAATTTCCGCCTGGGGCAGGTTAGCCAACAAGTTCTGACATTGCCCCTCCGTTTTAAATTGGACGAAAATGCGTTTGATTTTCGCCATGTCGTCGACCCTGGCTGCGAGACCGAAGTTGACGGGGACGGTGACTTCGCCGAGTTCAGTGACATCAGCGGATTGTAGGCGTTGCAGGGTTGCCAACACGAAGCCATCTAACTGGTTTTCTAGTGGTAACAGACCTAGTCCATCCGGCGCGACCGAATTGTAGACCAGGTCAAAGGTCGGGTGGTAGTCAGGCGCAATGTTAAGTTCGGGATGGCGCGCACTAAAAACTTGTGAGGCTGCGTCCGTGAAGGTGCCAGCGGGACCCAGGACAGATAATTTCATGAGGATACTTCTTTCTATAGTAGGGTGTGCAAAATAAGTGAATTTGTCATGTAACCGATAACAACCTCGTCGTTTCAATTAAGGTTCACTATCCCTATTACACCACAGCTCAGAAGCCAGAGCAACTTAATTTACACTTGGGCATAAACGTGGCAAAATGTATGAATCAAAGGGGGAATCGCTGATGACAAACTTAGAAATGACACAGGGTGTCCAAACCCGATTGAAGAACCGGCTGACATCGGATGACCGGTTAATTCTTGATTTTGACGATGGGGTTGGACCATACTCCAAGGTGGGTGTCTGCTCACTGGAAGTCAGTTTCCGTTTTCTCATCGTCAACAAGGACGCTGTGGATCCAGTCTATGATGAGACCCTCGACAGTCCGGTTGGCCAAGTCCACATCAAGGGCTATGCAGATAGCTATTTAAATGAAGCCCCAAAGCTTGCGTTGAGCCACTTTGGCTTGATTCAGTTATCGTCAGCGGTTGGCGTTTTAGACACCAACGTTGCGATTATTGACCATCCCGAAGCCTTGATTGAAACGAAGTAATTTAAAACGACCCTGATTGGCGGTTGCCAGTCTTGGTCGTTTTTTTATGTTTCTTTATGGTTGGAAACAAGGGTCGTAAGTTCAATACTTTGTGGGTTAGTCCGCTGCATTCCGCAATTCGGCAGGCCGTCGTAGTGGCTCGCGACTGAGCTAACTCGATTTCTGCTGCGCAGCTCTCGAGTGGATCTCAGTCGCCTCGCACATCAGTAACCGACCAAAGTACGGTCGCCAACTGATGTCGACACCATGACAACCTGCCGAATTGGGCCATTACACTGACGTTGAGCTCACTTGTTACCGATAAATAAGCATCAAAATGGCGTTAAATCAGGTTTGCAAAGAATCCGCCCTTGACTGCTAATGCGGACATTGACAGCAATGCTTCTCATGGTGTGCCAGTTAAGGTTAACAATTGATTGACAGGTATCAGGACATCACTTATGAAGTATTACCATCCATAGTGACAATTGTAGGGATTGTAGGGTTGAAAAAGAGTCTCTATTAGCTGGACTTAAAAAGTATAGTAAATTGCGATTCCCATTTAAGACAATAAAAATCACCCAACTACGAGAATGTAGAGGGTGATTTTTTGGGAGATTAGTTTACTGAATATTTCTTGCAACGTGGGGTAATCACACATTGCCGAAACGTGTTCCAGGAGGCAAGGAGTTGCACCTAAGTGACTTCCGGTTCAAAATCCAAACCCGGGATTTTATAACATCGTCCGCTTCTGCTCCAGTCTTTAACCGGTTTGTTCCACTCTCTTATACATTCAACACCTTATTCAAGAAATCCTGCAACCGCGGATTCTTCGGGTGGTCAAACACCTCTTCTGGCGTCCCTTGTTCCTGAATATTCCCGTCATCCACAAAGACGACCCGGTCGGCCACTTCCTTTGCAAAGCCCATTTCGTGGGTCACGACGATCATGGTCATGCCCTGCTTTGCCAGCGTCTTCATAACGGCCAACACATCACCGACCATTTCGGGGTCCAGGGCTGAGGTTGGTTCGTCAAACAGCATGATGTCTGGGTTCATCGCGAGTGCCCGGGCAATGGCCACTCGTTGTTGCTGGCCACCGGAGAGGGATTGCACGCGAGCGTCGAATTTCTCCTCCAGACCAACCGTTGCCAACAGGTGCTTGGCTTGTTTTTCGGCACCGGCCTTATCCGATTTCTTCAGTTCCGTTGGCGCCAACATGATGTTTTCGCCAACCGTTAAATTATTAAACAGGTTAAAGTGTTGGAACACCATGCCGATGTTTTCACGCACCTTATTGATATCCGTTTTTGAGTCCGCAATGTCGTAGCCGTCGATGACGATTGAGCCAGACGTTGGGGCTTCCAACTTGTTTAACGTCCGTAACAGGGTACTTTTCCCGGAACCAGAAGGGCCGATAATGACGACCACTTCGTTGTTTTCCACTTCCAGGTTGATGCCCTTCAGCACTTCATTATCACCGTATGTTTTAACGAGATCCGTTACTTTTAATCGTGTGCTCATAGCTTACTCCTTTTCTGAACCCAATTAGACAGCCATGTCAGGAGGGTAATGATGACCAGGTAAATGATGGCGATGATCGTCCAAACTTTGAAGCCTTCAAGATTTCGAGCGATGATGATCTTCCCGGTCTGCGTCAGTTCAAGAATGCCAATGATGGAGAGAATCGAGGTATCCTTCAGTGTAATGATGAATTGGTTGATAAACGATGGAATCATGATTCGAATGCCTTGTGGCAAAATGACTTTGCGCATGGCGCGACCAAACGGCAATCCGAGGCTACGGGCTGCTTCCATTTGACCGGAGTCGACGGCGTTAATGCCACCCTTAACGAAGGCTGCAATGTAGGCCCCTTCGTTAAACATCAGCGTGATGATCCCAGCAACGAATGCTGGAATCTTCTGGCCAGTCAAACTTGGAATACCGGTATAGATGAACAGCGCCAGAACCAACAGCGGCAACCCACGGAAAATGTAAATTAAGGTGGTTGATAGGCCGTTTAGGAACTTATTTGGGAAAACACCCATGAGGCCGACGAGGACCCCGAAAATCGTGGCAAATATAATAGAAACAACGGTTAACCACAGCGTTTCCTTGAACCCTGTCCAGAGAGCTGATTTATTTTGTTTGATCAACCCGATGAAACTGCGGTCGGAGGTGCTGTCGCTATCCTTGGAGGCGTCCTTGCCTAAGTATTTCTCAGTGATCTTCTTATATTGACCATTGGCTTTTAGATCGGCGAGACCTTTATTGAAGGACTTCAACAATTTTTGGTTGTGCCCCTTTTCGACGGCAAACCCATAAGAACCGTTTTCAGCAGGTTTCGTGACGATTTTAAGTTGAGTGCCTTGCTTGATCCCGTAACGCATGACGGGCGAGTCTTCGAAACAGGCAATTGAGTTACCAGTGGTCACATCTTCATACATATTATTAGAGTCGTCAAACGTGACGACTTTAAAGCCGTACTTATTTTTGATGCTGTTAGCGTAGTCGGCGCCGGAAGTCCCGGTCTTAACAGCAACCTTCTTGCCGCGTAACTGACTGAGCTTGGTAACCTTACTGTTCTTAGCAACGGCCATGACAACGCCAGAAGTAAAGTAGGGTTTGGAGAAGTCAAACGTAGCTTCCCGTTCCTTAGTGATACTCATCCCGGCAATGACCCCGTCCAGCTGGCCAGACTGCACAGCCTGAACGGCGGTGTTGAAGCCCACCGGTTTGATCTGAACTTTGAACCCTTGATCCTTGGCAATGGCACGCATCAGGTCCATGTCGATCCCGACGTATTTGTTTTGCTTGTTCGCAAATTCAAACGGGGGAAAGGTGACGTCGGTCCCAATGGTGTAGGTCGTCTCGGCCTTGGCAGGCGTTGGCGAAAGATTAAATGTCAAAAGACACGCGAAAAAAAACAGAAAGGGCAGCAACAACACCCCAAAATGTGCGTTTCATGAATAGTTTGCCTCCTTAATCATGTTATGTAACGTAACATTGTGACTTTTCTTAGTTTAACAGAAAGTTTTAATAAAGTATAGAGCGCGGAGGAAGGGCGGTTAAGGAGCGGAGCCTAAGGGGACTTTGACATAAAGGCCCGGGCTTGGCCTTTGTGTCGAAGTCCCCTTAGGTGCAGCTCCTTGCCCTTCGGGAGCGCGTTTAGGCTATGTAGGAGTAGAAGACAGCTGCCTTCAAAACCCTATAAGCTAGTAAACCAAAGCCTTGGAGTAAAAAGCGGCTAAGAAATTATCTTCTGATATGCAACATGAACAAAAGAAGATTCTAACCCGCCAATCAAAAAACAGCCCCGCGACTAATCGCTCAGAGCTGTTTTCCATAGTATGTGTGAACTACTCAAATTTCTTTAAAGGAGGGTTTTCATTAATGACGAAACAAAGCTCAACTCAATAAACTAACGGTTAACATGCAACATCACGTTGCCAAGCCCCTTATCAAAGGTGGCTTTCCATTCGCCCTTAGTCAATGATTCTGGCAACAGGAACGTCCCACTGGAAACACGTTGACCAGCTTTGAGCGGCATTCCCTGTGACTCCAATTTCTCCACTAACCACTTCAAGGACTTCAACGGGTTACCGAGAACTTCTGAGGAAGCGCCGTCCTTCAATTTCTTCCCATCATGGAAGAGTTCACAATGGACGTTTGCGAGATCATCAACTGATTCAAATAACGCATTAGTATCTACCTCAGTGCCATAAGCGACGTAGCCACCAACAGCGGCGTCCGCCATCACGAGGTACTTAGAGAGGCTTGGGAACCAGTCGGCAAAACGTGAATCGGGGACTTCAACGGCTGGGGCAACCTTTGTTTTACGCATGAGGTCTTCTAATGAATCGTTGGCTGATAAGTCTTCTTTTGCCGTGAAGAGCATTTCTACTTCGGCTAAGGGATCCATGACTTGGTCGGCATCAACAGTGACGGGCGATTGTACGAAGTGGCTGGCAACCTGAGCGCCGTATAGTGGGCTGTCGGAGTCAAACATGTCTTGCGTTTGTTTGCTGGTTAAGGATACTTTGTAGCCGCCGACCGTCTCGTTTTTTAATGCAGTCAGTTGTCGTTGAACGCGGTAGGCGCTATCCTCATCGGTGAGTTGACCGTCGAAGTCAGCCATGGTTAATGACTTGTGGGTCGTGTAGGCATCGAATAATTGGTTGGCGACGGTTGCTTCAGTTTCTGATAATTGTTGTTTGTTTAATACTTGTTCACTCATGGGCGAGACCTCCGTATGGTATGTGTCTAAAATTTAGTGTGCTAACAATGTTCTATGTGCTGCTATGTGTGACTCGCCGGTGTCCCGAAAACGATTCAGGATTGATATGTTGTGGCGAGTTTTATGAGAAATGACACTTCATTAACGATATGTGTTGGTGCGCTATGTGATTGTTGAAAACGATATGTGTTGTGACGGATACTATGTGTTAACGCTGGTACTATGTGTGTGTTGCTCATAATCTGAATGTCGCTTTTGTCGTCTGAGACCATAATGCCATCTTCCATTTTTCCTCACCACCTTAAGTTATGTAAATTGAATTTGAATGACGAAAAAGCGCCCTTAAATGCAAACGAGTTGCAAGTAAGGACGCTTTCACGTGGTACCACCTTAATTTATAATTTCAGGACTGAAATTACCTCTCACGTACGGCATTGCTGCGATACGCTTGGCACGATAATGGGTGCACCCAACGTGTTCTACTTCCGATTCAACGGGTTCGGCACGCAGCTCGGAGATGATCATCGGTTGCGTTCGTAGACTGCTTTTCACCACCCAGCAGCTCTCTAACTACGAAACGGAATTGATGTTTCTCGTCAACGCCTTTCATTCAAATTTAATGATTGGCATTAATTTACACCCTGTTTTGGAAGGTGTCAACAGCTAAATGGCAAAAAGATTAGAAAATATGAGAAATGATTAATCTCAAGTGCTAGTGCGGTGGGCGTTTGGCCTTCAGTCAAATTTTTTCTTAAATCGAGATAGTTACTGGTCATTCACCTAGTGATGGTGTATTCTGTTAACTCTTAGTAAGCGACCTGTTACAAAACAGTCATCTACCTAGGCCATCGTTGTTGGATTACAGGCTTATTATCCGCTTCCAACAGCGATGCGACGACCGTTGTCGCTTATCAGGGTCGTGCGCCTCATGCGCATCCATGGTATACTTTTACCAACAAATCACGAAAAATGTCTATTATCACGCCCATGATTGTATCTAAACGAGTGGGCCGCGGAATCTTTGAACGGATCCACCGGAAGAGAGGGAATCCCCCGATGAAACTATCACGATTTATCTTGGGCACAGCGCTTGGTTTAGCGGCCGGTGCAGTTGCCTTTTACTATAAGAAGAATACCGACGTTCTGGCACCAGAACGCTTGAGCAACACCCGAATTTTTGACGATTTTTCAGCCGTTGATCTGCAACGGTTTGGCAAACAGCTGTCCTATGCGGCTGCCGATAACAGTGCCCTCGTGCTCGAACAGCACGATGATGCCTATGTGGCAGAAGGCATCCTGTTAACCCCGGCGTTTAAACTGACCAGTTTTAAAACGCTTGTCGTTTCCTGGAACGCGCTGACCCCACGGGGTACCAGTGTGGACGTCTCTGCGCAGGTCTTAGTGGATGGCGAATGGTCGAAGTGGCATTCTTGGGGGCATTGGTCAGCCAGCCAACCGAGTGCGAGCGCTGTGGAAGACACGACCGACCCGTTAGCAAGTCTTGACACGGATACACTCACAACGTCGGGGACGGCAACCGAAGTCCGGCTGCGCGTTAAACTGCATTCTGACGATGCCACCCAGACGCCGGTGTTGAAATTGCTGGCAGCCAGTGTGAAGCCGTTGAACCGCGATTTAACGGCGGATGACCACCCAATCGAACTGGATAAGGTCATCTCGGCACCTGCGTACTCGCAAGAGATCCGTGACCCTAAATTGGCGCCGGGGATCTGCAGTCCAACAACAGTTTCGATGGCTGTTAACCGGCAAAATGCAGATATTTTACCCGAAGAAGCCGCCTTACGGAACTATGATGAGACCTACGATGGGTTTGGCAACTGGTCGTTTAGCACGGCGTTAGCTGGGAGTCTCGGGTACCACGCCTATACCGCGTTTACCACGATGAATGGTCTGCGACACCTGATTGCTGATGGCTATCCAGTCGGTGTCAGCGTGCAGTACACGAATGATCCGAACCAAACGGATCTGCCATACGTCAAAGGGACGCCGGGCAGCACTTACGGTCATTTGTTGCTGGTCACTGGGTTTACGAAAATTGACGGTGTGGACTACGTTGCTGTCAATGATTCGTATGCGGATGACGACGCGACAGCTAAACGGTTCTACCGCCTAGACCAATTCTCCAAAGCTTGGGCGTCACGCGTGGCGTACATCATTGAAGAAAACTATCCGGGATATGAGCGCTTGATGCAGCCGTCACGGATCACGGTGACGCTGTTACCAGACGATGACCTGCAGCACTATACCGTTTGCGAAAACGATAATCTGCGGCCGCTAACACCGACCCAGTACGAAAAAACGTCTCATTTTGACGAAGAGACGATGACCGTTGCCTACTGCTTCAACGATGACGGCAACAAGGCCAGTCTTGCCAACCAGCATATCTACTATGCGGATGTTGACGACCAGGGCCGGATCATTTTGGATGTGAAGGCGCTGAAGCTCAAACATCCCGCAGCCACTGAACTGACGGTCTACGTTGCACGATTGGCAGCACCAACGCTGACGGCAACGATTAATTTGGATGAGATCTATGCAGACTAACGAGGTTTCGGCTGCAGTATCGAACTATACGCAAGCAAACCGGCCCGACGATGTGCCGGTGACCCATATCGTGATCCATTCAACGGAGCTGTCGTACCTGGACACGGTGCGACGGTTTCAGGAAGACCACGAGGTGAGCGCCCACGACGTGATTCGCGGAGCGGATGGCTTGGTGACGCGGATGGTGGCACCAGAAAATGTCGCCTGGCACGCGGGTAATTGGGAGCTGAATTGCCGCTCAGTGGGCATTGAGCAGGAAGCCTACGTTGGTGAGCCAGAGTCGTTTACCGAAACGATGTTGCGCAGTCTGGCCACCGTGGTTGCCCAGCTCAGCCAAACGTTTCATGTGCCGCTGGACCGCGACCACCTGTTAGGTCACGATAATCTGTGTGCGGCAACACCTGATGGTCAGTTGGCGATGCACCAAGACCCTGGCCGTTATTTTGACTGGCAGGGATTAATGAAGGGATTATGGGCCCCGGTTATCTCACTTGGAACGCCGCAAATCGGCGAACCCGTGGTCGTGTGTGTGAACGTGGCTGACCTATACCAATCGCCCGATACTGGTGCCGAATTGCTAACTAGTGAGTCGTTACCTGCGTGGACGCATCAGTTGTCTTATGGGCAACGGTACGTCTGTGCTGAGCGGTCGGGTGAGTGGGTCGCGATTTGGTATAACGGTGTGAAAGGCTGGTGTCATGATCCGGAGCACACGATTCTGCAGGGGTGTCAGGGTGAGGTCATTGCCCCGAACAGCCCGCACACACCCATTTTTGGCATGACCAGTGCAGCTGCCAAGCCGATTGCAACGTTGGCTGCTGAGGAGCAGTACGTTGCTGGCCCGCTTGTGTCACAGCTTGAAAGTCGTGACACTAATGGCCAATTTCAGGCATCGTTCACTGGGCAACGGTACTACCAGTTCTATTACAATCACCGAATTGCTTTTGTCCCAATTGATACTATGCATTTGGTCAAAAAAGAGTAAAATAAATAAGTCTTGGCTGACAAAGCCGGGACTTATTTTTTGGTGCGCCCGGCATGGGCGCCAACTAGACGGTGAAAGTCCGTTGCGGGCCGTAGTAGTCGGAACCGCAAGTCAATGACAAGGGTGTCCATCGTGAGGTGGAATCTGAAGGAAGTCGGCGACAAAGTACCGCATTGATGTACAAGAATCAGCCATAAGGCTGTGTTGGTCGGACGAGGTTGCCAAACAAACCAAAGTCCAATACTACTCGAGGCCATCGCAGTAAAGCTGGCAATGACATGGTACGAAAGTGGGCGTTCTTACCCGGGGAGGCCTGTATCGTACGTTCCCGACAAGAGGCGCGCTAAGCGCCACAGGAACAAACATCGCAGTGATGTGGTGCAGAACGATACAGGAGTCAGCCGAGGCCATAGTAGTGGTATCTGCCACGAAGGGCTGAACAATAATAGGTCATCATTGATATTGGAGGTGGAGACAGTGCAACAACCGCAGAATACAGAAAAAGCTGACCGCCGGCGGACAGTAGGACTGGAAGCCCAAGAACAAGTCGGGGTGCGTAGCACTGACTCTGGTGAAAATACGATGATGAACGGCACTAAGTTTCAAGAGTTAGTCTTAGACCGAAATAACCTGAACGAGGCTTATCTTCGCGTCTGCAGAAACAAAGGTGCAGCAGGACTAGACGGAATGACCGTTGACGAACTGTTGCCCTACTTGAGGAAACATAAACAGGAATTACTGCAAGCTTTACAAAACGAGACCTATCGGCCTCGTCCCGTTAAGCGGGTTGAAATTCCAAAACCTAATGGTGGTAAACGCAAGCTCGGAATACCAACTGTGATTGACCGACTTGTTCAACAAGCCATGGCGCAAGTCATGGTGCCAACATTTGAGCGTGTCTTCTCAGATAATAGTTTTGGGTTCCGACCGAATCGAAGTGCTAAAGATGCCATTGATAGAGTGGTTCAGTTCTACAATCAGGGCTATCACTATGTCGTGGATCTCGATTTAAAAGCATACTTCGATACGGTCAACCACGATCTGCTTATTAAATTTATTGAGCAGTATATTACGGATCCATGGATACTGCATCTCATTCGTCGCTTCCTAACCAGCGGTGTCATGAATGGTGGTCTATTTGAACGAAGTGATAAAGGCACCCCTCAAGGTGGCCCCTTATCGCCACTTTTGGCTAACATTTATCTCAACGAACTGGATAAGCTGTTAACTTCCAGAGGTCATAAGTTTGTCCGCTATGCGGACGATTGTAATATTTATGTCCGAAGCAAACGTGCTGGAGAACGGGTTCTGACTAATGTTACTCGCTTTCTTGAAGGCGACCTAAAGGTCACCGTCAATGAGGACAAGACATCAGTAAGTTCGCCTCTGCGGGCCAAGTTCCTGGGATTTTCCTTGGGGGTTGGTCGAGGAGGTGTGTATGCGCGACCTGCTTGGCAGGCCAAGCAACGCATCAAGTCTGCACTCAGGAAAATGACCAAGCGCAATCGGGGCGTTTCGTTAAACCTGGTGTTTAACGAGATTCATCAAAAGATGCGTGGGTGGTTACAGTACTATTCGGTCGGGAAAATGACCAATTTTATCCGTCACTTAGACGAATGGTTGCGAGCAAGGATTCGCCAGTATATTTGGAAACAGTGGAAGAAGCTCAAAACAAAGGTCAATCATCTTGTAAAACTGGGGCTTTCTGGCACCAGTGCTTATACAATGGCCAATACCCGTAAGGGTTATTGGCGAACTGCGCATAGCAAGACATTGACCTATACTCTGACAAACAAAAGACTGGAACGCCTTGGACTCATCAATATGAGCAAGACACTCCAGTCAATACAAAGTGCTTAAATTATTGAACCGCCGTATACGGAACCGTACGTACGGTGGTGTGAGAGGTCGGTAATTGAATTAATCAATTACCTCCTACTCGATTGCTTAAAGCCCCAACGCCATTGCCTTGTTTGCCCGAATTTCAGCAAATTGTGCGTTATCAAGCATCGTGACAGTATTTGTCCAACAGTCATTCACAGTGACAGTGGCAGCATCGTACCCCACCAGAACGAGGGCGTGGGTGTGGAAACCGTCAAACTCACCGACCCAGATCACCACGGGCTTGTTTGCATCCAGCTGTTGATGGAGCTCAGCTAGGGTCGCACCGGTCAGGTTGGTTGCGTGGCCAGCATATTTTGTGACGAGGGCCAGCAACGCCGGTGGGTAAATACTGTTGCCATTATCTGTAAATGGGTCGCCCACAAAGCCTAAATTGCAATCTTCCTTAGCGTACGGCATCTCATGAGCTAATTGGACCTTCGACACGTCAGCACCAGCATATTGCAGCATCATGGTCACTGCAGTAATTTCACAGCCGGTTGGCAGTTCGGGGCGTTGCGGAATCAGGGGAACGTTCAGGTGCATGTGCTCACCGCCTTCTTAGTAATTTGCCACAATTATAGCATAGATACGCCCTGTCACAATGGTGTATAAATACTCAAAAGAAATCACTTACACTGCGTAAGTACAACGATTGATCCCGTTTATATTAAATAAGAATTAGAATACCGGGTCGTTATTCTTAAAAATATGTTAAACTATTGTTAATGTGTGTTTAATAATTGTGTGTTGTGAGGAGGATTTTATTATGAGTTTGAGACAAAAGTGGGCCGCACTGGCTGGTGTGGCCGGCCTTGCGCTTGTGCTGGGGGCTTGTTCATCGAATAGTTCATCCAGCAAGAAGACGTTTACCATGCCAACGGATAGTGAGTTATCAACCATTGACCTGTCTAAGTCAACTGCTTTAGGGACATTTGATACGTTGAACAACACCAATGAAGGGCTGTACCGGCTGGGAAAGAATAGTAAGCCGGAAACTGGTCTTGCGACGAAGATGACGCAGTCGAAGGATGGCAAACGCTACATCATCGACATGCGGCACAACACTAAGTGGAGCAACGGCGACACCGTTACTGCTCAAGATTTTGTGTACTCGTGGAAGCGGACGGTGAACCCCAAGACGGCGTCTCAGTATAGCTACCTGTTTAGCGGTATCAAGAATGCGGATGCTATTGCTGATGGCAAAAAATCAGCGAATACGCTTGGCATCAAAGCGTTGGGCAAGTATAAACTTCAGATCGATCTCGAACAGCAAATTCCTTACTTTAAGCTGTTACTCGGGTTCCCTGTTTTCTACCCGCAAAACGAAAAGGTGGTTAACAAGTACGGCAGTGCCTACGGGACACGCAGCGATAAGATGGTCTACAACGGCCCGTATAAGCTGACCAAGTGGAACGGGACAAGCACGACCTGGACACTCAAGAAGAACAACGATTACTGGGATAAGAAGGCCGTCAAGATGTCTTCTATTAAGTACCAAGTGGTCAAGGATAACCAAACAGCGCTCAACCAATACAACTCAAAGAAACTCATTGGCGCCCCATTAACTGGGAACCAAGCTAAAAATCTGAAGAACAACAAAGACTTAATTTCACGGCCACAGTCAAGCAGTTATTATTTGGCCATGAACCAAAAGATGAAACTCTTTAAGAACTTGAAGATCCGGGAAGCCATTTCCATGGCCATCAACCGGAAACAAATTACCAACAAAGTGTTAGGTGACGGCTCGTTTGTCAACGGCAGTTTTGTTTCAAAGGGCCTGGCAACAAACCCTAAGACCGGCAAGGACTTCACGTCAGATATTACCACGCCGGAATCAATGACCTACAACCCAACCAAGGCTAAGCAGCTCTGGAAGGAAGGGTTAAAGGAAACGGGGATTACCAACCCGCACTTTACCATTCTGTCAGCTGATAGTGATGCGGGTAAGAAAGTTACCGAGTACCTGCAAAGCGGGCTGGAAGAAACGTTGCCAGGATTAAAGGTCAGTGTGTCAAACATCCCACAACGGTCAGAATTGGCTAAGCAGGCCAACCACGACTACGAAGTGACGTTTGCTAACTGGTTCGCCGACTTTGCGGACCCAATTACCTTCCTGAACATTATGACAAAGAACAACCCAAGCAACATCTCAGGCTGGTCAAACAGCGAGTATGACAGTTTGATCAACGCGTCATCAACCACGGATGCCAACAATGCCTCCAAGCGTTGGGACGATATGGTCAAAGCTCAAAATATCATGATGAAGGACCAAGGCATTACGCCGCTGTATCAGTCAGCTGCACCTTGGTTGTTGAGTTCATCGGTTAAGGATATGGTTTATAATTCTGCTGGTGCTAGTTATAACTTTAAAACGACTTATTTGAAGTAGAGAGTAGGGTCCGGTGATAAAGTCCGTTGCATTCCGCAATTTGGCACTCCGCGTAGTGGCTCGCGATGAAGCTAATTCGATTTCTGCTGCGCAGCTCTCGAATGGATCTCCATCGACTCGCACATCAGTAACCGACCAAAGTACGGTCGCTAACTGATGTCGACACCACGACTCCGTGCCAAATTGCTGCATTCCACTAACGTTGAGGTGACTTTGTACAACTAGTTAAACATCAGAATGGCGTTAATACTAGTTTGTGGAGAATCCGCCCTCGACTGCTAGTCAGATTATTAACAGGTATGCTTCTGACCATGCTCTAGTCACAGGTATCGATTGGTTAATAGGTTTCATGACACCATTTATGAAGCCTAACCATCTATGATGAACTATTACAAGTATCATAGCGTAGTGGAACCGTTCGGCATGTTCACACTATTGTCATCATAGACAAGTAGTAGAACTTGTTTTCTAATGGGCTAAAAAAGACGACCAATCCCAATCGATTGGTCGTCTTTTTAATTTCTATCAGCCAAAACACGGCGATAATCTTTTCGTCGGTAAAACAAAAGTGACGTCAAACTAGCAAGCACCAAGAACGGCAGTGCCAGTTTATAAGGCGACATAAACGCGGCAACAATGTGTTGCTTGGTCGTATGTTTAATGTGTGTTGAAGCCTTGCTGATCACCGCGTTGTCTTTCGTAACCTTGGTTTGAACAGCATGCGTTACCTTGAACCGAATAGCCTGCTTCACTGAAGTTGGCAATTGCGCACCACCAGCCTTTTTCACAGCCGTTTGGTAATTTTCTTCAATCAAACGAGCCTCGGTTGCCTTGGAAATACCAGCAGCGTGGTGATCACTCGGATTTTCGGATTTGATCTGGGCAGTAGCGTTGGTCACCATCGCGTGTTTTGCAGTTTGTGGTAGCGCCAGGGTTTGGACGTAGGTTTCCGTATCGTTGATGGCGGTCGTCTTTGCCGTTTTCAGGTTGGCAGTCAATGCAGACACGAAAATAGCGACTGCGAGGACGGTCCCGATTTGGCGAAACAGTCCCAGCACACTTTGCGAAGCGGTCAGCATATCGCCAGTGAAATCAGCAGCGCCCAGAACTACGATGGGACCTGCGACCAGACCAAAGCCAGCGCCGATAAACAGTAGCGCAATGACGACCTGCGCGTACTGGTTTGGATTCATCACAAAGATGGTGGCATAGCCGAGGATCATTAGAATAAAGCCGGTTGCAACCATCACCCGCGGTCCGATTTTATCGATGATGTTGCCGCTGATCGGTGCCAGAAGAAAGATCATGACAGAGGCTGGCGTAATCATGAGCGCAGCGGCGAGTTCCGTTTTACCCTGAACCTTCGTGCAGAAGGTCGGGAAAATGACCATGACGGCGACCAGGAAGATCCCGGTGATGACAATGGCGAACACGGCGCCCGCAAATTGGCGGTGGGCAAAGAGGGTGAGTGGAATCATTGGATCCTTGACGAACCGTTCAGCAACGATGAAGGCAACCAATGAAACGAGACTGATTGCAAATAGGCTGAGAATGGGCAGGCTTGACCAACCCCAGTCAGACCCTTGGACCAGCGCCAGGGTGAGTGAAAACAGCAGGATCATTGAAAGCACCATTCCAAGGCCATCAATTTTGGCCGTTGTCCGCGACTCGTTTTTCAATTGTAATAACCATAGTGACAGGCCAATGGCTAAAATAACCAGTGGGACGTTGATGAAGAAGACCCAGCGCCACCCAAGAAATTGGGTGATGATCCCGCCCAGTGTTGGTCCGAGCGCAGCGGCAAGTCCCTGAGTCAGCCCAAGTGTGGCAACGACGGGGGTCCGGTGCGCCAAATCGACCGTGGTGATGCCGATGGTCATGCTGGCTGGAAAGACAATGGCGGCGCCAAGACTTTGCAGCGCCCGGCCACTGATAAGCAGCGCCATGCTGGTGGCACTACCGGATACGAGTGACCCAATGAGGAAGAGCGCCAACCCCGCAATGTAGACCTTGTGGCGGCCTAACTGGTCGGATAAGCGTCCCAGCGGAATCGTAAACACTGCGAAGGTAATGGTGTAAACGTTTAGTGCCCAGGACAGAGAAGCTAAACTCACGTGGAGCCCGGATTGGATGGCGGGGAGGGCAATGTTCATGATGGTGGTATCCAGCATGCATAAGAAGATGCCGATGGCCATCGTCATGACGGTTAATCGTGTTTTAAGTGTCATATTATCGTCTCCTTGAACGGAATTTCTTAACGCTTGTCTACGATACCAGCGTGTATAATAAGACTGAATACTTCGGTTACAAAAGGAGGGATTTTGTTAACGATGTCACCTAAAGAGCGACGTGATCAGGCGCTGGTTGCTATATTCCATGCGCTGATCGACCTCATGCAACATCAGGAAATGACAACGATTTCGGTTACTAAACTGTGCCAGAAAGCCGGCGTTTCCCGGACTTATTACTACAAGCATTTCACGACGTATGCAGAAATCATTGACCAGTATGAGATGTTGAGCATCGTCAATTACATGCGGGGTCTGCCTAATAGTACCAAGCTGGAAATGCCAACGATGATGACCCACTATTTTGAACTAGTAGCCAACCATCATGAGGAACAGCTGGTGCTCCTTGAAACTGGGAACGAGCAGCCATTGATCCGTGGGTTCGAAACTGCTTTTCAGTATCTCGTTCAGGCTGATAAAATCTATCAGGGACCTGGGTCAAACACAACGCAGCGATACTGGGGCGGCTTTTTGGCTGGTGCCGTGATCAACACGTCGCTGCGGTGGGTGCAAAACGAGATGACTGAGACACCGGCTTATATGGGGCAGTTGATTGCGGATTTCTTGAAAATAGAGAGCGGAGGAAAACGGTAGGAAGCGGAGTGTAAGCCAACTCTGGCAGAAATGCATGAACTTGGCATTTTAGCCAGAGTTGGCTTACATGCAGCTTTCTGTTTTCCGAAGCTTTCAGTCATGTGACGTACAGCTTTACACACAAAAAAAGGGCACCGCAATCAAAATAATGTTTTGATTGTGGTGCCCTTTTTTGCGAATACAGTCACTTTAGTGGTTTTCCTTCACGCTCTATTTGTTCCAAAGAAACTTATACAGTTCCTGTCGAACTTCAGCGTTATCATTATGCAACCCATAGTGCGAAGCATCGTAGCCGGTAATCATCTTCTCACGGAAGCTGGTGACGCGGCTGCCAATGAGGTAGGCCAGCGACTCACTGGAAATGTTGGTCACAGTGCCGTCTGAATTCGTGCCGTTTTTCAGGTTACCATACATGTTCAGGACGTGAGCGGATGATGGAAATTCATTTCGTTTGTTGAGCAGAAGTTGGTATTCCGGATGGATGATCTTTGGTTTACCTGTTGCCGTCAGCCGGTTAAGGTTCGGCGTATCATCCCACAACTTCAAGATTCGGTCAGACACACGGCCGATCCAGCGGGTTTTCCGCTCAGTGATGATGCCGTCAAACGGCCCTGCTAGTGTGACGAGTTTATCCAATTTTGGCTGGTTGGCCTCATGGCTGTAGTACTTCTCATAGTAAACAGCGGCGTAAGCGCCCATTGAGTGGCCGACGATGTTGTATTCGGTCACATCGTACTTAGTTTTCAGCGTGGTCAGCACGTTCTTGATCCATTTTGCGTCCTGAAGTTCACCGGCAACGTTGTTATCGAAACGGACGAGGATAATCGGGTTAGGCTTGTTTTTTAATGAGCCGCGCGTGGTCACCTGGCCGTCCGCCTTCACGTGAACGACAAGTCCCCACTGGGCATACCCTTTTTGCACGGCCTGTTTGACCATTGGCATTTCGGACTCAAACGTGCCACCGACACCATGAATCATCAGTGTTGGCACGTTGACTTTTGCGGAAACAGTGTTCGCACTTTGATGTTTAGTTTGTTGTGTTTTGTGTGTTACGGATGGTTGTGAGTTTGGTTTGGCTGAGTTAGTTGCCATTTTAAACCCGAAGCCGAGTAAAATCCCTGCTGCTAAGATGATACCCAGGGATAATTTTAGTAGACGCTTCGACATAGTTGTATCTCCTCACCATAAAAGTTCAATCTAATACTTCAGTATGCCAATCTTTGGGGTATTTTTCAAGGAAAGGGGGTCATCCTTAAGATTTTTATTGGTGTTTTTTCAGATAAGTAAAATAATGCAACAAAAAGAGACCAAAATGAGTTTTTGGTCTCTTGTGCGTTTAAACGGTGATGGTGATTAATACTTACTGTGTGGGGTGGTCAATCGGGCAACGTCCCGGACGATTTCCAGCTCTTCATTAGTTGGCACAACCAGGACCTTCACCTTGGCATCGTCAGGACTAATAATCGTTTCTCTGCCGCGCACTTGATTCTTTTCGTGGTCGATATTGACCCCGAAGACGCCAAGTTGATCCGCAATGCGTTCGCGCATGCCGATCCCGTTTTCACCAGATCCGGCGGTGAAGACGAGGGCATCCAGCCCGTTTAATTCTGCGACATAGCTGCCGACGTAACGGATGACCCGGTTAGCAAACATGTCGAGTGCTAATTTGGCCTTCGGGTTCTTGTCCTCAGCGTCCTCCAAATCACGTTGGTCAGGCGAGAGTTCGGAAACATCCAGTAAACCAGATTTCTTGTTCAGGATATCTGTCATGTCGCCGATACTGATGCCTAATTTCTCAGTTAAGAAGGTGACGAGCGATGCATCAATATCGCCTGACCGTGTGCCCATCATGACCCCAGCTAGCGGCGTGAAGCCCATTGAGGTGTCAATGACTTTGCCGTGGTCAAAGGCGGTGACGGATGAGCCGGAACCAAGGTGCAGAGTGATCAACTTGAGATCTGCCAATGGTTTGCCTAAAATTTCAGCCGTTCGTTCGGCAACGTAGCGGTGGCTAGTACCGTGGGCGCCATATTTGCGGGCACCGAAGTCTTTGTAATATTGATATGGAATTGGGTACATGTAGTTGACCTTTGGCATATCGGTGTACAGTGAGGTATCAAAAACGGCGACCTGATGCGCATCAGGCAGTAACGTTTGGAAAATTTCAATGTATTGCGCCTGAATGGGGTTGTGTAGCGGGGCGTATTCGGATAGATCCTTGATTTGTTGGAGTGATTCGTCAGTGATCACCGCTGAATCGGAGAAGATCTCACCGCCGGCAACGACCCGGTGGCCGATACCTGTGATCTCGTGTAAATGCTTCACGATGCCAGAGTCTTTCAAGTGAGACAGCACCATGGCGGCGGCCAGACGATAGGTGATGTTGTCTTCGACCTTCTTGTATTTTTCAGCACCAGGACGTTTAACAGTGAAAATGGAGCCTGGCAGATTCAAGCGGTCCACAAGGCCGGATGCGATAACGGTCTCGTCGGGCATTGAAAACAGCTTCCACTTTAATGTTGAACTTCCTGCGTTGATTGCTAATGTTTTTGTCATGGTTAACTCCCACCTTAATTTTGTCGTATGGTTCAAGTCTAACGAAGAATGTAACCGTTTTCAATATTTTTCATCGAAAGTTTTAAACTTTTTAGAGCGTGAAGGAAAACGGGAGGAAGCGAAGTGTAAGCCCATCCGGCCATAAAGGCCTGAACTTGGCCTTTATGGCCGGATGGGCTTACATGCAGCTTTCTGTTTTCCGAAACGCGTTTCGGCTTGAGGGCAGGGAACCACGCAGAAAGGCCCACACTTGGCATTTTCGTTAGAGATGGCTTACACGTATCGTTCGCTTTCCGAAGCGCGATTAGACGTGGCAGACTAGGAAGACAGACATAAACTGAAGATGCGCTTATGAAAATAAAAAGCCAATTGCCTAAAAGACAACTGGCTGTTAGCTATTTAAATAAAATGTGGTTCGTTTGAGGACGAGATACCACCGGTAAACGTGACGGTATTGTTACCATCATAGGCCCGAACGGAGTATTTTCCAGGTTTCACTTTAACGGCAGTGGCGACGTGACCGTTTTTTACGTGATAGGTTTTATATAATTTGCCATAGCGAAAAATCTTATAGGTAAACGTCTTGGTGCTGGTCACCTGATTATTGTCATAGGCAGTTAGGACCACGTGAAGTTTGGTCGTGGGTCGGACGGTTACCCGACGCGTCGACTGTGACGTGGTGCCTTTCTGAATGGCAGATGTCAGGCGAACAGCCGCAAAGACGGCATGAGCTTGGCCAACGGTCCAGAGACAGGCGGCGGTCAGAACGCTCATAATGATCCCAATGATTTTCGCTTTCTTTGTCATAAAATCCTCCTCGTAATGATTAGTGATTAGGATATACGAACGGGATTAATGGGCAGTAACGGTGAAGTTACAGTTTTGTGAAGAAAAGTTACGAAAGATTACAGAGCGTGAAGGAAAACGGGAGGAAGCGGAGTGTAAGCCAACTCTGACTAAAATGCCGAGCCTGGCATTTTAGTCAGAGTTGGCTTACATGCAGCTTTCTGTTTTCCGAAACGCGTTTCGACTCGAGGACAGAGAACCACAAGAAATGCCCGAACCTGGCATTTTTGCCAGAGTTGGCTTACGTGCAGCTTTCTGTTTTCCGAAACGCGTTTGGGCGTGGTGACCTAGAAAACATTTGTATTGCAAGTACAGCGAAAAAAACTGGAATAGAAAAATCTACCACCTAACATTAAGAACGCAATGTTAAGTGGTAGATTTGATGGTAGTTTTAATTTTTCTACATACTGTTTTTATAGAGTGGTTTGAATGCTTCAGAGTGGGCCTTGGCGACGTGGGTCTCCGCCACATAGCGGAAACGTGTTCAGCAAGGCTGAGGGCTACTGCGTAAGCAACTCTGGTCAAAAAAGTCAGACCCGGACTTTTCTGACCAGAGTTGCTTACGCTCCGCCCTCAAACCGCCTTGCTTCACACTCTACTCATTATAACTCTCAAACACCACCTGCTCCTCATCAATGGTCAGCTGACTGACCCCACCATTGATCGGGTAATTATCCGTTGTGTCCACGCCCAGATAATCAGCCATTGTGCGGATCAAGGTGCCGTGCGACACTACCAGGACATTCTCGCCTGGTTCGCAGTGGTCGCGGAGTTGTTGGAAGCCTGCCTTCAAGCGGTCGATGACTTGGTCATAGGTTTCCGCCACGTGTGAGGGGTCAGCCTCGTTCATTGCCTTGCGGACTTCTTCTTGACCGCCGATGTCCATGAGGTCCTTTTGTGAGGACTTGCCGTAAGGTGCGGCAATGCCAGCCCAGATGTCGTCGGAGTTCAAGCCTTCAAAGAAACCGAAGTTGACCTCTCGAAATTCGGGCAAGTTGGCGGCCTCTTTAAGCGTGGATTGTAGTTGATTCGTGATTAAATTTCGTGTGTTAACGGCTCGACCCAGGTCGGATGAAAAGGCTCGGTCAAAAGCGATGTCGTTGAGTTTGTCAGCGGCCTGCTGGGCTTGCTGAATGCCCTCTTCAGTGAGGTCGGAGTCGATCCAGCCCTGCATCCGGTTGTAACTATTCAGCAGCGTACTGCCGTGACGCACTAAGTAAACGGTAAATGTGTTATCCATTTAAATGCCTCTTTTCTTAATAGGTTAAGGTTACCTATAGTTTGAATGAAATCGGTCTCAAAATCAAACCTTTGTCTGTAAAAAAACGGGTGAAAGTCCTATACTGGTCATAATAATGGAGGAGGTGTTTGTTTGAAACTAACATTTTCATTAGCTCAGATTGATATTGCTTTTGGGCAACCAGCAAAGAATTTTGCGAAAATTGAACAGTTTGTGAAACAAGCAGCCGACCAGGAAGCCGACATGGTCGTTTTTCCTGAAATGTGGAATACCGGCTACGACTTGATTCGATTGAATGACATTGCTGATCCAAACGGAGATCAAACAAAACATGTCTTAGCTGCTTTAGCACGTAAGTATAACATAATGATTCATGGTGGGTCGGTTTCCACCAAACGTGATGGAAAATTTTATAATTCCACATACATTTTTGACCAAGAAGGGCACCAAATCGCGGACTATGATAAGGTGCACTTGTTTGGGTTGATGGCTGAAGATGAGTATTTAGCAGCGGGCGACCATAAGGACCGCTTTGAAATTAAAGGGATCGCGGCAACCAGTGTCATTTGTTACGACATCCGGTTTCCAGAATGGTTGCGGACGCAGAGTTTAACGGATAGTCGCATTATTTTTGTGCCGGCTGAGTGGCCAACACCGCGACTGGAACAGTGGCGCAAACTGTTGGCGGCACGCGCAATCGAAAACCAGTCATTTGTCATCGGCGTGAACCGTGTGGGCAGTGACCCAGACAATCGATTTGGCGGCAGTTCGGTCGTTTACGATCCGTTAGGCAAGGAAGTGCTGCGGCTAAATGACCGTGAGCAGCTGGCCACGATCACGATTGAAACGGGGCAAACGGACAAGGTTCGCGGCAGTATGCCCGTTTTTGCGGACCGGCGACCTGATTTGTACGAGTAGTGCTAGTACTGGAATGTTACGGTTTAGTTTAGCGACGAGACCTAAAGTCAGCCTTAAGGGTCAACCATAACGAAATGGGACGTCTCGTGATATAATAGACTGTATTGATAACAGCTTATTGCGTTGTGACATTGAATGAGGAGGAATCTGCTACATGGCAAAAGTAGAAAGTTTTGAATTAGATCATACCAAGGTTAAGGCACCCTATGTTCGTTTGATTAAGGTGGAAAAGGGTCCTAGCGGCGATGAGATCTCAAACTTTGATCTGCGGTTAGTGCAACCTAACCAAAACGCCATTCCAACGGCGGGATTGCACACCATTGAACATTTGCTTGCCGGCCTGTTACGGGACCGGATGGACGGGGTCATTGACTGCTCACCGTTTGGCTGCCGGACCGGGTTCCATTTGATTACCTGGGGCACGCCCTCAACCACCGAAGTCGCTAAGGCATTGAAGAGTTCATTGGAACAAATTGCCAACGACATCAAGTGGGAAGACGTCCCAGGCACCACGATCGAATCATGCGGGAACTACAAGGATCACTCATTGTTCTCAGCTAAGGAATGGTCAAAACTGATCGTTAGCCAAGGCATCAGTGACGATCCATTTGTCCGCAACGTGGTGGACTAATATAGACACATACGAACAACTCTTGTGACACGAAATAACCTGTCATCGCCCATGTGGGTGATGGCAGGTTCTTTTTGCTGTTGTGCCTGATATTAAAGCGTTTCAAGGAGGTGCTGCAGCCACAACACGTAGTTGGATTCACGTTCGATCCCGCGGGAAAGTGTCAGAAAATGGCCATAGTGCGAATCAATGTCCGTTTGAGACTGGAACACAGTTTCCTTTCGGCTCTTGAGGTAGGTTACGCGGTTTTGACTGAGCGTGAGTTGTTGCGCTAATAGTGGCTTGAGGAGGGGAGAATCGCTGGTTTTGATGAAGAAGAGTTTGAGCGCAAACAGGTCGGTATCTTTTTGCGTCAGCGGCTCACGCAGCCAGTCTAACAGGACGTCGTGACCGGTTGAAGTCAGCGCATAGTAGGTCTGATTGCGGTTGGCGTCAGGTTGCGTGTCTGGCGTGACCGTTGTAATCCAGCCGTCGTCTGTCATGCGCTGTAATTCAGGGTAGATCTGGGAATGAGAAGCCGTCCAGAAGTCACTGATCTCGTGCTTGAATTCTTGTACCATCTGATAACCAGAGAGGTGTTGCTTATCGTTAATAAGTCCCAGCAGGACATAGGGTAGTGTTCGTTTTTTTGGCATCGTAATCGCTCCAATTTCTCGTTACGTTTATTATGCCATTTTTTCGTAGGTCTTTGAAGCTACTTATTGAGCCGCTTGTAGTTGGCGTCGAAGTAACGTCCTTCACGGATGTCGTCGGTAATCCCGTCATAGGGTGCTTCAGCAATCACATCGTCGTTGTTTTGACCTGCATCGCCCATGTAGGTAATGGTGGCAAATTCAGGCACGACCAGCTTTGGATAGGTTGCGTACTTTTCACGTGATTCTTCCATGAGGTCAATGTGGTCATTCTGGAACGTGACGGTGATCTCTGGGTGTTCTTGAACCCACTTTGGGAAGAAGATGGTGCCGTTCAGTTTCTTTTCGTTTGGGACGAAATCGAGGGCAACGTCGGTCCTAGTTGGCTCTGTCCAAGCAACTTTGTAGATGCCTTCAGTCAGCATCACAATGTTGGCTTCCTGGTCCTTGACCCAGCGGCCGGCAACCATGCCACCATGAATTCGATAATCTACCGTGTGGTCATTCTTTGCGTACCATTCGTATTCCCAGCCGTTATCGTAGGTGTAGATGAAGTGCGTGCCTAGGAAATCTTCTAGTGTTTTGAATGTTTTTGTCATGTTTTTTTGCTTCCTTTTTTGAGCTTTAATGTATGTGTCGTTATCGACACTTATTAGTATATGACGATAACGACATGTAGTCAAGAGTGGAATTTAATCTAATTATTTCAAAATTTGTTTTCAGTGAAATAACGATTCGTTAATCCCGTTATATCAGTATTTTGGTGCGCCCGGCATGGGCGCCAACTAGACGGTGAAAGTCCGTTGCGGGCCGTAGTAGTCGGAACCGCAAGTCAATGACAAGGGTGTCCATCGTGAGGTGGAATCTGAAGGAAGTCGGCGACAAAGTACCGCATTGATGTACAAGAATCAGCTATAAGGCTGTGTTGGTCGGACGAGGTTGCCAAACAAACCAAAGTCCAATACTACTCGAGGCCATCGCAGTAAAGCTGGCAATGACATGGTACGAAAGTGGGCGTTCTTACCCGGGGAGGCCTGTATCGTACGTTCCCGACAAGAGGCGCGCTAAGCGCCACAGGAACAAACATCGCAGTGATGTGGTGCAGAACGATACAGGAGTCAGCCGAGGCCATAGTAGTGGTATCTGCCACGAAGGGCTGAACAATAATAGGTCATCATTGATATTGGAGGTGGAGACAGTGCAACAACCGCAGAATACAGAAAAAGCTGACCGCCGGCGGACAGTAGGACTGGAAGCCCAAGAACAAGTCGGGGTGCGTAGCACTGACTCTGGTGAAAATACGATGATGAACGGCACTAAGTTTCAAGAGTTAGTCTTAGACCGAAATAACCTGAACGAGGCTTATCTTCGCGTCTGCAGAAACAAAGGTGCAGCAGGACTAGACGGAATGACCGTTGACGAACTGTTGCCCTACTTGAGGAAACATAAACAGGAATTACTGCAAGCTTTACAAAACGAGACCTATCGGCCTCGTCCCGTTAAGCGGGTTGAAATTCCAAAACCTAATGGTGGTAAACGCAAGCTCGGAATACCAACTGTGATTGACCGACTTGTTCAACAAGCCATGGCGCAAGTCATGGTGCCAACATTTGAGCGTGTCTTCTCAGATAATAGTTTTGGGTTCCGACCGAATCGAAGTGCTAAAGATGCCATTGATAGAGTGGTTCAGTTCTACAATCAGGGCTATCACTATGTCGTGGATCTCGATTTAAAAGCATACTTCGATACGGTCAACCACGATCTGCTTATTAAATTTATTGAGCAGTATATTACGGATCCATGGATACTGCATCTCATTCGTCGCTTCCTAACCAGCGGTGTCATGAATGGTGGTCTATTTGAACGAAGTGATAAAGGCACCCCTCAAGGTGGCCCCTTATCGCCACTTTTGGCTAACATTTATCTCAACGAACTGGATAAGCTGTTAACTTCCAGAGGTCATAAGTTTGTCCGCTATGCGGACGATTGTAATATTTATGTCCGAAGCAAACGTGCTGGAGAACGGGTTCTGAATAATGTTACTCGCTTTCTTGAAGGCGACCTAAAGGTCACCGTCAATGAGGACAAGACATCAGTAAGTTCGCCTCTGCGGGCCAAGTTCCTGGGATTTTCCTTGGGGGTTGGTCGAGGAGGTGCGTATGCGCGACCTGCTTGGCAGGCCAAGCAACGCATCAAGTCTGCACTCAGGAAAATGACCAAGCGCAATCGGGGCGTTTCGTTAAACCTGGTGTTTAACGAGATTCATCAAAAGATGCGTGGGTGGTTACAGTACTATTCGGTCGGGAAAATGACCAATTTTATCCGTCACTTAGACGAATGGTTGCGAGCAAGGATTCGCCAGTATATTTGGAAACAGTGGAAGAAGCTCAAAACAAAGGTCAATCATCTTGTAAAACTGGGGCTTTCTGGCACCAGTGCTTATACAATGGCCAATACCCGTAAGGGTTATTGGCGAACTGCGCATAGCAAGACATTGACCTATACTCTGACAAACAAAAGACTGGAACGCCTTGGACTCATCAATATGAGCAAGACACTCCAGTCAATACAAAGTGCTTAAATTATTGAACCGCCGTATACGGAACCGTACGTACGGTGGTGTGAGAGGTCGGTAATTGAATTAATCAATTACCTCCTACTCGATTCGCGCTTAATCAAATTAATGTTTAAAAAACTATTGACAAAGAAATGAGAAGTACTAGTATGAATTTATAAATTTACTAATTAAATTTTAATAAAAAACATCTTTTGATAAGAAGAGTAGCTATTGCTGATTGAAGAAAAGAGAGCCTGTGTTGGTGAAATCAGGTTTCAATTAAGATAGTGAAGATGAGCTTTGAATAGAAGTATCCGGTGTCCGCTGGGTACTCGGTAGGAACCGTTATTTTCCCAGATATTTATTTTAAAGTATCGTTGAGACATCTTAAGATGTGAAAGAGGGTGGTACCACGGTTAAATTCGTCCCTTACTGGTCATTAATGACGAGTGGAGATTTCCGTGGACAATCACCTAAAAAGCCTCTGCAGTTCATTAATGACTGTGGGGGCTTTTTTGTACAGGAAAAGTATTAATTTTAAGACAGTAATCTGATCAGTTACTGCTTGTGAGAAACAGTGAATGGATACTGAAAATAGCAAATGATAACTAATTAAAATTAGTAAAGGTTTGGAGGATATTGATATGGCAAAAGAAGCAGCATTACAAGAAGAGTTAAGTAAGATTGACGTTAATGAAAAATTATCCGCATGTCCAATCGATTTTTCGCGCAGTAAGGTGGCTAATCCTCGTGCAGGTCAAAAAAGTAAGGATTATGTGAGTGGTGAAACAAAATCTAATTTCAATGACCGAAAGAAATTTCAGCCCTATCAAGAACCGCAATTCAATCAGTTATTTACAGATGGCACTTTACCGGTGGAGGCTAATCGATATCGCTTAATTTGGTCGAGACATTGTCCTTGGGCTAACCGATTAGCAATTGCAATCGACCTATTGGGTTTAGATAATGTGATCTCCAAAGGCGTTGTTGATCCATTACGGCCTGCCGGAGTTGTTGGCGATTGGTTCTTTACTCTAGACGATGATGATGAAGATCCTGTACTGCATACTAAGTCCTTATCGGAAAGTTACCTCAAAGCAGATCCCAATTACACGTTAAGAACAACTGTTCCAGCATTGGTTGATGTTAAAACTGGAAAGGTTGTCAATAACAACTACAACACGTTAATTGATGAATTCAGTATTGCATGGCAGAGGTATCAGGATGAGGATGTACCGGATCTTTATCCAGAAGAATTAAGAGAAGATATTGACGCTTTAAACAAGATTATTTACACCGACGTTAATACAGCTGTCAATGAAGCGGGACTTGCACGTTCACAAGTTGATTATGAAAAATACTATAATCGTGTTTTTAACCGACTTGATTGGTTAGAGGAGAGACTTTCAAAGCAGCGGTATTTGTTTGGTTCAACAATTACGGATACAGATATCAGACTCTACGTGACGTTAGCTCGATTCGACGTTGTTTTCTATCAAAAGTATTACGTAAACAAGAAACGGTTAGTTGATTATCCAAATTTGTGGAACTATACGAAGGACCTTTATTCATTACCAGCATTTAAAAACAACACGGATTTTGATGCGATTAAAAAGCGCTTCTATCAAGTTGATCACACGCCGCAGTTTGATTTGCCTAGAATCATTCCTAATGGTCCTGATTTAAGTATTTGGACTGCCCCCAATGATCGAAATCGTTTTGAAGCATAATCTTAAGAGCTGACGTGTTAGGTACAGATATTCGGTAACGATGAATTCAAATAATATAACTAGGGTAAGTTATGGCTTGAAAAATAGGTGTTAAAAGCCATCTTTCAAACAAATAAACTGACACATATTATGGAGGGTGTTTGAATGTCAAATTTACAGCGTTTAACTAAATTGAATAAACAGGACTATGAACAGCAATGGGAAGACTGGCATAAAAAGCGTGAAGACGCGGTTAAGACACCATATGGTTGGCTATCACTTAGAAGCATTGACTGGCTCGAAGATGGCAAAAGAATTGCTATCGATGGATTTCCCGGCCTTTGGGGACAGAATGGCAATGCTGTAACCTACTATCCAGAAGTAGGAAAAACGGTGACGAACCGCGACAAGATTATTTCTGAACCAAAGATCATTGTTGTTGATAATGTTGAAGATGTTAACGTTGAAGATTTTTATTATGAAGGTGTTAGAGCGCAACTGATCAAACGCATTGGATCGACCAAGAAGTTCGCTGTTCGCCAGCGGGATCCTGAATCCAAGTTCAGAAGAAACTTTAACGGCTTTCCCCATTTTGATCCAGACGAGAACTGGGTTTTGCCAGCACGGTATGAACCGTTAGATAACTGGTCAAATATTACTACTAAAGCAGTTACCGTAGGGTTGTCACACAATGAGACGCAAATTGGAAATCTTTATTTTAAATATCATGACAAGGATTATCGATTCGTTGTTTTTCAAGGCCATAATGATGATTCTGGCTGGCTAAAAAAAGATCCTGAAACCGGTGAAACACATTACTTAAATAATCGACAAAATACTGAAGGCATCGGCTTTATTCTCTTTAAGGATCAGAGCACGGGTAAACAAACCTATGGTGGCGGCCGAGTCCTTTCTATTGATATTTCCAATCCGGCCAAGGTTAATTCTGTGGATTTGAACACAGCCTTTAATTTGCCTTGTGCATATAGCTATTTTTGCACATGTCCATTTGCCCCTGAAGAAAATATTTTGCCATTTGCTGTGACATCTGGTGAAAAAACGCCTCATATCTACTAATCATTCGTGCTATTGGTTAGTTGATACGCACTAACTGTCAGGGGAAATTATGTTGCAATTTAAAAAAATTGAAAATGCAGATGTTGCTGAAAAGTTAACATCGTTGCTTCATCAGGCGTATGCAGCAGACGTCAGGTTGGGGATTCACTTTGCTGCATCATCTGTAACAGTAGAAAACGTTCGTAAGCATATCGAAAGTACGCCGACGTTCATTCTTGAAGATGATGACGGAACAATTGTCGCCACTACGTCGGTACGGTTACCTTGGTCGGATAATCCAAGCCCATTTGGTCTACCGCATCTAGGCTGGGTTGCAACCAATCCCGATTATCAGCAACAAGGGTTTTCCAAACAGATAATAAGCTGGGTAGTTACCAACTATGTTAAGCCTGAACTATACACGCCAGCTGTCACAATTGGCACAGCGGCGGATCATCCCTGGCTGCTATCGTTTTATAAATCGCTAGGGTTTAAGGTGATCGACATCACTCAGAAACCTAACGCTCCTAGAGCCGCCTATCTCATTTCAATTTTTGATGAACATCGAACCAGACTAATCGATGATGCTTATTTACAAAAGACACTTTCAAAACAGGGGTTAAGCACATATTAGTAGAGTTCTTAGGAAAATATTTCGCCCCTCCATTGGGAAGGTTCCACATGGAGGAAAGCATAATGATGCAGCTAATCGCTGCATCGATAAATATAATACTGGAAAATCTAAGGTTTTAAATATACGTTGAAAAGGATGGAAGACATTTATGAAGAAAATTTGGATTAGTATTATTGGGGTCGTTGTCGTTATTGGATTAATTTTTCTAGGGTTCACGCAATTGAATAAATCGACAGCAAGTAGCAGTTCTAGTAAGAAAACAATTACGATTGGGACAACTGGAACGAGTTTTCCAACGTCGTACAAAAAAGGAAATAAACTTGTTGGCTTCGATGTTGACTTGATTAACAAAGCTGCAAAAGACTTAGGGTATAAGACTAAGTGGGTTACAGGTGAGTATGATGGTCTTCTTGAGGATCTTGATCAAAGCAAGGTTGATACGGTTGCTAATGATGTTGCCATTACGCCTGAACGGGAACAAAAATATACATTTAGTACACCCTATAATATTGAAGAAACAGCGATTGCTGTTAACAAAAATTCGTCTTTTAAAACGATTCATGATTTGGATGGGAAACAGTATCCACAGGCGCAGCCTCTAATAACACTGATAATTTGAAGAAATATGATCCCAAAATCAAATTGAAGACGTTTGATGCTCGTGACGAATTTTATGAAGCGCTGTTGGCTGGTCATGTTGACGGAACTGTTGATACGCGGAATAACTTGAATGCTATCATTAAAGCCAAGGGTTACAAATGGCGCGTTGTTAGTGGTACTGCCGCAACCGTTAAAATAGCTTTACCATTTTTGAAGAATGCGCATGGTAAGAAATTAAACAAGGAATTTAGTAAGGAAATTACTAAATTGAAGAATAATGGGACCGTCAGCAAATTATCAGAAAAGTACTTCGGATACGATGTAACTAAGACTGAAAAATAGGAGGTGGCGCTATGACAGACTATCAGGGGTTAACAACTCTCAGTAAAAAGGAATATCTTCAACATTGGAAAGAGTGGCATTCAAAACGAGAAGATGCCTTAAAGGCGCCATATGGATGGTTATCCTTGAGAAGCATTGATTGGCTGGAAGATGGAAAGACCATCAAACTCGCTGGTTTTCCTGGTTCTTGGGCACAGGATGATAATACAGTTACCTATTATCCTGAGGCAGATAAAGAAGTAACAAATCGAGGAGAAGTCCTTACGAAACCGAAAGTTATTGTCGTAGAAAACGTTGAAGATGTTAATGTTGAGGATTTTTACTTTGAAGACGTTAGAGCACAGCTCATTAAGCGATTAGGATCAACAAAAAAGTTTGCTGTGCGGCAACGAGATCCGAACTCGAAATTTCGCCACGATTTTGCCGGCCTAAAGCATTTTGATCCTGATGAAAATTGGGTATTCCCGGCAAAATATGTACCGCTGACTGAATGGAAGGATGTTAAAACAGCAGCGGTTCTATCTGAACTATCGCATAATGAAACGCAAATAGGCGATTTGATTTTTGAATACGATGGTCATGAGTATGATTTCGTAGTGTTTCAAGGACATAATGATGATTCGGGGTTAACTGTAAAAGACCCTAAGACGGGGAAACACACTATTTAAACAATCGTCAACATAGAGAAAATGTCGGACTGATTTTGTTTAAAGATAAAACTAACGGTAATGACACATATGGTGGCGGGCGACGCTTAAAGCTAGATATCTCAGATCCAGAAAAATTTGATCACGTTGACTTTAATACCGCTGCTAATTATCCATGTGCGTTGAGTTACTTCTGTACCTGTCCATTTCCACCGGAACAAAATACGTTGCCATTTGAGGTTACGGCGGGAGAGAAAACACCGACTGTTTATTAGGATTAAGAATTAACAGGATTATATAGATTAGTGATTTTAAAGTTAAACACAAAAAGAACCGGTTAATTAAATCCGGTCCTTTTTGTGTTTTTTACGATTATCAGTTTGTAGGTCATAATTCATCCAGTAATCGCAGTGCATTCCGTTCAAAGTACTTTACACCTACCCTAATCAAAGCATCATCTGCTTTAAAATAAGGGTTATGAGCGCTGATTGTTTCACCGTTTCCGATATTGGCGTATACGCCAGGTATCCTTTCTTGGTAACAGGAAAAATCATCGCTGCCTAAGCGCTGTTCCTGTTCATAGACAGTTGCGAACTTGCTGGATTCATCACGCACGATTGCAGTAAGCTTAGCATCGTTATTAACGGATGGATCACCATCATACCAATCAATATCAGCAGCAACCTGATAAGCTTTTGCAGTGTAGTTAACAATGTCTAGAAAACGAGTTTTGATCAATTGGCGTAGTTGTTTGCTGGCGGTGCGAACAGTGCCTTCAAAGAAAGCTGTGTCCGGTAGAATATTCCAGGTGTTGCCCGCAGAAACGTGGGTAATACTTAACACACCTGCTTGAAATGCATCTAGGTTTCGACTTGCAATGCTTTGCAGCGCGTTTATTTCAGCACCTAAGGCAACAATCGGATCTTGACCCTTGTCAGGTGTGGAGGCATGCGTGCCAACGCCGTGAAGTGTCACTTTAAATTTATCAATTGCGCCATTGGTGATGCCTGCTCGAATACCAATATGATCAACGGGATAATTAGGGGTATTGTGAAAACCTAAAATTGCATCCACATCATCAATTTGGCCATCGTTGATTACTTGTAAAGCACCCTCGTTATCTTCCTCAGATAACTGAAATATGAGTTTAACACGTCCTTTTAAATCACGTTCTTGTTGCTTCAATAGGTAAGCAGCTCCTAGCAGCGAGGCCATGTGGGTGTCGTGTCCACATGCGTGCATAACACCAGCATTTTTAGAACTGAAGGCCACACCAGACTTTTCTTGAATCGGGAGCGCGTCAATGTCAGCTCTTAGGGCAATTGTAGGACCGTCAGAATGACCGATTTCTGCAAATACGCCCGTTGCTAATTGGGTAGGTAAAATAGTGATTTCCCAATCGGTAAGTATCTTGGTGATTGTTTTTGTCGTATTAAATTCATGATCTGCCAATTCTGGGTGCTCATGAAAGTAGTGGCGATAGAAAACAAGTCGCTTTTCTAATTCCTCTTTCGATAGCATTGTCATGCATTAAGCCTCCAAATAATTAGAAGTGAATTTCATGTTCTGTTGGTCGGTTCTCTAAGAAAGCAAGGGTGTCATCAAGAGATTCCACGACCATGTTTCTAACGGCATGATCAGTGAAGAAGCCAATGTGCGGAGTTAGTAGCAAATTTGGAATTTGCTTTAGTTCGTTATACAACGGCACAGGTGTTTCATCAGCAAACTTTTGATTAAATACCTGGGTTTCGTTTTCAACGACGTCCAACCCGCCACCGGCAAACTGGTGGTCCAAAAGTGCATCACGAAAAGCAACAGTGTCAATGACAGGACCGCGTGAATCGTTGATGAAGAAGGCACTTGGTTTCAGTTTAGCAAATTCATCTTTGCCCACTAGGTGATGATTCTTTTCGCTGTAATAAACATGAACCGTCACAACATCGGCAATTCGATAAATTTCGTCCTTCGTGGTGTATCTTAGGACACCCTTTAGATCTTCACGAGGTTCAGTGATGTCATTCCCCAAAACAGTGGCGCCTAAAGCATGAAAAATACGTGCTACCGCGCTACCGATTCGACCAACACCAATAATGCCAATTGTTAGTTCAGATAATTCACGAGACCGTAAACCATCAACGACATAGTTATTATCTTGAAAACGGGCCCGGAATTCTGGGATGTGACGAATCAGCTGCATTGCTTGGGTCAGTACTAGTTCAGCGACAGCTCGAGGTGAGTAGGATGGCACATTAGAGACACGAATACCATTCGCCTTTGCCCAATCTAGGTTTAGGGTGTCAATACCTGCAGAACGAGCCGATAGCTGCGAGATGCCGTAAGCGTGTAATTTTTCATATAAGTCTGGTTTGTCAGTGATTAAACTGCGTTGCTTAAAATCAACACCGTCATACCCCTTGGCTAGTGCCACTGTATCGTCATGTAATTCCTCAGTCACGCTGTCAACTTGGATATGGTGTTCTCTTACCCATTCATCAATAAAGGGTTGCTCATCGTCACGGACATGGTAGGCCAGAATTTTTGTCATCATCATTTCTCCAATCAAATTATAAAATATTATCTAATAATATTTTAATCTATTTTTCATATAAAAGCCCCATTTTACAAAATAAAAACGTCCAAATTTAGTGAGCTAAACCGGGCGTTTTATAGTTTTCTGAATGGGTGGTCAGATGGTGTGGTAACTATACTGACCATTTACTGGTATCGGGACCTGAAGGCAGTACGTGCGCAAAATCATGAACATCAACGCTTCCCTGAATGAAGTGTTGTTTGATAGCTTTAAAATTAGTGTTGTTTTTGAAAGCTGGTAAGGCGTAACACTGCTTTGCATATCGCCAGAGATTTGGAAAATCTTCAAGTCGGTTTTGATTTAATTTATTTTGGAAATAGAAAACAAGATCGAAGCGGATGAGGCGGGCAAACAAAAGTAAATCAGAAATCGTGACCGTATCACCAAGTAAGAAATCTTGATCTGATAAGAGATTATCGAATTCCGACAGTTGATTAAAAAATTGAATTGATAGTTTATCATATTCTGCCTGACTTTTGACAGCACCAATTGTATTAATGACATGTGATAAGTTATCAATAATCTTTTGATAATATTCGAGTATTTGTGTTTGTTTGTTTTTAGGGAAAACATCAGGCGCGTCTGCTGCTTCATAGGCTGTCCAAGTTGTGGCGAGTTCTGTCAAAAGGATACCGGAATCGTTATTAACGGCTTTACCAGTTTTGATATCAACCAGTGTTGGCACCGCTGCCCGATCATTAAAGGTAGAATCTGCGTTTCGATAAAGATTAGACAGTCGATTTGTCTTTAAAATTGGGTCTTCATCTGCGTCCTTTTCTCCAAAAAACCAGTCGTTGTCAATACCAGAATGTCGTAATGGGAATACCGGGCTTTTAGCAATCACAGTATCCAGGCCAAGAAGATCAATCAGCATTGAGACGGGAGTCGCCCAGGGACAGAAGGGTCCCCAAACTAATGTGTAGCAATTTGGTTCAACAGGTAATTCACCCGTTGAAAAGCGTTTATTGTAGACATTTTTCTTATTTGCTGCTGGTTGCCAAGCACAGGCAGCAGCTTTGAGAGATTCGCTCATTAACGTTACTTCCTTTTATTTATATTGATAGTATTAGCTGTGAGAAGCATCTATACCAGAGAAGTATTTCTTTGATAATTTACTAAGTGTGCCATCTTTTCTAAGTTCAACGACGGCTTTGTTGAATTTCTTCTGGAGTGCCTTACCGTGTGAGTCCTTCGCAAAGGTAAATGCGATATTTTCGTTGGCATAAGAACCCTTTAATAATTTAAGCGGTAAGTTCTTTTGCTTGATGACAGCCGCAATAATGGTTCCAGAATTGGAGTAACCATCAGTTTTGCCATCAATCACAGAGTTCAAGACGGTATCACGATCATCGTAAGTTTTAATTTTGATTTTAGGATTAAATTTCTTGAGGGCAGTGATTTGGTTTGAACCAGCTGTTTCGGCAATTGTTTTGCCACTAAGTTGATTGATGTTCGTGAGCTTGGAATTCTTCTGAACAGTCACCTGATACTTGAAGTAGGCGTATGGTTTTGAAAAGTAAAATTGCTTTTCTCGTTCTGGTGTAATCGCTGTTGTACTGGCAATTAAATCAGCTTTACCACTTGATACTTGTCCAAAGAGACCGTCAAAACTTGTTGTTGTAAATTTAACTTTGTAACCAAGTTTCTTTGCGGCAGCTCGGGCAACATCGACATCGAATCCAGTTAACTTCCCCTTTGATTTGTAAGAGCTAGGATAACTGACTCCGGTTGTGGCAACAGTCACAGTTTTTTGACTGTTGTTCGACGCCTTTTTTGAACTGGAACTTGATGAACAGCCAGCTAGTATTAACCCTAAGCTAAACACGAGTACTAATGATCCGATTAATTTATTTTTCTTCATTTTATTGCTCCCCTAAATCATAGTTGTATTTTTGTTGTGTGAGACGGCAAATCTAAGGCTATTTTTGGAGACCGCAATATCTCTTAAAGGGTCCCTATTTTTGAGAAGCATCCAATCCCGAGAAGTATTGTTTTGAAATCTTGGCAATCTTTCCCTGACGTTGTAATTTATCAATTGCAGTATTGAATTTCTTTGCTAGCTTTTTACCAGCAGCGTTTTTAGCAAAAGCAAAGCCAACTTTTTGTGAATCAAAGCGACCTTTGAGAATCTTAAGCGGGAGATTCTTTTGTTTGATGGTCGACGCTAGAATTGCACTAGAATGACAATAGCCATCAACCTGCCCAGTTGTAACAGCGTTGATGGCCGAATCACGATCATCAAACGTCCGTAATTTAATTTTCGGGTTTAGCGCCTTAATTGCTTCAATTTGATTAGACCCGGTAACAACGGCAAGCGTTTTTCCACTAAGCTGATTGATGTTTGTCAGTTTTGATTTTTTGCTTACAGCAATTGCATAAGTAAAATACCCATATGGTTTGCTGAAGTAATATTGTCTTTCACGTTGCGGTGTAATGGACACCATATTGGCGACAGCATCGACTTTGCCACTAGAAAGTTGACCAAAGAGGCCGTCAAAACTAGTTGTTTTAAATTTGGCGGTGTAACCAATTTTCTTTGCGGCGGCCGTTGCAACATCAACGTCAAACCCTGTCAACTTACCATTGGACTTGTAAGAAGTCGGGTAGCTCACACCCGTCGTCGCAAAGGTGACTATTTTTTTACTGCTATTGCTTGACGATTTGTTCCCAGAATTAGACGCACATCCAGCCAATACCAGTACTAGACTGAGTAAAACAACTATTGATCCGATTAATCTATTCTTCTTCAATTTGAACAATCCTTGATAAGTTATTTGCTTCGGCCAACACATCATCGATTTTTTCAGAAATACTGCCTAGGTCCTTTGAAGGGTCGGTCCAGTCGGTTAACTGGTCGCGCGTGAAGTTCTGTTTCACGTCGGGTTGCTTATATAAAACGTCCAAGAAGTTTTCGTGTTGTTCAATGGCTTCCATGGCACTGTTGTAAACAAGCTCGTGGGCTGATTGTTTGCCAATAACTGTGCCCAGATTAAACATAATGTGTTCGGCAAAAGGCAGGCCGTTTTGGAGGTTAACGTTGCGCAACATTTGGTCGGTATTAACTTGGAAATCCTTAATGATCGTGGCCGTCAAAGTTAACTGTGTATCTAAGTGGTTGGTGATTTCTGGTAATGCAACCCATTCATTGCGCCAGTGCATCGAGTCGCGTTCGGAGTCAATGATCATCGTTTCTAACATCAAGTCGGCATCCTTAATAATTGGTTGCGTAAGTGCTGCTAAACTTTCAATCAAAGCTGGATTTCGTTTTTGAGGCATCGTTGAAGAGCCAATTTCACCTTTTTTAAACGGTTCGTGAATTTCATCGACTTCAGTTTTCATCAGATTGAATAATTCATGGCCGATTTTTCCGAGTGTTCCTGAATAGATGCCTATAACGGTCGCAAATTCAGCTAATCGGTCACGTGATGATTGCCAAGAAATTGTGGGCACATCTAAGTCTAGATCCGCAAGCACTTTCTTTTCAATTTCTGGTCCTTTTGACCCAAATGCTGCATATGTTCCGATGGCACCGTTAATGTTCCCGACGAAAGTGTGCCGGTCGTTTAATGCAACTAACCGACGATGGTCGCGAACGAGCTCATCTAACCAAACGGCTAATTTAAACCCAAAGGTCGTTGGAATAGCCTGAATACCATGTGTTCGACCAATTTCAATTGTGTTACGATAACGATTTGTCTGCACTTTTAAGATGTCGATGAGTGTCTTGCTGTCTTTAAGTAAGATTGCATAAGCTTGTTTAACTTGAAGAATCGTGCCGGTATCGACAATGTCCTGGGTTGTGACCCCGAAGTGAACGTATTCGCCAGCTTCATCACCAGCCAAGGCTTGAAGTCGATGCACAAGTGCAATTAATGAATGGCGCTTTTCGCGTGTTTCTTTGGCTAAATCGTCGATGTTGAAATTTTCAAACTTTGCAATCGAGACAATTTTATCGGCTGCGGTTCGGGGGATAACATTCAGTTGACCCTCAATTTTGGATAGTGAGGCTTCTACTTTGATTTGACTCTTAATCTTGTTTTCATCACTCCAGATTGATCGGACGGCAGGAGTACTGAAGTTACCTTGAAGTAATGTTGAATCTAATACGTCGGTCAATGAAATTCCTACTCTCTATATTGTTTTAAGTATGTGATTAATTGATTGATACCTGAAGATAGGGTTGCTTTATCAGCAACGAGACTAATTCTAAGATAGCCTTGACCCGCCTCGCCAAATGCACTACCTGGGACAACGGCAACGTGAGCGTTATTTAAAAGTGACTTAGCAAATTGTTTATCATCCGTGATAGTTTCTGGCAGTTGCAGCCAAACGAAAAAAGTTCCTGATGATTGGCTAACGCTGAAATGGTGAGCCTCTAATAGTTGAATCACTGTATTGCGTCGTTCCAAATAAGTGTCACGAAGTTGTTTTCGTTCCTTGATTTGAGTGTCAAGTGCATACTCGCTTGCGTCTTGAACAACGCCAAAAGTACCACCGACAGAATTTTGAATGTAAGCTTTCAGCAACTTAATAATTGAGGCGTTACCCACCGCAAAAGCACTGCGCCAACCAGCCATATTAAATGTTTTAGAGAGGGTATAGATCTCAATACCGGTTTCTTTAGCTCGCTTGCTTTGGAGAAAGCTAGGCGCTTGATGTTCGAAAGAAATATCAGCGTATGCAAAGTCATGAACAATTGCAATGTGATTATCCAGCCCGAATTGAACTACTCTGTCAAAAAGATCTTGCGTGGCGCCAGCTCCAGTTGGGTTATGTGGATAGTTGAGAAACATTAATTGCGAGCGGTCTCTAATAGTCTGCGGAATATTTTCGAGGTCCGGTAAATAATTGTTCTTTTCCAACAAAGGCATTTGCCATTCTTCGGCACCACTCATTGTGATGCCGATGTGGTAACCAAAAAACGCAGGCGTTGGTGTTAGAACGACACCCTCTGGATCAGCAAGGGCCATTGGCAAGGCAGTTAAAGCAGCTGCAGAACCGCTAAAAACTGTAATTTCATCATCTTCAAGAGCAACCTGATATTCACGTTGGTAAAAGTGTTTAATTGATGTCTTTAAAGCCGGTTTACCGCCATATGGCGGGTAACCATGATTGGCTTTGTTGTCTAGGGCTGTTTTTGCTGCTTGGACGACGGGCATAAAAGTGGGTAAATCTGGATTACCACGACCCAGATTCAACACTTCAATGCCCGCTTTTTTTAATTGATTGATATTAGCCTGTTGAATGGCTAAATATTTTTCACCCACGCTCTGCAGACGACGTGACGCGTTGAATTCCATCGGAGTGGACGCCTCCTTCTAATGAATTGATGGCATCGACAACCTCGGCTTCAGTTAAGTGATCATATACTGTTTGAATTCTGACGTTATCTTTAGCAACCATATCGCGGGCAATGGTATGAATTTCGTCTGTGTTGACGGTGAGTCCCAAATCACTTGGTTTTGTTGGTAAGCCAATACCTATGTAAAACTTGGTGAGTTCCTGCAAGTCATCAGTTTCTTGTTCAATTGCAAGTTGTACCAAAACACCAAGTGCTACGATTTCACCGTGAGTCTTGGTTGGATGATGATTAACTTTTAGATAACCATTATGGAAACTATGGGCGGCAACGCTTCGCCCACGAGTTGAAGCAAAACCATCCACGGAGGCAGCAACTAGAAAAATCGTGTCTAATAGATTCTTAAAAGTGTCATCATCAATTGCGTTGGGGTTTTTGATAACCAGTGTCCGTTCTTTTGAGACCTCAATTGTCCGCCTGGCAATATCGAGAATTGCTCCGGCAGCTTCAGGGACGTTTAACCGTCGACGAATCTCGTACCATTTGGCGAGAGTATCGCCAATACCTGATAGCAAATAGTTAGTTGGAGAATGTCTCAGTAAGGTCGGGTCGACCAGTACTAAGGTCACAGCTTGTGGATGGCGTTCTCGACCAATTAATTCGTGCTTTGTTTCAGAATAGACCATACTCTTAGTCGTAATAGAAGCACAGTTAGAAGGCACGGTTGGAATGTTAATGAGATCAATTGTCTTTACGTCGGCAACATTTTTTGCGGTATCAAGCAATTGGCCGCCTCCAAGCGCGACCAACACATCTGAATGAGTGATTTCGGATTCAACTCGTTCAGCTTCAGGGTAAGTGCAGTTGCCGTTAAAAATAATCGTCTTGTGTTTTTCAAAGAAATGGTCTGGTACATAGGGTGAGACGGCTTCGATAACTGCTAGATCAGTTAAAATTACTGGGCTTTTGTAATGCTTTTCAATAATGATTTCATCTAATTGTTTCAGGATCCCGGGTTCGTTAACGTACTCCACGGGACTTAATCGAACTGGTTGCCAAGTCATAGAAAAACCTCCTGATTGCATGTTTTTATAACTCTGATAAAAGGCGCTTTGCGACGTAGTAGTACCAATTGACAGCCGGAGCTAAACCGTTATCATCCAACTTTAAATCGGAATGATGCCAGTCTGAATTGCCGTTACTGCCAACAAATGCAAATACACTTGGGATGCGTTGGCTAAAGAAAGCAAAATCTTCACCGGCATTCGAAGGTTGTGGCCGTACTAAGTTCAAATGTTTCTGTGTTTCGTCTTCAACGATTTTTGTTAGTTTGGCGTCATTGTTGACTACGTCAGGGCCTTCAACCCATTCGATGTTTGCTGTTACGCCAAATGATGCTGCCTGACCGTTGACAATTTCAATGAATTGTTTCTTTGCAACTGCACGGGCATCATGGTCAAACGTTCTTACGGTACCTTCAAACCAGGCCTTTTCTGGCAAAACATTCCAAGTATTGCCCCCATCGATATGAGTGACTGAAACTACAGCAGTCTTTTGGGGGTCTTCATTACGGCTAACAATAGTTTGCAGTGCGTTAACCGTACTGGTGAGCGCAATAATGGGATCTTTACCAAATTGCGGCATTGCAGCGTGGGTCCCAACACCCGTAAAAGTGACTGTAAATTGATCAACTGCAGCCATTAATCCACCAGGTAGCAAGCCAATGTCGCCAGCTTTCAAGTCGGGCTTGTTGTGAAATCCGAAAATAGCATCGATGCCATTAACACCACCAGCATGAACAACTTCCTGTGCACCAACATGGGTTTCCTCAGCGGGTTGAAATACGAGGCGAATGGTGCCTTTTAAACTATCCTGCTCGTCAGCGAGTAATTCAGCAGCGCCGAGCAGGGAGGCCATGTGAAAATCGTGACCACAAGCATGCATCACGCCTTTGTTTTCGGAAGCAAACGATAACCCAGTCGTTTCCTGTATTGGAAGTGCATCGATATCCGAACGAAGGGCAATCACTGGATGACCAGAACCAATTTCAGCGATGACACCGGTGTTTAGACCCTTAGGCGTAATAATGCGATATCCTAGAATTTCGAGTCTTTTTGTAATGTACTTTGTTGTCTCAAATTCATGATCTGAGACCTCTGGGTGTTGATGAAGATAATGACGTGTTTCAATAACAGTTTGGTTAATACTTGTGGCAGTTTTTGCCATGAGTTAAGCTTCCTTTCTAATCGTCGGATGCGACAGTGAGTTAACAAATGAGCTGATTCGTCCTGGTCGTGTTCCTGAAAGGAGATCGTCAGCTGAGCCTTGATCCAAAACTTCACCATTTTCGATGAAAACAGCTTGATCTGCGATTTGACGGGCAAATTCCATTTCATGGGTCACCAGAATCATCGTCACATGTTTGCTTGCGAGATTGGCAATTGTACGGAGGACACTTTCAACGAGTTCAGGATCAAGTGCTGAAGTTGGTTCGTCCAGTAGGATGACCCGCGGATGGATGGCAACTGCACGAGCAATTGAGACTCGTTGCTGTTGACCACCTGACAGAGTCACAGGGTATTGTTCAGCTACTGAGCTAAGACCAACTTGGTCTAAAACGGTTAATGCAGTTTCCTCTGCTTCTTTTTTACTGGCTATACCGTTAAAGATAAGGGGCTTTACCACATTATCTTTGACAGTCATATTTTTGAATAGATTAAACTGTTGAAAGACCATTGCCGAGTTTTGACGTAGGTCACGGATCGTTTTCTTGTTGAGATCACCAGCATTAGCCGTGATATCACCCACTTTTACGCTACCTTCACTGGGTAGTTGCAACAAATTGAGCGTCCGCAACAGCGTTGTTTTGCCAGAACCGCTTGGGCCAACAAAGGCTGTTACTGAGCCTTCTTCGGCTGATAAATTAATGTGTTTCAAAACTTGCTTCTGGCCGATTTTCACTGACAGGTTCTTTACTTCGATTAATGACATTAGCGGTCCTCCTATATGGTTTCTGCAGAGCGTTTTCAAGTAAGTGTTGTAGCCAGGTGTAAACAACGATTAAGATCCAGTAAATAATCCCAACTGCAAGGTAAGTTTCAAAATATTTGAAGGATTCGCCGGCAATCATTTTTCCGTCCCCGAACAATTCAGTGAGACCAAGAGTAAATGCCAACGAAGTTTCCTTAACAAGACTGACAAAGGTGTTCCCGGTTGCTGGTAGGGCATTGATTGTTGCTTGTGGTAAGACAACGTTCAAGAACAGCTTTGATCGACTGATATTCAATGATTGACCTGCTTCGATCTGTCCCTTATCCACGGAGTTGACCGCCGCTCTGAAAATTTCGGCGAGGTAAGATGCTTGTTTGAACCCCAGCCCAATCACCACAGCGACGAAAGCCGATAACCCGCGTAGTGCAGGAAAGATTTGCGGTAATCCGTAGAAAATGATGAAGAGCTGAACAAGTGTCGGCATGCCACGAAATAGTGAGATGTAGAGGTGTGCGAAACCTCTAAAGGGTGCAACTGGTGACAATTGTAACGAGGTTATAAAACCACCAATAAAGATTGCGAGTGCCATGGAAAGAACGGCCATCAGTATCGTAATTGGAATATATGCAGGTAATTGTGTAAAAAGACTAAAAAAGTAATGCCAATCAAAATTCATGATGTTCACCTCTCATTTAAAATCGTTTGCGGCAGAATCTTCTTAAGATAGACATCGTCGATTTGGTGCGTTCGATGATCGTCAAAAATTGAAATCAGATAAGCGGTTTGATGATCCTTGAACTTACGAACGGTATCGATTGTTTGAAAGCCAATCGAGTGATAAAAATCTTGTAACCAAGGGTGTTCAACAGCAGTTCCTAAACTAACGGCCGGGGCGTGCAATTCATCTTTAACAAAGTGAGCAATCACTTGTGTAATGATTTGTTTTGCAAATCCCTGATGTTGGTAAAGTGGATTTGTAGCTACCCAACCGATATGCGGTAATGTAAACGGTCCGGGATTATCAGACCAGGGTAATCGTACGGATGCTGTGGCGGCAATGGTGCCGTCATCGGTTTGCAAAACAAAGGTTGGCGTATTTAAGATATGATCACGAACTTGTTGCTCTGTAATGGTTGAAGCTCCAAAATGAATACCTAAATTAACGTCCGCAGCGTAAGCATTGTGTAAAAGTTGTGTTAGCTCAGTGGTGCTAGTGAGATCTGTGAGTTTTTTGAAGTGCAATCTAAATACCTCCTGTAATTTAATAGCGAATCAATTTCCTTTAACTGCGTTTTCGATTTACTGATAAGTTGAATGACATCAGACGCGAGATCACCGAGCCCGTTGACAAGCTTTTTCTGTAAGTCAGTTTCGTCAAGCGGATTTAGTGGCGATCCCTTGGGATTAATGACCGTAAAGTTAGCGGTTTTATCATCTTGAATGACCTCTAATCTAACTGGTCGAGCCCTTTTATCCTTGCTTGGCAGGTCATGCTGTCGAGAGAATTTGGGTAAATCAGTTTCGAACTTAGGACTAACTCGGAAGTTATCTAAGTCCTCAGTTGAAATATCGCCGTTTTCTAAAACGCACCAAGCAATATATTCAATCGAGAACTTACCTTCTTGACCGGTGAGCGGGTGACTTTTAGTTAATGCCCTGTCACCATTTTCCGGGTAGTGAAAAATAAACTGTGTCGTATTGGATATCCTGATGCCGGCTTCATAAGCTTGACGTGTTGCGTCATAGCCTGAGATGGCAGCGGAACAGAATGGCTTTTGTTTGAACCAGATTCCTGGATTTTCAATTTGTGCGGGTGATAACCAAGAATTACCCCAAGTAGATGGTGTAATCTCAGTTCCAGAAATTGTTTTAAGCCAACCGTTATGGTTATTGAATGGATCTTTAGTTGCAGTTAGACCGCTTTCGGTGAGTTTATAAGCGGCAACAGCATTACGCGCCGCTAGTCCGGCCTGCATTGGTTTAGCGTCACTACCTTCTTGGAACATCATTCCTGAAGCTTGACTCGCTGCAAACGATAGTAGTGTGGCCAACTTGTCTTCAGGTAGTTTTTTATAAACGCCGATTGCCGCAGCTGCAGCTATCGTTCCGATAGTGCCGGTTGAATGCCATCCCTGCAATGCGTGTCCAGGATGGATCGTTCGGCCAATATGACCCGCAAGTTCGACGCCCTGAACGAAGGCTTGGAGCAAGGAACGTAATTTATCCGTTGGATTACTGACTGCAAGCAAGGCCGAAAAGATGACAACACTGGGATGGCCACGAAAATTTGCTTGAACGTCATCGAAGTCAAGGTAGTGTGCGGTGAAGCCATTTAGCAACGCGGCCTGTTCTACTGATAAGTTGCCTTTTTGACCAATAATCAAATACTGATCAGTGTAATGAAGAGATTGTTTCAATTTCTCAACGGCAAGTTCTTTATCAGCGAGGGTTACAGAGGCGAGATAATCTAAAAATGATTTTTTTGCCAGCACTTCAAGCTTGTTTTTTTGATCCTTCGACACTCGTGTTTTTAGTAGTTCTATGATTTCTTCAGTATTTGTTTTACCCATGTTAGTCCTCCTTATAAACGCAAAAATGCTTTCGTCCCTGTTATAGACTTGTATCTATAACAGGGACGAAAGCATCGTGGTACCACCCAGATTCGTGTAATAGCATTATTACACCTCAACAACACAAAAGCATGTTTGGGATTATATCGTATCCTCACGGGTTTTCAGCTTTCACCGGCAACCACAACTCAGAGTTCATCTTCAACCATTGTTCGGTTTCACCTTTTCACTATTGGTGATCACTTTGTACCTACTCCGTGATTTACTCTTCTCTTCAACGTTTATTATTTGCAATTTATTGATTTCTACAATAACGATTCGCTTAGAATATGTCAATAACTTTTAATTAACTTTTAATCGTTAATTCAGCTTGCAGACTATGAAATGCTGATAAAAAGGCTTTTTCTGAACTCGCAAATGTTTTTACAACTGAATGTTGTGTCACTTTCTTAAAAATGACTTAGAATTCTTTTTAAGATAATTTATTTTGTGACGTAAGTATATTCGCCATAATATAGAACAATAGATTGAGAAAATGGATCCTATGTTTGACTATGGCTTTAAAATTCATTGACAATCTCTAATCAAAGCTTAATAATATTCGTGGTTCTTATATCAAACAAAAATTCAAGAAGAGTAGACAACCAAATCGTTCACAGAGAGCTGTGGTGAGGTGGAACACAGCATGGTTTGATTGTCGAAGATGGTCTTGAGTAAATGATTGTCGTTGAGCGACTGTTAAACGACAACGGGTACGCCCGTTATAGCGTTCGGGTATCACTGGTACCCAAAGAGAGACGGCTTGTGAGGGTCGTTTGAATTCAGGTGGTAACGCGAAGCATCTTCGTCCTGACTAAGTGATTAGTCTGGGATGAGGGTGCTTTTTTCGTTTCATCATTTGAGATATAAGTGCGTGAATATTTGGAATGATGCTGACGCCCCTGAAGCCTAGCAAACAGTTTGTGTGATTATTTTAAAAAGGAGACCGTTCATTATGGCAATTGATCCAGCGTTCATTCAACAAATTACGACCTTGCGACATGAATTTCATCAGCATCCTGAGTTGTCCAATCAGGAATTTGAAACAACTAAGAAAATCAGCCAAATACTAACCGACTGGGGAATTGAAGTTGCGGATACCGATTTAGATACGGGGGTGGTTGCCTATATTCGTGGCGCTAAACCGGGTAAACAGGTTACCCTGCGAGCTGATATTGACGCACTTCCAGTCACGGAAGCAACCAATTTACCTTACAGTTCTCAAAATAAGGGTGTGATGCATGCTTGTGGCCACGATCTTCATTTTTTAAGCTTGTTGGGAGCGGCATTCCTTTTACAACAACAGAAGGCTAATATCACGGGGACGATTCAACTTCTGTTCCAACCAGCAGAAGAGGCCGGACATGGCGGCGATCAGGTTCTGGCAAAACATGTTCTGGATGGGACGAGTGCCATTGCCGGATTTCACAATAATCCCAATCTACCCATTGGCACGATTGGATTGAAGCCAGGCGTATTGATGGCAGGATGTTACCACTTTGATATCACCTTGCACGGTGCCGGGTCACATGGTGCGCGTCCGGAAAAAGGGCACGATCCAATCGTTGCCCAAGCAGCAATCGTGTCACAGTTACAGACAATTGTGAGTCGCAACGTCAAGCCGCTGGATACGGTTGTCGTCAGTGTGACACAGGTCCATGGCGGTGAAACCTGGAACGTGTTGCCGGAAACGGTTAAATTGGGCGGCACTGTTCGGACATTTAACGATGAGACAACGCAACTTGTGAAGCGTCGCATGGAAACAATCGTCAATCAAATTGCTGCGGCATTTGGAGAAACTGCCGATTTTGACTGGTCAGTTGGTGCGGTGCCAATTGATAATGAGCCGACACTAACAGAAGTGGTGGCGAAAGAAGCAGAGACGCACGCAAAGGTGATCACCCCAGAAATTTCAATGGCTGGTGAGGATTTTGCTACTTTCCAAACGCAATATCCTGGCGTCTTCGCCTTTATTGGGTCGAATGGCCAGCCGGATGCGGCCGACTGGCATGACCCGAATTTTATTGGCCTGGACGAAACGATTCCAGTTGCGGTTCAGTATTTCTTGGATGCGGCCAAGAGTTTACTTAGTTATGTCAATCAACAAGCTTAAAAGATCATTTTAAATCGGGTTTAGGAGATGGAAGATATGAAAAAATGGCATGTTATTTTAGCAAGTTTAGCGTCACTGGCGCTGGTTGGTACGTTGGCTGGGTGTGGTAATAGTAAAGCGTCATCCTCCAAAAGTAATAGTACGTACAAGTATGGCAGCATCACGATTCCTGCCAAAAACGGGACAATTTGTGGGGCACCAAACTACATTGCCTACGAAAAGGGCTTCTTTAAGAAAAATGGGTTAAAGGCAAAACTGGTTGCCAAGCCAACGGATATCTCAGATTTAGAAGCCGGTTTCGCGAGTGGTAAATACGATGCTTTAAACGGTGACTTTCAATATCTGCCAGCGATTCAAAACGGTGCGCAAATTCAGGCGGCCGGCGGTATTCACCAAGGGTGTATCAGTGTCCTTGTCCCAAAGAATTCCAAAATTAAGTCGGTTAAGGATCTGAAGGGGAAGACCATTGCTACACCTGGTCAAGGCTCAACTGCTCAGTATGTAGCTTCCATCGCGTTGCAACATGCTGGCATCAACCCGCAAACTGGTGTGACATGGAAAACGTACGACTATGATCTGCTGACTAAGGCTGCTGAAAAAGGCCAGGTCGACGCCATTGGGACGGTTGACCCATACGCTTACCAAGCAGAAAAACAGGATGGTTTCCGCGTTATCGTCAACAATAATAACAGCAGTAATTCTCAAAAGATGGCTGATATGGGGATGAAGAAGAGCGGTTCTTGCTGCTACTTATACCTCTCCAACAAACTGACCAAGGACAACAAGTCCAAGGCTAACGCCATCGTGAAGTCATACGCCGAAGCTGCGCAATGGATCAACAAGCACCCACAACAAACCGCTAAGATTTTGCTCAACAAGAAGTATGTCGCCAAGACGAAGTTCGTTAACGAACAGAACGTTACCAACTTGATCAAGCAATATCACTTTGGGCTGAAGAAAGCTTCCGGTAAAGCGGATGTGACGTACTACGCAAAGCAACTTAAACAAGCTGGCTTTTTGAAGAAGGATACCAACGTCAAGAAATTGGTTGAACAAGCTTATTACACAGGCAAATAAGGTAAATTGGCATGACAAAGACGTTTGAACCAGAAAAATTAAAACAATTTGCAAAAACGGTTTTTGAACAGTATGGCTTTAATGCCAACGACAGTGGCACGATTGCATCAAGCTTAGTCGACGCAGATATGCGTGGTATTGCGTCGCACGGGATGCAACGACTCGGGATGTACGTGAGAAAACTTAATCACGGAGATATTCTACCGGATCGACATGGCACGATTTTAAAAGAAACGGCTAGTTCAGTCCTGATCGATGGTGAACATGGGATGGGACAACTGATTGCCTCACAAGCCACTCACCTGGCAATCACAAAGGCGTCCCAGACTGGCATCAGTGTTGTCAGCGTCCGAAATTCCAATCATTTTGGAGCTGCGGGCTACTATGTTCGCCAAATAAGTCGGGCTGGGTTGATCGGTATCAGTATGACAAATACAAATCCGCTAACCGTTCCGACACATGCTAAGGATGCATTCCTTGGCAGCAATCCCATCGCATTTGGCATGCCCACTGAAACGGACGACTTTGTCTTTGACGCCGCAACATCGACTGTTTCGTTTGGCAAGTTTGAGGTGCTCATGCAGCGTCACCAAGCCGTACCAGGTGACTGGGCAATTGATGAGACTGGTGCAGTGACCCATGATCCAGGCAAACTTGTTGCTAACATGCAACACCCCAAACGATTAGGCGGCGTCTTACCACTTGGTGGTTTGGATGAAACAAATGCTGGATATAAGGGCTATGGGCTAACTTTGCTGGTCGAGATATTAACCGGAGTGCTGGCTCAGGGACCACTTTCGGTAGATATGGGAAGTGGCCAGCGCGGCATTAGTCACTTTTTTCTGGCACTTGACCCTAAATTGTTTGGTGAACCTTTGGCAATTCAGACACGACTCAGCGACTTACTGAACCGATTGAGAGCCCTACCGCCTTTGACGGATGCGCAACCCGTTCTTGTGCCAGGTGATCCAGAAATTGCAAGTTATCGCAGACATCAGACAGCAGGAATTTCACTTGAGGATGAAACGATTACGGTGCTGAATACCATTGCCAACAGTCTTCATCTTGATGCACAACAGTTTGAATTTTAGGAGTGAGCCAGAATGGTTGAAGAACATTTTGATACACAGCGCCTTCATGCGGGCTATGACTGGTCGAAACATCAGTATGCCTCGTCGGTGCCGATATATGCCACTGCAGCGTTTGGCCTTGAAAATTTTGATAATGGGTTAAAAGTTGTTTCCGGGCAAAAGAAAGAATTCAGTTACTCGCGGGTCTCAAATCCCACGACAGAGGTCTTTGAAAATCGAATCGCGGCACTTGAAGGCGGGGTTGGGGCTGTTGCGCTTGGTTCCGGGATGGCTGCGATTACGTACACCATTTTTAATGTTGCAGAGGGCGGTGGTCATGTACTAGCGCCGTCTAACATTTATGGCGGGAGTCTTGACGAGTTTCGGACGCTATTTCCAAAGTTTGGGATCACGGTCGATTTTTATGATGACGTGAACGATTTGACGAGTATCCAAAATCAGATAACGGCGGACACGAAAGCCATTTATGCCGAAAGTGTGGCCAACCCAAGTACTGAAATTACGGATGTGGCAGGTCTCGCTGACATTGCCCATACCGCTGGGATTCCATTGATCATTGATAACACATTTCCAACGCCATATTTGTTTAAACCTTTTGAATTCGGTGCGGATATTTCAATTTACTCGTCGACAAAGGGCATCAATGGGCATGGTAATGTGATTGGCGGCCTTGTCGTTGACAACGGGAAGTTTGATTGGTCCAGCGATAAGTTCCCCCAATTGAATGAATCGGAGTTTATTTTGACGGATGATGCACATCCAAACGGTCAAAGCTTTGTCGAAAAGTTTGGTAGTAAAGCATTTATCTCCCGTATTCGGATGAAATATCTCAGGCTGATGGGTGCCGTTCTCAGTCCTGTTGAAGCGTACATGTCGCTCATTGGGCTTGAAACGATTTCAGAACGGGTGACGAAAGAGGTTGCCAGTGCAACTAAAATCGCGAAGTACCTTCAGGAAAATAGCCACGTTAAGCGGGTTTATTATTCAGGACTTGATACTGAAAACAGCCTCGTTAAAAAATACTATCCACATGGCATTGGCGCGATCCTGGCATTTGAAGTTGCGGGCGGTATTGCTCAGATTCGTGACATTATCAACGGCGTTCAAATCTTCAGCTATTTGCCAAATGTTGGGGATGCTAAGTCATTAATTGTGAACCCGACGAAGACAACTCACCGTGAGATTCCAGAAGAAATTCGAGCTAAACATGCACTGAATGACAATGTGATCCGATTATCGATTGGGTTAGAGGATGTTGATGATTTGATTGCGGATCTGGATCAGGCCATTTCCGGTGCGTTTAACGACTGATAAGAATACTGAATTTGGGAACTAGAAAGGATTCGAAATATGCAAATACGTCACTTTACTCCAGAAGACTATGACGAAGCGTATGCGCTTTGGGAAAAGACACCTGGAATGAATTTAGGGTCGCTGAATAACACGTACGCGGGAATCAAATCTGTGGTCGATCATAATCCAACATTGTGTTTTGCCGCAATTGACAACGATGGCGCAATTATTGGGACCATTTTAGGCGGTACGGATGGTCGCAAAGGCTACCTGTATCACACCGCAATTGCGGATGGGCATCGTGGTCAACACATTGGCACTACGCTCATTCACAAAGTTTTGGCAGAATTTAAGCAGCAAGAAATTGAGAAAATAGGGTTGTTTACAACCAACGATAATGTGGACGGCAGAGCGTTCTGGGAACACCTTGGGTTTAAGCAACGCACAGATATAACGTATTTAGACATCGATTTAGATCAGTCTTAGGAGGTTAGTGATTATGGCAGAATTCGATACGCAACTGGTACATGGCACGCCACAACATGACAACGACACGGGGGCGGTCAATGTGCCTATCTATGCATCTTCAACGTACATTTTTCCAACGGTCGACTCGCAGGTGAAATGGGATTATGCGCGTTCGGGTAATCCAACTCGAAACTACTTAGAAGATCAAATTGCAACGCTAGAAGGTGGTGTTAAGGGATTTGCCTTTTCATCAGGCCTAGCAGCCATTCACGCCACCCTCGCTATCTTTTCTCCAGGCGATCATATTGTGATTGGCAACACCGTCTATGGCGGGACGTTTCGGTTGATTACCCAGTTCTTTAAACGCTGGCAGCTCGAATTTACGGCGGTGGATACTCAGGATACCAAAGCAGTTGAAGCCGCCATTCAGCCCAATACAAAGGCAATCTACTTTGAAACATGTACGAATCCACTCTTAAAAGTCACGAGTGTCAAAGCCATTGCTGCTATTGCGAAAGCTCATAACCTACTAACCATTGTGGACAATACGTTTTTAACGCCTTACCTGCAGCGCCCGCTAACATTGGGAGCAGATATTGTCGTTCACTCAGCCACCAAGTATCTTGGGGGACACTCCGATGTTGTTGCCGGCCTTGTTGTTGCAAAAACACAGGCGCTAGCTGATCGTATCTATTTCAATCAAAACGGGATCGGTTCGATCCTATCGCCTGAAAATGCTGCTCAAATTCGGCGCGGTATTCAAACCCTTGCTGTTCGGTTAGACCGTCATCTGAGTAATGCCGCCAAAATTGTCGCCTTTTTACAAGAGCGAGATGAAGTTTCAAAAATCTATTATCCGGGCGTTCCAGGGTCAAAGGATTACGACATTGCGAAGGCTGAAACAAATGGGTTTGGCGGTATTATCAGTTTTGAATTGAAGGCTGGTCTTGATGCAAAGAAATTTGTAGAAAGTTTGTCACTCATCCAGTTAGCCGTGAGCCTTGGTGCGGTGGAAAGTCTGATCGAGTTACCGTACAAAATGACACATGCTGAATTGTCAGATGCACAACAGTTAGCCGTTGGGATTACTCACCAATTAGTGCGGTTATCGGTAGGGATTGAGGATCCTAGGGATTTGATTGGGGATTTAAAACAAGGTTTGGACCAGTTATAACGGAGGTGATAGGATGCATGAAATTTCTAATTTAGTAAAGCCTCGTTTAAATCAAATTCCATCCTCTTTGATTCGGCGCGTCAATCAAAAGTATGGGGCGATTAAGGATATTGTTAAGTTGACGATTGGTGAGCCTGATTTTGTCACCCCAGACCATATTAAATTAGCAGCCATTCAAAGTATCCTTGATAATCATAGTCATTACGCACCTAATCGTGGGACTGCTGGACTTTTACAAGCAATTAGTGATTATTTGTTACGGCGATATCAACTCACCTATAACCCGCAAAGTCAGCTAATTGTGACAAATGGGGCTACTGAAGCCATTAGCACTGTGATCAATGGCATGATTGGACCAAACGATGTGGTTTTGATTCCGTCACCAGCTTTTAGTCTGTATGAAACGGTGACGTTACAAAATGGTGGGGTACCGGTGACTATCGATACCAGTCAAAATGACTTTAAGTTAACTCCCGCCGTTTTAAAATCGTATCTCGAGACTTATGCTGGTCGCGTTAAACTTGTTGTTTTGAATTATCCAAATAATCCCACGGGCGTGACGTTGACATCTGTTGAGCTTCAAGCCTTAGCTGCCGTTTTAAAAACGTATGACGTCGCAGTGTTAAGTGATGAAGTGTATAGCGAACTGTCTTACAGCGTAGATCATGTTTCTATTGCAAGTCTTTTGCCTGATCAGACGCTCTATATAAATGGTGTTTCAAAGGCATATGCGATGACTGGTTGGCGTGTTGGCTATTTAGCTGGCCAGACTGACGTGATTGGCCTACTTGCAAAGGTGCATCAAGCTAACGTTGCGACCATTGGCTCGCTCAATATGGATGCTGCTACTGAAGCATTTCTTAACGGCGATGGCGATCCAAGAAGGATGAAGGCAATCTACGAGGAACGACAACGTTACCTGACTCACGCGTTAATAGCATTAGGCTATCAGTTCGTCGAGCCACAGGGTGCTTTCTATGTGTATGTTGAAGTTCCGGCAACCTTTACAGGAAGCGCGAATGATTACACGGATCTGCTGGCTGAAAAAGCAAAAATAGCAACGGTACCTGGTGAGGCCTTCGAGTCCGGTGGGTCGCACTATTTTAGAATCAGCTATGCGACGAGTCTGGATAATCTTAAATTGGCTGTGAGCCGATTGACCCAATTTGTTAACACGCAGTCTGTGAAACAATAACTTACTTTGAGTAGGCGGCTGGTAAGTCGTTTACTCTGACATACATACGATATTATTGAATTGATTTATTAAGATTAGTGGTGAAAAAATAGAGTGTGTTATTGTGCCGGAATGTAAATACGTATTAACATGTTTTAAAATTATCACTTATCACCTGATATCACTGATTTTCAAGGAAATCTAAAATTGCATGTTGACAAATGTACACATTGCATTATAATTTAACCATATTTTAATATTAAACACGCAGTGATGAGATAAGTAGATTTATCGTATCCATTTTAGAGAGCCGGGAGCGGTGAAAGCCGGTATGGGTGCAGAATCGAAGATGGTCTTTGAGCGTCCAGAGCCGAATAGTTAAGTTCTGGCGGTTGTCCTCGATAGCGGATAAGGGTATCTCATGGCTTCATGACGTACTCGGTGAGGGCTATTTTGTGAAAAATAGTCAAATTAAAGGTGGTATCGCGAGTAATCGTCCTTATGTCTTATGCGGGCATAGGGGCGTTTTTTTGTTTCAGTTATTATTTTAGTTATCTTATTTGGGAGGCTTCACGATGAGGAAAAAGGGTTTCTTAGTTGGTTTGGTGAGTTTATTAGCAATTGGTGGTATTCTCGCGGGTTGTGGGAATAGCAGTGCAAGTAATAAGGGTGCTTCAAAAACGTATAAGTACGGGACAGTGACGATTCCTGCAAAAGATGGGTCAATCTGTAACGCCCCTAATTACATCGCTTACGAGAAGGGGTTCTTTAAGAAGAACGGGATCAAGGCCAAGCTTGTGGCTAACCCCCGTGACATCAGTGATTTGGAAGCTGGATTTGCGAGCGGTAAGTACGATGCGCAAAACGGTGATTTCCAATATCTGCCAGCCATTCAAAATGGTGCCCAGATCAAAGCTGTTGGTGGGATTCACCAAGGCTGCATCAAGTTGTTAGTGCCAAAGAACTCAAGCATTAAGAGTGTTAAGGATCTAAAAGGGAAGACAATTGGGATTCCTGCGCAAGGGTCAACACCACAGTATGTGACCTCGATCGCATTGCAACATGCCGGGTTGAATCCTAAGACGGATGTGACATGGAAAGTTTACGGTACCGACCTGTTAGCTAAGGCCGCTGAAAAGGGCCAAGTTGATGCCATCGGGACCGTTGATCCATACGCTTACCAAGCCCAAAAACAAGATGGGTTTAAGACCATTATTGATAACAACAACTATTCAGGCAACTCAAAGATGGCTGCCATGGGGATGAAGAAAAACGGGTCTTGCTGTTACCTCTACATCTCAAGCAAGCTGATCAAAGAGAACCCAGCGAAGGCTAAGGCAATCGTGAAGTCCTACAAGGAAGCAGCTGCTTGGATCAACAAGAACCCTAAGGAAACTGCTCAGATCGAATTGAACAAAGGGTACGTTTCAAAGACGAAGTTCATCAATGTTAAGAATGTGACTCAGATTCTACAGGATGAGCACTTTAACCTGAACCTCAAGAAAGGTAAGTCAGATTTGGCCTACTATATTCAACAATTAAAGGAAGCCGGTTACTTGAAGAAGGATACGAACAACAAACAACTCCTGAAGCAAGCATACTGGTACCCAGATCTTAAGTAATTGAGTAAGGAGTGAATTTCATGTTGATGTCTGTTCAACAAACGAGTGATAAAAAGACAGCCAAAGCAACGCGGGATGCAAGCAAGTATTGGAAAAAATGGCATTTAACCTGGAATATTTTGAGCTTGGTCGCCGTGGCGGCAGCGTATTTTGAAAATAAACTGGTGGCCTCACAAGAGTTAGTCAATAATAAAACCTACTACTGGTTCTTAGCAGCCTACTTTGCTTACCTCCTGATTGTAACGGTTATTGGCCAGTTTACCCACGGCCGAATCAGACACTACAACGGCCACTTTGCCCAATTAAACATTTCACTAGGGGTATTGCTGATTGTCCAAGATTTGCTGACTGAAAAATTCGCAGTCCTTGAACAGCCATTCTTCGTGAGTTCTGCCCAGATTCTTGACCAAATGCGTGAAAACGCAGCGTTACTTTGGGCGTCAACACTTTCGTCACTTGGATTGTGGGTCGTCAGCTTTATTGTAGGGACCTTGCTTGGGGTCGTTTTAGGCCTTGGCATGGGCCGCTATCGCCAGTTTAATTACTGGGCATTCCCATATTTAAAAGTGATTGGGATCATTCCAGCTGCTGCGTGGATGCCGTTAACCATGGTTATTTTTCCAACGAGCTACATGGCCGAAGTTTTCTTGATTGCGTTTTCCGTTTGGTTCCCAGTGGCCTTCATGACCATTGGTGGAGTTCAAGGCATTTCTAAAGAGTACTTCGAATCTGCGAAAACACTCGGGTTCAGCGAGTGGCAAATTGTGCGTAAAATCGTGATTCCTGGTGCGTTACCAAGCATCTTCACCGGGATCTACACCGCCATGGGTCTCTCATTTACCATGTTGGTGATTTCTGAAATGATTGGTGCCAAGGTTGGTCTCGGTTGGTTTATCAACTGGGCAAAAGGGACTGGTAACTACACGCAGGTGTACGCAGCGATTGTCATCATGGCCATTTTGTTCTCCGTTCTCTTCGCGCTGTTCACGAAGGTTCAGGACTACTTCTTACGTTGGCGTGAAAAGCGAAATTAGAAAGGGGCACATTAAATGGGTGTATTAGAAGTTGACCACGTTAACCGGCGTTTGCAGGATAACAATGGTCAAGAAATTAATGTATTAGACGATATCGACTTTACCGTCAACCCTGGCGAATTCGTGTCCATCATTGGGCCATCGGGCTGTGGTAAAACGACGCTGTTGCGGCTCATTTCAGGATTGGATCAACCCGAGGAAGGGAAGGTTACCATTGATGGTGACCGGATCACTAAGCCGGACTATTCGCGAGGGTATGTTTTCCAACATGGGAGTCTTTTTCCATGGGAAACGATTGAGGAAAATATCAGTGTTGGGTTGAAGGTCACTAAGGGCCGTCATTTCGACAAAGCCCTGGTGAAGCACTACATCGATCTGATGGGGCTGACCGGTTTTGAGAATTCCTATCCGCACCAAGTTTCAGGTGGGATGGCACAGCGGGCGGCTTTGGCGCGCTCAATCATCATGAAACCGGAGATTCTGTTACTGGATGAACCAATGGGGGCCCTCGATGCCTTCACACGAGCTGATATTCAAAACGTCATCTATCGTGTTTGGGAAGAGACACACACCACCATGATCTTGGTAACCCATGATATCGATGAAGCGGTCTATCTGAGTAACCGGATCGTGGTCATGACACCGCGACCTGGTCGAATTAAGGAAATTGTCGACAACCCGCTGCCGCATCCACGGTCACGGGTGAGTGAAGACTTTGCAACGTTCCGCCACGAAATTCAAGAGAAGTTGAATTTTGGTTTGGAGGACGTCCAGGAAGCGTCACGGTAATCAACACAGCTAAAAACGACCGAGAAATCATGTGATTTCTCGGTCGTTTTGTCATGCTGACACTTGTTTTCGTTCTTTCAAAATATACCGATTAGCCACCAACGCTGCCGCAAACGCAATCAGTGCCAGTACAACCAACACCACAAAATCAACGTGGCTGCCCTGTCTCGTCGCATGTTCGGTGGAGCGGATGGTCAGCTCATGCGCTGAGATAATGGCTGATAGCACGCCGGTTCCCAGTGAGCCGGCGTATTGCTGCATCATATTGAACAGCGAATTTTGGTCGGCCTTTTGGTGTACCGCAACGTGCTTGCTGGCATCGGACATGAGATTCCCGAACCCAAAGTTGAAACCAAGTCGCAGCACCATGAAGAAGATGGCAATCAAGCCGAGCGTCAGATGGTTGGTCAGCGTCGCAAAGAGGCCCGTGCCAATCAGAAGGAACACGTTGCTGATCATAATCGGCAGAATTCCGCCTCGTTTATCATAGATCCGACCGGCAAGTGGTGCGGTGATGGCACCCAGTAGGGCACCGGGAAAGAGGATCATGCCTGCGACCATCGAATTGGCACCCAAGACATTTTCGGCGTAGAGCGGAATCACAAAGGAAATACCGATGTTGGTGAACTGCAATAGGAAGTAGGTCGTCAACCGGAGGCGAATCAGCGGCATTTTCAAAATTGACCAGTCCAGCAATTCTCGTTTGCCATGACCCATGTGCCAGAGCTGGATGCCCATCAATAGAAGAAAGACGATTAGCCAGCCCCAGAATTGACCGCTCATAAACCCGTGCGTTCCGGCTTCGTTGAAGGTCCAAACCAAACTTGCAAAAATGACGGCAACGAGTGCCAGTCCATAAAAATCAAATGCGCCGTGTTGGTGGGAGGCCCTGGTATGAATTGTGCTGTTTCCCAGAAATGCAACAATGATAATAATCGGTAGGGCAATCCAGAAAATCCACCGCCATGACAAGGCGTGGTTTAACAGGCCACCATACGTTGGCCCAAGGGCAGGTGCAAAGGAAACGACCATTGCAGCAAGGCCGGTGTAGACGCCTAACTGAAATTTTGGCACGGAAGTCAAAATGATGTTAAACATCAGTGGTGTGGATAACCCTGTGGATATCGCCTGAAACAACCGCCCGAAAATGAGAAAGGTGAAGTTGGGCGCGATGCCGCACAGGATGGTGCCAATGAGACAACAAATGATTGCAAACCGAAAAATCGTTCGGCCGTCAAATCGTTTTAAAAGATACGCTGTGGTGCCCATCACGATGGTCACCAACAACAGATAGCCGGTAGTGACCCACTGGATCGTCGATAAAGAGACATGGAGTTGCGTGATCAACGTTGGAAACGTCAAATTCATAGACGTTTCAATGAGGATACCGATAAACGAGAGTAGCCCCACTGCTAAAATCGACAGTTGGGTGCGACGGGTGACTTTTGTTTCCAAAAAAATCCTTCTTTCGTGGCGATATGTATGGGATTGCTTCTTTAACCTGAATTATTCATAGTTCATAAAAATCCCGTCAGTTTTCGTATTTTTTCGAAAACTGACGGGTATGTCTTTATCTTTTGCTGAAATACGATGTTTATCAGTTCTAGCTAGTGAGATCTTTCAACTAACTCAGAATTGCTTTGAACTTTTGGATACACTTGTCCCTTGGTTGTACAGATTTTTTTAATTTTGCCGGTTATTCAATAGCCTGGATACGCTGTAGAGCCTGGTAGAACAGCCGATGGTAAACATGATACGAGCTCAGCCGCAACTGAATGCGTCGGCCAGTATGCACAACACGTGCCGCAACTTTGAATAAACGGATCCGCAATGTGCTAACGCACAAGCCGGAATCATGTTTTGTCAGTGCTAGCTGCTTTAAAAAGTTGACAATATTGTAAGCCAGTACACTAACCATCATCCGGGCAGCATTGGCATTAAACGTTGGACTATCAGTCTTATCGAAAAAGAAACCTGTTTTAGCTTCTTTGATGTAATTTTCCATTTGGCCGCGTTTGTGATACAGTTCGAAGGCAGTTTCAGCCGTTAAATTAGTCAGATTAGTGACGATAAATTCATGTGAAAAGATCAGTTCACCAGCTACTCGAGTTGATTTAATATAAATCTGCCGTGGCTTAGGCCACGATGCTGATTGATAGATTTCAGAGTAGTAATGAGTCTCTTCCTCTTGCCACTGGGTTTGATCACTGATCTTGACGAACTTTTCAGCTAGATTCTGTAATTTTCGATTGCATTTGAGTCGAATAATGTAAAACACATCGTTGGCTTCACAGACATCGTAAACTTCTGGCGTGGCGAAGCCACTATCACCACGAACCAGAATGTCAGTCGTGGGCAGCTGAGTTTGATAATGCTTTAATAGTGGTGTTAAAAAAGCTTTTACATCTTTGCTGGTGTAGGCATTTCCAGGACGCAAGACAGCTTTCAATAAGTTACCATCTTGATCAGTTGCCAGTAATGGATGATATCCTTCAGTACCATAATGTGCGTTGTAGTTAGTGGCTTCCTGTTTGCCATAAGTGTCTGAGTGAGTCGAATCGATATCAATAATCGTGGCTGTCTGGTTGGTTAATAGTCGAACACGGTCGATCAAAGCCTCATTTAAAGTCTGTAATGTGCTAACACTATCTTTATCAAAGCGTTGCCAAAGACGGTTTATCCAATAATAATTTAAAAAGCGGTTCTTTTTCTAAAGAAGTTGCCGCAGAATCTGCGCTATAACCAGCAATAATCTGAAGAATTAACTGTTTTAAGATACTAGAATTACTGTGTTGACAATATCGTCGCTGGTCATTGAACCTCAATAGTTTGTCGGCCAAGATGGTGAACTGGAATTTTGCCATCAGCTCTACACACAATGTTAGCCCGCCATCGGAAGATAATTGACCACCCGTATGCGATACTAAAATGTTTTTGTTGAAATTTAATGCCATTTCCTGTAAAGTTTTCAATATAGAGTCCTCTTCTCTCATGTGGTTTTGTTTAGCAATTTAACTATACCAGAGCTGGGGCTCTTTTTGTGTACTTAAAAGGTGAAAATACAAAATACCCATCAAACGCGTGATGCATGTGTTTGATGGGTATTTTGCATATCTTTGTGAATAAATCAGGTCTTTAATATTATAGTAGTGATTTGGATATTTGCAATTTAATTTGAATCATCAAGCATATGTAAAAAACTAAATCGATAACGCCAAGCCGACGATATCGCTTTAGTTTTCAGTTAATCTATTTTTGATCCAGTGCCTGCTGCACCAACTCAGGTTGCGTCTTGCCCAGATTCAACTCAACAATTTCGCCATCCACATTATAAACAACCTCTTCAGCAAGGTTCACAATGTGATCCCCAATTCGTTCAAGAATCTTAACGACCAACAGGTAGCCTGAACTTACCTGTGCCATGTCGGGTTCCTGCTGCAGGGTAGTTGAAACCGTGTGGCGGATTCGAACGTACTGTTCGTCTACTTGAAGGTCTTGATGGGCCACCGAAATCGCGAGCTCTGTGTTGAGCTCGGCTGTGGCCTCCAGGATGTCGGCCAACATGCTGCGAATGAGTTCACTGAGGTCGGCCACAGCCTTTTCAATGTCAGCGTTTCGAACGCTGGATTTCAGACGAAGCGTTTCACGGGCAATCCCAGTGGCGTGGTCACCGATACGCTCTAGATCAGCACTGGCTTTCAAGATGGAGATCACGGCCCGAAAATTATCGGCAAAAGGTTGCTGAAGGGCAATCAATTCGAGGGCTTCTTTTTCCAATTGAACCTCAGCCTTGTTGATCTGCTGATCAGTGGTGATGACTAAGTTGGCCTTTCCCTGGTCATGATCGACAAAGGCTTGAGTTGCCCGGTTGATCTGCTGATTCACATGTTGCCCCATTTCTGTAAAGTGGTCGTTCAGGGTGTGAAACATTTCTAAAAAGTGCGTTTGCATACGGGGCCTCCTAGCCAAATTTACCGGTGAGATAGTCGCTGGTGGCCTGTTGCTCTGGCGTTAGGAAAAACTGGTTTGTCTCCCCAACTTCAACGAGGTCGCCGTTTAGCATAAAAGCGGTACGGTCTGAGATACGTGATGCCTGTTGCAGGTTATGAGTGACGATGATGATCGTGTACGTCTTCTTTAGCGCCATCAATGTGGCCTCAATCTCACTGCTGGAGATTGGATCCAGTGCACTGGTCGGCTCATCCAATAAGATGATGTCAGGTGAGACCGCCAGTAACCGAGCGATGCAGATTCGTTGCTGCTGACCGCCGGAAAATGACAGGGCGTTTTTATCGAGATCATCCTTTACTTCGTCCCACACGGCAGCCTGTTTGAGCGCCCATTCAACCTTCTCTGCGATGGCTGTTCGACTTGGGCGGCCGTTTAAACGTAATCCGTAGGCGACATTTTCTCGAACCGAGAACGGAAAGGGATTCGGTTGTTGAAATACCATCCCGATTTGGGTTCGTAAGGCAACTAAATTGGCGTTTGGCGCGTACAGATCCTGACCTTTAAAGTTGAAGGTTCCCGTAATCGTCACATTGGCGATCATGTCGTTCATCCGGTTGAGGCATCGTAAATAGGTCGACTTGCCGCAACCGGAGGGGCCGATCAGGGCAGTGATCGTGTTGGGTTCATAGTCTAATGAAATGCCATGCAATGCTTCGTGGTCACCGTATGAGAGGTGGACATTTTTTGTGGATAAGAGGGGCGTCGTCATTTGTCGCTCCTTTCTAGCCAAAGTGGCCGGTAACATAGTCGCGGGTGATCGGCAGTTGCGGCGTTTGAAATAGGTTACTTGTGGTATCAAATTCCAGCACGTGACCCAGATGGAAAAACGCCGTGTACTGACTAATGCGTGATGCCTGCTGCATGTTATGGGTCACGATAATGATGGTGTAATGTTCCGCCAATTTAATTAAGGTGGCTTCGATCTTTGCCGTGGAAATCGGGTCGAGGGCACTGGCAGGTTCATCCAGCAATAAAACGTCTGGTTGAACTGCCAAAGACCGCGCTAGACAGAGGCGTTGTGCCTGACCGCCAGACAGCGATAACGCACTCCGGTCGAGTGTGTCCTTCACTTCATCCCACAGCGCAGCTTCTTTTAAACTAGTTTCGATCCGTTCATCTAACTCCGCCTGATTGCGAATACCATAAGCTTTGAGCGCAAAGGTGATGTTATCGCGGATGGACTTCGCAAAGGGATTCGGCCGTTGGAACACCATCCCGATGTGCCGACGAACCGCATAAACGTTGACATTTTTCGCATTGATATCGGTGTCATGATACATAATTTTTCCCGTAACGGTTGCCACATCATCGTTCATGCGGTTTAAACTTCTGAGAAATGTGGATTTACCGGATCCTGAGGCGCCGATCAGTGCGGTGATACGATTTTCCGGAAACTGTAACGTCGCGTCGTGCATGGCATGGTTGTTGCCGTAGAAAACTTGCAGGTCTTCAGTCGTGATTGCTGATGGTAGGTCTGGCGCCATCAGGTAGGTTTGAGAAAAGTCCGTGTTTTGCATAGATTACCTCACTTATGTCCGGTCATTTTCCGGTAGAGATGGGTGCCAAGCGCGCGTGCACTCAGATTGACAATGAGGAGCACGATGATCAAAACCGCTGAAGCACCGCTAGAAATCGTGAGCGCATCCGGTGTAACACCTTCCGTATTCACTTTCCAGATATGCACAGCAAGCGTTTCAGCGGGTCGCATTGGGTTCAAAAAACTGTCTGCGCTCAGAGGATTTCAGTTGGTGTAACTCACGATCGGCGCACTTTGCCCTGCCGTGTAGATCAACGCGGCTGCTTCACCAAATACGCGGCCGGCGCTTAAAATGATACCGGTCAGGATCCCGGGCAGCGCTGCTGGGAGAATGATGCCCTTGATCGTTCGCCAGTTGGAGAGTCCCAGTGAGACACCTGCTTCATGTTGACTGGTCGGGACTGCGTTCAGTGACCCTTCAATGCTGCGAATCAAAAGCGGTAAATTGAAAAAGGTCAGGGCAATTGCGCCGGAAAGGATTGAGAAGCCAAAGTGAAATTGGATCACGAAGAGCAAGTAGCCAAACAAGCCAACGACCACTGACGGCAATGAACTCAGGACTTCGATGGCGGTTCGAATGAGGTCTGTCAGCCAGTTGTCTGCAGCATACTCTGCCAGATAGATAGCTGCCCCTAAGGCCAGGGGAAACGAAATGACCAGTGTCAACACCAGCAAGTAGCAGGAGTTAAACAATTGGTCTCGAATGCCGCCGCCCGCCGCAAAGGACTGCGAGGGTGAAGTCAGCAAATGCCAGGTGACATGGGGCAAGCCGATCGTTAAGATATCGCCGACTAAAAAGACGAGGATTAAGATTACAAAGACGACCATTGCGTTGATCAACAGGGTGGCAACACGATTTGTTCGTTGTGGTGTCATGGATTAAAACGCCCCCGTTTCCCGATAAACCGGATGAGCAGGTTAAAGACGAGCGACATGAGCAGCAGAATTAATGCCAGTGACCATAGCGCGTTGTTGGGTAGGGTGCCCATCACGGTGTTACCGATTTGGGTCGTCAGCTGACTCGTTAAAGTCGACGTGGCTGACACGAGTCCGTGAGGCATCAATACGGCGTTTCCAATCACCATTTGGACGGCGAGCGCCTCACCAAAGGCCCGGGCCATCCCAAAAATGATAGCGGTGAGCAGTCTGGGTGTTGCGGCGCGTAAAATGACTTTATAGATGGTCTGCCACCGGGTGGCACCCAGTGCAAGCGATGCGGAGCGCAAATGTGATGGGACAGCATTTAACGCATCAACTGAGAGGGAAGTTACCGTGGGCAAAATCATAACAAAAAGCACACTAGTGCCGGCGAGAATCCCCACCCCAGTGCCACCGAACAGGGTGCGAATAATGGGGACGATAACAGTTAAGCCAATGAACCCGTAAACCACGGAGGGAATGCCGACGAGCAGTTCCATGACGGGTTGCAGGATCTTGCTGCCGCGTTGCGGGGCAATTTCTGTCATGAATAGGGCTGCCGCAATGGCGAAAGGCGTGGCCACAATGGCTGATAACAGGGTGACCATAAACGAGGTGGTGATCATGGGCAACGCGCCTACTTGCGGATGTCCGGCCTTGTCTAAGACGCTGGGGTTCCACTGGGTGCCTGAGATAAATTGCCAAAGGTCAACGTGATCTTGAAAAAAGGTCGCCAGTCCGCGTGAGGCAATAAAGTAGAGGATACTGACAACTAGAATGGTGATGATGCCGATACAGCCATAGCTGATCAGTCGGCCACGACGGTCTTCATGTGTGGCCTTTGAGGGTGAGGTAAGATCCATAAAACGCCTCCAAATAAAAGAGAGGGTCCTAGGCAACGACTGCCGCGGCCTGGAATCCTCAATTAGTGTTCAACCAACTTATTTTGCGGACACAACGTTTTGCGCGTTTTTCGTGACCTTCATGGATTGCATGTTAATGTACCCAAGGTTCTTGACGAGCCCTTTTTGAATTTTAGTGGTGAGCATGTACTTCAGAAATTGGGCCGTTTGTTTATTTGGTTGGCCCTTCGTGTACATGTGTTCATATGACCAGATCTTCCATTTGTTAGTAGTCACGTTGGCATCAGTCGGTTTCACGTGGTCGATACCAACTGCCTGAATATCAGGTTTGATGTAGGAAAAGGCCAGGTAGCTAATAGCACCAGGAGTTGAGGTCACTAATTTTTGCACCGTACCGTTTGAATCCTGTTCTTGAGAAGTGATTGCTTTTTCACCCTTCAAAACAGCCGCTTCAAAGGTTGCACGGGTGCCACTTCCCTGAGCACGGTTAATGACAGTGATTTTTTGGTCTTGACCGCCGACTTCCTTCCAGTTCTTGATCTTACCGGTAAAGATATCGCGGAGTTGTGCCATGGATAAGTTTGTGACGTCGACTTTTTTATTGACCACGGGTGCCATTCCGACAACGGCAACTTGGTGATCGACCAGTTTCTTAGCCTTAACACCTGACTGCTGTTCAGCAAAGATATCAGAGTTTCCGATTTGCACGGCACCCTGCTGAACCTGACTGAGACCAGTCCCTGACCCGCCGCCTTGAACGGTCAAAGTGGTGTCTTTATGATCCTTTTGATAATCAGTTGCGGCTTGTTCGACGAGGGGTTGTAACGCCGTTGATCCGACTGCCGTGACCTTGGTTGTTTTGGCTGAGGTGCTTGTGCTAGACGACTTTGACTTACTGTTGCTGCTTGAACTGCAGCCGCCTAATAGCAGGCCAACGAGACCCATGGTAACGATGGTGGACGCAATGACTTTGTTCTTCATAAGTAGAACGCTCCTTTTAAATAGTGGCTTCAATGATAGTAACGTCGTGGTTTGTTCCTAACCACAAACTTAGTATAAATCGCCAATGTAAAGATACTGTATGGTTCTTGTAACGTTTATGTAAAGGGGGTATTTTATTTCGGAAATTTGTGCCATAAATAAGGGTAGCCAAAAATAATAGGAGGTGCCACCATGACTCGCAGCATCTTATTAGTGACTGAAAATGCTAATCTAGCGGCGCGTTTAAGCCGGTTGATCGGCGATTGGAAACTGATTGAAGCGCCAAGTCTACCACCAGAATTTTTACTCAGTCGTTATGACCAGACCATGATCATCTTTGATATTCAACACCAAGTGCTCGTTGCAAACCAGCGGGCAAACCTGGAATTACTCCGCCAGCAGTTCAGCGGTCCGATGCTGGCGATCGGCTACCATCAGGCTGGGTCGGCACTTGCTTGCACACTGCTTGAAAATCTGCATTTTGATGACGTTTTAGACTGCCTGATGACCGATTCCGAATTGCGGGCGCGAATTAGTCAGAAAATTTGGTCGGCAACGCACCGTGAACGGATCGCGTCGATTCCAACGCAGACGCTGCAAGTTGGGCGACTCATGATCGATTTTCAACACTATCAGGTGACAGCAGGCGGCAAACGATTAGAGATGGGGCCACTGGAGTTTAGGTTGCTAGTGTTCTTCGTCCAGAACGCAAACGTCGTCCTGACCCGCGGCCAAATTGCAGAAGGTGTGTGGCATAATCGCCGCGATGCGACGATGCGGGCGATTGATTCTCACATTAGCAAACTGCGCAAATTGATTGAGTTAGACGCTAAGATGCCGGCTTATTTGGTGACTGTGCGCGGATTTGGGTATCAGTTTAAAACGGAGATGGAGGTTGCTGACTGATGATTTTTTAGGAGGGGGGTAGAGATTTTTACTATGTAATCGTTTTAGGCAGGCATCCTTAGAGAAGAAATTTTGGAGGTTCACTTTTTGATAAGATTGTGAGGATTTTAGTTCTGAGATTTGTTTGGCGCCGTGGTTTTGGGTCTTATTGTCGAAACGTTTTTCGCAAGGTGTCTGTCCATTGTTGGGTGATTCAAAGTAACGCTTTAATGTTGCTTCGTTCCACCGTTCGGACCTGCGGACACGTTTCCACTACGCTATGATTCTGGCAGTGGTCGGCATAAGGTATATCATGAACTTTCTAATTTAATCGTTACTGGTGACTAGCACCTCATGAGAAGCAATGCTGTTAATAGCCTTATTAGCAGTCGAGGGCGGATTCTCTACGAACTAGTTTTAAAGCTATTGTGATGCTTAACTAGTGATAAAAGGGTAGCGCAACGTCAGTGGAATGGAGCAATTTGGCACGGAGCTGTGGTGTCGACATCAGTTAGCAACCGTATTGTGGTCGGTTACTATGTGCGAGACGACTGAGATCCACTCGAGAGCTACGCAGCAGAAATCGAGTTAGCTCAGTCGCGAGCCACCACACGGAGTGCCAAATTGCGGAATGCAGCGGACTATCACCTAACATTCTGCCCTAACCCGCCTTGCTACACACTCTGCTATAATAAACCTAACCTAAAACCAAATCGGAAGGATGACCAAGATGGCAGATTACATTCATGAAGTACGGCAGTTGGTCGGGCACCGGCCCCTCATTCTCAACACCGCTGCTGGCGAAGTTCTTAATGATCAACAGCAGTTATTGCTGCAGGAACGCACTGATACAGGTGACTGGAGTTTTCCCGGCGGTTACATGGAGTTTGGCGAGTCGTTTGAGGACACTTGCCGGCGCGAATATTTAGAGGATGCGGGGCTTCAAGTTGAACCGGTTCGGTTGCTCAAGCTCTTTGATAAGGATTTTTACACCTATCCCAATGGTGACCAGACACAGCTGATCACCGCGCTGTACCTTGTGAAGGTCATTGGTGGTCATGAACTGGATCACGTGACAAATGAAACGCAGCAGGTGAAGTATTTTGATTTGGACAACTTACCAAAGTTATTTAATGATCAGAGTGTCAAAATGGCACAGGCCGTAATTGATGATGTGGAGGCAAACCGATGAAAATAACGCAAGCAATCGATCATCAACGCGCAATTGTCGGCAATCAAAATGGCACTCGACTCGTTGATAACACCGGAGCGCTGATTGATATGTTAAGCTTTCAGGACCTTGTGACGATTACTCAGATCATGACTGATAATCACCAGGAATGGGCGCAAACGCGACTGGGGCTGGTCCCACTAGAGGACCTTGTTTTCGTGCCGAACATCACAGTCAGCCGGCCGCTAACGGCGCAAACAATTATTGTCAGTCAACTCGGTGGCGTGCGAGGCGTTAGCACTGCCGGCGATTTTGGCAATCAGTATGCGTTCAAACAAACGGTGGCTATTCAGGCCGATGTGACAGCCACGGATGCCCGCTATTTTGAAACGACTAACGGGGATCTAATCCTTCAAGACGCCTGCCACATTGTGGGGCAACCCATGGTCGTAACGTTTCGCCCAACGACTGCCTCTTATTTGCAAGTTGTGACGCCGACGGGAGCCCAAGTATTTAATGACGCAGAACAAGTCGTCGATCGGCTGGCAGCTGGCAGTTTACGGACCATCATCGGTGAAGTCGTGGATGAATTGGGACAGTATTTTATCCAAATTGAAAACAAACAGTACGTTGCAAAAACTAACGTTGTGTTGCTTTCTGATAATTCACCGGTTGCCATTAACGATTATATGATGTTAGGCGCTGAAAATATCAATCAGTTATTCTGCGGCATGCCCAACGGCTGTGAACCAGCAGCGCTTCTCATGGGGCTCCATTGGAAAGCTGAAGCCGCGACGTTAGACTACGGTGCCTTTCTAGCTGAGATGCCGATTGCTGCGGACTACAACCCGTACCACGGGTTTGGCGGTGACCCAGCGGATGATGTTGCTGGCCGGTTTGAAGCAATTTTTCCAGAACCCTTAACGAAATGGGCAAACCGGTATGGTCGCGCCCGGAACGTAAGTGGTGCTGATACGGCCCAACTGAAGGACATGCTGACAGAAAAAAATCCCATCGTCACCTATGTGACAGTGGGATTTGAAACACCTGTTTCAGATGACTACGCTTTTGGCCGTGCCCTGAGTAACAACCATGCCGTGTTGCTGGATGGGCGTTGTGGCGAGCTGCTACACGTGTCGGATCCAATTGATGGCGCTTATTGGTTGCCGGTGGCGCGGTTTGAAAAAGCCTATAACGCGCGCCACTGGGCCGTAGAATTACTTTAAATACCGAGCTGTTGTTTGAGCCGCTCTAGTGCAGCGTCGGGTGTGACGGTCAGATAGTGGTCAATGGCATCGCGGAGACTCTGTCGCGGTTGGCCTTTCCGGTCAGTCACAGTGGTGGCGTGTGTTAACACACTGAGGATAGCTTCCTCAACGACACTGACCGTCATGCGAAAGTAGCGGTCAAACTTGTCGTCGCTGATGGCGGCCTGAGTGGTCAATTCCGTTTTCGGGTAGTGGCTGATTCGGTTTGCTGTTGAAAATGCGAGGACGATCTCGCCGCTGCCGTTACCGATAAACGCACCTGTCCGTGTAATGCCTACGCTCGCCCGTTTACTGATTCGGGTGAGCTGTCGAGAATTAAAGGGAATATCTGTCGCGATGATCGTGATGATACTCCCATTTTCTTTGGCTTTTTCGGCATCTTGTAATGCCGCGAGCTTGGCGCCCACTGGTTCATTATAAATATTGAGGTCGCGTAGAAAACCGTAGTTTGAGAGGACAAGGGCGCCCATGGTAAACGGCTTGCCGTCGATGTTGATCACGCGGGAGGCTGAGCCAATGCCACCTTTGAGGTCGTAGCAGCTCATGCCAACGCCAGCACCGACCGTACCTTCCTCAAAGCTTGTGCTGGTCGTTGCGAGTGCTTGGGTGACATCGGCTTCAGTGACAAAAATGTCGCGGATCGCATTAATGTCACCATCATTACATTCCATAATGACTGGATTAACCGTGCCAGTTGTGACGCCGATATCCGGGTTATCCGCCATCAGCGCCTTTACTAACGCAGTTTCGGCCGTTCCCACAGCAAACGTGTTTGTCAGGACAATGGGGGTTTCTAATGTGCCGAGTTCTTGGACTTGAACGAGGCCCGTACTTTTTCCAAAGCCGTTGATGACGTGAGCGGCGGCTGGCACCTTATTTTGAAAAACGTTGTCTGGCGTTGGTTTAATGACCGTGACGCCCGTGTTATGAGTCCCGTCTTGATAAGTAACCTGGCCAACGGTGACGCCAGGCACATCGGTAATGAGATTCTTTGGCCCTGGTTTTGTGGTGCTGACAGGGTCAAGAAAGGGGTGGGTAAGTCCCATGTGGATCGTCTCCAATTCTGAAAATTTTTGTGTATTGCTTCATGACAGGATACTAATATAACGAATCGTTGTAAAATAACAACACAGCGTTAGCTACTCTGCATAATCATTAGGGTCAACCTGTTTTGGCCCATATGCCTCTGCATCGTTGTCCTGGTAGTCCCACCACTCGTTTTCATATCCGTGAAAATCGGCCTTCGTCATGACGTCAAGCAGCAGCCGGTAATACCGGTCTTGTTCGTCAGTGCGCTGATAGCTGCGTTTCGCACGGTCTGAAAAGTCGTCAAAGCCGCTTTGCATCGGTAACTCATTGCCGTCGAGGTCGGTTAGTGTCAGGTCAAACGTGACCCCTTTTTCATGACTATAATTTGGATTTGGCGGCGCTACCCACATGGGGTCGGGGCATACTGAAAAGAGTTTTTCTTGCGCAATGGTGGGCCGGTAAGCATCCCAAATTTTGATTCGGTAGCCTTGAGCGCGTAGGAGTTGCGCAGCAATACCTAATTTTTTGGCGGTACCAGTACGCGCAACCGCGGTCTTGAAGTCATAAATCATTTGGCCGGTGAAGTTGTCCGTCGTGGCATATTTGAGATCAACAATAATGCTGTCATCGATGGTCTGCAGGTTGGTAAATCCCGGATCTGGCACAATATCTTTCGCAACCGTGATCCGATTATCGTTAAACATAGACTGGACTGACCTCCTTTGACAGGGTAATATGAAAAATAAATGAGAACTTAATAGGGTTATTATACCAAATTGTTTGTTGGATAACGCAGATCGACTGAAATGAGGTGCCATATGATCAAAAAGGAAGGCCATTCGCACACGGAGTTTTGCCCGCATGGCAGTGGTGATGATGTTGAATTGATGATTCAAAAAGCGATTCAATTGGGGTTCAAAGAATATTGTATTACCGAACATGCGCCACTACCCGATGCCTTTTCCAGTGAGTATGCTGGTGAAGAAACAGGCCTAACTGAGGCATCGATGACAATGAGTGACCTGCCCGCTTACTTTAAGAAATGTCACCAAATGCAGGCCAAATACGGTGCTGATCTAGCCATTAAAATCGGGTTTGAAATTGATTTCCTGGCCGGCTATGAAGATTGGCTGCGTGGCTTTTTAGCAAGCTATGGGCCACAGACAGATGAAAATATTCTCTCCGTGCACTTCATGCGTGGCACGGACGACAAGTTTTGGTGTGTAGATGATACAATGCCTGATTTTAAAAAGGGGCTCTTGCAACATCAGCCTGATGGGCAGAAACTCTACCAACAATATTTTAAGACGCTGAATCAAGCAATCATAACTGATTTGGGACCCAATGCGCCCCAAAGAATCGGGCACATCACCCTGATTAAAAAATTTCAGGACTATTTCCACTTACCTCTGACTTACACGACAGAAACACTTAAGGTTGTCGATACTTTATTAGAGAATATTCATAATCAACACAGACAGCTGGATTACAATGCTGCGGGATTGTACAAAGAATTTTGTAATGAAACTTACCCAGACTTTGAAATATTGAAACGTGCCACCAGCCTTAATATACCGCTAATTTATGGCAGTGATGCGCACAGTGTTAAAGAGGTAGGTCACGGGTACCATACGCTCATTGCGCAACAGCTAGTAGCCAATTAATTTTAAATTAGGGTTGACTTCCTGAAAAAACGGGGTATATTTGATTCATACATTAAAACTAAATGACAAAATAAAGTTGTGATTAGAACAAGTAATCAACGCATCGTGTAAAGCGAGTTTGGGATGATGGGATCCGAGCCACGGTGATTGATGAAACCACGTCTATGAACTGACCGGCTGAACTTGAGTAAGCCGGTACGCATGTTTAGCGTTATCAGGGTTGCCCCTAGCTGTTCTCGCCTTAGCGACGACTAGCAGGTGGCAACGTAAGGTTGTCTATCGTGAGGTAGCAACAAAATGAGGTGGAACCACGACTCGATCGTCCTCGTAAGCTTTAATTAGCTTACGGGGATTTTTTTAGTTTCAGGAAATGGAGTGAGACGATGAAGAACCGTAATTTACCAAGCGGCACCCGCGATGAATTTGGCGTTCGTGCTGAAATGAAAGAAGCCATCACTGCGAATTTATTCGCCATCTTTAAACGGCGCGGCTTTTCCAAACTAACCACACCGATTCTCGAATATGCGGATGTGTTCAAACCGCTGAACCTCACCAATTATCGGCCGTATCAGCTGTTGGACGAACAGGGGGAAGCATTGGTTTTACGCCCTGACCTGACACTGCCAGTCGCGCGGGTCATGAGTACCACCGGCGTTGAGTTGCCCGCAAAATGGTATTACAGCGGCGATGTGTTTCGGGTCAAAAAGCAACTTTCCGGCAGTTACAACCAACTCACGCAAGCCGGCATTGAGCTTGTGGGTTATGCGAGTCTCAAAGGTGAGTGGGAATGTTTAAAAATTGCGCTGGAAGGCGTCGCAGCAGCCGGCATTACCGACTGGACGCTGGAACTTGGCGATGCACGCTTCACGGATGCCGTCCTTGCCGCGTTGCCCATCCCCGAACCAACCAAGAACGCCTTGAAGCAAGCCTTGTTCGCTAAGGACCTTAGCCGGTATAAGCAACTTTGCAAACCACTGGCAGACACCGCATTTGAGCCGTTTCTCAACGAATGGCCGTGGCTGTTTGGATCGTTCAACGATGTTATTCAAGTCGTGGACACGTTACCAGACATTGCCGCGCTTGTACCGGTCATCAGTAATTTGAAACAAACGGCTGGCTTTATCAAAACGCAGGCGCCAGACCAGGAAGTCTTCCTCGACCTCAGCATTCCGTCCCCGCAGAGTTACTACACGGGCATGGCGTTTCAGGGGTACACCCAAAATTCCAGCGACTACCTCTTTAGCGGCGGCCGGTATGACGAACTGCTGACCAGTTTCCAACAGGTCAAAGAACCCGCGGTTGGGTTGGCGTTTGATACGGATGCATTGGTTGACCGGATGCCGGAACCAGCTTCTGCCGACCAGACCTTGATCTACTTCGATACTGACCAGTGGCAGTTAGCTGAAGCCACGCTGAATGACACACCCAACAGCACGTTGTGTTTGGCTGACAGCCGCGAAGAAGCCGGCCAGATCGCGACCAGCACCAATCGCACCCTCATTGATCTAACGGAAGGCAGGTGAGCACCATGACCATTAAAATTGCCCTAACCAAGGGCCGTGTTGAACAGCAGGTCGTGCCACTGCTTGAAGCCAGCGGCATCGACTGCAGCGGCGTTCGCAATAAGGGCCGGCGGTTGATTTTCAACGAAGACCCGAATTTCCAAATCATTTTGGTCAAGGGACCCGATGTTCTGACGTATCTCAACAACAGTTCCGTCCATATTGGGATTGTTGGCAGCGATATCCTTGCCGAACAGAATAACCCGCAATACGCGATGTTAGACATGGGGGTCGGTAAGTGCCGTTTCGTCCTTGCGTCCACCCGGGATTTCAATCCCCAGCAGGTTCGGCGCAAGATCATTGCCACGAAGTACCCGAACATCACCAAGCGGTACTTTCAAAGTATCGGCGAAGATGTTGAGATCATTAAGATCGAGGGCTCGGTGGAGTTGGCGCCGCTTATCGGTTTGGCCGACGCCATCGTCGACATCACGGAGACAGGCACAACGTTGAAGGAGAACGACCTGCACGTTTACGCCGAACTCCAACCCGTCAGCACCAAATTAGTTGTCAATCGACTGGCTGTGAAACAGTACCGGCCGGAAATTAAAACCTTCATTAACAAGTTGCAAGAAGCCCAAAAAAATTTAGGAGTGTAGCCATATGAAAATTTTGAAAAACCAAACGTTAGACCAATTACTTGAACAAGTTGACCGTCAAACTGACCAGCAGGCTAACCAACCAGAAGTTGAAGCAACGGTTGCCGGTATCATCAGTAATGTCATTCAAAATGGCGATGACGCGCTACGCGACTACAGCCGCAAATTCGACAAGGTTGAACTCACTGACCTGCGCGTGCCGCAAAGCGATATTGATGCCGCGTACGAAAATGCTGATCAGGATTTAATCGATGCGTTGAATCTCGCCAAGAACAACATTGTCAGCTACCACAAAAAGGAAATTCAAAACGGCTTCGTTGATGCAGAACAACCCGGCGTTGTTCGTGGCGAGAAAATCACACCATTAGCCGCTGTCGGGTTATACGTTCCCGGTGGGACTGCCGCTTACCCATCATCGATCTTGATGAACGTGATTCCCGCTAAACTCGCTGGGGTTTCCAAAATTGTCATGGTCACACCACCCCAAAAGAATGGTATCGGCCAAGCCGTTTTAACCGCTGCTAAAATTGCCGGCATCGACGAAGTTTACCAAGTCGGTGGTGCGCAAGCCATTGCCGCGTTAGCTTATGGGACGCAAAGCATTCCCCGCGTCGATAAAATCACTGGCCCTGGGAACATCTTCGTTGCTGTGGCCAAGAAACAAGTTTTCGGGCAAGTCGACATTGATATGATTGCCGGCCCTTCCGAAATCGGCGTCATTGCTGACGACAGCGCCAACCCCCGTGAAGTGGCGGCTGACCTGTTATCTCAAGCTGAACATGATAAGCTCGCGCGGCCAATGATGGTCACACCAAGCGAATCATTTGCTCAAGCTGTTTCCGACCAAATTGATGAACAACTCAAAACGTTGCCCCGTGAAGAAATTGCGAGTGCTTCCGTTGAAAATAAAGGGTTCATTGCCGTTACGGACACCCTGGATGAAGCCCTTACCGTCATGAACGCCATTTCTCCAGAACACTTGGAGATCGAACTTGCTGACGCCATGCAATATCTCAACCAAATTCAAAATGCCGGCTCCGTCTTCCTTGGCTTCAACGCTTCAGAACCCGTCGGCGATTACGTTGCCGGTCCAAACCACATCCTGCCAACTGGCGGTACAGCACGGTTCTTCTCTCCCCTTGGCGTTTCCGACTTCGTTAAACGCATTCAATTTGTCACCTATAGTAAGGCTGCTCTGAAAAAGGAAGAAAAGGCCATTACGACTTTGGCACGTGTTGAGGGGTTGGAAGCCCATGCTCGGGCTGTTGAATCACGGTTCGCAGATTAGCGTTTTGAAATTCGTTGCATGGCGCGATTTGGCACTCCGCAGTGGTGGCTCGCTAATGAGCTAACTCGATTTCTGCTGCGCAGCTCTCGAGTGGATCTCATTCGACTCGCATATCACTAGGTGGCCGAAGATCGCGCCCACCAAGTGATATCGACACCACAACTCCGTGCCCAATCGCTCCATTCCACTGACGTTGAACTTGTTGCATAAATTAGTTAAGCAACGCAATGGCGTTAAACCGAGTTCGAGGAGAATCCGCCCTCAACTGCTAGTAAGCCATTTGATAGCAATGCTTTATGCAATGTTTCAGATAACGATAGTGATTAATTGAAAGCTGTCACGGCAACGCCATGATGAGTTATCGTCAATGCTGAATAATACAGGTATCTTAGCGTAGTGGAGCCGTTCGGCCCTGCAGGCTGTGGTGTCGGTGGTTGTTAGCGACCGTTCTTTGGTCGGTTACAAACACGGGAGACGTAGGAGATCCTTGAATTTCTGCTAAGAAATTCAATAGCTCCGGAGCGACCCCACCTCAGCCTGCAGGGCCGAACGGCGCAACGAAGCGGCAACAAAACGCTATTTCATGACCAACAATAGGAGGGAACCCAAATGCGCCAAGCAACCATTGAACGAAACACAAAAGAGACCCAGATCAAGTTGAGCTTGAATCTGGATGACTACAGTACCATTGATATCGATACGGGCATTGGGTTCTTTAACCACATGCTCGATGCCTTCGCCCGCCACGGCCGTTTTGGCTTGGTGGTTAAGGCAAACGGTGACTTGAATGTTGATCCGCACCACACGACTGAAGATGTTGGAATCGCGCTTGGGATGGCACTCAAGGAAGCCCTTGGTGACAAAGCGGGAATCGAACGGTTTGGTTCAGCGCTGATTCCGTTGGATGAAACACTGAGTCGGGTCGTCATCGATCTGTCGGGCCGATCATACCTTGTTTTCAACGCTGAACTCACGAACCCTAAATTGGGCGATTACGACACGGAAGTTACCGAAGATTTCTTCCAGGCCTTTGCCTTCAACGCTGAGCTGAACTGCCACGCTGAAGTATTGTACGGCCGAAACACCCACCACAAGATCGAAACACTATTTAAAGCCCTTGGCCGCGCCACCCGCGCAGCCGTGACACTGAATCCTGAAATAAAAGGGGTGCCATCAACGAAAGGAGTCATCTAAATGATCGTCATCATCGACTACGATACGGGCAACACCAGAAACTTGAAGAAGGCCCTCGACTATTTACACATTGAAAACACCTTGTCAGCCGATCCGGCCGTGATTCAACAAGCGGACGGTGTGGTTCTTCCTGGGGTCGGCGCCTTTGGTAAAGCCATGGACGCGCTGCGGGAACGGCGGTTGGTGACGGTGATTCAACAAGTTGCAGCTCAGGGGACGCCAATGTTGGGCATCTGTCTGGGGATGCAATTATTGTTTGAACGCGGGTTTGAGTTTGGCGAGAACACGGGACTTGGGTTGATTCCCGGGAACGTGGTCGCCATTCCTGACAACCTTGGTGTGAAGGTGCCCCACATGGGTTGGGACCTCAATACGATGACGCAGGACGACCCAATAGCGGCTGGCTTTAATCAAGAGTCGACCTACTTTGTCCACTCGTTTTACGCCAAAACAGCACCAGAAAATATTTTAGCAACCTGTGATTATGGCGTGACACTGCCGAGCATCGTGCGGCGTGACAACGTCATCGGGATGCAATTTCACCCGGAGAAGAGCGGCCAGATTGGCCTGAATGGGCTGCGGGCATTTAAGGAGGTCATCGACAATGCAAATTATTCCAGCAATTGATTTAATTGATCAGCAAAGTGTCCGATTGTCTCAGGGAAAGTTCGATAAAACGACGTTGATCGCGAACGACCCGGTGGCGCAGGCCAAACAAATTGAAGCGGCTGGGTTGCAGCGTTTGCACCTCGTTGATCTGGACGGGGCCAAGACGGGCCGACCAGTGAACCGCAATTTAATTGAAACCATTTGCCGCGAAACGTCGCTCAAGGTAGAAGTTGGCGGCGGGATTCGAACCCTTGCACAGATCAACAGTTACCTCACCAGCGGCGTTAATCGGGTGATTCTCGGTTCTGCAGCGCTCACCGATCCCGATCTCGTGCAGCAAGCCATTGCCCAGTTTGGTAACGACCAGATCGTGGTTGGCATCGATGGCAAGGATGGCCGAGTCGCGATTTCTGGCTGGTTGGAAGAATCCGACGTGACCATGGCGACCTTGATGTCCTCGATGGTGGCCTTTGGCGTGGTGAACTTCGTTGTGACAGATATTTCAAAAGACGGCATGTTGAGCGGTCCGAATACGAAACAATTAACGGAATTGCAAACGAAATTTCCTGATGCTGAGGTGATTGCTTCAGGCGGCGTCACCACGGTGGCCGACCTCAAGACCTTGGCCGATAACGGCATCAAAGCCGCCATCGTTGGTCGCGCCATGACCACGGGCGACTTGCCATTGGACACATTAGCGGAGGTGGCTTCGGATGTTAGCTAAACGCATTATTCCCTGCCTGGACGTGGATCACGGCCGGGTGAAAAAGGGAGTCAACTTTGTGAATTTAACGGATGTTGGTGATCCTGTTGAAATTGCGGCCGCCTATGAAAAACAGGGTGCTGATGAACTCGTCTTCCTCGACATTACGGCAACGAATGAGAAACGCAAAGCCATTGTAGACACCATCGAACAGGTGGCGTCACAAGTCTTTATGCCCCTGACGGTTGGCGGCGGGATTCACACCATTGATGACATGCAACGGCTGCTCAAGGCTGGCGCCGATAAGGTTGCTGTGAACTCAGCTGCCGTGAATGACCCGAATCTGATCACTGCGGGCGCTGAAAAATTTGGCGCCCAATGTATCGTTTTAGCCATTGATACGAAGTGGGACCCGGCAACCAACCGCTACGTTGTCTACACGAACGGCGGCCGTAAAGCTACTGACCTTGACGCCATTAAATGGGCACAAGAGGGGGTCGCAAAGGGGGCTGGCGAACTACTCGTGACCAGCATGGACAAGGATGGCACCAAGTCAGGGTTCGACCTCAAACTCTATCAGGCCCTTGGCAACGCCGTTTCGGTGCCCATCATCGCTTCCGGTGGCTGCGGGCGGTTACAGCATTTTACCGATGTCTTTGAAGAAACTAACGTTGACGCCGCTCTGGCCGCTTCCGTTTTCCACTTTGGCGAACTGACCATCAGTGATGTTAAACAAGAATTACGCGCAAACGGGGTGACTGTTCGATGACGTTAAAACCTGATTTTACCAAGTCAGCCGACGGTCTTGTGCCCACCATCGTTGTGGACGATAAGACTAGCCAGGTGCTGATGATGGCCTACATGAACGAAGCCAGTTATCAACTCACGCTTAAGGATGGCCAGACCTGGTTCTGGTCCCGCAGCCGCCAGGAACTCTGGCACAAAGGGGCAACTTCTGGCAACACACAAGACGTTGTTGCCATCTCGATCGACTGCGACGAAGACACGTTACTGGTCCGCGTGAATCCAGCCGGACCAGCCTGTCACACCGGGCACACGAGCTGTTTTTACCGCGATATCACACTTAACCAACAGGAGGATTAACCATGCAAGACTTAGACGAACTGTACCAACTGATTCTGCAACGGAAGGCCAACCCTAAGGAAGGCTCCTACACCGACTACCTCTTCACCAAAGGACTAGACAAAATTTTAAAGAAGGTCGGCGAAGAATCCACCGAAGTTGTGGTGGCGGCTAAAAATGATAGCGACGACGAATTTGTTTACGAAGTGGCCGATCTTGCCTACCACGTGTTGGTTCTGATGGCTGAACGCGGCATTAGCACGGACCAAGTGAAGAAGGAACTTGCCGACCGTGAAGGATTAATGAGCAAGACGAAGGAACGACGCGATATCAAGGATCTCTAAATCTCAGAAAGGATGGGTGAACCCATGGTCAAAAAAGCCATTGCTGATTTAAAACCATACACACCAGAAGACACACTAGACGCCTTAAAACAGCGGGAGGGGCTGAGTAAGCTAGTTCGCCTGTCCGCTAATGAAAATGCCTTTGGCACGTCACCGAGGGTCGCTGAAGCACTGTCTAAGTGGGGCTTTACTGGGGCAAACCGTTACCCGGATTCCAACATGACGACCTTGCGAGAGGCAATTGCATCGCGGTTAAACGTGTCGGCGGATGCGCTGGTGTTTGGGAACGGGTTGGATGAGATTCTGGCGCTGTTGTCGCGCACGTTAGTTGAACCAGGCGATGACGTCATTGTGGCTGAGCCGACCTTTTCCGAATATGCCCTGAACGCGGTCGTTGAAGGGGCAACGATGGTTGATGTTTCTGTTGACAGTGACGGCGTGACGGATCTGGCAAGCTTCACGAACGCCATCACACCAAAAACGCGGATGATCTGGATCTGCAATCCCAACAATCCGACTGGGACGTTTGTCTCTAAGGCTGAGATCGCTGCCTTTATGAAGACGGTCCCAGCAAGTGTGACCGTCATTGTCGACGAGGCCTATATCGACTTCACGACGGTTGAGGACGATCCTTCAGCTCTCTCGTTAATGGCGCAATTTGACAACCTCGTTGTGTTGCGGACGTTTTCAAAAGCCTATGGCCTCGCAAACTTTCGGGTTGGATTCGCCATCGTGTCGCCAACCCTAGGCAACCAACTCGAACGCGTACGGTTGCCGTATAACCTCAGCACGTTTACGGAGATTGCTGCCACGGCGGCCTTTCAGGATCAGTCGTTTGTTACCAAAACCGTGACGACGGTGGCTGCTGAACGCAAGAAATGGCAACAATTTCTAACTGACCAGGGCATCGCGTTTTACCCGTCACAGGCCAATTTTATCTTCTTTAAAGTCGCGGATGCAGACGGATTAGCCGCCACTTTGCTGAAAAACGGGTATCTACTGCGTTCCGGATTGGGAGATAACTGGTTGCGCGTCACAATTGGACAGCCTGCAGATAATCAAGCTGTTCAAGAGATTATCGCGGCATTTGTAAAATAAGTGACAGCTAATTATAAAAATGGTGTTTAAGAAAAACTTATCTTTCTTGAACACCATTTTTATTTGCATAAACTTTCGGTTGCACGGTCACTCGTACATGGGGGAAACGATTTTTTTGTTTTGCCGTTAAAATGATGGGAGTCGGGGGGTGAAACCCACAGGGGCGCTTTTTAATAGGTGACATAACGGCATGTCTCTTAGTCTATTGACACTTATTTTACTAAAAATAAGCAACACTGGGTTGCACGTTTATTGACTGGCGGTTCATAGTCATTCATTCTCGAAGACCATAAAAAATAATGTAAGCGAATAAGCCAATTTTAATCATTGCAATATGAATGTGCCTATTATATAGTGAGAATCTGCAAATTTAAGCCAAAATGATGGCTAAATTTGTTAAGTTGCCAATCTTGATGACGATGTTTTGAACACGTGTTGTTTTAAAGGCCACTATTCGCCACCCATCGCCATAGATTCGGGCTAAATACGTGAAACTGACTTATTTCATGATAAAATAAATACTAGATAAACGCACTGTTCAATAAGTGTCAGGAAAGGGGAGATTTCTGTGACACAATCCGCCTACTTATCGCTTTCTTGTTTGCCGATGCCCACCTTCATTGAAGGACACCGCGTTGAACTCGAATTAGGTGGCCACAAAGAAACGCAAATTCATTCAGAATACTTTGTGTTCGCATTTGTGCGTCGAGGTCAGCTGATCTTGATGCAGGATGGCGTGGAGACCACCGTACACGAAAACGAACTGTTCATTTTAGTGCCGGGTCGTCACCGCTATTCTTGGTGGGCGCAATCCGACACGGTTCTTGTGGACTGCATCACCTTCTACGTGGCGGGCGACTGGAATATGCAAGCCAGTCTGACCCCGGCTAAGAATTCGATCAAATCAATGATGTTACACCCAGTTGTTCCCGTTCAGACCCTGTTTTTACGCCAGTACCAGCCGTTGACCGAACCGGATGCGATTTATACCCTTGTCACCGAGCTGATCAAGGAAACGACCGATTGTGAATCGCACCGATTCTTTGAGACCCAGGGTTTGTTCATCCGGTTATTAGACCTGATGCAGACGCAAAACAACGCGCAGGACGAACTCACGCAGTTGTCACTGGCACTGCAACGGTATTTGAAGGATCACTATCAAGACAAAATTACGAGTAAGACACTTAGCGACCACTTTGCCCAGCGCGGCACCTACCTCGTCAAAATTCTACGACAAACGGTTGGGTTATCCCCAGCTGAATACCTGATGCAGTATCGCATGGAAGAGGCCAGCCGCAAGCTGTTAAATACGGATCTCTCGATTGCCGATATCGCGATGGAAGTTGGGTTCCAAAACATTTATTACTTCTCAACGTCGTTTAAGAAGTACACTGGTGTTTCCCCATCAAAGTATCGTGAACAGGGCATCAATCCACAAGAGTAGAGTTGTGTGGACAAATTTGATTAAAAATTTTTAGGCAATATAAAAAGGACTTCCGATGGTGGAGGTCCTTTTTCTTTTTTGCTATTTAATGTTGAATATTTTTGTGATAGTCCGCTGCACTGCGCGTTTTGGCACTCCGCAGTGGTGGCTTGCGAATGAGCTAACTCAATTTCTGCTGCGCAGCTCTCGAGTGGATCTCATTCGACTCGTATATCAGTAACCGACCAGCGGAACGGAGCGAAATAGCACCTCAATCAAGCTATTTAAAACGTCACGTGATACCCAATCTCATAATACTTTGTTTCACCAGGGAACAATGTCACGTCGCCAAAGTTTTCAAAGCGGGTGGCGTCGGACAAGTTTTGTGCTTCCAACGCGATGCCCATGTATGGCTTACCGTGACCCACGGTGAGGGCCATATCTGGTGTAAACGAGTTGGCGGTGAAGACAATCAGGCCGTTTCGCTTGGATTGGAGAGTGACCGCTCGATTGTTTGCTGGATCACTGACGGTGACCACATCATGGGTGTCGCCAGTTGGCCGCACTTCATAAATGTCATCGAAGCCTTTTTCGGTCGTATCCTGCATGCCATCAATGGCGTCGCCTAAACGCGTTGTGGTGGCAAAATCGAATGGTGTGTCGGCGTTTTCGATGAAGTCGCCAGTCGGAATCTTCTCTGAGTCAACGGCTAAATGACGCGTCCCATTGATCTGCAGGTCGTGGTCGCGGATGCTCTCGGCACCATTGAGGTTGAAATAGGTGTGGTAGGTTGGGTTAAATGTTGTGGCAACTGTGGTTTCAGCTGCAAAATGAACGGTAAACGTATTGGTGTTCGTCAGCGTATAGGTGACGTCGACTGTCATGGCAGGAAAACCGCCTTCCTGATCTTCGAACTTGTGGTGCAGCGTCAAGGTTGCCTTGTCGTCGCTTGTCTCGGTGTAGCCTTCCCACTGAACAGAGTGGAACCCGTGAGCGCCGCTATGGAGCTCATTACCGTTTTCATTTGGTGTTAGGCTTGTGACCTTGCCGTTGACTTCAAATTGAGCGTCCTTGATTCGCCCAGCAACGGGGCCGATCATCATGTTGACGTAAAATGGGTTCGCGTAGTAGTCCGCTGTGTGCGGGTATTCCAATAGGAGGTTTTGCTGGCCGTTAGCGGTTGGCACGCTGAGCTCACGGATGATGCCGCCCTGACTCAGCACTGTGGCGCGCACGCCATTGTCGTTTTCCAGGTGAAACGCAGTCACGTCTTGATCTTGATACTGGTCGAAAATTTCTTCGGTTGTCTTCATTAGTCAGCCACTTCCTTGGGCAAATTTTTGTGTGAGTTGTCCGTATAAATTTAATTGAATACGCTTTCGAATTTGATATTGATTGGCAAGAAAGTCAAGGTTTTTCCAGAAAATTGATTGGGAAATGAATGGGTGGGAAATATATGCTATATTAATACTGAATGACAGATTAGACTAATTATAAATGGATGGAGCTTCCAAACATGCAAGCAAAATACGAAATGGTTGAGGAAGGGGTCAAGGACAAGATCCTTTCCGGTGAATACGCCATCGGGGCCAAGCTGCCCACTGAATCTGAATTGATGGCGCGATACGATGTCAGCCGCTACACGGTCCGGCGGGCAATCGGCGATCTGGAAAATGAACACCTGGTTTACCGCATTCAGGGCGGCGGGATGTACGTGAACGATTGGCAGAGCGTTAAGGCCAAGGAAAAAACGAATAACCGGATGATCGGCATCGTTGCCACGCACATCTCAGACTATATTTTCCCAAGCATTATAAGTGGGGCTGACCAGATCATTTCCGATAACGGCTATACGACGTTGCTGGCGAACACGCACAATGATCCGCAGCGGGAGCGCCGGTCACTGATCACGATGCTGGATTCAAACGTAGCCGGACTGATCATTGAACCAACGCAGAGTACGATTGCGACGCCGAACCGCGACCTCTACGATAAAATTAAAGAGTTGCAGTTGCCAACGGTGTTCATTAATGCCACCTACGACGCAGTGCCCGGTATTTCCGTGACAACGGATGATGAGGGCGCACTTGTGAGGTTGACGAACTATCTGATCGATCAGGGTCATGAGCGTATTTTAGGCGTTTTTCAGGTGGATGATGCGCAGGGGGTCAGCCGAATGAACGGGTTTGTGAAAGCCTACCAGCAACACCCAACGATTGCGCTGAAGTCCAACGTGGTCATGTACCAGTCCAGGGACGCCATCAAGGACGTTTTGGCGCAGATCGAAGAACACCTGAAGGCCGATAATCGGCCAACCGCAGTGATCTGTTATAACGATCAGTTAGCCATTCAGGTCATGGATCTGATCAAGTCGCTCAACCTTACTATTCCAGGCGACGTGTCGATCACCGGCTTTGATGACTATAGTCTGAGTCGCTACATGGATCCGCCGTTAACCACGATGGCACATGAGAAGGAACGGATGGGCCACGATTCGGCACGGTTATTGATGACGATGATTGGCAAGAATCCGGTCGAATCCATTCAGTATGAGCCGGAATTGATTACACGAAAGTCGGTTGCAAAAAACGACTAATCACCAATCTTTCGAAAAATGGCAAACCGGGTTTTAAATGGTCTAAATAACTGATAAAGCCATTAATAAATTTGAATTTTGCCCATTATTTTCAGGCATTTTGGTGTATGATAATACCAGTCACATGTTTAACATGGATGATTAAAGGGAGATAGGGGCCTGTTAGCGCTGAGATGCGATCCTGCGCCGCTGACTGATGGAAAGCAGCGATGCTGTCATCGGTGTACCGGTCGGGTCTGCCTAACACGACGCAACATAACAGTTTCCTACAACATACAAAAAGCGTTCAGACAACCAGCTGTTTAGCGAGATGGTTGTCTGAGCGCTTTTTTTGATTTGCTGCAAAGGAGTATTTAGGGCTTAGCTGAAAAAACTTTTTGAAAAAAACTTTGAGTGTTTTACTTCGTAGTTATTTAGTAAAGCAATACAAAGAGGGGAAAATTAAATCCTCAAACTACTGGAGGAAGTTGGATGAATGAAGTGGGTAAGATTTTTGAAGCCAGTCAGCAGATTACATCAGTATTTTCAAATGTTGCCACGATAATGGGTGTTATTCTTATCGTGATTGCTGTTATAGAATTTAAAAATAATCGAAAGAAAGTTTTCAGAGAGGGAGAACAGTTGTTAGTTCAAAATTCGATTAATGTTTTGAAGACATTTAATGAAAGCATTTTGCCACAAATCGAAGAAGTGAAAAAGACTTATACGAGTAATTTTAAATTGATTAGGAAAACAAACGAGAATAAAATTGATTCAGGTCAAAGACTAGAAATGTCTCCAAATATATCAAAAAATCAACAGACCTTAGAAAAAAAGATGATATGGCTGGCAAAAAATAAAAGCGGTTATGGGCACTCTTTAACACGCTTGAACGCATTTCAGTCTATATGAACTACGATTTAGTAAAGGAAAATTTAGTCTATGAACCAGTTTATAAGATTTTCTTGGAATTTATTAGTGAAAATGTTGACTACTTCCTGATTTATTCACAAAGATATGCAAAATACCCATCAAACACATGCATCACGCGTTTGATGGGTATTTTGTATTTTCACCTTTTAAGTACACAAAAAGAGCCCCAGCTCTGGTATAGTTAAATTGCTAAACAAAACCACATGAGAGAAGAGGACTCTATATTGAAAACTTTACAGGAAATGGCATTAAATTTCAACAAAAACATTTTAGTATCGCATACGGGTGGTCAATTATCTTCCGATGGCGGGCTAACATTGTGTGTAGAGCTGATGGCAAAATTCCAGTTCACCATCTTGGCCGACAAACTATTGAGGTTCAATGACCAGCGACGATATTGTCAACACAGTAATTCTAGTATCTTAAAACAGTTAATTCTTCAGATTATTGCTGGTTATAGCGCAGATTCTGCGGCAACTTCTTTAGAAAAAGAACCGCTTTTTAAATTATTATTGGATAAACCGTCTTTGGCAACGCTTTGATAAAGATAGTGTTAGCACATTACAGACTTTAAATGAGGCTTTGATCGACCGTGTTCGACTATTAACCAACCAGACAGCCACGATTATTGATATCGATTCGACTCACTCAGACACTTATGGCAAACAGGAAGCCACTAACTACAACGCACATTATGGTACTGAAGGATATCATCCATTACTGGCAACTGATCAAGATGGTAACTTATTGAAAGCTGTCTTGCGTCCTGGAAATGCCTACACCAGCAAAGATGTAAAAGCTTTTTTAACACCACTATTAAAGCATTATCAAACTCAGCTGCCCACGACTGACATTCTGGTTCGTGGTGATAGTGGCTTCGCCACGCCAGAAGTTTACGATGTCTGTGAAGCCAACGATGTGTTTTACATTATTCGACTCAAATGCAATCGAAAATTACAGAATCTAGCTGAAAAGTTCGTCAAGATCAGTGATCAAACCCAGTGGCAAGAGGAAGAGACTCATTACTACTCTGAAATCTATCAATCAGCATCGTGGCCTAAGCCACGGCAGATTTATATTAAATCAACTCGAGTAGCTGGTGAACTGATCTTTTCACATGAATTTATCGTCACTAATCTGACTAATTTAACGGCTGAAACTGCCTTCGAACTGTATCACAAACGCGGCCAAATGGAAAATTACATCAAAGAAGCTAAAACAGGTTTCTTTTTCGATAAGACTGATAGTCCAACGTTTAATGCCAATGCTGCCCGGATGATGGTTAGTGTACTGGCTTACAATATTGTCAACTTTTTAAAGCAGCTAGCACTGACAAAACATGATTCCGGCTTGTGCGTTAGCACATTGCGGATCCGTTTATTCAAAGTTGCGGCACGTGTTGTGCATACTGGCCGACGCATTCAGTTGCGGCTGAGCTCGTATCATGTTTACCATCGGCTGTTCTACCAGGCTCTACAGCGTATCCAGGCTATTGAATAACCGGCAAAATTAAAAAAATCTGTACAACCAAGGGACAAGTGTATCCAAAAGTTCAAAGCAATTCTGAGTTAGTTGAAAGATCTCACTAGCTAGAACTGATAAACATCGTATTTCAGCAAAAGATAAAGACATACCCGTCAGTTTTCGAAAAAATACGAAAACTGACGGGATTTTTATGAACTATGAATAATTCAGGTACTTAATTGAAATTAAAAGTGAGGAAATTCCCTATACAAATTTGATTCATTTGTTTTTAAGATGGCACGACAAGTCTGATATTGAACGACAGAAAGGTAATCGTGCGTTAGATAACGAGAAGTTAGAACGAAGACTAAGGGCGGTTATAAAACAGTAATGCGATTCTATTTATAACCTGCTGAAAATATGATATATTCCACGGTAGGAGGAGGCTAAGCCAATGGAAAGCCAACAGGATATTTATGACCAAATCATTCGAGAAATTGATCGAGAAAACGCTGAATACCACAAGAAATTAGTGAGACATGCCTATTTAAGTTTAGATGAAATGATTGCCGAAATGAAAAAGGAAAACCAAAACGAAAAGTAAAAAAGCGTTCAGACAACCAGCTGCTTAGCGAGATGGTTGTCTGAGCGCTTTTTTTGCACTTATTTCGTGGCATTGGCTCGGCGTTTGCGTAGGTAGTAGTAACCGGCTAAACAGCAGGCGGCAATGACGATTACGGTAATGGCTGAACTGAACGATTCGATGGTGGCGAGAATCGTTTGCCAGTTGTCACCAGCTAGGTAGCCGGCAGAAATCAGAACTGTGTTCCAAATAGCAGTCCCCAGGGTTGACAGGACTGTGAAACGCACGAGTGGGTACTCGGCCATTCCGGCTGGGACTGAGATCAGACTCCGCACGACTGGAATAAAGCGCCCGAAGAAGATGGCTTTACCACCGTGATGGTTGAAGAAGGTAAACGCCTTGTTGACGTCCTTAGGCTTTAGTCGCAGGAGTTTCCCCACACGTGTAGCCAGGAAGTAATTTAAGCGGTCTTCTGTCAGTAGGCGGCCGATGCCGTACAAAATAATGGCGCCGAGAACCGAACCAGCAGTTGAGGCAAGAATCGCACCGGGAATTGTGAGGTGCGTTGATAGAATGAGGAATCCTGTAAAGGTGAGGATGATTTCTGATGGAATGGGGGGAAAGATATTTTCTAAGGCAATGAGCAGTAGCACTGCCAAATAACCGTACTGGTCAATGAGTGTCATGATGGTAGTGGTGTCCATGGTGGCCCTCCTGAGCGATTTCTTAGTTACCGTAGTTTACCGGATAGTGGGCGAGAACGCAATCACTCTTACTTTGGATCGGCAGGACTTAAGAAAATGCCAAGAAATTGGTGGTATTCAGTCAGTATTAAATGGATTCAGGCGGAATTGGTGTTTCGATAAAGTCTGACGGATTGGCCAACAGCCGAACGCGAATCATGCCCGGGACATTGCTTAGGGCGCTCAATATCGTTTCAACTTGGTCTTGGTCCTGATTCATTTCCGGAATCGTTGTATTGACCACGGTATACCCATAGTCGCCACGGGTGTTGCCCATCATTTCTTGCATGGGCAGTTCAAAGTGGTTGAGCACATCTGAGACGTCGGACCAGAAATTGTTGCGTGTTTTGAAAAACAGGGTGAAGCGGTAGGGACTCGTGAACGGCAGATCGACCGGCGGGAAGTTGACTGAGGAACGGATGGTGCCGGCTTCGAGAAAGTCGAGGGTGTTTTGCAGCGTCAGGTTGGCGCTGTTTGACAATGCTTCCACCGTATTGCCGCCAAGGTGGGGCAACATCGTGATCTGCGGTTCATCCTTCAGGTCATTTTGCGGGAAATCCGTAATGTAGTGGGCAAATTGACGCTGATGGAGGGCCTCCTTAACGGCGTCATCGTCAACCAGTGCTGCCCGGCCGAAGTTTAATAGGAAGGCAGTATCCTTCATTAACCGGAACTGCGCCTTACCCATCATGTGCTCAGTTTCATCGTTCAGCGGTAATAAGAGCACCACGAAGTCAGCCTGTTCGAGCACATCATTGATGTCTTCCATTTGCTGAACGTGTTGAAGATTCTTGAAGCTGCGGTTGTAGCCGAGCACCTGCATCCCGAGATGATAGCACGTGTTGGCCAGACGCTGGCCGATGGCACCAAGACCGAGAATGCCGACCGTTTTCCCGTAGAGTTCTTCGCCAACGTAGGATTTACGGATGCCCTCTGCCGCTGCTTGCAAGTCGTCAGCGACTAACTTTCGGGTGGCTGCTAAGGCTGAAAAGAGCGGCCGACCGCTGTAAAACAAGCACTGGATGATGAGTTCCTTTACCGCATTGGCGTTCGCACCAGGAGTGTTAAAAACCGCCGTGCCGTTTTCCGTACAGGCATCAACGTTGATCGTATTCGTGCCAATGCCAGAACGCGCGACAAGTAGCAGGTGCTCTGAAATCAGCTCGTCCGGCACCTTAGTACTACGAACCAAAACGGCATCTGGTGTATCCGATTCCGTCAATCTAAACGTGTCACCCGCAAAATCGGTGACGTCAAAGGTATCTAAAGCTTTCACTTGAAACATATTTTTCCACCCCTTTAGCCAAAAAAGACTTATAATATTCTGAAAACATCATAACGCAAATGAATTAGGAAGTGACACGATGCACATTAATTTTGTAAAATTGTCAAAGGATGAACCCGTCATTGGAAAAGGCGGGGAACACAAGGACATCACGTTTGGCCAGTACGTTGAAATTGGCGAACAGAACTATTTGGATAACAGCGCCATCGGTGATTATACCTATACCGGCCAATTCTGTTTTATTCAAAACAGTACTTTAAATAAGTTCATTAGTATGGCCGCCATGATTCGCATCGGCCCAACCAACCATCCCTACGACCGACCAGCTCAGCATATTTTTGCGTATAACGGTGCAGCGTACGGTTTTGATAATCCGGATACCGAATTTCTGGCTGGGCGCAAGATTCGAAAAACGGAGATCGGCAACGATGTCTGGATCGGCCACGGTGCCGTTATCCAGTCAGGCGTTCACGTCGGTGATGGTGCGGTGATCGGTTCAGGAGCCGTTGTCACGAAGGACGTTGCCCCGTATACGATTGTCGGTGGCGTGCCGGCAAAACCGATCAAGGACCGTTTCCCGGATGAACTCAAGGCTGACTTAGAAGAAATCAAATGGTGGGATTGGTCACGTGAAGACCTCGAAAAATACTATGATGACTTCCGGCTGCCAATTGATGAATTCGTGGCGAAGCATTTGAAGCGAAACTAGTATTTTCTCGAAAACGTCTGTTATTTTGAGTAAAAGGGCGTTACCATAGTGTTATGACACTTGATGTCGCGGACAATCATGTTAAATCATGATGTCATTGCACTTTTATGTGCTGCACCCTTTCTGAGGAGAGGGTGCTTTTTTTGGTGCGCCCGGCATGGGCGCCAACTAGACGGTGAAAGTCCGTTGCGGGCCGTAGTAGTCGGAACCGCAAGTCAATGACAAGGGTGTCCATCGTGAGGTGGAATCTGAAGGAAGTCGGCGACAAAGTACCGCATTGATGTACAAGAATCAGCTATAAGGCTGTGTTGGTCGGACGAGGTTGCCAAACAAACCAAAGTCCAATACTACTCGAGGCCATCGCAGTAAAGCTGGCAATGACATGGTACGAAAGTGGGCGTTCTTACCCGGGGAGGCCTGTATCGTACGTTCCCGACAAGAGGCGCGCTAAGCGCCACAGGAACAAACATCGCAGTGATGTGGTGCAGAACGATACAGGAGTCAGCCGAGGCCATAGTAGTGGTATCTGCCACGAAGGGCTGAACAATAATAGGTCATCATTGATATTGGAGGTGGAGACAGTGCAACAACCGCAGAATACAGAAAAAGCTGACCGCCGGCGGACAGTAGGACTGGAAGCCCAAGAACAAGTCGGGGTGCGTAGCACTGACTCTGGTGAAAATACGATGATGAACGGCACTAAGTTTCAAGAGTTAGTCTTAGACCGAAATAACCTGAACGAGGCTTATCTTCGCGTCTGCAGAAACAAAGGTGCAGCAGGACTAGACGGAATGACCGTTGACGAACTGTTGCCCTACTTGAGGAAACATAAACAGGAATTACTGCAAGCTTTACAAAACGAGACCTATCGGCCTCGTCCCGTTAAGCGGGTTGAAATTCCCAAACCTAATGGTGGTAAACGCAAGCTCGGAATACCAACTGTGATTGACCGACTTGTTCAACAAGCCATGGCGCAAGTCATGGTGCCAACATTTGAGCGTGTCTTCTCAGATAATAGTTTTGGGTTCCGACCGAATCGAAGTGCTAAAGATGCCATTGATAGAGTGGTTCAGTTCTACAATCAGGGCTATCACTATGTCGTGGATCTCGATTTAAAAGCATACTTCGATACGGTCAACCACGATCTGCTTATTAAATTTATTGAGCAGTATATTACGGATCCATGGATACTGCATCTCATTCGTCGCTTCCTAACCAGCGGTGTCATGAATGGTGGTCTATTTGAACGAAGTGATAAAGGCACCCCTCAAGGTGGCCCCTTATCGCCACTTTTGGCTAACATTTATCTCAACGAACTGGATAAGCTGTTAACTTCCAGAGGTCATAAGTTTGTCCGCTATGCGGACGATTGTAATATTTATGTCCGAAGCAAACGTGCTGGAGAACGGGTTCTGACTAATGTTACTCGCTTTCTTGAAGGCGACCTAAAGGTCACCGTCAATGAGGACAAGACATCAGTAAGTTCGCCTCTGCGGGCCAAGTTCCTGGGATTTTCCTTGGGGGTTGGTCGAGGAGGTGCGTATGCGCGACCTGCTTGGCAGGCCAAGCAACGCATCAAGTCTGCACTCAGGAAAATGACCAAGCGCAATCGGGGCGTTTCGTTAAACCTGGTGTTTAACGAGATTCATCAAAAGATGCGTGGGTGGTTACAGTACTATTCGGTCGGGAAAATGACCAATTTTATCCGTCACTTAGACGAATGGTTGCGAGCAAGGATTCGCCAGTATATTTGGAAACAGTGGAAGAAGCTCAAAACAAAGGTCAATCATCTTGTAAAACTGGGGCTTTCTGGCACCAGTGCTTATACAATGGCCAATACCCGTAAGGGTTATTGGCGAACTGCGCATAGCAAGACATTGACCTATACTCTGACAAACAAAAGACTGGAACGCCTTGGACTCATCAATATGAGCAAGACACTCCAGTCAATACAAAGTGCTTAAATTATTGAACCGCCGTATACGGAACCGTACGTACGGTGGTGTGAGAGGTCGGTAATTGAATTAATCAATTACCTCCTACTCGATTAGAGTGTGAAACCAGGGGCGGTTAAGGAGTGGAGCCTAGGGGACTTTGACCAGTAAAGCCTGGGCTTGGCTTTGGTGGTCGAAGTCCCCTAGGTGCAACTCCTTGCCCCGTGTAGCACGTTTAGTCTCGAGGACATGAGTGCGCGGTGAAGACTGTATTTTTAGTCAAAGTTAAATTAAACATCAATTGCGGAGGAAGGACGTCCCCAATCCAAAAAATCAAAAACAAGTCCCAATACATATGCCAAACAAACCCCTAATGAAACACAAATGAAAGCCTCCAAAAAACTTTCTAAAATGAAAGTTCACTCACATGTACCTTGCATCACTTGCAACATTTCCAGCTTACATCAATCACCAAAAACAGCATCAACGACTCCACCGAAACACGCGTCTGATAAATGGCTATACCATTCGATAACTAGCACCACTTGTGAAACCGAACACACTACTACATCAATCTTTCTTATTGATTTTAACAAACTATGCTTCTATACTATTGGCAACGGTTACAAAAGGTAACCTGCACTAGTCCACGAGAGAAAGGAAGCAACTAAATGGCTTACCAAACAATCAATCCGTATACAAACAAAGTTGTTAAAACCTATGAAAATCACGACGATGCTTACGTTGAGGAAACCCTGACGAAGGCTCACGCGCTGTACAAGCAATGGCGTAACGAACCTGTTGAAGGACGGGCTAAGATTTTACACCAAGTTTCTCAATATTTTACTGATAACAGCGATGAATTAGCGCGCGTTTTAGTTGAAGACATGGGGAAGTGATTTGAGGAAGCCAAGGGTGAAGTTGCCATTTGTGCGGCCATTGCTGAATACTACGCTGCTCAAGGTGAGCGCTTCTTAGAGAAGGAACCCATTGAGACCGTTATGGGATACGCCCACGTTGAAAATCATTCAATGGGGATCGTTATGGCCGTTGAACCATGGAATTTCCCATTCTATCAAATGATGCGGGTATTCGCGCCAAACTTCTTAGTCGGAAACCCACTATTATACAAGCACGCAAGTAACACCCCAGGTTCAGCCGTTGCCTTTGAAGCTGCGGTTAAGGCTGCTGGCGCGCCAGATGGTGCCTGTGTCAACCTGTTTATCAACTACGACCAAGTCAACAAGATCATTGCTGATATTCGGGTTCAAGGTGTTGCCCTGACCGGTTCAGAACGTGCCGGGAAGGAAATTGCTGCTGAAGCTGGCCGTAATTTAAAGAAGAGCTCACTAGAATTAGGTGGGAGCGATCCATTTATCATTTTGGATGATACCAATCTTGATGAAGTCAACAAGATCATTGATAAGGCACGTTTGTATAACGCTGGCCAGGTCTGCACCTCATCTAAGCGATTTATCGTGACTGAAAAGAACTACGATAAAGTCTTACAAATGATGAAGGACGCCTTCAGCAAGGCTAAGACGGGTGATCCGCTTGATCCAAACACCTCGTTGGCCCCATTGAGCACCAACAAGGCCAAGGCCGGTTTGATCAAGAAGGTTCAGGCTGCTTTGGATGATGGCGCAACGTTGGCCTTTGGCGAAGTTAACGAAGATATGGATAACAACTTCTTCGAACCAATCATTCTGACCGACATTGACCGCGACAACTCCGCTTACTGGACTGAATTCTTCGGCCCAGTTGGTCAAATGTACAAGGTTAAGGATGAACAGGCAGCCATTGATTTAGCCAACGACTCAAACTACGGCTTGGGTGGCATCGTCTTCGGCGGCGACCCGAACCACGCCGCAGAAGTTGCTGGTAAGGTTGAAACCGGGATGGTCTTCGTCAACAACTTTGGTGGTACCGTTCCTGAACTGCCATTTGGCGGTATCAAGAACTCTGGCTACGGCCGTGAGCTGGGTAAATTAGGCATTGAAACCTTCGTCAACCCAGAAATGATCATGGTCAACGAAAAGGATTACGTCGATATGGATAACACGTTCGGCGGATTCGTTTAAACTTAGGTAACATGATAAGTAACATCCTCCTTTAGAAACATGGGGCAGTCAGCAAGTGCGTGCTGGCTGTCTTTTTTTGAGTGCGCGGAAAAACGCGTGTCTATGGCACCCTGAAGGATTTTTCCAGTGTTAGGTGATAGTCCGATTTGGCACGGCATCGAAGTGGCTCGCGATGAAGCTAATTCGATTTCTGCTGCGCAGCTCTCGAATGGATCTTCATCGCATGTCACTAAATGGCCCAAGAACGGCCATCAAGTGACATCGACACCACGATGCCGTGCCAAATTGCTGCATTCCACTCACTGTGAGCATGTTGTTAATTTCTGTTAAGCATCAACAGGCAGTCACAGACCGTTCGCGGATTATTCGCCCTCGACTGCTGATTACCTGTTGTCAGCTAACCTATCGATCGTGGCTGTTAATTGTCAGTCGACATAGAATTGCAAAGCTATTCAACGTTACAATGTGCGTTGGCGGTACAGACTATCTTGATTTCCAGCAATTATCAGCGAAGTGGCGCCGTTCGGCATTGCAGGCTGGGGTGTCGGGATTAGTTAGCAATCGTTTTTGGTCGGTTACTAATACGGGAGACGTTGGAGATCCTTGAATTTCTGCCAAGACATTCACTAGCTCCCCGAAGCACCCCCACCTCAGCCTGCAGGGCCGAGCGGCGCAACACAGCGGGAATGGCACGCCAAAACGTGTTGTGACCATGCTAATTTATTGCACAAAATAAAACGTCGACAAAATCATACTGATAAAACTATTCGAAACCGCTTACATTTCTAGCGCGCTTGTGCAATAATAAACGTGTAACTAACAAACTGAAAGGGTGTTTTTCATGAAAATTAAAGCAGCCGTTGTTGATCAACAAAATGCGGATTTCGAAATTCGAGACGATGTTGAGTTAGCTGAAATGGGTCCCGATGATGTGCAGGTGCACATGGTCGCTAGTGGGATCTGCCACTCTGATGAGGCCTTGCGGGTCGGGGATGCCGTTATCGACTACCCAATCGTTTTAGGGCATGAAGGTGCCGGAATCGTCGAAAAGGTTGGACCGGAAGTTACGCAGGTCAAACCAGGGGATAGTGTGGTACTGGGCTTTTACGCTTGCGGCAACTGTAAGAGTTGTTTGAGCGGGGTTCCTACTCAGTGTGAAAACTACGCTGCCAACAACCTTTCAGGTGTGCGGCCGGATGGGTCAGCGCACTTTACCGAAAATGGTAAGAAGTTAGCTGACATGTTTGACCAAAGTTCTTTTACTTCAACCACGGTCGTGCGTGAACGTAACGTGGTCAAGGTCGACAAGGAACTGGATCTCCGCAAGCTTGGCCCACTGGGATGTGGCTACGTGACTGGTTCTGGGACTGTGTTGAACACCTTGAAACCAAAGCCGGGCGACACGATTGCCGTGTTTGGGACTGGTGCCGTTGGGTTGGCTGCGATGATGGCTGGTCGGATCTCTGGCTGTACAAAGGTGATCGGTATCGATATCGTTGATTCACGGTTGGAACTGGCCAAGGAATTAGGCGCAACGGATACCATCAACAGTAAAAACGAAGACGTTGTTGAGTCTGTCAAGAAGCTCACTGGCGGCTATGGCGTGAACTGGGCCGTTGATACCACCGGTGTGACTAAGGTCATGCAGGATTCGATTCAGGTGCTGGCTCAAGGTGGGACGACCGCAACGATTGCCGTGACGCCAAACCACATCGATCTGGATACTTGGAACGACCTGTGTGTGGATGACCGCAAGATCGTCGGCGTGAACATGGGCGATTCGATTCCGCAAGTCGATATTCCACGCTTGATTGAATTCTATAAGTTGGGCATGTTCGACTTTGACAAGACAGAGAAGTTCTACAAGTTCAGCGAAATTAATGAAGCCAATGCTGATTCACGCTCAGGAAAGACCATCAAACCAGTGTTGATTATTGATGATGACTACAAGCCGGGGGATTAACCCTTAGGAAGATAAGAAAAAAGCGCCAAGTCGTTTAAACGATTTTGGCGCTTTTTTGCGTCTATATAGGATGAGCCCAAATTTGGACACGAATGCCATAGTTGTCCAAAAAGTAATTGCGTTTGTGGCGAAACGGCGCTACGGTTAATTAAAGACCTTTTGGAGGAATCGATATGACGGCAGATGAGGAACAGCAGATAGTCATGCAGCTCATTTTGAAATCGGGCAAGGCACAATCGCAGGCGATGGCCGCGATAACGGCGGCAAAGGCTGGCCAGATGCAGGTGGCGGCGGATGACATGACCGAAGCCGAACAACAGTTGGCAGCGGGCCATCAGGCGCAGACGGACCTATTGGCGGAGGCGTCAGGTGAGGATCTGGCCCCCTCGTTGCTGATGGTGCACGCGCAGGACCACTTGAGTATGGCGATGATGGCCATTGAATTGGGTAAGGAGATCATTGACGTTTATAAACGACTTAATAACCCGAACAATGAAACTAAATAGGCGGTAATTGTTAATATTAAATTGCTAGACGGCTAATTAAATGATAAACTAGTCTCTGGTAATTCAAAAAATACGAATAAGGGGTCGAACAATCTTGGAGAACGCACAAAATGACCGCTCCGTTGTGAAAAATTTGATTTTAGGGTTTCAGCACTTATTAGCCATGTATTCTGGCGATATCCTGGTGCCGCTGCTGATTGGTGGCGCACTGCACTTTACAGCGGCCCAGATGACGTACCTCGTTTCTATGGACATCTTCATGTGTGGGATTGCCACACTTTTGCAACTGAAGCGAACGCCGATCACCGGGATCGGGTTGCCCGTTGTTTTGGGGTGTGCGGTTGAATACGTTGCCCCACTGCAAAGTATCGGGAAACACTTCGGTCTGGCATATATGTATGGCGGGATCATTTCTGCCGGTATTTTTATCTTCTTGATTGCGGGTATTTTTGCGGATCTGCGGCGGTTCTTCCCACCAGTTGTGACGGGCTCGTTGATCACACTGATCGGGTTTACGTTGATCCCTGTGGCGTTTCAAAACCTTGGCGGTGGTGATAATACGGCTAAGAGCTTTGGGTCACCGACAAATTTGATTTTGGGCTTTACAACGGCACTAATTATTATCGTGATTAATATCTGGGGTCGTGGTTTCTTAAAGCAGATCTCGGTGCTGATTGGAATTTTAGTAGGGACGTTACTCGCTATTGGCATGGGCAAGATTGGCTTTGCGCCCGTTTCTGCCGCCCACTGGTTCCAACTGCCGCAACTGTTTTACTTTGGCGTGCCCAAGTTTGAATGGTCGTCAATTGCAACCATGATCTTAGCTGCAATCACGTGTATGATCGAATCCACCGGTGTTTACTATGCGCTGGCAGACATTTTGGGGCGTGATTTGGATAACGCCGACTTGAAGCACGGGTACCGGTCTGAAGGGATTGCTGCGATTTTCGGTGGCATTTTTAACACGTTCCCGTATTCGACGTTCTCGCAAAACGTTGGGATCGTGCAACTGTCTGGGATTAAGAAATTACGGCCTGTGTACTATTCAGCCTTCTTGCTGTTGTTGCTTGGCTTGATTCCAAAGTTCGGTGCCATTGCAACACTGATTCCATCTTCTGTTTTGGGCGGTGCCATGCTGGTAATGTTTGGGATGGTTGGTGCTCAAGGCATTAAGATGTTGATGAAGGTTGAGCTTAATAACAAAAACATGCTCATTATTGCCATTTCGATTGGGCTTGGGTTAGGTGTTACGACGCAACCTACGTTGTTCCAGTTCTTGCCTGCTGAAGTGCAGACGATTTTGAGTAATGGGATGGTTGTTGGAAGTTTTACTGCCGTTATTTTGAATTTGTTGTTGAATAAATACCTCCCTGAAAAATAAGGTGGAAGAAGATAGCTGATTTTTACCAAACATTATTATCAAGTCATAAAAATGAGAGACTTTCTAATTATTGGATGCCGGTTTGACGGGATTTGTTTAGTGTGTTCCCCGCATGTGCGGGGGTGATCCCAATGTGGTGGGATCATCGTTCGTCAACCTCAAGTGTTCCCCGCATGTGCGGGGGTGATCCCATATGGAACGATACCAATCGTCTTTTAAGATAGTTTAATCGTAGAATTAGAATCTGCATACTCAAGAGCTTCAAGTATCATGTGATAACTGAATCCATCTACTTCATGAAATGTTTTCAATTGAGCTAAAATTTTTTTGAAAATACTTCAAATGAAATTTCTGCTTTAACCAATTAACAACTTGAATTCTTTCTTTATCGTTCTACAGCATGATCGGATAACGTTCAGGACAACTGTTCTTACCCTTAAATTTGTCATTTCACTGATTTCAAACTTCTTATTGTGGTCAAAGAAAGACTTGCCGTAACATTTGTGTTTCATATTCAACCCTCTTTTCACTATTGATTTATATATAGCTCAAGGTTAAAGAGTAAATTTATGTATTAAAAAGAGTGCTAAGAGCACCCCTCTTAAATCTATTATTTCCAAATTTGTTTATCAATAGCGTATGAAATTTGATCATAGTTATCTTGATAGAGGTTTAAAGTCCTCTCTAAACTATTCAACGTTTCCATATCATTTTTCATGTTGTTAACGTTGTGGTCCTGAATTTCTTTGTCTTTTTCAGTATCATATAAAGTTGTCTCTTCTTCTTTAGTTAAAACTATTCCAGCCGATTGCTTACCCTTAAGATTCGTAATTACTTGACTATCAGTACTGGATTTGGACAAATCCCTTTCGTAGTCTTTATATTCATCTTCTAAAGGCTTTAAAGCAGTTTTTCCTTGTTCGAGCAACATTGAATAATGGTCTTCCAACCCATACAAAATAGTTCGTAAATCATTTGGAGTGGCGAATGTTTGTCCTTTGATTGCGTCAGGAATAGCAACATCATTTAATGCAGTTGCATTCCTATCAAGAACGATTGGCTGTCCTGACCAGCCGTATTCTTTAATCTGCTCCTCAACATACGGGTTCGAAGACGTTGTATCTGATTGTGCTTGAGTTGGTTGTTGAACAGTTGGTGTTTGACTTGCTGTTGGTTGGGTCGTAGCTGTTTGATTTATTGATGTTTGAGAAGACCGATCAGATACTGGTTTTCTACTAGAAACAACAGTAGTTTGTTGATTAGTAACTTTCACCTTACCATTTAGAACATCTTTGGAGCTAATCCATCCAGTCCACATACTACCTTTAATTTTATAGTAAGTTCCCATATTAGAAACCTTAGCCTTGCGAGTGACTACAAAATTAGTTTTCTTGTAGTTCCAAAGGTTGTGTGTCTTGTGAGCTTTCTTGGTAGTCTTTGGCAGATAGTTCCAAACATAAGATTTTTTGTTCTTATAATGAATGAACGTCTGCTTGGAAACAGCTTTGTTCGAGAGAACTTTATAAGAACTCGTCTTAGCTTGAACAGTACTTCTAACAGCAAACAAAGATGATGCGACAACAAAAGCGACCCCTACAGTTACTTTCTTAATCATAATTTCCAACTCCAAATAAGTTATTTTTGAACATATACCAATTGATTATACTTGAATAGAAAATCTATTTCCATTTTTCTTTTGAATAAAGTTTGTGGATCTCTATCATGTATCCCATGACTTAAATCTTTCCAATGAATAAATAGTATAATATTTCAACTTTTTTAGTTCCCATATACCATTCTTTAAGAATCTTTTCTTCATGAGCTGAAATCAAATTTCTTGCAATGATTAATTTTTCGTTATCATCTTCATAAGGCCCATCAGGAATATCAGATATGAAATTAATTTTTGTAAGTGTTGCAGTTCTGCCTTTCATCAGTGCCATTGAGTCATCGTGCTCTGCTTGGACTTCACCTACTTCATCAACATAATCTGAATTATGATAGTCATAATCATAAGGAATGATTTCGTTTTTCAGCATGTGATTCCCAAATAGATCAAAAATTTCTGTTAACTGATTTGTATTCGTTTTTTCGTTAAGCCAATGCTTATAGTATTGTTATATATACATAATCGCAGCACTCTATATCACGACATAATATAATCGAACACGCTAAATAAAAAAATATCCCCTGCATGTGCAGAGGGGATTCTAAAACTGGTCTTGGGCTGACCACGCCCATGGAGTATTCCCCGAATAAGCAGTGGCGTGTATCATGATCAAATATTGTAATTGAAATTTATAAAGGAAAAAATTACCCGGAAGGTCAACTCAAGCGCAACACCATGGAGCCAGGCCGTGAGCTAGCTTGCTAGCGCGGCCTCAATAAGCTTGGCGGCGTTAGCGTAGCCGAGTGTCATGCGATGTTTTTGATTTAGCGCATCTTGAATCTTAGCGATGTCGTCCTCAGAGAAGCCATGTAGCGATAGGTCTTTCGGGATGTACTCTCGGATCAGACCGTTCTGGTTCTCATTACTGCCGCGTTCCCAAGGTGAGTAAGGGTGCACAAAGTAAATCTGAGTCCCTTCAACTTGGTCCAGCAGTTTGACCTCTGATCCATTATCAAAAGTGATTTTCTTAAAGTAGCCAGGATGCCGGTCAATGGTGGCCTGAAGCTTGTTTAAGCAGGTGTCAGCATGATAATTAGGAATCTTAATGATGATTTCATAGCGAGTCCGCCGTTCGGTCAATGTCATCAAAGCTGGTTCACTAGCCTGACGTTTACCTTTAACCAAGTCACCTTCCCAATCGCCAAAGCGTTCACGGTTATTGATAGCCTCTGGTCGTTCATCAATTGAGGTATCAGCCAGCCGTTTGTGCGTGAGTGGGTGTGACGATTGGACTTCACATGACGCCGCAGCTTGGCAGGCAGGTCGATATTTTTAATGTCTAAGCGCCCTTGATCAATATACCGATAAACAGTTGGCGTAGAGGGACATGGTTTGTCAGGATGAAGCTGTTTAAAGGCGTGTACGAAACCATCAACACTATCAATGCGTGGTCGACGTTTAAGGGCTGTTTTAAGCATCTTGAAGAACAGCCAGCAGACCTTTTCTAGTCCTCCAAAACGGCAGTTTTGACGGGCTTTATCATGTATAAGTTGGCTCGTATCCGCAAAGTGTTTGGTGAAAAAGAGATAGTCAGAATTACGCTGTCGAATAGTACCACGCTTGATTTCACGTGAGATGGTACTGCGACTGCGATTGATCAGACGCGCAATATCGGCTTGGGTTTTCCCAGCATTCAAATACGCTTCGATCTCGCCTCTTTCTTCTGGGGTAAGTTGTTGATACTGCTTGGTAGTGCTATTCTTGGGTTGGGTCATGGAGATGTCCTTTCTTTAGAGTTTCGGCACTTTAAGTTTAGGTCTCCATGGCCTATTTGTATAATTTGAACTTGTTGCACTTAGATTTTAAATCCGGGGAGGAAAAAAATTATACATCAAAATGCCTTTTTCGTACCATCAACATTTGTATGTACTCTGGCTAACGTCGTTTTTATATGTAAATATGTTGTTTGCTTTTTTAGAAAATGTAATGAAATTGTAAAAAAATTAAAGGCTCCCTTTTATAGAAGCTGGTTACTAATAGATAAAGCGAAATGTATTTCAATAGATCTTAATTGAAAAAAAGGAAATTATTGAAATAATACATGTTTGCGTATTATATTTTTATACTGAGCGTAAAATAAATGCTAGTTTGAAATGTTAAACTTATCTTATAAGCGATTTACTAGTAAGTGAACAAATTTAAATAGTACTTATAAATCAAGAAAATTTTACTATTCAAGTAAATGTAAGCGCATACTTATTCTGAGATTATAGGTACTGAGTATTTTGCGCTAATTTAAAGTAAAGTTGGGGATTGAAATGGCAGTGAAAAAAACAAAGAAAACGGCCGGGGAGGTCACACCACAGAAAAAAGCAGCACCAGCAAAAAAGAAATCAAATCTCGACATCGCTAACGAGAAGTTAGACGAATTCGCAAAAGTCGTGAATACTGATAAGGCGATGCGCAAAGCTAAGAAGGGTGAAACCTTCAAGTGCGGCGTTGATCTCGGGACGTCATCAATCGTGTTGACGGTGCTGGATCAAAATGACAACCCGATTTATGGTGCTTTTGAATATGATCATGCGGTGCGCGACGGCATTGTTGTGAACTACATGGAGTCTGTGAATATCCTGAAAAGGCTAAAGGCCAAAGCTGAAGAAGTCTTGGGTGTTGAATTGACAACAGCATGTGGCGCCATTCCACCACAAACAGGTGAGGGTGCTTCGAAAATTGTGCAAAACGTTATCGAGTCAGCGGAATTCATCTGCAACGCAGTGGTGGATGAACCGACTGCTGCGGCCAAATTCTTAGCAATGAAAGACGGTACCGTTGTGGATATTGGTGGTGGGACGACTGGAATCAGTATCTTTAAGAATGGCAAACTCATCGACGTGATGGACGAACCGACTGGCGGCTTCCACATGACGTTAGTTCTGGGCGGTGCGCACCATATTGATAACGATGCTGCGGAATTACTGAAACGGGATCCGAAGCGCGAAAAGGAAGTCTTTGGTACCATTAAACCGGTAGTTGAGAAGATGGCGACCATTACAAAACGTGGGCCAAGTGTGCCGGTAGTCGAACCTGTTATCGTTGTTGGCGGAGCTATTAACTTTGAAGACTTCATTCCTACCTTTGCTAAAACGTTGAGCATGCCGGCCTACAAGCCTGATTTTCCCCAGTTTGTTACGCCGCTAGGTATTGGGATGTACGATCACGAGTAGCATAGCGTTGTAGGAAGAGTGAGCTTAAATGAGTGAGTTAGAACCTTTAAAAGTGACACAACTTGATGATGATTTATACCAGTTCCAGCTGGATTTCGTTCACGCGTTTTTGATTCACGATGAGACGGATGGTTGGATTCTCATTGATGCTGGCTTTCCGGTGAAGCCTGAGCATCCCAATATATTGGCACGAGCGTTGAAACAAATCGGGTTGCGGCCCTGCGATATTGACCAAATCATCAGCACACACAGCCACCCGGACCACGTGGGAAATTTGGACCTCATCGAAGCCCAGTCCCATGCGCCAATCTGGATGAATGATGTTGAGGCGGATGTGCTGGAAAAACGGGTGCCGATGCGACCGGTGTTTACGCTGACGGGCGGGCCAAGTAACCTGGATCATCCACGTGCGGCAGTTCCCGTGTCAAACCGCATTACTGGCGAGACGCAGCTTCCATTTGCGGGCGGCATTGACTTTGTGCCAACACCTGGTCACAGTATTGGCCACTGTTCACTGCTGTGGCACAGGCATGGCGGTGTGCTGTTTACGGGTGATCTCGTTGTGAACGAAACGGGCCAGTTACGGATGGCAGCTGGAAATGAGAACTATGATCAAGAACGTGAAAGTCTGATAAAAGTAGGGCAGTTGCAGTTTGATCCGCTGCTGGTCAGTCATGGTGATGATATTTTGGCGGATGCGGCTGACATATACCGACAGGCGTTGCCACGACTGGTTGCCCAAGCACAACAGGCAATTACTATTCAGTAGTCGTTCTGACCGCGAAATGGGCGATAGGCTGGATATCGTTTCAATAAAAAAGAAGCAACCACTAACGGTTGCTTCTTTTTTATGACTCATTTTTCTCAATCTTAACCGGTTCTAACGCCGTGGTAACCAGTTTGAAATGGCTGTTGGAGAGCCGAACAAACACTTCGCCGATGGTAAGGATTCCACGGTTGATTGACTTGTTTGACTCTCTTGATTGATGCATAAAATTAATCACTTACATGTTTCTGTACCGGAAGAATACTCTTTGCAGAGTCCATGGACAATGGAATTTGTGCACTATGAAACAAATTACATCTGCTGCAAGCTATTTGGGGGAATTTGTGGCAGATACGGGTTGAAATGCTGCCGTTTGTTTTGAACAGTCGTTGGATTTTGTACCGGAAAATACATTTTATGAATAAAAAACTTTTGCGGGAGAAATACGTATGGTACCCTTAATGAATAAGATGTTACTAATGATCCTAGTTAATATAAGTGACGTTTGTAAACCATGGTCCAGAACTGACGACCTTAAAAGCTGAATTTATTGGGGGTCTCCATTTTGATGAAGACAATGAAGAAAACTGTATTGACTGTTGTCGTTGCCCTGGGATTGGTTGGCGGTAGTGTGCATGCTATTCTTACTACGACGGTTGCTCATGCTCGGACGACTTATGTTTGGATTGCGCCGAACCACGGGAAAAAGTACCACTACACGAAGAGCTGCCGCGGTTTAACGCTCGCTAAGTCTTATCGTCATGTGACTTTGAAGTGGGCTAAGAGTCATCACTATACGAAGTGTAAGCTAGGTTAATTATCTGCTTTCTAAAAATTGTGGTTGTTAATCATCCGGATATGAGTAGGATTAAAGCCAACTTTTTGATTGTGATAAATCTAAAGTAGACTAATGTGAAAAATATTAGTCTTATTTTTGCTTTCTTGATTGTAAAAAAACAATATCGGCGATCTCTGTCGTAGTTATATAATGAAGATTAGAATTGTTAGTTTTGGTCTTCAATTATTATAAAATAATTTTGCTGATTACTTTACTTACCGCTATAAAGTAACCAGTAAATAGAAATTTGTGGGTGAAAAATATGCAAGATTTTGTAGATATTCCTGTGCCGTCACGGTTTAGATTAGGAGAATTATTTAAAGACAATAACTTTAAGGTACCGCTATATCAGCGGAACTTTGCCTGGAAAAAAGAGGAAGTTGATGATTTTTGGAACGACCTGATGGATATAGTGTCAGGCGAAAGAAGCAGTCATTTCTTTGGCCAAATTGTGACCTTTCAGAATGAAAATCATATTCAAGAAATTATTGATGGTCAGCAGCGATTAACGACTAGCTCATTATTTCTTGCAGTAATTCGAGATGTTGCCAATGAATTATTTGAATCAAATAGAGATCATTTGATGAATGCAAGCGGCGATTCATTGCGCGATGTGATGTACAACGTCAAAAAGTATCTGCGAGGTGAAGACAACTCTATGTCGTCCTTGATGTTGCAAGAGGATAGCGAAGACCCAGACAAAAGTTTGAGTGCCTTCTTTATTCAATTAGTACATCAGGGGCATGATGTTGCAGAAACTGAACCTGAAAGGAAGCTTGTTTCAGCATATAAGATGTTGCACCAGCAGATTATCTCTGCCATTAAACAAGAAAAAACTATCACGGATCGCGTCAACTTGCTTAAGACAATTTTTGAATGCTTTACTGACCGTTTTTATATTGTGATGATCTCTGCACCTAGTCAAAAGGATGCATTCATTATTTTTGAAACGTTAAATAGTCGAGGTAAAGATCTAAAAGCTTCGGATATGATTAAAAATCATTTGATGTATGTTTCAGGTGACTCAATGAAAGCAGCTAATGGGTTATGGAACATTATTTCTCAGCGATTAAAGGAAGACAGTAATCGAATTACAAAATTTATTAGAACGTACTGGGCCGCGCGAAGCAAACTTGTCACTGAGGCAAAACTTTACCGATCACTGAGTCAAAAGATCAAAACTGAAAATGACGTTAAGAACTTTCTTGAAGATTTAGGGCATTTAGTCGACTTATATGCTGTTCTAGAATCGCCAATGTCACCTAAGTCTAACCTTGAATACTTTTCGAATGATTTACTGTTAGAGAAGGTCGATATTTTAAATCGTCTTCAAGTGAAATTGTATTATCCAGTAATGCTTTCTATGAAGATTGCTGACTTTAATGAAGAAGAAATGCTCAAAGTTGTGAATAAACTCTTGTCGGTATTTATTAGGCACCGAACAATTATTCATGATGGGACTAATACGTTGGAATCAGGTTTTTCGAACGTAGCCGAAAAAATTTATTCGGGTGAGCTGTCATCGGTTCAAATGATTAATGAGTGGATGGATGACAATTTGCTCCGAACGGATGATGAGGTTCGAAGCAGTTTTGATACATTGAAAAAAGATGGTGGACTGCGTGGAGCCAAGAAGTGGACCATTGTCTATCTACTGAGTGAATTATACGACGAGGATCTTTATGAGAAGGCTTTCGATAATGACAACTATCAACTAGTTCATATCTCTGAAAATCAGGTATCAAGTGAACTCCTTGATTACCTTGGAAATTGGACAATGATCGAAAAGACTTTAAAAACAGAATTCGATAAGGCAAAAAGCATCAACGAACAGCAAGCGTTGTTAAATAAGTCTGACTTAACCGAGAACCATGATATTGCAAACTTGCTCCCAAGTTGGAGTGATTCTGCGGTTCGAGGCCGGCAGGACAGGCTTAAAAAGAATGTTACCGTGATGTGGTAATCACATTTCGTGTTTATAAGTAGAGGTGGAAAAATTCACCTCTATTTTTATTGTGAAAAATTAACTTTGTATCATGCAGATCTAGTTCCGAGAAGGTTCAAATAGTATAATTAAGGTATTATCTAAGCTTTAGAGTTGGATAAAAGCTAGAGAGGATTGCACTGATGGAATATAAAGTAGTCATTGACGAGTTAATTGCATTTCGTAATCAGAAAAACTGGCAAAAATACCACACATTGCCAGGATTAGCACGGGCGCTATCGGTCGAGTCAGCTGAGGTCAATCAATTGTTTTTATGGCAAGATTCAGAGAATGATGACGTTATCTTACAGGATGGTAAAGCTGCCCAAGATTTAAAAATGGAACTTGCTGACACATTAACGTATGCATACTATATGTGCGAAAAATTGGGAGTGGAACCTAATGATTTGGTCCACGAAAAGTTACAAACTAATAAAAAACGGCACTGGAAGTTTGATGAAGATTAGGTAGGGTTGGTGTTGAGATGAGTGAAGATCATATAGATGCTCCAATTGTGAAAAGAATTGGATATAACGCTGTGGATCTATGGGAATTGTCCAAGAAACCAGATGATCATGAGCTGCTGTTTGATTACCCCACGGTTTATCTAATCTATAACCGTGATAAAAAAGGAAAGTACGATGTTTATGTCGGAGAGACGAATGATATTAAGCAGCGAACACGACAACATCTTATTGAAGATCCCAAAACTCGTGAGGATTGGGATGAGCTGAGGATCTCTGAAGATGCTAGCATGATTATTATTGGGCATAATCGATTTAATAAGTCGTTAACTCTGGATATTGAAAATAAGATGATGCTATATATGTCGGGAATCACTGACGTTGATCGGCTGAATAACCGGCGTGAAAATGAGCAAAATAAATACTTTACGGATGATATTCGCGATGTTATTTTCTCAAAGATTTGGCGGGAGTTACGTACCGTTGATAACGATTTATTTCCGCTGGAACGAATTATTCAAGATTCTGCCATTTTTAAAGCATCGCCATTTCATAAACTGACGGATGAACAGAATGATGCTAAGAATTTAATTTTGGAACGTGTAAGTGAGGCATTAATTGGTAACCAAACCGGCCAACTTATTTTGGTCGAAGGCGAGGCTGGCTCTGGAAAAACGGTGTTGTTAAGTACAATTTTCTACTTGATGACTCAATACAGTCATAATGACGAATTTCCAGAGTTTAAGAACACCCGTAATTTTCTATTAGTTAATCACGATGAACAGCTTAAGGTTTACGAAGATACAATCGAAAAACTGGGAATTCGTGGCGATGGTGAAAAGATTGTGTCTAAACCAACGACGTTTATTAATAATCATGAGCCTGAGGATAAGGTGGATGTCGTTCTAGTTGATGAAGCACACCTTCTCTGGACACAGGGCAAACAGTCTTATCGTGGTAAGAATCAATTACGGGATATTATGGCACGAGCTAAAGTAACAATCGCAATCTTTGACCCAAAGCAGGTGCTCAAAACGGAGGAATATCTCGAAGCAGAGCAAATTTTGGCTCTAGAGAACCATGCTTATAAGCAGAATAATTTAATTAAATTAAAGAACCAGTTGCGGATTAATGCTGATGATCAAACCGTTGACTGGATCCGGGCTATCACGGATGAACGCGTGATTAAGCCGATGCATAAAGATAGCAAAGGCTATGATTTACGAATTTTCGATGATCCTGTAAAAATGTATCATGAAATACAAAAATTGAACGGTGATCGAGAGAAGGCTGGTCTATCAAGACTTTTGGCTACCTTTGATTGGCCATATAAACAAAAAGGACACCCTGACGATTCACCATATTGGATGGTGAATACAGGTGACCTAAGCTTACCTTGGAATCTTCAGCTGCCGGTTGATGAGTCTCAAAGCCATTTGCGGAAGCATCTGTCTTGGGCTGAACAGAGTCAGACGGTTGATGAAGTTGGATCGACTTATACGATTCAAGGATTTGATTTGAATTACGCTGGTGTGATTATTGGCCCGTCAGTAAAGTACGTTGATGGGAAAATTGTATTTGATCCTGAGCTTAGTGAGAATAAAAATGCCGTTCGAAATCGGACTTTGAGTAATGGTAAGAAAGCTCAGGTCAGTGATGAGCTGTTGGCTAATGAGCTGAATGTCTTGCTCACTCGTGGGGTTAATGGGTTATTTATTTATGCGGTTGACTCTGATTTGAATAGTAGATTGCATGGTGAAATGATGACAAAAATTAGGATGGTGCGTAATAATGAGTAGTTATGATAATGAACGTTTACTTTTTAAAACAGACATTGATAGAATCAAGTTACCTAAATTTCAGCGTTTATTAGTTTGGAATACAGCCAAAAAAAGAGCTTAAATTTCGACCCTTCATAAAGGCTATCCTTTTGGGACGCTTTTAGTAGCGCCTCTTAAAAGTGAAGGTACGAAAGAATCAAAGGAGTACCTAAGACTACTTGATGGGCAACAGAGACTCTCTACTATAATTGAATATGAAAGAAATAGGGCGGAGTATTGGAGAAGTTTAAACGGTGAAGAATATCATAAGTCACTTAGTGAACTAAATGATATTTTAAAACAACAGACAGAAAATGATGTTGCTGTGGATCCAATTGACGAAATACAGTATAACGAATTATTAAATGGTAAATATAAGTTGGCTGATTGGACGGATAACTATGATCGTATGAAAGGCAGACAAACAAAAATAAAGCTTAGAGAAATGGTTGAAAATGTGCAAAAAAGGATTCATGATTATGTTGATCTCGATTCACTAGTACTACCAGCTATCTATTTCTATGGTGACGAGGCGGATCTTCCAGAAGTATATGAAAATTTAAATTTGAATTCTTCTCCCTTAACAAAGTATGAAATATTTAATGCAACATGGGCAGATGTCAATTTAATATTGCCAGAATATAATGAGAATTCATATTTAAATAACTTGGCAAATGAAGTTCTTTCGGATGTGAAAAATTACTACAACAGAATGACTGATGAAGGTGAATTTGAATTAGAGGGGTTTTCTGAGGATGAGATCACTCAAAATAGGATAATTAACTTAGCAGAATTTGGAAGAGCAATTGGTACCATGGTTACACAAAGAATACCATCATTAATATCGAAGAATGATGACAAAATTAAGAATGAAATTGGCTTTGGAATTCTTGGAATTGCAACTCATATTGATAATAAAAATCTGGTTAAAATAGATAAAAAATTAAGTTATATTCAATCAAATTTAGAAGAAATATTGAGTAGAGTTGATATGATTTCCTCAAAGCTAAATGATATATTCGCAAGACTACTTAGACAGAATATTTCGTTCAGTAAGAATAGAACCTCACCTAAATATGCGTATTCTACAGGATTAACAACTTCCTTTAAAGCTTTATCTTATTTTGCCACTCTATGGGAAATGAATAAGCAGGATACTGAAAAAACCATTTACAATATTCCGGCATACTATGTGTTCGATTATTTAACTGGAGTTTGGAGTGGGCACGGCGATCAGCGCTTATATGATTACTACCACCTAGTAGCCAAAAAAAACTATTTAAAACCACTAACTATTACTCAGTTTAACAGTGCATTTGCTGCATGGCTTTCAGAAAACAATGCTATGAGAAAAACCTTTTCGAAAGAAGTTAAGGCATTAATTACTATCCATTCGAATTTAACATATTTATCAGGTACTTTTAATAATGGTGAAGACTTTGAATTTGAACATATTATTCCTAAGGCACGGGCTTTAAAGGCGGATAAAAATTTAAGTTCGTTAAATTTAAGTTCTCTTGGAAATGGTATGTTTTTACCTAAATCATTAAATAATCGAAAACAAGAATTTACAATATATGAGGCTTCCAACAAATCAGACGGGATACAGAAGGAGCCATTATTAGAAGTATCAAACTATAAACAGCTGATTCATTCCTCGGACTACTTTTCTGAAAAAGAATTTGAAAATATATTTAGTAGGCTAAAAAAATATGATTTTGAATACGTGAATAAAAAGATTAGAGGCCGAGCAATACGAGTTGGGAAATCTATAGGAGAAAAATTGATCACACTAAAAAAATTCAACTAATCCTAAATTACTTTGATTGAAAAGATACCATACAAATCTCTGTAGTTCAGGTCTTTAATTGTTTTTATTGGATAACTAATGTACGCGAAAGTGGTTAATCGAATTTACTTAGAGCATGGTACAAATTAATATCTACGGGTTTTTGTAATTTTAATTTGAAACTGACAAGTTTAATTTGTTTATGTTCATTGTTAATGCGTGTAACATCATCCGCTTCAACAATTTTTGCTGAACCCAAATAATAAAAATCGTTACCTTCCTTTTTATCATCATCTGATTTCTTAACAAATAATTGAATCATCCCATACGATGGATTATTAATAACAGTCCGCTCTTGATTACTACTAGTTGAGCGGCCACTCTTAGAAAACCATCGCATGGTCCCGCGGTCTATGAAGGCATCTTCATAGGCCATTTTGTTTTGAAATTTTTCTGTCTTTTCAAGGGCGATAAAGACAGGGAAGAAGCGTTTATCTGGTCGCATGGCATAGCCACCGACATTTTGTGCATTTTGTTCTCCAGGCCAATCTAAGAGCTTAATGACGTCATTTCGAAAATACTTGTTACCAATAGTGAATCGCTCGTCAAACTTAAATGAAGCCTTTTTTAACGCGCATAGATTTGAATCGCAAACGTCTTTAACATACTCTGAAAAGATGAAGTATCGAAGATCATTTTTAAATTGTGTGCTCAACGCCCAGGTATTATGTTGATGGTCAACAAGTGGTATACCACCATACTTGTCTTGATTCATTTCCATGAAATAGGACACGTTCAATACGGATGCGACGTTAACCAATGTTTCTTCATCATAGAATATATGCTGAGTTGACAATAGTGATCGTAACTGCCGGTCGTCTAATGATCCCTTTTGAATAAGATGGTTTAGTAAAATAGCTTCTATCGGTCTTTTAGAAACAGCGATTTCTCTTGATAAGAATAAAAGAAATTTGTATTGCCGATCAGTTAACTCTGCAATTGGTTCTTCTTCAAACTTCAAACGCATATTGTACAGTGTTTTAAATTTACGAACGATGTCAGATACATTGACTGATCCAATTTGGGCAAAGTCTAACAAGGTAGGTTGTCGTCGACCAATCTTATCTTTAAGACTCTTATATGCATCCCTAAATCGAGACATAGCGTCTAATTTAGCGCGGCCCACAGCGTCAAGAATCCGTTTTCTAGCGATATGTTCAAAATTAATCGTAGAGACACCTGAGATTGTTGGCGAAATGATCTGCTTTCTAATTTGTTCTTTGTTACTAGAATGGGCTTTATCAAAGGCCATTGGGATCATGTAGTTTTCGTTATAATTACCAATAAAATCGAGGACTGTCACATAGTCTTTATCGTGATATTTTCGTAATCCTCTACCAAGCTGTTGTAGGAAAATAATGCTGGACTGTGTCGGACGCATCATCACAATTTGGTTGAGACAGGGGATATCAACTCCTTCGTTAAAAATGTCCACAGTTAAAATATACTGCAGTTCCCCGTTGTTTAAACGTTCAACAGCATCCTCACGCTTTTCAATAGGAGTTGCAGAGTAGACAAACTCAGCGTTGAAACCTTGTTGATTTAATTTGATTGCCAGTTTTTGACCTTCGTCTATACGACTAACAAAGATTAACCCATGTAACTTGCTGGGAGCAGGGCCATAGTAGCGTGTCTTTTTGATGAGGTGCGCCACACGTTCATCAGAAACGAGATGCTTCAAATCGGTTGTATCGGTAATTGTCTGACCGTTTTTTTCATAATCAGTGACGCCGATATAATGGAAGGGTGCCAGTAGGTCATTGTCTAGGGCGTCGATCAAGGAGTTTTCATAGGCAAGATTATAATCAAAATAGGCGTAAACATTGGTGCCATCCGTTCGCTCAGGAGTAGCAGTCATGCCCATCATGAATTTAGGATGAAAATATGCCATCAGTTTTTGATACATAGAAGCACGTTCACCTTCCACGTTTTGGCTAACTCGATGTGCTTCATCAATTAAAATGTAATCGAAGGCATCTTGTCCAAACTGTTCACGTACGTCTTTTCTTGCGGCCATGTTGACAGTTGCGAAGGTATATCGACAATCTAAATTCTTCTGGGTGCCACTTAAAATGCCATAATCTGAGTCTTTACCACCTAGTATTTTTTTGAAGCTTTTCATCGCCTTACTTAAAATCTGTTCACGGTGCACGACATAAAGCATCCTTTCAGGTTTAACATTACGAACATCGAAGGCGGCTAGATAAGTTTTTCCAGTTCCGGTGGCGGCAACGACTAAAGCTCGTTTGGCATGTTTTTCGGTTCGTAGATTACTAATTGCTTTAAGTGCTTCTACCTGCATGCTATTTGGTTGAATCAAATCTTCAGTCTTGTTGGTTTTGGATGGTTTAATAGACGCTCTTGGCACAGGACGCCATACTTGCTGGTAATCTAAAACCCATGCCTCAGTCAGTGGTTTCGATTTAGCCCATAAAGCGTCTAGGTCGTCTTTAACATCACAAACTACATCGCCACGTTCAGTTGAAGTCACGCGTAAGTTCCATTCGAAATTTTTCTTTAATGCATTTTGCGTCAGATTAGCACTACCAACAATCACACTTTCATAATCGTTATGGTCGAAATGGTAGGCCTTGGTATGAAACCCATCCTGGTCTAAGAGTCTGACATCGAGATTAGGGATGTTTAGCAGATCTTCGAATACTTCGGGTTTATTGAAATTCAAATAAGTAGATGTAATTAGGCGACCATGAACGTTGTGATCAGCAAGATCAGCTAAGATCGTTTTTAAATCGATTAAGCCACCACAGGTTACGAAAGCAACTGCGATCGTAAAGCTCGTAGCAGTTCGTAGTTCATCTTCAAGTGCATCCAAGACTGTATTTTCATGCGAATTAGTCACTAAAGTTGGTTGATAAATTTCTAACGATTCAGTTTGATTATTAATAAAGCCGAAGTTGACGGCTTTAGCGATTTCATCTTCTGTACTCATATGTAAAGCCTGCCTTCGCGAGTTCTTTAATAACTGGAACGTCTGTCGGTGCCCATTCCAGTTCTAGTGATTCAGACTCTGTTACCCAACGCAAATCGTCATGGGCAATTGTTTTAATGATTTCACTATCCAGTCTGGCGTAGTAGCAGTGTAGAATAACTTCACCAAAGTCGAATGTCGCGTCACCATTGATTGTAAACGGTTCAAAAATGGTAGCTTTTGCGCCAAATTCTTCACTTAGTTCGCGGGCTAGCGCGTTTTCTGGTGACTCATCTGGTTCAATTTTACCGCCTGGGAATTCCCAGAGCGAACCCAGGGCTCGATTTGCGGCACGTTGGGCAGCTAACAGCTTGTTGCTTTTTAAGATTATGGCACCAACTACTTGGATTTTTTTCATGAGGTATTGGTCCTTTCACGTAGTTTCTTAGTGTTAAGATTATCATAAAATAAAGGACACGTGTGCACTGATTTATAACGCAGGCGGGGTTTAAAGACATGGTGTGTTCTTGGATAATAAAATCCAGAAGAAAAAATCTTTGCCAATTTTTATATTGGCAGAGAACTCAGTCTGAGATAAAAAAATATGAATAGGTCAATTAAATCTTTGTGGAGAAAGTAGCGTGTTACAATAAATAAGATCTATTTGACACTGCTTTTAGGTGGGCTGTTAAATTGAGACTAGTTTATTCAATTGCAAGTCATAAAAAAAACGGGTTTTCCATTTTTAGAAATGTTGGTATGGCGGCCTTTGTTTAGTGTATTCCCCACGCATGTGGGGGTGATCCCACCACGGGCAATGCGGGCAACGAATACGGTAGGTATTCCCCACGCATGTGGGGGTGATCCCGGTGAGCGTCGTGGAAAAATTCAAATCAAAGAGTATTCCCCACGCATGTGGGGGTGATCCTAAAGCAAAGTACGCTGTCTTAACTCGTAAGATTTATTCCCCACGGATGTGGGTGACTTTGACAATTTGTCAGACACTGTTGATTCAATGGTGTATTCCCAACACATGTGTGAGGCTAGGAAAACTCTATTAAAATTTCTACTGATAAGTTCTCTCTATGTGATTTGGGTGTTTGCAGGCAGTAAAAGGTAGGTATATGTTGCTCACGTAACAGGAGATAAAAAATTGATATGAGAAAGCTTTTATTACTAACTTTTTGAAAACATATTGCTAATATTTTAATAAACAAGACTCTTGAATAGCCAAGGAGCAGCGAAGAAAGGTTCTTATTTATTGGAGCTAATTGCCGCAACATTACATAAAAAAGATAATGAAATAAAAGTTACCAACTGATAGTTATAAATTGCGGGTCTATTGCAAGCGCAGTTCTTTTAAAGTGGTATACTATTTGCAATAGTAGCCATTGAACCGAGTATTTTTAATAAACATGTTCAAATTGTTCCCCACACGTGTGGGGGTGATCCGAATGTTTAGAGGATATTCGAAAGAAAATAGGAGTGATCCCCATTTATGGGGGATAGTCTATTGCGATGGTTAGTAGAATACACTGCTAGGTTGAAATTATTCTTAGATTAGTGTATTTTATTAATTGTTAAGAACAATGTTTAGAGTATGCAAAGAAGAAAATTCTACGATGATTTTATCACCCGAAACAACAAGTTTATGGGCGAAGAAGCAAACCATTGATGGAGAAACGGCTTGGCTCCCCTTAATCGCTCATTTAATTGATACCCAAAATGTGATTACTTGGTTGTACAAAAATTGGCTTACTGCTGATCAGCGACTGTTTTTAAGCATCAACACTTCGAAGAATGATACGCAAAAACTAGTCAAATTTATAGGCTTCATGCATGATATTGGGAAATCTACTGCTGCCTTCACATTTAAAAAAGGTTTCGATGACCATTTGGATAAACGATTTCTTAGAAAATTAACTAAATCAGGGATACCCTCTAAAAGTACTGAATTGCTCTTTGATTTTAAAACCCCACACGGTTTGGCAGGTGAGGCCTTATTGTTGAAGGAGTACGGTATCCCTAAATCAATTGCTGCGATTATTGGTGGTCATCATGGCTTTCCTATTGAATATGATCCATCAGGTCAAATTGACGATTTTAAAGCCAATTATTTTCAGGATGACAAGAATGAACAAACACAGTTGGTTTGGAGAAAAATGCAAACGGAGCTTTTCCAGTATGGTCTAGAAACAAGTGGCTATAACTCATCAAGAGAAATACCTGAAGTATCCCAACCTCAGGCAATCATACTAGAGGGCTTATTGATCATGGCGGACTGGCTGGCCTCCAGCGAATACATGGACAAAGATAAAAAGAAAGTCTTGTTCCCACTAATTCCATTGGATAAGGGTTGGCAAGATATTTCAACAGATGAGCGATTTGAAACAGCAATGGCAAATTGGTCCCAAGCATTCAACCAATGGATTCCACAGGCAGTATCAACGAAAGAAGATCCATATCAAGAACGCTGGCATTTTAAAGCTTCTCAGATGCAAAAAATCATGACGGATGCTATATCAACATTCAAAGAGCCTGGGATGACAATCGTTGAAGCTCCAACTGGGAGCGGTAAAACAGAAATCGCACTGATAGCAGCTGAACAACTGGCAAAATCCGGTAAATGTAATGGGGTGTACTTCGCACTTCCGACACAGGCAACAACCAATGCTATGTATAAACGAGTCGAAAAGTGGCTAGCATTTCTGGCAAAGAAACAGAACACATCCTTTTCAATCAATCTGGCGCATTCTAAAGCTAAATTAAACCAAGACTATTTAAATCTCCCAGATGCATCGGGTATCGATAGTTTTGACGGTAAAGACAAGACAGGAACGGTCACTGTCAACAGTTGATTTTCAGGAAAAAAGCGAATTCTATCGCAATTTACCGTCGGGACAATTGATCAATTGTTGCTCATGTCAGTTAAGCAAAAGCATCTCTTTTTAAGACATCTTGCTTTCAGTGGCAAGGTGGTCGTAATCGATGAAGTGCATGCAAATGATTCATTCATGAATCAGCACCTATTCAAAGCCCTCAATTGGTTAGGTGCCTATCACGTGCCCGTCATTGCATTATCAGCGACATTGCCAAAAGAGACGCGAGTAAACCTACTAGCTGCATATTATCGGGGCAGATTTGGTAAGAGTATCAAACATGCGGAGGCCCCAGAAAACTGGCAAGAAACACAAAGCTATCCTCTACTCACCATGCTTGACGGCAAGCAGGTTAAGCAGGTGACTGAATTTGGAAATGAACAGACTCCTGTCACCGTGAAAGTGAATCGCCTCGACCAAACAAACGAAGAGCTCATGAATTCCATATTAAATAAAATAAAAAAAGGTGGAATAGCCGGCATTATCGTAGATACTATCAGGGAGGCACAAGAACTGGGCCGTTTAGTACCAGATGATGTCCCACATTTAGTTTTACACTCAGCATTTTTGGCAGGAGAGCGAGCAAGTAAAGAAGCGACGTTGCAAGAAAAAATCGGAAAGAACGGTCATCGTCCTGACAAAATGATTGTGATTGGAACACAAGTTTTAGAACAGTCTTTGGATATCGATTTTGACGTGCTATATACCGATATTGCTCCAATGGACCTTTTGCTTCAAAGAATTGGTCGGTTGCATCGACATCATATCCAGCGACCAGATGAATTGCGTCAACCAGAAGTCTTTATTATGGGTATTGAAGCATTTGGAAAGTACCGGGCAGGCATTTCGTTTATTTACGAAAACTATTTACTTATGAAGACTGACTACTATTTGAAAGATGAGCTCACACTGCCAACGGATATCTCACCCCTAGTCCAACAAGTTTATGATTTTGAGTCAAATGAAGAAATTCCCGACTTAAAGAAAGTGAAAACTCAATTTGATACACACAGGGAGAAACAGGAATCAGAAGCTAAGGCATTTCAAATCGGCTTGCCAAAACAAAATTGCAATCCGATTCATGGTTGGCTTAAACATCCGTACGACCCACAAAATGCGGATGAAAAGTCCGGCGCCGTTGTTCGGGATATTCAAGAAACGCTAGAAGTTATTTTAGTTAAACAAATTGGTAGTGAGTGTTTCACGCTATCAGGCACGAGAATATCGGATATGTCAGACATGGCAATTGCGGAGCAGACAATTCGACTTCCGGTAAGAGTAACTCAGAATATGGGAAACGTTGTCTCGAAACTTTTGGGACAAACCAATCGTTTCTTTGCCAATTGGAAAGAGAGCAAATGGCTCAAAGAATCGTATGCGCTTGTATTAGATCAAGACCAATCGGCCATTTTAGACGGCTGGCAGTTGCGTTACTCGTCTGACTGGGGATTGAGTTACAAAAAGGAGGAATAGTATGGCAACGAGATCGTTTAACTTAACGACGGAACCCTGGATCAAAGTTATTGAGTCAGCAACGAATCAGGAGAAAACCGTGTCCTTGATCGAATTTTTCGAAAATGCGCAAGATTATCAACAACTTGCTGGCGATATGCGCAGTCAGGATTTTGTGGTTTTTCGGTTGCTTCTGGCAATATTGACGACGATATATTCACGGGTAGATTTTAATAGTGATCCATATGATTGGCTGGAGCTTGATCAGCAGTTTCGTGTTTCCGGTGACGTTGAGCAAGATGACTACCAAGAAGATGATTTATTAGCAACTTGGCAGCAACTGTATGAGAATAAAAAGTTTTCTTCAGCAGTCAAGGATTATCTGATTGCTAATCAAGACCAGTTTGATTTGTTTGGCGACCATCCGTTTTATCAGGTGACCGAGGCAGAGTTCGATGCATTAGTGCCTGATAATAAGAAGGTTGCTACTGGGAAAGGCACCGTTGGCCTCAAACAGATCAATCGTCGAATATCTGAAAGTGGGAATACGCTCGCAGTATTTTCACCAAAGACTGGCAACTTCAAGAATCATGTACCAATTGACGAGTTTGCACGTTGGCTAGTGATGTATCAAAACGTGAGTGGTGTCACCGATAAAACAAAAATTAAAACGGAGGCGTCCTTTTCGATATCTACCGGCTGGGTATATGGTCTAAACCCGGTATTTGCTAAAGGCGCCACCTTATTCGATACATTGATACTAAATTTAGTTTTGGTACCCGATGCTGATCAATATGCGGTACAAAGACCTGTTTGGGAATATAACAGCGTTTTGGATTATGTAGAAGATAGAAAAAAAGAACTGGTTCCGGATAACATCGCCCAGCTATATACGACATGGTCACGCATACTACATGTTGACTGGCAAGACGATGGACAACCGGTTATCTTTAGTGCGGGAATTCCCATTTTTGATAACAAAAATGTGTTTATTGAACCGATGACTATCTGGCATCGTGACCCAAAGGCTGGCTATTACACGCCGCTTTATCGTGATATTGGTGCTTTATCGATGGCGATGTGGCGAAACTTCGGCTTGTATGTTGGCGTTGGTGACGATGATGGTATTCATGAACCTGGAATTGTCGACTGGCTGCACCGCTTAAAGGATGAAGGCTATGTTCAACAAAAACAGGCAATTACATTGTCATCAATCAATCTTCTGAATGATGGTAATAGTGCGTCACAAACTCCAGCTGCTGAGGTCGATGACGACATGCAGATTGAGGCTGATGTCCTTTTGGCTAAAAATCCTGAAGAGGCCAATTACTGGCCACAACAAATAGATGCAGTGATTAAACTCACACAACAAGTTGGACTTGATTATCGACATTTTGGCGCTGATATTGCAGCCATTCGCGGGCAGAAGAATTCAACCTTTGCAAACGATATCACTGCTAAATTTTATGAACGGCTTAACGAACCTTTTAAGTCCTGGTTACGTAGTTTGACTAATGAAGATGATCGTGGTCAGAAAGTGCTTGAATGGGAAAAGCAATTAAACACCATTGTGTTCGAGTCGAAGCGACGAATGATTTCTAGAGCAAAAATCAAGGATATTCGTGGCGCAATGGTTGAACGTCCAGGCAGAAAAGACGAAATAATTTACAACAATATTTTCATGGCAGGAAATAAGTTAGAACGTAATGTATACGCACGTTTGAAATTAAATAAAAAGGGGTGATCGTTTATGGGAAAACAGATCGTTAAAACGACGGCACACATCATTCAACAACTATACGGCAACGGAAATCTTAACAAAGCCGCCTTGGCGGGCATTAGAAATGCGACCTCAATTGAAAGTCCACAAGCTCAGGCAGTTTGGCCGATACTCATGGCGAATCTTGATGAGAATTGGCTAAGTACTACAGGCAAACCTACGAGGGCTGAAACGGCCATTTTTACGGCGGTTCGGCTATATGCTATTCATCAGCAAGGACAAACAAACTCAGTCTATGGACCAAGTTACGATAAGCAGGAAGATGGGGGTGTTCCACTTTTCACTGCTTTAGCGAGATTACGCCAGAATCCTGAGAATCAGGTTGCTCTGGATCGACGCGTGCAGAACTTGTTGGGAACGACCAATGTAGCAAGTGCACTCAATTCACTTAACCACATCGTGCCCATTTTGAAACAGCGAAACAGTGCTCAAAAAATTGATTATGCAAAATTAGCCGATGATCTCTATTGGTATCAAGTTGGCTATGAGCAGGCGAATGGTGTTCGACTTGTTTGGGGTCAGCAATATTATCAGAATTTAAATTTGAAAGCAGAAATTGAAGGGAAGTAAACTAAATGACAACTCAAAACCTATATGTAGATATCAACGTGTTACAAACTGTCCCATCTTCCAATATTAACCGTGATGATACTGGCGCACCGAAAACGGCTATCTATGGTGGGGTCACACGATCACGTGTATCATCGCAAAGCTGGAAAAAAGCAGTTCGAGATTACTTCAAGGATGCACACGTTGTAGCAAGCAGTCGAACGCTTGATGTTCCGAAGTTATTGGCAAATGCCTTAATGGCAACTGACTCATCTTTAGATGAAGATGCTGCAATTAAGAAATCGATTGAAGTGCTGAAATTAGGCGGTGTGAAAAACTTCAAAGATAATCGCACGAAGGCTCTTTTATTTGTAAGTCAAGGACAAATTGAAAAATTAGCAAGCTATGCCGTAAATAACGATAAACTTGATGCTAAGGAAATCAAGAAAGTGCTGAAAGGAAATCAATCCCTTGATTTGGCGCTCTTTGGACGAATGGTTGCCGATGAACCAGAATTAAATGTTGAAGGATCAGTTCAGGTTGCTCACGCTATTTCAACACATGAAATTATTCCTGAATTTGACTACTTTACCGCATCAGACGATGAGAATAAAACGACAAGTGGTGCCGCAATGTTAGGATCAAGTGAGTACAATTCTGCAACGCTGTATCGGTATGCCAATGTAAATCTCAACGAGTTGGTGCATAACATTGGTGAATCGGATGCAATTAACGGCGCAATGACGTTCATTAAACAATTTATTTTAACGATGCCGACCGGGAAGCAGAATTCCTATGCAAATAAAACAGTGCCAAATTACGTCATGGTTACTATCCGTCCTGATACGCCAGTTAATTTAGTCTCTGCGTTTGAGAACCCTGTTAAATCGCATAACGGATATGTGGAAGAATCAATTAGTCGGTTGGAAGCAGAATACCAGCGGACAGCAAAGTTTGTTGAGTCACCAATTTTAACCACAGTTTTAGGAAATGATGACACAACTATTGGCGACAAGATGACTAATTTATCGGACCTTCTTAACGAAGTCACTGAGCGCTTAACAAAGGCGGTGCAGGATGAAAACACTGACGATTAAATTAACATCACCACTTCAATCATATGGTGACGAGGCCACTTTTTTAAGACGAACGAGTGGTAGCTATCCTTCAAAGAGTGCCATTGTTGGTATGGTTGCTGCAGCATTGGGGTATTCAAGAGATGATGCGCGAATTCTCAAATTAAATGAGTTGGGTTTTGCAGTTAGAATTGACCAGGTCGGCGTTTCGTTGACTGACTTTCAAACAGTCGTTTGGAAAAAGGGGAAGGGTGGTACAAAAGTCTCGTATCGAGATTATTTGCAGGATGCGGTTTTTGTTGTTGCAATTGGCAGTGACGACGATGCATGGATCGACGCTATTCACTACGCACTGTTACACCCGCATTTCCAATTGTTCCTTGGGAGACGAGCTAATGTTCCAGCAGGCGTTCTCGAGACAGAACTGTTTTCAGATATTGATCCGGTTGCTGCCTTAAAAACCGTTCAGTGGCAAGCGGCAGATTGGTATCGAAAAAAGCATCGAAATCATTCGTCTATGATTTTGGATATTATTGCGGATGCTAATCTGATACCTACTAACAGAACACAACTGGTAAAGGACGAAGTCGGTTCTTTTGATCAACGAAATCGATACTTTGAATATCGCGGTATCGCCTTGGATTCAGTTGAAGTAACGAATAATAGATTTGAGGATAATAGAGACGATACTACCCATGATATTATGGGGAGCCTCTAGAAAGGAGTTCTTATGTATTTATCTCGAGTTGAGATTGACGTCAATAATCGGCGTAAAACTAAGGATCTAACACACTTAGGCGCCTATCATAACTGGATTGAACAGAGTTTTCCAGAAGAGATTGCTGCTAACGAAAGGCAACGGCATCTATGGCGCATTGATCAATTGAATGGGAAAAAGTATCTGTTGCTTCTAAGTCAAGAGGCACCTGATACAGAAGCGTTAGCGAGATATGGTGTTGGTGGTTCAGTTCAAACCAAATCGTATGATCAATTTTTGAACGGTATTAACGATGGCGAGTTGATGCGTTTTCGGCTAACTGCCAATCCGGTTCATGCGGTACCGCAACCAGGTAAAAATCAGCCTAAAATATATCCGCATATTAAGGTTGACCAACAAAAGGGATGGCTGATTAAGCGTGCCGATAAGTTAGGTTTTGAACTGATTAAGAAACAGCAAAGTGAAACCATTGAAGATGTGAATGATTTGGCCTTTGATATCGTTAGTCGCGATTGGCCAAGGCTTGCTCGCAAACAGAGCAGAGGTGCTAAGTTGAGTCGTGTGAGTTTTGAAGGTATGCTGCGGGTGACTGACGCTGTTACTTTTCGGCAAACGCTGGTAAATGGGATTGGGAAAGAAAAAGCATTTGGTATGGGGCTGATGACGGTGATTCCTGTTTGATTTTAGTGATGGTGAGTTGCAAGTTATAAAAAAACGGGTTTTCCACTTTTAGGAATGTTGATATGGCGGGATTTGTTTAGTGTATTCCCCACGCATGTGGGGGTGATCCTTCACGGGCCCTTGAAAGTGCGCAAACCCTCCGGTATTCCCCACGCATGTGGGGGTGATCCTATGACCACAGGACCCAGTTGTCATTATCGGCTGTATTCCCCACGCATGTGGGGGGTGATCCCTTGAACGTCAAGTCTTTCCACGCGTCCATGTCGTATTCCCCACGCATGTGGGGGTGATCCTAAGTCGAATTCCCCACGAAAAGACTCAATTGTGTATTCCCCACGCATGTGGGTGTGATCCCTTGCCGTTTGACCGTTCAGCCTCGTCACCGGTGTATTCCCCACGCATGTGGGGGTGATCCTCACTATCTCTTTCAGCAGTTCTCATCGGCTTGATATTCCCCACGCATGTGGGTGTGGTTCCATAAAGGACCTTGCAGACATTAAATATAATTTTCCTCCCTAAGGTGAATGAGAAGAAAACAGGATTGTGTTGATTTTCTAATTATCAGATGCATATATTAAGTGTTTTTCTATCCGTATATTCTTGATTATGTTTAAGGTTAACGGATTTAGCTTTTATTGAAGTTGGGCAGAACCAAATCACACTCAATATGACGCCCAACCATTTATGGCAAACCATTCAAACCCAATTCCGTTATCATTGACTAGAGAACAGAAATTTGCGTTATTATTGATAGTTGTATTTCTAATTATGTCGGCAGGATTGGACATAGATATGTTTGATTTCAAGGCTGACCAAGCATTTCGATATGGTCTTATTCGGCGGCCTCAAACACAGCTAACCGAGTTACAAGAAGCTTTTATAAAGGGAATTGGGCGGATTCAATAGGCAAATATAGGGGGAGATTATGACTAATCCAGTTACTGGCAATATTCAAATTAGAAATGAACACCCAAAGGACTATCGTAGCGTTGAAGAACTTATCCGGACTGCGTTCTGGAATGTATACACTCCCGGATGCTATGAGCACTATCTTGTGCACATCATGCGTGCTCATCCAGATTTCGTCACTAAACTGGATCTTGTGCTGACAGTAGACGATAAAATCGTTGGTAGCGTGATGTTCACAAAGGCTAAATTGATTGCTGAAAATGGCAAAATTAAGCAGGTTTTGACGCTTGGACCACTGGCAATTCATCCCGATTATCAGCGTTTAGGATTAGGGAAAAGATTGATTAATGAAGCGCTTGAACGGGCGCATAAACTTGAATTTGACACCGTTATTCTTATGGGTGCACCTAGTAATTACGTTGGTGCAGGATTTAAAAGTGCCATGAGGTACGATGTTTCAATGGGGCGTGATCAATACCTGACTGCGTTACTTGTTAAAGAACTGGTACCAGGAGTATTGGCTGGTCATCATTGGCATTTCGAAAGTAGTCCGGTTATGGATGTGGATATGAACGCTGTTGATGTTTTTGATCAGGAGTTTGATGCACTTCCCAAAGAATGGCGTCCAAGCCAAGAAGAATTTTATATTATTAGCCATTCTTATATGCAGAAGTAGTCACGAAAACTATTAAAATACTCGTCTCTTTTCGTGATTTATCGAAAGGCGACCAGTTTTTCTGACGATGTAAGGCTCAATATTAATACTAACAAAAAAACGGTGACCGACGCGCCAAGCGCCAGTCACCGTTTTTAAAATCCTACATATTCGCAACCGCATTCCGCCCAGAAAATGCCGCATACCCCGCAGTACTCCCTGGCAACGTCACTGCATAAGTATCCCCAACAAGCATCCCAGCAGCATCGTTACCAGCTGCAAACAGTCTAGGAACCGCATACCCATAATCATTCAAAACTTCATTATTATCGTTAACACGAATCCCGCCAAGTGCACAAGCCATCCCAACGCCCAGTTCGACAGCGTAAAATGGGCCATCAGCAACCGCAGTGAGGTAGTCGCGATTCTTCCCAAAATCAGTATCGGCACCGGTGCCAACTAGTGCGTTATATCGCGCCAAAGTGGCGGGTAATTTCGCAAGCCCAAGCTTTGAAGCCAGTTCATCGATACTATCAGCTTTAGTTAAATAAGGCGCGTGCTTTCCAAGATCAGCTTCGATCTCCTCAGGGAGTTTGTCCAGCGTATCAGGTGAAACAGGGGAGTTACCCACGATTTTATATAAGCCAACCTTAGCTAAGTGGTCGACAGCAGTCTGGTCAAAGATCGAGAACACGCGCGACTGGGTCAAAATGGCACTCCCAGCATGACACATGTTGTCGTTCACATCTTCATTCACAAACCGTTCGCCGCGTTCGTTGACCCATAAAATGGCCTCCTGCGTTGCGGCAGCCCCCAGCTGTGACATCATGTGGACAAATGGCGGTGTTTGCCGATCATAGATGGCCCCACCACCGTACTGGATGGCGCCCATGGAATAGTGTTGGGCACCGGCAGCCCAGGCGAGTTGCATGCCATCACCTGTTGACTTGCCGTCACTGACCGTCAATAGACGACCAACAAATGGCGTCCGTTTTTTCACTAATTCTGGATTATCGACGTAGCCGCCGGTTGCCAACAAAACGTTTGGGGCCGTTAGTTCCCGGTATTGGCCAGTCGCTTCATTCTTGATCACAAGACCGGAAATATGCCCGTTAGACTGCATCAGTCTTTGTGCACTGACACTCGTTACAAATTCAATCCCGAACTCGTCAGCTTTAGCCTTCAATTTCTCAATTGCTGCGTGGCCGCCGCCTTCAAACGTATGAATCGTTGGCCAACTTTTGCCTTGAGGACCGACCTTAGTAAACGACACCCCGAGTGACTGCAGCCAATCAATGGTGGCACCACTAGCGTCGATCAATTTCTTAAGGTGGGGTGCACTGGCTTCATAATGGGAATAGTTCAGCTCGTCTTGCAGCAGCTGCGTTTTGTCGATCGTAATACCGGCTTCTTTTTGCATAGCGCTATCTACACCCATCGCGCCCTCGACATAGTTGCCATCGCCACCCAGCGTTCGACCCTTTTCTAGCACAAGCGTTGTCAGATGCTTTTCGCCGGCTGCAACAGCCGCGGCGAGACCGCTTAGACCACCACCAACAATCACTAAGTCATAATCTGTTTTCTTTGGAAACATATCGGAAACCTCCCTTTAACCCTTCAGTCCAACGGATGCACCGCCATCGCTCAAGATCGTTTGACCGGTCATGAAGGTGGCTTCCGTGGCAACAAAGACATAGACCCTTTGCGAGCTCTTCAGTCGTTTCAAACCGCTTCATTGGCACAGTCGGTAACACGGCGTTCAAAAAGTCACCCTGCGTCAGCGGACTTTCGGTCAGTCCCGGTGCGATGCAATTGACACGAATATTCTGGGCGGCGTAGTCAACGGCAGCGGCCTGAGTCATGCCCATAATGCCGTTCTTTGCGGCATTGTAGGCACCCATACCACCGGGATTGTAGATGCTGCCGAGTGCGCCGGAGTTGACGATCGACCCGAAGCCCTGTTTTTCAAATAACTTGATCTCCGCGCGCATGCAAAGGAACGTGCCGCGCAAATCGAGATTAATGGTTTTGTCGAAATCCTCATCGGTCAATTCAGCGAATGGTTTCAAAACACCACCGCCTGCGTTATTCACGGCGTAATCTAAACGACCGAACTGGGACATGACCTTGGCCAGCGTGTCGTCAATACTGCTGGTGTCAGTCACATCCATGACTAAGCCGGTAATGGTGCCATCATAGTGGTCATCCAGCGTTTTAGCGACTTCTTCAACCTTGAGATTGTAGTCGGTCAGCACAACATCATTGCCTGCCTTCGCAAAGCCTTCACTAACAGCTAACCCGATACCCTGTGCGGCACCCGTAACTAACGCAACGTTATTTTTTGTCATGGTTATACCCTCCAAATTTTAAATTGACCAAGTATGACTTGCTCAATAGTTATCATTCGAGATAAGTGTAACCGATTACAAAATAGGTTGCGTAGACATAAAAAATAAAGTGTCTACTTAAAAATCAGGTAGACACTTCATTTTTATAGAATGGAGACGACGCCTTGCGACAGGGAAGTAGACGCCAACCGGATCATTTCATCCGTTGACACCTCATCATGCGTCAAAAACCAATTTAAAGTCGTGATCGTTGACGCCGCAAATAGGTCTGAAAAGTAGTCCAGTACCGGTGCAGACACCTGTCGTGATTTGCTGACCTCAGCGACAATAATCGTTTTAATGCGGTCTTGAAACTCGGTCAGTAAGTTGAAATCACCTTTTTGCACCTGCATCAGCAACTGCATCTGGTCCCGATGAACACTAATGAACTGCATGCCTTGTTGAACCGCTCGCTCATTTGCCGTGCCATTTTTCGTGATGGCCTGTGAGATACCAAGCAGGTATTCTCGAATAAGCGAAAAGAAAGCTTCTCGTGCAAGCTCGCTTTTATCTGAGTACAGCTGATAGAAGTAGGTACGCGTTAAATGGACGCGATTCATAAGCTGCGACACACTGATTTTATTGTAATCTTCGACTGCTAACAGGTCTAAAAAAGCAGTGATAAGATGATCTTCTGCTGTCATGATAGTCGCCTCACTTTAAATATAGTACTAGACAATCCTTGAATTAAATATGGACTGTATAGTGCTATCATACGTCCAAGTCAGCCACTACTGTCAAGTTAATTGTTACACAAAATTTAGATAGTGGTTGCGGGATCTTCAGCCGGCGTCCGTCGCGAGCGAGGTAGGCGAACCTTATTTTGACTATAAAGAATTAAAAATCCCATCCGATAATCTAAATTTTGTTTGCCGAAACTAAAATCATAATTCAGCAAAGTTTTAATTTTACCAATGCGATACAACAGCGTGTTGGGGTGAATGTGGAGATCGGCTGCCGCTCGTTTTGTATTCAGATCATCATACAAGTAAAAGTGCAGCGTATTCAGATAGTCAGTGTGATGGTCGTCATCGTATGCCATCAAATACTGCAAGTCAGGGTGCACATAGTCGGTGAGATTAACGCGGCCCTTCACCTGATCCACCAGTTCAAGTAGGGCAACGTCCTGAAAGAATAAAATGCGATCCGGCAGCGGCACTGTTACTGCATAGGCTTGTGTGGAAACGCATTGCTGATAGGCCACACTCGCTTGTTCAATTGTATTGAATGGTGCGCTAATGGTGATCGAGAAGTCGTACTTTTGTGCGTATTGATAGAGTGTGGCCAACGTGGCCTTCATTGTATTGAGAGGCTGCCCAGTACTACAGATTAAAATGAGACTGGTATTTTCAATGCAATAGCGCAGATCACCCAGCAAAGGCGTCAGCACTCGAAGGAAGTCCGTTACCATCAACGATTCGGGTGGCATCGCAAAGGTGATTCGGATGATGTAAGCAGAGACCTTAGGATCAAGACGCCAGTCCTTAAGTGTATCAGCGTTGATGGTCTGGCTATGGATGAGGTCCAACAGGGTGTTTGAAAAATAGGCGGCCGGCAGATTAGTCGCAAGCTTGTCGGCTGGTGCGGCAAGCGTTTCAATTTCATGAACTAACACGGTGCCGATGCGCCTTAATAGCCCAAAAGTATAAGCAGCCTGCTTTCTATCGGCAAGGGGTGTGGCAAACGTAAACCCGGGCTTAATGGTGATGGCTGCTAGCTGGGTGTTAGTCGTATCATTAAAAATCAGGCTGCCGGTGATGTCAGCTAGCGTCGGCAATAACCGGTGAATCACAGCTTGTGTCGACAGTCGTCCCAGTGAGCCATATGTGGACGAAATCACCAGTTCGTCATGCCGATCAAATAAGATCAGGGATTGATCAAGGTGGCGTGCGAAGACGTCCAGGTAGTTTTGAATCGGCAACTGGTCGGTTACGTCAGATTGAATGGATTCAAAAGTTTGGCTGGCAACATAGTCCCATTGAAGAGCTCCTTGAACCTTGTCCTTTAGCGTGGTGAGGGCATACGGGAGGTCCAAATAAAGTGTATTGTCTGGGCCAGTATTTCCATCTTGGACAAGTCGAAGATAGCACGGCGTGTCGTTATTAATTGTGTGAAGCGTTAAACAACTTTGCGAGATATCCAGGTCAGCATCAAAAAAGTTGGTCGTTAAAAGGGCCGGATTTTTAAATTTTATTGTGGGATTACCTAAACTTGCTATCAGGTCATTGATACGCATTGTTATCACTATCCTTAGTTAAAGTGTTATTAAACTGATCCTTTTAACGTGAAATATTGTGAGATTGCCCAATGAAAATAAAGCGCATACAAATTATAGTTAAAAGTAAAATAAAATACAATCTAAATCATCTCAACCTTCTCCAGAGCATGCCGTGCACTGCTGACTGGAATTCATTTTGCCAACTCTGCCAACAGTCTTAAAGCCCACTAAGCGCGCTCAAGAAGGCCAGTTGATTTAAGAATCGTTCATTTAGGAGGCGTCATCATGAAAGATGGAAGTTATCAAGCAAAGGGCCAGGGACAAGACGGTGAATTAACGGTTAAGGTAACCGTGACTGACGGTACTTTGGCGCAGGTGGAAGTTGTTGAGAATCATGAGACCCCTGGCGTTTCTAGCAGGGCACTGACTGACATTCCTAAACGCATCGTTGACCACCAAACGTATGACGTGGACGTGATTTCCGGGGCGACCAAAACGTCAACCGGGATCTCGAATGCTGTGAAGTCGGCCCTAGCCCAAGCAAACGCAGGAACCGCTTTTAGCCAACATGTTTCAGAGGTTTCCGCCAGTGATGCTCCGGTCGAACAGCTCACTGCCGACCTTGCCATTATCGGCGCTGGTCCAGCTGGTCTTGCTGCGGCGGTGGCGGCCGGTGAACACGGGCTGAAGACCGTTGTATTTGAAAAAAATGGCGTGGCTGGTGGCACCGCCAACATGGGCATGGGACCGCTGGGCATCGACACCGATATTCAACGGCAGGGATTCAATGACATCTCTGTCCCAGAAGCCCTGGAAGAACACATGACATACACCCACTACCGGGTTGATGAAGATCTTGTCCAGACCTACTTTAACCTCTCGGCCGATACGATCAAGTGGCTGCAGGACATGGGCGTGCAGTTTGCGGGGGCTTTCAAGTATTTCAAAGAATCCAACGCGACCTGGCATGTGGTTCAGCCCGATGATGGCAGCCAACCAGGTCCGGGTGCAGCTGCGGATATGAATAAACACCTCAAGGCACGCGCAGAAAAACTGGGTGCGACCTTCTATCTTGAAACACCAGCGACTAGCATTACGACTGCTGACGGCAAAATCACAGGGATCACGGCGCAAGCCAACAATGGTCAGCAGTATGCAGTCACTGCTTCAGCGGTTTTAGTTGCCACGGGTGGTTTTGGTTCCAGTAAGCAGATGTTGCATGACGAGTTGGGATTGAATTTAAACGAAGATTTCTTTACTTTCAACGTGCCTGGAATCGAAGGCGACGGTCTGCGGATGATGTGGCAGGCCGGCGCAAACAAGGATACTACCTCTGAAACCGTGGAAACAATTTACCTGCTGCCCGACAACTTTCAGTACTTCAACTCCGATGCTGCCCTCCGTCAGCCGAACCTCCTGATCAATCAACGTGGCGACCGGTTCATGAATGAGGGCGACATGGGCAACACCACCTACACGGGGAATGCACTTCGGTTACAACCGGGAAATTATGGCTACTGTGTGATGGATCAATCACTGCTGGATGACTATAAGGCAAACGGCCCAGCAATTGCCGATATTGTGCATCCTGCCAGTTGCTTCGATGACGCGGAAGGCGAGATTGAAAAAGCCCAAGCCAACAATTACGAGGGCATCATTGTGGCCGATACGCTATCAGAACTAGCTGAGAAATTAGGGATTAATGAAACAAAGCTGCAGCAAACCATTGATGATTATAACCAACTTTGTGTTCAGAATTTGGATACTCAGTTCCACAAACCGGCTAAGTTTTTAAAGCCTATTCGTGGCAATGGCTGTTACATTGTCGGAAAGTACTTTACCGGCGCGTACTCAACATTGGGCGGCATTCGGACGAATAAGTTTGGTGAAGTCTATGCAGATGCAACCCATGCTGTTCCAGGGTTGTACAGTGCCGGACAAGATGCCAATACCATCTACGGTGACAGCTACAACTTCACGCTGCCAGGTAATTCAATGGGATTTGCCGTGAACTCCGGTCGGATGGCCGCTAATGGAATTGCTGCGTATTTGAATGAGCGTTCTAGTAAAGCTGCTGTTAAGGTTTAAGTAAATTTGATAAGTTATTGGAGGAGAGATAATTATGAGTGAAGCGCTAAGTACTGAACAACCAGGTGTTATTAAATATCCGCATTTGTTTAAGCCAGTCACGATTCGTGGCAATGTTTATAAGAACAGAATGATAGCAGCTCCGACAATGTTCATGCATGCGAGTTACTTTATTCCGAAAATGCGAGAAAATATCTATCGAATGGTAGAACAGCGGGCTGCAGGTGGCTTTGGCTGTGTTTCAACTGGAGAAATGCCGCTAAATTTTGAAGAAGCGCGAACGTTGTTTCAGAAACGAAAAATTGATTTCACAAAGTATTCAGGTCCTGATTTTGAAATTGCTAAAGAATATGCCGATCGTATTCACGCTAAAGGTGCGATTGCCTATATGGAATTTTCCCACGAAGGAAGTCAGGCTGCAGAAGCTAAGGAACCTTGGGGCCCAGAGGATATGACCAGAGACGATGGCGTCAAAGTGAAGGGCATGGATGAAGAAATGATGGCAAAAGTTTGCAACGATTTTTACCAGATTTCTCGATTTGCAAAAAAGTGCGGATTTGATGGTGTGATGCTGCATGGTGGTCATGGATTTTTATTACAACAATATATCTCGCCGTGGACCAATCACAGAACTGATGAGTACGGCGGCAGCATGGAAAATCGAGCACGTTTTCCAAAACGGATTCTGGAAGCTTGTCGTCACGGTATTGGCGAAGACGGCATTTTAGAGTTAAGGTTCTCTGCAGAAGATGGTGTTCACGGAGGTATGAAAATTAACGATACTGTGGCTTTCTGTCAAGAAATTGATGGAATGGCAGATATTCTCCATATCTCAAATGGTCTAAAGTGGCTTGGCAATCAAACTAAGACGTTCTCCTCTTTCTTGGATCCTCATGGTTTGAATGTTGAATACGCGGCCAAGGTCAAGGCAGCGGTTAAAAAATCTTATGTAGCGACTATTGGTGGATTTAACGGCCCTGAACTTGCCGAAAAAGTAATTGCTGAAGGAAAGGCAGATTTTATTGAATTCGGGCGACAGTGTTTTGCTGATCCGGCAATGCCAAATAAGGCACTACAGGGCAAGGAAGATGAGATTCGCCGGTGTATTCGGTGTTTCGTCTGTTATCCAGGATTTTGTGAACATCCGACCGATATTCCGTTAGCTCAGAAAATTGGTCCAGAAAAGGCTGCAAAAATTTATTCACCAATGTCTATGGGGCAGTGTACGGTTAATCCAGAAAGTGGGTTTGACTTTAATCCAGACGCTTTTCCGAAACCAAAATCAGTTCATAAAGTGCTCATTATTGGTGGCGGTGTTGGTGGATTGCAAGCGGCGATTACAGCGCGACAGCGTGGGCACAAGGTCGTACTTGTTGAGCAACAAGATAGATTGGGCGGCACTGTTAATTTTACTGATGTTGATGAAGATAAAATAGATTTGTGTAATGCTAAAAATGTGATTATTAAGCAAGCCCAAGAAAGTGGTGCTGAAATACGCTTAAATACTAAAGCAAATGCTGACTTGATTGCTAAAGAAGCGCCAGATGATGTCATTATTGCTGTCGGTGCCCATTCGGTTGTTCCAAAAATAGATGGTATTGAAAAGGCGACACAGGCAATCGATGCGTACGCTAAAATTGATCAAATTGAAAGAAATGTCGTCATTGTCGGTGGTGGGCTAGTTGGTTGTGAGGTTGGCCTGCATTTAGCCCGACATGGGAAGGCTGTTACCATAGTTGAAATGAAGGATATGATGGCTGATGAAACGTTCGGCTATTATCGAAATGCGCTGTTAAATGAAATGGATCATCGTGGCATGAAACAGATACTTAGCGCTAAATGCCTGGCTTTTACTGATGACGGCGTTTTGATTGAAAAAGACGGTCAAAAACAATTAGTAAAGGCTGATTCAATGTGTTTCTCGATGGGCATGCATTCCAACGAGGATGAGGTTACCGAATTGAAAGCAGCATCCGGTGAAGCTGATGCATGGGTTATTGGTGATGCTAAACATGCTGGAAAAGTATATGACGCGGTTAAAGGTGGCTATATGACCGCCATGAAAATTATTTAAAGACTCAAGATGCAACCCCCAAAATGACACCGTGGACGACACCGGTTGCCATGGCGGGGGTTCGCTTGTCGATAGATGTGGATAGGGAGGTATTTCTATGACGAAGCAGATTAAAAGCCCATTTATGGTCGTATTGGGTGTTTTAGTCATTAATTTTTTAGGCTTGTTTTCAGAAACGGCACTTAACATTGCGCTGCCTCAGATTGGAAAAAGCTTTAATGTGAGTTCCGGTCAAACGCAGTGGCTGATCCTTGGTTACACCATGGTGATTGGAATCGTTTTGCCGCTCACAACCTTGATTTCGCGTTGGGTCAAAGCAAAAATCATTTTGGCGGTTGCCTCAGTGATCTTTATTTTAGGCTCTGTGATTGCTGCGCTGGCACCTAGTTTTACCTGGCTGTTTATTGGTCGGACGATTCAGGGTATCAGCACTGGCTTATTCATGCCGCTATTGTTTGCGGTGACACTGTTAGTGTATCCAAGTGATAAGCTTGGCTCGGCCATGGGAATCATCGCGGTCGTTATGAACTTTGCCCCCGCCATTGGCCCCTCGCTTTCTGGCGTTATCGTTAATTATTTGTCGTGGCGCTGGATTTTTATCATCTTTGTGCCGATTTCAATTATTGCGCTGATCCTGATTCTCATGACGGTGCCAGATGTCATTAAACAAACGAAACCCAAAGTAGATCTGTTATCCGTCCTGTATTCGATTCTTGGTTTTGGGTTACTGATTACCGCAGTTGGGATGTTCAGCAACTTTGGATTTGAAAACGTTGGCCTTTATGTATTACTGATTGTTTCGATCATTTTTGTCATCATTTACGTGCGCCGTCAGTTAAGAATAGCCACGCCTGTGTTGAATTTTCGCATTTTTAAGTCACGAAAGTATACGATTGCAGCCATTATTGCGGGCCTTAATTTTGCGATGGTCATGGCCGCAATGTATATTATTCCGCAAATGTTGCAGAGTGGGTTGCGATTTTCTGTCAGTGAGGCGGGGTTGATCTTGTTGCCAGCGGGCTTGGTGAATGCGTTTGTTTCTTTATTGGCGGGTCATCTCTACGATGCGTTTGGGGCGAAACGACTTGTGCGCATCGGTGCCATTATGGCGTTGATTGGGATTTTACTGCTCCTTAGAGTGACCGCATCCTCATCGCTTTGGTATGTCATTATTGTGGATATTATTTTGATGGCGGGGTCTGGTTTACTGCTATCACCAGCGCAAAGTTACGGCCTAGGTGATTTAAGCGGCACAGATTCCAATGATGGCAGTACCATCATGAACACCCTGCAACAAGTGTTTGGTGCGTTATCAGTGTCGATTGCAACGACTTTTCTGATCATCGGCCAACATGCCAGCACCAGCACGAATGCTGCAACCACCTATATGTCAGGGGCGCACATGTCGTTTTTATGGGTAACGGTATTGATGATCTGCCTGACATTCTTTGCGTTTAAGATCGTGGCGGAAAAGAAAGACTAAAGGAGATCTTTAAAATGGCTAAAGTTCAATTAGTAGGCATCGTCGGCAACAACGCACCGTTTTCATACAACCGAATGCTGCTCAGTTTTATGCAGCAGCATTTTAATGACCAGATTACGCTGGACATTTGCGAGATAGATGACATTCCGTTGTTTAATGAGTCTCATTTAGCGGCGGTACCGGATGCTGTGGCTACGCTGAGTTTAAAAATCAAGGCAGCGGATGGTGTGATCATTGCCACACCCGAATATGATCATGCGATTCCAGCCTGCCTCAAAAGCACAATTGAATGGCTGTCGGTTTATGAACACGCGTTGTCCACAAAGCCCGTGATGATCGTTGGCGCCTCGCTTGGTGTGCAGGGAACGGCCCGTGCTCAGGACAATCTCCGGCAGATTTTAAACTCTCCTGGCGTGAACGGGTTCGTGATGCCCGGTTTCGAATTTTTGCTGAACTGTGCAAAAGATAAGTTCGATGAAGAAGGGACGTTGACAGATTTTAGTACGGTGAAGTTTTTACGGGATTGCGTTGACCATTTTCTGGTGTTTGTGCGGGAGAATGAGAAGGCATTTGCGAGTGAAAACAGATAAGTGTTTTGCGTAGTTATGAAAGAAATAGTAAAGGGGTTTTATGATGCGTGAAGGCTACGGCGCAAGTCATAACTTCACGCTTTTAGGTTTTAATTATTAATGCTATGGGAAATCCCCAAGGACACGTTTGACTTTGCACATTTTTGGATCGATTAGTTATTGTCTTCTAATAAGCAATGGCGATTTTTGGCGGGAAAACTATGAGGTTGCGGCAATAATAGTAAAAAAAATCATACATCCAAATTTAAACTTCCATTTTTCATAAATTTAGTGCATAATTTTAAACATCGCTGACTTATCAAACATCTAATGATAGCCAGTAGAAAAGTGTAGAGGATTGGATTGGAAAAGTGAGTAGGAGAAGCAGTTGGACGTTTGTTTTGGGGCTATCACTGATGGTTGGAATAGTAGCACTTTGCACAACGCCTAGTGTGCAGGGGCAAGCCGCAACCATCTCAGTTAAGGATTATAGTGCATCACACCCGATGATTATTTCACATCGCGGCAGCCCGTTAAAATTTCCGGAGCACAGTTTTGCGGGGTATAACTACGCGATGGCCCATGGTGGCCACTTCATGGAGCAGGACATCATTTTAAGCAAGGATGGCCAGCTGGTGGATTCGCACGATAATAATCTGCACCGAACGTTGGGCCATAATATCGATATAACAAAGTCAACGCTCAAACAAGTGGATCGGTATAAATTTAAGAATGGTGAACGCCTGCATACTTTGGGGCAACTATTTGACCATTATCACCAGCGGACGAACTACGTCATTGAGACGAAGAAGACGGCGCAAGGTCACTACAAGTTAGAAAAGGAAATTATCAAGACGATAAAGGCACACCACGAAAAAGATAACGTCGTGTTGCAATCGTTTAGCATTAACAGCTTAAAATACATGCACAAACGGTTACCTGGTGTTCCTGAAATGGCCTTGGTTAACGGGCCAGACTCAACGAAATTGAAACGGATCGTGCCAAAGCTTCCCAGATATATCAATATAGTCGCCTTCTACATTCCAGGCGACACCACGTCAAACGTCAAGCTGTGTCGTAAGTATCATAAGCTACCGGCAGCCTATGTGCTGGATAGTGACAAGCAGTTGGACAATGGATATAAGACTGGTTTAGGCGGGCTCTTTACGGATAATACAGCTAAAACCGAAGTCTTCTATCATCGAATTGCGAAGAAACCGGAATTATTGACTCAATAGGGTTAACAGGTTTATCACAATCGCAGGAGTCTATCCATACAAAAAACGCACCCGAAGAAATTCGGATGCGTTTTTCAGTAGGCTTATTTAAAGGTAGTTTACCGTCCAGTAACAACATTTCCGCCAACCAAAGCCTTATCATCCTGAGGCGTAAATTCGCCCTCAGACTTGGCAATGACGACAGCGGACAACCCGTTACCAGCGATGTTAACAGCAGCCCGGGCCATATCAACGATTCGGTCGATACCGGCGATGAAAGCTAGGCCAGAGGCAGGAACCCCAATCGTGGACATGGTGGCAAGCAACACAACGAAGCAGGCACCAGACACGCCGGCAGTCCCTTTAGAGGTCAGCATCAACACGAGCACCAGCGTGATCTGCTGGGTGATTGACAGGTTGATGTTGTACGCCTGAGCCAAGAACAGGGCGGCCAGAGATTCGTACAGCGCCGCGCCATCCAGGTTGAACGAGTAGCCAGTTGGGATGACCAGTGACACGATCGAACGGCTGGCACCATAGTCGGTGAGCTTTTCGATGAGTTTTGGCATCACGGCTTCTGAACTCGCCGTAGAGAAGGTCAAAATGATTTCGTTTTTAATATGGTTCAACAGGTGCAGCAAATTGATTTTGAAGATCCGGGCAGTGATGCCGAGCACCACCACGATGAAGAGGATGAACCCGAGGTAGCACAGCCCCACGAAATAGCCCAGCGGCAGCAGTGCTGAAATCCCCATTTGTGCAATGGTGGCGCCAATTAAGGCACAGACACCGATCGGCGCGAGCTTCATGATCCAGTTGGTGACCTTGAACATAACCTGCGACATGGCGTTCAGGAAGTCGATGATGATCTGGCCTTTTTCGCCCAGGCTCGCGGTCCCGAGGCCAAATAGGATACAGAATAGAATGATCGGCATCATGTCACCTGCACTCAATGACGCGAAGATGTTGGTTGGCACGATACTCATGATGGTTCCCCAAACCCCGCCATCCGAGTTATAGGTCTTGGCGCTCTTTAGGTAGGAACTGATGTCGCCGGCAGTCAGGGATTTGATGTCAACGAAGGTCCCAGGGTGGAAGACGTTGGCGATGATCAGTCCCAAAATAATCGCGATGGTCGTGATCACTTCAAAGTAGACCAATGTTTTGATACCGACCCGGCCGAGCTTTTTGATGTTACCCATGCTGGCAATACCCACCGTTAGACATGAGATGACGATTGGAATCATGATCATTTGAATGAGGTCGATGAACATGGTCCCGATGTTGTTCATGGCGGTGATGGCGGTGGTGTTCTTGTAGAAGACCATCCCGAGGCCGATCCCGAGAATCAGGCCGATCATGATCTGCCAACTCAGCGAGATTCTGAAGCGTTTTTTCTTTGTCTCCATAACGAATTATTCTCCTTAACGTGACTAGGCTTAATTAAAATTTGGTGATAGATTATTGCTAATTTAAATTTACTTTTATTAAACTAGTTGCTGTAGCTTAAAACAAGCTTAAGTTACCGGAGAATGCGATGGGGTGATAGCTGAATAATGCAGTCTAATGGTGATTAAAAAATGGTGTGGGTTGGGGGCTGGATATTATTTCATCCAAAAAATAATTGAGAAATTCAAGCAATCGTGATAGATAATAACTATCGAACATCGACAAGATAACGTCAAATTGTTGACGATAACAAAAAGAGCCGCTCTATAAAGAACGACCCGTAAAACGATGTCCAGATGCGTGGCTACTGTGCGGTATACCCGCCATCGACGCTCACGATGGCCCCAGTTACGAAGGATGCCTTGGCACTCGAGAGGAAGACGATAACGTTGGCGATTTCCTCCGGTTCAGCTAATCGGCCGATCGGCATCTTGCCAACCATCGCGTCCGTGGTGGCCTTAGGCAACGTCTTCAGCAATGGCGTGTTTACATAGCCGGGCGCAACCGCATTGAACCGGATATTTCGACTGGCGTAGGTGACCGCTTGCGATTTCGTGAAGTTGGCAACCCCGGCCTTGGCCGCCGAATAGGCCTGCGACTTCGGACCACCTACAACGCCGAGGATTGAGGACATGTTCACAACACTGCCGCCGGTGTCCTGCTTGGCCATCTGCTGGACCACGTACTTATTTGTGAAGACGACACCAGTCAGGTTAATATCGATCACTTTTTGCCAATTAGCTTCATCCAGGTCGGCGACGTCAGCCTTCTCCTCAGCAACGCCCGCGTTGGCAACCAGGGCGTCAATGTGGCCATACTTCGCCACAACTGTATCGACCATGTGCTTTAAAGAATCCGGATCAGTGACGTCGGTTTTGACGAAATCGATTTGGTCATCCTCTGGAGCGTTGATGTCAGCGGAAATGGCGAACGCACCCTCTGCGATAAAGGCCCAGGCGGTTGCCAGCCCGATGCCGGATGACCCGCCTGTAATGACGGCGACTTTACTTGTTAATGCACTCATGTGATCACTCCTTTGTTTGGTTGTTATTCATTTTTAGCTTAGCACTGAATTGTTGTGATTGTAAGCGCTTAATAAATCAGAGAGTGGAGGAAGGCGGTTTAGGGGCGGTGTGTAAGGGACTCTGGCCGAAAAGCCCGGGCCTGACTTTTTGGTCAGAGTCCCTTACACGTTAGCCCCGTGCCTTCCGGAACTCGTTTCCACTATGTTGCCTATAAAGATCATTAACTGAACACAAAGATGCCGTATCGAACAAAAAAATCCAGAACCATCATTAATTTCAGCAGGTCCCTGTTCAAGCACAACTAAAAGCGCTATCATTAAAATCGGAAAATTTAGTTTATTGAAAAAACCAACTGAGCACTTATTCTATTTTGGGGTTGATATGATGGATCATTCTCGAGAACAGCACCGGTCGCTATTAGACCGGTTGGGTATCCCGAACGCTTTGGCTTGGGGGTTCGTGGGTCTATTTCTCTTTGTCACGGGTGCCACGATCGAGCAGGGGTGGTTTTCGTCCCTTCTTGTCAGTACTGGCTTCAGCAGTTCAAGCGTGGGACTGATTTTCACAGTGTACGGGATTGCCGTCGCCTTTTTCGCCTGGCTAACGGGTGCCAGCGCGCAGATTTTCGGGATTCGCCGGCTCATGTGGCTGGGCGTGCTCCTGTACTTCGTCGGCAGCGTCCCACTGATCTGGTTAGCGTTGCCGCTGCACAGTTACTGGCTCATCATGCTGTGCTACACCATTAGAGGGGCGTCCTACCCGCTGTTTGCCTACTCCTTCATGGTCTGGCTGAACTTCCGGGCACCCAAGTCGTCCCTTGCGCGGTCGCTGTCCTGGTTCTGGATATCGTTTGGACTTGGCATGACGGTCTTTGCACCGTACTTTTCGGGCGCACTCATGGGACCTATCGGGAAAATCAATTTGTTCTATGTCGGGTATGTACTGGTTGCGCTGGGGGCGTTTTGTGCCCTCGTTTTAAACCATGATTCTGCAGTGATCGAACAACCAGAGACCAACGCACCGGTGGGGAAAATGCTGCTGGACAGTTTTTTGCTGATCTTTAAACGACCGCGGCTCGGCCTGGGCGTCATTGTCAAAGCTATCAACGATATTGGCAAATTCGGCTACGTCATCGTCATGCCGCTGTACCTGATCCACTTCGGGTACACCACGCAGGAATGGCTGTCCGTCTGGGCCATCGTGAACATGGTCGGCCTTGTGTTCAACTATATTTTTGGCTACATCGCGGACAAGGTTGGCTGGCGCAAAACGCTTGTATTATTCGGCGGCACACTCTGTTGCTTGGGAACCGTGGGCTTGTGGCTGGTCCCACAATTGTTAGGCCATAACTTACCGGCATTGTTCATCTCACTGTTGATTTACACGATGGGGCTGGGCGGGTTTGTGCCGTTGTCGGCTATCATTCCCAATTTAGTGCCTGCTGAAAACAAGGGCGCTGCAATCTCGGCGCTTAACTTGGGGTCCGGATTAAGTAACTTTCTTGGACCACTGATCGTCAGTTTGACCATTGCACCGTTTGGTCCTGCTGGGGCTTTGGTTGCGTTGGCTGTATTTCTTGGCTAGTCCGCTGTCTTATTTTTTGAAGATGGATGGGGAATGAAAAAAACACAGCGGAAATTCCGCTGCGTCTTTTAAATATTGGTGCGCCCGGCATGGGCGCCAACTAGACGGTGAAAGTCCGTTGCGGGCCGTAGTAGTCGGAACCGCAAGTCAATGACAAGGGTGTCCATCGTGAGGTGGAATCTGAAGGAAGTCGGCGACAAAGTACCGCATTGATGTACAAGAATCAGCCATAAGGCTGTGTTGGTCGGACGAGGTTGCCAAACAAACCAAAGTCCAATACTACTCGAGGCCATCGCAGTAAAGCTGGCAATGACATGGTACGAAAGTGGGCGTTCTTACCCGGGGAGGCCTGTATCGTACGTTCCCGACAAGAGGCGCGCTAAGCGCCACAGGAACAAACATCGCAGTGATGTGGTGCAGAACGATACAGGAGTCAGCCGAGGCCATAGTAGTGGTATCTGCCACGAAGGGCTGAACAATAATAGGTCATCATTGATATTGGAGGTGGAGACAGTGCAACAACCGCAGAATACAGAAAAAGCTGACCGCCGGCGGACAGTAGGACTGGAAGCCCAAGAACAAGTCGGGGTGCGTAGCACTGACTCTGGTGAAAATACGATGATGAACGGCACTAAGTTTCAAGAGTTAGTCTTAGACCGAAATAACCTGAACGAGGCTTATCTTCGCGTCTGCAGAAACAAAGGTGCAGCAGGACTAGACGGAATGACCGTTGACGAACTGTTGCCCTACTTGAGGAAACATAAACAGGAATTACTGCAAGCTTTACAAAACGAGACCTATCGGCCTCGTCCCGTTAAGCGGGTTGAAATTCCAAAACCTAATGGTGGTAAACGCAAGCTCGGAATACCAACTGTGATTGACCGACTTGTTCAACAAGCCATGGCGCAAGTCATGGTGCCAACATTTGAGCGTGTCTTCTCAGATAATAGTTTTGGGTTCCGACCGAATCGAAGTGCTAAAGATGCCATTGATAGAGTGGTTCAGTTCTACAATCAGGGCTATCACTATGTCGTGGATCTCGATTTAAAAGCATACTTCGATACGGTCAACCACGATCTGCTTATTAAATTTATTGAGCAGTATATTACGGATCCATGGATACTGCATCTCATTCGTCGCTTCCTAACCAGCGGTGTCATGAATGGTGGTCTATTTGAACGAAGTGATAAAGGCACCCCTCAAGGTGGCCCCTTATCGCCACTTTTGGCTAACATTTATCTCAACGAACTGGATAAGCTGTTAACTTCCAGAGGTCATAAGTTTGTCCGCTATGCGGACGATTGTAATATTTATGTCCGAAGCAAACGTGCTGGAAAACGGGTTCTGACTAATGTTACTCGCTTTCTTGAAGGCGACCTAAAGGTCACCGTCAATGAGGACAAGACATCAGTAAGTTCGCCTCTGCGGGCCAAGTTCCTGGGATTTTCCTTGGGGGTTGGTCGAGGAGGTGCGTATGCGCGACCTGCTTGGCAGGCCAAGCAACGCATCAAGTCTGCACTCAGGAAAATGACCAAGCGCAATCGGGGCGTTTCGTTAAACCTGGTGTTTAACGAGATTCATCAAAAGATGCGTGGGTGGTTACAGTACTATTCGGTCGGGAAAATGACCAATTTTATCCGTCACTTAGACGAATGGTTGCGAGCAAGGATTCGCCAGTATATTTGGAAACAGTGGAAGAAGCTCAAAACAAAGGTCAATCATCTTGTAAAACTGGGGCTTTCTGGCACCAGTGCTTATACAATGGCCAATACCCGTAAGGGTTATTGGCGAACTGCGCATAGCAAGACATTGACCTATACTCTGACAAACAAAAGACTGGAACGCCTTGGACTCATCAATATGAGCAAGACACTCCAGTCAATACAAAGTGCTTAAATTATTGAACCGCCGTATACGGAACCGTACGTACGGTGGTGTGAGAGGTCGGTAATTGAATTAATCAATTACCTCCTACTCGATTGATATGGTGAAGGCCAAGTTGGGTTATACTTTTTGACAAAATGCTCAGCTCTAGTAACACTATTTATTGGTAGTTTGAAAATGTCATAAATTATGAATTCAGCTTCGACCTCATTCGAAAGTGAACTAATGGTTTGTTCAAGCCCCAGTAAAAAAATATTGAGTTGATCAGAGTCGTTGGAAAGGAGCATGACACATAAGAAACAGGCAAAGAGATTATTTCTATTTTTGAAAATAGTTTCAGTATTTTGGATTACGATATCGTCATTAAGTATTTTTTTGATCTTCTGCAGCTTTAATTGTTGAGAGCACTGCATCTGACTTAACACAGAGTTATGTGCAAAAAAGTTTCTGAATTGTCTAAGACAAGTCATAGCATCTTTAAAAAGTTCGGTGTAATCCGCATCACTTACTTTTGAACTTTTAAGGGATAACATTTTCTTAGAAACCAATATCTCGTCCTCAAATTTTAGTGAATTAAACCAATAGTAAGTCTGCCCAAAGGATAATTCGTCAATTAAGATCCAAGGAGGGATGTGGTTATGATTCTTTCGGTAGTGTTTAATAGGCAACCCTTGTATTATTTTTGTATTACCATCTCGAACATCAATAAGTTGCTTCAATGTCTTTTTAACGATTCCTTTTTTACTGGAAGAATGAGGATAGTTAGTCTTAGTCAGATAGCCATCGATTCCGCTATTGACGCCAAATTGATCAGCGATATGATAGGAAAGAACTGTCTTAAAGTTTTTTTCAATCATTAATATTTGACTTAAAAATACCGATTTAATGCGATCTTCTATACTTCTTATTCGTACTAGTAGCTCAATTGATGTTTCTTCTTGGAAATGAATAGGGTGTTTTGAAACCAGAAGCTTATCTAAATTACCATTAATAAGATCATAATAAGAATATGTTTGTAAGGCATGCCTTGCATAATCGTCGTTTGTTATAATGAGTCCCCGTTCTTTAAGTAAAGATAGTTGTTCATCATAGGTTTTAAAGGGTTTATCAGGCTTAAAAATAGTCATTTTATTATCACCAAAGAAAAAGGCACTTCCTCATATAATTAAGAAAGTGTCTTTTTACTAGTCGCCTTACCGTCTCCAGTTAGCAACCATCTCATTTTCTCAATATTAATATATTGGCGATGCTTTCGTCAAGTATTAAATACTACGCACCGGATCGCCGATTTTTATCGACTTTTCTTTGATGGTGCGGGGGATGATAGTGTCTGTGTTAACGAATAGCTTTTGAAATTTACGAGTGGTTATTTCTTTAGAAGTGGATGCGAGTGCTGTCAGTTTATCTTAAGTATTGTTTCAGTAAACGTTGTCATATGACAAGCAAGAGTAAAAGATGAATGGATATCGTCCGGTTCTAACATACATTCACATAATCTAAAAGGCCTAATGATCCAAGTGTTGTCTAGATCAATATTTTTTCTCTGGGCTCGTTAATTTCACACCTGTCGCCATATGATATGCCATCCTGTGAACCAATATTAATGATTCATTCAGTGTCACTTAAAATACGAATTACGTTACTGGCCAATAAATATACCCGCTATTTAGTGTTGTTTAATCAGTGGTCAAATTTAAAAATCAAGAAGCTCCCTTTTGGTCTATGCCATTTATAACTCTATTATTACATATTCTGTCCAAAAATAACAGTGGTTAAACTTTATGGTAGAAAAGAGAAAACTCTGGTAGATTAGACTAAATATAGTGGTTTAAATGTTACCTATCCTCACGCTGGCCACGCCGTTTATTCCAAGCCCGCTTCCCATAGAACACCGCATAGCAAAGCGCAATAAACGGCACCATATAAAACAAGGCAGGCCGCTGCGTCGGGTCAAACACAATCAGGACGCACGACAACAGGCTCATAATAAAACGCTGCCCAGGGCACCACAGGATACCACGGCGTTTTGAATTTTAATTCGGAAACGGTGTGCCCATCTTTAAGCCACTGTTTGCGGAAATTGATCTCGGAGAGTGCGATGGCCATCCATACGATTACGACAGCTAAGCCGGAAATGGACACTAAAACGAGATAGACGGTTGAGGCTGCCACGACGGATGAGGCCAAGGCCAGGATGCCGCCAACCATGCTCAAGCACAGCGCTAACATCGGGATGCCATGGCTATTAGTTTTGGCGACTTTTAGCGGAATGGTGCCTTCATTTGCCAGTGACCACAACATCCGCGTCGACGCATACAAGCCGGAGTTCGCCGCTGATAGAATTGCGGTCAGCACCACAAAGTTCATCAGATCACCCGCAAAGGGCAGGCCAATGCTATTGAACACCAACACAAACGGGCTCTCGCTGACGCCAGCTTTCTGCCACGGAATCAGGGCCGCCATGACCGTGATGCTGCCGATAAAGAAGATAATGAGGCGCGCCAAGGTCGTGTGGATGGCACGCGGTAATGTCGTTTCCGGATTCTTGGTCTCACCCGCCGTCATGCCAATCAGTTCGGTGCCAGAGAAGGCAAAGTTGACGGTCAGCATGGTTGTAAACACCGCTTTGTAGCCGTTTGGGAACAGCCCGTCCTTGAACAGGTTGCTGAACATCGGCGCGTGCTGATAACCCTTCATGTGAATGACTCCAAACATCGCGCAAGCCCCCAGAATTATGAAAACGATAATGGCGATCACTTTAATACTGGAGAACCAAAATTCCGTATTGGCGAAAAATTTCACCGAAGCGGCGTTGGACACAAAGATGACGATCATAAATAGCGCGCTCCAGATCCAAGTGGGCGAGTGGGGAAACCATTTCGTCATAATGAGGCCAGCTGCCGTAAACTCCGATCCCAAGGCCACCGTCCAGGTCAGCCAGTAGAGGATCGCGACGGTAAACCCAGTCCCGTGACCAATATAGCGGTCGGCATAAACGTGGAACGACCCGGTTTCCGGCATGGCAACGGAGAGTTCGCCTAAACACAACATCACCAGATAAACAACGACAGCACCGATTCCGTATGCTAAAATAGTTCCGACGGGTCCTGCTTCATGAATCGTGTAACCGGAGCTCAGAAACAGCCCGGTCCCAATGACACCGCCCAGGGAAATCATAAATAAGTGCCGGGACGTCATTTTCCGTTCCAGCTTGGTATCCTTAATTTTCCAAAATTTTTTCCTCCGTTCAAGTTAAGAACAACTTGAATTAGAATATCATTAAAAAACAATGAATTGCAAGGGCTACATATATGAGGGGTATTTTAATATGAATAATGACTTACTAAAAAATTGGCTTGAGAAACAATCCAGCCTGGTGCTCGACGGCGCGATGGCCACAGAGCTCGAAAAACGCGGCGTGGACACCGACAACGAGTTGTGGTCTGCCATGGCGCTCGTGCACGACCCGCAGGCGATTACGGATGTGCATCGCAGTTACTTTGATGCGGGTGCCAATATCGCCATCACTGACAGTTACCAGGCCAACGTTCCGGCATTCTTAAAGGCCGGCTTAACTGCTGAACAAAGCGGAAAAATGATCTTTGATTCCGTCAAACTCGCGCAAAAGGCCCGCAATGATTATGCAGAAACGTTGGAAGACTCCGTGCGCCAAGCAACGCCGCTGTTGATCGCCGGTAGTATCGGCCCCTATGGTGCATACTTGGCTGACGGCAGCGAGTATACCGGGGACTACGAGTTAAGCGCAGACGAGTATAAGGGGTTTCACCGCGCGCGGATGCAACTGCTGGAAGAGGCCGGCATCGATCTGTTTGCCTTTGAAACGCAACCGAACTTTGAAGAAACAAAGGCGTTGGCTGACCTGTTGACCACTGAATTTACAGGGATTTCAGCCTGGCTGTCCTTCAGTGTCACGAATAAGGCTGAATTGTGCGATGGCACACCGTTGAAGGATGCAGTCGACTATTTTAACCAGTACCCAAACATTGTCGCAATTGGCGTCAATTGCACGGCCATGGACAACATTGAGGGGTTGGTAAAGGTCATCCACGATGCAACGGACAAACCAATCGTGGTGTACCCAAATAACGGCGACACCTATGACCCAAAGACAAAAACCTGGCAAACAAATCCCCACGCGGTGCCGTTCAGTGAACTAGTCCCAAAGTGGCAGGCGGCCGGTGCGTCATTGATTGGCGGCTGTTGCCGGACCACACCTGATGATATTCAGGAAGTGGCGGAGACAGTTAGAAAATAAATAGTGTGGTAATGATCCGTTACCCTTTGAAACGTTTTTCCAATACCAGGTGATAGTCCGTTGCATTCCGCAATTTGGCACGGAGCTGAAGTGCCTCGCGATGAAGCTAATTCGATTTCTGCTGCGCAGCTCTCGAATGGATCTTCATCGACTCGCACATCAGTAACCGGCTCAGGGACGGTCGCTAACTGATGTCGACACCACAGCACCGTGCCAAATTGCGCCATTCCACTGACATTGAGTTCAATTTTTGCCATTAGTTAAGCATCACAAGGGTGTTAAAACTGGTTTGCGGAGAATCCGCCCCTGACTGCTAGTAAGGCCATTGACAGCAATGCTTCAGACAAAGTGTTAGTCACTGGTAACGATTAATTAACCGATCTCATGACACCATTTATGAAAATATACCATCTATGCTGACTATTTAAGTATTGTAGTGTAGATGTTCGGCATTGCAGGCTCGGTGGTCGCTAACGGCTGTCTTTTAGCCGGTTACGAACAAGGGAGACGTAGGAGATCCTTGAATTTATGCCAAGACATTCAATAGCTACGGAGCGAACCCCACCTCAGTCTGCAGGGCCGAACGGCGGAACAAAGCGAACTAATAGCTCATTCTTAATCACTCAACATATGGAAGATTTCTTTCCAGAAAGTACTTCGGTTTTGGTGTAAAAAGCATCACACTCAAATAGGCACTCATTTCATCCTTAAAATCTTCAATCAAAAAACGCCACCTACCAGGATGGCGTTTTTACTATATGTGTCACTCATGATGCCGGCGATAAGCCTTAATTCGCCGCAAATGCCGCTGAATTCGATAATCAGAAACAACGTGCCAGAATGGATTGGGTCGGCATTGCTGTTTATTTTCTCTTTGTTGCCAGTAATCGATATCAGCATCGATCTGTTTTTTATTGAGCCAGGCGTAATCATGCTGTAAATAAGTCCGCACATTTTCGCGAGTATCCTTTGGCCAGTAGACGTGGTCGATGAACTGACTGCGCGTTGGCATCAGCACAATGGCTTCGTCACGCGCTTGCTGGTAGATCTGTGTGACGAATCCAACACCGTATGGGGGCAACACATCGTCTTTGGTTCCCATTGGTTTGGCAAAGATATATGGTGCCAGAGGGATGACAATAAGACCGTGCAACAGATGCCGTTGACCAGCAACGCGTCAATGTCTAAAGCGTGCTGGAGGTCACCAGAGAGCCGGTAAGCGATGGTTTGCCCATCCGTCCGTTCAATTTTGGCACACCACAGTTGTTCGGTCATTTTGCTGATCCCCCTTTTTGTCTAATGATAGCGCTACCATTAATTACTTTATGCTAGTCGTTAGGATAAAGCAAGCACCTTTTATAGGTGTTCTAAGTGGTCATTTTTGAGTTTAGAGGCTATTATTACTGTTTTTGATAACTATTTCAAGTCGAAAAAATAATTTATAGAATAAATTTAAGACCAGAAACACTGATTAATGGCTGTTCTGACCGACTAATGGTGACTGAACAATCTCGTAACCGCTTGCATTCGGATAAAAATTGCGTCACAATGAGTCCAATTAACAAAGCGTGACCATCACCGCGAAAAGAGGTCTAGGAAATGAATAAACAGCTAAAATTTAACCGTACCTTCTATAAAAATGTTCAGTTCTGGTTAGGCATTGTCGTACTCGTCATGGGGGCTGGCAGTCTCTTAAGTGAGGCCGTTTCGAGTATTTACTTCTGGTTGGACATTGCGATGATTCTTCTGGGCATCATCACAGTGATCGATGATATGATCCTGCATCGTCGACCCGTAAATGACTAGCGCTGGTTATAAAAACGACTGACTGGTTCCAATAAATTCAAAGGTGGCTTTTTCCTGATATAACAGGAAAAGTCACCTTTTTGTGACGACAATGCGTAATGAAAGCCAGATTATTCTTGTATTTATTGGTCAGTCACCGAATAAATTTGCTATACTGGAAAGCATACATTAATTGAGCGACAAAAAATTATGCACCCGGCAGCAGCGCTAGGGGACTACCGGCAAGCAATTGGAGTTAAGACTATGCAAGCAAAATATGAAATTGTGGAGGACGGCGTTAAGGAAAAGATCCTTGCCGGCACTTACGCAATCGGAGATAAGCTGCCCACCGAAACGGAATTAATGAATGACTACAACGTCAGCCGGTACACAGTTCGCCGGGCAATCGGAGATTTGGAAAATGAGGATTTTGTTTACCGGATTCAGGGTGGCGGCATGTATGTGAACGACTGGCAAACCGCACAAGCTAATAAAAACAATTCAAACCGGATGATTGGCGTGATTGCAACTCATATTGCCAATTATATTTTTCCCAGCATCATTAGCGGGGCGGACCAGATCATTTCTGATAATGGGTTTTCAATCCTGTTGGCGAATACGCATAACGACCCGAAACTCGAACGGCGCTCACTGACAACCATGTTGCAGAGCAACGTTGCTGGCTTGATTATTGAACCCACTCAAAGTACGATTCCAACGGCGAACCGCGATTTGTATGACAAGATTGCGGAGCTGGGACTGCCAGTGGTGTTCATTAACGCAACCTATGATTTGCCAGAATTGAACGCGCCATCGGTGACCACCAATGATGAGGGTGCCATGGCGAAATTGACGAATTATCTGATCGATCAAGGCCACGAGCGCATCCTAGGGGTGTTTCAGGTGGATGATGTGCAAGGGGTCAACCGGATGAACGGGTTTATCAAGGCCTACCAAGAGCACGCGGCGATCGCGTTGAAGTCTAATATCATCATGTATCAGTCAATGGACCCGATCAAACAGATTTTGGCGAAGATCGAACACGCGGTGAAATCCAATAGTCGTCCGACGGCCATTGTTTGCTATAATGACCAGCTGGCAATTCGCGTCATCGATATGGTCAAGTCGTTGAACTTACGCATTCCGGACGATATTTCAATCACGGGGTTTGATGACTATAACGTTGTCCGGTACATCGATCCAGCAATCACGACCATGAGTCATGAAAAAGAGCGGATGGGGCATGATGCAGCCCAACTATTGATGAATTTGATCAGTAAAAAGCCTACCAAATCGATTGTTTACGATCCGGAAATGGTTGTCCGCGATTCAGTTAAAAAAATCAATTAAAGTGTTCTCTTAAAGCGTCCCGAGGTCAAATAAAGACCCCGAGGCTTTTTTTGTGCCAAAAAATTTAAAGAACAAAGTATGGCTTGATGCCTAATCTCACAGCATTTAGAGGTACAGTCACAATTGCTAGTGTCCGTATAAATATAAAATACATTGATTTATTAGTATAAATATAATAAAATTCAAGTTGTAAGCGATTAATGTATTAATAAATTTAACCCACGAGCTGTTATCTGGAGGAATCAGACATGGAAACAAGCCAGATTAAAGAAAAAATTTTAAACGGACAACTTTCGCTGGGGATTGAACTGGGGTCGACCCGTGTCAAGGCTGTGCTAGTCGCAGACGATTTCACGACGGTCGCGTCCGGGGACTATACCTGGGAAAACGAACTAGTGAACAACATTTGGACCTACTCAGTTGATCACATCTGGGAAGGCATCCATACCAGTTATGCGCAAATGGCCAAGGAAGTTCGCGAGACGTACAGTGTGTCTTTGACGAAGATCGGATCGATTGGCGTGAGTGCAATGATGCATGGGTACATGCCATTCGATAAGGAAGGCAATCTGTTAGTGCCTTTCCGGACTTGGCGAAACAATATTACCGAGCAGGCAGCGGATGAGCTGACGGAACTGTTTGATTTTAACATTCCACAACGATGGAGCGTTGCGCACCTTTATCAAGCAATTCTTAACCAGGAAGATCATGTGAAAGACATTGATTTCATCACGACCCTTGCTGGGTACGTGCACTGGCAATTATCCGGCGAAAAAGTGCTGGGTATTGGCGATGCGTCTGGGGTCTTTCCAATTGATGACGACACCCAAGATTACTCAGAAAAAATGATTGACCAATTCAATCAACAACGCGGTGTTCGCCAGTATCTTTGGAATTTGAAAGCCATTTTACCTGAAATCAAATTAGCGGGTGAAACGGCTGGAACGCTCAGCACTGCCGGTGCTCAGTTATTGGATCCGTCTGGTGAACTGCAGGCCGGTTCGCTGATGGCACCACCTGAGGGTGATGCTGGGACTGGGATGGTGTCGACCAACGCGGTTCGGAAACGCACCGGGAATATTTCCGCTGGGACATCCGCCTTTTCGATGGTGGTCTTGGACCAACCAATGGCCAACGTTCACCGCGATATCGATATGGTGACCACACCAGATGGCGCACCCGTTGCCATGGTGCACACCAACAACTGTTCATCAGACATCAACGCCTGGGTCGGTTTGTTTGGTGAATTTGCCAAGGAAATCGGTGTTGATCTCCAGCCAAATGATTTGTACGGTGCGCTGTTTGACAGTACGACTCGTGCGGATGACAATGCCGGTGACCTGCTCAGTTACGCCTACCTGTCAGGTGAAAACATCACTAAGATGCCTGAAGGCCGGCCAATGTTTGTCCGGACACCGAATAGCAAGTTCAACCTACCGAATTTCATGAAGACACATCTGTACTCTGCTTTCGCACCGTTAAAGATCGGCAACGATATTTTGGCGAATGAAGAGCACATTAAAGCAGACGTGTTTATTGCCCAGGGTGGGCTGTTTAAGACCCCTAAGATCGGTCAACAGGTGTTGGCTGATGCGTTGGATACACCAATCACCGTCATGAGCAATGCCGGTGAAGGTGGCCCATGGGGCATGGCCGTTCTTGGGTTATACACGCTAGCCAAGGCAACTGAGCCGGGCGTTGAAGACCTGGCAGATTTCTTGGATCACAAAGTCTTTGCTGACCCAGAGGCCACCACGGTCAACCCTGATCCGGCTGGTGTTAGTGGATGCAACGCGTTCATCGAAGCCTATAAGAAAGGCTTGAACGTTGAATTAGCAGCCACCCAATCAATTGATCTTTAATAAAGGAGTCCATTAAGAAATGCTAGAAGCCTTAAAACAAGAAGTTTATGAAGCAAACATGCAGTTGCCGGAACTCGGCCTCGTGACCTTTACCTGGGGGAACGTTTCAGGTATCGACCGCGAAAAAGGATTGTTTGTCATCAAGCCATCAGGCGTGGACTATGACGATTTAAAGCCTGAAGACCTGGTCGTCGTCAATTTAAAAGGGGAAGTGGTTGAAGGTGAAATGAACCCGTCTTCCGATACCCCAACTCATACGTACCTGTACAATCATTTTCCAAATATCGGCGGGATCGTTCACACCCACTCTCCATGGGCCGTTTCCTTTGCGGCTGCTAAGATGGACATCCCGGCCATGAACACCACGCATGCGGACACATTCTTTGGGGATGTGCCGGCTGCGGATGCATTGACGCAAGAAGAAATCGAAGCCGACTATGAAGGCAACACGGGTAAGACCATTGTGAAGACCTTTAACGAACGCGGTCTAGATTACGAAGCTGTGCCAGCAGCCCTCGTGAGCCAACATGGGCCCTTCGCATGGGGGCCGACACCAGCCAAGGCCGTTTATAATTCCAAGGTCCTTGAAGTGGTCGCAGAAGAAGACTTCCACACCATGGAACTGACGCATCAAAGTTCTGAACTGCCGCAATACCTGTTAGATAAGCACTACTACCGTAAGCACGGTGCTAATGCCTACTACGGTCAAAACAATGCACATTCAAAGGACCACGCAGCACGGTCTTAATTTAAAAACTAACCTTAAAAGGAGAATAAAATCATGATCGAAACACCAGACTACAAATTTTGGTTCGTTACCGGGAGCCAATTCTTATACGGGGACGAACAATTAAAGTCCGTTGAAAATGACGCTAAGGACATTGTTGCGAAGCTTAATGCTTCAGGCAACCTGCCTTACCCAATTGAATTTAAGTTGACAGCAACCACTGCTGACAACATCACGAAACTGATGAAGGATGCCAACCATGATGATTCCGTTGCCGGTGTCATTACCTGGATGCACACCTTTAGCCCAGCTAAGATGTGGATCCGCGGCACGCAATTGTTGCAAAAGCCGCTGTTGCATCTCGCAACCCAATATTTGAACTACATTCCTTACGACAGCATCGACATGGACTACATGAACCTGAACCAGTCCGCTCATGGTGACCGCGAATACGGCTTCATCAATGCGCGTCTCCGGTTAAACAACAAGGTCGTTTACGGCTACTGGGGTGACGAAGAGACCCAGCAAGAGATTGCTGATTGGCAAGACGTTGCCGTGGCTTACAACGAATCCTTCAAGATCAAGGTTGTTTTATTTGGCGACAAGATGCGCAACGTTGCTGTGACTGATGGCGACAAGATCGAAGCCCAGATTCAAACTTGGCTGGACTGCTGACTACTATGCCGTTGGCGATCTCGTTGAAGAAATGAACAAGGTGACGGATGCTGATATCGACGAAAAGTATGCTGAATTAGCGAAGACTTACACCATGAACCCAAGTGCCGGCGGTAACGACGAAGCCTTCTTTGAAGACCACGTGAAGTACCAAATTCGCGAATACTTTGGGTTGAAGCGGTTCATGGATGCGCACGGGTACACCGCCTTCTCAGATAACTTTGAAGACCTGTACGGTATGAAAGAATTACCTGGTCTGGCAACACAATTGTTGATGGCTGAAGGCTATGGTTTCGCAGGTGAAGGGGACTGGAAGACCGCCGCTTTGGATCGTTTGATGAAGATCATCAGCCATAACAAGCGGACAGCCTTCATGGAAGACTACACCCTTGATCTGCGGAAGGGCCACGAAGCCATTCTCGGTTCACACATGCTCGAAGTCGATCCAACACTTGCTTCTGACAAGCCAAAGATCGAAGTACACCCATTGGACATCGGTGGCAAGGAAGACCCTGCTCGGTTGGTCTTCACCGGTGACGAAGGCGACGCCATTGACGTGACCTTAGCTGATTTCGGTGACGAATATCGGATGATCATGTACGAAGTCACTGCAAATAAGGCTGACGAAACACCAAAGCTGCCTGTTGCTAAGCAATTATGGACGCCTAAAGCAGGCCTCAAGGAAGGCGCTACTCAATGGATCCAAAACGGTGGCGGCCACCACACGGTTTTCTCATTTGGCGTTACTGCCCAACAAGTAGAAGACTTTGCTAACATGGTTAACTTGCACTTGATCAACATCAAGTAATCGAAGTTTTACCCCTCAATCTGATATAAAAAGCCCAAGAACGCCCAACTCTTGGGCTTTTTATTTGATATTGAAACTATTGCTAACCAAAAATACAGCGTTCAGGTTCTTGTCATTACAAGAATCTGAACGCTGTTTTGTCGTTTCATTGTTAATAAATTGTCTTTGCAAAGTCAATCAGCCGATTTAGAACGGTATTACTAATTTTGCCGACGACTTCACCATGTCTGCCCACAAAATCATAATTTGGCACTTGAAATAAGATGATTGAGCCCTTGATGCCACTATCAAAATCGGCTATCGGGGCATACATACGCCTATTTTCAACTTGTTTGGATGTTATCGGCATACAGACAACCATGCCTGTTTGTTGGTTATAGCCATCATTTGAGATAACGACCATCGGCTGCTTAATGTTACCTGCCGCCGGATCGTGTCCGCCTTCCTCGTGGCCGATATGGGGTTCAGCGTCAATGTAAATGAGGTCACCTTGTTTTGGACTCACTCAGGTTTCTCCTTCCCAATGGGTGATTCCAGACCGTAATTGCCGACTCGGTCTAGTTCGGAACGAAAATCGATATCCGAGTAAGTGCCATCAAGCCATGGATTATCTTTGGCAGCTCGATATTCTAAAGTATCATCATCTTTGGAAACGAGAATAAACTTTTTTCCTTCAGGAACACCAGCACTTTTCGGGACTGTTAGTGTCAATGAATTACCGGTTCGTCGTGTAGCAAATTCACCAAGAATTTTTTCAGTTGATTTAGTTGCCAAGTTAGCCACCTCTTTCTGTAATTACAAGTATATACAAAAATTTTAAAAAAGCGAGTCTTTTGATTTGAATCATTAACTATAAAACAACTTCATTTCAATGTCTTGATTATAGTTCCCAAAGCCACGACCAAAGATCGTACAACCACCGTTATTCTTGGCGTTTTTCTTGATACCAAGCCGAACAGCAAACGTGTCGCGGCTTGTATCGATATCTTCGAGTTTGACGTCAGTAAACGGCTGGCCATCTAGAAAACTGCCGTCGTGGGTCAGGCGCAGCGTTTTAAGGATGCCATACTGGTTCACGTTGTCTGGTACCCATTCAGGCGTGTACTTACCACGGGTGTCTGAGAAGTCGCCTGGTGCGGTCCATGTGCCGATCTCGGTACCGTTAATGTAGAAGGTGATGTCTGAGGGCCAAACGTTGTTAGAGAAGGGAAATTCTGAGCCTAGCTCCATTGCAAGGTCGAGCATCTCAACGTTGTTTTTGGCAGTTAAATAATTTGGGAATTGGTATTCCACAAAGCCGTTGCACCACCAGATCATGCCTGCCGAGATGCGATCAGGGTCCATAAAATAGGCGGCGTTATCGACCTTGCCGATATAGTCCGTTTTACCAGCGAGGCCACACGAAGGCTTGACCGAAAAGTTCGTAAAGTGGCCAACGGGGACCTCGGTTTTGTAAGAGTCAAATTCCGGGTAAATGGTCTGAGGAAAATGCACGTTGATGTTATCAACAGTCAAACGCGATACCTTATTGTGGCCGATACGTTCAAATTTGATAATACCTGCATCCGCGAGTTTGTTGAGATGTTGTAACACAATGGTGCCGCTCAGTCCCAACTCGCTGGAAAGGTCATGCACGCTCATCTTACGTGCTGAGAGTTTTTGAATGATGCGCAGTCGAACTGGACTAGCAAGTGCTTTATAGACGGGAAGAGAGCTTAATGTGATATCCGCTTCCATGGGAATGCCTCCAATAATAAGGTTGATTGTTAATTAAGTAACAATAATTATATTGAGATTGAATCGTAATTTAACTGGACAAGTTCATTTTACCAATGCTTTTATTGTTTTAAAACTAAAATAGCAAAATAGTTTGGAATTAGTATGGAAATTCATGCGATATATTATTTAGATGCGTTTGCACCATTGAAATTTTAAATGAATTATCGAAATATAAGCTGATTTATAGGCGATTGATTGATGCCTGTTGCTGACAATATTATGATTTTGTTTAGTTTTTTTAAGCCAACTAATCAGATGAAAATTCCTTGATTTATTCAATAAATATTTATTTCGATTTTAAATTCATCAGTATAAAATGATGGTTTATATGGTTTATTAGGATGAAATAGGTCAATGATTGCGTTTTTAACAATAAAAAGGTTGCTAGTAATCAAAAAAACACACTAAAACATCAAAAAGCATATTGTAATCGCTTTCGGCTCATTTTATGATAAAACCGTGCACAAGAGGAACAAGCTACGTAGTGATAAAAGTCTTAAGGAAATCGTAAAACATGGCGAACACAAATCAATATATCAATCCGCTCATTGTTCAACGGGCAGATCCATATATCTACAAACACACTGATGGTTACTACTATTTCACAGCTTCAGTGCCAGCCTATAACTTGATTGAAATCCGTCGAGCTAAAACATTAGCCGGCCTAGCACATGCTGCACCAAGAACGATTTGGCGTAAACATGAAAGCGGTCCCATTAGTCAGCTGATTTGGGCGCCGGAACTGCACTATATTGATGGCAAATGGTTCGTCTATTTTGCAGCGGCTGAAACCACTGCGCTAGACGAAAACGGGATGTTTCAACACCGGATGTTCTGTATCGAGTGCGATGCTGAAAACCCAATGGAAAACGAGGACAACTGGTTTGAACACGGCCAAGTCGTTACCGACAAGGATACGTTCTGCCTGGATGCCACGTGCTTTGAAGCTAACGACAAATTGTATTACGTTTGGGCTCAAAAAGATAAGGCCATTCGCGGTAATTCCAACTTATACATTGCTGAAATGGAAAATCCTTGGACACTCAAGACGAAACCAGTCATGTTGTCTAAGCCAGAATTCGATTGGGAAATTATCGGCTTCTGGGTCAATGAAGGACCAGCTATTATTCACCGCAACGGTCGTTACTTCTTAACCTATTCTGCAAGCGCTACCGATGAGAACTACGCCATGGGCATGCTGACTGTCAGTGACGACGCCGACTTGCTCGATGCCGCTAATTGGGCAAAGTCAAAGGAACCCGTTTTTAAGAGCGATTTAGCAACCCATCAATATGGCCCAGGTCACAATTCGTTTACGATCGCTGAAGATGGCGAAACCGATATTATGGTCTACCACTGCCGCGATTACACCGAGATCAAGGGTGATCCATTGTATGATCCAAATCGTCATACAAAGGTTCAACCATTTACTTGGAACGACGATGGCACACCAAACTTTGGCAAGCCAGTTCCTTACAATTACGATTAATCAATCTAAACCGTCAAGTTTATACCGAATAGAAATGGAGTGAATTATCTTGGATAATACACAACCAAGACAGAAAAAAGATTTCTGGGGCTTTCCAGTCACCGATTTTACTTACTTCTTCCAGTGGCAAATTATTAACGGGTATTTAACCCTCTGGATGGAACAACAGGGTCATTTGGACGGAACCACAGCTGGGTTCGTTTTCTCAATGATGGCCTTCATGTCACTGATCTTCCAACCAATCTTTGGGATCATCTCTGACCGCCTTGTGTTCAAAAAGAACTTACTGGTCATCATTGCGATTGCCTCAATTTTAATTGGACCGTACTTCCAGTGGTTATTCTTACCATTAGTTCACATTAACGCTGCGTTAGTTGCCGTTGTTACTGGTATCTTCCTCAGTTTCGTGTTCAATGGTGGGGTTGCCGTTGTTGAACAATATGTCCAACGTGCTAGTCTGGCTAACAAGTTTGAATATGCCCACTCACGGATGGGTGGTTCCTTGGCCTGTGCCTGTGCCTCATTTGCAGGTGGGAAGTTATTCCTCTGGTCACCAAACTCAATCTTTTGGGCATGTACTGTAATGGGGATCATCTTGACCTTGACGATCACCTTCAGTGATAAGATCCACATGGAAAATGCCGCCGCTGCTGGTGACACTAGCGACTCATTGGACTGGAGTTTAATTGGTCAAATCTTCAAGATCCGTAACTTCTGGATCTTATCGATCTTCTACATTGGGACTTCAGCTTTGTACGATGTGTTCGACCAACAATTCGTTATCTTCTTCAAGACGTTCTTCCACACAACTGCTGCCGCAACCACGGCCTACAGTTACACAACTACTGCACAAATTGCTTTGGAATTCTTACTGATGTTCCCAATGCCATGGTTGATCAACAAGATCGGTTCACGTAATGGTTTGATTGCCTACGGGGTTATCCTCTGCATCCGGATCGTCGGTAGTGCCTTAGCACCAAGTGCCGCACTGGTTATCATCCTTCGTTTGCTTGCCGGCTTCGAAATGCCTTTGGTCTTAACTTCAATCATGAAGTACATTGCCGGAGCCTTCGGTATCCGTGTCTACGCCACCGTTTACGCGTTGTCGTCGAACTTTGCTAAGCAAATATCCGTCTTCATCTTCTCAACTGTTGCCGGTAATTTGTACGACTCAATTGGTTTCCAACACACGTACTTCATCTTGGGCGCCATTGTTGCCGTTGCAACCATCATCGCTGCCCTCTTCTTAACGAAGGAAGACCCAGTTCAAGCTGGTGAAGTTGCAGCTAAGAAAGAATAACCATTGCCGCAAACAATGCAGAAACGCGATTTTCATAAATAGTAAACTTTAAAACACTTTCACTTACTTGTGGGACTCCAGGAATATTCTTGGGGTCCCTTTTTAGAACATGTCAAAAGGCGATTATTAACTGGAACTGCCTTGTCGCTCCGTTCCACCGTTCGGCCCTGCAGGCTGAAGTGGGGTCGCGTAGGAGCTATTGAATTTCCTTTCAGAAATTCAATAGCTCCTACGTCTTCCGTAATAGTAAATGACCAAAGTACGGACATCAACTATCACCGACAACACAGCCTGCAATGCCGAACAGTTCCACTCCACTCCGCTACGATACCTGTAATTATGTTCCTAGATGGCGAGGCTTCAAAAGTGGCGTCATGAAACCTGTTAATTAAGCGTTACTGGTGCCTAGCACATTGGGAGAAGCATTGCTGCCAGTGTCCTTAATAGCAGTCGAGGGCGGATTCTCTCCAAACTAGTTTTAACGCCATTGTGATACTTAACTAGTAGTAAAAAGGGTGCACAATGTCAGTGGAATGCAGCAATTTGGCCCGGTATCGAACCACTTCGATGCCGGGCCAAATTGCGGAATGTAACGGACTATAACGGCCTATTTTACCCATCATTGCCCAAAAAAGCGCCCAGGGTGATAAGCCCTAGGCGCTACGCTATTATTCCTTCCCGCGATTCCCGCGTCGATCCAATGAAAAACTAACGTAGATGAGCACGAGCACGATGCCGGCACCGAAAATCGTGGTGAGGTTATTTGCAATTTGACCAGATTTAACGGCCCAGGCGATCCAGATCAGGATGATCTGAAGGACCCAAGAAACGATGGATTGTCCGGCGAAGTGTTTGGTAAAGAGTTTCATGATAGTGCCTCCTATGGCTGTAAAGTTTCTGGCAGACTGCCGTTTTCTGGAATGTAGTCGATGGAATCCGCGATTCGTTTTGGAATGGGAATCTGTGGATCGACATGTGGATTGTTGAGGTGAATTGAGTTATTGCACTTGCGGTACTCGGAAGGGGAGAGCCCCATTTCAGCCTTGAACTTGCGCATGAAGACTTTCGGGTCGTTGAAGTATGAATTGTAGGCGATCTCCTTGATGGACATTTCGGTTCGAATGAGCAACAGGGTAGCGACTTCGATCTTAATGTGATTGAGGTACTTGAGTGTTGACATGCCGGTGTATTTTTTAAACAGCCGGGTGAGGTAATCAGGATTTAAATGCACCTTATCCGCAATTTCTGCAACGGTGAGGTCATTGGTAATGTTGGCGCGAATCCACTCCTTTACGTTGTCGATTCGCGAGCTTTCATTATCTGGATCAAAGTTATGCCAGTAGGTGTTGTAGAGCTGAATGAGGAGCGCTGATACCAAATAGTCGCGTTCTTCGATAAACGATAATTCGTTGTGAATTGACAAGATCTGATGAATTAAGATCGTTGTTTGGTCCGCATCGACCAGCTTAAACACCAGCGGTAAATACAACTCCTTATCCGTGTGATCGGTATCCTTGGTTTGCACCCGCGGAAAGAGGTCCTGTGCTTGGACATTTAACAGCTGTTCAGGCTGCTGAGAGAAGAAATGCAGCCAGTAAAAGTCGATATCAGTTGATTTTTGATAGCCGACCATCTTCGTAAAGGGTGGGACGATCAGGATCTCGTTTTTATGCAACACGAGCTGTTGCTGCCCGACTTCTAGATATAAAGGCTCATTAATACAAAAAATAAGTTCATAGTCGCCCTTGTGAAACATCTCTTTATGTTGCCAAGGTCCTTCGTCTTTGAATTCGCCACCTTTATAAAAGAGCAGTGTTTTTGAAAGCGTAAATGTAGAAAATAACACAATCATAACCTCCTTTTTGTGATGTCGGAAACCGTCACTAAAAGTTCAAAATGAACAATTGGTTTTAATATCGGAAATGGTCACTATATGTCGAAAATGTTTCTAATCAACGTCTGATTCAGTATGAATTTAACATTCGTAAACTCAACTTACAATGGTTAAGTCGGAAACAGTAACCCTTTTTGCTATTATAGCCCTTTTTTGTTAATTTGGAAACGCTTACTATATAGATGCAAGCAAAAATCCATCCCGGGATATGGAGGGAATGCAGGACTTGTCCCGTATTCATGCATTGTAGATAATCGAGCAATATCGTTTCAAATGACGCATTTTATTTTTTGAAGAATCACGCTTTTTCAATTATAAGTTGTAGGCTTAAATTATGAGCGCAAATGCAGACCACGCCGATCAGCACACTGCCGTTGCCAGTTCACTACTCAACGACCGGTTGCCTTGGCACAGAAAAATCACCTATGGGTTCACTGATATGTCTGGGAACCTGCTATACTGTATCATTAGTTCTTACATGTTATACTTCTTCACAAATGTCTTCGGACTTGGCGTTGGGACAGCTGGTGGCCTACTACTGGTTGGTCGTTTCTTCGATGCCATTGGTGCCCCAGTCATGGGGATCTTAGTCGACCATACTCATAGTAAATATGGGAAGAACCGGCCATGGTTCCTCTGGATGTCACTCCCATTTGCTGTTTTCGTTTGGTTACTGTTCACAACGCCAGCTCTGAGCGGCACAGCAAAAATCGTTTACGCTGGGGTAACTTACATCTTGGCTGACTTGTCCTACACAGCCATGTCGACACCGATTACGTCAGTTTTGCCCAATCTAACATCAAACTCTGATGACCGGATGTCAGCTAATTCCATTCGACTGGTTCTTGGTAACGTTGGGAACTTCTTCGCCGTTACCTTCATCATGCCATTTGCGAGTTTGCTTGGGCACGGCAACCAACAACGCGGTTGGTCGTTAGCCGTTGGGGTCTACGCCATCATCGCGTTTATCCTGCTGATCATTGCGTTCCTCGACATGCGTGAAAAAAACATCGCCGAAGAAAAAATTATTACGATTCGTGAAAGTTTTAAAGCAGCAGCTGGTAACTGGCCATGGGTCATTATCGTGTTAGCCAACCTGATTTACTGGACAGCCTATACGGCGCGTAACGCTGCGTTGCCATACTACTTCCAGTACAATTTGGGCAATTCAAGTTTAACCTCATTCTTCAACGGCTTTTCAATCATCCAAGTGCTTGGGATGGCCGCCGTCCCATTCTTTGCTAAGTATCTGCATAAATGGGGAACCACAGTGTTTATGCTTGCCCTGACAATGATTGGCCAAATTTGGATGGGGCTTGCCGGTGCCAACGTGACGTCAGCCTTGATCGGCTGGTGTATCGCATGTATCGGTTCTGGGAGTGCCTGCACGATGTTCTTCGCCATGGTTGGTGATACCGTTGACTTTGGTGAATGGCGCAACCATATCCGTGCAAATGGCTTCCTGACTGCGATCGGTGCTTCATTCTGTATCCAAATGGGTTCTGGGTTTGGGTCATTCATCGCTTCCATGATTATGAAAGCCGCTGGGTTTACTGCTTCTAAGGCGCACCAAACGGCTGCAAGTATGACTGGTATTAAATTCTCATTTGTTTGGATTCCAGTCATTATTTACGCGGTAAGCTTGATTTTGATTATCGTTTACCGGAAGTGGGAAAACCACGAACCAATCGTTAAGGCTGATTTAGCAAAGCGGAATGCCGAAGCTGAAAAGGCCGCTGAATAATCGACATAAAAGAGAAAAGAGGGACTTTCAATGCAAGTCTTCGCGACACCTAAATTAAAGCACGTCGACATTACGTCTGATTTTTGGAAACGCTATCGCGAGCTGGTTGTTAAAGAGGTCCTGCCTTATCAATGGCAGGTCATGAATGATGAAGCTGATATTGCGATTGCTGATGATCCGCAAAATAACGGTCAGGATAAGAATAGTCACGCCGTTGCGAATCTCAAGATTGCGGCCGGCGAAATGGCAGGCCATCATTACGGGTTCCCATTTCAAGATACTGACGTCTACAAATGGTTGGAAGCTGCAGCGTACTCATTTAGCTATCAGCCGAATGCTGATTTGAAAACGATCACTGACAATCTCATTGAGTTGATCGCCAAAGCACAAGATGAGGACGGCTACCTGTCAACGTATTTCCAAATCGACGCGCCAGAGCGGAAGTTTAAGCGACTTCAACAGTCACATGAACTCTATACAATGGGCCACTATATTGAAGCCGGTGTTGCGTACTACCAAGCCACTGGTAACCAAAAAGCCTTGGATATTGCTACCCGAATGGCTGACTGCATCGACCGTAACTTTGGCCTAGAAGAAGGCAAGATTCCGGGTTACGATGGTCATCCCGAAATTGAATTGGCGTTGGCACGATTATATGAAGCAACTGACGACCAGAAGTATCTTGATCTGGCCCACTATTTCTTGAACCAGCGTGGGCAAGACCCAGCGTTCTTCGAAAAACAAATTGCGCTTGATGGCGACAGTGTTGACCGCGACCTGATACCTGGGATGCGTGATTTTACCCGTGAATACTACTTGGCCGGTGAGCCAATTGCGGATCAAAAGGTCCCACATGGGCATGCCGTCCGCGTCGTTTACCTTTGCACTGGGATGGCTTACGTTGCTCGCTACACACGAGATGCAGCATTGCTGGCTGCTTGTGACCGGTTCTGGAATGATATTGTTAAACGACAAATGTACATCACAGGCAACATCGGTCAAACAACAACTGGGGAAGCTGTGACCTATGATTATGATTTGCCAAACGATACCGATTACGGCGAGACTTGTGCGTCGGTTGGAATGTCCTTCTTTGCCAAACAAATGTTGAACATTCGGGCAAAGGGTGAATACGCCGATGTTTTGGAGAAAGAGCTCTTTAACGGTGCCATCAGTGGAATGGCCCTTGATGGCAAACACTTCTTCTACGTGAACCCGCTTGAGGCTGATCCAGCTGCCAGCAAGGGAAATCCTGGTAAGTCGCACGTGTTGACTCACCGCGCCGACTGGTTCGGTTGTGCCTGCTGTCCGGCTAATTTGGCACGGTTGATTACGTCAGTTGATCAATACCTGTACACGGTAACGGATGATACGATCCTGTCGCACCAGTTTATTTCTAACGACGCTCAGTTTGAAGACGGCGTTGAACTCAATCAGTCGAATAACTTCCCGTGGAATGGCGAAATTCATTACGATGTGAAAAATCCAAATGGCAAGTCGTTTAAACTTGGTATTCGAATTCCATCCTGGTCAAAAGAATTTGGCTTGGAGATCAACGGTGAGGTGAAGACCTTGCCAGTAGAGGATGGGTTTATCTATCTTGATGTGAGTGACAAGACTGTGACGATTGACCTGTCTCTTGATATGCGGGTGAAGTTTATGCGGGCTAACAACCGTGATAGTGCTGATTTTGGCAAGGTCGCTATCCAACGTGGCCCAATCGTTTACGCGGCTGAACAAGCTGATAATAAAGCACCGCTATGGTCTTACGAAGTGGATACCAAGACAAAACCAAGTTATGCCTACAATGCCGATTTGTTGAACGGGGTCGGTGTGGTCAAGGTAAGCGCGGATAAGGTAGAACTGGATGGTACGGATGCTGATCTGTATACCGAGGATAACGAGCAGGCGAGTGAGCAGGTCGAAATGACCTTGGTGCCTTACTATGCTTGGGCTAATCGGGAAGATGGGCAGATGCGGGTTTGGTTAAATAAGTAGCGCGTGGAAGGAGGCAGTCTCGCCTCCTGAAACGCGTTTCGGCAATGTGAGATTAGAACACGTCGCCATGACTGTTTACAAGCGAGAGCCACAATTCCAGACCCTAGTATTATTTTTAGTGTTGGTTTTGAAAGTAGAAAGCTTTCGTTAAAAAACAGTCTTTAGCATGTAGTAATATGTTAATGAAACAAAGAGACCCCTCGGAATTTTTGATTTAAAATCCGAAGGGTCTCTTTGTAGTTTAAAAATATCAATCAACGTCCTCACGCGGCACTTCCGCTTCCCTTGCATCACTGCCACCCTGCACCTTCCCAAGCACAGTCCGCGCAATCGGTCCAACGATCGCCAACTGCAGCGGCAATGCAACAATCACGTTAAAGCCCCAAGTATGCAGGTAGTTGATCCAGATATTACCGGCAAAATTATGAGCCATGATCAGCCCAAATAGGGACATGCAGGATACCATCCCAAGCACCATCATGACAGAAATGGTGATGCCGATCAGGAACGTGTGGCGTTTCATATAGTCATTAATAATGTAGCGAAATGCTAATTTTTTGGCAATTGGTCCGACGAACAACAGATCCAGGATAACGGCAACTGCGAGACCACCTGGGTATTCAGCGAGGACATCTACGGCGTATGTGCCCGCAAAACCCTGGGCAAGGGCAACATTATAGGCGACCATTCCAAAAACCATCAGACCGGCCATCATTGCGGTAAATAGTAGTTCTTCTTTTAAATTTCTTGGCATTGTGTATCTCCCTTTTAGTCATAGTTTTAAATCACAATGTTGGTTAGTATATCGAATTTGATAGGGGCTTCATAAGTTACATTTTAATGACAAAATATAAAACGATTTCGTTATTAATCAATTGATAAACGGCAAATCCCTTTTAAATCAGTGTTCAAAAACGATTAAAAAGGGGGTCATAAATTGACTGACTGCACCATTATATTACGTTTGTGTTTTATAGTTTCTTCCTATTTATTCTTGCTGGGCAACAACGTATACTAAATGGGTAGATTAGTGGGAGACGATTACGATGAAAATTAAAGGAAGACCATTACTGGTGGGGTTGCTGGTGATGGTTGCAATTTTGTTTAGCGGTGGTCGTCCGGCGCTTGCAAAAGTGCAACAGCCCAATCTTGGACCGTACGTCTATGAAAATGACGACGCGTTGACCACCCAGTACGACCACATTATGGCGGTCAATCGAAAATTAAAACAAAAAAAGTATCCGCAAACGATTAGCCTGTACATTACCGATACCGTTCCCGAGGGGCTAAGCGACAGCTACATGACTAATTCTGGGGCGCCGTTTGGTGAAACCTACGGAACGGAAGTGCTCAGTGCTTGGCAGAACACCCAAACAAAATCTGACCAGAATGATAACAATAATCAGGCTGCCCAGCTGCAGAGTGAGCAAAGCATCATCATTGTTGGCGTTAAGGACCACCGCATCGGGTTCGCGCCCAGTCGCGGGACTGAATCTTACTTTACGGATTTTAAGTACTCACAACTCATGTGGGGCTTAAATCGCCAATCGCGGTCAACGGACCGTAACGTGCAGGTTGCAGCTGCTGTCCAGCTCTTTAACCGGGTAGCTGGTAAAATTAATGCTGACAAAGCGGTTGGCGGCAATAGTTTGACCTGGGCGGACTTTCGTTCAGATCTATATGGCTGGTTAATACTGGGTGCTTTTATTATCATTTTGGCCATCATCGGCCGCTACGTTTGGTGCTATCGCGTGCGTAAAGATTCGTCGACTGACGATTTGGACGAAATGTATGCGGATGGCGTTGCCGACGAGGAAAAAAGCAACAAAAACCATGAATAGGTAAAAGAGTACGGTTTACGACAAATCGTGCTTTTTTTGTGCGTCATTTTTCTCTATACTGGACTTGTAAACTAATTGGAGACGATGTTATGAAGATTAAAGGAATCCCATGGTTGGTAGGGGTATTGGCCATGGTACTGATGATTGTGAGCGGCGAGCAGCACGCTGCTGCAAAGATTCAGGATCAAAACTTAGGGCCGTACATTTATGAGCAACATGAGGTGCTGACGGAAGCCCAGTATCAAAAAATTATGGCGCTCAATCAGAAAATGAAGCGCGCGAAATTCAAACAGTATTTATGCCTCTACATCGCTGACCGGATTCCTTCAAACGAGTCGGTGGATGGGGACAATTTGTCCGGTACGCCAAACGGGGCAAGCTATGGCAGCACGATCCTTGACACCTGGAACGACCGCGCTACCCGAAAGTGGGATGACGGCTTAGAAGATTACGACGTCAATTACATCAAACGTTATCATATGAGTGCGCAACGCAACATGATGGTCGTCGGGTTGAAAGACCATCGTATCGCTGTGACCGGTAGTGATATCACTGACGAATACTTTAGCGATATGAAGTTTGACATGATCACTTGGGGACTGAAGAACCAACTTCAGTCAAACGATGAGGATACGCAGATTGATGCAGTGATGACGGCCTATACGCGGGTCAGCCACAGAATTACGTCGCAAAAGGCCATGAATCATGACAGCCTGTCGTGGGATGAGTTTCGAGGAGACGTGATCACGGGGATCTTTTTTATCATTATTGGTGGTTTTTTGTTGCTCATTATTATTTTTCTTTGGCACAATCGCGGTAAGGGCGGCGGTGGCGGCTCGTACGCGGATGGTGAGTTTGATGAAGGCTATGTGCTGGGGATGATGGAAGGCGAGCAGCAGGATAATGATCGGTATTAGGTCGGGTGTGATTTGGCTGGTCTGATGTTGAATATTTTTGATGAAGGCATTGTTTTCTTTGCAACGATTTTTTTGGGGTATTACTTTTGAAACTGGGTTTGTATAAAGAGCGTTGAACTACTTATTGGGTACTTTGTGGTTGTCGTTCTTTTTGTTTTTTCGGTGGTTTTTGATTGTCTTTCTTGGCATCATGGACTAAACGAGTTTCGGAAAACAGAAAGCTGCATGTAAGCCGACTCTGACAGAAAGGCCAAGTTCGGGCCTTTCTGTCAGAGTCGGCTTACACTCCGCTTCCTACCGTTTTCCTTCACTCTCTGGTGTTTTACTTGATGCTGTGAGTATAAATTGTGCTTCTAGGCCACCGCGACTAAACGAGTTTCGGAAAACTGAGACCGGCCATGAAAGGGGCGTTAGTGGAAAATCCAAGCCCAGGATTCCCCACTAACGCCCCTTTCATTCTGGTCTCAACCGTTTTCCTTCACTCTCTAGGCTTTTTAATTGAACCCCCACCCAACTCTAGTGTATTCTGTGGTCAACGTAGGCATTCGACACTTGAAAGGGAGTAAGACAATGACAAAATACGATTATGATGTGTTGTATCTTGGTAGTGGTCACGCAACGTTTGATGGGGCGATTCCTTTAGCTGCCACCGGTGTTAAGGTGGGGGTAATTGAAAGCGGTTTAATTGGTGGCACCTGTCCGAACCGTGGCTGTAATGCTAAAATCACGCTTGATCAGCCGGTTGTGTTGACCCGTTTAGCTGAGCGCTTAAACGGTGTTGTTAATGGTGACCTGACCGTTGACTGGTCCGCAAACGTGGCCAATAAGCAGGCAGTCATTGATGGATTGCCAAAAATGATTGCTGGTTTAATGACGCAATCTGGCATCACGCTGTTAAATGGCAACGGGGTATTGATCGACAACCACACGATTGAAATTAACGGGCAACAGCGTGTCACTGGCGACAAGATTGTTTTATCGATGGGACAACGACCAAACCACATTGATGTTCCAGGGACTGAGATCGCACATGACAGCACTGATTTTATGAACCTGAAAGAATTGCCAAAGCACTTGGCCATCCTGGGTTCCGGCTACATCAGCATGGAATTTGCGACAATTGCGAACGCTGCCGGCTCCGACGTAACTGTATTAATGCACGGGGACACCGCTTTGCGTCAGTTCTATCAACCATTTGTTAAACAGGTCGTCGACAATTTGAGTACGCGTGGCGTTCAGTTTGTGCCACAGGCGAACGTAAGCGGCCTTGAAGAAAACGGCGACCAGGTTATTGTGACCTATGGCGATGACGAAGCCTTAGCGGTTGATTACGTGTTAGACGCAACCGGCCGGATTCCAAACGTTGAAAATCTCGGCCTGGAGACAGTTGGTGTCGACTATACGGAAAAGGGCATCACTGTCAACGATCACTTGCAAACGAGTGTGGACAACATTTATGCCTCGGGCGACGTGATTGATAAAACGCAACCGAAACTGACGCCAACAGCAATTTTCGAATCCAAGTATTTGTCATCAGTTTTTCAGGGTAAGGAAGTGGGTCCAATTAATTACCCAGTCATTCCCTCAGTTGTCTTTACTTCACCAAGGATCGCAAAAGCGGGCGTCACGGTTGAATATGCAGAACAAAAAGACTGCAAGATCGTTCGAAACCATATTGCGGACGATTGGTACCGTCAAGTGGATAAACAAACCATTGGCGACAGTTTCTTGATGTTTGACGACGACCAAAAATTAGTCGGCGCAACGGAAGTCAGTGAAAAGGCGGATGATGCCATTAACACACTCTTGCCAGCACTAGAATTCCATTTGGATGCAAAACAAATAGGCAGAATCGTGCCGTTGTTCCCAAGTATTGGGGCGTCGGCTTGGGAAAAGTTGTAGAGAGCGCGGAGCAAGGCGGTTAAGGGGCAGAATGTAACGGACTCTGGCAGAAAAGTCCGGGCCTGACTTTTTTGCCAGAGTCCGTTACATGGCCACCCCTCGCCTTGCGGAGCGCGTTTAGGCAATGTGACAGTAAAGCACGTCGCCTAGATCGTTTGTTGATTAAAACAGAAATCCCCGAATCTGGAATTTTTGCCAGAGTCCGTTACATGGCCGCCCCTTGCCTTGCGGAGCGCGTTTAGGCAATATGACAGTAGAACACGTCGCCTAGATCGTTTGTTGATTAAAACAGAAATCCCCGAATCTGGAATTTTTGCCAGAGTCCGTTACATGGCCGCCCCTCGCCTTGTGGAGCGCGTTAGGCAATGTGACAGTAAAGCACGTCGCCTAGATCGTTTGTTGATTAAAACAGAAATCCCCGAATCTGGAATTTTTGCCAGAGTCCGTTACATGGCCGCCCCTCGCCTTGTGGAGCGCGTTAGGCAATGTGACAGTAAAGCACGTCGCCTAGACCGTTTGCGGATTAAAACAGCAAAGTTTGAGGCTGACTTTTCAACCATAGTCCGTTACACGTTAGCTCCTGTGCCATGTGGCGCGCACGTATCAATGTAACAGCAGAATAACTTCACAATTGCGAGTTTAACGATTGAATGAGAAAAACGCGACCTTAATCATTTACGAAAAAATCGAGTAATAAACCAAAAACCAGGACGCCCTCAACCGAGAGCGTCCTGATTTTCTAATGTTTGGTTGTGTGACACGTACTGAATGAGTTTAAGGTACGCATTACCAATAAGTTAAACGATTTCGAGGTGTAGTTGCCGGTCCTTGACCCAGTGGAAGGCGAGGAGAACACGGTAAACGACCAAGGAGATAATGGCTGGAACGGCAACACCCATGGCAAGGTAGGCGAGGAACATGCCCATGTTGCTTGATGCCAAATTAATTGGGGCAATCAGTGAGTTTAAGCCAAGGCCAGCCAATGTATAGGAAACTTTAAAGTGGAAGAACAGCGTTGCAATTGGCGCTGAAACTGCTGCGGCAATGAATGACGGAATTGCGAGTCTCGGGTTTGCCAACAAGTTTGGAAATTGAACCTTTGGTGTGATGACGCCTTGGGCAATGTTAGCACCAAGGTTGTTTTGCCGCCATGAGATCACGGTGAACCCGACGAATTGAGCAGTTGTCCCAATCAAAGCGGCGCCTGATGACAATGGGTCCAGCATAACGGCAACCGCCAACGCGGCCGACGATGCTGGTGTCATCAAGAAAAGTGACCAGGCTAATGAGACGCAGATTGATCCGATCAATGGGTTTACCTTCATGGATTCTGCAATGAAGGCACTCAGCCAGTTCAATGCTGGGGTGGTGACACTTGCGAGGGCCAAGCCAGCAATGGAACCGACCAAAGTGGCCGCTAATGGCACCAGCATCATGTCCAGAGGTGTTTTCCCAGTGAGGTATTTCCCAACAAGGACGGCAACAAGTCCAGCAGCAACGGCTGAAATGGGTTGACCAGTTGTAAAGATACCAGATTGTGCAGCTTCAACCATCTTGTTCCCGGTGGCGGTGGCAGCGTGCATGTTGGCACTAGTGAAGTACACAGCGTTTGCACCAACTGTTGATGAAATCATGGCGCTAAACATGACCAGCGTGTTTGTTTTAAGTTGTGAAGCAACTGCGGCACCGAAAGCGGGCGCGAGTAACCATTGCGCAATTGAGCCGACCTGATACAGGGCTGTCCAGTGCACGAAGTTGGCGATCGACTGGGTTAGCAGCCCAATCCCCAACATGACCAGCACGGCGTTTGAGACCCCGGCAGAGACTTTGTAGATGTAATCCATGACTGATAGTTTTTCGGTATCAGCCGTAGCAGCATTGGCATTACTCATATGTAAGACTTCCTTTGATATGTATTGAAAAACTAATAAATGAGAAAATGATTAAAATACTAATATAGTGTTCATTTAATCACCGCTTTGAATTGATGTCAATAGAAAATAACGAATGATTAATTAACTAGAACGTAATTAGTTTGCCTTTTATGAACCACTTAATGATAGTTTCCTGAATTAATTCGGAAGAAATAACCAACAAATTTGATGTTTTTGTAATTTTTAATCAAATTTTAATTGCACACCCTTTCAAAATCAGCTACTATGAAATTGCTAAATACTTGTTGGTACGTGATTTTGCCGATTACGCACACAAAATAACGCCGATCTCGTTTGGGATTGACGTTATTTTTGTCTCATCGTCAAAATGATGTTCGGATTCTATTGTAAAAGCCACGTTAGAATTCCGGAATGTTCGACAGACAACCGTGGTTCTGTGGTATGCTTAATGCATCAAAAATAAAGGGGCCAATACCGATGAACCGAATTTACTTAGCAGCACCATTTTTTAGTGATGGTCAAAATGACCGGGTCAATGAAGTGGTTAGTTTGTTACGCGCCAACAAAACGATTGCTGAAGATGGCATTTTTATTCCGTCTGAACATCAACACGATGACTTAGAATTCGGCAGTTTTAAGTGGCAGGTTGCAACATTTAATAGTGATGTTCGCCAAGTACGTAAGGCTGACGCTGTGGTTGCAATCCTTGATTTTCAGTTTGAAGAAACAAAGGAAAACGAACCTGATTCTGGAACGGTGTTTGAAATTGGGACGGCTTTCCAAGCTGGGGTTCCGGTTATTCTTGTTCAGTATGATGAGAGCAAGAAGCTTAACTTAATGTTAGCCCAATCTTACACGGCTTTCTTTAATGGGAAGGCTGATATTCAGGGGCTTAAGGATTATGACTTTGATAGTTTGCCACAGAAGTATGTGGATAAAGAAGTTTTTTAATTGATAAGATTGTGAGACACGTGACTTTTGGTTGTGTGTCTTTTTTTGGCCTTGGATTTGAGTGCATCCTGTTTTCTGATTTAATAAATGCAATAAACAAGTACTGGACGGGTTATTTTGATTGGGATGTTTGGTTCCTTTAATGCGGGATGTTGGTTTTGCGCTCCCTTGTTATCTAGTCTAAACGTGTTCGGCAAAGCAGAGGGCTCCTGCATAGGCCAACTCTGGCACAAATTTGTCTTGAATCTTGGGTTCTTGGTTCAGAGTGGTGCAAGTTATGCGCTCCCTTGTTACCTGGCCTAAACGTGTTCGGCAAAGCAAGGGGCGGCCATGTAACGGACTCTGGCAAAAAAGTCAGGCCCGGACTTTTCTGCCAGAGTCCGTTACATTCTGCCCCTTAATCGCTTTGCCTCACACTCTCTATTTCATTCACATTAAATTTTTTAACGATTTGGTTAAAATTTGCGGTTCACCCTCTGGGTTCGGTACAATGAGTATGCATCATGTTTTGTGTTGGAATGCTGATTGATTAGAATTTATTTGAGGAAGGGTGTCAAAGATATGAAGAAGCCAGGTAAGTACATACTTGGCTTGATGCTTTTGGGGACTGTTGGCGGCTTTTCGCTTGCTAACGTTGGCACAAATCACCAAGCCAATCAAGGTGCGATCGTTGCGCATGCTGCTACTACCGTTAATGCTGTGAATCAGGGGATGAAGGCTGACGATAAGACAGACAATGCGCCAATTTTACAACGGATCATCAATGCTTATTCAGCAGATGATAACGTTACGATTCATGTTCCGAAGGGGACGTATCTCTTTACTAACGATGAACTAAAGGCCATCGTGTTGCATTCAAACATCACGTTTGATTTCGATGACGGTGCCGTGTTTAAGATTGCGAGCGGCGACCGGATTCCGTTCGTTTACCCGAGTCCCGATGCCGGTTACGGTGGTGGGATCTCAAACGTCACCTGGAAGAATGCCACTTTCCAAGGGGACTATAACGCAACGGATGGTCAGGCCGTTTTCGTTCAGAGTATGAACCATGCGTCAAACGTGACCTTCGACGGGTGTACATTTGACAACTGTGAATCTCCTACTGGCCACTACATCGATATTGATGGCAGCCACAATATCAACATTACGAACTCAACGTTTACTGGGTTTAACGCCTCAACTGATTATGACTATAAGGAAGCTATTCAGGTCGACTATTCTGATACCAAGGCAATGTCGTATCACCAAAGCGGTGACCAATACGACGACCTTGCTTCCTACGATGTGAATGTCACGAACAACAAGTTTATCCCGTTGTCAAAGGCTTCTGGTGCTGTGAAATCATTCGCGCCAAACCCAATCGGTGAACACGTTGTTTACAAGAAGGGTGTCCATGGCCTGATTCACGATATTCATTTCACAGGGAATTTCGTGCAGGATGCCAAACCATTACTGGATGATTCCGGCGACGGTGCCAACATTCACTTTATCATGGTCAACAATTTGTATATCAGCGGCAACACGTTTGAAAATGTCAACGCGCTGGGTTCTGGGAACTATATCCGGATCACCAACAGCGTGCCGGGTCTCGCAATTTCAAACATTCAAATTACCAACAACCAATTTGTGAACCTTGATCCTGATAACCGTTACATCTACTTTGATAACTCAAAGGGTGGCGGTATCAGCAAGATCAAGGTCACAGGTAACAAGATCACCTCGTCGAAATCAGACATTCCGTTTGTCCTTTCAAACGGCCTGAGTTCGGGTGATTTGACCATGAGCAACAACACCAACAACACGTCAACCAAGGTCAGCACGACTGATGTGAAGAACACCACCAAGCTGAAAACGAAGTTGACGGGGACTTACAAGGGCGGTTCTGCTACGAATAAGTCTGAAAAATACTATTCAGGTGCTAACAACCAGTATGCTAAGTTGGTAACGAGTGCTTCCAAGAAGTACGGTCTTTATAACCACGTGAAGGGCCACAAAGGTTGGTATCTCTACAACAAAAAGGATGGCTGGGACAACGCTAAGAAGTCCGGCATCGTTTACGTTGACGAACGGGCAGACGCAACCTCTGGTAAGTGGTACCGGATTCGGTTCAGTTCAAGCACTAGTGCTCGGAAGTACTGGGTTCGTGCTGGCGCCTTGAAGTTTGATAAGATCACATACGAAACTTACAACAAGACGTTAACGACCTTGAAGAAGTACCCAATCTACACGTTGGTCTTCAATGATCCGCAATTAGCAAAGAGTAAGGGCACGACCGCTGACTTGTCTTCACGGACAGTAAAGGTTACAAAGCGGGCACGTCGGGTTTCTGTGCTGAATGGTAAGACTTCGACTTACTACCTTATTAATGGGAAGTATTGGACTCGCGCATTGGCTTTTTATTAGAGAGCGTGGAGCAAGGCGGTTAAGGGGCAGAATGTAAGGGACTTTGGCAGAAAATCCCGTTTCTGGATTTTTTGCCAAAGTCCCTTACATGGCCGCCCCTTGCCTTGCGGAACGCGTTTCGGCAATATGACAGTAGCGCACGTCGCCAAGACCAGCCTGCTGCCAAGACCATAAATCCCTGAACCTGGGATTTTCGCCAGAGTCGGCTTATGCAGTAGCCCTCTGCCTTGCGGAACGCGTTTCGGCAATATGACAATAGCACATGCTGCCTAAACCGAAAATCAAACTAAGTTATCAAAAAAGTAACCCACATAAAAAGACTGGACAACCCGTCCAGCCATAGTTCCAAATATCCCGAGCTGCCCAACCGCAGTTCGGCTACATACTCGCTTCTTCGAGCAATTGATACCGGCACGATCACGCACCGTGCACCAGAAAGGATGTTACAGACAAACGGATGAAGCATAGTGAACAGCAACTTTCAAAAGAGGCACCATGGACAGACTTGGTGATTGCCGTCGGGGTCATTGCCATGGTGTTGGGGCACGCGTTATTTCCTTCAATTAAAACGAGTCATCCCGCAAGCACGCTCTACATTGTGATCTACTGGTGGCACATGCCGCTCTTCTTTATTATGGGTGGACTGACCCTTAAACCGCTGACTCGAAACTGGCGGGCGATGTGGCAGTTTGTACGTGAACGGATTCTACCAATGGCGGTCACGTATTTGATTGCTGGGACGTTATTGATCTTCGCAAGTCATTTCATTCACGGCGACTCGTGGTCCTACACCGCGCATTATTTTGTGCGGATGCTTTACGGTGGTTCGGCACTTAACGGGGACCTGACCATGATGTGGTTCTTCACCGTCATGGCCTTGACGCTGGTGGTCGTTGAACTGCTGATCACATGGCTGGATACCTTCACCCAGTTCTTTATTGCGGTGACGATGTTTGCGATTGGTATCAGCTATGGCAGTGTCAGCTTCTTCCATCAGGTCCCGACCGTCCCGTGGACGGTTGATTTGGTTTTGATGACTACGTTATGGATGCTTTGTGGCTACCATGGCTATCGGTATTACGGTCAAATGAAGAACAAGGCCTTCTTTGCGACGATCATTTCAATCATTTTTGTTATTCTGGCCATCTGCCGGTTTGAGTGGGGATTGAACTTCTGAAGACACATGAAATTAAAACGCCGTATATGGCCTTTTTCGTGCCATTGATCGTCACTGCGGCGTTATGTATTATCGCTGAAGCCCTATACAAAAAAGGGTGGTTCAACTGGCTCCGGCCATTCGCCTGGTATACCGTACCGATTTTGTACATGCATCAGGCTGTGATTGATGTTTTAGCAAAAGTACCAGCACTCGATCACACGATTATTTTATGGCTGTTAGGATTGATCATTTCCCTTCTTATCGCAGCTGGTTGGCATCAGTTAGTTAAACGCGTTTTACCAAAAAAATCAGTATAGAAAAACAACCGCCCCGGAGCTCGGGGCGGTTGTTTTTCTATGTGCTTTCACTTGAATGTGAACGAATAATTGCTAGTGATATGTAACCGATTTCTTTCATGCAAGGACAGTTTAACATGGATAAGGCCGGGTTACAATGGTTTTGCTCAAGTGTTAACAAAACAACAAATGATAAAATAAGTGCTGATTTGGTACAAAAAAACAACCGTTAGCGTCTATAGCGGCGGGTAACGATTGCGTCAAATGAGCATTTAGTTTTAATGAAATAATTATTTACCTGTTTCGATAAATTCCCCTTGGTGAACCTTGCCATCGTTCAACACGGCAGCAATCTTTTGAGCAACCTGATCGGGTGTCTGGAACCCGTCCGCATGCGCATTGCCGTTCAAGTCAGTCGTGGTTGGACCCGGATGAATGCTGAAAATTTCTAACGGACGTTTGTCAGCGTCGAACGCAGCAGCTAACGAAGTTGTCATGGTGTTCAAGGCCGCCTTACTTGTTTTATAAGCTAGTGGGTTCCAGAAGGGGTTCGCGGCCGTTGGAATCGTGATGTTGATGATTCGGCCGCGGTTGGTTTCCAGGACCGGCAGCAAGGCTTGAATCAGCGTAAAGTTGCCAAAGAAGTTGACCTGCATCGTTGACTGCAGGTCGCTGATCTGTGTATCAGGTGCCTTGACCTGCATGTTTCCCGGAATACCGGCGTTGTTGATGAGCATGCCGAGGTCGGGGTAGATTGATTTTACCGTTTCAGCAGCTGTAAATAACGTGTTGTTATTACTGAGATCAACGTTGAGATAAGCCGCTGAAATGCCCTGAGCGGTTAATTTTGCGACGGCTTCCTGGCCGCGGTCAGCGTTGCGTGCGCCAACAAGAATGCTGTTGCCTTGGTTGCCAAGTGTTTGTGCGAGCACGAAGCCGATACCTTTGTTGGCACCTGTAATTAAGATTCTGGTCATAGAAAATCGATCTTTTCAAGTAACTGTTTTTAAAGTGTGACCTTAGTCTAAACCCTAGAGTGCTCTCTAGGGCAACTAAAATGACGACTTTTCGAAACCTTCGTGAAGGAAGTGTGAATTTGCGCATGATAGTCTTGGTATTTAGTATAATAAAAGAAAACGGAGGTACGCGCGATGAAGCCTATATTTCTGATTAATGCTGGAAGTTCCTCAATGAAGTGGCAGTTGATTGAAATGCCGTCGGAGCACGTGGTTGCAAATGGTCAGGTTGAGCGGTTGAATTTACCAGGGTCGATCGTTAAGGTCAACGTTCGTGGTAAAAAGACAACCGAAACGGTGGAGAAGCTGGACGAGGTAACGGCAATTGACCGCATTCTTGAACGGCTCACGCGGCTGCACATCGTCGAATCGTTAAACGATATCCAGGCAGTCGGCCACCGTGTGGTTGCAGGCGGGACAGTGTTTCACGCGTCCGTTGAACTAACGCCAGATCGTATCGAGCAGCTTCGAGAGCTGAGTGAGTTAGCCCCGTTGCACAACCCGCTTGAAGTGAAGTGTATCGATCTCTTAGCGGAAAAGTTGCCGCAGGTCACACAGTACGCGGTGTTTGATAGCACCTACTTTGCGGACTTGCCGGAAAAGACAGCCATCTATGGGATTCCGTACGACTGGACAAAAGACTTTCAGATCCGACGGTATGGCGAGCACGGTATCTCACATCGCTATCTAGCGCAACAGGCAGCCGAGATGCTGCAAAAACCTTTAGCTGAGACAAACGTCATCACCATGCATTTGGGCAGTGGCGCCTCCATTACCGCTGTTCAAAATGGAAAACCATTTGATACATCAATGGGACTGACGCCGGTGACTGGAATGTTGATGGGTACTCGAAGCGGCGATGTGGATCCGAGTTTGATTCCTTATTTGATGAAACGGTTGGGCTTCAGAACGCCGGAAGAAGTGCTGTTGACACTCAATCAGGCTTCTGGATTGCTGGGTGTTTCTGGCGTGTCCTCAGACATGCGGGATCTTCACGCAGCTGCTGGCGATAACGAACGGGCAAGGCTAGCACTAGACATGTTCGTTAATCAAGCGGTAAAACTCGTTGGTGCTTACTACACTGAAATCGGTGGCGCGGATGCGTTGGTATTCGCCGGTGGCATCGGTGAGAAGGATGAGGTCATTCGAGCTGCAATCATCGAGCGGTTAGGCGTGCTGAGTATCAAAATGGATGCGACTCTGAATCAAGCAGGGGCGACCGGTGACCTTGGCACAACGGATAGTGCAGCGCGGGTATTGCTGATCCCAACGGATGAGGAGTTGGCAATGGCGCGGGAGGTTCAGGCGTTGATTGATTAGCAGACTTAAAAAGACGAGCGCAAGGGGAGTCTTGAAGCGATTCTGGTTGCGGGTCGTCTTTTTTTGAGGCTATTTTTTTGAGGTGTTCGTGGTGGGGTGATTGGGAGACCGCTCTGATAAAAGCCTAGTTTGAGCATGTTGAAGTGGTTCTCTGTCCTCGAGTTGAAACGCGTTTCGGAAAACAGAAAGCTGCATGTAAGCCGACTCTAACATAAAGGCCCGAACTTGGCCTTTATGTTAGAGTCGGCTTACACTCCACTTCCTACCGTTTTCCTATACGCTCTAAATCTTTTGATCCTCTTTCACAACATCAACCTGAAAAACTCGCGTAGCCCAAGGAAATTGGGCTTTTTTTGCATCAAAATGCGGGCCGTTATCCAAGAACGTCCCCTTACCAGTGATGTGGAAACCAGCACCTGGCCCAACTGTACCTTCAACTTCTTTGCTGCCGACCGTGAGCAACAGACTGTTGTCTTCCTTCATTGCTTCTTGAATGCTGTGCATCCCAGCAACTGGCAAGTAGATGGTGTCACCCTCGATGGTTAAGTATGAATTCCAAGTGTTCGTCACAGCCAGTGGGCCACCCGTTGTAATGATGGTGACAACCCCTTCGTGAGATAGTACATCGCGTAATTTTTCTGATAACATGAGAAAACCTCCTCCATGAATGTGCTTACATTTTAGCACAAATAATCGGTTTGTTGAACACATGTTTGTGTAGAAAGGTAATATTGGGATATTCTTAAATTATAAGTGATGCGATAAAATAAGCAGTCAGGACGACAAACGCCTACCTTTCGAATAAAGACGAAAGGTGGGCGCTTTTGTTATTTTGTTGAGAGCCAATCCTTAGCGGCAGCTAATTCTGCCTGAGACGGATGATGTGACTGGTGGTTTTTGAAAACTGTCACATCTGCGCCTGCGGTTTTTAGTTCGGTTATCAGCTCATCGAAATTGGTTTCGGTGACGATGGGGTCTAGATCGCCAAAGGTCGCAAACAGGTTGACGCCTGTTAGGTCTGGCAAGGTTGACTGCGGTTCGATCAGCATTGGATGTAGTAACACAGCCGTTTTAAATGGAGGCTGCTTATGCAACAGCGAGTACGCCGCAATGTTTGCGCCGTTTGAAAATCCAAGAACGATCAGTTGTTGCGCGTCCAACTGGTGTTCAGCGGTAAGGGTACTGACGCTATCCCATAACCAATCCGATTCGCTGCTGATATTATCAAGGTCAAAACTGCCGTCAGCGTGCCGGATGAAGTAACGATTGGCGCCAGCACCTTCTGTGATGCGGCCACGAATCCCAAGCGTTGGGTGCTGTGGCAACAGAAAGTTTGCCAGCGAAAACAAGTCTTGCTCATCACCACCGGTCCCGTGCAGCATCAAGACCGGCGCTAAGTCAGATTGTCCCGGAAAATAGGCAACGTGTTGGTCAGCATCATTCATCTTGCACCTCCGTATTAAACGGCACGAGGTCGGCTTCAATGCTGGCGCGTTGAGCCTCTAGGAACGGCGGCAACTCTAAGTGGCGACCAGCTTCCTCATACGTTTCATCCACTAAGAAACCAGGCCCGTCAGTCGCAATTTCAAAAAGGACGCCAGGTGCTGCCCGGAAATATTCTGACTGGAAGTAGTAGCGTTCAACGAAGCCGGAGTCGTGCAGCCCAGCTTTTTGCAGGCGATTGATCCAGTATTCTAGTGTTTCATGATCACTCGTTCGAAATGCCAGGTGATGCACGCTGCCGTAACCTTGTAAGGCGTTGGCGGACATCAGGTCGAAGTTAACGATAACCTGAGCACCGTGCCCACCATGATGCAGTTCGTAGAGGGTTTGGCTTCCTTCAACGGCGACTACACTAAAGCCCATGACCGTAGTTAAAATCGGGTTAAGCTGTTCTGGATGTGACAGGGTGATCACCATTGGGCCAAGGCCAGAAATCGCCATTTCGGCAGGAACTGGGCTGTGCCGATAAGGTGTTCCACCAGCCACACCAGCGTTATTTTCATCGGAAATGAGTTGGTAACGCTGGTTGTCAAAATCGTAGAAGAAGAGGGTTTTAGCATCAAATTGGGTGATGACATCACCATGTTTGATGTCATTGTCGTCGAACCGATGACGCCAATAGTCAATGGCGGCATCGTTCGGCACCCGAAACCCAATGCGCGAAATGCTGTTGTTTCCGGATGTTCCGTGCCCGAGACCTGGGAAATCAAAGAAGGTGATGTCGGTGCCGGCAGTCCCCATATCATCCGTGAAATATAGGTGGTAGGATGCGACGTCGTCTTGGTTGACGGTTTTCTTAATGAGATGCAGCCCAAGAATCTCAGTCATAAACTGAAACATTTTTGGAGAACTGGACGTGATTGCAGTGACGTGATGAAGCCCGATTAAGTCTGTTTTGGTCATGGTGGCCACCTCCGTGAGTGCGTTAATTTTTAATTGTAGTATGGCACACTTATTTAAAGTAAGCAATTATAAGAGCGTGCAGAGCGTGGAAGAAAACGGGTTGAGGGCGGAGCCTAAGTACCTTTGGGCTTAAATGCCTGAACTTGGCATTTGTGTCCGAAGTTGCTTAGGCAGTAGCCCTCAGTTTTCTGGAACGCGTTTCCGCTATGAAGCCAAGAAAGACAGCGGAAATGCCTGAACTTGGCATTTTTGCCAGAGTTACTTAGGCAGTAGCCCTCTGCCTCCTGGAACGCGTTTCCGCTATGAAGCCAAGAAAGACACCGTAAATGCCTGAACTTGGCATTTGCGTCCGAAGTTGCTTAGGCAGTAGCCCTCAGTTTTCTGGAACGCGTTTCCGCTATGATGCCAAGAAAGACAGCAGAAATGCCCGGACTTGGCATTTGCGCCCGAAGTTGCTTAGGCAGTAGCCCTCTGCCTCCTGGAACGCGTTTCCGCTATGAAGCCAAGTAAGACAACCCGCAAAAGAAACAGAAAAAAACGACTCTCATTGGAAAATCCAAAATAGGATTCACAACGAGAGTCGTTTTATTTTATCGACTTACCGAGTTTGAACATATGCCTTATTAGCAGTGATGTAAGTGCCATCGCTCAACTGGATTCGGGCAGTCCCGTTTGAAGACTTCACAATTGATTTGGCAGTTAACGCAGTGTTGTATTTCACACTGGCAACCTTATCCGTCAGATTGGCCGTCTTGTAACGATTGATTGCGCGGGTAGCGTAAACCTTGGTGCCGGAGGAAATGCTGCTCATGTAAGTTGCCTTATTTGAGTAGTTGTACCAGCTGGAAACGGTCTTGCTATCAACGACCTTGCTCAAATCAACGTTGCCGCTGATACCGGAAACGCTGCCTGAACTCGTGTATTGCCACAAGTCAGTCGAAACGTTTGGCTTAGCTGAGTAGTTGGCGATCCAAGTACCATCAAATTTTGAGGTACTGATGCTGTGGGAGCTGACGAAGCTCTGGTATGAGTAGTAGACCAACGGCTTGTTCGTCAGACTCCGCATGGTTGAAAGCCAAGCGTTGACATAAGTTTGTTCCTTACCCTTGGCGCTAGAAACGCGGTGTTCGTTGTCCAAAGCAAAAAACTTCGCGTTGGTGCTCGAAAGGGCGTAGAACTGGCGGGCATCGTTGACAGCGTCAGCGGTGCTGTTAAATTCGACGTAGTCGTACTGGCCAAATGGAACCCCGTACTTCTTGGCACCATTGGCGTTGGTATTGCGTTTTGAATCCAACGTGTAGTCAGAATCGCCAGGGTTACCGTGTTTGACACGGATGATTGCCATCTTGATCACCTTTGAGGCTTTCGACCAGTTGATCGACCCTTGGTACTGTGACACGTCGGCAATCTTGGTGGCTGAAGCAAACGCTGAGCTGCCAATCGTCAGCGCACTCACAAGCGCTAAACTCCCTGCAAAGATACTTTTCATTAAACGATGTTTTTTCATGGAATACCCCTTTTTCTTGTCTTAATGCTATACCCTAAGTCTAACGTAACAATAAAACAGTTCGAAAACAGGCAGTTTACAGTCTACTTACATTTGTGACAGGGATGTAAAGGAGACTGTGATAGGATGGCGATGTAGCCTCGCTATGGTATTTGGCTATGCAGACCGGTGCTATTACATATCTCCAACGGTAAAGATTTTTAATATTGAAATTATCTGCCACATAGAGTCATGGGAAAACTAGTTAGTTTGTCGACACTATCAGGAAGCAGATGGTTAGAAGCAATGCTATCAATGGACTTAATGGCAGTCGAGGGCGGATTCTGCAGAAACTGGTTTAATACTATTGTGAGACTTAACCAGAAAATGAAATTTAGCTAATATGAGTGAAATGGAACAATTTGGCACGGAGTCGTGGTGTCGACATCAGTTAGCGACCGTTCTTTGGTCGGTTACTGATGTGCGAGTTGATGGAGATCCATTCGAGTGGCGCACAGCGACAATCGAATTAGCTTCATCGCGAGCCACTACGGCGGAGTGCCAAATTGTGGAATGAAACGGCATAGCAAGTTAACGTTGCAGTAGCATTCCCTTAACCTGACCTTGACGCGTAAGATGAAAATGTTATGATAGACCTATCATCTATTCTGAGGAGTTTTTAATAATGCAATTACCTATTATCACTCAACTGAATAGTCGTTATTACTTTTGGTTTTTCCAGAGCTGATCTGTGAGGAGCCAAGAGCATTTTGTCATTAAATGCAAACCGACCACACAGATCAGGGACTGACTGTGTGGGATGAGACCATAAGACCCCTGCAGTCGTGCCGTGACTGCAGGGGTCTTTACTATCTAAGGAGTGGTTCAAATGAGTCGTTTATCAAAGACAATGAAGAAAGAATTAGCACAGATCCAACCGTCATCCATTTTAGCGTTTAATCAGGAGATCTCTGCGATCCCAGATATCGTCAAATTGACATTGGGGGAGCCTGATTTCAACACCCCGGATCACGTTAAGCAGGCAGCTATCAAGGCCATTGAAAACAACGATAGCCACTACACCGATTCCCGTGGAACTGAAGGCTTACGGCAAGCAGCGACTCATTTTTTGAACAGCAAGTACGATCTGAACTATGATCCAGACACCCAAGTCCTTGTAACAACTGGTGCGACTGAGGGGATCTTCTCAGCCCTGACCGCAATTTTGAACCCCGGTGATTCCGTCATTATTCCAACCCCAATCTTTCCACAGTACATTCCAGTGAACATCTTAAATGGTGGCACACCAATCTTTGTCGATACATCGGATAACGGGTTTGTGTTATCACCTGAAAAATTGCAGGCAACGATCGAAGCCAACAAGGATACCGTTAAAGCCATTGTGCTGAATTTCCCGAACAACCCGACTGGTGTGACCTACAAGAAAGATGATCTAGAGAAGCTTGCCGCTGTAATCAAGCAGTATGATATTTTCGTCATCAGTGATGAAATTTACTCTGAATTGACTTATGACGGCACGCACGTTTCCATGGCATCGATCCTGCCAGAACAGACCGTTTTGTTAAACGGCGCTTCGAAGTCGCATGCCATGACCGGTTGGCGCATCGGCCTGCTATGCGGGCCAGTTGACGTTGTGACGGAAATCGCGAAGGTGCACCAGTTTGCCATTACTTCAGCAACGACAAACGCCCAAGCAGCTGCTGAGGAAGCTTTCAAAAGCGGACCAGATGACGGGCAAAAAATGCGGGTCGTTTACCAAGAACGTCGGGATCTTCTGATCGATGGACTGCAGAAGGCTGGCTTTGAGTGTGCGAGTCCAAACGGCGCGTTCTATCTGTTCGCCAAGATTCCAGCCGGCTTAATTCAAAACAGTGTCGACTTCTGTTATGATCTGGCGCGCAAGGCGAAGGTTGCCGTGATTGCCGGCAGTTCGTTTGGCCCCGGTGGTGAAGGTTACGTGCGGATTAGCTACGCGGCCAGCACAGAAAATTTGAAGGAAGCTATCAAACGGATTCAACAGTACGTTACCGACAATCAAGACTAAAGCCAATAAAGAGGGCAGTTGATCATGAAAATTTTAATGTATACGGTGCGCGAAGATGAACAAGCAGCAATCAAACACTGGGAGAGTCTGCACCCGGATTTTCAGGTGGCCACGAATACGGTACCGTTAACGGCCGATACCGTTGACCTCGCGAAAGGGTACGACGGCATCGTGGTGCAGCAGCACGTTACCATCGATGATCCAGTCATTTACCGAAAACTCCACGATTTCGGCATTAAACAGTTGACGTTGCGGATCACCGGTTATGAGATCGTTGACCTGAAACTAGCTGCGGAAAATGCCTTAGTGGTCACAAATGTGCCAGCGTACTCACCACGGTCAGTGAGCGAATTGGTCTTGGCGCACGTCATGTACCTCGTGCGGCACCTGGGAATCGCCCATGCCAATAGCCGCCAGCAGGACTTTCGCTGGATCGGATTAGAGGCCAACGAAATTCATAACCTGACCATCGGTATCATTGGTGCGGGCAAGATTGGGAGTGCCGTTGCCCGGATCTTCCGCGCGCTGGGATCGACCGTCATTGCGGCTGACCCGATCCACCGACCTGAACTCGGCGACACGCTGACGTATACGGACCACAAAACCGTTTACCAAACGGCCGATATTGTAACGATGCACACGCCGCTGACGCCGGAAACCACGCACATGATCGATGCAGCCGTGTTTAAGCAAATGAAACCGTCAGCGTTCTTCATCAACGCTTCACGGGGTCCCGTTGTGGTGGCAGACGACTTGGTGGCGGCCCTTGAAACCCACGAAATTGCGGGCGCCGGCATTGATACGATTGAAGGCGACAGTCGGCTCTTCAGTCAAGATTGGCGCGGTAAACCGCTAAACAACGCACCGTTAGAAAAATTACTGACCATGCCGAATGTGAGTGTGAGTCCCCACGTTGGCTTTTACACGGATGCGGCAGTCGCCAACATGGTTGAAATTGCACTGGATGATGTGCGGACGATTTTGGCGGGTCAAAAGAGTCGCCATGAGGTCACTGAATAGATGTTTGAAATAACTTTCCGTTGGCTAGCCGCGGGAGGTTATTTTTTTTGATATCATCGTGGTTAATCACGAGGCTACAAACTCTGGCGTTAATAGAGTAAAATAAAGGGTATAAGAAACCGCTATCAATAACGGGAAGGGGTGATTCGGTTGGGCGTGACATTACCACAACCATTTAATTTTAAGGGTGGCAACAGCGCGGTGATTCTCCTCCACACGTTTGCCGGGTCACCAATGGACGTCCAAATTTTAGGGCGAAACGTCCAGCGAGCCGGGTACACTGTTGTGGGACCGGCGTTCTCGGGACATGCCACAGCGGATCCAGCCAATATTTTCCTTCAGGGCAATCCGACGCAGTGGTGGGCGGACACCCAGTTGGCTGTTAATCAGTTAAAGGCGGCCGGTCATGACCAGATTGCCATTTTCGGCGAATCACTGGGCGGGTTGTTTGCCATCAAGGCAATGGAAGAACTGCCAAACATTGTGGCTGGTGGCACCATTTCCACGCCGTTGTTTCCAATTGATACGAGTCGAGTCGCTGACCGGTTCTTGCAGGACGCGCGGGCGTGGTACGAAAAAATTGGGACACCAAGTGAGACGCTCACGTCAAAAATGGCGTTTTTAACAGAACAGATTCACTTGACGTTGCGGGCCATTGGGGACTATACTGTGCCAATCCATGACAAGCTGAACGTTATTAAACAACCGACATTTATCGCCCAACCGGATGCGGATGAATTGATCTATCGCACGGTTGGTCCACGGTTAGCAGAAACGTTGCAGGATCAGACGATGGTGAGCTACCATCACTATCCCGATGCACCGCACGTCATGACCTATAGTCCGCAGGGACGGGTACTGGCGGATGATCTGGTGGCATTTCTTAAAACTGTATTCTAGCGGCTGTCCCCTGAGAAAGGGGGCGGCTGGTCGTCAGCTCTAATCCCGGTTAAAGGAAGGTGAACGTGATGAGACAACTCAAAGCAACACTGCTCGTTGGGGCAAGCCTGTTGCTGTTTGGCAGTGTGGGGGCATCCACACGGGCTAAGGCGGCAACGACACCGGCACCAAGTCAAACGGTACTAGCCCATACTTCCAGCTATTATGCGCGACATGAACTTGCACTGATTACCCGTTACGGCATTGATCTGAGTTATCAAACGGCCTACAACAAAGCCGGGCATATATGGGTGTATGACCAAACGCAGAATAAGGCGTTGCATCAGAGCTTGAAGGTTGCGATGGCCAACTGGAACGCGAAGTTGGGTACCAAAGTCTTCTATGTGGGATCCAAAAACTACCACACGATGGTCGTGAAACTCAGTGACGGCAAGTCAAATGATGGCAATCAAATGGCGTGGTGGTTACCGACAACAAAAACCATTCAAGTTGATAAATCGTACTATACGGATCAATTAAGCTTCATTGATAAATACATGAAACGCAATTACGCCCGCACCCCTGAGACTGGGGTGACGACAACCCAAGCGGACGCCACGATCGATGCGACGGCTGCCGGGACAGCCCGGACGGTTGAATACAGTCGGGTGCTGACGCACGAACTGGGCCATACGCTCGGGTTGACACATTCGAAAAATAAGACGGATCTGATGTACGCCGGTCTCGCGTTCGATGATATTTATTCGTATCAGGATGTGACGGCTACGAGTATCTGGGCGAACCCGCTGTCTACTACGGATGTGAAGCGGGGGGAGTTGGCAGTTAAAATAGAGTAGAGCGTGGAACAAGGCGGTTTAGGGGCGGTGTGTAAGGGACTCTGACCGAAAAGTCCGGGCCTGACTTTTTGGTCAGAGTCCCTTACACGTTAGCCCCGTGCCTTGTGAAACGCGTTTCGGCAAGGATGCCTAGAAAGTTCAAAGGGGCCATAAGTAATCACCCACAACCTAAAAACAGTACACACAAAATAAAGAACCCCCCTTCAAAAATCGGCTTGCGATTTTGAATGGAGGTTCTTTATTTTCCTATAGTTCAACCATTTATGCACTGTTATCTCCCTAACCTGTGGATAACATCGTGGATTGTGAATTACTGTAAAAATCTGTAGAATAGCGTTAATAACAACTACTGGATAAGCTAAGGAATAACTAGTATGGCACGGCGCAACGTGAAAAGTAATAAACGTATTTGTCACACCATCAAACAAAATATACATTCACATCCACACAGTTTCCACAAGCTATCCACAGGTTATGCACAGACTTATCCACAGTGTGCACAGAGAGGGGTTTATGATGATGCCAACGTTTCTAACAGCAACTGAAATGACGACCGCAAGACAGTTGATTGCTGATAATCCGCGGTTAGAAGGCTTTGTTCCGGGCGAGGGTAGTCTCACACCTGCGTTTACGCTGGTCAGTGAGGCACCAGGCCGAGTCGAAGCGCAGACGGGCCACGGGTTTATGGGACCGGCTGGGCAAAAACTCAACGAGTGGTTAGCATTTCTCGATGTCACGCGCAACGATATTTATATGACGGGAGCGGTGCGGGGACGCCCCTTTACCGAAACTAACGGCCGAAAACGCGATCGTAAGCCTAGCAAAAAGGAGGAAGCGGCCTTTGCACCCTTGCTGGATGGTGAACTTGCAAGGTTACCAAAGGACCACGACCTCCTTGTGCCATTAGGCAATACTGGATTACAGCGGTTATTGGGGAATCAGGTAAAAATTGGCGATGTGCATGGGCGTTGTTTCAGCCACGCGATTCGGTACTGGGATGGTCAGACCTATCAGTGGACTGAGCGCGAGTACCGCATTTGCGCCATGTATCATCCGTCCTACGTTCGCCGTTTCCCTAAAATGCAGGCAACGGCAAGTGCTGACTTAGCAGCGTTGAAGGCGGTATTAGACTAGCGCTGGGTTCTTTAGAATGCGCACGCGGAACACGGCATCGATGGCGCTTAAACGGGCAATCAGGTCATTTTCGACTTCCTGCTGCAGATGCTTTACATCAATGACGGTGTAGGCAACGTCGTCGCGGGCGGCGTTGCTCATGCCCTCAATGTTGATGTTGGCGTTGGCCAGTGACGTTGCGATTTGGCCGACCATGTTCGGAATGTTTTTATGGATCAGGGTGATTCGGTACGGCGTCGTAAATGGGACTTGCAGGTTCGGCAAGTTCACACTGTTTAAAATATTCCCAGTTTCTAGGAACGTCATGATGGTTTCGGCACCCTGAATGGCACCGTTAGTTTCGGCTTCAGCTGTTGACCCGCCAATGTGCGGGGTGACCACAACGTCATCACGGTCGAGGATCTCATCGCTGCCAAAATCGGTGTAGTAGGTGCGGGCTTTGCCGGCATCAAGGGCGTTGACGACTGCAGCGTTATCCACGATACCGCCGCGCGCAAAGTTAAAGAGGGCAACGCCTGGCTTCATTTCAGCAAGCTGTTCGGCACCAATCATCCCTGTTGTTTCGCTGTTCTTGGGAACGTGAACGGTGACAAAATCAGCCTGTTTAATGGCCTCATCAAGGGTCTGTGCCCGGTGGATGTCGGTGGAAATGCGCCATGCTGCGTCAGAGGTGAGGTAGGGATCGTAGGCAATGACTTTCATCCCAAGATGGTTCGCAGCGCTCGCAACCAGGGAACCAACGTGGCCGACACCAATAACAGCCAGCGTTTTACCTAACAGTTCTTCGCCGTTAAACTTGGTTTTATCACGTTCCGTCCGTTTTGAAATATCCGCACCACTGTTATGAGCAGCGTAATCGGCGGCCGCAAAGAGGTTCCGAGTCGAGGCAATCAGCATGGCGACCATCAATTCCTTCACGGCGTTGGCGTTGCTGCCAGGTGTGTTGAACACGGCGGTGCCGTTGGCCGTTGCCTGATCTAACGGAATGTTGTTGAAGCCGGCACCAGCACGGGCGATGACCTTAAGTGATTGCGGGAAAACGTGGTCGTGCAGGTCGACTGAGCGGATGAGGTAACCGTCCGCGTCGTCGGTCTGATTGAGTTGATACTGGTCGGTGAACCGGTCCAAGCCGGCTTGGACGATGGCGTTGTACGTCTTTACTTGATACATAGTGAATTCCTCCTTGGATGTGGGTTAACGGTGTGCTTTTTCAAATGAATAGAGTTCGTTGACCAGTGCTTGAACCCCGTCAAACGGCATGGCGTTGTATAGACTGGCACGCAAACCGCCAACACTTCGGTGGCCTTTTAAACTCATTAAGCCGTGGGCGGTCAGGTCGGCGATGGCGGCCTTATCCAGGTCGTCGTCACCAGTCATGAACGGGATATTGGTCAGCGAACGATCAGCTGGTTTAACGTGGTTGTGGAACAGGGTTGAATGATCGAGGTAGTCGTAAAGCAGGCTAGCCTTCTTTTCATTGCGCCGCTGCATTTCATCCACCCCGCCGTTTTCCTTGATCCATTTGAGGACAAGCCCCGTGGCGTAGATGGAAAAGACAGCCGGCGTGTTGTACATGGAGTTCTTCTTAGCAAACAACGAATAGTTCAGGATACTTGGAATATGGGGCACTTCCTTGATGAGATCCTTGCGCACGATGACGATAACGGTGCCCGCTGGCCCAATGTTTTTTTGGACGCCGGCAAAGATCAGCCCGAAGTCTGAAACGTTGTAGCGCTGGGCGGTGATGTTGGAGGACATGTCGCCGACTAGGACGGTACCGTTGGTGTCAGGCAGGGTGTGGTAGGCGGTGCCTTCAATCGTGTTATTGGTGGTGATGTGTAGATAGTCGTAGGTGTTTTGGGCCAACGGCGCTGGAAGGACGGGGAGTTCCTGGTAGTGGTCAGGCTTGGTGGTTGCTAAAGTATCAACGGTATAGCCTAAATTATCAGCTTCCTTGGCTGCCCGGTCTGCCCAGTGGCCGCTATCGAGTAAGGCGATGCGATGATGCGTGGTTGCAAGGCTCATCGGCACAGCCGCGAATTGGCCGGTACCGCCGCCTTGGAAAAACATGACCTCATAATTGTCAGGAATGGCCATCAGGTCGCGCAAATCATCCTGTGCGGTGTTAATGATGTTGTCAAACAGGGCCGACCGGTGGGAGATCTCCAAAATACTCATCCCGGAGCCTTCCAGGGATGGTAAGTCGGTTTGAATCTTCTTGATCACGTCATTTGGTAGGGTCGCCGGACCAGCGGCGAAGTTGTAAACAGTCATTAGTTGAGCCTCCAATTAGAATTTTATGAGCAGATAGATTAAAAAAGCCCTCACAGTTTTCACTGCGAGGGCGGTTATCATCACTTATTCAGTGGCCTCACAGTGTGATATGAATCACCTATGTGAAGCCTTTTTTGGCGTTGCCAAAGGGGCCTACATAGATGGGACTGTAGACCAGGAGGAGGATGTTTGGTTGTTCATGTTGTGTGCGTTCATCGTAATCGGCCTCCATTTCTTTAATTAAAATTTAACAGAGGAATTTAGGAATGTCAACAGGTTTTAGCAGACTTGTCTGAAATTCTATGCCATAATAACAGCAGAATAAGAAAAACGGAGGCACACTATGACCGACTTTTATTTCATCCGTCACGGGCAAACGACGGCCAATATTCAGGGACTCAAACAGGGGACAATGAACACTGAGATCACGGAACTAAACGAGACTGGACTAGCGCAGGCAGCAAATCTACGCGACCATTTTGACATTAGTTTTGCAGACCAGTTGGTGGCGAGCCCCTTGAACAGGACGCGCCAGACCGCTGCTATTTTGAACGAGAAGGCGCAGTTACCTGTCAGTTACGATGAACGGCTGTTAGAGATTTCCTACGGCGACTGGGACGGCCAGAAGAACCGAGATTTAGAGAAACAATATCCCGATGTCTTCGACCACCACTTACACGATGTCCTGCCCAGTTACGTGGCATTAGCGCATGGCGAATCGTTTGATACAGTGGTTGCGCGGGTTAAGGCGTTTATGACCGACCTAGCTTCTCAGAATCCAGATCAGTCGATTATCGTTGTGACGCACGGGTTTACTGTTAAGGCCGCTGCGATGGTTGCAGTTCAACCGGGGAATGTGATGGCGTTGCCGGAGCCTGGGAATACTAGTGTGACTAAGATTAGTTTTGATGGGGATAGCGGGCAGGCTTATCTTTGGGGGTATAATCAGGGGTATTAACAGGTTTATCTGAATTGGCGTTGCTGGCTCCTTTGTTTTGGGGGATGGCGATGCTTTTTTGTTGGGTGTTTGGGTTTGGGGTGAAGTCTTTCTAGGCCACCGTGCCGAAACGAGCTCCCGGAAAGCAGAGGGCTACTGCGTAAGCCAACGCTGGCAAAAAATTCAGAACCAGAATTTTTTGCCAGCGTTGGCTTACGCTCCGCCCTCTAACCGCTTTCTTCCGCTCTCTTGCACTATTTTGAAAAAAACCTCCATTTCTGTCCAACATGCTCAAAAACGAGCTTTTTGACACTGGACGTTTTATAATGTAAGTGCTTACAACTGATGTGTTCGACGCTCAACGTCAATTTAAGATATTTTTGAGGTGGTTTTCTTGAAGAAGATAGGTGTTTTTGTTGGGAGCTTGCGCAAGGGGTCTTATTCTAAAAAACTGGCCAAAGCGTTGGTATCCTTACTTCCTAGTAACATTGAAGCTGAATTTTTAGATACTGGCGTTTTGCCACTATTTAACGATGATTTGGATCCGAACGGTGTTCCAGAATGGAATCATTTCCGGCACCAGCTAGACGAATTGGATGGGCTTTTGATTGTCACTCCGGAATATAACCGCTCAATTCCAGGGGCTTTGAAAAATGCCATGGATATCGGTTCGCGGCCGATCAATCATTTTGGTGGTCGGGTTGCATTGGTCGTGTCAGATTCAATCGGTAACGCCGGTGGATACGGGGCCAACCATCATTTACGGCAAACCTTTACGACGCTGGACATTATTCCGGTTCAACGCCCAGAAGTCTATATTGCCCATACAGATCAGTTGTTCGACGAGAATGATATGATCAAAAATGAAGCAACAATTGGGTTTTTACAATCAGCGATTGATGCCTTTACCAAATTGCTTTACCTGACCTCGCTTTCCAAGAGCGTTGGCGAGTTTTTGGATGATAGTACAGACCCGTTACCCTTAACGCTTGGTGATGGGCACTATTATCATAAAAACACTGACGGCAAGGTAACGGCAGAAATTAAATTCAATTTTGATACGCCAGAAACGGTTACGATTACAAGTACCACGGTTGACCCTGAGTTGCAGGGGAAGGGGATTGCCAAGCAACTCGTTTTGAAGGTTGTTGCAATGGCTAAGGCATACCAGCTTAAAATCATTCCTGAGTGCAGTTATGCTAAATCTTTCTTTGAAACGCACAAGGAATATCAGACGTTGGTTCGGTAAAATAAACGAGAATCTTTAAAAGAATCAGACTGGAAATTCGAACAGAATTGCTGGTTTGATTCTTTTTTTCTGTACAAAATATGACTTATTTTTTGGCTAAAACGCCAATCGTGAACTTATTATCAAGTTATTTCCGACTTACTGAAGGTGATTTAGATGGAACAAAGAATACTGTCAGAATACTACAGTGGAGTGAAATCCCTGTTATATCGGGGGTTGGCAGGGGATCGGATGCTATTTTAAAAGTTGAAATCACTGTCTGAAGGTACCTAAAAAGTTGTTGTATTTTGCGATAACATAAAAATACGGTTATTAATTACGATAATTTTATCCGGAATAGTACAAAATGATGCTACTAGACTAATTAATCGGCTCGAAACGTTATCAACACAACTGAAAGCGCTTTATGCATATTAGTCAAAATGAGCGCTATTTTCAATAATCACGGGTGAAAACGACCCCTGCAAAATAATTTGGATGACGGGTGGTACATTGAACGTGTCAAAAAGGACTTGCGCGAAAGGTGCCATTATTAAATTGCTTGTGAATTAATAAACAGTTATTTGCGTGAGCCAAACTAAAGGGTAACGGGCGACAATGATTTCCCGTTATCCGACACGGAGGTCTCTCAATTGGAAGCACAAACGAACCATTATCCATTAAAGCCAGATCTAATTAAGTTCGGCGGGTATGTCTTATTTCTATTCGTGGTTGGATGGGGCTTGGTCTTTACCTATCTTGACCGGTATCCATCCTTATTAGCAATGGCATTCTTATCCTTCACGTTTGGGCTTCAACATGCCTTTGACGTGGATCACATTACCGCAATCGATAACATGACGCGAAAACTGGTCAACGATGGCAAAAACACACACGGCGTTGGGTTCTTTTTCTCGTTTGGTCACTCACTGGTAGTTGTGATTATGGCGCTGATAACGATTTTCTTCGTTGAGTGGTCTAAGAACCAATTACCGAAGTTTCAAGATGTTGGTGGGGTGTTTGGGACTTTATTTGCGGGCTTTATGCTTCTGCTGCTTGGGACGATCAACCTCTTTATTTTGGTCGGTATCTGGCGGTCCTTTAAAGCAATCAGCAAGGGCGACTTTTCCACTGCGCAGGCATCGACTGATACTCGGATCTTCAGAACGTTTAAGAAAGCGCTCAACATCATTAACCATAACTGGCAGGTGGTCTGCGTTGGGTTCTTATTCGGTTTAGGATTCGACACCGCGACTCAGATTGCTGTCTTAGCAACTTCCGCTGTCGCAACTAGTAAGGGGATACCGTGGTTTGCGGTCTTTTCCTTCCCAATCCTATTTACCGCAGGCATGTGCTTTATGGATTCCTGTGATGGGCTGTTTATGAGTACGGCCTATAGTTGGGTCTTTTCATCACCGTTCAGAAAAGTATATTACAACCTGGCATTAACCGGTTTGTCTGTCACTGCCGCGTTCTTTGTGGGTATCGTGGATGTGCTGCAGGCAATTGGCGGGTACCTGAAGTGGCAGAACCCTGTCATTAAATTTGCGCAAGCATTGAATTTCAATATTTTAGGAATCTGTCTGGTCGTCTTATTTATCATTACCTGGTCAGCGGCACTGATCTTTTGGCGGGTGTTTAACCTTAAAGCTAAGGATGATGAGGTTGTTGCGGCTGAAGAAAAGCAGGAAGCTGCGTTTGAAAAACTTAATGTTACCGAAAGTACTGTGCGGGTGAATAGTGCGGTGAAGCAGACGGGGCATGAGCATAGTTTAGGGTAGGTATTCGGCGTTTAGCCTATTGTCTGCTGAATTGGAAGTTTATTAAAAAAGCCCCCAACCGAAATCGATTTGGATTTTGGTTGGGGGTTTTTTTGTTTTGGAATTTGTTGTGGTTCTCTGTCCTTGAGTCGAAACGCGTTTCGGAAAACAGAAAGTTGCATGTAAGGAGACTCTGACAGTAATGCCAAGTTCGGGCCTGACTATGTGGTTCTCTGTCCTCGAGTCGAAACACGTTTCGGAAAACAGAAAGCTGCATGTAAGGAGACTCTGACAGTAATGCCAAGTTCGAGCCTGACTATGTGGTTCTCTGTCCTCGAGTCGAAACGCGTTTCGGAAAACAGAAAGCTGCATGTAAGCCAACTCTGACGTAAATGCCAAGTTCGGGCATTTACGTCAGAGTTGGCTTACACTCCGCTTCCTCCCGTTTTCCTTCACGCTCTACCTAAATACCGGTTTACTATTCCGATACAAAATATCTTCATTTTTTCCCAGCATATTGGCATACCGAGCTACTGCGAAGAAGTAGTCCGACAAACGGTTGATGAAGACAAGGACGTCCTTATTGATGTCATCTTCACCTTGCAGCGTCACAATATGGCGTTCAGCACGACGCGTAATGGTTCGGGCAACGTGCAGGGCGGATGCTGGTTGGTTACCACCAGGCAGGATGAATTTTTGAACGGCGGGAACGGCCTCGGTGTACGTGTCGATCTTACCTTCTAACCACTTAACTGAATCGACATTAAAGATGAATGACCGCTTGGGGTCGTCGTTAAGCGTTGCCAGATCAGTACCAGCGTCGAACAGCAGTTGTTGGATCCCCTCCAGCTCGTCCTTTAACACGGCGGTTTCTGGGGTCAGAACAGAAATCGTATACCCAACCCATGAATTAAGTTCGTCAACGGTCCCGTAAGATTCCACACGAGCGTCGTCCTTGTCCACAATTTTCTTACCAATGATCCGGGTCTGTCCCTTGTCACCTTTTTTTGTGTAAATTTTCATAATGAGCCTCCTGAAATAATGGGATAAAATTACTTTTCTCCATTGTACATAAAATAACCTTAAAGTGGCGATTCTTGATGCCCGTCGATAAACGTTGCTGCAATCGTCTTTAAAGCACTTAAACTCGAAAAAACAGAATCTCTAGCAAAATGGTGGCATTCATTTTGATATGACGTCAAAATAGTTGGTTTACGACGAGAATTTGTTATAAAAGCGGTTTCAAAAATCGACCAATTAAAATGAAGTGTGTCATAACCCTTGATTGACCAGTTATTGTCAGTTGACCGTTGTGAAAATGTCATACAATATTTTATCATTCGCAATTAATTCTGTACTATTTTGAAGAAATAATAGAATTGCGGCAAAAAAATTGTTAGTTGAATCACAAGGCGTTGAAATACAAGGGGGAACCTATTATATTTTTAATAGGAACCAAGTTCGGTATGATGATGTAAGCGGCAACAATATCAATTATTCTATTCATTTAAAGAAAGTCAGGTTAGTCATTATGGGTAATTCAGATCGGTTAAGACGAATTGTTTTGGCAGCAATGTTACTTGCACTATGTGTGGTGGGCGCCAACATTAAGATCATGGGGTCGATTGCGTTTGATTCGGCCCCAGCGTTCTTAGGCGCCATTTTATTAGGACCGTGGTTTGGCGCGTTTCTTGGTATCTTTGGCCATTTGACCTCGGCTGCGTTGTCCGGATTTCCGTTAACCTTGCCGGTGCACTTAGTTGTCGGCTTTATGATGGGGGTCTGCATGTTTGTGTTTGGCTGGATCCGGCAACGGTTCGGTAAAGATAAATTTGGGGTGATCTTAATTTCTGACATTGTGGGGTACATCATTAACACCCCGTTGGAGATTCCGCTGCTTTACCCACTGTTAAAGGGCACTATATTTGCGTTGTTTGTGCCGTTGACTGTCGCAACCATCTTTAACATCGTCATTGCTGAAATTGTTTACGCGTTTTTACCAAAAACGATGAAGCACGCCAACTTCTTAGGGAGCCACTAATATGACAATTATTCATGGCGGCAATCGTGAGTTGATTGCACAGCAGGTGGGCGTTGATCCCGCGTCACTAATTGATTTTAGCGCCAACATTAATCCGTTGGGGCTGTCTCCAAAATTAAAACGGGTGATTGCCGATGCTATTGATGAGGTGATCTACTATCCCAACCCCCAGTACCCAGAATTACGTGATGCAATCGGCACGCACTTTAACGTTTCGCGTGAGGATGTGTTCGTCGGAAACGGCGCGGTGCAGATGATATTTGACACCGCAACGGCCTTACAATCGAAGCACGCATTGGTTCTGGCGCCGACCTTTGGCGAGTATGAACGCTCATTGACCCGCGCTGGCGCAAGGGTCTCACACTTTAACTTAACGCCCGAAAATGTGTTTCAGGTCTCAGTGACACAATTGATCACGACGTTAGAGGCCGACAAGTCAATTGATCTGGTGTGTCTGTGCAATCCGAATAATCCGAGTGGTCAAGTCATTATGCCAGAAGCTGTTCAGCAGCTGGCAGACTACTGTATGGGGCACAATGTCTGGCTGATTTTAGATGAAGCTTTCATGGATCTTGCAGACCACGATGCTCTGAGTGCTGTGAGTCAGCTGACCGCAAGCGATCCCGTGATTATCCTGCGGTCAGCAACGAAGTTTTTTGCGATTCCCGGTCTCCGTTTAGGGTTTGCCATCACCAAAAATGAGCAGCTTAAACAACGACTGATTGCCACGCAGGAACCCTGGTCGGTCAATACCATGGCGGCTAAGTTTGGGGCGCATATGTATGACGATGCGGTTTATATTAACCAAACATACGCATGGCTAACGACTGAACGACCACGGTTGTTTGATGCACTTAAAACGATTCCGTACTTGACCGTTTTCCCCTCAGTCACGAACTATTACTTACTCCGCAGCACGATGCCTAACCTTCGCGAAAAACTCTGGCAGGTCGGCATCATGATTCGCGACTGTTCCGATTATGCAGGACTTGGCAATGACTACTACCGAGTGGCGGTTCGAACGCATTCAGAAAATGAACAGCTGATCGCGGCACTGCGTTCAGTCGAATAGATGTCTAGCAGGTGAAAGGGCTGATTGCATGAAGAAAATAATGATTGCTGGGGCAACGAGCGGTTCTGGTAAGACCAGTGTGACGCTGGGCATTTTGTCAGCACTCAGTGGGCAGATGCGGATTCAGCCATATAAGGTTGGTCCGGACTACGTGGATACTAAATTTCATTCCCGCATCACGGGACGGCCGTCACGCAATATTGATAGTTTTCTTGTCCCAAACAATGAGACGTTAAAATACCTGTTTGAACGGGATACCAATGACCTTGATCTGGGTGTTGTTGAAGGGGTCATGGGCCTCTACGATGGGCTGGGCACTGATAAGGATGCCCATTCCTCCGCAAGCATTGCTAAGGCGCTGGCCATTCCAGTTGTCTTAGTGGTGAATGGCCGGTCAGCCTCAACATCGATTGCAGCGATAGTGAAAGGATTTCTGACATTCGATCCGGCCGTTCCAATTGTTGGTGTCGTCGTCAATAACGTGATGAGTCAAAACCACTATGAGTTGATCAAAGGGGCAATTGAACGCTACGTTAACGTCCCAGTTCTGGGGTATTTGCCGTTTAAAAAAGAGTTGGCTTTACCTTCGCGGCAGCTTGGGCTGGTACCCGATAACGAACTGCCCGAAGTGGATGCCAAAATTGCGGCGCTTGGAAAATTAGCGACCGCACATATTGATTTAAATCAGATCCTCGCATTGGCAGGCACCAGTGTGGATCCGCAGGCACCGTCACCCATTGTGACGCACCAAGTGGCGTTAACGCTTGGTATTGCCCAGGATGATGCGTTTAATTTTTACTATCAAGATAATTTAGAAGCTTTACGGGAAGCCGGCGTTGTTCTCAAACCGTTTAGTCCCATTAAGGACAAAACATTACCAGCTGATGTTGACGCACTGTACCTTGGCGGAGGCTATCCCGAAGAATTTGCGGCACAGCTTGCAGCAAATACGGAAATGAAACAAGCCATTCGAAACTTCTCGCTGGCGGATAAGCCAATCTATGCAGAGTGCGGCGGACTGATGTATTTGGGCAAACAGTTGACGACTGAAAATGGGACTTACGAGATGGTAGGTATCCTCGATGGCAGCAGTACCATGACCCCACGGTTGAAACGATTTGGGTACTGCGAGGCAACACCGGCGAAGTCGTCGCTTATTGGCATGGCTGGCACCAAATTAGTTGGTCATGAGTTCCATCACTCCGTTTTTGCTGCCCAGTCAGGACTCGAACCGATCCTTCATATGAAAAAGGTGCGGGATGGTGTTGTGGTTGACGAGTGGACTGGCGGCTACCAAGTCCGCCAGACATTTGCGAGTTACCTGCATGTTCATTTTTACCAGAGCGCAGCAGTCTTTAACGGGTTACTGGATCGGTTAGGAGCGCGTATTCATGCAAGTCATTAGTATGATTACGATTGGATTCGTATTGGATCTGCTGCTTGGCGATCCGCCGACCTGGCCGCATCCAGTTAAACTGATAGGACACGCAATTGCTGGTCTGACCAGATTGTGGAACAAGCCCGCCTACAAGCCAAGAACGCGGCGCTGGTTGGGCGGCCTCATGTGGGTGATCATCGTTGGCGGCACTTACGCAATTACGTTTGGTCTTTTATGGCTGACCCGGTCGATTCCCTGGTTACATTTTGTGATCGGCACGTATCTGTGCTACACGTGTCTGTCAATTAAGGGCCTCGCCATTGAAAGCCGCAAGATTATGGCGAGTTTACGGGAAAATAACTTGAAACAGGCTCGCTACCAGGTCGGCATGATCGTGGGTCGAGACACGGATCGGCTTTCGGCAGAGGACGTTTGTAAAGCAACCATTGAAACGGATGCTGAAAACACGAGTGACGGTGTGATTGCACCGCTGCTGTATCTAGCCGTTGGCGGTCCGGCGTTAGGTCTGGCCTACAAGGCAGTCAACACGCTGGATTCGATGGTCGGGTATCAAAACGAGACGTATGGTGATATTGGTCTGGCGTCGGCAAAATTAGACGACCTGTTCAACTACATTCCGGCCCGGCTGACCTGGTGTTTACTGATGCTGGCCACGGCGCTGTTGCGCTTTGATACCAGCAACGCGCTGGTTGTCGGCAGGCGGGATCGAGAACATCACCGCAGCCCAAACAGCGGCTTTTCTGAATCAGTTGTTGCGGGGGCGTTAAATCTACGTCTTGGCGGCCCGCACACCTACTTTGGCGAACTTGTTGATAAGCCATTTATTGGCAACGCGGATGCGGTTGCTGCCGATTTTGGGGCCATTCAAAACACGCTAAAACTCGTTTATACGGTTGCGGTTTTAGGCTTAGTCCTAGTCTGTGCTTGTCGGGTTGCATTTTTAATCATTGGAGGATTTATGGCATGAGTGATTACATTACGATTCCAAATAAAATTACGGATAAAAGTTTTGAAATGATTCAAGACGAAATTGATCATATTGATCCGAACTACACGTTTCATTCTGCAGTTGAGGAAGCCACAATTAAGCGTGCAATCCATACCACCGCAGATTTTGACTACCTCAAAAATTTAAAGTTCACCCACGACGCAATTACAAAAATCGCGCACGTGATGCAAAATGGCGGCACGATCTTTACCGATACGACCATGGCACTGGCGGGAATGAACAAGCGAAAGCTAGATGCTATTGGCTGTCACTATCACTGTTACATCAGTGAACCGGAAGTATTCGCTCGGGCGAAAGAACGCGGCATTACCCGGTCAATGGCGGCCATTGAAGTTGCGGCTGAAGTCCCAACGGAAAAAGTGTTTGTCGTTGGCAACGCGCCAACCGCACTGTATAAGATCTTAGAAATGACTAAGGCTGGTAAGTTGACACCGGATGCCGTTATCGGCGTCCCCGTTGGCTTCGTGGAAGCTGCTGAAAGCAAGCAAGCCCTCTACGAAAGCGACATTCCAGCCATCGTTGCACTAGGGCGCAAGGGCGGCAGTAACCTTGCTGCAGCCATGGTCAACGCGGTGTTGTATAACCTCGATCTTGTAAAGTAGGTGACGTCAATGTCAGAACCAGAAGATAATTTTGTTTACTATAACGGTCGTAAGTTACGAAAAGGGTACACCACTGGCACGACTGCAACCGCTGCTTCCGTTGCAGCGGCCCAGGCCATTCTCGACCAAAAAGCGCCAGCTGTGGTTAAAGTGAATGCCGCAAACGGGACACCGGTGCAGTTTGATGTTCAGGAGTGCTCATTCGATCGTCATCATGCGAGTGTCGCGATTCAAAAGGATGGCGGGGATGACCAGGATGCTACGGATGGGATGTTGATCTATTCCACGGTGACGTTACGAGATGACCACACCATTACCCTTGATGGTGGTGAGGGGATCGGCCGGGTCACTCAGGATGGACTGGCGAATAAGCCGGGGATGCCGGCCATTAACCCAACGCCGTACAAGCTGATTCAAGAAGGGGTTCGACACGTGCTTGGCTCGGAGAAGGGCGCTGACATCGTCATTTCAGCCCCTGAAGGCGAGCGTGTTGCTAAGTTGACCTATAACCCAAAACTGGGCATTGTCGGTGGCATTTCGATCCTTGGTACAAGCGGAATCGTGACCCCGATGTCTGAGGAATCCTGGAAACATTCGATCTCGATTGAAATGAACATTCACCGCAAGCGCGGCGATACTGCGCTCATCTTAACGCCGGGTAATTATGGCGAAGATTTTCTGAAGGATGAGATGCATATTTCAGTTGATAAGCAGGTGCAGATGAGTAATTTCGTCGGCTACGTCCTTAAAGAGGTGCAACGGCTTGGGTTCACTAAACTACTGATCGTGGGCGACCTTGGCAAAATGATCAAGGTCGCTGGCGGTATATTTTCGACGCACAGTAAGGACGCCGACGCACGGGCAGAAATCATGGTTGCAAACCTCGCATTAATGGGTGCGCCACTAGATCTGATGAAAAACGTCTATGGCTGTTTGACGACCATTGCGATGATCAAATTGATCAACGAAGCCGGTTACCAAGACGTTTACCAGATGATCGTCGATAAGATCAAGGGTCGAGCCGACAAACTGTTGGCGCATAAGGAACCGAAAATCGACATCGATGCGGTGATTTTCTCACGTGATACTGGCTTTTTAGCTGCAACCAAGCCACTGAAAGAAATTGAGGCGGATTGGCAATGATCACAGTCTTAGGCATTGGTCCCGGCAGTCCAGAACTGCGCTTGCAGGGGACTGAGAATTTATTGCAACAGGCTACGCTGGTGATCGGGTCAAAACGACAGCTTGCAGGGTTTGATATACCGGCTGAAAAACAGCTTGTCCTCCCTAAACTAGCGTTGCTCAAAAAAGTACTGGTTGAACAGTATGATCAAAAAGTTGTTTTACTGGCATCCGGTGATCCATTGCTATATGGCATCGGAAGTTGGACATTGCGACAATTTGGACCGGATGACGTGACGATCATTCCCGGCATTAGCTCGATTCAGTACATGTTTCACCAGGTGGGACTAGCCATGAACGATGCTTACTTTACCAGCAGTCATGGTCGAATTCCTGACTTTGATTTTCTGCTGGCACACAAAACGATTGGCATGGTGACGGATGAGGTCATTGGTCCCTACCAGATTGCCCAAGAAGTGGTGCACCGTCATCAAAAGCGGGCAATTTACATTGGTGAACAGCTCAGCTATCCAGAAGAATGCATCAGTCAGTTTCAGCCTGAAGCCGTTCCAGATAAAAAATACAAGATGAACGTGGTGATCATAACGAATGCGTGATGAGGAATTTTTACGGACAAAGGTCCCAATGACAAAGGCTGAGGTGCGTGCAATCAGTCTTGATAAGTTACAACTGCACGGCAAGTCACAGTTCCTTGATATTGGCTCAGGGACGGGCAGCGTGAGTTTGCAGGCTGCGCTGGAATTTCCAGAACTCCAGGTGACTGCTGTTGAGAGAAATGACGATGCAGTGGCCATTATGCAGGAAAATATGGCGCGTTTTGGCACAACCAACATTTCGTTAGTCCAGGGTGAGGCACCAGCTGATATTCCAGACCAGCAATACGACGCGATTTTTGTCGGCGGCAGTGGCGCTAATTTGGAGACGATCATTGATTTTTCAGTGGCTCACTTAGTTGATAGTGGGGCACTGGTGCTCAACTTCATCCTGCAAGAAAACGCGTTTGAAGCGATGACACACCTGCAGACTGTCGCTGTTACCGACCTAGAAATGGTCGAAACGCGGATCGCAAAGTGGCACGCACTTGGCAAAGGTCACTTCTTTAAACCCCAAAATCCGACACTCGTTGTGAGTGCCATCAGAAAGGTTAGATAAATTATGACAGTAGTAAGTTTTGTGGGCGCAGGCCCTGGTGATAAAGATCTCATTACGTTGAAGGGGTATCGGCGCTTAGCTGAGGCTGACGTCGTCATTTATGCGGGTTCATTAGTGAACCCAGAGTTGCTGGATTATTGCAAAGATGGCGCGGAGAAAGATGACAGCGCTAGCATGACGCTCGAAGATATTATTGCCAAAATGCAAGAAGCTGTTGCAGCAGACAAGACAGTCGTGCGGTTACAGACTGGTGACTTTTCAATCTATGGGTCGATTCGTGAACAAATTGAAGAATTAAAAAAGCTTGATATTGGGTATGAATGCATTCCCGGTGTCAGTTCGTTCCTCGGTGCGGCATCCTCAATGGGGGTTGAATATACAGTTCCTGAAGTCTCACAAAGCGTCATTATTACCCGGATGGCCGGTCGCACACCGGTGCCTGATAGTGAATCACTGCAAAGACTCGCCAGTCATCACACTTCAATGGTGATCTTCCTCTCCGTTCAGGGTGTCGGGAAAGTTGTTCGCGAACTCTTAGCCGGCGGGTACAAAGAAACGACGCCAGCTGCCGTGATTTATAAAGCAACTTGGCCGGATGAAAAAATGGTCAAGGGGACGCTGGCGGACATTGCCATGAAGGTCAAGGAAGCGGGCATTCGTCGGACAGCCTTAATCATGGTTGGTGACTTCTTAGGTGACGACTACAGTTACTCTAAACTTTATGATGCCACGTTTACTCATACCTATCGAAAAGGAATTAAAAATGCCAAGCAATGATGGCCCAAAACTCGGTGTGATCGCATTAACGCTTCAGGGGACACGGGTTGCCCGACAGATTGCGACAGCGATGCATGGTGGCCTTTATTTACCGGCCCGCTTTGCGGCACCTGATGAGTCGTCGTTTGGTAAGGGTCAGTTTACAGTCACTTGCCAGCAGCTTTTTCAGGAAATGGATTGTGTGATCTGTGTGATGGCGACCGGAATCGTTGTGCGCACGATTGCACCACTGATCAAGGATAAAACGGTTGATCCAGCTGTCCTGGTCGTCGATGAACGTGCTCACCATGTGATCAGTCTTCTGTCTGGCCACGTTGGCGGCGCTAATGCTTGGGCGACCCAGTTAGCGACCTTGCTGGATTCTGATCCCGTTATCACGACAGCGACTGACACAGAGCACGTTCAGGCATTGGACACGCTGGCACAACAGGTTGACGGCTGGTACCCGGATTTTAAATTCAATACCAAAAAATATAACAGTCTATTGGCTGCTGGTGAGCCGGTTGAAATTTGGATCGATCCAGCGTTTAACACTTATTTTCCAGACCTAAGCGGCTTTCGAAAGCTGACCACGTTGGCCGACGCATCAGCTGATGTGCCGCTGGTCATTGTGTCTGATAAGGTGAACTTTGAAAAACGTGCTGCTAGCGTCCAGGTGATTCCTAGAGTCAATGCGTTAGGTATCGGTTGTCGAAAGAATGTGACGTTCGACATGATTCAAACTGTATTTACCCAGTTTTGTATCGAACATCAATTAGCTTGGCAATCCATTTATGCGTTGGGTTCTATCGAAAAAAAGCAGCACGAGGGCGCTATTCATTACCTGGCTGACACGCTAAATGTGCCGGTAACGTTCTATACTGCGGCGGCATTGAAACCAGCAAGCCAGCACTATCCACAGTCGACATTCGTTGCCAAAACAGTGGGTGTCGGCAACGTTGCTTGCGCTGCAGCTGAAACGCTCACTGGGCAACGAACGATCACTGATCGGTTTGCGTTGGATGAAATCACGATTGCAATGAGTCGCAAGTCGTTGTAATGCAGCGCTGCGTCATCTAAATAGCACTATCATGCCGCTTCGTTGCACCACGCAGAGTGCAATGGATCGTCACCTAACATTAAAAGACGCAAGAAGCTAGTCAAAAATCATTAAACAAAGAGGAGTACAGACATATGTTATACATCGTTGGGCTTGGCCCGGGGTCAAAGGACCTGATGACTCAAGAAGCATTAGATGTCATTGAAAAAACAGACACGATCGTTGGCTACGCAACTTATGTGCGGTTAGTACAGGACATGCTGAAGGGCAAGGAACTTGTTGTAACTGGCATGCGAGGTGAGATAGAGAGGTGCAAAAAAGCCATTGAAATTGCCCAAACGGGTAAGGACGTTGCCATTATTTCCAGTGGCGACGCTGGGATCTACGGGATGGCCGGTTTAGTATTGGAACTTGCTTCAAAGGCTGACCAGCACATCGACGTTAAGGTCGTCCCTGGTGTGACGGCAAGTATTGGTGCGGCCGCTGCGTTAGGAGCACCGTTGATGAACGATTTTTGTCACATCAGTTTGAGCGACTTAATGACCCCGTGGGATGTCATCAAGGACCGCGTGGACGCTGCAGCCAAGGCCGATTTCGTGATCTGTTTGTACAACCCGCGCAGCAAGGGACGGCCAAACAATCTGCATGAAGCACTGGCTATTATTTTGAAATACAAGTCAGAAGATACAGTTGTGGGAATCGGTAAAGACGTTGCCCGCAAGAAAGAAATTGAAAAAGTGACCACTATCAAAGACCTCGATGAGGAGGAGATCAACATGACGACGATCGTAATCGTGGGAAACAAGAACACCTACGTTGCGGACGGTCGAATGGTGACACCACGGGGGTACACCCTGTGATCTTGCTCCTTGGGGGCACGAGTGAAAGTTTAGAGGTTGCTGACGACCTGACTCAGCGTAAGGTACCGTTTATCCTATCGGTCACTACGGCATACGGTGCAGAACTAGCGCGAGCCCACGCAGCACAGGTGAGTCAACAGATCCTAACACCGGCAACCTTTCACGCGTTCTTTACGCAACACGGCGTGACACTGATTATCGACGCGACGCACCCGTTTGCAAAGGTGATCTCCAGCACGATCATGAGTGCTGCTAAGACGGACGGGATTCGCTACATCCGCCTTGAACGCACAAACGGTCTGGCCGAGGGCCCCAACTTAAAGTTATTCGATGATCTGGATGGCGTTGTGCGCTATTTACAGCAAACAACTGGCACTGTTTATCTCTCGACAGGGAGTAAGACAGCCGGTGAATACGCTGAAAAATTAGGTGTTGATCGGCTGCACGTCCGCGTCTTACCAACTGTGAAAGCCATTGGCCTAGTGGATGATGCCGGGTTTGAAGCGGACCAGATTGATGGCGTTCGTGGCCCGTTTACTGAACAACTAAACGTGGACCTGTTTCAGCGGTGCAACGCTGTAGCAGTCGTCACAAAAGAGTCTGGTCGACGCGGCGGGGTTCAAGAAAAAATGGCCGCCTGTGACGCACTTGGCATTCCGTGTTTAGTGATCAAGCGACCAACGCTGACGTATCCAGAACAGGCCGCAAGTTTATCTGAATTAACGACACTATTGGAGGGAACGCAATGAATGGTTTAGTCTCATTGATCGGTGCGGGTCCGGGAAATCCGGAGCTGCTCACCTTGCTGGGAAAACGCCGGCTAGAAGAAGCCGATGTGATCGTTTACGACCGGTTGGTGAACCCTGCGATGTTGGCACCATACGCGGCCGAAAAGATCGATGTCGGGAAGTTACCGTTGCATCATAAGGTCAGCCAGTATCAGATCAACGATATGCTGGTGGACTTGTCCAAAGCCGGTAAGCGGGTGGCGCGACTCAAAGCGGGCGACCCCTACGTGTTCGGGCGCGGCGGCGAAGAAGGTCAATACTTGAGTAAAAATAAGATTCCCTTTGAAGTCGTCCCTGGCCTCACGAGCGCAATTGCGGGCTTGGCAGCCGCGGGAATTCCAATTACTCACCGTGATTTTGCGTCGAGTTTTCACGTCATTACTGGCCATCGCAAGTCAAATGGTAAGGAACTGGATTGGGAAAATATCGCGCATCAGGAAGGCACCATTGTTTTCCTGATGGGCATGGCCCAGCTGCCAACTATTACGCAGGAACTGATGGCGCATGGGATGGCGGACACGACGCCCGTTGCCGTGGTGCAGTGGGCAACACATTGGAAGCAGCGGGCAGTCTCCTCAGACTTGGCGAACATTGTCAAACTGGTTGAAGAAACGAAAATAACCTCGCCAGCGCTTATCGTTGTTGGCGGTGTCGTTCAACTCATGGGAGACCTTCAACCGCACCAACCGCTTCAGGGACTGCACCTTTTAATTCCGTATAAACAGGATTCTAAATTGTGCAACGCACTGCAGGATGAGGGTGCTGCAGTTAACTTCTTTGACCGACGTGTGAAGCGACCATTGGCGTTTGATCTACCAGATTTCAACGCTGGCGGTACGCTGATTGTGATCGACTTTGCGGCCTTTCACTATTTTCAGGAGCGGCTCTTGACAATGGGCATTGACAACCGGGCGTTGACGAATTGGAAACTGGTTGCCTGCAACCACATCGTGAAGTACCGGCTGCAACAAGATGGCCTGCTGGCAGACGAGTTGTATGATCCGCAAAAGTTAGACTATCAGCGCCCGGTTGTTTTCATTGGCGAAAAGACGGCACTCACGAGCTATAAGCCAGCAATCAAAGCAGATTATCTAGCAACCTACCAAAGTGAGACCGTGGACCAGTCAATCGACCTGAACGCGTTTCACGGAATCGTGTTTCCCAGTTCGGCTGCTGTGGCTGACCTCTACACCGGTTGCACGAGTGATGAACAGGAACTCATGCGGCACATGCGGTGTTTTGCAATGGGCCAGACAGTTGCTGATGAGTGCCAAAAACGGGGTCTCCAAAACGTGATCGAAGTTAAACCAAGTTACGATAATGTGATTCAAACAGTAAGGAAGGTCTTTGCACGATGAGTAAAACAGCACTATTGATCGTTAGTTTCGGCACGACCTATCCACAAACGCGACACGAAACGATTGAAGCCACGGAAAACGCCTTTCAAATGGCATTTCCGGATGCTGAAGTCTTTCGTGCGTTTACGTCAAAAATCGTGGTGTCGCGCATCAAACAAAACGAAGACATAACTATTGATTCCCCACAAGAAGCGATTGCTAAGATCAGCGCGGCGGGATTTGATACCCTGTATGTGCAATCGTTGCATTTGATTCCAGGCATTGAATACCATCAGGTTGAAGATGCCGTTCGCGCATCAGCGAGTCACTTCAAGCGGGTGGTCATCGGCCGGCCGTTGCTGAATGACTTTGCTGACTATCAGGCAATCGTGCACTTTCTAAAACAGATCGGCAGTCCGCTCGCAGCTGATGAAGCCGTCCTCTTTATGGGGCACGGTACGGCTAACAGTGCGTTTACCGCCTACGCGTGCTTGGATCACATGTTGATGGACAGTCAGCATTATATGGGGGCTGTGGAGAGTTACCCCGACATCCAGTTTGAGATTGGTCGGTTGAAAGCCGCTGGTACCAAAAAAGTTCGGTTACAGCCCTTTATGCTGGTCGCTGGGAATCACGCCCACAACGACATGGCATCTGATGCACCTGATTCTTGGCAGTCACAATTGCAACGCGCAGGGATTCAGGTCACGCCTGTCCAAAAGGGCATGGGCGCTTATCCTGAGATTCAGCAGCAGTTCGTAGCGCATTTAAAACGTCAGTTGGCCGCACCTTCGGCCGCTGAAACGAAAGGCGGAATGTAAGCATGGCAACATTTTACGGCATTGGCGTTGGCCCTGGTGACAGCGAGTTGATGACGATTAAGGCGGTCAACACGATCAAAGCCCTTGATGTCCTGTACGCCCCCAAGGCGCATAACGACCAACCAAGCGTGGCAGAAAAAATTGCGGCGCCGTACTTTTCAGCCCAGTTGACAATCAAACGGCGCCGGTTTCCAATGGTCAAGAACCTGGCAGAAAAACAGGCGAGTTGGCAAGCCATTGCTGAAGAAATCGTTACCGACGTTCAAGCAGGCAACGAGGTCGGCTTCATTACACTGGGTGACGCATCCGTATATAGTACCTATAGCTACTTGCTGGATATTATTGGTAATCGCATTAGTGTTGAAACACTGGCCGGCATTTCATCATACTCCCAAATTGCAGCGACCATTTCGACACCCTTAATGCTTGATGATGAATTGCTGGAAATTATTCCGGCAACCGCGGATGAAACAGCCATCGCCACCGCCATTGATGATAATGACAACGTGGTCATGATGAAGATTTCAGCCAACTTACCGCTGGTCTATGCGCTGCTTGAGAAACGCAATTTGTTGGACCACGCGCTCATCATTAGTAACGCATCAATGCGCACACAACAAACAGTCAAGTTGTCGGAAGTGGATTCAACGGAAAAATTGCCCTACTTCTCAACATTATTATTGAAGAAAACATATGCGTTTTGAGTTTCAGGTCTTTTCGTTTTGTCTTTGAGGGCGTTGGGTTCCTTGATTGGTAACGCTACTAAAGCAAAAGCCACGCTCATTTTAAAGTGGCAGATAAGATCGAAAAGACCCTACATACATGGTGGCCGCATCCCGGTCAAGACCATGAGTGTGACGCACGATCACGCGTCATTTATAAGAATCGATGACCATTGATGAATTCAGGAGGGTTGATTAGATTATGGGCACACAATCAATCATGTTTCAGGGGACCGCGTCGGATTCAGGCAAGAGCTGGGTTGCGGCCGGGCTTTGCCGGATATTGAAGAATCGCGGCTTAAAGGTTGCCCCGTTTAAATCACAAAATATGGCACTCAACTCATACATTACTGCGGATGGCAAAGAAATGGGCCGCGCGCAGGTGTTTCAGGCAGAGGCGGCTGGCGTTGCACCAGACGTGCGGATGAACCCGCTACTACTTAAACCGTCGACGGACAAGGAATCACAGGTCGTCTTTATGGGGAAGGTCCTGACCGACATGACGGCGGTTGAATACCAGAATCACAAGATGGCGCTTAAAGACCGCGTGTTAGCCACGTACCGGTCATTAGCTGCTGAAAATGATGTGATGGTGCTGGAAGGGGCTGGCAGTCCAGCAGAAATTAATCTCGATACCAAGGGCCTGGTCAACATGGGCATGGCTGAAATGGCCCACGCACCAGTGATCCTCGTTGCGGATATTGATAAGGGCGGCATGTACGCCTCAATTTATGGGACGATCAAACTGTTGCCTGAAGAAGACCAAAAGAGGCTCAAGGGCATCATTGTCAATAAGTTTCGCGGTGATGCTAGTCTACTGAAGCCCGGCAATGATATGATTGAAGAATTGACTGGTGTGCCGGTGATCGGTGTCATTCCGATGACTGACGTTGACCTGGATGAAGAAGATAGCGTGGCCTTGGAACGCAAGTCGCGAGTCATGGATACGACCAAGGACTTGGATGTGGCCGTGATGGCACTCCAGAAATTATCGAACTTTACTGATTTTCACAGTCTTGAAATTCAACCGGATGTTTCCGTTCGGTACGTGGTTAAGCCAGAAGACCTTGGCAACCCCGACTTACTGATCTTGCCAGGGAGTAAAAACACCAACGAAGATATGGCCTATCTGCGCGAGCATGGATTCGTGTCAGAAATTCAGGCGCTGCATGAACGAAAAACACAAATTGTTGGCATTTGCGGCGGTTATCAGATGTTGGGCAGTAAGCTCCATGACCCGAACCATGTTGAATCTGATATTACTGATCAAGACGGCTTACAGTTATTGGATATTCAAACGACCTTTACCGGTGAAAAAACGACCACTCAAGCGATTGCACAGCATGCAGGCACGGATTTGCACGGCTATGAGATTCACATGGGTGAAACCAGTTTAGGGGTAAACGCCAGCCCATTTTCAACGATTATTGAAAATAACGGGCAACCGGAGGATCGTTTAGACGGTGCGGTCAATGCTGATGGCAGCGTGTGGGGCACCTACCTGCATGGGATATTTGATAATACGGCATGGACGCGCCAATTATTGGATCAGCTTCGGGTTGCAAAGGGGCTCCAGCCACTACATGCCAAGAACGAAACAATGGCTGAGTATAAGGAAGCCCAGTACGAAAAATTAGCGAAAATTGTCGAAGAAAACGTCGATATGGCTAAGATTGATGACATTTTAGCTGCGTCTGACGTGGATTACAGGAAGTGAACCTCGTGAATTATCCATACCCAATCAATATTGATCTGAGTCGCAAGCAGGTCGCCGTCATTGGCGGCGGGAAGATTGCCGCTAGGAAAGTAGCCGGTCTGCTGGACGCTAAATCGAACGTCTTTGTGATCAGCCCATCGCTGTGCGACAAAATTGATCCGGCAAAAATCACCTGGATCAAAAAAGACTACGCAACGGGCGATATTGCCGACATGGATCTGATTATTGCCTGCACCAATAGTCGTCGCGTCAATCGGCAGGTCACAAAAGACGCGACTCACTTTCAATTAGTTAACGACGCGAGTGATAAAAAACAGTCTGACTTTTTCAATGTGGCGCGCGTTGAGTCAAAAAATTTGCTGGTGACCGTCTCAACGAAGGGCAAATCACCAACTAAGGCCAAGCAGATCAAAAAAGAAATTCGCCAGTGGCTGGAAACGAGACACTGGTTTAATCAGGAGGAGGGTTAACCCATGTTTGTCATCTACGTCAGTCTGAACTATCAACAGCTGCCGATCACGACCCGAGAACAGCTCGTTTTCAGTAAGGATGAGCTGACCCGGGCGAACGCACTGTTAAGTGACGAAAAATCGATCCTCGAAAATATGATATTATCAACGTGTAACCGAACCGAAGTTTACGCCGTGGTCGACCAGATCCATACCGGCCGATACTATATCAAACGGTTCTTAGCGAACTGGTGTCATGTCAGTATTGACCAAATCACACAGTGGGCGCAGATCGGGTTTAAACAGGACGCGGTTGCCCACTTGTTGCGTGTGACAACTGGGTTAGAGTCGCTGATCGTCGGCGAGCCGCAGATCCTAGGACAGGTGAAGGAAGCCTTTTTTACCGCTAGAGATCAGGGAACAACGGGGGTCATCCTTAACCATCTGGCTAAAACTGCTATCACGTTTGCTAAGAAACAACACACAACGTATCGGGTCAGTGAACTGGCTAAAACATCGGGACAGACTGGGTTACATCAAATTAAACTGAGTTTGAAAGACCTGACTGACAAGCATTTAGTCATTGCCGGTCTTGGTGATGTCGGCACTCATGTCCTAAAAAATGCAAGTACCATGGGTTTTCAAGACATCACCATTTTAAATCGGACAAACGAGCGGGCGACCGCGCTTGCCGCTAGCTATGGTGAGACGGTGCAGGCAGCTGATTGGGATAAACTGGCTGTTGCGGCTAACGCTGCGGATGCTGTGGTTTTAGCAACCTCAGCTAAACAGCCGGTGCTCAACGGCCATACCTTGGCGAGTGGCGCAACCAATTTGAAGACGGTCGTTGATCTGGGTGTGCCGCGTAACGTCCACAGTGAGGACCTACCAACTGAAATCACCTACTTTGACATTGACCATCTGACGGCGATTATCTCTGAAAACCAAATGGCTAAGGGTGAGATGCTTGAAGCGATGGCAGCCCAAGTACCAGCGGCAGTTGATGCCTTCTTTGTTTGGCAGCAACAGCTTCACGTGGTGCCCGTCATTCAAGAGATTCGTGAGTCGGCACTGGACGTTGAGAAAACCGCGTACGACAGTTTATTGCGTAAACTGCCAGAGCTAGATGCCCATCAGCGCAAAGTAATCAGCAAGCACATGAAATCGATCATCAACCAGATGATTCTTGGTCCCATTAAGAGTGTGAAGGAACTCTCTTTGCAGGATGATGCTGACTTGGACCTCGCGTTTGTTTGCCAGATCTTTGGTCTTTCAACGGACTTAGTTAAACAGGAGCAGCCTTATGAAAAATGAAGTTATTGTTGGATCCCGTAAATCGCTGCTGGCCATGTGCCAATCTAAATTGGTCATCGCAGCCTTACAGGAACGCTTCCCAAACATCACGTTTAAGATCAAGGAAATCGTGACGCAGGGGGACCGTAATTTAAAAGATAGTTTACAAAAAATGGGTGGGAAGGGCGTTTTTGTGAAGGAAATCGAGGCCCAGCTGCAAACTGGCGAGATCGATTTTGCGGTTCACAGTCTAAAGGACGTCATGCCTGTCTTACCGGATGATCTGATGATTGGGGCCATTCCCAAGCGTGAGTCGCCGTTTGATTGTCTGATCAGCCCGCGGAAGTTTTCGAGCTTAACAGATCTACCCGAGGGGGCGCGCATTGGCACGAATAGTTTGCGCCGTCAGGGCCAACTGCTGCATTTGCGCCCGGATGTTCAGGTGATTCCAATTCGTGGTAACGTGGATACGCGCATCAAGAAAATTGAAACGGAACACCTGGATGGCGTTATCTTGGCCGAATCGGGGTTGGATCGCCTGCAAGTGCCATTAGATGGGCTCTACCGTCTAAGCTTGAAGGATGATATCCTGCCTGCAACGGGGCAGGGGGCACTCGCCATCGAATGTCGCAAAACAGATGCCGACACCTTGGCCCTGTTGAGTACGATCGACGATGCAACAACCCAACTGAACGTTCGCGTGGAACGCGACTTTCTGCGTGCTCTTGGTGGCAGCTGCAATTACCCAATTGGCGCCTTTGCTGAGACGACTGGCAGTCAGGTCACCTTTAAAGGCCTGGTTGCATCGCCGGATGGCCACCATTTATTCAACAAAATAGTCCAGGGCGCGCCTGAGGATAACCTTGGCCAACAAGCTGCTGAGACATTAATTTCAGAAGGCGCTTTGAAATTAATTGAATCAACGTTAAAATAAATTTATAAGCTGGATGGTGACGCTTACTTGCTGACAATGCGGTAAGCGGTCGACACCCAACAGAAAGAAGCGTTTATCATTATGGTTACATTTGATCGTCATCGTCGTTTAAGAAGCAGTGCTGCAATGCGTGATCTCGTCCGCGAGACGCACTTGGAAAAGTCTGATCTCATCATGCCGGTTTTCGTAGATGCCACGATTTCTGATAAGGAAGAAATTGCCTCCATGCCTGGCATTTTCCGGTATAGTCTCAATACGATCTTAGATGAAATTAAGGAAATCGTTGATCTTGGTATTCAGTCGATCATCATTTTTGGGATTCCAGATCACAAGGATGACGTCGGGTCAGGCGCGTGGGAGGATGACGGCATTGTGCAACAGGCCATCCGTAAGATCAAGGCAGCCTACCCAGACCTCATTGTCATTGCCGACACCTGTATGTGTGAGTACACATCCACTGGCCATTGCGGAATCGTGAGGGATCACAAAGTGTTAAATGATGAATCACTTAAATACAACACTAAGGTTGCGGTCAGCCAAGTAAAGGCCGGGGCTGACATGGTTGCGCCATCAAATGCGATGGACGGGTTTGTTGCCGCTATTCGTGAGGGCTTGGATAAAGCTGGTTATATCGAAACGCCGATCATGGCTTATTCCGTTAAGTTTGCATCAAGCTTCTACGGCCCATTCCGGGATGCTGCTGACGGCGCCCCACAATTTGGCGATCGTAAAGGCTACCAGATGGATCCGGCTAACCGTCTTGAAGCAATTCGGGAAATGAAGAGTGATGAAGCCGAAGGGGCTGATCTTACCATGGTCAAGCCAGCGATGGCGTTTGCTGATATCATTCGTGATGTGCGTAACAACACCAATTTGCCGCTCGTGGCCTATAACGTTTCAGGCGAATGTGCGATGGTTAAAGCGGCTGCCGCAAATGGCTGGATCAATGAAGAACAGATCGTTAACGAAGTGCTGGTGGGGCTTAAGCGTGCTGGTGCTGATCTGATCATTACCTATTTTGCGAAGGAAGTTGCTGCTCGGATGGCTCAGTAGTCGGGATGTGTTGAGGCGTTTGCGTTTAATCTGTGTTTTAGATAATAATGAAACGACTTAACCGGCAACGGCAATACTCATTAAGAAGGGAACCAAACACATTGAAGAATTTTGACAACTCAAAAAAAGCGTTCAAGGAAGCGCAGGGTTACATGCCAGGTGGTGTGAATAGTCCAGTTCGTGCGTTCAAGAACGTGGGTGGCGACCCGCTGTTTATTAAACAGGGAAAAGGGTCACACATTGAAGATATTGATGGGAATACGTACATTGATTACGTGCTCTCGTGGGGACCGCTGATCTTAGGTCATGCTGATGATCAGGTCGTGAGTGCGCTCCAAGCAGCCACGGCGAAGGGAACCAGCTACGGTGCGCCAACAGAATTGGAAACACAGCTGGCAAAGAAGATCCGCGAGATCGTCCCATCCGTTGAAATGATGCGGATGGTGTCCTCTGGGACGGAAGCCACGATGAGTGCGATTCGTCTAGCCCGCGGTTTTACCCACCGTGATAAGATCGTTAAGTTCATTGGGAACTACCATGGGCATAGTGATTCATTGCTGGTTGACGCGGGTTCCGGGTTAGCCACGTTTAACATCAACACGTCGCCAGGTGTGCCAAAGGATTTGGCTTACGATACCTTGACCGTGCCATATAACGATGTTGAAGGCATCAAGGCCGTGTTCGAAAAGAACGGACCAGAAATTGCCGCTGTGATCGTTGAACCAATTGCGGGAAACATGGGTGTAATCCCTGGGACCCAAGAATTCCTGGATACGTTACGGCAACTGACAACTGACGCAGGATCACTGCTGATTTTTGACGAAGTGATGTCCGGTTTCCGGGCAGCCTACCATGGTGCGCAGAGTTTGTACCACATTAAGCCAGACCTGACCACACTTGGTAAAGTTGTTGGCGGCGGCTTGCCCGTTGGCGTCTTTGGCGGCCGGCGCGACATTATGGAACACATTACGCCGGATGGCAGTGTTTACCATGATGGGACACTGTCAGGTAATCCCCTTGCGATGACTGGTGGGTTGAGCACGCTTAATCAGCTGAATGATAACCTATACAAGAAAATGACGGCTAAAACGACGCGGTTAGTTGAAGGCATCAAAGCCGCAGCAGATGCGCACGATGTACCGATCACAGTGCACCACGTTGGGACGATGTGGAGCTACTTCTTCAACGGTGGCGACGTCAACAACTTTGCGGACGTGCAAGCCAGCGATGTGGCCTACTTTGCGAAATTCTTTAAGCAGTTGCTGCAACAGGGTATCTACACGGCACCATCACAGTTTGAAACGAACTTTATGTCGAGCAAACACACGACGCAAGACATTGACGACACGATTCAGGCGTTCAACGATGCGTTCGACGCCGTGAATAACGGGTAAAACAGATGAAAAATACACAGTTTCGAGACTTAACGTTAGCACCGATCACTTCTGAGGAATCACTCGTGATCGCGTGCGACAGCAGTGCCGGAATTGGGGAGAAAAAAGCAGACGTTGTAGCCGTTGATCCAGCTATTACGGCTGCTTATTCTTTAAGGGTTCCCTTGCTCGAGTTAATGTGCTATGGTGCCCAACCCATAACGGTGATCGATACGATCGGCAATGAGCTGGTGCCGACAGGTGAAAAAATGATTGCGGGGGTGCGTGCCGAAATGGCGCGGGCGAAGTTAGCTGATGTGCCGCTAAATGGCAGTACCGAAGATAACATGGCCACAATTACAACCTCCATTGGTATTACGGTGATCGGCCGCATTCAAAATAACATGATGCCGACGACCGCAACGGCTGAATTGACAGTTTTCCAGCTGGGGGTGCCGTATGTTGGCGATGAAGTGGTTGCCCATTTGGACAGCATTTTCAGTTATGATACGGTGCGCCAAATCAGGCAACAGTCTGCAGTGGTGGACATGCTGCCGGTTGGATCAAAAGGCGTCACCTATGAGCTCGGCCAGATGGCGCAGACTCACGGACTTGCTATTCATTATCTGGTCGACAGTGAAGCGCCAGCGTTGCACACGTCAGCAGGGCCGGCAACGGTTGTGCTGGTTGCTGTGACAAAAACGCAGGCGGCGGAAGTGACCCAGAAATTTCCAGAATTAGTTGCGATTGCGGACTTGAAGGAGGCGATAAAATGACAAACAGCTTAACACTCGTGACGGGCGGGGCAAAGAGCGGTAAATCCGTGTTTGCCGAGCAGTCTCTTCAAGATGATGCGCGAGTCTGTTATATTGCCACTGGCGTGATGACGCAACCGGATCCGGAGATGCAGTTGCGTATCAAAACGCACCAAAAACGGCGGGAAGCCAAGAATTGGGTGACTGAGGAGCGTTTTAAACAAGTTGGTGAGTTTGTGGCTTCCAGTCAATACGATGCCTATCTGCTGGATGATGCTACGATGCTCAATACCAACTTATTTTACGATTGGGCAATTGAATTTGCTAGTTCGCGCCATCTTGAGCTTGATGATGCCATCGACCAGATGACAAGCGATGAGATTGCCACGGTCAGCCACCTTATTTTTGAGGCGTGGGAAAGCATCATTTCAGCCTTGCAGAAAACCAGTCAGTCAATGGTGATCGTGACTAACGAAACAGGTCTGGGCATCGTCCCGGCAACGAAGCAGACCAGAATATTGCGAGATATTTATGGTCAAGTTAATCAGCGTCTGGCCCAAGCCGCGGACCATGTGTATTTTGTCGTCAGTGGATTACCGCAACAGTTGAAATAATTGGGGGTTCGTATGGGACAAGCAATGATTTTATACGCGCAATTCTTCACGCGCATTTCGATTCCAATTGAAATAGAGGATGCAACGACTAAATTTAAAAATAATATTCAGTACTTCAGCCTCTTTGGACTCTTATTGGGCTGCATCGAGGCGCTGATCTTCTGGGGGTTCGCTAGTATTTTTCCACTGTGGTTTGCTTGGATGATCTACTGGATCACAGATGGTCTGCTCACGGGCGGCTTTCATTTAGATGCGCTTGCGGACACTGCTGATGGGTTGTTTTCATCGCGGAAACCAGAACGGATGAAGGAAATTATGCACGATAGCCGGCTGGGGACAATGGGCGCGCTGGGGCTGATCTACTTTTACCTGATCGTTATCGGCAGTGGTATTGTGATCTGTAACCAGTTACCCCTTTGGCAGTTGATCGGACTCACCGCGGTGATGACAATGATGGCCAAAACGGGTATTGCACTACTGTTTTACAAGATGGTCTACAACGGCGATAGTGGTCTTGCCAGTATCTGGGTCGGCGTGAAGACTTGGCGGATCGTTGCCTCGCAGGTGCTCGCAATTGTGGTGATCGGCGCGGTGTTGCAGTGGCCGGGACTAGTTGGCTATTTAGCCATGGTTGTTTTCGGGTATTTTTATCGGCGCTTTCATATTCGATTATTAAAGGGCTTCAGCGGTGACACCATTGGCGCCTTTGGTGAGCTGTCGCAGGTTGTCTTCCTGCTGGTCTATAGTGGGATTATAGAGGTGCTAAAATGACGCTATTTGTGACCCGTCACGGTGAAACAACGCTTAATCAGCAACGTAAATTTTACGGTGCGCTGGATGTTCCGATTGATGAACAGGGCCGACAACAGGCAAGCCAACTGGCTGCCAAGCTACGCGGACAACCGCTAGACGTCATTATCCGTAGTGATACGCGTCGCACGCAACAAACGGCTCAGCCCATTATCGAAGACCACCCGAACGCAGAAGTACTCGTTAATCCCGGCTTGAATGAAAAAGGGTTTGGTGATTGGGAGGGCTTGGATGCGGATGAAATTGAGGCCAAGGACCCAGTGACCTGGCATGATTGGATTGCCAATCCCTTTGATGTAACGCCCATAACGCCCAATGGTGCGGAATCTTTCGCTGATTTTTCTAATAGGGTACTGACTACTGTTGCAACGTTGATGCCGATGTTCAATCAAACGGCAAACATGTTACTAGTGGCCCATTTAGGGACACTGCGCGTCATGCACCAAGCGTGGGTACCGGGAACGGTTTTCTGGAACCTCGACTTTAAGGCGGGCCACTATTCGACGTATCAGATTCAAGGTGGCAAGGGACTTCTACAAGCGCTAAATCGTTAAAATGAGAAGGTGTTTTAAGTGGCATTTTTGATTACGTATCCGAAAGAAAAGGTCTCAACTGAGTTTCAACGGGCACTCGCAACGGTAACGACGCCGTTGTATATGTCGTTGCGTGAACTGGTCGCTAGTCAGTTAACGCCGTCAGAGGTGGCTCAGATTGCCCAAGCCGAAAACATTGTGATCACCAGTCCCTTTGCACTCCAGCTCTATTTAGGACAATATTGGCAAGACCAGCGGCAACCACACTACTATGTCTTAAGTCAAAGAATGGCTGATCAGTTACGTCGCCGCGGGGCAACTCAGGTGCACCAGTCTCAATCGGAAAATCAGGCCAGTTTGGCGCAACTGGTGCAGCATAGTACCAATGCTCCCGTGCTGTGGTTAACCGGCAATCGTCACGTCAAACAAAATCGGTTGTCGGCACTCGTAAATGTGCACCAAATGGTCTGTTATAAGAACACTTGGTCGCAGCAAAAGGAGAACGAAATTGTTGCCGCGTTACAGGGTCAAACCATTAATCGAGTGCTGGTCACTAGTCCGTCGTCTTACACTCGGCTTCGTGTGATTGAGTCGCGACTTTCAAAGGTGTTTTCATCAGTCACGTATTATACGTTAGGCGATAGTACATTTACTGAAATCAACAAATTTAGCCATGACGTTGTTAAACCTGTTAACAGGCAACACGTTCTTGGACAAATGCTTATGAAAATGTGCAATGACGAACGGGCAGACCAGTAAAATATTGAACGACATCACACATTATTGTTGTAAGGAATCACATTTATGTTGTAAAGAAGTGAAAATAATGTAAATAAAGCGATTACAAATATGCTAATATTAGTTTGTTAATTGTGAATTAACAAACTAATATAAAGGTGGGTGTCACTAATGGATGGTTTTATTGGTGAGTTTTTCGGCACTGCCATCCTGATTCTCTTAGGAGCCGGGACTGGTGCTGGGATCAACTTAAATAAGACGTATGCCAAAGGCTCAGGTTGGCTGTTCGTCTGCCTGTCATGGGGTATGGCTGTTACCATGGGGGTCTATGTTGCAGGTCTTTTGGGTTCAGATGGGCATTTGAACCCTGCAGTTACAATTCCATTTGCAATCTTCGGGTTGTTTCCATGGAATGAAGTTTTGCCATATTTAGCAGGTCAATTCTTAGGTGCGTTTTGTGGCGCAGCAATCGTCATGGTTGCCTTTGGGGCACACTTTAAAGAAACCAAAGGGGAAGAGAATGGGAACACTGTTGGGATATTTGCTACGATGCCAGCAATTAAGTCACCACTTTTCAACTTCCTCTCAGAAGTTATCGCAACATTTGCGTTTGTCTTTATTCTTCTTAACTTAGGTAACTTCACAACTGGCTTGAAACCACTTGTTGTTGGTTTCTTGATCTTCGTCATTGGTACTAGTTTAGGGACGACCACCGGGTTCGCCATTAACCCGGCCCGTGACTGGGGTCCGCGGTTCGCGTACACGATCTTGCCTGTTTCTAACAAGGGTTCAGCTCATTGGGACTATGCATGGGTTCCAATGTGTGGTCCACTGATCGGTGGTTTTCTTGCCGCCGCATTGGAAACGGCTGTTCATTAGTCATCCTGCACTTATTCAAATAAAAAATGCTATCAAGTTAATTTGATAGCATTTTTTTTGCGTATTCAGAAAAGTGTCCAGTATACAATGTCATAAATTAAGTATTTTTCCTAAATTACGATGTGAAATTGAAAATAGGAGAGACTTTTAATTTATCAAACGTTAAATGGATGAGAAAACCAACTATTACTTAATTGTCGTAGGATAATTGACGCGTGTTCAAAAAAATACCATTATTTTTGCTTGTACCTGGTAAAAATGACCTAATTCGCGAATGCCGTGTAGATCCACTGTACAACTGACTTGCCTTTAATGCTGACAGCACTCGATGGCACCGTCGGCTGTTTACAGTCAACGGTATAGATCCAACCGCGAGAGCCGGTCGAGTCGGCGAGGTTGCTGATGTTATTAAAGTACGGGTAGCCATTTACCGGCTGCGAGAAGTAGGCAATGTCATTTTTTTGGAAATAGCGTTTTGAGACGTCAAAAACGGTGTCACTTTCCTGCCAGGTAATATCGCGGTGAATTGTAAAGATCTTTTGAATCGACGTATTCTGGTGGCGGTATTCCGATGGTGTCAGACCAGTGCGTTGCTTAAAGATCTTGGTGAAATAGCTCGTCTGTTGGAAGCCGATTTGATTCGCAATGTAGTTGATCGGCAGCTTAGACAAAGCGAGTTTTTCACTGGCTACTGCAATCTTTCGGTAGTTCACGTAGTCGATGAAGTTGACGTCGAGGATCTTCTTAAAAATTCGACTGAGGTAGGACGGGGACAAAAAGACTTCTTGCGCGACGGTCGACAGTGAGATCGTGTGCCGAATGTTCTTTTCAATATATTGAATGGCGGCATCAATACTCTGGGTGACGCCATCATCCTCACTTTGGACAGTGGGCTGCGATTCAGTTTCTACATTGTGGTACTTATTGCGGTCCGTCTTGACCGGCTGCGTGGTAATTTGATTACCTTCTGCTGTTGAGGCACGCAAGAAAGTGTCGAAGTAGCGGATTTTAGACAACTGCTCCGTATCTAGGGCATCCCAGACAGACACGGTGATGTTGAAATCCGGTTCTAGCAGTTGATTAAAGATATTTTCGAGATAACTTCTAGAAAGATAAATACGCTGTTGGGAAACGTTTACTGAGTTACAAATAATGAATCCCCATAGGCGATGCTCAATGGTGACAGGAAAAATCGCGTAGACCTTTAACGCATCAAAGTTGATATTCTTTTGGACCTCGTCAAGCCCTGAGTACACAGCGTTATCCTTTAGTAATTGCTCGTCTAAGGTATAAAAAACAGTGTCGATCTGAGTAATACCGGCGAACGTCGCAACCGCCCCTGCAAGTGTACGATAGTCTTCTGTTTTAAGTGGATAGTCGATCATAAATGGTCCTCCTCCAATTGTATGAGAAGCGGTTCACGTACACTGTATAAATACGGTAAACGCTGCCAACTCCTTTACAATTGATTTTAAAATAATCGCAACGGTAGTTCAACATAATTTTTAAATTAATTTGTATTATTTTGCACTAATGCCATATTCTTTTGAAAACGTTTACCTTTTTTGACATCGTGAAATACACTTGATTAAAATATCACAAATAGAATCACCTATAATGTAAGTGTTTTCGAAACTAATTGGAAATGCGCGGAAATTAGATAATAACAACTTCTCAAACGTTTACTGTCTAACGTCACTGCACTTCCAAAATTTAGGAGGAAGCTCTAATGAACCAAGAAGCTTTAGGATTAATCGAAACGAAAGGTCTGGTTGCCTCAATCGAAGCAGCCGACGCAATGGTCAAGGCCGCAAATGTTGATTTGGTGGGCCAAGAAAAGATTGGTCATGGGTTAGTCACAGTTATGGTTCGCGGTGACGTTGGTGCCGTAAAAGCCGCTGTTGATGCTGGTGTTCAAGCAGCTGAAAATATCGGTGAAGTCTTATCTAACTACGTCATTCCACGTCCACATAGCGATGTTGAAAAGATTCTCCCAGATCCTAAGAAACTCTCTGCAGAATAGTCAGTTAGCCTGATTATTAAAGGAGATTAGGGTATGAGTGTGAATAAAGACGCGTTAGTTGAGCAAGTAATGAGTGAGCTCCTCAAAAAAGGAATCTCGCTTGATGATAAAAATCAGTCAAATGCATCGGGAGGATTCGAAATGAATGATTTTTTAAACTCTACTAGTGTTGTCCCTGAGTTTGTTGGAACTCGAGAAATCGGTGACACCATTGGTATGTGTATTCCCAGTGTTGACCCAACTTTGTTAGATCAACTGCACATTACAAAGAAATACTCTGTACTTGGTATTCTTAGTGCTCGTTCAGGTGCTGGCCCACAAATTATGGCCATGGACGAAGCTGTTAAGGCAACCAACACAGAAGTTGTCGATATCGAACTTCCACGTGATACAAAGGGTGGCGCTGGTCACGGTTCTTTGATTCTTGTTGGTGGGTATGATCCTTCAGACGTTCGTTCAGCTATTAATGTAGCTTTGGATAACCTGAGCCGGACTTTTGGAGACGTTTATAACTCTGCTGCTGGTCACTTGGAATTACAATTTACTGCCCGTGCTTCAGGCGCCTGCCACATGGCATTCGGCGCTCCTGAAGGCAAAGCATACGGTTTGATTTGTGGCGCCCCTTCTGGGATCGGTGTTGTTATGGCCGATACTGCAATTAAAACTGCCGGGGTTAACGTTCTTTCCTTTGCTTCTCCTAGTCATGGGACCAGCTTCTCAAACGAAGGGATGGTTCACATTAGCGGTGATTCAGGTGCCGTTCGCCAGGCCGTTATTGCCGGCCGTGAAGTTGGCCTTAAGCTTTTGGCACAACTTGGCGAAACTCCAGTAAATGATTTTCCATCATACATTAAGTAGTAGCAGAGAGGAGGAACAATATTGGAACGTCAAAAAAGATTTGAAAAATTAGAGAAACGTCCAGTTCATTTAGATGGGTTCGTTAAGAACTGGGATGATGAAGGATTAGTTGCCCTTAACGGTAAGAATGATCCAACACCAAGTATTACGATCGAAAACGGTGTTGTTACTGAAATGGATGGTAAGAAGAAGGCAGACTTCGACCTTATCGACAAGTACATCGCCGAATACGGGATCAACTTGGACAACGCTGAAAAGACTTTAAAGACCGATTCAGTTAAGATCGCCAACATGATGTGTGATCCTAACGTCTCCCGTGCTGAAATTATTGAATACACAACAGCTATGACTCCTGCAAAGGCTGCTGAAGTTATCAGCCAGTTGAACTTTGCTGAAATGATCATGGCAACTCAAAAGATGCGGCCACGTCGGACACCTATGACACAAGTCCACGCCACCAACACGTTGGATAACCCAGTTGAAATTGCTGCTGATGCTGCCGAAGCCGCTTTACGTGGGGTTCCTGAAGAAGAAACCACGACTGCCGTTGCTCGGTATGCGCCAATGAACGCCATTTCAATCATGGTCGGTGCTCAAAGTGGCCGTCCTGGTGTTATCACCCAATGTTCAGTTGAAGAAGCTGACGAATTGAGTTTAGGGATGCGTGGGTTTACCGCCTATGCCGAAACGATTTCCGTTTATGGGACTGACCGGGTCTTCACTGATGGTGATGATACCCCTTGGTCAAAGGGCTTCTTAGCTTCTTGCTACGCTTCACGTGGGTTGAAGATGCGGTTTACTTCAGGTGCCGGTTCAGAGGTTATGATGGGCTACACTGAAGGTAAGTCAATGCTTTACCTTGAAGCACGTTGTATCTACATTACCAAAGCATCAGGTGTTCAAGGCCTGCAAAACGGTGGTGTTAGTTGTATCGGAATGCCAGGTGCCGTCGTAGGCGGGATCCGTGAAGTTCTCGGTGAAAACTTACTATGTATGTCACTTGACCTTGAATGTGCTTCTGGTAACGACCAAGCCTTCTCTCACTCTGACATTCGTCGGACTGGCCGGATGATCGGTCAATTCATCGCCGGTACTGATTACATTTCATCAGGGTATGCCGCCGAAGAAAACACTGATAACACCTTTGCTGGGTCAAACATGGATGCCTTAGACTTCGATGATTACATTACTTTGGAACGTGACTTGGCCATCAATGGTGGGATCATGCCTATCACTGAAGAAGAATCAATCAAGATTCGTCACAAGGCCGGTGTTGCTCTCCAAGCTGTCTTTGATGGGTTAGGCTTACCACCAATCACTGATGAAGAAGTTGAAGCCGCAACTTACGGCAGCAATTCAAACGACATGCCAAAACGTGACATGGTGCAAGATATGAAGGCTGCTCAAGACTTAATGACTCGTGGTATTACGGTCATTGATGTTATCAAGGCCTTATACGACCACGATATCAAAGACGTCGCTGAAGCTGTGCTTAAGTTAGCTCAACAAAAAGTTTGTGGTGACTACCTGCAAACATCCGCTGTCTTCTTGGATGGTTGGAAGTGTACTTCAGCTATTAACGATGCTAACGATTACAAAGGCCCAGGTACTGGTTACCGTCTATGGGAAGACAAAGACAAGTGGAACCGTCTAGAAAACGTTCCGTGGGCTTTGGATCCTCAGAAGTTGGAATTCTAACCAGACAGGTCGAAGGGAGGTAAGCACAGTGAGTTCAGAAATTGATGAAACATTGCTTAGAAATATTATCAAAGGCGTTTTAAGTGAAGTTCAAAACACTGATACGCCAATTTCCTTTGATGGTGACCAATCTGCAGCATCAGCCCCAGTTGCTGGTGCCAAGGAAGGTGCCGTACCAGAGAAGAAGTTAGATTGGTTTGAACACGTTGGTGTCGCCAAGCCAGGTCTGTCAAAGGACGAAGTTGTGATCGGGGTTGCCCCAGCATTTGCTGAAGTTTTGACTAAGACCATGACCAAGATTCCTCACAAGGATATCCTACGTCAAGTCATTGCCGGGATCGAAGAAGAAGGCTTGAAGGCTCGGGTCGTTAAGGTATACCGGACTTCAGATGTTTCCTTTGTTTCCGCTGATGTTGACCAGTTATCTGGTTCTGGCATTTCAGTTGCTATTCAATCAAAGGGTACAACGATCATTCACCAAAAGGATCAAGCACCATTATCTAACCTTGAATTATTCCCTCAAGCACCAGTGTTAACACTTGATGCCTACCGGGCAATTGGTAAGAACGCTGCCCAATATGCCAAGGGAATGTCACCAAACCCAGTGCCAACCGTTAACGATCAAATGGCTCGTGTCCAATATCAAGCTCTTTCAGCCTTGATGCACATTAAGGAAACGAAGCAGGTTGTCGTTGGTAAGGCTGCCGAAGAAATTAAGGTTACCCTTTAATTGAGGAGGATTTAATACTATGAGCGAAGTAGATGACTTAGTCGCTAGAATTGCTGCTCAGTTACAACAGGGCGGCAACGCTTCTAGTGCATCAACTAGTGCTAGCACCGCTACTAGTTCTGAAAAAGAATTAGGGGCTGCTGACTACCCACTATTTGAAAAGCATTCAGATTTAATCAAAACACCAACAGGACAAAGCGTTAACGAAATTACGTTGGAAAACGTCGTTAACGGTAAGGTTACTGCCAAGGATATGCGGATCACCCCAGCAACGTTGAAGTTACAAGGTGAAATTGCTGCCAACGCTGGCCGTCCTGCCATTCAACGGAACATGCAACGGGCTTCAGAATTAACTTCTGTTCCTGATGATGTTGTTTTGAACCTTTACAACTCATTACGGCCATTCCGTTCAACAAAACAAGAATTATTGGATACCGCCAAAGATCTTCGTGACAAGTACCACGCACCGATTTGTGCCGCATGGTTCGAAGAGGCTGCTACAAACTACGAAGTCAACAAGAAGTTGAAGGGCGATAAATAGTTAGGGGGTTTTAGTATGACACGTGTAATTGGTGTTGATATCGGAAATTCCTCTACTGAAGTTGCCCTTGCGGATGTGTCTGACAGTGGTGAAGTAAATTTCATTAATTCTGGAATTTCCGAAACAACTGGCATTAAAGGTACCAAGCAAAACTTGATCGGGGTTCGTAAATCGATTCAAATCGTTTTGCAAAAATCAAACATGCAAATTTCCGATGTTGATCTGATTCGGATCAACGAAGCAACGCCCGTTATTGGTGATGTTGCGATGGAAACCATTACTGAAACGGTCATTACTGAATCAACGATGATCGGGCATAACCCAGGTACGCCTGGGGGTGTCGGAACAGGTTCTGGCTACACGGTAAATTTGCTGGATCTGTTGAGTCAGGGTGATAAGGACAAGCCTTACATCGTGATCATCTCCAAAGAAATTGATTTTGCGGATGCGGCAAAGCTGATTAACGCTTACGTTGCATCAGGCTATCAGATCACAGCTGCCATCCTCCAAAGTGATGATGGTGTCCTGATCAATAACCGGTTAACAAAAAAGATTCCAATTGTGGATGAAGTGTCACAGATCGACAAGGTACCGTTGAACATGCTTGCCGCGGTTGAAGTTGCACCACCTGGCAAGGTCATTGCTCAATTGTCAAACCCATATGGTATCGCCACACTGTTCGAACTTTCTTCTGAAGAAACTAAAAACATTGTGCCCGTTGCCCGGGCTTTAATTGGAAACCGTTCAGCTGTTGTCATTAAGACGCCAGCTGGTGACGTTAAAGCGCGTGTGATTCCAGCTGGTAAGATCTTGATCAATGGCCAACCAAACGGTCATGGCGAGGTTAACGTTGCAGCTGGTGCGGATGCCATCATGAAAAAGGTGAACGAGTTCGATAGTGTCGATGACATTACCGGTGAATCGGGCACTAACGTCGGCGGAATGTTGGAAAAGGTGCGTCAAACGATGGCGCAGTTAACTGACAAACAAAACAGTGACATTGCGATTCAAGATGTGCTGGCTGTCAACACCTCCGTTCCTGTAACGGTTCGGGGTGGTCTGGCTGGTGAATTCTCGATGGAACAAGCTGTTGGGATCGCCGCCATGGTTAAATCGGATCACTTACAAATGCAAGCGATTGCGGATCTCATGAAAGACGAGTTCCACGTCCAAGTTGAAATTGGTGGTGCTGAAGCTGAATCAGCAATTCTGGGTGCGTTAACAACGCCTGGGACAACGAAGCCGATTGCCATTCTTGACTTGGGTGCCGGTTCAACCGATGCTTCAATTATCAACCAGAAAGATGAAAAGGTTGCGATTCACTTGGCTGGTGCCGGTGATATGGTCACCATGATCATCAATTCTGAACTTGGGTTGGAAGACCCATACTTGGCAGAGGATATTAAGAAGTATCCACTTGCAAAGGTTGATAATTTATTCCAGTTACGGCATGAAGATGGTGCCGTTCAATTCTTCGAAGATCCATTACCTGCTGATTTATTCGCCAGAGTTGTGGCCGTTAAACCAGATGGATACGAACCGCTTCCAGGTAATTTGAGCATTGAAAAAGTTAAAATCGTGCGTCAAACAGCCAAGAAACGGGTCTTCGTTACAAATGCTATTCGTGCCTTACACCACGTTAGTCCAACAGGTAATATCCGAGATATTCCGTTCGTGGTCATTGTCGGTGGGTCCGCCCTCGACTTTGAAATTCCACAACTGGTAACCGATGAATTATCACATTATAACTTAGTTGCAGGTCGTGGTAATATTCGGGGAATTGAAGGTCCAAGAAACGCCGTGGCGACTGGTTTGATTCTTTCATACGCGAGTGAGAAGAGGGGATAGTATGGCATTTGATTCTGAACGGCCGTCAATTATATTGGCGACACCAACGGGTTCTAATGGCCAGCTTCCTGCAGTTCTTGATCCAATGCTAAATGGCATGGAAGAGGAACAAATTCCGTTTCAAATTCTCGATATGGAAGGCAGTTCAGCCGTTGAACGAGCTTACAACGCTTCCGTTGCTTCACGATTGTCAGTGGGGGTCGCCTTTGATGATACACAGATCATTGTGCATTACAAAAACTTGGCACCTGATAAACCACTGTTTGATGTCCAGATCACTGATCCGGTCACCGTTCGTAAAGTTGGGGCAAACGCTGCTCGACTGGTAAAAGGAGTTCCATTCAAGAAGTAAAGACAGGTGAACGTTTTATGCAATCAATTGGATACCTTGAAGTAGAAGGGCTTCCTGGCGCAATCGTTGCGGCAGATCGAATGCTTAAAACAGCCGATGTGAGTCTGAAATACGTTGAAAATACTAAGGGTGGCGGTTGGATCACCGTCTCTGTCACTGGTGATGTTGCAGCCGTTCAAGCCGCAATCGATGCTGGTATCGGTGAACTTGGCGATCAAGTTTACTGCTCAGACGTGATTGCCAACCCAGCGCCTGGTATTGAGACCTTAGGGAAAAATGATGCGATCAAAGGCAATCATTTAGACGACCAAGGGCCAGATGATCCTCAAGGACCTAGTGATCCAAAGGGACCAGATGATCCGAAGGGGCCAAATGATGGACCAGCACCAAAGGATACCCCTAAGCCAAAGGACGATTCATTGGCAGCATCACCGGTGGAAGAATCGACTAATACAATCGATCAAGCTGGAGGAGCAAATGCTGCTCCTTTAGCTATTTCAAAAGGGAATACACCAGATGCTAAGCAAAAGGAAGCACCAGTGTCGGATAAGTCAGCAACTGCAAAGACAGCCGACAAAAATGATACAAAAGAAGCCACATGTAACCTTTGTGGTGATCCTGCCTGCCCACGCAAGATGGGGGAACCACATAAGAAGTGCATTCACTACGCTGAATTAAAAGGCACCAAAAAATAGGAGGAATTGATTATGAACAACGCATTAGGAATGATTGAAACAAAGGGTCTTGTCGCATCTATCGAAGCAGCCGATGCTATGGTTAAAGCAGCTAACGTCGTTATGGTTGGCCAAGAAAAGATCGGTAGCGGGTTAGTTACTGTTATGGTTCGTGGTGATGTTGGTGCCGTTAAAGCTTCTGTTGATGCCGGCGTTCAAGCTGCTGAAAACATTGGCGAAGTCTTAACGTCATTCGTTATCCCTCGTCCACACGCTGAAGTAGAAAACATCTTACCTCAACCTGCAAAATAATCAATAATCGAACAAAGGGTGGCTGTTAATTTATGGAATTAACTGAAGAGAAACTCAGACAAGTTATCAAACAAGTGATTGCGGAGGAATGCGACCCTAACCGTGTTCAGGTTAGCGTTTCAAACCACCATATTCACTTGACTGAAGCAGATTTTAAAACGTTATTTCCTAACGGCAAGATGGAAGCGTTTAAGCCTTTGAAACAACCTGGCGAATACGCAACTGCAAACGTGGCAACGATCGTCGGCCCTGCTGGCAAGATCGAACACGTGCGGGTCCTTGGCCCATGCCGGTCCCACTCACAAGTTGAAATTGCCCGTTCAGAAGCCATTGCAATTGGGGTCGATGCCCCAATTCGGCTTTCTGGGCACTTGGATGGTACGCCATCCGTTAAGCTTGTGACGCCGGATGGACAAGTTGACGTTCAAGGGGTCATTGTTGCAAAGCGTCACATTCACATGAGTGATGACGATGCCAAGCGCCTTGGCGTTAAGCTTGGCGATACGGTCTGTGTTGAGATCATGTCAAACAATCGTCGGACAACGTTTAACGACGTTATTGCCCGTCCTCGTAAGGACTTTGTTCTTGAAATGCACATCGATACTGACGAGGCCAATGCGGCTAACGTTGGTATGGGGAGCACAACATATGGCCGGATCATCGTTCCGGATAAGAAATAACTTGAATAGTTAAAGGTTGGTGGCCAACATGGATCATCTTATTGAGCAAGTACTGACGAAAATCAGACAACGCGAACACCAATCATTCGAAGTTGATTATCTTGATAAGACCTTACCACCTGATGACCAGGTTTTTACCGACTTTGCAAACGTCTCAATTAACAATGTCACCATTAATTTGTTAATTGATCTGTACCGAGTGGACACGGCAAATGACTGGGTTCACTGGCTCTTGCAAGGGATTAGCTTTCAAGTAAACTTCACGTTTAATATTAGTCAATACATGGTCAACTTTATTCCTAAAAAGATGCTGTTAAATTGGCCGGTGAAATTTGTTGTTGATAAGGGACGTCCTGTGGTGACGTTCAATCGCAAAACAGTTAGCAGATCAGACGTTGCTGCCTTACCTGATAAAGCGGTACTCGTTGTCACTACTGCTCAGCATTTAACAACCGAAGCCACGGAAGTTAGCCGGTTGAAGCAGATTACTATACAGATTAGGACTGATGAAGATTGTATATGGCAAAAGTAGTTGGAAGCGTTGTTTCAACGCAAAAAGATCGTTCACTTGTCGGTAGAAAGTTGATGATCGTGCAACCAGTCAATTCTAATGGAGAAGAAGTTCGCCACGAAGAAGTGGCTGCTGATAGCGTCGGTGCCGGGGTTGGCGAGTATGTGTTACTCGTCAGAGGCGCCGGGGCACGACGCACAAACTCAGAGGATATATCTAAGGATGTCAATGATTGTTCGATTGTCGGCATCATAGACCGATTTGATAAGTGATAAAGAAGGGGTAACTATGGCCATTTATACTAAGGGTGGCGATAAAGGCAACACAAGTTTATTCGACGGTAAACGGGTCCCCAAGAATTCCTTGCGGGTTGAAACTTATGGTACCTTTGATGAACTGAATGCAAATGTCAGCTTAGCTGATAAATTTTGCCTTGATCCGGAAAACCGTAAGATCTTACAACGAATTGAATATCGCATGTTTTTCCTTCAAGGTGAGATTGCCACCGAAGAACCAGAAAAATTTCGGCAACAAAGTACCATCATCACTGACGAGGACGTGCATTACTTGGAATCAATTATCGACAAATACACAGCCGAACTCCCTAAGGTAACGACGTTTATTTTACCCGGTTCAAGCTGTGCAGGTGCGCAATTGCATGTTTGTCGGACCGTCTGCCGTCGCGCCGAACGACAATTTGTTTCCTTTATGGCCGAAAATGACGTTCGACCAGAGTTGGAACGCTATGTAAACCGTCTTTCTGATTTCTTCTACATCATGGCGCGTTCTGAAGACCACGTTGCAGAGAATCAGAAGATCCTTGACATGGTTGTTGAACGGTATAAAAAGGCAACGGAGGAATCCTAACAATGGATAAAGATCAAATTAGTAAAATTATCAGTGAAGTTCTGGCAGAAAACGGCGTTCAAGCTGGTTCTGCTGCTCAAGCAAACGTTTTCGATAAGCATAAGATGGAACGTGCTATTGATGCCGGTATTGCAAAAGCAAATGAACTTAAAGTTGGTGTGACCTTTGCCATCATGGATTGCAAACAGGTCGTTCAAATGTCTTACCACATGCCAAACGGTAATTTGGTGGGGACATTCTTGGCACCAAAAAAGGCTTGGTCAGCAATTGCAATGAAGGAACCAACGAAGGATATCAGTAAAGATATTCAACCAGGTGGACCCCTTTATCAAATGGAGACCATGCTGGATGGCAAACTTGTGTCATTCCCAGGTGGAATCCCGTTAACTTGTGATGGTGAAATTTTCGGAGCTGTTGGTGTTAGCGGTGGCCTGATCGAAGAAGACCAAGCAATCTGTGAAGCCACAGTAAATGAGTTTCTTAAGGAGACGACTAAATAATGACAACTGAAGCAGAACAAGCAAAATTATTTGACAAGCATAAGATGGAACGCGCAATCGATGCTGGTGTCGCAAAAGCCAATGAACTTAAAGTTGGCGTGACCTTTGCAATTATGGATTGCAATCAAGTTGTTCAGATGTCATATCATCTGCCAAACGGTAACTTGGTCGGGACATTTTTAGCCCCTAAAAAAGCTTGGTCCGCTATTGCAATGAAGGAACCAACTAAGGATATCAGCAAAGATATCCAACCAGGTGGTCCTTTATACCAAATGGAAACCATGCTGGATGGCAAATTGGTGTCATTCCCAGGCGGAATTCCATTGACTATAAACGGCGAGATCATCGGCGCCGTTGGCGTTAGCGGTGGGTTGATCGAAGAAGATCAAGCCATTTGTGAAGCCGTCGTAAGCGAATTTCTAAAGGAGAGTAACTGAGTATGGCAGATCAAAATATTGAAGCAGAAATCAGACGAATTTTACAAGAAGAATTAAGCGGCAACGCTTCATCTAGTGCTGCTGGTGCAACTACCAGTCAGCCTGATGGGTTAGGCAACGGGATCTTCACTAACGTCAATGATGCCATTGCTGCTGCTAAGCAAGCTCAGGAAATCTTACAAGATAAGCCACTTGCCTTCCGTAAAAAGATCGTGCAAGCAATCAAAGACGGCTTTGGCCCATATATTGAATATATGGCCAAGCAGACCCGTGAAGAAACTGGCATGGGGACTGTTGAAGCTAAGGTTGCTAAGTTAAAGAACGCCCTCTACAACACACCAGGCGTTGAATTACTGGACCCAGAAGTTGAGACTGGTGACGGTGGAATGGTGATGTATGAATACACCCCATTCGGTGTTATCGGTGCCGTTGGCCCAAGTACCAACCCTTGTGAAACTGTTTTGAACAACTCTATCATGATGATCTCAGCTGGTAACGCTGTGTTCTTCGGTGCCCATCCTGGTGCTAAGAACATTACCCGTTGGACAATTGAAAAGTTGAACGAATTTGTCTGCAAGGCAACTGGCTTAAAGAACCTGTTAGTTTCTCTGGACACACCATCGATTGAATCCGTTCAAGAAATGATGCAACACCCAGACGTTGCCATGTTAGCTGTTACTGGTGGCCCCGCAGTTGTGCACCAAGCATTAACGAGCGGTAAGAAGGCTGTCGGTGCCGGTGCTGGTAACCCACCTGCAATGGTTGATGCCACCGCTGATATTGATCTAGCAGCGCACAACCTCTTTACATCAGCTAAGTTTGACAACGAAATCCTATGTACCTCAGAAAAGGAAATCATTGCTGAAAACTCAATCAAGGATGAACTCCTTCAAAAGATCGTTGCTAAGGGTGCTGCCCTTGTCACTGACCCTAAGGATATTCAACATCTCGCTGACATGACCATTTCAGCTAATGGTGCGCCTGACCGTAAGTATGTTGGAAAAGATGCCACCGTCATTCTTGATGCTGCGGGTATTTCATACACCGGCGATCCTAAGTTGATCATGATGGATGTTGATAAGGATAACCCATTGGTTAAGACTGAAATGTTAATGCCAATCTTACCAATCGTGGGCTGCCCAGACTTTGACGCCGTCTTAGCCACAGCCATTGAAGTTGAAGGTGGCAATCACCATACTGCTTCAATTCACTCAAACAACATTCAACACATCAACAAGGCTGCTCACCGGATGAACACCTCGATCTTCGTTGCCAATGGCCCAACATTTGCTGCAACTGGTGTTGGTGATAACGGCTACTACAGTGGTGCCGCTGCGCTGACAATTGCTACCCCAACTGGTGAAGGTACTACCACTACTAAGACCTTTACCCGTCGTCGTCGTTTCAACTGTCCACAAGGGTTCTCATTGCGTTCTTGGGAGGTTTAATCTATGGAAGAGTTTAAAATTCCAACCAAGGTCTTCTCTGGTAACGACAGTCTAACTTGGCTGCAAAACATTTCTAACAAAAAGATTTTAATGGTCTGCGATGCATTCTTGCCTGGTACACCAACTCTTGATCGTATCAAGAAGAATGTCGAAGGTAAAAATGAAGTGACCATCTTCTCTGATGTGAAGCCAGATCCACCTTTGGAAAACATCATGGCCGGTGTTGAAGTCTTCAACAAAGTCCAACCAAACGTTGTTATCGGGATTGGTGGCGGTTCTGCCATCGATACTGGGAAGGCTGTTCGGTTCTTTGGTGAAAAGCTCAACAAGTACACCATTGATCTGTTTGTCGCTGTACCAACGACCAGTGGGACTGGTTCTGAAGTCACCCAACACAGTGTGTTGACTGATACGGAACACCATAAGAAGGCCCCAATTATGGAGGACAGCATCATCCCTGATGTTGCCCTGCTGGATCCACAACTGGTGATGACGGCACCTAAGAGTGTCAGTGCGTTCTCAGGACTTGACGTCTTGACCCACTCACTAGAATCATTAGTTGCCCAGGATTCAAACACCATTACTGACGCTTTAGCTGAAAAAGCAGCTAGTGTTATCCTGCATAACTTGGTTGAATGCTATCGTCATGGTGATAACGAAGCCGCTCGTAAAGTGGTTCATGAAGCCTCATGTGCTGCCGGGATGGCCTTTGCCAATGCCGGCCTCGGAATTGCCCACTCAATTGCGCACCAATTAGGGGCAAACTTCCATGTACCGCATGGGTTAGCATGTGCCATGATGCTGCCGCACGTTGTGTTGTACAACGCAAGCAAATCTGACTTTGCTTTACACAAGTACGCAGAAGCCTTCAAGAAGTCTGGTTTAGTTTCAAACAGCATGAGTGACCGGATCGCAGTGAAGCGTTTAGCTGTTCAGATCCAACACATGATGGTTGAAATGGATTGTCCACAAACGCTTAAGTCATTTGGCATTGACCCAGCTGAAGCGTTGAAGATGGTCGATACAGTTGTTGATGGCGCTAAGAAGGATGGGACTTTCCCTGGCAACCCAGTTGTGCCTTCAGACGAAGACCTGGCTGCATTGTACAAACAAGTCATTAAATAAGTTTAGAGAGGAAGCTCATCTATGTCACAGAAAATCCTTGCCATCAATGCCGGGAGCTCTTCTTTGAAGTTTAAGCTCTATGATATGCCCGAAGAAGTCGTCCTGGTAAGCGGATTGGTTGATCGGATCAGTCACGAGGATGCCATTTTTACCTATAAAATTGGCGGTCATAGTGATAAACATGAAACGACACAACCGGTCAAAGACCACACAGCAGCTGTCCAACTGGTGATCGACGCACTTCTCGGAAGTGGGCTCATCCAAGACAAGTCTGAAATCGTTGGCGTCGGTCACCGGGTCTCTCATGGTGGGCGTTATTACACCCAATCCGTTGAGATCAACGATGACGTTGCCGAAAAGATCGACGAATTGTCCGTCTTGTCACCACTGCACAACCCTGTTAACCTCCTGGGGATTCAGGCATTTGAAAAATTATTGCCCGATGCTAAAGAGGTTGCAGTCTTTGATACTTCCTTCCATAGCACGATGCCGCGTAAGGCATTTATGTACGCGCTTCCTTACAAATACTACACTGAAGATGGCGTACGGCGTTATGGGTTCCACGGCCAATCTCACCAGTACATCTATAGCGAGGCGACCCGCTTAGTTGGTGAGCAGGCGACAAGTAAATTGATTTCTTGTCACTTGGGCAATGGTGCTAGTATCTGTGCCATCAAGGATGGTAAATCCGTCAACACCTCCATGGGCTTTACGCCCTTGGCTGGTCTCGTGATGGGGACCCGGTCCGGTGATGTTGACCCAGAGATCTTACCGTTCTTGGAAGAAGAACACCATCTCAGTTCTGAAGATGTTCGCAGTATGTTGAACCATGATTCAGGCTTAAAGGGCTTATCGGATGTTTCAAACGATGTTCGAGATGTCCTGGATGCTGAATCACAGGGCAACGACCGCGCAAAATTGGCACTTGAAGTTTATGTGCACCAGATTCAAGAGTATATCGGCAGTTACACGACCGATCTTGAAGGATTGACAACGTTAGTCTTTACAGCTGGCGTTGGTGAACATTCAGCACCAATCAGACAGCGGGTCTGTGAACGACTTGGGTACCTTGGCGTGAAGATCGATGACGCCAAGAACCAAGCCAATGAAATTGAGATTCAAGCCGATGATTCACGTGTTAAAGTGATGGTCATTCCAACTGATGAGGAACTGATCATTGCCCGTGACACGCAAAAAATTGTTGGTTAACACAGTCGTAACGGAGGGGTTCAGTCATGGCTAGGGATATTGAACGGACAATTCAAGAATACGTTCCAGGTAAACAGGTTACGCTGGCTCATATCGTTGCAAATCCGACCGAAGACATTTACGAAAAGCTTGGGATTCAAATCCACAAGAATGCGTTGGGAATTTTAACGATCACACCTAGCGAAGCATCCATCATCGCTGGTGATATTGCCATCAAGGCCAGTAACGTTCAATTAGGATTTATTGACCGGTTCAGTGGTTCTGTCGTCATTGTTGGTGAAGTTTCTGAGGTTGAGTCAGCGTTGACCCAAGTGATTGAGAAATTACACGAATTACTTGGTTTCGATATTCCTAGTATTACTCGAACTTAAATATGGAGTGGTTAGATGAAAATTGATCAAATATTCAGTCCATATCAGCTTAACAAGCGTGTCACACTTCGTAACCGTCTTGTTTTAGCACCTTTGAACTCCAATCGTCATTATTTGATGGTTCGGTGAGTCTAAACGACCTAAATTTTCATAAGGCGCGGGCAAAGTATGTGGGGCTAGATATTATCGGGTCAGCATACATTTCGGATTCGGCAAATACTGCCTATGGTGCGATCAGTGTCGCAGATGACAGTAAGATCGACGGATTGAAAAAGCTTGCAACGGTCATTCATCAAGGTGGCAGTAAGGCAATTTTGCAGCTGGTCCATGCGGGGCGGATGACAAATGCTTATGCTGCGAAGGGGGCGCCAGTCCTTGCACCAAGTGAAGTGAAAGCAGCCCATGGTGATGTTGATCTGCCGAAAGCAATGACGAAGACCGACATTGAAACGGTTATTCAACAGTTCGAAGACGCAACTATTCGGGCAATCAAGGCTGGATTTGACGGTGTCGAATTGCATGGGGCAAATACCTTTTTGTTCCAGCAGTTCATGTCACCATTGTCAAATCTGCGGACTGACGAATATGGCGGGTCACTCGAAAACCGCATTCGATTTTGTGCCCAAACGACTAAACGCGTTTTGGACACAGCGCGGGCACACAAGCCTGGGTTTATCGTTGGGTATCGGATCTCACCAGAAGAGTTTGAACCCGGTGCGCTGAAATTAGGAGACGATCTTCTCTTAATGCAGGTTCTTGGCAAGCTGGGCATTGATTATCTCAGTCTTTCACTTCGCCAGTATGATCAGACCTCGATTACATGTGAGACGCTCTCTGATTTGCAAATTACTGACATCGTGAAACAGGCAGTCGGGGACGACTTGCCGATCATGGTTGCAGGGCATCTTGGTACACAATTTGCGTTTGAACGAGCCTCAGGTGACTTGTTTGCGGTTGGCAGTAAGTTTCTTAAACAACCTAACTGGCCAGCTCAGGTACGCAACCCAGGTGTGCAGCCAGAGTCCAGGGTGACTGGCACGGTGATTCCATACACCACATTAAACTTGTAACGGTAAAGGGTGATATTAATGACACGATACAATGAGGCAATCCCAATATCAGGTGGGCTGAACTGCCGTGATCTCGGTGGTCACGTCGCGCGTGATGGCAGAACTGTCAAGTATCATAAATTAATAAGAGCCGGTCATTTGTCAGAATTGACGCCCACTGGTCAGCAGCAGTTGCTCGACTATGGGGTGACAGTTGATATTGATCTACGGTCTAGCGCGGAACTCGAACAGTATCCGGACCTTATTCCAGCGGGAATTGACTTTATTCACTTCCCATGTCTGGATAACGATGACACTGAGAGCACTGAAACAGTGAATGAGTTAAATCAATTCTACTCGAGTAGTGCGCACAGCGGCTATCTGCGGATGCTCTATGTGTACCGCAAGCTTGTGATCAATCAGCATTCTCAATCTGCAATGCGTCAGGTATTTACCTATCTTCTTGCCTATGGAAACGACGAGACTGTCCTCTTTCACTGTTCAGCAGGAAAGGATCGGACTGGACTGACCAGTTTGCTGATTTTATCGGCACTGGGCGTTTCTTTGGCGGATGTGAAGCAAGATTATCTGCTGACGAACAACTTCCTCGTTGAGCGGTTAAATCAACGGATAAGTGACGCAAAACAGGCGCATTTGAATCAGAACTTTATCAGTTCGATTCGCGACCTGTCCACGGTGAATGAAGATTATTTTGATCAAGCAATGACGTTGATCAACTATGAGTTCGGCGGTATCAAAGCTTATCTGCGTGATATCGTTCAGCTCAGCGATGCTGACATAAGACAGTTACGCGACACGTATTTGGAATAATGTATCGAAATGCAATAAGCGATAGGGACAAATAAAAGTCTCCTTTCAGCCAATGACTGAGAGGAGACCTTTTTTGGTGCGCCCGGCATGGGCGCCAACTAGACGGTGAAAGTCCGTTGCGGGCCGTAGTAGTCGGAACCGCAAGTCAATGACAAGGGTGTCCATCGTGAGGTGGAATCTGAAGGAAGTCGGCGACAAAGTACCGCATTGATGTACAAGAATCAGCTATAAGGCTGTGTTGGTCGGACGAGGTTGCCAAACAAACCAAAGTCCAATACTACTCGAGGCCATCGCAGTAAAGCTGGCAATGACATGGTACGAAAGTGGGCGTTCTTACCCGGGGAGGCCTGTATCGTACGTTCCCGACAAGAGGCGCGCTAAGCGCCACAGGAACAAACATCGCAGTGATGTGGTGCAGAACGATACAGGAGTCAGCCGAGGCCATAGTAGTGGTATCTGCCACGAAGGGCTGAACAATAATAGGTCATCATTGATATTGGAGGTGGAGACAGTGCAACAACCGCAGAATACAGAAAAAGCTGACCGCCGGCGGACAGTAGGACTGGAAGCCCAAGAACAAGTCGGGGTGCGTAGCACTGACTCTGGTGAAAATACGATGATGAACGGCACTAAGTTTCAAGAGTTAGTCTTAGACCGAAATAACCTGAACGAGGCTTATCTTCGCGTCTGCAGAAACAAAGGTGCAGCAGGACTAGACGGAATGACCGTTGACGAACTGTTGCCCTACTTGAGGAAACATAAACAGGAATTACTGCAAGCTTTACAAAACGAGACCTATCGGCCTCGTCCCGTTAAGCGGGTTGAAATTTCAAAACCTAATGGTGGTAAACGCAAGCTCGGAATACCAACTGTGATTGACCGACTTGTTCAACAAGCCATGGCGCAAGTCATGGTGCCAACATTTGAGCGTGTCTTCTCAGATAATAGTTTTGGGTTCCGACCGAATCGAAGTGCTAAAGATGCCATTGATAGAGTGGTTCAGTTCTACAATCAGGGCTATCACTATGTCGTGGATCTCGATTTAAAAGCATACTTCGATACGGTCAACCACGATCTGCTTATTAAATTTATTGAGCAGTATATTACGGATCCATGGATACTGCATCTCATTCGTCGCTTCCTAACCAGCGGTGTCATGAATGGTGGTCTATTTGAACGAAGTGATAAAGGCACCCCTCAAGGTGGCCCCTTATCGCCACTTTTGGCTAACATTTATCTCAACGAACTGGATAAGCTGTTAACTTCCAGAGGTCATAAGTTTGTCCGCTATGCGGACGATTGTAATATTTATGTCCGAAGCAAACGTGCTGGAGAACGGGTTCTGACTAATGTTACTCGCTTTCTTGAAGGCGACCTAAAGGTCACCGTCAATGAGGACAAGACATCAGTAAGTTCGCCTCTGCGGGCCAAGTTCCTGGGATTTTCCTTGGGGGTTGGTCGAGGAGGTGCGTATGCGCGACCTGCTTGGCAGGCCAAGCAACGCATCAAGTCTGCACTCAGGAAAATGACCAAGCGCAATCGGGGCGTTTCGTTAAACCTGGTGTTTAACGAGATTCATCAAAAGATGCGTGGGTGGTTACAGTACTATTCGGTCGGGAAAATGACCAATTTTATCCGTCACTTAGACGAATGGTTGCGAGCAAGGATTCGCCAGTATATTTGGAAACAGTGGAAGAAGCTCAAAACAAAGGTCAATCATCTTGTAAAACTGGGGCTTTCTGGCACCAGTGCTTATACAATGGCCAATACCCGTAAGGGTTATTGGCGAACTGCGCATAGCAAGACATTGACCTATACTCTGACAAACAAAAGACTGGAACGCCTTGGACTCATCAATATGAGCAAGACACTCCAGTCAATACAAAGTGCTTAAATTATTGAACCGCCGTATACGGAACCGTACGTACGGTGGTGTGAGAGGTCGGTAATTGAATTAATCAATTACCTCCTACTCGATTAGAGAGTGTGAAGCAAGGCGGTTAAGGGGCAGAATGTAACGGGCTCTGGCCGAAAAGTCCGGGCCTGACTTTTTGGTCAGAGCCCGTTACATGGCCGCCCCTTGCCTTGCTGAACACGTTTCGGCAATGTAAAAGTAGCGCACGTTGCCAAGCAAGACCAACAAAATAGTACGCCCAAACAAGGTATTTTCGTCAAGGCCGCTATGCGGAAGCCGTTTACTTAATGAACATAAATGCGTCCAATTCAGAAAACGCTGGCAAGAATCCATCATAGAATTTTTGTCAGCGTTCTTACGTTTCTAATAATCATGGAACAAATTTCAATTGAAACCAGCACATATAATGCTATTTCTCGGCAGCTGCCACCAACTTATCAGTAAAGGCAGCCAACGTTTCAACATCCTCTTCTACGGGTTCCAGATCGATCTTCACGTTCTCAGCCCCCTGCGTTGCACTAGCGGCCTTAAATGCCTCGCCATACTCGTCGACAGCCTTATTGAAGTCATCGCCATAGAAGACGTCGCCAGAGCCGGCAACCCCGTAAATTTTGCCTGTGAGGTCGAGGTCCTGCAGGTCCTCGTAGAAGTCCATGCCTTCTTCAGGGAGGGCACCTTCATCATAGGTGTACGGGCAAACAACACAGATGTCGGCGTCTAAGAGCTCTTCGGCATCTGTTTGTGAGATCTCCGTTTCATTGACGTCGATATCGTGTTTTTTGAGTTGATCTGAAATAATATCAGCGATATCTTCATTATTGCCTGTGATACTTGCGTAAACGACGTGTGCGTTCATAAAATAAATGCCTTCTTTTTTAGTGTTTGGTAACGGCTTGACAGTGCCTAAGCAAGTAAATCCGAAACCTTATCAATATTAGTATCAGTATAAGACGAAATCGAAATAATGGGATCAGCCCCAGCGTCATCTAACCGCTCCTTGACGATCGCGACGTCTTTGTCGTTGGCAACGTCGGTCTTAGTGACAATGCCGATGGTGGGGCAGTTGAACATTGAACTGAACCCGGTAGGAAGAATCACCCGCGGGTCAGTGGCGCTTTGCATCAACACGATAATGTCCGCACCCATGGCAGACGTCATGAGGTTGGAATACATAAATCGATGCTCGACATATTCGCCGGGGGTATCGATGATGTTGTCGTAGTATTCGATGGTTTGCGTTTTGTTGTACTGGATCTTCATTTCGTTTAATCGCTGAATCAGGGTGGTCTTGCCGCACCCAATTGGCCCGATAAACATTGCCTTCTTCATAATAAAAGGCCTCCATATCAATAGTTATAATGATGTCATTGGTTGCTGAACGCTTAAAAAGCGTTGTTTTTAATGAGGATGTAAACCCCCAGAACAATGAAAATAAGTGGGATGACCCACTTCCGGTAGTGCTCAATACGTTTCTTTAAGACGGGCAGGTTGGCTAGTTTGTACCCAATGAAGCACCAAATGAGCGTCATGACCGCGTAGACGGCGATCGTTAACCATGTTTCGCCATCATTGTATTGGGAAAATAGTGGGACGTAGATGCCGATGTTATCAGCACCGTTTGAAATGGTCAGTAGGCAAATGCTCAGGATTTTAATGATGGCAAACTGATTGTATTTGATAGCCTTGGGCAAGTTGCTGTTGTCAGTTTTGCTCCGATAATAGTAGTCAAACCAGTACTTGATGCCCAAGCAAATTGGCAGTAGGCCAAGCCATTTAAGCAATCCCGTTGTTAAAAAACTGAGGCCGTAGTCAATCAGTAGACTGAAAACGACTAGGCTGCCGATACCCAATAGTTGTCCCAAAACGATTTGGTAGTGTTTATATTTTTCTTCCTGTGTAAATAGGAGCGTGAGGACCACAATGTCGTCTAGGTCTGAACTGATAAATGACACGACCCCCGTAATAATCAGTGCTAACATGTTCAACCCTCTGTATCCGCTTTCATTTACTGCTTATCTTTTCATTTTAAGTGATAAGATGCACATATTCAAGCGCTTATCTTGTTCAGTTAGCGGTTGTCAAAATTTAAGAAGCTGCCCTGATATCAGGGTTGTGAGGATTAAATGCGTTAGGCGTGGTTTTCAGAAAGCCGTTAGATCGGGCCACCAGTTCAGGCCTGAATTATGATTATTTTGTTAGCCTTGAGACAAAATAATTGAACCATGCGAAATGTGACCATAGTGTCCCGATGAACAAGGGCGCGGACCACTGTGGTAAGTGGCAAAATTGTGATACTGACGAAGTATGTATTTTTGCCTCACGTCTCGTTGGGATGACGAGTAGAATAGAAGATAACGGTGCGTTAATCCTACATAGTAACAAGCGTTGCACCGTGTGTGCGATTCAGAAGGGAAGTTCAATACTTGACATCATCCACAAAACGCACCACCCAACTCGCCATCGGGTACGCATTAATTTCCGCGTTACTCTACGCCTTTTACCCACCGCTGGCAAAGCTCCTGATCCACTCGGTACCAGTGGCGATCCTTTCGAGTCTGTTATATTTGGGAACCGGCATCGGCACGGCGTTGATCTATCCGCTGGTGCACCGTGGTCACCACGTCGCTAACGGGTTGAAACGCAGCGACACCACGGCGTTAATTGCCGTCATTGGATTTAATATCGTTGCCAGTATTTTGATGAACCTGGCACTCAAGCTGAGTGACGCAGGCAGTGTGTCACTACTGGGCAACTTTGAGATCGTCGCCACTTCAGTGTTAGCGATGCTCTTTTTCCACGAACATATTTCACAGCAGTTGGGATTGGGCATCGTGGTCATTACCATTGCCAGTATTCTGCTGAGTTCGACCGGCGTGCTGCATTTTTCCTTCTCACTTGGCGCTGTTTTGGCGCTCATCGCCACGGCCTGCTGGGGACTTGAAAACAACCTCACCCGCGTTCTATCGGATCGTGATCCGCTGCAGGTCGTGATCGTTAAGGGACTCGGAGTTGGTATTGGGAGTTTGATTGTTTCGGTTGCGCTCCGGGAGAGCTGGCCCGCAATTGGGACTGTGATTGCAGCGCTGATCCTTGGATTTTTTGCCTATGGCATCAGCATCGTGTTCTACATTTTGGCGCAACGCAGTATCGGGGCAGCCAAAACGAGCGCTTACTATGCTGTGGCCCCCTTTCTGGCGGTTGTACTCTCGTTCTTCTTATTAGGCGAGCGGCCCACGGCTCTGTTTGGTATTGCTCTAGTGTTGATGATTATCGGCACGGTGTTTGTGACCCTTGATGCCATGAAAAATTAAAAAACACGTTGCGGGCAACTAACAGCCGTAACGTGTTTTTTTATTGGTTCAATCTTCAATACCACTGTCGTGCTAGTGCGTGTACAGCCACACACGTAACGTCAGCAAATAATCTTCAATAATCGGAAGTTCCACGTTCTCCGGCAACAACTTATCTAAGCCATCAATGGTCTGTTGCGACCAGGGGTGGCTTTCTTTTTGTTCAGAGATCAAGGCCAATTGCGCGGGTGTGAAGTAGCTGGCCAACGCCGGCCGTTTCACATGACCGAACCGGTAACGCATGCCGACGGTCCATAAATAGTTGTAAAGCTTTTGCTTCGCGTCTGCTGGCACCGTCATGACAGCCGTTAGCGCTTCGATCCGGTCAGTAAAATAGGGTTCCAGTTCGCTGTCGGTTATCGAAAAATGGGTGGTGAATTGACCGGTAACGGCGGCTGCGTTTAACAGATCCAATACGGCTCGGATAATGTTTGATTCCTGGCCGACTGCGCCTACTTTCTGGTCGTCTGTGGGGTCCACCACGATTTTATAGGGGTACAGGTAAGATGAGACCAGGTTTAAATCATGGCGCAGCGTCTCTTCATCCGTTCTTAAGTAATCCTTCAAGTCAGTTAAGGCCGTGTGTTGGGGTGCATGCACCAGCAGCCACAAGGCAAGCTGGGCTTGCCGTTCAACGAGTTCAGGGTTCATGTCTCTAATCATGTTCAGTCCCTCCTAATCGGTTAAGTATCTCGTGAGTTAATTCACGTTCATCTTCATTTTCCCAATATTTGACGGGTGTGTCAATAGAATTGAAACAATTTATAAAGCGCTTTCAACATTTTTAGCTGCGCATTAATCGTAAAGTGGTATAGTTGCGCATTTTATTGCTTTAGTAGCGTAACACACAGATGTAAGAAAAATGGTCTTGACGTCATTTAATACGAAACAGTAGCAGTGGTTGTCTTTGGTGACGATTAGGATCACAGGTCATTCAAACGACCAGCGTCTGTCGGCATTAAATACTGGTCATCGTACGTTTATGGTTCAGACAAAACAGGTTAATTGTCGCTATTTACAGGTACGGATAACCCTGGATTTACAATTACTATGCCAAACAATAAGGTATTTTTGATATTAACTTGTGCGTATTCCTGGTTTAACAGGGCTAATACAAAAATGGCAAAGATGGGTTAACTGTTGGTTAACTAAATGTCTAATTCTTAAATTAAAACGCACTTAAACGTTGCTATAACAGCGTTTATCACGATTTATGTTACAGGAATGTGTCAAACGTGATTCTTGAAACAAAATATTAACTATCATGATATTTTCTGGTAACTGACCTGTCGCACAAGAGGTGTAACTTAGTAAGCGTATCAAATGAGGAGGAATTTTTTTGAAACGAAAGAATGGACATCATTTCTATATGAAGGTCGGACTACTGGGATTGCTAGGGCTGGGTATTGGCGTTAGCGGCCACACCTTAGCCCACGCCGACACGTACGTGAAGGAATCCAGTATGACGCCCACGACATACGTTAAAAAGAGTACCGCCGGGGCGCCATGTACAATTTATCGATCAGTAGCTCAACGGTCACTTTTAGCAGTAAGACCCACTACTTATCGAACTATCCCAACACGACTTGGGAAGCAACTAAGAAACTTTACGAGAAAAAATCAGACGGCGTTACATACCTGTACTACTACGTGACCAGCAAGTCTGGGAAGGTCAGTGGTTGGATCTGGAACGGGTACCTTAAAGCTGGTGCCAGTTATGCCACAGTTTATGGCGTGGCTAAAAGTGAACTGGGAAAGTCGTATAGCTATGGGGCAACTGGCCCATCATCATTTGACTGTTCTGGCTTGACCCAGTACGTATATGAAAAGGCAGCTGACAAGACGCTGCCACGGACCGCACAGTCACAGTACAACACGTACACTCACGTCTCGAAGGCGAACTTAGAGAAGGGTGATCTCGCCTTCTTCGGGACAAGTACCGGCAGCATTACCCACGTCGGGATGTATATCGGCAGCGGTAAAATGTTGGATGCGCAAGACGATGGTGTGATCACAGAAGCGATTTCGGCACCATGGTGGCACGTGGTCGGTTACGCTCGACCAGAAACGTTAGCCCAATAATTGATTTGGATAAGGATGCATTGGTTAAACGATATCGCGATATGACTCACACGCGCCCTATCGTTTAACATAGAGGAAGGATATGATTTTTGTGAGTGAGACAGGTAACCGCCTCGGTGGTCATCGACTGATCATCTGGCTCTTTACAGCAATTTTAGTGGTGTTCGGGAGCTTGAGCATTGCCACGAAGCCGGCCAAAGCCGCCGTTGGCAGTTCGATTCCCGATCTCTCAGAGTGGCAGGGGAAACTAACCGCTACCGAAGTTCAGAATTTGAAGAAAACAGTGCCGTACGTCATCCTACGGGTTCAATACGGGAGCGACTACAAGGACAAAGACTTTGCAACAACCGCAGCCTTATGTAAGAAATACGGGTTGGAATATGGGGTCTACTCATTTAGCCAGTACTCGAGCACCTCAGATGCCAAGACTGAAGCAAAGGACCTCTACAACCGCGCCCCTGACGCTGACTTCTACGTGAACGACTACGAAGATCAGACCGTCACAAGTGGGACCACCAACAGCGCTACCGCAGCTTGGTACACTGAATTACGGTCATTGGCGCCACACAAACGGATCCTGTTTTATTCCTACAACAGTTTTGCGACTGAATACGCCAACACTGCCATGACCAAGTACGATGGTTACTGGTTGGCCGCTTACCAATCAAGCGAACCAACCATCAGCCATGATCTTTGGCAATACACCGATTCATGGGCTTCAAGTGCATTGGGTCAAAACGTTGATGCAAGTAAGGAACACAAGCGTAACAAGAGTTGGTTCCTGTCATCACGGGCAATCAGCTACAACAAGACCGTCAAGATCACAAAGTCTGGCTATGACATTTGGAAGTCATTAGTATTTACATCAAATGCTGGTACAGCCACGGTCGGTAACACGTACACGGCGAAGTACTACTATAACCACTACAACGGGCGGAAATATTACTCACTGTACTCAAACGGCAAGTGGGTCGGCTACATCAATGCCAACGCCGCTACTGTCACAGACTAATTGAAAGAAGGGCTATCAATGTTACGCAAACAAAAACTAATTACGGCGGTTGCCACTCTGGCAATCTGTGTCGGTGCCGGGGTCGGCTTATCTAAGGCCGCCTCACTGATCAGTGTTCAGGGGGATTCCGCAACCAGTACCACTCAGTTATCAGTCCCAACCAAGGTCGATTCTGATGGGTCAACGGCAAAGGCCAGTTCTGTCAGTGGGACTAACGCCAACGCGAAGGTGACATACAAGACAACGGATGACAACGATACGACAGCAACCTATCAGCAACAGACAAAGTCTTCTACTGATAAGGCAGCGTCGGACGTTTCAGCTGCTACGCACGGTGGGCAAGCGGTGACCTTGTCAAACGGTACAAAAGCCGAAGAACAGGGCGTTATGGGCCACGTGATCCTCAACTGGAAGCAGGGCGATTGGACGGTGACCACGGTGACCGACACCTCAACCTTAGCGCATTCCGCGCCATCAACGGTGGCATCAACGGTGTCAAACCAATTGAAGAAGAATAACATTACCAACCAGGATGTCGATAAGGGTGCTGTCACGGTATACGATACCGCGCAGGATTCACAGGCAAACCAGATCAGTTGGCAAAATAATAAGAAGGTCTCTACGGTTTCAAGTCAAACTTCGGACACGGCTTTGCAGATTGCTAAGAGTGCTTTGAAGGGAGATAAGTAGAGAGTGGAAGGAAGCGGTTAGAGACCAGAGTGTAAGAGCGATTAGTGAGAAATCCCGGGTTTGGATTTGTCACTAATCGCTCTTACGCGGCCGGTCTCTGCTTCCTGGAACTCGTTTCGGCTACGTGGCCTAGAAAGACAAGCTTGTAAAGCCTATCTCTCAAGGACCATAGTAAGTATGTTAATTACACAGCCAATTTTTTCCAACGTAACTATAAAGCGCCCCCAACTTAAAATCCTGATTTGGATTTTAGTTGAGGGCGTTTTTGTGTTCTAGTTTACTGAGTGCAATTGGCGACGAGCTTTAATACCACATTGTAAAAACGTGTTCAGCAAGGTCAGAGGGCTACTGTGTAAGCAACTCTGGTCAAAAAAGTCAGACTTGGGATCCATTTTCACTTTACTTAGTGCCACTGGCGACGAGCTTTCATGTCATATTGCCGAAACGTGTTCAGCAAGGTAGAGGGCTCCTGCATAAGCCAACTCTGGCAAAAATGCCAGACTTGGGGTCCATTTTCACTTTACTTAGTGCCACTGGCGACGAGCTTTCATGTCACATTGCCGAAACGTGTTCAGCAAGGCAAGGGGCTAACGTGTAACGAACTCTGACCAAAAAGTCAAGCCCAGACTTTTCGGTCAGAGTTCGTTACACACCGCCCCTAACCCGCCTTGCTTCACACTCTAAAAAACACCCCCACCAGATCATGCAAAACCTGACAGGGGTGCTATACTGGTCACCCGTTTTCTAGACGGGCAACATGCTTGATGAATTACGAGTTTAATAGTAATTCGGACTTCATTATATAAAATTATTGCGAGCCTGTCCATGTTTTTACCCAATTGTAACCGGGCTTTAAAATCGCTGAAACGTGTTAGCAACAGGGTGTTACTTTATTTTTTGATATTTAATTCCGCTGTTTATTGCTTTGGCTCTGCCCGCTGGACTGTTACTTTAACTTTGGCAACACAGACTTCTTTAAAAAGATCACTAATTGATCATATTGTTCTTGGTCTTTAGGTGTTGGAAACTGCGTTAGGTCAATTGTTGGCACCTTCAGCTCTTCCCTCAGTCTTGTCACAAACGCTTTTCGGGTCATAAAGTCTGTGTCGCCTTTATGCTCACCAATCGAATAGAATTGCATGTTAATTGTCTCTTTTCATTTAAAGGATTACTACACCGGCCATTGTTGCCAATCATAAGCCCACAATACCGCCATTGTACCGGCGCCCACGTGAACGCCCAGTACGGGTCCCAAGATGGATTCGTCGATCACCATGTCCGGGAAACTAGCGTGTAGATCTGTGACCCACTGTTGTTGGCGCTCGGCGTTGTCGGCGTTGATCACGGTGAACCGTAGCGGCACCTTGCTTGTTTCATAAGCGTTGGCAACTTTTTTCTTAATGGCATTATATGCGCGCCGCATCGTGTGTTCACGCTCGATGGCGACAATTTGACCGTCTTCGTTAAACGTCAGGATCGGTTTCACCCGCAACAGGTTCCCCACCAGACTTGAGGCGTTTGAAAGGCGTCCCGTATGAACGAGGTGTGACAGGTCGTCCACGACAAAGTAGGCGTCAATGGTATCGCGAAACTTGGTCAGCGCGGCGATAATTTCTTCCGGCGTCTTTCCAGCTTCAACCAAACGAGCGGCCAGTAACGCTAAGTTAGCTTCGCCAGCTGATGCGATCATTGAATCAAACGGGTACACCTTGATGTTCGTGACACTCGGCACGAACTGTTCAAGATTGTTGAAGAAGGTAGTGATACCGGATGATAGGTGGATACTGATGACAGCGTCGTACCCTTCATCGGCCAACTGGTCGTACATGTCCTGCATTTGCCCGAGGGTGATCTGTGATGTTGACGGCATGATGGGGTCTGCAGCCATGCGCTTATAAAATTCTGCGGTTGTGATGTCAACGTTATCAAGGAAGGTCTGCTTGCCAAAGATGACGGTGATGGGCATCACGTGGATGTTGTATTTCTTGACGTCCTCGAAATCAAGGTACGTTGCTGAATCGGTTACCACTGCAATTTTCATGGGTTGAGCACCCTCCGAAATTTCCTAGTTTTAGTGATACGTTAGTGTCAAAATGTGTATTTTGCGTAAAAAACTAGTTCCAGTTTAACGAACCGAGGTAGAAAATTCAATTAAGTTGTCGACGGGCATACCGAAATTGTGAACACTTGTCAAAAAAATTGGTAATCGTTAAGGGCTTTCACTAACGGCCGTTGAATATGACATGTTATAATAACTGTAATATTTTTAACGGTTGTTTATTAACGCGCAGATTGGCTAAGTGGGGTGGATGTATGATGAGCAGTGCCCATAACGGAATGCTAAGCATTAGTGATAATCAACAGTTGCTGCTTGATCATAAGCCGCAACTCATTTACTGTGCCAGTCAGTTTAAACATGTTGATCTGAGTCTGGCCCAGGCCCAGGCAATCATTGATTATGCAACAACTGAGGCCTTTAATCAAAACGATATTGACGTGTTATTACATTTGGTGGATGCCTTTCGTTTTATCCTGATCAACACCAACACCTTTACGTTTCGAACGATTCAGCGCATCAATCAGCTTGTCGTGGGTCCCGGTGTGGCTGGCGCTGGTAAGTTGCGAACTGCTACGATCCGTCATTTGGCACCGAGGAGTCAATGGGTACCACCGATTCCGGACCAAACGGAACGTGAGACGTACCTGATTGAACTGTTGACCAGCCGGCAACCGGTGACGGACCAAGCGATTGACCTGTTTTTAGATATTTGTCGGCTCCAGTATTTTGTGTCAGGTAATCAGCGGACTGCTTTGTTTGCGGCGAACAACCTGTTGCTCAGTCAAGGCGCCGGTGTGCTGACGATTCCGGCTGACGAACACGATGTTTTTCGGGAGCTGTTGGATGCCTTTTGTTTGAGCGGGGATGATGAGATGGTGAAGCAGTGGTTGTATGAATTTGGATTGGTGAATTGAATTGGTGATTGTATAAGTGCGAGTATGTATGGGTCGGCTGCCTTGAATTAGGGCTGGCTCTTTTTTTGTGTTAAAGGCGATTGTATGCTAGTTGATATGTACTACGGATGGGTAGTGTGATGGAGGTAGTGAGCTTTTGATGCACTTTTCTTTTTTGATTTCCGAAAGGACCCGTTTGGCATGGTGTTCTACTTTTATCTAGCCGAAACGTGCGACACGGGGCAAGGAGTTGCACCTAGTGGACTTCGCCCGCAAAAGCCAAGCCCCGGCTTTTACGGGTAAAGTCCACTAGGCTCCACTCCTTAACCGCCCCTGGTTCTGCACTCTGTTTTCTATTCTATCTTTTCTAAAGCCCCGCTATGCATGGTGTTCTACTTTTATCTAGTCGAAACGTGCGACACGGGGCAAAGGGTTGCACCTAGCCAACTTCGACAGCAAAGGCCAAGGGCGGGCCTTTGCTGTCAAAGTCAGCTAGGCTCCACCCTTTAACCGCCCCTGGTTCTGCACTCTACTCTAAAAAAGCATCCCTCCCCGATCCATGCAAAGAAAGGGGTGGGATGCTTTGGGTGTAAATCTGGTTTCCGAGCAGATTCACGGGCTTGATGAATTACCTTGTTTCGGTAAATCGTATATATTATATGGTGGTTCGAGAACTTTGTCTAGTCATTTCAGGAAAAAAGTTCTTAAATTTTGGCGGGTCAATAGTCGAAATGAGCGCGGAAACCACGCCATTTTTGGCGGGTTTGCTTGGAGGTTTGATTGTAGAGGATCGTGTTTCTTGTCACCGTCGCTGGACGCAGTTTGTTCAGGTTTTCGTGCAGGTTTGGCACCCTGTTATCTGTCCCATCGCCAAACAAGGACACCCGAAGTCGGCTCACTGAACCCGTTGCATCCTGCCAACCATACCGCAGTCGTGTCAGGTGACGCTGCGTTGGGTTGATCACCAGCACGTCCCAGGCTGAGTCAGAAGGGGTTGCGTGCGCCCCGTGGGCTGACTTCCTGCGGTCCGGCGCATCGCAAGTTGTGGTGATCCAGTTGATACCGTCATCATCCGCCCAATCGTCGACATGGGTGTGGCCGTTCATGACGCTGATGATTTGTGCGTGATGACGGATAATCGTTTGATAGACCTGAACGTAAGCACCCTGTTGATTGTTCGCAAACCAGTCGTAGGTCCAAAAACGACCAACCGCGTTATCGGTCACGGCTGAGCGGATGCTGTCGTGCGTGAAAATAATGACTTGTTCATTTGGTTCTAAATCTGCCATGGTCTGGCTAAACCAGTCTGCCTGTGCCTGTTGAATCCGGGAACGACTATGACGGATGTTTTGTAAGATTCCTGTCCAGTGAAGGCCAGTTGGCGCCTCAACGTAATCACGCTTAAAATAGCCCTCTGAGGACGAATCGGGGATATCAAACGTATCTAATAGGATCAAACTGACTGGGCTGTGAGGTACCCGGTATTTGCCGTAGAAGGCAGGCTCGCTTGTTTGTGGCCGAATTTGGCTGGCAGAAGCATGACGATTTCGTAAATTGGATGCTGCAACGTTTGAGAGCACCTGGTCAACGCGGTAGCCGTTTTCGTATCGGGCAAATCCGGAGTTGTCATCGTGGTTGCCCTGGGTGATGAAGAATGGGGTGTCACTGGTTTTGAGTGCAGTAACTGCCCGGTCGATGTCTAAAATCGTGCGATCGAGCGTTTGAACGCCATCGTTGAGGTCACCGTTAGCAACCAGGGCATCCAGTCCGTAGTTTTTGGCGAAATAACTTAGTGCCTTAAGGTCATGCAATGTGTTAGCGGATTGCGCGGTGTTGTAGCTATCAAGATGGGTGTCATTGATCAGGCCAATGACAACGGTGTCTGAAGCAGCAACCTGGGCAATTTTGGCGGCTAACTGATCGAACCCGGTTTTTTCATCGGTGGTGGGTACTAAGGATTGACGCGGGTCTTCAGTAGTTGTGATGGTTTCTGGATGCGTGTAAGTCCAGGGCTCAATTAAACGGGTCACGCCTTTCGACCCGGTCTTTTCGCGACCCCAATACTCGGCTATTCCTGCAACGTAGCGGATAAAGGGGACATACCCGTTACCACCCTCAGCATGCGAAATTTCTAGCCAGCCATGGTGAGCAGTGCGGTATTTGGCGACATATGGGAGCGTCGCACCACGTTTAAAGGTTCGGCTGACTGGCGCATTGAAATCAGGTGCGCTGTGTTCGGCAAGGGTCTTACGAGTCACTCGAAATAGTCCGTTCATTGCGTATCGATGGCCGACAACAGGCGTTTGATTTGGCACCTGCGAGACAGTGGGGTCACTGTCGGCACCAAACACGGTGTTGGTTGTCAGATCAGCCGTTGGCAGATAAGTCCCCTCAGTTGTCTTGACGTATCGGTAGTGACCAGTGGTGACGTGGTCAACGTAGTGCACAAGTGTGCCGGCCGGCAACGTTTGCGGTGGGGTGGCCAACGCGGTCCATTCCGGCGCGGTGCGGATCATCAGCGATTGCGCCAGAATAAAGGTGTGGTCGTCTGGATAGGGCGTGTGCCCACCGTGGTTGTGTTGGTTAAAGGGTTGGTCGCTCATTTCATCGGTCCTTTGCGTGTGATTTAAGGCCCAATATAGCGCGTTTCGATTAGGTTGTCTAGAAGACCGTACAAAAAAACGACATATAAAATAGCAACACTAATCCCCTGCAAACATCTCCAGAGTAGGCGCTGGTGCACGTTATCCACGTTCCATCTGAAACGCTTCAGCGTGATAGCCAAAAAAGGTGCGGGAATCAAACATCGATTCCCGCACCAGACCGTTGAAAGTCATCCTAGTTATTTAATTAGGATCAAATATAAACTATAGGGTCAACCACTGTGATTAATGATTAACCGCATTAAACGCCAAGGCAAAGTTCCCAACCGTTGCGGATCCGTTATGTTCCACGAGTGGCATTGTCAGATAATCAGCCAGCTCGCCAACATCGAGGTACCCATTCATCAAGGTCTTAAATTGGTCACGTACTTTATCCAAAAATGCCTCACTCATGACGCCACCGCCAAAAACGATTTTAGCAGGACGCATGACCAAAGTGGTCTGCAAGGCTGCTTGGGCAATGTAGTAGGCCATAATATCCCACACGTGGTCGGTCAGTGGCACATCGGCACCCTTGTTGCCGGTCCGCGCTTCAAAGGTTGGTCCGGCAACAAGGCCTTCGAGACAGTCGCCGTGGTAGGGGCAAATTCCTTTAAAGTCGAGGTCATCAGGATGGCGCTTCAACCGCACATGGCCCATTTCCGGATGTCCAAGTTCGCCGACAAACTTCCCGTCGATCACGGTTCCCGCCCCGACGCCGGTACCAATCGTATAGTAGGTCAGTGAATCGATTCGCTCGTTATATAGAACGGACATCACGTATTCACCATAGGCCGAGCCGTTCACGTCGGTCGTCCAAACAATTGGCAGATCAAAGTCCTGTTTGAGTCTGCCCAAGAAGTCGACATTGGACCAGTTGGGTTTGGGGGTTGCCGTAATGAACCCATATTTTGGCGCATTTTTACGAATTTCAATGGGGCCAAACGACGCAATTGAAATGGCCTTTAAGTCCGGAAACTGTTTAAAGTAATCGACCGTCTGTTGCAAAGTTTCCACCGGCGTTGTGGTTGGAAATTGCACCTGATCTTCAATTTGATAATTTTCGTTGCCCACAGCACAGACAAACTTTGTGCCATCGGCTTCGATGCTTCCTAGGCGCATCGGTGCCACCACCCTTGCTTGTATTTTTGGAACCGTTTTCGTTACCACTATCATAGCATGTCTTCTAAGAAATCAGGGTGTAAATTAACGGTTTAAATATGACCTTAACGCTGATTTAGCGCTGTAGACGGGCAATGTAATCGATTGTATTTTTGAACTCGTTTTAGCGCGACACCCATAGCGTACGCGAGAGGACTCCGCTATAATCAAAGCAAATGGGACATGAGAAGGTGGGTGACATAATGGCTGACAACAAGAAGGTCACAATTCGTGAGCTGGCCAAAAGGGCGGGCGTTTCTGAAGCAACCGTCTCTAGGGCGCTCAACGATAGTCCGCGGGTCAAACCAGCAACGAAGCACAAAATTCAGCAGTTAGCTAAGACACTGGGCTACCGTCCTAATTTGCTAGCGCGTAGTATGCGAACCAACCAGTCGAAAACGATTGGCGTCATCATTTCCAATATTGCGAATCCCTTTTTCACCGCAGTTGTTCGTGCCATTGAGGATGAGGCCGCGACGCTGAACTACCGAACCATCGTCATCAATACGGATGAGAACCCGGGCACTGAACGACAGGCCATTGAGATGCTGCAGGGCTACATGGTCAGCAGGTTTATTATCGCTAGTACCCGTCGCGGTGTGGATTATCATCTACTATTGGGTCGAACACCGGCCATTTTTATTGATCGTTTGCCGAACAATAATGGCGACTACGATACGCTGTTGGTCAATAATGCGGATGGCGCAAAACAGGTCGTTAATGCGTTAATTGCGCAGGGGGCTACCCGAATCGGCGTCATTTCCAGCAGCGTCTCCACGGCGGGTCAGGAACGATTGGCCGGGTACCGGATGGCGCTGCAGGAAAATCGCATTGCGGTCGACGAGAATATTATTAAATGCAGTGACGTCCAAATGAGACGGGTGCGACGGTACACCAGCAATCTACTGATCAATCAGGCCTGTGATGGGCTGTTTACGGCAGACAACGAAATTTTTTTAGCCGCTATGGCGGAAATTACGGCGAGGAATTTAACTGGCCTCAAATTAGGCACGTTCGACAATGCACCATGGTTTGACTTCTTAGCGCTTCCGGTGACTGCTGTTCAACAGCCTACTGTGGAAATGGGCACCCGGGCTGTTCAGCGCTTGGTTGCCCGAATTAACGGGTCAGATAAGTTGGATGAACCCGAGCTGATTCGTTTGTCAGTTAAATTAGTGAAACGTAACTGAAAAACGGTCTTTCCAATGTTAAAAGATTCAAATAGAACCAGCATGTCGTTATGTTCCACCATCCGGCCCCACTACACGGCCTTCCCAAATTGCGGAATGAAACGGCCTGCTACCTAATAAAGGAAAGGCTCTTAAAAAAGCAACGCCTCGATTCACCAACCAGTGGAATCGAGGCGTTGCTTTGCTTTAATATCTAACACACAAGATTAAGCCTGCTTCGTCAGCGGCGCCTTCACAAGGGAAGCGGCCGTGTCTTGAGCAGTGAAAAGGGTGACCTGGTGGCTCAGTGCCTTGGCAGCGAGCTGTTTAGAAGTCGGCGTCTCGTCTTCAGTTGCGAGGACGAAGGCGACGTTATCTGGCCAGTCTTGGTCAAGCTGGTAGACGGTGTGCGGATAGCCGCTGTCTTCCAATCCAGCCATCAACTCCGTGTTTTCAGCATCGTGCGCACTGACCAGAATGGGGCCCGTGACACTGCTGTCGAAGTGGTAGCTGTCAAAGAAGGCCTTGTGCAGCGCCTCATCCAACGTTTTACCGTGACCGAGGTCTTCACCGGTGGATTTCATTTCAGGGCTTAAGGCTGTCGGCGCGTCAGGCAGTTTGGCAAACGAGAAGACGGGTGCCTTGACGTAGACCTGGTCGGGTTCGGGGTACAATCCCGGTTCCAGATCAAGGTCTGCCAGCGATTTGCCAACGATCAACTGGGTTGCGAGTTGTGCCAGGTGCAAATGGGTAATCTTACTCATAAACGGCACGGTCCGTGATGCCCGCGGGTTCACGTCGATGACGTAAGGTTTGTCCGCCATAATAAACTGAATGTTCATCATGCCGACACAGTGAACGGCGGTGCCGATTTCCGTGGCAATTTTAACGATTTCGGCCTTCTGAGCGTCGTTTAAATGCTGTGGCGGATACATGGCAATCGAATCGCCGGAGTGCACGCCAGCGCCTTCCAAATGTTCCATGATGCCCGGAATGAAGACGTCCTTACCATCGCTCAAGATATCGACTTCACATTCGATTCCCGTAATGTCCTTGTCGACCAAAATGGGTTCGCCATGACTGTTCTTGAGGGCGGGAACCAGATAGTCATCGAGTTCTTCTTGAGTGTGGACTACGGCCATGCCCTTGCCGCCAAGGACAAAGCTCGGCCGTACTAAAACGGGGTAGCCCAGGTTGTCGGCAATGGCGTGCGCGTCGTCTAAACTGAGCGCCGTGTCGCCGGCTGGATGGTCGATGCCTTTTTCAATCAAAAGTTGTTCGAAATCGTGACGGTTTTCCGTCATTTCGATACCTTTCATGGAAGTGCCAAGAATCTTAACACCCTTGTCGACCAACTGTTGGGTGAGGTTGATGGCCGTTTGACCACCGAATTGCACGATCACGCCCATTGGCTTTTCCAAATTGATAACGTTCATGACGCTATCAATGGTCAGGGGTTCAAAGTACAACTTGTCAGAAATTGAGAAGTCCGTTGAAACCGTCTCGGGGTTGTTGTTAATAATAATGGCGTTGTAACCAGCGGCCTGAATGGCCTTTACAGAGTGGACGGTTGTGTAGTCAAATTCCACACCCTGGCCAATTCTGATGGGGCCAGCACCGATAACCACAATACTGTTGCCCAGCGGTTCGCTTTCGTTCTCGTCGCCGATGGTGCTGTAGAAGTACGGTGTGGCGCTGTCAAATTCGGCGGCACAGGTGTCGACCATCTTGTAAACGATCTTTTGATCGGCCATTTCATGGAGCTGTGCCAACTCGTGGTCGGTGATTTCCCGCACGGCCTTGATCATGGTATCGCTGAAGCCCAGCTTAGCAGCCCGCGTCAGCAGGTCAGCCGTCAGCATCCGCGTCATCAGCCGCTTTTGCATGTCCATAATGTGGGCGAGCTTTGATAGGAAGAATTCGTCGATCAGGGTGGCATCGTGCAGTTGCTCGATCGTGGCGCCCTTAGCGATGGCGGCGAAGAGTTCAAATAACCGAATGTCGGTGTCAGTGCCAACTGTGGCGAGGAACTCTTCAAGTGATTTGCCCTGAGCATCCTCTGGCAGCAAGGTGTTTTGCATGTTGGCGTTCAATTCTAGGGATTGGACGGCCTTTAAGAGCGACTCTTCGATGTTGGTCCCAATGGCCATGACTTCACCAGTGGCCTTCATTTGGGTGCCCAGAACCCGGTCGGCGTTGTAGAATTTATCAAACACAAAACGGGGGATCTTAGCCACCACGTAGTCCAGTGTTGGTTCAAACATGGCGTAGGTCGTTTGGGTGATCGGGTTGATGATCTCATCAAGGTTCAAGCCAACGGCAATTTTTGCGGCAATCTTAGCGATCGGATAACCCGTGGCCTTTGACGCAAGGGCAGATGACCGGCTAACACGCGGGTTCACTTCAATGACGAAATAGTGCTTGCTGTTCGGATCTTGAGCGAGCTGAACGTTACAGCCACCCTCGATCTTTAACGCGTTAACGATGGTCAGTGAAGCATCCCGTAACCGTTGATATTCCCGGTCTGTCAGCGTTTGCGTTGGAGCAAACACAATGGAGTCGCCAGTGTGGACACCGACAGGATCGAAGTTTTCCATCCCCGTAACGATGATGGATGAGCCGTTGTGGTCACGCATCACTTCAAATTCAATTTCTTTGTAGCCGGCGATGCTCTTTTCAATGAGGCATTCTGTTTCGGGTGACATGGTCAGCCCACGAGTCAAAATGGTGGTCATTTCATCGTCGTCCTTGGCGATCCCGCCGCCGGTTCCGCCAAGCGTGTATGCTGGCCGAATAATAACTGGGTAGCCGATCTCATGGGCGAAATCTAACCCGGATTGTAAGTCGTAGACGGTGAGCGATGCTGGAATCGGTTGGTTTAATTCGTGCATCAGGTCTTTGAATTCTTCCCGGTCTTCAGCTTGGTTGATGGTGTGCAGGTTCGTGCCCAACAACTCAATGTTCAGGTCGTCTAATACCCCGGTCTTAGCGAGTTCAACGGCCAGGTTAAGCCCAGTCTGACCACCTAAAGTTGGCAGGATGGCGTCTGGTTGTTCCTTCTTAAGAATCTCAGTGACACTGGCAACCGTCAGCGGTTCGAGGTAAACCTTATCAGCTGTCTCGTCATCGGTCATAATGGTGGCGGGGTTGGAGTTGATCAGGACCGTTTCGTAGCCCTCTTCCTTTAAGCTTAAACAAGCCTGGCTGCCAGCATAGTCAAATTCAGCGGCTTGGCCGATAACGATTGGACCAGAGCCCAAGATCACAATTTTTTTAATATCAGTTCTTTTTGGCATTATTTCGTCTCCCCGTTAGTGTGCGCGTTCATCAGATCAATGAATTGGTTAAACAAGCGATTTGCTTCGTGAGGGCCAGGTGCGGCTTCCGGATGGTACTGAACGGAAAACACTGGTCGTCCCGGATATCGCAGGCCTTCGCAGGTCTTATCATTGATCTCAACGGCGGTCACTTCTAACGGGGTGTCGTTAACGGAGTCGACGTCAACGGCATAACCGTGGTTCTGAGAGGTAATCACAACTTCATTGGTCAGTAGGTTCTTGACTGGGTGGTTGATGCCCCGGTGACCGAAGACCATTTTATAGGTCCGAGCACCGTTTGCCAGTCCTAATAATTGGTGGCCAAGGCAGATACCAAACAGCGGGTAGTGGTCCTGTAACTCACGGATAACGGGCAGAAAGGCCTCGTAGTCCTCGGGGTCGCCAGGGCCGTTGGACAGCAGCACACCAGTTGGGTGTAACTGTTCAATGTCCTTAAAACTTGCGTCTGGGGTAACGATGGTGACGTTGCAGCCCAGTTTTTGCAAGGAGTTGACGATGTTTGACTTGACCCCGAAGTCGACAAGGACAACGTGGTCAGGATGTTCGTCTTGGGGCGTCGTGAAGGTGGCCGATTTAACAACCTGTTCAACGGACTGGCTCGTGTTGAGCTGACTGTCAGCGAGTGGCTGGTTGGTTAAACTGGCCTTCATGGTCCCATGTTTGCGGATGATCTTGGTCAATTTCCGCGTATCGATTCCCGTAATCCCTGGAACGCCAGCCTTATCAAGGAAGTCGTTCAGGCTCATCACGCTTTGGTAATGAAAAACCGTTGATGCAAGTTCATGCATGACAACGGCCGATGCGGCCACTGCGGGTGATTGATTCGCATTTAGCGAAATACCGTAGTTGCCGATTAGGGGATAGGTAAATGTAATGATCTGGTTGGTATATGATGGGTCGGTGAGGGTCTCTTGGTAGCCGGTCATACTTGTTGTAAAGACCAGTTCGCCCTTGATTTCCTTGCACAGGGCACCGCAAGCATTCCCTACGAACACGTCGCCATTCTCAAGTGTTAGATATTTTTTCATTTAATAGCCTCCTGAATTTCCGCCTCACGGGACAGTGTTAATTGCTTTTTGTATAAGATAAGAGAATTATGAGAAGATGTCAAGCTCGTCTATACATAAAATTAGCTAAATATAGATTAATATACAATTTTTAGCTAAAATACGCATTTATATAAAACGTCTTTCATCATTCTCTCATGTCACAAAAAGGGTGGTGCGAGAAACTGGTAACCGTTTCAAACAGTGTGGCTATTACATTCATGAAAATTCAAATATTTACGAAAACGTGTATACATAACTAAATATATGCATAAATCGTATATACAAAAATTTTTTTGTGAATATTGGCCATCTAACGGTCACTTGATCCCAGATCATCAATTAGTTTAAAGGGAAATCGTGAACATTACTAGGGTAAATTACGACATTGTTTAATAAATTAGTGACTATTTTGACGTAAAACGATTTAATTAATCGTATTTTGTAATCATTTTTGTGAATTTTAATTTTCGAGTTTTATTTACAGATAAATCGCCATTGATATCTATTAGGCTTGATAGCGGATTCGATTAGGGTTGAAAGATCGTTGTATCAGATTGTTGCGTAGTTGATGCTCATTCAACTGGTTAAGCCAGCAGGATAATTGTGCTGGATAATGCACAATAGAAAACACTAAACGGGATAGCTATGAATGAAAAATGTATAATAACTAACAATCACTCATAAGATTGCAGACCTACTTTTGGATCATCTGGTGTGATGAATGTTTCAACATACAGTCACGTCAGCGTAGTGGCACCGGGCGGAAGCAATCATCAATGTAAGAAACTTCAACATAATGTAGGGAATCGAGTAGGAGGTAATTGATTAATTCAATTACCGACCTCTCACACCACCGTACGTACGGTTCCGTATACGGCGGTTCAATAATTTAAGCACTTTGTATTGACTGGAGTGTCTTGCTCATATTGATGAGTCCAAGGCGTTCCAGTCTTTTGTTTGTCAGAGTATAGGTCAATGTCTTGCTATGCGCAGTTCGCCAATAACCCTTACGGGTATTGGCCATTGTATAAGCACTGGTGCCAGAAAGCCCCAGTTTTACAAGATGATTGACCTTTGTTTTGAGCTTCTTCCACTGTTTCCAAATATACTGGCGAATCCTTGCTCGCAACCATTCGTCTAAGTGACGGATAAAATTGGTCATTTTCCCGACCGAATAGTACTGTAACCACCCACGCATCTTTTGATGAATCTCGTTAAACACCAGGTTTAACGAAACGCCCCGATTGCGCTTGGTCATTTTCCTGAGTGCAGACTTGATGCGTTGCTTGGCCTGCCAAGCAGGTCGCGCATACGCACCTCCTCGACCAACCCCCAAGGAAAATCCCAGGAACTTGGCCCGCAGAGGCGAACTTACTGATGTCTTGTCCTCATTGACGGTGACCTTTAGGTCGCCTTCAAGAAAGCGAGTAACATTAGTCAGAACCCGTTCTCCAGCACGTTTGCTTCGGACATAAATATTACAATCGTCCGCATAGCGGACAAACTTATGACCTCTGGAAGTTAACAGCTTATCCAGTTCGTTGAGATAAATGTTAGCCAAAAGTGGCGATAAGGGGCCACCTTGAGGGGTGCCTTTATCACTTCGTTCAAATAGACCACCATTCATGACACCGCTGGTTAGGAAGCGACGAATGAGATGCAGTATCCATGGATCCGTAATATACTGCTCAATAAATTTAATAAGCAGATCGTGGTTGACCGTATCGAAGTATGCTTTTAAATCGAGATCCACGACATAGTGATAGCCCTGATTGTAGAACTGAACCACTCTATCAATGGCATCTTTAGCACTTCGATTCGGTCGGAACCCAAAACTATTATCTGAGAAGACACGCTCAAATGTTGGCACCATGACTTGCGCCATGGCTTGTTGAACAAGTCGGTCAATCACAGTTGGTATTCCGAGCTTGCGTTTACCACCATTAGGTTTGGGAATTTCAACCCGCTTAACGGGACGAGGCCGATAGGTCTCGTTTTGTAAAGCTTGCAGTAATTCCTGTTTATGTTTCCTCAAGTAGGGCAACAGTTCGTCAACGGTCATTCCGTCTAGTCCTGCTGCACCTTTGTTTCTGCAGACGCGAAGATAAGCCTCGTTCAGGTTATTTCGGTCTAAGACTAACTCTTGAAACTTAGTGCCGTTCATCATCGTATTTTCACCAGAGTCAGTGCTACGCACCCCGACTTGTTCTTGGGCTTCCAGTCCTACTGTCCGCCGGCGGTCAGCTTTTTCTGTATTCTGCGGTTGTTGCACTGTCTCCACCTCCAATATCAATGATGACCTATTATTGTTCAGCCCTTCGTGGCAGATACCACTACTATGGCCTCGGCTGACTCCTGTATCGTTCTGCACCACATCACTGCGATGTTTGTTCCTGTGGCGCTTAGCGCGCCTCTTGTCGGGAACGTACGATACAGGCCTCCCCGGGTAAGAACGCCCACTTTCGTACCATGTCATTGCCAGCTTTACTGCGATGGCCTCGAGTAGTATTGGACTTTGGTTTGTTTGGCAACCTCGTCCGACCAACACAGCCTTATAGCTGATTCTTGTACATCAATGCGGTACTTTGTCGCCGACTTCCTTCAGATTCCACCTCACGATGGACACCCTTGTCATTGACTTGCGGTTCCGACTACTACGGCCCGCAACGGACTTTCACCGTCTAGTTGGCGCCCATGCCGGGCGCACCAAAAAAAGCACTCAGAACAGCTGTCCTGAGTGCTTCCGTTAATTACGAGGTAGACTAATTAGTTGTTGCCCTGTAACTTTTCAGCTTCATCGTCAATAGTGGCGAAGCCTGACTTCGTTGACTTGGGCTTTGGGTGCTTTGCACGCTCTTCCTCGGCTTTTTCGATCATAGCTTTACGTTCTTCTTTGCTCAATTTGTTTGACATATGATCACGCTCCCTTTTACTAATTAAAATGTTAGCGTTTTAACTAACACGTTCATCTTAGCACTCTTTTTGGAGATTGTTAAAAAAACATCCGGATAATCAAATGATTTACCATTTCGTAAGAAACGACCTACACTAGACCTGTTAGGAGGAATTCAAAATGGCAAAAACAGTAGATGAAACACAGTTTATTGATTATCAAATGAGTGACGCCTTTGATTGGAGCGACAGTGAGATGCCGGTCCGCGACGCCATTTGGGATTACCTGATGGAAAAGAACGGTCACGACACATTGAAGACAGAGGCCGATATGACCCCATTCATGACAATGGCTGAGACTGACGTTCGCGACTTTGTCGACAAGAATCTCAAGACCGTTTCCAGTAAGTAGGCCTTCTAATGTACCGCTTACCCAACCAATGAAACAGGGCTGAAAGGCACTGTCAAATAATAAAGCAGGCAACCAAACACTTTATTGCGTTTGGTTGCCTGTTTTTAGTTGGTGGCTAAGTGCTTGGCACCCTGATTAAAGATGTCGTCTAACTTATCATAATCGGTAAAGATATTAAACTTCTGGTTAGTCCGTTGGATCCAGCGCGGAATTGCGTTGACCCGGCCGATGAAGAAGCACTTATCTAATTCACTGATTTCAGTGCGTTGGTCGATCAGGCGTTCCACGAAGAAATCAAAGAAGGCACTCACAAATTCCGTGTCGTGTGCTTGGTACTGAATCATATTCTTTAGACTAGATCCCTTGATCTGCGCGAGCATTCGAAACGGGTGTTCATACAAGGTGCTCGTGTCGATGGCGTCCTGGTCCAAGACACCCTGAAAGACAGTTTCGAGCAGCTCATACTTGTCCGTGAAATGAACGTAGAAGGTTGAGCGGTTAATAAATGCGGCGGCCGCGATGTCGTTTACCGTGATCTTCGTAAATTGTTTTTGTTGCATCAATGCGTTAAACCCGTTAAACCCGTTGAGAATCATAGCCCGGGTGCGTTTTGTACGTAAGTCTGTCATAAGCGTTTCCCCACAATTTTAGATAGTGTCTATTAACACAATAACCTCTGATAATCGTGCATTGTCTTGTTAATCTATGGTGTTAGTATAGCAATATTCCAAAAATAAACAAGATATCGAGGCAATTAAAATGACAACAGTATTTATGACAGGTGCAACAGGTTACGTTGGCAGCAAGGCCGCAGCAGAATTAGTTGAAAAGGGCTATAACGTTCGGGCATTGACGCACTCTGATAAGGGTGCAGAAAAATTAACACAACAGGGCATCACTGCTGTTAAGGGTGACCTCGAAGATAACGCATTGTTAACAACTGAAGCCAAGAACGCGGATGCCGTTTTACACTTGGGCATGGGTGTCACTGAACACTACAACACGTTTGAAGGGATTTCTGACCTAGACAGCCAGAATATTCACGCCTTTGGTGATGGTGTGAAGGGGACCACGAAGCCCGTTATTGTGACTCACGGGACGGCGTCAATGATGCCTGGGCAGTTCTTTACGGAAAACGACCATGCGGATGCGGGCTTCCCAAGCCGGTCACCACGGCTTTCAGAAGTGGCTGCCCGCGAACTGTTAGCAGACGGCATCAACGCTTACGTTGTCCGGTTGGCACCGTCCGTTCATGGTGAAGGTGATGACGACCATGGGTTTATCCCGCAACTAGTTACCGAATCTCAGAAGCAGGGTTATGTCATCAACTACAACGGTGGTGAAAACCGCTGGACCGCTGTTAACGTACTGGATGCTGGTCATCTCTATGTGTTGGCCCTAGAATACGCTTTGAACGGCGATGACAACGACAAGAAGCTGCACTTTTTCAACGCCAACGATGAAGAACAGCTCAAGATGCGTGTGGTTGTCAAGAAGATCAGCGATGGCTTAAACATCCCCGTTAAGGAAGAACATGCTGATCCAGAAAAGCTGGACTTTTCACACCAGCTCTTTGCCATGGACATTCCAGCTTCAAGCAAGCTGACTCGTGAAACGCTGAAGTGGACACCAACCCATGATGATCTATTGACCGATATGGCACGGTATTTCAAGTAATTGCGACACTAGATTATATCAAAAAAGCGCCTCAAAATTCCGATTGGAGTTTCGGGGCGTTTTTTTGTATCCTGCAGTTAATGTGCAACCTTAATATCGACTAACCAGTTATCCTGGTTACTGCGGTTCTGTAAGTCATCAGTGGCCTTCAACAGGTCGTTGTTGCGCGCAATGATCCTTCCGGTTACAGGCGCCTTCAGCGTTTCAACGGCCTTGTCACCCTCGAGTTCGATCAGGTCATCGCCGGATTCAATCGCATCGTCAGGGTTTGAAAAATCCATGAACGACACGCCGCCAATGTCTTGGTAGGCAAACGGGGTCAGCCCCACGCGGACAACACCTGGTTGCAGTTCCTGGTACCAGACACCATCCTTTTCTTCGGGATCAAAGGCTGGCTGTTTCGACGTGGTACTGCCGCCAAATAGTGTTTTAATGCTGGTCATCAAACGCGTCCAAAATGAGGGTCTTGCTGCCATAGTTATCGCTCCATTCGTAAAAGATCTTATCTTGAGTATACCGAGTTTTCACAATAAAAGAAAGCGGTTATCATTGAGTGGCGAACAACGCAAAAAACCAGTAGAATAGAGATGAGACAGGAACGTCGGCTATTGGGCGACGCAACTCATGCTGCTATGTGAATTGTCAGCCGCCTAAAACTCAAAATAAAGGGGAACACTGCTATGTTCTTAATTGATACTAGTCGCGATGGCAAGCCGATCTACGACCCCATTGTGAACCAATCCTTAGATAACTATTTGATCAATGATTTAAAACTGCCCGGTCACGGGTTGATCATGTACATTAACGACCCATCCGTCATTGTCGGTGTGAACCAGAATATCTTTGCGGAAGTCAACGTACCGTATCTGCGGGCGAACAACGTTGCGTTAGTGCGCCGATCCTCTGGTGGCGGCGCCGTTTACCATGACCGCGGTAATTTGATTTTTGAAAATATCGTGGTGGGTGATACGGATGATGGCGCAAAGTGGGGCGACTACAAAGTCTTTGCTGATCCCATTTTGGACGCTTTGCACGCCCTTGGCGCCAACGATGCTGAGCTCCGTGGTCACAGTGACCTGGTTGTCAACGACCACAAGTTCACTGGGATGACGATGGTTAAATCCGGTGATGCGTTTGCTGCCGGCGGGACGTTGATGTTTGATATGAATCTCGACGCTGCCAGTCAGGCGTTGCACCCGGTGGAAGACCGGATCAACGGTAAGTGGGTCAAGTCAAACCGCAGCAATATCGAAAACATCAAGTCCCATTTGGCGCCTGAATATCAATCGTTGACGCCGGACGACTTTCGCGAGCAGCTCTTACTAAAATTGTTCAACGTTGACAAGCTGACAGACATTGAAACGTACCACCTGACCGATAAGGACTGGGCCGTTATTGACCAGCGTTTGGCAGAAAAGTACAATACCACGGATTGGAACTACGGTGAAAATCCAGGCTTTAACCGCTATCGGTTTGTGGCACTGGAACAGGGCGACCTGGGTGTCAACATGATGGTTGAAGGCAGTTTGATCACTAAGGTAGCCGTTTATGGGACCGCCTTGGATGAAAAAATTGCGCACAAACTGGAAGGCCAGTTAACGGACACCAGTGTGAACTTGGCAGAACTACAGAATAAGTTAAGCAAGCGGTGGCTGAAGAAGGCCATCGGTGAAGACGGCATTGCCGTATTAGCAAAAGAATTGTCGATTGAGCGACAGTAAAGGAAGTTTAACTAGTTGAAGGCAAAGTACAAGGTTGAAGAATATATCGGCGTGCCCGTGGAGCAGGACCAAAGCGGCCACTACGTCATTAAGGATAAGGATTTTTCGCTGCACTCGTGGCGAACTGGACGGCATACAAAAGGCAAGTTTAAACAGCTGGGTCAGGTCTTTTTGACCGAAAACAGTTTGATGGTCGCGGTCATTGACATGAAACCTGTGGCGTATAAGGACCGCCATGAGATTACGCCAATGGCGCGGTTTACTAGTGAAGTGGTTTCGGAGGAGATGTTGGCATTGGGAAGGACCAAGTTATAGAGAGTGGACGGTTTGTAGGTAACCAGTCCGTTCCATTCCGCAATTTGGCACTCCGCCATAGTGGCTCGCGATGAAGCTAATTCAGCTGTCGCGGTGCGCCATCTGAATGGATCTTCATCGTCTCGCACATCAGTAACCGACCACAGTACGGTCGCTAACTGATGTCGACACCATGGCTCCGTGCCAAATTGCTCCATTCCACTGACAATGAACGACGATATCAAACTAGTTAAGGATTGAAAGACAGTCAAAGGCCAGTTGGTAGAGAATCCGCCCTCGACTGTTAGCATATCCATTAACTGGCTTGCTTCATATGATGCTCAAGTGAACAGTAATGATGACCTAGCTTCTTTCGTACCGCATACGTAGACTGGTAGTACATGTTGATTTTTACCAGGATGTAGCTTAGAGGAGCCGTTCGGCATTGCAGCCGAAGCGACCCCACCTCAGCCTGCAGGGCCAAACGGCGTAACGAAGCGACACGTCAACACTATTTAACTCACCAGACAGTTAAAAGATTCAAACCACAACAAAAAAGGCGTCATCCAAAACTGGATGGCCCCTTTTTTTAATATAAACAGGTTTACTTCTTCACCTCAACCGCAGAAACAGTTGGCAGCCCATCCACAAAGTTCAAATAGGCCGCTTCCTCGTCAGTTTCAGTAACATCAGTCGTTTTAACGGTCACATTAGCGTGGTGTAGATCAGCCTCGTCAACATCAATGACGTGCGTTTGAGTGGCGTTACCGATTAAATCAATGTAGTACCGGTCAGCGTCCTTGTGCACCTTAGTTTTAACCATGCCGCCGGGATTGTAAACGGTAATTGGGTCGTCAAAATGGCCGAGGTTCGGGTGGACCATCGCGAAAGCCAGTGAAGTGGCTGACATACCGGTGCCACAGGCGTTGGTAAAGCCAACACCACGTTCAAAGGTTCGGACAAAGAGTTGGTTAGGCCCGAGAATCTGCGCAAAGCTAACGTTGACGCCATCCGTAAAGTATTCGTTTGGCTTGTTCAACATGGTTCCTAATTTCCCAAGGTCATCGTTGTTGATCTCTTCTTCATCAACAAAACTGATGAGGTGTGGATTGGGCACTGCGATGGCCGTGAAGTTCAGACCAGGTAAGAAGGCCGGCACTGGCGAGTCGATCAGCGGCTGGTCGCCCAAGTTTTCAAATGGAAAGGCACTTGGATTAAAACGCACCGGTGAAATTTCAACACTAAAGGCGGGGACGTTGGCTGCTAAGTCGCTTTGTCGACTGACCTGCAGATCCGCTTGTAACGTTTCGACCTTGAATTGGTTGGTGTGATGTTTTTCAGCGAGATATCGGGAAACGGTTCGCAGACCGTTGCCGCACATGGAGGCTTCGCTGCCGTCTGCGTTGATCACACGCATTTGACCCAGAACGTTGTCGTGGGTCGACTCATCAACGACTAGCACGCCATCGGCACCATTCAGGATGCCGGTCGCAGGATCGGTGACCTGTTGTGCGAGAGCGGTCAACTCTGCGTCATTTAATTTTTCAGAAAGGGTGGTTTGGTCGAGTAGAAAAAAATGGTTTTCAGAACCATGCACCTTGCGTAATTGCACCATGTAGAAGTCTCCTTGTTGGGTTAAGTGAATTAATAGAATTGCAGTTATTGTATCAGGCTGGTTGTCAAAAGTCGCGTGGATTGACTAAAACTTAATCGTTCGCAACGGCGTGTTTGGTAAAAAACTCGTCATAGATGCATTTTACAGCTTCATCCGCATCAGCTTGACGCGTGCCCAGCATGATTGAAATGCGGGACGCCCCTTGATTGATCATGTGGACGCCAATATTGTGGGCGGCCAGCGGTTCGATAATGTGCTCTGTGACACCGATCTGGTTACGCATGCCTTCACCGACAATCATGATGATGGCGTAATCGTTGATCCATTCGATGGTGTCGGGATGCAACGCCTCTTGAATATCATGGCACATGGCGTGGATCGTTTCGGTGTCTAGCTGCGTCTTATCAAAAATAACAGTCAGGTCGTCGATTCCCGAGGGCATGTGTTCGTAGGAAACGTTGTATTTGTACAGCACCTGCAGAAGCTTGAGCGTAAAGCCGACTTCCTTGTTCAACAGGTAGCGGTGCAGGTAAAGTGCCGCAAAACGATTTGAGCTCGCCACGCCCGTAATGGTTTGGGTAGGTTCAAAGTCTTTCTCGGGCACAATCAGAGTTCCCGGTAAGTCTGGCTGGTTGGTGTTCTTGACGTTGATCGGAATCTGGCCTTCAATCGCGGGAATAATGGCTTCGTCGTGGAAGACGGAAAAACCAGCGTAGGAAAGTTCTCGCATTTCGCGATAGGTCATCCGAGAGATGGCTTGCGGATGCGCAATGATCTTAGGGTTAGCCGCATAAATGGCGTTCACATCGGTAAAGTTTTCGTACCGGTCAGCGTGAAGACCGCGGGCAATGATTGCCCCCGTGATATCGGAGCCACCGCGAGAGAAGGTGGCAATTTGGCCGTTCTTTGTAAAGCCAAAGAAACCAGGGAAAATTAATTTCTCATCCCCGTAACTCAAGCGGTCAAGGTTGTCGTAGGTTTCAGGCAAGACTGTTGCGTTGTTCGGTTCATCGCTGACAATGAGGCCGCATTCCTTCGGGTCGACAAAACGTGCCTTGATACCCAGGTTATTGAGCACGGTAGCCATAAGCCGGGCGTTGAGCCGCTCGCCATGAGCCTTGAAGGCGGCCATGAGATAGTCGTCGTTGGGGTAGATGTGGTGGGGTAAATTAACGATGGCCTCTTTGATCGGTGTCATTTCTTCAGCAGGCACGTTGAAGTACGTGCCGATGGCCTGATACCGCGCAGAAATTTGTGCCACGATCTCAGAGTAGTCCTTGTGCGCAATCGTTAATGTTGCATATTTGATTAAAAGGTCCGTCACCTTAATGTCGGTATCGTGACGTTTACCAGGAGCCGAGGTAACCACCACCTGGCGCGCTGGATCTGACTTAATGATATCAATTACCTTTTCAAACTGGGGGCCATCCGCAAGCGAACTCCCACCAAACTTAACGATCTTCACATCAATACACTCCTCAATTCGTAACACCTGAGTTCTCAGTTATCACTATTTGTTAATAATTAAATCGAATTCTAACTTTTTTTAAGTGGTTGTGCAACTGTCTTTATTTTAGTTTGCGGTTCAAAATGATTCGCTTAGATAGTAATAACTATTTTTATCATGTTATTTAAGTGACGTTTTTTATGAGAGTCCGTTGCATTCCGTAATTTGGCACTCCGCCATAGTAGCTCGCGATGAAGCTAATTCAGCTGTCGCGATGCGCCATCTGAATGGATCTCCATCGACTCGCACATCAGTAACCGACCAAGAAACGGTCGCTAACTGATGTCGACACCATGGCTCCGTGCCAAATTACTCCATTCCACTAACAATGAACGACGATATCAAACTAGTTAAGGATTGAAAGACAGTCAAAGCCAGTTGGTAGAGAATCCGCCCTCGACTGCAGGACAGTCATACGGAGCGACTCTTCGAATACTGAATAAGGGTAACCCTAATCCTTCGAAATAACGGGATTTATGCATAACATGAGGGCGAATAGACTGAATTGGACAGATGAATTTGCAAGTTTAAAGTAGCATTAACATACCATCAATCTTTGAGGACTCGCTCAAATTGACTACCTGACCAGTCAAGGGCGGATTCATATCAAACTGGGGTTAATGCTTTTTTGATATTCAATGACTTTATGCGAGAAGCACTCTGTAGCGTAACGGAACGGGGTGGCATTGCGGAATGGTGTGTCGATGGTTGTTAGCGAGGGTCCTTTCCTCGCTTATAACCATGGGAGACGGAGGAGATCCACTTTCGTTGACCGCCAGGGGCGGGCAATGAAAGTTAGCTCCGGAGCGACCCACACCATGGAGCAGGGCCACCCCGTGGAGTGAAGCGACAATAGAAAACAAACCCAAAAGGTTTGCGATTTCAAAGGATATTGGACAAAATATAAGCGCTTAATGTGAAAGATTGGTTAAAAGGGGGTTGACTATCTGAAAGAATCATTATAATATCTTTAGTAAATCGAAGAGGTTGCGACCAATAAGAGTCGGTTAGTCGAGTTTCTGTATGGATGTTGACACTAACTTAAAGGGGCGGTCGCCGAAGCGCTGATAGCATACAGCTATCAGTTAGCTGGGACGTTGTTGAATAAATGACGGACTGTCGCGAGCTACGTGCTCGCGGGGCGCTATCGAACTGATACCAAATGAATCTTGTGATCGAACTATTTTGGGGTCCTTTTGTTTAGCGTAAACAAAAGGGCCCTTTTTTTGATGCAAATTGGCCGCAGCCCACGATAAAAACTATTTGGAGGTCACAGGAATGAGTGAACAAGTATCAAACCAACAGATTAACGATGCAGGACATTTAACCATCGGCGGCGTGGATGCACTGAAATTAGCTCAGCAATACCAAACGCCGTTAGCAGTGTACGATGTGTCAAAGATTCGCGACCAGATCCGCCGGTTTAAATCCGTGTTTGAGGACAACGGCGTCGACTACGCTGTGACCTATGCCAGTAAGGCGTTCGCAACCATTGCCATGTATCAAGTGGTCGACCAAGAAGGCGCCCACATCGACGTGGTGTCAGGCGGCGAACTTTACACAGCCTTGCAAGCGCACTTTCCGGCCGCTAACATCAGTTTCCATGGCAACAACAAGTCCTATGATGAACTTGAAATGGCCATTGAAAATCACGTCGGTACCATTGTGCTGGATAACTTCCATGAAATTGAGCAACTCAGTGACGTGTTGGAGAAACACGATGCCAGCGTTCAGGTTATGATGCGCATCACCCCAGGGATTTCCGCCCACACCCACGAATACATTCAAACGGGTCAGGAGGATTCCAAGTTTGGCTTTGACCTTAAAACAGGCTTGGCAGACAAGGCCTTGCAACAGGTGCTTGCGAACAAGCGGATGAACATGATCGGGATTCACGCCCACATCGGTTCCCAAATTTTTGAACTGAACGGCTTCCAAATGGCAGCTGAAAAATTAGTTGACATTGCTGCCGAATGGCACACCAAGTGTGGGTATCAACCACAGGTAATCAACGTGGGTGGCGGCTTCGGCATTCGCTACACCAAGGATGACAATCCGTTAGCACCCGAAGCGTTTGTCGATGCCATCGTCAAGACAATCAAACAAAGTGCCGCCGATAAGGGATTAACGATGCCAGCGGTTTGGATCGAACCGGGCCGTTCAATTGCCGGTCCTGCCGGTTACACCCTTTACACAGTGGGCGGACGCAAGGATGTTGACGGTCTGACCTCGTATCTGACGGTTGACGGCGGCATGGGCGATAACATCCGTCCCGCGCTGTATCAAGCGGAATACGAAGCCGTTTTGGCTAGTGATCCGTTCGCGAAGACGACCGAAACGGTGCACCTGGCCGGTAAGTACTGTGAGTCAGGCGATATCCTGATCGACCAAGCACACCTGCCAGCCACCAAGCCGGGTGACGTGCTCGCCATGTTGGATACCGGTGCTTACGGTTACTCGATGGCCTCCAACTACAACCGAAATGGTCGGCCAGCCGTTGTGTTTGTCGAAAATGGCAAGTCGCAGGTTGTTGTTAAACGTGAGTCTTACGCTGATATGACGCGGTTAGACCAATCCTACGATCCTGAATAAACTAAAAAAAATTCCTATTATAATTGAGAAAGAGGTATTTAAATGGCAACCCTAGACGCACAAGCAATTATTGATTTTATTGGTAACGCCGACAAGAAGACGCTGGTGAAGGTTTATATCAAAGGCGACCTTGACCAGCTGACCGTCCCCTCAAGCATCAAAGCGTACGTGGAAACAAGGACGGGTGTGTTATTCGGCGATTGGGCTGACATCAAGCCCTTCTTAAAGGATAACCAATCCCAGATCACCGACTACGATATTGAAAATGACACGCGTAACTCCGCCGTTCCATTATTAGATATGAAGGAAATCAACGCGCGTATCGAACCTGGCGCCATCATCCGTGACCAAGTGCTGATCGGCGACAATGCCGTCATCATGATGGGGGCGATCATCAACATCGGTGCTGAAATCGGGGCCGATACAATGATCGACATGGGCGCCGTGCTTGGTGGCCGGGCCATCGTTGGCAAACACGCCCACATTGGTGCCGGAACCGTCCTTGCCGGGGTCGTGGAACCCGCTTCCGCTCAGCCCGTTCGCGTTGACGATAACGTGTTGATCGGGGCAAACGCTGTTGTGATCGAAGGCGTCCACGTCGGTGAAAGTGCAGTTGTTGCGGCCGGCGCCGTTGTGACGAAGGACGTTGCTCCGCACACGATGGTTGCTGGGGTTCCTGCTCAATTTATTAAGAACGTTGATGACCAGACCGAATCTAAGACCGGCCTGGAAGACGATTTAAGAAAGCTGTGATTACATGCCTGTACTAACAGAAGAAAGTCTCATTCAGATTCGGCGTGACCTGCACGCCATGCCAGAGTTAGCCCTCAATGAAGTCCGAACCGAAGCTTATTTGGAGAAAGTCATCAGTGGCTTTAACCAGGCGCATTTGACGGTCAAACACATTGCGGACCTGCCGACTGCCCTGTTAGTACGGGTGGCTGGCAGTCATCCTAAACGCACTTTAGGATACCGCACCGACATTGATGCGCTGCCAGTCAGTGAAAAAACAGGCTTACCGTTTGCGTCAAAGAATCCCGGTGTCATGCACGCTTGCGGCCATGACATCCATATGACGGTTGCGTTGGGTGTCCTGAGTTATTTTTCAGAACATCAGCCGACTGACAACATGATCTTCTTTTTCCAACCCGCTGAAGAAAGTAAGAATGGCGGGAAATTGGCATACGAACTTGGCGTGTTCGAAGGCGAGTGGCGGCCGGATGAATTTTATGGGTTGCACGACAATCCTGATTTGCCTGCTGGCGCGATTGGCTGTCGGATGGGGACGTTGTTTGCCGGCACCACCGAGGTCAACATCGACCTGGAAGGCAAGGGCGGCCACGCGGCCTACCCGCAAGATGCCAACGACATGGTGGTGGCTGCGGCGCAACTGATCGGCCAAGTGCAAACCATCATTTCCCGCAGTATTGATCCCATCGAAGGCGGCGTGATCACGTTAGGCAAGATGGAAGCGGGCACGATCCGCAACGTCATTGCCGGCCACGCTCACATTGAAGGCACCATTCGTGGCCTGACCCAAACGATGATTCAAAAAATCGACCAGCGCCTGCAAGAAGTCGGCGCCGGCATCGCAAAGAGTTTCAATGCGCAGGTGACCGTCACCTTGAACCAGGGTGGGTACCTGCCAGTAGAAAATGACCCAGAACTGACCCGTCGTTTCATCACGTATATGAAGCAAAACGACGACGTCACCTTTATTGAAACGGAACCCGCCATGACCGGTGAGGACTTCGGCTACCTATTATCGAAGATTCCTGGCACCATGTTCTGGCTCGGGGTGGAAGACGACTCCCAGTTGCATTCCGCCACGTTGAACCCAGATGAATCTGCAATTGCAAAAGGCATCACCGGTATTACAGGGTTTCTAGAATCCCGAATGGCTGACTAATTTGCACCCGACAGTTAAAGTAGAAAGAGGAGAACGACTATGACTACATTGAATAACATCGATTTAATGACCGCCATCATTACCCCGTTTGACGGCAACGATAACATTGATTACACCAGTCTGGAACGCTTAACGAACCACTTATTTGAGACGGGCAGCCGCGGGTTCGTCATCGGCGGGACCACGGGCGAAACGCCGACGCTGACCCACGATGAAAAGATCGACCTCTACACGCGTTTTGCGCAAATCGTAAACGGTCGCGGTCCAGTCATTGCCGGTACTGGCAGCAACAATACCCGCGAGACTGCTGAATTAACGCGCGAAGTCTCCCAGATCGCCGGCGTTGATTACATGTTGGTCGTTGTGCCCTACTACAACAAGCCAAACCAACGCGGGATGATCGCCCACTTTACCACGGTTGCGGACGCGTCCGAGAAGCCGTTGATCATTTACAATATTCCGGGGCGGACTGGTGTGACAATGGCAAATGAGACCATTATCGAATTGTCGAAGAATCCAAACATTGCGGGTGTTAAGCAATGCACGTCAATTGAAGATATTGAATATCTGGTTGAACACACGGCGCCCGGGTTCAGCGTGTACTCTGGCGAAGACGCACAAGCCCTCGCTGCAAAGACGGTGGGCGGTGCCGGTGTTATTTCCGTAGCGGCCCACATCTACGGCGCTGAAATGCGCAAGATGTATGATGCCATTGAATCAGGCGACGTTGCTACAGCGGGTCAACTGCAACGTCAGCTAACCCCAAAGATGGCCGCCTTATTCGTGTTCCCATCACCGTCACCCGTCAAGGCCGTTTTAAATGCGCAGGGCTTCGAAGTCGGCAGCAGCCGGATGCCCGTTTTACCATTGAACGATCCTGAAAAGCGGGAACTGGCCGTTGCTTTAGGGCTTGACCAGGACGCACTGTTACACGAAGTTTCGCAAGAGTTAGGAGTATAGCCATGACCACAAAAGTGTTAGTTGCTGGATTTACCGGCGCGATGGGACAAAAGGCAGTCAATTTGGTCAACGAGAGTGATGGATTTGTCCTCACAGCTGTTTTCGCGGCGGGATTAACGTCCACGACACCTGCAGACTACGACTTGCCCGCCAACGTTGCGGTGTTTAGCAGCCTAGCTGATATTGAGACGGATGCTGAGATCTGGATCGACTTTACATTGCCAAGCGCGGTATACGCAGACACGACCTTTGCCATTGAACACGGCATTCATCCGGTAATCGGGACGACCGGTTTAACGGATGATCAGGAGACTGAACTGCAGGCACTGTCAAAAGAAAAGGGACTGGGCGGCATTATCGCGCCAAACTTTGGGATGTCGGCGGTCTTATTGATGAAGTTTGCAAAGGAGGCTGCGGCCTACTTCCCAGACGTTGAGATCATTGAAATGCACCACGGTGACAAGGCGGATGCTCCATCCGGAACGGCGCTGAGTACTGCTAAGTTGATCGACGAAGTTCGGCCGGCGCACAAACAGGGCAACGAAAACGAGACTGAAACGTTAGCCAATGTCCGCGGCGGCGATTACAACGGTATTCGGATCCACGCGGTACGGTTGCCAGGTTATCTCGCCCACGAACAGGTCCTCTTTGGCGGCCCAGGTGAAGCCCTGACCATTCGCCAAGATTCTTTTGACCGCAGCTCGTTTATGACCGGCGTGAAAGTCGCAATCGACAAAGTCAGTGGGCTTTCTGAATTGGTGATTGGGTTGGAAAACGTGCTTTAAACAAAAATAACAAGAAAAAGCGAGAGCACGCAATTCGCCTTGAACTGGATGTCTTTCGCTTTTTTTGACCAAAAATTTTACTGATTTCACCAGGGTAAGTTGTTTTTCTCAGGCAACTTAGTGTTAGCGCATGATGGTGAAATGATGAAGATGATTGAACAATAATGTGTTAATGAAGTGGTTTTCAACATGTCGTACATGCCACAACGTGTACAATTAGACACTATTGCGCAAGTTAAGCTTTCGTGAGCACCACTATGCGTGATAATTTCATATGGTGATTGCTATAAGTATCGTAGCGTAGTGGAGTCGTTCGGAATTGCAGGCTGTGGTGTCGGTGATCGTTAGCGACTGTTCTTTAGTCGGTTACGACCACGGGAGACGTAGGAGATCCTTGGATTTCTGCTAAGACATTCAATAACTCCCCAAAGCGACCCACTTCAGCCTGCAGGGCCGAGCGACGCAACGGAGTGGCAGTTCGAGACATGTTACGGCAATATAGTCTCTATCGATGACTAAACTTGCTCTAAATGCTCTAATTGAATTATAATGTTCTCAATATCTTAAGGATGGTGGATGTGTGATGCCAAAATTGGCGAGTGAGTTATCGGGACAGGTTAATGAACGCCTGAACCAAGTTGGGCCATCGGGAATCCGCGAGTTTGACCTGCGAATTTCATCGGTACCCGACATTATTAAATTAACATTAGGTGAACCGGATATGAATACGCCGGAACACGTCAAAGAAGCTGCAATCAAAAGTATTCAAGCCAATGATTCCCACTATTCTGCACAAAAAGGCACCATTGAATTGCGTCGCGCAATTAGCGGTTACCTGAAGAAAAGTCAGAATTTAGACTATGATCCAGAAACAGAAATTATCGCGACTGTCGGGGCAACCGAAGCCGTTACGGCAACGTTTCTCTCAATGCTGAACCCGGGCGATAAGGTCATTATTCCCACGCCGGCGTTTGCGCTGTATTTCCCACTGGTGACGATTGCTGGCGCAGAATTGATCATGGTCGATACCTCAAAGGACGGGTTTATCCTGACGCCGGAGAGCTTGGAAGCCGTTTTAAAGAAGGAGGGTCCCGCCGTCAAAGCGGTCCTGCTGAACTACCCGGGGAATCCAACTGGTGTGGAATACCCAGAGGAAACGATTGAGGCGCTCGCAGACGTCATTCGCGAACATCACATGTACGTTATTGCGGATGAGATCTACTGTGAATTGACGTATGGTGTCGATCACTTTTCAATTGCCAAGATCCTGCCAGAGCGAACCGTCCTGATCAACGGTCTGTCTAAATCGCACGCCATGACTGGCTGGCGGATGGGCTACATTGCCGCACCAGCAGAATTTACGGCGAACGCTACGAAGATGCACGCCTTCATGGTGACGTCACCGTCGAACCCCGCCCAGGCTGCAGCTACTGAAGCGCTGACCAACGGGTTGGATGATCCCGTTGCCATGCGGAAAATTTACCAGAAACGGCGTGACTTCGTTGAGGCTGCGATTAAGGATATGGGTCTTGACATGGCAACGCCGTCCGGTGCGTTTTACGCATTCGTCAAGATTCCTGAAGCCTTTGGAACCGACGATGTGCGCTTTGCTGAAACGTTAGCGAAGGAAGCTAAGGTCGGCGGCGTACCAGGCAGTGCGTTTGGTGCTGGCGGCGAAGGCTACATCCGCTTCTCCTACGCCGCTTCAGATGAAAACCTGCATGAAGCCATGAAACGGTTGAAGAACTACGTGGCATCACTAACGACAAGTCAGGTTGATTGATTTTAAAACAAAAACCTGTAACAATATGACAAACAAATTCTCTGAGCAGTCGTCAGAGTCAAAACGAGGTATGAGATATGAGTGATAAGTTAAGGGTTGGTGTGATTGGTGCAACGGGGATGGTCGGACAACGATTCATCACCATTTTAGCGGATCACCCATGGTTTGAAGTTGCCGTTGTTGCTGCAAGTGCCCACAGCGCTGGCAAGACGTACGGTGAGGCTGTTGACGGTCGCTGGAAGATGGACACGCCAATTCCAGAAAACGTGAAGAATATGGTCTTGATGGACGCCAGCAAGGTCAACGAAGTCGCTGATCAAGTCGACTTCGTGTTCTCTGCCATCAAATTAGATAAGGCGGACACCCGTAACCTGGAAGACCAATATGCGAAGACGGAAACTCCAGTTGTTTCCAATAACAGTGCGCACCGGTGGACGCCTGATGTGCCAATGATCGTGCCAGAAATCAACCCGCAACACGCTGATATCATTCCATACCAACGTCAACGGTTGGGGACGGAACGCGGCTTCGTTGCCGTTAAGCCGAACTGTTCGATTCAATCCTACACGCCGGCACTCTCTGCTTGGCGCAAGTTTGAACCAACGCAGGTTATCGCAACGACCTATCAAGCCATTTCCGGCGCTGGCAAGACGTTCAAGGACTGGCCAGAAATGGTCGGCAACGTGATTCCTTACATTGCCGGTGAGGAAGAAAAGTCTGAACGCGAACCGCTTAAAATCTGGGGGAACGTGGACGCTGCAACGAAGTCCATCGTGCCTGACGAAGGAACGGTGATCACGAGCCAGTGTCTTCGAGTACCAGTCCTGTATGGGCACACGGCAGCAGCGTTCGTGAACTTTAAGCAAAACCCAACTAAGGATGATTTGATTGAAGCGCTTGAAACTTACTCAGGTGAACCACAAGAACTCGGCTTGCCAAGCGCGCCAAAGCAGTTTATCCAGTACATGACGCAGGATGACCGCCCACAGGTCAGCCTTGACGTGAACTTTGAACACGGCATGGGCATCTCAATCGGCCGGTTGCGCGAGGACAAGATCTTCGATTGGAAGTTCGTCGGCCTGTCGCATAACACGGCGCGTGGCGCTGCCGGTGGTGCGGTTGAGTGCGCGGAACTCTTAAAGGCTAAAGGGTATATTTCTGCAAAGTAGAGTGTGGAGGCAGGCGGTTAGCTTATGCAGTAGCCCTCTGCCTGCTGGAACACGTTTCAGCTACGAAGCCAAGAAAGTCAGCGCACTGTAACCGTCCAAAAAGTAAAAGCCAAAAAAGCTTTGGGATTTTAATGTCCCAAGGCTTTTTTGCGTATAACAGTGAACCCCTTTAAATCATCTGAGAATTTTTAGACAATAAATAAGGCTATTGTCAATTTTCGCCCCACTGGCTAGGCGTTGATTATCTCTCTCTGGTATAATCGACCAAGAGAAAAAAACAGTTCCAAATCGAACCACGTAGTTAGAAGAAGTGAGGGAGAAACAAATGATTTTGTTGATTGTGTTTGAGCTAATTGTGGCAGTGGGGTACGCGGGCATCACCGCGTTGCTGATGAGTGTGCAGTATCACGACCATGCGGTGACCCTAACGTCGTTTCGCAAACATCTGATGTATGCGCTGTTCGTTTGGATCGTACTGATCATCATTGAAGTGGTCGTGTTTTATTGATACGGGTAACCGGCGACGCCAAAATCTGATAGAATTGAACTAATCATTTTAAAGAAGGGAATTGACACCATGACGCCGCAGGAAATATTAAAACAACAGTTTGGTTATGACACGTTTCGACCGGGGCAGGGAGACGTGATCGACCATATTATGAACCACGAGAACGTCCTGGCGATTATGCCGACAGGTGGCGGGAAATCGCTGTGTTACCAGATTCCAGCATTGCTGCAGGATGGACTCACCCTGGTGGTCTCACCGCTGATCTCGCTAATGAAGGACCAGGTGGATGCACTCAATGAAAACGGCATCCCGGCGACGTTTATTAACAGCTCGCTGACGTACGGAGAAATCAATGACCGTTTTGACCAAGCGCAGGATGGCCGAATAAAGCTGCTCTATGTGTCGCCGGAACGGCTCGATTCAGGTTATTTTGACCGGTTGGCAGAATTACCAGTTGAACTGGTCGCCATTGATGAGGCCCACTGTATTTCACAGTGGGGACACGATTTTCGCCCAAGTTATCTGAACTTGACGGCGACGATTCAACAACTGCCATCCAACCCAACTATCGTGGCTTTGACCGCCACGGCCACGCCGAAGGTCGCCAAAGATATCATGGACCGGCTACAGTTGGATGCGGAGGTCAAAACGGGGTTTGCGCGTCCCAATTTGTCGTTTAAAGTGGTTAAAGACCAAGACATTGACGCGTTTTTGATCGATTATTTAAAAACCAATGCTGACCAATCTGGCATCGTTTACGCCTCAACGCGTAAGGAAGTTGAACGCCTGACAAAGTTGCTGCAACATCACAAGGTGGCCGCAACCATGTACCACGGCGGTCTGACCAAGAACCAGCGGCGTGAAAACCAAGATGATTTTCTGTACGATCGTACGCCGGTGATGGTGGCCACGAACGCCTTTGGGATGGGGATTGACAAGAGTAACGTCCGGTTTGTGATCCACGCTCAGGTGCCGGGTAGTCTGGAATCGTGTTACCAAGAAGCTGGCCGTGCTGGTCGGGATGGATTACCTAGTGAAGCAATCCTATTGTTCAAACTGGCTGACGTTCAGATTCAACAGTTCCTGATCGACCAATCTGAGCGTGATGAGCAGAATAAACAGCGTGAGTACGAAAAACTTCAGGCGATGACCCAGTATGCCAACACGCCGGAATGTTTGCAGAAATACATTTTGGGCTACTTTGGCGAAACCTGCGATGATTGCGGGCAGTGCAGCAACTGTCTGGATACGCGTGAAAGTCAGGACATTACCGTGGATACACAAAAGGTGCTGTCGTGTGTGAAACGGATGAATGAACGATTTGGTAAAAGTCTGGTGGCTCAGGTGCTTGCTGGGTCGTCTAACCAGCGTATCAAGCAATTTCATTTTCAGAGTTTATCCACTTATGGTCTGATGAAGAATCGTAAACAAAAGGCCATTGCGGATCTAATCGATTTTTTGACGGCTTCCGGCTACCTCGCAGCGGAGGGCGGGCAGTATCCCGTTTTGAAACTGACCCCCGCTGGCGTTGACGTGTTGAAGGGTGAGACCCAGGTCTTTCGCAAGGAAGCTGTTAAGGTCGACCACACCTTGCCAGTTAACAGCGAGCTGTTTGAAAAGTTGCGTGTTCTTAGACGTGAATTTGCTGAAAAACAAGGGGTGCCACCGTTTGTTATTTTCTCGGATAAAACGTTGCGTGATATGTGTGCGCAGATGCCGCAGACCCTTGATGATATGCTGAACGTTAAGGGGATCGGCGCTAATAAGCTGGAGAAGTATGGCGATGAGTTCTTGGCTGTTGTGCGGGCTGAGGGGGACGCTTCTGACGTTGAAGATGCTGAAGAGACCGCAGGAGTTGCGGCTTCTAATGCTGATGATGGTGAATAAATTGATCGACAAAAAAGACATCTGTCCTGTTGGGGAGATGTCTTTTTTTAGTTACGCTTCCAAAATTGAATTTCGAAAAACAAATAGTTAAGTGTAAGTCAACTGTAGGGAAACAAGTTCTGCTCAGCATTGCGGTGTGGTTCTCTGTCCTCGAGCCGAAACGGGTTCCAGAAAGCAGAAGGTTGCACACAAGCCAACTCTGACACAAATTCCAAGACCGGGAATTTCTGTCAGAGTTAGCTTGTGCTCCACCTTCTAACCGCTTTCTTCCACCCTCTACTTCACCAAATACGCACTCTTATAATCCGCAACCACCCCACTAATATTATAAACAACCCCATTCAACTTAGGATTCGACAAGTAGGAGTCCGCCTGCTGGTACAGGGGCGTGACCGCCTGGTTTGTCATCAGCAGTTTTTCTGCATCCAACATTTCTTGCCAACGATTGAGTTGATTGCCAGTCGGATTGTTACTGATTTTGATAATCAGGTTATTATAGGCTTTATTTTGCCAGCTGCCGTAGTTGAACCGGCTGTTGGCTGTCATGATCTGCAGGAAGGATAGTGGGTCCGGATAGTCGGCACCCCAGCTGCTCAGTAGTAATTGGTACTGGCCGTTCAATGCCAGCCGATTTGCTGTACTGGTCCGGACGGTCCGGATTTTTACGTCAAAATGGTTTAGTTTTGTTTCTAACTGGTGTTTAATGTTAGTAGCGACTCGTTTGCTGGCCCAGTCGTTCGCAACGGTCAGGGTCAGGCTGTAATGGGACAGATGCAGTGTTTGCTGAGCTTGTTGCCACTCCTTCTTGGCCAGCGCAGTGTTCCCTTTAACGGTGCTTTGCGCAGCTTGCTGGTCAGCAAAGTCGGCCTTTGTTTTAACGTTCTTGCTCAGCCCCGCAGTCACCAGTCCCTTTGGTGCTAACGAGGCATTTTTGAGGGCGTTGTTGATCAGCGTTTTTCGGTTAATGGCGTGGGAGATGGCTAACCGCGCGTCCTGATTGTTGATCAGCTGGTCGGCCGTTTTATTGGTGGTCTTAAAATTGTAAGAGATAAACCGCATGGATGAAAATGGACGAACGAGGTAGTCGGGCTGATTTTTATTTTCAGTGATTTGATTATCAAACAACTGAACCTCGTCCAGCTTACCGGCCCGGTAATTTTTCAGGTCGGTTTTTAACGACGTCGCGGTGGTGATGGTTAACCGGTGGAGGTACACGTGGCGCTTATCCCAGTAGTAGGGGTTAGGTGCCAACACACGGGTCTTGCAATTTGACCGCCATTTGACGAGCTTAAACGGCCCACTGTACAGCTGGGTGCTGGCTCTTTTGCCATACCGAGTGCCATATCTTTGCACCTCAGTTTTGCTTTGCGGGGCGAATAAGGGTAAGCTAGAAGGGTCTTAAAATACGCAATCGGGTGATCCAGAGTAACCCGCAAATGATGAGCGGACACCGCTGTGACACCAAGTTTGCTGGCGGGAAGCTGCCCGCGACGAATCGCAGTGGCGTTTTTAATGCCGGCAAATAAGTTGGCATTGACCGAGTGGGTCGATTTCGCAATCGTTCGTTTCCAGGAGTACACAAAATCCTGGGCAGTTATCGGCTGACCATTGGACCAGCGGGCGTTTTGGCGAATCGTGAAATCGTAAATGGTACTGTTATGGCTGACCTGCGTCTTACTGGCGAGGCCGGCAACCAGATGACCGTTTTTACCCTGACGAAACAAGCCCTCAGTTGAACTGCGGAGCTTTGAAAAACTCGTCACTTTAGAAATGTCAACGGTGTCCGGTGGTGTTTGTTGCACAATGGTCACGTTTTGGTTGTGCAACATGACGCCTTTGTTATCAGATTTGGTGGCTGACTGGGTGCTTGGGTGACAGCCGGTGAGCACCAGCAGAGTGAGTCCAAGGACCCCCAGCACAGATAGCAATCGTTTCATAACGATGTTCCTTTCGTAAAAATTGCTTATGAATTGATAATAGAAGAGCAGAAGAGCCCTGTCAAACACGATTGGGCCATAAATGATGAAATCAAGGAATGACTTAAAAATGGAAGATGTATTATTAACGGCGGGACAGTTTGCGGCAATGCTGAAAATTGACCGTCACCAACTAGATTGGGCGGATGAGCGGGGCTTGTTTGTTCCCGTTAAACGGGAAAATAACGGCCATCGCTGGTATGGTCTGTCACAGGTAAACGCATGGCTGACACTGCAGTCACTGCAAGAACTGGGTGTTGCCGAAACAGATATCAAAACAATGATGTCCCAGACAACCGACTTTTCCAGCTTACTACACCAGCAACAAAAATTATTGAATCGCCAAATTGAACGCCTGACAGCTGGTCAGGAACAGGTCAGTGAACTGATTACCGCAAATGAGACGGCCAACCGGGCAGTGCCTGACCAGGTGACACTCGTGAACCGAGCACCGCAGGACATGCTGCTGACCCCTGTTACAAGTGAGACAAAGTCAGAGTCAGCACTGATTCAGGCACATCTTCAAACGCTGACTGCTGGCTTAGACGTTCCCGTAGCGACGCTCATTGTGGGAAAAATTCGTCCACGAAGCGATGTGACGGATCATAGTTTAGATCGGTTAACAGGAGTGTATACGCCACTGATTGGTGGTAACAGCGCGTTAGCGAAACACACGCGGGCAGCAGGCAGATTCTTATTGCTGTACCACCACGCTGATCAGCCTTTAGAAGTGGGGTATCAGCGGCTATTGGATTATGCGGCTGATAACCACTTGGCACTGGGCGAGCACTTCTTTGAGAGCACGATCCCAACGGCATTGCAGACGCCGTTGATTCAGGGGCCGGTGGTGCGAATCTTTGTTGCTGTGAGGGCGTAAGAGCGCGGAGCAAGGTGTTTTGAGGGCGGAGCGCGTTTCGGCTAGGTTGCGAAGAAAGTTAGAACCTTTCGAACCGCTTATAACACAAAACTTAGAAATAACAGTCAGACAAGACAAAATTTCAATCAACCAAACAGAGAGTAGGTACCCGAATGATCACTTGGTCACCATCAAAAATCAAAGCCTTCCAGAAGGCCCTATTAACCTGGTACGACACCGATGGGCGTGACCTGCCGTGGCGTCGAGACCACGATCCGTACCACGTGTGGGTCTCAGAAATTATGTTGCAGCAGACCCAAGTTAATACTGTGATTCCATACTATAACCGGTTTATGGACTGGTTTCCGACGGTGACTGATTTAGCGGACGCCCCTGAAGAGAGGCTGATGAAGGCCTGGGAGGGTCTTGGTTATTACTCCCGAGCGCGTAATTTGCAAAAGGCGGCGAAGCAGGTCGTTGAGGATTTTAACGGCAAGTGGCCGAGAACCGCGGAGGAGTTGTTAGACCTTGCAGGTATTGGTCCCTATACTGCTGGTGCCATTGCCAGTATTGCGTTTGGGGAGCCTGTGCCGGCGGTGGACGGCAATGCGTTTCGGGTGTTTTCACGGTTGTTAGAAATTGATGATGATATTGCTAAAACGCAGACGCGGCAGGTATTTGAGCAGGTTATTGGCACGATTATTCCGACTGATCGCCCCGGCGACTTTAATCAGGCCATTATGGATCTTGGATCCAGCTACATGACTGCTAAAAATCCTGATTCAGAAAACTCGCCGGTCAAGGCGTTTGACCAGGCTTATTTAGATGGCGTGGAGGATCAGTACCCGGTGAAGACAAAGAAGCCCCGGCCGGTCCAGATCCCATACTTTGGGTTGGTAATTCATGCTGACGACCGGTATTTGATGGAAAAACGCCCCAGTACGGGCTTATTGGCGAACTTCTGGACGTTCCCACTCGTTAAACGAGAAACGCTGCTGACAGGGCTAGAACACCCGGAAACGGTGACGGATGAGGAACTGGTGACACTTCTGGAACATGAAGTAGCCGAGACAGACGGGCTAAAGCTGCATCTGACACCACGTTCGGGTAAACAGGTGACCCACACATTTACACACCAAAAGTGGCTGATTACGCTGATGGACGCAGAATGGTCGGGCGACCTTGATTTAAGTTACTTCCCTGGCGAATGGCTGACTGCCTCAGATTTTGAACGGTTAGCACTCCCGAAAGTTCAGGATAAGATGTGGCAGCGGGTGAGACCGAAATAGCGTCGCCACCTTACTCAAGTAAATTGTGGTGAGGTGTCCTATTTTACTTATGTAACTAACTATAAAACCGACACATGATTGATTAAGGGAGGACAAGCAGGCGTAACTATTTGATTGAGTAGAATTATTTGTTTTAAGCTGTTGCAATTATTCAGAGAGGTGTGAACCAAATGCACAATAGTTCAAAAGCGGTCGAGCAGCCGCTTGATCAAAACGGCAAGCCATATAATCGAATCTTGCTGGTTTTGACAATGTTGATCGGAACGTTCAGTACGTTTATTACGTCAACCATGCTCACAACGGCGTTTCCAACGTTAATGAACGCCTTTAGTATTTCTGCCGATACGGTTCAGTGGTTAACGACTGGATTCATGCTGGTCATGGGGATCGTGATGCCGATCACGGGGTTCTTTCTCCAACGGTTTGATTCCCGAAAACTGTATTTATCTGCTATCGCCATCTTTTTAGTCGGGACGATCATTTGTTATTTCGCTCAGAATTTCTGGACGATTTTGATTGGGCGGCTCGTCATGGCTTCAGGAGTTGGGATTACGGCGCCCGTTTATCAAACGATTATGACGACCATTTTTCCGCCGTCGCAACGGGGAGCTGCCATGGGGACGGCCGGCATCGTTATTGGGTTAGCACCCGCTATTGGGCCGACACTTTCTGGCTGGATCCTGATTCACTATTCATGGCGGATGCTGTTTTTGGTGATCATGCCTGTTTCGATCATTGTGTTGATTATGGGGAGTTTTACACTCAGAAAAGTGTTACCCACGCGAAAGGCGCCAGTCGACTGGTTCTCAGTTTTACTGTCGATCATCGGGTTTGGGTCAATGCTGTACGGTTTTTCCTCCGTTGGGCAGTACCAGTGGTCGGATCCGATGGTTTACATGACCCTGATCATTGGGGTCATTGTGGTCGCGCTGTTCATTTGGCGGTCGCTTACAATCAAGAACCCACTCCTGCAGTTTAAAGTCTTTAAACGCTCAGATTTTGCGTTGTCGGCCACATTGGTTGCCGTTTCGTTTATGTCCATGAACGGATTTACGCTGGTGGTGCCATTGTATCTGCAAACATTGCGGGGTGAATCACCGTTAGCCTCTGGGTTGACTTTATTACCAGGTGCGATCGTGATTGGGTGTATGAACCCGATCACTGGGCGGATTTTTGACCGGCTGGGCGCTCGAAATATGGCGATTACAGGCATGTTTTTGCTGACCATTGCAACGGCCGCGTTTATTCCGATCACGGCGCAGGCACCGATTTCCTACATTGTGGCGTTGTATGCGCTGCGGATGTTTGGTATTTCAATGGTCATGATGCCAGTGACCACGACTGGGATGAACGCGTTACCGTTGAACCTGATCGGTGATAGGACGGTCGTCAACAACACGGCCCGGCAAGTTTTCGCGTCAATGGGGACCGCCATTTTAGTCTCGACGATGTCGAACGTGACGCTGAATCACACACCAGCTCACGCGGTTGCGAAGGCGACCCCATTCCTTTATCGGAAGTTGGCCATTAATGCGAATGTGCTAGGCTTCCGTTACGCATTTGGAATTGCGACGGCGTTCTCACTGCTAGGGTTCTTACTGACATTCCTGTTGAAACGTGATCCCAAGAAAGTGGGGGTAGCGAAATGATCATCCTCTTATTATTTGCGGGGGCGGTTTTGTTTGCTTGCAGTATGATCTTTATGCAGCATACCGGTTGGCGGGCAGTCTGGATCACCGTTGGACTAGTGGTGACCGTGGGCAGCGTGTTATTGATGTGTCTGAACTATAATCAACATTTGGGAATGAAACGCGTGACGACACGAATGACTTATCCGCTGACGAGTAGTGTGACGGGTAAACATATCCTGCTCTTCAAACCGGTTGGGACAAAAACGGAGCGCATTTATTTGTATAATACTAATCCGCTGCAGTCGAAATTAGAAAAAACAACACCGGCAACGACAACTGTCATTGTGCGACATCATGCCAAAACAGCCAGTATGCATATCGACACCACCCACTGGGTCTATAAAAATGAAGAGCTGCGATTGATGTTTGCCGTTGGTATGGGCGATCACACGTTTATTGGCAAACACATCACGTTTGAACTGCCGGCGAATTGGCGGGTGGTGCCAGTCACAACAGCAGCAAGATAGGGCAAAATTGTGTGGTAATGGCGAATTTTCAGCAAAGACATAAGCATTTAAGTCGTTTTCGTGTATAATAGCAAACAAACGCGTGCAGGCGAAACGGAGGGTAAGCGCAATGAGGAATATATTTGATATCTTGAAGATGGTCACGGTCAATCACCAGGGGGTCAGCAGTCCCCAAATTGTGGTGACGGACGTGTCGGGAAAGCCGAACGGGTTGCTGACGGACCTTCTCCGGGACGCGTTAAGCAACATGCGCTTGTTTGTGGATATTGATGACGTCGATTCAGCAAACGAGGTATTGAGTGCGCTGAACATTCACACCCCGCTGCCTGACGATGTGCTGGACGAATACGCAAAAATCTTAAAGGAACCGGTCCTAGGACTGAATCTAGCACCGCAGAAGGATCAGGTGGAGATTTTGGTGAGGGGCTGAGTGCGGAGCACGTTACGGCTAGGTAACATAGAAAGCCAGTAGCAAGAACCACGCAGAAAATAATGACTCACAATCCAAATGTGTATTTTTTGCCAGAGTCCGTTACATGGCCGCCCCTTGCCTTGCGGAGCACGTTACGGCTATGTAGAATAGAAAGTCAGTAGCAAGAACCACGCAGAAAAATCAAAGTGGTTCTGGCGGTTTTTGCCAAAGTTCCAACAACAAGATTCCAACAAAAAAGCAAACCCAACAAAAAAGGCTGAGAACCCACATTTCCTCAGCCTTTTTAATTCCAATCCTCTAATATATGGGACTTTCATCACCAATCGTCCGAATTCGGACATTCCACTTCAATCGTCCCAAGTTTTCCATGAAACTGGTTTCATCCTGATGAAAATAGGCCGGACTTAAGACTTTCAAAAATCATGAACACGTAAGCCAGCCGTGGCTTTCAGAGTAAATACGAACGATTCACTTATATTTTGATAACCAAATAATACTAAACATTCTCTTAAAATGTTTTGAATTTCGAACTTTATTTCTTGCCTTTTTGGGGATTAACTGTTAACCTTTAGATAATGTATTTATGCTTCGGATTAAGGTACAACGTTCTTACTAGAATGGCTCCTTATTCAAAAGTTTCAAATGCAAAATATAATTTGCGCAAAGCGCATGGAGGTTTCATTCTAATGGAACAAGGTACTGTTAAATGGTTCAACGCTGACAAGGGTTACGGTTTTATCACTTTGGAAAACGGCTCAGACGTTTTCGTTCACTTCTCAGCTATCCAAGCTGACGGCTTCAAGACTCTTGAAGAAGGCCAACACGTAACCTTAGACGTTGAAGAAGGCGACCGCGGCCCACAAGCTGCTAACGTCACTGTTGCTTAATTAGTATTAATTAAGAATAGGAAAAACACCAACCCTTTGGCTGGTGTTTTTTTGGTGCGCCCGGCATGGGCGCCAACTAGACGGTGAAAGTCCGTTGCGGGCCGTAGTAGTCGGAACCGCAAGTCAATGACAAGGGTGTCCATCGTGAGGTGGAATCTGAAGGAAGTCGGCGACAAAGTACCGCATTGATGTACAAGAATCAGCTATAAGGCTGTGTTGGTCGGACGAGGTTGCCAAACAAACCAAAGTCCAATACTACTCGAGGCCATCGCAGTAAAGCTGGCAATGACATGGTACGAAAGTGGGCGTTCTTACCCGGGGAGGCCTGTATCGTACGTTCCCGACAAGAGGCGCGCTAAGCGCCACAGGAACAAACATCGCAGTGATGTGGTGCAGAACGATACAGGAGTCAGCCGAGGCCATAGTAGTGGTATCTGCCACGAAGGGCTGAACAATAATAGGTCATCATTGATATTGGAGGTGGAGACAGTGCAACAACCGCAGAATACAGAAAAAGCTGACCGCCGGCGGACAGTAGGACTGGAAGCCCAAGAACAAGTCGGGGTGCGTAGCACTGACTCTGGTGAAAATACGATGATGAACGGCACTAAGTTTCAAGAGTTAGTCTTAGACCGAAATAACCTGAACGAGGCTTATCTTCGCGTCTGCAGAAACAAAGGTGCAGCAGGACTAGACGGAATGACCGTTGACGAACTGTTGCCCTACTTGAGGAAACATAAACAGGAATTACTGCAAGCTTTACAAAACGAGACCTATCGGCCTCGTCCCGTTAAGCGGGTTGAAATTCCCAAACCTAATGGTGGTAAACGCAAGCTCGGAATACCAACTGTGATTGACCGACTTGTTCAACAAGCCATGGCGCAAGTCATGGTGCCAACATTTGAGCGTGTCTTCTCAGATAATAGTTTTGGGTTCCGACCGAATCGAAGTGCTAAAGATGCCATTGATAGAGTGGTTCAGTTCTACAATCAGGGCTATCACTATGTCGTGGATCTCGATTTAAAAGCATACTTCGATACGGTCAACCACGATCTGCTTATTAAATTTATTGAGCAGTATATTACGGATCCATGGATACTGCATCTCATTCGTCGCTTCCTAACCAGCGGTGTCATGAATGGTGGTCTATTTGAACGAAGTGATAAAGGCACCCCTCAAGGTGGCCCCTTATCGCCACTTTTGGCTAACATTTATCTCAACGAACTGGATAAGCTGTTAACTTCCAGAGGTCATAAGTTTGTCCGCTATGCGGACGATTGTAATATTTATGTCCGAAGCAAACGTGCTGGAGAACGGGTTCTGACTAATGTTACTCGCTTTCTTGAAGGCGACCTAAAGGTCACCGTCAATGAGGACAAGACATCAGTAAGTTCGCCTCTGCGGGCCAAGTTCCTGGGATTTTCCTTGGGGGTTGGTCGAGGAGGTGCGTATGCGCGACCTGCTTGGCAGGCCAAGCAACGCATCAAGTCTGCACTCAGGAAAATGACCAAGCGCAATCGGGGCGTTTCGTTAAACCTGGTGTTTAACGAGATTCATCAAAAGATGCGTGGGTGGTTACAGTACTATTCGGTCGGGAAAATGACCAATTTTATCCGTCACTTAGACGAATGGTTGCGAGCAAGGATTCGCCAGTATATTTGGAAACAGTGGAAGAAGCTCAAAACAAAGGTCAATCATCTTGTAAAACTGGGGCTTTCTGGCACCAGTGCTTATACAATGGCCAATACCCGTAAGGGTTATTGGCGAACTGCGCATAGCAAGACATTGACCTATACTCTGACAAACAAAAGACTGGAACGCCTTGGACTCATCAATATGAGCAAGACACTCCAGTCAATACAAAGTGCTTAAATTATTGAACCGCCGTATACGGAACCGTACGTACGGTGGTGTGAGAGGTCGGTAATTGAATTAATCAATTACCTCCTACTCGATTACACTCATTTTGCCAAAATAAAAGTGCTGACGGCAGACTAAGCCACAGCACTTTTATTTTAATTTTATATGTACCCCATGGTTGATGCCCTACTTGAAACGGTTTATATAAGTGATCCAGTTTAGCGCTAATTATCGTACATCGTGGCCAGGCCCCGAATATCTGACGTTGTGATGGACTTATTTTTATTAGCGTAGTACATGACACTGTTCTTCGACGTCGCGTGTTCTAGTCCTAACGCATGTCCCAGTTCGTGTTCAGCAACGTGTTCGCGCTGAAGTTGAGAATATTTCATCTGAGTGGCCACGTTCGTGTAAATGTAGGACGTGGTGCTGACAAGAACATTGAGGTTATCAATTTTCTGGCTGCTGTGGTAAGAAGAATACGTCAGACCCACTGCATCTCCAGTAGCAGAAGTGGTCTTTTTAGTCGTGGCAGTTGCCAGTGTCATGTCGGCCTTATCACCAGGCTTAGCCGCGACAAGTGTCACGACGTTGGCATCGTTCCAGTGCTTAACGGCGCTGTTCCAGATTTGCTGGTAATAGGCGGAACTGTTATCGATCTTGTACGTGATCGTTGTGTCTTGCCAGCGGTAGCAGCCGGGGGTGGCTGTTGCGGTACCGGCAGAAAACGCATACGACATGTGCATATACGATGTGGCTTTAGCTTGAACGGATTGTTGCGTGTCTTGCGGCACAACGAAACCGGTTACACAAGCGGTTAATAAAGTGATGATAAATATGAGGGCGCTACGATATCTACGTTGCATCACAAACTCCTTTAGAAGATTTGTTTTGCCCCGTCTGATAAGTCAGTGCACGTTCGACATTCCAAAGTAAATTTATATAATTTGTTACTTAAAATTGCGACTTCATTTCACTCGTTGAAGAGGTGGCTGAAAAACTACCAAACTTCGCAAATTGTTGGGCTCAAAGACACTGTACCGTCTAAGTTATCCAACAACAACCACAGATTAGCATGTATTTGTTTGCAAATCAACAATAATTCCTATGAAAATGTGGCCATTATGAGAAGATTCATTTGTTGCAAATAACCCCGCTGTTTTCTGGATTAGATTTTAATGATGAAAGCCTACTGTGCACACGGTTTAGTGGGTGTATGTGCTTCGGGTTATAAAATATGCGGGACAAACGTGTGTACATGTCGGTATAAAATAAATTAATTTATGGCTTTTGCTTTTTGTGAAGATGGGGACTTTAGGGGAAGTTGTCATTATGTTTTTATTAAGAGAGATTATTATTGACGAGGTTTGTTTTTTATTGAACAGCTGTTGTGTCGTTTTAGATGGCGTTATGAATTTATAAAAAACGCACCGTTCTAGATGAACGATGCGTCTTTTTTTTATTTTGTGGTAACTTTCTTGGCTTCATTGCGGAAACGCGTTCAGCAAGGCAAGGGGCTACTGTGTAACGGACTCTGTCAAAAAAGTCAGAACCGGACTTTTCTGACAGAGTCCGTTACACTCCGCCCCTTAAGCGCCTTGCTTCACGCTCTACAATGCGAGATGCTTTTCCAGCAACGTCTGTCCTACCGTCAATAACCAACAGCAGAACCAGTACAGAATCGCAATCATAATGTAGATCGACATGTAGTCCTGATCCGCTCCTGCGATGATCTGGGCCTTCATGAACATTTCACTGACCGTGATCATTGCCGCTAGTGAGGTGCCCTTAAAGAGGTCTAACAAGATGTTACCCAGCGCGGGAATCGAAATTCGGAACGCTTGGGGAAAAATGACCTTGCTGACGACTTTACGGTAGGGAAGCCCCAATGAATAGGCCGCTTCCCATTGCCCCTTATCCACGGCGAGAAATGAGGACCGAAAGACTTCGGACACAAAGGCGCTGCAGTTGATCGTAAACGCAATGACCGCTGCCGGAAACGCCGCTGTTTGAAACCCAAAATAGATGACGAACAAAATGACCAGCATGGGCACACCTCGCATGCAAGAAATGAAGCTGCGAGACGCCCAGTGTAAAATTTTGATGTGGCTCAGTTGCGCCAACGTCAAAAACAGGCCTAAAATGAGTGCAAGCACGAAGCTAACGGCCGTTAACCCGATTGAAACTGGGAATCCCGACATGATCGACGGAATCGAGGAAAAGGCTAGCGGGGCGTTAAAGAAATTTGGAATCGAAAGATAGTGTAAGAATGACATGACCCATCACGTCCCTAGTTCTTGATCGTAAAGTGCTTTGAAATGTGAACTTTAGGTTCCTTAGTGACGTTGGCGCCATAGAATTTCTCAGAGATCTTCTTCAGGGTCCCGTCTTTCTTCAGTTCAGCCAAGGCCTTGTTCACTTGCTTGACCAACTTTGTGTTCCCCTTCTTCATCAAAATACCAACGCCAGAGCCGTCGTCATTGGTCGTGAAGTACATATTGTTCATGATCTTCAAACCGCTGTTTGGCATTGCCTTGAGCGCTAACTTCTGCAAGTAGTAGTCGTTCATGATTAAATCAGTCCGACCATTTTTGACATCGCGGAAGTAAACGTCGTTTGACACGTTGTTGTAGTTGACGGTTGTTGCACCAAGTTGCTTTGCAAGACGCTGGTAGTTGGTTCCGGCTTCGCCAGCGGCCTTCTTACCCTTGATGTCAGCCCATGAGTGAATGCCTGAGTCATCTTTCTTACGGACGATAATACTGTTAAACGAATGCTTGTATGGGGTAGACAGGGTGAATTCCTTCTTCCGTGCAGGCGAAATACCAAAATCGTTAGCGGCCATGTCAGCTTTGCCCGTCTTTACGGCAGTAAGTTGGCCATCAACGTTCAGTTGTTTGAATTCAACCTTTCGACCTAATTTCTTACCAACGGCCCGAACAATTTGCACGTCGAACCCAGTCAGTTTCTTTGTTTTTGGATCATGGTACGAAGTGGGGTACAGCGTCCCAGAGGTTGCCACAATTAGTGGTGATTTATCTGCTGACTTACTACTGCTGCTCTTTTGCCCACAACCTGCCAATACCAATCCAACAACGGCTACCAAACCTAATACTTTAACCCAACCAATATTCCTTTTAAACATAACCAAAACTCCTTTTATAAGAATATTTTCAGTATAAAATGATGAAAGCGGTTTTACAAGGAATTTCATTTTCATTTGGATTATAATTTCATGTGAATTAGGTTGTCTGATTTAACAACATTAGGTACAATTAATCACAAATTAAGTTGTCCACAACCAAAATAGCTTTCTGAAAGGAGCACCATTGATGAAAACAGTGGTTATTGTGTCTCACCCAAATATTGCCTCATCCAGTACGCAACAATTTCTCAGGGAGGCGGCTGCAGAACCAAATGTGACTTGGCATGTGCCGACTGATCAGCCACTAGATATCCCCGCTGAGCAGGCGCTCATCCGGGATGCTGACCGACTCATTTTTCAATTTCCACTGTACTGGTACAGTGCGCCAGCGAGTTTAAAAGCGTGGGAGGACACTGTCCTGACCAGAAGCTTTGACTATCCGTCTGTCGGCGGGGCGCTAGTGGGAAAGGAGCTGGGGCTTGTTATCTCACTGGGGCAGCCAGCCGCGCACTATACGGCAGGAGCGCCCGAACAATTCTCATTGTCACAACTGACAACGCCATACCAAGCATTGGCACACCGTCTCGGAATGACGTGGTTGCCATCGTTTGTTGTTGACCAGTTTGGCTACCAGACTGAGACTGAAAAAATGCACCTGCTTGTCGATTATCAGCGCTATCTGACTCAGGAACCACTCACTCATTTTTCAGATCAAGTTAACTGGACGGTGCGCAAGTTAAAGGCAGTCAGTGAGACCCAACCGGACGCTGACCAACAAAAAATTGGTCTTGTGATCGACCAGATCTCACAAAACGCGGCCACGTTAAGTGACCTTCAGGATACGTTGGCATTACTAAAAGATGGGGGTGAAGACTAAATGGCAGAACAGCAATGGCTTATTGACCAATTGCGGACCTTAAGTGACTCAAGTACGCGGTTTAAAGACCGAGCACTCTTTTATGCCGCGATTCAGCTCGTTGAAGAACAGCAGCGACGCATTGAAGCGGCCGAGGGGGAAATCGACGGTCGAAGTTGGAACCCATCGGGCTGGTAGATGGCGGTATCACTGGGATCGATAGTGATTTCAAATGTGTTAAATTGTTATGAAGGTGCAAGCAAAATTTAACCGACACAAGTTACGAAAAGGGTTACAATCGAGGGTAGATAAACTAATTCGAGGTGATCAATATGGGATTGGGATACACGTTTTTGGCAGGTGCCATTGTGTTTGAAATTATCAGCAGTTCACTACTGAAGGAAGCCGATGGGTTTCATCGGTTAAAACCGACCATATTGCTCATCATCGGCTACACCATCACCCTGTTTCTGTTTTCAAAATCGTTACAGTGGTTAAATCTTGGAGTGGCCTTTGCCTTATGGGGTGCGGTTGGGACGTTGTTTACGACGATCCTTGGCGTTGTCTTTTTTAAAGAGCAATTTAACCGAACCAAGGTTCTGGGGGTAGCCTGCATTATGTTGGGTACTGTGATGTTAAATCTACTGTGAGGTGAGCGGCATGCTGAAATACTATGCGGCCCTAGGTGTGGCCATTGTCAGTGAAATTTTAGGAACGATGACATTGAAATACTCGAGTGGATTCACCAGATTGTGGTGGTCGTTAGCGAGCATTATGATGTATGTCATCATGCTGTACTTTTTGTCGTATGCGATGCGCGTGGTGCCGTTAAGCGTTGCGTATGGCCTATGGAGCGGCGTTGGAACGATCTTGACAGCGGCAATGAGTGTGCTGTTGTTTCACGAAGCCATGACGATAGGCGAAACGATGGGGCTAGTGATCCTGCTCATCGGTGTCTTTGTGCTAAATAAGTCTGGTGCGCAAGAAGAAGCAGTCGATTATGAAGAGCTGCAGATTGAGGAGGAGTTCCACCAGAGATAGAGAGTGGAGCGAGGTGGTTAGAGGGCGGAGTGTAAGTAACTCTGGTCAGAAAAGTCCGGGCCTGACTTTTTTGACCAGAGTTGCTTACACAGGAGCCCTCTACCTCGCAGAACTCGTTTCGACACGGAGGCCAAGAAAGCCAGCAGCAACAACCACTTCAGTCGAAAAAGAGCAAAAATATCCTGGATTTTTGCCAGAGTCCGTTACATGGCCGCCCCTTGCCTCGCGGAACTCGTTTCGACACGGAGGCCAAGAAAGCCAGCAGCAACAACCACTTCAGTCAAAAAAGAGCAAAAGAATCCTGATTTTTTGCCAGAGTCCGTTACATGGCCGCCCCTTGCCTCGCGGAACTCGTTTCGGCATGGAGGCCAAGAAAGCCAGCAGCAACAACCACTCCAGTCGAAAAAGAGCAAAAGGATCCTGAATTTTTTACCAAATCCCGTTCAACCCGATCCGCCAACATTTTTAATTGACATCCACAAAATTTCCAGTTATAGTCATTTTGATCAAACAAGAGAGGAATCGGTGTGTGCCGCAATGAAATAAGTAACCTGTTGATCAACCAATGTTCAAAAAACCACTGTTCTTAGAGACAAGTGGATCATTTGAGCTGGTTGCAAATGGGTTACGGACACATCGGGACCATTAACGGGACCATTAACGGGACCAGTCTGCCGCCTATTTGCGAATAGGGGGCTTTTTCTATGCGCAATTAAGGGTTTACTCCAGATAAAACTAAAAGGAGTGACTTGAATGTCCGATTACCAAATAACGAACCTTGAGCAACAATATGGCGCCCGCAAGTTATACGAGATTGCCCAGCTCACAATACCCGCCAACGCTAGAATTGGGTTAATAGGGCACAACGGCGTCGGTAAAACGACTTTGTTGAACCAATTAGCAACTAAGGGAACGATCCAGCCAGAAGCCGACGTTTTGCTGGTGCCGCAATTAAAACCAACTGCAGCATTAAGTGGTGGTGAGCAGGTCCGCCAGTACTTGAATGACGCGTTTTCAAAACGTCCTGATATCCTGTTGCTGGATGAACCCACTGCTAACTTAGATGTTGCGACAATTAAGTGGTTGGAAAAGCGCTTGAAGCGATTTCGTGGTGCATTAGTGATCATTTCGCATGACCGAGATTTTCTGGATGATCTGTGTACGACAGTTTGGGCGCTTAGCGAAGCTGTCGTGACAGTATATTCCGGTAATTATTCAGCGTATTTATCGCAACGAGAAGCGGAAAAAGGGCGTCAGCAGGCGCAATACGATCAGTATGTAACCGAAAAGAAACGGTTAAAGAAGACCATTGAAAAACAAAAACAACGCGCAGAACACGCGACAGTGGTGCCGAAGAATAAACGCGGCACCTCAGAAATTCATGGCAGCAAGCCGTACTTTGAAAAAATGAGTAAGAAATTACACCAGGTTGCGAAAGCGACTGGGTCACGGATGGCACAGTTAGAAGAGGTTAGGCGTCCAAAAACAGCTAAGCCCGTTCAAATGATGATCCCCAATGCGGTCAAAATGGCTGGCAACACACTATTAACAGTGACGGATCTCACTGTTACCCAAGGTGGACATCAGCTGGTCCGCAACGTTTCTTTCAAAATCAAAGCCGGCGACCATGTCGCCATCACTGGCCCCAATAAGGCAGGCAAAACAAGCTTACTCACAACGCTGCTTCATCAAGATGATGATACCGTAAAGTGGTCACCGTTAGCGAAACTTGGTTATTTCCAACAAAATCTGTCAAATTTGAATCTAGAAGGGTCGATTCTTGCCAATGTGACTTCGACGAGTATTCAAGATGACGAAACAAACCGACTCATCCTTGCTCGGTTGGGTTTTTCTGCGAGCGATTGGGATAAACCCGTCACCGTGTTAAGCGGTGGCGAACGTGTCAAAGTCTCACTGGCTAAGGTCATATTGAGTGATGTCAATGGATTGATTTTGGACGAACCTACAAACTTCCTAGATATCGAGGCCGTTACAGCGTTGAGTGAAATGTTGCGGGAGTATAAGGGGACTGTTATCCTGGTCTCACACGACAGGTGGTTTGTCCGTCAAGTGACGGCGCGCCAGTATCACATTCGTAACCAGCAACTGGTGACTGAACAGTCGGATCAGCAAGCGAGAGCTACGACGTATGATGCGGAGAAATTGCAGCTTGAGTTGAAGCAGACTGAGTTGATCAATCAGTTAGCTGTGGCACCGAATGATACGGCGTTGGAGGATGAATTTCAGGCCGTTTCTCGGCGGTTGCGGGAATTGTCTTGAAATGAAAAAGCATCGGATTGTCGGGCGTTTTGGCAGTTCGATGTTTTTTGTTTTGGGCCGTTTTATTGATTAAAGAATCGGTCCACATAGACGCATTGCTAAATTGGCGTCGAAACGTGCTCCGAAAGGCAGAGGGCTCCTGCCTAAGCCAACTCTGCCACAAATCCAAGTTCGGGATTTCTGTCAGAGTTAACTTAGGTTCCGCCCTCTAAACGCCTTTTTCCGCACTCCACCTTCTAGGCAGCGGAGCCGAAACGTGCTCCACAAGCCAAGAGGTTGCATGTAAGCGACTTCCGTCACCAAATCCAAGCCCGGGATTTGATGACGAAAGTCACTTACATGCAACCTCTTAACCGGCTTGTTCCACACTCTACGGGTTTGCATCCCCATTAAACCTCTCCACATCCGCCGTATTACCTACCACCGAAATTAGGTCGTTTAGATCAATGACGTCTGAAGCAACTGGGGAGGTGTTGACCTTGCCGTCCGTTACGATGGCAATGACGTTGACGTGGTACTTATTTCTCAGCGCTAATTCAGCGAGGGTCTTGCCCACGAAGTCTGGGTTATCGACCTTGACCTCTGCTAAGGTCACTTTTTCATTTAAAATTAAATAGTTGACGATGTTTGGTTGGAGTTTATGAAAAACGATCCGCCGAGCCATGTCACGCTCCGGTTGGACGATCTGGTCTGCTCCGATTTTCTCCAATACGCGAGCGTGGCTGTCGTTTTCAGCTTTACAAATGACATCTTTAGCACCTAATTCCTTCGAGAGCAGCGTTGCCATAATACTAGCTTGAATGTTAGAGCCAATTGCCACAAAAACGTGGTCGAAGCTTCCAATTGATAGATCCTTCAAGGCATCCTCGTCCTGGCAATCAGCAATCACTGCGCGGGTGACGATGTTTGTAAATTCATTAACTGCGTCCTCGTCAATATCGATGGCCATGACCTCTTGGTTCGCCTCAACGAGCGACTGGCAAATTGACCCGCCAAACTGACCGAGACCAATTACCGCATAGTTTTCACGTTTAGTTGTTTTAACCAATTAAGACACTCTCCTCTGGGTAACGATAGTTTTTTTGTTGCCGATCAGCGTTTAGAATTGAGAACATGACCGTGTAAATGCCCACCCGGCCAATGAACATGAGCGCCATAATGATCAGTTTACCCAGAACGGTTAAATGTGGCGTCAGTCCAAGTGAAATGCCGGTTGTACCAAATGCTGCTAAGACCTCAAAGGTAACTGATTCGAGCCCGTTTGTTTTAGGAATCGGTTGCGTCGCACAGAGAATCAGGGTGGCGCCAGCGAGGATAATCAGGGCGACAAAGATCAGCGTTAGCGCACGGAACATATTTTCCTGCGTAAATCGCCGGTGGCCAAAGGTCGCGTCACGTCGGCCACGCAGTGTTGCAATGCTTTGAATCGTCAGCAGGCCAATCGTGGTCGTTTTGACCCCGCCAGCCGTTGATCCGGGTGTTCCACCGACAAACATCAGGAACATGGTAAATGCAATGCCAGCAATTGATAGTTTCGTGTAAGGCAATGTGACGAGCCTGGCGGTTTTAGGCGTGATCGCCATAAAGACGGTATTCATAAATCGATTGCCAGCCGACAAAGGTTTGAGTTGCGCGAGGTTATTTTCCGTTAATAAGTAAACGATCAACGACAGTACCATCAAAACGGCGCCGGTACCTAACGCTAATTTCGTATGGAGTGAGAGATGGTGTCGTTTATGAAATAACAACAGGTCCTGCCATACCAGGAACCCAAATGACCCAGCGATGATCAATAGGCTCATGACGCCAAGAACGTATGGATCGTTCGTGAAGGATTCAAGGCTATTACCGAATAAATCGAAGCCGGCGTTGCAAAAGGCGGATACGGCGTGAAACAGGCTGAACCATAATCCCTTTGTCAGACCGAACCGCGGATAAAAATCAATGAAAAGTAATCCGTTGCCGACTAATTGGATGATGAAGGATAGTAAGATAATGAGTTTAATGACGCTTAATTGTGATAAGTTATCGAGATTGAGGGATTCTTGCGCCAGCAATTGGGTTGAGAGCCGCATTCGCCGTCTGATGAATAGGAACAGCATGACGGTAAACGTCATAAACCCGAGCCCGCCAATCTCCATGAGAAATAGGATCACGACCTGACCAAAAAGTGACCAATGCAGCGCCGTGTTGACCAATGTGAGCCCGGTCACACAGGTTGCGCTGGTAGCGGTAAAGAAGGCTGTTAGAAAAGAAGTCGCGTGGTCGCTGTTCGTTGCCACGGGCAGTCTGAGAAGCACTGTGCCGATTAAAATGATGATGATAAACCCCAGCGTCAGCATCTTAGGTAACGAGAGGTGAAAATTCCGAATTTTGATCACGATAATGGCCTCGCTTTCTACAATTAAGTTCAGTATATCGTAACCGTGAAAGCCCTTCAAACAATGTCCTAGAAATGTGTTGGCCAGTGGTATAATGAACTGAGATTAAAGTTGGAGGTTGAAATTACGATGCTCATTCAACAAGTGTCAATTGAAAACGAAACAACGTTGAAGGATGTTCGCATTGAAAACGGCAAGTTTGCCGCTATTGCTGAACATCTAACGCCAGGGGATAACGAACAAGTGATTGATGGTAAGGGAAAGTTACTATTACCACCATTTGTCGACCCGCACGTTCATTTGGACTCCACATTAACTGCGGGTGATCCAGAATGGAATCAAAGCGGGACGTTGTTTGACGGTATTCGCATCTGGTCAGCACGGAAGCAAAAATTATCCATTCAGGATGTGAAGGAACGGGCAACCGCGACTTTGAAAAAGCAGGCCAGTCATGGGACACAATTTGTCCGGTCTCACGTCGACGTGACTGATCCAAACCTCACCGCTTTGCAGGCACTACTTGAAGTACGTGACGAAGTGAAAGATTTCATTGAGTTACAACTTGTGGCGTTTCCGCAAGAGGGTATTCTTTCCTTCCCAAACGGTAAAGAATTAATGACCAAGGCCGCTGAAATGGGAGTTGACGCCATTGGTGGGATTCCCCATTTTGAGTTTAATCGCGAGTACAGTGTGCAATCCTTGCATTTTGTCAGCGACCTCGCTGAAAAATACAACCGGCTCATTGATGTGCACTGTGATGAAATTGATGACCCCGCTTCTCGTGGCCTTGAGACCATGGCCACGTTAGCTTATGAGACGGGCATGCATGACATGGTGACTGCGAGTCATACCACTGCGTTGGGGTCATACAACGATGCCTATGCCTACAAACTGTTCCGTCTGTTGAAGATGTCACAGATCAACATGATTGCTAACCCGCTGGTCAATACCTTCCTAGGTGGCCGGTTTGACACGTATCCGAAGCGTCGCGGGATGACTCGGGTCAAGGAACTGGATGCTGATGGGATCAATATTGCGTTTGGTGAAGATGATATTAAGGATCCGTGGTACCCAATGGGTGATGGCAACATGCTGGATCCACTGCACCTTGGGTTGCATGTGGCCCAAACAATGGGTTACGACCAAATAATGAACGCTTACCACTACGTCACCTTGAACGGTGCAAAGGCAATGCATGTTCTGGACCATTACGGGATTGAAGAGGGTAAGGAAGCCAACTGTATTTTGATGAACCGCGGGAACTTCTACGATGCGTTGAATGAACGGGCTGAGGTGCTTTATTCCATTCATCATGGGAAGATCATTGTACAAACAAAGCCTATTGAGGTAACGACACACTTTGAGTAGAGCATGAAGGAAAACGGGTGAGGGCGGAGCCTAAGCGACTCTGGCAGAAATGCCCGAACTTGGCATTTTTGCCAGAGTCGCTTAGGCAGGAGCCCTCAGTTTTCCGAAACGCGTTTCGGCTAAAGGCCAGAGAACCACACAGAAAGGCCTGAACTTGGCCTTTCTGTCAGAGTTGGGTTACATGCAGCTTTCTGTTTTCCGAAACGCGCACAAACACTCCAATCAGAAAAAACTAAAAAAGAGACTGATGCAAACAAGCCAGTGGCAACCCCACCAACTTGCTGCACAGTCTCTTTACTTTTGTATGACGCATTTTTTACCTAGGCGTGGTCCTGTCCCAGCTTTAAAGCTTGAGCATACTGTTCCTCCTGGCGAACAACCCGGGAGCGTTCATGTTTATTGAACCAAGGTGAAATCGTAAAGGCCAACGCATCATTGGCGAGATACACTGCACTGTTCACGAACATGGCAAGGGTTGCTGAACCCTGCTGGAAGGAGATGAACCACAGCACCATTTGCGCGAGTCCTGACGCCACCCACCAAATATATTGATTGTTGTAGCGCATGAAACAAATGACACCAGCAGTCAAACTAATTGAGAAACTGATGGCGTCTATCCAGGGACGCGGATCGTTAGTGAAAGCGCCAATTAGGGTACCTGAGACACCGTAGACCACAATGGTCGATAGAATGGCAACCACCCAGGTTCGGGGCGTAAACTTACGAATTTTAGCAGCCATGTTGACGTTCCAGTTAGCACTGATCAAGACTGGCACATCTAAGGTAATGACGTACGCTAATTGTTCGGCCATACTGAGATAATTTTTAGCAGCAAACCCAGTGATCATGAAACAAATGGCAGAAAGGATCCCCAAGAAGCCGTTGACTGATTTTGCGGCGTTAATGGCAAGGACGCACAGAACACCCAACGTGGTACCGATAAAGGTCAGCACAGTCAGACCAGTGATCGGTGAGTTGACGAGGGTCATCACTTGGCAGCCCAGGCTAAAGAAGAAGAGATAGTAATTCTGTTGTGGCCAACCCTTTAGCTGATGAGAAAGAAATTGAAAATAGTTGCGCATTTTGGGACACCTTCCAATTATGAGAATAAATACTATATATGACAATTAAATGATAAAATTCAAAAGCAACCACAACATGTTGTAGGTGATATTTCGCGACAAAATTCATTATATCATCGAATGTACGTTTGGAAAGTCTTTATTTTCAGAAAATAGTCAATTTAAATCGATTAATCTGAAAACAATTCTGATGAGAACAGGGATAGCCGGCAATTTTACTATTTTTTGTCTGACAAAAGTCGACTCATTTTCTGAAATTTGTCACGTTATGGCACACACAAAAATCCCCACTAAATTCAAGTTGAATTTAGTGGGGATTCTTGTAAAATAATAGCGTTAAGCTTTCTTAGCCAACATGGCTTCTTTCTTAGCGCGGTGCATTTCGCGCAGCTGGTCCTTAAATGCAACGATATCGTCGGCATTTTTATCCTGCCAGTCTTTGAATGAGACCGATGTGTCGGAGTCACCCGGTTTTAGACCGGTATCAAGCCAAAATAGTGCTTGGCTAAGACCTGAGAAATTATGCATCCATAATGTTTGACCGTTTTCAGAATCAAAGGCAACATAGGACTTGTAATGCTTCTTCAGGAACGTGTGCTTACGAATTTTAAAAGCTTCCCGTTTCCGAGTTAACCAATAATCAGGTAAAATGTATTGACCGGTCAATGTGAGTTCTGGAAAGATTTCATTTGCCTGATTGTGCTGTTCTTTCAGCATAGAACGGGCTTGGATGATGTTAATAAGGTGGGCGCGGATAGCAGACATCAAAGATTCTCCTTAGGGACGACAGCCGAAAATGATTAACGTAGTGGACCATTCGACTTTAATTTTCTTACTCTTAGTTTTAACTTTAGCATATTATAAGGTAAATGAAAATTGATACGGCCTAGTTTATCAACATCTTAACTATAAATAGTCAAAATTAATGGAGCGATAGTCTTGAGCAAATATTATGCAATTAAAAACGGACGGCACCCTGGTATCTATACCACTTGGGATGACGCCAAAAAACAGGTCGATGGATTTTCCGGTGCGGTGTATAAAAGTTTTAAACAACGTAGCGACGCCGAAACATTCATGGCCGGGGTTGATCCGACAGCGGGTCATAGCAGATCAGGTAAACGACCAATTAAAACGCCAGTGCACGCGACTCCTGACCAGATTGTCGGATATACGGATGGCGGTTCGCGAAACACCGGTAACGTCAATGGCGGTCATGTGAAGGCCACCGACAAAGCCGCCTGGGCTTACCGGCTGGAACTGCCAGACGGCACAATTGTCGCCGATTCCGCTGGCGAATGGGGGGCCACGAATAATCGGATGGAGATCATGGCCCTGATCAAAGCGCTAACTAAGTTGCGGGATCTGGATAAAACGGATGCGGATATTCACATGGTATTAGATTCGCAATATGTTTTAAATGCCATTACAAAAAATTGGATCAGCGGCTGGAAACGACGCGGTTGGAAGCGGTCAGCCGGTGAGCTAGTCAACGCTGAATTGTGGCAAGAACTGGATGGACTTTTAAGCCAGTTTAGTCATTTATCCTATGCTTGGACGAAGGGGCATGCGACGAACGAAGGCAATATTTTTGTCGATGATCTGCTGAATAAGTCAATGGACGAAATGAAGACTGGCGAGTCACTGAAAGCTACCCATGAAACGGTCGTTAAGGGTGCCAAGCCAATTGCACCAGCGGTTCCGGTGCCACCGAAGCGGCCAGCAGTAAGTGATTCAAAACAGGCTAAAAAACCTGATAAACCACTTTCTGAGGACGTTAAGAAGTCTGTTTCGGATATTGAGAGTTCTTTGGGGCAGTTGGATTTGTTTAAGGATCTATAGAGTGTGAAGGAAAACGGTAGGAAGCGGAGTGTAACCCAACGATGACAGAAAGGCCTGATTTTGGCCTTTCTGTCAGAGTTGGGTTACATGCAGCTTCCTGTTTTCCGAAACGCGTTTCGACTCAAGGACAGAGAACCAGAAGAAAGGCCTGATTTTGGCCTTTCTGTCAGAGTTGGGTTACATGCAGCTTTCTGTTTTCCGAAACGCGTTTCGGCTGAAGGACAGAGAACCACGAAGAAAGACCTGAACTTGGCCTTTCTGTCAGAGTTGGGTTACATGCAGCTTTCTGTTTTCCGAAACGCGTTTCGGCTGAAGGACAGAGAACCACGAAGAAAGACCTGAACTTGGCCTTTCTGTCAGAGTTGAGTTACATGCAGTTTTCTGTTTTCCGAAACGCGTTTCGGTGTGGCAGCATATCCAGACAACTTGAATGGTTAACTTATGAATGATTCAAAAAGCGTGTGCCGACTGGTTTTGTTGGCATACGCTTTTTAGGACATGTAAATTAGTATCTGTTAATTTGACCAGTTTTAGGATAGAATCATTATTTAGGGACACTATGTTTTCCTCACTTTCGATTACTTTGTGGTGATTTAATCGTACCATGTGAGGACATAGCGTCCTTTTATAATGGAATAAGACAATAAAAAAGCTGGCATTGGTGTGGTCACCAATACCAGAAATTTTACAGCCGCTTTTTGATTGGGTCTATTTTTGATCTTGGTCGTCTTTCTTGGCAACCGCCCCTTGCCTTGCTTCACACTCTACTCCCTGTGTGTTGCCTTCCTAAACCTCTGATCAACTTCCTTACTCCAAAAGCCACCAGACATGTGGGTTGGTTCGTTCACCATAATGAAGGCGTCTGGCGCTAGTTCGTTGACCAGCGTCATCAAGCGCCGGTCCGCTTTCCGCGGTGCTAGAATATTCATGATCAATCGGGTACCGTTTCGACCATAGCCCCAAGTTTCAGTGACGCCATAGCCGTGGTCACGAATTTTTTCTGGTAACGCCTTGTTTTGCTCATAGTTCTTATCGTCATTATTAATATTGACCGTTACTTGAAAGTTGACGTAGCCCAACGCCACGTGGTCTTCAATGATAATCCCTAGGTAAATGCCCAGGCCAAAGCCGACCGTATATGCAATAACGTTCAACGGAGAGTTAATATTTTTTAACGCAATCGCCAGCGCAATAACGTAAACGAATTCTTCAAGGACTGCGAGTAGCGGCGCCCAGAGTCTTTGCCGCCGGACGACCAACATGGTCCGAAACGTGTTAAGCGTGATATAACAAGCGTTTAGTAGAAAAATTGTTGCTGCAAGTTTCATTTAAACCGCCTCTATTCTTAAAAATGAACACATCTATTTTAGTGTGTTTAGGCGTGTGATGAAAGTATTTACCTCGCAAGTTTCATGTTTTTAGTGTGCTATGATAAGAGACAAGGAGGAATCTTAAATGACGACTGAACGCGAAAAAATGACTGCCGGTGAACCTTACCAGCAGTTTGATAAAGAATTGATCGACCGGCGAGTATACATTCGTCAGCAGATCGAAGAAATTAACCACATTACTAATAATAACAACCGTAACGACCGGTTTAAGGCACTACTGGCGGATACCGGGGACGACTTTTTTGTTGAAAGTGACTTTAAATTTGATTACGGCTTCAACATTCACATCGGGGATCATTTTTATGGTAACTATGACATGACCTTTCTGGATACCTGTCCCATCACGATCGGCTCACACTGTTACTTTGGCCCCAACATTGGGCTGTATACGCCAGTGCACCCGCTTGACCCAACGAAGCGGAATGCTGACGTTGAGCTTGGAAAACCGATCACCATCGGAAATAGTGCCTGGCTTGGCGGTCGGGTAACCATTCTTCCTGGTGTGATACTCGGCGATAACGTTGTGGTGGGTGCCGGGGCGGTAGTCACAAAATCATTTGGCGACAACGTTGTGATTGCGGGTAATCCAGCCCGCATCATAAAAGAGATTCCGTCAAAAGCGTAAGTCATGATTTAAAAAGTTCTCAATTGCTTAAAACGCAAATTGAGGACTTTTTGTGTGGACTGATAGTCGATAACGATATTATAAATGGCAAGGAGTAAAGTGATTATTTTGATGACGCTTTCAGCTAGAGTAAGCAACGCATCAGTGATTATTTTAAAGGGGACAAATGACTAACCAACAGCTCAACTTGTTTTATAACAGATCAACCAACTGGCGCACACTTACTGTTTCATATGACTTTGCTTATTATTGTACTCGATTTTACTTATTATTTTAAACGTGTATAATGAATAATGTAAATTTGATCGGGTTTCTTTGGAAACGGCAATTTGTTGCAGAAAACGCTGTTGCAGGTGGTCTATGACTAGTCTCAGCAGCGTTTTTGTGTACAATTTGCAATCTGATCAAAAATACGCTGATTTTTTTGAAATTAAACTGAAAAAATCCGGCATGAGAGATTATAAGAGGAGGATTATTATTTTAAGAAGCAAGTTAATCAACAAGTGGGTCTTTGTTCCAACTGTTGGTTTGTTTCTGATGGCTACGTTGGTGTTAATGGTGGGCGGAAAGGGTCTGCAATCACCGTTAAGTGGTCTTCTGAACTGGATTAACCTGAAGTTGGGATGGCTGTATCTTGGTATCTATATCGTCAACTTCGTCTTCTTAATTGGATTGGCATTTAGCCATTACGGCAAGATTAAAATTGGAAAACCAAATGACAAGCCAATGTATAGCGGGTTCAAGTGGGGTGCGATGGTGTTCGCCACCGCAATCGATGCCAGTATCATGATGCTATCGATCACCGACCCGTTGACGTTTATCCAACATCCAGCGTTTCATTTACACGCCTACTCAAACGCAGCGTATGTGGCTGCAACGGCATACGGCCAGTTTAACTGGGGGCCGATGGCGTGGATGATGTTCGCGCCCGCAGCAATTTTGATCGGCTACCTGATGTATCGCAAGGGTCAGCCGGTCCAAAAATTGAGTGACGGCATTGCGATGTTGAATGGAAAATCACCATTGAAGCATTTTCTGGCCGGTTTGGTCAACTTCTTGGTGGTTGTCGGCATTATTGGCGGTGTTGGTTCGTCGATCGGGATGGAAGTGCCGATCACGGCCAAAGCGTTCTCGAGTGCAACCGGGGTGAAGTATGGTTTGCCTCTGGAACTTGGGTTATTCGCCGTTTTGTTTGTGCTCTTCGCTATGACGGTCTTTAAGGGCCTAAATGGTGGTATTGACCGTTTGAGTCAGGCACATATCTGGTTAGCCATTGGTTTTCTGGTCTTAATTTTGGCAGTGGGTCCAACCCGCTACTTAATTGTGAACCAAGCAAAGAGTCTGGGCGTTCTCGTCCAGAAGTTTATTCCGATTGCCACTAACACGGCTCCAAGTGTCACCCAGCAGGATACGATTTTCTACTGGGGTTGGTGGCTGTCATACATGCCTGTGATGGGCTTGTTTATCGCAAAGATTTCACGGGGCCGAACCATTCGGCAAATGCTGTTTGGGATGCTGCTCTACGGGTTTACAGGCTGTGCGTTGTTCTACGCCGTTATGGGTGGCTATGCACTCTGGCTGCAGCAAAATGGGGTCATTAACCTGGTCCACATTTTGAACACCCAGGGTCAAGCTGCGACGATTGCGACCGTCATTGGCACGTTGCCGATGAAGTCGATCATGACGCTCCTATACTGTGCGTCATGCTTCATCTTCCTGGCTACGACCATTTCGGGGTCAGCTTACATCCTGTCGTCGTTTACCAGCACGCCGTTGAATAACCGCGAACCAAGTCGTTTTAACCGGATGACTTGGGTGGTCGTCTTCATGATTTTTGCGTTCTCACTGGTATTAGTGGGTGGGTTCAACGTCATTCAAACGATATCAGTGATTGCCGGCTTCCCATTAATTGGAGTCGTCGTGATCGTCCTAATTTCCATCTACAGGTTGGTCCGTCGCGATTCCGAACTGGTCTTCAGCCCAAGCGAGACGGATATGAGTCTCGACGAGTTGCCAGCAACGGTGGAACGCAAGTCAGCAATTAGGGGAAAGTTGATTTTGTCGCCTAGGAATGTGGCCTGAGCGCGGAGCAAGGCGTTTTGAGGGCGGAGTGTAAGGTGTTTTGACCCGAAAAGTCCGGTTCTGACTTTTTGGGTCGAAACGCCTTACACAGGAGCCCTCAGCCTTGCGGAGCGCGTTACGGCACGGTAGCCAAGAAAGACGCTGACTTTTAAACCTAAAGTCGGCAAAACCATTCAAAGCAAATAACACGCAAAGATAAATACTGCAATTAAAAAACAGCCTTAGAAATCAATCCGATTTCTAAGGCTGTTTGTTTTCTATGGGAAGGAGGGCGTTAAACCTCTTTCTAGGCAACCGTGCCGAAACGAGTTTCGGAAAACAGAAAGCTGCGCGTAAGCCAGCTCTGACAGAAAGGCCAAGTTCGGGCCTTTCTGCCAGAGCTAGCTTACACTCCGCTTCCTCCCGTTTTCCTTCACTCTCTATCCATCAGTTGCCCCATCACCCGTGCCCATTTTCTTGTCAGCTCCGGCACTAAAGCGTCAGTAAAATTCGTAAAGCTAAGCCGTAACTGGTTCTTAGTCACCCCAAACAAAAATCCGGGACGAACTAGCAGTTCATTATTTAAAAACAACGTGTAATCCGATGGCACCAGTTCATGTGGCAGATTCAAAGTGACCCACACATTATTGCCGTTTACCGGTGGCTGAATCGTTAACCGACCAGCAGACTCAAACGGGGTCAAAGCTCGTTTGAGATTGTCGTAACGGGTCTGAAGCTGGGCATTTTGCTGGTGTAATTGGGCTGCTAAATTAGGCTGAGTTAAGAATTGGGAAGCGACTAACTGCGGAAATATACTGATACCAGATTCCATTTCCTGCCGAATATTGGCCAACCGATCCACAAGCTGTGGCGGGGCAATCAACCAGCCAATCCGCGCGTTGGCACCAATCAGTGATGACAGCGAGCCGATGTAGAGCACGTTATCAGGATCGAGCGCCTTTAAAGGTTTGATTGCTGCCCCAGTGAGTGCGAGGTTCATGCCCAACGGATCATCTTCCACGATGGGAAGTTTGAGTTCTTGACACTTTGCAATCAACGCTTGCCGTGCGTGAAGCGGCATGGTTTGTCCGGTTGGATTCTGCCCGGTTGGATTCACAAAAAGAAACCGTAAGTGGTGGCGGTAGTATAGCCGTTGCAACTCATCTAGATCCAAACTGCCATCAGGACTTAACGGAATACCAAGTACTCGGATCCCAGCGGCTTGAAACAGTGACAGTTGGTAAAAGTACGATGGCTTTTCAATCGCAATCGCATCACCATACTGTAAGAGTCCCTGAGCAATCAAATAAAATGCCTGTTGCGCCCCGGATGTGATCAGAAGCTGGTTTGCTGTCAAAGGTTGGTCCAGGTAGGTCGTTAAATGACGTATCAGCTGGTCCTTTAAGGCTGCTGAACCGCTAATGTTGACGTGCCGTTCCTGTGCCACAAGCTGGTTGCCGGACAACGCAGTCATTTCCACCGGTAATGCGAGGTCGGCACCAATACTTGAGTGGGCGAGGTTGATCACGTGCGGCTGCCCGTCTAGTTGGCGAAGGCGAACCATATAGTTATCTGGATCGCTCAACCGGTTAGCGGTGAGATAGCTTTGCCAGTCCACTTTTTGGGAGAGCACGCCCCACTTACCAGAGTTGACCCAGGTGCCGCTGCCGACTCGGCGTTCCAGAATGCCGCGGCTGACCAGTTCATTAAAGGCGTGCTGAACGGTTGACCGGTTGACGTTTAATTGTTTGGCTAATTGCCGTTCTGGCGGCAGTTGCTGACCCGGTAAAAGGGTGCCCTCTTGCAAGCCGGTCGTAATCAGTTGAATGATTTTTTGATAGGGCGGTTGTGTCCCTGAAGGTAAGTCCCACTGCATGTTAAGCCCCACTTTCAAAAATTGGTTGGGATAATTGCCTGCCAATTGGTGGTAGGCTTTTTCATTAGAATACCATAAGATGAGTTCGCGTTTCAATTAGAAAAAACACATTTAAACGAGAGGAAGTTTGTGGGTTATGGTAGAAACTGGAACAACACTTGTTAAACGAGGTATGGCTGAAATGCAAAAGGGCGGCGTCATTATGGACGTGGCGAACGTGGAACAGGCTAAGGTCGCTGAAGATGCTGGCGCCGTTGCCGTTATGGCACTGGAACGCGTCCCATCAGATATTCGAGCGGCTGGCGGCGTTGCCCGGATGTCCGACCCTGCGATGGTTGAGTCCATCATGAATGCAGTGACCATTCCGGTTATGGCAAAATGCCGCATCGGCCACATCGCCGAAGCCCGGATCTTGGAAGCTATTGGGGTTGATTACATAGATGAAAGTGAAGTACTGACACCAGCGGACAATAACTATCACATCGATAAAAACGACTTCAAGGTGCCATTTGTTTGCGGTTGCCGTGATCTTGGTGAGGCACTGCGCCGGGTCGGTGAAGGCTCATCAATGCTGCGGACGAAGGGTGAACCCGGGACAGGGAACATCATTGAAGCCGTTCGGCACATGCAGAAAGTCAACGAGCAGATTCGCCAGGTCACGTCAGCTAAACCAGAGCACCTCATGGCGATTGCTCGCGATCTCAGAGCGACTTACGAACTTGTGAAACAGGTTCATGATCTTGGAAAATTACCGGTCGTTAATTTTGCGGCTGGTGGTGTTTCAACGCCTGCCGACGCCGCACTGATGATGAATTTAGGTGCCGATGGGATCTTTGTTGGCTCAGGAATCTTTAAGTCTGAAAATCCTGCGAAGTTTGCGAAGGCAATCGTTACGGCAACGGCGCACCCAACTGATTACAGTCTGATTGCTGAAGTGTCAAAGAACTTGGGCAACCCAATGAAGGGAATCGAATTATCAACGCTGACGGAGGACCAAAAGATGGCACCCCGCGGTGTTGAATAGGAGGTGCTGATATGGAGATTGGCGTTTTAGGGTTGCAGGGTGCGGTCAGTGAGCACGAACGTCTATTGACTGCCTGTGGTGCAACGACTCGTCGGGTCACGACGGCAAACGATTTTGAGGGGCTTGACGGCATCGTGATTCCCGGCGGTGAAAGTACCGCTATTCGGAAATTGTTAGTCCGCGAAAACATGTTGGTGCCGCTGCGAGAGTTGATTGCAAAGGGCTTGCCAACGTTTGGTACCTGTGCGGGTATGGTGTTGTTAGCCCAACCTGAGAGTCTAGCCGGGATTCATGCAGATGTTGCGCGCAACGGGTTTGGCCGGCAGCGGGACAGCTTTGAAACTGACCTAACCGTTCCAGGCTGGAATACGCCATTTCCAGGCGTGTTCATCCGGGTACCGTATTTGAAGTCGGTCAGTGGTCCAACCGAGACACTTATTACCTTGAGCGATGGCCGCATTGTCGCAGCACGTGAAAAAAATGTCCTTACGACAGCGTTTCATCCGGAACTGACAGGCGATACGCGGTTTCACCAATACTTTCTTGATGAGTTTGTGAGGACGCCTGTGAAGCAGACACACTAAACCACAACGAAAAACGCCCACGACCTTGAAAAAGGTGCGGGCGTTTTTGCTATTCTGGTTGGTTAACTGCCCAGTCAGGGGTCTGACCAGACAGGACTTGATCAATCATTTTAGACGCACCAACGGCCATGCGATTGTGGGCTTCTAACGTCTGTGCAGCTGTGTGTGGTGTCAAAAAGACGTTGTCTAGATCGAACAGGGGACTGTCAGTTGGTAACGGTTCCTGGTCAAACACATCCAGCGCTGCACTTTCAATCGTGTGCGTTTTCAGTGCGGTGATCATTGCGTCTTCGTTGATGATCGGACCACGTGCCAAATTAATAATTGAAGCGGTTGGTTTCATCATTTCAAATTCAGCCTGACTGATCCGACCTTCAGTTTCGGGCGTTGCAGCGAGGTGGATCGTAATGTAGTCCGATTCTTTAAACAGCGTGTCCCAATCAACGAAGGTTCCATAAGTGGTTTCACGTGGGGTACGATTATAGATCAATACGTTGACGTCAAAGCCGGACAAAATTTTAGCAACACTTTGCCCAATGTGGCCGTAGCCAACGATGCCAACTGTTGACCCAGCGACATCTCGGCCCATTAATTTGAGGGCACCACTGAGGTCGCCGGCGCGCATTTTTTGGGAGATCCAGGGACTGCGCTTGGCAAGCAATAGCAGGTCGGACACAGCGGATTCAGCAACACTTACGGCGTTGGCACCTGGTGTATTGGTTACCCAGACACCTTTGGTTGCCGCGTACTGGGCGTCAACACTGTCGTAGCCAACACCATAACGGGCAAGTACTTTTAAATTTGGCAACTTGTCATAGATCGTATTTGGAATAGGGGCGACAAAGAGAATCGCTGCTGAAACATCAGGATGATCAAGCAAAGCTTGCTCAGTTACATTCGGAACGGTGATAATATCGTAGCCCTTTTCTTTTAAATAATGATTTGATAGGGTATCCGCCGTAGCTGGCATAATAATTTTAGGCTTCATAATCGATGGTTCCTTTCTATCACGTGGGTTTAGTATACGATAAGTTTACCACTGAATGATTTTTAAGGGCAAAGAGACAGGCCGGCACACCGTCGATTTAATCTGTTACAACCGTTGATGCTTCAACTTACGAAAGACCCATTTATCACTCGTTGCGATAAAGCTACCCTGAAAGATCAGGGCGACCAGCGTCCCAATATTGACGGCCCAAATAGTGTGTTTAACGATCAGTGTAATGATGATGATCGTAATCGGGGTCGCGTAGGCGACAAGTTGGGCAAGAATGGCGTTCCCGTGGAGAAAACGGAAGCGAATGATCTGCATCAGGTCATCGTTTGGATGCAAGATCAAATTGATGCGCTGGTAGATCGAGATGCCAGCTGCAATCAGCATGATACCCACAATGTCTAACAGCACTCGAGGAATGAGCGGCAAGCTATTGATGCCCGACCTGACCATGAGCGCCGCCAGACCACTGACCAAATAACTAAACGGGATCATGAAACAAAAATTCCCCAGCATCCGGTGCCAATCCGCGTGGTGCAGCAACACAGCGTTCACCGCAACCACGGCGACCCCTTCGAGCAGCAACATGTTACCTAGGCTGACGGGAAAGAGGTGCGAGAGATTGACCGCTGAGGCCGTCCACATGGCGCTCCCAAGATTGAGAGACACTGTGAGTGCGTTACCGAGACTATTGATCATAATCGAGACGAGAAGCAGCACAAAATCGCCGAATATAGTGGGTTTTCCATTTGCCTGGTACATTGATTTACTCCTTTTTTAAACGTCCTTAAGGCGCCGAATTGACGCTCACAAGTCAACATGATACCACAATTGCGTCTGTCTGAAAGCGATACCGAAAGATCCATGAAATTAATTTGAGAATTTAGTCATTAAGAATTGCGTAAATGCGTCACAACTTATAAAATAACGGTGTGACCACAGAAAAAGTAAAACGTAGAGGTGGTTACCATTCATACTTGTCTTTCTATTGGTTAATGAGCAATGACACCCTGCCAAGTGTTAACGCTATGAAGGCTAGACTGTGACCACAGTTTATGAATTTTGTTGACGTCATATGTCAATTCAACTAAGAAAGGGAAGCTATATTTTCTTTCTGAGTACAGCTACGCAATTGCGCTGACTTTTCTACGTTTAATATAGTAGGTAATTTTAAAAATGTCAGAACCAGATGAATTTACACCACTTTTCTTCAATCGGGTCTTACTGACCGTGGATGAAGATGATAGCACCTCTACACAGCGGGCATTCCGCTATGCCGTCACTGTTGCGCGCGACTACCAGGCCCATTTGGGTGTGTGTTCCGTGATTGAGAGTCAGGATATTAACATCTATGACTCAATGACGCCTTCTAAGGTTCAGGAAAAGCGTGACGCTGTTCAGGCCGTTGTGGACCGCTATGCTGCGGACGCAAAGAAGGCCGGTATCAAAGATGTGACTGGCTTTGTGGGTGAAGGCGGCGATGTTGACGATACGATCCTTGATGAGATCATTCCTGATTTCCAACCGGATCTGATCGTTTGTGGTGCTGATACGCAGTTTGCAAGTCACCGAGTTGCAGGCACCGTCAGCGTTCAACTGGCAAAAAAGGCGCCGGCTTCTGTCATCGTTGTCAGATAACAAGGCGTCCCTCACCGTTTTAGACGGCGGACGCGTTAAAATAAGGCACGGGAGAGGCTCTCGTGCTTTATTATTTTTCTTTTATGCAACCGTTTGCAATGCTATAATATAACCAATTAAACCGGTAAAGAAGGGGAGTACAATGACATCGTTTTCGCAACTTAAGGGCTGTCTGTTCGACCTCCATGGCGTCATTGCGGATTCGTCGACCTACCACACCCAAGCCTGGCATCAATTGGCAACTGATCTGGGGGTCACGTGGACGCAACACTTAGCAGACCAGTTACTCGGCATGAGTCGTGACGCGGCGGTTGACACCATTTTAGCTGCTGGTAATATGACGCAGGCTTTTACGGATGCCGAGAAACGCACGCTTGGCGACCGCAAAAACCAATACTACTTGGCGCTGATACAAACCATGTCCCCAAAGGATATTTTGCCAGGAATCACCCCATTTTTAAACGAGCTTCAGGCAAACGGCTACGGGATCGTTTTGGCTTCAGCTTCGGTGAATGCCCCTGTTGAGATTCAAAAAATGCAGCTGACCGACTACTTTCCACTGATTGTCGACCCCAAAACACTTCAGCATAATAAGCCGGACCCTGAGATCTACGTTCGCGCAGCTGAATTGTTAGATTTGGCGCCAGACCAATGCATGGGCTTTGAAGACTCTCAACCTGGATTAGCAGCTCTGAATGGGTCAGGGGCGCTATCCGTTGGCGTTGGTGAGCCAGACGAAATTAAGTCCGCTGATGTTCAGTTACCAAGTACGCAGGCACTGACGCTCGCAAATATTGAACGGGCGTTGCTTTAAAAAATAGTCCTCATTCACGATTGTGAGTGAGGACTATTTTTAGGGTTGCAGTTGTTTTTCGATAAATTCTTGGAGCACCACAGCTTGATTATGCGTTTCGTCTTTGGCACCAAACAACATGATCACATTACCATGGTTGAGTTTGTCTTTGATGAGCGCTAAAAACTCTGGAAGATCCGGATTGGCAGTCAATTCAGCTTCATACCGCGTTTTAAATTCTGGATATTTTTCGGGTTCGTGATTAAACCATTGGCGCAACTCCTTTGTCGGAGCAATGTTTTTAAACCAGTCATCTAACGCTGCGTTGACTTTCGAGATCCCACGCGGCCAGACCCGATCCACCAAGATTCGGTAACCATTCATATCAACTGGTTTCGTATAGATCCGTTCAATTTTTAAGGGCATCTCAATCACCTTCCTCTTATGGGTCACTATACCATAACTTGATTTAAACGTAACGGATGTTGACTGCATGACACGTGTCTTGGTTTTAAGACCACCACCGTGAATAAAAAAAGGGCGCTATTACGGCGTCCTTTTTGCAGTCTTGAGTGATTTTAAATTGTGCCACTACACTACGATAGTTGTAATTGTCATCATAGATGATAAGGCTTCATAAGTGGCGTCATGAAACCTGTTAATCAATTGTAACATGTGACAACCATATTGTGTGAGAAGCATTGCTATCGATGGTCTGACACGCAGTCGAGGGCGAATTCTCCGCAAACTAGGGTTACGCCATTGTGATGCTTAACCTGTGGTAACAAGTAAGCTCAACGTAAGTGGAATGGAGCCAAATGGCGGAATGCAACGGACAATTATCATCTATCCATAAGTTTCCCAATAATGAAAACTTAATCTTCACGCTGTTTTTGATCCTTATCATACATCTTGTCATGCACATAAGGGTAAGTGAATTTGACCATGATCGGCATGATGGTTGGTAACATAAAGACGAGCAGGATAAGCCCAACGATGACGGCGAGGGCGACTTGAATCAGTGTCGTGACGCCAGATGGCATCAGGGCTGCGAAGGTCCCACCAAGGATGATAGCGGCGGAGATAACGGTTGTCCCAATCAGGGCGGACGAATTAATGATCCGTTTTCGAACATCCTGGATGGTACCCGCATCGTCTCTGTATCTCATCATAAGGAAGATACTGTAGTCAGTGCCAAGCGCAATCAGCATGATGAAGCTAAAGAATGGTGTGTTCCAGGTCAATAGTGATTGTGACAGGAAGGTGGCTGAGAGCCACTTAGTGATGGAGAGGGCACTGTAGTAGGCAACGGTCAGCGTCCCAATAATGGTCATCGGTTGAATCAATGACCGGGTCACAAACATCAACGCGATGCCGATACCGACGAGCATAATAACGACCGTTCGTTTGAAATCAGAGTTGGCTAATTTCTGAAGGTCGGCGGTCTGAGAGGTTTCGCCGCCAATTTTTACCTTATCGTTTTTCAGCGTGCCGTGCTTTAGTTTTGCGTGTACGTCACTCGTAATCTGGTTGAGTTGGTTAGCAGCCTTGGTCGAACTTGGGTCGTGGTCTAAGACGACTGTGATCTCCGCAATTTTGCGGTTGCTTGACATGTAGGCATCCATTGATGGTTTGAAGGTGCTAGAGCTGAGTTGGCTCTTTGGCATGTAGAAGTCATTCCCTACGTAAGAGCTTTGCAGTTCCTTCAGGTAAGCATTTACTGTTGCGGTGCCCTTGCCAATTTTGCCTAGCGACTCATTAGCGGTCGTTAAACCAGCCTGTAATTGCTTCGTTTGCGACTGGACCTGCTTAAGTTTGGCGCTCATTTCCTGAACGCCGGTGTTGACTTGTGTGCTGGCACTGGCCACGGATTGAGCACCGGAAACGAGCTTGGTGCCGCTGCTGGTCAATTGTGATGCACCGCTGCTCAGTTGTGAACTGCTGGAAGCAAACGGGGAGACAGCACTATTCAGCTGACCTAAGCCACTAGATAACTGTGAGGACCCTGTCGCTAACTGGGCAGTGCTTGCGTGCAAGGTTGGAACGGCGATTGTTTGCTGGTTTAAGGCAATCGCACCGGTCGCTAATTGTTGGCTGGCCTTGTTTAATTGACTCACACTGCTGCTTAGCTGTGACGCACCACTAGTCAGTTGCGCGGTGCCGCTGGTCATCTGGTTGACGCCAGAAGTGTACGTTGACACGCCTGAGCTTAACTGCTGAGCGCCCGACTGCAATTTAGCAGTGCCGGCTGTTAGTTCATTGAGTTGTGAAGTACTGCTGCTGGAACTGGCTGAACTCAATTGTGTGTTTGCTTGGTTCAAGCCCGTTTCGACTTTCTTTAAGCCGGCGTTTGCCTCATTTAACCCAGTCACCAGCTGACTTAACTGGCTCTTGAGGTAAAGGGCTTTGATTTTTGAGCCGCCTGGCTGGGTGACGGAAGTGACTGTCTTCACACCTGGTTCTGCCCGCAGGTAATCAGTGAGGTCGTCGATGGCAGCGAGGTCTTTTTGATTGTTGAGGCCGTTTTTACTTTCAATATAAACGGTTGAGGTGCCTGACATACCGGCTGGGAAATGTTTTTGAATCAGATTATAGCCGGCCTTAGATTCAATCGTATCAGGAAGTTCATCCGCATTATTAAAATTGAGTTTTTGTGAACTAGTGAGAACCAACGGCACAAAGATGACCAGTAAAACGATGATGGCGGTCACTGTGTGCGACATGGCACCGGTTGAGATGGCTTCCCAGAGCCGGTTGCGACCATGCGCGTTCAGGTTCTTGCTTGGCCAAAACATCGCGCGACCCATGGTGGTCATGAAGAACATGTTCAGGGTCAGTAAAACGGCGAGTAGCACGATGACCCCAATGGCAACCCCAACGGCGGATTGGTAAAACGAGAATTTAGCAAGCCCGAGGACTAAGAATCCAATCAGGACGGATGAGCCACTATAGAGAATTGTCCGGCCGGCGTGTTGTCGAGCCGTATTAGCGGCTTCGGTTGCGTCAAGACCGTTTGCGAGTTCCTCTTTAAACCGGTTATAGAGCAGAATATTGTAGTCGGTCCCGATCCCAAACAAGACAACAACCATAAAGATCTGGGTGAAGTTTGAAATGGGGAAACTGACGGCTTTAGCGAGGTTCATGACAATGTTAGATGAAATCAAGTAGGACAGGCCAACGGTCAGTAGTGAGATGAGCGGGACTGGTAGTGCTCGGAAGACCAGAATTAAAACGATAAAGATGAAGATGGCTGCAATAATCTCGGTCTTCTTCAATCCGGCTTGCGTCACCGTGGAGAAGTCGTCATTCAACAGATCACTGCCAGTCACGTAGGTCCGCACACCCTTGGTCTTGACGTGGTTGCGAATGATGTTTGCCTGTTTGCTGATGGCGGTGCCTTTTTCAACGTTGATCATGGCTAACTGGGTTGACTTATCTTTTGAAGTCAGCTCTTTTTTGGCTTGTGCGTTTTGGTTGGCGCTCGTAATGCTCGTGATGTTCAGCTGTTTGTCGTTATTGACGCGGTGAATCGCCTTGGTGATATGACGATTATCACTAGCCGACAACTTACCGTTCTTTTTATTAAATACAACGATCAGCGACCGCACATTCTTGTTGCCGGACGCTTTCTTTTCAATGGTCTGCGCCACCTGGCTTTGCATATCCGATGGCAACGTCACTGAGCCGTGCTGCCGAACGAGTGACGACACGTTTGGCATCGTTACGATGGCCGCAATGGCAATGATGATCCAAACAATCAGCGAAATGCCATGGTGTTTCCATAATTGCTGCATAATTTCTCTTCCCCTTTTTTCCTTATAGATTAATAAACGAGTGATTAAATTTAGACACTTGTATAAGTTTAAGTATGATGATAAACTCGCAGGGAACAGGATTCAACTCACAAAAAAAGGATCCCGTCTAAATTTAGACAGAAACCTGAAAATGCAAAAGGAGTGTTTTCATGAAGTACGACCTACACAGAAAGCCGACCCGGGGCGCGAAACGGACCCTTGATGCGTTCTTTCACACAACACTGGCACTCTTAGCAGTGAAACCATTTGAGGCGATCAACGTCAATGAGATCTGCAACAAGAGCGATTTTCCGAGAGCGACCTTTTACAATTATTTTGATGATAAGTACGATCTGATGAACTTTTGCTGGTACATGCTTGCAAAGGATGTCGGTATTCAAAACGCTGATGAATATAAAAGCAATGAAGTGCTGACCCTCTATTTTGACCGGTTGTACGATATTTTTGAAAACAATAGTCGCTTATTGAACAGTATTTTAAAACACAATGATGCGGATGGAACGCTCCTCGATAGTTTTACAAACTTCCTGCGTCGTACAGTCCAAAAAGTCTTTACCCAACTTTTTGGCGATAAGCAGTACCGGGTGCCCGTTGAACTCATGGTCGACCACTGTGCGTCAACGGTAATGATGTTGCTGGAATGGATCTTTTTAAAGGAACAGCCAACGACAAAGGAACAGGCTCATCAGTATCTGGCTATTTTGATCAGTGACCCGAATATGGTCGTTTGCCCAGGTGAAGTGTCGCCGCACCAAGATCAAATTGCTGATAAGTGACATCGCGTAAGCCAACGTCCTGGAACATGGTTTTCAGCTGCTCGGCTGTGACGAATTCCGCGGTCGTGCGCTGCAAATAGGCGTAGTCATCATAGTTATGCACGGCCAGTTTTGTCATCGTGGGGACAAGGTTGAAGTAGATCTGCCAGCCCAAATGGATAATCGGTTGGGTCGGCTGTGAGGTTTCCAAACAGGCCACCTGACCGCCGGGGTGGATCACCCGAGCCATTTCGCTGAGCACTTGACTGGCATCGGGCACATTGCGCAACCCAAACCCAATTGTCGCTGCGTCAAAGGTGTCGTCAGGGTAGGGGAGATGCATAGCGTCGCCCTGGACAAGGGTAATGCGGTCTTCAAAATGGACCGCCTCGACCTTTTTCTTTGCTATCGCTAGCATCTCTTCGCTAAAGTCTAACCCAACCACGTGACCAGCTGGCCCCACGGCTTTTGCAAGTGCAATCGTCCAGTCACCAGTGCCACAACAAAGATCAATGGCAAAGTCACCCGGCTTAAGTGCCATTTTCTTCATGGTCACGTTGCGCCAGTGACGGTGCGTATGCAGAGTGATCAAGTTATTCATATCATCATAGTTACCAGCAATTCGGTTAAAGAGCCCCTGAACATTTTCTTCGGGGGTGTTATTGGTTATAGGCATGATGCACCTTCTAGTTTTAGAATAGTAAATTATTCTTATATTGTACCAGAGCTACTCTGTTCTGGAACAATAATTGATTGTAATTTAAAAGCCGCCTTTCCCGTTTTGGGGAAGGGCGGCTTTTGTTGATTATAGATACTTAGCATCCATTTCAGGATCTTGTGACGTTAAAATCTTGGGGCCATCCTTGGTAATGACCAGGGTGTGCTCGTACTGAGCGGATGGCGTGCCATCTGCTGAGGCATAGTATTCCCAAGTGTCACCAGGAACTTGTTTAGAAATGATTTCCCAAGTGCCAGTGTTGACCATGGGTTCAATGGTAATCGTCATGCCTTCACGTAATCGCAAGCCCTTACCCTTTTCACCGTAGTGGGGGACGTTGGGCTGTTCGTGCATCGTTGGCTGAATCCCGTGGCCGATGAGTTCGCGAACGTCGCCCATGTGGTTTTCGTCTTCAACGTAGTGTTGAATCGCGTAACCGATGTCACCGATCCGGTTACCGACAACGGCCTGGTCGATCCCCAAGTAGAGCGCCTTTAAGGTGACGTCCATGAGATGTTGTTTTTCTTCTGAAATCTCGCCGACAGCATAGGTCCAGCAAGAGTCACTCATGAAGCCGTCCAGGTTAACGACCATGTCAACTGCAACGATGTCGCCTTCTTTTAACAGCAATTCCTTACGGGGAATGGCGTGAGCAACTTCATCATTGACGCTGACACAGGTCGCATACTTGTAGCCCTCAAAGCCTTTTTCTTCGGCTTTGGCGCCGTGTTCTTCAATATATTTGTTAGCAAACCGTTCGATATCCCAAGATGAAATACCGGGTTTGATGATGTCACGCAACCCAAGGTGCACACCAGCCAAAATGGCACCAGACTTACGCATCATTTCAATTTCACGAGGTGATTTTAAAGTAATCAAATTCGTTTCTCCTTTGAATTTAGTCTCATGTATTAATGTACACCTTTTGTAGAGTGTGGAGCAAGGCGGTTGAGGGGTGGTGTGTAACGGACTCTGGCAGAAATGCCCGAACTTGGCATTTTTGCCAGAGTCCGTTACACGTTAACCCCTCGCCTTGCGAAACACGTTTCGGCATGGTTGCCAAGAAAGCCGTAGCCATAACTAGTCGGCTGACAGAAAACACAATCCAGGGCCCGTTACACGTTAGACGTGCATAACACGATTCAGCGACCTGACGACAAAAAACAATCAAACCCACAATTCCCGCCAGCAAGAATACAACATCCGCACAAAAAAGCCACCACCACAACTCGCAGCAGTAACCTGTGTATTTGACTGACTAAATAGCTTCATAAAACGCGTCCAGCTTATCTAGCCTAAACGTGCAACTCCCGGTCATATAAGGCACCCCAGACTAAACTCCAAATTCAGGATTTTAGTCTGGGGTGCCTTATATTCTGGGAGCAAAACCGCCGTTTGTCCCACTCTTCTAAGTTAAACTCGTTACATCGCCATTCTTAATGGCTTTCTTGATCTTGTTTGCTTCATCTAACCGGGATTCAACAATGTACCGCATCGTGACGTCGTTCTTGTCCTTCGCGTCGTTGAACTGTTCGGTTAGAAATTCGATTTGGTCGTTCAAATAAGAAATTAAGTCCATATTTACACCTACTTTACGTGGTCTTCACAGTTTATTATAGCGCTTTTCTACATATTCTGATATGAAAACGCTAATTGTCCCGGTCGCCACCAAAAAGGAGGACTAACCGTAAAAGTTGCAGGAAGGTCGACAGAGCCGCTGCTACGTAAGTGAGGGCGGCTGCTGTCAGCACTTTGCGAACCATTGGCACTTCTTCTTGGGTCAAAACGCCGCCTTCACCAAGAATCTTGAGGGCGCGGTGTGATGCATTGAATTCAACGGGAAGGGTGACCAGTTGAAATAGCAATGCCAGCGAGAACAATAGGATGCCGAGGTGTATTAACGTTTGATTGAAACTCAAAAGCACACCGATCAAAATCAGGGGAAACGATAGTGAGGAGCCGATGTTGGCTAGTGGGACGATGGCTGTTCGGATGCGCATTGGTGCGTAGTTGGTCGCATCTTGAACGGCGTGACCGCATTCATGGGCCGCCACACCGATGGCGGCGACCGAAGTTGAGTTGGCTGTTGATTGTGACAGACTCAGTACCTTTGTTTGTCCGTTGTAGTTATCAGTTAGATTACCAGAAATCTGCGTGACAGCAACGTCGTTAATCCCGGAATGCTGCAGAATATAGTTCGCGGCGTCAGTGCCGGTTACACCGCTGCGGGAGCGGTATTGGTCGTATTTGCGAAACGTACTATTCACGTAGCCGGATGCAACCATGGAGAGCACCAGGCCGATGATCACTAAGAAATACGTGGGGTCAAATAGGGCAAAGATGGGTGATGTCATTCAAGTTCCTCCTTCAGATAGTCTGACTAATGTTGACTAACATTCTATCAAGAAGGACTATAATAGTCACGGAAATTCCTTTAATTTTTTTGAAAGCGCAACAACCAAACTGCCATCAAGCAGGTGTCATCTATCAGGGCATCAGCGAACGCCTGTTTACATTTTTCAATCAAAGGGCTAAGATGAATATAGTTAAGAATTATTCTAAATTGCTTGAGAGGAAGATCATTGTATGTCTGATACAGTTCAATTACACGGCTCACAGCGGTTGTGGTTTATTACCACGCTGCTGATGGGTACTTTTACGATGTCCATTAGTCAGTCAGCCTTGTCGACAGCGTACCCGACGCTGATGCGGTACTTCGGGATCTCCGCGTCAACGGTACAGTGGCTGACCACTGGCTTTATGCTGATTATGTGTGTCATGATGCCAGTCAGTCCCTGGTTGCTGAACAACATTGGGTTTAAGCCATTATTCTTATTCGTGTTGCTCACCTTTGATGTTGGGACGTTGCTGATTATTTTGGCACCAAACTTTCCGTTAGTATTACTTGGACGAGCCATGGAAGCCGTCGGGGTCGGCATCTTATTTCCTTCTTATCAAACGGTCTTGCTCACCATTACGCCTAAGGAGAACCGCGGGAGTGCCATGGGGGTTGCCGGTTTGGTCATGGGCTCTGCTTTAGCAGTTGGTCCAATTATTTCCGGTATCGTTTTGAAGTTTACGACTTGGCAGGGGCTCTTCTGGGTCTTCTTAGTCATCATCACGCTGGTCGTGCTACTTGCAACACGGACGATCGTGAACGTGATGCCAAGTGATAAATCAAGTCTGGATTGGCTTTCAGTCATTTGCCTGGTTGGGTTTATCGGTATCCTGTACGTGATCAACTTGATTGGTGAGACCGGTGTCAACTGGCCACTGGCCTGGGGAATCCTAATTGTCAGCGTTCTGGCCATTATTCTGTTTGCAACGCGGCAGTTCAAGTTGGAAACCCCACTGCTTGACCTGCGGGTGTTCGGCGTGGGTCAGTTCAACATTGCCGTTTGGCTGACGGGGCTGTCCTACATTGCGTTGATCGTGGTCACGATTGTCTTTCCGTTATACTATCAAATCATTCTTGGCGTTAGTCCGTTTATTTCTGGGATGGCGCTGGTTCCTGGTGCCGTATTCCTCAGTATTCTGAACCCAATTACGGGGAAACTTGCTGACCGGATCGGATTTAAGGCAGTGCTCCTTTGTGGGATGATCATGATTCTGGTCGGATGGGGATTGCTGGCACTGATCCAGGGCGAAGTTGGTCTCTGGGGCATGATGCCGATTGCGATGTTAATCGAAGGCGGGAACGCATTTGTGATGATGCCGGCGGTCACGCTGGGTGCGGATGCGCTGCCAACCCATCTCGTCTCACACGGGACGGCGGTGATCACAACGATGCGGCAATTGTTAGGGTCCACGGGGGTTGCCGTGGCAACGTTATTATTAACGATTGGTCACGTGAAGACAGCGACACTGGGCAATTTCCATATTGTCTTCTGGGTCTTCTTTATCCTGGAAATTATTGGGTTGTGCCTGGCCTTAGCGTCGAAGCGGCCTTAGGTGCAACTCCTTGCCTTCTGTAACTCGTTTCGGCATGGTTGCCTAGAGAGTGGCGCACAAGCGGACCCTGACAGAAATTCCGGGCTTTGGAATTTGTGTCAGGGTCCGCTTGTGCGCAATCTTTTACTTTCTGGAGGGCCCCATTGTTGGGTGATTCAAAGTAGTGTTTTAACGTCGCTTTGTTCCACTGTTCGGCCCTGCAGGCTGAGGTGGGGTCGCTTCGGAGCTATTGAATGTCTTGCCAGAAATTCTAGAATCTCCTACGTCTCCCGTGGTCGTAACCGACTAAAGGACAGCCGCTAACGACCACCGACACCACAGCCTGCAATACCGAACGACTCCACTACGCTATGACTCTGGTCGTGGTCGTCACAGCTAGTAAGTCTTCATAAGTGGTATCACGAAATCTCTATATTAAGTGTTACTGGTGACGGACACATCATGAGAAGCATTGCTGTCAGTAGCCTTACCAGCAGTCGCGAGCCACTACACGGAGTGCCAAATTGCGGAATGCAACGAACTATCACCCAACATTGGAAAGACCCTATCTGTAACTTGTTTCGGCATGGTTGCCTAGAAAGAGAGTGGCGGACGCGTTTCCTCCACTCTCTTTTTGCGTTATGATAACCCTAGCCAGAAATAACCTCACTTAGATAGGAAGATGACACAATGGAATTTGATGACGTAATCAATGCACGGCACTCTGTCAGAGCGTATAGCGACAAGCAAGTTGATAAGTCGCTGTTAACTGAACTTGTGAGTGAAGCAATCAAGAGCCCTTCTTGGGTGAATTCACAACCTTGGAAGGTCTACATTGCAACGGGCGACACCATGCGCCGGCTAGCAGATCAGCAGGCAGATTTAGAATCACGTGATGTTCAGTCGCACCCCGATATTCCTGTTCAACACCGTGAATTGTGGGAAGCACCGCAACAAGCTAATATGCAGGAAAACTCAACGCGGCGTGCCGAATGGGGGACTGAACACGGCGTCAGTTATCCAGAATCACAGAGGCACCTGTACAACGCGCCAGCAGTCGCCTATTTGACCATCGCCAAATCAAGTCCGCAGTGGTCACTTTACGACCTGGGCAATTTTGCCGAGACGTTGATTCTTGCTGCAACGAACAAGGGTCTCGGGACGATTCCTTCCTATTCACTGGTTAAGTACCCAGAATTAGCACGACAGGCACTTGGCATTCCTGAAAACGAGTTGCTAGTCATCGGCATCGCCATTGGGTATCCTGCGATGTCGCCAATGAACGATTACCGCTCAAAACGGATGGCACTAGACCAAATTTTAACGATCAGCGATTAATTTAACGTTTCAACAATTCACTAGGATTAATAATGTATAAATATTAAAAATATCGTCATTTTTTCTAATTATTTAAAAAAGAAAGACGGTATTTTCACAGAAGTAATTATGATGATAAGATATGAAAACACTGGTACGGCTTCCTTTCCGTACTGTAAAATTAGATGTAAGCGGTTTATATGAAAAAATGCTAATTTTTTTATTTATATTTAATTTTTGTATTTTCGTTCGTGTTTAAATAGGCTACAATAGCCTTAAGTCGAGAAACTGACCTGGAAGGAGAATGCGATTTTATGACAGAACCACAAAATGTTGAAACGGCTGCGTTATACATGAACCCAGCCCGCGACGTCGCTGTTATTGATTATAGCAGCAAGTACATGTCAGACATCTTTACCTTGATTAACAGTAAAGAATTGTTTGAAGTCGTTCGTTTATATCTTGAACAACTTAGCCACCACGAGGCAGACTCCGATAATGAGTTTGAGGATACTGACCCGAAAACATACTTGGACACAGTCAAGGCTGTCCTGCTTGACCGTGAGGATGCCTACGATAAGTTCAACCGATATGAAATCCTGGATAGTATTGAAAACTTGTATTCATACTATCGGTCATTCCTCAGAATCGGCGTTTTGAACCTGCATGGTAACGAAGCATCTGCCAACACGTTCATGCAATTAGATGATCAATTTAACAGTCTGGTGATCCGTTCATACCGGACGATTGAAGAAAAACTACAGGGCTTTAAAAACAAGACCTACCGTCAAGTGAGCGCCGGAACCTCCGCCGTTGTCCTGACCCAGTCACACGACTGGCCAATTCCAAAGGGGTACGAATCCCTGAAGCCAATTCGCTTCCTGGACACGTTGAGCTTACGGCCACCAATGATGATGACCACGCCAAGTAACAAGCGTGAAGGGACCTTCACCGCTGTGCCTGACAACCCAATTGATAAGTTCCATGGCGATCGCAAAGAATGGTACTGTTTCCCAGCTAAGATCGGTGAGAGTTTATGCTATATCTACTTCCATCGCGACTACTTCGTAAGCGGTATTTCCCTTGCCAACTTGTTTGAAGTTGCTGACGCTAAGGAAGTTGCCGGCCATAAGCCAGACGAGATCCTGTTATTCGGGATCGATAAGACTGAGGGCGATGTTTGTCACTATCACCATGATGAAGAAAATGACATCTGGGTCGGCGAAGTGCCATACAACGATAAGACCACTTACTTTGGTTACATGAAGAAGATGTGTCTGACGTTGCATAACCTGCACATGATCTACGAGAACCGGTTGCCAATTCACGGCTCAATGGTCCGCATCAAGTTCGCTAACGGTAAGAACAAGAACGTTGTCTTCTTTGGTGATTCAGGTGCCGGGAAGTCCGAATCCTTGGAAGCCTTGCAAGAAATCGCTGACGACAAGATCATTAGTTTGGAAACGATTTTCGATGATATGGGCAGCTTCGCCTTTGACGCGGATGGCAACATGTATGCGCAAGGGACTGAAATTGGCGCCTTCGTTCGATTGGATGATCTGAGTTCGGCCGTTGCTTTCAACAACATGGACCGTGGGGTTTACTTGAACCCTGACCGGAAGAACGCCCGGGTTATCATCCCGGCCGACTCATACCGTCGTGTTGTGAAGCATCATCAAGTCGATATGTGGGTCTACGCTAACAACTACGATACCGAAATTGGGATTCACCAATTCGATAACGAAGAAGATGCAAAGGACACCTTCATCACTGGGAAGCGATTTGCGCTTGGAACCACTGATGAAGTCGGCATGAGCACCACCTTCTTTGCCAACCCATTCGGGCCTGTTCAAGAAGAAGAAAAGACTCGGCCAGTTATTGACAAAGTCTTTAATCACTTGTTCAAACAGGGCACTTATGTGGGTGAAATTTACACCCACCTTGGGACTGATAAGTCTAAGGATAGCTTGAACGAATCAGCACAGGAATTGTTGGATGTGCTTTGGAATTCATAAACTGAAATGACACTAAAAGTTCTGTAACTTCCACTTAGGAGGTTACAGAACTTTTTTTGCGTTTAAAAACAACGCAATATTAGGTTACGTAGTTAGAGGTGTTAGGAAAATTAAAATACTTTGACTAATACTTCTAAAACTTAATTTGCTATCATTAAAATGAAAATATCTGAAAACGTGAAGGAGGTTTCCAAATGAGCTTTATTGATGATTACATTGAAAAGAGAAGTAAGACGGATCTAGTCTTTGCTAAGGCTGTTCACCAAGAGGGTTTTAACCTAGCAGCGGCCAAGGCGGTTAAACAATTACGAGGTAGTTTGGGATTGACGCAAAGCGCTTTTGCAACGTTAGTCGGGCAAACACAGTCCACGATTTCGAGGATTGAGACTGGTGACTTTGATTTGTCAGTAGATCTTCTTGGACAGATTGCCAGTGCTGCCGGGAAAAGGTTGCAAATCGAATTTGTTTAAGAAACTAGTTGCCTTTAAGGAAGGAGCAACCACTAAATGTCCGAGATTGAAGAGATGATTCAACAAAGAATCAAGCAGGATCCAAATTTTGTGCACTATTTGAGACAGTTTGAATTCGATACAGCTACTGCCTTTGCTGTTGATGATTTGCGTCATCAACTTAACTTAAATCGTCCAGACTTTGCAAAAAAGATAAAAGTTCCCAAGCGAGTGCTATTGAAATTAGAGTCAGGTGATATGGAAATTACACCTCGTTTACTGAATCAGATAGCAACCAGAACTGGTAGGAAAATCAGGCTTAATTTCATCGATGCAGAAAAAGGTAAGGAGAACGCAAATGAATCTGCACACTCGAAAAATCAACCAGAATCACATGGTTGAAATTCCAGCTGAATTTAATATTGAGCCCGGGATTGCTGTGCGACCTTACCGGTTCAAAAACGGATTTGGTTATGAATTTGTTTCTGACGACCATCTTCATGTGACGGATGATGATATTTTGGCAGAAGTTTTGCGAGAAAATATTCCACGTGAAGCAGTTTTAAGTGAATTTCAGCGACGACGGGCTGCAATTGATCAGGCGTTTAAATTATTGCTGGATGAAATCGTCCGTGGAGAAAAAAGGTAGCTCGCGGCGATGGTATATAAAAGGCAATTTTCCGTCTAAAAAACACGGAACCTCAGATAGAAAATGTTCTCTGAGATGCCGTGTTAAAAAGTTTTTTAACCTATTTAGTTGGTCTTACTAATCTGCTCAGCATCCTTAGCTAAACGATAGAGCTTAAATGCTTGGTAGTCGCCCTTAACTTGTTCGATATAAGCCTGCGACCAGTCAGCAATGGCGGCGTCAAACTTTTCAGAGTGGCCCACGTAGCCAAGAATCATGCCGGCAGTTGGACTCTGTGCGTGCGCGGTCCCAAGAATCCAGGCGCAGGTCTTGGCGTAAGCTTCAAACTGTTCCCAATCGAGCTCGCTGAGGTCGATTGAAGCCTTCATATCCCGGAATTGGCGGACGTAGTAACTCCGAGATGAGCTGGCGAAATAGCCTAAGAATGGGTCGGAAGCCGATTGGAGGATCTTTTGAGAGTAGACGATCCGTTTGCCTTCGTTCTTTGCAAAGGCGGCGCTGGCTTCGTCAGGAATTCGATCCGCTAACTTACGTGTTGGCAGGGCTTCTTTGATCTGCAGCACAAGGTGACTGCCATCCGAACTGGTCAGCAACACAAGGTAGCACCGTGAGCCGAAACTCCCAACGCCAACACTGTGGCGCACGACATCCGTCACCGTAAATTGTGACAGCAGCATGTTCACATCCGGCTGCAAGGTATCGCGGTATGCCGCAAGATAGTCTTCAATGTTTTTCGTTACGTTATCCTTCACATGCTTCGTGCGCGGGGCGTTTTCGTTAAAGAGGCAGGTGCCGTCTTCCTTGGTTGTAGTAAACTTGCGCACGACTTGCTCAGAATCACGTTTACCGGCTTTTTCCATGAACTTTTTGAGCTTTTTACTGTGTTGAAGTTCGTCCGGAATCGCGTTTAACAAATTTTCGACTTCATTGATTGGGTAGAACCGGTTTAAGGTCGTCCGTTCAAACATCGCGTTCATGCTTTCTCGATAGGAGCGGCCGATGTCTTTGAGTAGCTCAGGCAGCGGTGTCTGATCGAAGTCATCGTGTTCACCGGCAGCCAGCATGACACTGACGGCCAGACGCTTGACGTCCCATTCAAATGGGTTGATTCCAGCTTCGTCAAAATCGTTCAGATCAAACAATAGATGCCGTTCTGGCGACGCAAACAGGCCAAAGTTACCGACGTGGGCGTCACCACACGTGATGGCATGGATCGGTGAGTTCGTCTGGTGGGCCAAATCAAATTCCATGAGTTCGGCCGTTCCACGGAAGAACGTGAAGAGCGACTCGCTCATCCGCTGGGTACGCTCTGGTAAGAGTTCCGGAATCAGAATCTGACGGACTTGGTCCATGAGCTTGTTGGCACTGCGTTTAATGGGTTTAAAGGTGCCCAGGGTTTCAAAGGGCGCTGTTTTTCGAATGGTTTTGCCGAGCTTTTCCTGTTGGTCAAGCGGTTGACTCACTTGAACCTGGCTAAAACTGTAGGGGCGTACTGACAAAATAAGGACCTTCTTTCAGATGATGCATTTCTTCAACAAGTGTACCATGAGTTGGGTAGAAGCGTTAGTGTGGTGGTTGGAGGTGTGGTGTTGGTGCTTTGCGGGGAGGGATGGTGGGCTTATTTACTGGTACAAAATTCAGAGTTTGATTTTTCTTGTGACACTTTAGAAGTGGCGACGTGCTATTGTTTTATGTAGCAAAAAGTGTTCCGCAAGGGGGCTTTCCATTGTTGGGTGATTCAAAGTAGCACTTTAATGTCGCTTCGTTCCCCCGTTCGGCCCTGCAGACTGAGGTGGGGTCGCTCCGGGGAGCTAGTGAATGTCTTGGCAGAAATTCAAGGATCTCCTACGTCTCCCGTGGTCGTAACCGGCTAAAGGACAGCCGCTAACGACCACCGACACCACAGCCTGCAATGCCGAACGGTTCCACTACGCTATGATCCTGATCGTGGTCGTCGCAGTTATTAGGTCTTCAAAAGTGGCATCACGAAACCTCTATATCAATCGTTACTGGTGACAGACACATCATGAGAAGCATTGCTATCAGTAGCCTTGCCAGCAGTTGAGGGCGGATTCTCTGCGAACTAGTTTTAAAGCTATTGTGATGCTTAACTAGTGTTGAACGGTAGCTCAACGTCAGTGGAATGCAGCAATTTGGCACGGAGCTGTGGTGTCGACATCAGTTAGCGACCGTACTTTGGTCGGTTACTGATGTGCGAGACGACTGAGATCCACTCGAGAGCTGCGCAGCAGAAATCGAGTTAGCTCAGTCGCGAGCCACTACACGGAGTGCCAAATTGCGGAATGCAACGGACTGTCACCTAATATTGGAAAGAACCTCCGCCCCTCTAATCGCCTTGCTCCACACTCTTTTACTAAAACTTTTACCATTTCCCTCTACCTGCGTTACAATGAAAGAGGTATAATAAGTAATCGTAAATTAGAGATGAATAAAGAGGAGCGATTTTCGATGAGCTGGAAAGATAACTATCAAACTTGGAAAAACTATCAAGACCTCGATCCACAATTAGCGACTGAATTAGCCGACATGGCGAATGATGAGACGGCACTTGAAGAAGCCTTCACCGCACCCATGTCATTTGGGACAGCTGGGATGCGCGGCTTGATCGGCCCCGGTATTGGACGGATGAACTTGTACACCGTTGGTTCAGCCAGTGAAGGGTTGGCCCGGTTCATGGACACATTAGATGATGCCACAAAACAACGTGGTGTTGCCATTAGCTTTGACTCGCGTTACCAATCGCGTGAGTTTGCCCACCACGCCGCAATGGTTCTGGGTGCTCACAACATTCCTTCCTATGTCTTTGACGATATTCGGCCAACCCCAGAATTGTCGTTTGCCGTTCGTCATTTGCACACCTACGCTGGGATCATGATTACGGCCAGCCATAACCCTAAGCAGTACAATGGGTTTAAAATTTACGGCCCAGATGGTGGTCAAATGCCACCCGTTGAAGCTGATAAGATCACTGAATACGTGCGCAGCATCGACAACCTGTTTACAGTCGCTACCGTTGCTGAACAAAAATTACGGCAAACGAACACCATGCACATCATTGGTGAAGACGTTGATGAAGACTACTTCAAGGGGATTGCTGAAGTGTCTATCAACAATAAGCTGATCGATGAAGTCGGCAAGGACATGACGTTGATCTATACGCCGCTGCATGGGACGGGCCGAGTTATTGGCTACCGTGCTTTGAAAAACGCCGGTTACGACCACTTTACGATGGTCAAGGAACAAGCCATTGCCGACCCTGAATTTCCAACGGTTGAACATCCCAACCCAGAATTCCCAGAAGCCTTCAACATGGCGATTGTTTTAGGCAAGAAACAGGGCGCTGATTTGTTGGTTGCCACCGATCCCGATGCTGACCGTCTCGGCGCCGCTGTACGGATGCCAAATGGCGACTACCAGTTGATGACTGGGAACCAAATTGCCTCCGTTTTGTTGAACTATATTTTGAAAGCTAAGCAAGATTCCAATACCTTGCCAGCTGATGGTTTAGTGGTGAAGTCGATCGTCTCCACTGAATTGGCAACTAAAATTGCTGACCACTATGGCGTGACGATGAAGAACGTCCTGACTGGGTTTAAGTACATCGCAGAACAGATCAAATTGGCCGAAGAAAATCACGACCACACCTTCCTGTTTGGGTTCGAAGAAAGTTTTGGCTACCTGATCAACCCGTTTGTTCGGGATAAGGATGCCATTCAGTCAACGATTCTGTTAGCTGAAGTTGCGGCCTATTACAAACAACAAGGTCTGACACTTTACGATGGGATTCAGCAGCTTTACAAGGAATATGGCTACTACGCTGAAAAGACCACCTTTAAAGAATTTGATGGTGTTGATGGTGCTGACAAGATGGCCGCTATCATGGCTGCTTTGCGGGCCGACAAGCCAACAGAATTTGCGGGTGTCAAAGTGGCAACCACGGATGACTATCAAACGCAAACGGCCACCCATGCTGATGGCACGACTGAAAAACTGGACTTGCCGGTATCCAACGTTTTGAAATACTGGTTAACGGATGGCACCTGGATCGCTGTTCGGCCTTCAGGGACTGAACCAAAGATTAAATTCTACACTGGTACCAGCGGCAAAACTGATGCCGAAGCCAACCAAAATCTCACCAACTTCGTCAACGCACTTGATGAGTGGGTGGCTAAGTTCGATTAATTTAAATGAATGACGATGACGACTGCTCTTATTGGGTGGTCGTTTTTTTTGGTGCGCCCGGCATGGGCGCCAACTAGACGGTGAAAGTCCGTTGCGGGCCGTAGTAGTCGGAACCGCAAGTCAATGACAAGGGTGTCCATCGTGAGGTGGAATCTGAAGGAAGTCGGCGACAAAGTACCGCATTGATGTACAAGAATCAGCTATAAGGCTGTGTTGGTCGGACGAGGTTGCCAAACAAACCAAAGTCCAATACTACTCGAGGCCATCGCAGTAAAGCTGGCAATGACATGGTACGAAAGTGGGCGTTCTTACCCGGGGAGGCCTGTATCGTACGTTCCCGACAAGAGGCGCGCTAAGCGCCACAGGAACAAACATCGCAGTGATGTGGTGCAGAACGATACAGGAGTCAGCCGAGGCCATAGTAGTGGTATCTGCCACGAAGGGCTGAACAATAATAGGTCATCATTGATATTGGAGGTGGAGACAGTGCAACAACCGCAGAATACAGAAAAAGCTGACCGCCGGCGGACAGTAGGACTGGAAGCCCAAGAACAAGTCGGGGTGCGTAGCACTGACTCTGGTGAAAATACGATGATGAACGGCACTAAGTTTCAAGAGTTAGTCTTAGACCGAAATAACCTGAACGAGGCTTATCTTCGCGTCTGCAGAAACAAAGGTGCAGCAGGACTAGACGGAATGACCGTTGACGAACTGTTGCCCTACTTGAGGAAACATAAACAGGAATTACTGCAAGCTTTACAAAACGAGACCTATCGGCCTCGTCCCGTTAAGCGGGTTGAAATTCCCAAACCTAATGGTGGTAAACGCAAGCTCGGAATACCAACTGTGATTGACCGACTTGTTCAACAAGCCATGGCGCAAGTCATGGTGCCAACATTTGAGCGTGTCTTCTCAGATAATAGTTTTGGGTTCCGACCGAATCGAAGTGCTAAAGATGCCATTGATAGAGTGGTTCAGTTCTACAATCAGGGCTATCACTATGTCGTGGATCTCGATTTAAAAGCATACTTCGATACGGTCAACCACGATCTGCTTATTAAATTTATTGAGCAGTATATTACGGATCCATGGATACTGCATCTCATTCGTCGCTTCCTAACCAGCGGTGTCATGAATGGTGGTCTATTTGAACGAAGTGATAAAGGCACCCCTCAAGGTGGCCCCTTATCGCCACTTTTGGCTAACATTTATCTCAACGAACTGGATAAGCTGTTAACTTCCAGAGGTCATCAGTTTGTCCGCTATGCGGACGATTGTAATATTTATGTCCGAAGCAAACGTGCTGGAGAACGGGTTCTGACTAATGTTACTCGCTTTCTTGAAGGCGACCTAAAGGTCACCGTCAATGAGGACAAGACATCAGTAAGTTCGCCTCTGCGGGCCAAGTTCCTGGGATTTTCCTTGGGGGTTGGTCGAGGAGGTGCGTATGCGCGACCTGCTTGGCAGGCCAAGCAACGCATCAAGTCTGCACTCAGGAAAATGACCAAGCGCAATCGGGGCGTTTCGTTAAACCTGGTGTTTAACGAGATTCATCAAAAGATGCGTGGGTGGTTACAGTACTATTCGGTCGGGAAAATGACCAATTTTATCCGTCACTTAGACGAATGGTTGCGAGCAAGGATTCGCCAGTATATTTGGAAACAGTGGAAGAAGCTCAAAACAAAGGTCAATCATCTTGTAAAACTGGGGCTTTCTGGCACCAGTGCTTATACAATGGCCAATACCCGTAAGGGTTATTGGCGAACTGCGCATAGCAAGACATTGACCTATACTCTGACAAACAAAAGACTGGAACGCCTTGGACTCATCAATATGAGCAAGACACTCCAGTCAATACAAAGTGCTTAAATTATTGAACCGCCGTATACGGAACCGTACGTACGGTGGTGTGAGAGGTCGGTAATTGAATTAATCAATTACCTCCTACTCGATTGGCGACCGTTCTGCGCTATGATTTGGTGCGCTTTACTTTTGAAAAAAATGACAAACTGAGGATTCTTGTATAGACGTTAGAGGTTAATTAGTTCATATTGCATACTCGAATCCCTGATCGTTATTAGTAAAGCAACGTGAACGGTCAACAGGTTAGGCGAAAATTCATCTCAAATTTGGTTTAACCCATATTCAATTATTAAGTGAAGTGGTTTGGAACCAGTTTTGTGAGCGTAACGGAGTCGGACGAGCTCGGAGCAGTGGTGTCGATGTTACTTGGTGAGGGTACTTTCCTCGCCTAGTAACATGTGAGTGAAGGAGATCCATTTTTTCTGAAAGAAAAAATTAGCTTCTTCGCGAACCACTACAGCTCCCAGAGTCGTCCGACGGAGTGAAGCGGACGCAAGCATAATCTCATAACCGTAGTAAAATTTACAAAGAAAATGTATGAAAACAAAATCCCATCTATGAAAAGTAACCGATTATATTTGACTTGTGACGGCATTTGGCGTATCTTAGTTTATGGTAAAAGTTTTAGTAAAAACGGAGGCCTGATCATGGACTATTCAAGTTTAAAAAAGGAATTTAACGATGCATTCGGCTACGAAGCTGACAAGGTGTACTTCGCCCCAGGCCGGATCAACCTGATTGGTGAACATACTGATTATAATGGCGGCAACGTGTTCCCTTGTGCGATTAGCATGGGGACGTACGGTGTCTACAAGGCACGTGAGGATAACAAGATCCGCGTGCAATCTGCCAACATTCCAGACGCCGGTGTCATTGAATTTACAACTGATGAATTAGATTTCAAGAAGGATCTAAGCTGGGACAAGTTCGTTCGCGGTGTCCTTTATGAATTAAAGGCTAACAAGAATTTTACTGCTCCTCATGGGTTTGATTTATTTGTTCATGGTGATTTGCCAGATGCTTCTGGCTTGTCATCTTCCGCTTCAATCGAATTACTGTTGGGCAACATTTTCAACACTGAATTTGGTTGGGGTCTCGAACAACTCGACCTCGTTAAGAATGGCCAAGCTGTTGAAAATGACTATCTTGGATTAAATACCGGGATCATGGATCAATTCGCTATCGGGATGGGGAAGAAAGACCAAGCTGTTTTGCTGGATACCAACACCCTGAAATACGAATATGTGCCTGCTGAATTGGGCGATAACGTGGTGGTGATCATGAACACCAACAAGCGGCGTGAACTCGTTGACTCAAAGTACAACGAACGTCGCAGCCAGTGTGAAGAAGCGGTTGCCCGCATGCAAAAGGGCGGCGTTGTTATCAAGACGCTTGGTGAATTAAGTCAGGATGAATTTGATGAAGAATCCTACTTAGTTGATGACGATATTTTGATCAAGCGTGCCCGTCATGCTGTTATCGAAAATCAGCGGACCCTGCGTGCTAAGCAGGCGTTGACGGATGGCGACCTTGTGAAGTTTGGCAAGCTAGTGAATGCTTCTGGCGTCTCATTACGTTATGACTACGAAGTCACTGGTAAGGAATTGGATTGCTTAGTTCAAACCGCCTTGAAACAAGACGGTGTCTTGGGTGCCCGGATGACTGGTGCCGGTTTCGGCGGCTGTGCCATTGCCATTGTCAATAAGGATAAAGTTGACGCCTTCTCTAAGGCTGTCGGTGACGTTTATAAGAAGGAGATCGGTTATGATGCTAGCTTCTATGTTGCTAATATTGCTGATGGTCCTAAGGAAATCAAAGCTTAATCTCGTTTTAGTAAAAGCGTACAATTAAATTGTGAATTGAAAAAAATGACACTCGCTGGCCCCGCCCGGTGGGTGTTGTTTATCAGATAAGAAGAGAGACTATCAGGAGGTTACTTACATGACTGTTGTTGTATTAGGTGGTGCCGGTTATATTGGCTCCCACACCGTTGATCGTTTAGTTGAAAAAGGGTATGACGTTGCTGTGATCGATAGTTTGATTACTGGGCACCGTGCTACTGTGAACCCGAAAGCGCGGTTTTACCAAGGGGACATTCGCGACCGTGGCTTCTTAGACCGCGTTTTTGGCACTGAGAAAAACGTTGAAGGCGTTATTCATTTCGCTGCCTTCTCCATCGTGCCAGAATCGATGGAAAACCCGTTGAAGTACTTTGATAACAACACTGGTGGCATGATCACTTTGTTGGAAGCCATGAAGGATCACGACATTAAGCGGATCATCTTCTCAAGTACCGCTGCAACCTATGGCGAACCTAAGCAGATTCCTATCAAGGAAACGGATCCGCAGATTCCTACCAACCCGTATGGCGAATCAAAGCTCTGCATGGAAAAAATTATCAAGTGGGCTGACAAGTCATACGGTATCAAGTTTGTGACGCTGCGCTACTTTAACGTTGCCGGTGCTAAGGACGACGGTTCCATTGGTGAAGACCACCATCCAGAAACCCACTTGGTCCCAATTATTCTCCAAGTGGCTGCTGGTGAACGTGACGGGTTGAAGATCTTCGGGACCGACTACCCAACTAAGGATGGAACCAATGTTCGTGACTATGTCCACGTGATGGATTTGGCCGACGCACACATTTTGGCTCTTGAATACCTCAAGGACGGTCATGACAGTGACGCCTTTAACTTGGGCTCTTCAACTGGATTCTCCAACAAGGAAATCTTGGAAGCTGCTCGGAAGGCCACTGGCCAACCCATTCCTGCCGAAGATGCTCCTCGGCGGGCTGGTGACCCAAGCACCTTGATTGCTGCTTCAGACAAGGCCCGTAAGATTCTGGGCTGGAAGCCACAGTATGATGACGTGGAAGAAATTATCCGAACTGCTTGGAACTGGAAGCAGAGTCATCCAAAGGGTTACAACGATCGGGGTGAAGCCTAGTCATGTCTAAAACAGTTGATCAATTCGTGGATGCAATCATTGACAGCGGCACCTATCAACCGCTGGATCGCATTTACGTGACAAATAAGGTCCTTGGCTTTGTGGGCGATGCCCAAGCCGTTGACGCCAAGAGTGACGACCTGTTAGACGTGCTCGATGCGTTGCTTGAAACAGCCGTTCAGAATGGCAAAATTGAAGACAGTCAAACGGACAAGGATATCCTTGAAGCCCAACTGACTGATTTAATGACGCCAACGCCAGCCAACATTAATGCCAAATTTTGGAACAAGTACAACAACAGTCCAGAAGAAGCCACTGACTACTTCTACGATTTGAGTCGTAAGAATGATTATATTAAGACCCGTGCGATTGCGAAGAACATCGTCTTTGACGCGCCAACTGACTTTGGTGATCTGGAAATCACGATCAATTTATCCAAGCCTGAAAAGGATCCGAAGGCCATCGCGGCCGCTCGGAACCAGAAGACTAACACTTACCCGTTAAGTCAGCTGGCCATTGAAAACGAAGGTTATCTAGGGCGGTTAGGCTATCCGGCGCGTTCCAATCACCGGGTTATTCGGATGACGCTTGGCGGCGAACCCTGGGGTTTCCAGTATTCGCCATACGCTTACTTCAGTGAGCATGCCATCTTCTTGTTGGCAGCTCACCGACCAATGGCTATCACACAGCGGACGTTTACGAACCTGCTGGAGATCGTGCACACGTTCCCACACTATTTTGTGGGGAGTAATGCTGACCTGCCAATCGTTGGCGGCTCTATGCTGGCGCAGGACCACTATCAGGGTGGTCGCCACCAGTTCCCAATGATGAAGGCCCCCGTTGCGCGCGAGATTACCTTGCCCGGTTTTGACGACGTGGATGCCGGAATCGTGAAATGGCCAATGTCCACGATTCGCCTGACTGGGGACACCCCAGATTCACTGATCAATGCCGCCAACCTGATTGCGGAATCCTGGAAACAGTATTCTGACGAAACCGTTGATGTGCGCGCCTTTACGGATGGGAAACGGCATCATACGGTGACGCCGATTGCCTACCGCAAGGGTGATCAATTCGTGCTGGATATCGTTTTACGGGATAACCAAACCTCTGACCAATATCCAGACGGCATTTTCCATCCACATCAGGATGTGCAACACATTAAAAAGGAAAACATCGGTCTCATTGAAGTCATGGGACGTGCCATTTTACCGGCACGACTGAAGACTGAAATGCAGGAAGTTAAAAAGTACGTTCTTGATCAACCTAATGAGATGAAGGACTACCACAAGGCTTGGGCTGATGACCTTAAGGCAACTAACGACTTTACAGCTGATAACGCTGATCAAATTATTGATCAAGCCATCGGGAAAGTCTTTGCGCGGGTGTTGCAAGATGCTGGCGTGTTCAAGCAGACCGCCGACGGTGAAGCCGCATTTGACCGGTTTATTGCACAGTTATAACAGTCTTTATCTGTCGTTTTGACAGGTGGTAGCTCGTGGGCGATGGTCTGCGGGCTATTGTTGTGAGGGTGTTTTGATGGTTGACGTAAGGGCTTCCATGCGACACAATGGTGATGTAAATATGTATGGAAGGGTAGATATGAGAGATGTCTCGGTTTGAGGGTCTCTCTTATCTAGCCGAAACGTGTTCAGCAGGGCACGGGGCTACTGCGTAAGGTACTCTGGCCAAAAAAGTCAGGCCCGGACTTTTTCGACCAGAGTACCTTACGCTCCGCCCCTAACCGCCCTACTTCACACTCTATCGAAACGTGCTCAGCAAGGCTGAGGGCTACTGCATAAGCTAACTATGACAAAAAATCCAAGCCCGGGATTTTCCGTCATAGTTAGCTTATGCTCCGCCCTCAAACCGCCTTGCTTCACACTCTAGGAGGGGGCTCCCCATGAAAGTCACACTTAAAGATATTGCACAAAAAGCGGGTGTTTCCTTATCCACTGTTTCTCGGGTACTGAACTACGACACCACGCTTTCGGTGAGCGACGACACTCGGCAACGGATCTTTGAAATTGCTGAAGAGTTGAACTACACCAAGATCAAACGGTCACCGAAGAATCCTGAGGTGCATCGAATCGCTGTCGTTCAGTGGTATTCAGAGAACAAGGAAATGGATGATCTCTATTACATGGCCATTCGCATGGGTATTGAAAAGCGCAGCCAAGAGTTGCAGATTCAGACCACACCCGTTTTTCAAAACCAAGTCTCTGAAATTAGCCAGGATGTTGACGGCATCATCGCCGTTGGTAAGTACAGCGAAGACCAGGTCAGTCAGCTATCAGAGTTGACAAATAATCTGATGTTCGTTGACTGGAGCGAAATTGGCCGCGGCTTTGACAGCGTTGTGACTGACTTTAAAACACCGGTGACAGCAGCGTTACAGCTATTATTAGCGCAAAGTGATGAAGTTGGAATCATTTACGGGTCAGAATACACAACTGACCGCAAGCTAAAGATTCCAGATCCAAGATATAGCATTTATAAACGCCTCATGACGAGTTCTAGCAAGTATAACGACAAGCTGGTATTCCAGGGCAACTACACAAATCAATCGGGCTATGACCTGATGCAGCAAGCCATTCGCGAATTAGGTGATGACTTACCACACGCGTTCTTTATCAGTAACGACCCAATGGCAATCGGTGCTTTGAAAGCACTGGGCGAGGCTAATATCGACGTGCCGGAACGGGTAAGCTGTTTTAGCTTTAACGACACCTCAGTGGCAAAGTACGTCTATCCAGAACTAAGCGCAGTCCATGTATACACGGACCAAATGGGTGTCACGGCTGTGGATATGATGAAGTCAAGGTTGGATGACGGGAGAGACGTCCCGTTGAAGACCGTGGTTGCGACGACTTTGATGAAGAGGAAGAGTACAAGGTAGAGTGTGGAAGCAGGCTCCGCCCTCTGCCTGCTGGAACACGTTTCAGCTATGATGCCAAGAAAAGTAGTAGCCATAAGCACTGTGCAACTAGCCCAAACAGGCTTACATGCAGGTCTTTGCTTCCTGGAACACGTTTCGGCTATGACGACAAGAAAGTCGTAGCCATAAGCAATATGCAACAGGCCAGAGTTGGCTTACATGCAATTCCTTGCTTCCTGGAACACGTTTCAGCTATGACGACAAAAAAGCCGTAGCCATAAGCACTATGCAACTAGCCCAAACAGGCTTACATGCAGTTCCTTGCTTCCTGGAACACGTTTCGGCTATGACGACAAGAAAGCCGTAGCCATGAGCAATATGCAGCAGGCCAGAGTTGGTTTACATGCAGTTCCTTGCCTTCTAGAACACGTTTCAGTGATGATGCCAAGAAAGCCACAACCACAACGCAGCAAAACATCAAAACCAAAAAAAGCGTTCAAACAGCCCCACAACATCGTCATCAAGTACCCAAGTTAATGCTTTCAACAAAAATATTAACTTTCCTAACCAAACGAGGCTCATTGACAATGTGAGTGCTGCCTAAACTAAAAAACAGATCTTATTGTTCAAAAAATGAATAATAAGATCTGTTTTTCATTTACAAAAAAGAAAAACAGCCACCTAATCAAATTAAAGATCAGTTGGCTGTTTTACAGTTTCATGCGACTAATGAATTACCAGATCTTAACCCGATCCGCAGGTGCCTTATACATGGCATCCCCCTCAACAACGTCAAACGTGCTGAAGAAGTCATCCAAATTCTGAACCTGGACGTTTGCCCGCAACTTAGCAGGGGAGTGAACATCAATGGATAACAGAAGCTGTTCGCGTTCCTTGGTTGCTTTTGAACGCCAAATTGTGGCCCAGTTGATAAAGAAGGCTTTTAGGTCAACATCGGGTTCGCCCTTTGCGGCTTCCAGCGCGCAGCTCAACCCGCCGCCATCAGCGATGTTTTCGGAAACAGTCAGTTTACCATTTACCTTTTGCCCAGCGTATGGCAGGCCGTCGAACTCATCGATCATGTTTTGTGCAAGATCTTTGAAATGCGCGTTGTCTTCTTCAGTCCACCAGTTGTTCAAATTACCGTATTCGTCAAACAACGATCCGTTGTTATCAAAGGCATGAGAAATTTCGTGGGCGATAACGGCACCGATACCACCGAAGTTCTCGCTGGACGATTGGTTCAGACTGTAGAACGGTGCTTGAAGAATCGCAGCTGGGAAGACGATGATGTTGTGGAATGGGTGGAAGTAAGCGTTGACCGTGTTAGCGCTCATTTCCCAGCGGGTGCGGTCGACCGGTTGGTTCCATTTCGAAAATTCGTCTTCGTTACGGATGCGGGTAAAAGTCATGATGTTGCTGAGCAGCGAACCGCCGTCTTCTGCAGTGGTGACTTTAAATTTCGAATACAGTGGGGTGATGGTGTCGGGGTAACCAACTTGAATGCCCAGTTTATCCAGTTTTAATACCGCCTTGTCACGGGTGGCTTTACCCAGCCAAGTGTTGTTGGCCAGCCGTTTCTTATAGACGTTGACCATCTTAACGACCATGTTGTGAACGTCCTTTTTGGCTGCCTCGCCAAAGTATTTGCGGCCGTAGTAGTCGCCGACAACTTGGTCAAACACGCCGGTAGCGAGGTCGTAGGCGGCCTTTTCTTGGGAGCGCGCTTCCTTGCGACCGGAGAGTGCCCGACCAAAGATGGTGCTTGTTTGACGGAAATCTTCGGTTAAGTAAGACGATAATCCGGAAACGGTCTTCACCAGCAACCAACTCTTCATGAGTGGGAAGTTGGCGTCAGTGAGCAGGTCGTTCAAGGCATCAAAGTACGCTGGTTCTGGCGTGATAATGACGTCTGGCGTGCCCTTCACTAAGGTCATAATTGCAGCCTTCAAATCAAGCTTATCCGTGCTGCCGGCAATGTCATCCAAACTGCGTGGATTGTACATCTTGCTGTAGTCCGCGCCTTCTTCAGCAGATTTCACGTGTGGCGCAATCAGGCGGTCGAACTGTTCAGCCTGATCGATGATCGTTTTTGCTTCATCGTCACCGTACCCGGCCAACTTAAAGAGTTGGGTCATCATGTCGGTGAATATTGGCATTAATTGAGCAGCGGCTTGGTTGCCTTCAGCGTAGTAGGTCTTGTCAGGCAGAAACAGAGAAGGACCACTCGCAAACAGCGCGTAAGTTGTGGAGTTTTTCATGTCAGAATCGATGTCAAATGAAAATGGCGTTGGCAGCCCGGTCAGGATCCAGTCAGCCAGTTGGTCACTGAGATCCTGATAGTTGGTCAATTTAGTGATGCGGTCAATGAACGGCTTCAATGGTGCGGCGCCGTCTTTTTCCCGTTTTGCAAAGTTCGTCGTCAACGCGTAGAATTTCTTGAATTCAGTTTGTTCAGGATTGGTGGGTTGTAAGTTGCCTTTGAGCAACTCATCAAAGTCGCTCATCAGCGTTTTTTCAATGTTGTCAGCGAGATCTGTAAAACCGCCAGTGGTGGAGTGGTCAGCGGGAATCACGGCCGTTTTCAGCCAGTCACCGTTGACTGCGTCGTACAGATCCGTTTTGATCTTAGTTTCATCAATTGTGTTTGCCATGCAGATACCTCCAGAATTTTCAGTTACGGTTATTATACCGCTTTGATTGGGGTTACCCAATTGATTGTATGCACAAAGTTGCGCGATGAGGCCGCTGAAAATAAAGCGAACCTAACTTTTAGTACGCTATAATGGTATATACCTATTTGAAATTTTAAATAAACAATGTTTATCAGGGTTAAGAAAACATCATGAGTGGTATCCGAATGGTTATACTCTCACAGTTGCCATGGACGTTATAGTGGATTTAATTGACTTGCTTTAGCTTATTAAGTAGGCCAATGATAATGAAAGGACGGTTCGACCGTTCGCTAGCACAGGTATTGCCGAACGCTAGTTATTAAAAAGACATTTCAAAATTATCCGATTTTGAAATGTCTTTTTGTTTATCTCAATTACAGGTTAAGGTATTAACGGATAGAACCTTTATAAAGTTAAAAGGCCCAGCATTAAAGTTCTTTTCGCTGAATCAATCCCAGCGACAGCAAGAAGCAAACAGCTAGAATTGCTATACTGACCCAAGCATATGGCCAAAATTGACTCACAGTGATCTGTCCGACACTGATCTTGACCGTGGTTGAGAAAAAGTTGATATATTTCAACCAGTGCCAGTGTGCGACAGCCGCAATGATGGAAACGGCCAACGGGAAGATGACAATAAACGCGGCACTGCCGATCTGTGACCCCGTTAAAATAAGCAACACCACCGCCATCCCGAAGACCACGCTGATGAAGAAGGTCGTGATGCCGACCGTTGCCAGCGTTGTTGATAAGAGGTGCCCCCAGCTAGTGCCTAGCTTACGGCCCATTGCCAGCCCAACGAGAATGCCGAAGACGTAGTAGGCGAGAATTTGCAGCAGGATATCTACAAGCATCGTAATGTATTTGGCGACAATGAACCCCGAACGGGAGATACCTGAAATGAGCGTGTTTTTATAGGTTTCCTGACTAAATTCATACCCGATCACCATCACGAAAATACTGATAAACGCGTACATCAGAATGCTGGCACCAATCGTCATGGCGCGGACGCCTGAGAGAACCGTCCACGTCCCACTCGCGAGTTGGGCAAGGGTGTCCTCGGGTGCACTAACCATCACGCCGCCAACGGATTTAAAATAGATCGTGACGAAACTGTAGATCAAAACTAAAACGAGTAAGAGATAATGGCCGATCGTGTGCGTTTGTCGGTAGAAATCAGCTCGTAATTGATTAAGCATGCTGGCCGCCTCCTTGCGTCTTGAGTAGATCGGTGTAATATTCCTCCAAGGAGCCCTCCTGGCGGGTGATATTCTTAACTGCGACCCCCGCAATCACCAGTTCTTGATTGAGTTTCGCAGTGTCTACTGAAAGGTCATGGACCAGGATGCGAGCATCATCTAAAACGGTGAACGGTTGGATATTTGAACTGTCTAACAACTCGGCTGCTAATTTGACATCATCCACCGTGAGTAGGATGCCTGATCTATTCTCCTTGTCCAGGTCTTCCTTGGTCACTTCTTTAATAAACTGACCGTGAGAAATGAAGCCAAACTTCGTTGAGACTTGATATAACTCTGTCAAAATATGGCTGGAAATCAAAATGGTGGTGTTCTGTTCGCGATTCAGTTTCTTCAGGAGTTCCCGAAAAGCCATGATGCCAGAAGGATCCAACCCATTGATGGGCTCATCTAATACCAAAAAATCGGGTTGCGAGAGTAATGCCAGTGCTAACCCCAAACGTTGCCGCTGCCCTAATGAGAGCTTACTGGCTTTCGTTGTTGCCTTTTCATCTAAACCAACGAAGTGAATGTTGTCCGTAATCACTTGCTTATCCTGAATCCCGTGTTGAATGGCGGCCAGCGTTAAATTTTGTTTAACCGTCAACTTCTTAAATGCAGCAGGTGTCTCGATGGCGGCGCCGACGTGCTTCAGTGCCTGCTGATAATGCGGTGCCTGTTCTCCTAATAGTGTAATACTGCCGCTGTTAAGCGGTGAGAGGTGCGTGATCAGCCGCATAATGGTTGTTTTACCGGCGCCGTTTTCGCCGATGAGCCCGTAAATATCCCCACGATTTACGGTGAATGACACATCGTTTAGTGCCTGAAAACGACCAAATTGTTTACTGACGTGTTGTAATTTTAAAATGGTGTCCATTGCGTGTCGCCCCTTTCTTGTGATTATCATAACGAATCTTTCTTAACTAGTGCCATAAGTAATCCTTAATTAATCCTTAATTAATCCTAAATTAATCCTAAATTGTGATGGCGGCATGTAAGCGGTAAAATAGAGGTAAAGAAGGAGGGGACTGCCATGCCGACCGCAACGATTCTAATTGTTGAAGATCACGACGATATTCGCACCTTATTGAAGGACGTATTGGCGCCAATGTACACGATTGCTGAGGCGGCAGACGGCGTCAAAGCCCTCTCACAATTCAATGCCACTCACCCAGATTTAATCATTCTTGATCTCATGTTGCCAGGCATCATGGGGGAGAGTGTGTTGAAGACACTGCGGCAGATAACGCAGGTGCCAGTCCTTGTCCTCACAGCGATTCAGGATAAACAAAAGATCGTTGACCTGTTAGAAGAGGGTGCGAATGATTATCTGACAAAGCCGTTCGATATCGATGAATTAGTTGCGCGTGTAAAGGTCCAGCTGCGGCAAGTGCCGGCGCAACAATCGAGTAGTACGACACTTACTTGTGGATTAGTGAGCGTGAATCAGGATACCCATGAAATACTGGTAGCGGGAAAACGGTTAACACTGCCGAAGAAAGAGTTTGAGCTGTTAACGATTCTGATGCGCCACCCACATCAGGTGTATCAAAAAGAGCAGTTGTACGAAACGGTGTGGGGCGAACCCTATGTCAACGGTGATAACACCATGAACGTGCATTTGAGCAACCTCAGGACAAAGATCAATAACTTGTCGCCGGATGCGCAGTATGTGAATTCGATTTGGGGGATTGGGGTGAGATTTGATTAAGAGCGTGGAACAAGGCGGGGTAGGGGCGGTGTGTAACGGACTCTGGGCTAAAAGTCCGGGCCTGACTTTTAGCCCAGAGTCCGTTACACGTTAGCCCCGTGCCTTGTGGAACGCGTTTCGGCACTGTTGCTAAGAAAGAGATCCTGGAACGTATGTCGGCTAGCTATCAAGAAAGCCATAACCCACAATTCAAAAAACACAAGGAGCATGAACGAGAATGACCATTCTATTATACATACTCATCGTTATCCTACTGGGCATTATTGCGCTGCTAATGACCGAAATTCACCGGATCACCAAGGAACTCACCTTCATCAACGCTCACGAAACAAACGGATACGTCACGTCAAACACTGCCTTGCCAATCATTAAACACCTAGTTACTGCCAGCAATCACAGCCTCAAAGTGAGTCGTGATCTCCAACAGCACCAAGCCCAGCAAGAAGCTGAAGTGCAGCGGATGCTGACTAATTTGACGCATGACATTAAGACCCCTCTGACCGTTTCAATGGGGTACGTGCAGTTGTTGTCTAAGGATGTGTCGCCCCAGCATCAGCCACAGTTGCAGCGGATCAGCCGCAACTTGGCGTCGGTTAATTACTATTTGCGGTATCTGATGGATTTTAATTTGATGCAGGAAAAGAGTACAACACTGACGGTTAAGCCGGTCAACGTGTCACAATTATTGGAAAATGAATTGTTTGATTACTATGATGAATTGACGAAACGACAGTTGGTTGTGACACCCGATATTGCGCCGAATGTGACGATTCCAACGGATGCTACCTTGCTGACGCGAGTCTTTCAAAATTTAATCGGCAATATTTTAAAATATGCTTCAGGACAGGTGGCTGTTAGTCTCAGTCAAGTGGATGGTAGTCACTATCACCTTGTTTTTGCAAACCAGGGAAAGCACTTGCCAGAACATCCTGATGAGTTGCTGAACCGGTTCTATACCGCAGATGAGTCACGCACCAATCAGAGTGTTGGCCTGGGATTCAGTATTGTGCAGTCGCTGGTGACCACGTTAGGCGGCCGGTTGCAGTTAGCCACTGAGGACGACTGGTTTAAGGTGACCGTGGTGTTAAAACCGTTGCAAGAAATCAAAAAATAAGTGTTGACTTGTTTTGAGCGAGCGACTATAGTATGCACTTGTGTTCAGAGTGAACGTCCTGCTTGATAGGGCGTGTTTATGAAAATAGAATCAATGCGCAATTTAGTTTTACTGGGTGTCGCTTGCGATGCACAGTAGTCATGTCTAAATTGAGATGTATCTGATGATCAGTTGTTTAGTTAGTCGTACCAATGACAAACTAAATAGGCTTATTTGGTCAGCCGATGCATCGTTTAGTTTGACTGCTGCGTTGACGCCACCCATTAAACACCAACAGCGTGAACCAGACGATACACCGGTTGATGAGGCCGTAACTGTCAAGATACGCCACCTCATAAACCCATCAACTCTCACGAAAATTCTCAACATAAGAGGGGTATCGTCATGGCAACTGAGTCTTATTTAAAGAATCAAACTGTACAAAAATACCGGTGGCTGATTTTAGTAGCTACCGGTCTCTTTACGTTTATGTCAACGCTGGACTCCAGCATTGTGAACGTGGCACTGCCGGTCATTAGCCGGGATCTGAAAGTCCAAATGAACCGGGCAGAGTGGGTCGTTTCAATCTATTTGATTGTCATTTGTGCGTTATTGTTATTATTTGGTAAATTGGGCGATTCACTTGGCAAAGTCCGGGTCTTTAAACTCGGGACTTACCTGTTCGTGATCGGCTCGTTTATGGCTGGCTTTAAGTGGAGTTTCGCCCTGTTGCTAGCTGCCCGGGTTATTCAGGCGCTGGGCGCTTCAATGACCATGGCAACCAGCAACGGTATCGTTTCCGAAGTCTTTCCCTTGGCTGAACGCGGTCGGGCATTAGGTATGATTGGCTCGTTTGTTGCGCTCGGTTCAATTACGGGACCCGGTGTCGGGGGTATCGTGCTGGCGCATTTTAGCTGGGGCTTTATCTTCTGGATCAACGTGCCCGTTGGCATTATCACGATTTTGATTGGGCACTTTGTGTTGCCGAAGGATCTCACACAGTCCCATGAGGCTATTGATCGAAGCGGCGTCACCAGTATGGCATTGCTAGTCGTCACGTTCTTCACAGCTATTTTTCTGGCTCAGGAATATGGGTATCGCTACCGGCCAGTTATCGTGTTATTTGCCATTGCAGCGGTGACGGCCATTTGGTTCGGTATCACAGAAACGCATCAAACAAAGCCGCTATTGTCATTTGCACTGTTTAAGAATAGTGCGTTTTCGGTCAGTTTACTTTGCGGGTTCCTGATTTTTATTAACAACTTCTTCTATACGGCCATCACGCCGTTCTACCTTGAAAATGCGCGGGCACTGAGTCCAAACGATGCCGGGTATATCTTGATGATCTCGCCAATCGTGCAAGTCGTAGTTGCCCCGATTGCCGGTAGTCTATCGGACCGGATCGGACCTGAAAAAATTACGTTGATTGGCCTGTGCTGCATTCTGTTGACCCAGGTTGGGTTCATGACAACGACAATGAGCACACCGTTTTGGCTGTTTGCGGCTAACATTGCGCTCCTGGGTCTTGGCAACGGATCCTTTCAGGCGCCGAACAACACGATCGTTATGAATGCGGTTGAACCCAAGGATTTGGGTGTTGCCGGTGGGATGAACGCGCTTGCCAGAAATCTAGGGATGGTCATTGGAATCGCCATTTCAACGTCAGTCCTATTTGCTGGGATGAGTCATAAAATTGGCCACCATGTCACCACCTACATTTACGGCCGGCCGGACATCTTCATCTATGGGATGCACGTTGCCTTTGCGGTTGCCATCGGTATTTGTGGCTTGGCTACGCTGATTACGTTGTACCGAGTGATTGCGGCTGAAGTGGTTAAACGTCGGGCTTAAACAATCAATTATAGAAATCCAAAGTAGTCTGCTGACTTGCAGGTTACTTTGGATTTTTTTCGTTGACACTCATTTTTTTGCGTAGTTAACAAGAGACACATAAATTGATTAATACACATAAAATGTGTATTATGAAGATCAGAAAAATGATCATGAAAACTAGAGAAATCATTAGGTTATTGCATCAGAATGGGTTTATTGAAGAATCTGAAAATGACTCATCGCATTTAAAGTTGCATAATCCATTTACAAATACGACTGTAATGGTACCGAGACATGCTCAGAAACTCGGTAAGGGATCAGAGCGCGCTATTTTGAAAGAGGCAGGTTTGAAAAAGGAGAAAAATCATGAAGAAAGATAATGTTTTATATCCAGTAGTTTTAAAACCAGATAATCAATTTATTTTTGTTCGGGTACCGGATTTAGAAGGTGGGTATACTCAGGGAAACGATACGTTTGATGCAATTGAAATGGCTGAAGACCTTATAGGCAATTTACTTGAGAATACAACCTCCTACCCAAAACCCTCGGAACCATCAGATATTTCCTTGAAAAAGGATGAAAAATTAGTCTATGTAACTGTTGATTTAGCGGCCTTTAGACGCAAATTTTCCAAAACGATTCGTCGGAACGTGACGATTCCCGAGTATCTCAATCACATGGCGAACGATGAGAAAATCAATGTCTCACAAGTGTTGACTGAGGCACTTGAGGAAAAACTGGGCGTTTAAGAAAAAAATTGTGCACACTTGAATATTATTACAAAAATAATAAAAGCATCACTTTTTCCTACACAACCGAAATCAAGGCCTATAAATTGATATAAACCCACGCAGTTATCTTAAGAAAACCGGTTTCAAAATGAGTAAACTTTAACACGAACTCATATTTTTTTAATTTACCTGTTGACACGCGTTTCATTTCGACGCATAATGGTCACTGTTAAATTCATATGAGAAACTAACGAGAAGATGAGTAGATCAGTAATCATCCCGAGAGAGTTGCCGTTTGGTGCAAGGTAATGATGAGAGCTGATTGAAGATGGTCTTTTACATCGTTTCAGCGCTGAACTACGGCTAGGCGCTGGCGGGGACGCCCGTTACAGCGTTAGGGTATGCACAACAGTAAGTACTGATTTATTAAACCAGACTTTGTTTGGCGTACCCACGAGGAATGGCTCGCGAGGGTCGTTTAAACTAAGGTGGTAACGCGAAGGCATTTTCGTCCTTATCTAGAGATAGATATGGATGGAAATGCCTTTTTATTTTGGAAAGGGAGTGTCCCGAATGAGTGAGAAAACAGAACGGTACGAGTTATTAAAACAACAAGCGCAGGCATTGTTAACGGGACAATTTGATCTCGTCGCTAACATGAGTCACCTGGCGTCATTGATTTTTAATGAGTTGCCGCAATTGAACGGGACCTCGTTTTACCGGTTCAAAAATGATGAATTAATTCTTGGTCCCTTTCAGGGGAAGCCAGCCTGCATGCACATCGCGGTTGGCAAAGGGGTCTGCGGCACGGTTGCTGCAACTAAGAAACCAGAAGTTGTCCCAAACGTTCACGAGTTTAGCGGGCACATTGCCTGTGACAGTGCCTCTAATTCCGAAGTCGTCGTTCCAATATTTAAAGACGGCAAGTTCTGGGGTGTCCTTGATTTAGATAGTCCGGAATACAATACGTTTGATGATGTTGATGCAAGTTATTTATCAGAAATTGCGCCGATCGTTTTCGGTGTTCAAGCAGAAATAGGAGGGCGGGCCTAGATGGCAGAAGAAGCGACTAACGTCATTGATTTACAACACATCAAGGTCACGTTTAAAAACAGCGGCAAGGACCTGAAAGCTGTCGATGATGTGAGCCTTCAAATCAAACAGGGCGATATTTATGGCATTATCGGCTATTCCGGCGCTGGAAAATCCACGCTGGTTCGGGTCATTAACCTCCTCCAGCAACCCAGTGATGGCAAGGTTGTCGTCAACGGTCAGGATCTGCGGGACTTAAAACCGGCACCATTGCGTGAAGCCCGCCAAAAAATCGGCATGATCTTCCAGCACTTTAATCTCATGAAGTCGCGAACCGTTTTGGGCAATGTTGAGTATCCGTTGCTGGGTAAGAAGATCAGTAAACAAGAGCGGCAGGAAAAGGCGCTCAACCTGTTGAAACGCGTTGGCTTGGAAGACTATGCCAATACTTATCCGCAGCGGTTATCCGGTGGTCAAAAGCAACGGGTTGCAATTGCCAGAGCGTTAGCCACTGAACCAGAAGTGCTCATTTCAGATGAAGCCACGAGTGCCCTGGATCCGAAAACGACGAAGGCGATTTTGGAGCTGTTGAAGAAACTCAACGATGAGCTCGGGTTGACCATCGTCTTGATCACTCATGAAATGCAGGTCATCAAATCCATCTGTCATAACGTGGCTGTCATGGATGAGGGCCGCATCATTGAACGGGGAACGGTTGCGAAGGTCTTTACGGATCCACAAGAGAAGTTGACGACCGACTTCGTTAAAACCTCGACGAACGTTAAGGCAGCCATTGACCGAATCACAACCGCGATTGATGTTGAGAAGTTACCGGCTAACCAGGAACTGGTTTACTTCAATTTTATTGGTAACGCAACGAAGCAAAGCATTCTATCCGAGTTATCGCAAACGTACCACGTGGCCGAGAACATTCTATTTGCGAACATTGACCAGATCGACGGTGAGAACGTCGGCTACATGATTGCCATTATTGAAGGCGAGCTGCCACCGTTCAACAAGGCGTTGGAAGATCTGCGGCCCCATGGTGTTAAAACACAGATTCTCAGTGGTAAGCCAGCAAAGGAGGGGGCGGAATAATGTTAGAAAAACTCATTCCAAACGTCCTCCAGATGAAGGGGCAGTTCGTGCAAGCCACGTGGGAGACGCTCTACATGACCTTTGGTTCAGCGATTATAGCGGTGGTGTTGGGGTTGCTCCTGGGAGTCTGTCTCGTGATTACCCAACCGGGCGGCATCCTGGAAGACGGGTTGACCTATTCCGTCTTGGATAAACTCACCAACCTGTTGCGGTCGATTCCATTTATCATTTTACTGGCGGTGATTTCACCATTAACTCAGTTCCTGATTGGGACGACCGTTGGGACGACCGCATCACTGGTGCCATTGATTGTCGGGATCTTCCCGTTCTATGCACGCCAGGTACAAAACGCGCTGTTGGATGTGGATCACGGCGTCATTGAAGCCGCGCAGTCCATGGGGTCAAGTCCCACCGCAATCATTTTCCGGGTCTATCTTCGTGAAGGTCTGGCAGATATCTTGCGGGTGTCCATCGTGACCATCATCAGTCTGATCGGGTTGACCACCATGGCCGGCGCCATCGGGTCTGGTGGCCTCGGAGACATCGCCATCAGCATCGGGTACGCCCGGTTTGAAAACGACGTCACCTTCGTCGCCATGATCATCATTTTGATTCTAGTCTTTGCGGTTCAGATCATCGGCGACCTGATTGTCAAAGCCGTTGAGCACAACGATTAATTTATTGGTAACAACACTTAAAAGAGATTACAGAGAAAGTTATTAGAGGTGGAGAAGTATGAAGAAGAGTTTTTGGTGGTTGATCGGCATTATTGTCGTCATCGTATTAGCAATTTTTGGGATTCATTCAGCAACCAGTCACAGTGCCAGTTCAACTAAAACGAGCACCATTACGATTGGCTCACAGGGGTCCGACTACGACATTTGGCAACACATTGCTAAGTCTAAGGATGCTAAAAATATGGGTCTGAAGATCAAGGTTAAGCAGATCACAGACGGGGTTCAGTTAAACAAGGCGACCGCTCAAGGCAACGTCGACGTGAACGCCTTCCAATCATGGTCATACTACCTGGCTTACAACAAGGAAAATAAGTCCAGCAAACTGGCTGCATTGGGCACCACATACTTGGAACCAATGGGAATCTACTCTAAGAAGTACAAGAGCGTAAAGGATATTCCCGATGGCGCAACGATCGCTATTGCGAACAACCCATCACAAGCTGCTCGTGGGTTGATTCTGTTACAAAAGGCTGGATTGATTAAGCTTGATAAAGACTTTGGTTACCTTGGCACTGTCAGTGATATCAAGAGTAACCCTAAGCACCTGAAGTTTAAGGAAATTGACGATACCACTGGTCCTCGGGTCATCAACAACGTTGACGCCGTGTTGATCTCAAACACGGTTGCGTTGGAAGGCCACTTACATGTGTTGACGGATTCCATCTACCACGAAAAGGTTGACCAATCTACGAAGGACAACATCAACATTTTGGCAACCGCTGCGAAGAACAAGAACAACAAAGCCTACAAGAAATTGGTTACCCTGTACCACAAGAAGGATATCCAATCCTATATCAAGAAGAAGTACTACGGCACTAAGATCGAAGTTAATAAGCCATTGTCATACTTTGACAACTAGGCAGTTTCAAGTCAGTTAAACACGATTAAATTAAAAGGAGATCATCAATTATGGCTAAAGTAGAAAGTTTCACCCTGGATCACACAAAGGTAAAGGCACCATACGTTCGCTTAATCACTGAAGAACACGGTGAAAAGGGCGACATCATCAGCAACTACGATCTGCGACTCGTTCAACCAAACGAAAACGCGATTCCTACAGCCGGTTTACACACCATTGAACACTTACTTGCTGGGTTATTACGTGACCGTCTTGATGGCGTTATCGATTGCTCACCGTTTGGTTGCCGGACTGGATTCCATTTAATCACTTGGGGCCAACATTCCACAACAGAAGTGGCTAAAGCTTTAAAGGGTGCCTTGGATGACATTGCCAACAAGATTACCTGGGATGATGTGCAAGGCACGGATAAGTACAGCTGTGGTAACTACCGGGACCACTCATTGTTCTCAGCTAAGGAATGGTCAAAGGACATTTTGGCAGAAGGTATTTCGGATGATCCGTTTAATCGGAATGTGGTTTAGAGAGCGCGGAACAAGGCGGTTAAAGGGGCAGAATGTAAGCAACTCTGGCAGAAATGCCCGAACTTGGCATTTTTGCCAGAGTTGCTTACATGGCCATGGCCGCCCCTTGCCTTGAGGAGCGCGTTTAGGCAAGGTGGCCAAGGAAGAAAGCACGAACGAACCTACACTGTGCGGTAGCTCGTCATCGTCATTATCTTTCGCTTTGTATAACGCGCCAATCCTAAGTTAATGTCAATCCCATACAAAACAACACCCCAGGAGGTATGCGAAATGAGTAAACTTGCAATCATTACTGGTGCCGGCCAAGGAATTGGCGAGGGCATCGCTCACCGATTAGTGAAGGACGGCTACGCTATTGCAGTGGCAGACATCAATGATGAAACGGCTGCGAAGGTGGCTGTTGATTTAACAAGTGAGGGCTATCAGGCGAAGGCATATCATGTTGATGTGGCGCACCGGGATGAGGTCTTTGCACTCGTTGAAAACGCAGTTGCAGATTTCGGTGATCTTGCATTGTACGTTAACAATGCTGGAATCGCCTTTATTGATAGTTTTGTAGATTCTGACCCTGACGATGTTGAACGATTATTGGATGTGAACCTCAAGGGGACTTATTGGGGTATCCAAGCCGCTGCTACCCAGTTTAAGAAACAGGGCAACGGTGGTCGAATCGTGAACGCAGCGTCGTTGGCAGGCTATGAAGCATCGGCTTTGCAAAGTGCTTATTCTGCCTCTAAATTTGGGATTCGTGGGTTGACCCAGTCGGCTGCCAAGGAGTTAGCAAAGGATAAAATTACAGTTAACGCCTATAACCCAGGCATCGTGCGAACGAAGATGCGTGACGCAATCGATGAAAAAACGGCAGCTATCAAGCACGAAACGGTCGCGGAACAACAGGCAAACTGCTTGGAAGAAATCGCAATCGGACGGGAAGCAACGCCAGCGGACGTAGCGGAAGTTGTGGCCTGTGTAGCACGTTTAGTCTCGAGGACAGAGAAGGACTACGTGAATAGGGCCTTTAACATGTAGATCACGAAAAAACTCTGAACCACAATCCTAAAAGATCAACTATCCAAAAAAACCACAATATACAAAAAGAGAGATACTCACATCGAGCATCTTCCTTTTTTAATACCGTGGTTTTTGTGGTTCTCTCATATGTAGCCTAAACGTGCTCCGGAAGGCAGAGGGTTCCTGCCTAAGGGCAAGTCGGTCAAAAAGGCAGGCCCAGCCTTTTCGACCAACTTGCCCTTAGGCAGGAACCCTCTAACCGCCTTCCCCCACACTCTTACTTTGTCCACCACTTCTTCGTCAACACCTGAACGCCCCTTAACTCGTTCAGCTGAAACTCCCTAACATCCCCGTCGTGGGTCAAATAAAAATGGCCATCATCAGTGTAGGTATTGACCATGCCCGTGACGCTGCCACTGCGATTAAATTGAAGTTGGATGACCCAGTTATGGCGATACGCGTCCTTGATCGTCGCTAAAAAATTACTTGATGTGTCCTGCATTTAAATTCCCCCCGCTATGAACTAAATCCCATTATAGGAACTCAAAATTTGCATTTCAATCTTGACTTTTTGAGAAATCCTGGCGTTTCAAGGGGGACGCGGGTTTATCGAATTGGGGTTTTTTTCGAGGTCAAAAATCGGTAAAATAAAGGCAACTACTATCAAACAATACTAGTCAAAATGAGGGATTATGATGACAAACTATGTGAACGGACACATTTTTACGGGTGAAAACGAAACCGCTTTCGTTGACGCCATGCAAGTGGTTGACGGTCGCGTGACTTGGACGGGGGCTACACCCGATGCGCCGCAGACCGACAACGTGGTTGATCTGAAGCACCAGACCGTTTTACCGGGGCTGCTGGACATTCATACCCATCCAAAATACATTGCTGACGCCTTACATGGGGTGGCCTGTACGCCACCTGAAATCAACAGCATTTCGGATATGCAAGCCGCCCTGCGAAAATCTCCTGAATATGGTCAGGGTGCTGACGTTTGGCTTGAAGGGTGGGGCTTTGATGAAACGAAATTAGCTGAGCACCGCACGCCGACAGTAGATGATCTCGATGCGGTCACCACTGACCAGCCAATCTTTATTTACCGGTCAGACTGTCACTCCTCCATCGGTAACTCTAAGGCACTGGCGATGGCCGGCATCACTGCTGATACGCCGGATCCTGAAGGCGGCCATATTGGTCATTTTGCGGACGGGCGGCCAAACGGTTATATGCAGGAAGTGGCCGCTTCGCAGTTGCTAATTCGTGCTAAATCCGCGCAAAACTACCAGCAGGATGTGACCAATATGCGAAACACGTCCGATCACTATCTTGCCAACGGATTAGTTGCTATTGGTGAGCTGATGGGGCGCAAGCAGCCCTATGACTCACTTCGGCTGTATCAGGATGCGATGGCTGCTGGTTTTAAGCCGCAGACTGCGATTTACTATGTTTGGGATGAATTGAAAAACGACCCGGATCCCATTTTGCCGACCGAAAATGAGAATTTGACCATCGCTGGTGTCAAAGTCTTTATGGATGGCAGTATTTCGGGCGAGACGGCCTGGAATCAGCAACCGTACCCAAGTGGCAAGAACGGGATTCAACTGACGACAGGGACTGATTTAATGGCTGCAGTGACGTTTGCGCGCGACCACCAGTTACAGGTTGCCGTCCACGCCATGGGTGATGCAGCCATTCAACTGATTTTGGACACAACTGATCAGGTGACGCCTTGGTTATCTGATCGACCATCGATTCGGATTGAACACGCCACGTTACTCAGTGATGCCATGCTGCACCAGATTCAGGCAGCCAAGATGCAGTATGCATTGGTGACTCAGCCGATCTTTTACTTTGCGGAAGACGAGTCTTATCGCGCCTACTTATCACCGCAACAGTTTAAAACAGCTTACCGGATCAAGTCGATGCTCGAAACGACTGCCACGGCGCTTAGTTCGGATGCACCGTGCACGCCATGGGCGGAACCGGATAGCCCGTTTATCGCCATGCAGGCAGCGGTCAACCGGACTGCAGTGAACGGTGATGTGGTGAATGCTGATGAAGCAATTTCAATTGGACAGGCCGTTTTGGCCTATACGAAATGGGCGGCTGAAATCGCTGGCTTGTCTGATAGCGGGCAACTCACCGTCGGAAAGCGGGCAGATTTTGTGGTGTTAAATCAGAACCCGTTTACGGTTGTGGCTGAAAAGATCGGTGAGACTCGAGTTAAGCGTACTTGGATCAAGGGGCAGTGTGTCTACGAGGATCAGTAAAGACTTGAGTATAAGTGCCTATCAATACCGGTACCACTACCATCTGTGCTACCATAAAGATAACAATAAAAAACGGAGGTGGTCTCGATGTTTGAAAAAATCTTGGTGCCCTTAGACGGCAGTGAAAATGCGTTTGCGGCCCTCAGAGCAGCGTTTGATATTGCGAAACACTACGACTCAAAAATTATTGCGGTCAGTGTGGCCAACGACCAGAGCTATACCCAATATGGTGCCGTGTTTGGTGACGATATTATGCAACATATGAAGGATCAAGCTGGAGTTGCGCTTAAACAGACAACTGGTGAAGCAGAAGATGCTGGCGTGGCAATTGAAACGCATTTTGAAGTTGGCATTCCAAAACAGTCGATTGCGGAATCGCTGCCAGAACGATTTGGGACCACGCTAACGGTCATTGGGAAGTCAGGTGCGCACGGGCTGAACCGGGCAATTATGGGATCGACAACGGCCTATGTCGTGCGGAAGTCTACTTCGCCTGTGTTAGTCATTAGTCAGAGCGTGTAGGAAAACGGGAGGAAGCGGAGTGTAAGCCGACTCTTGTATAAATGCCTGGTTTTGGCATTTATACAAGAGTCGGCTTACATGCAGCTTTCTGTTTTCCGAAACGCGTTTCGGCGTGGCTGCCAAGAAAGACTCAATAAATGCCTGCTTAAATCAAAATAACCCAAAAAAGAGGTCACACAAAAGTGGCCTTTTTTGTTGGTAATAAACACCTGCTTGTGAACGCTAAATCCATACCTTTCCAGCCATATCCGAACCCTTTCACAACTAAGTGTTCTTGCAACAAATAAGCCAAGTGCAATGCTAAAATAAGGCGATGAGTCATTATAGGATTGGGGGTCGGGGTTATGCTGCACACCTTAATGCAATCGATACGTGAGTATAAACGGCTGACGATTTTGTCGCCTATTTTAGTGGTTGCTGAAGCGGCTATTGAAACGTTTATTCCCTTTTTGATGGCGGCCATTATCGACCAGGGCATTCGGCCGGGAAACTTATCGCTAGTGGTTCACGTTGGCCTGTTGCTGCTGGTCATGGCCATGCTATCGCTGGTGATGGGCGCGGGGGCCAGCTGGGTGTCCAGCCAAGCAGCTGCTGGTTATGCCAAAAATTTGCGGCAGGATCTGTTCTATCATATTCAAACCTTTTCGTTTCAGAATCTGGATCGGTTTTCAACGTCAAGTCTGGTGACTCGGTTAACGACGGATATTACGAACATTCAAACGGCGTACCAGATGCTGATTCGAATCGCGTTTCGGGCACCATCGATGCTGATTTTCTCGATTATCATGGCGTTTACGGTAAATGCTGAGATGGCGTGGTTGTTTGTGATCGTCGTGCCATTCCTGGCACTCGGGCTGATGCTGATCGTCAGCAAATCACGCCCGCTTTTTCGGCAGGTCTTCAAACGTTATGACCAGCTCAACCGGGTTGTTCGCGAGAATTTGCGCGGTATCCGGGTCGTTAAAACGTATGGTCAGCAGGACGCTGAAACGGCAAAGTTCAAGACGGCTTCTGGCAACATCTTCAAGGTATTCTCCAAAGCACAACGCATCGTTGCGTTGAACATGCCGCTTATGCAGCTGGTCATCAACACCACGATGCTGCTCCTGTCCTGGTTCGGCGCCAAACTGATTGTTGGTCAACAGCTGGAAGTGGGCCAGTTCGTGAGCTTGTTTTCCTATAGTACATCGATTCTATTTAGTCTCAACATGCTGTCAATGATTTTCTCGCAGCTTTCCGTCTCTCAAGCCTCAGCCGAACGGGTCGTTGAAGTGCTCAATAGCGATTCGGCTATCGTGGACAAACCGACAGCGTTGACCAGCGTCGCAACCGGTGACATTGACTTTGATGATGTTTCCTTTCGGTACCCGGATACCAAAACGGATCAGTTGCAGCACATCGATCTGCATATTAAGAGCGGCCAGACGATTGGTATTATTGGTGAAACTGGGACCTCTAAGAGTACCCTTGTGGAACTGATTCCGCGTCTCTACGATGTCACCGCGGGTGCGGTTCGTGTGGCGGGCAACGACGTGCGGGACTATGACCTCAAAACGTTGCGGGACAACGTCTCAGTTGTGTTGCAAACGACCACGCTGTTCTCCGGTACCATCCGCGATAATCTCAAGTGGGGTGACGCTTCTGCCACGGATGAAGAGATCCAGCACGCTGCCAAGTTAGCACAGGCGGATGGCTTCATCCAAACGTTACCGCAGGGCTATGACACGCTGCTGGAACAAACCGGCCAAAACGTTTCTGGTGGGCAAAAACAGCGACTGACAATTGCCCGGGCGTTGTTGAAACACCCCAAAATATTGATCCTGGATAACGCGACCAGTGCGACCGACACCAATACGGAAGCAAAAATTTGGCAAGCCTTTCGCAATGAAATGCCGGATGTGACCAAACTCATCATCACCCAGCGACTAGGTGGTATCGTGGACGCCGACCAGATCCTGATCATGGCTGGCGGCCGGATCGCAGCAGCGGGTACACACCGTGACCTTCTGGCGACTAATGAGTGGTACCGGCAATTGTATGAGACGCAGACTAAGCGGGGAGGTGGCCAACATGACTAACGCAACGTCGAAAATGACGACAACACCGCAACGCCGCCAAACGTTTAAACGGTTGCTGACGCTGATATTCAGTCAGTATAAGGGGTGGCTGGTCGTCGCCTTCATTGCAATCATTATCAGCGCCCTTGCGGGGGTTGCCGGATCTCTGTTCATTCAACGACTGATCGATGATTATGTATTGCCTCTGATGCGCAGCTCGCATCCTAATTACGGGCCATTACTGGAAGCCATTCTCATTATGGCGGCACTATTTTATACGGGGGTCCTTGCAACGGTCGCCTACAGTCAGATTATGGCCGTTTTAGGACAACGGATCCAAAAGTCGATTCGGGACCAAATGTTTACGAAGATGGAGTCGCTGCCATTACGCTACTTTGATGAAAACGACTACGGCAATGTGATGAGCCGTTATACCAATGACGTGGATACGTTGACGCAACTGATCACCCAAAGCTTCCCACAGTTTATCGTGGCGACGTTTAACGTGGTTTTTGCACTGATTGCGATGGTGAGTCTGAGTCCAGCTCTTACCCTGATTTCGTTGCTGATTTTTGCAACTAGCATCATTATTGTGCGTTGGTTGACGGCACATTCCAGTAAATATTTCCGGGCTCAGCAGGCGTCCATCGGGAGTCTAAATGCCTTTATTGAAGAGATGTTAAACGGGCAGAAAGTCATTAAGGTCTTTTCTCACGAGGACGCTGTTAAGTCTGAATTTGACCAGTACAACGACGACCTGCGAAACGATGCGCGGCTGGCTAACGGGTTCTCGACAATGCTGTTTCCAATAATGAGCAATCTGGGTAATTTGCTGTATGTCTTGATTGCGATTGCTGGCGGGGCACTGGCTATCACGCACGCCAACTTATTGACGCTGGGAACAATCGCGGCGTTTTTGCAACTCAGTCGGTCGTTCAGTCAGCCAATTGCTCAAATTTCTCAACAGTTAAACGCCATTATTCAGGCAATGGCCGGCGCTGGCCGAATCTTTCAGTTGCTCGATGAAGCGCCAGAGGCCGATAGCGGTACTGTAACGCTGAAGAAGCAGGGCGAGGACTGGTACTGGCAGGATGGCACCACCCAGAAACCAGTGCGCGGTCAGATCAGCTTTAAGGACGTTAATTTTGAATATGCGCACTCGGATGCCGGACTACATGATATTAGTTTTGACGTTGACGCGGGCGAAAAGGTTGCCCTTGTGGGTGAAACGGGTGCGGGTAAGACAACGATAACCAATATGTTGAACCGTTTCTACGACATTGACAGCGGTCAGATCACCTATGATGGCATTGATATTACCCGAATCAATAAGGCTGCATTACGACAGTCAGTAGCCATTGTGTTACAGGAAACGCATTTGTTCAGTGGGTCGATCGCGGACAATATTCGGTATGGGCGGATGACTGCAACGGATGACGAGGTGGTTGCTGCGGCAAAATTAGCCAATGCTGACAAGTTCATTGAAACACTACCCGATAGATACGAAACCCAGATTACTGGTAACGGCAGCGAACTATCGTCCGGCCAACAACAAATGTTGTCGATTGCCCGGGCCGCAGTGGTTGATCCGCCAGTGATGATTCTAGATGAAGCCACGTCTAACATTGATTCGCGCACGGAACAGCTTGTTCAAGTTGGGATGGATAATCTGATGAAGGGACGGACCACGTTTGCCATCGCGCACCGATTATCGACCGTGTTTAATGCTGATCTGATTCTTGTGATTGGCGATGGGCGGATCATTGAGGCTGGGACGCATGAGGCGTTGCTGGCTAAGCGTGGGAAGTATTATGAGTTGTATACTGGGGCACTTGGGGCTTGATAAGGACTATAAAAATAAGCACCATAGCAGACTACCTTATCGTTAATAGGGTGGTTTTCTATGGTGCCTATTTTTTACTGAGTGGTGGTGCTTACGGCTTTCTTGGCAGCGTAGCCGAAACGTGTTCCAGCAGGCAGAGGGCTCCTTCCTAAGTAACTTCCGGCACCAAATCCAAACCCGGGATTTGATGCCGAAAGTTACTTAGGCTCCGCCCTCTAACCGCCTGCTTCCACACTCTAACAAAAAAAGCCCGTAAAACAAACTGCTTTACAAGCTCCTCTAATTACTTCTTGTTCTTGAGCCACTTTTGTAAGTCGGCTACTTCTTTTTGGCGCTTTTCGTCCTTCTTTGCATTAACGGGACGACGGCCTTGTACTCCATGTGGATGTGCTTTTCTCATGTGTCTAACCCTCACTTCAAAAAATATTAATCAATCATTTAATTATTTTACCGCAGAATGGGGGTGAAATGCAAGGTTGGATTTGGGTTCTCTGGAGGTTTACTGGCTTTTATTTTGAAAAGGCAACGCTGTGTTACTTTTTTATAGGAGATTTTCTCCTGCACACTAAGAGGCGAATGACTAACCGTTGATACATTCTGCCATAAGTCCCACCTAAAATTATAACGGTTTAGTTAATTATCAATGACACCAAATCTGGGGTGTAGACGGTGTGTTATGATGAATTTAAATTGTTTTTTGGGGTGAACACTATGCAGGTAGTTATGCGCCGTTGGGTGAAATGGTGGCCGATTATCATCATTTTGATCAGCGGGCTGTGTGTGCTGGGAATTGCACACGATGACGGGATTTATAAACAGTCAATTATGAAAATAACGGCCGTGAAAACAACGGCTAATGACAAGCAATCCGATCAATTTGAAAATAAGGATCGGCAAATAACGCAACGGGTGACCGGAACGATTACGAATGGTCGAGATAAGGGTGAACGTCTGACTATTAATAACACGTATATGAAGTCGCAAGCTACGACGCAGGCGTACTATAAGCATCAGCATGTGTTTTTGACCCTGCACCGGCACGACGGTAAAATTACCAGTAGTACGATATCAGGCTTGAAACGAGATACGTCGTTGGCGTTCATGGTGTGGTTGACGCTCAGTGTGCTGCTGATTCTCATGCGGTTCAGTGGGGCCATGGCCTTTTTGAGCGTGGTGGTCAACGCGGTGTTGTTTGCATTTGCGGTCAATTGGAATGCGGACACACAAGGCAGCAAGGTGCTCTTCATATTCGGGTTGCTGGCAGTCGTTTTTGCGGCGTTAACGTTACTGATCGTCATCGGGCCGAACCGGCAAATGGTGATGACGTTGATAACGACCATATGCGGGACGGCGATATCGATCGTTATCGCGTTGCTAGTCTTCATGTTTACTAATGAAAAGGGCGTCTACTATGAATCCATGCAGTACGTCACCCAGTTACCCAAGCCATTATTTTTAGCTGAAACCTTATTGGGGTCGCTGGGAGCGGTCATGGACGAATCCACGGACATCATTGCTTCACTGACGGCCTTAAAGGAAGAACGGCCGGATGTGACCGCCAGCCAGATCTTTAAGTCTGGACGGCAAATTGGCGGTGAGATCATGGGACCGCTGATCAACGTGCTGTTCTTTATCTTCGTGGCGGACACCTTACCACTCGCGTTGCTCTATTTTAAAAACGCAAATTCGTGGGGATACACGTTTAATATGACCATGTCACTTGGTGTGATCCAAAGTCTCATTAGCGGAATCGGTATCGTTTTGACGGTCCCGCTGGCCTGCGGAATCACAAGTATCATGTTAGGGGGGAGCAAGCCATGGGCACGATTACGGCATTAGGATTAGTGTTATTGATTTCAATGGTGCTCGTGAGCGGCATGCAGGGGCTACAAGCATTTTTAAGCCTGCTGTTTAACTTCGGTGCACTCTTCTTCGCCATTGTGCTGATGGCGTTTCATTTAAACCCAATCGTGGTGACATTGGTCACAAGTGTCATTGTGTTAGCGATGACGATCTTTCTTGGCGGCAGCGATGATTACAGTACGGAGGTGGCGTTTTACGCGTCACTCATTGTGCTTGTGGTGCTCGTGCTGGTAATCGTTCCGGTAGAACATTGGGCACAGATTCAAGGGTTCGGTCAAGAAGACAGTGAAGACCTGGAAGGGATGTCTAACGTGTTGGGCATCAACTATCTGCAGGTGGCAATGTCGACCGCTATCCTGAGCACGCTGGGTGCCATAGCGGAGGCGGCAATTGCTATTTCCGCAGGGTTGGCTGAGATTTTGGAACAGCACCCGCAAATTGAGCTTAAAAACCTCCAGGGTGCCGGCTTACGGATCGGTAAACAAATTATCGGGACGACGTTTAATACGTTGTTCTTCGGCTTCTTTGGCGGTTTCTTGGCCCTGTTCATCTGGTTTGCGAGCGTGCACTACTCGTTAGGCGAGATATTGAATGATCGCATATTTGTTGGCCAGATCTTGATGGTCCTATTCTCAATGGTGTCGGTGATTGCAACGATTCCGTTGACGACAACGGCGATGATGTTTCGGGTGAGGAGAATGAGGTAGAGCGTGGAAGAAGGCGGTTAAGGGGCGGAGCAGAAGGGACTCTGGTCAGAAAAGTCCGGGCCTGACTTTTCTGACCAGAGTCCCTTCTGCTCCGCCCCTTGCCTTCTGGAACGCGTTTCAGCTACGAGGCCTAGAAGATTTCAACGCTAAAAACCAAAAAACGTCCCCTGCTAAGCATCTCAAACGAATGCATAGCAGGGGACGCTTCCTACACGTAGGAACTATCAAACCAGCAATACAAACCAATCCAACCGATAAACAATACCAACCAAAAAGGAACGCCAGCCTAACGCTGACGTTCCTTTTAAGTTATTCTGATTAATTTGAGCTTGAGCTAGAAGCTGTCGTTGAGCTAGCCGTTGTGGTGCTGCTTGAACTAGAATCCGTTGTCGCACTTGAACTTTATGCAGCCGTTGTCGTTGACGGTAAGTCAAAGGCATCGGAGTAAGCCCAATATTCTTTAGCGCCCTTAGCGGTACTGGTGGTAAAGCGATACCAAGTGCTGCCTTGAGGATCCCGGATACCCTTCATGTTGATGTACACGGTCTTACCAGCCTTAGCGCTGATCGATGACCACTTGTACGTCTTCATGTTGGTGTAGGCGCCCTTAACGTGATTGTAAAGCTTGTACTTGCTGTATGAGCTAGAAAGGGTAGCCTTGGTAGACTCACTCGTGTAGGTTGCTTTGTTCAAAGACGTCTAAGCAGCGGATGATGACGATGATGAAGTCCCGCTGTTGTAGTAAGCTTTAACCAAGGTGTAGAACTGAGCCATGGTATAGGCTTGACCAAAGTACTTTTTCCCGTTTGAAGAGTAGTAACCAACAGGATCGGTATGTGATGAGCCGCCAAGCGTCTTTGAAACGGCGTTGTGTGACCAAACAGTCCCTTTACCATCATAGGCTGCATCATTTGGCTTCAAGTTATATTCATGAAGCAGGTATGCGGTATACCAAGCGGCGTTCGCAATTTCATGTGCAAAGGCTGACTTGCTGTGGACTTCGATCTGTTCGAACTGAACAAACCGAGCGTTACCAGGGTAACCAACGCCCAAAGCAAGGTAGTTGGTGTTCGCAATGTTGATGATACGACTGGCATCAACGAAAGAGTGCACGAAGGCGTTATTGTAATTCTTCTTCATGTAGGCAATTTCGTTGTAGATGGTTGAACTTGGGTTAGCCGTTTCGTGAACAACGACCCCTTCAGGCTTACCGTAGCCATTACGATATTTGTTTTTTGGAAAACCACTCCAGATACTCTTTGTAATTGAAGCAGGTTTGATATCTTGACTAGAAATATAGTCATTCAATTTTGACGAACTTGCATGTGCAGTTGTCGCGCTATGTGTGCCGACCAACCCAACCGTAACGAGGGTTAGCAAACCGGTCATTAATAATGGTAATTTTTTCAAATCTATTCATCCCTCTAATTTTAGTTTCATTTATTTTCTGCATGAACGGCTAATTCATTTTCTGTGGGTTATCATACCGAGTATTTGATTGAAAAACAACAGGGAAGCTTGGAGTGCGGGCTTATATTACAGGTGTAGGGGCTGTTTTGACGGGAAAAGGTGGGGAAGGTTTCAATCTTGTTAAGAGTAAGTAACAAAGAACGCAGAGAGCGCGGAAAAAGGGCGTTTAAAGAGCGGAGCGTAAGGGGACTTTGTCGAAAAGCCCGAACCTGGCTTTTTGACAAAGTCCCCTTACGTGCAGCTCTTTGCCCTTCGGGAGCGCGTTTCGGCTATATAACGGAGAAAGTCAGAAGCCAAAACAACCCTGAAAAAAATACCCACAACAGCCCGAACCTGGCTTTTTGACAAAGTCCCCTTGCGTGCAGCTCTTTGCCCTTAGGGAGCGCGTTTCGGCTATATAGCAGAGAAAACCAGAAGCCAAAACAACCCTATAAAAAATACCCACAACAGCCTCCCCTTACGTACAGCTCTTTGCCCTTCAGGAGTTTCGGTAATATAGTCGAGAAAAGCAGAAGCCTAAAAAACACAAAAAAAGCACCCAGCCAAGTCACCCCTTAAAGGTAACAATAACTACGGTGCTAATCGAAAACAAACCTATAGTGCCTTAGCCGCAACACTATCATCAGGTGCTTCCTTCGCCAGTTTTGCTTGGCACTCATCACACAGGCCATAAACTTCAATGTGGCTGCTGGTGATCTTATACCCAGACTGACGCGCGGCTTCGGTCTGAATCATTTCTTTAATTTTTGGAAAGTTAGGGTCGAAAATATCGGTTACTTTCCCACAGTTCTCACAGATAGCGTGATAATGGGGGCTACCAAAGAAGTCGTAGCGGACACCGCCGTTCTCATTTGGAATTTCAATAACGATCCCCATCTCCACAAACAGATTGAGCGTGTTGTAAATGGTTGACAGACTCAAACTACTCATTTGTGGAGCCAGTTCTTGATAAATGACTTCCACAGCCGGGTGGTTATGGTGCGTAATCAGGTAATTTAAGATGAGTTTGCGTTGTGGCGTGATACGGACATGTTTGTCCCGTAAGGTCTTCAGCGCAGTATCAAGGGCTTCGTCTGCCAAATGCGGTTCCTCCTTTGAATTATTATTAACACCATCATAAGTCAGATGTTAGAATAATTCCAATATAACAGATGCTTTTTTAAGATTATTCCAAATTAATCGTATTTTTAATTAATTTAGACTATTTAACGTTAATTTAATCAACAGTTCGCTGCAACGTTGTGCCATTTAGTGCAAATCCGTTCTGTATAAGCAGGGATTTTAATGGGTCGTCAGCTGAACTAATCAGCGTTTGACGATGTAATTCCTTGTCAGCAAATGCAGCGGTGTGGTCGCCTAATTCACGCACCACCTGCGCAGCATCAGCATCCGGCGTTAAGTTCAACAGTAACGTGGCTGTATCCGGGGTATCGTTTAACTGGGTCAGGCCAATAATACCGTCAAACTGTTGGCGGGCCTTATCCTGAATGCCCCAGATCAGCGCCTGGTTTTGCATCACCGTGCTCATTTGCCGGTTCACGTAATCAGCCGTCTCAACCACTGTCTCACCAGCATGGGTCTGCTGGCGCAACTGGTTAATATCCGTCAGCTTAAACTGGGTCAGCCAATCCAGCTGGTAGTGGGCGGTCATAATGGGATGATATCTTTCAAATTGAGCCAAAATTGTCGGCTCCTTCCTTCCTTACTAAAAGTACGATAAAAGTTAGTGTACCACATCTGTGTAAAAATGTAACTTAAATGATTAATTCATGTCGCTTTCATGGTTTATGATATAATGAAAGGGTTAACAAACTTGTAAAAATAGGAGATCGATGACGATGATTGAAAAGCTTCTAGTCGGAACTTATACCCATAAAAACAGCGAAGGCCTCTATGAACTTGAATTAGATACTGACACCAAAAAATTACAAAACTTGACGCTGGTTGGCCGGTCAGGGAACCCAACGTACTTAGTCCAATCTAAAGCCAACAAGGTTTACGCAATTGATGCTGAATCTGCTGATGGCAAGAAAATTGGCGGGTTAAAGGCGTTTGACGCCAGCACCCGTCCATTTACGGAAATTGGAAAATACTTAGCGGATGGGACTTCACCAGCCTACGTCACGGTGGATGAAGCGCGTCAACTTGTTTATACTGCGAACTACCACATGGGCGTTGTAACGGTGTACAAAATTGCGGCAGACGGTACGCTGACCCAGACGGATCAAGCGCAACATACAGGTAATGGTCCGCGTCCTGAACAACAGGATGGCCCACACCCGCATTTTGCTGATCTGACGCCGGACAACCGCATCGTTGTTTGTGATCTTGGAAATGACACTGTGTACGTTTACGACGTGACCGATGCCGGTAAGCTGACAGAAGTTTCCCGCTTTAGCTGTGAGGACGGCTTTGGCCCACGGCACATTGTCTTCAACCCAGAAACGGATAAGGCATATTTAGCCGGTGAACTTTCAAGCAAGGTATCAGTGCTGGACTATGATCGGCAAACAGGAAGCTTTAGTCTTGATCAAACAATCAAAACGATTCCAGACACATGGACAGAACACAACGGAGCCGCAGCGATTCGTATCACTAGCGACCACAAGTACGTCTACGTCTCAAACCGGGGCTTCAACTCACTGGCAACGTTGGCAATTCAATCTGATGGCAGTGTGAAACTCATCGACCAAACGCCAGCGGAAGGTGATTTCCCACGGGATTTCAACTTCAACAGCGATGAATCCTTTATCGTGCTGGTCAACCAGAATACAGACAACGCAACGTTGTACAGCCGAGACGCCGCATCAGGCAAACTGACGGTGGTGCAAAAGGATGTGCAGGTGCCGGAAGGGGTTTGTGTGAAGTTCGAGTATTAGAGCGTGGAGGAAAACGGTAGGAAGCGGAGTGTAAGCCAACTCTGGTAGAAATGCCCGAACTTGGCATTTTTACCAGAGTTGGCTTACATGCAGCTTTCTGTTTTCCGAAACGCGTTTCGGCTTAAGGACAGAGAACCACATAGAAATGCCCGAACTTGGCATTTTTACCAGAGTTGGCTTACATGCAGCTTTCTGTTTTCCGAAACGTGTTTCGGCACGGTTGCCAAACAAGACAATAGAAGAAACAATCTAAAATAAACGCGGTTTTTTTATACCGATTATTAAGCGCACCTAATCTCTGGTACAGCACTCTTGCGAGATTGGTTGACAGTGCAGAGTTCAAATCTATACTACCATTTAACAAAGTATCATTTTTAAACCCAAAAAAATACCAAGGCAAGGGGGAACCCCCAAGCCTTGGTATTTTACTGTCCTAAAAATTTAAAGCCTCTAACTAATGTTCCTGCAGTTCTTCCGGATGTTTCTTCTCATAACGATACTCTAAGAAGAAGTAAACGGTAATATAGAGGTAGCAAAGCGCGGGCACGATGAATGAGAATTGCATTGAGCCGGTCACATCTGACACAACTCCTTGCAAAGCAGGCATGATAGCCCCACCAATCAGTGCCATTACAATAATGGCACCAGCCGTTTCGGTATATTTCTTTTCCTTAACTTGATCGAGCGTATGCGTGTAGATCGTTGGCCATTCGGGACCGAAGAAGAAGCTGGTCATGATGGCGGCGTACACGGCCGTCATGTTCGGCACGGTGAACGTGATGATCAGACTGACGACGCCGAGTAGTGAAAATCCAGTCAGCGTACAAGTAATCGAAAAGCGACTCATGAAGAAGTTGGCGACCAGCTTACCGATAAACCAAGCAACATAACTGTAGATCATGAACGTTGAAGCCGCACTATCGGTAATGTTGTGGTTAAGGTTCAGGGCTAAACGAATCGTAAATGACCAGACCGTTGTTTGCAAGCCGGCGTAGATCAGTTGCGTGAAGACGCCTTTTTTGAAGTTTTTGTTGTGCCAAAGGTAGGCGACAGTTTCCTTCAAACTTGGTTTTTCTTCTTCAGCGACTTCAGTGCCTGAAGTTGTTTCAGCAGTGGCTTTCGCGCGAGGCATTGGGACCAGGGCAAAGATGACCAGCATCACTAACAACACGATCAAAATGTACTTGTATGGCCGAAGCGTCATTTGCAGCATTTGTTCCCCGTAAGCTAACCGTGCAGCACCGTGCATGGTGGCCATTTTTTCAGAGAGGTTGCCAACGGACCCAAAAATCAGGTACTTCCCTAGCAGGATCCCGGCGATGTCACCAAGTGGAACCAGGGTTTGAGAAAAGTTCAACCGAATCGTGGCGTACTGTTTCGGGCCAAGCATTGAGCTGTACGTGTCACAAGAGGTTTCGAGGAAGCTCAGTCCCACCGCGATGGCGAAAATGGCAACCAGAAACATGCTGTAAGTGGCGACGTGTGACGCTGGAAAGAAGGTTGCACAGCCAATAATGTAAAAAATTAAACCGGTCATAATGGCAAATTTATAGCTGTTCTTCTTGATAATGAGTGATGCGGGGATAGCAATCAAGAAATACCCGCCATAAAAAGCGCTTTGCACGAAGGCTGTTGCGGCATCGTTGAGCTGAAACACCGTTTTAAATTGGGTGATCAAGATGTCGTTTAGACTAGCGGCTGCGCCCCAGAGTGGGAAGATCAATGAAACCAATAAAAACTGGAAAACAGGGGTTTTGCTGAGGTACCCATCTGAAAGTTGGGTCCAACTATGGTGTTTTTCGGCTGTTTGTTCCATGAGAATTAAGGACTCCTTTAGTCGTAATTGAAATTGTGCATAAAACGTTTTACTAATGAAAATTTAGAAGGTGACACCGGATTCTAAAATGATGTTTGAGAAGGGGGTCATTTCACCCGTCCGAACAAATGCGTGGGTGTTGGCCAGATTCTTTTTTAAGTCGGTGTGGGGCATGAACGCAACCTCAACGTCAGGTAACAGCGCCTTGATCGCAGTCAATTGTTTAGGATTTTGTGTTTTGATCTCATCAGCGAGGTAGATCTTTTGAACTTCCAGCTCACTGAGAATGTTCTTGAGTACGTCAATAAAGCTCGGTAAGTTCTTGGTCAGGGCTAGATCGATCTTCTTGGTACCCATTGGGACGGGCATACCGGCGTCACCGATGCTGAGCCAATCCATGTGGCCCATGCCAGCGATAACGGCGGATAATTCAGAATTAATAACGGTGGTCTTTTTCACGATGGTCATCCTTTCAATGTTGGGAACTATAGCGATGATCGAGCAGTAAACAGCATATGTAAATCGTTTTACCTAAATCATCAACGAGAAATACTTTATCATACCCTGAAAACGATTGCAACCATTTCTTTGATAATCACATCACAAAATGACAGCAACAAAATGGCTACGTAGGCACTGCTTGTACGACCATACTTTAAGAAATCAATAAGCGGTCTCATTTTGAAAACCGCGCTATGAAAGGGTTTCCTTTTTGGTGCGCCCGGCATGGGCGCCAACTAGACGGTGAAAGTCCGTTGCGGGCCGTAGTAGTCGGAACCGCAAGTCAATGACAAGGGTGTCCATCGTGAGGTGGAATCTGAAGGAAGTCGGCGACAAAGTACCGCATTGATGTACAAGAATCAGCTATAAGGCTGTGTTGGTCGGACGAGGTTGCCAAACAAACCAAAGTCCAATACTACTCGAGGCCATCGCAGTAAAGCTGGCAATGACATGGTACGAAAGTGGGCGTTCTTACCCGGGGAGGCCTGTATCGTACGTTCCCGACAAGAGGCGCGCTAAGCGCCACAGGAACAAACATCGCAGTGATGTGGTGCAGAACGATACAGGAGTCAGCCGAGGCCATAGTAGTGGTATCTGCCACGAAGGGCTGAACAATAATAGGTCATCATTGATATTGGAGGTGGAGACAGTGCAACAACCGCAGAATACAGAAAAAGCTGACCGCCGGCGGACAGTAGGACTGGAAGCCCAAGAACAAGTCGGGGTGCGTAGCACTGACTCTGGTGAAAATACGATGATGAACGGCACTAAGTTTCAAGAGTTAGTCTTAGACCGAAATAACCTGAACGAGGCTTATCTTCGCGTCTGCAGAAACAAAGGTGCAGCAGGACTAGACGGAATGACCGTTGACGAACTGTTGCCCTACTTGAGGAAACATAAACAGGAATTACTGCAAGCTTTACAAAACGAGACCTATCGGCCTCGTCCCGTTAAGCGGGTTGAAATTCCAAAACCTAATGGTGGTAAACGCAAGCTCGGAATACCAACTGTGATTGACCGACTTGTTCAACAAGCCATGGCGCAAGTCATGGTGCCAACATTTGAGCGTGTCTTCTCAGATAATAGTTTTGGGTTCCGACCGAATCGAAGTGCTAAAGATGCCATTGATAGAGTGGTTCAGTTCTACAATCAGGGCTATCACTATGTCGTGGATCTCGATTTAAAAGCATACTTCGATACGGTCAACCACGATCTGCTTATTAAATTTATTGAGCAGTATATTACGGATCCATGGATACTGCATCTCATTCGTCGCTTCCTAACCAGCGGTGTCATGAATGGTGGTCTATTTGAACGAAGTGATAAAGGCACCCCTCAAGGTGGCCCCTTATCGCCACTTTTGGCTAACATTTATCTCAACGAACTGGATAAGCTGTTAACTTCCAGAGGTCATAAGTTTGTCCGCTATGCGGACGATTGTAATATTTATGTCCGAAGCAAACGTGCTGGAGAACGGGTTCTGACTAATGTTACTCGCTTTCTTGAAGGCGACCTAAAGGTCACCGTCAATGAGGACAAGACATCAGTAAGTTCGCCTCTGCGGGCCAAGTTCCTGGGATTTTCCTTGGGGGTTGGTCGAGGAGGTGCGTATGCGCGACCTGCTTGGCAGGCCAAGCAACGCATCAAGTCTGCACTCAGGAAAATGACCAAGCGCAATCGGGGCGTTTCGTTAAACCTGGTGTTTAACGAGATTCATCAAAAGATGCGTGGGTGGTTACAGTACTATTCGGTCGGGAAAATGACCAATTTTATCCGTCACTTAGACGAATGGTTGCGAGCAAGGATTCGCCAGTATATTTGGAAACAGTGGAAGAAGCTCAAAACAAAGGTCAATCATCTTGTAAAACTGGGGCTTTCTGGCACCAGTGCTTATACAATGGCCAATACCCGTAAGGGTTATTGGCGAACTGCGCATAGCAAGACATTGACCTATACTCTGACAAACAAAAGACTGGAACGCCTTGGACTCATCAATATGAGCAAGACACTCCAGTCAATACAAAGTGCTTAAATTATTGAACCGCCGTATACGGAACCGTACGTACGGTGGTGTGAGAGGTCGGTAATTGAATTAATCAATTACCTCCTACTCGATTCAGTTATGGCAATATTAGAAGTTGATAAAGCCTCTTCAAAACCCCTGTATTTCGGGCACTAGTGCGTTACAATAATCATGGAAATTAAAGAAAACCGATGGGAGTGATTGATAATGATGAATCGTCTGAATTTACAGTTGGTAGCACGAGAACACCGAATCACGGAGGGCCAATTCTTGGTCGTGATGCTCAACATTGTTAACTTCTTCGCACTGCTGGTCAGTACCTCAAATGCCGTCTATGGCATGCTGATGTTCACGAGTTTGGTTGTGCTGAGCGGCCACTTCATTGTCTTTCCTTCGACTAAAAATGCTGGCCGGTTAGCGGATCTGAATTTATGGATCGTTGGCCTAACGCTTGCAGCAGGTATCGTGAAATTATTATTGTTATGATGGCACACTAAAAAGGACCTGGGAATGCTAAATTCCCGGGTTCTTTTTTGAACGCGCTTGTCCTAAAGTGATGTACTAGCGGCCTTAAAACATGCGTTTGAGTACAGTCAGTCATCGTGTGTCGTACCCGATGGTTTAAAGAATACCATGATCTCAATGCCAATACTGATCAGCGCAATTAAGATGTAGCGTCCTAAGAACAATCCGTTCAGGAAGCTGTAATTATGCAGATGGTGCCAGGTAATGATCGTTGGCGTGAGTAAATTGAGGTAAACGTGGAGTGCGAAAACGGCCGCAAACACGATGATGGCTAACCATCCAAGCCACCGGCGTCCGGCAAATCGTTGCCAGTCGTTGAAGTAGGTCATAAAAACAACCTCGTTGATGACCATGATGAAGGGAATCAGGATGGTGTGAAACCCGTGTGGGTGAAATAAATTGAGATAACTAACCAGCCACATGATGATATTGATATAGTACGCGTAGGTTAAAACGCGCTGTTCACGTTTGGTGTGCTTGGCCTCATTGGCGTAGTGCTCAAGCAAACGATCGTCGCGCACCAGGTCATCAACGGAGACGTGGTACAGATCACTTAACGCGACCAGCCCGTTGATGTCTGGAAAACTCCGGTCGTTTTCCCAACCTGAGATGGTTTTACGGGACACGTGAATCAGGTCCGAAACCTCTCCCTGAGTCAAATTCGCCTTGGTGCGGCAGTATTTTAGTTTTTCCGATAATTTCATTGTTCAAATAACCTCTGACCGTTATTTTAGCATAGATTACTGAACGGGCAAGGTGCAGTCAGTGGGTGGTGTGACAACCGACACAAAAAAGACGCCAAACAATAGCGTCTTAACCGTTTTTTCTGAGGTGGAGATACCGTGACATGATTGCTAAATGATGTTCAATCATGAGCTGCTTTAAAATCCCCATGCCAGGGAATTTATGCGTTGTCTGTAAGGCAATCAACCGGGTGGTGGTTGTTGTCAGATTTTCTTCTGGTTGGTCTGAAATCCACTCGACAGCTTTGTCTAACGCTTCAAAAAATTTTTCTTTCGGGTGCGAAAAATCGGCATGTTGATCGGACACAAAGTGGCGAACGCGTACCTGCGCATCCTTAAGATAGGTGAGGTGCAGCGTGACCGCTCGGCTGGGGTGTCCCTGTTCCGAGTAGGTGTGGCCGAGGGTCAGAAAGTCGCTAAAGCCGGTCTCACCATATTGGTGGGCAAACGTGATGTCGTCGGCATAAAAACTGTCCGTCATGTTTTCAAAATCAGCGCTGTGTTCCGGAAACGGAAAATGGTCAAATATATGGCCAAATTGACGGCCCTGCAACAGCTGGCGCGTGCGTGCTTCTGGCGGGGCTAACAGGGGCGCTGTTTCGGGCAACCAGCCACGCTGGATAAACAGTCTTAAATCATCAAAGTGTTGCACGATAATGAGCGCTCGCGGGTTTGCGGCAAGGGTTTCTGGCGGCAGCAATGGTGTCAGCACAAACGCCGGCACAATGTTCACTGCGTCAAGCACCGCGTTGATTGGGTAACGTTGCTGGGCCTGATACTGGTAATGCCCGACCTGGGGATTTTGAATGATAGCAAGTGGACGGTTAGCAGTTGTGAAGGCGGCAATCGTTTTCGGGAGGGCGTTGAGATCCTTGACAGGTTCGATCACTGGCACGATATCGGCGTAGTCGGTCGCGGCAAACTGTGTGAGTGCCCGCAGATCGAACTGTCGACCGCGAAAGTAGGGGTAGTAGATCATGGCGTCGCCCTCTTGAGTAAATCAGCCTGTAACTGGGCAATCTCCAGGTTCAACGCGTCGATTTCTTCCTGTAATGCGGTGACGGCCGTAGATTGCGTCTCGTCGATGAACCGGTCATAAAAATTCGCTTCTGGATCGTAGATATCGTAGTGCTGATGCCGTTTTTTAAGCTCGTTATAGAGTTTTTCGGTTGGATACTGTGCGATGCCAGTGTCCATGCGCTTCGCCTTGCCGACTTCGCGCGCCAGGGAGTGCACAAAATGATCGGTCAGCGCGGATTCATCTAATTGCAGGTCTTGGTAACGTGGTTTGCGTTCAACGGTAAAGTAACCGGGTACCGTAACGGGTTCGTCCTCTGCAGCGAGGCGTTCTGCGTCATAGGGTTGATAGGACAACACCCCGATGCGTTCGGGAATCTCGTCAGCGACCTCCCGATAGAGTTTAAGCGGCAGCACAAAGTAGTTATAGTGGCCGATGAACGATAATTTTGCTTTTGAGTGGAAATCACTCTTAGTGACTTTGAGTTCGTAACAGCGCCATTCGACATGACCGTCTGCCTGACGCTGGTAACTGAGGGTGTCAACGATGCCCTGGTCATCCGGCATCGTCACTTCCTCGACGGCGACACAACCGGCGTCACGGCAGTATTGATAAAGCGTGCGTTCCATTTCAAGCGTGAGTTTGGTCTTCATTTTCAGCCTCCGTTTCAGCGTCGATCATTTGCCAGAATTGTTGGATCGTGGGTGCGAGGTCGTCTTGTTGATACAACGTACGATGAAATTGCCAGTGCGGCGGGAAGTAGCGGGTATACCTGCCGGCACTGAAACGACGGTCCATCAGGAGAATCACCCCGTGGTCGTGGACGGTCCGAATTAGGCGCCCAGCGGCCTGAAGCACGTGGTTTAAGCCGGGTAACTGATACGCGTATTCGAAGCCGGGTTCATCCTGCAGGTCGAAGTAGTCCCGCAGCAGGTCGTTTTCCGTACTGATTCCCGGCAGACCAACGGACACGATGCCGACGCCGATCAAGCGGTCAGCGGTCAGGTCAATGCCCTCAGAAAAAATACCGCCAAGAATCGCAAATCCAACCAACGTTTCGTCTGGATCATCATCAAACGCGGCCAGAAAATCACGCCGAGTGTACTCATCCATGGCGGTCGTTTGCGCAATTGTTTTGACGTCGGGAAAGGCTGTTTGAAAGACCTGTAAAACGGTATTCAGGTAGCTGTACGACGGGAGAAAGACAAGGTAATTCCCCGTTTTTTGGGCCACCATTGTGTGAATGCTGGCGACGATGTCGGGCAGACTGGCCTCCCGATTGCGATAGGTGGTATCAATATAGTTGGCAATTAAAATGGCCTGGTGCTTCGGCGGGAAGGGGGACGGTAGCTGGTAGCACAGACTATCCGTGTCGCCGCCAAGAACCCGCTGGTAATAAGATAACGGCGAGAACGTGGCGGAAAACAGGACTGCCCCGCAGCCCTTCAAGAGGGAATCCCGTAGAAAAGCACTGGGGTCAAGACATAGCTGTTTGAACACGATATCACGGTTTTCGTCGTCACCGATCATGATTCGCGTTCGGAACGTATCATCATAAAAGTCAGCTATTTTGAGGTAACTTAAACAGGCAAAGTAGTAGTTTAAAACGGCTTCGGTAAAGTCGTTTTGCGGCTGCTCATCCGCCAACCAATCACTGATGGTCCCAGAAAGTTTGTCGACAGCCTTGTTGAAGTCATCGGCTGGACTGTTAAACACGCTCTCATGCGTTGGCTTGGCCATCGTTGGTCCACTAAAGGTAAAGAAGGCCTTGCGGAGTTTGCGAAAGGCGGAAAGTAATGGCGTGCTTTTACCTTCCTGAGCCTTGGATAGATCAATGAGGTCTTGCAGTCCGGCTAGTGACAGTTCAGTAGAATACATATCCCGAGCCCGGTTGACGAGGTTGTGTGCCTCATCGACCAAAAAGAAATTATCATCATCGTGGTCGACTGCGAAGAATCGCTGGAGATAAACTTGCGGGTCGAACAGGTAGTTGTAGTCACAAATGATGACGTCACAAAATAGACTGAGGTCCAATTGAAATTCAAACGGATCCAGTTGATGGTCGCGGGCATAAGTTTCGACAGTCGTTCGCGTAATGGCGTCTTCGTGTTCCAAAACGTCCTTCATTGCTGGTTTGAGCCGGTCATAGTAGCCGACCATGTAAGGGTTATCCTCCGGCGCTAAGTCGGCCTCTTCAGGAAAGGTGATGGTGTCCTTTGCAGTCAGCGTGATACTTTTGAGATGCAGATCCTGTTTGGCTAACAGTGTGAGCGCCTCTTCCGCAACGTGGCGGGTACTCTGCTTGGCCGTTAAATAAAAGAGGCGCTGCATCTGGTTTTCCCCCATCGCCTTAATACAAGGAAAAATGGTCGAGATCGTTTTCCCGGTACCAGTCGGCGCTTCGATGAAAAGTTCGCGCTGCAAGCGAATCACTTTATAAACAGCTACAGCAAGTTCTCGTTGGCCCTGACGGTAGTGGTCGAACGGAAACTGTAGTGGCGCAATGCTGGCGTTGCGCTGGTCACGTAAATCAGCGCGTAACTGCAACCATTCTTCATACTCCTTGGTGACACCGTCAAAAAAGGTCGTGGCTTCTGCTAAGGTATAGGTGATTTTCTTAGTCGTGACTTGTTCGGTCGGCCGTTGGTAGTAGGTGAGCTGCAGGGTCAAACTAGATAGCCCTTCATCGGTCATTAGGATGAAGGCGTACATCTTCGCTTGCCCCCAATATAGGGTCAGCGTGTTTTCGGGGAGTTTTTCAAACGGCAGGTCAGAGGTCTTGATCTCTTCGATCACCGTCTTATCGCCGTTTAAAATAATACCGTCAGCACGGCCGTGAATTAACAGGTCCCGGCCCGCAAGCGTAATGGGGTAGTCCAAGGTGTACTCTTTTTGATAGTTTTCACCACGTTGACTTTGCAACATACGGTGAATGCGGGCACCTTCCAACGCGGTGTTCGTACTGTTGAGACTGGCGTTTAAGTCGCCGCCCTTCAACGTAAATTCAATTAGTTCGCGAATCCCGATCTTTGTGACGCTCATGCTGATTCCCCTTCGATTTTAGTCCAAACCAGTATACCATGTTTTGCGGGTCACTTAACGATGTGTGACTGTGTGTTCAGCATAAGTTGACCCCGTTAACTTGTGTGATTTTACGCAAGTCGCATCCCAGCGTGATCTCGCTTATGGCGTTATAATTCTCTTAATCAAAAAGGGTGAATTGGGGGTAATTAAATGAAAAACCGATGGTGGATCTTAGTTTCAATTGGACTGTTTGCGTTTATGTCTAATCTTGATGCGAGCATTGTGAACGTTGCGATGCCGTTGATGGCAAAGCAACTACAGATTCCCATGAACCAAATTGAGTGGGTCGTGTCCTTATACTTGATCGTGTTGAGTGCGTTCCTCTTATTCTTTGGGAAGTTGGGGGATCTGTACGGTAAAATTCGGATCTTCAAAATCGGCACAATCGTCTTTTTAATGGGCTCATTTCTGTCCGGTTTGCAGATCAACTTTCCGTTTTTATTATTCGGTCGAATTATTCAAGGACTAGGCGGGGCCATGACGTTGTCAAATACGTATGGCATCACGACTGCAACCTTTGATTTGAAAGAACGGGGGCGTGCGATGGGGTTTATTAGCACCTTCGTGGCATTAGGTGCCGTTGCGGGCCCAGGTGTCGGCGGTTTGATTCTCGCAAAACTGTCGTGGGGCTATATTTTCTGGGTCAACTTGCCGATTGGGCTTATCGCTATTATTCTGGGCATGTTTGTCCTACCCAAATCAACTGCTGAGACCAGTGGGAAAATTGACTGGGCCGGATTCTTAAACTTTGCGGTCCTCATTGTAAGTTTCTTTGTGGCCATTTTTATTGGTCAGGAAGTCGGCTACCTCAAGCCAATTCCACTGGTGCTTTACGCCATTGCTATCGTTACTTTTTGGGGCTTTATTCATAGCGAAAAACGTGCTGATTCGCCGCTAATGCCGTTATCAATGTTTAAGATCAAACCGTTTACGTATGGGGTTGGCGCGGCTGTCCTGATTTTTCTGTCAAACTTCTTTACGGTGGTCATTATTCCGTTTTATCTGGAAGATGCCCGCCACCTCACCGCGAGTGAAGCGGGATTGCTGTTGATCATCTTCCCAATCGTCATGACGTTTGCAGGACCGATTGGTGGTTATCTGGCGGACCATTTTTCCCAAAGTCGCATGGCAACGTTGGGACTATTGATCGTCGCAATTGGTCAATCCGGGTACATTTTCCTTGGCCTCAATAGTCCAATCTGGGTCTACGTTGCGGTCACGGTCGTCATGGCAATTGGCACCGGGTTGTTTCAATCGCCCAACAGCGACATCGTGATGTCGGTCGTCCCACGAAGTCAGCTGGGCAGCGCTGGTAGTCTTAACGCGCTAGCCAGAAACATCGGCATGATCTCAGGCACAGCGCTGTCCACGACGACCCTATTTTTAGCAATGAGCGTTAAGGCGGGCGTTCGCGTAACAAATTACCTGCCTAAACAACCAGAAGTCTTTATTTTTGGGATGCACGCGGCCTTTCTGGTCTCACTGGTGATCATCATTTTGGCGTTCTTGCTGTCCCTGCTACAGGGGAAGGCTGTCGCGGATGTGAAACTGCAGTAGGGCTGAATGATTTAAATAGCACTAATATGCCACTCCGTTGCGCCGGTCGGTCCTGCAGGCTGAGGTGGGACTCCTACATCTCCCGTGTTCGTAACCGACCCAAAAACGGTCGCTAACGAGCACCGACACCACAGCCTGCAATGCCGACCAGCGCCACTATACTACGATACTTGTAATTGTTTGCATAGATGATCAGGCTTCATAAGCAATATCATGAAACCCGTTGATCAATCGTGACCTATAACTAGAGCAAGGTGAGAAGCATACCTGTTAATGATCTGATTAGCAGTCGAGGGCGGATTCACCGCAAACTAGGGTTAATGTAATTGCGATGCTTAGTTAATAGAAAAAAGACAGCTCAACGATAGTGGAATGGCGCAATTTGGCACGGCGCTGTGGTGTCGACATCAGTTGGCGACCGTTCTTTGGTCGGTTACTGATGTGCGAGACGATGAAGATCCATTCGAGAGCTGCGCAGCAGAAATCGAATTAGCTTCATCGCGAGCCACTTCAGCGCCGTGCCAAATTGCGGAATGCAACGGACTGTTACCTGATCTTAGCCTGTTTACTAGAGACCTTAACATCGCAGCTAACATCCGCACGATGTCGTAAAGTCAGACAAAACCAGATTTCTGCAAAAACATCGCAAAACGACCTTGCATTTTTTAAAATAGTGCGTATACTTTAATTCAATTAAACCTTTAACATTTAGTCCTGTGAGGCTAAAAAGGATCGGCTATGACTGGACAGAAGTCTAGACTCGCAACCTCTTTACTCACAGGCAGTAAAGAGGTTTTTTAATTCATATTGACGATTTAATTGTCTCCCGTGAGAGCAAAACGTCCAGGAAAATCCGAACATTACAACGGACTCCTAAAAGGCGCGCTTTGCAAACATGGCAAGGCGCGTTTAATTTTAGGAGGAACTATTATGCTAGAAACCACCAAGCCGTTAAGTTACGCAAACGTACTCAGTATGAAAGAGTTAAGTGCTGAAGAAGTCATGGACATGATCCGTGAAGCCCAACAATTTAAAGCCGGTAAAGAGATTCAATTGAAGCGGCCAGTCTACGCAGCCAACCTATTTTTCGAATCAAGCACCCGGACACACACAAGTTTTGAAGTGGCAGAACGAAAACTCGGCCTGCAAGTGGTCAACTTTGATCCATCAAACAGCTCAGTGAACAAGGGCGAAACGATGAGCGACACCGTTAAAACATTCCAGGCCTTAGGGGTGGATGTTGTGGCGATTCGCGACCGGAAGAATGAATACTACAATGACCTGGTTAACGACCCACACATCCATTTAGGCATCGCGAACGGCGGGGATGGCTCTGGCGAACATCCATCACAATCGTTGCTTGACATGATGACCATCTACGAAGAATTTGGTCACTTTGACGGCTTGAAGGTTGCCATCGTTGGCGATCTGACCCACTCACGCGTTGCCCGGTCCAACATGGAAGTGCTGAACAAGTTAGGCGCTGAAGTGTACTTTGACGGACCTGAAAAATGGTTCAACAACGAATTTGCTGAATACGGCACATGGATGCCCGTCGATGACTTAGTTGAAAAGGTCGACGTCATGATGTTTCTGCGGGTTCAGCACGAACGTTTGGATGCGTCAGAAAACAGCACCTTTACCGCTTCGAAGTACAACGCTGCTTATGGCTTAACTGCAGAACGCGAAGCACGTATGCAGGACCACGCCATCATCATGCACCCGGCCCCCGTTAATCGCGGCGTTGAAATTGCTGATGAGCTGGTTGAATGCGACCGGTCTCGTATCTTTGCACAGATGGCCAATGGCGTGTTCATCCGGATGGCAATCATGGCCAGCATGCTGCGTTACCGCGGCCTGATCGACGAAGACTAGGCGGCTAAGAGAAGAATGAAACGATTGATTAAAAACGGCCAGTTACTGATCAATGGCCAACTTAAAACACAGGACATATTAGTCGAAAATGACAAAATTGCTGCCACTGGGTCACTTGATGACGCGCAAGTCAACGCGGACGCTGTTTTCGATGCCACTGGACTGTTCGTCAGCCCAGGCCTTGTTGACGTCCACGTGCACTATCGCGAACCGGGGCAGACGGATAAGGAAACAATTAAAACTGGGAGTCTCGCTGCTGCTCACGGCGGGTTTACGACCGTCGCAGCCATGCCGAATGTCATCCCAACGCCAGACACACCAGAGCGCATCACGACACAAATTGCCAAAAATCAGCAGGATGGCGCAGTGCATATCGTGCAGTATGCGACCATCACAACTGATCGCGGCGGTGACGAACTGGTGGATTTCAAAGGCCTTAAAGTGGCCGGCGCCTTCGCGTTTAGTAACGATGGCAACGGTGTTCAGACCAGTGAAACCATGTACGAAGCTATGAAACAGGCTGCTGCGTTGGACATGGCAGTGGTTGCGCACGCGGAGGATGATAGTCTGACCCACGGCGGCGTGATGCACGAAGGCGCAGCGTCACAGCGACTCGGGTTACCCGGAATCCCAAGCGTCAGCGAAACGGCGCAGGTAGCGCGTGACGTGGTGTTAGCACAAGCAACGGGTGTCCATTACCACGTTTCTTCGGCCGCAACGATTCAGGTCGTTCGGGCAGCAAAACAAGCTGGGGTCCATGTGACAGCTGAGGTCTCACCGCACCATTTACTCTTGTCAGATGATCAAATTACGACCGATAATGCCATGCTGAAGATGAACCCGCCACTGGGAAGCGACACGGACCGACAGGCGCTGATTCAAGGCTTGTTGGATGGGACGATCGACATGATTGCCACCGATCACGCGCCGCATACGGATGCGGAAAAGGCGCAGTCGATGCTGCAAGCACCGTTTGGCATCACAGGCAGTGAAACGGCTTTTCAGGAACTGTATACGAAGTTCGTAAAGCCGGGCACGTTCAGTTTGGCACAACTGGTTAACTGGATGGCGGTGCAACCAGCAAAGGTCTTTGGCCTGCAACAGGCTGGCAGTTTAACAGTTGGTCAACCAGCTGATATTGCGGTGTTTGAGCTAACAACACCGTATGAGATTCAAGCTGCAGACTTTCTTTCAATGGGACACAATTCACCATTTGTCGGCGATACCGTTTATGGCGGCACGCAACTGACATTGGTTGATGGCCAGATTGCTTATCAGCGTTAATGAAGACACAGAATTTCTCCTTAAAAAACTACCGGACAGTTGACCGGTAGTTTTTTGAGTCTGTGGTAAACTTGATGGGAGACTAAAAAAGGAGCATCAGAAATGACTGCAGCAGATCTTCAAAAATTGACTGAATTACTAAAAGCCTACAATATTGAGTTGAAAACAGACGGCACCAAAATTACGCACGTGAACGGCCACGTTGCAGAGCTTAACGGCGAAGATTACATGCCAGACCAACTCATTAACGTGGTGTTACAGATTGTTGGGACGGACCTTCGAAGTGCATGGTTTAAAGCATTACACGGATAGTGTTACATTTTTATTTCAATTATGACAAAACAACAGAATTAGGTAATCTGTATGTGACAGGCACGTCACGTTTTCTTGGTATGCTATTCCCCGGGTTGTTAAGAAAATTTAAAGGAATCGGGGAATGAAGAACAGTGTCAGTTAAAAAGTGGTTAAACGTCATCATTATCTGTGTTGCGATGATTGGTGGTCTGGCACTGCCTTCATTGTCAACGGCCGCGCCGCAAGCATACGCAAAGGCCAAATATAATCCGAGTTCGGATGCCGTCATGAGCGTGAGTGTCTTTAAGCGCATGGGGCGTGTCTACTACCATAAGCGGGTGTTTACCTATTACTCTCCAAATGGTAGCCACGTCTATGGGATGGGCGCATATACATCCGATGGAACCTACACGCTAAACGGCCGTGATAAAAACGGCTATCTCATTTTAGCCAATAACAAAAAATTTGGCACAAAAATCAAAACACCATTGGGCGTTGGGGTCGTTCACGACCGCGGGACCTATGGCAGTCACTATGATATTGTTGTGAAATGAATTGAAAGACACCACCTAAAAGACGACTCCAGAACTTTTAGGTAGTGTCTTTTTTATTGCTATTTTGGCGGGAACGGAGCGGCATGACAGCGCCACATGAACCATTGGTCTATAAAAGCCTACTTTGCGTCATCCTGTTCTTTGAGATAAATCTGCCGCCATTTACCGTCGACGATTTTGGTACCCGGAATCAAAAAATCCTGTTCAGTACCAGCTTCGTTGGCTTTTTGGTAATACCATTTTTTCCATCGCAGAAAGTCCAGATTAGCATTGAGAACTGCAATCCGCTGTTCCAGCAGGGTTTCTTGATCCGTCATGAACTTGAACCGTTCTGGTAGTGTTTCATCACCCTGCATACACCAATCGATAAAGACTCGGATATCCTTTAAAGGGATAGCGGATTGTTTTAAACAGTCGATAACTTCAAGATACCCAAGGTCATCATCCGTAAAAACCCGCTGACCCGCGGCGTTGCGTTTTACGAAGGGCAGTAGACCGCTCTCGTCATAGTACCGCAGTGTGGGGACGGTCACGTGGTAGGTTGCGGCAATTTCACTGATCGAATAAGTTTTCAAGTTCTTCTCCTTGCGCTCAAGCTAACTTGAGCTGTTATAGTGGCTTACATCATAACAAAAAGGATGGGAATTAAAAATGGAAAAACCATTGATCGTGATTACAGGCGCATCATCTGGGTTTGGTGCCGCTATGGCAAAACAGTTTAACGAAGAAGGATACGCGCTGTTACTACTAGGACGTCGCGTTGAAAAGATTGAGGCACTGCCGTTAAATTTTGACCGGGTCATGGTTCGAGCTGTTGACGTCACCGATAAGGCTACCTTTGGCGCAGCCATTACAGAAGCTGAGGCAGTGTATGGCCCAGTTGATCTGCTGGTGAACAATGCGGGCGTTATGTTGTTAGGCAATGTGCTGCATCAGGACCCACAGGAATGGCAAACGATGTTGGGCACCAATGTCATGGGGGTGTTAAACGGCATGCAGCTTGTGTTACCAGACATGGTAGCGCGTAAAAGCGGAACGGTGATCAATATTTCCTCGTTGGCTGGCAAAAAGACGTTTGTTAACCATGCCGCTTACGTTGCATCGAAGTTTGGCGTTCACGGATTATCTGAAACCATTCGTGAGGAAGTTTCTGGCAACAATGTTCGGGTGACCATCGTGGCACCTGGCGCTGCTGAAACGGACCTGTTGACCCATGTGACCGATGACGGTGCCTTAAAGGATTACGAAGCTTGGAAACAAACGATGGGTGGGCTGTCACTGGATCCTAAGCACGTCGCTGAAGCGGTCGGGTTCATTTACCACATGCCGCAAGATGTTAATGTGCGTGAAATTGACATTGCCGCTACTCGTCAAGATAGTTAGTCTCTTGACATTCACAGTGGAATCTCATATAATCTACCTAGAATTTAATTAATCGTTAATCAAAATGCGTTGATGAGAAGAGTAGTTGCGTGAGTGGTATTCAGTGAACCGTGTAAGTGAGAAGCGGTAACCATGATCGTGACGAAGATGAGCTCAGAGCAGTCGCAAGGTTCACGCTTTGCTTCCGGTTGCCACCGATAATAGGCCGGGTATCAGCAGGTACCTCGAGGTATTGCGTGTGAACGCAGTACGAACTAGGGTGGTAACACGAAAAATCGTCCCTATACCAGAACACTGGTATAGGGACGATTTTTTTGATTAACGGGCAATATTGGCAAATGAGAATATATAAAGGAGATTTTTTAAATGAGTGAAACCACAACAAAAACCTTTACAAAGCGCACCACCTCGCCATTTCGATACGATGTCGTTGGCAGCTTTCTGCGCCCATCATCACTTAAGCGTGCTCGTGACCAGTTCGCTAACCATGAGATCAACGCCGTCGAACTCAAACAGGTTGAGGACCAATCGATCATTGAGCTGTTACGGAGAGAAGAGAACGCTGGCTTGCACGCGGTTACCGATGGCGAATTTCGGCGCAGCTGGTGGCACTTAGACTTCTTCTGGGGCTTACAGGGTGTTGAAAAAGTTGCCCTGGATTCTGGCTACAGTTTCCATGATGAAGAGACCCGGGCTGAAAGTGCGCGGTTGACCGGCCTACTTAGTGGGGCCAACCATCCGTTCGTTGACCATTTCAAGTTCACCCTGAAGCACGCCAGCGATAATGTGTTGGTGAAGCAAACGATTCCAGCACCCGCTCAGTTTTTGGCGGAATTACAGCGACCAGAAAATTTAAAGGCTACGCAAGCGTACTACCCAACGGATGATGATCTGATCGAAGGCATCGCTGCGGCGTACCACCAAGTCATTTTAGACCTTTACAACGCGGGTTGTCGCAACGTCCAGTTAGATGACTGTACCTGGGGCATGCTCGTGAGCCAACACGATGGTGCCCGCCCAGATGCATCGCAGGATGAGGAACGGTTGACCATTTTGAAGCAACAGTACGTCACCGTTAACAACCAGGCGATTGCTGACCTTCCTGCTGATTTAACCGTGAACACCCACATTTGTCGTGGAAATTACCACTCCACTTGGGCGTCAGCCGGCGGTTATGATTCTGTTGCCGACCCGCTGTTTAGCCAAGAAAACGTTTCTGCATACTTCTTAGAATACGATACAGAACGCGCTGGTGGGTTTGAACCGTTGAAAAAAGTGTCGACTGATAAACTCGTTGTCCTGGGGCTAGTCACTTCCAAAGACGGGAAGCTCGAGGATCCTAAGGTCATCATCGACCGGATTCACGAAGCCGGCAAATATGTCCCACTCGACCGACTCTGTCTGAGTACCCAGTGCGGCTTTGCCTCGACTGAAGAGGGCAACGTTTTGACGGAGGCTCAGCAGTGGGCAAAAATTGAACTCGTTAAAAAGCTCGCAACTGCCGTTTGGGGCGAAGGCTAAAACACAATTTTGCGATGTAAAAAACCACGTTTCACCAGAGTCAATTAGACTTTGTGTGAGACGTGGTTTCTTTTTCACGAGCGGTTTGGTGACTCGTGAGCATTGATTGTTAACAGCATGCTAGCACTCATTCGGAATAAGATTTTTTGTGTTGCAGGCGCGATTGCGATTAGCTGACATAACTGGTGTTCCCAGTGTCAGTCGTAGTCGTGGTCGATGGGGTAGTGATATAGTAGGTGTCAAAGACAACCTTGATCGTATCGCCATAACTCAAATTACTGTTGGCTGCAGCGGTCTTTGCGGCGTCATAGACGTAGAAGGTAGACCGGCCATTACTTGCCGTTTCGCCAACATAACCAGACTTCGTGCTGCTGGTGGTCCCGGTTGCACTGTCGTAGACCGTTTCTGAGGTGCCTTGGAACAGGCTGCCGATCGACCCGCTATCCGTGTAGGCATCCGAACTGATCGTTGACCCGCTTGTGCCAGTTAAAGCGGCTTGCTGGGTGGTGGTTAACGATGGGTAGCCATTCGCAAAGTCACTTGATGACAAGGTGTTGTAGTTACTGTTAACGAAGCTGACCTTCGATGTTGCGGCTTTCGCAACGGTGACGTAGGCGGTTCCGCCATAGACGGCCGATGAGAGATCAGACGTGCTCGTGACGGTGTACCCCGACGGCGCGTTGTCCTTGGCAAACGTTTCAAGCGATTCGCCAGCCGTGTTTTTGTCCGAGCCGACCGTTTGACCTTCGGCTGTCGATGTCCCGGATGCGGCGATGAACTTGTTTGAGGCGGTCGAAATGATATTGCCGCTGGAATCGCGGTAAACGACCGTGACGCTGTTCGCCGATGTTGCGGTTGGCTCAGCGTTGGTTTGGCTTACGTTCGATGCCTTGACCCAGGCGCCAACGAGACCGTTTGTTGTCGACCCGTTTACCGAGGCGATCTTGTACCAGGTGTCGCCTTCGCGGGAAGTCTTTTCGGCGGCGCTAAAGGTAAATGTGGCGTCCGCGTAGGCACTTGTTGACGTCAGGGTCGACCCGTTTACTTTAGCCCGGCCAATCTTATATTCTGCGTACGACGGTTGGGCGTAGAACAGGGTGTTGGATGATGAGCTGGTCGACGCGCTCAACTTATAAGTAACTGTTGACGATGGGGCAGTCGCTGAGCTCGTGGTGTCATATGTCTTGATCCCGCCAGCAAAGGCAGACGTTGATTTGCCACCGTAGATCCAGCCACGATAGGTTCCGTCAAATGAGACGACCTTATAGTAGACCGAGCCGTGGCTTGTTACCGCAACCTTGTAAGCACGGAAATTAGCCTTGCCGCTTGTCGACTTCGCCAACTTCTTGGCGGTCGTCTTGGTCACGACTAATTTGGCACCCTTTGACGTACCCACCTTACTGTAAATGGCGTTGGTTCCTGTTAAAGTCACGTTCCGGCTGCTGGCCGTTGTGGTTAATGTCTTATCCGATTTGATTGTTGCGTAGGATTTAGCACTCGCAGTTGTGGCGCTGGCGGCACCTGCACCAACTAACGACATTACGGCTAACCCTAAGTAGAGAGATTTCTTCATGCCAGTTTTCATGGACATTCGCTCCTTTATAATAGAAAATCATTACGTTCGCTAACGGTTGCGTTAACGTTAGAAGCACTATAGCATCAAACTGGTCAAAAGATTGTGAAATACTGAAAGTTTAAGAATTTTGTGATGGAATATAAAGAAAAACGAAAGGTCTTTTTAGGGTTCGATTAAGGTTGAATTAGCGCCATTCACATGAATCCTAGAGTAATAAGATAGGGTTAAAAAGCCGCTCAATGATGATTTTTTAAGGTTGACATAAATTCACAATGTTATAAAAAACGCCAATTAAAAACGACGGCTGCAATTCGACTGCACCGTCGTTTTTTAGTGACAAGTTAGTTGTTTTTCCAAGAGTCAAACTCTTGCAGATGCTTACCAAGGTAGGCCATTGCTTCCTTGGTGAGTGCCTCAGACCGAGTCTCAGCGGTTTCTTGATCCGTCACGCTGGGTTCATCTGAAATGGCGCCTTCACCAACTGCTTGGTAGGACTTCAGGCGGCCTTCGCCCTGGTCTTTAAACAGGTCATCAAGCCCCTTAAGGTCGTCCTTACCAGCCTCGAATACGATCTCAGCCAGGTTATCTTTGTTGCCTAATTTTTTAGCAGCATATTCTAATAAAAAGTCATTCATATCAATGATAACTTGATGTTTTCTTTCATTTGTAGATTGTGCCATGAAATCACCTCTAACCTATTCTAGTCCTATTTTAGGTGAGGGTGCAAGCTAGATAAGCCTTGGTTGTAGTTCGTTGCATTCCGCAATTCGGCAGGTTGTCGTAGTGGCTCGCGACTGAGATCCACTCGATTTCTGCTGCGCAGCTCTCGAGTGGATCTCAGTCGTCTCGCACATCAGTAACCGACCAAAGTACGGTCGCTAACTGATGTCGACACCACGACAACCTGCCGAATTGCTACATTCCACTGACATTGAACTTGCTAATTACCACAAGTTAAACATCACAGTGGCGTTAAAACTAGTTTTCGGAGAATTCGCCCTCGACTGCTAGTCGGGCTATTAACAGCAATGCTTCTCACAATACGTTAGTCATCAGTAACGATTGGTTACCAGGGGTTATGCCACTACTTTTGAAAATTTACCATCTATGTTAACAATGTCAAGTATCGTAGCGTAGTGGAGCCGGCCGGCATTGCAGGCAGTAGTGAAAGCATGAGTTGATGACCGTTCTTTGGTCATTTACTCATGCGGGAGTGAGGGAGATCCACTTTTGCAACGCAAAAGTTAGCTTCCTCGCGACCCCACTACAGCCTGCAGGGCCGGCCGGCGCAACGGAGCGACAAGTCACATCTATCAAATCAGCCAACAGTATTTAGTGGTGCATCTTAAACTCCAAATACAAATCGTTATACTTGCCAACCATCTCAGGTGACAAATTCTGATAGATCTGTAGATGAGCCATTGTTTTTGCGTCTGGATAGAACTGCCGATCATTGCGGACGGATGCAGGCAGCAGTTGCTGGGCGGCCTTGTTAGGGGTTGCGTAACCGACGTACTTAGCATTTTGGGCGGCGTTTTTCGGTTGCATCATGAAGTTGAGGAAGGCGTAGATTGCCTTGTAGTGTTTGGCGGTCTTGGGGATGACCAAGTTATCGAACCACAAATTGCTGCCTTCAGAAGGGACAACATAGTGTAAATGGCGATTGTTGGCCATCATTTCTGAAGCTTCGCCCGACCAATCGACGGCAACCGCTGCCTCGTTTTCTGCCATGTACATTTTGATTTCATCTGCGACGATGGCTTTGACATTTGGACTGAGCCGGTCAAGTTTGTCCTTGGCCGCTTCCAATGTTTTGAGATTAGTGGTGTTCATCGATTGTCCGTTTGACGCCAACGCGAATCCTAAGACATCGCGGGCGGAGTCGACTAACATAATGTTGTTTTTGTACTTTGGCGACCACAGTTGATTCCAGTGTTGAAGCGACCCGGGCTTCACAAATTTATCGTTATAAACGATGCCGAGTGTTCCCCAGAAATAGGGAATCGAATAGCGATTATGCGGGTCGAATTGCTTATTCATCAGCCGGGGATCAAAGTTGGTCATCCCGTGGAGTTTTGACTTATCCAGCGGGACCAGCAGGTGAGCAGCCCGCATTTTTTCAATCATGTAGTCACTTGGCACAGTCAAATCATAGTCAGTGCCGCCTTGCTTGATTTTGGTGTACATCGCTTCGTTTGAATCAAAGGTTTCCATATTAACGTGATAACCAGTTTGTTTTTCAAATTTTGTGATGAGGGCTGGGTCAATGTAATCGCCCCAGTTATAGAGGTTGAGCACCTTGTTGCCGCCATTTGAATGGTCACTCGCATTTAACCGCTGAACGCCAAATCCAAGCAGTCCGCAGAGCGCCAGAATCAAAACGAGATAGCTCACGAGTCGCTTCATCAGTCAGCCACCTCATTTCGTGCCCGTCGGCGTTGCCGTGCTTGCCGTTTTTGCGCAGCCTGCTACATGAGGTAGTATCCCACGATAAGCACCAGCGTAATGAGGAAAATCAGGCCGGACAGCGCGTTGATCTCAAGGTTGATGCCTTGGCGTGCCCGCGAATAAATTTCAACAGATAGGGTGGAAAACCCGTTCCCAGTCACGAAGAAGGTGACCGCAAAATCATCCAGCGAGTAGGTCAGCGCCATAAAGAAACCGGCAAAGATGCCTGGCGTGATAAACGGAATCACCACGTTACTGAGGATTTGACGCTGGGTGGCACCAAGATCTGCCGCCGCGTCCAGCATACTCGTGTTCAGTTCCTTGAGCCGCGGAAGGACCATCAAGACAACGATGGGAATTGAAAAGGCAGCGTGGCTTAATAGCACTGAAATGAAGCCTAAAGGCACCTTCAGTGTGGTAAAGAAGATCAGGAAACTGGCCCCGATGATCACATCAGGAGACACCATCAGGATGTTGTTTAACGACAAAAGGGTGTTTTTAAACACGGGTCGGCTGGTCTGATGGATCCAAAGTGCACCAAATGTGCCGGCCGCGGTGGCGATACTGGCTGAGAGCAGGGCAATAATGACGGTGTTTAACACGATAGCAATCAGCCGGTCGTCAGCAAATAACGTTTTGTAATGTGCGAGCGTCAGTCCCTGAAAACTGTCCATGGTACTGCCGGAATTAAAGGAGTAGACGATCAAAAAGAGTATTGGGGCGTAGAGAATGGCGAACACTAAAATGAGGTATAAATAGGACCACCGGAATCGTTTTCGAGTCATCGTGACAACCTCCCATCCGTGCGGCGTTCACCAGTCAGAATCATCATGATGACCATGGCAACGATCAATACGACGCCGATTGTTGAGCCCATGCCCCAATTCATCGTCGTGAGGAAGTGTTCTTCAATCGCAGTCCCAAGGGTGATGACCTTGTTGCCGCCAATCAATCGGGTCAGCATAAAGAGGGAGAGTGACGGGATAAACACAGACTGCACGCCGGATTTAACGCCAGGCAGTGTCAGGGGCCAAATGATCTTGGTAAACGTCTGCCAGTTGGTCGCCCCTAGGTCACGGCTAGCGTTGATGTAGGAAAGATCCAGGTCATCAATGGCGTTGTAAATTGGCAGGATCATGAACGGAATCTGAATGTAGGTCGCCACGAACACAAAACTGAAGTTGGTAAATAATATCTGTTGCGGCGCGATGCCAAACAAGCCTAGGAACTGGTTGGCGATCCCCGACTGGCTGAAAATCCCGATAAATGCGTAAGCCTTAAGTAACAGGTTGATCCAGGTCGGTAAAATAGTGAGTAAGATCCATAGCTGGCGATGTTTGAGTTGGTGAATGTAGTACGCTGCCGGATAACTGATCAGCAGCGTAAACACCGTAATTAAAAAGGCCCACCATAGTGAATTGACCGTCATCATGAGATACGTACTGGACTTAAAATAGGTCGCGTAATTTTGCAGGGTAAAGTGATTGTTTAAGTTTAAAAACGACTGGTAGATGATCAGGCCAACCGGCGCGATGACAAAGAGGCCGATCCAGAGGCCGTACGGGACGTAGTATGTCCAGTTGGCAAATTGTCGACGGTTCATGATTGCGTCTCCTCCGCGTCCTCATATTTTTCGAGCCGGGCGTCAAAATCGGCCTCTGACTCGTGCAGCCGCATGACGTGAATATCGTAGGGGTCAAAGGTCAGCCCCACCCGTTGGCCTTCTTCGGATGGATTGGTGGCGTGCACCAGCCATTCGTTGTGGTCGGCATCGGTTGCGACGATTTCGTAGTAGTCACCACGAAAGAGCTGACTGTCGATCGTCACGGTTAGCTTGCCCGCATCGATCGTCGTAATGTCCAGGTCTTCCGGCCGTAAAACGATTTCGACTGGTTCGTTTGGCCGCATGCCGGCATCAGCACATTCAAAGGTCTTGCCGACAAAGGCAACTTCGTAGTCCTTAACCATGGTGCCGTTTAAAATATTGGATTCCCCAATGAAATCCGCAACAAAGTGGTTGATCGGTTCATCGTAAATATCGACAGGGGACCCACTCTGCAGGACGCGGCCATCATTCATGACGAAGATCTCATCACTCATTGCCAACGCTTCTTCCTGGTCGTGCGTCACAAACAAAAAAGTGATGCCAAGCCGTTGCTGCAAGTCGCGCAACTCGTACTGCATGTCGCGGCGAAGCTTGGCATCCAGTGCTGACAGCGGCTCGTCCAACAATAGGATCTTCGGGTTCATCACGATTGCCCGCGCGATGGCAACCCGCTGCTGCTGCCCACCAGATAATTCACTGATTTGGCGGTCGGCAAACCCCTTAAGGCGCACAGAATTCAGGGCTTGCGTGACCTTCTCGTTAATTTCTTGCTTTGAAAATGTCTTTTGCGGGCGCAGTCCAAAGGAGACGTTATCGTGCACGTTCATGTGCGGAAACAACGCATAGTTTTGGAAAACGGTGTTGACCTGTCGTTTGTTAGCCGAGAGGTCATTGATGCGGTCGCCGTTAAAGCGCACATTGCCCTCGGTAGCGTCCTCAAAGCCTGCGATGATCCGCAGAATCGTTGTTTTTCCACACCCAGAAGGACCCAGCAACGTGTAAAATTTTCCTTGTTCTAGTTCAATATCAATGCCCTTAAGCACTTCGGTTTCATCATAACGTTTAATCACGTGTTCAAGACGAATAATTGGTTCAGTCATTGGTCTTCCCCCAGTTGGTCAGGTATTTTTGAGTCAAAGCCGGTCATGATGGGGTTCTAAATGATAATCATGACGGGTTGAACGACCAGTCACCATTATAATTGGTTCGGGTGGGAAAACCAAGCAAATTAACGCGGGATGTGGGACATTTTGATGTTTCTTGCAGAAGAGACAACAGGGGTGGTTGTATCAGGTTGAAATGAACTTGAGACCGATTTTGAACGCGGTGTCGCATAAAGAATTATAATACGATTGGTATAGGTGATTTAAACGAATTGTGCTAACTTGACATCGGTCAAGGAAACCAAGCAAAATTCTGGTACACTAAGGGTAAATTAAAGGCCAAAGGAGGCGGTCGTATGGCACACCATGATGCAGTTGCCTGTGTGCAACTAGTACCCATTTTTCAAAAATTAGATTCAGCAACGACCCAAGCCATCGCAGACTTGGTTCAGGAACGGACTTTCAAAAAGGGGGATTATTTGTTCATGGCTGGCGACGACGCCCAATCGCTGATCATCGTTGCCCAGGGCCAGGTCAAGGTGACACAAACAACGGCAAGCGGGCGCGAACAATTGATCCGCGTCCTGTCAACCGGTGACTTTGATGGCGAAGCAGTCTTGTTTACCGGTAGCGGCCGAGAGACAAGCGCTCAGGCCATGGTCGACACGCAGGCCTGCATGATTTCACGAACAGCGTTTCAGCAACTGCTGCAGGCTTCTCAGTCGGTTGCGTTAAACATGCTTAATGCCCTGGGAACTCGTGTGGCGGCGCTGGAATCACAAGCAGCAGCAACGTTAACGACGAGTGTAGGTGAACGGTTAGCCAACTATTTGGTTGATACGAGCTCTGAATTAGGCGAAACCACGTTTAAGTTGCCCCTTGCTAAAAAAGATTTGGCGGCGTATTTGGGGACTTCACCAGAAACAATCAGTCGCAAATTGACCCAGTTTTCGAACCAGCACCTGATCAGTCAGTCAGGGCGCAGTACGGTTGAGATTTTAGATACGGATGGGTTAATGCTTATTGAATAGCGAAACTAAACTATCTTTAAAAAAGTCAGGACGGATAAGGTCTTGGCTTTTTTTAGTTACTTTTTAATTGCAAAACAGTCCTTCGTGTTATATAGTTAGTTAGTCAAGTAATTAACCAACTATTTGGAGGATCCGAGCATGAAGAAAAAAACTTGGGTGTGGTTAGTCATTGCGGTGATGATTATCGTGCCGACTGCAATTTTAGGCTATTCAAAGGTCCATGGGCAGACGTATTTTGCCCAGGTCGGCAAACTGGACAGGTCTTACACAGAGAAGTCTGATAATGGGAAAAATATGGGGACCGTCTATGTTTATAAAATGACGGGGTATGACAAAGCCGGAAAGGGCAAGGCGTTGACGGTTCATTCAATGGCCGGTGTTAGGTTTACCAAGGGCCACTATGTCAAGGTGCTTTGGTCGGCTAGTAAGGGTGTTAAAAGCTATGAACGGGTTAAGTTAACGCAAATTCCACGCGGGGCGCGGGATGCGTTGGATTGAGGTTATCTGACCGTTTTTTTTGATGACGTAGACTAACGAATTACAGAAAAGACCTTGTGATTCAATAGTGTTGTCATGTCGCTTCGTTGCGCCATTCGGCCCTGCAGGCTGTGGTGTCGGTATTAGTAACCGACCAAAGTACGGTCGCTAACTAATACCGACACCACAGCCTGCAATGCCGAACGGCTCCACTACGCTACAAAACTTGTCATATTAACATTGAAGGTAAGACTTCATAAATGTTGTTACGAAGCCTGTTAATCAATCGTTAGTGTCACTAGCACATTGTGAGAAGTATTACTGTCAAGGGTCTTGCCTGCAGTCGAGAGCGGGTTCTCTGCAAACTAGTTTTAACGCCATTATGATGCTTAACCAGTGGTAAAAATATAGTTCAGCATCAGTGGAATGTAGCAATTTGGCACGGAGCTGTGTCTCGAGCCACCACACGAAGTGCCAAATTGCGGAATGTAACGGACTATCACTCAGTAATGGAAAGACCCTACAGAAAGCAGAATGTTGCACATAAACGTTTTCTTTCACTCTCTACAAAATGGTTGCATTTTCCAAAACCCTAATGGTACCTTAGAGTCAGGTGCATCAACACACAACTGAGCACAGACTGAAAGGATGATTGGGTGACTTTAACAGGCAAACATATTTTGATTATTGGCGGAACTTCAGGCTTTGGACTGGCCGTCGCCCGCCAGGCGGTGCTTCAAAAGGCAGATGTGACGATTGTTGGCCGCCATGTTGACCGCGTGAACCAAGCTGTAGAACAGTTGCAGAATATGTTCACACAGGTTCGCGGGTTAACGCTCGACGCCACGAAACCGGCAGATCTTGCGCAACTATTTGACCAGCCAGAACGGTTCGACCACGTTGTTTCGATGCTGGGTGGTGCAATGGGCGGTGGATTCCTGGATAATTCGCTGGCTGACATTCGGACGGCCGTTGAAGCCAAATTTTTCGATAATTTACGGGTCGCACAAACGGCCAGCAAGCATCTCAACCCTGGTGGCTCAATGATCTTTACGTCGGGGTCGGGCGGCTCTCCAGCAACGGCGTCTGGCGCAATCATTGGGAACCACGACATTAATTTAATGGTTGAAGGACTGGCAGTTGAGCTGGCACCTGATTACCGTGTTAACGCTGTGTCACCAACCTGGACGCCAACGGGGTTGTGGCGTGATATGTCAGCTGAAGATAAGCAGGCCCAAGAGACCGCCTTTGCACAGGGTGTGCCGCTTCAACGGGTCTCAAAACCAGAAGAAGTTGCGTCTGGGTATCTCTACTTAATGGATAATGCGTTTATCACCGGTCAGGTATTACGGATTGACGGTGGCGTGGATCTAGGATAATAAAAATGACCTTGGTAGCAGTTGCTACTAAGGTCATTTTTTAGATTGCTTAATCTTTAGCAGGTTTCAAAACCCAAGTCGATACCAGCATCGCCAGACTGACGCCAATGGCGAGCGGCAACAGTGCTGAGTAATTCAAATGACTGACTTCAAACAACATGAAGAGGGCCATTAACGGCGCCTGTTGTGATGAGGCAAGCAGGGAACTTGCGCCTAAGACGCCACATTGCCAGATGGAGACGCCAGGAATAAAGAGGCTTGCGCAAAAGCCAATGGCGGTTCCAATGACTGCACCAACTGAAATTGATGGGGTCAGCGTCCCACCGGCAGCGCCTGCGCGCAACGTAAACGTCGTCACCAGTGCCTTCGCGAGGGCACCTAGTAAGAAGATCCAAATCAAACTTGCTGATTTGTTGTCTAGTGCAGTCTGCGCTAATGCTCGGCCATTCCCCATGATCTCTGGGTAATGCATGGCAATCAGACCGGTAATCAACCCCATGAGCGGCAATTGCCACAAAAGATTGTTGTTTCGAGTCTGCTTGGCGCCGGCCCACTTGAAGCCCTTTCGGAAGTAGGCACCGGCAAGACCACTAATGGGGCCGATGACAAGAACCAGAACAACAGATTTCAGCGTGAAATCGCCGGTTCCAACGGCGTAGTAAGGCCGAAACCCTTTGAGGATTGCGCCCATTAACATCGCGATGACAGACATGGTCAGACTAACCATTACGGCACGTTTCGTGATTTTTTTGTAGAGAATTTCCAGGCAAAACAGTGCCCCGGTAATTGGGGCGATGTAGACTCCGGCAAATCCGGCACCAGCTGCAGCCGCAACCAGCAACCGCCGATCGTCCTCGGTCAACTCGACCTTGTACACGCGCTTTAAGAAGCGTTGCCAAGTTTGAGAGATCATGGCACCTAATTCTCGTGGTGCCAGTTCACGGCCAACTGAGCCACCAGTGGCGACGTAGAAGATCTGCGTCATGACGTGAACGATCGTTGTCCACACCGGCATGTCTTCACCGTCAACACCCTTTGCAAGGCTAACAGTTGGGCGCATCCGAGTGCGCATCAGCCACCAAACGATAGCCGCGATGATGCCGCCAATGAAGACGGATAGCAGCCGGTGAGTCGGTGAGACTAACCAGGAATAGGGATGAAATTCGTTTTCATTAAAACTCAAAAACAGTCGTTCAATCACATTTAAAAATAATCCCAGACAAAGGGAACCCGCCCCAACGACGACCCCCAACACAACAGTCGAAATGGCCATTGTTAGATTTTCGTGTTCCTTTAACATAAGTTCAACATCCTTTGACGCGGCCCTGTGTAATCGGGCAGGACTGCGTCACATTCTTTAAATTTATACGCTAATCACTCATTATAGAGAGAACTGGGTCGAAATTCAAGAAAGGGTCATGCCCTAATGTGTTGACTAGTGGGTTGTGATGGCACTGATCAAGGAAAGATCGTTTTCAGGTATCCGGTTCCATTTTTGTGAGGCCGGCTTTTGATTGACTGACTTTTTTGAACGGTTATTTTTCCACAGTGCCACTTATTTTTTTAGAAAGTAAAAGGGATGACCATTAGTTGCTTGGTCATCCCTTTCATATGAATGGGGGTGTATCGTGAATGATGGGTGATCAGGAATCACAACCTGGGTAAATCGATTACTTTACAGCTTCTTTTCAAAACCCTCCATTGGTGCCATGGTGTTCTGGTAATCCTGGGCCTTATTTGCATCATTACTAAAGTGCATGACATCATGGAAGGACGTTTTCAGGTAAGTCTGCATGACACTCGGAATTGCCAGCTCATCCATGTCGTTTGGACTGATCTCAAAGCGCAAACTAGCGGCGTCACCGCTGGCCACTTTTTGCACCCACTGCGGCTCACGAAGCAATTCACGGCCAATAGCAACGAGGTCGCCACCGTCAGCTAACACTGCATTGGCATCTGCCGGCGTTTCAACCGAACCGATACCGATCAGCGGAATGGTGCCATTAGTATGAGCAGCAAATTGCGACAGGAGTGTTTTCGTATTGGTCTTATCGTTCAACGACGTCCGCTTATAGTTCCCCATTGAAAGGTGCAGGTAATCGATCTTGTCCTTGACCTGATCGACGAAATACAGGGAATCTTCAAGGCGGATGCCAGGATTCTCAATTTCCTCTGGCGAGATTCGGTAGCCTAGCAAGAATGGTCGGTCGGCGTATTTCTTAATTGCTGACTTTGCGGCATCGATCACTGCCAACGCAAAATTCATGCGTTTCTCACGCGAACCACCCCAGTTGTCTGTGCGCTGGTTTGAGTTAGGTGAGAAGAACTGCTGTAACAGATAGGTGTTGGCACCGTGTAATTCAACGCCGTCAAACCCGGCTGCAATGGCGCGGCGAGTTGCCTCGCCAAAGTCGACGATCAATTGCTGGATCTCGTCTTCAGTGAGAGCACGGGGTGTTTCAGAGTCGGGTGGGTAAACGGCTGCTACCGCACTGGCACTCACTGGCTGGTCACCACGGAGAATATGGTGGTTCGACTTTCTGCCGGCGTGAAAAATCTGCATAATGGCCTTGGTACCGTTTTGGTGCAGGGTGCGGGCAAGCTTGGTCAGGCCAGGAATCATATCATCGCTCGCAACTGAGAGTTCGCCTTCGAAGCCCTTGCCAGAATCGGCAACGTTTGCCACCGCGGTAATGACCATTCCTGGTCCGGCAGCCCGGGCAGCGTAGTAGTTCAGCTCATCGCTGGTGACCATCCCGTTATAGAAACTGGTCATGGTCGTCATGGGCGACATCACGACCCGGTTCTTCAGTGTGAGACCGTTGTTAAATTGAAACGAGGATAAAAATTGGTTAGTTGTCATCGTCATTACCTCTCCACTTGTTATTTTGGTGATGCAAGTGTTAGTATAGTGGCTACACAATAACAAACAAGTACGTACTATTTAGTGCGATAGTACCCAAAAAGTAACTAATGACTCATATCAGGGATTGGAGGAGGCAGGTCATGAAAAAAATTTATCGCATTGGTGTTGAAGCAACGTTGGAAGTCATTGGTGGCAAATGGAAACCGATGATTTTGTGCTATCTCGGCAATGGCCCCATTCGCACCGGGGAATTGAAACGCAATTTGCCGAACATCACCTCGAAGATGTTGACACAACAACTGCGTGAACTCGAGGCGGATAAGATCATCAGTCGGAAAGTGTACTCTCAGGTGCCACCCAAGGTGGAGTATGCCCTGACGGATGAGGGCCGGACCCTGCGGCAACTGCTCGTTGATATGGCTGAATGGGGCGAACACAGGGTTCATGAGCGTCAAGCGGCTGGTGAGGATGTTGCCTTACTGCATGAAGACCACGGCGGTTATTTGAACTTTGAGCCAATCACGACCGAAGCATAGTATCAAAAAGACCCTGCGAACAGTGATGTTCGTAGGGCCTTTTTACTTAGTGCTGAGCCACCTGCTCTTGAGGGGTCAGGTAGCGTAATTCTGCTTGTCGTCGTGCTTCGACGGCATTGGCTTTGTTATCAAAAGTCTTATTGAGGACGTAGCGGCCCTTAAAGTAGAGCCGGGCGATCCAACGGTCTTGTTTTTGGTCATAGCTGACGCCGGTAATGCCGCTGCTGTTATTCTTGCGGCGGTCGGTCGCACGGGGATGCCACGTTTTTTCTAATGGCTTCCAGTTGCCGATAAATTGTCGTGTTTTTGGATTATTACGAATAAGTTCCCGGGAACGCTGCTTGCGGATACACCCACAACTAAGGGTGCGTCCGGTACGTAACAGGTGCCCGTCAACAACACATTTATTCCCGCAGTCACACTGACAATACCAGGTGATGTTCCCGTTACTTAACTTACCAGCTCGTTTGATCACGACCAAACGTCCGATTCGGTGACCGGACATATCGATCATTCTTTGACTCAAAATGTTCACTCCTTAGGCTAATGAACGCCAGCGGTTCCGACATTTAGGGCGTAAATATCGACCGCAGTTACAGACAGTAGTTAACCTATAACAATTCCCGACTATCATTATAAGACTTATTCGAATGCTTGACTAGCGCAATAGTTGCGTTGCGAAATAATTTAACCCAAACTTAAGATACGGGACATTAATAACTATAATGTTGCAAATTATCATTGCTGCGGATTTTTCAAAGCAATAAAAAAAACGCCCCTGGCTGGACGTTTTCATCGTGATGCTTATTTCAGATCAAAGGCGGTGACAACCTGCTTAGCAACCTTTGTGGCATATGTGTTGGCTGCCTTTTTAAGCGCTGCTTGGTAATCAGAGTCCGTAATATCAGTCTTTTGTGCCTTAGCTTCGGTGTTTGCTGCCGTTGTAAAGACCTTAGTGATCGTCGGTTTTGTAAACTTGGTTGCATAAGTTGATGCGGGATTTTTCGTCGTTCTTGTGAACGTATACGTGGTTCCCTTTGTGCTGACTGCCCGGCCGTTACGGTAGTTGGTCAGTTTTGCGGTATACGTGGTGCTGCTCTTCTTATTAAGGTAAAGATAGTAGTTCTTTGTCCCAACCTTACCAGCGCTAGAGAGCGTGTGGAAACGCGCAGTGAATTTCGTTCGATTATTTGTGATTGTATTTTTCGTTGGCAACATGACCGCAACTTGAGGGGCCTTAAAGTCGCCCATAATGATCACGCGGGCAGTACCGGATTTAACTTTCACATTAGCCCACCTAAAGGCAAACCCTGCTTTGTCGCTTTTGAAATAACCTGTGGGTCCCTTAACATCCGTTTTTGAAAAGACGGATGAGGCGTGTGCAGTTGCTGGCTGATGCAGAACTGTGGCGCCAATCCCGATAGTGACAAGAACAGCGGCAATACCCTTTAATAAACGGTGCATTTTCATAATTTTCCTCCCTATGAAGCCCCTTAATATGCCCAAAGCGTACCATAGAACGATAGGGATAACAACATCAACTCGCTAAGAAATAAAAGATTTATTAAACAAAATGTGACTATAATTGTATATAAACAGCAAGGCGGCTGTTCTGTCGGCGTGGCTGGATGGTCACACATCGTGCAATCATTTTCGTAAGACCGATAGATTCGTCGACCTAGCATGGTATAGTTGAGGGTAACCAAGGAGGTGACGATGTGTCAGATTTAATGAAACAAATTCGGTTAGCCGCTGAACAGGAACCTAAAACGGTGTCCCAACAGTTCTTGAAATTAATGGAAGAAGTTGGCGAATCCAGTCAGGCTTACCTATCAAGCCAGCATGCGTCTGGCAGTGGGTATAAGCAGCTCACGACTGCGAATACCAAGGAAGAATTGACGGACGTGCTATTGGTGACGTTGGCAATCCTCCATAAGTTAGGGACAACGGATGAGGAATTAGCAACATTAGTATCAACTAAAACGGCCAAGTGGTTATCAAAACAGGATCACTTGACCTCAAAGAAGGATGACAAATGACCAAACAGATTACCTACATACAAGCCAGGACAGCAACTGAGTTTGAAATTGCTAAAAAATTGACCTTAGCGTATTCCAAAACACTCAATCTGGACCTGTCGTTTCAGAATTTTCAAGAAGAAATTGCGAGCCTTGATACCCGCTATAATGGTCCAAAAGGCGCATTGTTGATTGCGGAGATTGACGGTCAACCGGCTGGCGTGGTGGCTGTTCACGAATTTTCGGAAGGCGTTGCCGAGTTAAAACGGCTCTACGTTGATCCCAATTTTCGACAATTCGGACTTGGCGCAGAGCTGGTCGAACGCATCATTGCGATTGCGACTGATAAGGGGTATCAACGTATCCGGTTGGATACCTTACCAACAATGACTGGTGCTCAGAAGATCTATCGGGCACTCGGCTTCCACGCAATCGAAGCCTATCGGTATAACCCTGTTGTTGGAACTTTATTTCTTGAAAAAACACTGGCGTAGCTTGTTCTAGCGGTCCAAATTGGATTCTGCCACTCATATTTGAAGCAACTTGATCGTCGACTTAATCGTTAAGTTGGCGATTTTTATTGCAGTGATTCGTTATCCAAACCTATTTTTTAGGTAATCATGAGAAGGTTAGTCACTGACATAAACCGAAGTCCAATGGGCATTGTCAAACAGAATTTAGTCAGATGTTGCGTATTAGGATTCATTAAAACGGATGAAAAACTAATCAAATCCTTAATTTTATGAAATATAGGACGAAATAGCGGTATTTGTGCAATTAAAACGATTTATCTAGTCATTTTGCCGTTAATTTATGACAAATTATGACAGTTTGAAGATTTCTTGAAATGGTTGCGGTTGAACTGTAATACCATACATATTTGCCTGTAACGTTGGGTCTGTAGTATAGGCATCATCAATTAAACAAAAGGAGTTTTCAACTTACATGAAAAAATTATTACTGGCAACACTAGGTGCAACGGCAATTTTCGCAGCAGGGCTTGGGTTCAACGCAACCACAGCAAGCGCTGATACACGGGTTACTGTTAAGTCCGGTGATTCTGTATGGCAGATTGCTCAGGACAACAATTCAACGATCAACGCGATCGAAACGGCAAACAGCATTTCAAACCACATGATCTATGTTGGCGAAGTGTTAACCATTCCTGATGGCACAACGTCATCAAACACGTACAGCACCCAGTCAGCTACTGTTAACAACAGTGCTAACTATAGTAATAGCACCCAGTCAACGACCGGTTATACTGGCTCAACTACTGGGACAACGTCAACAACCAGCAACTACATGCCAAGCACGACCACTTCAAGCAACACAACGACGTCATCATCATCGTCAACGTCTAGCTCAGATGCTTCTGCAAAGGCGTGGATCGCAAACAAGGAATCAGGCGGTTCATACACAGCAACCAATGGCTCATACATTGGGAAGTATCAATTAAGTGCGTCATACTTGAACGGTGACTATTCAGCAGCTAACCAGGAAAAGGTTGCCAACCAGTACGTCTCATCACGGTACGGTTCATGGTCAGCAGCGAAGTCTTTCTGGGAAGCTAATGGATGGTATTAGAGTGTGGAAGCAGGCGGTTAGAGGGCGGAGCCTAAGTAACTTTCGGGATCAAATTCCGGGTTTGGATTTGGTACCGGAAGTTGCTTAGGCTCCGCCCTCTGCCTGCTGGAACACGTTTCGGCTATGAGGCCTAGAAGTCTCGATTGAACGAAATCTATAAAGCTTTAACTAAATTAAAAGTGCGTCTTCAGTAGTAATTCTTACTGGAGGCGCACTTTTTACGTTTGGCTGGATTTTAAGTTAATTGTTGAAATAGGTTTGTTGGCGAGAATTTCTTGATTACTTGGATCGAGCACCTCTGGTCAACATGAGTCAGTTTACGTCCGAAAGTCTGATCCGGACACTCTGGGGTTTCGCAGTCAGAGTAGTCCTAGCTACTGCGCTCCCTTGTTATCTAGACTAAACGAGTTTCGCAAGGCAAGGGGCTAACGTGTAACGGGCGTTTGTCTAAAAGTCAGACCCGGACTTTTAGACAAACGCCCGTTACACAGCGCCCCTAAACCGCCTTGCTCCACTCTCTACCCATGTCTCACCGACCGATGCCCCCCTGATCTCCTACCTTTAAGCACTTTACGCTTATATTTTGTTCGAGCATTGTCCGCCTCGAACTTAAAGTGGCGCATTTTTCCCGCGTATGGTTGGCCGTTCATTCTTGTTCTTAGCCAGGTGTGCATGGCATCCACCATTTGTTCGGCATTTTTTACCTGGACATCCTGATGTGCTGCCTTTGCTGTGGGGATGATATCGTCTTCAATTTGTTTGACTAATTTTTGATGATAGGCAATCAGCTCCATGGTCAGCGGCGCTTGAACGTACTGGTTAAAGAGACCTTCGATGTAGCGCAGCGCGTCCTTGGCGTCCTTTGGCTGATAGAAACGATTATCAGGTTCAGTCATTTTAGTGTGCCTCGTTTCTTAGAAAATTTAGGTCATTTAAAACAAAATCGTGTGTAAATTCGTTTATATAGGTGTAATCACCTCATAATACTTCCCAAGTATCATAGCTATCCGTCATGAAAATGTCAAAATATACCGGTCTAATAGACTTGACTTGGAGACGTTGTCAAGCGTACATTAATTATCTAGAATCAAAAAAATGTTCAGAAAAAGGGGTGTCGTAGTGGCTGAAAAAAGCTATTTAGAAGACGAAAATGTCCAAAAACATCGCTGGCTGATTTTGACGGCAACGGGGCTGTTTACCTTTATGTCGACGTTGGATGCCAGTATTGTAAACGTGGCATTACCCGTGATCAGTCGGGATCTTAAGGTACCGATGAACCAGTCCGAGTGGGTCGTTTCCATCTATCTTATTGTTATCTGTGCTTTGCTATTATTGTTCGGAAAACTCGGTGATTCGCTGGGGAAAATTCGTATCTTTAGAATTGGGACAGGATTGTTTGTGGTTGGGTCGCTTCTAGCCGGTTTTAATGGCAGCTTTCCACTGTTATTAGGCGCACGGGTCGTTCAAGCGCTTGGCGCATCGATGACTATGGCGAACAGTAACGGCATCGTTACGGAAGTCTTTCCGTTTAATGAACGTGGTCGCGCATTAGGCACGATTGGGTCCTTTGTGGCCTTAGGGTCGATTGCCGGTCCTGGGATTGGTGGCCTCGTGCTGGCACACTTGAGCTGGGGCTATATTTTTTGGATCAACGTCCCGGTTGGTATTTTGACGATTCTGATTGGACGGGCAATTTTTCCAAAGGATATCACGATGTCGCATGAAAAGATTGACCGCAGCGGCGCGACCAGCATGGCATTGCTGATGGTATCCTTCTTTGTTGCCATTTTCCTTGGACAGGAAGTTGGGTTCACGAACCCGTGGATCCTTGCGCTGTTTGCGGTTGCCATTATTGTTGGTTACTGGTTTGTGCACACCGAAAATCGGTTGGAAAAACCGTTATTATCGTTTACACTATTTAAGAATCGAGAATTTTCAATCAGTTTATTATGTGGGTTTCTGATCTTCATTACAAACTTCTTTTTCAACGTCATTGCGCCGTTCTATTTAGAAAATGCCCGCGGGTTAAAGCCCAATATGGCAGGGTACATTCTGATGATTTTCCCAATTGTTCAGGTGATCGTGGCACCAGTAGCGGGGACGCTTTCTGATAAATTGGTCCGGAGATGATCACGTTTGTTGGCCTGTGTTTCATCTTAATCAGCCAAGTCGGTTACATGCTAACGAGTCTAAGTACACCGCTTTGGCTGTTTACGGCCAACATCGGCTTAGTTGGACTTGGCAACGGGATCTTTCAGGCACCAAACAACACGATCGTTATGAACGCCGTGGCACCGAAAGACCTGGGTGTTGCTGGCGGGATGAACGCGCTTGCACGAAATCTCGGGATGGTGATCGGCATTTCGAGCGCAACCACGGTGTTATTTGCTGCCATGAGCCATTACGAAGGGCGGCATGTGACGACCTATGTCGCTGGTCGACCGGATATTTTTATCTACGGGATGCACATTGCATTCTGGCTGGCCATCGTGATTTGTGCAGTGGCAACGGTGATTACGGGATACCGGATGTTTAGTCGAAAACATAAACTGGCTTAGAAGGCCTCATGATGCGTTATCAAACACTCTTATTTGATGTTGACGATACTCTTTTTGATTTTCAAGCAGCGGAGAAACAGGCTGTTATCCATCTTTTTCAAGATTTAAACCTTCCATTGAGTTCAGAAACTTATGCTTATTACCATCAACTGAATGAATCGCTTTGGCGGCAATACGAAGTGGGGCAGATCACACGACCAGCGCTACTGGTCAAACGATTCCATGATTTATTTGCGCACATGGGACACTCAGAAGTTGATGATTCGCGTGCTGAAAGACTATACCGGGACCACCTCGCTGAGGGGCATGAGCTTGAACCGGATGCCCTGCAGTTGATTACTGATTTAAAGCCTAATTATGAGTTGTACGTTGTCACAAATGGCGTGGCGGCGACGCAGCGGAAACGATTAGCGGATGCGCACGTCAACGGTTATTTCGAGAACGTCTTTATTTCCGAAGTACTAGGCGCACAAAAACCAGAACCAGAATTTTTCGAACTGGTGGCGGACCAAATTCCTAACTTTGATAAATCTAAGACACTTGTGATTGGTGATTCACTTACCTCAGATATTAAGGGCGCAAATGGGTTTGATTTGGATTCAGTTTGGTTCAATCCAAATGGGGTTAACAACCAGACTGATACGCAACCGACTTATGAGATCTCGAAGTTGTTAGAGTTGGAAACAATAGTGTAGTGGCGAGTGTGGAAGAAGGCGGTTAAGGCGCAGAGTTACTCACATGGTCGCCTCTTGCCTTCTGGAAGATTTTCCATTGTTGGGTTATCAAAGTAGCACTTTAATGTCGCTTCGTTCGGAAGCCAGCAGGTGTCATGGACCCTGTCAACTGATTGTTACTGTACTTAGCAGATTGTGCGAAGCATCGATGACAAGAGGCTTACCAGCAGTCGAGGGGGATTCACCTCGGACTCGGTTTAACGCAAATGTGATGCTTAACTAACGGTAAAAATAAGCTCAATATCAGTGGAATGGAACAATTTGGCACGGCGCTGTGGTGTCGACATCAGTTAGCGACCGTCCTTGGGTCGGTTACTGATGTGCGAGACGATGAAGATCCATTCGAGAGCTGCGCAGCAGAAATCGAATTAGCTTTATCGCGAGCCACGACAGTGCCGTGCCAAATTGCGGAATGCAACGGACTATCACTTAACATTATTCTGGAACGCGTTTCGGCCACGAAGACAAGAAAGCTACTAAACTTATCGTACAAGCCAAACTAAAAAATGGTCATCGCCAAACAAAGCGATGACCATTTTATTACCCCAGACATCCTAGCTCAATGCCAAAAGGAAAACAGCGAGCGTCACGAACGAGCAAACGGTACTCCAAAACTGCGTCGAAGCGAGTTCGGATTCATTAACGTTGAACTGAATTGCAAGTGTGGTAGGCATGGTTGCCGTTGGAATTGCCAGCGTGAGCACAACTAAGCGTTGCAACTCAGACGTTGCCCCCAACGCCAGCATAATTGCCCAGACAACGAGCGGAAACAGGATATTCTTTGAAAAAACAGTGCCCACAATAGCTTTATTAACTAAGATCTTCCGGGTGAATAAGACGATCCCGGTGGCGAAAATAGCTAATCCACCGGCGCCCTTGCCCAACAGTTCAAAGGAACCGCTGAGTTCTTCGGGCATTTGCCAGCCAAGCAATGCGAGAATAAAACCGAGCAGTGCGGCAGCGACAAGCGGCTTTTTTAACGTGCCAAGGAGCCGTGACCCGAGACTGGCATCACTGCTGAGGGTGGCAAAAACGGTCGGGAGGATCAGAATATTGATAATGAGGGTACAGACACCAATTGTAATGGCACTTTGTGAGGCGCCGAAAATAAGCGGCAGAATGGCAGAGCCGATGAAGGGCACGGAGGGATCAGCGACCGACATTGCGCGCAGTGTTGCGATATGTAGTGAGGTGTGAAAAAGATACCGATTCATGATGAGAAAGATGATGTAGCAGCCAACCATGCTACAAAGCAGCCAGACACCCAAGGGAATATCCTTGATGATGATTTTTCTGGGCGTACTCCAAATACCCGAAAAGACGCTTAGTGGGAGCATGAAGTTCATGACTAATCGGACAAAGACCTGACTATCGTGATCGTCAAAAAAGTTCTGAGCAGCTGCAAAATATCCTAATGCAATGGTCACGATGATCGGTAACAACGCAAAAATTAAAGTTTTTAACACAGTGACATCTCCTCTCGACTTCTTAATGTAAAATTATACAACTAACGATTTAAATTACAAGATTATGAAAGAATATTAGATAATCTCATTTTTATTTAATCACGGTTCTTGAGGAGATTTTCTGATAATTCGTGATTACTTAACTTTTATTTTAAAACAAATTGGGGTGGCGTTACGTCTTTATTGAGTAGACACACAAAAGATGAGGTGAATGCTCTGGGCGATTGGAGTAAAAATACGGGCCCCAACCAGAAATGAATAAAATAATATTATGAGAATAATATTTGATACTAACAAAAAACCGCCAAGGCCATTGGCGGTATCATTTGGCGCTGCGTTAAAAATTAATGGGACCGGTGGAACAGGTGCTTCAGGCCGTCAGTTGCCCACTGAAAAATGGGTCCCCAGTTGGCAAAACCACCCGAGCTTGGCTGCGGCTTAATGTGGACTTTGATTTTGGGCAACCCGCCCTTGGGTTGGTTGTTATCAGGTGTACTCGGCATTTGGTGCGCCTCCGTCTCATCACAGGATTTTACTCTATTTTAACCCACTTTTGCCAAAAGGCGGGTAAAATACGTTATTGTAAGGATAATTCAATTCGAAAACCACGAGGTTAATGATGAAAACAATTTTAGCAATTCATACAGGCGGCACCATTTCTATGTCGCAAAACGAAAAGGGTGAAGTTGTGCCCAACGCAGAGAATCCAATCGCTAAGGAAGCCACCATTATAAATGGCCAGGTGAACCTGATTACGGATGAACTCTTTAATTTACCATCACCGCACGTTACGCCATCCGTAATGCTCCAGATCAAGCAGCGCATCGACCGTGCCGTTACTGAAGGCGTTGACGGTGTCGTCATCACCCACGGGACTGATACCCTGGAAGAAACGGCCTATTTCTTGGATTTAACACAGACGAGTGATATTCCCATTGTGCTGACCGGGGCCATGCGGTCGTCAAACGAGATCGGTTCAGACGGTCTGTATAATTTTCAGAGTGCCATCATGGTTGCGGCCACGCCGGAATCACAAGGCAAAGGTGCGCTGGTGGTCATGAACGATGAGATCCACACTGCGCGCTATGTCACAAAAACGCATACGACGAACGTGGCAACGTTTCGGACGCCAACGTTCGGTCCCATTGGCGTGGTCGCTAAGGGGAAGGCACAGTACTTCCAGGAATTAATTCAACAGGGGACTTGCGATATTGATCACGTTGACGACAACGTTTTCTTGATCAAGGCCTATGCTGGTATGGATGGTACGCTGTTCAACGCCATCGCAACGCCTGAGACTAAGGGACTTGTGATTGAGGGCCTTGGTGCCGGTAATCTGCCACCCGCAACCTTGCCTGCCATCGAAAAACTTCTGGCGCTCAGAATTCCAATTGTGTTGGTATCACGCTGTTATAATGGTGTAGCCCAGGACATTTACGACTATGAGGGCGGCGGCATTGAACTGACTAAAATGGGCTTGATCCTCTGTCAGGGACTAAACGGCCAAAAAGCCCGGATCAAATTACTTGTTGGGCTCAGCGGCGGGTTGACCGGTGACCGGTTAAAAGCGTTTGTTAGTAACGCAATTTCGTAGTTATTCTAAGTATTTAGGACTCAGATGTGCTATCATAGCTGTTTGAGAATAATGAAAAGAAGGTGAGACAATTTGAATTCAATCGTAAACGATTTAAGGTTTGCGTTGCAACGCGAAGCCTTAGTAAACGTCTATCAGCTGAATCAAAACGTTGTGTATACTGGGTACGTCAACATCATTGACGAGCTCAGTATCGTTTTGACCACGTTTGACGATAGCGGCATCGAGGACGGGGCTGTCTATTTGACCTTTGAAGCCATTGAATTTGTTGAGTTTGACAGCGATGACTTGGACAGTATGCGATTTCGAATTGAAAACGCACAGCAGTCTCACTTTGTGAGTTATGGTAAACTAACATCAGCGTTTAATTTAAAACGACCCCTGGTGCGCCAAGTGTTGGAAAATGCGATGGTCAATGAAAGTACCGTCATGGTGGTTGAACGCGACTCAGATAAATTTTACGAAGGCCAAGTGACCCGGATCTCAGACCACGATATGGATTTTCAGGTCTTTGATAAATTTGACCTTAGCGATAAGCCAAAATTAACCTTTGAATTTGCGGACCTGCTTCTTGTTGAGTTTGAAGGCAAGGAACTGACGCTTCAGACCGTTGCGATGGGCGTGTTTGAAAACATGCCCCCAGTGACGACCCACCTGGTTGAAAGCCAGACGAGGATCGTGGAAGCGCTGAAACACGCCGCAGAGATCAACGCACTGGTTTCCGTTAATCCGAAAGCTGACGAAGGCATGTTCTTTGTCGGGCGGGTCAATACTTTAACGTATGACACCGTTTTGATCAACTTAGTGGATATGGCGGGGCAGTTTGGCGGTTATTGGCTGACTAAATTGTCGGCTATACAACAGGTGATTACGCGGTCTGACTATCTGCAGGTGGTTGAGACCTTCATCAGCATTGATCAGCGGGTTGGCGTCACCAAACAACCTGGACTGAATGACGAGCGGCTGTTTGATCCGACCACGGATCTATTTTCAATGATTCTGGGCCAGTCAGTCGCCATGCGGCGGATCGTCCGGATTCAACTCCACGATGATCAGAGTATCACCGGTTATCTGAGTCGGTTAGATGATAAACAATTTATCTTCCACCAAGTTGAAGGGGGCATGATCATTGATCCGTTGGGGACCATGTTTGAGATTGCCGATGTCGATGAAGTGGCGTTTGACTATATGGATGCGCAGTTATTAGAAAAAGAATTACGTAATCAGGGCGAGTTGTAGGAGGAATTTGTTGTGGATCAGATATGGAAATGGTGGCAAAAACTACCAAAGTGGCTTCGGGATACGATTCAAGTGGTCATGGCAATGACGATTTTGCTGATTATTTACGACCTCGTTGCACCATTAATGACGCATAAACCGTATTCAATGAACATGGTGATCTCGTTTCCATTCCAGGTGATCCTCGGCTTCATTGTAGTGGCTGTTTATAACTATCTGAAATCGCGTTCACAGGCTAAAGAAAAGGCGGCCAAAGAACATGCAGCAGAGGTTGAACGGCTTAAGCAGGAAGAACAAACCAGACAACATTCCGAGAACCTGAAACGTAATCAGGCGAATGCGGCTAAGCAGCAGGACCGGTAATAGGGTTTTTGAAATAACTTTGCATTGCTGATTGTATAGAAAAAGAGCGTCATCAGCCGATTTGGGTTGATGGCGCTCTTTATTTTTTTGGCTTGACTGGCTTTCTAGTTTACCGTGCCGAAACGCGTTTCAGAAGGCAAGGGGGCGGCCATGTAAGGGACTCTGACACAAAATCCAGAACCGGGATTTTCCGTCAGAGTCCCTTACATTCTGCCCCTTAAGCGCCTTCTTCCACGCTCTAATCTGTATAAAACTCAACCGCCAACGCACCCAATCCCGTATACGTACTTATCACGGGGCCGGCCTCATGAATGGTTACCTCGGTATTCGGTAAACTCTCATGAATGCGATTGGCAATTTCACTTGCTTGCGTCAAGTTATCCACGTGGGTTAAGCCTACTTTTGCCGGTGATAGTAATTGAATGCGAGACACGAGTTCGTCGATCTGCTTATTTAAGAATCGCTTACCACGGCCCTTAGCAGCTACCTGCAACGCGCCATCCTTGAGTTCAGCAACCACCTTAATGTGCAGCAAATTGGCAATGCCACCAGCCGTTCGACTAAGTCGACCACCCTTGATCAGGTTTTCCAACGTGTTTAAAAACACATAGATTTCCGTATTTTGTCGATGCAGGTCAATGGCGTTGATGATATTTTCTAGTGGCGCGTGGTTTTTCGCCATTTTTGCAGCGGTGATGACCTGAAAGGCCAGGCCACGGTCAATGGACAACGAGTCAATGACGGTTACCTTTGTTTCGGAAATATCAGCCGCCTGCCGAGCAGCGTTCACAGTCCCGCTGAGATGGTGTGTCAGATTCAAACACAACACTTCATCGCCCGCATCGCCAATGTCGTTGAACACGTCAAGAAATTGGCCAATTGACGGTTGGCTTGTTTTTGGGAGTTCTTCATCACCAGTGAGGTGACTTAAAATTTCAACGTTTGTAATATCCTTACCGTCGTTTAAATACTCCTTATCGCCTAAGCGAACAATGAGCGGTACCACGGTAATGGGTAAATCAGCTAATTCTTCTTCGGTTAATTGCACGGTTGAATCCGTCACAATCTGGATACTCAATAGCGACACCTCGTTTTAAATGAATGACCTAAACTAATTAGTGATGCTGATTGGTTAATTGATGTCTATGCAGGTACTTTCAGCGCTCGTGGCGTTATAATAGGAGCATCAACACCGACCATTATACAGTAATTTGTCGGGAATACCAGATGCGAGGTTGAATGATGACAGAAAACGAAGAACACACTGAAGACACACCTGTGAAAGAAACTGCAGCAACGAAGAAAAAAATCGATCTTAACGCGTTGGCGATGAATCCAATGCAGGTGGGGATGGCGCGGATGAAGGCGCAAAAGAAGGGGGCTGCCTCGGATGAACCCGCTAAGGAAAAACGACACTGGTGGTCACGCCGAAGATAAGGGGATGACAGGATGGCAACCGTTCAAGTAGTTCAAGCAGACATTACAACGATACGGGTGGACGCAATCGTGAACGCCGCCAATACAGGATTAGTCGGAGGTGGTGGCGTGGATGGTGCGATCCATCGCGCAGCCGGGCCGCAATTGGATATCGCCTGTCGAAGATTGGGTGGTTGTCCAACCGGCGAGGCGAAGGTTACGCCTGGATTTGAGTTACCAGCCCGAATCATCATCCATACGCCCGGACCAATTTGGCGTGACGGGTCGTTTGAGGAGCCCAAACTGTTGCGGGCCTGTTATGTGAATAGTTTAAAACGGGCTGTCGAAAATCATTGCCAGACGGTTGCCTTTCCGTCCATCAGTACAGGTGTTTACGGGTATCCGTTGAAACCAGCTGCAGAAATTGCGCTCACCACCATTCGTGCGTTTGATGCGCCACTTGATGTGCAGATGGTTTGTTTAGATGACCCGACGTATGCGGTTTATCGAGACGTATTTGCTGAACTTACAGCGAAATAGAGATAAAAATAAAGCGGTTTGCTGCGAGTGATTACTCGGGCAAGCCGCTTTTGTTCGGTTATTTGATTGGTTGGTGCGGTTGTTCCGGCTAGGTTGCTGTGATGTGCTTTCTTGGCCACCGTGTCGAAACGCGTTCCAGAAGGCAAGAGGTTGCACCTAAGCGACTTCAGACACAAATTCCAGAATCGGGAATTTCTGTCTAAAGTCACTTAGACTCCACCTCTTAACCGCCTTCTTACACGCTCTAATTAATAAACTTCGTCAACTTCGCCGTTTCTTCTGCAGTCGGTTGGCTTTCCATTGATTTAATGTTATGGAGTCGTTCGACCGTGATATGAAGATTCAGTGCGAGTTCAGTATCCGTCAAATTGTGCTTTTTTTGGTATCCAATGATTTTTTCAGCGATTGCGCTCATTTCTTGTTCCATAAGATCCCTCCACCTTTTGATTTGGTCTAACCTTATTATAGCCGATTTGGACGAGAAAGGACAATGATGCGTTGGAATGGGGGAATGGTGGGATTGAGAGCGGGGATGGTTGAGTCGTTTCTATGTGGATTTGTTGTTTATTGAAGGCGGTTAGGGTTTGTGGGATAAGAATCAGGCTTTTTTCTACCTAGGGCTTTTGGCAATGGTTTTCTAGCTTATATGGCCTCAACTTCGTCAGCAAGGCTGAGGGATACTTGGGTAAGCAACTTTAGTCAAATAAGTTAGGCTCGTACTTTTCTAACTAACCGGCTATTAGCCTCGAGACTAAACGTGTTCAGCAAGGCAAGGGGCGGCCATGTAACGGGCTCTGGCAAAAATGCCAAGTTCAGGCATTTCTGATAGGATGCGGTTTGGCGACGTGCTTTCCTGCTATATTGCCTAAACGTGTTCAGCAAGGCACGGGGCTAACGTGTAACGAACACTGACCAAAAAGTCAGGCCCAGACTTTTCGGTCAGTGTTCGTTACACACCGCCCCTGGACCGCCTTGCTTCACACTCTCTGTCACCAAATCATCACCTTCACGTAATCTTCTAGTTATCTTCACGAGTTATCATTAAATTGTTGCTATAATGAAACCTAAAGAAAATAATAGATGAGGTGTTCCTATGACTTTTAAAAAGACAGTTCTCGCACTTGCTGCGACCGTTGCTTTGTTTGGTGTTTCTACTGTGAGTGCGCATGCTGCTACCATTCAAGCATTGCCGAATCAGACTGAGACTCAAGCAGCTCATGATGCTGTTAATGCTGCTTCTGATAGCGAGACGAGCAGCGCAACGTCAACCACAACCAACAGCGCCGCAACTAGTACCAGTGCCGATACAACCAGTACCTCGACCACTAGCACCAGTGCCACAAGCAGTACGACGAAGAAAGTTGTCGCCTTGGCCAAGCAGCTTGCAACTGAGAACATTCCCTATGTTTAGGGTGGCGAATCCTTAAAGGGGATGGATTGTTCAGGTCTGACAGATTACGTTTATCAGCACGCAGCCGGTATCACACTTGGCCACTATACCGTTACCCAAGAATCTAAGGTGACTAAGGAAGCTGTTTCGGATGCCCAACCTGGTGATCTGCTTTTCTGGGGTAGTCAAGGTGCCAGTTACCACGTTGCTCTCTACATCGGCAATAACCAATACGTTGCCGCACCAGAACCTGGCGAAGATGTGCAGATCCAAACGATTAGCAGTTACTTTATGCCTAGCTTTGCGGGTAAGGTCAACGCCTAAGTCTTTAAATAATTAAAAAAGGCTCAGTCAAGTGAAGACTTGCTGAGCCTTTTTGCTTTTCGCTCATGATGGTTTCATTAATGGCCGAATTAAATGAGAAATGGCATATAATACGAATAATTATAATGAATATAGAATTAAAGTTTGTGTTTGACGATTGTTAAACTGGTTAATTCAGTGTATGATTGCACTGTAAGAAAATTGTTTCAGACCACTTTCTTAGTTTGAAACAAAATGAAAACGAGACGCCACTTTGACACTGCATAAGGAGACTTGAGACACTGATGTTAATCGATGGTAAAGGGTTATCTAAGCAAATGGATGCGGCCATTATTGAAAAAGTGAATACGTTAAAAACAGCTGGTATCGAACCGAAACTCGCCGTGATTCTGGTCGGTCACGATCCAGCAAGTCAGATTTATGTTCGTAATAAGCATCGTAAAGCCAAACTGGTTGGGATTACCTCAATTGATAAGCGGATGCCTGAAACGACAACTCAGGATGAACTACTTGCGGTGATTCACGAGTACAACCGTGACGCCAGTATTCATGGGATATTAGTCCAATTGCCGTTACCCCAACAGATCGATGAATCGGCAATTATTCAAGCAATTTTACCGAGTAAGGATGTTGATGGGTTCAGCCCAGTGAACTTGGGCCGGTTATTTGAAGATAGTGCTGAAGCCTATCCAGTGCCGTGCACACCGCGCGGCATCATGACAATGTTGGACACTTACCACGTGCCGTTAGAAGGGGCACATGCTGTTATGGTCGGGAGCTCTAACATTGTTGGCAGGCCGCTTGGCGCCATGCTGCTCAATCGCAATGCCACGGTCAGTTATACCCATAAGTTTACCCAGGATCTCAGCGGTATTACCCGGACGGCTGATATTTTGGTCGTCGCAACCGGGGTGGCACACCTCATCAAGGGGCAAGATATTAAGCCTGGTGCCACAGTGATCGATGTTGGTATGGATCGCGATGAAAACGGAAAACTTGTTGGTGACGTGGATTTTGATGAAGCGGTTCAAGTTGCTGGAAAGATTACGCCTGTGCCGGGTGGGGTCGGCCCAATGACCATTACGACGCTGATGCAGCAAACCTTAGAGTTAGCAGAAGGTAAATTTAGTAAGACGCGCGAACGACAACACGTGTAAGACAATCATAGTCGTAACTTGCAAGAGGCCTTAAAGTTGTTGCTTTTGGGCCTCTTTTTTTGTGCCGTTTGCCAGTTGACATAGGACACCCGTCACATTTAATAAAATTGTGGTATATCAGTAATGGAAACCCTTACATTTTAATGAAATCTAGTCCTTGAAACCGTTATTTTCCACCCAACTAATGCTATAATTAAGGAGAGATGAAGACAAAGGAGGGTGGGTAAGACCAATACTTGGTTATTACCGCGATTATGAAACCTATTTTGAAATTGATGGTACCACTCGCACTTAGTGTGCTCCTCGTTGGCTGCGGCAATTCCAGTCAATCAGGGTCATCAAAAAAGGCTGAAACGCAAACGAGTCAGTCCACTAAGAAGTCAGACAAGACAACGACTTCGGCTGCGGATAAGGCGTCGTCCAGTTCGAATGCGTCAACCAGTGCTTCTTCCGATAGTAACAGTGACGCGAACTACCGGGTGGAATCCTCGTCTACCACAAACGCAGCAAGCACGAGTTCTGCTGATACAAGTTCTGACGTAACCACCAGCCAATCGGCCGACCAAACCAGTTCTGCAACACAAACGCATACGGTTTACCAGAGTACACTTACGGAACGGATCTATCGCTTATTAAGCGGTGCATACGCCCGTCAGGATCTGATCATGCAGATCAGTCAGTCCAGTCCTAACATCTATACCGTTCAGGTGCGTGAAAACCATCAGTCACCGAACATGCGGGCGAAGTACGTTGATCCAAGTACAAGCCCAACGGTTGCTTGGTTTAAAACAAATTCTACTGGGCAATTACTACGCTCCGATGACGGCGGTGCTACCTACTACGTTGTTGGTACGGCTTACTAATGTTAAAAATAAAGATAACACCTCATGCAAGAATCCAGCTGGACCCTTGCATGAGGTGTTATTTTCGTCTCGGTGTTGACCGGGTTGATCTAAGCTTAGGTCTACCATGATTGATGCCGATGGCGAACGGTGTCGCGCAGCTTGAACATGGATAGAATAAAAGCGTAGAAGGCGACAAAAGCGATGATGGCCCACAACCAATTCAGATGGGTTTGAATGAGAACAAAATAGCCAACCCCAAGCGAACTAATGGTGGTCAACACCAGTGAAAGTGTAAGTGAGTCGAGTCCGAAAAACGCGTGACCCACAGTAACGGCAATGGCGCCAGTGAAAACAATTTCAGCAGATTCGAGACTGCCAACATGGTAGAAAAGGGCACCAACTTCAAGGATGACACCGATAACGATCACGATAACACCAAATAACGTTGTAAACTTGAGTGAACTTTGTTTCATATCCATCACCTTCTTTTGTCATCATTATATAACTTTTTTGAAAACTGGGTTAGAAAATAATGAGATTACGGTAAATGAACGGCAAACAGCCCAACTTGAAGCACCAGTAGTGGCACAATGACGAGCACCCAATCCCACCATTTAATTGTGATAACAGTGAGGTGGGTTCTGGCCGCATCCTCGACAAAACCGTGGGATGTCATGGCATCAGCGAGGTTTTCAGACCAGTTCAGTGAGGCCAGGATGGCCTTGAAATATAACTGCGGCGACCAGAAATGTAAGACCTGGCCACGCATTTGCCCAGCGGCACGAATCGTTGCAACCTCACTGACGATTTTCGGCATGAGATTGAAAGCACCGAGAAAACCATAGGCAAATTTGCTGGGAACGTGCACGTTTTGTTCCAATGACATCACCAACGTTTGAATAGGGGTCGTTAACGTAGCAGCGGACCCTACAAAGACGTAGGCGTAGATCCGGGTGAACAAAACGGTGGCGAAGTGCACATTGTTGTCGCCACGGCCCTGCATCAACATGGCAACAGCCAGTGCCGTTGCCGGAATCAGTGGTACGAGCAGCAACAGGCCAACTCGTTTTAATGGGGTCCGGTGCCACAAAATGACAAGCAGCCCCAACACCGCCAGCACGACGTTGATCACCCACACGCTGGTGAATGAAATTTCAAGTGCAATCAACACCGCCAGCGCAAATTTAAATGTTGGGTTCATGACAGGGCCTCCTCGTAAGTGAGCTGCTGATCGCGCAATTGAACGTGATAGTCGATCAGGTCTGCAATGCCGTACAGCTGATGGCTAACGATAATGTAGGTCTGATGGCAGTCGTGCGCAACCTGTTTCATCAGCACGATGACCTGTTGCATCGACCTGAAGTCCAATCCCGTAAACGGTTCATCGAATAACAAAATTGGCGTGCCCATCATCAGCATTTCAAGAATTTGCAGCTTCTTTTTCTGACCACCGCTCAGAGAATAGACGACGTGCTCAGCCATACCATCTAGCCGTAACTGGCGCAACATGGCTGGCAAGCGGTCTTTAAAGTACGCAGCTTGTTGACTGTTCTTCGTCGACAGTGCAAGCTCCTCTGCCATGGTGACGTTTAAAAATTGCTCTTCGGCGTCTTGAAACACGATGCCGAGATGGTGATAGAATTTGCGTTTCGCCCACTTATGAACTTCTTGATTTTTGACTTGAATGGAACCAGCGTACGGATGAAGCTTTGCCATCGCGTCAAGCAGTGTTGATTTACCGACGCCATTGGGGCCAGTCAGTAATGTAATCCGATTTTGATAGAACGTAAACTGATCCTGGTCAAGCAGCGTTCGGGTGCCGGCCGTTAATTTAAGGCCACTGAGTTGAATTGCTGGGTCTTCCGTTTGGGTTGGCAGTGCGAATGTTACCTGGTCGGTCTTACTCCGGCTGAAGTCCGCCAATCGCTGGTCTTTTTCAGCATCTGAAAGGCGTGTCAACGCGGTGCCGTCAGCATTCATCACGATCAGTTGGTCAATGTAGCGACCGTAATCTTCCAAATCGTGGTCGGCTAAAATTATCGTTTTATGCTGTTCACGTTGCAACTGAGAGAGTTTACCCAGCAACAGTTGGCGGGCCTCAGGGTCCACGCTGGCAAATGGTTCGTCGAGGAGAATCGTATCAGAATCCATTGCAACGATGACGGCAAGGGCCACCTTTTGTTTTTCACCGCCCGATAACGTGCTGAGCACGCGGTCGCGTAACGCTGTGATTTCAAGAAAATCCAGTGCCTTGTCGATGCGCGGCGGAATATCTGATGGGGCTAATTGTTGGTTTTCTAACGCAAAAATCAGTTCGTTTTCCACGGTATCCATTGCGAATTGCTGATTGGGATTTTGAAACATCATGGCCACCAATTGACTACGCTTCGTCGGCGTAATTGCTGACAATGGCTGGTCATTCAGCGTCAGCGTCCCGTGAGTTACTTTGCCGGAAAAGGCTGGGTACAACCCGGCAATGAGTTTCAAAAGGGTTGATTTACCAGACCCTGATGGCCCAGTGAGCAGGGTAAACGCGCCGTTCTTAAACGTCATCGAGAGATCGGTCAGCGTGGCCTTGGGTGTTTCATCCTCAGCAGTATATGCAAATGATAGGTGGTTAACAGACACGGTAGCCATTATAAAACCTCAATTCTAGCGAGTTTGTGTTTGCAACAGATGCGTACGGTCTAGCAGGTTGGTGATGGCTTTTGATAATAATCCGCCAAAGACCCACATTGAGATCAGCCGGATAATGAACAGCGCAATCAGTAAGCCGAAGTGGTAGCTGGCGTAACCGTTTCGTGCCATGTCCCAAGCAAAGGTGATGATCGTTGTCGTCAGCACACTCATGTTAAGACCTAACCAGTTGAAGTTCTTGTAGCCGGTAAAGGTAAACCCAAGTTCGGATGCAATCCCTTGGACAACGCCAGAGATCATCGTGCTAGCGCCCCATTGGCCGCCGAGAAACATCTCAACAACGGACCCTAAGAATTCACCAAGAAAGGCGGCACCGATTCGCTTGAAGATGATGCCGGCCAGGGGACCAGCCATGCACCAGACGCCCATGAGAATGTCGTTTGCAGCCGGTCCAAGGCCAACTGGCGTTAAAGCAACGGTCAAAATGTTATAGAGCGGACCGATCACCCAAAAAATAACACCGCAGAAGATCGCAATTAAAGCTAATAAGATAATGTCGCGTAAATGCCAAGCATTTGAACGTTTCATGATGATACCTCCTAAAATTTTTGGTACTAAACGAGATCTGACTGCAAAAAAAGGGCGCCTTCAGTTATCCTGAAAACGTCCTTTTGGCTTTTTATGATTTCAAAAATTGCACAGTTCATTCATTATTCTCCCTACGCTGGTACTGACCAGATCAGGTTCAATGGGTGTATCTCAGCCAAAAGGCACCCCAGATAACGTTTAGTTTAGCACCATTTTACACGGAAACGATTTCAAATGCAATCAACGACCCTAACCTTCATTAACTTGACCAAGTCTGCGAAGGCTTGGAATCGTCAACATGGTGATGAAGCTGATGACGTAGAGAACGGCCAGGAAGCCCATGACGACAGTCAGCGAGTAGCGGTCCATCAGGAAGCCAATGACGACGGATGAAAAACCACCGATTGCTCGACCAACATTGACGATCACGTTGTTAGCAGTTGACCGGATCTCCGTTGGATAAAGCCGGCTAATGACGGCACCATAACCGCCAAACATCCCGTTTGAAAAGAAGCCGAGAATTGCACCGGCAAACAGCAGGGTGAGTTCGTTAAACGCCAGCGTGATACCGAAGACAGAAACGGCTGAACATAACAGAAAGATGCCGAATGCACGCCGCGGTCCGAAGTAATCCAGAATAGAGCCAAACGTCAGCATCCCAATACTCATCCCGACAATTGTGGCAATCATCCAGAGGGAGGAGCCAGAAACGCTGAGACCGAGTTTTTGTTGCATGATAGAGGGCAACCAGTTCATCAGGCCAAAGTAGCCGGCAATTTGTACGATAACCATGACCATTAATGCAACGGATTGATAAGCGAGTTGCGGTGTCTTAAAAAGGGCGCTGATCCGAACCCGTTTCCGCGGATCTTTAACGGCGTTTTTAGCAGCAATAAACTCATCAGATTCGTGTAAGTGACGCCGAATAAAGTAGGTCAGCACCACTGGAATCAGCCCGAACAAGAACAGTGCCCGCCAGCCCAGCGTTGGGATGATCAACGACGCGCAAATTGCGGCTAAGATTGCCCCAATTTGACCACCGATGGCAGCAACCGAGGTCATTTTACCAATATTTTTGTGCTTGAAATTTTCTGCAATCAGCGTAATGCCGACACCGTATTCACCACCGGCACCGACGCCTGCTAAGAACCGGCAGGCATAGATGAGCGTGATGTTACTTGCAAAGTACATCAGCGCCGTTGCAATCGCAAAAATAAACACAGTGTGCGAAAATGTCCTGACCCGCCCAAACCGGTCCGCAATGACGCCAAACAAAATACCACCCGCTAACATCCCCAAATTGGTGATCGATGAAATCAATCCAGCTTGAGCACCGCTGATGTGTAATTCAGCGATGATCGACGAAAGTGCAAACGAGAGAAATAACACATCCATATTCTCCAAAGCAAATCCAGCTGACGTTGAGGCAATCGTCCACTTTTGGTTGGTGGTTAACGCGTGGTCATGTACAGTTGTTTCCATATTCAATTTCTCCAAAATGAATGCTCACAGGCACTCGTTATTTTTGACGGCCACAACCGTCCTTTGTTGGTTGTATTGTGGCATAGATTTTTTGATCGTGCAACTATTATTTTGAGATAATGCGTTGCTTATTGGTGATTGTTGGGATGCTGGAAAGGGGTGGGCGAGTCCGTTGCATTCCGCAATTTGGCAGGCTGTCGAAGTGGCTCGCGATGCAGCTAATTCGATTCCTGCTGCGCAGCTCTCGAATGGATCTTCATCGTCTCGCACATCAGTAACCGACCAAAGTACGGTCGCTAACTGATGTCGACACCACGACAACCTGCCAAATTACTCCATTCCACTGACGTTGAGCTACCTTTTTACCATTAGCTAAACATCGCCATGGCGTTAGCCCTAGTTTGCGGAGAATCCGCCCTCAACTGCTAGTAAACCCATAGACAGCAATGCTTCGCACAATATGCTAGCCACTGGAAAGATTAATTAACAGGATTCATGACACCGCTTTTGAAGACTCACTAACCAAGAAGACCATGACAAGTATCATAGCGTAGTGGAGCCGGTCGGCATTGCAGGCTGTGGTGTCGGTGTTCGTTAGCGGCTGTCTTTTGGCCGGTTACGAACACGGGAGACGTAGGAGATCCTTGAATTTCGGACAAGACATTCAATAACTCCCCAGAGCGACCCACCTCAGCCTGCAGGGCCGACCGGCGGAACGGAGCGACATGTTAGCAGTATTTAACTCATTGAACAATGGACAAAATCAGCACACACCTGTTTTGCGACACACTTTGACCTTGACGCCTAAAATGTCCTGCGCTACACTGTCATAAAGAGTTCTTTAATTTAGCCCTGTGAGACTAAAAAGGTGACCGGAATAACCCACTGTTGTTACGCAACAGGTGGGATTTAACTGCAAACCGTTTAGCCGAGGGCTGGACGGTTTTTTCGTTTTGCGAAAAAAGGAAAGGTGGTACAGATGCGGCCAATTATTATTGCGTTGGATTTTAAGACGGGTGACGAGGTTTATACCTTTATTGATCAGTTTGAACATCAGGACCAACTGTTTGTGAAAGTTGGGATGGAGCTGTTTTACTTTGAAGGGCCGAAGATTATTCAAGCGTTACGTCAGCGCGGTATCCACATCTTTTTGGATCTGAAATTATACGATATTCCCAACACTGTTGAACAGGCAATGTTTCAATTAGGCCAACAAGAAGTCTCAATGGTCACCGTGCACGCTGCGGGCGGATCCGAAATGATTCGGGCTGCTAAGCGCGGTCTTGTGAACGGGAGCCAACAGGCGGGGGTTGCGCCGGCCAAACTGCTGGCCGTCACCCAGCTGACCTCAACGTCGGAAGAGCAGATGCAAACCGAGCAGCTGATTCCAGTAACACTAAAATCCTCAGTTGTGCACTATGCGCAGCTTGCTCAATCCAGTGGGGCGGACGGTGTTATCTCGTCTGCTTTGGAAGATCCGATGATTCACGAAGCCACGAACGATGACTTTCTGTGTATTAACCCAGGGATTCGACTTGCCACCGATAGTGCTGATGACCAAAAACGGGTCGTCACGCCAGCCAAAGCGGCTGACCTTGGCAGCAACGGGTTAGTCGTTGGCCGGTCGATCACTAAGGCAGCTGATCCAGTTGCCGCTTACCAGACAATCGCAAAGGAATGGGGACTTTAAACATGACAGTATCAGTAGAAAAACAAATCGCAGCCGATCTTCTTGATATTAACGCGGTGACCCTATCACCGAATAAACCCTTCTTGTGGGCGAGCGGGATCAAGGCGCCCATCTATACAGATAATCGTCGCACCATTGCGTTTCCCGAAGTTCGGACCCACATCGCTGACGGCTTGACCGCGCTCATTTCAGAACAGTTCCCAACGGCGACCGTCATTGCTGGTGTCGCGACCGCAGGGATTCCCCACGCCGCACTTGCCGCTGACCGCTTGAACCTGCCCATGAGTTATGTGCGCGCTAAGCCTAAAGATCACGGGACTGGCAAACAAATTGAAGGTCAAATTACGGCTGATGACAACGTTGTGTTGATCGACGACCTCATCTCGACAGGCGGTAGTGTTCTGGGCGCCGCTAAAGCCGTTCAAGCTGTTGGCGCGACGGTTCTTGGCATTGTCGCTATCTTCTCGTACGAACTGCCAGACCACGTGAAAAACTTTGCTGATGCGGGGTTATCGCTGCACACACTGACCAATTACAGCACCCTAATTGAAGTCGCAAATGAGAAGTACGATATTAACGCAACGGAACTCGCGTCGTTGAAGCAGTGGCGTGAAGACCCTTGGCACTGGAATAAGTAACACCTAACCGGCTGACTAGTGATCACACCTGTCTGGCCGGTTTTTGTGGTGCGCCCGGCATGGGCGCCAACTAGACGGTGAAAGTCCGTTTCGGGCCGTAGTAGTCGGAACCGCAAGTCAATGACAAGGGTGTCCATCGTGAGGTGGAATCTGAAGGAAGTCGGCGACAAAGTACCGCATTGATGTACAAGAATCAGCTATAAGGCTGTGTTGGTCGGACGAGGTTGCCAAACAAACCAAAGTCCAATACTACTCGAGGCCATCGCAGTAAAGCTGGCAATGACATGGTACGAAAGTGGGCGTTCTTACCCGGGGAGGCCTGTATCGTACGTTCCCGACAAGAGGCGCGCTAAGCGCCACAGGAACAAACATCGCAGTGATGTGGTGCAGAACGATACAGGAGTCAGCCGAGGCCATAGTAGTGGTATCTGCCACGAAGGGCTGAACAATAATAGGTCATCATTGATATTGGAGGTGGAGACAGTGCAACAACCGCAGAATACAGAAAAAGCTGACCGCCGGCGGACAGTAGGACTGGAAGCCCAAGAACAAGTCGGGGTGCGTAGCACTGACTCTGGTGAAAATACGATGATGAACGGCACTAAGTTTCAAGAGTTAGTCTTAGACCGAAATAACCTGAACGAGGCTTATCTTCGCGTCTGCAGAAACAAAGGTGCAGCAGGACTAGACGGAATGACCGTTGACGAACTGTTGCCCTACTTGAGGAAACATAAACAGGAATTACTGCAAGCTTTACAAAACGAGACCTATCGGCCTCGTCCCGTTAAGCGGGTTGAAATTCCCAAACCTAATGGTGGTAAACGCAAGCTCGGAATACCAACTGTGATTGACCGACTTGTTCAACAAGCCATGGCGCAAGTCATGGTGCCAACATTTGAGCGTGTCTTCTCAGATAATAGTTTTGGGTTCCGACCGAATCGAAGTGCTAAAGATGCCATTGATAGAGTGGTTCAGTTCTACAATCAGGGCTATCACTATGTCGTGGATCTCGATTTAAAAGCATACTTCGATACGGTCAACCACGATCTGCTTATTAAATTTATTGAGCAGTATATTACGGATCCATGGATACTGCATCTCATTCGTCGCTTCCTAACCAGCGGTGTCATGAATGGTGGTCTATTTGAACGAAGTGATAAAGGCACCCCTCAAGGTGGCCCCTTATCGCCACTTTTGGCTAACATTTATCTCAACGAACTGGATAAGCTGTTAACTTCCAGAGGTCATAAGTTTGTCCGCTATGCGGACGATTGTAATATTTATGTCCGAAGCAAACGTGCTGGAGAACGGGTTCTGACTAATGTTACTCGCTTTCTTGAAGGCGACCTAAAGGTCACCGTCAATGAGGACAAGACATCAGTAAGTTCGCCTCTGCGGGCCAAGTTCCTGGGATTTTCCTTGGGGGTTGGTCGAGGAGGTGCGTATGCGCGACCTGCTTGGCAGGCCAAGCAACGCATCAAGTCTGCACTCAGGAAAATGACCAAGCGCAATCGGGGCGTTTCGTTAAACCTGGTGTTTAACGAGATTCATCAAAAGATGCGTGGGTGGTTACAGTACTATTCGGTCGGGAAAATGACCAATTTTATCCGTCACTTAGACGAATGGTTGCGAGCAAGGATTCGCCAGTATATTTGGAAACAGTGGAAGAAGCTCAAAACAAAGGTCAATCATCTTGTAAAACTGGGGCTTTCTGGCACCAGTGCTTATACAATGGCCAATACCCGTAAGGGTTATTGGCGAACTGCGCATAGCAAGACATTGACCTATACTCTGACAAACAAAAGACTGGAACGCCTTGGACTCATCAATATGAGCAAGACACTCCAGTCAATACAAAGTGCTTAAATTATTGAACCGCCGTATACGGAACCGTACGTACGGTGGTGTGAGAGGTCGGTAATTGAATTAATCAATTACCTCCTACTCGATTGTGCTAAACTAGGTTATAATGGTGCTCATAAGGAGGCCACGCACATGACGATCAAGCTTATTGCCACCGATATTGATGGCACGTTTTTAAATGATAATAGTCAGTATGACCACGCCTATTTCCAGCAGTTGATGACGCAAATGAAAACGCAAAATGTGCGGTTTATTGTCGCTAGCGGTAATCAGTACCCGCACCTGCCACAGTATTTTGAAGAAATTAACGGCGAGATCACCTATTTAGCAGAGGATGGCGCGCATATTGTGGCCAATGGTCAGGCAATCAGTGAAGACCTGATTCCACCAACACTCGTCCACGATGCACTTCGGTGGATGGCGCAAAATGACGGGTTTAAGCATGCTTGGCTGATTCTTTCAGGGCAGCATGGTTCCTATACTGAAATTCCTGCGAGTGCTAAGCGTTTCAAACAATCCAGTTATTTCTACGGTGATTTAAGGTCCGTGATGGATCTGATGGAAGTGACAGATGCCATTTATAAGCTCGATATTACCTGGCGCCAGTTTGATGTGTCGCAGCAAGAGCGCGATTTCAATGCGGCCTTTAAAGGGCGGTTGCGCGCGACTTCAAGCGGACTAGGCGGACTGGATATCATTTTGCCGCACGTCAATAAGGCATATGGCCTACGGAAATTACAAGACATGTGGGGCATCACTAAGGCTGAAACACTGGCCTTTGGTGACAGTGGCAACGATGTCGAAATGCTGCAACAGGCGAAATTCGGCTACGTTATGAAAAATGCCCCGGTTGCCGTGCAACGACAGGTCGGCCTGGTTACGGATGACGACAACAATCACAATGGTATGCTGAAAACAGTTGCTAGATACCTCGCTGAACAGTAGGCAAGGCGCAATTAATGGGCTATACTATTGAAGTGAACCAATGAACAAGCTTTAAAAAGGGAGTTTTCAAATGATTAAACTAGTTGCGCTAGATCTTGACAATACCTTACTGACAAACGATAAAAAAATTTCCAAAACGAATGAACAGGCGCTTAAGGCCATTTCGGCTAAGGGTGTTAAAGTTGTTTTGTGTACCGGTCGGCCAATCAACGCCATCTGGCACTATATTGAACAACTTGGGTTGACGGGGGCTGATGATTATACGATCACCTTTAACGGGGCGCTGGTCATTAACAATACAACCCGGGAACCGCTGGCTAAGCAAGGGATGACCAAGGCAGATCTCCAGCCGTTGCATGACTTTCTGAAGACCAGTGGGTTTCCACTAGATGTGCTTAACTTTGATCAGGTGTACCCAATGACTGATCTAACGAAATCGATTTACACACTTGGCGGTGATATTAAATTTGAACCGATGACCTTTGCTGATTTGCCTGAACAGACCTATGCTAAGGCCGTTGTTGCGGCACCTAAGGAAGTCGTTGATGCGGTCCAGGACCAGTTACCAGATGATCTGAAGAAAAAATTCCACATTGCGCGGTCACAACCAACTATCTTGGAATTTCTGAGTCTGACCACCGACAAGTCTGTTGGCTTAAAAGCGCTGTTAAGCCACTTTGATGAAGATTTCAGTAATCTCATGGCCTTTGGGGATGCTGAAAACGATGCTGGCATGTTGAAGGCTGCCGAAGTGGGCGTTGCAATGGCGAACGCACAGCCAGCAATTACGGCCTTGACTCAGTACCATACTGGGACAAATGAGGACGATGGCGTTGCTAAATTTGTGAATGAGTATTTTAAATAAGGCATCGGTTTAAAGGCAGCTTCCTGTTTTTACTCATTTCGGCTGTGTGGCATAGTAAAATACAACCAAAAAAACACCATCTAAGAGCCAGTCATGACTCTTTGATGGTGCTTTTTAATACCTGTAGCAGCTTACTTCAACAGTTAAATTAATGCTTAGCAAACAACCCAGTCAGGTAGCTCATAAAGGTCTTCAAGTACCGGTCAGCATCGACATTGATGCCAACAGTAACGTTGGTTTCAGGGTCGTTTAAACGCGCCTGATCGCCAATGGTCCGGCCACGAGTGCCTTCGTCAGTCGTCACCTTCATGTTCAGGTTCAAAGTGGTGATGAAACTTGGGTCCAGCGAAACGCCCACCGCCAAAGGATCATGCAGGGCACAACCTGGCAACTGGCCGTTTGTGACTTCGTAGGCGTCGATGTAGTAATCAACGATGTCCGCAAAGGCAGTCCCAGCCTTAGTGTTTAAGTCACGCCACTGTTGCGTTTCCTTGCGGGTCAACAGTGTCCGCATCGTGACGTCCAACCCAACCATTGTGGATTTCAGTGGACTCGTCAGTACGGCGTTTGTCGCCTCAGGATCCTGGTTGATGTTAGCTTCGGTATAAGGGGTGACGTTCCCTTCAACGGTTAGGGCACCACCCATAAAGGTGACGTTTCCAATCTCATCAGCAATCTCAGGTGCCTTTTCCAGAGCTTCAGCCAAGTTAGTCATAGGACCAGTTGGCACGAGAATCAAATCTTTGCCATATTGCTTGGCAGCGTCCATCAAGAAGTCAACGCCAGAAGTTGTTTCTAATTGCCGTTTGGCTTCGGGTAATTCAACTTCACCGATCCCATTTTTGCCGTGGATCTGGGCACTGATCGGCATCACGTCGAAATGATCGGTCGTTGATGAGTGACCATTGCCAAGATAAACAGGCACATCAGTTGCACCAAGCAATTCAAGAATCTTAAGGGCGTTCTTGCCGCCTTGTTCAACCAATACATTCCCGTATGACCCGATGATCCCAATCAGATCAACGTCTGGTGCACCAACAGCATAGGCAATTGCCATTGCGTCGTCGATCCCGGTATCCAAGTCAAGAATCATTTTCTTTGTTGCCATTAATAAAACCTCCAAAAATAAGTGTTTTTTGAAAGCGCTAAACTATACAGTTTCAATTTTAAAGGAAGAATCATGGAAACACAACCTGTTATGGCGGAATTTTGAAGACGGTACTGCAAGTGAGGGGGATTTGGGTTAAAATCAGAGAGTGTGAGGCAAGGCGGGTTAGGGGCGGTGTGTAACGGCGGCTGGTCTAAAAGTCCGGGCCTGACTTTTAGACCAGCCGCCGTTACACGTTAGCCCCGTGCCTTGCTGAACACGTTTCGGCAATGTGGCCGAGAAAGCCAGCAGCAAGATGCAATCAATATCAGAAATGCCTGAACCTGGCATTTTTGCCAGAGTCCGTTACATGGCCGCCTTGCTGAACACGTTTCGGCAATGTAGCCGAGAAAGTCAGCAGCAAGCAGCAATCGATATCAGAAAAGTCTAGTACCGCCCTTTACAAACGGTATCCAGACAGAAGTATCGTGCCAAAAACGAGACGAATTTAAAAAAATATGTCAAACAGAAAAAATAACCATTCCATCAAACAACCCAAAAGAGGTGACCTTCGTGAAACAACAATTCACAGACGAGCAACTCAAGCAACGTAAACATCGGCAAAATATTTTAGACGATGCCACCAAGGAATTAAATGACTGGACGGGTGAAAACGAAGCGGTTGAAATCCATCTTTTCCGCATGTTTTCGGAAGTCTTTAAGCATCATGAGAAGGAGGAAGGGGACGCATTGTTCATTGTCGGCACCAAAACGACAACGCCAAGTTTGGCAGCCGTTTCCTCAGCGCCCGTTAAACCCTGGTTGTTTTCCCGAGTACTGGCCCTGTTAGGCTTTAGTTTTGGCTTATTAACGCTATTATTCCTTGTCTTTCATAGTAACAAGGCCGTTCCCGGGATGATTTTTATCGGCTCACTTGCGGTACCGTTCTCGCTTGCCATTATGTTTTTTGAAATTAACGTATATAAAAATATTTCAGTGTTTCAGGCAACGGAGGTCTTTCTCATTGGAGGAATTGCCTCGCTGGTGGCAACAATGGTCTTGTACGAAATCATTCCGTCGGGAAATGGGACAGACTTTATGTCTGCGTTGGCAATCGGCTTCATTGAAGAAACGGCCAAGATGCTGATCATTGGTTACTTTATTAATTCGTTTCGGTTAAATTATATTTTCAACGGGTTATTAGTGGGCGCTTGTGTGGGCGCCGGTTTTGCCGTGTTTGAAACCTCTGGGTATACCAGCCAGTTTGGACTGATCACACTGTTTGTCCGGAGTTGGCAATCCATTGGTACGCATACGATCTGGTCTGCAATTGTCGGGGCAGCCATCATTTTAGCAAAGGAACGACGCAAACCGGTTAAGGGCGCCACAATCGTTCGAGCCAAATTTTTACGGTTTTATGTTCTGGCCATTTTGCTTCACGCAGCTTGGGATTGGCAACCACCAGTTGCGTTTCTTAGCGCGTTTGACCTGCAAAAGTGGTTGATCATCATTGTCGGATGGATCGCTATTTTCGTTTTGATCAATGCAGGGTTACGAGAAGTCAGGACGTTGCAGGGCCAACGCATCATTAATTGAGGAATATGATGAAAACTAGGAGAATTACTTATTGAAATTAGAACCCATTTTCCGCTACGATAGATGATGAGTGAAATAAAACAACGAGATATATAGGTGAGAGGTGCGTTTGAATTGGAAAACAACTATGAAATTACAATTATTGGCGGCGGTCCTGCGGGAATTTTTGCTGCCTTTTACGCCGGGCTTCGTGAAGCGTCCGTGCAACTGATTGAAAGTCTCCCCGTTCTTGGCGGGCAGGTCAGTGCATTGTACCCCGAAAAAACGATTTTAGACGTTGCCGGCATCCCTGGGATTCAAGCGCAAAAGTTAATCGATCAACAAGTCGAACAGTTGAAGAACTTCCCGGTTGATTTGAAGTTAAACCAGGCTGTGACTGACATCACGCAAACGGCGGACGGGTTTGACATTGTGACTGATAAGGAAACGACACATAGTAAAGCAGTCGTCATTGCGGTCGGAAACGGCTCGTTCTCACCACGAAAATTGGCAATCGATAATGCGGATGATTTTGAGGGTCACCAATTGTTTTACTCAGTCAGTGATCTGGAACATTTCCGTGACCACCGGGTGTTAATTGCGGGTGGTGGCGATTCTGCAATTGACCAAGCCTTAATGCTGGAGCCAGTGGCAAAGTCAGTCACCTTGATTCACCGGCGTGACCAGTTCCGTGCTTTGGAACACAGTGTGGCCCAGATGGAAGCGTCTAGTATCGTGAAACGTACGCCATACCTTATCAAGGCCATTGACAGGTCTGACGATGGGTTAAACGTGGCCTTGAAGAAGATGCATTCAGAAGATGAGTTGGAAACGGTCAAGGCTGATGATGTGGTCGTGAGTTATGGCTTCACCTCAGATCATAAGGTCGTGGATGCTTGGCATCTGGATCTGGACACAGACCGGCATTTGTTTAAGGTGGATTCAACGATGCAAACAAGCGTGCCAAACGTTTACGCTATTGGTGACGGCGTGACGTATAACGGTAAACAAGCGCTGATTGCGAGCGGCTATGGCGAAGCACCAATTGCGATTAATTCGATTATGCAAACGTTATTCCCTGATAGAAGAGGACCGTTGCATAGTACGGCGTTAAAGAGATAGAGAGTGAAGTGAGGCGGTTAAGGGGCAGAATTTAACGGACTCTGGCAGAAAATCCCGGGTCTGGATTTTTTGCCAGAGTCCGTTACATGGCCGCCCCTTGCCTCGCGGAACTCGTTTCGGCATGGTGGCCTAGAAAGACAGCAACTTTTAAAAAAATAAGCTACAAATAAAAAGACAACTGCAAGTCAGCTGCTATCTTTGACTAAGGATAGGGGGAACTTGCAGTTGTCTTTTTTATGGTGCACTGAAAAAAACATGAATGACTGCAAACAAAAACACCCCGAGTAACGAGGCGTTTTTTTGTGGTACATGTTGGTGCTTTATTGTCAGTGGATAAAGGCTACAGAGCGTTAGAAGTCACGCGCTTCGAATTTACATAGCCGAAACGTGCTCTCCGAAGCCACATAGCTGAAACGTGTTCCAGGAAGGCAGGGGGCTACTGCGTAAGCAACTCCGACACAAATGCCCAAGACTAGGCATTTCTGTCAGAGTTACTTACGCTCCGCCCCCTAAACGCCTTCCTTCCACACTCTACTTCCCATCCGACGCACTATTATCATCCGGATTCGTAATTTTGATCCGGTTAGAATCAGTGGTCTTATGCTTCAATTCTGGGGCATCCGTTGAGAAGTCTGACTGGGTCGACTTCTTGCCGTTTTCGTCAAACAAGCTTGTTGATTTCGTTCCCAGTTTCTTTTCGATCTTCTCCGCTTTTTGCAAGCCATCAGAGTAGTTATAGTCTTCTGGATTTACAGCCTTAAAGCCCTTCGGATGGTAGAAACGCAGCAAGTTCTTTTGGTTTAGAGAGTCAGACAACGTCAGCTCTTTTTGCACCTTGGCTTGCATCCGCTTCTGCCAAGCCTTGGTCTTTTTATCTGGCTGAATGACCTTACCCGTGCGATTATCATACAGCTGATCAGCGATGCAGGTGTACTTATCGGTGACCCAATCCTGATCTCGGAAAGCCACGACATCGTCATGTTGTTTCGAGATCAGGTCGGTGCCAAACTGAATGTAGCGTTTGGTGCTGATGCCCATCAAATGCAGGAGGGTCGGCAAGACGTCAATTTCACCGCCGTACGTGTGATCGATGTAGCCGTTCTTTGTGCCAGGCATGTTAAACATCAATGGCACCCGTTGCAGCTGGGCGTTATCAAAGTCGGTCCAGTCGTCAGCGTTTTTACCTAAGACCTTAGCCAGATACTTGTTTTCAGAATCTGAGATCCCGTAGTGGTCACCGTAGAGCACGATGATCGACTTCTTTGCCAGGCCGCTCTTTTCAAGGTAACCGTAGAACTCCTTGATGGATTGATCCAGGTAGTGGGCGGTCAAGAAGTAGTCGTCAACCGTCTTGCTCCCAGTGTCAGGTGCCTTGAAGTTTGGATCTTCGTCTTCCTTGTCGAGACTGAACGGGAAGTGGTTTGTGACAGTCAGGTACTTCACGTAAAACGGCTGTTGCAGGTGCTGCAAATACTTAATGGAATCGTTAAACAGCAGCTTATCCTTCAATCCAAAACCGAGTGCTTTATCACCAGAAGTATCGTAGTAACTGGCATCAAAGAAGTACTGGTAGCCCATATTCTTATAGGTGTTGTTTCGGTTCCAGAAGCTGGCCACGTTTCCGTGGAAGACAGCGGAGGTATAACCGGCACGCTGTTTAAGAATTTGTGGTGCGGCCTGGAAGGTGTTTTCACTGCCGAGTTGGGCAAACAATGAGCCTTGTGGTAACCCATAGTTACTGGTCTCCAGCATGTTTTCGGCGTCACTGGTTTTCCCCTGACCGACTTGGTTATAGAAATTATTAAACGAAATTGTGGACTTACTCTTATAGAGTTTGTCGAGGAAGGGGGTGACTTCCTTACCATCGATCTTTTGACCAATTAGAAATTGTTGGAAGCTTTCCAAGTGAATCACGATGATGTTTTTCCCTTTTGCGACGCCATACATCTTTTTATTCGGTTTGGCATAGTGGCCCTTAACGAATTTGAGGATGCTGGTTAATTCAGATTTTTTGGCGCTCTTACGGATATCGTTGTTGTGTTGGGTACTGATACCGTCATAGGCGGTAAACGTGTCGATACCGAGATATTTGACGATGTAGGACCGGTCAAACGTCTTGGTCAGCAGTTGGGGCCGGTTCATTTCAGAAATTGAAAAATCCAGACCGAGCAACAGGAATCCGATTGAGGTGACCGCAAAACTGGCACGCCAGTTTAATTTATTGGCATCCATCTTGATGCGGCGGGTTAAAAGCAGGATCACCACCACAACGAGGTCGAGCCAAAAGAAAATATCATGGATCGAAGTGAGGGCCATTGAGCTGCCGCTAAGCCCTTGATTGACCTTGTTATATCCGAGCATGGTCGACACGGTCATAAAGTCGGTAAACTCACGGTAATAAATGACGTTTAAGTACAGCAGCACAGTGTTTAAAATGTCAAGGACCAGTGCTGAGGTGTAAAAAAGTCGTGTTGGTCTGACATAGAGCGCCAGACTGAACAAAATGACTGTCGTAGCAATCGGATTGGTGAGGTACAAGAAGACCTGAAGCGGATCGTTCAGGGTGATCCTGAAATCAGCAAAATAGGCAATCAGGGTTTTTAACCAAAACAAAATAACCAGTAAGGTCGTAAACCCGATTCGCGTATTTGTTCGTCGCCACGTGCGTTTAAGTAACTCCAAAATGATAGCCCTTTCTTCACGCATTGCACGTTATTTAAATATGACTACCAGTTTAGCAGATTTTACAGTAGTTTGCAGGCGTGCCCCTGTGAATTTATTAAAATATTAAGCCGTAGTTAAGCTTGAATCTGTATGCTAAGCGCAATCTGGAACTGTGCAGACAATTTAGTAAGCGCCTTCTTACGGTTGAAATAAAATGATATACTAAGGATAACTATAAGCAGGAGGTGCGATTGATGACTAAACTGAATCTCTACGTTGTGCGTCATGGACAGACCTATTTTAATATTTATAATAAACTGCAAGGTTGGAGCAATTCTCCATTGACCCAAAAGGGAATCGATGGGGCAAAAACAACTGGCGAGCGGTTGGCGGACGTCCATTTTGATGCGGCGTACTGCAGCGATACGACGCGGGCCATGGACACAGCTAAGCTCATTCTGGCCGCAAATAAGGCCTCAGAAGTAACTGATCCAATAACGGCACCCTTTTTCCGGGAAGAGTTTTACGGGTACTTTGAGGGCAATGATATGTCGCAAGCTTGGTATTTAGCTGGTGCCCCACATGGGTTGCCAACGTTTAAGGACATTGTTGCCAAGTATTCGATCGGTAAAGCAAAGGACTATTTGAAAGACGCTGACCCGTTTCACCAGGCTGAAAACAATGATGAATACTGGCAACGTGTGGATCAGGGCTTTGAGCTGATCCGGTCAAACAACACCTTGAAAGATAACGACAACGTGCTGCTTATCAGCCACGGCAACACGCTTTTAAGTTTGATGGAACGCTATGCGGGCGGTAAGTATGACCTGAGTACCCGGCCAGCAAATGGCAGCCTGACGCGGTTGACACTGACGGATGACGATATTGTTGTGGAGAGTTATAATCAGTAGATCTTAATGGTTTTTGGATAAAAAGAAGGTCTCAGTATCCCGAGTTAGTGGGGGTGCTGAGACCTTTTATTTTAAGTGACTGAAACTTGAAAGTATGAAGACAGACTGATCCCTTGGTATCACAGGGCATATTTTAATTAATTTAACCATTTAGCTTGCTGTTAACAGCGAAACTAACCGTTTCGGCAAAAATGTGAAGAACTGATTCATCATCTGAATAATTTGGGCTCTTCTTGCATAAACTTCATGATTAATAATCGTTTTTAACGAATTTAGAAGCCATACCAGTGCTTGAGACAACTCAATATCTGGCATGGCTTCGTTCATTATAAAGAATAAATCCCCAATGGTGCGATCATCCTGATTTTGCCGTTCCTGCCAAGCTAATAGGTCATAAGTCATCATGACAATTGCTAAATGGCCACAAAGCCCGTCATAATTTTGAACTTGTGATTTGTCGAGCCGCAAGTATTGCTTGGCAACTTTAAAGTAATTCTCAATTTGCCATCTTCGGGCGTATAGTTGAATGATCTCTTGTGGCTGAAGGCCTAACTGAGTCGTTGCCAGTACTAGGTAGTCATCTTGACGGGCCCGATTAGCCACAAATACCAAGCGAAGCTTGAATTTTTGGTTCCCGACGTGCGCTTCGACAAAGCAGCTGTATTGATAAGCTTGCTTGGGTTGATATTTTGAGGCCTGCAGTCGCTTGTATAATGCTTTAACTGAATATTGCCGTCCGCGATATTGATAGTAAATTTTGCTGGACCGTTTAAGCATGCCCACGCCGTTTAATCCCAACTAGGTTAATTCATAGAACATTTTTGGTGAGCTATACCAGCTATCAAATAACACATAGTCAGCTAGAACGCCATTTGCGAGGGCTTGCTTGACAAGTTGCAATGAAACGAGGTTCATTTTTTGCTGTGCTTGGCGACGTCTCCGGCCAGCAATTGTTCGTTGATCGGTTGTTTTAGCTGATTTTCCAAGGACGTTTTGTGGCTTCTTGGAAGACATTAATGCAAAGTTGATCGGTAAGAATGTATTGGCGTCACTCCAACCCAAAGTTAAAGCCCGGTATCCCTTAATATATAACTGTTTGTCATGGTCAAAGACTCGCGCTAGTAATTCGGTTTGGGTGGCGTACTCACGGGAAAAGAGTGTATCGTCAATGATCAATGCTAACCGCCGCCGGCGGTCAATAAACGGTCGTAAATGCTTGATTAAATGACTCCCAACTTGACAAATCAAGCGTTGCCAATTGATCCGGCCATCGTTCAAATTATTTCTGACGGTGCGACTGGTAAAGTTAGGTGTTTCATGGGCTCGATAAAGCGAGCGTCCCAGGAACTTTGTCGTGAGCAGCCATTCAATGACCTTCATCAAGCTGATTTCTGAATTCCGGCGATAATTCACCAACTTGGTGAGTTTAGATAGACCAATGAGGGAAGTAAATTGATGAACAATATTGTGAAGCTCGTTTTCTGTATTTTTTTGTCTTATAATATTCATGACGTAAGTCTCCTTTGTATCTTGGTTTTGGTCGACTAAAGTATACAACGCAGGAGAGCTTGCGTTTATTTTTTGCCAAAAAAGCCAATAACCACACGCCTTTGGCGTGATTATTAGCTTTCAAGTTTCAGTTAAGTGATATTGTGTTGGCCCGAGGGTGGACACTTCTAGTTAACGTAATGGAACGAATAGTTTTTCAAATGTTGAGTGATTCAAATAGTGCGATCAGTTCGCTTCGTTGCGCCGTTCGGCCATGCAGGCTGCAGGTAAGAGTGTGGAGCAGGCCGGTTAACTCCGGAGTGTAAGGCGACTTTGCCGGAAATTCCGTTCTTGAATTGCTGGCAAAGTTGCTTTACACAGTAGGGAGTTGGCCTGCGGAACACGTTTCCGCAATATAAACTAGAAATTCAAGGATCTCCCACGTCTCCCGTATTAGTAACCGACCAAAAGACGGTCGCTAACTAATACCGACACCACAGCCTGCAATGCCGAACAGCTCCACTACGCTACGGTACTTGTATTAGGCATTATGGATGTAAAGTTTTCGGCAGCGGTGTCATGAAAGCTGTTGATCGATCGTTGCCAGCGATTAGCACATTGTGAGAAGCATCGCTGTTGATGACTTTATTAGCAGTCGCGGGCGGATTCCTTACAAACTAGGGTTAACGCCATTGCAATGTTTAACTAGCAGTAAAAGTAAGCTCATAGTCAGTGGAATGGAGCAATTTGGCACGGAGCTGTGGTGTCGACATCAGTTAGCGACCGTACTTTGGTCGGTTACTGATGTGCGAGACGACTGAGATCCACTCGAGAGACACGCAGTGGAAATCGAGTTAGCTCAGTCGCGAGCCACCACACGGAGTGCCAAATTGCGGAATGCAACGGACTGTCACCCAATATTAGAAAGAACGTTACGTGAAAAGTCTTTAACCCTTTCCACACTCTAATTCGAGTCTCCGTCATGAAAATCCACACTCTGCTTAGCATAGTAGTCCAAAATCTCTTGCCGGTGGGATTCAAACTTCGGTGTCAGACCAAGGTTGTTGCCCATAGTTAAGATCGGCTCATCCAGACTGAAGCCAGGGGTCGGTGTTGCAAATTCAATTCGATTGTCGCCTGGTTCGCGGATGTAGAGACTCTTGAACCAGCCGCGGTCGCGGTACATTTCAATGTCCCAGCCTTGCTCTTGTGCCTTTTGGTAGAGGGCAAGTAGGGTGGCTTCATCGGCGACTCTCAGGGCGACGTGGTCGATACTGCCGCGGCCAAAGCGGGTGACTTGTTCAAAGTTGGTCGTTGGAAAGACCTTAATGCTGGCGTGACGGTCAAGATGAACGACGTCATCGCTGACGTCGGCCCCAATTAATTGAGCGAAGAAGTCCGTGGTTGCAGCGACATCTGGTACGTGCAGTTCGGTGCCCAAAAAGTGGGTAATCTGATGGTCAGCCGAGATGCCGTTACTCGGATTGATCTGCCATTCAGTTAACGTTTCTTCCGTTTCAATCATGGTGACAGGGATAAGGTCCGGGTCAAGGAATTTTAAGCCGGTCTCAGTCGCTTCTGGGTCAAAGCCCGCCGTTGACAGGCGGTCGAGCCAAAAGGCCTTACTACCGGTCGGAATTGCTAGTGAGAAGCCGTTGATGTAATGGTTGCCATCAGTTCGACGTCCCAGGAGTGGTAAAACGAAAAAGGTGATCACTGAACCTGGGGTCCCGAGATAGTCACCATAAAACAGGTGTCGAATATGAATGTTTTCTTGGTTAACGGTGTTCTTAACCAGCCGTAAACCCAGGGTCTTGGTGTAAAACTGAATATTTTGCGCCGCGTCCTTTGTCAGTAACGAAATGTGATGCGTTTGCATTGCTGTCGCCTACTTTCTGAGCATTATCTGCCACAAGTATAGCATAGGCGCAGTTAAAAGCTGGTGTAAGTGCTTACGGTCGTTGACGACTAGCCAGACTTGTGACTAAAATGAGACATTATAAGTGAGAAGGGTGAGCGTAAATGGATATCAAACAAGAACGGGGTAATCAGGGGCAAGTCTACCAGGATGCGGCAGCCATTCGCCAGGCAGTGTTTGTGACGGAACAGGGCATTGATCCACAATTAGAGTTTGACGGAGAGGACGCACAGTTGACGCACTTTGTAGGCTATGTCGCAGGAAAGCCAGTGGTGACGGCCCGGTTAAACGAGACGGTCCATCCAGCCCATATCCAGCGGGTGGCCACGTTAGAGGCAGACCGGCACCAAGGGTATGCGTTTGCGCTTCTGCAGGCAGTCCTTGCACAGTTAGGCAATCAGCCTGTCGCACTGAACGCGCAGGAGACTGCGGTCGATTTTTATAAGCGGCTTGGGTTTAAGCAAGTCGGTGAGGCCTTCTTAGAAGTTGGCATCGTCCACTATCAAATGATCAAAGAATAGCCACTAAAAAGGCCTCAGAACGTGATGTTCTGAGGCCTTTTGTTGAGAAGTTCTATGTGAATTTTAAATTAGCTGTTCATGTCAGTGACGTGAGCGTAACCAACTTTGTGCCACCAAGGGGCGTAAATGCTTTCAGTGATGACGCCGCGGTTTTGAGCATCGATCATTTGCCCCTTACCAATGTAAAGACCAACATGGCTGATGCTTGAAGTACTGCCGCCAAAGAAGACTAAGTCGCCTTTCTTAACAGCGGAACCCTTAACGTGCTTGTAAGCATTGTATTGTGCTTGGGCAGTCCGTGGAATTGTAATGTTAGCTGCCTTTTTGTAAACGTAGCTGGTAAACCCTGAGCAGTCAAATGATAAAGGACCAGTAGCGCCCCAAACATATGGCTTGCCAAGCTTTGACTTAGCGGTGGATAATACAGTTGAGAACGATGGATCGTTATCGGTAGTATCAGCATGAGCGGTGGTGTGACTAGCTGCAATACCTAAGATCGCAAAGGCAATAACAGTGGCTAACGTAATGAATCCTTTAACAACAGACTTCTTCATAAGATTTAAAACTCCTCAATTAGGTTCTATAGTTTATGTTTTCTTTAATTATGTACGAGTACCATACTACCGGTAGAATGTGTCAGTTCTGTAACAAACCAGTTTCAATGCGATTAAAAGGTTAGAATGAATTTGTAATTTACGTAACGTCTGTGAAATAATAGATAATGAAATGATGCTCGGAGGTGCGACCAATCGATAACGCATTAGAGAAACTTCTGCCAGAAGTGCTGAATCTAGAGTCGTTTAGATTCAGAATTAGTGAAATAAGTACCATGACTGGTGTGTCGACCCGCCAGTTACGTTACTGGGAACAAAAGGGGTGCATTGCCCCCATGGACAGGACGGATCCGCAAAAGGCCCGAATGTACGATTTCCGGACGTATGTTGGTGTCAGAATTATGAAGGCTTTCTTGGACGAGGGCTATCGGTTGCCCAGCGCAGCCGAAAAGATGGCAGGCGTCTTAAATGACATGAATGTGTTCCGTGATTTTGTTCAGCAAGCCTTTCGCGGCATTGACCTTGTGGACGGTAAACCCGCAGTGAACATGGGCCCGTTTGACGCAGACGGCAAGAAAACCCTCTACGGCATTAATGACGACGGCAAGATTCGTTACGATGTCAGAGATAAACAGCCCCGGATGGGCGAACAGTAAACAACCAGCAAAAAGCCCCTGAGACAGATCGGTTAGGATCTGTTTCAGGGGCTTTTGTGATGCACTATTTTCAGATGGTATTAATTTTCTTTTGTCGTCTCACGATGCTTTCGTGTGTGTTGAGGAAGCGTTACGGTGAGCTTACCAACTGCAGCTGCAATGATCGGTAATGCAATGTTAAACACAATGACGGCTGCAATGACAACTAAACCAGCTTGCGTTAACGGCCCAAAGTTGACTGCTAACAGGCCAAGGCAAACGACAATGATGCCGAATAGACGGTGTCTGAAGGATTGACCAGTTGCGGTTAATCCTGGTAACAGCCAGTCGAGCAGTGGTGCTTCGTTACGACGGTAATCCAGCGCTAATTCAATGAGCTGGGTCGCGCCAAAGGTGATGATCGGCACCATCGCAATGAGCGGTACCTGCCAGTTGAAGTCAGCCGTTCCAGATACGAAGCAGTTGATCAATTCGCCGATTTGGAAACTGGCAATGACAGACAGGCCGTACGTGAGCAACCAGTAGAGCGGCTGCAACACTGACCGACTCAGGGCTGCCAGAACGATGAACAGGACGCCGGCAACGAGAAGGGCTAACCAGCCAATATAGTGGTGGAAGTTATGCTTGATCGTTGCCTGTACCACTGGTTGACCCGTAAAGGCAACCTTGGCATCCTTCAAGGCAGTTCCCTGAAGCTGGGTGTTCACTTCCGATTGGAGATGAGCAACTGTCTGAGACGTATCGTGGCTGTTGGCCGACTGTTTCAGGTAAACGGTCAGTGCCGTTGTCTTGTAGTTGGCACTGCTGTTTGTTAATAGTGAATGCTGGAACGTCGTGCTGGTCAACTGTTCAGGGGTAATGTAGTACACCTTGGCGGCATCAGAAGCCTGAAGTGCAGACAGATAATTGTAGATGTTGGTGTACGACTGAATCAGACCATTCAAGCTCGTCGTTGATTTTTTCAAACTCGTTTGAATGACTTTGAGCTGTGACGCATAGCTGGATACGGTTGATTGCGTGTTCTCAGCAGTTGATCGGCTGCTGGATACTTCGCTGCTCAGCACTTCCATGTTGCTGGCAACGGTCTGTAACTGCGTGTTGATCAGTGACAATAACCGTTGATAACGGCGAACGAGCTTGGAAGCGTTGCTCCGTTGGGTCACGCTTGCACGGCCAGCAATCTGAGTCACTTGGCTATGCACGGTGTCAGTATCGGAAGACAGTTGCGACGTCTTGGAAGCTAACTTAGAGATCTTATCGGCTTCCTGTTGCAGCTTAACGGCGTTTAACTCAGACCGGTCAGTATTGAGATCACTCTTGATGGTGGTCAGCTGATCAGTCGCCCCTTTAAGCTGCAGGTTTAAATTATTTAACTGGTTCGTGACGTAATATTCACTAATGGGTTGGCCATTCGGCTGGGTGAGCGAAGTGACACTTGAAACACCCTTCATCGTTTGTAATTTGGTGGTCAAATTATCCAGTTGCAGCAGGGCACGTTCGTTATCTAAGCGCGTCTTAGATTGGACGTAAATGGTAACGGGCGTTGTTTGACCAGCACCGAAGTGGGCGGAAACCACTTTATTGCCTGCCACCGCATTTTGTGTTGTGGCTAAAGTGTCCGTGGCAGAGAAGTTCAGTTTGTCATGGTAAGCGTATGCAAACGCACCAACCAGGTAAGCCACGACTACGATGGCGATTGCGGGTTGCCACAAGCCGAATTTGGCTAACCTGTTCCAGAAGCCGTATCCCTTAGGCTGTCCGTCAACGGCTGGCCAGAAGAACCGGTCGCCTAACAGGGACAAGAAGATCGATGAAATGGTGATGACACCGATCATGGTGACCAACGCCACAATGGCGAGACCACTCATTGAACGCAACGTGGAGAACTTGAAGAAGTAGAACCCACCGAAGATCACAGCAAGGGTTAAGCCCGTAGCGAGCGTAAAGGTTCGAATCGACCGGATACTGTTTTTGACAGCCGCTTGCCGATCGACACCAGCCACTAGTTGCGCTTTAAAACTTCTGAAGAGATAGAAGTGGCCAATCAGCCCGTAAATAACGGTCAACAACATGACCATTAGTGGCAGATATTCTGAATATGGGAAACTTGTGCGTGATGCAAGATTGTTGATAATGCTGAGCGAGACTGCGTACATCATCAACATTGATAGGGTGGAGATCACCGGTGCAATCAGAGACTTAAATACGATCCCGATAATGAGCAGACTCAGGATAAAGACAATGACCGTTGCCACAGAGGTTGCCTGGCTGATCTTTTCGCTGGCGGCACTATTGATGATCTCCGGACTAGTGACGTATGTGTTCAACCCAGTCGTTTGGATTTGTTCATCCAATTGTTTGGCAATCAGATTCATGCTGCCTTGATCCTTAGAAACAGCTAACTTAACGATCTCCGTTGACCCGTCCTTTGACAGGAACTGGTCCTTAGCGGTCGGATTAGTCTCCATTGTGCGGACGTCTTTAATGCCGTAAGTGGCTTCCTTGCCTGCAAGTCGTTCCATGGTCTTATCAACGGCGGCTAATTGTGTCGTCGTTAATTTGCCCGATGGGTTATTGAAGACTGCAGTGACGTTATATGTGTTGGAAACGTTGCGCCCCCATTTTGATTGAATGGCCGAAGCAACCATTGGCTGACTATTGTTCGCCAATTGGGGCTGGCCGTATTCTTGAACTAGATTACTCGTGTTAGGCAGCATGACGATGGCCACGAAGATGGCGATCAACCACACTAACAGTGAGAAAATCCGGTTTTTGTGTAAATTGCGTATCCGCTCGTTCATTGCACTGTATCTCCCTTGATAGTTACATTCATCATTATGTTTTGTGTAAATAACCTTTTTTCATTTTAACATACACTTTTATTTGATTGCAGAGGAACCCAAGAATTTGTTTGAATTCTTACAAATGATCCCTATTGACCCACCTCAGGGGCCATTTAGAGCCTGGTGGCGGTTAAAAGTCATATTGGTTTTATTATGAGCCGTCTTCGCCTATAATTAAAGGTCTATATTAGGAAGATGGTTAACTTTTTTGCGTGGGTAACAGCCAATTCTGTCCCCCACAGCGACGACAGGAGATTTTTTAAATGACATATCAAAGTCCATACGCTGATCTGAATACCCCCAACCGATTTGCGTTGGCCCTCAAGCTGGCAAGCCAGTATCATTTAGATGTCAGCCAAATCATGTTTACCTATTTAAAGGTTGCAGAAATTTATTTAAAACAACAACCTGGTGGTACGATCCCACCAGCGATCCAACGAAAGATCGATGACCAATTTACCAAAACGCTGCAACAGTTAGCAACGGGAAAGGACGCTTAATATGTGTACGAGTATTTATGAGATTGCGCTTGATGGCACGCACGTCCTGGGTCGCACGATGGATTGGCATAATTTGGGTGCGGGTCCAGTCTTTGTGCCGCGCGCGTATCAGTGGCAGTCAATTTTTGATGATCAGACCTATGAAAACAAGTATGCGATTCTCGGCAGCGGTGGTGCGCATGACAATGAAATCGACATTTCAGATGGCATCAACGAAAAGGGGTTAACTGTTCAAAAATTGACGTTTACTAACGGTGCCCAGTTTGCTGCGGAACCAGATCCGGGAAAAATCTCGATCGCACCGTTTGAGTTACCTCTTTATTTGCTGGGCCACTTTAGCTCGGTAGCAGACATTGAAGCACACATTCATCAGATTCAGATGATGAGCGGTGAACACGCTAAGCACGCGTATGGGCATCCTGAACTGCACTTTGTGGCCATGGACCCAACTGGTCGCATTGTTGCAATCGAGACGTCGACCCAGCCGTTGCGCATTATTGAAAATCCATTGGGTGTGTTGACGAACGCCTATAATTTTGAACGCCAACTTAAGCAGCTTGATCAGTACATGACGTTTACGGATGACTTTGTCGAACGGAAGGTGCCGTTAAACACCGCGCGTGTGACGACTGGTAATTTTTCTGGTAAAAAGGTACCGTCTGGGTCATACACCCCCGGCTCACGGTTCATTCGTGCTGCGTACTACAAGGAAAGAATCGACCGGTCAGCTGATGAGAACGAAGCCATTGTGAGTCTTTGGCACCTCTTAAATAGCGTGAGTGTGCCTAAGATGCTTGATTACCAGCAAAACTATTCCGTTTACCGGGCGGCAACCAGTCCGGAAACTTTGAGTTACTACTATGAACCTTATAATCGGTTAGGCGTCCGTAAGTTGCAGTTGACAGACGAGATGATGACGACTTGGACGGAACCGCACTTTTTTGATAAGGATGATCGGTTGGCGATTTCGGTAATTCGGTGAGATTTTTTGAGGCTTTTTGTCGGGGATGGCAGGTCGTTGATTTTTGATAGTGTGGTGAGTGCTTTTTGCGACGTTGGTCTCGTTTCTATTGCTGAAACATTCGTAGGGCAAGGGGGACGTGTAATAAGCTCTGGCTGAAATGTTAGGATTGGTTTAGTGGGTTTGGTGGGTTGAGTGCGTGGAGTGCTTTCTTTGGCGTGGGTCTCTTTCATATTGCCGAAACGTGTTCCGCAAGGCAAGGGGCGGCCATGTAACGGACTCTGGCAAAAATGCCAAGTTCGGGCATTTCTGCCAGAGTCCGTTACATTCTGCCCCTTAACCGCCTTGCTTCACACTCTCCTAAGATTCTCCTAATAATCAGTCCATACCATTGCCGATTGTTTTTTTTATCTGTACAATTATCTGGTAATCTCTACAAAAGACACAGGAGGGTCGGTCTTGGCCAAAAAACGGCGTCGTAAAAAATCGAATCAGCAGGGAACCGCCACTTTAATTTTTATACTGGCGTTATTTGTCATTGGAGGGGGTCTCGGTGCCCGCTACGTGATGAATAAGGTGTTCACCCCGCAAACAACACAGGAACAGTCTTCAACGACGACCCTGTCACCGCAACAACGCCGGCAACGGGCGTTCATTAAACAAATGGCAACGCCAGCGGTCAAGGCTTACCATGAGACCCATCAAGTGCTGCCAAGCATCGTGATTGCGCAGGCCATCTTGGAATCTAATTGGGGCCAATCACAGTTGTACAAGGAAGCTAAAAATCCTTTTGGGATGAAAGGTAGCTACAATGGGCAGACCCAACTATTTCCAACTAAAGAATATGAAAACGGCAAAGAGGTCACCATCAAGGATTATTTTCGGGTGTATCCTAACCTGAAGGCGGCCATTTTGGATCATGACCTCGTCGTTTACCATCAGTTTATTACAACAAGAACGACGAACTACGCCACGGCGGCCAAGGAACTCCAAACAAACGGCTATGCCACAGACCCCAGCTATGCGAAGAAATTGATCAACATGATTGAAAGCTACCGGTTGGCACGGTTTGATTCATATTAATGTGATGATGGAAAGATGCTGATGAGGCATCTTTTTTACTATTTGGTCAAAAATCAGTTGCACGTTAATACACAAGTGAGTACTAGTTGAAACTTGGTGCAGACAGGTCTAAAATTCTTGTCAGAACAGGTGGAAACCGGTAAGATAAATTATCGATAAGATTAATAGGGAGAGATGTCTTAATTGCTTGAGCTCATCGGGAAACTCTACGGACCATTCTTTGACCTGCATAATTGGGAAACGGTTTTGGCGTCCAGTAGCGACTGGCTGATTATTTTATCATTAGTCATGATTGAATGTTTGCTTTCTGTGGATAACGCAGTGGTACTAGCGGCTCAGACGCAGGCGTTACCCAACAGAGAGATGCAAGAAAAATCCTTGTTTTACGGTATCTGGGGTGCGTATATTTTCCGATTCTTGATTATTGGGATCGGGACGTACCTCATTAATTTTTGGGAAATCAAGGTGTTAGGGGCAGGCTACTTGCTGTTCTTAACCATCCAATATTTCACCAAGAGCCGAGTGAAGCACACTCGGAAACTAGTTTCAGACCGAAAACGTAAGAGTCCGATTTCGTTATTCTGGTCAGTTGTGATTCAAATTGAATTGATGGACATTATCTTTTCAATTGACTCGGTGTTGGCGTCACTCGCAATCTCACCAAACCCAGTCATTGTGTTGATTGGTGGGATGATTGGGATTCTCGCAATGCGGGGCATTGCAGAGATGATCATGCGTTTGATGAAAATTGTGCCAGAGTTGGAACCGATGGCATACGGGTTGATTGCGCTAATTGCAGTCAAGTTGTTTGTCAGCATTCCACTCATTGATATTGAAATTCCAGCGTCGATTTTTGGACTGATCGTTTTGGGGGCGGTTATTGTCACCCTGATCATTCACTTTATTCGACGCGGAAGAAGGGAGCTCGTAAATGGCAACGACGATCACAAAGGATAATTTAGCTGAAGAAACGAAGGCGGGCCTCGTCTTCGTTGATTTTTGGGCCCCTTGGTGCGGGCCATGTAAGATGATGGATCCCGTTTTAGAGCAACTGGAAAACGACTACGGTGACCGAATTAAGTTCGGCAAGCTGAATGTGGATCACAACCAGGACCTTGCGATGAACTATAAGGTCATGAGCATCCCGAGTTTGGTGTTGTTTCGAGACGGGAAGGCCGTTGAAAAGATTACTGGCCTTTACCCGAAGGAAAAGTTAGCCGCGTATCTCGACAAAAAATTGGCAGCTCACGCGTAACAGTTTTGACTGCTGTCGTTGAAGGAGGAACAAGCATGAAACTTGGATTTATTGGCACTGGCGTTATGGGTGCTGCAATTGCGGGGCATCTATTGGATGGCGGTCATGAGTTGTTTGTTTATAACCGGACGAAGGCCAAAACGGATGACCTGGTCAAGAAGGGGGCAACCTGGGCTGATACGCCTGGTCAAGTTGCAGCTCAGGCGGATATCATTTTTTCGATGGTAGGATATCCCAAGGACGTCGAAGAAATATACTTCGGCGAGACTGGCATTTTCTCAACGTTGACAGCTGGCAAGATCGTTGTTGACATGACCACCAGCACGCCGACCCTGGCAGCTAAAATCGCGGTTACCGCAAAGGCGTTAGGGGCAACCGGCCTTGATGCGCCGGTTTCCGGTGGTGATGTTGGTGCCCAAAATGCTGCCTTAACCATCATGGTTGGCGGCGACAAGGCAGCTTATGACAAGCTGATGCCGCTCTTTGAGCTGATGGGTAAGTCCATTCATCTCTTTGGCGAAGCTGGCAAAGGTCAACACACGAAGATGGCTAATCAAATTATGATTGCTGGCACAATGACGGGCATGGTTGAAATGATGACCTACGCGAAGGCGGCTGATCTGCCTGTGGCGGATGTCATTCAAACTCTGAGTGGTGGCGGCGCAGACAACTGGAGCATGGAAAACTACGCCCCACGCATCCTTGCTGGTGATTACACGCCTGGTTTCTTTGCAAAGCACTTCTTGAAGGATCTGCGGATTGCGCTTGATGAAGCGGACAAGATGAATCTTGAGTTGCCAGCCACTAAGGAAGCCAAGCACCTCTATGAAGTGATGGTGGATGATAAAGGGCTTGGTAATGATGGGACTCAAGGGTTGATTAAGTTGTATCAGGATAAATAGCTATAAAAAAAAGACCTGATTTGGTCTCTTTTTTATTTTGGAATTGTTTTTACGATTGAGGGGGTAGGTCGGTTCAAGGAGGCTCTTTCTAGGCAACTGTGCCGAAACGAGTTTCGAAAAACAGAAAGCTGCGCGTAAGCCAACTCTGGCAGAAATGCCCAGGTACGGCATTTCCGCCAGAATTAGCTTACACTCCGCTTCCTACCGTTTTTCTCCACTCTCTACCCATCCAAATCACTAAAGAAACTATAAAGCTTCTCCTGAGTAAGGCCCTTTTTCTCCTCCCCAGCAACATCAAAGGTGATCTGGCCATTGTCGATCACAATCAACCGATTGCCATACTTCAACGCGTCATCCAAATGGTGGGTGATCATCAGGCAAGTTAAATCTTCCTCGGTGATCCGGTCGTTAGTGGTCTTCATCAACTCTTGCGACGTCTTGGGATCCAAGGCGGCCGTATGTTCATCCAGTAAGAGGATGTCCGGTCGCTTTAGGGTTGCCATGAGGAAACTCAACGCCTGTCGCTGACCACCCGATAAGTTACCAGTTGGGGTGCTTAATCGGTGATCCAGACCGTTATTCATTGTTGCTGTGATTTCTTTAAAATGGGGAAGGGACTTCCGTAGGCCACGCGGGACCAAGTGGCGTCCTTGTCCACGTTTGGCGGCTAACAACAGGTTTTCTGCAACGGTCATCCGCGGTGCCGTCCCGAGTTTCGGATCCTGGAAGACCCGGCTCAGAAAACGGGTTCGGCGTTCTTCAGATTCATTTGCGATGGATTTGCCGCGTAACAAAATGTCACCGCTGTCGATGGATAAGTTACCAGCAATTGTGTTAAACAGAGTTGATTTACCCGCCCCGTTAGATCCGAGGACGGTCACAAAGTCACCCTCATTAATCGTCAGGTTTAGTCCCTTTAACAGGGTCAGTTCCTCCGGCGTATTGCGGTTGACCTTGGTGACAACGTCGCGTAGTTCTAGAATTGGACTAGTCATGGCTTGTCACCCCCCGTTTAATGATGTGTTTGATATTAAACATCTTCTGGAAGACTGGCAACATCATGCAGATAGCAAGCACGATTGCTGACAACAACTGCAGGTCGTTGGTGTTGAATCCGAGACGCAGCACGATCAGCAAGACGAAGCGGTACAGAATTGAACCAAGAGTAACGGCAACGAGCCGTTGATTCATGGTCAGTTCACCAAAGGCAACTTCACCGATAATGATGGAGGCCAATGCGATAACGATGATTCCGATACCCATGTTGACGTCAGCGTAACCGTTGTTTTGTGCAACTAAGGCACCACCGAGGCCAATCAGACCGTTTGAGATCATTAGCCCCATGATCTGCATGTTGTCGGTTTTGATACCCAACGAGCGGGCCATTTTTTTATTATCACCCGTGGCGATGAATGCCTGCCCCAAATCAGTTTGTAGGAAGTATACTAAGGCAACGGTGACGATGGCGATGACGATTATCCCGAGGACGACACTGTCAAAGTATTCGGGCATCGCTTTAAAAAAGTCAGCCTTGAGTAGGGTCGGCTTATTGAGCAACGTTAAGTTTGCTCGGCCCATGATCCGCAGGTTGATTGAGTAAGCTGCGGTCATAACTAAGATCCCAGCTAACAAGATTGGAATCTTGCCCTTGGTGTAGAGCAGGCCAGTAACTAACCCACAGAGCATCCCGACGCCAATGGCCATAATGGTTGCCCAGAAGGGATCCACGCCGCGATTGATCGCAGCGACACACGTTGCGGCACCCATTGGGAAGGTCCCTTCAACGGTCATATCGGGGAAGTCGAGGATTCTAAACGTTAAGAATAGACCGATCCCAAGTGTGGCCCAGAGAAGTCCTTGGCCGATGGCTGAAACACCTAATCCAATGCTCATTTTACGATTTCTCCCTTCGCTTTAGCTTCCTTGATGACGGATGCTGGGAACGTAATGCCAAGTTGTTTAGCTTCCTTCATATTGATAATCAATTTACCATGACGTACAAATCTGATTGGCGTTGTGGCTGGTTTTTGACCCTTCAAGATCTTTGCGGTCATTTTGCCGGTCAGCACGCCGAGTTTGTACTGGTCCACACTATACGTGGCAAGGCCGCCGTCTTTAACCATGGAATCCACGGCCGGGAAGACGGGGACGTTGGCGGTATTGGCATTTTGTACGAGCGTCTGCATGGCTGAGGCAATCGTGTTATCGGTTGGCACATAGACTGCATCGACGCTGCGGACCATCTGTTGTGACACCTGTTGCACATCGTTCGTATTTGAAATGGAGTAGGCCTTCAATGGAATACCAGCTTGTTTGCACAGGACTTTAAACTGTTTGTACTGCTCAACCGCTGAATCATCGCTTGAAGTGTACATAATACCCAACGTTTTTAAATGCGGCATGACGCGGCGAATCAGGGCTAGCTGTTCGGCTAAGGGTGCCTGGTCAGACACCCCGGTCACGTTGCCGCCCGGTTTCGTATTGTTCGTCACTAAGCCGGCACCCTTTGGATCGGTAACGGCGCCCAAAATGATTGGAATTTTGGATGACGAATTAGCAAGGGCTTGTGCGGATGGGGTGGCGATACCAATCATGGCATCGGCGCCTTCGTTCACAAACCGGTTACTCATAGTCATCATGTTACTCTGATCATTTTCAGCGTTTTGATAATCGATCTTCACGTTCTTACCCGGCGTAAACCCGCCGTCCTTCAATCCCTGAATGATACCATGGTGAATCGTGTCCAAAGCGGGTTGGGACATCAGTTGTAAAATACCCACAGTGGGCGTGTGTTTCCGGTCGGCTGCCTGGTTCGGATCATTTTCCTTCACGTAAGCAAAGCCCAGGAAAACGAGCAGAATGGCAATTAATGCATACAGTCGTTTCATAACAACCACCTATCTTAAAATAATGACAACACAACGTTGCAACATAAATCACACACAAAGGAAACTACCGCACAAAAAAAGACGACTCCTTGCGAAATCGTCTCGAGTGAGCGACGTGCAAGGTTGGGCATGCAGCGTCACTCGCAATCAAAGTAACCGGCATGGACACGTGAAATGAACAGGTGAGCTCAAACCGCATCCAAAATGGCGCAGTTTGTTACCGGAATTGCCAAGAACTATTTAATTTGGCAAAAAACTTTGTCATGCGTTGTTCCTCCAGAAATAAATTATCTTTATTATACAAAGGCGGGGGGGAATGCGCAAGGGCAGAGTGTGAGACAAGGCGGTTTAGGGGCGGTGTGTAAGGGATTCTGGTCTAAAAGTCCGGGTCTGACTTTTAGACCAGAATCCCTTACACGTTAGCCCCGTGCCTTGTCGAACACGTTTAATCTATGAGGCCAAGAAAGGCGAAGCAAGATGCGCTTAGATGATAAAAACACAATGTAAGGGCCTGACTTTTTGCCAGAGTTGCTTACACAGTAGCCCTCTCGCCTTGCGGAACACGTTTAGTCTATGAGACCGAGAAAGGTGGAAGCAAGATGCGCTCAGATGCTAAAAAACACAATGTAAGGGCCTGACTTTTCTGTCAGAGTCCCTTACACGTTAACCCAGTGCTGTATCGAATAAGTTCAAATAATGAAACCAGAACCCACCAAGAAAAAACTTCCGCAATCCCAACAACCAATATCGCACCTATCAGGCCCTCAACTTGACCATTAAAGATAAATGTGGTAAATTAGCAAACAATTAGAATATTATGAGTCGTTGAAGAGAAGAGTAACCTGCTAAGTGGTTTAGAGAGTCTGCGGTGGTGGGAGCAGATGCACGGGTGCAGGTGAAGATGATCTCAGAGCATGGGGCGGTCATGATTGGCCAATACCCACGGAGGCAGCCGATACCCTGTCGAGTATGAAAATACTTTCGAGGCCTGAATTGCGAGATTGAGGCGAAGATGGGTGGTACCGCGCAATGTCGTCCCTAGTTGTTGAACAACTAGGGATTTTTTTATCTCGATACCTTAAGGAGGAAAACGCATGACAGTAATTTTGAAAAATGGCTTTTTAAAGCAGCAGCAAGCAACACCGCTATCTGACACCGGTCGGCTAGTTAAAATCTTGGTTGTGAATCTAATGCCAAACAAGCTTGAAACCGAGCGGCAGTTTGCCGAGTTATTCAGTCAACTTACTGTCGACGTTCAGGTGACCTTCGCACGGATGGCCAGCCATCACAGCAAACATATCAGTGAGGCTGACTTTAATCACGCAGACTATGTGGCCCTCGAGGACCTTCAAAATAGTTACTTTGACGGGCTGGTTGTCACTGGGGCGCCAGTCGAGGAACTGGACTTTGAGACTGTGGACTACTGGTCGGAGTTCAAAGCGCTTCTAGACTGGCGAGAAACCCATGTCCGTGAAAGTATTTTTGAGTGTTGGGCTGCCCAAGCTGGTCTGTATGCTGATTTTGGGATTCAAAAACACGTTTTACCAAGTAAGTTATTTGGTGTTTATCGGTGTCAAATTAACGCAGAAACTAAGCTGACCGCCGGGTTTGATGCCCTATCGATGCCACAGTCACGGCACTCCACGCTGACAAAAATCGATGACCCAGAAGTGGACGTTTTGGCCAGTGATCCTGAAGCTGGACCGGTCGTGATGCATGCTGTAAAGACTAGGTCTACCTATATTAGTGGGCACCCTGAGTACGAAACGAATACGCTATTCAATGAATTTCATCGGGACATGGAAAAGGGATTGCCAATTCGATTGCCGAAACGGTACTTCTCAGCAGCTGTGCCCACAAATACTTGGCGAGGTGATAGCGTCCAGTTGTATAACAACTGGGTGGCGTCGCTGAGTAATGTGCGCGTAACAACCTTTTGAATAAAAGCCTTAAGGGCAATTAAATCTTCATTAAAAACCATCGGCAATTGTTTGCGCCGGTGTTTTTTTACGGCCAGGTTCGGTATACTTAATAGTGAAGAACGAACGGAGGTTAGTCATGAATAATCGAAACTGGTGGCTTTTAAATGGCCTTGGGGTCATCGTTTATTTGATTGGCACCCTGTGGCTCATGTTGCGACCGATTAAGGATATGCGTGCGCTGCTGATTCCGGAACACCGGATGCAGACGGTTATTATTTGGAGCGTTATCGCGTTTGTTGTCTTTTTAATTGAATTGATCGTGCTGTTGGTGAAACGGCATGGGTTGAAGAAACGGGTTTCTGAGTCTTAGTAGGATTTGTTTTATGGATAGGAAAAGCGTCCGGCTGGTTGGCTGGGCGCTTTTTTCTGGCGTTAATTGTTTGTTGCGCTATTTTTCTGAGCCGTGGTTATGAGGCTTCTTGGTTGCTTTTGTGCTTTCTTATTTATTTGTGTGGCCTGCGATGTTGGTTCTGGCAACTGAGTAGCAATGACCACCGCACGCCCTTTTCACATTGCGGAAACGTGTTCAGCAAGGCACGGGGCGGCCATGTAACGGACTCTGGCAAAAATGCCAAGTTCGGGCATTTCTGCCAGAGTCCGTTACATTCTGCCCCTAAACCCGCCTTGCTTCACACTCTTACAAAATACTCCACAAATTATTCATAAAATGCAACGCCATGTCATACCGGATATCCTTAAAATGCAGGTAACATCCCGCCAAGATCCACCCCAGACCTGAATAGAATAGGGTGGTGACTGAGAAACTTAAGGTGTGCAGGAAACCAAAGATACAGCCACTGATTAGAATGCCGAAGAAAACGCTCCATCGGTTATTTTTTGCGAAGAAGAAATTAAAGAAGAACCCTCTAAAAATGAACTCTTCAAATACCGGCGCAGCAACCACACTATAGAAGTTATTCCAGAACGGGAGTTGCAGTGCCTGGGCATTGACCTCGCTTTGATTGGTTGGCATCGGCAGGATGTGGTGCACGATCAATTGTGACCACAACACCTGAACCGCAAGCATGCCAATGAAAAAGCCAAACAACTGTAAGATACTTTTAGTCGTAAACGGTCGTTTCTTAAAGTGGTGCGGGTTGCCCTGTTGCAATTGTCGCCGGTATAGCCAGGCGAATAGCGCCAAAATGACGGCCATCGTCATCAGCATAATGCCGATGTACTTGGTGGCTAACCCAGGATTGGATTTCGCATACCCGGTGGCTGTCGTCAGTTGTCCGGAATTGATCAAATAGATGATCAATAACACGATAAACGCGATAATACGAATGACTTGCCGTTTCAGATAGGTTGCCATGGGACACCCTCTTTTCATAAATTACTTATAGGTGACGATTTTGATCAAATTATGGTCAGGATCGCGAACCCACAGCGCTGTTGCATCGCCCTGCGCACCGGTGTAATCAATTGGGCCATCGTCAATTTCGACGGCATAGTTGGTCAGGTGCGACAGGGTTGCTTCAAGGTTATCTTTCGTTGAAAAGGCAAGGTCAGCAGTTCCAAGTGCGACGGTGCTGGCACTGATCTCCGGCTTGTCGGTCGGCGTTTCAAATTCGAGCCGGTGATGCCCTAAACGGACAGCAGGGCGGTCGAAATCTTTAATAATGGAAAGATCAAAGACCTCGTGATAGAAACGAACGGCGCGGTTAATATCACTGACGGTCAGGGTAATGCTATCAATATCTTTAATGTTCACGATGTGTCATCCTTTGAAATTAAATTGTGGCTTTCATTATACCACGAGTCACGGCGTCAGATGGTTGCCAATGAGTTGGTTTAGTGATAGGGTTATTAAGTTAATAGATGAAAATAGGGTCGACTGATGGGTCGATTGCGGGTGCAAGTTAGTCCCATTTTCTGAAAACTGGACTACTTACGAAATTCAATGATGTAATTTTATTGAAAATGCACCCTTTAAAAGTGGAACGATTGTATGGTATATGAACGAACGGATGGGTCTGGGCAGGCAATTACGTGTCCCGGGCCCCTTCTTTATGAACGAGAGGAGAATTGCAATGGCGTTATTAGAGGTTGAAGACCTAAGCATGAGCTTCGCTGATAAGAACTTATACGAGGATGCGAGTTTTCAGCTAAACAAGGGTGAACACATGGGCATCGTCGGTCAAAACGGGGTCGGAAAATCGACCCTGATCAAGATTATGACTGGGGACGAATTGCCGGTTACCGGTAAGATCACCTGGCAGAAGGGCATCGACGTCGGTTATTTGGATCAATACGCAGATATTCCTGATGGCATGAGGCTGATTGAATTTTTGCACACGGCGTATGCTAATTTATACGAACGCAACGATAAGATGACGGCACTATACACCGAGTATGCTGAAACTGCGGATGATAAACTGCTGGAACGCGCAGGACGGATTCAAGAGTATCTTGAAGCTAATAACTTCTATGATATTGAAACAGAAATCGAACGGATCATTTCTGGATTAGGGCTCGATGACATCGGCCGCGATCATGAAGTGGCTAAGATGTCCGGTGGCCAACGGTCAAAGATTATTTTGGCTAAATTATTGCTGCAACAGCCTGACGTGATCCTTCTTGATGAACCGACCAACTACCTGGATGTGGCGCACATTGCCTGGTTAGTGGACTACTTGAATGATTTTGAAGGGGCCGCAATGATCATTTCTCATGATTATGATTTTCTAGACCAAGTGACGAACTGCATCATCAATGTGGCGTTTGGTAAGATCAACAAGTATCGTGGCAGTTTCAAAGCTGCTATGCGTCAGCGGGCTGAGCGTGAAGAAGCCCAACGTCGTGAATATGAGAAACAACAGGTTCAAATTGAAAAGACCGAAAAATTTATTTCGAAGTTTAAGGCCGGTTCACGATCAAAACAAGCGAAATCGCGTGAGAAACAACTGGCGCGGATGGACCGGGTCGATCCGCCGTCATCAAACATTCGGGCACAGTTCAACTTCCCCTATGAAGATACAGGCTCACAAAATGCGCTGGTGGTCGACCAACTCTCCGTTGGGTATAACCGCCCATTGTTGAAGCCGGTCACGTTCTCTGTGAACACCGGTGAAAAGGTTGGCTTTGAAGGCTTTAACGGGGTCGGAAAGTCGACGTTGATCAAGACGATTCTTGGCATTATCGATGCTAAGGGCGGGGCAGCCCATTTTTCACCGTCAGCTAAGGTCAGCTACTTTAGTCAAGACCTCGAATGGGATAACAACCAGCAAACACCAATGCAGATCATTCAAGAAAAATATGATCAGCTGCAACAACGGGCTATCCGCACCAAACTGGCAAAATGTGGTTTGGATGCGGCCAACGCGATGAAGCCTATTGGCCAACTTTCTGGTGGCGAACAAACAAAGGTCAAGTTAGCGATGATGGAATTTGAACCCGCAAACTTCTTGATCTTGGACGAACCAACAAACCATTTGGATGAAGAAACAAAGGAAGCCTTGAAGGACGCAATCAATGCGTTCCCGGGCAATGCTATTGTGGTTAGCCATGAGATGAGTTTTTATGAGGGATTGGCTGATAAGATCTTGAATGTGGAGAAGTTGAGTTTGAAGAATCAGAGTGTGTAAAGAGTGTGGAGCAAGGCGTTTTAGGGGCGGTGTGTAACGGACTCTGGCAGAAATGCCTGAACTTGGCATTTTTGCCAGAGTCCGTTACACGTTAGCCCCGTGCCTTGCGGAACACGTTTCGGCAATGTGTGAAGGGAGCGCAGTAGCCTTTACAGCACGGCTGCCGAAAACAGAAAAGTTGGGGCTTGATTTTTTGGTCAGAGCCCATTACACGTTAACCCGTGCCAGCCTTGGGGAACACGCTTCGATGATAAGTCAGAGAAAACTCGAATTAATTGAAATTTGACCGTTCTATTGCCATAGAAGAAATGGTCAGTCAACTTTCAATGGTTTTCGAGTTTCATTTCGAACTTCTTTTCAAACTTAAATACTCTTAAAGTATGTTGAAGAATGCTAAACGTGTTTTTGGAGGTTGTTGGCTACGAGAAGTTAAGTGCTACAGCTTTTCTAGCCCACATTGCCGAAACGTGTTCCAGGAAGGCAAGGGGCGGCCATGTAAGGGACTCTGGCAAAAAATCCAGAATCGGGATTTTCTGCCAGAGTCCCTTACATTCTGCCCCTTAACCGCCTTCCTTCCACACTCTTTAAACTTAACTAAAGTGTCAAACCCCTGTGACGCCACTGCAATGCAGGCATGTTACAATGGTCACTATAAATGACATAAGGTTTGGAGCATATTTATGAAACGGACATTACGAATTGTATTACTAGTGGTTGTGATGGTGTTGGTTGTTTTTAGTGCGCATCACTTGTTGCACTTTTCTGCCAAGCAGGAGACAACCGAGCAGAGCAGCCAAAAATCCAGTACCGGGTCTAGTCAAAAAAAGACTAGTACTTCAAGTGACGACACGACGCCGAGTTACATGAACAAAATCAACTGGCGTAAGTCCTCAGAGAACAAACCATATCCCGATTTAAACAAATTAAGCAACGTTTGGATCCACGTCTCTATTGCCAACCAGCGTGTTTACATTAAGGACGGCAACAAAACAGTCTACACGATGTATGCGTCAACTGGGATTCACAATTCAACACCGCGGGGAACGTTCCACATTCAAGCTGAACGGGGCGATTTCTTCTATAATCAATCCTCCGGTGAAGGTGCTCATTACTGGGTCTCGTTTAAAGACCATGGGGTTTATCTTTTCCACACTGTGCCGACCGACCAATATGGGAAGTACAACGTGAAGGAGGCCGACCAACTTGGCAGGACAGCTAAATCGCATGGGTGCGTGAGGTTGTCAGTTCCCGATGCGAAGTGGTTCTACAACCACGTTAAAGAGGGCACAAAAGTGGTTATCAATTAGTTTAAAAAGACCGTTCAACAGAAATGCTGAACGGTCTTTTTGTCACCTTTACATAACCTTTACACAAACGACACAGCTTCTTTACTTTGGTTTGGTAATCTATTGGTTGCAATACGAAATAAAAAACCACTCAGCTAAGTGCTGAGTGGCGGGTTTCTTAATCGTTAAAGGTGTTGTTTTCCACATCCGTAATAAATTTAGCTAAATGCGAGTAATAAACTGGTGCGTTATCGATCATGTGGTGGTGACCACCTTCAGGCGTGGTTTCCAACCGAGCATGAGGGATTTCCTTTTGCATCCGGCGGGCGGTTGCTAATGGCATGGTTTCGTGTTCCCCAAAGGTCAGCAAAGTTGGTACCTTGATGTCCTTCAAGTGTGGTTCGAATTCCCATTCCTTCAGTTTCCCAGTAATCACGAACTCGTTGTCCCCTTGGAAGGCGTTGTAAACGGGGGTCGCCATTGTTGAGATCAAGTGAGAAATGGCAGCTGGCTTCTTACGGTCGACGTAGTTATCGTTTAAGACGTCAACGTAACCTTGGTACTTAGCGTCATCGTAGTTGCCTTTTGCTTCGCAGTCCTTCATGTAAGCGATGGCGTCAGCTGGCAAGAGGTCTTCACGCACTTGGTTGACGTGGGTGACGTATTCGTCGATGTTATCGACCATAGATGAGACAATGGCACCCTTCAAATGTTGACCGTATTTGGCAGCGTACATTTGAACCAGGGCACCGCCCCATGATTGGCCAATTAAGTAGAAGTTGTCCAAGCCAAGCTTTTGACGGACTTCTTCAACTTCGTCAAGGAAGTAGTCGTAGGTCAAGTACTTGTCAGCAATGGCCTTATCGCTATAATCGGGTTGATCTGAGTACCATGAGCCTAATTGATCGTACATGTGGACCTGAACGTTGAGCCCCTGCTTCTTTAATTGTTGAGCAGTGTCTTCCCAGTATTCGTGGTTACCGCCAGGGCCACCGTGAAGGGCGAGTAAATGAATGTCGCCTTCACCCTGTGTGTTGGTCCAAAGATGGTAGCCGTTGTCGAGTGTGATAATCGTGGTTCCTTGTTTCATGATATCCCTCATTTCTGTAAATCGTTGCTTACTATGATAGCACTAATGGCCGAGATACGGTACTTGAAGATTGGTGGCCTTCAAGTCGATCGTGTAGAATAACGGCTGATTACCACGGACGGTCATTTCCATATCAGTTGCGTAGACGATCAGTCCAAGTTGATGCCCAGGTTGTAGGTTATAGTGCGTTGGCTGGAGTGCCACATCAAACCCGTAAAATTCGTTCGGTGAAACGGTTTTGGTGGTTGTCAGCCCATCGCGGTTTTGCAGGTTAATGTGTGCTTTGCTGATCAGTTGGTAATCGGAAAGGTTGGTGAGTTGAAATTCGCGCAGGCTTTCCTTTTTTAAATGGTAGCCGAGATCCATCGCCTGACCCGCTAATGTGACTGGAGAGGGCGTCAATCGTTTGAAATGACTATAATCGATCAACTGAAAACTTAACATTCCGACGTTTTGATTGACGGCGACTTGAACGTGAACTGTTGGGCGACCATCGATCACAAGCGGTTCAGTTTGTTTTGATGCCTTAAAAATCAGCCGGTGACCAGCCATGGCAGCGTTACTATCGTCGGTGAGTGCCGCCTGCCAGTGGTCCCAGTGCTTCGCATAGTAGCGGAAAACCTTAGTCGGAAGTTGGTCACTAAACCCTTGCTGGACTGGTTGCGGCTGATTAGCAGTGGTTAACTTATCCGCACCCAAATGGAGGGTCATCACCGGATTGTCGGGTGCCAGCCAATCTGATTGGGCGTGCCACGTTTCCGCCGTAGCGTTGTCTTGAATGAGAACATTTGGCAGCAGTGTCTCAGCATGGTTATCCACATCGTAAAGTTCATGCGTCAGCCAAAGGTTGACCATGTCTGTGAAGTCTAGTGAGCGCAGATTGTTGATGTAAACGTGAGGGCCCTGGTGAAGAATGACCTTTTTCGTGATTGGCAGATTTCGGATGGCTTGCCATAGCTTGCCAACATTCTTTGGCTTGACATTCCAGTCATTCAGACCATGAACGAGCAACAGGTCGGCTTTGATGTTGGCCACATCCTTACGATAATTGCGTGCGTCCCAGAACTGATTATAGTTACCGGTTTCTCGATCTTGGTCGAGGGTCATTTGATTAAGCGCATTTTGCCACTTCGATTTGATCCGGTAGTAGTCGCCGGGCTGTTTTTCACGTGAGAAGGTTTCTTCGGCTAAGACGTCGGCATCCTCTCCAGGGAAACCACCGGGTGCAATTACGAGACCGTTTTCGCGGTAGTAGTCGTACCAGCTTGAGATAGCGGCCTCACTAATGACGGTCTTTAAGCCTTCGACACCCGTGGTCGCTGCAGCTGTGGCAAGGGTACCGAGGTAGGAACGGCCGGTCATGGCAATGTGATGATTTGACCACCAGGCCTTGATGGCGATGTTATCCGTCCGATTAGTGAACGCCGTCCGTTTGCCATCTAGCCATTCAATAACAGCGGTCGCCGCAATCGTTTCTTCAATGTCACCGGTTGTGCGTAACCCATCTGAATCCTTGGTGCCAATGCCGGAAGCATAGGCGACCGCGAAGCCCCGAGCTAAGAAATAGTCATTTAAACTATAATCAAAACTGTTGCCCATCCGTTCCTCGGCAGTTTGGGTGAGGCTGGCAATTTCACGCGGCGCGGGCACATCACGGTTAATTTCAGCCTGATCGCCAATCGTATTGCTGGTGACTGGCTTTTCCGTCAGTGGAACATTGACGTTGTGGGTCAGCGCATCACCGGCCTCGTCATTTGTGCCCTGATTATAAGGGGAGGCTGTATAAAGCGTTGGCACTGGCTGTTGGTTTGATTCTGCTGGTCGGGTGACTTCGACCTTTAACAGGTCACGTTGACCGTCGTGATCAGTATCCTGAGGAGATTCTACATAGACCACCTCATGAATGAGTGCCGTCGTATCATAAACGGCTTGGGTTTTGCCATTAAAAATAACGGGTTTTTTAATCGCCGCATTGTGCACCATTGCCTGAAAATACCCGCGTGAGGTAAGATCATCCAAAAAGGTTTGACCATTCATATTATGGGTAATCAGCAATTGGTACCAGCCATGGAGCAATTCAGTATTGTCAAGGGTGGCAGTTTTAAAAATTGGGAGATTGACTTTATGGGTAATGGCGAGTGGGTCGCCGAGATCAAAATCACGTTCTGGTAAAAAATACAGAAGTTGCAGGTAGATATTATAAAATACTTGTTGCGAGACATTGTCGTGCGTTCTCAGGTAAGCCAACGCATTTTGCGTTGGCGTTGCCATGAGACCCGCAATCTTTTCTTCACCACTACTGAGCGTTTGTGTTTCGGGGAAGCTATTGATCAACAGTTGGTGAAAAAAGGGAACCGTGGGCAACGCCAAGTCACGTTCATGAATCATTTGAATACGCACTAGTTCAGTGCGTTCCTGTTCTGGCGTCACTGGTACGATAGCGAACTGATTGAGCTTCATCATTGAATCCTCCCTTAACCATTATTTGGTTTTTATTATACCCCTCCTTAAAAGCATGCCGGTCGAAGTTTGATATTCGAGCATGCTATAATAAAACAAGTTAACTGAGATTTGTTTGAAAGGGGTTTTCCATGAGCTACATTGGCGGTATCGCCTTAATTTTATTTACCACGACCATTGCCGGTGCCATTAGTGAACGCATTGGGATTCCAATCGTCATTGGGCAACTGCTGGTTGGCATCTTGCTTGGTCCTGCAGCATTGGGCTGGCTGCACGCGAATGTGTTGCTGAATGCCGGCGCCGAAATTGGGGTCGTGATCTTGATGTTTATGGCTGGACTCGAGAGTGATCTTGGATTATTGAAGAAGTATTTCAAACCAGCACTGAGCGTTGCCACCTTTGGCGTTATTCTACCGATGATCTGTTTCTTTATCTATGGTGAAATCATGGACCAAGGGTTTGAACGGTCTGTCTTTTGGGGTGTTGTTTTTGCGGCAACTTCAGTCTCCATTAGTGTTGAGGTCCTAAGAGAATTTGGCCGTCTCAACTCGAAGGAGGGGGCGACCATCCTTGGCGCCGCCGTGGTGGACGACATCATGGCTGTGCTGATCTTAAGTATTTTCGTCAGCATGTTTGGCAACGTGAGTCAAACTGGCGGCTCACCCAATCTTTGGTTGAGTCTAGCAGAACAGGCGGTTTATTTCGTGCTCGTTTATCTGTTGATTCGCTGGTTAGCACCATTTTTGATCCGGTTATTTGAACACCTGGCCGTCCCGCAAGCCATTCCGATCATTTCTCTAGTGATCTGTTTGGGCATGGCCTACCTTGCGGACTTAACCGGCCTTAGCGCAGTTATCGGTGCCTTTTTCGCCGGGATTGCCATTGCGCAAACGAAGGCACACAAGGAAGTCAGTGCCAACATTAATCCGATTGGGTACGCCTTCTTTATTCCGATCTTCTTTGTCAGCATCGGACTGGAAATGAACTTTGACCACTTCCTGAGCAATATCTGGCTGATTGTCGTGATGACGATTCTTGCGTTGCTGACAAAACTCATTGGTGGGGGCTTGGGTGCAAAATTACTCGGGTTTAGCTGGAACAGTGCCTACGTGGTGGGTGCCGGAATGGTTTCGCGGGGTGAAATGGCTCTGATTATTGCCCAAATTGGGTATCAGGCCCATTTGCTGCACGCAAGCGTTTATTCAGAAGTGATTATTGTGATCGTGCTCTCCACATTATTAGCGCCATTAATGCTGAAACAGGCAATCAATGGATTACCAACCGAACAAGACTAAAAAAGCACCCCTTAAAGGGCGCTTTTTTTAGTCCTGTTCAATTTCGTTTGGATCGTTGAGGCGGCTATGTTTCATCCCGTAAGTAAAGTAGAGGATCAAGCCAAAAGCAAACCAGATCAGTGAAGCAATCCACGTTTCAGCCTGCAGTTGTGTCAACATGAAGATGCAGAGCAGTCCAGACACGATTGGTAATACTGGGTAGAAGGGCACTTCGAACCCTTGGTGATTTTTGATTTCCTTGTTGTGTCGCAGTGGAATGATCCCAAAGGAGACAAACAAGAAAGCAATCAATGTCCCAATGTTAACCAGATTAGTTAACTGGTCAAGTGGCACAAAGCCACCCATGATACTGATGACAATGGTAATGGTCACAAGAGCGTTTCTTGGTAAGCCCTGACCATCCAATTTTCCTAAGAATTTCGGCAGCAGGCCATCCCGGCCAATCGAGTAGATCAACCGCGATGAACTGTAGATCATGGTGACCATCATGGTAAACATGCCGGCCATCGCGCCCAGAGAGATAATGCCTGCGATCCAGTTTTGGTGAACGAACTGTAGCGCGAAGGATACCGGGTCAGCCACGTTGAGGTCTTTGTAGCTCATCATCCCGGTGAGGACAATGGAAACACCCACGTAGAGGATCGTTGTGATGATCAGCGTGCCAATAATGCCAATTGGCATGTTGCGTTTAGGATTCTTCACTTCGGCAGCTGAACTTGATACGGCATCAAACCCGAGGTAGGCAAAGAAAACGGCGGAAGCGCCCGCAAACACACCATGCACACCATACGGCGTAAACGGATGCCAGTTAGTTGGCTTCACGTAAAACGCGCCGACAACGATAAATAACAGAATAATGGCAATTTTAACAAAGACAATGATGTTGTTTAACCGGACGGATGTCCGCATCCCGCGTGCGAGCATGAGCGAGATCAGAACCACAATAATAATTGCAAACCAGTTTCCATACTGACCGTGGGCCGGGTCTAATCCGCCAACAATGGCAGCAGGGATGGGGACACCAAAACCGCTCATAAACGACTTGAAGTAGGCGCCCCAAGCGCTGGAAACGGCTGCCACGGCCAACACGTATTCCAGAATCAAAGCCCAACCGAGGACCCAGCCGACGATTTCGCCATAAACGAGATTGCCGTAGGAGTAGGCGCTTCCGGCAACCGGTATAGCGGATGCAAACTCAGCGTAGCACATGGCCGCGGTGGAACAGACAACGGCAGCAACAATAAAGGAAAGAATAATACCGGGGCCAGCCTTGGTAGCCGCAACCGTCCCGGGTAAAATGAAGATTCCAGTCCCAATAACGGCACCAATTCCCAGTGAGATCAGATCGACAGCACTCATCGTTTTAGCAAAGTGCTTATCCGTCTCCAGATAACGGTCGATGCGCTCCCGGCGAAAAATACGAGCTCTAAGTGACATGTATGTTCCTCCAACTATATTAAATACTTTTTAGAAGATTAAACCTATTTTAACTTTGTTGAGAGCGCGGAGCAAGGCGTTTAAGGGGCGCGTTTAGGCTAGGTGGGAGAGAAGATTCTAAGAATGAAGTCCCGAACTTGGCATTTTTGACAAGATAGACGTGAGGGTTGGCTAAGATGTTGACGCAATAGAGTATATGTAAGGTTTTTTCTTTTCCATTGAATTAACTTGTCGCAATCTCCGGTTCAAAGATCCCAATTGCCTTTTCTGATTCGTTCTATGTTTATATTGTCGAAACGTGTTCAGGCACGGGGCTAACGTGTAACGGACGATGACTAAAAAGTCAGGCCCGGACTTTTCGGTTTTTGGGCAGCCGTGTTGTAATGACTACTGCGCTCATTTTTTATATTGCCTAAACGTGTTCAGCAAGGCAGAGGGCTCCTGCCTAAGCCAACTCTGACAAAAATTCCAGGCCCAGGAATTTCTGTCAGAGTTAACTTAGGCTCCGCCCTCTAAACGCCTTGCTTCACACTCTGCACTGTACTTTACCCCCAAAACTCGTTAAAATAGATAGCAATCACTTATTACCTTAGGAGGAATTCATATGACAACAGAAGTTGCGAGTGGTGCTGTCGTTTATCAAGTTCGCGATGGCAAACCCTACTATCTATTATTAAAGAGTGCCACCAGTGCATTCTGGGGCTTTCCTAAGGGACACGTTGAAGCTGGGGAAAATTTGGCTGATACGGCACTTCGGGAAATTAAAGAAGAAACTCAGTTGACTGTTGAGCTGGACACGACTTACCACGACGAGTTGCAATACGACATGGCTAACGGTAATCATAAAGAAGTTCACTTATTCGTGAGTGAGGTTGCGGACAACGTCACGATCACGAAGCAGGATATTGAAATCGCGGATACCGCTTGGTTGCCATTTGACGAGGCAGTTGACCGGTTGACCTATGATAATTTAAAAGACCTATTAAAACGGGCTGATCAGTATATTTCTATGAAGATCACAGCCGGAAAATAAGGGAGAGGCCGCCTATGAAACGCGTTATTGTGATCACCGGTGCCACTGGTACTGGGAAAACCACGGTGAGCAGCTATCTCACCGACCAGTTTCACATCCCCCGAATTATTACGCATACAACTCGTCCCAAGCGTCCTGGAGAGCAGGAGGGTGTCGATTACTACTTTGAAACACCTGAGACGTTTAAACAGAATCACTACCTGGAATCTGTCCACTATGCCAACTACCAATATGGTTCGTCTTTAGAAGGGTTAGCCCGTGCCTTTTCAAAATCAGACCTTGTTAGCATTGTTTTGGATACCAAGGGTGCTGAGACCTACGTTAAAGAGTTGGATACTCGGGTGTCAGTTCTGTTCTTGACTGTCGCGCATCCTTTATTATTGAAAGAACGATTAGAGCAGCGCGGTGATCAGTTAGAAATGGTCAAGAATCGTTTAGCGAGTGATGAATATCGTCGTGACCTTACGTTACCGGCTGGTTTGTCAGGTATTGCTACGGTGATTCAAAATGATAAGTGGGACACGACTAAGAATCGTTTAGACGAATTCGTGGCTGAGTTAACAACACCAACCTCGCCCAAAGCATGATTAAACAGTTGTCGACAATATTGTAGTAGACTACTAAAAAGTAATCATTATTATTTAACTGCTGAAGATTGTCTGAACAATGAATCACTAACATGCCAGTCTTAGCAGAGGAGGCACATCATGCAACAAACGTTAACGCAAGCAATTGATGTTTTAAAAAAGAATCATTTAAAAGTGACGAAACAACGAAAGGCGCTCCTGACCTATCTGTTAGATAACCAGGATCACTACCACGATGTCACCTTGGTGGATGACTACATGCGCCAGCAATTCCCTGGCATGAGTCATAACACCATTTACCGCAACATTAAGGAATTTGAACAGGCGGGCATGGTGGAGCAACAGGTCGAGGGTGACCAGGCGCGCGTTAAATATCAGTGCGATTTTAGCCATCTGCATCACCACCACTTTATCTGTCAGCGCTGCGGCAAGGTCACAGAATTGAAAGAGTGCCCGCTTGACGTTTTCCAGGAACAATTGCCTGGATATCAGATTGTTGGTCATAGAATTGAACTTTACGGACTATGCGCACAGTGTCGTGCGGAAATGGCCGTAGATTAAAGACTAGCACCGCGTTGTTGGGTGCTAGTTTTTTGTTGAATGACAGGCATTTTTTATGGCTGAAACCTGGTTTTGGTACCCGCTTTATGGTTGACTAAAGGTTTTTAACCTAATATTATAGTTTGTCGTTTACTTTAGATGTTAGACTATTAGTATCAATGACAGCATAAGAAAAAATCCGCCTCAATTTGCGGGATCCTGTCCTGTAACGACTGCTAATTTTGGTTAAATTGGCCGGACGCTATTTTCAGAACAGACTTAAATTGGTATACTGTCAAAGAACCCTATTTTTAATTAATGAAAGCAAGCTCATCAATTACTTAGAGTTGATTGAGATAATAATGGTATAGTATTTTATTTTAAAGGAGGTGCCATTTTTATGGCATATCGCACGCCACCATTTTTAACACCCTTTGCAATTCTTTCAATTGCACTGGCCTTAGGCGCGACTAACGTGGTGGTCAACAAAGTCAGTCATTCTACTGAGGGGACGCCGACTTCAAAAACAGCTAGCGTGGCTTCAAGTAGTTCAATGGATCCGACAACTAAGTCAAAATCGTTGTCGGATTCAGCTAAGAAGAAATCCGAGTCTGAAAGTAAGGCAAAGGAATCTTCTAAAAAGGCAGAAAGTGAATCGAAGAAGAAGGCTAGCGAATCAAGTTCAAAAGCAGCGGAAAGTTCGAAGGCCGCTGATGATTCCAGCACAACCGATACTGACACAAGTAGCGCAACGACAACTAAGTCTGGGACAACTTCAAAGAAGTCCACTGGGACGACGGATAAGTCTACCAGTACCACGCCGTCAACGGCCTCATCATCTTCGACGTATTCAAGTTCAACTACAACGGATAGTGCGACAACGGATACAGGTGGGGATACCACTGGGACATCAAGTGACCAAACAACGACTACAAATGGCTACTAGACAAATAACGCAACGTGAGGAGGGTCTTACCCTTGTTTAGCTTACTTGACATGATTAATCATTATCTGGGTTACTTCAACATTAATACGAAGTTGAAGAACCGGATCTACACCATCATCGGGGCGTTTGGGACTATTTATCTGATCTACGTGGCAACACGTTGGATTCATAATGGTTACTGGCTCCGAGGATTTGGCATTCTGCTCGTAGGCCTGATTTTAGCCTACTTTACAGTGATGAATGTGTTTTATTATTTTACGACGAAAAAACCGCCGTTCGACATTTCACCAAAGATCGAAAAATTAATGGGAAAACCATTTGGGAGCGATCCGGCTGCTGAAGCCAATCAACAAGAAGCCGCCAACGCGCAACAACAAATGGGGAATGGGTTACTCAACAGCATCCCGGCAAACGGCTACTTCGACGCCAAAAAAGTGTTGCCTGGTAAGGTCAAAGTGACACTGACGCAACAACGGAACATTGATGAATTAGCAGCACATCTGCAGCAGTTGAGCTTGATGCAGCCTGATTATTCTGGCTTGGGTCAACGTGAAATTGCGATGCAGATCGAAAAACAGCATAAGCCAATTTATGCGATCGGATTAGGCGTCAACATTCCTTACTTTGAACTAAGTCACCAGGGAAACGACCTGGTAGTTCTAGCAGGCGTTAACCAGTCACAAAAAGTCGAGGTTGGGACAGTGACCACGGTTGGGTTGCAGTCAATCAATGATATTCAAGATCGGGTGAAATTGTATTTGGCGAATGTGATCCTGGTCGGCGGTCCCTACATGGAAATGGGCCGTAATATGCCGATGGAAAAACAGGCACCATACGCTATCCGGGTGCAGTTGGCCTATGAAAAACAGGGCGAGGAAAAAACGGATACGCAACCAACGTCGCAACAACCGCTATCTTCAACCGCGCGTGCCTATCAAAGTGACAATGGCGCGTCACAGCTTTACTCGAGAGAACGCAATAGTCGCGCAACGGCAAGTCAGTCGGATCGGTCAACCCAGTATGGGTCTAGTGATGAGCGAGACGATAGTAACCAAACGAATGATGAACCTACGAGGATGTCGCGGTTTAGGCATTAGAGCGTGAAGCAAGGCGGTCTAGGGGCGGTGTGTAACGGAGACTGACTGAAAAGTCCGGGTCTGACTTTTTGGTCAGTCTCCGTTACACGTTAGCCCCGTGCCTTGCTGAACGCGTTTCCACTAGATAAGGGAAACGCACGTTGCCAAAGGCACAATGCAGCATGAACCCAGGACGTTAGCACCTGTTTTTTTGTCAGAGTCGGTTACACGATAGCCTCGTGCTTGCTGAACACGTTTCTGCCAAGATTCAAAAAGCCAAACAAATATAACTTAAAAAGAGAGACACCCAATCAAAATCCACCCAGGATCTTGATTGAGCGTCTTTTTTGACTGTAAACAAGCAGGCATACTTCCAGTCGAGCCGTGTTTTAGAAAAACGAGCGCCACCTTCCAACCAACGCCGACCAAAATTCATTTTAAAGATGCCATCAAACTGTGACACCCGCATCATTTTCAATCAATTACAGTGTTGGTTTTCTAAAACCTTACAACCCCACGTTTAGCTAATACTGGCCGAAGAAGTTGATTAACGTTTTAATGGTATTCTAATTAAAATGAATGACAAAAATTTTAAATGAATAAATTTTCGGTTTTTGGCTGTTCTTTCTCGCGGTATAGAGCGGTTATGACACCGGTATTCAGCGAACAAAACGCAATATACAGGACTTTACAGATAGAATTATTTTGACCAATTCGGAATAATGGTTTAGAATTATTATTGAGTTAAAATTAAAAGTGTATGAAATCTCAAACAGCAGTTTTGACGATGATTCTAAACATTTGTGATTAAAGAAACTCACAGAACGGCGGGTTGCTGACTTGCCGTTCTGTTATTTTTCAAGGTGGAGGGAAAAGATATGTCAATGATTGAATTCCAAGACGTCGAGAAGTACTACGGCGACTTTCATGCGTTACACGATATCAACCTGACAATTGATAGCGGTGAAACGGTTGTGCTGATCGGCCCATCCGGTTCTGGTAAGTCAACCCTGATTCGGACGATCAATGGGTTGGAGCGCATTCAAGAGGGGAAACTGATCGTGAACGGCCAAGACTTGGCGGACCGCAAGACGGATATGAACCGGATTCGTAAGAACGTTGGGATGGTGTTCCAACACTTTAACCTCTATGCGAACAAAACGATTCTCGAAAACATTATGTTGTCACCACGCCTCGTGTTGAAACGACCTGAGGAAGAAAACAAAAAGTTTGCGATGGAGTTACTTGACCGCGTCGGGTTAGCCGACCAAGCACCTAAGTTACCAGCCCAACTCTCAGGGGGTCAGCAACAACGGATCGCCATCGCCCGGTCATTAGCGATGAAGCCAAAGGCACTGCTGTTTGATGAACCAACCAGCGCGTTGGATCCAGAAATGATCGATGATGTGCTGAACGTTATGAAGGATATTGCCCGTGATTCTGCCATGACCATGTTGGTTGTGACCCACGAAATGGGCTTCGCTCGTGAAGTGGCCAACCGGGTTATTTTCATGGCTGACGGTCAGATTCTTGAAGACGATAGTAAGGAAAGCTTCTTTGACGGTCAACCAACTAATGAACGGGCCCGTCAATTCTTGAGTAAGATCATTACACGCTAGTCAACAAAGGAGACGAGCACATGAAGAAAGTATTTCGATTAGTCGGAATCGTCCTCTCCAGTTTAGTCGTGTTAGTGATGTTGTCAGCCTGTGGCTCAAAAGCGTTATCCGCACAGAATGTGGTGACCAGAGCCAAGCAGACTAACACAATTACTTGGGGGGTCAAGGCCGATACCAAGTTGTTTGGGTTAATGGACGTTAAGGATGATACGATCAAAGGGTTTGACGTGGATATTGCCAAAGCCATTACGAAACAGATCTTGGGACCAAAAGGGAAGGCTAACTTCGTTCAGGTTACGAGTCAGACGCGGATGCCGCTACTGAAAAACGGGAACATCGATGCCATTATTGCCACGATGACCATTACGCCAGAACGGGAAAAGCAGGTTGATTTTTCGAAGTCCTACTTTGATGCTGGGCAATCCCTATTAGTGAAGGACAGCAGTCCGATTCATAACATTAAGGACCTGAATAAAAACGGGGCAACCGTTCTCGGCGTCGTTGGGTCAAACTCCGTGCAAAACGTGGCGAAGGCAGCTCCCAAAGCGCGGGTGTTGCAATTATCTGATTATGCGCAAGCAATGACGGCGTTGAAGTCTGGTCAGGGTGAAGCGTTGACGACTGACAACGGGATCCTGTTTGGGATGGCAGTTGAAAATCCTGGCTATCACGTCGTTGGTGGCGCCTTTACCAAGGAACCATACGGGGTTGCCATCAATAAGGGCCAACCTGAATTTAAGGCTGATGTGAACAAGGCACTGCGCCAAATTGAAAAATCTGGTGAGTATAACCGGATCTTGAAGAAGTGGTTCGGAAACGTCAAAGGGTTTAACTATAAGGAGATGGAACGACATTGATCTCAATATTCTCTAACTATGGTGGTCAACTCTTGCAAGGCTTTGGTCAAACACTCCTCTGTAGTGTGATTGCGCTATTCTTTAGTCTGATCATTGGCTCAATGTTTGCAATTTTTGAAACCACTCCAATTAAATTTTTGCGGGTCATTGCCCGAATTTATATCGAAGTTTTCCGGAACATTCCACTTTTGGTTATCACGATGTTCTTCTTCGTGGTGATTCCCATGTTTGTCGTGAAAATTAGTGGGTTTGCTGCCGGGACCATTGGCCTGACGATTTACACCTCAGCGTTTATTGCTGAAACGGTGCGTGCTGGGATCAACTCAGTGGATCCGGGTCAAATGGAAGGTGCCCGGGCAAACGGCCTGAGTTTCTGGCAATCAATGCGGTACATCGTGTTGCCCCAGGCGTTTCGCTACGTTATTCCACCACTGGGCAACCAGTTTATTAACTTGGTCAAAAACTCATCAGTGCTGGCCTTCGTTGCCGGCTTTGATCTGATGTACCAAGGGAACGTGATTGCTTCTGACTCACTCAGTACCATGAGTACGTACATGTGTGTCGGGGTGTTGTACCTGATCATCACCATGCCGCTAAGCTACTGGATGCGGCATCTTGAAAAGAAATTAGCAGCATAGGAGGTGCGATCATGAAAGACTTTATTGATGCTTATTCGTGGATCAACATGCGTTATCTTTTACAAGGCCTTTGGATTACCGTGGTCGTGTCACTTGCCTCGATTGCTGGTAGTTATGTGATTGGGACGATTCTCGGTATTATTCGCTATGTGAATATTAAAATTCTCTCGCCAATCGTTGGCTTTATCATTGATGTCATTAGAAATTTACCGTTACTGCTGATTATCTTCTTCACCTACTTCGGTTTACCTAATTTAGGGCTCCGGCCAAGTAGTGTGTGGGCAACCATCGTTGCGATGATCGTGTTTGAATCATCGATGATTGCTGAAATCGTGCGGTCAGGAATTGTGGCGGTGCCATCCGGTCAAATGGAAGGTGCCCGTGCTAATGGATTGAGCTATAGTCAAACCATGTATCACATTATTCTGCCACAGGCGATGAAGAAAATGATTCCAGCCTTAGTCAGCCAATTTATCTCGCTGATCAAGGATACGTCATTGGCCACAATCATTGTGTTGCCTGATCTGATGCATAACGCACAGATCGTTTATGGCGAAAACACCAGCTACATTCTGCCGATGTTCTTGATGTTGGCTATTATGTACTTCGTGGTGTGCTATGCGCTGTCGCTGGTTTCACGAAGTTTGGAACGACGAATGAGTTAATTGAATTTTTGCAACAAAAAAGGCTCTGACAATTGATATGTCAGGGCCTTTTTTGTTGCGATTAGGCTTCCGTTGAAACGTAGTAGGCTTGGAACCGTTGAAAATCAATATCGGTTACTTCGGCTTTGATCTGCGTACCTTCAGCTTTGTAGTCTGTTTCTAACACTGAAGCATGCTCGTTTAGATAGGAGACAACGTCACCTTTGTCGAACGGCACCATAAACGTTGCGGTAACAAAGTTCTTAAACACCTTTTTCTTGATGGCATCCACTAGTAGGTCAATGGAAGCATCATCCTTTGCTGAAATGACTAATTGATCACCAGCTTGGGTTGGATACTCACTATCGGTGAGATCAGCCTTGTTAAACACCGTTAACATTGGCAAGTCAGGAACGCCAATCTCTCGCAGTGTTTTTTCAGTTGTACTCATCATATCAGCACGGTCATCGCTAGAGTAGTCGACGATTTGAACCAAAAGATCTGCATTAGCGGCTTCGTAAAGCGTTGATTTGAAGGCTTCAACCAGAGTCGTTGGTAATTGCGAAACGAATCCAACTGTGTCACTCAGCAGGAGCTTCTTTGAATCCTCAAACTGCAGTTGACGCACACTGGTGTCCAAAGTGGCAAACAGCATGTTCTTCACCATTACTTGTTTATCGTCATTCATGCCAAACCGCTTGATGAGTTCGTTCATGATGGTGGACTTACCCGCGTTCGTATAACCGATCAAAGCCACGTTTGGTAGGTGGCCCTTTTCACGCTGTTGCCGTTTGACCTCAGCTGAGCGGTTAACTTCCTTGAGTTCATGCCGCACGTGGTTGATCTGACGTTGCACTGTCCGACGGCTTAATTCGATCTGAGCTTCACCAGCCCCACGGTTGGTAAACCCGCCACCAGCACTTGTCCCAGTCTGTTGGTCCAAACTTTGGTTAGCTGCAGTGTGCAGTCGGGGCATTTGATATTGTAATTTAGCTAATTGGACTTGGAGTTTAGCTTCACGACTTTGTGCGCGGTTCGCAAAGATGGCGAGAATTAGTCCGGTTCGGTCCATGACGGGGACCTTGATGACTTTCTCAAGGTTCCGGATCTGACTAGGGGTCAGTTCATCATTTGCGACAACAATCTGTGCGCCGGTTTCGACGACAACATCGCGGACTTCTTCGACTTTCCCAGTCCCAAAGTAGGTAGCAGCAATGGGCTTAGGCAAACTCTGGTCGATGCGCTCGACCACGTTCATGTTGTTAGCGGCACTTAAGGCAGCCAATTCATCCATGCCATAGTTAAAATTGGCGCGACCGGTATTCAACCCAATGTTGATGACCGGGGTTAATTCGCTGTTATCCATAGTTTTATCATCCTCATTTCCTATGTGTTGAGTATAACACAGAGTACGGAGGAAAGCGGTTAAAGAGCGGAGCGTAAGGGCACTCTGTCGAAAAGGCCGGGTCTGACTTTTGGACAGAGTGCCCTTACGTGCAGCTCTTTGCTTTCGGGAGCACGTTTCGACACAGAGTGCGGAGGAAAGCGGTTAAGGGGCAGAATGTAAGTAACTCTGGCAGAAATGCCTGAACTTGGCATTTTTGCCAGAGTTACTTACATGGCCGCCCCTTGCTTTCGGGAGCACGTTTCGGCAATAGAAGATAACGGCAACTATCCAGCGGGGTTTTAGCAACCGCAGAGACGATTGCCTATAACGACTAATCTTTTGTGAGATAGGCAGATAACAAAGCACTAACACCCGATAGCCAATCCTAATCCACAATATACCCGAAATATGCAACATCATCATTCATTATTGGTGCATGACTATTCACATATGCTAAATTTAATCTCCACATAGAATTCTAAGAATATCAACCGTAAAAAAGCTAGCAATCTAACATCTTTAACATAGGTCACAAACCCACTATTTTCAGTCACTTACAGCAGATACATCTAAATAGAAACCTAATGCTTGTTTAAAGCAAAAATCACTACTTACTTTTGTTACATAAATATTTTTTAATTTTCTAAAGATACGCTCATAATAGACGTACCAAGGGGTTAAGTTGAGTCACACCAAAATAATGTAAAAATTCATGATTGCTTTTAATTATTCGTTAATGTAGTATTAATGCGTTATTCATTTCGGCTATTGGGTGGTCGAAATTTTGCAATTATATTTGGTGTGTTTACAGGAGAAATTTAGAGATGAAGTTAAGACGACTTGCTGAGTTAACAGCTGTCGCTGCAGTGGCATTAACCCTTGCGGCGTGCGGTAGTAACAAGCAGTCTAGTTCAAAGGGGACCGGTAACTATGCAGCCGATCAGACCGTGAACTGGATGGAAAGTTCGCAGTTACCAACCATGGATATCTCATTAGCAACTGATGAGATTAGCATGAATATGTTGAACAACACGAATGAAGGGCTGTATCGTTTAGGGACTAATAACAAAGTCGAAGCAGGGATGGCCACTAAGACCAAAATCAGCAAAGACCAAAAGACCTGGACATTTACATTACGTAAAAATGCTAAGTGGAGTAACGGTGATCCCGTGACTGCACAAAACTTTGTCTATAGCTGGCAACGGACGGTTAACCCGAAGACCGCTGCACAATACTCATATATCTTTGATGGCGTGAAGAACGCTGATAAGATCATGAAGGGCAAGGCGCCTGTCAGCAGCTTAGGTATCAAGGCTGATGGCAAGTATAAGTTAACCGTGACTTTGGAAAAGAACATCCCATACTTCAAATTATTACTTGGGTATGTGCCATTCTTCCCGCAAGACCAAGCCTTTGTTAAAAAAGAGGGTAAGGCATATGGGACCAAGGCTAGTGCTGTTTTGTCAAACGGACCATTCAAGATCGAAGGCTGGACTGGGACTAACGATAGTTGGAAACTCGTTAAGAACAACAGTTACTGGGATGCAAAGAACGTTCATTTGAAGACCTTAAACGATCAAGTGACAAAGGATCCTGGGACAGCACTGAACCTCTTCCAGAGCGGCAAGCTTGATGAAGCTGTTTTGAGTGGTAACCAAGTGAAGAACATGTTGAACAATAAGGACATGCACGTGTTACCAATGTCCCGTTCGGCTTACCTTGAAATGAACCATAAGAAAGTGCCTGCATTTAAGAACCAAAAGATTCGTCAAGCCATTTCACTGGCACTTAACCGGAACGCTTTGACGAAGGATGTCCTTTCGGATGGCTCATTTGCAGCAAAAGGTTTTGTGACTAAGGGACTTGCCAAGAATCCTAAGACCGGTGCTGACTTTACTAAGGATGCGGACAGCAATGGAACTGGTGTGAGTTACAATACCGCTAAAGCTAAGCAACTTTGGAAACAAGGACTAAAGGAAATTGGCAAGAAGTCCGTTTCATTCACCTTGATGACTGATGATACCCAACAAGAAAAGCAAACCGGCGAATATGTTCAATCGCAATTACAAAAGGAATTGCCTGGTATCAAGGTTTCACTGAATGCCATTCCGTATAAGCAACGTTTAGCTAAATCTGCTGATCACCAGTTCCAGATGGTACTGACACTTTGGGGTGCTGACTACTCTGATCCATCAACTGACTTAGACATCATGACTTCCGACAATTCATACAACAACGGTCAGTGGAAGAACACTGAATATGATAAGTTGATTGAGAGAGCCGGTAATGAAGATGCCAACAAGCCAGAAGCACGTTGGAATGATATGGTGAAGGCTGAACAGATCTTGATGAAGGATCAAGGTGTTATCCCATTGTTCCAGAGCACGATGCCACAGTTGCTGAATGCTAAGGTTAAGGGTGTTATTTACAACACTGCTGGGACGCCATTCAACTTTAAGAATATGTATGTTTCTAAATAACCTACCATAATACGTCGAAGATCTGCCAAGGTTTCTGACTTATTGGAGTGAGTATTCTACTTGTTTAGAATACTCACTTTTCGGTTTAAAGTAGACGTATCAGAAATGAGTTAAAATGCGATAAAATTGCGCTTTGACCATTATTTTATGCTTAGTGGGGTCACGGTAATGAAACACCTTAGAACGTGTTTAAGCGCGCAAAACACAGCAAATTCTAAGATGTAAGATTTATACGTTGTAAGCAATTGATCTGCAAGTCGGATAACCCTGTCGACGATTTGCAGGTTAGTGTCTGATAGACGATTGTTGCGCAGACTAAATTTGATAAGACTGGTTTTTTCTCCGCCGTTATTCGTGGCACACTTGGGACGTTATGTGAGAAACTACTATAAAAAGGACAACCTTTCTGTGAGAAGTTATCCCCATAACGAAAAAATATTCACTGAATTAGGGCGATTAACACGGGGACTTAGTGGTCATAAGCAGTTGGAAATGATAAACCAACATTGATTTTAATTGTTTTCTAATATACAATAAAACCATTCTAACTACATATTCATAAGTCAGTATGTTTATGCGGTAAAAAGGGGTTGTATTGCTTATGAAACTTAGCTCTGCTGTTAAGTTGGGTGCCGTTTCTGCTGCGTCACTGCTTTTACTGGCCGCGTGTGGGTCTAAAAGTAGCAGTAGTAAGAACCTGGCTGATGATCAGACGTTGAATTGGGTTGAAACGTCTAATATTCCAACAATGGATCCATCAAAATCCACGGATATTGTCAGTGGTGGCGCGCTAAACAACGTCGATGAAGGATTGCTTAGAATTGGGCAAAATTCCAAGGTGCGGCCTGGGATTGCTAAATCCTATTCGATCTCAAAGGATGGGAAGACATGGACGTTTAACCTCCGCCATGCCAAGTGGAGTAACGGTGATCCCGTTACAGCTCAAGATTTTGTTTATGGTTGGCAACGGACTGTAAAGCCTTCGACCGCGTCACAATATGCTTACCTGTATGATCATGTGAAGAACTATGCGGCGGTCAATAAAGGTAAGATGTCACCTTCAAAACTTGGCATTAAAGCTGATGGCAAGTACAAGGTCGTTGTGAGCTTGTCTCGTCCACAAAGCTATTTTAAGTACATTGTCGGCGCACCAGCGTTTTTCCCACAAAGTCAAAAGATTGTTGATAAGTACGGTTCAAAGTACGCATCGAATTCAAAGCATGCCATCTATGATGGGCCGTTTAAGCTTGCTGGCTGGACTGGGACAAACAATTCATGGGAACTCGTTAAGAACAAGAATTATTGGGATGCAAAGGCCACAAAGCTTAAAGCCGTTAAGTTCCAAGTTATCAAAGATCAAGGGACTTGGTTGAGCCAGTATCAAAGTGGCAAGGTTGACGAACTGATCACTGACGGGACACAGTATAAACAGCTGAAGAACTCTAAGGATATGCACCTTAGAAACAGTGCGTCAACGTTCTATCTTGAACTCAACCAGCGCAAAGGGTTCTTTAAGAACAATGTAAACGCCCGTAAAGCCATTTCATTAGCAATCAATAAGAAACAATTTGTGAGTGATGTGCTAGCCGATGGGTCGAAGAATGCTAAAGGTTTGATTCCAACTGGATTAGTAAAGAAGGGGTCAACTGATTTTGCTGATGCCGCATATGTTAAATCTGGTACTGAGTACAATTTGGCACAAGCTAAATCGGACTGGAAGAAGGCTTTGAAACAAGCTGGTAAGTCAAGTGAAAGTCTGACACTGCTCTCGGATGATACGCCAGCTGGTAAAAAGACAACTGAGTTCATTCAGAGTCAGTTGACAAAATTGCCTGGGTTGAAGGTCACAACCGAAAACGTGCCATTTAACGTACGGTTAAGCCGGTCTCAAAAAGGACAATTTGATATTGTTGTCAGTGGCTGGATTGCTGACTTCCCAGACGCTATTTCGTTCAGTTCGCTGTTTACTTCAAACAACAGCTATAACAATGGTCAGTGGAAGAACGCGACCTACGATACCGATATCAAGAATGCCGAGGGTAAGGATGCCAATAACGCAGACGCCCGTTGGAACGACTTGGTTGGTGCCGAAAAGACTTTGATGGAACAACAAGGTATCGTGCCGTTGTATCAACAAAGTCAGGCACAGCTATTGAAGTCTAAGGTTCATGGTATCCAGTACTTCCCAACTGGTGCACAATGGGACTTTAGCCACGCTTATATCTCAAATAGTAAATAGGCGTGTTGGGATTTAGTAATCACGTGAAGAATTAATCGATACGTGGGGTTGTGAGGGCTTTCTAGGCTTCATAGCCGAAACGTGTTTGACAAGCCAGAGGGCTGCTGTGTAAGGCACTTCCGGCACAAAATCCAGGACCGGGATTTTATGCCGAAAGCACCTTACACTCCGCCCTCTACCTGGCTTGTCAAACACTCTTAAATAAATGGTTGCTCCACCGTCTAACCACACTGGGTGTGTTCTGATAGGTTTCGTGAGAGTGAGGATTGGGTATCCAGTCCTTACTTTTACATATATAAATCGTCATTTTACAGTCATGCTAAAATAGAACTAGTCTGCAAATTAGAAATGAGAGGTATATTCATGGCGAAGTATTTAGCAAAGCGGATATTTTATCTGCTACTGACATTATTTATCGTCATCACCGTCACATTCTTCATGATGAAGCTGTTACCCGGGACACCGTTGACTAACCAACAAAAACTGTCTCCTGCGCAACAACATTTGATTTTGAAACAGTACGGGTTGACTAAGCCTGTATGGCAGCAATACTTGATCTACGTTGCTGGGATCTTCCACGGGAACTTCGGGACTTCCTTCCAATTTAGTGACCAACCTGTTTCCTACCTGATCTCTAGCCGGATCGGACCTTCACTGTTGCTTGGGTTCCAAGCGATGGTCATCGGTGTTTTGCCCGGAATCGTTTTTGGCGCTTTGGGTGCCATCAACAAGAACACCTGGATCGATTCTGGAACCACGATCATCTCAATTCTTGGGATCTCCATTCCAAGTTTCGTTCTGGCCGTTCTCCTGCAATATTACGTCGGTTTGAAGTTGGGCTGGTTCCCAATTGCCGACTGGGGCGGGTTCTCGTATACCGTTCTACCGACTCTGGCACTGGCGGCCTCGCCGTTCGCCGATACGGCCCGATTTATTCGGACTGAAATGGTGGACGTCTTAAATTCAGATTATATTGAGTTAGCGACGGCCAAAGGAATGAGCAAGTGGGGTGTGATTTACCACCATGCGCTCCGGAACAGTTTAATTCCCGTTGTTACGATTATTGGACCGTTAGCCGTCAACATTATGACTGGGTCGATGGTGATTGAAAACATCTTCTCCGTTCCTGGTATCGGGGAACAATTTGTGAAGTCGATCCTGACCAACGATTATCCAACCATCATGGCGGTGACCATCGTTTATAGTGTCATGCTGATGGTCGTCCTGCTGTTGACCGATATCGTTTACGGCATCATTGATCCACGGATTCGACTCACTGGGAACAGTAACTAATTGGGAGGAAAATAAATGGCTGATCAAGTAAAACTTCCAGCAGATAGTTTTGAGCCCCTTGATAAATCGGCTCACCTGGATAGTGAAAAAATCGCAGCGCCTAACCTGACGTTCTTACAGGATGCTTGGCGGCGGTTGAGGAAAAACAAGAGTGCGGTCATTGCAATGATCATCTTGATCTTATTCTTCCTCGCGGCGTTTGGCTCCGCATTCATTTCACCACACAATCCAAATGCGGTTAACCCGCAGTTTGCAAACTTACCACCAAAGTGGCCCGGCGTTGATATTAACGGGTTGAACGGGACGTTGAACCAGGCGGGCAGCCGGGTCAATGCGTACGCCCAAGCCCACGCCGGTTCTCATTTCTACCTCTTAGGGACCGACTACCTTGGCCGTGACCTGTTATCGCGAATCCTCTACGGGACCCGGATCTCACTGACCGTTGCCGTGATTGCAACGGCAGTTGACCTGTTGTTCGGGGTGACCTTTGGCCTGTTTTCAGGTTGGCAAGGCGGCCGGATCGATAACTTTATGCAACGGTTGATTGAAATTATTATGTCAATTCCACAACTGGTTGTTGTTGTGCTGTTGATCTTGGTTTTGAAACCAGGGATGATGTCGATCACCATCGCCATTGCGTTTTCAAGTTGGACCACCATGGCCCGGCTGATTCGAGCGCAAACCTTGGAATTGAAAGAACAAGAGTATGTTTTAGCAGCACGGACGCTTGGCGAGAGTTCCGTTAAAATCGCGTTTAAGCATCTGTTGCCAAACCTTTCAAGTATCATCATTATTCAAACGATGTTTACGATTCCAAGTGCGATCTTCTTCGAAGCATTCCTGTCCTACATTGGGATCGGGATCAGTTCACCACAAGCATCACTTGGGACACTGCTGAATGATGGGCAAAAGAACTTCCAGTTCCTGCCGTATCAGATGTGGTATCCAGCAATCGTTTTGTCGGTCATCATGATTGCGTTTAACGTGTTTGCCGATGGTTTGCGGGATGCCTTTGATCCACAAACGAAAGAGTAGGTGAGCGAAAATGATGGAAAGTAACGAAAACATTCTCGAGGTCGAAAACCTCAAAATCAATTTCAAGACCTACGCTGGGACGGTCAAAGCCATCCGTGACGTGAGCTTCAACCTGAAAAAGGGTGAGACACTCGCCATTGTTGGGGAATCCGGTTCTGGGAAAACGGTCACGACGCGGTCCATTATGGGCCTGCTGGCGAACAACGCCGAGGTTGAAGGCGGGACGGTCATGTTCCACGACCAAGACGTGCTGAAGATGTCTGAAAAACAGCTTCAAGACCTGCGTGGTGCAAAGATCGCTCAGATTTTCCAAGATCCCATGACGTCGTTGGATCCCACGATGCGTATCGGTCGGCAAATTGCTGAACCGCTGATGGTGCATAAGGGCATGAAAAAGGACAAGGCCATGGCCCAAGCCCTTGAAATGATGAAGCTTGTCGGTATTACGGATGCTGAAAATCGAATCAACGACTACCCGCACCAATTCTCAGGTGGGATGCGGCAACGGATCGTGATTGCCATTGCGCTGATCAACTATCCGGAGATCCTGATTGCTGACGAACCAACTACTGCGTTGGACGTGACGATTCAGGCACAGATTCTGGATCTTATGCGTGAGTTGCAGGACAAAATCTCAACGTCGATCATCTTTATCACCCATGACCTTGGTGTCGTGGCAGGGATGGCTGACCGGGTTGCTGTTATGTATGCGGGTAAGATCGTGGAATACGGGACGGTTGACGAAATCTTCTACAACCCAAAGCACCCTTATACTTGGGGGCTGTTAAGCTCAATGCCGACGTTGGAAACCAACGACGACGAGCTGCCTTCGATTCCAGGAACGCCGCCTGATTTACTGGATCCGCCTGCTGGCGATGCGTTTGCCCCACGGAACGCGTACGCCTTAAAGATCGATACCGAACAGGAACCGCCGTTTTTCAAGGTCTCCGATACTCACTACGCCGCAACTTGGCTGCTGCATCCGGACGCCCCGAAAGTCACGCCGCCTGTTCAGATCGTGGCACGGCAAAAACAGTTTGCTGAAATGCAAAAAAACTTAGCTGCTGAGAAGTTATCGCACCCAGTAGAAGAAGAGGAGGAGAAGCAATAATGGAAGACCACAATGCCAAAAAAGTATTGGAAGTTAGCCATTTGAAGCAGTACTTCAACGTTGGCAAAAAAGACGAAGTTAAAGCCGTTGACGACATCTCCTTTGATATTTACGAGGGTGAGACCTTTGGGTTAGTGGGCGAATCCGGTTCTGGGAAGACCACGGCCGGTCGTGCCATTATCCACTTGTACACACCAACAAGCGGCTCCATCAAGTTCAATGGCGACGAAGTCATTGGCATGAAGGACAAGGCGAAAATGAAGCAGTTCCGCCGTGACATGCAGATGATCTTTCAAGATCCCTATGCCTCTTTGAATCCCCGGATGAAAGTTCGCGACATCATTGCGGAAGGCATCGACATTAATCACCTGGCAAAAACGAAGGAAGACCGTGACAAACGGGTAGCTGAATTACTCGAAACGGTCGGCCTCAATCGCGACCACGGTTCCCGTTACCCTCATGAATTCTCAGGTGGGCAGCGGCAACGAATCGGGATTGCCCGCGCCCTTGCTGTGGAACCAAAGTTCATCATTGCTGATGAACCGATCTCAGCGTTGGATGTGTCCATTCAAGCCCAAGTTGTTAACCTGTTGAAGCAACTGCAAAAGGAACGTCATTTAACGTACCTTTTCATTGCCCATGATCTGTCGATGGTCAAGTACATCAGTGACCGAATCGGTGTGTTGCATTACGGGCGGATGTTGGAAGTTGGGACGTCGGATGAAGTCTACAACCATCCGTTGCACGACTACACCCGCAGCTTGCTCTCTGCTGTGCCGATTCCTGACCCAGAGTATGAGCGGACCCGGACGCAAATCGGGTATGATCCAAAGTACGAGAAGGGCGACAAGGTACGTAAACTGGTCGAAATTGCCGATCATCACTGGGTTCAAGCCAGTGAAGACGAAATTCCAATGTATCAGAAACGTGCCCAAGAGCAGGGACTTACGGTTCTTTAAATCGTCCGATAAAAAAAGGCAGTCACATTTGTGGCTGCCTTTTTTGTCGTTTGTGGATAGCTTGCGTTGCATTCCGCAATTTGGCACTCCGTGTGATGGCTCGCGACTGAGCTAACTCGATTTCCACTGCGTGGCTCTCGAGTGGATCTCAGTCGTCTCGCACATCAGTAACCGACCCAAGAACGGTCGCTAACTGATGTCGACACCACAGCTCCGTGCCAAATTGCTCCATTCCACTGACGTTGAACTATATTTTTACCACTGGTTAAGCATCATAATGGCGTTAAAACTAGTTTGCAGAGAATCCGCCCTCGACTGCGGGTAAAACTACTGACAGTAATGCTTCTCACAATTTGCTATTGACAGTAACGATTGATTAACCGTCTTCGTGACACCACTTATGAAGTCTTACCTTCAATGTTAACTTTGACAAGTTTTGTAGCGAAGTGGAGCCGGTCGGCATTGCAGGCTGTGGTGTCGGTATTAGTTGGCGACCGTACTTTGGTCGGTTACTAATACGGGAGACGTAGGAGATCCTTGAATTTCTGCCAAGAAATTCAATAGCTCCGTAGCGACCCCACCTCAGCCTGCAGGGCCGACCGGCGGAACGAAGCGACATTCTTATGCTATTTGGATTACTTAACAATAAACTCTCAGAGTCATAAAAAAGATGCCATAACGGCACCTTTTAAATAGCGCTTATAAGGCATCACTAGTGTTATTAAAGTAATCCACGTGAATATGACCATCTGTGATCGTAAGCTTCGTGACAGAGCCGTTTTCAGTTGTTTCTGAAGGATCGAGGGTGTCACTGTACCGTGAAACAATGCTGCGGATGGTTGTACCGTGAGAGGCGACGAGGACTTTATCGCCGTCGTGGTGGGTGGCAATTAGCCGGTTAAACCCGGCGTCTAGGCGAGCCCAGAACTGCGCGTTATCTTCCGCGTCATGGTAGGGATCCTTGGCGGCAATCATGTCCTTAACCGTTTCGATGGAGTAGCCAGCAATCATTTTACTGAAAGTGTCGTACCCGTCTGGCCCGCCGATCATGTGCCAGGCTTGCAGGTCATCGTTGCCTTCAAAATAGCCGAAGTTCTCTTCACGAAAAGCAGTATCGATGGTGGCTTCGCTAACTGTTCCGGGGTTAACGGCCAGAATGTACTTGGCAGTGTTTTGGGCGCGCGGTGCATCGCTGGTGTAGGCGGCGTCAAACGGAATCACCTTAAGCCGGTCGCCGGCGTGCTTGGCATCCGCAATGCCTTTGTCAGTCAGCGGGGCGTCCACCCAGCCTTGAATCCGGTGGTACTTGTTCAAATACGTTTGCCCGTGACGGACGAAATAGACTGAAAAACTTGTCATGTATAAACTCCTTAGTGCGTCTTGTAATCAAATCTTAGGTTAAGTGTAGCATATCTATCTAGTTCAGTTTGCCAAGTTCACGCCGAATTCTTGGCGCGTCCTGTTTATTACTGGTAAATAAAATGTGATCATTGAGCTTTAACGGGGTATCACCGCTGGGCCGAATGAAGCGTTTTTCACGATAAATTTGTGTGATCGTGATGTCGTCAATGAAGGGCAGGTTGCGCACCTGAATGTCCACATATTTCCGGTTACGCAGACCGACTTCGTAAACGGCGGCTTCGGTGGAACTCAACAGTTCGATGGTAGATGGACTTTGAATCAACGCCCGCAGCATACTGATGTTAACGTCTTGGGTGTTGTAGACCTCTACGCCCATCTTGATTAAGGTCTCACGCCGGTCGTCCAAAATATTGGCGTCCTCAAACCGAGCAATGACCCGTGGGACACCATATTGTTTGGCGGCCTTAGCGAGCCGGTAGTTTTCTTTTGAGTTACTCTGTCCCAAAATGATGATGTCGGTGTCAAAAACCCCTTGATCAACGAGATCGTTGGCGTTGAGATTCTCCAGCAGGATCACGTTGGTCTCACTGTTAAACGCACTATAGTTGGTCTGCCGGTCGGTGTACATTTGCACTTGGAACCAGCCCTTCGCCAACTGTTGCGCAACGGGCACGGTCAACACGTTGGTCCCAATGAAGTGGACTTCAGTCTTTTTGAGGTCCTCTTCCTCATCTGAGTAACGCCGGTTAAAGAGCAGCGGGCCGATGACACAGGTCAAAATGGCGGCCAGCAGGAAGGCACCGGACTGTTGGCTCGTCAACTTGTTGAGGTGTTGAGCAACTTGCAACGTCGCCAAAACGACTGTCAGTGTGGTACTGGTCATGGCGGTACCGGCAAACGCGTTAGCTTTCTTAAACCGCAGTCGCAGAATCGGGTATACCAGTGCCTTGGCAAGTAAATAGGCGACAAGAAAGGCCGGAATCAATATCAGTGTTTCCCGGCTTTGGAGCAGGGTTTTCAGATTCAGCCCGACACCGCTCATGATAAAGAAGATCGGGATAAAAAAGCCGTAGCCGATGGAATCTAACCGCACCTTAGTCTCTTCGTGCGGCTCCAGCAGTTTCAATACGATCCCGGCGAGGAAAGCACCCAAGACGCCTTCTGCCCCAACCGATTCCGCCACCGTAACAAGAGCGACGATCAAGAAGAAGGCCAAGCGGACATCCAGTTGCGTGGTGGACTTGTTGATTTTATCAAAGAACTTGAAGAACGCTTTGAACCGCCAGAATAGCAGGGCAGCGACGAGCAGAATCAGCAGTAACAGCCACAGTGATTTCGAGTGGGGACTGTAAATTGAGGCGTAAAAGGTCAGCCCCAACATTGGGACGACCTCCCCGAGGGCCGAGATGAGCAATACCGTTTGGCCAAAGGGTTTGCTGAGTAATTCTTTTTCCTTCAGCGCGGCGATGACGATGCCCAGCGAGATCGTCATGAAAATAATGGCCGCCAGCCACATATCGCTGAACAAGCCCGTTAGTTGAAAAATAAAACCCAGCAGGATGGACATGACCGCGATACTGGCATAACTCAGGAAAGCCAGGGTTACGGCGGAGTAGCGCGGCGCTGACACGGCCTGCTTTTGCTGCAAAGGGGACAGGTCCGTTTGTTTCCGGCTGAAGAGGGAAAAGTCGATCTCCAGACCGCTCAAGAATAACAGGACGATCACCCCGACGTTTTTTAACAACGTCAACGTTTCGCTGGTGTGAATCAGATTAAACAGACTGGGACCCAGGATGACCCCGACAATGATCTCAATGACGGCCGTGGGTAATAGGGTCAGCCTGAATCGCGCCATCACGAGCGGAATAATGAGCGCGGCTAACAAAATAATGACTAGGGAAATTTGGTTCATGAAGCACCTCACAATTGCGGTCTAAGGAACGCCGCTAAATAGGTTATCATCGCTAAAGACGACAGTGTTGAACGCGCTTGTTTAAAAATAGTCTAATTACAACACACGCCTACGGATAAGTGGTAAAATTGATTATCGAAATTTATGGATGGAGGGGTCATTATGGCTGCGACAATTAAGCAACAAGAACAAGCCCATCTTGATGATGTTGTATCAAAGATCAAGGTGGCCCAAACCAAGGCACAAACGTCGATCGATCAAGCTGAAACCGATGAAAAGGGCATTCGCGATAACTTCCAAAATGACCTGCGACTCAAGACAGATTCGTACGCCGGAATGATGGAAACGGCTTTGTCCGTTCGCCAGCAGCAACAACTGTTAGGTGAACGGCAAAATAGCTGGCAGCATGCGACGAATGAGTTGGCCACGTTAAAGAAGTTGGAAAAAACGCCGTACTTCGCGCGAATCGATTTCCACGAGGCTGGTGAGCCCAAAACGGAGACAATCTACATCGGTCTCGCATCGTTTTCAGACGAACCGGATCGTTTTCTAGTATACGATTGGCGGGCCCCGATTTCTAGTGTTTACTACGATGGCGGCCTGGGGAACGTGACTTATTTGACCCCCGATGGTGAGCAGACGGTAGACGTGAAGCTCAAACGACAGTTCCAGATCGAAGATGGCAGCATTAAGACCGTGTTTGATACTGAAGAAGCGGTTGGCGACCAAATGTTGTTGGATGCGCTGAGCGAAAAGTCGGACACCAAGATGAAGTCCATTGTGACCACCATTCAAAAGGAACAAAACCAAATTATCCGGGATACCAAGTCGGACCTGTTATTCGTGCAGGGCGCGGCTGGTTCCGGGAAAACGGCCGCGGTGTTACAGCGGGTGGCCTATCTGCTGTACCGGTATCGCGGTAAATTAACTTCTGGTCAGGTGGTGCTATTCTCGCCTAACCAACTCTTTAACGACTATATTGATCAGGTGCTGCCTGAATTAGGCGAGCACAATATGGTTCAAATGACGTACTACCAGTATGCTGGTCGACGGATCCCAAAGATGGCTGTTGAAACGCTGTCCGAACGGTTTAGCGAGGACTATTCCGATGCCGAAAAACGAATCGATACGCTGAAGGGTGGCCTGTCATTCTTTGATGCTGTTACCGCCTATGCCAACCACCTTGAAAAAGAGAACATGATCTTTAGAAATATTAATTTTAAAGGCAAGCCGTTTTTTACCAAGGAAAAGATTCATGAGATCTACTATAGTTTCAATGAAAATTATCGGCTGGGTAACCGCTTAGACGGGACGCGCGAACAGTTGATCAAGATGCTGAACCGGCGAATCAGTTCGGAAATGCGGACCAAGTGGGTCGAAGAGACTGTTCAGGACTTGAGCAAAGAAGAAATGGACAAGTTATTTGGTGACCAGCCGCGCGAATTCGATTCCGCTGATAAGGAGTTTCAATTCTTGGCACGTAAGATCGTCATGCAGGCGTTCCAGCCGATTCGTCAAGCTATTGTTCGGAACCGGTTCTTAAGCATCAATGCCCAATTTATCCACATGCTGCGCAGTTTACCGCAGATCATCGACCTCGAAAAAGCGGGCATCAGTAAGGATGATTGGAAGGCAAGTGTCAACCGGGCAATTGACCGGATCAAAGCCGGCAAGATGACGTTGAGCAATGTGTCAGCCTACCTATACTTGTTTGATAAAATGACTGGGAAAAAGGGCGAACGCGACATTCGGTACGTCTTCATTGATGAAGTACAGGACTACACGCCGTTCCAGTTGGCATTTCTGAAATTTAGTTTCCCTCGGGCGCGGTTCACGTTGCTTGGCGATTTAAACCAGGCCATTTTTACCAAGGAAAACTCGCACACGTTACTCAGTGAATTGAGTACCATGTTCGATCCTGAAAAGACACGGGTTGTGCAATTGACACAGTCGTATCGGTCAACCCAGCAGATCACCGACTTTACCCGACACATTTTAGTGAACGGGGAAGCTGTGACTGCCTTTGACCGGGATGGTCAAATCCCAACAGTTCTCGTGGCTTCGGATGATCACGCTGCGTTAGCTGCTACGATCAAGCAAATTCAACAAAACAATGATGACCATGAAACAACGGCCATCATTGGCAAAACGTTGAAACAATGTCGTGCGTTGTCTTCTCAGTTGCAGGAAGCTGGTGTTCGCGCTACCCTGATTCAATCAGAAAACCAACGATTAGCCTCAGGTGTGATCATTGTGCCATCCTTCTTAGCCAAGGGGCTCGAGTTTGACGCTGTAATCGTCTGGGACGCTTCTGATCGTAATTACTTTGAGGAAGACGACCGGCAACTGTTGTATACGATTTGTTCACGGGCAATGCACCGGCTGACGGTGATTGCTGGCGGCAAGTTGTCGCGGTTGTTTGAGACGGTGCCAACGGATGAATATGAACTAAGTGAGTCATAATGGTAGTTGTGCCAAGTGCGAATCGTTGAGATGCGTGACTTGGTGCTTTTTGTATGGTTGGTGATAAGGTCCGTTGCATTCCGCAATTCGGCAGGCCGTCGTAGTGGCTCGCGACTGAGCTAACTCGATTTCTGCTGCGCAGCTCTCGAGTGGATCTCAGTCGTCTCGCACATCAGTAACCGACTAAGAAACGGTCGCTAACTGATGTCGACACCACGATAACCTGCCGAATTGCTCCATTCCACTAACGATGAGCTTACTCTTTACCACTAGTTAAGCATCACATTAGCGTTAAACCGAGTTCGAAGAGAATCCGTCCTCGACTGCGGTAAGCCCAGTGACAGCAATGCTTCTCACAATGCACTAGTTACTAGTAACGAATGATTAACCGGTTTCATGACACCACCTTTGAAGATTTACCATCTATGTTGCCTATGCCAGTATTGTAGCGTAGTGGAGCCGTTCGGCATTGCAGGCTGTGGTGTCGGTATTAGTTAGCGACCGTACTTTGGTCGGTTACTAATACGGGAGACGTTGAGATCCTTGAATTTCTGCCAAGAAATTCAATAGCTCCGAAGCGATCCCACCTCAGCCTGCAGGGCCGAACGGCGCAACGAAGCGGACGAACGCACCGGACGAACGCACCGGACGTAACGCACCGGACTTATTGGACAAATCATGTAAAATTATGGCCCATTTGTGAACTAATCCTACGCGGATGGTAGCGCTTAATGTATAATGGTAACAATTGTAATTCGACTGATAATGTGAGGCAGACAGGCAAATGACTGATTTGATTAACTACGATGTATTTGAAAAGCCCGAGTGGCGCGATTTTTACCAGGCAGCGTCCGTGCCGTTGACACAGGCAAGCTTGAAACAGATTCAGGCGTTCAATGACCGAATTTCACTCCAAGATGTCCAGGACGTTTACATTCCCTTGATTCACCTGCTGTCGTTAAAGATTCAGGATTTTGACCGGTGGCAGGATGTGAAGTCTGACTTTCTGCATAAAACGCCCCGGCACGTGCCGTTTATCATTGGCATCGCCGGTAGTGTCGCGGTGGGGAAGAGTACGACGGCCCGGCTGCTGGAAGTGTTAATGAACCACTTTTTCCCAACGCAGCGGGTCGAACTGGTCACTACGGATGGGTTTTTATATGCGACGGATGACTTGAAACGACGTGGCATCCTTGACCGTAAAGGCTTCCCAGAATCCTACGACATGAAGTCGCTGATTGCTTTTCTAAACGAGGTGAAAGCTGGCGTCAAGGACATTACGGTGCCCGTTTATTCACATAAGGTCTACGATATTATCCCTGACCAGGTGCAACACATTACCCAGCCGGATATTTTAATCGTTGAGGGGATCAACACCCTGCAGCTGCCAAGCACCGAACAGGTCTACGTTTCTGATTTTACGGACTTTTCCATCTATGTGGACGCAAAACCCGAACTAATTGAGAAATGGTTCTTGGAACGTTTTGATGCCTTATTGAAACTTGCATTGAAGGATCCTGATAACTACTACTATGAATACGCTACCGGGGATCATGATGATGCCATCGCAGCTGCTAAACAAACTTGGGCAAGCATTGATCTGCCCAACCTAAACGAGTATATTTTGCCCACTCGCAACCGGGCAGACCTCATTATTCATAAGGGGGATCACCACATTATCGACCAGATTCTATTACGGAAATATTAGCAAGTAAAACCCGAATAATTAAAATGTATTAATTTTGATTGACCGGCTTTAGGGCTTTCGGGTATGATAGGGTCATATGATTTAAGAAGAAGACAAACAACTAAGGGGTGAATCGTTTGGCAAAGGTGGATTTATCGTCCTTTGATAAGATTATTGTGCTGGACTTTGGTAGCCAGTACAACCAACTCATTACGCGTCGAATTCGTGATCTGGGGATCTACTCAGAACTGATGGCGCACACGATTACAGCTGACGAAGTAAAGGCTATCAACCCAAAGGGAATTATTTTCTCCGGCGGGCCGAATAGTGTTTACGCCAAAGACGCACTGCGCGTTGACCCAGAGATCTTCAAGCTAGGGATTCCTATCTTGGGTATCTGTTACGGGATGCAGCTGATGGCTTACACGCTGAACGGAAAAGTCGACACCGATAATGGTCAGTATGGCCGCGCAGCAATTACGGTGACAAGTGATGACGCAAAATTGTTCGCCGGCACGCCGAAGGAACAAAACGTTTGGATGAGCCATGGTGACCTCGTTACCGAAGTCCCAGAAGGCTTTACCAGCGTTGCAACCAGTCCTGAATGTCCCATTTCTGCCATGCAAGATACGGCGCGTAACTTCTACGGGATTCAATTCCATGCCGAAGTACGGAACACGGATTACGGCAATGAGATCTTAAAGCACTTTGCGTTTGATGTTTGTCAAGCTGAAGCAAACTGGTCAATGGATGATTTCATTGACCTGCAGATTCAGCATATTCGCGAAACTGTTGGCGACAGGAAGGTTCTCTTGGGCCTTTCTGGTGGGGTAGATTCCTCAGTTGTTGGGGTGCTGCTTCATAAAGCCATCGGTAACCAACTGACCAGTATCTTTGTTGATCACGGTTTGTTGCGGAAGGGCGAAGTTGAACAAGTGATGGATAGCCTCAAGGGCAAGTTCGGCCTCAACATTATCCAGGTCGATGCGCATGAGCGGTTCTTATCCAAGCTGGCTGGTGTCAGCGACCCTGAAAAGAAGCGGAAGATCATTGGTAACGAGTTTATCCAGGTCTTTAACGATGAAGCCACCAAGCTTGATGGGATTGACTTCTTAGCACAGGGAACCCTCTACACCGACGTGATCGAAAGTGGGACTGACACGGCGCAAACCATTAAGTCTCACCATAACGTTGGTGGATTGCCAGACGACATGCAATTCCAATTGATCGAACCGTTGCGGTCGCTCTTTAAGGATGAAGCACGTGAACTGGGTGAAAAACTCGGCATGCCTTCTGAACTCGTTTGGCGTCAGCCATTCCCTGGTCCTGGGTTAGGGATTCGGGTAATTGGTGAAATTACTGAAGAAAAACTTGAAATCGTGCGTGAGAGTGACTTTATCTTACGTGACGAAATTAAAAAAGCTGGCTTAGACCGTGATATTTGGCAATACTTCACGGTGTTACCAGGAATTCGGTCAGTGGGTGTCATGGGTGATGGTCGGACATACGACTACACCGTTGGTATCCGTGCTGTGACTTCAATTGACGGGATGACTGCGGACTTCGCACACATTCCGTGGGATGTGCTGAGTCACATTTCAACACGCATCGTAAACGAATGCGATCATGTTAACCGTATCGTGTATGACGTCACGAGCAAGCCACCTTCGACCATTGAGTGGGAATAATTTTCTGTTACGAGTGCTCGGTAAAATAAAATAACTTTGAACCGCCGCAATGATGAATTGCGGCGGTTTTTTCTCCGCTTTTTACTCATAATGTGTGACAACTGAGGAAATAACGGATTTTTAATTATTATCAGTGAATGAGTCTCATAACTGGGTAATTTTAAGCACCAGTCCATTGAACCATGTTCACATGGACATTATAGTTAAACTATTGTTTGCTATAATTAAAGGGTAAAATTACCGCTGGAGAGCGATTAGAGAGTTGAAACCTGTATTAAATTAAAAAAGTGGAGTGGACAACGAATGGAAAGAGTATCGGAATATGCAACCCAGATCAACAACTATTGGAAAAAGTATCAAACAAGTGACATGTATCTTGATTTTATTTCGATGTACGACGAAGATGAACTTAAAACGATCTTCGAAAACTTTATGACTGGACTTCTGACACTTGGCGGTACTGATCCGAAGAAGTGGCGTGTTGAAAATTACCAGATGGCTATGGAACTCGAATTTTCGGATATCAGTGATCAGTTCAGCGATAAGAACAAAGCTGAAATCACCCGCGAATTTCAGGATGTTCTGGAACCGCTAGAAGGCAGTGCGATTTTTGTCTTCGATGAGGTTGACAACGAAAAATTGGGTAACGACTTTGATGCCATGCTGGTCCAAGTAGAAGACGACTTTAAAATTGGCGCTGCTTATTACCCTGAATACTATAGCAATCCAGACGCCGATGACAAGCCGCCGTACACAAAACCATTGGATAACACACAGAAGCGCACCCTCGCCAACATCAAGAGTGAGCTTGCGAACTGGTTGGCTGACTTCAAGGAAAGTGACGAATGGCGGATGCTGGACGATGCCATTCCATTTGAAGATGCAGACTGGTACATCCATATTTTAGTTGAACAGGTGTATACCAAGTATCACCAGGTACCTAAGGACTGGACGCCTGAAGCCATTCAAATGGTCATGGCATCCTACTTCGTCAGCAATGTCGGCATGACCGCTGACAAGTACAAGGATGTTGCGCCGGCACTGATGACGTTTGTTGGGTTTATGAAATCGCACGGTCTGATTGATGCAGACGCAGCGGATGTTAACATTCAAGAAATTCAAAAAACGAACCCAACGATGATGGCCCGCGCTGAGGATCCTAGCACTTACTCAGAGTCCAAGAAAATGATTTTGGCAATGCAGGATGAAAAGATCGATATGAAAGATCAAAATGCGGTCAACGCATTTATGGTGCGGACAAATGAAAATACGCAGGCCGAACGTGCTTCAAAGGGTCAGCCTTACGATAAGTCACTCGTTAGCCAGCCAAAGGATGACTATCTGACAATGGCTCATCCGACTGAATTAGAAGGCCACAAGTGGACAAAATCCGTCGCCACGCGCATTCATGATGACATGACGCGGAATGCTTGGTACTTGTGGAGTCAGCCCGCACAACAGCGTCTGCATCATCAAATGAGTGAAGCAACCTTCGTGAATAACATTGTGTTGTTTGCGGATGAGGTGTACGCTAAAACACTGGCCACACCAAAGCGGTGGGACGCGACTCAACTGCGTGTTGTGTTAGCAACGCGAAAGCAGGAAACCTCGCAGCAGATCTACCAGCTGCTGATTGCTAGTTTGACTGCATTGATACCTTATTTGACTGCTGAAAGGAAGCTAAACAAAGCCAACGCCGAGGGCATTCAAGCGGTGATAGATGCCGAACGCGAAGACTTGCAATATGGTAAAGTTGTGTCGATGAAGCAAGCTAAGAAACTACTTGGCAAGAAAAAGAAGAATAAGAAGCGCCATTAATAACTGTCACAAAAGGGACTGGGCCTTGATAGAGGCCAGTCTCTTTTTGACTTGACGCAATCGCGTCGCTGATTCTAGTTGAATGGCTGGAATCATGGTAAACTAGAGGGAATTATGACTACAGTTAAAGGAGACAAGCATGGCTAAAAAGGACACTGATCCAGAAAAAATCTACGCCGCCTATCGCGCAGACTATGACAAAACGGAGAATGCAAAGCAAATTGCTGAATTGTTTCCAGAGGGTGAACTAAACGCGATTTTAGGAACGTTTACTTTAACACTCCTTCAAAATGCCGGGACCGACCCTCAAAAATGGCAGGTGACGGATATTAAGTCCGCGATGGAAGGTGTTTTCATTGCGTTTAAATCAAATTTGTCCAACATTTCAGAGACTGATCTGCAGGGTTACTACCGGGATCTATATGTGCCGCTGAATGATTTTGTTGTCTTTATCGTGAATAAGATTGCGACGGGTCTAAACCACTCAGATATGGCAACTGCGTTCATAGACATTGAGTCGACATACGGTGTTGGCGAAGGTAGCTATGTTGACGATGGTGGCAACGTTGACCTTGTCGGTTTTTCAGCACCAGAGTATGATACCGAATACACAATGGATGTTAAATATAAAAAAAGGGGAATTGGTAATCACACAGAGTGGCAAGAATACCGCGCGAAAGATATTAATCATTACGTGTCGGATTGGCTGACTGAATTTTTCACTTCGCCGGAGTGGCAAGCGTTACCGGATTCAATCACCCAAGAGGATGCCATTCTGTACGTGACGGAAATGACGTTTGATGCTTATGATGAATTTCATTCATCACCCAAAAATTGGGGTGTTCCGGTCATTAAAATGGTGTTGACTGATCACTTTGTGCATCAAGTTATTATTCAACCTGACCAGTACAGTACGATCGTGCCGACGTTAACAGCGTTCTTTACTTTTGCCAAGCGAGCAGGCTACATTCGGGCTGTTCAGGCCGACAAGACAATCAAAACCATCAAGGGTGTAGAAGCAGATATGATTGAAGCAGGCCAAGATCGTGACAAGTACAGCGAAACTAAAAAGATGTGGCTAGACATGGCAGCAGCTGGTATCAGCCGTGAGAATCGCGAAGCCGCAGAGACTTTCATTGCGACCTGGATTGAAAATCAACAAGCAGCGCGTGCAGGAAGTCAATTCATGGATTATGAGCGCAATCTCGTTTATCAACCTGAGGATGATTACGTGAACATGCCACATCCTGATCCAGTCGGTAAGCATCACTGGACAAAGGCAGTCGCCACAAGGAATCACGATGATCTAGCCAGATATGCCTGGACGATGTGGAGCTTACCTGCTAACCAGGATCTGCATGCCGAACTAAACGAAGCTGATTTTGTGGACTTCATTGTTTTCTTTGGTGACGTGATGTATGCCCAGTTTTTGGAAACAATATTGCATTGGGATGCGCAGTCTGCTCACGTTGTGTTTTCGGGATATGATGCCGCTGAGCAACCTGAAAGCTTCGAACTGTTGCGGGAGACCTTGAAACGGCTGGTTGATCATTTGATGACTGAAGGCAAATTGACGCGCCCTGTTGGAGAAGAAATTCGTGCCGTATTTGATGCAGCGCCACTGACGCCGAAGTCACAAGCTAAGTCCAATGTGGTTTCGATGGATGAGGCGCGGAAACGATTGAAGAATAAAAAAGATTGAAGCGGCGTGACTAACTGCCGACTTCAACAATAAAAAAGCCCCAGACTAAATCTTGAATAAGATCTTAGCCTGGGGCCTTTTTTGAGTTAGCGTTTAGCAGCTGTGCTGAACCGTTCTCGTGCGTTAGGCACGCTTTAATCTAAACCGTAAACTAGGCTCCGTGAACCACAACATCAGGAAGTTAACCATCAGCAGACAAGCCGTTGAGATAAACACGGTGTTGTAGCCGAACAGACCGGCCAGTGTGCCACCCAAGAGGGACCCAAACATGTTACCCAATGCTTGGAAGGATTGGTTCCACGAAAAGATTGCGGAGGTCGCTGTTGCTGGTGAGTTTTTGGTCAGCAACGTTTGAATGGTTGGGAACAATGCACCGTCAGAGATCCCAATCAGGAATCGCAGGGCACCGAGAATCCAAATGCTCGTCACGAACCCTTGAGGTAGATACATGATCATTGCAAACAGATAACCACCCATCAGCACTTTGCTTGACCCATTTGAGTCACCATATTCACCCAGTCTTGGCGCAGCTAGAATGTTGGAGATTCCGGGTAGGGCTGCGATGATCCCGGCCACAAACGCAATCGGGCCATTATTATGCATCAGTTGTTTCACATACAGACTAATAATTGGCGCAATGGAGGTATTTCCCAGTTGGACAAACATGGTCGATAGGAGCAACACGATGATTAAACGCGGGTTCTGGAATTGGCCGAGTAATCCGCTGATGCCATGCTGCTTGGCCTGCTTTTCCTTAGTGACCGGAACAAAGTATTCCTTCACCAGCGTTGCGGACAGGCTACCGGCAACGGCAAGTAATCCTGAGGTAATAAAGAACGTCATCCGAATTGAGAAAATTTCAGCCAGGGCACCGCCAATAATCGGCCCCATCAGCATACCTGAGGTTGACCCGGTGACCAGTGTGCCCAGAGCTTTCCCGCTGTGGTTACGCGGGGTTTGTGAGGCAATGAGGGCCTGGGCGTTTGAAATAAAGCCAGAGAAGAGCCCCTGAAGTGCCCGCAACGCCATCAATTCCAAGACGTTACTGACTAACCCCATAAGACACATTGCAACAGCCATTCCAAACGATGCCCGGATCAGCATCACTTTACGGCCTTTGCGGTCGGCAAGGGCGCCCCACATTGGTGAGACAATGGCGGTGACTAAGAAGGTCGCCGCGTAAACGACCCCACTATAAAAGGACACCTGTGCTTTAGTAAAGTTGCCCAGTTCACTGACATACAGTGACATGAACGGCATAATTTCACTAAAGGCGATGCCAGCAATAAATGTACAGCCCCAAAGAACGTATAGATTACGTTTCCAAGGGGATTTTTCACGATGCGCTTCATCCATGATGCTTAAAGATCTCCCTTATCTTATTTTGATGCAGTGTGGTCAAAACGGGCCACGGTTTTTAAGAAACTTAGTCAGGTGAATGAAAAGACACACAAAGACGCAGTTACTACTCATAGAATTGAAAAACGACCTTGCCGTTTTTGGGCTTCTATTCAAGCAACTGATGCCATGAAAGCCTTTTCTTAAATTAACCATTGTAAATTTAATTTACAAAGAGTAATAATAGGCGTGTTAGATAAAAAAAGCAAGCGAGTGAGACGATGGTACAAAAAAGAAATTTATCAATTCAAAAAATAACGGCGGCCGCTAAGCAGATCGTGAATGAATCAGGGGCAGAAAGCTTACGGTTTAGTCAGGTGGCAGAAGCGCTTGGCGTGCGGCCTCAAGCGATGTACGCCTATTTTCCTGATAAGGAGCAGCTAAAGGTTGCCTTGATTGTTGACTATTTGGATGAGGTCACAGGAAAGATTGAAAAACAGTTGGTGGGCGTTTCTGGTGAACGGGCACTGACTTTATTTTGCGAGCAGCTGCATCAACTGTTGCTGGCACAGCCTGAAATGACCCGCCTTGCCTTTGGCGGGATCGATTATAGTCATCAAGAAGTGGCCTTTGAACACCTTCATGAACTGATTTCACTCTTAGAACGGTTAATCGAACCGTTCACGTCCAGTCAAACGCAGATGTTAAACGAAGCGCGGCTGTTTCGGGCGTTGGTCTTCGGTTACGTGCAAAACGAACTTTGGGGGCTTTTTCAATTGTCAAAGGTGCCAGCACAGGAGAGCTTTGATGCTGCACTGTCGCAGGTGATTTCGAATTTAACTGCATAATAAAAGAACACATTGGTTTTAATCGCATAGGCGGTTATTGACAATGTGTTTTTTTTGTGTCGGTCGTGATTAACGCAGACTTTAAATTGGGCACTGCTATCTTACTAGTGTTCTTAAAAGAATCGGCGAAGATTAAGCTTGTTAATACAATTGTTCTTATTGCAATAATGTTTTCTGTAAAGAGTTTGATTCTTAATTAATAGATGGGTATACTTAGACAATGTAAAGAACAGAAAAGGCGGGAAAAACGTGAAAAGTACTGATAACTATAATATTGCAGACCGATTGCATAATTTAGTGGCCCGCGAGACCGAAGTGGTCCACGGCCGGCTTCGTAACCTAGGGTTAAATAACCAGCAGGCACGGCTTTTAAAGTATGTGAGCGAGCATCCAGGAACGATTCAAAAAGACGTTGCGCAGTTTTTGAACCGGCAGAATGCGACGGTCACGAACATGTTGAAATCACTGGAACGGCAAGGCTACATCAGCCGTAAAATTCCGGATGATAATGAACGACAGAAGCAACTCTACCTTGAACCAAAGGGTGAAGAGTTAATTACGTCCATCAACCAAGTCTTTGAGGAATTGGAGGCCCAGGTGGTCGATGCAGTTCCGGAAAAAGAGTTGGCGGGATTGACTAAAAACTTGGATCGGATTAGGGATAGGTTGGATGCGTTGTAGAGAGTAGAGAGTGGAGCAAGGCGGTTTAGGGGCGGTGTGTAACGGACTCTGACCGAAAAGTCTGGGCCTGACTTTTTGGTCAGAGTCCGTTACACGTTAGCCCCGTGCCTTGCGGAACTCGTTTCGGCAAGGTAGCCAAGAAAGACAAACTCAAAGAAGTAGAAAAAGAGAACCCAAAACAAGTCTTCAAAAGGACCCTCATTTAAAAAGCGTTCAGCCAAACCCAAAAAGGAGTTAAGCTGAACGCTTTTTATCGCTCAAGCCCAAAACAACAATTACCCTTGCATCCCAAGCAGCGGTGTCAACGTATCCTGCGCAATCAGTGCCACATGGTGCGTAGCCCGTGAAATGGCGGTGTACAGACGGTGCCGTGCCAATGACGTTGCCGGATACTCAGCAGTGGTGGCATCTGGCAAAATCACGTTGCCAAACTCCAGCCCCTTAGCCAGGTCCAGCGGCAACACAACGAGACCGGTTGTTGGAAGTGGTTTGTCGGATGTTATCAGGGTCGGTGAGAACGCTTGTAGGCTTGCTGCGAGAGCCGTTGCAGTTTGTGCAGTGTTTGTTATGACTGCAGTCAAGCCTGGCAGGGCGGTAAAACTGGTCAGCTGATTTTGCAGTTGCGTCATTGTATCCTGACTGTTCTGAGTGACGGTAATTGCCGGAGCTGTTCCGTTATCTTGAACAGAGGTGGGCTGAATGACGGCTGCGTTATCAGCAAGTTGGCTAAACAGCGCGGTTATTTCAGCGGTTGATCGGTAACTGGTCGTCAGGTCATATGTGACAACGGGGTGTTGCGGCGTGTTGAAAATCGAGCGCAGTGCGTCAAAGTTGGCCTTATCTGATGTGATGGCTTGGTTCTCATCGCCAAGCATGATAAAACGCGCCTTGGAAAAGAAGTGGCGCAATACCATCAGCTGTACCTCTGAGTAGTCCTGAACTTCGTCAATTAAAACGAGTTTTGCGCGCTGATTGCCATACCCCGTCAGAAATATCTTGAGCAGGAGCCAGGCCGCAACAGTTAAATGGTTGATGTGTAATAAGCGTTTACCTAGGGCTTCGAAATTTAGCCATTGATAGGCTTTCGCGTTTTGACTTTTTGTAGACGCCCGTTGTTGCAGGTACTGAAGCGTTAACTGATGAACTTGATCATCGGTCTGTGGATCAACGTGGTGACCAAAATAGTGTTCTTGTTGGGTAGGGGATAACGATAAAACGGTGTCCTGAGTTTGTTTATCAGTTGCTAACGTTCTGAGAAAGTCTTGGCACCGCAGCGCAATGACATCCTGAACAGCCTTTAATCGCTGCTGCCCCATTGGTAGGTGGTTGAACTGCTGATCAATGGCGAGAATATCAGCGGTGTTAAGCGCAGTATTTCCTAGTAGTGTTACCGGCGAAACATCGCTCGGCGTTAATGTGACTTGATCCAGGTTGGCGATGAGCTGATCAAGTTGATTTCGCGACGTTGTTTCCGATTTAGCTAATGTGCTTGGCAAATCAGGGATATCTTCAATAAATTGATCCCATGTCAGACTAATCGGATTTGTTTCGCCTAAGTTCGGCAGGACCGCACTAATATAGTGCTGAAAAGTCAGACTAGGGGTGAAGAAGTAAATGTCTTCTGGTGATAACGTTTCGCGGTGTTGGTAGAGCAGGTAAGCAACCCGCTGGAGCATCACGGAAGTTTTGCCACTGCCGGCGATCCCGTTAACCAGCATGACGGGATCATTTGGTGCTCTCACAATGGCGTTTTGTGTCTTTTGAATTGTGGCGGTAATTGCCGTCATGGTGGCATTATTATGGGCGGATAGGGCGTCGCGTAAAAGCGGATCTTCAATGGTAATGGTGGTGTCAAAATAGGCGCGTAGGTTGTCATGATCAATGTCAAACTGCCGACGTCCGGTCAACACTGTCTGAATGATTTGGCCATTCGCTTCGTAGCTAGTTGGGCCGTTATCCTGCTGGTAATATGTCGCTGCAATGGGGGATCGCCAGTCTAAAACGAGCGGTTCGCCAGCATCGTCATCAACGCCAACAGTCCCGATATAGTAGGATTCTGGCTGCTCATCGGCGCTGAATTTCAAGTCGACCTTTGCAAAATAAGGTTGCGTCAACAGTGTTGTAACCTTTGATAGTTGGCCGGTACTAATATCGTGGTTATGGTTAACGATATCGATTTCACGGTTAATGGCTTCAATATCAGCATAGGTTTCCATTGTTTTGATGTCCGTATCAAAGTTGAGGGTCAGTTCCTGATCCAGCTGCTCCTTGGTCGCAAAACCCTGTGTTTTGTTCGCAGTTAATTGAGCGTTAAGGGTGTCACGCATGTCTTCTAATTGGTGATAGACCTTGGTAAGGTGTGCTTGTTCGGATGCAAAGATTGATGCCATTTAATAACCCCCATTTTCTTAACAAGAAATATGCCGTGACAAAATTTGCCATGGAAGTTCATTTTATCTTGATTCGTTCTGTTGTCAATACAATTGTTTTAATTACAACATCGGATTGAAATATCAAATTGAAATCCTGATCAGTTTCGGTGGATGGGTAGCTTAATGTGTCCAAGCTAGACTGGTCATTTCGCGACTTGCCAGATTTTGGCAACTAGGGGTGACACAAATCAGCGGGGGAGACCAACTTTTGGTACCCGTGCTAACATAAACGAACGACCAGTGGTACACTATTGGCGGGGAAGCACCAAATGCTTCAGGAGAGACAAAAAGATGGGCATAACGGTATTACACTAGCGTCGTTTATTGAACGACTGTGAAGTAATACCTTTTCGTGTGTCCTAAAAATGAGGCGAAATTGAGGATAGCCTAATACTTGTATGAGTTTTAGAAACGGATGATGGTCTTCTTTGAAGCGGTTCGATATACTAAAATTAATCATTAACCAACAAAAAGGTGGTATATGTAGATGAAAAGATGGTCGTGGCTAATAGGTTTCATGCTTGGCGCGGTGTTACTGGTTGGCTGCACACGCCGGGTTACAGTAAAGGTCCCGACACAGTCTAACGCGAGTTTCATTGCCCAAACGCACTACCATCGTCATGATGTGGAGCAGCGTGAATTAACAACGTTTGTCCAGAAACAGTTGCTGACTTCAAAGGGGCTCTACACGAATTATTTGACCTCGGCGAACCAACGATCGCAGGCAACTGGGCATGAAATGCTAGTGGAGTCATCTGGCCTCTGGCTAACCTATTTGGCACAAACAAAACAATCTAGTGCATTTCGACGTAGTTACAAGCAGACCCTGACCACGTTTGACCAGGGTGATCAGTTGAGCTATCGCTACGATCCGGCAACAAAAAAACGTGCAACCGTTAACGCCACACTGGATGATCTGCGCGTGATTCGTGCCTTAGAAATCTATGCCGCTCAAACACATAGCCAGGCGTATGCCAAAAAAGCTGCGACTCGGTTTGCTTTGTTGAAAAAACACAATTTAGCAAAGGGACGATTGGTCGATTTCTACGACGTTCACGCCCACCAAGCAAGCACAACCAGTTCGCTAGCTTATTATGATCTGTTGACACTGCGCTATTTTGAGTCGGTTTCCAAAACGCAGCGCCACTATTATCAAAAACAACTTGAGCTTGTTCAAGCCGGTTATTTGGGGAATGCTTTTCCACTGTACGCGGCAAGCTACGACTGGCAAAGCGGTGAGTATAGTAGTCAGCATCTGAATACATCAGAGGCGTTAGAAGTCCTGTTACATTTGGCTGAGGTGGGCAAGCTGCGGCAACAGTCTCTGGATTGGCTGGTCCAGCAAGTCCGGGCGCATAAACTCTATAACAGCTACACGATCGATGGCATTGTTGTGAACAAGGATCAGGCTGCCGCCAACTATGCGTTAGCAGCCTTGATTTTTGCAACGGTGCATGACCGCGAGATGTACCAAACAGCGATGCGGGCGGTCTGGGCCTCTCAAGTGGTGACAAGACGCTCGCCAATTTATGGCGCGTTAGGCGATGCGACGACTAATCAAACGTATTCATTCAATAACCTAACGGCAGTGGTGGCAACGACTTATTAAAGAGGGGGTGACAACATGAAAACAGGGATTCAACGACAGGCAGTTCGGTTAAGTCAATGGCTATCGCCGGCCCTATTTGCCTGCTTATTTGCAGCTGTTGTCACGATTCCATTACTCTTTTTGACGCCCATTCACGGCCTGGCGGATAACGGAGATTTTTACCGGGCAATGCTGAGCAATGGTATTTATCGCCTACCCTCTCAGCACAGTCAGTATCTGAGTTTTGTTATTCAAAAATTCGGGTTGATGCAGTACTTTAATGAAAACAACGTTGCGGTTTTTTCATCGCAAACATTGGTGGTAAAGCTGGCGGTTTTGTTAAACGAACTGTTCTATAGTCGCCACATCTTTGATATTCGGTTCCTTGCGGCAGTGTACGAAGGCTTTTTCCTCGGGGCAATCTATTTGTTAACGAAGGCGCTTGTGCATCCCCACCGCAATATAAGCAGTTACATCATTGCTGCCCTTGTTGTCCTAATGTTTGCGGATGGGACGATGACGCTCTACTTTAATTCTTTCTTTGCCGAGCCAGGGATGCTGATTGCTGCCATGTACCTCTTTGCCGCGTTAATGGCCATCGTCCACAAGTGTTATCGGCATGACTGGCCAATGATCGTCCTCTTTGTGGTCAGCACTGTCTTTTTGATTACGAACAAACAGCAAAATGCCCCCTTAGCACTCAGTTTTATCGTGGCAGGTGCTGGCCTGTTGTTCTTGCCAACGCTGAGTGCTCACCGACTGGCGATTATCGCGAGTCTGGTGCTTATCCTTGGGGCTGGTGGCCTGACCTATAAGCTGATCAATTCAGAATTCAGTACCGTCAATCAATATCAGGCACTCACTCATGGCGCGCTGATTGAAACAAGTGATCCCAGCCGAAAACTTGAGAAACAAGGGTTAAATGAAGCCTATGCGCTGATGCGTAATGAGAATTATTACCCCAAAACGTTTACGGCGGTTAAGCCTAGTGATCCCAATATTCAAAAACAGTTGTTGAACAAGTACGGCACCGGGTGGTTGATTCGCTATTATGCGGAGAATCCGAAACAATTTGCACAATTAATGGACCTTGCCGCAAAAGACGTTATGCAAACAAGGGTCAGTGCTGTCGGTGACTTTGCCCGTGGGTCCGGCAAAAAAGCCGGTGCCCAGTCGACTTTTTTTACTGGATATAGCAGGTTCATGTCAAACTACTTTCCAGGCAGGTACGCGTTTGATTGCTTGTTGGCAGTCGCGTTTATAGCAATCTACAGTGTTTCAGCATGGTTGGATTATAGAGCCAAGCGCACTGGTGGTTTGATCCGCTTCTTTCTTGTTACGGGACTGATGACTGTTTGTGTGTTTGTACCGATTATTTCCATTATTGGTGACGGGGACGCGGACCTAGCGAAGCATTTATTTATGGTGCCTGTCTGCTACAACCTGACCTTTATTCTCTTTGTTTCGGATGTTTTGAATAAACGGTTGTGGCTGGCGAATGACAGCGAGGAGACTACTGATGATGCGTAGACATGGGCTGATTCATATTATGATTATTTTGGCGGGTGCCATTCTCTGTGGCCTTAATTTGATGCCGGAATCGTTAACCCATGCAAGCTCCCAGCGTGTTTTGATCGTGTATGATGCGCAAAATACAGGTGACGGCGGCGCTAAAAGAATCGACGTGCTGCAACGCAGTTTGACGTCACTTGACCTGCACGTTAAAACAGTCGCACAAAGTGATTATCAACAAGGAATGTTGTCCCAAGGCCATTATAGCGGTGTCATTACGGTTATAAATTGGCCAGCAGTGGGCATCACGAACAAACACTTTTTAGCTGATCGTCAGGCCTATCATGGAATAAAACTGCACATTGGCGGTGATCTAACACAACAAGAAGCGACAGCGATGGGGGCTAAACGGGTTATCCGATATCAACAGCAACTTACACTGAAAACCACTGGTGACAGTACTAGCTTACCTTTTTTAAAGACAATTACACTGCTCACACATTTGCCAAGTCATGTACACCAGTACGGCCATCTCGTGACGCAATCTGGCACTGAAAATGGTCATGCGTATGGTGTAACGTCAAACCAAAATGGGTACCTCCCGTTTTTGGTCACCAGTGGGGATGGCCTGATTACTGCCCAGCGCCTATTAGAGCTGATTTGTTCAGCCAATCAGCGTCGCATCACCCGCTGCTGACAATCACGAAGGTGACCCCATACAGTGACTTATCACGGCTCGTTCGGCTTAGCCGCTACCTTAACCGACACCATATTCGGTTCGCAGTGAGTGCTGTTTCAGTCGCTGAAAATGCTGAACTCGCTGCATATCGGCAGTATACAAAGCGGTTGCGGCAAGTAGAATTAAATGGTGGTGTCATTTTTCTACAGACACCGAAGATTGGCGGGGCCTCCGCTGCCAGTGGGAACAAGTTGAACCAACTCATGACCGGAGAGTTAGTGGATCTGGCAAACCAGGCCGTCTTTCCGGTTGGCATTAGCAGCGCAGGGTATTGGAATCAGGATATTGTTTTAAGAAAAAATGCCCTTTCGAAGGCGTCGAGTTGGGTATTGTTGCCTAACAAAGCGCCAACCTATTTGAAACAGGATAATAACGCGGCGGTTGCTAAGACAACATACATGGCCATGCCATTCCATTCAGTTGCCCACCAACCGTTGACTAACCTCCCGCTAGCAACGGCCTTAACGATAAACACACCTGATTCAAGAAAACGAGTCAGGATAATTGAACAACAGGTCACCCAAACCCATTTTCACTGGGCTGATCTACAGACGAATGGGTTTCAGGGCACCATTCATGTTGGCACCACAGCGTTAGCTTACAAGAACGGGCATTATTATTTGAATGGTCATCGACAACGGGTGACTCATAACGTGGCGTCACCGTACAAAACACCCAAACCGGTGGCGACACAACCGCTATTTAAACGTTTTTTTAAAGTGCAAGGGTGCTTTTAAACATCTTCTTTGCGGTTGTTTTGATTGCACTGATTGGATTTATCATTGTTGGCAGACGCATTTACTGGCGTCGATTTAGGCGTTAACGAAGGAGGACTAAGGTGGCAATTCTTGATAGTTTATTAATGGTCGCGGTGGTATCGATATGGGGTATCCTGGTGATCAACTTAGTGTTAACGCTTGCCGGTTATACCTGGTATTTGCGGCACGTTAAACGGCCTGAACCAGAGCTGCCAGAAATACCGCCATTTGTTTCGATTCTCGTTCCGGCGCATAACGAGGAGATCGTTATCGTTAAAACGGTGCTTTCCCTTCTTAGTTTTGATTATCCACACGACCGTTATGAAGTGATCATCATTAATGATAATTCTAGTGATCATTCTGCTGATAAATTGGCAGCCCTGCAACACGAATTTACAACTGACCGATTAAAGGTCATCAATACCGATAGTGTCACGGGCGGTAAAGGAAAATCCAACGCCCTTAACATTGGATTGAAACAAGCACGCGGATCCATCATTTCCGTTTATGATGCGGACAACACACCGGAAGCGCCGGCACTGCGAATCTTGGTTGCTGAACTCTTAGCCAATGACCGTCAGGCCGCTGTTATCGGTAAGTTTCGAACCCGAAATAAGAACGCCTCATTGTTGACCCGTTTTATTAACATCGAAACGCTGTCCTTTCAATGGATGGCCCAGGCTGGCCGACAACAACTCTTTCATCTATGCACGATCCCTGGAACAAACTACGTGATCCGCCGAGATATTTTGGAAAAAGTTGGGCAGTGGGATGTAAAAGCACTGGCCGAGGACACAGAAATCAGCTTTCGAATCTATCGGATGGGCTATCGAATCGGCTTTCAACCTTTAGCAGTCACTTGGGAACAGGAGCCGCAGACGCTTGACGTGTGGTTCCATCAGCGGACGCGGTGGGTTAAGGGCAACATCTACGTCATTTTAAAGAACGGCAAACTGCTCTTTAAAAAGGAGGGCCGACCAATTCGATTTGACTTGCTTTACTATCTGGCTGTCTACTTCATGCTGATGATGTCTTTGATCCTTTCAGATACAGTTTTTGTGCTGTCAGTAGCTGGCATCGTGCATTCAAATCTTCAGGGATTCAGTAACGGACTGTGGCTGTTCGCCGTCGTGATGTTTATCGTCAGTACCTTTTTGACGATTACCACGGAACGGGGCGAGTTGACCTTCAGTAATTTGTGTTTAATTGTTTTGATGTATTTAGTCTATAGTCAAATGTGGCTGGCAGTGGCCGCCTACGGAATGGTGGGGTATATTCGTGAACAAGTCTTTCATCAACAAGCAAAATGGTATAAAACCAAACGTTATCAGTAGCGGCCTAGTGGTTCTTGGCCTCCTGGTCGTTGTGATCAGCGCGCTGGTCATTCCCCGTGACGTCAAGGCCGCGTCAACGCAGACGTACACGGACCAATTTCAAAATGCAACAACGACGCTTTCAGGGACGTCAGTTACGGCATCAATGTATTTCTCAAAAGAATCCTATTGGGATGTAAAAAACGCGATGTTTAATTTGGTTTACCAAGCCTCCCAGCTTACTAACCAACAAACTTCTTCAATTACTGTGGCAGTGAACGGCGTTAAGATAGTGTCATTTCGGCCAAAAACTGGCACCGGTACGCAGACCAAGGCAATTTCAATACCGACGAAATTGCTGTCGGCTGACAATCAGTTAACGGTGAGTGGTCAAATTGAAACGCAAAAAAAGGGACAAGCTGCGCAGGTCACCCAAACGCCGGCTAATTGGCTGACTATAACGGATGCGGCCAATGTGACATTTCAGTATCAATTAACTCAAGCCAAGAATACAGTAGCGTCATTTTATAGTCACTATATCGGCGATGACACCGTCAATCAGCAACACGATTATTTAGTCACAGCGGACCAACCCAGTTCGGCTGAATTGACGGCCAGTATGCTGGCGTTATCGGGAACATCGCGCCCAATTTCGACGCAAACGAATCAAGTTCAGTTTGAGAATTGGTCTAATTTGAAGACCGCTAACGGAGATTATGTAATGGTGGTGGCAACCTATAATCATTTACCAGCAGTTTTAAAACGCACGATTTCAAAAAATAAGATTGCGCATCATGCGGTTATTCAGACAATGACGACAAAGGGTCAACATTACCTGATTGTGACTGCCAAAAACGCCAAGTTGTTGACACGTGCCGGACGATTTGTCGCAAATCAAGCACTAATGACTGAAAGCCAGCAGCCGACAGTTATGGTGGCAGGTAACACGAATACTGCAACTGCTGCAGGGCATCTTAACGCTGAACAATATTCACTAACGGATAAGGCCGTTCAGTTTTCTGGAACGGGTCACCACGAGAGCAGTTACTACGTTTCGCTGCCAAACGACCGGACGAATGCTGATGGGTCAACCATTACTCTGAACATGCGATATAGCGATAACCTGGACTTTAAACGGTCCTTAGTCACAGTTTCGGTAAACGACACGGTGACTGGCAGCCACCGGCTTGTTCTGGGTCATCTAAATGGCGACCGGCTTGAATTTAACGTGCCGCGAGGAACCGCACTTGGCAGTAGTTTCGTGGTGACCGTTGCGATGGACCTTGCAGTTAAGGACGCAACTCAGACAACCGATGGGGACACACCATGGGCAGTAATCGAACCGTCCTCAAAAATGAAGGTCAAGTCACAAAAATCAAATGACCTGCTGCTCACAAATTATCCCACGCTGTTTATGAAAAATGAGACTTTTCATCAGTTAGCTGTTATTGTGCCCAAAACGTTGACCGCTTCCGATTATCAGACGCTAGGCAACCTCTTTAATCTCATGGGCAGCTATGCAAAATTCAATACTGGAAGCTTAACTTTCTATCATCATCCAAGCCAGAAAGTGCTGAAAGAAAGCAACGTGATTGCCATTGGTACACCCAGACAGAATCCGCTGATCAAACGCCTTAATCCAAAACTCTATTTTAAATATAACCAAGCGGACACCCATTTCGTTTCAAATGAAAAGTTAAGCTTGACGCCGCAATATGGTCATACGATTGGGACAGATCAACTGTTACGGTCACCGTATAACGCCAAACGCGGGTTGTTGGTCGTCACCGGCGCGACTCCTGAGGCCACGTATCTCGCATCAACTCAGCTTAATACGGCGTCGACCATCCAGCAATATACTGGGGATGCGATCCTGGTCGATACAGATAATCAGCACATGGGGTATCGGTTTAAGAAAAACAAAGCCATCGATGAATCGTTGACGGTCAAGCGGAATTTAAACGACAATATGCAGTTGCTACTGTACCTGGGTGCAGCTTTGGTCGTTATTGCGGTTATTGGTGTTGCCATTATCTTAGTCCTGAAAAAACAGGGGCTGCTCAAGCGAGGGGGTCAAACAAATGACAAGTAAGCATCAAAACGCAAACCTCTACATTGATGTCTGCTGGTTACTTTTCTTGGCAGCATTTGCCGGTACAGCCATTTTGATGGCACTCTCCGGTCACCTGATTTTGAACACCATTTACCTGTTTTGCACGGTTGTTTTACTGCTGATGACGTACTTTTGGGGGCTGATAACAGGTTTAGTGGCTAACCTCCTATTTATTGCGGTTCAGGTCGTCATTGTGTTATATCAGTACCTACAACAAACACAAGATATTCCTTGGCCGCTCCTATTCTGGATGGTGCAGCCAATATTATTGAGCGTCATTCTCTATTTTTTGACTGTGAATCAGACCTATTTACAACAGCAGAATCGTGATCTTCAAACGGCCTTGGTTGAGCGAGGGGCCTTTGATACGCAAACCAATTTGCGGACTCGGGTTGCTTATCAAGAGGATGCCCAGGTATTTATTGAGACTAATCGCCGGTTCAACTTGCCGGTGGCGACGTTAGTCATTAAGATTCGCTATTACAATGATCTACGCCGAATGATGTCCTCAGACCAGTTAACAGAATTGTTGCAATTGGCATCGGCCACCATCAAAAAAATTACCCGTGAAAATGATATTACCTATCTATTAGACCGGGACGACCCGACATGGGCAATCTTGATCTATGCGGACACGGATGGCGCTAGGGTAGCGACTGGTCGCATTAAAGACGGGTTTGATAAAACCGTCCAGCAAAACCCAGACTTGGCGAATCTAGCATTGACCTTAGTCGTCGGAGTGGCAACCTGGGATCCAGAAACCATGAAAACACCGTCTGATTTTATGAATGCTGGGTTGAGGGAGACGGAGTATGACGTGTCGTAGAGAGCGGAACAAACCGCTTCTGTGCAAGTCTTTGGTTTGTGGAGCTCGTTTTAGCACGGTTGCCTAGAAGGAGATATTTAGGGGATTCGAATGACGTGTCGTAGAGCGTGAAGGAAAACGGTAGGAAGCGGAGTGTAAGCTAACTCTGGCGAAAATGCCCGAACTTGGCATTTTGGCCAGAGTTGGCTTACACTCCGCTTTCTGTTTTTCGAAACGCGTTTCGGCGTGGCTGCCAAGAAAGAAAAACAGAAATGCCCGGTTTTGGCATTTTTGTCAGAGTCCTCTTGTGTGCAGCTTTCTGTTTTCCGAAACGCGTTTCGACATGGTTGCCAAGAAAGAAGCCGAAAGTCGCTTTCAAAAAAAACTCAACAGGAACGAACGCCACTCCTATCCATTACCTCCAACCAATCATCAAATTCACCCACAACACACGAAAAGGGCCACCACCCCTTTTTTTGTGGTGGTGATTTTGCTAAAATGAAAGCGAATACAAACTTGAACGGAGGGATTTTATGACGGAAATGAAAGCGTCACAGGCGCTGGTGAAAGAACTTGAAAACTGGGGAATTGATCATGTATATGGTATTCCGGCTGATTCAATTATTGATGGGTTTGCACCTGAGCAGGCATCAGTCAACTATATCCAGGTTCGCCACGAAGAAGTGGGGGCATTAGCTGCCGCAGCGGAAACAAAGTTGACCGGCAAAATTGGTGTTGCACTAGCATCTGTTGGTCCTGGGGCCGTTCACCTGTTATACGGCATGGTGGACGCTAAAATGGACCATACGCCAATGTTGTTGATTATGAGCACCGTTGCCACTAGTATGATCAACACACGGTTCATTCAGGACATGGATGAAGACGAGTTGTTTGCGAGTCTCGATACCTTCCATGAGCAAATCAGCAACCCACAGCAGATTCCGGATACAATCCGTCGGGCCATTACGGCAGCGTATGAGACCCAGTCGCCATCCGTTGTCATCATTCCGGATAATTTAGCCAGCAAAACCATTAATTACACCCCAGTTCCAGTTCAGCACATCCAACAACAGAAAGGGAGCGGCACGCGTGAACAGGTTTATGAAACAATTAACCTGATCAAGAGTGCCCAGCGACCAGTTATGGTTGTCGGGACGGGGATTAGGGACGCAAAGGCTGCCGTGGTTGGTGTTTCCAAAAAATTTGGGCTACCTGTCATTTCCTCTGCGCCGGCTGCCGGGATGGTGCCAAGTAATTTTGAAAATTTCATGGGCTCTCAGGGTCGTATCGGAACGCAACCTGCGTATGAAGTGCTGCATGCTGCTGACCTGGTCTTAATGGTCGGCAGCGCTAATTCGTTTGTCCGATTCTTAGACAAGAACGTGACGTTTATTCAGGTCAATGATCAGGCATCGGAACTTGGCCGACAAGCGGCGGGCACCCAAATGATTCTGGCTGATAGCGGGACGTATCTGCAGCAGCTGATCGATGCGCAACCTGACCGTTTACCAGAAACGTCATTTTTAAAGGCCGCCCAACGGTCACGAGCAAACTGGCTAAAGTACTTAGACGCGCGGGCAGCAGAACGGCCTGAGGGGTTGTTAACCGCTGAAGGTGTCCTTAAAGAAGTCGGGACGCTTGCGGATGCCGATACGATCTACGAGTTAGATATTGGGAATAATACTGTTTGGGCGACCCGGTCGTTACCGTTTGATCAAAACCAGAAGATGACGATGTCCGCTTGGTTTGGCGCAATGGGGTACGCAGTTTCTGCTGGGATCGCTGCTAAAATTGCCGAACCGGATCGGCGGGTGATCACAGTCTCTGGTGACGGTGGTTTTTCAATGATCGTTCAGGATATTTTGACACAGGTCCAATATCAACTGCCGATTATTAACTTGGTTCTTGAAAATGGTGGGTTCGGTTTCATTCGGCAAGAAAAAGCGAATAGCGGTCAGAGCGATTATGCGTTAAACTTTAAGAATGCAAACTGGGCTGGCGTTGCTGAAAATATGGGGGGCCATTGGATTACGTGTCACAGACGATGCGTCGTTAACGGCTGCCATTCAAAAATGCAACGACTTGATTCAGGCAGGAAACACGACGCCGATCGTTATTGATGCCATCATCAGTGATCAGCCACCGTTGGAAACAGGACGGATGGCACTTGATCCTAAAGTGGACAGTGCTGACGAGATCAAGGTATTTCGTGCGCAGTACAATTTCCCTGCTGACAAGTATCCGGCTCTGAGCACACTGATCGATCAAAATTAAGTGAAACGGAGAGGCAGTATGGAGTTTAAATGGCAGGTTGAGACGATAGGACAGTCCGCCAAACAATTTTTGGCACAACAGGGCGTCAGCCACCGGATGTTTTCACAAATTAACCATAGCAACGGTCAAATTCTGGTCAACAACGTGGCGGTTGCACCGGCAACAAAATTGGCTGTCGGCGACGCGTTGACGTTGATCGTCCCAGCTGAACCGGCTGACCCTAACGTACCGGTCAGTCACGAACCGCTAGCAATCGTATCTGAAGACCCGAATTTTCTAGTCGTTTCGAAACCGGCCGGCCTAACAGTGGTCCCAGGACCCAGCAACCGAACGGATACCCTGGTGAATCGCGTAAAGGGGCATCTAGTTGCGGAACAGGAAGTCAATTTGGTACCCCACGTGATCACGCGATTAGATCGGGATACCAGTGGGTTGGTGTTGCTGGCGAAGCACCGATTGGCCAATTCTTGGATGAACCAGGAACTCGCCGACCACACACTGGTTAAACGCTACTTGGCGTTCGTTGGTGGCCGACTTGACCAGGACCATGCTATGATTGATGCGCCACTTAGACGTGCGGATGATGGATTTAACCAAATCGTTGCGGACGATGGCAAGCCGGCGCAGACAGAGTACTGGGTCAAACAACGGACAGCGTCGTTCACGCTAGTTGAAGTCTTGCTGCACACTGGGCGAACGCACCAAATTCGTGCCCATTTTGAATCCATTGGCCACCCACTATTGGGTGATGCGCTGTATGGCGGTGATCAGCAGCTCATCACGCGTCAAGCGCTGCATGCGTTTCACTTGGATTATCCAGATCCGGTGACGCATCAGCATCAAACATTTGAACAGCCGTTGCCAGATGATATGCAACACTTATTGTCTTAAAAAAAGAGCTAGTGGACCCGACCAATTCGATATTTGGTTGAGCCAACTAGCTTGTTTTTTGTTAGTTCAATGAGTAACAACCTCGTAAAATGAGAAATGGCTTGCACTTCTAAAAAGAAAGGGCAAAAGGCTTGTAATTTCATTTAAATCCGGTATAGTACGTGTGTAATAACAGATAAGGAGTGAATATAGATGACAGGTAATGACGAGTCACAGCAGGCAATTGAAAAGATTTTAAACCAAATGGAGGAAAACCTTTCCGAGTTGTCGTGGTTTGACTGTGACTTAAAAGATGACCAGTTTAAGACGCATATGGCGGAAATTCGCAAGTCGTTGCGCCTCGCAAAACGCTCATACGCTGATCGTAAGCTGGTAACCGAATAACGTGTTGCTTGGTAATTCTGTTTGTTTCTTGACTTTAGAACGATCGTACTCAAAACGAATGTGGTCGGGTGACTGATTCACATTGCACCACAATAGGCGCCGCTGATCTGAAGAGGTCACGGGGTCTATTTTATTTTGCCCGAATAGTTTAAACTAGACTTATAATTGCGATTTCAGAGAGAAGGGTATTTCAATGACTGACGAGCAGCAGACTGCAACGTGTCTGGTAGACGGCAAATTGTATTTTTTAGATGAGGGGATCTACCTGTCAGAACTGTCGACGAGCATGCGCAATCGGGTGAAAAGTGATCATCCAGAAGCAAAGGTGACGGATTTTATCTGTAATCGTCACCTGTTAAAGTACCGTTTGGCGAACGTGGATGCGATGATCAATGCAGATTTGAAACAAAGTCAAAAGATCAATCGGAAATTAACCCGCGCGCTACAAAGCGATGATTATGAAATTACTGACGTCAACGAATCGCTCAATAACAGTTTGACCACCGGACAGAAGGTCTCTGACGCGGTGGCGCACTTCGGTGGTAGTTGGGGCTTTATCTTCATTTTCGCCATGGTGCTGTTAACCTGGATGCTGGTCAACGGCTTGCAGGTCCTTGGGATTCATTTCGACCCGTACCCCTACATTTTACTAAACCTATGTCTAAGCTGTATCTCTGCGTTACAGGCGCCCATTATCATGATGAGCCAAAATCGGTCGGCGGACCGGGACCGCATGGATGCTGAAAATGACTACCATGTTAACCAAAAATCAGAACATGAATTACGAATCCTTCACGCTAAGTTGGATCATTTAACGCAGAATCAGATTCCGCATACGTTGGAAATTGAACGCATGCAGATCGAAATTTTGGGTGAAATTCGTGGCGAACTTAATGAGCTGCGGGATAATCAAGCTCAAATGGCTGCTGATAAATCGACTAAGTAGAATGTCGTTGCGTCATTAAGCGGTTCTCGACAATTATCTGTTAGGGTCAATTTTGACAAGTGTTGCCATTTCCGGTATCCTCTTACTTAACCATGAATGGAGGATTTTTAGTGATAGTCATACGTGAGGCGCAGCCCGCTGATGCAGGTCAGATAGCGCCCTTAATTAATTTGATTTTCGACGAGATGCAATTGGAAGAATTGGAAGACGTGCCCGAACCCGACTTAGAGAAGGTCATCACGATGGCGTACCGAACCAGAAGTTATCTGGCAAGTGACGCAACCACCGTGGTGGCCGAGGCCAATGGCCAAGTTGTGGGTGTCGCGTTTGGATATCCCGGAGAAAATGAAGCGCGTGTTGACGAGGTGCTGCGGCGTCTCTCAAATAAATCAGCGGCGTTTAAGCAACCCTTTGAGGCGGAGTCTGAGACGGATGGCGACGAATGGTATCTTGATTCGATTGCGGTGTCGCCAGACTTTCAGGGTCACGGGGTCGGCAGTCAGTTGTTAAAGGCACTGCCTGCTTACGCGCAACGTGATGGTGAGTCCGTGATGGGACTCATCGTTGATTTCGAAAATCCAGGTGCAATGAAATTATATGAGCGTGCCGGTTTCGAAGTGGTGGGTCGCCGCCAAGTGGGCGACCACCAGTACTATCATATGCAACGAGGTGTAAGAGTGTGGAGCAAGGCGTTTTGAGGGCGGAGCATAAGCTCACTCTGGCAGAAATGCCGAACTTGTTTTTTTGCCAGAGTGAGCTTATGCAGTAGCCCTCAGCCTTGCGGAACACGTTTCGACAATGTGAAATTAAACCACGTCGACACGAGCTCGCTCTGGCCGAAAAGAATGCGGCAAAGACTACATCTAACAGAGAAGCTAGTCGCAACCTCATTTTGTAGCACTTAACTTAATAAATTAAAAAACTAGAACACGCAGCCATCTACTGGTTGCGTGTTTTTAAAAATCATTGTTAATTTTTGTTGCACTTACCACATAAAGATGATATCCTAATCTTCAGACAATAAAAAAAGGAGAACCCGCCATCCAAATGACGCCTAAAATTACACCAGTCACCGAAAAAGACCTCGCAACACTACACACCTTAAGTATCCAGACCTTCACCGAAACCTTCGGCAGGTACAATACTGATGCAAACATGGCAAGCTATCTAGCGACGTCTTACGCACCCGACCAGCTCAAAGCGGAATTAACAAATTCCGATTCCGATTTTGTATTTCTCCACGTTAACGGCCAGCTAGCGGGCTATCTCAAACTCAATCAGGGCGCCGCACAGTCTGACGATATGGGGAAGGACTACCTTGAAGTTGAGCGGATCTATATTAAAAGTGCGTTCCAACACAGTGGATTAGGGCGGACGCTCATCACTTACGCTGAAGAACAGGCCGAAAAGAAACACCTTACAAAAATCTGGTTAGGTGTGTGGGAACACAATGAAAATGCGAAGGCGTTTTACCAACGATTAGGGTTCCATCAAACTGGGGCGCACGATTTCTTCTTAGGGGACGAGCAACAGACTGATTTTATTATGGAAAAAGAACTTGCCAACTAAAAAACGACTCAGCTAACAGGGTGTTAGTTGAGTCGTTGATCTTATCGTTAATCATCAAATGTTTTGAGTTTCCCTTTAAAATCATCAATCGATTGATAGCCTTTTGCGGCCATAATTGCGCTGAGCTCTTTGGACAGGCGTTTAAAGATGCGGGTGCCTTCGAAGCCAAACTGAGTCCCGACCTGGACCATTGACGCGCCACAGAGGATGTGTTCGAAAACATCAGTCCCATTCATGACACCGCCAGTGCCAATGATGGCAATCTCTGGTTTCAAGCGCAAGCTAAGTCCACGAACGTTTGCTAAAGCAGTTGGCTTGATGAAAGTGCCACCGATGCCGCCAAAACCGCCCTTAGGCTTGATTGCCACACGCTCGGCATTGGGATCAATGACGAGCCCGTTGCCGACACTGTTGATTGAATTAACAAATGTCAGCGGGAAGTCGTTTAAGACTGCCGCAATCTGATCGAAGTGGACCAAATCAAAGTAGGGTGGCAACTTGACACCCAGCGGCTTGTCGTAGAAGGCAAAGACTTGGGTCAAAATTTCGCGTACCCGGTCAAAGTCATAGCCGACTTGCGGCTTACCAGGTACGTTTGGGCAGGAGAGGTTCAGTTCAACGAACCCGTTAAAGTCAGAATCGGCAACCTTATGGAGCATTGCTAAATTGTCTTCAAGGGTCGTGCCCGCAATCGACAACAAGTTGGTCTTGTCTGGCCGCGCTGCTTGATCTTTCAGGACAAAATCCAGGTAATAGTCCAATCCGTGATTGGGCAATCCCATGGAATTGATGCAGCCACCAGGAAGGCTCTTCATCCGTGGCTCTGGATTGCCTTCACGCACGTTTGGGGTCGCACTCTTTGTGACGTACGCACCAGCGGGCGATGCAATCAGTTGGTTCAAGTCATTCTCGTCAGCACAACGCACACCCGCGGCGTTCATCATGCAGTTACTAAAGGTTCTATCAGCAATCGTTGTTGATAAATCTGTCATCAAAAGTCAGCTCCCAGTCTGAATTTATTTTGGTTATTTAGTTCCTAGCTACTGTAACCGGAAAATCATTTTTCGTCAACATAAAGTTTGTACACGAATGCGCAAGTTGTCGGTTTTAACCAGTATGACCCGTGACCAGACTGGGATTTGCTGGTACACTAAAATAAAGATTCAAGACGGAGGTGCACGATTTTGGACCATCAACGACCTTATTTACAATTGGGAAATCGACAGTTAGACCACATGATGGTGTATCTGACAACGCCGGTGACCCCGCAAAACCACGTGGATTTCCATTTTCTGGGGTCAGAGTTAAAGCAAATTCGGCCGGGCTTTTGGACGATGCCGGCGTATTTAAACGACTACGACACCATGAGCCTGTTCTTTTTATTCACCGCCGATGAGAATGGTGAAATGGCGATTATGATGGCTGCCGGTGAGTGGCAGGACGGCAAGCTCGGATTGTCTGACCCGATGCCGACTGGCGCTGGGCTTAACACCCTGTACCATCACCGGCACAAGAATGCCGTCAAAGCGTTTAACTACTTACTGGCACTGACGATGAATGGTAAAGCAGAGTGGCGGCAATTGCCGGTTTAAGGAGGTACTGATGAGATCGAAGACCTTTAATTGGCCGCTCTTTTTGTCACCCTTTATTTCCCGGGTGGGGGATTCACTCTATCTGTTTGGCTTAAACTGGTTTGTGGTAAAAGCCAGCGGCAGTACTGCGTTGCTGGGCATCGTACAGGCAGTTGGCGGCATCACATTGCTGTGCGGTGATCTGTTTTGCGGCGTGCTGATCGATAATTATAACCGGAAACGAATCCTAGTGGCGTCGGAGTTCATTTGTTTACTGGCCTGTTTTAGTTTTGCGGTTGTGATCGACCCGGAGAATCCGGCTGCCTGGCAGTTGATCGGTCTGACCTGCATGCTGGATGTTGGCGTGGCGTTTAGTTTTCCGGCCGCCAAGGCGATTGTGCCGGAAATCCTAGCATCGAGCGCACTTCAGCGGTTTAACGCCTTTTCGAACACGGCACTTAATTTGGCGGATATTGTGACACCGCTTTTGGGTGGCATGTTATTGACCATTAACTGGATCGACTTCCGGTCGTTCTTGCTGATCAATGGGCTTTCCTTTACGCTGTCATTTATGTTACTCGTTGGCCTAAAGTACGAGACACCAGCAGTCACCACCAATCGCCTGAGTTTTAAGACCAGTTTGTTGTCCGGCTTCGAGTACGTTGGCGCTCACAAGACACTGATCGAAAACGTCATTTTAAGCGGTTTCGCTAACGTGTTGTTCGCGGCAGTCAAACTGGTACTGCCCTTTGTGGTCAACCATTTTTATCAAGCAGATCCGCAGAAGTACAGTTTTCTGCTCACCGGATTAGCGCTGGGTGGCATTTTAGGCGGTCTGCGACTGACGCTAGTTCACCGGCCTGCCACGCGAAATGATAACTATCGCGATTTAATACTGGCAGCGTGGGGATTGATTGTTGCGGGGCTAGTTCGCCAGTACTGGGTACTTCTGGCTTTCGCCTTTGTGTACGGCTTTGCTATGGCGTCATTTAATATTCGGGCGTTTACCATGACGCAAGACATGACTGAAAATGCCTATCTGGGGCGCATTTTTGGGATTTGGTTCATCGCACTGGATGGGTTTCAGCCGCTTGGTTCGTTTACGTTTGGCTTCTTAACGGATTATACAAAGAACCTGACGTTTATGATTATTGGGGTTGTTCTGCTTGTCGGGTTGTTATTGATTCGGCTGACCATGAATCACGACCAGGTGTTGAAACGTGATTGACATCTGCCACACCGCCCGCTATACTTTGATATAAATAAACCTTTTAACTTGGTCCCGTGAGGCTAAGAAGGGGCCGTTCGAGTTTAAAAAGAAACAAACGGACACCTCTATACCTGCGCGGGTATGGGGGTGTTTTTGGTGCGCCCGGCATGGGCGCCAACTAGACGGTGAAAGTCCGTTGCGGGCCGTAGTAGTCGGAACCGCAAGTCAATGACAAGGGTGTCCATCGTGAGGTGGAATCTGAAGGAAGTCGGCGACAAAGTACCGCATTGATGTACAAGAATCAGCTATAAGGCTGTGTTGGTCGGACGAGGTTGCCAAACAAACCAAAGTCCAATACTACTCGAGGCCATCGCAGTAAAGCTGGCAATGACATGGTACGAAAGTGGGCGTTCTTACCCGGGGAGGCCTGTATCGTACGTTCCCGACAAGAGGCGCGCTAAGCGCCACAGGAACAAACATCGCAGTGATGTGGTGCAGAACGATACAGGAGTCAGCCGAGGCCATAGTAGTGGTATCTGCCACGAAGGGCTGAACAATAATAGGTCATCATTGATATTGGAGGTGGAGACAGTGCAACAACCGCAGAATACAGAAAAAGCTGACCGCCGGCGGACAGTAGGACTGGAAGCCCAAGAACAAGTCGGGGTGCGTAGCACTGACTCTGGTGAAAATACGATGATGAACGGCACTAAGTTTCAAGAGTTAGTCTTAGACCGAAATAACCTGAACGAGGCTTATCTTCGCGTCTGCAGAAACAAAGGTGCAGCAGGACTAGACGGAATGACCGTTGACGAACTGTTGCCCTACTTGAGGAAACATAAACAGGAATTACTGCAAGCTTTACAAAACGAGACCTATCGGCCTCGTCCCGTTAAGCGGGTTGAAATTCCCAAACCTAATGGTGGTAAACGCAAGCTCGGAATACCAACTGTGATTGACCGACTTGTTCAACAAGCCATGGCGCAAGTCATGGTGCCAACATTTGAGCGTGTCTTCTCAGATAATAGTTTTGGGTTCCGACCGAATCGAAGTGCTAAAGATGCCATTGATAGAGTGGTTCAGTTCTACAATCAGGGCTATCACTATGTCGTGGATCTCGATTTAAAAGCATACTTCGATACGGTCAACCACGATCTGCTTATTAAATTTATTGAGCAGTATATTACGGATCCATGGATACTGCATCTCATTCGTCGCTTCCTAACCAGCGGTGTCATGAATGGTGGTCTATTTGAACGAAGTGATAAAGGCACCCCTCAAGGTGGCCCCTTATCGCCACTTTTGGCTAACATTTATCTCAACGAACTGGATAAGCTGTTAACTTCCAGAGGTCATAAGTTTGTCCGCTATGCGGACGATTGTAATATTTATGTCCGAAGCAAACGTGCTGGAGAACGGGTTCTGACTAATGTTACTCGCTTTCTTGAAGGCGACCTAAAGGTCACCGTCAATGAGGACAAGACATCAGTAAGTTCGCCTCTGCGGGCCAAGTTCCTGGGATTTTCCTTGGGGGTTGGTCGAGGAGGTGCGTATGCGCGACCTGCTTGGCAGGCCAAGCAACGCATCAAGTCTGCACTCAGGAAAATGACCAAGCGCAATCGGGGCGTTTCGTTAAACCTGGTGTTTAACGAGATTCATCAAAAGATGCGTGGGTGGTTACAGTACTATTCGGTCGGGAAAATGACCAATTTTATCCGTCACTTAGACGAATGGTTGCGAGCAAGGATTCGCCAGTATATTTGGAAACAGTGGAAGAAGCTCAAAACAAAGGTCAATCATCTTGTAAAACTGGGGCTTTCTGGCACCAGTGCTTATACAATGGCCAATACCCGTAAGGGTTATTGGCGAACTGCGCATAGCAAGACATTGACCTATACTCTGACAAACAAAAGACTGGAACGCCTTGGACTCATCAATATGAGCAAGACACTCCAGTCAATACAAAGTGCTTAAATTATTGAACCGCCGTATACGGAACCGTACGTACGGTGGTGTGAGAGGTCGGTAATTGAATTAATCAATTACCTCCTACTCGATTGTGTTTGCCGCCAGCCAAGAAGGGATGAGGGGAAGGACGGAATCATTATGGCAAAGGACCAGCAGGAACGGTACCGAAACCCGGATGCGGTGTTAGACATCTGGGAGCGGCCGTCGTTTGGACAGTGGGTCGGACTTTCGATTCAGCACTTATTTTCGATGTTTGGCTCAACTGTTCTGGTGCCAATATTAGTTGGGTTAAACCCAGGAATAGCCCTTTTTAGCTCTGGAGTTGGGACGTTAATGTACATCCTGATCACGAAGGGAAAGATTCCAGCCTATATGGGGTCAAGTTTTTCGTTCATCGTCGTCATGCAAAGCCTGATGAAGGCGGCAGGCTACCCCTCGATTGCTCAGGGGACGCTAGCCGTTGGGATCGTTTATCTGATTGTGAGCGTCATCGTTGGGTTGATCGGGTCGGATTGGATCGACAAGGCGCTCCCACCAATCGTGGTGGGGCCGATCATCATGGTGATTGGGTTGTCGTTGGCAAGTACGACGGCTTCAGATGCGACGCTGGTCAATGGTAAGTACAGCATCACGTCGTTTTGCATCGCCATTGCCACACTGCTGATCACGGTGTTTTTCAACATGTTCCTGAAAGGCTTTCTGGGGTTGATTCCCATTCTACTTGGCATCGTTTGCGGCTATATAATTGCGGTTTTTGCCGGGGTCGTGGACTTTACGTCAGTATTACACGCAGCTTGGTTCCAAGTGCCCGCCTTTCAGATTCCTGGCGTCACTTACAAGCTCACCTGGCACATTGATGCCATTTTGAGCATGGCACCCATTGCGTTTGTCACGATGACGGAACACATGGGGCACATTATGGTGCTCAATAAGTTGACCCATCGGAACTTCTTCAAGGACCCAGGTTTAAACCACACCCTGGCTGGGGACGGGACTGCTTCAATTATTGCCAGCTTGGTCGGTGGACCGCCGATCACCAGTTATGGCGAAAACATCGGTGTGCTTGCAATCACGCGGGTACATTCGGTTTACATGCTGGGTGGCGCTGCATTCTTTGCGGTGGTGTTTTCCTTTGTGGGTAAGCTCAGTGCACTGATTGAAAGTATTCCGTCACCCGTTATCGGCGGGGTCAGCTTCCTGCTGTTTGGCGTTATTGCCTCAAGCGGGATGCGGGTCCTGGTAGATAACCACGTCGACTTTAATGAAAAACGTAATTTGATGATTGCGGCCACGATTCTGGTCATCGGGATCGGGAATGCCAGTCTGCAGTTTGCGGGACTGACGTTCTCAGGCCTGTCGGTGGTGACGGTGCTTGGGATCGCGATGAATCTCATTTTGCCGCGACACGCATTAAACGAATAGGAGGGCTGCGATTATGGCCAGCAAGAATGGAATGGGGAAAGTTTCGTCAATTCCCATGGCATCCCGGCACATGTCCTACTGGGACATGTTTGCCACATGGGTCGGTGCCAACGCGAATAACGGTACCTGGTACGTTGGCGGTGTCATTGCCGCTTGCGGTTTGGTGACTGCCTCAACAACTTTAGTGATTTCTGGTATTATTTCGTATCTGCTTTTAGCAGCTGCCGGATTCATGGGGTATAAGACGGGTTTGACTGCCATGACGTTGACCCGAGCTTCGTTTGGACTACGCGGCAGTTTGTTGCCATCAGTAATCAACCTGGTACAATTTATTGGTTGGGCCTCCGTGAACACGTTTATCGCAGCGACCTCAATGAGTTTCTTATTCCATGACCTCTTTGGCTGGCCGGTTTACGGCAAACCTGGTGGGGAACTCGGAGTGATTGTCGGCATCGCTGTTATGAGTGTGTTTCATTTGCTGAGTGTTTCCGTGGGGCAACGGTCTGTTCAAATGATTGAACGGGTCGGCATCATCTTGGTATTCGTCTTTGTGGTTTGGGAAACGATCGTTGTTTTCAAAACGGTCTCGTTTCACCAGATTCTCCACTGGCAAGCGCCCAAGGCATTACGAATGACGCCGGGGGCCGCCATTGATGTGCTGGCAGCCTTTAACCTCGCTTGGGTGACTGCTGCCAGCGATTTTTCACGCTTTACGGGCGTCAAACGAAATGCGACTCAGGCTTCATTTTTAGGTGCTAACCTTGGATTGTATTGGTTTGCGTTCATCGGTGTGATTGCGACAATTGGGACGGCCATTACGCTAGGCCACTTTGATCCGAATAACTCTGATCCAAGCACCATTGCCAGTAAATTAGGGCTTGGCTTCCTTGCGATGATCGTCATTATTTTAACCAGTACAACGGCGAACGCAGTCAATTTGATGTCAGCGGGTTCGGCACTCACGAACATGACGCGACGGTTGAGTCTGAAGGTGAGTCTCTGGGTCGTGACCCTGGTTGCAACAGCAGTGACGTTCTTACCATTGTTCGTTGCTTCATTCTTGGATATTTTCACTGTCTTTCTAGATGGTATCGGGATGGTGCTTGGCCCGGAAATTGGAATTTTCTTGGTTGACTACTTCTGGTTGCATCATCAGGATTATGAAGTGGACCAGTTTGCGAAGATCAACGGCCGGTATTGGTATCGTGGCGGTGTCAATTGGATCGCCATTCTCACCTGGATCATCTCCGTGGGGTGCTACATGGCACTTAAACACGTTTCGGTGATCGCAAACACGATTGGTGCGACCTTCGTTGTGATCGTGATTAGTATGGTGTTATACGGTGGATTGATGAAATTAACGAAATCCACGCCAAAATAATTGTTTTATTACTGTTGATAATGGTATTCTAATGATGATAACGGGATGTTAAACCGACCAGTGACTTAAAAATTGTTACGTTGATCGTTTTTGATTAGTAACCGTCGAATAGTCGCTAAACATTGACTGAGTAACATCATGCCTATGGATGGCGCTTCAATGCGCTTTGAGTGTTTAACAATAGTTAAACCAGTAATCGTACAAAATGACGAGTAATTTGGAACATCAAGTGATTGATTTCCTAATTGCTGGCCGGATCTCGTTATCAGGCGGTGGGCTTTGGCTCATCGTCTTTTTGGTTCCAATGGGATTAGTATTGTGGGGGATGGCGTTGCATTCCGCAATTTGGCACGGAGCTGTGGTGGCTCGCGATGAAGCTAATTCGATTTCTGCTGCGCAGCTCTCGAATGAATCTCCATCGACTCGCACATCAGTAACCGACCCAAGAACGGTCGCTAACTGATGTCGACACCACAGCTCCGTGCCAAATTGCGCCATTCCACTTACATAGAACTTACTTATGACTCTTGAAAAAGCATCACAATGGCGTAAAACAAGGTTTGAGGAGAATCCGCCCTTGACTGCCGACAAGAAGTCCATTGTCAGCAATGATTGATTCAATATGGTGTGCGCTATGAACACTAGCCAACCAGTCTTGCTAGTGCGATGAAGCAATGGTCGTCAACGTTAACTATTTTTCAACGTAGCAGGATAACACATTTAAAAAAAGCCCCACATCACAAAAGTGATGTGGGGTTTAATAGTTGTGGGTTAAATTATGCGGTGTGACCTGCTGGAACAGCGGTCTTGGTAAGCCGTTCGTAAGCAAAGTCTTGGACGTCAGTGAGGTCGTCGGCTTTCACTTCGACGGTGCCGGTCTTTGTAAAGCCGGACTTTTCGATGATGTGTTGCATGCCCAGGTTGTCTGGATGAGTATCAATGCGGATACCCTTAATGGAATCAAAGTTGTCGACTTCTTCAAAAATAGCATTGAAGAGTTTGCCGGCAAGTCCGTGGCCACGGTGGTTTGCTGATACGGCTACACGGTGAATTGCGACGTAGCTGTCATCGTCTGTCAGCCACTTGCCATCAATGTCTTGGTAACTGTCATCGGGACCGGGGATTACGGCCGCGGCGCCTAACACTTCGTAATCTTCAACTAAGATCATGGTATGACCATTTTGGATGTCATCCACTAGGATCTTAGTGTCAGGGTAAATGCCCTGCCATTGATCGATGTGTTGTGCCGCCAGATGGCGTTTGCCATCCTGGATGATGGATTCAATTTGTGGTAAGTCTTTCATTTCTGCGCGACGTAAGTACATTTCGCAATCCCTCCTTTGTGATATTCACAAGATTTTGATATCTTAACGCGATTTTTGCAGGTTGTCTACTAAAATCTAAATTTATTTTCCTAATAATTTAATTAAGAAAATTCTAATTTTAAAAGCCTTGATAGACCAGTATTGGAAGCGGGTTACATGACGGGTTTATCATTTTTAAAAATCTGGTATGGTTCCTGTAGTGACGGGGACTCTCATGACTAAATTAGTTTGAATTGTGCGTTCAGTTAAAGGGTGTCCCCTGATGATGCAGTGCCTTAATCTTTTTTTGACTTTGGTTAGGTTTTGTAACGGGTGTGTGGCCGATAGATCTCTTTTAAGACCACCACTGTCCGATTTGTGAAAATTGTGATTTAGACTGTCTGTTCCAGATAATCAAGAATCGTTGTTAGGAGTCCCGAATTATTTTCTTTAAATATTAAAAGATTATTTAAAAATAACACCAGTCATGCGATAATAGGATGTAACGGAGGCGAGCAATCATGGGGGAAAGAGAGACACTATCAGGACAGAAATTTTTGACAGTGACGGTGTTAAATGCTGGCATTACAGTGGTGGAACTTATCGGCGGTGTGCTGTCAGGCAGCCTGTCCTTACTTTCGGATGCCTTTCATAATCTAGGCAACACCTTCTCTATCGCTATCGGATACTTTGCACATCGCATCAGTCGGCGATGCGAGGATGAGCACAATACATATGGGTACGGACGCGCCCGAATATTAGCTGCACTGTTGAATTCACTCCTGTTGATCGTGGTTGCCATTTTTCTGGTTGCTGAAGCCGTTAAGCGTTTGATGCAACCCGAACACATTAATGGCGACGTCATGATTACCGTTGCCGTGATCGGACTTGTGGCCAATTTAATTTCAGCCGTTTTAATGCATGGCGGGTCAAAACACAATATGAACGCGAAAGCCACGTATCTTCACCTCTTAAGCGACACGTTGTCCTCTTTTGGGGTTATATTCGGCGGATTGATGATCGCGTGGTACAATGTTACTATGATTGACCCAATCATCACCATTTTGGTCGCGTTGTATATCTCGGTAGAATCATGGCCCATCGTCCGGCATGCCGTGACGATTCTCATGCAAGGCGCGCCAAAACTTGACTATGAGGCCATTAAAACGGACCTCATGAAGATCGATGGGATAACCAGCGTTCACCACATTCATGCGTGGATGATCGACGAAAATCGAATTGTGTTTTCCGCACACGTTAATATGAGGGATATGAAATTAAGCGAAGCTGAAATGATTTATCACCGAATTGAGCGTGTCCTAACGACGAAGTACCATATCTTTCACGTCACGATTCAAGCGGAAGATGTGCGTGGTAAGGACGCGGAACTGATTTCACTAAACGAAGATACTGCGGAGAAACCGTAAGTCGATTTTGATGGTAAATAAGGAGTAAAGATTATGACACCAATGAAAGAGGACTATCTCAAAATTATCTTTGAACTTGGTGGTGCAGGCGCTAAGGTTTCAAATAAGCAAATTGCCATTAGTTTGAATATTGCTGCGGGTTCGGTGACTGAAATGGTCAGCAAAATGGCCGAAGAAGGCTATGTGATCCACGAACCCTACGCTGGGATCTCCTTGACTGAAGAAGGTCGGCGGCTGGCAGTCATGCTGGTCCGGAACCACCGATTGTGGGAGACCTTCTTGGTAAACAGGCTAGGCTATGAACTGCCAGAAATTGACGAAGAAGCTGAAAAGCTTGAACACGTCACCAGCCCAAAACTAGCCAATGCGTTAGATGATGCACTGGGTAGACCAAGTCGCTGCCCACACGGTGGCATTATTCCAGACCGTGACGGAAATTACGATGAGAATAGTCACCTGGTCTTAAACGACGTTGAGGATGGCAAGACGGTGGTGGTTGAGCGATTTATCGACAACCACGACTTGTTGACGTATCTAGGTGATATCAAGTTAGACATTGGCGATAAATTAACGGTCAAAAAGCACGACCCATTTGAAGGTCCAGTTCTCGTTGAGAATTTAACTGATAAGCAGAATTTGACGATTGGGTATAAGGCGGCGCATTATATTTTTGTGAGGTAGAGAGTGGAAGAAAGCGGTTTGAAGATGGAGCAAAAGCCGACGCTGACAGAAATTCCTGGGCTTGGAATTTATGTCAGCGTCGGCTTGGGTGCAACCTTCTACTTTCTGGAACTCGTTTCGACTCGAGGACAGAGAACCACACATAAATGCCTGAACTTGGTATTTATGCCAGAGTTGGCTTACACGCAACTTTCTATTAAGACCAGAACTCGTTTCGGCAATCTTACCAAAAAAGACCAACTAAAAAAACATCAAGACCCCAGACCAAATCCATTTCAGGATATTGGCCTGGGGTCTTTTTAAAAAAATAAACGCATCACCGCTCTTTTTAACGACTCTATCTGCGAGAACTGATATAATCTTTAACAGATATAACCGGAATAGGGGAGGTGCACGGATGGCAACGGAACGTGGTCAACTCGTTTTAAAAACGGCATTACAAGCGGGTCGAATAATGATTCAAAACGGGTCAGAAGTGGCTCGGGTAGATGATACGTTAACTCGAATTGCTCAGAACTCGGGGTATCCAGACAGTAAGGTTTATGTGACGATCACGGGTATCATGATGGCGTTATCCAGCGAGGGAAACGCGCAGGTGGAGCCCGTTAAAAATCGAACGATTGATCTGGAAATGGTCACCCGCGTCAATGATCTATCGCGACGGTATGCAGCCCACGATATCTCGTTAGTCCAATTCGATGAAGCGTTGGCGGATCTTGAAGCGCACCCACACACGTTCCCAGTGTGGCTCCAACTGGTTGCGGCGGCGTTCGTGAGTGGCACGCTGGAAATTGTTTTTCGGGGTAACTACCACGATGCGCTGGTGACATTTTTGATTGGATTTTTGGGTTACGCGGTGTTTCTTGGCGTGAACCGACTTGCTCGGGTACGGTTCCTGAGTGAATTTTTGGCCGCCATCGTCATCGGCGTTTTAGCCATTGAAACGGTCAAGTGGGGTTGGGGCAACAGTACTGACGACATTATCATTGGGAGCGTCATGCCGCTTGTGCCCGGCGTGCCATTGACAAACGCGGTGCGTGACATCATGTCTGGCGACCTCGTCAGCGGTATTGCGCGTGGGATGGAAGCAGTGATGAGTGCTGTGGCAATTGGGAGCGGGATTGCCGTGATCCTGCAGTTAATGTGAGGTGATAACGATGTTAACTTTAGTGATCGACCTTATTTTAACGTACGTGTCCACCGTCGCTTTTGGGATTATTCTCAATATTCCGCGCCGCGCGTTAAACACCAGCGGTTGGATCGGCTTGTTGAGTTTTCTGGCCTATAAATTGTACTTGATGGCAGGTGGCGGCATCGTCGGCGGCAACTTCCTCGGCGCTGTTCTGATTGGCGTATTAAGTATGCAGGCGGCTCGCTGGCTAAAAATGCCGGTGATCAATTTCAATATCCCAAGTCTGGTACCGTTTGTGCCGGGTGGCCAAGCCTATCAAATGGTGAAAAATTTCGCGTTAGGCAATTCAAGTACGGCGTTACAATACCTGCTAGAAGTCGCAGAAATAGCGGGCGCAATTGCGTTTGGGTTTCTGTTGGCGGAATTGTTTAATCGCCTGCAAGCAAGAATTATGCTGAGGTTTTCAAGTAAATGGCGACATGAGCATGGGAGAAATGCGAAACTGTAGAGAGCGTGAAGCAAGGCGGTTAGGGGCGGAGCATAAGGGACTCTGGTCAGAAAAGTCCGGGCCTGACTTTTTTGACCAGAGTCCCTTATGCAGTAGCCCCGTGCCTTGCTGAACGCGTTTCCACTAGATAAGGGGAAAGCACGTAGCCAGATCCGCAATGCATTATGACCGCAGAATGTAGAACTGGCACATTTGCCAGCGTCCGTGACATGGCCGTCCGTGGCTTGCTGAGTGTGTTTCTACTCGATCTAGCTAAGGAGAAAAGTACGTAGACTGGGACTCAGTGAGTCATGAACCCAGTATGCGGATCGACTTATTGGACCAGAACCGCCCGAGCGAAAACAGTTACTTCAGAACGACACATTACTCAAAAACAACAAACCGATATCCTGCTCACGCTTCAACTGTGAAGTTTGAGCTGGGCATCGGTTTGTTGTTTTTATCATGAACTGGTATTGTAACAGTGGTTTTTGTTGCTTTTTGCGATTGTTTGCTAAAGACCCTGGCTGCTTTGGTGCTTTGGTTTCTTGGCGTCGAAACGTGTTCCGGAAGGCAAGGGGCTAACGTGTAAGTGACTCTGACCAAAAAGTCAGACCCGGACTTTTCGGTCAGAGTCACTTACACAACGCCCCTTAACCGCCTTCCTCCACACTCTAGATCACAAAACTAACCCCCAAAATCACCAACACAACCGTCGTAATCACCACATACATTCGGTCACGTTCTTTTCAAAAAGCAAAGATCGATACGACCACTCTTAAAATTGGTGTCAGTATCAGGCAGAACAGACCCAGCATCATCACAGCATAGGGTTTCAGCTGGGTGACGCCCGTCATAATGGCATGTATCGTTGTTGGATGGACATTTGTCGGATACCCGGTTTTACCACCGTTGGCGATAAGCAGAATCAAGCCGAGTAACATGACGATGGCAGCGATGCTGACACCAATCTGCAGGATTCGGCCGATAATGGCTTCGATATGATTCATTTCGGCCGTCGTAGTTGGCGACGTGTTTTGTTGTTTATCCATTACTAGCCTCCAAATCCTTTAAAAATCATTTGTAAGCCGATCAATAAGATCACCGGAATAAAAATCATGCGAATGACTCGTGATGGTAGGACTTGCATGATGCGCGTACCCAGCACGGCACCCACCAGAATGCCTAGTGCTAACGGCACCGCGATGTTTGGCAGAATTGCACCATTAAAAAAGTACACGGTGGCGCTGGCTGCTGCGGTTACGCCCATCATCAGGTTACTTGTGGCAGATGATGGTTTGAGCGGCATCTTCATGAAGGTATCCATGGCGGTTACTTTGAAGGCACCTGAGCCAATCCCAAGCAGTCCACTGGCTAACCCGGCACCCAGCATCACAACAAACCCCTGGGGGACATTGGTGACTTGATAGTCGACCTGTTTAAATGACGCTTTGTCAAAGTAGGTGCCGTTTAACTTGAGCTTCGTTGCAATCGCATCATCCTGAACGGTTCGCTCTGATTCGGCACTGCGGCGTAATTTACGATACATATTCCAGCCGGAGAACAGGAGCAGGGCACCAAACAAAAAGTACAGGTACTTAGGATTGAGAACGCCTGTCAGCAGCGCACCCATGATTGCGCCGATGGTCGTGGCGATCTCCAAGAACATGGCAACCCGCAAGTTCAACACATCATCATGCAGATAGGCGATGGTTGAGCCGGAACTCGTTGCAATGACCGCGATAATGCTTGCACCAATGGCGTATTTAATATCGAGACCCATGGCTAGTGTTAATACGGGGGTGACGACGATGCCACCGCCAAGACCAAGAATCGCCCCGACAATGCCGGTGGCCAGGCCGACACCCATCATTAAAAGGATACTAAAGCCCATAAACTCACCTCAATTTGAATTAAAAATATGTATGAATTGGCCGTTTTGTAAAAACGACACTGCACTAAACATAGCATAATCGAATTGTTAAGCAAATGTTTCTTTTCTAAAATAGGTCAAGATAGGTGCTTATTTTATGCTATACTCGATTTTGCAGTGTTTAACTGTGGTGAATAATCAGTGGAGGAATCATCATTATGATCATCGAACCAGAACGGGATCGGCCTTTTCGTTTGCTGATCAGTGGGGCTTTTCTAGTGTTTTTGATGAAGGTTGTCATGGACCATTCCGGCCCGCTCCAGTTCATGGATGACATCCTGGTCTCAGCAGTTCAAAAGCATACCACGGGGACAAAGGACGTATTATTTAAGTTGATCACGACCTTAGCGAGTCCAACAATGGATATCATATGGGTGCTCGTGATCGGTTTTCTCTTGTGGGGATTTAAGTATAAAATTCCTGCGTTATGGGCGCTAGGGACGCTCATTGGCGGTGACGTGGTTGCGTTTATCGTCAAACACATCGTTGCGCGTCAACGACCAATTGGTCATTTGGCGTCGGATAGCGGCTATAGTTTTCCAAGTGGTCACGTTTTTGGCACCTTCTTACTTGTCGCCATTCTCTGGATCATTGCGGTACCGCTATTGTCGACCATGTGGCACCGGGTGCTCATTAGAACGTTAATGGTCATCTGGTTGGCGCTCGTTGCCTTTTCACGTGTGTACCTTGGTGCGCATTACCCAACCGATACCATCGGTGCGATGTTACTGGGTTACGCCTGGTTGCAGATTGCTGAGTGGTTGTATCTGTGGTTGGCTCCAAAATTAAAAAATTGGCACCTGACACAACGGTCTGTGTTGTAGCGAGTTGCCGTATAAAAAAGCTGAGGTCTGGATTAGACCTCAGCTTTTTTAGGACTAAATGAGCAATACAATGGACGTTGCCAGTGCCATTTAGTACATTAAGAGGGAGAAGAATGGTTCATTTGAAGCATTTCTGACGATTTGCAAAAAGAAGGGATGATTATCATGAATAAACGATTAACACGTTCAGATCAACGGATTTTCTCAGGCGTTTTAGGCGGCATCGCGGAATATTTTGATTGGGATCCGGCTTGGGTGCGTTTGGGCTACGTCGTCCTAAGTGTTGCAACTGGTGGTTTGGGCGGCCTGTTGGTATACATTGGTGCCGCTGTCGTTATCCCTGAAAAATAACCGGTCATTCCGTTTGCGTTAACGTCTCGTTTAGCCACTCCTCTGCCAGTTTAAGCCAGTGGGCCACGTGAGGTTGGTCAGCATCTCGTTTCCAAGCCGTGAGATGGTTCGCGAGTGCGATACCATGCGGACCATGGTGGAAAACGTGCAGTTCGTAGGGAATGTTGTTTTCCGCAAGAGCTTTGGCGTACGCCAGACTATTTTTGGCCGGCACCAGCGGATCATCACCTGTGACCCAAATAAAGGTGGGCGGATTAGCCGCAGAAACGTGCTGGTCTGCGGCAAATTTGTCTGGCGTCGAGGTCCAAGCGGCTAATGTTTCAGCGTCGGTCGGGAACCCAAGCGCGGGATTGATCACGGGGTAGCCTAAGATAACTGCTTGTGGTTTAAGACTGATCGAGGCGCTGCCTGATTGCGTTTTGAGCCAGTCAGTGTGCCAGTAGTCGCTGTAAAGACTCACAATGTGACCGCCAACGGAAAAGCCGGCAATCACAATGGTGTTTGCATCGACGTGCCACTCGTCGGCATGCCGGCGAACCAGTGCCACCGCTTGGGCTAAATCGATAACGGGCGCAGGCAGCAGCGGTTTCTTTTCACCGGCAAAATGGTAACGCAGGTAAAAACACTGGTAGCCTAAATTGGAAAATGCCAGCGCTAAGGTCTCTGCCTGAGCTTCTGGAATGTGCGTGTAGGAGCCGCCAGGGACAACGATTACTGCCGGATAATTCTCGTGAGTACTGGTATCATCAGCGTCCTTGATGTACCCTCTTAGATAGGCCGTGGCATCTTCTGCCAGGGTCTCTTTAATGATTTTTATCGTATCATCACCTATAATGGATTGAGTTTACGATTAAGTTTAACGCACTTTAGGCAAAGGACGAAGGATAATGACGTTGCAATTGCAAACAGACCGCATGATGCTGCGGCCATTTTTAGAATCGGACCTCGCGGATTATTTTGAAATCGTGGGAAATCCTAATAGCGCTATTGCGGCCGGTTTCCAAACGGCACGGACGATGGAAGATGCTCAGTTTATGCTGCAGCGCGCGATGACGACTGGGATGGTCTACGCGCTGGTTGAACGGCGCACGGAAAAAGTAATCGGCAGTATTGGTTTGTATGAAAAAATGGGCAGTGATGGCAGTCCGATTTATGATGAAAGTGAATTGGGCTACGTGCTGAACCAGGCGTTTTGGGGGCGCGGGTACATGCCTGAAGCTGGCCAGGCGCTGATCGATTACGTCTCAAAAGAACGGCTGTTTCAGCGTCTCTGGGCGAGTTCCCTCGATGAGAATGAACGCTCACAGCGTGTTTTAGTGAAATTGAGATTTGAATTAGTTGACCGGTATCAACATTCGGATCACGCGTTGTATCAGCCGGGAAAACTCGAGCTGATCTATCAACGCGAACTTAGTTAAGGTTTGATGAGGATTCACCATAGAACCGAATACTGATTGCAAACGTCACCCAATCGGTATAATATGTACCTATCGAATAGAAGAGGCGCAGGACTTATGAGTCGCTGCGGTGAGGCAGATCAGTGCCGTTAAGCCGCAGTTAAAGGAAGTTTTGCCGAAGTGTGGTGACCCTGATCCGTCACCATGCTGGGGTCAGTCTTAATAGGGCTGGCACTGTCGCGAACCGCGGAGAGCTTCCTACGATGATGACGATGAACCTATTGATCGGTCTTCTCGCGGGTGAACTGCGGGCAGGCCGTTTTTCTATTTGCAAAATGAAATTCCGGTTAATTCAAATGAGGGTTAGCTGTTAGGAAAGTGAGAGGAATTTAGCATGGCAGATAATGATAACGATCATCAGGTGAAGCGTGAACTGAAAACACGCCATCTATCGATGATCGCGCTTGGCGGTAGTATTGGGACGGGGCTGTTCGTTGCGAGCGGTTCTGCGATTTCCACTGCCGGTCCAGGAGGTGCCTTAGTCGCTTATGTTGCCATGGGTGCCATGGTGTACTTCCTGATGACGAGTTTGGGTGAAATGGCCACGAATATGCCCGTTTCCGGCTCGTTTGCCACGTATTCAACCAAGTATGTTGACCCAGCCTTAGGATTTGCGATGGGCTGGAATTATTGGTTTAACTGGGCCATCACGCTGGCGGTCGATATCAGTACTGCAGCGCTGGTCATGAAGTATTGGCTGCCGAACATTCCCAGTTGGATCTGGAGTGTCGCGGTCCTGGTCCTCATCTTTTTGATCAATGCACTCACGGTTAAAGCGTTTGGTGAAACGGAATACTGGATGGCGATGATCAAAGTCATTACCGTCATCATTTTCCTGATCGTCGGCGTGTTAACGATTATTGGGGTCATGGGCGGCCACGCCACTGGACTTGAAAACTTCACGTATAAGAAGGCCCCATTTGTTGGTGGGCTGCCCGCAACGCTGAGTGTGTTCGTGGTTGCTGGGTTCTCCTTCCAAGGGACTGAATTAGTCGGAATTACTGCCGGCGAATCCAAAACGCCCGAAAAGAGTATCCCAAAGGCCATCAATCAGGTCTTTTGGCGGATTTTGCTCTTCTACATTTTTGCTATTTTTGTCATTGCATGTATTATTCCATACACGAGTCCTGATCTGTTGGGCTCGTCTGCTTCAGATATTGCCATCAGTCCATTCACGCTTGTCTTTAAGCGGGCTGGTCTCGCTGCGGCTGCCAGTGTCATGAACGCCGTTATTTTAACGTCAGTGATCTCAGCTGTGAACTCTGGGATGTATGCTTCTTCACGGATGCTTTACTCCCTGTCACTTGACGGGTACGCACCAAAGTACTTTGAACACACGACGAAGCATGGGGTGCCATTGCGTGCACAGGTGGCCACCACGGTTGTTGGTGCGCTGACCTTCATCGCAAGTATTGCGGGACCGCAAGTGTACGTATGGCTCGTGGCGGCGTCCGGTCTGACTGGATTCATCGCCTGGGTCGGCATCGCGATTTCTCATTTCCGCTTCCGGCGTGCTTTTGTTAAGCAGGGCCACAAGGAATCTGAGCTGAAATACCATGCCAAGTGGTTCCCACTGGGACCAATTCTGGCACTGATCCTCTGTATCGTGGTGATCGTGGGTCAAGATCCTGGTTCATTTGTCCACTTTGACTGGGAGAAGATTCTGGTCACTTACCTGAGTGTGCCACTGTTTATCGTGCTGTTCTTCTACTACAAGATCCGGCACCACACAAAGATGATTCCGCTTGATGAGGTCGATGTTGAGCCTCACAAACGGGATGAAACAACGGATGATGAAGAAGCTTAATTGAATGTGATTCTTAAAAGTCGGTAGACCAGAAGGTTGCCGGCTTTTTTGGTGCGCCCGGCATGGGCGCCAACTAGACGGTGAAAGTCCGTTTCGGGCCGTAGTAGTCGGAACCGCAAGTCAATGACAAGGGTGTCCATCGTGAGGTGGAATCTGAAGGAAGTCGGCGACAAAGTACCGCATTGATGTACAAGAATCAGCTATAAGGCTGTGTTGGTCGGACGAGGTTGCCAAACAAACCAAAGTCCAATACTACTCGAGGCCATCGCAGTAAAGCTGGCAATGACATGGTACGAAAGTGGGCGTTCTTACCCGGGGAGGCCTGTATCGTACGTTCCCGACAAGAGGCGCGCTAAGCGCCACAGGAACAAACATCGCAGTGATGTGGTGCAGAACGATACAGGAGTCAGCCGAGGCCATAGTAGTGGTATCTGCCACGAAGGGCTGAACAATAATAGGTCATCATTGATATTGGAGGTGGAGACAGTGCAACAACCGCAGAATACAGAAAAAGCTGACCGCCGGCGGACAGTAGGACTGGAAGCCCAAGAACAAGTCGGGGTGCGTAGCACTGACTCTGGTGAAAATACGATGATGAACGGCACTAAGTTTCAAGAGTTAGTCTTAGACCGAAATAACCTGAACGAGGCTTATCTTCGCGTCTGCAGAAACAAAGGTGCAGCAGGACTAGACGGAATGACCGTTGACGAACTGTTGCCCTACTTGAGGAAACATAAACAGGAATTACTGCAAGCTTTACAAAACGAGACCTATCGGCCTCGTCCCGTTAAGCGGGTTGAAATTCCCAAACCTAATGGTGGTAAACGCAAGCTCGGAATACCAACTGTGATTGACCGACTTGTTCAACAAGCCATGGCGCAAGTCATGGTGCCAACATTTGAGCGTGTCTTCTCAGATAATAGTTTTGGGTTCCGACCGAATCGAAGTGCTAAAGATGCCATTGATAGAGTGGTTCAGTTCTACAATCAGGGCTATCACTATGTCGTGGATCTCGATTTAAAAGCATACTTCGATACGGTCAACCACGATCTGCTTATTAAATTTATTGAGCAGTATATTACGGATCCATGGATACTGCATCTCATTCGTCGCTTCCTAACCAGCGGTGTCATGAATGGTGGTCTATTTGAACGAAGTGATAAAGGCACCCCTCAAGGTGGCCCCTTATCGCCACTTTTGGCTAACATTTATCTCAACGAACTGGATAAGCTGTTAACTTCCAGAGGTCATAAGTTTGTCCGCTATGCGGACGATTGTAATATTTATGTCCGAAGCAAACGTGCTGGAGAACGGGTTCTGACTAATGTTACTCGCTTTCTTGAAGGCGACCTAAAGGTCACCGTCAATGAGGACAAGACATCAGTAAGTTCGCCTCTGCGGGCCAAGTTCCTGGGATTTTCCTTGGGGGTTGGTCGAGGAGGTGCGTATGCGCGACCTGCTTGGCAGGCCAAGCAACGCATCAAGTCTGCACTCAGGAAAATGACCAAGCGCAATCGGGGCGTTTCGTTAAACCTGGTGTTTAACGAGATTCATCAAAAGATGCGTGGGTGGTTACAGTACTATTCGGTCGGGAAAATGACCAATTTTATCCGTCACTTAGACGAATGGTTGCGAGCAAGGATTCGCCAGTATATTTGGAAACAGTGGAAGAAGCTCAAAACAAAGGTCAATCATCTTGTAAAACTGGGGCTTTCTGGCACCAGTGCTTATACAATGGCCAATACCCGTAAGGGTTATTGGCGAACTGCGCATAGCAAGACATTGACCTATACTCTGACAAACAAAAGACTGGAACGCCTTGGACTCATCAATATGAGCAAGACACTCCAGTCAATACAAAGTGCTTAAATTATTGAACCGCCGTATACGGAACCGTACGTACGGTGGTGTGAGAGGTCGGTAATTGAATTAATCAATTACCTCCTACTCGATTTTACAAGTCAGCACTTTCAATACGATAAACTGGAATGTCATTCTGTTGTCCTGAATGCCATACTAAGCTCAGATGAATCAAATGCCGCAGTATGCTGATAGAATGGTATTAAACAGCCATCGTTACAATTTCTATTGAATGCTGATCACGAAGTCTATGAAATAATTTGCCACAACATATTGCATTTCACTGGCCTGATGATACAATGGGTGGTACTGACTTTTGAAGGTTAAAGGAGAATTTTAAGCCATGATTGTACTTTCAGGAACTATTGGTGCCGGCAAGACAAGTTTAACGAACCTGCTGGCTGACCATTTAAACAAACCGGCGTTTTACGAATCCGTTGAGGACAATGAAATTTTGCCGTTGTTTTATCAAGACCCCAAGAAATATGGGTTCTTGTTACAGATCTATTTCTTGAACAAACGGTTGGACAGCATTAAGCAGGCTTTTAAGGATGACGAAACGGTGCTCGACCGGTCGATCTTTGAAGACTCATTGCTGTTTAAACTCAACGCTGATATGGGCCGGGCCACACAGACTGAAGTGGACATTTATGACTCCTTACTTCAAAACATGATGGAAGAACTGCCGAATGCGGTTCATAAAAAGAACCCTGATCTTTTGATCCACATCAACATTTCGTTTGATACGATGTTGAACCGGATCAAGAAACGTGGCCGATCATACGAGCAAGTGGCACAAGACCCAAGCCTTTACGACTACTACAAGCAGTTAGATGAACGCTATGTGGATTGGTATGCCAACTACAATAAGTCACCTAAGATGATGATCAATGGAGACGAATTGGACTTCGTTGAAGATCAGGATGCCCAACAAAAAGTGCTGGATCTTGTCGATGAGAAAATGGCATCCCTCGCGCTATAAAAAGCCTGTGATCAAGTTTACGGTGACGTGACTTGTAAATAGGGGTCAAATATCGTAATATAGTGACAGTAATCAAAACGCAGTGTGACTTTAGTAGGTCTTCCAGAGAGACGGTGTGAGCTGTGAGCCGTTGACCGAAACTCCATCACACGAAAGCGGACAGTTAATCCTGTACGGTGATCGCCGTTACCGATGAGAGTGTGTGGCAGAGGCCGCAAACTTGGGTGGTACCGCGAAGTCTTCGTCCCAATTTTTTGGGGCGGAGGCTTTTTTTGACGGTACAATAACGAAGGGAGAAGTACTATTATGCTTGATTTAAAGTTGATCCGGACTGAAACGGATTTCGTGAAGGAAAAGTTGGCAACCCGTGGTGTTGACGCGCAGGAGATCGACGACTTACTGGCCTTAGACCAGAAACGACGTGACCTCATCGTGAAGAGTGAGACCATGAAGGCCAACCGAAACACGGTGTCAGATGAAATTTCTCAGTTAAAGCGCAACAAGGAAGACGCCAGCGATAAGATTGAGCAAATGAAACAGGTCAGCGCTGACATTAAGGCGTTGGATGAACAATTGACTACCATTGCCGAAGACGTTTCCGATAAGACGTCACGGCTGCCAAACATTCCGAATGACGAAGTTCCAGTCGGACTGACAGAGGATGGTAGTGTTGAACTGCGTAAGTGGGGCGAGATTCCAACGTTTGCCGACTTTAAACCAAAGTCCCATTGGGAGATCGGTGAAGACCTGGGCATTCTTGATTTTGAACGTGGCGCAAAGGTATCTGGTAGTCGTTTCCTGTACTATGTCGGCCAAGGGGCACGGTTGGAACGGGCCATTTACAACTTCTTCCTGGATGAAAACGAAAAGGCAGGCTTTACTGAAGTCTTACCACCGTACATGGTCAACAGTGAGTCCATGTTCGGAACGGGCCAGTTTCCAAAGTTTAAGGAAGACGTTTATTCGTTGAAGGAAGCTGACGAAACGTTGATTCCAACGGCGGAAGTCCCACTGGTCAACTACTATCGCGATGAAGTGATTCCAACCGAAAAATTGCCAGTTTACTTTACTGCTTTGACACCTGCCTTCCGTTCTGAAGCGGGGAGTGCGGGTCGTGATACCCGTGGACTGATCCGGTTGCACCAATTCAACAAGGTCGAAATGGTGAAGTTCACGAAGCCGGAAGACTCATGGAACGAGCTGGAATCATTAACGACCCATGCTGAGGAACTGTTGCAAAAACTCGGTCTGGCCTACCACGTTATCACCTTGACGACGGGAGACATGAGCTTTACTGCTGCGATGACCCATGACCTTGAAGTCTGGCTGCCATTCCAAGACCGGTACCGTGAAATTTCCAGTTGCTCAAACACGACCGACTTCCAAGCACGGCGGGCACACATTCAATACCGTGACGACAATGGTAAGCTCCAGTATGTCCACACGTTGAACGGCTCTGGTTTAGCTGTTGGCCGAACGGTAGCCGCTGTTTTGGAAAACTACCAAAACGCTGATGGGACGGTTGATATTCCAGAAGCATTGCAACCTTACATGGGTGGTCAAACTAAGATCACAAAAGAAGACTAGTGCATAACCAGCCAGTCTAAATACATGTTTATGAGATAAAAAAGAGAACTTATTCATCCTTGTGGGGTGGGTGAGTTCTTTTTGTTTTTGAGCGATTGAAATGATGGTGAAAACGAGTCATCCCTACGCCCAATTAAATGAATTTAATTTGAAAAAGGGGGTAGCTTTTTTTTAAAAAGGAGTGTATAGTATTTCTTGCAGTTGATTAGGAACACGTTTCGAGATGCATAACTATTCAACCTTCTCAAAAAAAGATGTTGACATCAATTACTTGAGATGATAATATGAAATAGTTGTTTCGACGAGGTCGACTGCAACGGCTTCACATGATATCCCATTCGTTTTATGGAGGATTAGCTCAGTTGGGAGAGCGTCTGCCTTACAAGCAGAGGGTCACAGGTTCGAGCCCTGTATCCTCCATTTGAGCCGTTAGCTCAGTTGGTAGAGCATCTGACTTTTAATCAGAGGGTCGACAGTTCGAGCCTGTCACGGCTCATTATCCAGGTACACCACGCGGGTGTGGCGGAACTGGCAGACGCGCTAGATTTAGGTTCTAGTGTCTTATGACGTGGGGGTTCGAGTCCCTTCACCCGCATCAAATTGAATAGTAAATTCACTTTCGCCGACTTAGCTCAGTTGGCAGAGCATCTCACTAGTAATGAGGAGGTCGGAGGTTCGAATCCTCTAGTCGGCATTGTGCGGAAGTAGTTCAGTGGTAGAACATCACCTTGCCATGGTGGGGGTCGCGGGTTCGAATCCCGTCTTCCGCTTTTAGAGCGTCATTTTCCTGCCGGGGTGGCGGAATTGGCAGACGCACAGGACTTAAAATCCTGCGGTCAGTGATGACCGTACCGGTTCGATCCCGGTCCTCGGCATTGTTTCACAATTTAATAGTTATTATGCACCCATAGCGCAATTGGATAGAGTGTCTGACTACGAATCAGAAGGTTGTAGGTTCGACTCCTACTGGGTGCATTTTGTTGTTTCTAAACAGCAATCGGGAAGTAGCTCAGCTTGGTAGAGCACCACGTTCGGGACGTGGGGGTCGCAAGTTCAAATCTTGTTTTCCCGATAGACGATTACCACGTCTGGCCACCAGTCGGGCGCTTTTTTATTGGTAATTGCAGTGCTGATTTGAAACGGCAGATAGGCAATTTTTCAATTGCCGACTTAGCTCAGTTGGCAGAGCATCTCACTAGTAATGAGGAGGTCGGAGGTTCGAATCCTCTAGTCGGCATGATGCGGAAGTAGTTCAGTGGTAGAACATCACCTTGCCATGGTGGGGGTCGCGGGTTCGAATCCCGTCTTCCGCTTCGCATGTTTCACAAGATCAAAACACTAACGTCTCATCACGAATGACCTGCGGGTCGTCTGTGATGGGACGTTTTGTTTCGGCTTGTGAATGGGATGGTGGTTTTAATAGGAAGAAACGCAACTGTTAAAACCTGCCATCGTGGCGTGAGTTCCGGTGTAATCAGGGTTAAAGCGCCCGTCTCACCTTTTTCATTTTAGGTGTCGAGACTGCAGTGAAGTTCACGTCGACATGTGTGACCCAATTGTCTGAGTTCTGTGCGCGGGTCTCAATAAATTATTTAAAGAAATCCCATTTAAATCAGTAATTTGCCTGTTTTATCGTTATAATTAAAGTATAATGCTTTGCTTTTTTACCAAAGATTCGTATAATGAAAGTCAACATTAGTCAAAGTAAATTGTTGAGTTGGTGAATGGAGGGAAGAAGCGTGCAAAATCAAAACATCTCCGATATTATTGAAAAGTACTTAAAGCAGATCTTATCGGACGCCGAGCACGTTGAAATTCGCCGATCTGAGGTTGCCGATCTCTTTAACGTCGTGCCTTCTCAGATTAATTACGTTATCAAGACGCGCTTCACATTATCGAACGGTTATTTGGTAGAAAGTAAACGCGGGGGTGGCGGCTACATCCGGATCGAAAAAGTCAATCTTTTGGATGATACGGATGTGCTCGACTCTTTGATTGAAACGATTGGTGATTCAATTGGTCAACGAGACGGTTATGCTGTAATACAGGGACTTTATGAAAGTGACGTCATTGGTAGACGCGAAGCGAATATCATTTTGACGATTATTAGTAAAGACACTTTGAAGATGGATAACCGCGCACAAGAAAACGGCTTACGGGCACGGATCTTAGTCAGTATTTTAAAGCATCTGCGCTACGAAAGCTAAGAAAGTGAGGAATTGATATGGACAATCTTTTTACCCCAAGTGCAAAGAGCGTATTGGCATTGGCACAGGAGCAAGCCAAGTATTTTAAGCACCAAGCGGTTGGTACTGAACACTTACTTTTAGCACTCACTATTGAGAAGAACGGGATCGCAAACAAGGTCTTACAACAGTTCTCCATTAGTGAAGACGATGTGCGCGAAGAAATTGAACGGTTTACAGGTTATGGCACTTTAGGCAACGTGGATAAGGACACTTATCTGCTATACTCGCCAAAGGCCAAGGACATGCTGTCGGTTGCTGGCGATGAAGCTAAGCGAATCGGGTCAACTAAGATTGGCACAGAACATATCCTGCTGGCACTTTTAAGTGACGAAACGATTTTATCCTCACGTATCCTAATGAACTTAAACATTGATCTGGCACAGGCACGCAAAGTGATTATGCGTAAGCTTGGTGTCAGCGAAACGCAAGACAAACGTCGCGGCGCCCAACGTGGCCGCGCAAAGCAACAGGGCGGCACGCCAACTTTGGATTCGTTAGCGCGTGATCTGACACAATTGGCACGGGACGACCAAATGGATCCAACGGTTGGCCGAAACAAGGAAGTTCGCCGAGTTATCCAGATCTTGTCACGCCGGACTAAGAACAACCCTGTTTTGATCGGTGAACCTGGTGTTGGTAAAACAGCGATTGCTGAAGGCCTTGCCCAACGCATTGTTGCTGGGGACGTTCCGGAAGATATGCAAAATAAGCGTCTGATGGCGCTTGACATGGGCTCCCTGGTTGCCGGCACCAAGTACCGTGGTGAATTCGAAGACCGTCTGAAGAAGGTTATTGAGGAAATTTACAACGATGGGCAGGTTATCCTGTTTATCGATGAACTGCACACACTGATTGGTGCTGGTGGCGCTGAAGGTGCCATTGATGCGTCAAACATTTTGAAACCGGCTCTTGCGCGTGGTGAACTGCAAACAATCGGTGCCACTACGTTGGATGAATACCAAAAGTACATTGAATCTGATGCCGCATTGGAACGACGGTTTGCAACGGTACAAGTTGACGAACCAACTGAAGATGAAACAATCGAGATCTTGAAGGGCTTGCGGTCACGTTATGAGGACCACCACCACGCCAACATTACGGATGACGCGGTTGAACAAGCCGTTAAGCTCTCATCACGCTACATCACAGACCGGTTCTTGCCAGACAAGGCCATTGATTTGATGGATGAAGCGGCTGCCAAGGTTCGCATCAGCCGGATGGACAAACCATCTAAGCGGTCGACTCAGGAAGCTAAGCTTGAAGAATTGTCTGATCAGCGCGAAGCCGCAATCTTGGATCAACGGTTTGAAGAGGCTGCTCAGTTGCGGACTCAGGAACTGGATCTGCGTGAAAAGCTTGAAAAGAAGAACCAGAAGGCCGCTGAAGCCAAGGATGCTGAGGGCGAGAACCGTTATGACCTCAACGTGACTGGTGAAGATGTTGCGGAAGTTGTTTCTGAGTGGACAGGCGTGCCAACCACTCAACTGCAACGGACGGAACAAGAACGGTTGATCAACCTGGAAAACGTCCTGCACAAGCGGGTCGTAGGCCAAGAAGAAGCTGTTTCAGCAGTCTCTCGTGCGATTCGGCGTGCCCGTTCTGGGCTGAAGGACCCAAATCGTCCAATTGGCTCATTTATGTTCCTTGGCCCAACTGGTGTTGGGAAGACGGAACTTGCTAAGGCCTTGGCCGAAGCAATGTTTGGCTCTGAAGACAACATGATCCGGGTCGACATGTCCGAATACATGGAAAAGTACTCCACTAGTCGGTTGATCGGGTCAGCACCTGGTTATGTCGGTTATGAAGAGGGTGGCCAACTGACTGAAAAGGTCCGTCAAAAGCCATACTCCGTTGTGCTCTTTGATGAAGTTGAAAAGGCCCACCCAGACGTCTTTAATCTGTTGTTGCAGGTGCTTGATGATGGCTACCTAACTGACTCTAAAGGTCGGAAAGTGGACTTCAGAAACACCATCATGATCATGACCTCTAACCTGGGTGCCACCACGTTACGTGATGAAAAGACCGTTGGGTTTGCTGCTGAAGACAAGTCTGAGGACTACAACGCAATGGCTGCCACTATCCGTGAAACGTTGAAACAAGCATTCCGTCCTGAATTCTTGAACCGGATCGATGAAATTGTCATCTTCCACTCATTGAAGAAGGCCGAATTGCACCAGATCGTTAAGCTGATGGCTAAGCAAGTCGTTAACCGAATTGCTGAACAAGGCATTCGGGTCAAGATTACGCCAGCTGCCATTGATGTGATTGCCAATGCGGGGTTTGATCCAGAATATGGTGCTCGACCAATTCGGCGGGCACTGCAAACGGAGATTGAAGACCGTCTGAGTGAATCCTTGCTCTCTGGTGAGATCAAGGCTGGCAACCAAGTTACACTTGGTGCCCGTCAAGGTAAGATTACAATCAACGTGAAAGATATTAAGACTAAAGAAACGAAGGACGCATCAGAACCAGTTGCTAGTAAGTAATCAGTCATGATGAGTCTTAAAATGAGGGATGACATCGAAAGTGATGCCATCCCTTTTTCTGTTGGCATTTGGTTTCATATCGGTGACGTTTCACGGTGCTCGGGTGGCCGTTAACGTCTCATTAACGGGGCTTGCGACGCTAGGATGCTTGCAGACTACTGATGAAACCGCAAGGAGGTGGTCCTTTAACATGGTCACCGCTCAGATCAGGTTAAATCTTAGGACTTGCGTAAATGAAATCACTCAGCGTAAAATGTAACATAGATAAATATGGCGTACGTGAGATTATGTATTGGTATAAGAGAGCAGTGCAGCACGCGCTAACCAGAAAGGAACTTGATCTTGAAACGAGAAGTCCAATTAGAAAAAACGCACCGTGCGATTTTAGATGAAGCACAACGTCTTTTCCTGACGAAGGGGTATCAAGACACCTCGACCCGTGACATTGCGAAGGCGGTGGGGATTACGCAACCCGCCCTGTACCATCATTTTGCGGATAAGGAAGTTATTTTTATTGAAGTGATCACCTCAGTGGGGGAGACGATTCGGGAGCGGCTGACAGCTGTGAACGAGATGGGACAGGACCTAACACCAGAGGATCATTTGATAAAAATGAGTCAGGTGCTGACCGATGTCCATCCGCGGGACGTGTTTACGATCATTCACTCCTCATTTGCGTACTTGAAACCGGAGAACATGCAAAAACTTGGCATGGTCTTTGGGCGCGATTATTTGGCACCGATTGCTGCCTTCTTCAGCACGCCTAAGGTTAAGCTCCGGGCAGGCATCACGCCCGAGGAAGCTGGCGAGTTCTATATGACAAGTCTGAGTCCGCTGTTCAGTAAGTTCCATCGACTGGGTGGTAAGAAATTGACAGATGAGGAACACGTCCACTTGTTGATCGATTTGATTCTACACGGTCTGATCGAGTAACCACGCTTGACATCATAAAACTAAATAGGTATACTACTCTCAGTATGTAACTGTGAATTGAAATGAGCCGTTGCGATCTATTGTCCGTAGCGGTTCTCATAAAAACCAAAAGTAAGAAAATTCTCTTTCTTTTGGATTTTTTTTGCCAAAAATTCGGTTTTCAGACGCATTTTTCAAAAATGTAACAAAACTGTAATATTTGGTTCGATTCGCTGAATAAAATGGAGAGGTGAACAACTTGGCAGGACACTTGGTTAAATTTGGCAAGCACCGGACCCGTCGAAGCTACGCACGAATTAAGGAAGTTTTGGATCTCCCTAACTTGATCGAAATCCAAAAGAATTCGTACCAATGGTTTCTTGATGAAGGCCTTCGCGATATGTTCGATGACATTATGCCAATCGAAGATTTCCAAGGAAACCTTTCGTTAGAGTTCGTTGATTACCAACTACTTGAACCTAAATATACCGTTGATGAAGCTCGTGAACACGATGCAAACTACTCAGCACCACTGCACGTTACGCTGCGGTTAACAAACCACGAATCAGGAGAAATTAAGTCACAGGATGTTTTCTTTGGCGACTTCCCACTGATGACTGAACAAGGAACGTTTATTATCAATGGTGCCGAACGGGTTATCGTTTCACAATTAGTCCGTTCCCCTGGTGTTTATTTCAATGAAGAAACTGACAAGAATGGTCGAACCGTCTATGGTGCCACAGTCATTCCTAACCGGGGTGCTTGGCTAGAGTTCGAAACCGACGCTAAGGGCCTCTCGTACGTTCGAATTGACCGGACACGGAAGATTCCAATGACTGAACTTGTTCGGGCATTGGGCTTCGGTTCTGATGATGAAATTATTAAGATGTACGGTGACAACGATAGTTTAATGGCCACCCTTGAAAAGGATGTTCACAAGAACACTGATGATTCTCGTGTTGAAGAATCATTGAAGGATATTTACGAACGTCTACGTCCTGGTGAACCTAAGACGGCGGACTCATCACGTAGTCTGTTGACTGCCCGTTTCTTTGACCCAAAGCGGTATGACATGGCACCTGTTGGTCGTTACAAGACCAACAAGAAGCTCGTGTTGAAGAACCGGTTGTTGGGCCTGACCTTGGCTGAGACCTTGGCTGATCCAGATACTGGTGAAGTTTTGACTGCTAAGGGTACCGTGATCGATAAGGATGTTTTGCATACCTTAACCCCTTATCTTGACCGGGAAGACTTTAAGACGGTTACTTACACTCCTTCAGATGAAGCGGTTGTTACTGAACCAGTCACGTTACAGATCATCAAGGTCCAATCTCCAGATGATCCAGAACGTGAATTACCTGTGATCGGTAACGGTCATATTGATCTTAAATATAAGCATATTACACCGGCTGATATCTTGGCTTCGGTCAACTACTTCTTTAACTTACAAGAAGGCGTTGGGTCGACCGATGATATCGACCACTTGGGTAACCGTCGGATTCGTTCCGTGGGTGAACTCCTGCAGAACCAGTTCCGAATTGGGCTATCACGGATGGAACGTGTTGTTCGCGAACAGATGTCGATTCAAGACGCCGCAACCGTTACACCACAACAACTGATCAACATTTGGCCAGTTGTTGCTTCCATTAAAGAATTCTTTGGGTCATCACAACTGTCACAATTCATGGATCAAACCAACCCACTGGGTGAATTAACGCATAAGCGTCGTTTATCAGCCCTTGGCCCTGGTGGTTTGACGCGTGACCGTGCCGGTTATGAAGTTCGTGACGTGCACTATACCCACTATGGTCGGATGTGCCCAATCGAAACGCCTGAAGGTCCTAACATTGGGTTGATCAACAGTCTGTCATCTTACGCCCGCATCAACAAGTATGGGTTCATTGAAACACCATACCGTCGTGTGAGCTGGGATACGCATAAGGTTACCGATAAGATCGATTACCTGACTGCTGATGAAGAAGATAACTTCGTTGTTGCGCAAGCAAACTCACCATTGAACGATGATGGCTCGTTTGTGAACGACCTTGTTATGGCCCGTGCGAAGTCAGAAAACATTGAAACTGGGATCGAAAACGTCGATTACATGGACGTTTCACCTAAGCAAGTTGTTTCTGTTGCCACTGCCTGCATTCCTTTCTTGGAAAACGATGACTCTAACCGTGCCTTGATGGGTGCGAACATGATGCGTCAGGCCGTTCCTTTATTGGATCCTCACTCACCACTTGTTGGGACTGGGATCGAATACAAGGCTGCCCATGACTCTGGTGTTGCGCTGATCAGTAAGCACGATGGGAGCGTTGAATACGTTGATGCCAACGAAATTCGCGTTCGTCGTGAAGACGGTGCCTTAGACACTTACAAATTAATGAAGTTCCAACGGTCAAACGGTGGTAAGAACTACAACCAACGGCCAATTGTTAAGGTGGGCGACCACGTTGATACTGACGAAGTGTTAGCTGATGGCCCAGCCATGGAAAACGGGGAGTTAGCCCTTGGGCAAAACCCACTTGTTGCCTTCATGACTTGGCAAGGGTACAACTTCGAAGATGCGATCGCCATCAACGAACGTCTGGTTAAGGATGATGTCTACACGTCTATTCATATTGAAGAATATGAATCAGAAGCACGTGACACCAAGCTTGGACCGGAAGAAATGACCCGTGAAATTCCTAACGTCGGTGAAGACGCTTTGAAGAACTTGGATGAAGAAGGGATTATCCGTATCGGTGCTGAAGTGCATGATGGTGACATCCTGGTTGGTAAAGTAACGCCTAAGGGTGTCACTGAACTGTCAGCCGAGGAACGGTTGCTCCATGCCATCTTTGGTGAAAAAGCCCGTGAAGTTCGGGATACATCACTTAAGGTGCCTCATGGTGGCGGCGGGATCATCCAGAACGTCCGGATCTTTACTCGTGAAAACGGGGATGAGTTATCACCAGGCGTTAACATGATGGTTCGGGTCTACATCGCTCAGAAGCGTAAGCTCCAAGTGGGTGACAAGATGGCCGGCCGTCATGGGAACAAGGGGACTGTTTCAATCGTGATCCCACAAGAAGACATGCCTTACATGCCTGATGGGACCCCAATTGATATTATGCTGAGCCCAATGGGTGTGCCTTCTCGGATGAACATCGGGCAAGTGCTCGAAATTCACTGGGGGATGGCTGCTCGTAAGTTAGGCATTCACGTTTCAACCCCTGTCTTTGATGGTGCCCGTGATGAAGATATCTGGGATGCTGTTAAGGAAGCCGGTATGGCTGATGATGCCAAGACTGTTCTTTATGATGGTCGGACCGGTGAACCGTTTGATAAGCGGGTTGCCGTTGGTGTTATGCACTATATGAAACTTGCCCACATGGTTGACGATAAGATCCATGCGCGTTCAATCGGACCATACTCATTAGTTACCCAACAACCACTTGGTGGGAAAGCCCAATTTGGTGGCCAACGGTTTGGTGAAATGGAAGTTTGGGCCCTTGAAGCTTATGGTGCTGCTTACACGCTGCAAGAAATCTTGACTTACAAGTCAGATGACGTTGTTGGTCGTGTTAAGACGTACGAAGCCATCGTTAAGGGTGAACCAATTCCTAAGCCAGGTGTGCCTGAATCATTCCGTGTGCTGGTTAAAGAACTCCAAGCACTTGGTCTTGATATGAAGGTCCTTGGTTCTGATAAACAAGAAATTGAACTGCGTGACATGGATGACGAAGACGACGATGTTGTCAACGTTGATGCCCTAAGCAAGTACGCAGAACAACAAAAAGAAGCAGCCGCAAAGACAGCTGATACACCGGCTAAGACTGCTAAGACAACCGATGAAGCTAACTCAAACGCTAAAGATTAATAAAGGAGGTCGTCAGTCCTTTGGTCGATGTTAATACATTCGAGAGTATGCAGATTGGTCTTGCATCTCCTGATAAAATTCGGAGCTGGTCATACGGTGAAGTTAAGAAGCCTGAAACCATCAACTACCGAACTTTGAAACCAGAAAAGGATGGGTTGTTCGATGAACGAATCTTCGGCCCAACCAAAGACTGGGAATGTGCCTGCGGGAAGTACAAACGGATCCGGTATAAGGGTGTCGTTTGTGACCGTTGTGGTGTCGAAGTTACCCGTTCTAAGGTCCGTCGTGAACGGATGGGTCACATTGAACTCGCTGCACCAGTTACCCACATTTGGTACTTCAAGGGGATTCCAAGCCGAATGGGTCTTGTTCTTGACATGAGCCCACGGTCACTTGAAGAAATCATCTACTTTGCTTCATACGTTGTTATCGAACCAGGTAACACCCCACTTGAAAAGAAGCAGTTGCTTTCAGAACGTGAATATCGTGATAAGAAACTGGAATACGGCAACGGGTTTACAGCTGAGATGGGTGCAGAAGCCATCAAGAAGTTGTTGCGCGACGTTGACCTTGAAAAAGAAGTTACCGAATTAAAGGAAGAATTGAAGGAAGCTACTGGCCAAAAGCGGACCCGTGCGGTTCGTCGTTTGGACATCTTGGAAGCCTTCGTCACTTCTGGTAACGCACCGGAATGGATGGTTATGGATACCATTCCAGTCATTCCACCTGACTTACGGCCAATGGTTCAACTGGAAGGTGGCCGTTTCGCCACTTCTGACTTGAACGATTTGTATCGTCGGGTCATCAACCGTAACAACCGTCTTAAGCGGTTGTTAGACCTTCATGCACCTGGTATCATCGTTCAAAACGAAAAACGGATGCTTCAAGAAGCCGTTGACGCCTTGATCGATAACGGTCGTCGTGGCCGTCCAGTTGCTGGTCCAGGTAACCGTCCACTGAAGTCGCTGTCACACATGTTGAAGGGTAAGCAAGGACGGTTCCGTCAGAACTTGCTTGGGAAACGTGTTGACTACTCCGGTCGTTCAGTTATCGATGTTGGCCCATCATTGCGGATGAACCAAATGGGCTTGCCAGTCCCAATGGCGATGGAATTATTCAAGCCATTTATCATGAAGGAACTGGTTAGCCGCGGGTTAGCTTCTAACATTAAGAACGCTAAGCGGAAGATCGATCGTGAAGACGACGATGTTTACGATGTGTTAGGCGACGTGATCAAGGAACACCCAGTGCTCCTTAACCGGGCACCTACACTTCACCGTTTGGGAATTCAAGCCTTCGAACCCGTGTTAGTTTCTGGTAAAGCCATGCGGTTACACCCACTGGCCTGTGAAGCTTACAACGCCGATTTCGATGGCGATCAAATGGCCATCCATGTGCCGTTATCTGATGAAGCCCAAGCTGAAGCTCGGTTGCTGATGCTTGCTGCTCACCATATCTTGGCACCTAAGGATGGGAAGCCCGTTGTGACGCCTTCTCAAGATATGGTTATCGGGAACTACTACCTGACCATGGAAGAAGCCGGTCGTGAAGGCGAAGGGATGGTCTTTAAAGACCTGGACGAAGCTGTTTTGGCTTACCGGAACGGCTTAGTTCACTGGCACAGTCGGGTTGGTGTTCAGACCAGCTCAATGCCAGACAAGCCATTTACCGACGAACAACGGTCAAAGATCTTGGTTACAAGTGTTGGGAAGTTGATCTTCAACAACATTTTGCCAAAGTCATTCCCATACTTGAACGAACCAACGAACACAAGCTTGAACGGCTTCGTGCCTGATAGTTTCTTCCTGGAACCCGGCGAAGATATCAAGGAACACTTACAGAATGCAGAACTTGTTCTGCCATTCAAGAAGGGCTTCTTAAGTGATATCATCGCTGAAGTTTACAAGCAGTACAAAGTGACTGAAACGTCATTACTGCTTGACCGCATGAAAGACTTAGGGTACGACGAATCGACGCAATCCGGCTTAACGGTTGGGATCGTCGATGTTACCGAAGTGCCAGAAAAGCCTCAGATTCTTGACGACGCCCACAAACAAGTGGCCACCGTTACGAAACAGTTCCGTCGTGGGTTAATCACCGACCACGAACGTTACGAACGGGTTATCGGAATCTGGAACGATGCTAAGGATGAACTGCAAGACAAGCTGACCAACAATTTCGAGCGTCAAAACCCTATCTTTATGATGAGTGACTCTGGTGCTCGTGGTAACATTTCAAACTTTACGCAACTTGCTGGGATGCGTGGCCTGATGGCTGCGCCTAATGGTGAGATCATGGAACTGCCAATTACCGCAAACTTCCGTGAAGGCCTCTCTGTTTTGGAAATGTTTATCTCGACCCATGGTGCTCGTAAAGGGATGACCGATACCGCCTTGAAGACTGCCAACTCAGGTTACTTAACCCGTCGTTTGGTCGATGTTGCCCAAGACGTTATCGTCCGTGAAGAAGACTGTGGGACTGATCGTGGGTTGACCATTCGTGCCATCAAGAATGGGAACGAAATGATCGAACCATTGTACGATCGGATATTGGGTCGTTACACGATGAAGACTGTCAATGATCCTAAGACCGGCGAAGTCATCATTGGTGCTAACAAGATGATCGACGAAGACATTGCGAACCGCATTGTTGACGCCGGTATCGATTCAATTACCATTCGTTCCGTATTTACTTGTAACACTGCCCATGGTGTCTGCGAACGTTGTTACGGTCGTAACGTTGCCACCGGTGATCAAGTTGAAGTCGGTGAAGCAGTCGGAACCGTTGCCGCACAATCTATCGGTGAACCAGGGACGCAATTAACCATGCGTAACTTCCATACCGGTGGTGTTGCCGGGAACGATGATATTACCCAAGGGTTACCTCGTGTTCAAGAAATTTTTGAATCTCGGAACCCTAAAGGTAAAGCTGAGATCACTGAGGTGACTGGGACTGTTGAATCAGTCGAAGAAAACCCTGCAGAACGGACTAAGGAAATCACGATTAAGGGTGAAGCAGATACCCGTTCATACACGTTGCCAATTACGGCAAAGCTCATGGTTGCTGAAGGCGACTTCGTCCACCGTGGTGCTGCATTGAACGATGGGTCTGTTGATCCTAAGGAATTGATCCGTGTTCGTGATGTGCTTTCTACCGAAAACTACTTGCTTTCAGAAGTTCAAAAGACTTACCGGATGCAAGGTGTGGCCGTCTTGGATAAGCATATTGAAATCATGGTTCGTCAAATGCTCCGGAAAGTTCGGATCATGGATCCAGGTGACACTGATGTCTTTCCTGGGACCCTGATGGATATTAAGGACTTCAAGGATCATAACTACGACACTCTGATCTCTGGTGGGATTCCTGCCACTGCTCGGCCAGTTATCTTAGGTATCACTAAGGCTGCCCTTGAAACCAACAGTTTCTTATCTGCCGCATCATTCCAGGAAACAACTCGTGTCCTGACTGACGCTGCTATCCGTGGTAAGAATGATCCACTGATTGGGCTGAAGGAAAACGTTATTATTGGTAAGATCATTCCAGCTGGTACTGGGATGCCTGACTACCGTAAGATCAAGCCTAAAGAAGTTGGCGCAACTTCAACTGACGGTGTTTACTCCATTAACGAATTGGAGAAGCGCATGAAGGAAGAAGACGCTAAGTAATAATAATCGTGCAGTTAAGCGATTAAAGAAACGTCTTATCACCAAACCACTTGCTGGGTTGGTGATGAGGCGTTTTTTTAATCGCATTAAATGTTGCTTGAGGTAGCGCACACTCTTAACGTGTTGCGTAAGTGACTTAATTGTTGTATTCACAATAAATAAGATTTATGGTTTGACTATAAACGCTTACTACTGCTTGAAATCGTCAGTTGTGGGCGTTTTTGTGTACTTATTTTTTGGTAGTTTTGTGAAAATAGTACACACATTTTGGTAAATAAGAAATCAATATATAGGTTAATAATTACATTAAATGATAATAAAAAATAAACAATCATTTTTCTAGTAGTTTGACGTGTAAAGGAATACAATAGACAGTTGTAACATAATATCAAATTTTCACCGGGCTTTTGAAGATCCTAGTGATAAGTGATACTATAAATTTGTAAATTGGAAAAGTGTTTTAACAAATGTCTAATCGGGGAATTACTCATTGATCGAAAATTAAAAAGTCACACATAGGTAGTGGGGAACTCCTGGGTCATTTTCATGATCCGTTCATTAGGCTTGTATTCTGGGGGAATAGCCATGAAAAAGACAATGGAAAAGGCACATCAAAAGATGTTGCAAGATACTTCGGAGGAGAAGTATCGCGTTAAATTATACAAGGCCGGTCGACTGTGGCTTGCTGCAGGCATGATGACGCTGGCTTTTGGTTTGGTGAGCGTTACAGGACAAGTACGGGTTAGTGCTGATGATACAACACCGACAACAAATACTGAGAGTAGTGCGGCTTCTGATCAATCGTCATCGGCCACAGATAGCGATAGTAGTACAGATAGTGCCTCTTCTGCGTCACCTTCGGCCACAGACAGTAGCCAGACTGATACTACCAGTACTGAAAGTTCAACGGGTGAAGCTGCTAGTGAGACCCAGACCAGTGCTGCTGAGACCACTGAAACAGGCACAACAACTAAAGATGCGTCAAAAAAAACGACAGACACCGCGAAAACAGCGACTGCCGACTCTTCGTCTGCAATAACGGCGTCAGTGACCACTGACGAAAAGACAGCAGATGAGTCGACTGCTGCGGATGCGACGACTGGCGCTAAAACTGTTACAGACAGGTCGACTAGTCCGACTGGAACGACCGATAACGATGCCTCGAATGCTGAAGTTACTCCAGAATCGACTGCGACGACATTAAATCCTGATCAGAGTCAAACAGTTAACGAGACAGACCTAGGTGTGGCGGATGATACTGCCGTTTCTGCTGCCAAGCAGATTGCGAGTGACACCTATACAACAACGGGCGTTGCCCAAGTAGTCACCGCACAGTTAACCGCTGCTGAAGATACGGATACCAATGATGCTGATGGCACCGACGACGCTGCAAACACTGGCGTGATCACTACTCAAAACGGCGTCGAATATCAGGGCTTTTCTGTGACTGATCCAACATACCCTGACGGCGTTAAGACCATTCCAAATTCGGATGACTATCTGTATACGGAAATTGCCTATGGAACTGTGGGTAACTATACGAGTTATGTTGCATTGTCGACTGACCGTGCCACTGCATCACAAACCAACGTCACCGTGATGGATGCGGATGGTAATGTCGTTTCAACGACGGCGTTGACCGATAGTGCCACAAGTGTGCCGATTACCGCGGATGGCGCGTCAGGGTTATCGATTACCGATAATCAGGATACCCTTTTCAATTAATTCCTCTAACGATTTTTATATTCTAACGAATGTGTTAGGTGAATTGAATGGTTACACTAAAGACGGTGCGCTTGCAAGTACAGATGGTGTGGTTGTCTTTAAACCAGAAGTTTTGACGCAGGTGACCAGTTTTGTAAAAGAAGATGGAACAGAGGTTGATCCGGCATATTCCCAATCTGGATTATCAGGCCAGGCGTATACCACAGGGACACCAGTTGTTGAACCTACTGGATACACGGCTGATGGGTCTTCTAATGAAAGTGGCTATATGTCACCATTTACGCCGGGATCTAGTGTCGCATTGGGGATTTATTACACAACCGTTAGGACAACTACTCTTGGCGGTGTGACCGTCGCCAAAGGGGCACGGGTGGAAGATCTTGTGACGTTAACCTTCAATTCAGACGGTTCGGCTAAGATGTCAATTCAGTATGGTGCTAATCTGGCCCAAGTTCCATCTACTTGGGTATCCGCTGAAAGACAAACCTATACGCTCAGTGATGGTGGGAATCTAAGCATCTTTTATGATCCAACTGATGATTCAACCAATAGTTCATATAATAAGTATATTAGTCATGCTGGTCAGTACAATGTTGCTAATCCGTACCTTCCGCAAACGGCCAATGTTTCTTATACCTATACAGCTAATACAGAAACAGTTACTGTTAATTACGTCAATCAAAACGGTAAGGTGATTGCACCAGCTACGACATTTTTAGGCACCTACGATGAAACATCAACTATTGCTAGTCCAACCATTGCTAGTCCAACCATTGCTGGTTACACGGCAGACTCAGATAATCCGACCACTTATACGGTTGAATCCACAGACCCATCAGTAAATGTGGTGACTTTGAAATATAGCGGCACGCCTCAAACCGGTTCCGTTGAGTTCGGTGATGGATCGGGTACCGTTGTAAAACAGGTCCAAGTTAGCGGCAACACTGGCGACAACGTTGTATTGACGGATGATGTCGTTAATACCGCACAGGACTTGTTAAACAATGGCTACTCACTGGTAGATGGTAGCTTAAATACTGCCTCATATGGGGTGTTTGGCGCGGATAGCAGTCAAAATATTTTCAAAATTACGGTGGCAAAGAACACCGATTACGTTGTGACACCAGTTGATTCTGCTGGGAACGCCATCAAGACGTTAACCGGTGTCCCCGAAACCGGGGTTGCTGGTGACCAGGTTGTTTTGCCAGATATTCCAGGGTACACAGCAAAAACAGATCCAGATATTCCAGCGACGGATGGGGCGGTCAACGTTGTCTACACACCGAATTCACAAAATGGGACGGTCAATTTTGTTGATGAGACGGGTTTTGTGATTGATAGAGTTTCTGTCGATGGTGTAACTGACGGCCATATTGATGCTAGTCAATATGCGGCCACTGAACAGGCTTTGATTACTGCGGGCTACACGCCAGCTTCGGGATTAACCAACACTGCGGCTAACGGAACGTTTGCTGCGACCGGCGATAGTGTGTTTACGATTGAACTGACAAAACCAGCGACGAGTGTGGACTATACGGTAACGCCAATCGATGAGGCTGGTAATCCTATTCCGCACACCACGACCACGACTAGTCAGCCAGGTATTCCTGGTCAGAATGTCCAGACACCTGATGTACCAGGATATACCTTAAAGGAGACAACAACTGCTATTCCAGATACTGACGGCAACGTGAATGTCATTTATGAAGCTGATGATCAAAAAGGGACTTTGACGTTTATTGACACGACAGGAAAAGTGCTTTCAACACCTATTCAGGTCGATGGCGTAACGGATGGTAATGTATCCGCTGACCAGTATATTGCAGCCGAACAAGCACTCATTGACGAAGGGTACACGCCAGCAAATGGACTTCTTGACAGTGCTGCGAACACTAAGTTTAGTGCGACTGGTAATAATGCATTTACAATTGAACTAACAAAACCTGCTACTAGTGTCGACTACACTGTCACCCCTGTAGATAGTCATGGGAATCCAATCCCCAATACGTCAGTAACTGAGATTCAACCTGGATTGCCAGGACAGGACGCTAAAATCCCAGATGTTCCTGGCTATACAGCTGACAAGGTCACTATCCCGGATGATGGCGGAAATATTCATGTAATCTACACACCAGTTTTACAACAGGGAACAGTCAACTTTATCGATGAAAACGGACTCCAAATTGTCGACGCAACTGCAAGTATTAGTGGTCTTACGGATGCACATATTGACCCAAGTCAGTACGCATCAGTTGAACAAACACTGATCAACGAAGGCTACACACCGGCAACTGGTTTGATCAACACGGCAGCCAATGGGACGTTTACAGCTAGCAACAATGTCTTTACGATTCAATTAACAAAACCAGCTGCTAGCGTTGATTACACGGTCACCCCAATTGACGGCGACGGTAATCAGATTCCAAACGCGTCAGTGACTGAACCACAACCTGGACTGCCGGGCCAGACGGTTAAAGTCCCAGACATTCCTGGGTATACAGCAGGAACAGGCACCATTCCTGACGATGGTGGTAATGTCAAGGTGACATATACGCCAAATGAACAAACGGGGACGCTCAATTTTGTCGACACTGACGGTACCAATCTGGGTCACACTACCGTTTTGGGTGTCACAGATGGTCATATTTCAGCCGATCAGTACGTGGCAAGTGAACAAGCGTTTATTAATTCAGGCTACACGCCAGCAAACGGACTAGAAAATACTGCAGCGAATGCAACGTTTAGTGCGACTGGCGATAATGTGTTTACGATTGAATTGACTAAGCCGGCAACAAGTGTCTCCTATACCGTCACACCAGTATTGAGCGATGGCACAACACCGGTTCCTGGAAGTACGACAAGCACTGCCACACCAGGTCTGCCGGGACAAACAGTGACAACGTTCCCAACGGTGCCAGGATATACCGTAACTGGAACAACGCTTGTGCCAAAGGCTAATGGTAACGTGAATGTGATTTACACGCCGGATGAACAGATCGGCTATGTTGACTTTGTTGATACGGATGGCAACGATTTGGGTAGTGTTAAAGTGACAGGCGTTACAAATGGCCAGATGGATCCCGCAGATTACCTATCGACAGAACAGACGATTATCAATCAGGGGTACACGCCAGCAACTGGGTTAACCAATACTGCAGCTGACGGCAAGTTTGGCCTGAGTAACAACCTCTTCACAATTGTACTGACGAAACCCGCTACTAGTGTGACTTACACCGTTACACCAGTGTTGAGTGACGGCACAACGCCGGTTCCTGGAAGTACGACTGGGACCACCACGCCAGGTTTACCCGGACAAAAAGCAACGCTGCCAACGATTCCGGGGTACACACCACAGAAAATAAACGTACCAACAACGGGCGGTAATCTCAACGTTATTTATGAAGCTGATTCACAGAATGGCAAGGTTAACTTTGTTGGACCTGACGGCTTGGTGATTGACGCCGCTGATGTTAAAGGTGTTACGGATGGTCATGTTGACAGTGCACAATATGAAGCAACGGAACAGGCGCTCATTGCGGAAGGGTATACGCCAGCAACTGGCCTGACCAATACGGCAGCGAACGGCAAGTTTAGCGTGAACGGCAATGATGAGTTTACAATCGTTTTGAAAAAAATGACCATGACTGTCTCGTATACGGTAACGCCAGTGTTGGGCAATACGACAACGCCGGTGCCTGGTAGTACAACTAGCACTACCATTACGGGAATTCCAGGCCAGTCGGTTTCAACACCAGATATTCCTGGCTATACGGCTACCGCTACGAAGGTGCCCACAGCTGGCGGTAACGTTACGGTGAGTTATACGCCGGATCAACAAACTGGAACTGTCATCTTTATTTCGACTGATAACGAGAAATTAGGGACTGTTTCTGTTTCTGGCGTTACTGATGGTAACGTGGATGCTAGCCAGTATGCAGCTGCTGAACAGGCAATCATTTCAGAGGGCTACACCCCAGCTAACGGTCTGACTAACAGTGCTGCAAATGGTCAGTTCACCGCGAATGGCAATGATGTCTTTACGATTGAACTGACTAAGCCTGCCACGACGGTGAGCTATACGGTTAACTACACGACCCCAGATGGTCAGATTGCTAAAACGGTGACTGAAAATGGGATCCCTGGTCAAACTGTCCAACTGACCCCACCTGACGGGTACGTTTGGACACCGGGCGCAAACGGTGCGTTAACCATTTCAGCGACGCCAGGTGAAACGTATACCGTTGCAGTGACAACACCAAAGGGCGAGGATACAGCCGAGAATCCGCAGACATTTGAAAAGGCTAGCGTCCCTTCAACTGACGTGCCAACCGCAGAGCGTTATACCATCAACTATACTGATGGTGCTGGCACCGTGGTTGGGACGGCGACAATCGTTGGCCAACCAGGTGAGACCTTAACCAATGATGGTACAATTCCAACTGGCTATGTGCTGGCACCTGGTGGGACGGATAGCCTCACTTTGACGACTACCCCAGCAACCCCGCTCACGGTAGCAGTCACGGAACCAAAGGGGCAGGATACCACTGGCAATCCAGCAGAAAAAACGTCGGTTCCAACGACAAACGTGCCAACGGCTGAAAGTTACACGGTCAACTACACTGATGGCGCGGGTAACGTGATTGGCACGACGACCATTGTTGGTGATCCGGGGGAAACAATCAGCACGATTGCAACAACTGTGCCGACTGGTTATGTTCTGACACCCGGTGAACCTAATGGCGTCACATTAACGGATAATCCCTCTCAGCCGCTCACGATAGCCGTGACAACACCAAAGGGTCAGGATACCACGGATGATCCGCATGTGTTTGTGAAGGCTGATGTGCCGTCAACGGACGTGCCGAACGCAACACTATATACGGTCAACTACACCGATGGTGCGGGCAATGTCGTTGGCACAACAACGCTTGTTGGTGAACCGGGGGAAACGATGACGCGCGGTGTCAGCGCGAATATTCCAGAAGGCTACGTTTTGACGCCTGGCAGTACCGGCACTGCTGAATTGCCGAATGATCCGTCGCAACCGATCGTTGTAACTGTCACAGAATCAAAGGGTGAGGAGACGACAACCAACCCAGAAGAGAAAACGGATGTCCCTACTACTGATGTACCAAACGCTGAACGTTATACGGTTGACTATACGGATGGCGCCGGGGACGTTGTCGGAACGGCAACGATCATCGGTGAGCCTGGTGAAGTGACGAGCAGCAAGGTAACTGTGGCCATTCCAACGGGGTACACGTTGACCCCCGGAGAGACCGGTGTGGTGACCTTGCCAACTGATCCGAGTCAGCCGATAATCTTGAGTGTGAGTGAACCAAAAGGCGAGGATACGACGACAGATCCAGAAGTGAAAACTGATTTACCAGACACGGATGTGCCAAATGCTGAAAGCTACACGATCAACTACACGGACGGTGCAGGTAATGTGGTTGGTACGACCACAATTGTCGGTGAACCCGGGGAAGCGACTACTCGCGGTGTCAGTGCCAATATCCCAACAGGATACGTTTTGACGCCTGGCAATACTGGCATTGCTGACTTGCCTGATGATCCATCACAACCAGTTATTGTAGCCGTCACAGAACCAAAGGGCGAGGAGACGACAACCAACCCTGAAGAGAAAACTGACGTGCCCACTACTGATGTGCCAAATGCTGAACGCTATACGATCGACTATACGGATGGGGCAGGTAACGTGGTTGGCACGACCACGATCATTGGTGAACCGGGCGAAATCACGACCCGGACGATGGAAAACAATATCCCGACGGGGTATGTGCTGACGCCTGGTGAGACAGCCAGTGTGCAGTTGCCAAATGAGCCAACCCAACCTATTATGGTTGCTGTTACACCGGCACCGGGTCAAGAAACGGCCGGTAATCCGGCAATTCGTACAGGGTTACCAGAACCTGTCTCTGTTGACCAGGCCGATTACTATGACAACACAGTACCGTCTAACGCCACGGCGTCAACATCGGATAATGCACTGACAACCCCACCAGTTACCAGTACTAACGGCAATGATATTGCCCAGACTCAAAATGGTGCCAAAACTGCCAAAGGCCTTGCCCACGGTGCTAATGGCATTGCCACAGCAGCTGGTTCTGATACGACTGGCGGCGGGGCACAGTCGCCGGTGAGTGTTCAGGGCAATGGTGCGGGTGATGATTTAGATAAAACGACTCAGGCTGATTTAAGCGATACACAGCTGAGTGTGGCAAACGTCAATAAGACAACTAATGCGAATGGGCAACCTGTTGATCATCAGAAGACGCTGCCTCAGACAAGTGAAGCTGACAATGATGCTCAAGTCGTTGGCATCCTAGGTCTCGTTTCCGCATTGTTTGGTCTATTTGGAATCAAAAAACGCAAGCGTGAAAATTAAAGGATTGCTGGAAGGGACGCTCACAAGACTGTGAGCGTCCCTTTAGGTCGCTACAGTAAACACCATAGCAACCAGTAATAGCTGACGGCTAAAAAGGGAACAAAGGGGAGCTGTCGCTGCGCCCAAAATGTAAAGCAGATAATGGCGAGACCACTACTGATAAGAATTGCTTGCGCGGTGATGATCGGACCGGCTAAAAGGCTATAGAGTACAATAATATCAATGTCGGCTGCACCTAACCAACGGTGAAAGACCGGCCACCTTTGATAACTACTCCAAAGTATCAGAATAATTAGCTGCCAGATTTCTAATTGGGAGGTGGTTAGCACCGCAATCACAACAAGTCCTGCTGCAATTATGAGTAGGTAACTAGGTACTTCTAAGGCTTGCCAGTCGCACAGACTCATTATTAATAGAAGAAACCCGATCAAAAGTAACGGTAAATTCGGTGTCAGTTGCGTGTAGAACATCGCCAGACTCCCGCCAGCCATCTCACTCAACAGGGTGGTTAGCGGGACATTGTGTCGACAATTTCGACACTTGCCTAGTAACCACAGGTATGAACAAATGGGAATCAGCTCAAACCACCTGAGCCGTTGGCCACAATAATCACAGTGAGACGGGGTCGTGGTGAGCGTGGCAGCACGCAGGCCGCGTACAGCGACGACTTGGCAAAACGACCCGATGACGCTTCCAATTGTGAATAACACGAAAAAGTTCAACATAGTTTATATCCTCCTGTGGATAACTACGTGGAAAAGTCCCGAATTGTTTGTCGGTTACCCGTTGACATTGCCCTTTCATGCGTGGTATTCTTTTAAAGGTGCTTTTTGTAGACCGGTTTCTGCTTAGGCAGACATGCTGACGGAAAACATAGCACGAAAATATGTCAGCATCAGGCTTTTCTTTTTACCCAAAAATGAACCGCCTGGATGTGTGGACTTAAATTAAGAAGAAGACTAAGGAAGGGAGGACTCTTAGATGCCTACAATCAACCAATTGGTTCGTAAAGGTCGTAAATCTAGAAGTTCTAAATCAAATGCCCCAGCTTTGAACTATGGGTATAACAGTTACAAGAAGAAGCAAGTCAACAACCCTGCACCTCAAAAACGTGGTGTTGCAACTCGTGTTGGTACCATGACGCCAAAGAAGCCTAACTCTGCTTTGCGTAAGTACGCGCGTGTTCGTTTGTCTAACTTAATTGAAGTTACGGCTTACATTCCTGGTATTGGCCATAACCTGCAAGAACATAGTGTTGTTCTTATCCGTGGGGGCCGTGTAAAGGATTTACCTGGGGTTCGTTATCACATTATCCGTGGTGCCCTCGATACTGCCGGTGTTGAAGACCGTCGTCAAGGTCGTTCAAAGTACGGTACCAAGAAGCCTAAGAAGTAAAACGATAATTAAGTTGCGCAAGGAGGATATTAAGTAATGCCAAGAAAAGGAAACGTACAAAAGTGTGAAGTCCTTCCTGATCCAATCTACAACTCAAAGATGGTTACGCGTCTGATCAACCACTTGATGTTAGATGGTAAGCGAGGCACTGCATCACAAATTCTTTATGGTGCCTTTGATGTGATCAAGGAAGAAACAGGGAACGATCCTGTTGAAGTATTTGATGAAGCAATGAAGAACGTTATGCCAGTATTGGAAGTTAAGGCTCGCCGTGTTGGTGGTTCTAACTACCAAGTGCCAATCGAAGTTCGTCCAGATCGTCGGACTACTTTAGGTCTTCGCTGGATCGTTAACTATTCACGTTCTCGTGGCGAACACACGATGACTGAACGGTTAGCTCGCGAAATCATGGATGCTGCTAACAATACCGGTGCATCAGTTAAAAAGCGTGAAGATACGCATAAAATGGCCGATGCCAACCGTGCTTTTGCTCACTACCGCTGGTAATAAGCAAACAAGTTCTCTGTCAGCTGCTTGACGGTTGCGTAACCTGCGAGGGTCATTAACCCAAAAGAGTTGATAGTGAAAGTATGGGATGGCTAAAATAGACCTTATTTTTAGCCATCCCATTTTTTGTCGAAATTAGAATACAGTTATTAAACTGAGAGGAGTTACAGATTAAACATGGCTAATACACGAGCTTTTCCACTTGAAAAGACGCGGAATATCGGGATCATGGCACATATCGATGCCGGTAAAACAACGACTACTGAGCGGATTCTGTATTACACTGGTAAAATTCACAAAATTGGTGAAACCCATGATGGTGCTTCACAAATGGACTGGATGGAACAAGAACAAGAACGTGGGATCACGATCACTTCTGCCGCTACTACTGCGGAATGGAAGAAGCACCGGATCAACATCATTGATACCCCAGGACACGTGGACTTCACTGTTGAAGTTGAACGTTCCCTTCGTGTGTTGGATGGTGCCATTGCGGTCTTAGATGCCCAAGCAGGGGTTGAACCTCAAACCGAAACTGTTTGGCGTCAAGCTTCTGACTACGATGTTCCCCGTATCGTGTTCGTTAACAAGATGGACAAGATCGGTGCCGACTTTGATTACTCTGTTCAGACTATCAAGGATCGTCTCCAAGCTAACGCCTTGGCTATTCAAATGCCAATTGGTGCCGAAGACAACTTCCAAGGGGTTATCGACTTGCTTGAAATGAAAGCCGATATCTACGACGAAGATAAATTAGGTGCTGAATGGGACACTGTTGATGTGCCTGAAGAATACAAGGAAGAAGCACAAAAGCGTCGTGACGCCATGATCGAAGAGATCGCTGACGTTGATGATGACATTATGGAAAAGTACCTTGAAGGCGAAGAGATTCCTGTCGACGAATTAAAGGCTGCTATCCGTAAAGCGACTTTGAACCTTGAATTATTCCCAGTTCTTGCCGGTTCTGCCTTCAAGAACAAGGGTGTTCAGATGTTGATGGATGCCACCGTTGACTACTTACCATCACCACTTGATGTTAAGCCATACAACGCAACTGATCCTGATACTGGCGAAAAGATCGAACTGCGTGCTAACGACGACGCTAACTTTGCCGCTTTGGCCTTCAAGATTGCCACCGACCCATTCGTTGGTCGTTTGACATTTATCCGGGTATACCAAGGAACCTTGGAATCCGGTTCATACGTCTTGAACGCTACTAAGGGCAAGCGTGAACGTGTTGGTCGTTTGCTGCAAATGCATTCAAATCACCGTCAAGAGATCCCAGAAGTCTTCTCTGGTGACATTGCTGCCGCTATTGGGTTGAAGAACACCACTACTGGTGACTCTTTGACCGATGTTGATCACCCATTACACTTGGAATCAATGGAATTCCCTGACCCAGTTATTCAGGTTGCCGTTGAACCTAAGACTAAGGCTGACCAAGATAAGATGAACACTGCATTACAAAAGCTTTCTGAAGAAGATCCTACTTTCAAGGCTGAAACTAACCCTGAAACTGGTGAAACTTTGATCGCCGGGATGGGTGAATTGCATTTGGACATCATCATCGACCGGATGAAGCGTGAATTCCACGTTGAAGCCACTGTTGGTGCCCCACAAGTTGCCTACCGTGAAGCCTTCACCAAGCAAACTTCTGCTCAAGGTAAGTTTGTTCGTCAATCTGGTGGTAAAGGTCAATATGGTGATGTTTGGATCGAATTCACCCCTAACGAAGAAGGTAAGGGCTTTGAATTCGAAGATGCCATTGTTGGTGGTGTTGTTCCTCGTGAATACATCCCTTCAGTAGAACAAGGTTTGAAAGAATCATTGGAAAACGGTGTTCTTGCCGGCTACCCATTGATCGACTTGAAGGCTAAGTTATACGATGGTAGTTACCATGAAGTCGATTCTAGTGAAGCTGCCTTTAAGGTTGCTGCCTCAATCGCTTTACGTAACGCTGCTAAGACCGCAGCACCAGTTATCTTGGAACCAATCATGAAGGTTGAAATTGTTGTCCCTGAAGAATACATGGGTGACATCATGGTCCAAGTTACTGCACGTCGTGGTCGTGTGGATGGTATGGAAGCACGTGGGAATGCACAATTGATCCACTCATTCGTACCATTGTCAGAAATGTTTGGCTATGCAACGACTCTTCGTTCTGCATCACAAGGCCGTGGGGCTTTCACCATGACCTTTGATCACTACGAGGCTGTTCCTAAGTCAATCCAAGAAGAAATCATTAAGAAGAACGGCGGCACTCCAGCTGCTGAATAAGCTTAAGGATTTGAAAGGCATCGTCCAAGGGGGCGGTGTCTTTTTTTTTGTTGTCTGGAAGGCACCAGTTTCTTAATCGAACGCGGAGCGGTAAGCAAGCAACAGTCTATGTCACCATATCGCTTTAGCCAAACAGAACATCATTAAGGGAGCCCACTATCGTAGTGGCACCAGCGGAGAATAACGATTGATCACTAGATTTCTGCACGGGTTTCTTCTATTAAATAGGGATGAACTTAAACGGCGTGTGAAATAGGGTTAGGCCAAACCTACATGCGATGATGTGGAAGTGCAGCGTGAGCAGTGACGAGTCACCAAAAACAAGGCGGCCAAAAAATATTTCTTGAAAAGGGGTGCAATCTCATTGGTTTTCATGTATCATAGACTGGTCTGTGAATGTTAAGTATCAAAATAGTGGCACAATGCATCGGTAAGTTTTGAAAAAAGCAACGGTCATGGCAGAAGTTTCTTTGATGAATTTTGAAGAAACCCTTGTCACGACGGCATTTATTTAGTATTATAGACATTGTGCTGAATTCCAAGGGGCTTTTGCGGCCCTATTGTGGGTTCAACACCGAAGAGCAATGATGTGGAAGGTTGCGACACACCCGGCCGCTTTGCCACGGGGTGTGGCGGTAATTTCTACGGAGTTAGTCTTATTTTCAAAATAGACGAAGGAGGGAATCCAATGGCAAAACAAAAAATTCGTATCCGTTTGAAGGCTTACGAACACCGTATCTTAGATCAATCAGCAGAGAAGATCGTCGAAACCGCAAAGCGTACAGGTGCTGAAATTTCAGGCCCTATTCCGTTACCAACGGAACGTACGATTTACACGGTGCTTCGTTCACCACATAAGTTCAAGAAGTCTCGTGAACAATTCGAAATGCGGACTCACAAACGGTTGATCGATATCGTGAACCCAACGCCAAAGACAGTTGACTCATTAATGAAGCTCGACTTGCCTTCAGGTGTGGACATCGAAATAAAATTATAATCATAAATCACAGCAAAATTAATACATTATATCGGAGGTGTACTCATGACCAGAAAAGGAATCTTAGGTAAAAAAGTCGGTATGACGCAAGTCTTCACTGAAAATGGTGAATTAATTCCAGTTACTGTTGTTGAAACCACGCCTAACGTTGTCTTACAAGTTAAGACCGTTGAAAACGATGGCTACGACGCAGTTCAATTGGGTTATGATGACAAGCGCGACGTTTTGAGCAACAAACCAGCTAAAGGTCATGCAGCAAAAGCAAATACGACTCCTAAGCGCTTCATTCGTGAAATCAAAGATGTTGAGCTAGGAGATTACAAGGTATCAGATGAAATCAAAGCAGATATCTTTGAATCAGGTGACTATGTTGATGTTACCGGTACGACAAAGGGTCATGGTTACCAAGGTAACGTCCACAAGGATGGCCAATCACGTGGACCTGAAACCCATGGGTCTCGTTATCACCGTCGTCCAGGTTCATTAGGTGCCATCATTAACCGTGTCTTCCCAGGTAAGAAATTGCCAGGACGCATGGGTAACAAGACGATTACCATCCTGAACTTACAAATCGTCAAGGCTGACACAGAAAACAACGTATTGTTGATCAAAGGGAATGTTCCTGGCGCCAACAAGTCATTCGTTGAAATCAAGAGTGCCGTTCGCGCACCAAAGAAATAAGAAAGGAGGAAACGTAAATGACTAGTGTTACATTATATAAACAAGACGGTAGCCAAAATGGTGACGTTACTTTAAACGACGCTATCTTTGCTATCGAACCAAACGACAACGTTGTGTTTGATACTGTTTTGATGCAACGCGCTTCACTTCGCCAAGGTACTCATGCGGTTAAAAACCGTAGTGCAGTTCGTGGCGGTGGTAAGAAGCCATGGCGTCAAAAGGGTACTGGCCGTGCTCGTCAAGGTTCTATCCGTTCACCACAATGGGTTGGCGGTGGTACCGTATTCGGCCCAACACCACGTTCATACAGCTATCACTTACCTAAGAAGGTTACCCGCTTGGCATTGAAGTCGGTTCTTTCACAAAAGGTTCTTGATAACAACTTAGTTGCTGTTGATGCTTTAAGCTTTGACGCCCCTAAGACAAAAGACTTTGCTAACGCATTGGCTAGTTTGAACGTTTCAACGAAAACATTAGTGGTACTTGAGGAAGGTAACGAAAAGGCTGCTTTAGCCGCTCGTAACTTAGATAACGTTACTGTTATTGATGCAAAGGGGATCAACGTCCTTGATGTGATCAACAGCGATAAGCTGGTTATTACTAAGTCCGCTCTTTCTCAGATCGAGGAGGTGCTCGCATAATGGAAGCACGCGATATCATTTTACGCCCAGTCATTACTGAAGCATCAACTGCCTTGTTAGATGACAAGCGCTACACGTTTGATGTGGATGTTCGTGCCACAAAGACTCAGGTTAAAAACGCGATCGAAGAAATCTTTGACGTTAAGGTTGTTAAAGTTAACATCATGAACGTTAAGGGTAAGTTAAAGCGTCAGGGTCGTTACGAAGGCTACACTAAGAAGCGTCGTAAGGCAATTGTTACCCTGTCTGCAGATTCAGAAGAAATTAAGTTATTCGGCGAAGAATAACAATCTACTAAATATAGGAGGAAATTCACGTGGCGATTAAAGTATATAAACCAACCAGTAATGGTCGGCGTAATATGACTAGTCTTGACTACAGTGGCGTGATCACTAAGTCAACTCCTGAAAAGTCATTACTAGAATCAAAGAGCCATACCGCGGGCCGTAACAACTACGGTCACAAGACTGTTCGTCATCGCGGCGGTGGTAACAAGACAAAGTATCGCGTGATCGACTTTAAGCGTAACAAGGACGATAAGTCTGCAACGGTTAAAGCTATTGAATACGATCCAAACCGTACTTCTAACATTGCGTTGTTAGTATATGAGGATGGTATCAAGACCTACATCATCGCACCAAAGGGCTTAAAGGTTGGCGACAAAGTTCAATCTGGCCCAGATGCTGATATCAAGGTAGGTAACGCCTTACCACTTCAAAACATTCCAGTTGGGACTACCATCCACAACATCGAATTAAAGCCAGGCAAGGGCGGCCAATTGGTTCGTTCAGCCGGTGCTTCAGCTCAATTGTTGGGTAAGGAAGGCAAGTACGCTTTAGTACGTTTGACTTCTGGTGAAGTTCGGATGATCTTGTCTGTTAACCGTGCCACTATTGGTACTGTTGGTAACGAAGAACACGAACTGATCAACGTTGGTAAAGCTGGTCGTAACCGTTGGGTCGGCAAGCGTCCACAATCTCGTGGGTCTGTTATGAACCCTAACGATCACCCTCATGGTGGTGGTGAAGGTAAAGCTCCTATCGGTCGTCCATCACCATTATCACCATGGGGTAAGAAGACTGCTGGTAAGAAGACGCGTTCTACCAAAGCTCGTTCAAACAAGTTTATTGTTCGTCGTAAGGGCAGAAAGTAAACAACTTAGCGCCTAAGTAATCTCACTCGTAAGGAGGGTAATCTAATGGGTCGTAGTTTAAAAAAGGGACCATTCGCAGATGCACATCTTTTGAAGAAGATCGATGCTCAAAAAGATCAAGATAAGAAGACTGTCATCAAGACATGGTCTCGTCGTTCAACAATTTTCCCAAGCTTCATCGGATACACGATTGCCGTTTATGACGGTCGTAAGAACGTTCCTGTGTTCATTCAAGAAGACATGGTTGGTCACAAGTTAGGTGAATTTGTCCCAACTCGTACTTTCCGTGGCCATGCAGGCGACGATAAGAAGACAGGGAAATAATAAGGAGGATTAACAAATGGCTGAACAAGTTACATCAGCAAAGGCAACTGCGAAAACAGTTCGTATTGCCGCACGTAAGGTCCGCCTTGTCATTGATCTGATCAGAGGCAAAAGCGTGGCCGAAGCGATTGCTATCCTGAAGTTCACCCCTCGTGGTGCTTCACCAATCGTTGAAAAAGTATTGATGTCTGCTGTTGCAAACGCTGAAAACAACTTCGATTTAGATCGTAGTGATTTGGTTGTTAGCGAAGCCTTCGTCAACGAAGGACCAACCCTTAAGCGGTTCCGTCCTCGTGCTAAAGGTTCTGCTTCTCCAATTAACAAGCGGACAAGTCACATTACAGTAGTCGTATCTGAAAAATAGGAGGGATAAAGCGTGGGTCAAAAGATTAATCCTACCGGGTTACGTGTCGGAATCATTCGCGACTGGGAAGCCAAGTGGTATGCAGAAAAAGATTTCGCTGCCTACTTAGGTGAAGACCTTAAAATCCGGAAATATATCGAAAAACGCCTTGCCGATGCCTCAGTATCTACAGTAGAAATTGAACGTGCCGCAAATCGCGTTAACATTTCAATTCACACTGCAAAGCCTGGTATGGTCATTGGTAAGGGTGGTTCTGAAGTTGAAAACTTGCGTAAGGAATTAAACAACCTGACTGGTAAGCGAGTACACATCAACATCATCGAAATCAAGAAGCCTGACTTAGACGCAAAATTAGTCGGCGAAAACATTGCCCGTCAACTTGAAGGCCGTGTTGCGTTCCGTCGTGCTATGCGTCAATCAATGCAACGGACAATGCGTTCTGGTGCCAAGGGTATCAAGACCCAGGTTGCCGGTCGTTTGAACGGTGCTGATATGAGTCGTGTTGAAGCTTACTCAGATGGAACAGTGCCTTTGCACACATTGCGTGCAGACATTGATTACGCCTGGGTTGAAGCACACACAACCTATGGTTCATTAGGTGTTAAGACTTGGATCTATCGTGGTGAAATTTTGCCAGACAAGCCTAGCACTAACCAAAACACTAACAAAGGAGGGAAATAATCATGCTAGTACCTAAGCGGGTAAAGCACCGTCGTGAGCACCGTGGTAAGTTACGTGGTGCCGCTAAAGGCGGTAAGTTTGTTGCTTTTGGTGACTACGGTCTCCAAGCATTGGATTCAAGTTGGATCAGCAACCGACAAATTGAAGCAGCTCGTATTGCCATGACACGTTACATGAAGCGTGGCGGGAAAGTTTGGATTAAGATCTTCCCTCACAAGTCTTACACTGAAAAAGGTGTTGGGGTACGTATGGGTAATGGTAAAGGGGCACCTGCAGGTTGGGTTGCACCAGTTAAGCGCGAAAAGGTTATGTTCGAAGTTGGTGGCGTTTCTGAAGAAGTTGCCCGTGAAGCATTGCGGTTGGCCTCAACTAAGCTGCCCGTTCGGACGAAGATCATCGCACGCGAGGAAGTAGGTGGCGAATCAAATGAAGGCTAACGAAATCAAAGCATTAACCACTGCTGAAATGCTCGAAAAAGAAAAAGGCTACAAGGACGAATTGTTCAACCTTCGTTTCCAATTGGCTACTGGTCAACTGGAGAACACTGCTCGTTTGAAGCAGGTTCGCAAGGATATTGCGCGAATCAAGACAGTTCTTCGTGAACAAGAATTAGAAAACAAGTAAGAATACGATAAAGGAGGTAAAATACATGGCTGAAGCACGTAATGCTCGTAAAACGTATCGTGGTCGCGTCGTTTCTGATAAGATGGACAAGACAATTACTGTAGCGGTTGATACTACTAAGACTCATCCCGTTTACGGTAAGCGGATCAAGTACACTAAGAAGTACAAGGCACATGATGAAAACAACGAAGCCAAGCAAGGCGACATTGTTGAAATTATGGAAACTCGTCCATTATCAAAGACTGTTCGTTTCCGCCTACTCAGTGTGGTAGAAAAGGCAGTTATTATCTAGTTTCGACATTTTATCGTATTCTGTTTTACTTACAGTGAAAGGAGGACACTAACGGTGATCCAACAAGAATCTCGTTTAAAAGTCGCTGATAACTCTGGTGCCCGTGAAATTTTAACTATTAAAGTCCTGGGTGGCTCAAAGCGTCGTTACGCTGGAATTGGTGACGTTATCGTTGCTACGGTTAAACAAGCAACACCAGGTGGCGTTGTCAAAAAGGGTGACGTTGTTAAAGCAGTTGTTGTTCGTACTACTTCTCGTGTTCGTCGGGCCGATGGTTCATACATCAAGTTTGATGAAAATGCTGCGGTCTTGATCCGTGACGACAAGAGTCCACAAGGTACTCGTATTTTCGGACCTGTTGCGCGTGAATTGCGTGACAATGATTATATGAAGATTGTTTCTCTTGCACCAGAAGTGCTCTAATCGTTCGAAAATAAGGAGGTGCCAAACAGGATGTTCATTAAAACTGGTGATAAAGTTCGTGTGATCAGTGGTAAGGATAAGGGCAAGGAAGGTACTGTCAAGAAGACGCTTAGTGCTAAGAACCGTGTTGTCGTCGAAGGCGTCAACATGATCAAGAAGCACCAAAAGGCTTCCCAGACCAACCCCCAAGGCGGCATTATTGATACTGAAGCACCTATTCAAGTATCTAACGTAATGCTGATCGATCCTTCTACGAACCAACCTACCCGTGTTGGTTTCCGCGAAGAAGATGGCAAGAAGGTTCGTTTCGCTAAAAAGAGCGGCGAAACCATCGACAAATAGTCTACGGAAGGAGGCAAAATTTACTAATGGCAGATCGTTTAAAAGAAAAGTACACTAAAGAAATTGTGCCATCAATGATCGAAAAGTTTAACTACTCTTCAATCATGCAAGCACCAAAGCTTGACAAGATCGTTTTGAACATGGGTGTCGGTGACGCCGTTTCAAACGCTAAGAACTTGGATGAAGCAGTTGAAGAATTAGGCTTGATTGCTGGTCAAAAACCATTGATTACCAAGGCTAAGAAGTCAATCGCCGCTTTCCGTTTACGTGAAGGTAACGCAATCGGCGCTAAGGTCACCTTACGTGGCGACCGGATGTATGAATTCTTGGACAAGTTGATCAATGTTTCATTACCACGTGTTCGTGACTTCCATGGTATCAGTTCTCGTGCCTTTGATGGCCGTGGTAACTATACCCTTGGTGTTCGTGAACAATTGATCTTCCCAGAAATCGACTTTGATAACGTTAACCGTGTTCGTGGTTTGGATATTGTTATTGTTACCACTGCTGAATCAGACGAAGAATCACGCGAGTTGTTAACACAACTTGGCATGCCATTTACTAAGTAAGGAGGTACTATTGTGGCTAAAAAATCATTAGTTGTTAAGAGTCAACGCCCAGCTAAGTACTCGACGCAAAATTACACCCGTTGCGAACGTTGTGGACGTCCACATTCAGTTTATCGGAAATTCCACTTATGCCGTCTTTGCTTACGGGAACTTGCCCACAAAGGCCAAATTCCTGGCATGAAGAAAGCTAGCTGGTAATATATCACTACAAAGGAGGATAAACGTTAATGTCCATGACTGACCCTATTGCAGACTTCTTAACTCGGATTCGTAATGCCAACATGGTATATCACGAATCATTAGAAGTACCTGCATCAAAGATGAAGCGCGACATCGCTGAAATTTTGAAGTGTGAAGGTTTCATTCGCGACGTTGAATATATTGAAGACAACAAGCAAGGCATTATTCGTGTATTCCTGAAGTATGGCCGTGACAAACAACGCGTCATTTCAGGATTAAAGCGGATTTCAAAGCCAGGTTTGCGTAGTTACGTTAAAGCCGATGCTGTTCCTAAGGTACTTAATGGCTTAGGTATTGCTATTATCTCAACTTCTGAAGGTGTTGTTACCGATAAAGAAGCTCGGGAAAAGAAAATCGGTGGCGAAGTTCTCGCCTACGTTTGGTAATAACGATATTAAGTTAGGAGGTGCACTTTAAATGAGTCGTATTGGTTATAAGACAGTTACTATCCCTGATGGCGTTGATGTTAAACGCGATGGCGATGACGTTACAGTAAAGGGCCCAAAGGGGACTATTACTCGGACCTTCTCACCAATCATCACGATGGATGTTAAGGATGGCGAAGTCAACTTTGATCGTCCAGATAACAACAACAAGACCCGTGCTTTACACGGTACTACTCGAGCTAACTTCAACAACATGGTTGAAGGCGTTACTAAAGGCTTTAGCAAGACCTTGAAGCTTGTCGGTGTTGGTTATCGTGCCCAATTAAAGGGTAAGTTGATCTTGAGTGTTGGTTATTCCAACCCTGTTGAAATGGATGTTCCTTCAGAATTGAAGGTCGAAGTTCCTGACAACAACACCATCAACATTTCTGGTATCAGCAAGCAAGAAGTTGGTGACTTTGCTGCTGAAGTCCGTGCCGTTCGTTCACCTGAACCTTACAAGGGTAAAGGTATTCGTTACGAAAATGAACACATCAGCCTTAAAGAAGGTAAAACCGGTAAGTAATGCCGCCTAAGCGCATTAACAATAATTAAAGAGGTGACTATTTTGATTTCGAAACCAGATAAGAACAAGACACGCCAAAAGCGTCATTTACGTGTCCGTAATAAAATCTCTGGTACTGCTGAGTGCCCACGCTTAAATGTATTTCGTTCCAACACAAACATCTACGCTCAAATTATTGATGACGTAGCGGGTGTGACGCTGGTCAGTGCCTCGTCATTAGATAGTGAAGTAGCTGCAGGTAACAAAACCGACCAAGCTAAGGCAGTCGGCGAATTAGTTGCTAAGCGTGCTTCAGAAAAGAAGATTGTGAATGTTGTTTTTGATCGTGGCGGTTACTTATACCACGGACGGGTACAAGCTTTGGCTGAAGCAGCTCGTGAAAACGGCTTAAACTTTTAAGAGAAGGAGGAATAACCACTAATGGCAAAGTTTATCGATCCTGAAAAGCTGGATCTTGAAGACAACGTTGTAGCGATCAACCGGATCACCAAAGTTGTAAAGGGTGGCCGTCGTCTTCGTTTTGCAGCGCTTGTTGTAGTCGGTGATCATAACGGTCACGTTGGCTTTGGTACTGGTAAAGCACAAGAAGTCCCAGAGGCTATCCGTAAGGCCGTTGAAGCCGCACGTAAGAACTTGATTGAAGTTCCTATCGTTGGTACGACCATTCCTCACGAAGTTCTCGGTACGTTTGGCGGCGGCAAGATTATGCTGAAGCCTGCTACTGAAGGTTCTGGGGTTGCTGCCGGTGGTGCCGTTCGTGCCGTCATGGAATTGGCTGGTATCGACGATGTCACTAGTAAGCGTCTTGGTTCTGACACACCAATCAACTCAATTCGTGCTGCTTTCGAAGGCTTAAAGGCTTTGAAGCGTGCCGAAACAGTTGCAGATTTACGTGGTGTTTCAGTTCAACACTTAGCTGAATAGGAGGATCTCAACATGGCTGATTTAAAGATTACTTTGATTCACAGTGCTGCCCACCGTTTGCCTAAGCAACGTAAAATCGTTAAGGCTTTGGGTTTGGGTCGCGTAAATAGCTCTGTTGTTCATCCTGACAACGACGCTACTCGTGGTGCGCTTTTCCAAATCGCCCACCTGATCAAAGTTGAAGAAGTTAAATAATAAATTTTAGAATAAGGAGGTGCCTTCTTTCATGAAGTTGAATGAATTACAACCATCTGAAGGGTCACGTGTAACCCGTAGTCGTAAAGGTCGCGGCCGTTCTGCTGGTAACGGTAAAACATCTGGTCGTGGACAAAAGGGTCAAAAGGCTCGTAGCAAGACACGTCTTGGTTTCGAAGGTGGCCAAATGCCACTGTATCGTCGGATTCCAAAACGTGGGTTTACTAACATTAACCGCAAGGAATACGCCCTTGTTAACCTGTCAACCTTAAACGACCGTTTCGAAGATGGTGCTGAGGTTAACCCAGCAGCATTGGTTGAAGCTGGCATCGTTAAGAATGAAAAAGACGGTATCAAGATTCTTGGTAACGGCGAAATTTCAAAGAAGCTTACTGTTAAAGCTAACAAGTTTTCTGCTAGCGCAACAGCAGCTATCGAAGCAGCAGACGGTAAAACAGAGGTGATTTAATGCTTTCTACCCTGAAAAACGCGTTCAAAGTTAAAGATATTCGGAATAAGATTTTCTTTACACTGTTTGTTTTGGTAGTCTTTCGTATCGGCTCCTACATTACGGTGCCTGGGGTTAATGCAAAAGCCTTACAAAGCGTTGCGTCTTCTGGATTAGTTAGCATTTTAAACATGTTTAGCGGTGGCGGATTAACAAACTACTCCATCTTTGCGATGGGGGTTTCGCCATACATTACTGCTCAAATCGTGATCCAACTTCTACAAATGGACATTGTGCCTAGATATGTAGAATGGAGTAAGCAAGGGGAAGTCGGCCGGCGGAAATTAAACCAGCATACGCGGTACTTGACCATCATTTTGGCGTTTGTCCAATCTGTTGGGATCACCGCAGGGTTCAACACATTAAGTAGTTTAAACTTAGTGAACAACCCGGGTCCTAAGACCTACGCTATGATTGGGATTATTTTAACTGGTGGTACCATGCTTACCACTTGGATGGGTGATATGATTACAGACCACGGGTTAGGTAACGGGGTCTCAATGATCATCTTCGCTGGGATCATTGCTCGTATTCCAACTGGTATTTATCAAATGTACACGACTTACTTCGTGGATGTTGCTAAGTCAAGTTGGTGGAAGAGTGGGTTATTCTCACTCGCCATTTTGATTCTTGTGTTAGTCATTGTCGTCTTCGTGACGTGGGTTAACCAAGCTGATCGAAAGATTCCGATTCAATATACGCGTCGGGTATCCGGTGACCCAGATAGTAGTTATCTACCATTGAAGGTCAACGTTGCCGGCGTTATCCCAGTTATTTTCGCTAGTTCATTTATTGCAACGCCACAAACCATTTTGATGGCGTTCTCTAATAACCATTCTGAAGATACTTGGTACCAAGTGTTATCGAACATTTTTAGTATGCAGACGACTGGTGGAATCACCCTTTACACGATTTTAATCATTTTGTTCACGTTCTTCTACGCTTTCGTTCAGGTTAATCCTGAAAAGTTGTCTGAGAACCTACAAAAACAGGGTAGTTACATTCCAGGAGTTTGGCCTGGACATGAAACCCAGGTTTACGTTTCTAACTTACTCATGCGTTTGAGTACAGTGGGTGCATTATTCTTAGGATTCGTTGCTTTGATTCCGTTAGTTGCCCAAAACGTTTGGAATCTGGATGAATCGATTGGCCTTGGTGGGACTAGTCTACTGATCGTAGTTGGGGTCGCCATTCAAACGATTCAACAGATTGAAGGATTGATGATGAAACGCCATTACATTGGCTTCATCCAAGATCCACGTCCAGCTGAATGAGACAGGTAATGGTGTGGTGACTTGCTCAGCACACCATTATGTCTTTTATAGCTGGTAGTCGCAAGGAGGTAATGACATGTCAATGGATTTAATTTTAATGGGCTTGCCCGGCGCTGGTAAGGGAACGCAAGCACAAAAGATCGTCGAAGAATTTCCGATTCCACATATCTCAACTGGTGACATTTTCCGTGACGCTATGAAAAATGAAACCGAGATGGGGCTGGAAGCTAAGAAGTACATCGATAAGGGTGACTTAGTGCCAGATTCTGTAACGAACGGGATCGTTCGCGACCGTTTAGCACAAGACGACGTTGCAAAAGGGTATATGTTGGATGGTTATCCACGTACCATCGATCAGGCACAGGCTTTAGATACGTTTGGAGCTGAACTTGATCGGGCAGTTGACGCCGTGATCAATATTCATGTTGAACCCGATGTCCTAATCGAACGACTTTCTGGCCGTTATATCTGTCAAAACTGTGGCGCAACTTATCACAAGATCTACAACCCGACGAAGGTTCCCGGAACCTGTGATGTTTGCGGCGGTCACGACTTCTTCCAGCGTGAAGATGACAAGCCTGAAACGGTTAAAAACCGGCTTGAAGTAAACGTCAAAATGAACACACCACTCGTGACCTTCTATGAACAAAAAGGGTTAGTCCATACGGTTGATGGTGATCGCGATATTGATGCTGTTTACAAAGACATTCAAGCTATTTTAACGAAATTGGCATAACCAACCCTCTTAGATTGGATTTACTTGCTTCAAACCGTGCTGTATGGTAAACTAACTCAGGTTGGCCTCAGTTTATTTGGGGTGAGATCCGGTCACGATGTCCGTAGTCGAATATCTGTTCAGGGAGGTAGTTTCGTGGCAAAAGATGTCATCGAAGTTGAAGGAAAAGTTACCGAAACATTGCCTAACGCCATGTTTCGCGTTGAACTAGAAAACGGTCATGAAATCTTGGCACACGTTTCTGGTAAGATTCGGATGCATTACATTCGGATTTTACCTGGGGACCGTGTGACAGTTGAAATGTCACCGTACGATTTGACTAATGGGCGGATTACGTATCGGTTCAAGTAACCGGTATGTGTTTTGTTCTGTACCCAGTCATTTTTTAGGAGGTTTATAGCAATGAAAGTAAGACCATCTGTTAAAAAGATGTGTGACCACTGTAAAGTGATCAAGCGTAAGGGTCGGGTTATGGTTATTTGCTCAGCCAACCCTAAGCACAAGCAACGTCAAGGTAAATAATTTATAATAATTGGAGGTGCAACTAAATGGCTCGTATTGCCGGAGTTGACTTGCCACGTGACAAGCGTATTGTCATTGGCTTAACTTATATTTTCGGAATTGGTAACACTACTGCCCAAAAGATCATCGCTGAAACCGGTGTTTCTCCAGACGTCCGCGTCTGCGACTTAACACCTGACGACGAAGATAAGATCCGTGCAGCAGTTGATAACTACAAAGTTGAAGGTGACCTTCGTCGTGAAGTAACGATGAACATCAAGAACCTTCAAGAAATCGGTTCATATCGTGGTATGCGTCACCGTCGTGGTTTGCCTGTTCGTGGCCAACACACGAAGAACAACGCACGTACTCGTAAGGGTAAAGCCGTATCGATTGCCGGTAAGAAGAAGTAATTATTTTATAAAAGGAGGTAATGACGTTTTATGGCAACTAGAAAAACTTCGCGCAAACGCCGCGTAAAGAAGAATATCGAGTCTGGTGTTGCTCACATTCACTCAACATTTAACAACACTTTAGTCATGATTACTGATATGCAAGGAAACGCAATTTCTTGGTCATCAGCTGGTTCTCTTGGTTTTAAGGGTAGTCGTAAGAGCACACCATTTGCTGCACAAATGGCTGCCGAAGCTGCTGCTAAGGCCTCAATGGAACATGGTATGAAGACTGTTGAAGTCGCTGTTAAGGGCCCAGGTTCAGGTCGTGAAGCCGCAATCCGTGCTTTACAAGCTACTGGTCTTGAAGTTTCAGCTATCCGAGATGTTACACCAGTTCCTCATAATGGTTCACGTCCTCCGAAGCGCCGTCGTGTATAGTTCATCTCGGTTGAGTGGACACACGAGACTGAATGATGGGACTTATTATCATGGCACAACGCGTTTTGAAAGGGGTAAAAGATAAGAATGATCGAATTCGAAAAGCCTAACATTCACAAAATTGAAGAAAGCGACGATTATGGTAAGTTTGTCGTTGAACCGCTCGAACGGGGTTATGGAACAACGTTGGGTAATTCATTACGACGAATTTTACTGTCTTCGTTACCTGGTGCTGCTGTCACTAGTATTCAGATCGATGGCGTTTTACATGAATTCTCAACTATCGAGGGTGTTGTGGAAGACGTTACTCAGATCATTTTGAACACTAAGAAGATTTCATTAAAGCTTGAAGGTCCTGACGACGAGATCGAATCAATGGAAATCGACGTTAAGGGTCCAGCTCAAGTTACGGCTGGTGACATCACTGCTGATAGTGATGTGACAGTTTTGAATCCTGATCTTTACATTGCTACTGTTGCTGAGGGAGCTACCTTCCACATGCGCATGACAGCGAATAAAGGTCGTGGCTACGTTTCAGCAGACCGAAACAAAGCCAAGGAAGACATGCCAATTGGCGTTTTGCCTATTGACTCTATTTATACCCCAATCGAACGTGTTAACTATCAAGTTGAAAACACGCGGGTTGGCCAAAGAGACGATTATGATAAGCTAACTTTGGATGTTTGGACTGATAATTCAATTACGCCAAGTGAGTCAATCAGTTTGGCAGCCAAGATTTTGACTGAACATTTAGCAATGTTTGTTGATTTAACGGACGAAGCTAAGAACGCTGAAATCATGGTTGAAAAGGAAGAGACTCACAAAGAAAAGATGTTGGAAATGACAATTGAAGAATTGGACCTTTCCGTTCGTTCTTACAATTGCTTGAAACGTGCTGGTATCAACACTGTTCAAGAATTGACCAACAAGACTGAAGCTGACATGATGAAAGTTCGTAACTTGGGCCGGAAGTCATTGGAAGAAGTCAAATCAAAGCTTTCTGATCTTGGACTTTCACTTCGTAAAGAAGACTAATTATAAAAAGGAGGGTATCTACTAATGAGTTACCGTAAATTGCAACGAACTAGTTCACAACGTCGTGCTTTGCTTCGCGATTTAACCACTGAATTATTGGTTCATGGCCAAATCAAGACTACTGAAGCACGGGCCAAAGAAGTACGTTCAACTACCGACAAGATGATCACCTTAGGTAAACGTGGAGACTTGCACGCCCGTCGTCAAGCCGCTGCCTTTCTTCGTGATGTAGTTGCTGATGTTAAGGAAGATGGGGACAACGTCCAAATCTCTACCGCATTGCAAAAACTATTCAGCGAAGTTGCACCTAAGTATGCTGACCGTAACGGTGGTTACACTCGTATTTTGAAGACCATGCCTCGTCGTGGGGATGGCGCTCAAATGGTTATTTTACAATTGGTCGACTAGTTTCAATTTTTATCAGTAATCGTGGCCGAGCATCTATTGCGAGGTCGCAATAGAATCACACCTGACTTAAGGTATAAAGCGTTATGATGATGACATGTTTCAAGTCTAGCTTGAATGCGGCATAGCCGTGCACCTTTTGTTGGGGTGATTTTTTTGTGCGCTGGTTTCCCCAGCATGCGCGATTAAAAGCTGGTAGTGGTCGGCTGATCACTACCAGCTTTTTACATAGCGTTAGAATCGACCGTTAGCGCGCTGATAGGCATAGACCGGACCTGAGACACGGATCTCGTTCTTCAAAGTCAAACAGCGTGAGGACACCCCTAATTAGAGGGGATGCACCCATGCAGTTAGATTTGAATGATTGATGCAGGGGTGCGACAAGTCATTAATATCAGCTTTTCGGCTTGATGTGAATTTGATGTAAAAATGTGCGTTAATTAGAGCCAACATGACAGTTTCGTTGCGGCGCTTGTGACCATCAGATGGTGATGCCTTTTCCGGGAGGCTTTAAATCCTGAAGGTCATGGGTCAGCGCTTTCTTACACTGTTTTGCCCTTTTGTTAAAAAAACAGGTGTAATCCGGCAACAGCGGGTCACAATTTGGTATAATGACGGGTGAATTTAAAAAATGAGGAATGCATAAATGGCCATTATTTCAGTTTCAAATTTATCATATGAATATTCGAATAGTGATCGTAAAGCCGTTGATGATGTAAGCTTTGACATCGAACAGGGCGACTGGGTGGCCATTGTCGGCCATAATGGGAGTGGTAAAAGTACACTTGCCAAACTACTGATCGGGTTAATGGCTGCGGACGAGGGCACCATCACGATTGACGGCCTGGAACTCACTGAGGAGACTGTCTGGGATATCCGCGAGAAGGTTGGCATGGTGTTTCAAAATCCAGACAACCAGTTCGTTGGCGCGACGGTTGCCGACGACGTTGCCTTTGGGATGGAGAACCGGCAGATGGACCGGGCGACCATGCGCGAACGTGTGACCAGTGCACTGACGCAAGTTGACATGTTGGATTACGTTGACCGGGAACCTGCAAAACTTTCTGGTGGTCAAAAACAGCGAGTTGCATTGGCGGGTATCATTGCCATTGTGCCCAAGATTTTAATTTTAGACGAAGCCACCAGTATGTTGGATCCTAAGGGACGCCGCGAAATATTAGCAACGATTAAAGCCCTCAAGACAAAGTATGATTTGACGGTTTTATCGATCACTCACGATATTGACGAAGCCGCGAGTGCGGATCACATTTTGATGATCGACGACGGTCATTTCGTTGAAGAAGCTGATCCGGAAAAGATTTTCAGCCACGGTGCGCAACTCATTCAGATGGGACTTGATGTGCCATTTGCTGAAAAGGTCAAACGCGCACTTGCGACACGTGGCGTAGATACGCCGCAGACATACATGGACGAAGGGAGCTTGGCTGACTGGTTATGGAAATCGCGTTTGAAAAAGTAAATTACTGGTACCAAGCTGGAACGCCATTTGCGGTTCAGGCACTGTACGACATTAACCTCAACATTCCCGCGGGTGAGTTTACTGCCGTTATCGGTCAGACTGGCAGTGGTAAATCGACCCTCATCCAGCATTTGAATGCACTTTTGAAGCCGACTGAGGGCCAGGTAGTCATCGGTGACCGGACAATTACATCAGAAACGAAAAATAAACATTTAAAGCCGTTACGCAAAAAGGTTGGCCTTGTGTTCCAATTCCCAGAAAATCAACTTTTTGAGGAAACGGTTTTGAAGGACATTGCTTTTGGCCCGCAAAATTTTGGTATCAGCGTGGAAGAAGCCACGAGACTTGCCCATGAAACGGCAAAAATGGTTGGTCTCGACGATTCACTGCTCGAGCGCTCACCATTTGACCTATCCGGTGGTCAAATGCGACGTGCGGCCATTGCTGGGGTTTTAGCGCTTGAACCTGACGTTTTAGTGCTTGACGAACCCACGGCTGGACTAGATCCTCGTGGTCGAAACGAGATTATGGGTCTGGTTCGCCAATTACAGGTGGAACGTCACCTGACAATTGTGTTGATCACCCACCAAATGAATGACGTTGCTGACTACGCTGATCACGTGATCGTGATGGCTCATGGTCACATGGTCAAACAGGGCACGCCTCGTGACGTTTTTAGTGACGTGGACTGGTTAACTGCTCACCAGTTGGAATTACCCTCGGCAACCGCTTATGCTAACAAACTGATGCAACAGGGGTTTGTTTTTGATCCCATTCCGCTGACTGCGGACGAATTGGCTGATCAGCTAGTGCCCCAGATCAATAAGAAGGGGGTGGCTGACAATGGATAAGTTTATGTTTGGCCGCTATATTCCTGGCGATTCTTGGGTGCACCGGTTAGACCCGCGAGCAAAGCTGATCTTAACGTTCATCTATATCGGCGTTGTCTTCTTTGCGAACAGCGTCTGGACCTATGCCGTGCTCGTTGTTTTATTGTTGGCGTCGATCTTTGCGACCGGCATTTCACTTGGGGTGTTTCTACGAGGACTGAGGCCGCTGCTTTGGCTGTTGATGTTCACCGTTGTCATCCAAATTTTCTTTGGCGCAGGGGGCCACATTTATTGGCAGTGGGGCTGGTTATCAGTGACCCACGATGGCCTGATCAACGCGTTGCTGATCCTCATGCGATTTGTCCTGATTATCATGGTGTCCACACTGTTGACGTTTTCAACCCAACCGTTGGAGATTGCTGACGGTATCGAATCCCTTCTGAGTCCGTTACGGAAGGTTCACTTCCCAGTAGCCACGCTGGCACTGATGCTGTCACTCGCACTGCGGTTTGTCCCAACGCTGATGGATGAAGCTGAAAAGATTATGAACGCTCAGCGTGCTCGGGGCGTTGACTTTGGGACGGGCGGATTGCGCCAACAGGTCAAAACGATCGTTCCGATCCTCATCCCACTCTTTGTTAATGCATTCAACCGCGCTGTTGATATTTCAACAGCGATGGAGGCGCGCGGGTACCAGGATGGTGAGAACCGTACGAAGTATCGTGAGCTGAAATGGCATCGCCAAGATACACTGAGTTTAATTATTTACGTTGCGTTTTCCGTGGTCGTCATCAGTTTACGGGAACTGCATTTGTAACACGAAAGGAAACCTATTTTGAGATACAAAGTGACATTTGCCTATGATGGCACGAATTTTGCTGGCTTTCAGCGGCAACCGCACATGCGTACCGTGGAATCGGCGCTCACTAAAGTGGTCAATAAAATGGCTAAACAACCCGATCCAGCCATTGTCGTTTACGGGTCTGGCCGGACTGATGCTGGCGTCCATGCGTTGGGTCAGGTTGCGCACTTTGATTTTCCCTTTGCTCTGCCGACTGAAAGCATGCGGCGGGGCCTCAACTCCATGCTGCCAGTCGATATGGAAGTCCTTAAGGTCGAACAGGTGAGCGACGCCTTTCACGCCCGTTACGATGTGTCTGGCAAGCGCTACATGTACCGGATGGATCTCGGTGAATTCCGGAACCCGTTTAAACGCAACTACACCGGCCACTGGAAATTCCCTGTGGACGTTGCCTTGATTCGTCAGGCAGAACAGGACCTGATCGGCGAACACGACTTTACCAGTTTTGTGGCCTCGGGCTCCAGTGCTCGGACAAATTTTCGGACGATTTATGAAGCGACCTGTCACCGTGATGAGGCGAACAATGAGTTAGTCTTTGAATTCTATGGGAACGGTTTTCTCTACAATCAGGTTCGAATTATGGTTGGGGTCCTAGTTGAAATCGGCGCCCAAACGCGGCCGGTTGATGACATTCAGCGGCTTTACAAGCTTGGTGATCGGCGCAATGCGCGTCGCACTGTTCCGGCCAGCGGGCTTTATCTGAAACACGTTTACTATGAGGGGGATGACCCCGAACACCCAACAAAATTACCAAAACATCAGCGTTAATGAAAAGTTTTCCCCGTTTGGGCGTTGACTTTTGGGGTAAAAATTTGTACTATGTTAGTTGGTATTGTTTGCCCCACGATAAGCCCCGGAAACTTGTTATTGGTGTTCAAACAAACACAGAAAAATGGAGGAATTTAACGTGCGTACAACATATATGGCTAAACCAGGTGACGTGGATCGCAAGTGGTACGTGGTTGATGCAACCGATGTCCCATTGGGTCGTCTGTCATCAGCTGTCGCTAACATCTTACGTGGTAAAAATAAGCCAACGTTCACCCCTAATGTAGATACTGGTGATAACGTGATCGTTATCAACGCATCTCAAGTTGCTTTAACGGGTAAGAAGGCTTCACGGAAGATCTATTACCATCACACGAACCACGCGGGCGGTTTAAAGCAACGCACTGCTGGCGATTTTCGTGCAAATGACCCAGAAAAATTGATTGAAACTTCTGTTAAGGGAATGCTTCCTCATACTTCATTAGGTCACAAGATCGGCTTGAAGCTTCACGTTTACGCTGGCGACCAACATGATAATGCTGCTCAAAAGCCTGAAGTTTTAGACATCACTAACCTAATTTAAGGAGGAAATTGAATTGGCTCAAGTACAATATCGCGGCACAGGCCGTCGTAAAAACTCTACTGCTCGTGTTCGTTTAGTACCAGGTACTGGTAAGATCGAAATGAACGGTAAATCAATTGAAGATTACATCCCATTCGCAAACTTGCGTGAAGTGGTTGTTCAACCATTTAACGTTACTGAAACTCTGGGTAACTACGATGTTTTAGCAAACGTTAATGGTGGCGGCTTCTCTGGTCAAGCTGGCGCCGTTCGTCATGGTATCGCCCGTGCATTGCTCGAAGTCGACCCAGATTTTCGTGGTCCCCTCAAGCGTGCCGGTCTCTTAACTCGTGACGCACGTATGAAAGAACGGAAGAAGCCAGGTCTTAAGAAAGCTCGTAAGGCTGGTCAATTCTCAAAGCGTTAAGATATATTGTATCTCAGCGTTTTACGACATCCTTTCCTGTTGGAGAGGGTGTTTTTTTGTACATGAAAACGGTCATCCCAATTTGAGATGACCGTTCTCGATTAATCGCGGTGAAGTAGCTGCGCGGCGTTATCATGAAAAATCAGTTGGCGTTGCTGTTCTGAAAGTAACGGTGTGTTGCTTAAATCATTGGCTTGTTGAGCGGACCACTCCAGAGGCGTGTATGGAATATCGCTGCCGTATAGGACATGGTGCTCATCCGCAGTGTTAACAAGGCAGGGAGCTGCCGCGGTAGCACTTGACCAGCTGTGTCAAAGTAGACATGTTTCATTACCTCGTAAATATCCGTCTCGTATTGTTTTTTGACAAAAGCCGCCACCCGGTCATCTAATATTCCTAAGAATGCGCCCGCGTGAGGAATAATCAGTTTAATATTTGGAAAGCGAGTGAAAAAGCGATATTTGAGCAGATTTAAGAACGTCATTGTCGTATCCATAAAGAACCCTAACAAAGGTGTTGGCAGATCAATGTCAACATTTTTGGGCTTCTCTGCTGGTTCGTTTGGATGTAGCGCAACAAGTGCGCTTCGGTCGTCCAGTTCTTGGTAAACACGGTCAAGAATTGGTGAGCCAAAGTAGACACCGCGACTATTAGTGGGGACAGTCACCCCCAGAGCATGCTGCTGCTCAAAGACCTTTTTAATCATCGTGACAGATTCTGTTTCATATGGTAATGGAAGCGTTGCGAGGTAGCCGAATTGGTCGGGATAGTCTTGTGATAAATGATCACCCAGCGTATTTGCATCTTCTGCTAATCTGACTGTTTCAGTTTTATCGCCAAAGTTAATGTGAGGCGAAGAGAGGGAGAGGACTGAAAACCCAATCTCATTTTGGGCCATAAACGCAAGCGTTGTTTGTGGCGACCAACTTGGCGTCGGCCAACCATCTGGATCGCCGGCAATGTGTTGTTTAAGTGCTGCTTGATAGCTTTCTGGTAAATAATGGGTATGAAAATCAATTTTTTCTAGTGTCATATGAATTCGCCTTTCAAGATGAGTTGTTAGTTGATAACACTGAAATTGTAGGGCGAAAAATGTTAGAATCATATGAACAGATTGTATGAAAGTGTGTAGTGGTGAAAAATGAAATTATTAACTGGGACACCGATGCAACAAAGACTGTACGAAACATTTGCGGAGATGTTGAAAACTAAGCAAGTTTCAGAAATTAGCGTGGTCGCGTTAACGAAACAGGCTGGTGTCAGCCGTGGCACTTTTTACATGTATTATGCTGATATTCCTCATTTTGTTGACCAGTTAGAACGTACGCTCTTTATGCACCTCGGCCGTGCTCATGCTGATAATTTACAGACAGCAATCAAAGCGACAGCGCTGGCACCTAACCCAGAAATTGCCTATCCGATTTTTGAAAAATTAATGGCCACCATTAACGACTATTATCCACTGTTTAGAGGGCTTTCAGGGCCTAATGGCGATCCTCATTTTTGGAAAATGTTTGAGACTGAAATGACGTCGTCGTTATTCTCGGCCCTACCGGAAACGCTTGAAAATACATTGTACTTAGACGATATCCCTGTTGATTACGTGATGCCGATCTTTATGAGCAGCATTTTAACGATCATTCGACACTGGCTGCTAAAAATTAATCCAGAACCGTATCAGGAAGTGGCTAAAATCATTACTGAAAGCCGGTACGTTGAGCCCTACAATCTGTTTAAGGCAAGTGATGAGTAACGTTTTTGCTGATGGAAGGTGAAGAAAAATAGATCTTCCAATGTCTAATCATGCTTGTAGGTAACTGATTGTTACTTTTATATAACTCAGTCTACTTAAATGATTAAAGATAAGAATCCAAAATGGTCTATTTTTAAAATGAATTGTTGCGTTTTACATTTTTAAGCACCACACAAAAAAGCCCGCCAAACAATCACAGGATCTGTTTAGCGAGCAGGGAACGAATAGGCGTACTATCAGTGTTCTGGGGGAGTGATAGTACTTGGAAATTAATGGTGGTTGTAGGCAACCACCACAATGTCCACTGTAACATGTTTGTCATAAAAATGCCCCCGACAATGTGTCGCATTTTGTCTGTAAAGCCTGTTATTAAAGTCTTTAATTAAGAAAATGAAACAAATTGTCGCAAAAATAGACCAATACATAAATTTCTAATCGTGTCCATTATCTAATAAGAGAACAGATTGTTGTTTGCGGGAATAATGTGACTGAACTGATGTATAAATCAGAACTGGTATGTAGTGGTTGCTGGACTGTCTATCTAAGCCCACCTTTTCGTTTAATAGTAATATTCTTCAATATTAATGGCATCTTTAGGATTCCTTAATTTTTAGAAATAGTGTAAACTGATGGTGGAGTGAGTTTAATTCAGGCACATTTCTAATGGGGGAATCAATAATGAAATATGGTGAACGCAAAGTTTCTCATTTTAAGATGTATAAAGTTAAACGACAGTGGCTATTTACGGGGATGGGCATCCTGGTGATGTCTGGCACACTGGCATTTAGTGCGCCTTCAGTTCATGCGGATACCGTTACAACCGGTGGGACAACGACGACGGCAGTTACCGATAGCAACACGACAGCCGCGTCATCGATACCTGAATCTTCGGGGCAATCGGGTACTACTTCCGAACAACAAGCAACGCAAGATACTGCCGAAGCCAATTCGACGTCCGAGCCAACTGAATCACAAACGAGCCAGTCAGTACAAACGCCCGCTAATGTCTCTACAAATACGGAAAACGATGGCTCAGCTAAAACTACTGAACCGACAACAGGCCAATCGGTTGATACGACCACAACGACTAGCGTAAATGCGACACAGCCAACCACAACTGCCCAGGTTAAAACTCGGGTCGCCGCCGTGGCTGTTAGTCAGGCAGTAACGCCAGACGCTGATGATGCGACGACCGCAAAACAAGCCTATCTTGATGATGAAAACGGCGATTATGCAACGGCAGTTACGGATTATCAATCGCAATCGGCTGCAATTCAGTCACAAATTTCTGATTACCAAACGGCAAAGGCTGCCTATGATACTGCATTGTCTCAGTACCAAACACAACTGGCCCAGGCTGAACAGGATACAACCACCGACAAAACAGCTTTAAAAACACAGCTGACAGCAAGCTACGATAGTTTAGCAAGCCAATATCAAGCACTAACGACTCAGTTGGCCGCCATCAATACGGCCGTCACGACGGCTAATCAAACATACGATGACGCCTACGAAACGCTAGTGAACTTGTACAATGCTTTACCTGAGAACATTCAAAACGCCGGCACTGAAATTCAAGACTATAACGACACGGCTGCTGACCAAGCATCAGCACTTGTGACGGACGCCACCAATACCGCTTATGCCACAGCCTTGCAGAGTACGGCCAGCGGCGTATCAACAATGGCTTCAGACGCTCAATCACTGGCTGATGGCGCTACCGAAAAGATCTTGGTCACGCCAGATACCACAAGTGATGGGACAGTTGAAGCAACTTTGTTTGGCAAGACATACACGGATGCGAACGGTGATGGGAAGATCACTTACGAGGACGATGTGATACCGACCGTTGTGAGTGATTTAAACACGGATATTACCAATGTGCAGGCAGGGGACACCACTAGCCTTCAGGGCTCATATGCTGAAGTTGTTGTACTGTTTAACTACCTCAAACAGGTTGCCGATACGGCGTTGCCTTACGAAACGGATGATGGCAGTGTGGGCCGTGTTGAATCTGGCGAGGCCAATACCGGCTCCAACGCCTTAAACCCGAATGGCTCACAGACCGCTAGTGCGTTTAGCTCCACCTATGCCAGCGAATTATTAAGTGCAATCGATGGTACCAAGGCGCAATTGGAAAACACGTTGCAGACAATTTATGATCAAACTGGTAATACCTTTGATGAAACGGCATTCAACGACACGTTCGACACGACGCTTAAGCAGGTCGCCATCCAAATTTACACGGACCAAACGAACGCCCTTATTGCAATGGCAGAACAGCTCAAGACCACGTTTGATGCTGCGGATAATGCCAATGACGCCCTTTGGGACACAACGTCGCTGTGGGTGGCACCGACAGAACTAGCTGGTGAATTACAGGATGCCATTGATACGGCAACTCAAAATGCAGCGACTGGCCTTGCTGCGTTACAGGCAATGCCAGCCTCAGATGATTTTCTGGCCATGGCGTATTCAACGGGAAATACCGCTGCCGGACTACCGACCAGCGATACGATCAGTGGTATTTGGAACGGGTTGTATTCAACGATTGACTGGTTTGGCACGACGGTCTCGCCGTTAATGAAGAACGTTGTGGCCACGGCTGACCCCAACAGTACGACAGATGTCGATGGCAACGTGACCTACTCGTCTGATTTCGTTGCGCAACATGCAGTCGTGTTTGACGCCGCAACCGCTCTGGCAAATACGGTCACGCAACTGGTTGTGAAGTCTGGTGAGATCACGGATGATCTTCAAGGTGTGTTGACTGATTTGTTGACCATTACGGGTGACTTTGATGTCACACTGCCAGCTCAGTTAGCGCCATTGACGTCGTCGAGTACAGCGGCAGAAGCACCGGAGGCAGTTGGTTCAGCGGATGTGAGCTACTACGATGACACGACAGGGAAACCTGTGTCGACGACGGAGAATGCACTGCTCGGCGCTCAGGGCGACACTGTGACCTGGACGGCAACCGTCCCTGCGAATTATGTGCTGAATCAGGCAAATGCCGCTGGAACCTATACATTAGCGGCGACGGATGGCACCGTTACGATCCACCTTGCACACGCCATCGCTACGACGACGGCTGTAGAAGAGTACATCACAGCGTTTGTAGCTGGCGCGGGGGTTGACCAGACTAAGTTACCAGCTGATGTTGTCCAAACAGTCACCTGGACGCTCCAACACGATCTGGTAACGGATACTTGGATAGCCACACCCGACAAAACGGTCATCGAAGCAGTTTTGGCGCCAATCATTCATGCGGACGCGACAACAAGCTACGTTCCTGATCTAACGGGCACCATTGCTGGCACCCTGGCAGCCTTCACAAGCAGCACTGACCCAACGGCCAGCATCGCTGGGTCGACGAAAACGATCACATACCACGCGGCTTATCTTCCAGAATCTGACCCTCAGGAAAAGACACAGGTTCCTGATACGAGTCCCAGCACCACATTGCCAACTGGTGGGGATTCGGGTACGACGGTGACGAGGCCTGATCAGGGCGATTCGGGTGAACCGTCAGCATCAGGCACGACCCAGGAGACTGGAAATGTGACAAGCCCTACAGTTACGATTGCGAATCCGGTCGCTGCACAAACGGGTGCTGATAAAACCCAGTCAGACCAGCTAGAAACAAGCAAAGCGAATGCTGCTGGTGACACGACTGTTACAGCTACCGAAGCAGGAGCGGCGACTAACCTTTCGTCAGCGACGACCACATCGCCTACCGAAAAACAGGAAGGCGCAACGCAGTCACAAACGAAACAGACCTTACCGCAAACTAATGAACAGTCAACGACGATTTGGTCGCTGTTGGGGCTGTCATTGCTTGGGTTGATGACAGCAGTGGCGGGAATCTTTAAACGCCGCCACTCATAAGAAACAATTTAAGATAAAAAAGCGTCAGCGCTTATCCTTATTGAACGAAGCGCTGACGCTTTTTGTGAATTATTTGACATCAATTCGACAAGTAACTTACACATTTCGCCTAACTATGACGATAAGTTAACACGATGATTGCATGTTAGAAGAATGACACAACGACTTAAAACTGATGTTATTTTTCAGCAAACGAACCGACGCATTGTGAGCGTAAGCTAGAAAGTACAAACAGCTGAGGAGGTCGTTATTGTGAAGAATCATCATCGAAGTCTGAAATTGGGGTTGCTGATCATCATTGGGTTAAGTCTGGGTATTATGGGGCATCTAACGCGTGCGAGTGCCGATACCTACGTTAAGGAAGCCAGTATGACACCTAAAACATACGTCCGTGCGAGTTCAGCAGGCGCCATGTACACCCTTAAGATTTCAAGCAGCACCGTTTCATTTAGCAAAAAAACGCACTATCTCAAAAATTATCCAAGTACCACGTGGGAGGCAACCAAGAAACTTTACGAAAAGAAGGCCAATGGCGCTACATATCTCTATTATTATGTGACCAACAAGTCAGGTTCCGTAAGCGGCTGGATCTGGCATAAGTACTTAAAGGCTGGTGCCACGTACGCCACACTCTATGGGTACGCGAAAGATGAACTTGGCAAACCGTACAGTTATGGCGGTAACGGACCATCATCCTTTGACTGTTCTGGACTAACAAAATATGTCTACGCCAAAGCAGCGGACAAAACGTTACCCAGAACGGCGCAGTCACAGTACGACACCTACACGCACGTTTCTAGTTCTAAATTGGAGAAGGGCGACCTTGCGTTCTTCGGCGGCAGTACGTCCAGCATTACCCACGTCGGCATTTACATTGGCGACGGCATGATGCTAGACGCGCAGAATTACGGCGTGATCAGTGAAGCCATCCACGTATCTTGGTGGCATGTGGTCGGGTATGCGTGGCCGGAGACGTTAGTTCAGTAGAGAGTGGCCGAAAACGGTAGAAGCAGAGTGTAAGCCAACTCTCTGTTTTCTGTATGGTCTTTCCATTGTTAAGTGATTCAAAGTAGCACTCCAAAGTCGCCTTACACAGTTGGGAGTCCAAGCCTGCGAACACGTTTCCACAATGTAAACTAGAAATTCAAGGATCACCTAGGTCTCCGATGTTCGTAGCCGGTCAAAGGGCAGCCAGTAACAAACACCGACATCACAGCCTGTAATGCTGAAAGGTGCCACTACGCTGTGATTCTTTCAGTGGTCATCACAGCTTGTAAGTCGTCATAAGTTGTATAACCAAACCTCTATATCAATCGTTACTGGTGACCAACACCCCATGAGAAGCGTTGCTGTTAATGGTCTTACTAGCAGTCGAGGGCGGATTCTCTGCGAACTATTTTTAACGCTATTGTGATGCTTAACTCGTGATAAAAAGGGTGATCAACGTCAGTGGAATGGAGCAATTTGGCACGGAGCTGTGGTGTCGACATCAGTTAGCGACCGTTCGTTGGTCGGTTACTGATGTGCGAGACGATGAAGATCCATTCGAGAGCTGCGCAGCAGAAATCGAATTAGCTTCATCGCGAGCCACTTCAGCACCGTGCCAAATTGCGGAATGCAACGGAATATCACCTGGTATTTATCACCTGGTATTGAAAGACGCTCTTTACATCACCAACGATCTATCAGAAAATAGACCTATTGGGTTACGGCAAGTCCACTTGGGCGAGCGACCGGACACCGGATAGTTTAGTGTGCCAGTCACGGTCACACCAGTTCAGGAGGACTTATTTTGGATCAGTTATTTGAAAAAGCACCCGTTCGTAAGGTCTATATGCAGCTCGCGTTGCCAGTTGTGATGGGGATGTTGGCTAGCATGGTGTACAACCTTGCGGATACGTTCTTTGTCGCGAAGACGAGGAATGCCAATCTAGTGGCGGGCATTTCACTTGGGGCACCGTTGTTTTCATTTTTATTAGCCGTTGGCGATATTTTCGGTCTCGGCGGCAGTGCGGTCATTTCCCAGATGTTGGGTCGCCAAGATAAAAAGGCGGCTGCCAGTCTGGCAAGTTATTGTTTCTATGCATCAATCGTGGTGAGTTTAGTACTAACGGCGCTAATGCTGGGATTTAAACGACCGATTCTGCATTTGTTAGGCACAACACCAGCAACCTATCAGTATGCAGCGGGCTTTTACAACATGTTGATTGGTGGGGCCGTGTTTATTGTGGTCTCGCTAGTGCCCGGCAACATCATCCGGACAGAAGGCTTGGCCAAACAGTCGATGATCGCCACGATTCTGGGTACGGTGCTCACGATCATTTTGGACCCGATCTTCCTCTTTGTGTGCCACTGGGGTGCGACGGGAGTGGGGCTGGCTAACGTCATTGGGTACGTGCTCAACACGAGTCTCCTGGTGTACTTCATGCAAAAACGGGCGAAGGTGCTGACGCTTGCTTGGTCGCAGGCGCACGCAACCCGGCAGACACTGCTTGCGACTATCAGCATTGGCATTCCAGCGAGTTTGACTAATTTTATGGCCAGCTTTGGGACTATGCTGCTCAATAACTATTTGGCGCGGTACGGGCGGATGCCGTCGCAGCGATGGGTATCGCCAACAAGGTCTACATGGTTGTGATGCTGGTCATGGTTGGATTTGCGTTCGGTGCGCAGCCGCTGATCGGGTACAACTACGGTTCAGGGGACCGAAAACGATTAAACGAGATCCTGCGATTTGACTACGAAGTGCTGATTGGCTACTCACTGGTCCTTGGCATCATCCTGATGATCTTGGCTCCCCATCTGGTTGGGTTATTTATGCGCCAACCGGCAATTGTCCGGATGGGAACGCTCATGTTACGCGCATTATTGGCGACGACGCCGTTGATGGGTGCAATCTTAGTCTTTACAACCGTTTTTCAATCGTTTACGAAACCAATCAGCGCACTGATCATGGCTATCGCCCGTCAAGGCATCATCTTTGCGGTGGTGATCGTGGTGCTGAGCCGAGCGCTTGGGTTTGATGGCGTTGTCTGGAGTCAAGCTGTCAGCGATTGCTTAACCTTTTTAATTGGTGTGGTGCTGTTTTACAAGGCCATGCACGATAAAAATAGAGCATCATAAAACAGCATCCGCATCACCGATTATTTCGATGATGCGGATGCTGTTTTTATGTATGGTGGCTAATGCACACTAATGCCGAGTGTGACGCGGCCCACACGACTAATGCGAGTGGGTTCCCAAACGGGATCGTTCACAATTTTGACACTGACCGAATTGATCTCATCCAGTTGTGTTAACGCATTTGAAAGATCACGTGGTAACGTTTCGATACAGTCACAAATAATTTCCGTAATTGTCGTGACCACATCGGCATGACCCGTTTCGTCTAAGCTGACCTCGTAAATGAGACCAAGATTATAAACGTCTAATTCAATATCTGGATCAATAACGGTTTGCAGTTGCTCGGCAAGGCGGTCACCGAGTGCTGCAGCCCGGTCATTTAATTTAATATCATCGCGCATAAACGAACTCCTTTCAGTAATACCAGTAGATTAAGCAATTAAGCTTCTTTGTATTCTGACATACCTAAACATGAATTTCAAGTATATATTTTTGTCATATTTGAAATAAGAATATCTATTTACTGATATAACGTGTTAAAATCTGATTAGAAATTAATTAAAATAATTTCGACTACATATCTTGAAGGGAGTCTTTTTATGGCTGAAGAACAACCAAAAAAGGATCTACGCATTAAAAGCCACGTCTATGATGGCATGGTCCGGTCACCCAATCGTGCAATGATGCGGGCAACTGGGATGACGGACGCTGATTTTAAGAAACCGTTAGTGGGGATTATCAGTGCCTGGGCCGAGAATACGCCCTGTAACATGCATCTGCACGACTTTGGCAACGTTGCTAAGGCAAGTGTGCAAGATGCGGGCGGCTGGCCGGTGAGCTTCGGGACCATTACTGTTTCCGATGGGATCGCCATGGGAACCCCTGGGATGAACTATTCGTTACCATCGCGTGACATTATTGCGGACTCGGTGGAAACAGCGGTCGGCGGACATAATTGTGATGCCTTGATTACGATCGGTGGCTGTGACAAGAATATGCCGGGGTCACTGATCGGCATGGCAAACGCTGATATTCCAGCTATTTTCGTTTACGGTGGCACGATTTCGCCCGGTAAGTTAGACGGGAAAGATATTGATTTGATTTCCGTTTTCGAAGCTGTTGGCCAGTGGAATAACGGCGACATGAGTGCCGAAGAAGTCCGGGCAATTGAGTGTAACGCTTGTCCCGGACCTGGCGGCTGCGGTGGGATGTATACCGCGAATACAATGGCGTCAGCAATCGAAGCACTTGGCATGAGTTTACCAGGATCGGCCAACCATCCGGCAAATACGGCTGCCAAGAAACAGGATGTTGCTGATGCAGGGCAGGCGGTGCTTAATCTGCTTGAAAAAAACATCCGTCCAAGTGACATTTTAACGCGTGACGCGTTTGAAAATGCCCTGACACTCGTAATGGCCCTGGGAGGCTCGACGAACTCAACGCTACACTTGCTGGCAATTGCCCACGCTGCCAACGTTGATCTGACCCTGGAAGACTTTAATACCTTCCAGAAAAAAGTGCCGCACATTGCCGATTTAAAACCAAGCGGACAGTACGTGTTCGAAGATCTGTACAACGCTGGCGGTGTCTCAGCTGTTTTGAAATACTTATACGAAAATGGGTATATTCACGGCGACTGTTTGACGGTTACGGGTAAAACGATGGCCGAGAATTTGGCAACGGTGCCATCATTGAAACCTGGTCAGAAAGTCATCATGCCGTTGGATCATCCGAAACGGCCAGACGGGCCACTGATCATCCTGAAAGGGAATCTGGCCAGTGAGGGTGCTGTTGTGAAGGTGTCTGGGGTTAAAAAGCGGCATCATGAGGGTCCCGCTAAAGTGTTTAACAATGAGGAAGATGCCATCGAAGCCGTCTTAGCAAATAAGGTCGTGGACGGCGATGTCCTGGTCGTTCGGTTCGTCGGACCAAAGGGCGGTCCTGGAATGCCGGAAATGTTGTCTTTGTCAGGTATTCTTGTTGGTAAAGGGCAGGGCGAATCCGTTGCGTTGTTGACCGATGGCCGTTTCTCAGGCGGTAGTCACGGCTTAGTGGTCGGCCACATTGCCCCTGAAGCGCAGGATGCGGGTAACATTGCTTACCTACATGATGGCGATACTGTGGTCATCGATATCGATACTCGCGAACTCACCATGAAAGTTTCCGATGAAGAACTGGCTAAACGTAAAGCGGCTACCACGATTCCACCGCTTTATACGCGTGGGGTTCTTGGTAAGTATGCGCACCTTGTGTCGAGTTCTGCCAAAGGTGCGGTCACAGATTTTTGGAAGAAGAACGAGTAACACCTCCTGAATCTACTTGAGTTGCAATACAAGAAAAGCAGCACCGTGCCATTTAGAAAATAAGGCAGTAAAACGCTCCTGAGAGATCACATGATCTCTCAGGAGCGTTTTGCATCCCAGTATCAAGATTGCGCTACGTATGTCTGTATATGCGTGAGATCGCTACCCGGAGTAGCAAAGTAAATAATAAAAAATAGTTAGCGGTCAAAGGCCGGCAACTCAGGGATATTTGAATTAATTAGCATAGCTTGTGCTATCTTTAACCTAAATAAGGTTGACCTTAGCGAAGTCTGTGATACTATATAGTTGTAGTTCAAACAATAAGAAAAAAACTTTTATGTTTAACTATATTGCGTTGCAATCATAACAATTCGTTTTTCTGAATGACGTGGAAAATACACTAACGGTAATTACTGGTCTGGTAAAGGCGAGTCAAACCACAATTTGGCCGATTTATTTATAACGATCATTCAGTGCTGTAGACCACTAAATTGGCTGCACTTTGGGGGATTTGCCGGCCCCACGTTTATTGCTGGCAATCGACACAACTAAATCGTCACGTCTGGTTCATTTTTTATGATTAACTAGTCAGCCAAGATGGTTGACCCTGACATTTGGCCCTGATACCACCAAATGGATAGTCGGTTATTTAAACTTAACTTCGCGCTGCAGTTTAGAACACCATTACTACCTGTATTGAGACCATTGTCCAAGTGTCAGTATGGGGGTGTTATCAGACAACGATTCCCACCAATTTAGCCGGCTCCTAACCCCATTCTAACTTAGGCTAAGTTGCACAAGAATCGTTGCACTGGGAACACCACCGATTTAGAGCCTCACTCACGGGCACCTTTGAAACGTTGTGGTAATCCGAGCTAGTCAGATAAATTGGCTGATTTGTCACAGTCTCAGCCATCCACTGATTTCAAGCAAATGGTCGCCAAATGTCACATTTCATTTTGCGCTGCAGATTACTTCTCGCAGGTGATGGTGACCATAAACGCTTAACAAAGGTGCAGCCGTTGGATCAATCAACGACTAATTTCTAAATCGGACAGGAGTCAGCTATCTGTGCCGAACAGGCAGTCAGGTGGTTGGCCCTCGTGACAGCCTTCTTGGCGGCTGCGATTTTAAAACTCGCGCTGGTCGCGGGTTTTAGGGTTGAAATGCCAAGCACGATGTAGCGAGCCTGATACGGTGAGGCTGAATGCTGGGCATCGTAGCGGAAAAGAGTTGATTGCTCACTGTTTGACTAACAGAATGCCTAAGGACAGCTGTTTTGTTTGACGCAATGAACCAAACACGCGCTAAACAAGGATATGCAAGTATCGGTTTTACCATGGGCTGGTAGTGGTCTTCCCCCCTCATTTGCACCACTATCCCTGTGACCTGTTCTCGAGTAGAATCGAAGCAGCATGTCAAACAGCACTAAGGCACTTTCCTATTCTGCCAAAGGGTACTTAGACTGTTAGCCAAGCGAGACGAGATCAACTCCCGTCAGTGCCACAGTGAGCGACTCGCGACAGGCAAGCTAAGAGTGCAGAGACGCTATCGTGTGAGGCACCAACGAGTGGCTTGATGGGTTTCATTGTGATCAAGGCTATCAGAAACGACCATTGAGGTGTCCTTCATGTGAAGGATAAGTTTCAATCTCTTACCAATCATTCCGGAGGTCGGGTGGGGGATTGACATGAGAAATCAGGAATGGCGCTGATAACGACAGGTCTACGAAAGAGAGATCAAAGACTGGTCATGAGTGTGTTCCGGAAACTAAGTGCGTGGCATTTTGTCACAGTCCGTTACACGTTAGCCCCGTGCCCTGTGAAACGCGTTTCAGCACAGTGGCCTAGAAGGCGGAAGGTAAGCAACTTTGGTCAGAAAAGTCCGGGTTTGACTTTTCGGTCAGCCACCGTTACACGTCAGCCACCGTTACACGTTAGCCCCGTGCCCTGTGAAACGCGTTTCAGCACGGTGGCCTAGAAGGCGGAAGGTAAGTAACTCTGGTCAGAAAAGCCCAGGTCTGACTTTTTGGTTAGCTGCCGTTACACGGAAGCCCCGTGTGCTGTGAAGGCTCTTTCCACTATTTGGTGAGGCAAATAGTGCTATCATGCCACTTCACTGCGTTGTTCGGCCCTGCCTCACTGAGGTGGTGTCGTTTCTGCCTGCAATGCTGAACGGCTGCACTATGCTACATAGATACCAATCCTCATAAGTATGGCAGGGACGCAGTTAATTAAGCGTTACTATCGACTAGCACATTATAAGAAGCATTGCTGTTAATGGTCTGACCAGCAGTCGAGAGCGGATTCGTCGCAAACTTGGTTTAACGCCATTGTGATGTCTAACCAGTGCTAAAAGGTAACTCAACGTCAGTGGAATGCAGCAATTTGGCACGGAGCTGTGGTGTCGAGATGACTTGGCGAGGGTTCTTTCCTCGCTTAGTCATCTGCGAGACGATTGAGATCCACTCGAGAGCCGCGCAGTGGGAATCGAGTTAGCTCAATCGCGAGCCACCACACGGAGTGCCAAATTGCGGAATGGAACGGACTATCACCATCCATTGGAAAGACTCCCTGTGAAACACGTTTCAGCTACATAAAATAGCGCCACGCAAAATCCATTTTCAGAATTTAACGCGACGCTATTAAACAATAAAAATACCAAACATAACCTAAATTAAATCAGGAAACAACGACATTAAAGCCTCAGTAACAATTAAAGAACGATCATTCTAAAATTAATCCACCCCAGCCAGAATCTGATAAATCGGCGCTCCTTCAGCCTGGGCCGGCATCCGTACACCCAGCAACGTTGCGATGGTTGGCGTCACATCCACTTGCCGGATGACGCGATCAGTAGTGAAGTCAGTCTTCACGCCCTGACCGGCAGCAATGAACACGGGCAACGTCGAGGTACCAAAGTAGCCTTCAGCAGTGGTCAGCCCGTCACCATGCAGGCAATTGAAACCTTCCTCGACGGTGAAGAAGATATCGCCGCATTCGGGCCCGCTGACACCCAAAATAGCGGCGTCTTTATTCCGCATAGCGATGCCCACGACCCGTTTACCAGTCACGGGATCACGGTAGTTGTAGAGGTCGGAAATAATTTTATCTTCGAGTTCGTACTGGTCCTTAGGGTCGACGATACCGTGCGCATCCCGGCCCTTTACGTTGACGTAGATGTAATTGCTGCGAATCTGCACTGCAGTCGTCTTTGTCCAGTCCACTTCGTCGATCTCGTTACCCGCAGCGTCTTTCTTGAGGGTCGTATAGCCAAGGTCTGCCATGACCTGGACGTTTAACCCACCATATTCCCCGAGAATTGGCGGCACGTTTTGCCCGACCAGCAACCCGTGATCGGAAACGACAAAGATGGTGTAGCCCTCATCTAGAAAGTGACAAAAGCGGCCGAGATAGGCATCCGTTTGAATGTACACACGTTCAATAAACGATTGATAAACTTTCTCATCGGTGGCCTTCCATGGATATAGCGTTTTAGCGAGGTGCCATAATTGGTGGCCAGCGCAGTCGACATTGTGCAGGTGACTAAAGACGGCGTCGAAGTGGTCGTGTTCAATCAGGTATTCAATACAGTCAGCTTGCCATTGACAGTAAATGTCCCAGGAAGGCAGAAAGATCTGGTCGACAAGTTCAGCATCCTCGCCGCCAATCAAACTCACGGGTGGCACTGGCCCAACATTTTTGACGATCTCTTGATATAGGTCCTTTGGCTGCCAAAGCATGTCATTCGTGGTGTCTAACGCGTTACTGATCCAAAGACGTAGGGTCTGGCCGTCATCGCTTAATTCCAGAATCTTGTACGACCGGCAACACGGTTTCGTTTCACCGTTTTTGGTGGCGTCATCGATGATACCGGAGACCATTTCACCCTCAGGAATCGTCACGAACGTTTCGTTAGCGTTTTTGGTGCGAGAGAGGGTCACCGTATCATATTTTCCGGCAGCGTTCTTTGTGATCAGCCCGTAACGCACTTCCTTACCAGCGGAGATCATCAGTTCAAACTGTAACGCGTCAGCGGGGGCGTTTTCCCAGTCATCGGCTGGTTTGATCGGGGTCATCACAATGTCGTAAGCCACCTTTGCGCCGATCATCATCTCGGTGTCTTCCAGTGATTTCACGTAGGTGCGGATCTCGCCACCTTTTCGTGATTCGTCGCCCCACCAGATCTCCATCATTTCATCTTCGTCGTCCGCGTCCTCATTTAATTTCTTTGAGGACACGACTTCTTTGAGGTTGGTGATGTTGCAACCGACACCCGCCGCTTTTTCGGTGTGGGGGATGAACTTAGGGGTGTCCAGATCACCAGACCCATAGATGATCTTTTCCCAGTCCATTTGAGCAACTCCCATGTTCACGGAACCGGGTTGGGTGCCATCGACCACGCTCAGGAGCGGATTGGTCGACGTTGCGGGCCAGGAACAACCAGGCCAGTGCCAAACGAGGGTTTTGAGTTTATCTTCAATGGTACAGTTCCAGATCTGTTCGGCCTTGCAGTTTCGTGAGTCCATGTTGTAAACGACCGCGTCCAGACTATCGGGGGATTGGCGCCAGTAGTCGGTGATCCCATGGGTACCAGGGTAAGCGCCGGTCGCTAACGTGGTCCAGCAAGGCGGGGTGATCGTTGGGTGCGCCCCAAGCATTTCCAGTCCTGATCGGGATGATCCAGCTTCCAGAAATCTTTTAATATGCGGTAATTTACCTTCTTCAACCATGCGGTGGGTCGTTTTAGCGTCCATGCCATCGATGCCAAGGACGATCATTTTTTTCGCTCGTGCGTTTGTCATATATGAATAACCTCCAGTTGTGATGAAATACGTTGGCAGCATCATGTGAGTCATTGGTGCTTGTGAACTGGCTTCATGATAGGGAGGTTAGCTGACGTTTGGTACCCCCTGGTTATCGATAGGGGGTATCGAAATGAACGTTGGGTCAAGGGCCAACAAAGCTTAATAATCAGGGATATTCGGACAAATCGATAGGGTGAAATCCTTAAGAAAATAGGCCGATTTTATAAGTTTGCCAAGCGGCCAATAACGAAATCGAATCGGGTCGCTAGGCGGTCAGTCACTTGGTTTATTGCGTCTAAATTGCCACGCATCAGGAATTATGATAGTTATTGTGTATGGCAAAACGATTGTAATTTCAAGGGATTATCGGTATCTTTTAAGTCATGCGATGCCGGTTGGCCGGTGAATCGCAGCAACGTGATTAAGGGAAGCAACATGTATTGGGTTGAAACAGGACGAAGGACCAGGGTCTTTAGTAACAACACTATGCCAGCAACTGGTGTTTAGTCCTAAAAGAAGATATGACCGTTATTCGGCGTACTAGGGGTGTTAATTACAGCCTTGGTACGCTATTTTGTTGGCCAAAACCTGATATCGGAGTGTGATCATATGAAATTGGAACAACTCTATCTATTAAATGACGCCGTTAAATGCGCGTCGATTTCTCGAGCTGCCAAACAACATTACATGGCGTAGTCATCGATCAGTCATGCAATCAGCAGTCTAGAAAAGGAGCTTCAAACACCGCTGCTGACCCGTAATTGTACAGGGGTGACCCCAACCGCTGCCGGTCGTGCCATCCTAAAGGAGGCCCAGACCATTTTTACGGGTGTCGACGCCATTAAACAAATTGCTGAGGCACAGCGGGGGCACGCGCAGGTGGCGTTTGCCTGTCTGCCGTGTCTCAATGACTGGGTGATTCCGAACACGCTCTGTCAGTTGCGGCAGTCACTGCCAGAACTCGCGGTCAGCACCACTACCGCAAACAGTGGGGCAATCGTCGATCAGGTGCGTGCGGATGGCGTGCCGTTTGACATTGTCATTCAAGATGCGGACGATGGCCAACATCGCGGGGTGACCTATCAGCCGCTGTTTCAGGACCAGTACGTCCTCTATGTCGGCCGCAGATCGCCGCTGTATGGCCGTGAGATGATCACGTATGCAGATGTGCTTGCCCAACCGTATATTGCCTACCGTGATGAATTTCAAACGCGTAACGGCGGGTTGACTGCCATGATTGCGCAGCGACCGCGACCGAACGTCCAATTTCGCACGGATAGTTTGGCCGTCATGAAGCACCTGATCGCCAGTGATGACTATGTCGCCTTTTTTCCACGGTATATGTCACAGCAGGATAGTTATTTACAATCGGGAGCCATTCAACGCTTAACGGTGGTGGATCAGCCGCTGACATTTACGGTCAGTGTTGTGCGCCGTCGTCAGGTGGCCTTGTCCTCTCAGGAGACTGGGGTTATCGAAAATTTAGAAAAGGTGATCAGGTCGGCGAAATTGAACCCAACTGATCTAAAGGAAGGTGTCCCGCTATCACAAAATTAAACCATCATTATCTACTAAGCCTGTCAACGGCGGTTATCGTAATCATTCTCTGGTTCGCGTTTACCTGGAATGGCCATGTTTCAAGTCTGATCATTCCCTCGCCAAAAACAGTCTGGGCGACCTTTCTAGACCTGCTGCAAAACGGGTACAAGGGCTACACGCTCTGGCAGCATCTGTGGGCAACACTGCAGCGGCTATTTATTGCTTACTTCTGGGCGGTCATGGTTGGCATTCCACTGGGGCTGCTGAGTGGCTATTCACCACGGGTCAAAGCCATTTTTGAACCGGTCATTACCTTTCTGCGGCCGTTGCCGCCACTGGGATACTACACGATCATTATTTTGTGGATGGGCACAGGTAATCTGTCAAAGATCCTCTTACTGTTCCTGGGCGCTTTCGCACCGATCTACGTCTCGTGTGCAGCGGGCGTCAGCCGAGTTCGAGAGGACTATATTTTAAGGGCGCAGACCCTCGGGGCAAACAAGTTTCAGGTCTTCACCCACGTCATTTTTCCGGCATCGTTACCGGATATCTTCGTCGGCCTGCGAAACGCAATGAGTGTCGCGTATGCGACATCGGTTGCGGCAGAAATGGTGGCCGCGGGCTCAGGAATCGGCTGGATGGTGCTGGATGCGAGTGAGTATCTGAGAAGCGACGTGGTGTTCGTTGGCATCATTATTATGGGCATTACGGGAATTTTGTTGGATGCGATATTGTTGTTTGTGGAGCGGAGAGTGGTGTTTTGGTAGAGAGTGCGGAACAAGGCGGGTTAGGGGCGGTGTGTAACGGACGCTGGTCTAAAAGTCCGGGCCTGACTTTTAGACCAGCGTCCGTTACACGTTAGCCCCGTGCCTTGTGGAGCACGTTTAGACAATGTAATTTATCCCCGCGTCGCAATCCCCAAACAAAAACAACCCCCCCAGAATCCAAACCAAAAATTCCAACCACAATCTCACTCAAACAGCTTATTCAATAGCACAATTTTTAATCCAAATCCAAAAACCAAAATCAGGAGAACCCAAACAATGAAAAAATCACACATCCTCACCGGTATCCTCACCATCTGCACGATCGCATTAATCCTTTCAGGCTGCGGCAGTTCCTCCAGCAGTTCCACATCAAGCGGCAAAAAGGATCCCCAAACGGGCGAAACCTATCCGAAAACAATGAAGATCGGCCTGATGGAGGGTGGCCCAGAATCGGCAATCTTAGCCAAGGAAGGCTATTTAAAGCATCTGGGAGTCAAGGTAAAGACTACCACGTACTCTTCCGGGACAAGTATCAACAATGCCATTGTGTCTAAGGACCTTGATGCCGCCTCGTTTGGCGTTTCACCGTTTGCGCTTGGGGTTTCAAATGGTGTGTCATACAAAGCAGTTGGCATTTCATACGTCGAGAGCGGCAACATCGAAGCACTGGTGTCAAAAAAGAGCATCACGTCACTTAAACAACTGAAGGGTAAGACGATCGGCGTCACATTTGGGACAACTTCTCAGTACGCGCTGGTTAAAACGCTTAAAAAAGCGGGCATCAAGACGAGCCAGGTGACCTTTAAAGATCTGTCTGGGCAAAACATCGTGGCGGCTTGGAAGCGCGGCGACATTGATGCAGCCTATACCTGGAGCCCAGCGTTGAACACGATAGAAAAGACTGGAAACGTACTGTCGACAGATGGTCAGTTGAAAAACCAGGGTGTTGAGATCCCAGAAGTTTCCGTTGTTGACACGTCATTTGCCAAGAAGTATCCGACCCTGGTCAAGAAGTATGATCAGGCGATGCTGAAGGTCTATCAGCTCGTTAAAAACAATCCAAAGCAGGCCATCAAGGACGTCGCGAGTTGGGAAGGAATCTCTGAGTCGCAGGCGAAGAGTCAAATTACTGAAAACGATTGGCTGTCGGGCAAAGAACAGGCATCTTACCTGAGCTCTGGCAAACTTGGCAGCATTTTGAAGACGGTTGAAGTCTTTAATAAACAGCAAAAGAACATTTCATCTGTGCCGTCATCATCAACACTGTCTGACGCTATTGATGCCAGTTATATTAAGAAAGCACTGAAGTAATTGAGGAAAACGAGGTGACTGATCGATGGCAACAAAAACGCAAGATTTAATTACGGTTGATAATGTTTCACTAGATTATGGCGGGTCGGATGGCAACGGTTCAGCAATTAGGGATGTTTCGCTAAATATCCACCCTGGCGAGTTCGTTTGCGTTATGGGGCCTAGTGGTTGTGGGAAGAGTACACTATTGAAAATTCTGGCTGGCTTTATTAAACCCACTGCGGGCACAGCATCGCTCGATGGTCATGAAATTGACGGTATTGACGCACAACGGGGTGTTGTTTTTCAAAATTCAACCCTGTACGACTGGTATTCGGTCAAGAAAAACGTCGGGTTTGGGCTCAGTATGCGTCACGTAGCTAGACAGACAATTGCCAAGGAGGTAGACACCTATCTGGCTGAGGTAAAGCTTGACGGCTGGGGTGATAAGAAGGTCTTTGAACTCTCTGGTGGTATGAAACAACGGGCGGCGATTGCCAGCGCGTTGATCAATAAACCAGAGATCCTGTTAATGGACGAACCCTTTGGCGCGCTGGATGCGCTGACGAAGAATCAGATGCAAAATTTGATTCGCAGGATCTGGGCAAAATCGCATAACACGATTTTCTTCATTACCCACGATGTCAACGAAGCGCTGTTGTTAGGCAGCAGGGTGGTGGTGATGTCAAAGCATCCAGGACGCATAGTGGCAGATTTCCCGGCGCCGTTTACTTCGGATATTTTGCGGGATAAGGATGATGATATTCGGTATAGTGGTGACTTTATGGCGAAGCGGAAGGAGATTTTGGGGATGATTAGAAGATAGAGCGTGGAGGGAGGCGGTTAAGGGGCGGAGTGTAACGGACTCTGGCAGAAAAGTCCGGGCCTGACTTTTTTGCCAGAGTTCGTTACACAGTAGCCCCTTGCCTCCCGGAACGCGTTTACGCAATGTTGACTAGAAAGTGGTTTAAGACATTAAAATCCCCACTCGGAATCTATCATGGATTTCGAGTGGGGATTTTGGATTGTAATGTAAGAGAACTGGCTGGTTATTGCATTGCTGAGTGCAGGAGTGACGGCAGCTTTCTTGCTAGTCAACTGTGCTGAAACGAACTATTGAAAATAGGAGTTGTACCTTGGGCCTGGTGCTTGCAAGAGCCTTTCTAGGCAACCGTGCCGAAACGAGCTCCCGGAAAGCAAGGAGTCGCACCTAAGGCCACTTCGACACAAATCCCAAAACCAGGGATTTCTGTCAAAGTGGCCTTAGGCTCCACTCCTTAACCGCTTTCTTCCGCTCTCTGTTTTTAACAGACCGGGACTTGGGCATTTCAATGGTCTTTCTAGGCAACCGTGCCGAAACGAGCTCCCGGAAAACTGAGGGCTCCTGCATAAGTAACTCTGACACAAATGCCAAAAACAGGCATTTCTGCCAGAGTTACTTATGCTCCGCCCTCAACCCGTTTTCTTCCGCTCTCTCTAATTCAGTTCCACCAAATTAGCCGCCAAACAAACCTTCAGCTCGCTAATAAAGTACTGCGCAACCTCACTCAATTCATGGGTTGCCTGGCGCAACACCACGATTTGATTTTTAGGCACATCGTGCAATGCGCGGGCAATCAATCCTGATTTTTGTGGGGTTTCTAGAATTGCTGAGCCCACCGTGTAGGCATCTGTTTGGTTAATGATGTTGGTCATTGTTGCGCGGTCGTTAATGGCGATGATCGGACCAGAACCTGGAAGCACAAACGGATCATCCGTGAATTCTGAGTAGGTGGCATCCTGCGTAAACCGGATCTGCGGGTACTGGCTCAGATCGCGTTTTTCAATGACTGGCTTGCGTGATAGGGGGTGCTCCTGACGAATGAGAATCTGCGACTGAAAGTTTCCCAATGTGTCATAAACGAGATTGTTTTGACCTAACACGTTGATGATATGCGCTTGGTTCACGTCGTTTAGGAAAACCACGCCAATTTCACTCTTTCCCTGGGCGGTGTCTTGAATGATCTTAGCAATCGTACTCTCATATGCCCGCAGATACTGATAGTTGGGGTAGCGCTCCATAACGCGACACATGGCCGTTCCAATGCCATCGTAATGCCGGGCTGAAACTGAGAAGTACCGGGTTGCCACGGGTTTATTGGTAAATGAATGCTGTAAATTTTCTGTGTCCGTCACAATCTTTCGTGCCTGGTTGACGAAGGCGGCACCCGAGGTCGTTAAAAACGTGCCCTGACGCGTGCGTTTAAAAAGTTGGACATGCAGTTCTGTTTCCAATTTTTGAATACTGTTAGACAGTGTGGGTTGCGAAATAAATAGGGCCTTGGCCGCGGAATGAAAACTGCCGTTGTCGGCGACGGCCAGGACGTAACGCATCTGTTGAATGTTCACGTGATCCCTTCCTTATCTGACAAAATAATGAAGTCACCGAATCTCATGATGACTTATTTCAGGAAAAAGCCTGTGAATGATCATGGCATTCACAGGCTTCAGAAACGGTGTTGTGTGACTGATCACTAGGCTTGGGTATCTTCACTAGCAAGTAATAGCTGGTCGCGTAATTGCGGCCGTAACACTTTCCCGGTGATGTTTCGTGGGAATTCACGCACGAATTCAACGCGGGTCGGTGCTTCAAATTTTGTGAGGTGGTCCTTTGAGTAATCAAAGATGGCCTGGCGCTGGTCACTTTCGTTGAGGCCGGGGGTCGTGCTGACTAACACGGCAGTCACTTCTTCGCCGTAAAGGTCATCTGGCATACCAATAACGGCCAGTTGTTCGATAAAGTCCAGTTCGGTTAGTGTGTTTTCAACCGCAGCTGGGGCAACTTTTTCACCCCCGCGGGAAATGATTTCCTTCTTGCGACCCTTAACAAACAGGTAGGCGTCCTCGTCAAAGTAGCCAAGGTCACCGGTCAGGAACCAACCGTCCTTAAAGGCGTCACGCTTAGGGTCCATGTAGCTGGTGATGACGTGGTCACCCTTGATAACGATTTCACCCTTCACGTTAGCATCGTGGGTGATCTTATCGTCGGCAAGGATCGCAACGTCGGTGCCAAAGGCTTTACCGGCTGAACCGATCTTTGGTACGTCAAATGGATTGATCGTACACTGACTGGCAGATTCTGTCATCCCGTACCCTTCAACGATTTGGGTGTTGAAGCGCTGTTCAAACAATTCCTTGCGTTCTTGAGGTAACGCAAACGAGCTTGACCGCACGTAACGTAAGTGGATGCCGTCCTTTAGCTTCTCGTAAGCAGCATTGGCTTTCTCGTTTAATAATAGGAAGGAAACGATGGTTGGCACAACTGACACCCAGGTGACGCCATTGTCGTGGACCTGTTCCCAGAAGTGGCTGGCAGAGAACTTCTCAGTGACTAGAACTTTCCCGCCAGACACACGGGTTTCCAAAGTCGTGATGACCTGGGCGTTAATGTGAAACATGGGCATCGTGACCATGGCAACGTCGTTTTCATTCATGTGGTTGCTGACGGCATCGTGTTGTGCGGCATTGAGGAGCATTTGCTGGGTCAGACCAACGCGTTTAGGTTCGCCGGTGGTGCCTGATGTGTTCATGATCAGTCCTAGATCATCGTCCTTAACAGGGGTGGTGTCCGCAGCGTCGCGCTTTGCCAACTGGTTTTCATCCAGGATAAAGTGCAGGTTAGGACTTGTGTGCAGATCTAACAACTGGGTTTTCCATTCGCTGCCAGTCCAGGCCTTAGCGAGTTCAGGCATTAATAACATGCCCGGATAATGCCGTTTTGCACGGTCGTCTTGGAGCTTTGCGATTAGCGTTGATGGTGAAATCGGATGAATGATGATGCCGAGGTTCCACGCCGCCTGATTAATGGCGGGAAAGACTGACGAGTTCGGCATGCAGACTAACACTTGGTCGCCGTGACCGAGTTTGTTATCCGTAAATACTTTCTCTAAAGTTGCGACATCGTCCTTGATATCTTGGCCGGTAAACCATTGTTGCATGGCTTCATCTTTAAACAGATTTTCGGTTAAGTTGTTTTCTAACTGGTCGGTGAGGATGGTGGTTAATTTTGTCATTGCAAGAACTCCTTATAAATGTGAATTATACTGGATTGTCTAGGCATTTTTCCTGGTTGGATCAAGACGCTGCAACGTCGTTTAAACTAGGCAAAACGATGAGTCGTTATCGTCGAAACGGTGCACGTAAATCCATTAGGTGATATGAATGTTAGGATAGCTAACTTAAACTGAGCTTAAAGTTGGCCTACAAGAAAGAGCCAAGATGCTGGCCAATACCCGCTTGTGAAGTAAAACCGGGAAATGTGTCCAGTATTTGGTAAAGAAAGGCTTAAGGCGTGTAAAACGATTACAAGTTCAGTTCAAGTCTCTGAGAAAATGAGCATGAGTCGTTAGAATGGCGTGCGACAAATTAGGTATTTAGATTAATTTACTAACATTATACGAAAAATGAAGCGACAAAAATAGGATTTTTGAGAATATAATTAAAAAATGAGAATGAATAATAGCAAAAATACACGTGTTTAAATAAAAAGACAGTTATTTTTGACTTTATAATTGAATTTCGCTATCATTTTATTGTTATAGGTCGATTGTTTATATTGAATCAAACTAGGTTTAAGTTGTCGCGTAAGTGCGCCTGAGTATACACAATACGCTCATTTTAAATTATTATTTAGTTGATGATAATTGGTATTTATCAACTTAAAATGAGCCATCTGTTTGATTTGAAACAAATGTTTGAGTTTTGTTGATTGTACTTGTTTGAAAGCGCCTTATAATGGAAACATAGGAATTCAACTCTAGCCTCGTTGGAAATTGGTTAGCGACATCAACTACATAACTCATCTTATTGGGGAATGTTTTGTATTTGCATCATTTTATTGGTAGGTATTTTAAATAGGATTAGCGAGCTAGGCATCGTAGCCTAGGCGAGATCGTCTGGAGAATGGTTTCGTCATGTAAGACATCAGTGTTGGGTGTCTGCTCGTGAATATTGGGGGAACGAAAAATGAATAAGCAAAGTGGCACATCGCGGAATCGGCTGTTGCGTGATGAAGGCCAATTAAAAACGCATTATAAGATGTACAAGGCAGGCAAGAAATGGCTCTACGCCGGCATTTCAATGCTGACATTTGGTGCAGCTGTCTTAACTGCGGACATTTCTGCCCACGCCGATCAAACAACTTTGGCGGATACAACAACTTCAGAAACCTCATCCAGTCAATCGCTTGCGGACCAGTCGTCCGTTGTGATTGGCACCGATGGGGATAGTTCTGTTTCATCTAATGATGATTCAGCTGCTAGTTCTTCGAGTGAGACCAGTGAAACAACTGCAAGCTCTGATGCAACGAGAATGGATAGTACCAGTACATCGGATGCCCAGACAACAACAGACAGTTTGAGTGACGCGGCATCATCAACTGCAGCGTCTTCAAGTGACACTGTGACTGACTCTAGTAACAGTGACCAGAATTCTAAAGCAACTAGTGATAATGAAGACACCACGGCAGAGACAAGTGATACGACGGCCGCTACGAAGACGACTGATTCTTCAGCAACCACGACTGATGCCCAAGCGGTTTATGCTGCGGATGGCAGTTTGTCCGATGCAGCTAAAGCTCTAATTGCGGCTCAAAATACTAGTCTTGCTGCGACTACAGACACCACTGATGCGACAACTGGTACAACCGGGGACGCTTCAACGACTGCAAGTATTGCGGACGTAAGTGATCAGGTTGCGAATGCACTGTCGCAATTGCCTGAGGGCACGCTATTTAAAACGTTAGCTGATGGAACTGTTGAGTTTGATTTACCGACTGGGCTTACCAGTACTGAACTTGAAGCTGCTAAGAGCGCACTAGCTAACAGTGGGCTTAAAGGGATTCAGGTGACGAGCGCTGCGGCAGCTGCTACAGGTGGTTGGCGGACTTATAGTGGGGCTGATACTAGTGTAGATACTTCTAATTTAGGCACGGTGGTTGCTACGCCAATTACGATGGCTGATTTTGCATTGATGACTGCTGCTGGAACGGGTGCTTATACAGACGTAAATGGCAAAACAGTTACGGATGCAAGCATCTCAAATTTGCAAGATTATTATAATCAATTAGTTAACCTGAATTATTCATAGTTCATAAAAATCCCGTCAGTTTTCGTATTTTTTCGAAAACTGACGGGTATGTCTTTATCTTTTGCTGAAATACGATGTTTATCAGTTCTAGCTAGTGAGATCTTTCAACTAACTCAGAATTGCTTTGAACTTTTGGATACACTTGTCCCTTGGTTGTACAGATTTTTTTAATTTTGCCGGTTATTCAATAGCCTGGATACGCTGTAGAGCCTGGTAGAACAGCCGATGGTAAACATGATACGAGCTCAGCCGCAACTGAATGCGTCGGCCAGTATGCACAACACGTGCCGCAACTTTGAATAAACGGATCCGCAATGTGCTAACGCACAAGCCGGAATCATGTTTTGTCAGTGCTAGCTGCTTTAAAAAGTTGACAATATTGTAAGCCAGTACACTAACCATCATCCGGGCAGCATTGGCATTAAACGTTGAACTATCAGTCTTATCGAAAAAGAAACCTGTTTTAGCTTCTTTGATGTAATTTTCCATTTGGCTGCGTTTGTGATACAGTTCGAAGGCAGTTTCAGCCGTTAAATTAGTCAGATTAGTGACGATAAATTCATGTGAAAAGATCAGTTCACCAGCTACTCGAGTTGATTTAATATAAATCTGCCGTGGCTTAGGCCACGATGCTGATTGATAGATTTCAGAGTAGTAATGAGTCTCTTCCTCTTGCCACTGGGTTTGATCACTGATCTTGACGAACTTTTCAGCTAGATTCTGTAATTTTCGATTGCATTTGAGTCGAATAATGTAAAACACATCGTTGGCTTCACAGACATCGTAAACTTCTGGCGTGGCGAAGCCGCTATCACCACGAACCAGAATGTCAGTCGTGGGCAGCTGAGTTTGATAATGCTTTAATAGTGGTGTTAAAAAAGCTTTTACATCTTTGCTGGTGTAGGCATTTCCAGGACGCAAGACAGCTTTCAATAAGTTACCATCTTGATCAGTTGCCAGTAATGGATGATATCCTTCAGTACCATAATGTGCGTTGTAGTTAGTGGCTTCCTGTTTGCCATAAGTGTCTGAGTGAGTCGAATCGATATCAATAATCGTGGCTGTCTGGTTGGTTAATAGTCGAACACGGTCGATCAAAGCCTCATTTAAAGTCTGTAATGTGCTAACACTATCTTTATCAAAGCGTTGCCAAAAACGTGATATTGTTGCTTGTGAAGCCAAAGACGGTTTATCCAATAATAATTTAAAAAGCGGTTCTTTTTCTAAAGAAGTTGCCGCAGAATCTGCGCTATAACCAGCAATAATCTGAAGAATTAACTGTTTTAAGATACTAGAATTACTGTGTTGACAATATCGTCGCTGGTCATTGAACCTCAATAGTTTGTCGGCCAAGATGGTGAACTGGAATTTTGCCATCAGCTCTACACACAATGTTAGCCCGCCATCGGAAGATAATTGACCACCCGTATGCGATACTAAAATGTTTTTGTTGAAATTTAATGCCATTTCCTGTAAAGTTTTCAATATAGAGTCCTCTTCTCTCATGTGGTTTTGTTTAGCAATTTAACTATACCAGAGCTGGGGCTCTTTTTGTGTACTTAAAAGGTGAAAATACAAAATACCCATCAAACGCGTGATGCATGTGTTTGATGGGTATTTTGCATATCTTTGTGAATAAATCAGGATAAGGTTTAATCTTTAATGGTATCATTCACGATCAGTCTCGGAAACATTGCGTTACCAGTACTAGCATCTATTGCTGAAACGTGTTCCGAAAGGCAAGGGGCGGCCATGTAAGGGACTCTGGCACAAATGCCAAGTTCAGGCATTTCTGCCAGAGTCCCTTACATGGCCGCCCCTTAAACGCCTTTCTCCACACTCTAAATGTTATAATAGTCACCACTAAATAAGAGGAAGACAATTATGGATCAAGAAATTATTAATCGTGTTAAAAAAAGTCTCACTAGTTACCAGGACCGTCAAATTGATGCCACCCTTGAGCTGTTAGGAGACAATAATACTGTTCCGTTTATCGCCCGTTACCGTAAGGAACGGACTGGCAACTTGGATGAAGTGCAGATTCGTGAGATTCAGGATGAAGCGACCCGGATCGAAAAACTGGTGCACCGGCAAGATGAAGTTAAAAATCAAATTGAGAGTCAGGGTAAGCTGACACCACAATTGCGAAAAACCATTGATGCGACCACACAGTTGCAACAGGTGGAGGATATTTACCTGCCCTATAAACAAAAACGCAAGACGAAAGCGACTGTAGCGAAGGACGCCGGCCTCATGCCGTTTGCTCAGTGGCTGCTGACCTTTCCGAGTCAGGGCTTGGATGAAAAGATTGCCACGTTTATTAATGACAAAGTTACGGATGCAGATGCCGTTTTAGCTGGTGTTCACGAAATTTTGGCTGAGGCCATTGGCGAGCGTGCTGGTTTTCGGGAATGGCTGCGGAACTATGCGCGTCGCAACGGTCAACTCACGAGTCAAGTGAAGCGCAACGGAAAGGATGCCGATGAACAGGGTGTCTATCAAACCTACTATGACTTTTCCAGTCCGTTTAAGAACGTGAGTGCCTATCAGACACTTGCACTGAACCGGGGCGAAAAAGCCGGTGTACTGACAGTGAAGCTCAACATTGACGAGCAAGCCGTTGATCAGTATCTCAACTTTCAACTCATTGGGAACCGAAAAGGACCTGCCGTGCCAATCGTCGTTGCCGCTTATCAGGATGCGTACAAACGCTTCATGGGACCCGCCATCGAGCGTGAATTGCGGCGTGAATTGACGGAAACTGCAGACGCACATGCGATCCGTGTTTTTGGTGAGAATTTGTATCATTTACTCATGCAGGCACCGCTGAAAAATCGGATTGTGATGGGGTTTGATCCGGCCTATCGGACCGGTTGCAAACTGGCTGTCATGGACGGTAACGGCAAGTATCTGGACAAGTTAGTGATTTATCCGCATAAGCCGGCAAATGCTGCGAAGCGTGCAGCAGCGATGCCAGAATTCCTCAAGTTCATTGAAAAGAACCACGTTGAAATGATTGCCATCGGGAACGGGACTGCCAGCCGTGAATCCGAACAGTTTGTGGCCGACGCCATCAAGCAGCTTGACCGACCTGTGCAGTACACAATCGTCAATGAGGCGGGGGCTTCCGTATATTCCGCGAGTGAAGTGGCCCGAACAGAATTTCCAGACTTCAACGTTGAAGAACGATCGGCTGTCAGCATTGGCCGTCGATTACAGGATCCGTTAGCGGAACTCGTCAAAATTGATCCCCAGGCTGTTGGTGTGGGCCAATATCAACACGACGTGGCCGGCAGCGCACTGGATGAACAGCTTAGCCGGGTCGTTGAAACCGCGGTCAATCAAGTGGGCGTTGACCTGAACCGAGCAAGTGTCGAATTGCTAGCGCATATTTCTGGGTTGAATCAAACCATCGCGCAAAACGTCGTCGCTTACCGGGAAGAAAATGGCGTGTTTGCTAGTAGCCCGCAGCTTAAAAAGGTGCCGCGTCTTGGCCCCAAAGCCTACGAGCAGGCCGTGGGATTCCTGCGCATCATTGGTGGCAAAACGATCTTTGATAACACTGACATTCATCCTGAAAGTTATGCGGTGGCCAAAACAGTTCTCGAGCGGCTCGGCCTTGACCAGAAGGATGTCGGCACCGAAAAAGTGACCGAGGCTGTGGCTGGGACGTCTGTCGCACAACTCGCGACAGGACTTTCAGTTGGTGAGGCAACGCTACAGGACATTTTAGACGGCCTGACAAAGCCTGGTCGTGATTTACGGGACAATATGCCAGCACCGCTTTTACGGACTGACGTGCTGAAAATGAGCGATTTAAGACCGGGGATGAAATTGGAAGGCACTGTCCGCAACGTTGTCGACTTCGGTGCGTTTGTGGACATTGGTGTTAAACAGGATGGCCTGGTTCATATTTCGCACATGGCTGATAAGTTCGTGCGAAATCCATCAACCGTCGTGTCTGTTGGCGATATCGTGACGGTTTGGGTCCTCGAAATTGATGAAAGCCGGCAACGAATCCAGCTTTCCATGGTGGCCCCTGATGACTGATCAAGAGTTACAGACACTCGTTGAAAAAATTTCTGAACAGTCCTTTGGCAAGCCGTTTCAGCACCAGGCCATGTTTAATGCGCGGTTAAAAACGACGGGCGGCCGGTACCACTTGAAAGACCACCACATCGACATCAACCCGAAAATGCTGACGGCGTTTGGGGAACCAACCCTAGAAGGCATCATTAAACATGAGCTGTGCCACTACCATCTGCATCTAGCAGGTTATTCGGGACAGCATCGCACAAAAGAATTTCAGCAGCTCTTAAAACAGGTAGGCGGCCTGCGCTATGCACCCCGAATACCGACGCAGACGAAACGGAAACCCAAGCGTTATTTGATTTATCGGTGTGAGCAGTGTGGCCAGCGGTTCGTTCGCCAGCGGCGGGGGGACACGACAAAATTTGTTTGCAGCCGCTGTCGGGGACGATTGGTCTTGCAACAAGTGCAGGAAACACAGTAAAATAACAGTAAAAATGAGCTTAACGAATAGATGAGGTGAAGGCGGTCTTGAAGAACGTTAGAATTGGGATAGTTGGCCTGGGAACGGTTGGCAGCGGCGTCGTCCGCATTTTAAAGGAGCAACAAGCATTGATTGCCCAGCAAACGGGCCTGTCATTTGAGATCGTAAAGGCAATCATTGCCAATCCAGATCGTGAACGGGCATCGTATTTGAAGGACGTGGCGCTTGGCACGGATATCACGCAGTTGTTACAGGATGAGTCGATTGACATTATCGTTGAGGTGATGGGGTCGGTTGCTGCGGCAAAGGACCTGATCGAACAAGCCTTGGCGGCGCATAAAAATGTGGTCACGGCGAATAAAGACCTGATTGCGCAGTACGGTCAGGAACTGGCGGAATTAGCAATGGCAAACAACGTTGCACTCCGGTACGAGGCGAGTGTTGCCGGTGGTATTCCGATCCTGCAGATTTTAAGAACTGCCTATAAAGCCGATCAGGTGCACACGATTGCGGGCATTCTCAATGGGACAACAAACTTTATTCTGACGCAAATGGACGAACAAGGCCTCACCTATGATCAGGCACTGAAGGCCGCCAAGGAAAAGGGGTTCGCTGAAAGTGATCCCACGAACGACGTCGACGGATTTGATGCCGCCTACAAGTTAGCCATTTTAACCAAAATGGCATTTGGCCTATCCGTTCCTCAATCGGCTATTGATATTACAGGCATTCGGGAACTGGCTATCGATGACGTCAAGGCGGCTCGGGCAGCCGGGTATGAACTCAAGCTGATCGGATTGTCTGACCTGACGGATGAGGGGTTACGGTTGGCAGTGGCACCAATGGTCGTGCATGAAAATCAGCCGATCGCACAGATTCGAAACGAACACAACGCGGTGTTAGTCAAAAGTTAAAACATTGGCACTGCGTTGTACGTCGGACCTGGTGCAGGACAGTTTCCAACCGGGAACAGTGTGGTCGCTGATCTGATCCACGTAGGTCAAACCATCACTTCCAATGGTGACGTCTATCCGTTTGCCTTAAAGGTCGCAACAACCCAACCGAAACCGGTCAGCGGTAATCGCAGTTATTGGGTATTGGTTGCAACAGACGATCCGGATAGTTTGGTCGACAACATTAAACTGTCCGTCGCTGGGGCGGTGGTGTCAAATCAACTGACCATCCGCGGGTTTGACCCGCACCAGGCCTGGACCAGTCTTGAAGTCACCGCACCGACGCTTGTTGCACAACCACACTTTACAACGACCATGCAGCGATTAGCTGATGTTAAAGCAATCTATCCAGTATTGGAGGCGTAGAAATGGGAAAAATTATTATTCGGGTACCAGCCACCTCAGCCAACATGGGTCCGGGGTTTGATTCAATTGGGATCGCGTTTCACTTGTATATGACAGTCATTGTCGAAGAGGAGACGGAAAAATGGCGGGTCAACCATGCGTTAGGGTCTGATGTCCCAACGGATGAGCGGAATTTGATCGTTCAGGCTGCGCTCAAAGTGGCACCTGATCTAAAGCCGCACCAACTCAGTGTCATGTCAGATATTCCGGTAGCACGCGGTCTGGGAAGTTCCTCAACCGGCATTGTTGCGGGGGTTAAAATTGCGGATGCTTTGGATGATCTGCATTTGACCTTAGCTGAACAAGTGACCCTTGCAACGCAGATGGAGGGGCATCCCGATAATGTGGCGCCAGCACTGTTAGGTGACGTGGTGGTCGCAAACTTTGATGGCGAGACGGCTACGACCGTGAAGTTGACCATGCCGGAACTTAAAGTGTTAGCCTACATCAAACATGATCCACTGCTGACCAGCGACAGTCGCGATGCCTTACCGAAGTCACTGCCGTTGGCACAAGCAGTTAAGGGCAGCAGCGTAGCCAATGTTGTTGTAGCGGCACTAGCCACCGGTGATTGGACACTAGCAAGTCACATGATGGAACATGATGAATTTCACGAAACTGTCAGGACAAAATTGGTGCCTGAATTACCAATTATTCGCGAAACGGCTCATAAGCTTGGCATCTACGGCACCTATCTGAGTGGCGCTGGGCCAACGATTGCGACTTTTGGGACTGAACCGCAACTCATTATTTTGCGTCAGAAGCTGACGGATATGGATATGGTGGGCAGTATGCGGATCCTAACCATCGATCGACAGGGCGCAACCGTCAACGCCGAATAGTTTTTTATACAAATTTTGCAAAAACTATTGAAAACGAGGTGTATATTTGATAATATATTTCTTGTTGATGCGGCCATGGCGGAACTGGCAGACGCGCAAGATTAAGGATCTTGTCGGGGTTTTCTCGGTGGAGGTTCGAGTCCTCTTGGCCGCATACTTAAAGAACGACTTATGACCTCCTATGAGGCTCGTAGGTCGTTTTTTTGTTTCAATCGCTGCTCGTTATCGATATACTGAATGAGAAAGGACGCTATATGAAAACTTTTATTTTTGATATTGATGGCACGTTACTTGATACGGAAAAGATGTACATGAAGGCGCTAGATCAGGTCATGACGGCCCATAACCTGCCGCATACATACCAGGAACTGACAAAAACGTTTGGGATCACCAGCCTGGATGCTTTAAAACGATTGCAGGTCCCAGCTGATCTTATCCCGACGATCTTAAACGAGTGGGCGGCTGAGATTCCCAACCACCAGGACGATGTTCGCGTGTACACTGGGATTGTGTCCATGCTCAAAAACTTGGCGGCTAAACCTGGTGTGACGTTGGCTATTATGACGTCAAAACAAAAATTTGAATTTCAACGCGACGTGACGCCGCTGGGATTAGACCAGTACTTTAGCGAATTTGTTTTCTTTGAAGATACGGCGCATGGTAAGCCGGCACCGGATCCCATCTTACTGGCGATGAAACGCACCAACGCGGACCCTGCTGAAACGGTGTACATTGGTGACACCCAGTACGATCTGCAGGCGGCTCACGCAGCAGGCATTAAGTTCGGCCTAGTTGCGTGGGGGGCTAAGAACCAGCGCGGTGTCAGTGACGCGGACTATGTACTGGCGTTCCCAGAAGAGATATTAAGTCTGACAGAAGCGCAAGCATAGGCTGGTTATCACTAGTCTGACAAAGGATTGCTAAGTGCGACCGGCCGTGGCTGGAAGCGCTGCAATGTGATATGATTAACGAAATAACTGTTGTGTCAAACGACACAATAAATTCATTGAAATCCAGGGGAGGATACAAGCATGATTGCGATGATCGTTGCGAGTCATGGAGACTTTGCAAGCGGCATTTTACAGTCAGCTACCATGATTTTTGGCGCCCAAACAAAGGTGACAGCAGTTACGTTTCAGGCATCTGAAGGGCCAGCTGACCTCAAGCAAAAATATGAACAAGCGTTAGCGGAATTTGACGCAGATGATCAAGTCTTATTTTTAGTTGATCTTTGGGGTGGGACACCGTTTAACGTGGCGAGTCAACTGGTTGCCCAGTCGCCGGAACGGATGGCACTTTTGACCGGTTTGAATCTGCCAATGATGATCGACGCGTACACGTTGCGGGAACAGCCGTTGACTGACGTGGTGCCGCATCTTGAAAATAGTGGGCGTAAGGGTATTCGGCACCTTGACCTGACCCCATCTGACGAGGAGGATGATCTACTATGAGCATGGATATTCGGTTAGCCCGGGTGGACAGCCGGCTGTTACACGGGCAAGTTGCCACCGTTTGGACGAGCAGTGTCAAACCCAATCGGATCCTTGTCGTCTCTGACAGCGTCGCACAAGATAAGCTGCGGAAAACGTTGATCACCCAGGCGGCACCTGCTGGTGTTAAAGCTAATGTCATCACCATTGCCAAGATGATCGCGATCTTTAAGGATCCGCGGTTTGACGTATTTAAGACCTTGTTGCTCACAGAAACTGTCCAGGACATGGTTGCCTTAGTTAAAGGCGGCGTCGATTTTAGTCAGGTTGGTATCAATATCGGATCCTTGTCTTACCAGGATGGAATGACCATGTTGACGGATGCCATTGCGGTTGACCATTCTGCAGTCGACGCGATTCGTTATCTCCACGATGACGCTCACCTTGACGTTTACGCCCAAAAAGTACCTGCTGACAGAAAACAGGATCTGATGGCGCTCCTAACAAAGAAGGGGCTCTAAGTGAAAAATAGCGTGACGGGAGGGTCGTTGTTATGAGCACGCTCGTCGTAATCAGTCTTTTAGTCATTAGTTTTTTAGCTGGCGTGGAAGGCATCCTTGATGAATGGGGGTTCCATCAGCCGCTGGTTGCCTGTACGCTGATCGGTATTGCGACCGGTCACATTGCTGCGGGTGTGCTGCTGGGCGGCAGTCTGCAATTGATTGCACTCGGCTGGATGAACATTGGGGCTGCTGTGTCGCCGGATGCTGCATTGGCTTCGGTTGTGTCAGCTTTCCTAGTCTGCGGCCCAGCTCACGTCAGTAACGCAATGGGCATCGCCATCGCAGTGCCAGTCGCAGTTTGTGGTCAAGCGTTTACCAGAATCGTGAGGATCTTGGTCGTGAGACTTGTTCACATTGCAGATCATCAGGTCGCCCGCGGCAACATTGCCAGTGTCTCCTGGCTGCACTTAACAAGTCTCGTGCTTCAGGGACTTCGGGTTGCGGTACCAATAGGCGTCGTCATGTTGATTCCCACCCATTTGATTCAGGCGGGGCTAACTGCCATTCCGAAGGTCATTACAAATGGGTTAACGGTTGCTGCAGGGTTCATTGTAGTCGTGGGGTATGCCATGCTCATCAACATGATGGCTAGCAAAGCGCTTTGGCCGTTTTTCTTTCTGGGGTTTGCGCTGGCAGCAGTTAAGTCGCTCAACATGGTGGCACTGGGATTAATTGGGGTCTGTTTAGCACTGATTTATATTCAGTTGACCACACAGCATCATGATTCCGGCCACGATGGCGGGACGACAGCACCCGACCCGTTGGATGACGAACTTGATGACCTGGATCAGGAACTCGAGGACCTATAGTGAGGCAAGTAAATGACAGATAAACAACAAACGCCGCGGCAATTAACCCGCGGCGATTTAGTTTCAATTTTTTGGCGGTCTGGGTTTGAGCAGGCATCGTGGAACTATGAGCGAATGCAAAACCTTGGCTTTGCGTATATTATGGTACCGGCAATCAAGCGCCTCTATCCAGATAAAACCGATCAGATCGACGCCATGCAACGACATTTGGCCTTCTTTAACACAATGCCGTACATGCAGTCGGCCGTGACTGGCGTTGTTCTATCCATGGAGGAGCAACGTGCAAATGGGGCACCGATTACTGGCGATGACATTAGCAGCACGAAAATTGGGATGATGGGCCCTCTGGCTGGCATTGGCGATCCCGTCTGGTGGGGCACGTTACGCCCCGTATTAGCGGCTTTTGCAGTTGGCTTGATCAAGGGCGGTACTGGTCTGTTAGGGCCAGCAATCTTCTTTTTTGGCTGGAACATCATGCGTCTCGGCTTTCGTTGGTGGACCCAGCGCCTTGGCTACCGTGAGGGCACGGACATTGTCCAAGTCCTCAGCAGTTCATTGATTCCTAAGCTGACTCAGGGGGCGTCAATTGTCGGCATGTTTATCATGGGTGTTTTGGTGCCAAGGTGGACGACGATTTACTTTCCAAAGACAATTGCTCATGTCAGCATCAGCGGCCATTTAACACGGCTTACCGGCCAGGGATTGCTAGATCAGTTACTTCCTGGGATTATTCCGTTAGGGCTCACGATGAGCTGTTTTTGGCTCCTCAGGCACCGGGTCAAACCAATTTGGCTGATTATCGGCCTTTTTATCCTTGGCATTCTGGGTTATTGGTCAGGCATCTTGGGATTAACAGCATAGCGGGGTGAACCAGTTGGAAACGAGCAATGCGTTGATTCAGACAAAGGCCAATTTTTTTAAAACGGGGTTTCACGCCTACCATGGCGAACTGATGTTGACCGATCAAGGATTGATCTTCGATGCGCAAGCCATGGGCAAGGTGACGATCCCATACAGCCAAATGCGGGTGGTGTGGGTGCAGGTCGTCCTGCGGCGTATTTATCGCGGTATCGTGATAGAGGCCCCAGATGGCCGCCGGTTTCATTTTGTGACGAGTCATACCAAAAAACTCCTGCATGTGCTAAATAAGCAGGTGCCAGTGGGAACGGTGAGGCACTGGCGTAAGAGCGTGAAGCAAGGCGGTTAGGGGCGGAGTGTAACGGACGCTGTTCTAAAAGTCCGGGCCTGACTTTTAGAACAGCGTCCGTTACACAGTAACCCCGTGCCTTGCTGAACGCGTTTCCACTAGAGAAGGGCAAAGCACGTCGCCACAAGCACTCAAAGGCAGAAAAGTCCGATCCTGACTTTTTTGCCAGAGTCCGTTACACGTTAGCCCCGTGCCTTGCTGAGGCTCTTTCCATTGTTGGGTGGTTCAAAGTAGCACTTTAACGTCGCTTCGTTCCACCGTTCGGCCCTGCAGGCTGAGGTGGGGTCGCTCTGGAACTATTGAATGTCTTGGCAGAAATTCAAGGATCTCCTACGTCTCCCGTGGTCGTAACCGCCGCTAGCAATCACCGATACCACCGCCTGCAATGCCGAACGGTTCCACTACGCTATAATTCTGGCAGTAGACGTCATAATTAATAAGTCTTCAAAAGTGGCATCACGAAACCTCTATATTAATTGTTACTATTGACTAATACGTCATGAGAAGATTGCTGTTAATAGCTTACTAGAGCAGTCGAGGGCGGATTCTCTGCGAACTAGTTTTAACGCTATTGTGATGCTTAAATCGTGAAAAAACCGCGCTCAACGTCAGTGGAATGCAGCAATTTGGCACGGAGCTGTGGTGTCGACATCAGTTAGCGACCGTACTTTGGTCGGTTACTGATGTGCGAGACGAATGAGATCCACTCGAGAGCTGCGCAGCAGAAATCGAGTTAGCTCAGTCGCGAGCCACTACACGGAGTGCCAAATTGCTGAATGCAACGGACTATCACCTGATATTGGAAAGCCCCTTGTTGAACGCGTTTCCACCAAAGAAGAGCAAAGCGCGTCGCCACAGCACTCAAAGGCAGAAAAGTTCGTTACACAGTATCACTCGTGCCTCGTGGAGCACATTTCAGCAATGTCGCAGAGTAGGGTGACATAGTCTAGCTCTAGCATTTGTACCAGAATCAGAGCCAAATTAAATCACAGTATCAAAAAAAGGATCCAACCTGGTTTTCCAGATTGAATCCTTTTTGATGTTGCTATTTGTCGCGATCCTGATTAATACCCGGTATACCCGTTCGAACCGCCTTGGCTGGTGGTATCAGTTGATGAGCCAGTATAGTTGCTGTCATCACCAGTACCCGTTGAACTCGATGTCAGTTTAGTCGACTTCTTCAAGTCAAGCGTTGTTCGAATGTGGTCTGAGACTTTTTGAAGTTCGTTTAACGTTGGGACTTGGTATGAAATGCCATCGATCATGGCGTTTTGACCCTGTAAGGTTTCGGACTTAATATGGTGAGTTGCATCGCCGTATCGTGAGCGAATGGTGATCATGTCATTAAACGTCATGTCCGTCTTAAGGTTCCCGTTAAGCGAGGTTAAAATTGTTTTGTAGCGGGTCAGGGATGAAATTCCCATGGCCTTGATGACTAATTTTTGAATGATTTGTCGTTGTCGTTTCTGACGGCCGTAGTCACCAAGCGGATCTTCTTCACGCATCCGTGAGTAGTCCAGCGCCTGCTTCCCATTCAAGGTCACTTTTTTACCCTTAGTCACATCAGCTGCGCCGTACTTAAAGGTTAACGTTGGGTTCACGGTCACACCGCCAACGGCATTGACCATCTTTTCCAAACCACCCATGTTGACGATGGCGTAAAAATCAATTGGCACATCTAGCAACGTTTGAACTGCGCTAACGGCCGTGGACGCACCGCCAATGGTGTAGGCGGCATTGATCTTTTCGTATGGCTGTGAGTCACCGCTGACCTGAACCCGCGTGTCACGCGGGATACTGGTTAAGTAGGCGGTCTTCTTCTGTGGGTTCACAGTTGCGATGATCATGGTATCGGTGCGCCCAGTGTCATGACGGCCCAGCGCTCCGGTATCGGTTCCCATCAGTAAAATTGAGAACGGTTTGCCGTTCTTTAAAACAGTTGATACGTTTCGTAGCTTCTTAACATTCCCCGCATCATAAGTCTTGTTAAAGGTGGTCTTCGCGGTGTTATACATGTGATACCCGTAAGCTATTCCACCAGTAACAATGATCAGGACGACAATGAGCAAGCTCCATAACAGACCATGGTGTTTCTTAGGCCGTTGTTTGAAATGTTGCGTGTCACTGCGTCGTGAATATTCCCCTGGATTCTGATTCGAATTATTAGATGACATATACTTTCCTCGCCTTTTAAATCTTTCTGCATTATATGTCAAAATCATGACAGTCTCTAAACATTTGGTAAAGTTTTAAAAGATTTTAACAAATTGATGCACCTGCTTGCCTAACTTTACCATTACATCATAAAACCGCCCGTTAGTAAACGAAACTTTAGCAAATCGGCGTGAAGTCGGGCAAAATTAAGTGGTTTTTTGACCGTAATTGGCGGGAAATTGAGGCTAGTTTTGATGATCAACTGTGGTGGTGGCATGGGAACGGTCGGCATCTATGAGAAACCCTCACAGGATGACAAGTTGTAACAAAACATCGTAAACGGTTACATTGCAAAGAATTTTTAGGTTCATAAAATCTGGTGATAGACTTGTGCTATAATAAAAATTAATTTTTGATGTGAAAATTGATGGGAGGTGAGTCAAAAATGTTGTTGCTGTTCGCTCATAGTGTAGCGGGCGTCGTCGAAATATTGCTGATGATTGCGTTAGGGTACTTACTAACAAATCTGGGTTGGTTTGACGAAAAGGCCAGTAAGCTGATTGCGCGACTGGTGACCCAGGTTGCCTTGCCAGCATACATGGCCTACACGATCGTTGATAAATTTACGTTCAAACGGCTGGTCACCACGTTGCCTGATCTGCGGTTTCCAGTGCTGTCCATGATGATCTTGTTTGTGGTGTCGATCGTGCTTGCTCGGGTGCTACATATCAAAAAGACGCACGTTGGTCTTTTTGAATCCATGTTCTTTAATTCTAATACAGTGTTTGTCGGCTTGCCGGTTAACGTAGCGCTGTTTGGTGAAGCCAAGAGTTTGCCTTACATTTTGGTGTACTATATGGCGAATACCACGATCTTTTGGACGTTGGGCGTTTATTTGATTCAACGCGATGGCCAAGGGGACTATAAGTTTAGTCTGTCTCAAACGCTTAAAAAGATTTTTTCGCCGCCTTTGCTTGGGTTTATGGTCGGGGTCGTTTTGGTTTTATTGAAGATCCAATTGCCGCAATTTATTATGGCGGACCTGAACTACGTTGGTGGTCTGACTGTGCCATTATCCATGATCTTTATCGGGATCGCCGTCGCCAACGTTAGTCTGCATGATCTGACGTTGACCCGTGCTAATTTAGGGATCTTGTTTGGCCGGTTCATTGCTGCTCCAGCCTTGATGGCACTCCTGGTGCTGCCAACTGGGATGCCGATCATGATGAAACAGGTGTTCATCATTCAGTCAGCAATGCCCGTGATGACCAACGCACCGGTTGTTTCAAAATTGTACGGTGCAGATTCAAGCTTCGCAGCGGTTATGGTGACGGAAACGACGCTGATGAGTTTGCTAGTCATTCCGATTTTAATGGTCCTACTGAATAAGTAGCTGCCTGAAATGACACCCGATATTGCTGAAAATAGCTCGTTATCACGCGCAACTAGCGTTTGTGATAGCGAGCCTTTTTGTTGAAACCCGAATTTTTGACCATATCAAGAGGCTGGAACTTGTTAAACAGGCGTTACCCTAGTAAAATGTGTGCATGAATGAGCATTTAGAAACGAGGGAAAAGAATGTCGCAATTAGTAATTCTGCGTCACGGTGAAAGTGAAGCCAATCGGGATAACATTTTTACGGGTTGGAGTGACGTTTCCCTAACTGAGAAGGGGATTCGTCAGGCCCATCAGGCAGGTCAATTGATTGCCAGTCACGCCGTTCAATTTGATCATCTGCACACGTCGATGTTAAAACGCGCTATTATGACAGCCCACATTGTTTTGGCAGAAGCCAACCAGCTCTATCTGCCAGAAACAAAGTCATGGCGGTTAAACGAACGCCACTATGGAGCGTTGCGCGGACAATCCAAAGACACGGTCAGACAACGGGTTGGCGAGCAGCAGTTCAAACTGTGGCGCCGCAGCTACAAGGTGGTCCCACCACTATTGGATCACCCTGATCAAGACCCACGATACCGGTCGCTTGGTGTCACGGAGCCACGGGGGGAAAGCCTTGAAATGGCCTATGACCGCCTTATGCCATATTGGCAGGATCAGATCGCGCCGCGACTATTGGATGGTCATAATCAATTGGTAGTGGCGCATGGGAGTACCCTGCGTGCGTTGATCAAATACATCGAACAAATTGATGACCAAGCCATTGATCAGTTGGAAGTGCCAAATGGGCTGCCGATCTGTTATACGTTTGATGAGCAACTTAATGTGACCGACAAACAAGTCTGGCAGTAAGCACAACTGGTATACCGCCCAGTAAAATAAACCAAAAAAGAGCTCGAGAAACTTAATCCCTCGAGCTCTTTTATCGTTATTAGACGTTAGTTAGCTGCCAAAGCACCCATTGGATCCCATGGTAATAGGACAGTTGGTTCTTCAGCTTGGGCCTTTAACAGGTCATCGCTGAGGTATTTCTTGTTCACAACGACTTGGTAGCAGAATTCATCCATCCACCGGTCGCTCATCACGAAGAAGCCCTTAGTTCCGACCTTGTCACCCCAGGAATTTTCAACCTTCCACTTGGTTGGCTTGCCGTCAACTAAGTCAACGCCGGTGAGCACCATGGCATGGGTCATGAGACTTTCAGCATAATCGAGTCGTTCCGCTTTGGTCATCGTTAGATCAGTGCCTAGCAGCTCATTTTTGTTGTAAGCATTCAGATCCATAATCCCTTTTTGCCGGTCGGAAGACTGACCAACATCACAGCCGAACCAGACACTTTGCCCGTCTTGCAACTGCTTGATAGCGAGTGCCTTGAAGTCAGCCATGGTGAGGTTTAAATGCTTCACTTCTCGACCGCCCAACACGTTGCCCAGCATTTCGACGGTGTAGGTCTTATTGTAAGGCTTGTCAGCGGTTGGCGCGTTGATAACTGAAACGTAGTCGTCCAGGTTCCAACCAACGTACTTGTCATAGAAGGACTTTGGTGTCAGGTCCTTATCAAGGTGGTAATTGTGGTCATCATCGCGGTATTCAAAGTCAAAGGTCTGCGTTGGTTCGCCAAGGGTGTAGCATAAAATGTTATACACTTCGCCTAACATGGTGTCGCGCGCAGCAGCGATATCAGCATCGCTCGCATTTTCTGCGCTTAATTTTCGTAACGTCACAGCATCTTTACGTAGTTTTTTATTAAGGACCTTATTGAGGTCGGCTGACTTTGAACTGCTGTACGTTTCTGGCATCACTGACTTTGGGACGATCCCGTACTTTTCAATGATGGCACACAGCATGTCCCACTGACCGCCATCCTGTTGCGGCGTGGTCATTAAGAAGGCGACCTTGCGGCTATCCAGCGGCTGGTCTGCCGTGTTTAACACGTTTTGATAGAAGTAGTTCGCTTTTTCGAACTTGTCCCAGAAGAACGTGTAGTTTTGGGAGAGTTCAAAGTCGCTGAGTTTAAAGAGATCAGCGAGGTGGTGCCGCATGGTGTTGAGCGCGGCAAACATCCAGCAACGGCCGGATTGTTTTTGATTCGCAACTTTACCGGTGTCCAGGTCGATTGAAAAAACCGGTGACATATCCGTATCAGAGGCATAGTCGGCACTGGTTGCCAAAATGCCTTGGTGGGTCAATGCGCGTTCGATGACTTGCGCATCTTTGCGTTGGTTGAACTGGTCTTGATAACGTGAAATTTGATCACTGCTGATGGCAGCGTTAGATGAATTTTGAGGCAAAAGACTCACACTCCCTTATTAGTATTCTCTCATTGTACCCCAATTTAAAGCGCGAAGGAACTCACATGATTGCTTGTTTTGGGACATAATTCGGGGTGCTTTCAGCGGTTGGATAGTGTAAGATATAAAGAAACGTTTTTTAATCAGAAACACGACTGAAGGGAGTAGACATCACTATGACACGTGGTTTTGAAATTGTTTCATCGTATACGGATAAGGACTTACGGGTGCCGTATCGGTCAACACAGCAAGCAGCGGGGTATGATTTTGAGAGTGCGGTTGACTTTACCGTACCGTCAATTTGGAAATTGAATTTTTTAAAGGTGCTATGGGCAATCTGGCATCAAGAAACGGTGTCGGCGGCGGAAACTGATAAGGCGAAGGCGATTCTAAAACCGTTTCTGATTCCCACGGGGATCAAGGCTTACATGGGTGCCGACGAAGTGCTGATCCTAGCCAACCGATCCAGCAATCCACTCAAGCGCGGGCTGGTGATTCCAAACGGGATCGGTGTGATCGATGCTGACTACTACAACAATGATAGTAACGAAGGCGAGATCTTTATGCAGGTCTTGAACTTTGGCCTGACGGATGTCCTGATCAAAAAGGGCGACCGAATCGGCCAGGGCATCTTTTTGAACTATTTAACGGCGGATAACGAAGCCCAACCAAGACAACAACGCAAGGGCGGGTTTGGCTCTTCAGGCCGATAAATTTAAGAAAGCATTAAGGCGAAACGTTAACGGTTCAAGAACGCCGAGATTATGCTAAAATAGAGTTTGGTTAGTAATAGTCAAAGTGTTGATGATCGTGATTTAGGAGGAACGAGATTGGCAAAAGCAAAAACGCAATTTATTTGTCAGAATTGTGGGTACCAAGCACCCCGATTCTTGGGGCGTTGTCCCAACTGTGGCAAGTGGAATACGCTTGTTGAAGAAGTTGTTGAATCAGCTGCCGCACCAGTTTCTCATGCGACGGTGTCAGGCACGTTGGCAAAGCCAGAAAAATTAGCAGCAGTTTCCACCGAGAAGGAGCCGCGAATCAAGACCCAAATGGCGGAATTAAACCGGGCTTTGGGTGGTGGTGTCGTGCCTGGGTCACTTGTATTAATTGGTGGTGATCCCGGGATTGGTAAGTCGACATTACTATTACAGGTTTCCGGTCAGCTAAGCCAGACCGGTGGCACAGTGCTGTATGTTTCTGGTGAGGAAAGTGCTAACCAGATCAAGATGCGAGCAAATCGATTAAGTGTCGCAAGTGACAACCTTTATCTCTATCCGGAAACGGATATGGGACGAATCAAGGAAAACATCGCCTCGATGAAGCCAGACTACGTGGTGATCGATTCGGTACAGACTATGTCTGAACCAGATATTCAATCAGCCGTCGGATCAGTGTCGCAAATTCGGGAAGTGACGGCTGAATTGATGCGAATCGCTAAAACTCAGGGTGTGACCATCTTTGTCGTTGGTCACGTGACCAAGGGCGGCGCCATCGCTGGTCCAAAGATCTTAGAACATATGGTGGATACGGTGCTCTACTTTGAGGGGGACTTGCACCATACGTACCGGATCTTACGGGCCGTTAAGAACCGGTTTGGCTCTACAAACGAGTTGGGCATCTTTGAGATGCAGGAAGATGGGTTGCAGGAAGTGAAGAACCCGTCCGAGATTTTCTTAGAGGAGCGCTTGGAAGATGCGACCGGGTCATCGATCGTAGTTTCGATGGAAGGGACCCGGCCGATTCTGGTCGAGATCCAAGCATTGATCACCCCCTCTGTTTTTGGGAACGCGCAACGGACAGCTTCAGGTGTCGATCGGAACCGGGTCTCGTTGATCATGGCCGTCCTTGAAAAGCGGGCAAGCATCATGTTGCAAAACCAGGATGCGTACATCAAGGCTGCCGGGGGCGTCAAACTTGACGAACCAGCGATTGACTTAGCGTTAGCCATTAGTATTGCCAGTTCTTATCGTGATCAGGGCACGAATCCAGAGGAATGTTACGTTGGTGAAATTGGGCTGACGGGTGAGATCCGACGGGTGAACCGAATCGAAAGTCGGATCAACGAAGCCCAGAAACTTGGGTTTAAGAAGATCTACGTCCCTAAGAACAATCTTGAGGACTGGACGGCACCAACTGGTATCGAGGTGGTCGGCGTCACAACGATCAAGCAAGCATTGAAATTGATTTTACCGAAATAATTAGACGGAGGTGCATTCATTGAAGGACAAACAGTCGAGAAGAGAACGACTTATTATTCAACTTATTTTTGCAATTGTAGGACTCGGTGTTGGCGCCGTGTACTTGCCCGTTGTTTGGGCAATCGCGGGGCTGGCCGAGCGCAACTGGTACAACAACGTCTTAACAAATTCATTGATCGGGGCCTTAGTTTTTTGGCTATTATCCCTATTATTATCAGGTTTCATCGAGCGCCTGATCAATGATTTTGAAAAGGCACTCTCGTCAAAGAGCCCTGCTTACCTGTTCTTTGGCAGTGTGTCAACGATTATCGGACTCGTTTTTGCCATTCTGATTTCAACTCCGTTAACCCGGTTGAACTCACCACTGTTCAGTGGCATTATTCCGATCGTCTTGATGATGTTGTTTGGCTATCTTGGGTTTAGGATCGGAACAACGAAACGCGACGAATGGCGGCGGCTGTTCCAGTTCCGTTCAAGAAAGGCCGAGGGGGTGGCAGATAGTGGTGAGACCATTATCGACAAACCCATTGACAAGAACTATCACCATTACAAGATCCTTGACACCAACATCTTGATCGATGGTCGAATCTATGATCTTGTGAAAACGGGCTTCATCGAAGGAACTTTACTGGTGCCAAACTTCGTGTTGTATGAACTGCAGTACATTGCAGATTCAAGTGACAGCATCAAACGCGTCCGTGGCCGCCGCGGACTTGATATCTTAAATAAGCTGCAAAATGAAAATATCATTCCAATCGAAATGTACGAAGGCGACTACGACGACATTTCAGAAGTTGATAGTAAATTGATCAGACTTGCAAAGGATATCAACGGCGTCATCGTCACCAACGACTATAACCTCAACAAGGTCATTGAATTCCAAAACGTGCAGGTATTGAACATCAATGCGTTAGCAAATGCGCTCAAGCCGCGGGTCATTCCGGGAGAGCACCTTAACGTGATGGTGGTTAAAAATGGGACTGAGCGCCAGCAGGGGGTTGCTTACTTGGATGACGGCACCATGGTCGTGGTTGAAGACGGGCGTTTCTACCTGAACCAGCACTTGGATGTTGTTGTCACGTCAGCTATTCAGACGGATGCTGGCCGGATGATCTTTGCCAAGCCGGCACATTCGCAAAACGAAATTACTGAGAAGGCGGAGACGGACAAAAAAGCGCCGCACCAGCAAAATAATCACAAACAAAATGGCAAGAAGCAGGGGAAGTAACTTTTCTTTTTGAATATTCCATTGTACACTGTTATTTGATGTGACAAATTAGCGGTGAATAACCGAGAGATTAATTAATTGAGAGGCGGAAACTACATTGGCAAAAGATTCAATTCGCGTTCGCTATGCACCAAGCCCTACTGGCCACTTGCATATTGGTAACGCCCGGACAGCGCTGTTTAACTACTTATTTGCACGGCACTACAAGGGTAAGTTCATTATTCGGATCGAGGATACCGATACAAAACGTAACGTGGCAGATGGTGAAAAAAGCCAACTGGATAACCTACGTTGGTTAGGGTTGGATTGGGATGAAGGTCCTGACAAGCCCGGCGATGTTGGTCCTTACCGTCAATCTGAACGGATGGACATCTACAAGCCTTACATTCAACAATTGCTTGATGAAGACAAAGCCTACAAATCATACAAGACCGAAGATGAATTAGAGGCTGATCGTGAAGCGCAACGTGCCCGTCACGAAATGCCGCACTATGAATACGAATACGCTGGTATGAGCGATGACGAAATTCAGGCCAAGATGGCTGAAGCTGAAGCAAATGGTCTCAAGCCCGTTATTCGTTTCCGCGTGCCAGAACACAAGACCTATGCCTGGGATGACATGGTTAAGGGCAAGGTTTCCTTTGAATCTGACACCATTGGTGGTGACTTTGTCATTGTGAAGGCCGATGGCATCCCAACGTACAACTTTGCGGTTGTTTTGGATGACCATTTAATGAAGATCAGTCACGTGTTCCGTGGCGATGATCACGTGGCCAACACGCCAAAGCAATTAATGGTTTATGAGGCCTTTGGGTGGGAAGCACCTAAGTTTGGCCACATGAGCTTGATCATCAGCAAGGATACAGGTAAGAAGTTATCTAAGCGAGATGAAACTGTGCTCCAATTTATCGAACAATATCGTAAGTTGGGCTACCTGCCGGATGCCTTACTCAACTTCATCATTTTGCTGGGCTGGTCACCAAAGGGCGAAGAGGAAATCTTCTCGCTCAAGGAATTCGTCAAGATGTACGACGAAAAACGGTTGAGCAAGTCACCAGCCACCTTTGATAAGAAGAAGCTGGAATGGATCAACAATCAATATGTGAAGTCATCTGATGAAGACGTTGTTATGGATCTGGCCTTGCAGCAATTGATCGAAGCTGGCAACATCGAAGAAAATCCAGATGCCAAGACTGTTGAATGGGCGCGTAAACTGATCAATGTTTACAAACAACAGATGAGCTACATGGCTCAGATCAACGAGATGGCGGATGTCTTCTTCCACGAACCAGCCGAAGTTTCAGGTGAAGCGTTGGAAGAGATTTCAAATGAGACTGCACCCGTTGTATTGAAGGAATTCGCTGCCCGGATCAAGGAATTACCAATCTTTGATAAGGTGAAGATTCTCGCAACCATTAAGGCCATTCAAAAGGACACTGGCATTAAGGGCCGTCAGCTCTGGATGCCGATTCGGATCGCTGTGACCCATGAAATGCACGGGCCTGAGTTACCTGAATCTATTGAATTGGTTGGCCGTGAGAAGACTTTAGAACACGTTGACCAGACTTTGAAACAGTTGGAAAATCTTTAATTTTTAGTGTGTATAGATTTTTGTGGGGACCCGTTGCCGGTTGGTGCGGGTCCTTGTTTTGTCGGTGGGGAGAGTTATGCGGTTTATCGGTTATCTAGCGGAAACGTGCTCAGCAAGGCTGAGGGCTCCTGCAGAGACCAACTCTGGCAAAAAATCCAAGCCCGGGATTTTCCGCCAGAGTTGGCCTCTGCTCCGCCCTCAAAGCGCCTTGCTTCGCACTCTGCTCGCTTAATAACCAAATGCCAAGGATGTTTAAGTGTGTTTACTGTTTATCTAGCCGAAACGTGCTCCATGGGGCAAAGGGTTGCACCTAGGGGACTTCGGCCACAAATTTCAAAACCGAAAATTTATGTCCAAAGTCCTCTAGGCTCCACCCTTTAACCGCCCCACTTCCGCACTCTGCTCGCTTAATAGCCAACTATCAAGGATGTTTAAGTGTGTTTACCGTTTATCTAGTCGAAACGTGCTCCATGGGGCAAAGGGTTGCACCTAGAGGACTTCGGCCACAAATTTCAAAACCGGAAATTTATGTCCAAAGTCCTCTAGGCTCCACCCTTTAACCGCCCCACTTCCGCACTCTATCTCCTTTCACCCACTCCCACAATATGCTAAAATGAATTTACGATTAATCGGAAGGGGAACAGCGTACATGTTAAAAGTATTTAATACGCTCACACGGCAAAAAGAAGTGTTCACACCCATTACCTCTGGGATCGTGAACATGTACGTCTGTGGGCCAACCGTCTACAATTACATTCACATTGGGAACGCGCGCAGTGCCATTGCCTTTGACACGATTCGCCGTTATTTCGAATATAAAGGGTATCACGTCAACTACCTCTCCAACTTTACGGATGTTGATGACAAAATGATCAAAGCTGCTAAGGAAGCCAATACCACGGTGCCAGCCATTGCCGAAAAATACATCAATGCCTTTATGGAAGACACCAATGCATTGAACATCGAACCGGCAACCAAGCATCCACGGGCAACCGAAAACATTAAGGATATTATCGCCTTTGTTCAGGCACTCGTTGCCAAAGGCTATGCGTATGAATCAGAAGGGGACGTTTACTACCGGGCCCGGAAATTTAAGGACTATGGCAAGTTGTCCCACCAAAACATCGATGATCTGGAAGTTGGCGCGAGTCAGCATACGGATCCTGAAGAAGTTGCTCGCAAGGAAGATCCCATTGATTTTGCGCTTTGGAAGGGTGCTAAAGCTGATGAGATCTCTTGGGATTCGCCATGGGGGAAGGGACGTCCAGGCTGGCATATTGAATGCTCAGTCATGGCCACTAAATACCTGGGTGATAACTTTGACATCCATGGTGGCGGTCAGGATCTGACCTTTCCGCACCATGAAAATGAGATTGCCCAAAGTGAAGCCAAAACCGGTGAAAAGTTTGCAAACTATTGGTTGCACAATGGGTTTGTGACCGTTGGCGACGACAACGAAAAAATGAGTAAATCACTCGGTAATTTTGTGATGGTACATGATTTACTCAAGACTGAAAATCCGCAAGTACTGCGGTTCTTCATGGCAACCACCCAGTATCGGCGGCCAATTCAGTACACCCAAGCAAACTTGGAAGATGCTAACAATAACTTGAAGCACCTGCAGACAGCGTTCAATAATTTACACTACCGGTTGGACGATGCTGAAGAAGGCAATGATCCTAAGACGGAACAAGAGATTCACCAGATCGAAGCTGATTTTGTTGATGCTATGGATGACGATTTTAACGTTCAAAACGGGATTGCTGAAGTGTACGAGTTAGCAAAACTTGCTAACGTCTACGCTGAACGGCCAGTTGTCTTCAAGGACAGCATTGCCTTTATCCTAAAGACGTTAACGGAGTTAGTTAACATTTTTGGAATTCAATTGGCTGCTGAAAGCTTAAACGATGACGGCATTGAAGCCTTGATCCAAGAACGAATCGACGCCCGGAAAAACCGTGATTTTAGCCGCAGTGATGAAATTCGCGAACAACTCAAGGCCCAGGGCATTATCTTAGAGGATACGCCGCAGGGGACCCGTTGGCATCGCGAAAAATAGGAAGGAACAGTATGAGCGAGGAAACACAAGGAGATTATCAGCAACTCAACGGAATCGCATTAGCCTACATGGGCGATGCCATCTATGAAGTTTTTATTCGGCGTCACTTAATCGAGGCAGGCTTAACTAAGCCGACCAAGTTACATCACCAAGCCACAAATTACGTGTCAGCAAAGGCCCAGGCAGCGCTGATCGATAAAATGACCAAGGATGCAATTTTAACGGAAACGGAACAGGATTATTTTCACCGTGGCCGTAACGCCAAAAGCTACACTCACGCTAAAAACACCAGCGTGCTAACGTATCGGGTATCAACGGGGTTTGAAGCTCTGTTTGGGTACCTTTATCTCAGTGACCAGATGGATCGGCTCAACTGGCTGGCACACTGGTGTATTGAACAGGTTGAATCAGGGAGTTTAGTAAATGAAGACTAATCATACAAAACCAGAACAAAAACAAGCACAGCCAGACACCGACACAGAGGAGCAGACCGACTTTATCATCGGCCGGCACCCAGCTGTTTCGGCGTTAAAGAGTGACCAAGATATTAACAAAGTCTTCATTCAAGAAGGTCTTAAAAACGACATCATTGGCGATATTGTGAAGTTGGCCAAAAAACGCAAACTGATCGTTCAGATGGTGCCAAAGACAAAGCTGGAGCGACTGGTGCCCGGTGAAAATCATCAGGGAGTTGTTCTAGCTGTTGCTGCTTACCACTATGCAACGATCGACGACCTGTTTGACAACGCTGCTAAGAGTGAACAACCGCCGTTTTTCTTAATTCTTGACGATATTAACGATCCGCATAATCTCGGGTCCATCATGCGAACGGCGGATGCTGTTGGCGCTCACGGCATCATCATTCCAAAACGGCGCGCCGTTGGGTTAACCTCAGTCGTTGCTAAAACGTCGACGGGGGCCATCGAATACATGCCGGTTGCGCGAGTGACTAATTTGGTAAACACCGTCAAGGAATTAAAAGATCGTGGCCTATGGATCTTTGGCACTGACATGGCTGGCACCGATTACCGGCATTTCGATGCTAAGGGACCGGTCGGCATCATTATTGGAAACGAAGGCAAGGGCATTTCACCATTGCTCAAAAAGTCAGTGGATGAAATGCTGACGATTCCAATGGTCGGCCATGTGCAAAGCTTGAATGCTAGTGTGGCTGCAAGTCTGCTGATGTATCAAGCCTTTCAATCCCGGAATCCGCTATAGGCGATTAGAATTGAACAGTTGAAGCGTGGGGAAGCAGAAATTCGGTCAGAATTTTTGCTTCTTTCGCTATCTTGATTAGTTTGATAAAAAATTAAGGGTAACCCGAAAGTAGGTGAGTAGATGAAAAAAGATATTTTAATCGTCGATGCGTACAACATGATTGGTAACTGGCCTGATCTGAATCGGCTGAAGCAAGCTAATCGCATGGAGGACGCCAGAGACCAGTTATTGGCCACGCTGTCGGAGTATCGTAAGTATTTAAAAACCACGATCATTGTTGTGTTTGACGCGATGTACGTTCCAGGGATTTCGCAAAAATATGATCACTATGGGTTACAGGTCGTTTGGACCGGGCAGGACGAGACCGCGGATGAATACATTGAGGCGCTGACTAAGGAAAAACAGACCCGATTTACACAAGTCACAGTTGCAACGAGTGATCAGGCGGAACAGTGGACGATTTTTTCAGAGGGCGCGCTTCGGATCCCAGCAGGGGAACTCCTGACCGATATTAACCGAACCCGCAAGGAAGTTCACACGCAAGCGGTCAAGTATGCTGACCTCGGTCAGGTACGTCGGTCGCCTTGGAGTCAAGGCCAGTTGCTGAAACTTGAAAAATTACGTGATCACCTCGGAGACGATCCTTCGAAAAAATAAGGCCAATGTAAAGATTATGTAAAGGTTAGAGATACAAATGATTATTGGTATAGTCCAGATGCCGCATAACTGCTGATTATGGGACAGTTAAGCCGCGACATTGGTTCACCTTTACAATTGAATCAAACCCAGTGTGTTCGCTTTCAATCCCACTGCTGCTTGCTATAGTGAAGCCATTAAATTCACAACGGAGGCAGCAGCATGGACTATTCAAAGCTAACGGACTGGCAGTTAGTTGCAATGGCGAAGGACAGTGACGTACAGGCATTTAACGAAGTAGCAGGTCGGTATCGGCCGCTGATCATTAGTATCCATAGCAAGACACAGGCCCTGGACCTTGATTTTGACGATTGGTTTCAAGAGGGGATGCTGGTGCTTTGGAAGATCATTGGCCACTTCAACATTGCCCGAGAACGTGCTTTTGGATCGTATTTGAAGCGGGCACTGATCAATCGACGCCGTGATCTGATCAGACGGGAAAACGCCCTGAAACGCAAAGCAGACGAGCCGTTGCTTTCACTCGATTCATTTGGTGATGGGATGTCGATGACGATGATGGATGCGTTGGCGTTGCCGGATGACGTCGCTATGGTGCGGGAAAACAACATTGTTGTGTTACGGGACCTGTGTTCGAAGCGTGAACGCGCGCTAGTTGTGTTGACGATCCTTGGGAAAAATGATGAGGAGATCATGGCGCTGCTGCACATCGATAAAAATCAATTACACAACACCCGCGAACGTGTCAGGCAGAAATTTCATCGCTAAACGTGTATAATAGTCTTATTGGTGTTTGACTGTGATTCTTGTGCATGATAGAATCAAGTTTGCTATAAGGAGGTGTTCTCGTGGCTCAAAGAAAAGTTGCGTTAGCATGTTCTGTTTGCGGATCACGGAACTATACAATTCCCGCCAATCCCAACCGAAAAGTAAGACTAGAAGTTAATAAATATTGTAAGTATTGCGGTAAGCACACGTTGCATCGCGAGACCCGTTAGGCTCACGATGCACGGTGCATCAGGAGGTTCCTATGCGATTTTTTAGATTTTTAGTAGCGGTCAAAGACGAAATGAAGCAGGTGTCTTGGCCAAACGCTAAACAAACTCGAAAAGATGTCAGCAGCGTGCTTTGGCTCGCGATTTCAATGGCCATCTTCTTAGGGTTGGTTGATTACTTGGTTCAAGCAGGACTGAAGATATTAGCTTCATAAATTCAAAATTTATGATATAATAGTTTTGTTGAGAAACTTCGCGCGTTGTCGAAGTTTTTTTATTTTGACTTAATTTTGATAGTAAACAGGTTTTAACGAGAGGATGACAACACACATGGTTGAATCAGCTGAAAAGCAATGGTACGTCTTACATACCTATTCTGGTTACGAGAACAAGGTGAAGATGAACTTGGAATCACGGGCCCAATCCATGGGAATGGCCGACTTTATTTTCCGGGTCGTCGTTCCAGAAGAAGAGGAACGCGAAGTTAAGAACGGTAAGGAAAAGATCAAGATGGACAAGACCTTCCCAGGCTACGTTCTGGTTGAAATGGTCATGACTGACCAAGCTTGGTACATCGTCCGGAACACACCAGGTGTTACCGGCTTTATCGGGTCACATGGGCAGGGGTCAAAACCAACGCCGCTGTTGCCTGACGAAGTTGACCTAATCTTGAAGCGCCTTGGGATGAGCAGTCGTCACGAGGACCTTGACGTTGACGAAGGCGATACGGTCAAGATCGTTGACGGCGCCTTTTCTGGTTTGGAAGGTAAGATCACCGAAGTTGACCATAAAAAGATGAAGCTCAAGGTCAACATCGATATGTTCGGTCGTGAAACCAGTACCGAACTGAACTTTGACCAAGTGGATCCCGTCGTTTAAAACAGTTATTGTCGGGTTTGAAACTCAGATTATCTGAGAAAAACCTTGGCATTTGTAATGAGTTGTGGTAACTTGTATGAGTATGCGTTGCATACAATGTGGGAGGAGAAATCAGCTCTCCATTTACCACAACACGGACTCAAGGAGGTATGTCTCGTGGCTAAAAAAGTAGCTAACATTGTTAAATTGCAAATTCCTGCGGGTAAAGCAACACCAGCCCCTCCAGTTGGACCAGCATTGGGCCAAGCCGGAATTAACATCATGGGCTTTACGAAGGATTTCAACGCTCGTACTGCCGATCAAGCTGGGATGATCATTCCAGTTGTCATTACGGTATATGAGGATCGTTCATTCGACTTCATTACCAAGACACCACCAGCCGCCGTTCTTTTGAAGAAGGCTGCCGGTGTTGAACATGGTTCAGGCGAACCTAACACGAAGAAGGTTGCTACGGTAACCAAGGCTCAAGTTAAGGAAATTGCTGAAACCAAAATGCAAGACCTAAACGCCGCTGACGTTGAAGCAGCTATGCGCATGGTTGAAGGTACTGCTCGTAGCATGGGCTTCACTGTAGAAGGTTAATCCCAGCTATTAACACTACGGATACTTTGTTAAAACAAATGTATCAAGTGGGAGGACAATCCGTTATCACCACATTTGCAAGGAGGAAAACACAATATGGCTCATAAAAGAGGTAAAAACTATCAAGACGCTGTCAAGAATGTAGATGCTGAAAAGCTTTACACCATTGAAGAAGCGGTTGATTTAGTAAAGAAGATCGACTTTGCTAAGTTCGATGCTACCATCGAAATTGCAATGAAGTTAAACGTAGATACGAAGCAAGCTGACCAACAATTACGTGGTGCCGTTGTTTTACCAAACGGAACTGGTAAAGATCAGACTGTTATCGTGTTTGCTAAGGGTGACAAGGCTAAGGATGCCGAAGCTGCCGGTGCTGACTTTGTCGGCGACGACGACTTAGTTGCTAAGATCCAAGACGGCTGGTTGGACTTTGACGTTGCCATTGCAACGCCAGATATGATGGCCCAAGTTGGTCGTTTAGGTCGGGTTCTTGGACCTAAGGGCTTAATGCCTAACCCTAAGACTGGGACTGTTACCATGGACGTAACGAAGGCTGTTAACGATTCTAAGGCTGGTAAGGTAACTTACCGGACTGACCGTGACGGTAACGTTGCTGTTCCTGTTGGTAAGGTATCATTCGATGCCGACAAGTTGGTTGAAAACTTGAAGACGATTGCCAACGTTGTGATCACTGCACGGCCTGCTGCCGTTAAGGGGACATACGTTCAACACGTTTCTATCGCTTCAACCTTTGGCCCAAGTGTTAACGTTGACGTTACCACTCTGTAAGCCAACCCGTTAAATTGAAAAATCCCATGTTGACTTTTAACTGAGAATCAAGTATTCTGGTTAAGTTGATGTTTGTTCTGCCCAAGACTCAGGTGGCGAAAGCCTTAATTTACCTGCCGAGGAAGAGTTTCAGGTTTATCCTGACTTTCTCTCTATGTCTGGCGGACATAGGGATTTTTTATTCCCAGATAAAATAACAGGAGGTGACATTAATGAGTAAAGAAGCTATCGCAGTTAAAGCACAAGCTGTTGACGCCGTCGTTGAACGTTTCAACGCCGCTACCTCAGCTGTTGTGGTTGACTACCGTGGTTTAACCGTTGAAGAAGTCACCGACTTACGTAAGCAATTACGTGATGCTGGTGTTTCAATGAGCGTTATCAAGAACAAGATCTTGACCCGTGCCGCTGACAAAGCTGGTTACGAAGGTCTTGAAGAAGTCTTCTCTGGTCCTACAGCCGTTGCATTTTCTGATGAAGATGCGATTGCACCTGCTAAGATCTTGAAGAAGTTCGCTGATAGCCACGACGCCCTCTCTATTAAGGGTGGGATCATCGAAGATAAGGTTGTTTCCGTTGACGAAATTAACACTTACGCTACGATGCCAAGTCGTGAAGAATTGTTGTCAATGCTTGCTAGTGCATTGTCAGATCCTATGCGTAAAATTGCTCGTGCCGTTAAGGCAGTTGCAGATAAAGGCGAAGGCGACGCAGCCTAAGCTCTACTACTAAATCCCAATTATTGGAGGAAAATATAATGGCTTTTGATAAAGATTCCATCATTGCTTCATTAAAAGAAGCATCAATCTCAGATTTAAACGACCTTGTTAAGGCAATCGAAGAAGAATTCGACGTTTCAGCTGCTGCTCCAGTTGCAGTTGCTGCTGCAGGTGCCGATGGTGGCGCTGCTAAGGATTCATACGATGTTGAATTAACTGAATCAGGCGACCAAAAGGTTAAGGCTATTAAGGCCGTTCGTGAAATCACCGGTCTTGGTTTGAAGGATGCTAAGGGGCTTGTTGACTCAGTACCTTCAGTTATCAAGGAAGGCGTTACTGAAGACGAAGCTAACGACATCAAGGCTAAGCTTGAAGAAGTTGGTGGCGTGGTTACTCTTAAGTAATTGCGTTTTAAAAGATCCCGTTATGGGGTCTTTTTTTTGAATATTAAGATAAAAAAGCGTCTGAGGATTAACTCAATTCCTCGGACGCTTTTTTTATTTACAATTGATTCTCTAAGACACGCACGATAAAAGTAAGCAGTAGATAACCGACCGTATTCAAATCAACTCTAAAATGATTTACGATTACCTCATCAAATAAAATTGGTGAGGTAATTTTTTATGACTGAAAAACCTGATATTGTTCAAATTCGCATGGGTCAAACGCCACAGTCGCAACCAACGGTTACGACGAAAGCAATGCACATCAAAGTCGGCACCAACAAATCTGTCATTATCTACAATCACATTAATGGTTATATTTTAGATGCATTCCTAAAGGCGGTGTTTAGCGATGATAATCGACCAAAATAAGCTTCATCAGATCTTTCTGGTCTGCGGAAAAACAGATTTAAGAAAAGGAATTGATGGTCTAGCTGGGGTGGTTCAAGATCAATTTGATTTGGACCCATATAACAGCGCGTTATATTTGTTCTGCGGGAGTCGTAAAGACCGATTCAAAGCACTGTACTGGGATGGTGACGGATTCCTGTTATTATACAAACGAATTGAGAATGGTCGACTCCAATGGCCAGTTGATCAAGCTGCAATTCGTAAGCTAAATCCCAAACAGTTACTTCGTCTCCTGAGCGGGTGGTCGCTGGAGTCGACCATTCATCAAGTGACCCCACCGGGTCACAAAAAATAGCTTTTAAACCCGTTTAGCGAGTGGTAAACTCATTTCAACAACTCTTATATACGGAAAGGAGTGAATGCGATGGCTAAGCACGTAAAAAATATTGAAGCCGAACTAATTCGACAGAACACTGAGCTAAAACAAGAAGTGCACGAACTAAAACAGACGATTCTACTTCTGGAAGAACAGGTGGCATTTTTAACCAAAAAGATCTATGGCCAAAGCTCTGAAAGAATTAATTCTGATCAATTGTCATTATTCGGACAAAGTGGTGTTTTTACCGAACCAGAGCAAACTGGGAACCAAAGCGAAGAGACCTACCAAGTAATAACCAAGATCAGGTCGAAAAAGAAGACACGCAAACAAACAATCAGTCCTGACCTGCCGGTTCAGGACGTTTTAATTCCATTCGATGCCAGTCAGTGTCCTCACGGACACTCTGACTGGCTCATCGTCGGCAAAAAATTTGTCCGCCAAGAAGTCTGTTACGAACCGGGACGCCTGTACGTTAAAAGAATCTACATAGAAACTGGCACCTGCAGTGAATGTGAAAGACAAACTGGCCTTACTTATATGTTTCAGAGCCAGGCGCCGCATGGTTTATTAGCCCATAGTCCATTGTCAGCATCGCTGGCAGCGCATGTGATCAGTGACAAGTTTCTGTTAGATCTGCCCTTGTATCGACAACAAAGAGCCCTTAAACAGGGCGGCTTTAATGTTTCAGAGGGGACCTTAGCTAATTAGATCATCAAAACTAGCCAACTGATAGAACCATTGTATGGTCTGATCCACCGAGAATTAATTGCCCGTCATCACCTTCAAGGTGATGAAACACCAATCCAAGTTATTAACGAGCCTGGTCGGGCAGCAAAGTCAAGATCTTACATGTGGGTCGCGACCATCCCTTTGAAGCTAACCAATCGGATTGTGTACTATGCTTATAGCCAGACCAGAGCTGGTTCATTCGCGCAGAAACAACTCTATAGCACGTATCAAGGCGTGTTACAATGCGACGGATATGCGGGCTATAATCTGCTTGGTGATCAGGCAATCAAGCGCGTCGGCTGTTGGGCGCACGTCCGGCGAAAGTTCAAAGATGCGTTTGATGCCGATAAACAGTACGTTGAAACACCCTTGCGATTGATCAACAGCATGTTTCGACTCGAAAAGACCTGGCAACACTTTTCTCCACGAGTACGCCAGCGACGTCGGCGTAGTAAAATAAGACCGCTTTTAAAACAGTTCTGGCAGTGGGTCGATCACTATGACGGGCTAGCTAAGTCCCGACTAGGTAAAGCCGTGACTTACGCGGCTGATCAACGCATGTATCTGAGCCGAATCGTGAACGATGGAACCATGGACTGGAGCAACAACACCGCTGAACGAACGATGAAGAGTTTAGTGATTGGTCGAAAGAACTGGCTGTTCAGTACTAGCCCAGAAGGTGCTAGATCAACAGCAATTTGGATGACAATTGTCGAGAGTGCCAAGGCCAATCACATTGATCCGACGAAATATATCGAATATATTCTACTCGGAGTTGCGCAACTACCAACTTTCCCAAAAAAGGAACAGTTAGCAGCTTATTTACCATGGAATTTCAAAGAATCCGATCTTGAGGCAGTCAAAAGAGCGCAAGCTGGAGTACTAATTCCTGATAAGAACGAAGACAAGAACGCATCATAGTAAGAAGCCTGGTATGTCTCAAAGAACGAGACATACCAGGCTTCTTTTTATATTTGTGATGAAATCGCAGTATTCAATACGGTCAGTTATCTACTGCTTACCGATAAAAATGCAGTTTTATGGTTCTACTGTTTTGAAAATTAAATCCACCATCTCGCTAAGATTAGTGTCTTGATGGTTGGGATTAGTCTTAAATGCATTATTGGTTTCGTTCATTGTGAAGCCCACAAACACTGACATTAAAGTCTTTGTATACAGGTCGATTGTTGTCTCATCAGGAAGTATATCTTGTAACAATCGAATTAGAATTTGAATAACATCTTGGAATGCTGCAGTTAAGTCAGCAGATTGGTCTTGAGCCGGTAAAAAAAGCAGTCGATTCAAGTGAAGATGATCCATACAAAATTGATGAAAGACTTTAAAGTACATATTAATTGCGTCTCGTCCGGATAAACCTAGCATGCCCTCTAATAATTCTTGCTTCAGGGATTTAAAAAGTGAAATACTCATTGCTATTCGTATCTCACCTAAATTATTAACATGATTGTATAGGGACTGTGACTTGATTCCCAAAGACCGTGCTATTTTCGGCATCGTAAGGCTATCAAGTCCATCTTTATTACCAATGTTTATTGCGGTTTCTGTGATTGCTGTCATGTTGATATCGCGTCGTGTCATTATTGGTTCACCTCAACACAATTATATTCCTAGAGATGATAATTTACAATTACAATAAGTTGTAGTAAACTGCATATTGGATTTAAAAACTACATTATGTAGTTTAGGAGGAATATAATGAATCGATCAAATGAATTACTTGATGTACATGGTAGAAAATATAATCGCATGTTGCTCGTTTTGTCGTTATTACTAGGTAGTTTTACGACTTTTATGACAGTCACAATGTTGATCAATGCATTTCCAAGTTTAATGAATGATTTTAACGTTTCGGCAGATACTGTTGAATGGTTAACGAATGGAACAATGCTGGTTATGGGAATCATGGTGCCGATAAGTGCCTTTTTAATGAATCGTGTATCAACAAAAGTCCTTTACCTTTCGGCGATGGCACTATTCATTGTTGGTTTATCTTTGAGCGCTGTGGCCACTAATTTTACAGTGCTGCTAATTGGACGCCTTGTTGCAGCGATTGGAACCGGAATTACGGCGCCACTTGTTCAAACAACGCTTCTAACGATATACCCAGTAAATGAACGTGGCATGGCAATGGGATTGAATGGTTTGATTGTCGCACTTGCACCTGCTGTGGGTCCTACGCTTTCAGGATGGCTATTGCTTCATTATTCTTGGAGAATGTTATTTTTATCAGTTTTACCAATTGCAATAGTAGTTTTCCTTTTGGCACTTTTTTCAGTTAGAGATGTTTTGGAGAACACGCATCCCAGCCTGGATATCGTGTCGATCATTGAATCTTCTGCTGGATTTGGTTTGTTACTTTATGCTTTTACGGAAGTTGCTACCTGGGGTTGGGAGAATTCAAAATTTTACGTCTATCTCGTTATTAGTCTTATTTTGATTTATCTATTTGGGTGGCGTCAATTTAAACTAGACAAACCAGTTTTAGACTTGTCGATTTTAAAGTCGGGTCGATTCTTATTGACCACCATTATTGTCGCCATTAACTATATTGCCATGGTCGGTATTGAAATGGTGTTCACTTTGTATATTCAAACTATCAGAGGGGAGTCAGCTTTCCATGCTGGGCTACTACTATTTCCTGGCGCCATTGCTGTCGCTATAACGTCAATGATTTCTGGCCGAACATTTGATAAGGTCGGTGCAAAAGGAATGGGATTAGCAGGCTTTATTTTAATTATCTTGGGTGGATTATCAATGACAAAGTTAGATAGTTCTTCATCGCTCATTTATATTATGGCTATTTACGCAGTGCGAATGATTGGTATTGGGTTGGTTTTAATGCCAATTACGACAGCTGGTATGAACTCTCTGACTATCGATAAGATGAGTCACGGCACAAGTATTAATAATACTTTCCGGCAGGTTGCTGGTTCGATTGGTACAGCTGTATTGATGAGTATTTTAACAAACGAAACTAAATCCAACATGCCTGTAAAACATGTGCTTACAAGAACACCTTTGTTATACAAGCGCCTTGCTGAAACTGCCGAACTAAAAGGGTATCATCTGGCATTTTTGTTTTGCGTATTTTTCTGCGTGGTGGGCGTTGCTTTGGTGCTGTTTTTACCTAACGATAATTCCGTTAAGGAGGGGTGATCATGATTATTTTGTTTCTCTTAATAATGATTGTACTATTCTGTTTCAGCACAATCATGCTTTTTAAGAATAAATATTATGGGGGATTAGCATTAATCAGCTTAATTGCAGTCTGTGGGTCGCTTTGGCTAATCTATAAAAATGATAATGATAATTTAGGCATGCATTTAAAAACTGATACGACAAAAGTTGAGTTAGATAGTAGTTATGCTAGTCCGATTCCAATGATTGTTTATAAGCAACTTGGAACTACTCAAAACATGAGTGAGCGTATTTATCTGTTTAAACCAAGTGTGTATGGCACACTAAAGAAAACGAGCCAATCCCATTTTCATATTAAGGTTGTGGATTCTAATAAAAAGGAAAAATCAGCCAAACTCATGACTCAAACTCGCCGATATGAATACAAAAACAAGTTGTGCCATATTCTTTTCTTAGGGAGTACTACGAATCGACGACAGTCTTCAACTTATACTTTTGAAATTCCCCAAAACTGGTTAGTTGTGGAAGTAAAACAAGCGAAGTTGTTACCAGAAATGATTAAACGGGAACAATCAAAAGTGAAGGTTAAAGTAAATGCATATATCAAAACCGAAGTTCAAAAAAAGGTTATGCAGGCGGTGAAAATGCAGGCCCCAGAGCTGGTTGCATCACAGTTAAAGCAGGCTATTGAAACCAATCCATCTTTATTAACCAATCAAGCTTCCTATAACCAGGAAAAGCGTATTATCACGGAAAAAGTCACGTCAGAATTAAAAGTTAAAACAATGAAGCAGGTTAAAAATAACGACTTGCCGGAAATTAAGCAGCAGGGTAAAGCATATGGTAAGCAATTGTTGATTAAGTCGTTAAAGCAGGAGCTGGGCTCATGATCTTTGAGCGATAAGTGCCATCATTTTTATTGTTCCAAGGAAAGGTCACTGCTGGTCTATTTTGTGGTTGGGTTTAATATAGATAACGAAAAGCTCACAATATTAGGTTGTCAATATGCTACAGGGTGATAATACCAATCTATAAATACCTTAATTTATGAAATGGTGAATTCACTTAGAAAGTGATTTCATTTTGTTAGAATATAGTTTCAATGTTAAAGCAGTTTAAACCCAGAATAATGTGAGGACGATTGATAAAATTAACATTGACTAAGAATAAGTCGAAATCAGCACGATACCAGCAATAATTAGATAAAATTAAAGGTGAGATCATATCACTATTGCACGTAAAACAACCGTTGCGTTGTGCTGAAAGGAAGCCACACCCATGAAAATTTATGTATACAATGTTCGTCCCGATGAGATTGCGTTTATCAAAGATTGGCAGGCCAATCATCCAGATGTTGAGCTGGCAATGACTGAAGACTTCCTGACAGTCGACACGGTGCAAAAAGCTGAGGGGTCCACAGGCATTTCAGCCCTACAGACGATCCCGTATCCGCGTGAACTCTTCAAAAAAATGGCGGCCATGCAGATTACTTTCCTGGCTTTACGAAACGTTGGTGTAGACAACCTTGATCGGCAAGCAGCCAGTGACTATGGCATCAAGATCAGCAACGTTCCCGCTTATTCACCATATGCCATTGCTGAATTTTCCGTCACCCAGGTATTGAATCTGTTACGACGGACGAAATACATTGCGCAGCAACAGTTAGCTGGTGACTTCCACTGGTCACCTGATTTTATGGGTCGTGAGCTGCGTAAGCAAACTGTTGGTGTCATTGGCACCGGCCGAATTGGACGGCACGCAATGGTCATTTATCAGGCATTTGGTGCAACGCTAATGGCATATGATCCGATGATTGAAGCGGGGGAGCATGATGGCGTGACATATGTCTCAAATCCTGAGGCTATTTTTAAAACTGCCGACATCATTACGCTGCATGTCCCAGCGGTGAAGAGTAATTATCACCTCATCAATGCCGAGACACTGAAGCTCATGAAACCAACCGCTATTATTGTGAATACGGCTCGGGGTGCTTTGATCGATCTGGACGCACTGCAGACCGCGTTAGCTAATCATGAGATTGCGGGTGCGGCACTGGATGCATTTGAAAATGAAACAGCTGCGATGCAGCAGTACAACACCACCGAAAAATTAACCGATCCGCAGTTGATTGCACTTGGGAAACTACCTAACGTTCTGTTGTCTCCACACATGGCCTTCCACACGGACGTGGCAGTGACGAATATGGTGAATGGGTCTCTGAATAGCCTGCTGGAGTTCGGTCGTCAAAACCGGGCAGAGTTTCAGGTAGAATAATTAAAAAACGTCTAAAAAACGGTCACCGAGAATCTATCGGGCGACCGTTTTTAAATTAATTTGTATATTTGTTCGGCAACGTGTGCGCAAATTGGTCGAAGAACGTCACAATTTCTGCCAGTGAGTCAGAACTCAGATACAGCTGTCGATTCTCCGCTGGCGCAAACCCGGCATCATAGCTATTTTCCAACATCGCCACCATGGGATCGAAAAAATGATCAACATTGTAGAGTACAATGGGGGCTTGATGCAGATCCATCTGGCTCCAAGACAGTATCGAGTTAAACTCTTCTAGAGTACCGAACCCGCCAGGCAATACAATGAACGCATCACAGAGTTGCATCATTTTCGTTTTCCGCTCATCCATGGTTTTTGTTTCGATAAATTCAGAAATATTTTGGTCGCTGATCCCGCGCTGAATCAAAAAGCGGGGCATGACACCAATAATCTTTCCGTTGCGTTCAGCGGCCGCTGCGGCCACTGTCCCCATGAGTCCTTTACTGCCGCCACCATAGACCAGTGTGTCGCCGTGGTCCGCGATGTATGTTCCAACGACTTGGGCTGCGTCAGTGAAGTGCGCGTTTAGCCCGTGATTTGAGCCGCAAAAAACGCCAATATTTTTACCAGATGCTGTCATGTGCAAGCCTCCAAATAGTGAGGGCCTCAATTGAAACTTCAATGCGCCCTGTTTTCAATAGCTTACGTTTATCACAAACAGAATGCAAGGTGATGTGATTGATCTTAAGGTTACTTTTGAAGCGTTAACTAAAAGGCCGTTGATTTCTTAAAACAGGCGGTAGACCGTCTTTAACTTCATAGACGGCTGATGAGACCTTTAGCAGCAATCAAAGCTGATAACGGTATTTTAAACGCTTACATTCAATGATAAAAAAGAACTCGAGGATTTCCTCAAGTTCTTTTTTGAACGCTCATTTAAATATCATAATCAGAATCATTCATTGCTTCAACATTCCCCAACAGATACCCGTTCCCAACCTGTGAGAAGAAGTCGTGGTTAGCCGTTGAAGTTGAGATCCCGTTCATGACGATTGGATTGACATCTTCAGCTGTATCTGGGAAGAGGGGGTCTTGCCCAAGGTTCATCAAAGCCTTGTTGGCATTGTAGCGGATAAAGGTCAACACTTCATCCGTCCAGCCGACTTGGTCGTACACGAGGTGGGTGTATTTTTCTTCGTTCTCGTACAGTTCGTACAAGAAATTATACATCCAATCTTTGATTTCCTGCTGTTCATTTTCGCCCATTTGGTTGTACCCTAACTGGAATTTATAGCCAATGTAGGTGCCGTGAACAGATTCGTCACGCAAAATTAATTTAATGATCTCAGCGACGTTTGGCAGCTTATTGTGACCCAGATAGTAGAGTGGGGTAAAGAAACCGGAATAGAACAAGAAAGTTTCCAAGAACACGTTCGCAATCTTCTTCTTGAGCGGATGATCATCATCGTGGTAGAGATCACGAATACGGATCGCCTTGTTTTGCAGGAATTCCTCCGAATCACTCCAGTCAAAGATCTCATCGATTTCATCCGGCGTATTTAACGTTGAGAAAATGGATGAGTAACTCTTGGCATGAATGGATTCCATGAACTGGATATTGTTTAAAACAGCCATTTCATGTTGCGTCCGCGTATCCTTTCGTAAGGAAGCCATTCCATCTTGGGACTGCAGGGTGTCCAGCAAGGTGAGCCCGCCAAACACGTGACCGACGACCCAACGGTGCTTATCGTCAAGTTCCCGCCAGTCATCTAAATCGTTAGACAGCGGGATCCGCGTGTCCAACCAAAATTGTTCGGTTAATTTTTCCCAGGTTGCCTTGTCGATCTGGTCATCGATGGCATTCCAGTTTATTGCATGGTACTGCTCAGTCATAGTGGGACCTCCTTTGTATAGTTGACTAAATAACACAACTTTCACACTGGTTTGCACCGATCTCATTATCATCGTCGGTGAAGGTCCGAACGTAGTAAATGGACTTGATGCCTTTCTTGTAGGCATAGTTCCGTAAAATACTCAGATCACGCGTGGTCATCTTATCGGTTCGGCCATCCTTCCATTCATATAAACCAGCTGGAATCGTTGAACGCATGAACAGCGTCAAACTCATGCCTTGGTCGACGTGCTTTTGCGCAGCGGCGTAGACGTCGATCACCTTACGCATATCGGTATCGTAGGCTGATTTGTAGTAGGGCATGGTGTCGTTTGACAGGTATGGTGCTGGGTAATAAATATTTCCGATCTTCTTTTCTTGACGTTCTTCGACCCGGTTAATGATGGGATGTAAACTAGCGGTTGTATCATTAATATACGAGATTGAGCCGTTCGGTGCAACTGCCATCCGGTTTTGGTGGTAGAGGCCATCGGTCATGATTGCCTGTTTCAAGGCTTCCCAGTCGGCCTTTGACGGCACAAAAATACCTTCAAAAAGTCCCTTGACCTTGTCAGATTTTGGTTCGAAATCTTGGCTGCCGTCTAAATACTGGTCAAAGTAGGTGCCGTCAGCGTAAGCGCTCTTGTCGAATTTGTAGAAGGATTCATGACGTTCCTTCGCAATTTCGTTTGACGCCTTCAGTGTCCAGTAGTTGAGCAGCATAAAGTAGGTGCTGGTGAATTCCAGAGAATCTTCATCACCGTAGTTCATGTGGTTCTTGGCAAAGTAACTGTGCAGCCCCATGGCACCCAGACCAATCGTGTGTGACAGGTGGTTCCCACGTTGAATGGATGGGACAACATCAATGTCTGAGTGGTCTGTAACGAAGGTCAAAGCACGGACCATCGTTTCAACGGAGTGGCCAAAGTCAGGGCTTGCCATTAAGTTAACGATGTTGGTTGAGCCAAGGTTACATGAAATGTCGCGCCCCATGGTACTGTATTCTTGCTTATTGTTTACGGTTGACGGGGTTTGAACCTGCAAAATTTCTGAGCACAGGTTACTCATGACGATTCGACCGTCAATGGGGTTGGCCCGGTTAGCTGTGTCAATGTTGATAATGTAAGGGTAGCCGGATTCCTGTTGGAGTTTCCCAATTTCAGTTTCCAGTTCCCGTGCCATCATCTTCTTTTTGCGGATGTTTTTGTTCGCCACCATGTTGTCGTATTCTTCAGTAATGTCAACATAGGAGAATGGCTTGCCGTATTCGCGTTCCACATCGTAGGGACTAAAGAGGTACATCTCTTCGTTGTCTCGGACGAGGTCGTAAAATTTATCTGGTACGGTGATGCCAAGGGATAACGTCTTTAACCGAATCTTTTCGTCGGCGTTTTCCTTCTTAGCAGAGAGAAAGGCGACGATGTCTGGGTGAAAGACGCTCAAATAAACGACACCGGCACCTTGACGTTGACCCAACTGGTTAGAGTAGGAGAAACTGTCCTCCAACAACTTCATCACTGGGACGACACCGCTTGCTGCGCCCTCAACGTGCTTGATAGGATCGCCCGCACCACGCAGGTTTGAGAGGTTGATACCGACACCACCGCCGATTCGAGACAGTTGAAGAGCGGAGTTAATGGTTCGACCAATGGTGTTCATGTCATCGGTAGACTGGATCAAGAAACATGAAACAAGTTCCCCACGTTGCTTTCGACCAGCACTTAAAAAACTGGGCGTTGCTGGTTGGTAGCGTTGGTGAATCATTTCATCAGCAAGATCCATGGCCAGCTTTTGGTCACCGTCTGCGAAGTACAGCGCGTTCATTGCAACCCGGTCAATGTAGTTTTCCAGATATAAATCGCCGTCATTTGACTTCAATGCATACTGCGCATAGAACTTGTAGGCTGCCATAAATGACTTAAAGTGGAAGTTTTGCGACTTTAAATAAGCGTACAACTGTTCTACGAAATCAAAGGGATACTGGTTTAAAAAGTCAGCCTCGATGTAGTCGTTATCGATCAGATAATCGAAACGGGCACGGAGCGTCTCGAATTGTTTCGTATTTGGCTTCACATTTTGGGTTAAGAAGGCGTCTAAGGCTTCCTGATCCTTGTTCAATGGAATTTGACCATTGACTGGGATATTGATCTCGTTGTTGAGGTCGTAGTAGGTCACGTCGGTAAGATCTTTCAGGGACATTTGGTAAACTCACTCTTTTCTTTGGTTGATTAGTTCGGTAAAATAGATTAGTTAGCGTCATGAGTCGATAAGAATAGAAAAGTGACGATTCATTGGTATGCATCGTCACCTAAACGCGGTTCAATTATATCGAAACTAAACGGCCAATTGTTGGAGCTTAGCGGGTTGGAATCCGCTAAACTGAAGATCGCCGTTGGCTTCAACGACGGGTAAGGATTGAAACCCGTTTTCCTTCAGGTAATCAATGTATTGGGGTTCCTCATTGATGTTTCTTTCATCAAAGTCAACGTGGTGTTCCGTGAGAAAACGCTTTGTCATTTTGCATTGCATGCAGTTGTTTCGTGAATATACAGTTACTTTTGCCATTCCTATCACACTCCTATGTGCTATGTAGCTTGTTAATAATTAGAGTTTACACCAGATATAGAAAATAGCAACTATTCCAACACCATATTTAGTACATTTACGACCTGTGTCTCGCCGAAAGGGCGTGCTCACTGAATTTTAGTAAGTAAATTATATTTGTGTGTCAAAACGGGAGCACTGGTCAAATTTGTAAGAAGGAGGTAACGGATTGAGAGCTGACGATGAAACATATATGAACGCAGCGTTAGATGAAGCACGCAAGGCAGCCTTGATTGGTGAGGTGCCGATTGGCGCTGTTGTGGTGCATGAGGGTGTCATTATTGGTCGCGGGCACAATCTGCGCGAACACAGTCAAGATGCGGCTGACCACGCAGAAATGATCGCCATTCGCGAAGCCAACGCAGCGTTAAATAGTTGGCGCTTGATCGACTGCACGCTCTACGTCACGTTAGAACCCTGTGTGATGTGCAGCGGAGCCATCATTAATGCTCGAGTCGATCGCGTGGTGTTCGGTGCCCGTGATCCGAAGGCTGGCGGGACGAAAAGTCTCTATGAAATTCTGACTGACGACCGGTTGAATCATCAAGTTGAGATTCAGGAGGGCGTGTTAGCGGATGAGGCAGGGCAGCAGCTCAAGACATTTTTCAAGGCTACGCGCAAGCGACACAAACGGGAACGACAAGAAAAATCGCGTCGTGCGTTAAATCAAGACTAGCGTTCATTTCACATCTGTGTTATTCTAGTAATTGCCGTAAGGCCTTGAAGCAAGGGCGGACTAACGAATCGTGTCAGGTCCGGAAGGAAGCAGCACTAAGTTTGCTCTGCTTTGTGCTTCAAGTTGATATGATCTTAAACGAGAGCTGGCTCATCCATTTGGGCTGGCTCTTTTTCTTGCAATGCGCGTCAAATTTGGGCCCATTATGTTTCGATTAAGTCTGGGATGGATTGCGCGCATGAGTAGAATTTTTACCCTAAACACTATATAATGAAAGTTCAAGAAAAAAACTAAGAGGGAATGTAGTCATGAGTTACCAAGCCTTATACCGGGTGTGGCGGCCGCAGCGATTTGACGAAGTGATCGGTCAGTCGCTGATCACCCAAACGTTAAAGAACGCGATAAAAACGCATCAAACAAGTCATGCTTATTTATTTGCCGGCCCCCGTGGGACTGGTAAGACGTCCATGGCGAAAATTTTTGCGAAGGCTGTTAACTGTCCGAACCAAAAAGATGGTGAGCCCTGCAACGACTGTGAGATCTGTAAAGCAATCACGCAGGGGACACTTAACGATGTTATCGAAATCGATGCGGCTTCCAACAACGGGGTTGAAGAAATTCGCGACATTCGTGATAAAGTGAAGTACGCGCCGACGGAAGCCGAATTTAAAATCTACATTATTGATGAAGTGCATATGCTGTCAACAGGGGCCTTTAATGCATTGCTGAAGACGCTGGAGGAACCACCGGCAAACGTGATCTTTGTGCTCGCAACAACTGAACCGCACAAGATTCCAGCAACCATCATTTCTCGGACACAACGGTTTGATTTTAAACAGATTCAGGCCAAGGATAGTCTGGATCGAATGACCTATATCTTGAATGAAAAACATGTGACCTACGATGAAGAAGCGTTGAAAGTCATTGCCAAAGCGTCCGAAGGTGGGATGCGGGATGCCCTTAGTATCCTGGACCAAGCCATTTCGTTTGGTGATGATACCGTGACGTTGGACAACGCGCTGTTAGTGACTGGTTCGGTGCGAAAAAAACTCCTGGTGCAGTACTTGGATCAGGTGGCCGATAATGACACGCAGCAGGCTCTCGTTACGATTCAGGATGTCCTCGCTGATGGGAAGGACCCTGAGCGGTTTACCGAAGATTTGGTTAATTTGACCCGTGATTTGCTGCTATACCAGCAATCGCCGGAATTAGTTGCCGAGATCGAATTGGATCAGGTCGATGATCAATTTAAGACCTTAGCCACGAAATTGTCACCGCAACGGTTATACGATATGATCGATGCCCTGAATGACATTCAACAACAGATGCGATTTACGACTCATGAGGACGTTTATTTGGAAGTCCTCACGGTAAAATTAGCTGGTATTAGAGGTCAACAGCCGGTTGCCAGCCAACCAGCCGTTTCAGCAACTCCAACTGACCAGGACGTCATCACGCAGTTGCAACGCGAGGTTCAAAGCCTCCAACAGACGGTTTCAGCGCTTCAACAGCAACCAGCTGGAACCGCACCAGCTGCCGTGCAGCCACAAGCACCGGCGCAATCTAAACCGGCTCACCGGGCGGGCACGTTCCATATTAATTTGGAAAAGATTTATCCGATCCTTGGTTCAGCAACCCGGACCGCTTTATCGGACTTGCAAAGTAATTGGCCGGAGTTGATTCAGTACTTTGATAGTCCGCGAAAGCGTGCCATGATGAAGATTGCAAAACCCGTTGCGGCAAGTGACCGTGGTGCGGTGATTGCCTTCGATGACAGTTTTATTGTCGAGCGGGCGGATGATGACAACTCATTTAAAGACGATATTGAAAATGCACTTGACCGCGAAACGGGTCACGTGCCGGATATCGTTTTTGTCCCAACTGGTGAGTGGCCGACGATTCGTAAGAATTATCTGAAACAGCACAAGGTGCATCCAGAAGGTGAGCCTGAGGACGATTCGTCAGCGGCTGTTGAGACACAGGAAACACAATCAGAAGACCAGCAGCCAGAAAACGACCAAATGGTGAGTGAGGCACAACAGGTCTTCGGTGAAGATATCAGCGATATAATAGAAGTTAAACAAGATTAATAAAGGTGGTTAACACAATGATGCGTGGTATGGGCAACATGAATAACATGATGAAACAAATGAAGAAAATGGAAAAACAACTGGCAGAAGAACAAAAGGTCATGGAGGCCAAAGACTTCACCGGCGTTTCTCCTGACGAGATGGTGAAGGTTACCTTTGCTGGTAAGCGGGTCATGACTGACATGACCATTGACCCTAAAGCTATCGATCCAGATGACCCTGACATGTTAAGCGACTTGGTCCTTGCCGCCGTTAACGATGCGTTGGGACAGATCGATGTTGAAGGTAAGCAAACGCTGGATAAGTACAGCAACGGGTTACCAAAGTAGGTAAGACAAGCAGTTAAATCGAGGTTAGAACATGCAATATCCAGAACCTATCGCCCAACTGATCGATAGTTATATGAAACTTCCCGGCATTGGCCAAAAGACGGCGACCCGGTTGGCATTTTTTACCATTGATATGAATGGCGATGACGTCACCCGGTTTGCAAAGTCGTTGATCTCCGCCAAACGGGACCTTCATTTCTGCTCGATTTGCGGCAACATCACGGAATCTGATCCCTGCGACATTTGTCAGGATAAGACGCGTGACCAGAGCCAGATCCTGGTGGTCGAACAGGCCAAGGACATCATGGTGATGGAAAAAATGAAGGAGTACCACGGGTTATACCACGTGCTTAACGGGGTATTATCACCAATTGAAGGCAAGGGGCCGGAAGACTTAAACATTTCTAGTCTCTTGAAACGCCTCCAAACGAACGAGGCAGTTAAGGAAATTATCATTGCCACTAACGCGAATCCAGAGGGTGAAGCTACTGCGATGTATCTGTCACGGCTGATCAAGCCGGCAGGCATTAAAGTGACCCGACTCGCACATGGATTGTCAGTGGGTACCGACATTGAGTACGCGGATGAAATGACGCTGTTCAAAGCGGTTGAAGGGCGTACTGAAATGTAACGAAGGGACGTGTCACAATGTTTGGGTCACGAAAGCAAAAAATTCGGCAAGAGTTTGATAACAAACTGTTATCATCGATTGATTTGGCAAAACAAGAGTGGGATCACACGAAGGAAACCGAAGAAGCGGTCTCGGATGTGGATGAAGAGATTACAGCACAAACGGTCCTGGCTCGGCAGAAATACCTGTTTTTGTACCGGGAAGCAAGGCTGAGGAAGGTGCATGGACAGAGGATTCAGTCTTCGGTGTTTGATTATTAGAGAGCGTGGAAGAAGGCGGTTAAGGGGCAGAATGTAAGGGATTTTTGCCAAAGCCCCTTACATGGCCGCCTCTTGCCTTCTGGAACGCGTTTCGGCACGGAGGCCAAGAAAGACTGTAGCAAGGAATTCACAGAGGCAAAAAGAGTTGAATCCAGGTTGTGGCTTCAAAGCCAGAGTTGGCATACGCAGGATCCCTCTGCTTGGCAGAAACGCGTTTCGGCAATATAACAGTAATGCTCGTCGCCGCTCAATCGCTGGTGACTCAACAGACAAATTGTTAGGTAGTTTACAATACACAAGTCAATAGTAAGACCAAGCCCCGACATGTTATTTCGGGGGTTAGTCTTATTGTTTGGTCTTTTTTAATCAGTTGTCGCTGGCTTTAGGCTTTAGTAGAGTGGTATTGGAAATGAACGGGTTGTAATTTTGCTGAGCAGGATCCACACTTGCGCGTTAGGTTGAGTTTTGCTAAAGTCCCGGTCAACGTAGTGGCGTTGCTAATTTGGCGTCTAAACGTGTTCCAGGAAGCAGGGAGCTCCTGTGTAAGGGACTCTGACAAAAATTTCAGGCCCAAAAATTTCTGTCAGAGTCCCTTACACTCCGCTCCCTAAACGCTTCCTTCCACACTCTCCCAGTTGTACAACCCCCGCGAATCAAGTACAATAAATCTAAATCAAAAAATTGGAGTTAAGACCATTGTCCGGATTATTTATTTCATTTGAAGGCCCTGATGGCGCTGGAAAAACCACCGTTTTAGAGGCCGTTACCAAGACCGTAGGCGCACAGTTAGGCGATCAGCTGCTGGTCACACGAGAACCCGGCGGCAACCAGATTTCTGAAGCCATTCGGGATATTATTTTAAATCCTGAAAATACAGAAATGGATCCACGAACTGAAGCGTTATTGTATGCGGCAGCTCGACGTCAACATTTAACTGAGACGATCTTGCCGGCGCTTCGACAAGGGAAAGTGGTCCTCTGCGACCGCTACGTTGATAGTTCAGTTGCCTATCAAGGCGCTGGTCGTCAAATCGGTGAACAGGCTGTTTATGACATGAACACGTTTGCGACAAATGGACTGTTGCCTGATTTGACCTTGTATTTTGACGTCCCATCAGAGGTCGGGATTGCGCGAATCAAGGCCCATCGACAAGATGATGTTGATCGGCTTGATCAAGAGGCGCTAGCGTTTCACAAACTGGTTCGGGCGGGGTACCTTCGTTTACGGGATGCATACCCAGAACGAATCACGACCGTGGATGCAACGCAACCCCTAAATACCGTTATTCAGACCGCTACCGACTTGGTCAACCAGGCAATCGCGAACCGCTAACCATAGGAGGAACAACTATGAAACTCATTATTGCAGTTGTGCAAGATAAGGATGCTAATCGGCTTCGAAATGAATTTATTAAAGCTAACATTGGTGCCACTCGGTTGTCGACGAGCGGCGATTTCTTAAAAGCCGGAAATACCACTTACATGGTCGGGATTGACGATGATCGGGTGCAGGAAGTCCTCGATATCATCCATGAAACCTCTCGAACCCGGCAACAATTTATGACACCGTAAGTTAATCTGGACGCCGAAGATACGACAGCTGGTTATCCAGTTGAGGTTCAGGTCGGCGGGGCAACCGTGTTTGTGTTGCCAGTTGATCAATTTCATCAATTTTAATAGGGGGCCGTTGTGATTACTGAAACAACAATTAACGAAGCCCAGCAAAAACAACCAAAATTATACGCGCACTTTATGCATCTGGTGCAGCAGAATCGGCTGACCCACGCGTACTTGTTTGCCGGCCTCGCCGGTTGCGGCAAAAAGGCGGTAGCCCAGGCTGTCGCAATGGCGCTGTTCTGTGAGCATCCGGAGCCTGATGGTGCGCCCTGTGGTGTTTGTACGGAGTGTCAGCGTATTCTAGCGGGGGATAGCCCAGACGTTGTCATGGTGTCACCTGATGGTCAACGCATCAAAGTTGACCAAGTGCGCTACATTAAGGACGAATTCGCAAAGAGCCCTGTCGAAGGCAGCATGAAGATCTTCATTATTGAGGGTGCTGATACGCTGACGACCAACGCCGCTAACAGCCTGTTGAAATTTATTGAAGAACCGGTTGCCAACCGGGTTATCTTTTTACTCACCACGAATAAGAGTCTGATCCTACCAACCATTATTTCGCGGACTCAGTTGGTGGAATTCTCGCCAGTTGCTGCGGATGTCTTCGCAGCCGAATTGGCAGCGGAAGGTATTTCCCGAAAACAAACGGTACTGCTCAGTCAACTGACGAATAGCCTGGAACAGGCTAAGGCTCTAACCACGGATGACTGGTTAGGTCATTTGCAACATGAATTAGCGCGTTGGTACACCCAGTTAGCAAAGCGGGATGCCACGGCGTTTGTGACGGTACAGACTGGGTTAATGCCATTAGCAACCGACCGCGAACGACAGAGCATCGTGTTAGATGCGATTATTATTCTGTGGCAAACGACGCTTATGGTGAAGTATCAGCAAACTGATCTGCCGCAGCCATTTCCGGACAGCCAAGCGGACATGCAAACGGTGGCACAGTCGATCACACAACGTGACCTCTTGGCCATTGTGACGGAAGCGTTAGCCACTAAGAAGGCGTTAAACGGGAATATGAACTTTCAAAGTATCATTGAGACACTTACGTTATCTGTACTGGATGGTTTAGCCGAATGATAGAAGAAGGTGCCAATTTGGAAAATCAGGATGTCTATGATTACTTAAAAAACATGCAGTCCGAAATGGCCCAAATGACCAATAAATTCGCGGATCTGCAGGATAAGGTTACAGCAACGTTGGAACAAAACGCAGAGTTAAAGATTGAAAATCAGCACTTGCGCGATCTGATCAAATCGACCCATGATGCGGAGACGCTTAGCGATAATGGCAAGGAACCGCAGTTGTCTAAATCACGTAAAAACCTCGAAAAATTGTACGAGGAGGGGTTTCACGTGTGCAATTACGAGTACGGTAAGCGACGTGAAAATAATGAACCCTGTGCGTTTTGCGTTGAAGTGATTTATGGTGAGCGATAAGGAAGGAGACTGGGGGTTTTGCAGTCACAATTAAGTTTTGAAAAACGCGATACGGGGACATTGTTTTTAGTGCCCACACCAATCGGAAATCTGGGCGATATGACCTACCGAAGTGTTGCAACATTAAAGAATGTGGCGTTGATTGCCGCCGAAGATACGCGGAACACACAAAAGTTATTAAATCACTTTGAGATCGAGACCCCTCAAATTAGTTTTCATGAACATAACACGCAGGAGCGAATCCCGCAGTTGATTGCTAAATTGCAGGCGGGAGAGGATATTGCGCAGGTCAGTGATGCGGGAATGCCGTCAATCAGTGATCCCGGTCAAGAACTGGTTAAAGCGTGTGTTGCAGCGGGATTGACCGTTGTGCCGTTACCGGGTGCCAATGCGGGATTGACGGCCTTAATTGCCTCTGGCATCACACCGCAACCGTTTTACTTTTATGGCTTCTTAGACCGAAAGCCGAAATTACAGCGCGATGAACTCACAGCACTCGTCAACCGACCAGAAACCTTGATTTTCTATGAAGCGCCGCACAGGCTAGCCAAGACGTTGACCAATATTGCATCAGAACTTGGTGAACAGCGTCCGGCGGCGCTTTGCCGCGAGCTGACAAAAAAGCACGAAGAGTTTATTCGCGGTTCATTGGCCGAACTGGTGACCTGGGCAACAACGGATCAGGTTCGTGGTGAGTTTGTCATTATTGTGAGCGGCAATCCTAACCCGGAGATTGAAACACCAGCGGATGATTTTAGTCAGCTGACAATCGAAGAACACGTGGATCAACTGATTGACAGTGGTCTGCGCCCCAATGACGCGATTAAACAGGTTGCCCACTTAAGACAACTAAAAAAACAAGACGTTTACCAAATTTACCACCATATCGAAAAGAAGTAGAGGAATTCAGATGGCTGCTAAGGAATTTTCAGAAACACACCGTGTGACGTTTTATGAAACTGACGTCACGAACACTGTTACACCGGCAATGCTGATCAATATGATCATTTTAGCCTCAGAAGATCAGACCAACTCCCTCGGCGTTGGTGCGAAGATGGTAACCGAGCTTGGCATCGGCTGGGTCGTTACGCAGTATAAGATCGATATTACGCGGATGCCCACTAACGATGAGACGGTTAAGTTAACGACCCGCGCAACTTGTTATAACCGTTACTTTGCGTTTCGGGAGTTTTGGGTGCACGACGAGACCGGGCAGGAATGCGTTCATATTGAGAGTATTTTGGTCACAATGAATCATCACACGAGAAAGATCGTGTCGATTCCCGAAGAAGTGATCACACCATTTGAAACGGAACAAGTTAAAATGATTCCACGGCTTGGACGGCCCAAACGATTAGATGATGCTGACCAGCTGATGGTCAAAGACTATCGGGTGCGTTATTTTGACATCGATGGCAATGGTCACGTCAATAATTCACGCTATTTTGACTGGTTAATAGATGCCTTACCAATGAGCTTTTTAACCCGGCATCGGTTGGTGTCCATGAATATTCGGTTTGAAAACGAGGTTCAGTATCACCACGATGTTAAGAGTGAGGCGGCACTTGTGACGGATAGTAATGATCCTATCGTTACGAAGCACCATATCTTATTGGATAATGGTGATGTTGCTACGGAAGCGGAGTGTCATTGGCAACCGATTATGAAGTAGAAGATTTTAGAGGCTTTTGGCAGTCCCCGGTACTGGTGCGGGGGTGTCTGGGCCTTTTTTGTGTGGGCAGGAGTTCTTGGTTACCATGCCGGTCTCAGCAGGGGGCTCATGCCTAAGCAACTTCCGGCACAATACCCAACTGGGATTTTCTGCCGAAAATTACTTAGGATCCGCCCTCTACCGCTTCCCTCCACGCGCTACTTTTGCTTCCCACCACCCTGGGTGGTATGATAGTGGCTGGATAATTACAAGAAACGAAGGGACTTAACGACTTACTATGAAACTTTTAGCATTGGATACGTCCAATCAACCGTTAAGTGTGGCGCTAATGGATGACGATCAGCTGTTGGCACAGACCACAGTGACGGTTCACCCGAAACATGCGTCGTATTTACAACCAATCATTGAATCGCTCATGACCTCAGTGCACCTTGACCCTGAGGACCTGGACCGGGTTGTGGTCGCTGATGGTCCCGGTTCCTATACGGGTCTGCGGACAGCTGTTACAACGGCTAAAACACTGGCGGCAACTTTAAACATTGAGCTTGTGGGCATCTCCAGCATTGCAGCGATTGCGGCCAACATTTTAACTGAGGGCCAACTAGTAACGGTGCTATTTGACGGCCGTAACGACAACGTGTTTACCGGGTTGTACCGGATTAAAAATGGGGTACCGGAACCAGTTATTGCGGATCAACACACCAGTTTTGACCAATGGGTACCACAATTAGTCGCCACTGGTGAGTCCGTTGTCGTCCTCGGTGATTTGGTAAACTTTGAAGACCGGCTGGCAGATCAGCTAAAATCAAAATTGATCACATTACCAGCAATCATGAGCATCCCACAAGCCCAACAACTTGGGCGTTTAGGGTTGACCATGACACCAGTTGCCGACGTTAATGCGTTTGTCCCGCGGTATCTTCGGTTGACAAAGGCAGAAGCAGATTGGCGTAAACAGCATCCAGAAGAGGATAGTAGCGACTATGTTGAAAAAGTTTAATGAGTGGTTTCGCCAGCTTTTTCAGGTTCAAGAGGCGAAATACCAAGACATTTTAGATATTAAAAACCACGAGGTCACCATTCAGGACGTCGATTATTTTCTGGCGAAGGCGCAGTTTACAGATATTCCTGAAATGTTGGGTATTGAACGTGCTGTCTATGGTGGGAAAACACCTTGGGATTCCTCAGCGTTTGCCAGTGAACTGAAGCGCAGTCAGGACCGGTTGTACTTAGTGGTCCGCCGACACGATCGGTTGCTGGCCTTTATTGGCTGTACCTTTAATGAGGTCAAAAGTGATGCCCACATTACGAACATCGCGGTGGTTCCTGATTTTCAAAGTCGGGGGCTCGGGCACTATCTCATTGCAATTATGGTCAAAAAAGCGCGGGAACTCGAATTGAAACAGGTCTCGCTGGAAGTCCGTCGCAGCAATACCCGTGCTCAGCAGTTGTATCAGGACATGGGCTTTGAACAAAAGGGCATCAAAAAGGGCTACTACTTTGGTGACCACGAAGATGCTGTGGACATGGTCTTACTGACTGGAGCGGAGTCAACTGATGCCTAATCAAACACAGATCGTGGCCGCACCAGCGTTGGGGCAGATGCCACACCTTGACCAACTATGTGCAACGGTTGCTAAAGCGGCCTACGCGAAGGATGAAGCCTGGTCGCAGGCGGTATTTGCACAAGAATTACGTGCAGAAAAGCGCGTGTATGCATTGACATATCATGATGGTAAGCTCGTTGGGTTCGTAGGCGCCATCAAAGTCTTAGACCAAGTTGATATTACAGGTGTGGCCATGCATCCGGAAATGCAACGACACGGCCTTGCCTTTAAAATGATGCGAGCGTTCTTAGCAACGCTGTCCCCAAAAACTGAAGTGTTCTTGGAAGTTCGAGTGTCGAACGTGCCAGCCCAGGGCTTGTACACCAAGCTTGGATTTAAACAGATTGGGATTCGACCGCACTATTACACCCACCCAGTAGAAGACGCATTATTAATGAAACTGGTCATCAATGCTGATTAGAAAGGATCTGAAGCACGTGGAACGAAATTTGATTTTATCTTTTGAATCCAGTTGTGATGAAACAAGTGTGGCCGTCATTGAAAATGGCGACCATATTTTATCAAATATTGTGGCAACGCAGATCAAGAGTCACCAACGATTTGGTGGCGTTGTTCCAGAAGTTGCCAGTCGGCACCATATCGAACAGATCACGAGCTGTATTGAAGATGCGCTGAGTGAAGCTCAGGTTGGGTATGATGACCTTAACGCTGTTGCGGTCACCTATGGCCCAGGACTGGTCGGGGCGTTGTTAATTGGTGTAACTGCCGCTAAAACGGTTGCCTTTGCACACCACCTGCCATTAGTTCCGGTTAACCATATGGCAGGGCACATTTACGCAGCCCGGTTCGTGAAACCAATTGAGTTTCCAGCCTTGGCCTTACTCGTTTCTGGTGGCCATACTGAATTGGTCTATATGCCGGAACCAGGTAAGTTTGAAATTATTGGTGAGACGCGCGATGACGCTGCCGGTGAGGCCTATGATAAAATTGGCCGGGTGTTAGGCATTAATTATCCAGCAGGCAAAGAAGTTGACCGTCTCGCACATTTGGGCAAGGACACCTTTAACTTTCCTCGCGCCATGGATCAGGACGACTCGTTTGACTTTAGTTTTAGCGGGTTGAAGAGCGCCTTTCTGAACACGACCCACCATGCTGATCAACTTGGCGAGACGCTCAGTCGTGAAGACCTCGCGGCTAGCTTTCAACAGGCTGTTGTGGACGTTTTGGCGGATAAAACCGTCCGGGCGCTTGCGGACTATCCTGTTAAGCAACTTATTTTGGCGGGCGGTGTTGCTGCCAACCTCGGCTTACGTGAACGGCTGACGACTGAATTGGAAGCCTTTGACAATACTGAACTGTTATTAGCGCCGTTGAAGTTATGCGGCGATAATGCGGCGATGGTTGGGGCCGCTGGGTATGTCTTTTATAACCAGCAGCAGTTTGGCGATGCCAGTTTGAATGCTGATCCTAGTTTGGAGTTTGATTGGATGAGTACGGCGGAATAATTTTAAATAAACAGAACATTAAAAGGCCATCGCGGATTGCGGTGGCTTTTTTGGCTTTGATTATTCTATTGAGATGTAGCGGGGTGGTAGCTGTACCGAAACGCTACTTTTAAAGGCTATCTTTGATTTCTGGCAAACGTCAATATTTAGGTTTTCTTTTTATGCAACATAGCGGAAACGTGTTTCAGAAGGCTAACCCTGCAGCTCCTCCAACGTCATCGAAATCTCTTCCCATTGATCTTCAGTGGTTTCGATTTCCGCATTCACGTCGTTCAGCTGGTCCTGCAGCTTAGTTAGTTTTTCGATATCTGAGAAAACGTCTGGCTGGGACATTTGCGTTTCTAACGCATCCTTTTGATCAGAGAGGACTGTCAGCTGTTCCTCCAAGGCATCCGCCTGACGAGTCAGCTTACGTTCTTTTTTCTGCTGTTCCTTAGATTGCTGATACTGCTGCTTATTTTGACTGGTTGTCGGAGCGGCCGTCGTCACAGTTGTACCCGCAGCTTCAGCTGCCTCAGCTTCTTTTTGGGCTGCCAAGGCTTCCTGCTCTTCTTTTTTATCAATGTAGTAGTCATAGTCGCCCAGATAAAGTTCTGAACCCTCAGCTGAAAGCTCGACCACTGATGTGGCGACTTGGTTGATAAAGTACCGGTCATGGGAAACAAACAGGACGGTACCTTCGAAGTCATTCAGTGTGTTTTCCAGCACTTGCCGGCTATCAATATCCAAATGGTTAGTCGGTTCATCCAAAATCAGAAAATTATCGTGACGCATGGCAAGCTTGGTGAGCAGCAACCGGGCTTTTTCACCACCACTGAGGCTATGCACCATCTTGTCGACGTCTTCACCCGTGAATAGAAAACTCCCGAGAATCGTGCGAATATCGCCCTCAGGGGTTGTTGGGTGATCATCCCAAAGTTCGTTTAACACCGTTTTTTCACCATGGAGTGATTTTTGTTCCTGATCGTAGTAGCCGGTCTCAACGCCGGTGCCAAAATGCACGTCGCCCTTAATGGCCGGAATTTTACCCAGAATCGTTTTGAGCAGGGTTGATTTACCCACGCCGTTTGGCCCGACAATGGCAATTGCCTGGTGTTTATTGACATCCAGATTCACTGGTTGCGCCAACACGTTGTCCGGTGTGTAACCAATTGCGAGGTCGGTCGTTGTGAGCACAATATTGCCGCTTTCTTTAGTGGGTACAAATTCAAAATGGGCAACCTTGTCAGCACCCTCTGGCCGATCAACACGGTCCATTTTAGCGAGTTGTTTCCGCCGCGCTTGAGCACGTTTGGTCGTTGAAGCACGCACAATGTTTCGGTTCACGAAATCTTCAAGCTTGGAGATCTTTGCCTGTTGCTTGTCGTATTCCTTCCATTCACGTCTTAACTTCGCCGCTTTTTGGTCCACGTAATTGGAATAGTTGCCATGGTAGTGGGTGAGGATGCCAGATGACATGTCGTACACTTCGCTCACGATACGGTCTAAGAAGTACCGGTCATGAGAAACAATCAGCAACGCGCCCTTGTAAGACTGGATGTAGCCTTCGAGCCAGGTCAACGTTTCAACGTCCAAGTGGTTCGTTGGTTCATCTAATATGAGCAAGTCGCGTTTTTCTAACAGAAGTTTAGCGAGCGCCAACTGTGTTTTTTGACCGCCAGACAGTTCGTTGACAGAACGGTCATAGTCGGGTTCGTTAAAGCCGAACCCGTGAAGCACACCGCGAATCTCAGCTCGGTACCCATAACCGTTATTAGCCTTAAAGTCACTTTGGATTCGGTCATAGGTTGTGGTGACCTGTTCAAATTGGTCAGGATCCGCTATAATATCGGGATCGCTCATTTGGGCTTCTAACTCGTGCAACTGGTCTTCCTGAGCCTGAAGGGCCGCAAACACGCTGGCCATTTCTTCCCAGATGGACTTATTGGAATCAAGCCCTGTATCTTGGGCCAGGTACCCGAGTGTTAACTTCTTTCGGGTAACGATCTGGCCCTTATCAGGCGCATCGATTCCGGCAATGATGCGGATCAGTGTTGACTTTCCGGCACCATTGCGACCAACAAGTGCCACCCGGCCATTATCCGGGATATCCATGTTGACGTCGGCAAAAAGTGTTTCAGCACCAAAGCGCCGCGTCACTTGCTGGACTTGTAATAACATATGAATCAGCCTACCTTTCTTCGTGAAACTATTTTACCATAATAGGGGCTCATTAACTGGTAAATAACAGTTTTCACAACCTTTTTATTGAAAATTATTTCACAAGATAAGGGTTTATGCTATAATGAGCGAGGATGGCTATTTCACAAGCCCCAGAATTAAGAGTAGAATACACGCACTTATTCTAATTCACTTCATTCACTTTACTAAAATTCACAAGGAGGAGTTACTGTGGCAGAAACAAAGATCCCAAAGGCAACCGCTAAGCGCTTGCCGATCTATTACCGTTACTTAAACATCTTAAAAGATGCAGACAAGACGCGGGCCTCGTCGACTGAATTATCAGAAGCCGTAAAGGTTGATTCAGCAACGATCCGTCGTGATTTTTCATACTTTGGTGCCCTGGGTAAACGCGGGTATGGGTATGATGTTGAGAGTTTGCTAAAGTTCTTCAAGAAGATCCTGAACCAGGACAAATTGACCAACGCCGCTTTGATCGGGGTTGGGAACCTCGGGAATGCGCTGTTGAACTTTAACTTCCATCAAAATTCCAACGTCCGTATCAGCGCTGCTTTTGATGTTAAGGCTGACCTCGCAAACACCGTTAAGAGCGGTGTGCCCGTTTATCCAATGGCTGAACTTGAAAAACAGTTGAAGGATCAACAAATTCAGGTTGCCATCATTACGGTTCCTGCAGACGTTGCCCAATCGGTAACGGATGAAGCTATCGCTGGTGGTATCCGCGGTATTTTGAACTTTACGCCATTTCGGGTATCAGTTCCGAATAACGTGCGCGTTCAAAACGTGGATCTGACGAATGAATTACAGACATTGGTCTACTTCTTGGATCACTATAACGAAGAAGCATAAGCAAAACTGGCTAATGACCCTTAGTGGCATTGGTCAGTTTTTTTTGTTTGTGTCATTTTTTTAATCGAAACAAGAACACAACAAGTAAATTTAAAACGCCTATTTGATCTGGATAGGCGCTATTTTTCGCTTTCAAGAAGCGGTCAAAATTTCGAACTTGTGTGAGAAAACGCACAATAGTGCTATACTTTTTGTAACCCTTATTGGAGGTGAGCATGTGACGATTTCTTGGTCCATGATCCTTGGTGTGATCTACGCAATTAACCTGATGACGGCACTGTTTACAGTGTTTCGACAACGTCGCGATATTGCCGCGATGTGGGCGTGGCTGCTGGTGTTGTTGTTACTGCCGGTAATCGGGTTCATTTTTTACGCTTTTTTTGGGAGACAACTCCCCAAAAACAAACTTTTCAAAGTCGATAATACGGTTCAGACGCGGTTAGATACAATTTTGTCTGAACAACGAGAACTGCTGCTAGAGCCCGATACAAGCCAACACCCGGTGTCGCGCGATATTGCCGGAACAATGCAGCTTTTTATGCGGGCCAATCGCGCTTTTTTGACCCGACGAAATCGCGTGAAACTATTTACGGATGGCAATAGCTTGTTTGACGCCATCATCCGTGACATTAACGCCGCGCAACGCAACGTGAATGTTGAATTCTACACGTTTTATAATGATGAAATTGGCAGCGCTGTCTTAAGCGCCCTTGTTGCCCGTGCTAAGGCCGGTGTTACGGTACGGGTCATCTATGATCCGTGGGGGTCAATGGGGACTTATCGGCGCTTTTTTAAGCCACTGATCGATGCTGGCGGATATGTTGAGCCATTCTTGGCGCGTTCCGCTATTCTTGACTTTCGTCTCAACTTTAGAAATCACCGCAAAATAGTGGTGGTCGATGGGGAAATTGGTTACGTCGGCGGGTTTAACATTGGTGACCAATACCTTGGCTGCAGCAAAAAATTTGGCCACTGGCGCGACACGCATATTCGCATTGAAGGGGCAGCTGTCTTTGCGCTCCAAAGCCGGTTTGTTCTGGACTGGAATGCGACGTCAAAGAAAGCAAAACTTGCAGATAACTACGTCGATCGTGACTACTTTCCAGTGATGGCGCCAAAGGGATTAACGAGTATGCAGATCGTCAGCAGCGGGCCGGATTCTCAATTGCAGCAAATCAAGATGGGCTACATTCGCTTGATTCAGATGGCTAAAAAACGGCTCTGGATCCAGTCGCCGTACTTTATTCCCGATGATGGCGTGATTGAAGCGTTGAAGATTGCCATTATGTCGGGCGTTGACGTGCGCATTATGGTGCCCAGTATGCCGGACCATCCATTTGTCTACCGAGCCACCCAACATTTTTGCAGAGACACAGCTGAAATTGGTGCGAAAATCTACTACTACGGGAATGGATTTTTACACGCAAAGACGATGCTGGTCGATGACGAAGTGGCCTCAGTTGGCAGTGCTAATATGGATTACCGCAGCTTTAAGTTAAACTTTGAAGTGAATGCCTTTCTATATGATAAGGAGATAAATACACAGCTGGCCGCGTTATTTGAACAGGATATGGCGGAAAGTACATTGATCACGCCTGAAATGTTTGCGGATCAGTCGTTGTACTTGCGGTTTAAGCAGAGTGTTTCGCGATTGTTGGCGCCGATTTTGTGAGTGGCGGCCACTTTGAGTTTTATTGTGCTTGGGGATTACTGTCTTGTACTTTGCTTATCTTTTCCTGCTTATCGGGTTCCTTCTCAATTTTCTTCTCGATTTTTTTACACATTTTCTCGATTCTCGTCATCTCATAGAGTCTTTCTATTCAGCCGTGCCGAAACGTGTTCCGAAAAGCAAGGGGCGGCCATGTAAGGGACTCTGACAAAAATGCCAAACCCAGGCATTTCTGTCAGAGTCCCTTACATTCTGCCCCTTAACCGCCTTTCTCCACACTCTTTTCAACTTTCTAGTCAATATAACTTGCATTTTACCCCGAATAATTTTATAGTATTAATTGTTGATTAGCACTTGTGTTAGATGAGTGCTAAGAGTGCTAAATCTTTAGATTTATTGGAGGGATTCAAGTGTTAAAACCATTAGGAGACCGTGTGATCTTACAAGCTCAAGAAGAAGAAACCACTGTTGGTGGTATCGTTTTAGCAAGTAACGCCCAAGAAAAGCCACAAACTGCAAAGGTAGTTGCTGTTGGTGATGGCCGTGTACTTGATAACGGTGAAAAGGTTGCCCCAAGTGTTAAGGAAGGCGAGACCGTCTTGCTTGACAAGTATTCCGGCACTGAAGTTAAGTATGAAGGTGCTTCTTACCTTGTGGTTCACGAAAAAGATTTAGTCGCAATCGTTGACTAAAACCGGTCAGCCTGAATAGGGCAGACATAAACACAAAATTAACAATTAATCATATGAGGTGAAAAATTAATTATGGCTAAAGAGTTAAAGTTCTCTGAAGACGCCCGTGGCGCAATGCTTCGCGGTGTAGATAAATTGGCAGATACAGTTAAGACCACCATTGGTCCTAAGGGTCGTAACGTTGTTTTGGAACAATCTTACGGTAACCCAACCATCACTAACGATGGTGTGACGATCGCTAAGGCAATCGAATTGTCAGATCACTTTGAAAACTTAGGTGCTAAGTTAGTTGCTGAAGTTGCTTCAAAGACCAACGATATCGCTGGTGATGGGACAACTACTGCCACTGTTTTGACCCAAGCAATCGTTAACGAAGGTATGAAGAACGTCACTGCCGGTGCTAACCCTGTCGGCATCCGTCGTGGGATCGAAAAGGCCACTAACGCAGCCGTTGATGCCTTACACAAGATGAGCCACAAGGTCACTACCAAAGATGACATTGCCCAGATCGCTGCTATTTCTTCAGCTAGTGAAGAAACTGGTACATTAATTGCCGACGCCATGGAAAAAGTTGGTAATGACGGCGTGATCACCATTGAAGAATCACGTGGTGTTGATACCAGCTTGGACGTTGTTGAAGGGATGCAATTTGATCGTGGGTACATGTCACAGTACATGGTTACCGATAACGATAAAATGGAAGCTAACTTGGACAACCCATACATCCTGATCACTGACAAGAAGATCTCAAACATTCAAGACATCTTGCCATTACTGCAATCCGTTGTTGAACAAAGTCGTTCATTGTTGATCATCGCTGATGACATCACTGGCGAAGCTTTACCAACCCTTGTGCTGAACAAGATGCGTGGGACGTTCAACGTCGTTGCTGTTAAGGCCCCTGGCTTTGGTGACCGTCGTAAGGCCCAACTTCAAGACATTGCTGTTCTGACTGGTGGGACTGTGATCACCGATGACCTTGGCTTGAACTTGAAGGATGCAACGATTGATCAATTAGGTCAAGCTAACAAGGTTAACGTCACTAAGGACAACACGACCGTTGTTGAAGGTGCTGGTTCTAAGGAACAAATCGAAGAACGTGTTGCTGAAATCAAGACGCAAATCGATGCCACAACTTCTGACTTTGACAAGGACAAGTTAAAGGAACGTTTGGCTAAGTTAGCCGGCGGTGTTGCTGTTGTTCGTGTCGGTGCCGCAACTGAAACCGAATTGAAGGAACGCAAGTACCGAATTGAAGATGCTTTGAACGCTACTCGTGCCGCCGTTGAAGAAGGCTTTGTTGCCGGTGGTGGTACCGCATTGATCAACGTGATCGGTGACGTGGACAAGGTTGAAGCCGAAGGTGACGAAGCAACTGGTGTTGCCATCGTGCGTCGTGCTTTGGAAGAACCTGTTCGTCAAATCGCAGAAAACGCCGGTGTTGAAGGTTCTGTTATCGTTGACCACATGAAGGGCTTGGAAACTGGCGTTGGTTACAACGCAGCTACCAACAAGTTCGAAGACATGGTTAAGGCCGGCATCGTTGACCCAACCAAGGTTACCCGTTCAGCATTACAAAACGCTTCATCAGTTTCAGCACTGTTGCTGACAACTGAAGCCGTTGTTGCTGACGAACCTAAGGATGATTCAGCTGCTCCTGCAGCCCCAGCCCAACCAGGTATGGGCGGCATGATGTAATCACGCCTCACCATTTAGGGTAAAGAATAAATTAAGAAGCGCTGCGAGATCAATTTGATTTCGCGGCGTTTTTATTTTCCCGAAATTTGATGATAATGAGAATAAGAGTTGTGCGGTGAGATAATTTTAATTTTATTTCAAAACTTGAATAGGCGGTAATCAAGATATGAAAGCGCTCTCTTGAATGGCAGCTGAAAGTCATTTTAAAATTTCCTCTTTTCAAACTCTCATTTACATGCTAAAGTAAAGACACATACGAAACAGACGAAAAAACAGAAAGATAAGTAAGTCCTTTCGACCTGACAGTGAATCGGGGTTAGTGGAAAACCGATGAGGTATCGAGAGCACTGAATAACACTTTCTGAGATTGCTACCCCAAATGGCGTTGCCAGAGTAGGCGTAGACGTGACCGGCCCGTTATTGTCCGGAGGCGCATGATGGTGCGTCGTAAGGTGGTCTATTTGAAATAGACAAACTGGGTGGTACCGCGAAAAGTCTTTCGTCCCTTTAGCTGGGGACGGAAGGCTTTTTTCGTTTCCCAGTGTCGTACAAAATTTCAAAGGAGTTTTTGACTATGCATTTTATTGTCCCAAAGGATTACGATCCAAAATTGTCAGTTAAAGAAACTGAAGCTGCTATTCGTTATATTCGTGAAACGTTCCAGGATGAGTTCGGCAAAGAGATGGGGTTGCAACGGATGTCCGCCCCAATGATGGTCGAACGCTCAACGGGGTTGAATGATAATTTAAATGGCGTTGAAGCACCCGTTTCATTTACCATGAAGGACATGCCTGGTGAAACCATGGAAATTGTGCACTCCCTTGCGAAGTGGAAGCGGATGGCGCTGCATCGTTATGGCTTTAAGATGCATGAAGGGCTGTACACCAACATGAATGCCATTCGTAAGGATGAAGATCTGGACAACTTCCACTCCATCTACGTTGACCAATGGGACTGGGAAAAAATCATTGCTAAGGAAGAACGGACCACTGATACATTGAAGACCACCGTTCGCCGTATTTTTAAGGTCATTAAGCACATGGAAGACGAAGTTTGGTACAAGTACCCAGATGCTGTCCACCACCTCCCAGATGACATTAAATTCGTCACCACGCAGGAACTGGAAGACCGGTGGCCTGATAAGACGCCTAAGGAACGTGAAGACGCCATCTGTAAAGAAGACGGTGCCGTATTCTTGATGCAAATTGGCGGTCTGCTTAAGTCTGGCAAACGCCATGACGGCCGTGCACCTGACTATGATGATTGGCAACTTAACGGCGATATCTTGTTCTGGTACGAACCATTGAACTGTTCCCTTGAAATTTCAAGCATGGGGATTCGGGTCGATGAAACGGCGATGAAGGCTCAATTGAAAGCTGCTGATGCTGAGGACCGTGCCAGTCTGCCATTCCACAAACAATTGCTTGCTGGTGAACTGCCATATACCATTGGTGGCGGTATCGGTCAGTCACGCCTGTGCATGCTGTTATTAGGAAAGGCTCACGTTGGTGAAGTTCAAGCCAGTGTTTGGCCACAGGACATGCTGGATCAGTGTGCGGCTGCTAATATCCACCTGCTTTAATCTAAAAAAATTGTCTCTGTAAAGATCCTCTGTGCCCAGAATAATGACCGGGTACAGAGGATCTTTTGTATGAGCGGCCTTAGTTGATTCAGTTTGGGTCTTTCCAATGTTGGGTGACAGGCCGTTGCATTCCGCAATTTGGCAGGCCGTGTAGTGGCTCGCGACTGAGCTAACTCGATTTCTGCTGCGCAGCTCTCGAGTGGATCTAAGTCGTCTCGCACATCAGTAACCGACCAAAGTACGGTCGATAACTGATGTCGACACCACAGCTCCGTGCCAAATTGCTGCATTCCACTGACGTTGAGCCCGTTTCTTTCACGAGTTAAGCATCACAATTGCGCTAAATCAAGTTCGCAGAGAATCCGCCCTCGACTGCTAGTAAGGCTATTAACAGCAATGCTTCTCATGACGAGTTAGTTACTAGTAACGATTAATATGGAATTTTAGTGATACCACTTTTGAAGACTTATTAATTGTGACGACTACTAACAGAATTATAGTGTAGTGGAACCGTTCGGCATTGCAGGCTGTGATGTCGGTGATCGTTAGCGGCTGTCTTTTAGCCGGATACGACCACGGGAGATGTAGGAGATCCTTGAATTTCTGGAAAGACATTCAATACTCCCCCAGAGTGACTCCACCTCAGCCTGCAGGGCCGAACGGTGGAACGAAGCGATATTAAGGCGCTACTTTGAATCACCCAACAATGGAAAACTCCTTCAGTTTACTGATCGATAAATGAGCCGTCGTTACGCGCAATCATTATTTTTTGTGGTGATTTGGAAAAAGAACCCTGAATGATGTCGCTTTCTTGTCCGTTTCGGGTCAGAAAGTGTTAGAATTTGATTATGAGCTTTCGACCCAAAATGTTGATGTAACAGGGTTTTACCTCAATGTTTTTGACAAATTCTCATAAGGTACCCATTCTTTTTAAAATAAATAGTAATTAATGGTGGATTGGTGTACAATACCTAATGATTTTGCGTGAAGCGGATTTGCGCAAAAATACTAGTTATCGAATATTGGGGATTAAAAAAGCTATCAGTTATGAATTTTCGTAGGTGATAGCTATTATTAGTCGGAAAAGGAGTAAAGAAAATGTGGCGTTATTTGAAACGGTTGTTAATTGGGAAACCGTTAAGGACCACAGATGAAGGCGGTCAGGCCTTAACAAAGTTCAAAGCTCTTGCACTACTTTCTTCTGACGCGCTATCATCAGTGGCTTATGGGACTGAACAAATTACGACTGTCTTGATCACATTATCAGCTGCAGCCTTGATGTATCAAATGTGGGTTGCGCTGTTAGTTCTGGTCTTGCTGTTTGCCATCACACTGTCTTACCAACAGATCATTCATGCATATCCATCTGGTGGTGGGGCCTACGTGGTTGCCTCGACAAACTGGGGGACCTCAGCGGGGTTAGTTGCTGGGGGCTCATTGCTGGTCGACTATATGCTGACTGTGGCGGTTTCTGTGACATCAGGGGTTGATGCCATTGTCTCGGCAATTCCAGCGTTAAGTCACTATCAAGTGATCGTTGCTATTATTATTGTCCTTGGCATCATGGCCATTAATTTACGGGGCATGCGCGATTCGGCGTCCTTCCTTACCTTCCCGGTCTACTTCTTCATCATTATGATTATTGGGATGGTACTCTGGGGACTCTTCCGGATCGCAACGGGGCAGATTGCCTACCACGCTTCAGCGGGGTTAACGACGTCGGTTAGCGGTATGTCGGTCGTGCTGTTCTTGCGGGCCTTCTCATCCGGGTCATCGTCACTGACCGGGGTTGAAGCCATCAGTAACGCGGTGCCAAACTTCAAAAAGCCAAAGAGCCACAATGCGTCGGCAACCTTGGCGATCATGGCAACGATTCTGGCGCTCTTCTTTGCTGGAATCACGTTCCTGAGTTACTACACCGGTATTCGGCCAATGGCAGACAACACTGTGCTGTCACAAATTGCTGAAGCAGTCTTTGGGCACGGGTTGATCTATTACCTCATTCAGCTCTCAACGGCCTTAATTTTAGCCGTGGCGGCGAACACAGGGTTTTCAGCGTTCCCAATTCTGGCTTATAACCTGGCCAAGGATAAGTTCTTGCCACATGCCTACCTTGACCGAGGCGATCGGTTAGGGTACTCCAACGGGATCATCTCATTAGCAGTTAGTGCCATTGTTTTGATCATTATCTTTAACGGGAAAACGAGTTTGCTGATTCCATTATACGCAATCGGTGTGTTCGTCCCATTTACGTTGTCGCAATCCGGGATGATCAGACACTGGTTCCGGGTACGAGAGGGTATCTGGCCATTAAAGGCCTTCATCAACTTCCTCGGGGCGTTTATTTCAGCCTCACTGGTTGTTTGCCTGTTCTTCCTACATTTCGGCAACGTTTGGCCTTACCTGATCGTGATGCCAATGCTTTACTACATGTTCTACCGGATTCACTTGCACTATGATAACGTGGCGCGACAACTGCGTGTGAGCGAGAAGTTTACGCCTGAAAATCACCACTATGATGGTGCAACAGTCATTGTCCTTGTCAGCAACGTGACGAAGGTAACGGCTAATGCGATCGACTACGCGCGGTCCATCGGGGACTACGTGATCGCGATGCACGTGTCGTTTGACGAAAATCCAGTGAAGGAACATAAGACGGCGCACGAGTTCAAAGTGAAGTTCCCAGACGTTCGATTTGTGGACATTCACTCGTCATACCGGTCAATCATTACACCAACCATGCGGTTCTGTGATGTGATTGCCAAACGGGCTGCTGAACGGAACTTTACCACGACCGTTCTTGTACCCCAGTTCGTACCACGCCATCCATGGCAAAATGTGCTGCATAACCAAACTGCACTGCGTCTGCGTGGTGCCTTAAATACGCGTCAAAACATTATCGTTTCAACTTACAGTTACCACTTGAAGCGTTAGTTAGAACAAGCGAAAGCAGCTCTGGATCAGATGATCTGGGGCTGCTTTTTTGGTGCGCCCGGCATGGGCGCCAACTAGACGGTGAAAGTCCGTTGCGGGCCGTAGTAGTCGGAACCGCAAGTCAATGACAAGGGTGTCCATCGTGAGGTGGAATCTGAAGGAAGTCGGCGACAAAGTACCGCATTGATGTACAAGAATCAGCTATAAGGCTGTGTTGGTCGGACGAGGTTGCCAAACAAACCAAAGTCCAATACTACTCGAGGCCATCGCAGTAAAGCTGGCAATGACATGGTACGAAAGTGGGCGTTCTTACCCGGGGAGGCCTGTATCGTACGTTCCCGACAAGAGGCGCGCTAAGCGCCACAGGAACAAACATCGCAGTGATGTGGTGCAGAACGATACAGGAGTCAGCCGAGGCCATAGTAGTGGTATCTGCCACGAAGGGCTGAACAATAATAGGTCATCATTGATATTGGAGGTGGAGACAGTGCAACAACCGCAGAATACAGAAAAAGCTGACCGCCGGCGGACAGTAGGACTGGAAGCCCAAGAACAAGTCGGGGTGCGTAGCACTGACTCTGGTGAAAATACGATGATGAACGGCACTAAGTTTCAAGAGTTAGTCTTAGACCGAAATAACCTGAACGAGGCTTATCTTCGCGTCTGCAGAAACAAAGGTGCAGCAGGACTAGACGGAATGACCGTTGACGAACTGTTGCCCTACTTGAGGAAACATAAACAGGAATTACTGCAAGCTTTACAAAACGAGACCTATCGGCCTCGTCCCGTTAAGCGGGTTGAAATTCCAAAACCTAATGGTGGTAAACGCAAGCTCGGAATACCAACTGTGATTGACCGACTTGTTCAACAAGCCATGGCGCAAGTCATGGTGCCAACATTTGAGCGTGTCTTCTCAGATAATAGTTTTGGGTTCCGACCGAATCGAAGTGCTAAAGATGCCATTGATAGAGTGGTTCAGTTCTACAATCAGGGCTATCACTATGTCGTGGATCTCGATTTAAAAGCATACTTCGATACGGTCAACCACGATCTGCTTATTAAATTTATTGAGCAGTATATTACGGATCCATGGATACTGCATCTCATTCGTCGCTTCCTAACCAGCGGTGTCATGAATGGTGGTCTATTTGAACGAAGTGATAAAGGCACCCCTCAAGGTGGCCCCTTATCGCCACTTTTGGCTAACATTTATCTCAACGAACTGGATAAGCTGTTAACTTCCAGAGGTCATAAGTTTGTCCGCTATGCGGACGATTGTAATATTTATGTCCGAAGCAAACGTGCTGGAGAACGGGTTCTGACTAATGTTACTCGCTTTCTTGAAGGCGACCTAAAGGTCACCGTCAATGAGGACAAGACATCAGTAAGTTCGCCTCTGCGGGCCAAGTTCCTGGGATTTTCCTTGGGGGTTGGTCGAGGAGGTGCGTATGCGCGACCTGCTTGGCAGGCCAAGCAACGCATCAAGTCTGCACTCAGGAAAATGACCAAGCGCAATCGGGGCGTTTCGTTAAACCTGGTGTTTAACGAGATTCATCAAAAGATGCGTGGGTGGTTACAGTACTATTCGGTCGGGAAAATGACCAATTTTATCCGTCACTTAGACGAATGGTTGCGAGCAAGGATTCGCCAGTATATTTGGAAACAGTGGAAGAAGCTCAAAACAAAGGTCAATCATCTTGTAAAACTGGGGCTTTCTGGCACCAGTGCTTATACAATGGCCAATACCCGTAAGGGTTATTGGCGAACTGCGCATAGCAAGACATTGACCTATACTCTGACAAACAAAAGACTGGAACGCCTTGGACTCATCAATATGAGCAAGACACTCCAGTCAATACAAAGTGCTTAAATTATTGAACCGCCGTATACGGAACCGTACGTACGGTGGTGTGAGAGGTCGGTAATTGAATTAATCAATTACCTCCTACTCGATTCGTTGTTTGAGGAGTGGGGGCCTTAGCGCACTTAAAGCTACTGTATCGGCTTGGGGGACTTGACGCATCGCCGGATGAAAAAGTGATGTTGTGTGACGTCTTCAGGTGGGGGGCAATGTTGGGAGACCTAGGAGATCCTTGAATTTCTGCCAAGACATTCAATAGCTCCCCAGAGCGACCCACTTCAGCCTGCAGGGCCAAACGATGGAACGTAGCGGCATGTCAGCGCTATTTAACCCACCCAACCCAAACAGTCACCAAGCGACCGGTTGGGTTATGCGGGGAGGCAATGTTAGCAGATTTTATGGTGGCGTTAAGTTTGCATTGGTACCGTTGATCTCGATAGATAGCGCGGGATAAAAGGCCACAAAAAAGCCCCGAACCGAAGTCCGAGGCTAATGTTTCGTTCAAATAAATGCGATTTTAGAACAAGTGCATCATTGATGCAAATGGTGGAACCACGATATCAACAACGATTGAAATAACAACAACCGCGATAGAAGCCATGGCACCTTGGACAGAACCTAATTGAACGGCTTTGGCAGAACCAACGGTATGGCCGGCAGTCCCTAAACCTAAACCTGCTCCAACGGGGTCGCTGTTCAAACGGAAGATCTTGATCAAGAAGTCAGCTAAGGCGTAGATCAAGACGGCGTTTAAGATACATGCCATTGCGGTAACGGCTGAGTTCCCACCAACAGCGGCGGAAATCGGCATTGCGACGGCAGTGGTAGCAGCTTGTGGCAACATTGATGAGATCATCGTGTTGTTCAGGCCAGCAACCTTGGCAACGAAGTAGATGACGATCAATGAAATAACCATCCCGACGATTAATGATAGCACAATTTCAAGCCAGAACTTTTTGAAGACATCGTTCCGACGATATAGCGGAATGGCAAACGCGATAGTGGCAGGGTTCAAGAACCAGAATAAGATGTCACCACCGGGCTTGTATGCGGCCATGTAGAAGGTTGGCAGTGAAACACCGAACCATTTTGACAACAGCCAGAGAACAAAAATACCAAGAACCATACCAACGAATAAAGGCTGGAATAAGAAGAAACCATTACTAATTTTGAACAACCATTGCCCAATTAAGAAGACAACGAGCGATAGGAAGATACCGAAGAAGGCAATCCCACCGACTTTCGGGTCTAAGGCATTACCGAAAAAGTTAACCCAAGTCATTTAACTCAATCCTTTCTATATTGAGAGCTATCGAAACCTACTGAACGTCAGTACTCTTGTGGAAGACCTTACGGCTGATCCACATGAAGCATGCAGTAGTGTAAGCGATAACGACTAACAAGATGATGGTTGCTAAAATAATAACAACGATCAACATAACCCCAGTCAAAGCACCGTCGTCGGTGAAGACGTTAAGGGAATTAGCCATTTGCACCCCAGATGGGACGAATAAGAAGGCGATTAAACTAATTAAGAAATCAGCCATCTTTTCAACTTGGTAAAGCTTAATCGCGTGTGATGCCAATAAAACGTACATGAGAATCAAACCAATAACCGGTGTTGGCACTGGAAATGACTTTGGGAATAATGGTGAAATTAATGATGACACAAACAGAACGCAGGCAAAAATTGCCATTTGTTGTAAGATCGGTGCTGGTTCATGCTCAGCCTCCGTTGTATTGGCACTTTGTTGATTGCTTGCCATGGAAAAACACTCCTTTCAAAAATATATAAAACACTTTTCACAAACTTGCAAAGCGCTTTCACTTCACAGACCAATTATAATAAGTTTTCGTTAAAAAGGCAAGGAGATAGTCATAAACAGTTGTTGAAGATAGCGATTTCAATTGTGAAAAAGGTTATCACGTCAACATCTTTGCTCAAAAATTAATTAATATTATTTAGTTTTATCTCTCGGAAGATTGTCTTTACTGAAAGCGATTTGTATAATAGGAGACAGTATTTCACAGAAAGGAAGACGCTATGAAGTTCGAAATTATTGTCAGTTTAATTGCAACGATGATCTTTGCGGCAATTTTGACGCCGTTCATCCGCAAGCTTGCATTTCGGGTCGGGGCGGTGGATAATCCCAACGCTCGCCGAGTCAATAAAGTACCCATGCCAACTATGGGGGGCTTAGCCATCTTCCTGGCGTACACGTTTGCAACGGTGTTCTTATTACGCCAACAGATTTCCACCAAACAACTTTGGGGCGTCTTTGGTGGAGAATGTATCATCATCCTGACGGGCATTATTGATGACATTTTTGAATTGAAGCCTCGCCAAAAAGTATTGGGAATTTCGCTTGCAGCTTTGGAAGTTTACTTTGTTGCTGGGGTAAAAATGATTCATATCACGCTGCCATTTATCGGGAGCATTTCCCTTGGATGGCTGAGCTTACCTGTGACGTGGATCTGGATCTTAGCGATTACCAATGCGGTTAACTTGATCGACGGCCTGGATGGGCTGGCTGATGGTGTGGGCATCATCGCACTGTCAACGATGGGGATCACGGGGTTCTTTTTCTTAAATGTCGCTAATACGTTCGTCAGCATCAGTATTTTTGCGCTAGTTTTTGCGATGGTTGGCTTTCTCCCGTACAACTTTTTCCCGGCGCGAATTTATTTAGGAGATACAGGCTCCCTGTTTATCGGGTTTATGATCTCAGTCTTTTCACTGTATGGTCTGAAAAACGTGACGTTTATTTCGGTCATCATCCCAGTGATCATTTTGGGTGTGCCAATTACGGATACCGTGTACGCGATTCTGCGCCGGATGTTGAATCGCCAGCCGATCTCACACGCGGATAAGCACCATTTGCATCATCGACTGATGCAGCTGGGATTGACCCATCGGCAAACGGTGATGGTCATCTACGGCATCGCTTTGATTTTTGCCTTCATCTCATTACTATATCCAATTTCCCCGTTGTGGGGCGCTATCTTCCTAACGATTGCAAGTTTAGTTGGTCTGGAACTCTTCGTTGAAGCAATCGGTCTGGTGGGAAAGAATCGCCAGCCGTTGTTGAATTGGATCAATAAGATGGTTAAGAATACGACGTCGAAGAACTCGCATTAGAGAGTGGAGCAAGGCGGGTTAGGGGCGGTGTGTAACGGACTCTGGCAGAAAATCCCGGGTCTGGATTTTTTGCCAGAGTCCGTTACACGTTAGCCCCGTGCGGAACTCGTTTCGGCACAGTGGCCGAGAACGACAGCATAAAAAAATAGTCTGGGTCGAGGGGCAGAAAATCCCTGACCTGAATTGTTTGTCAAAGTCCGTTACACGATAGCCTCTCAGTCTTGCGGAACTCGTTTCGGCACGGTGGCCGAGAACGACAGCATAAAAAATAGTCTGGGTCGAGGGGCAGAAAATCCCTGGCCTGAATTGTTTGCCAAAGTCCGTTAAACGTCCACCCCGTGCCCTGCAAACCGGTTTTGACAAGGTGGCCAAGAAAGATAAGACGTCTGAGTCTTTTAGGATCATATAAGAAAAACCAAAAAAAGGATGCCAAATCAAAATCCAACCGGATAATGATTTGGCATCCTTTTCTATCCTCTAATTGAGCCGTTATTTAACCGAAACTGAAGCGCGCTTGCCCACAAGTCGCTGCAAAAAACGGCCAACCAACTGGTCAAACACCCAGCCAAGGAACAACGTGCTCACTAAAACAAAGCAGAAGTAGCGTACCGGTTGATGAGCAAGGACGGTGTGACGGCCGAGAATCATTGGCAACCGCTGCAACATGTAAATCGAGAACATTGCTGTGCCGCCAACGTAGCGATAGAACGGCGCTCGAATGGTTGTTTTCATTGCAAGGAAAACGAATAATAGCGGAAAACAGATGGCTGCAAATTGATAACTAATAAAAAATAGCCAACGATAGGGCGTTATTGCACATAAGATATAGAACCCGCAAAAGAGACTAAACGTCCATAAAAACAGGAGCCAGTAATGCCCCCAAGAGGATGTTAATCGTTTTTCAATGGGCTCATGGTATCGTGCAAACAACACGCCGCCTAAATAGCTAAAAATCGTTTCAGCATACCAGGGCGGCAGCTGTTTAACCGCAATGACTAAGTAGCAGCTTGTGCCGATGAACAGCAGTATGATCGCCCGATTTGGCTGACCAGGTGCAAGTTTAAATGCCACGTAGGTCAGCGCATACATGAGCAGAATTGCAAAGATGTACCAGCTACTGTTGCCAATCGTTGCCAACCCCAGATAGGCGAGGACGATTCTGCCAGGCGGAAAGGGAATCGCCATCGCAACCGACAAGACAAGATAAATTGTGACTGCAATCCGTTTAACAGGAAATGTCTCAAGATAGGCAGGACCACGTTTTTGAAGTTGAACCATCACGCCGTATCCTGAAAAGAATAGGAACGTGGTGACAATCAGCTCACCCTTAGTGGGCCATCCAAAGATTCGTGAGTGTTGACCAATGCTGCATCGGCGGCATGTAGGTGACAAGATGGCTGAATAAGACAAGCATCAAAAAGAGACCATTAATACTCGCGGTGGTTGTTCGGTTGAGATAGTCAGGTGAGGGGCCGCGCAGGTTTGGGCGGAGGCTGACGATAAAGACCAGGACAATAAGGAGTAGGATCGCATCCACGGATAAGACTTCCAATCTAGTATCAGTTTAGATTTAATTCTACATAAGTTTGGAAGCTCGTGAAACCTAAAAAACGAAAAAGGTCATTCGGTTCATTAATACTAACGGTCGCTATTGCTCATAAGTCGGCACGTCAACCTCGTTATAATGCTCGTCCCCTGCGATAATACGCACGTTGCCAGCAAGGCGATTCGTGATTTCAGTCTGAACGGCATCAATAGCGTCAAGATCCACCGCAATCTTAACGGTGACATCTGTCGCATAAGACGTATCCACAACGGGAATTGATTGCTGGGTGAGAAAATAACTGAGCTTATCAAAATCGGCGTATGACACGGTCATCGTCAGATCTTTTTGCAGCACCTTTTTAACGAGGCCGACTTGTTCGATGGCCCTTGAAGTTGCGTTACTGTAAGCCCGGATGAGGCCACCAGCACCGAGTTTGATATCGCCGAAGTAACGGGTCACAACGGCACAAACATCGTGAAGGTGCATCGTTTTTAACACTTCAAGGATGGGGATGCCAGCTGTTCCAGAGGGTTCGCCGTCGTCACTTTCTCGCTGGAGGTCATCATTTTGACCAGTCATGTAAGCAAAACAATTGTGCGTCGCCTTAGGATTAGCCTCACGCACATCTTGGATGAAGGCGTCTGCCTCTTCTTTAGAAGTCACGCGGCCAACCGTACAAACAAACCGAGACTTTTTGATTTCAATCTCGTTTTGTCCGGAGTGCTTAATTGTTAAATAATCTGAATTCATTCAATCAAATCCTTCTTTTCTATCGTAGTTAAGGGTAATAAGGGAGGTCGTCATGCTTATTCAAGAACTCAATCAACTCTATGGTCGGCAGATGCCTGAATCTGACTTACCAGAATCACTAGCTCAGTTGCCAACGCTGGAACGGCGGCCAGCAATTTTACTGACCGGCAAGCACGCCCAATGTCAGCGCTGTGGGCAGCCCATTGATCGTCGTGAAACGCAATTGCCGGACGGCAGCTGTTACTGTGGTAACTGTATCCAGCTAGGACGGATGCGGTCGACTGACAACCTGTGTTCTTTGCCCGAGCCGAATCGGTTTCCAGAAATGACCGCACCGTTGACTTGGACCGGTCAGTTAACGCCATTACAAGCTGGGTGCAGCAGCCAGATCCGCCAGTATTTTAAGTCCAGAGAAGATCACCTGATGTGGTCGGTTACTGGTGCTGGCAAGACTGAAATGCTCTTTGAAGGGATCGCCTGGGCGATTGCTAACGGTCTGCGAGTGGCCATTGCGTCACCGCGTGTCGATGTTTGTTTGGAACTCGCACCGCGACTAAAACAGGCCTTTTCAACCACGGACCAAGTGGTGCTTTATGGAGATATGCCAGACGATTATCGCTACTGCCAACTGACGATTTGTACCACCCACCAACTGCTTCGATTCTACCATGCTTTTGATGTTTTAGTGATCGACGAGGTGGACGCCTTTCCGTATGCGGCAGACCCGGGATTGCATTTTGCTGTTCAGCAGGCCAAAAAAACGGCCGGCGCGGCGCTTTATCTCACCGCAACACCAAGTCGACAACTGCTGCGGCAGGTGAAACGACATGAGCTGCAAGTGAGCTATCTGCCGGTAGGCCAATGGCGTAAGAAATTAGCGCAGCATCAATTGCCAACCGTTGTTGTGCGCCAACTAAAGGCGGCGTTTGTTGCGCACAGGCGCTTTCTATTCTTCGTGCCGCACATTGCTGATCTTGCCCCGATTGCGGCAGCCATTGAAGCCCAATTTGCAAATGAAAAGGCGGTCACAGTCTATTCGGCAGACCCTGAACGACACGTAAAGGTGCAGCAAATGCGCGATGGTCAGATTGACTTTTTATTGACTACGACAATTTTGGAGCGTGGGGTTACTTTTCCCGACATTGACGTGTTTGTTCTGGGGGCGGATGATCGGGTGTTTTCAACAGCGGCCCTTGTTCAAATTGCGGGTCGGGTGGGGCGAAGTGCCCAGGCACCAGAAGGCCTAGTTCAATTTTTTGTCACGGCCAAAACGGGCACGATTCGTCGTGCGCAGCAGCAGATCGAATTCGTGAATCGAAAGGCGAAACGACTGACGACACAGGAGGGGACTTAAATGAGCGCTTGTTTACTATGCGGGACGCCGCTGACTGCACCAATCAGTTTGACAACGCTGCTGTCGTTTCGTCCGCTAAAGGTCCCGGCAACTTGTCAGCGGTGTTGGCGCCGATTTTCGGTCATTGATCTAGTGAACCGGTGTCCTAAGTGCGGCCGCCAACAGGGAGACACCGATGTTTGTGGCGATTGTTTGCGGTGGCCAGCCAGTTCACCCTTTGTCAATCAAGCCTTATTTACTTACAATGATGCGCTGCAGGATTTTATGCTGCAATATAAATTTCGCGGCGATTACAGGCTCAGGCATGTTTTTCAAGAGGCGTTTAAAACGGCCATTAGACGCGCAACTCCTGATCTGGTTGTGCCCATTCCGATTCACCCGACCACGTTAGCGTCGCGCGGGTTTAATCAGGTGGCTGGGTTTCTTGAGGACGTTCAGGTTGCCGAACTGCTCACCACGGCGACTAGTTAAAAGCAACAACCGCAATCGAGTAAGTCCCGCCAAGAGCGATTACGGACACCACAACCGTTTAAATTAAATATTGAGCAAAAAAACAAGTGCGTCAATCAGCGTATTTTACTGGTGGATGACATCTACACAACTGGCACTACGATAAGGTTTGCAGCACATTTGTTAGCCGAAGCAGGGGCGGCTGAAGTGCATGGGTTGACACTTGCTCACGGATAAATTTTTATGCAATTCATTGTTAATTGTAGCGTTTTCATTTATAATAAATATAACAAAACAACATTAAGCTGAGTTAACATACTTGCTTAAATTAGCTTTTGTTTGTGTGGAAGGGAGAGAAGTTCTATGCTCACATTCAATATTCGTGGAGAAAACATCGAGGTTACCCAATCCATTCGCGACTACGTTCAAAAACGGATCAGTAAGCTTGAAAAGTACTTTGAGCAAAGCGTTGATTCGACTGCTCACGTTAATTTAAAGGTTTATCAAAATAAGGATTCAAAGGTGGAAGTTACGATTCCGCTACCTTATTTAACGTTGAGAGCCGAAGAAACTTCACCAGATCTGTATGCTAGTATCGATTTGGTCACCGACAAACTTGAGCGTCAGATTCGCAAGTACAAGACCAAGGTGAACCGCAAATCTCGTGAAAAAGGCTTTAAGAACTTTGAATTTACACCGAGTGAAGCAGCCGCTGCTGAAACAACGGATGAAGAATCCAAGTTAGAGGTTGTTCGGACAAAGCGGGTCTCTTTGAAACCAATGGATAACGAGGAAGCTATCCTTCAAATGGACATGCTGGGGCACGACTTCTTTATCTATGAAGACGCTGAAACCGATGGCGTCAACATTGTGTACCGTCGTAATGATGGGCGCTACGGCTTGATTGAAGCCGACAATGAATAACAGTGAACGAAAGGCACTCAGGACTGATGTTCTGGGTGTTTTTTTGCGTAGTACGATATACCTGAATCACGCATGGCTGGTATTTCTCTTCTTTATGGGGAGCTAAGCGCTTTCTTCCATCTATTGTGATTAAAATTATCTTACAAACTAATCCAGATGAGTTTTCAATTGTCATTATAAATGTTAAACTTATTGCTAGTATGCAATAAAACTCAAAAACTAGCACAACATAAGTTAAAAACGAGATTAATTTTGGAAGGAACTTAATATGCCAAACGTTTTAAGAAAATGGGTCGAAAGTGATAAGCGCGAACTCCGGCGAATCAGCAAGTGGGCTGATCAAGTGAACAGTCATGCCGAAGAATACGCGGCACTTTCTGACGAAGATCTACAAGCAAAAACCCCTGAATTCCAACAACGCTACCAAGATGGCGAAACGTTGGATGAGTTACTACCAGAAGCTTTCGCCGTTGCCCGTGAAGGGGCTAAGCGGGTCTTAGGCCTCTATCCATTCCACGTTCAGGTCATGGGTGGGATCGTGCTTCATGAAGGTAACATTGCCGAAATGAAGACTGGTGAAGGAAAAACCTTGACCGCTACCATGCCCGTGTACCTGAATGCCATTTCCGGCAAAGGGGTTCACGTTGTTACGGTTAACGAATATCTGTCTTCACGTGATGCCACTGAAATGGGCGAACTCTATTCATGGCTTGGTCTGACCGTTGGGTTGAACCTGGCCGAAATGTCACCAGAAGAAAAGCGGGAAGCCTACAACGCCGATATTACGTATTCAACAAACTCAGAAATTGGGTTTGACTACCTGCGTGATAACATGGTCGTTTACAAGGACGACATGGTGCAACGGCCACTGAACTTTGCCATTGTCGATGAAGTTGACTCCATCCTCATTGACGAAGCGCGGACACCGTTGATCATTTCTGGCCAATCTGAAGGCACTTCACAGCTCTATATTCGGACTAACCGGTTTGCAAAGACGCTGCACGAAGACGATGATTTCAAGATCGACTTGGAATCTAAGAGTGTGTCGTTAACTGAACAGGGTATTGCTAAAGCTGAAAAATATTTCAACTTAAACAACCTTTATGATACTGACAACACAGCCCTGACTCACCATATGGACCAAGCGCTGCGGGCCAACTTTATCATGCTGCGCGATAAGGATTACGTGGTTGACGATGGTGAAGTTAAGATCGTTGATTCATTTACCGGTCGTGTTATGGAAGGTCGGCGTTATTCTGATGGCTTGCACCAAGCCATTGAAGCCAAGGAAGGCGTGGACATTCAAGAAGAGTCCAAGACCATGGCCAACATCACGTACCAAAACATGTTCCGGATGTATCAAAAACTTGCCGGCATGACTGGTACTGCTCGGACTGAAATTGAAGAATTCCGGGAAATCTACAACATGGAAGTTATTTCGGTGCCAACCAACAAACCGGTTGTTCGGATCGATGAACCAGATGTGTTGTACCCAACCCTGAAGTCGAAGTTCGATGCCGTTGTCGATCGGATTCGTGAGCTAAATGAAAAGGGTCAACCGATCTTAATTGGGACGGTTGCCGTTGAAACGTCCGAATACCTTTCTGATCAACTGGATCAGGCAGGCATTGACCACGTTGTTTTGAACGCGAAGAACCATGCAAAGGAAGCCGACATCATCATGAATGCCGGCCAACGCGGCGCCGTTACCATTGCTACCAACATGGCTGGTCGTGGGACTGATATTAAGCTTGGACCGGGCGTTCGTGAATTGGGCGGACTCGTTGTCCTTGGGACTGAACGACACGAATCACGGCGGATCGATAACCAACTTCGTGGCCGTTCTGGTCGTCAAGGGGATCCTGGTTTGACCCAGTTCTACCTGTCGCTTGAAGATGATCTGATGCGGCGGTTCGGAACTGACCGGGTCAAATCCTTCTTGGAACACATGAACGTTGAAGGTGAAGATGCCGTCATCAAGAGCCGGATGATCAGTCGTCAAGTTGAATCAGCGCAGAAGCGGGTTGAAGGGAACAACTATGATTCCCGGAAGAACGTGCTGCAATACGATGACGTGATGCGGGCACAACGTGAAGTCATTTACGGCCAACGGCAACAAGTCATTGACGAGACTGACTCTTTGAAGTGGGTCATCATGCCAATGTTTGAACGGACTATCGACCGGGTCGTTAACCTGCACACACAGGGGGAAGACAAGGATTGGGACTTGAGTACGATCCTCGACTTTGCTATTTCCGCTTTGGTGAGTCCAGATAAGATCAAACTGGATGACCTGAAGGATAAGACTGCTGACGAAATTAAGAAGTTCTTGATGGGGTTGGCAGAAGGTGTCTATGATGAAAAGAAGGAACAACTTTACGACCCAGCCCAAATGCTGGAATTCGAAAAAGTGGTGATCTTACGAGTGGTCGATGCCCATTGGACGGACCACATTGACATCATGGATCAACTGCGGACTTCAATTGGGCTTCGTGGTTATGGTCAATTGAACCCCTTAGTTGAATACCAACAAGATGGGTACCGGATGTTTGAGGAAATGATTGCCGACATCGATTACGATGCCACACGGCTGTTCATGAAGTCAGAAATTCGACAAAACATTACGCGTGAGTAATTTAAAATTAAACCAAGAAGGGGTTGGACAGGTTGTAATGGCCGCCAACCTCTTTTATTGATAACTGGAGTGATTTACATGGAAATCAGCGATATTAAACGCGACTTAAAAGCCATGGCAGACGAGATTGCCGGCTTTGGGAGGTCGCTTTGACTTAGATGCCCTCAACGAGAGTATCTCGATCAATGAATCAAAAATGGCAGAACCTGGATTTTGGGACAACCAGGCGGCTGCCCAAAAGCTGATTGATGAAAATAATCAGCTTAAGGGTAAGGTAGATGCTTATCACGATTTGACAGATCAATTGGAAAACATTCAGGTTGCCATTGAATTATTGGAAGATGAACCCACACCGGATCCTGATATGAAGGCAGAACTGGATGAGAGTTTTAAAAAACTCCAACACGACCAGCAACAGTATCGGCTTGGCCTCCTGTTGAATGGTCCCTATGACCATAACAACGCCATTTTGGAAATTCATCCAGGCGCAGGCGGCACTGAATCGCAGGACTGGGGATCCATGCTTTTGCGGATGTATACACGATGGGCTGAACAGCATGGGTTTAAGGTTGAAACGTTGGACTACCAGGCCGGCGACGTTGCCGGAATTAACAGTGTGACACTCCTGATCTCAGGGCACAATGCCTATGGGTATTTACGGTCGGAGAAGGGCGTTCATCGATTAGTCCGGATCTCACCATTTGATTCAGCTGGTCGGCGTCACACCTCGTTTGCGTCAGTCGATGTCTTGCCGGAACTTGATGATTCGGTCAACATTGACATTAATCCAGCAGACCTGAAAGTTGACGTTTACCGGGCAAGTGGTGCCGGTGGCCAACACGTTAACAAAACGTCATCAGCTGTTCGAATCACACATATCCCAACCGGTATCGTTGTCGCCAGTCAGGCCCAGCGGTCACAGTTGCAAAACCGGCAAACCGCGTTGGGCATGTTGCGGGCTAAGTTGTACGAACGTGAAGAGGAAAAGAAAGCTAAGGAAAAGGCGGCGCTGGAAGGCGACCAAATGGACATTGGCTGGGGCTCACAGATTCGTTCCTATGTCTTCCACCCGTATACGATGGTCAAGGATCACCGAACCAACTACGAAACAGGCAATGGGCAGGCAGTGATGGATGGGGATTTGGATCCATTTATTAATGCTTACTTGCAGTATCGGTTGGAGGGGGAGAATCCGAGATAGAGCGTGAAGCAAGGCGTTTTGAGGGCGGAGCATAAGCCAACTCTGGCAGAAAATCCCGGTCCTGGATTTTTTGCCAGAGTTGGCTTATGCAGTAGCCCTCAGCCTTGCTGAACGCGTTTCCACTAGATAAAAGCAAAGCACGTCGCAAGTAGCACTCTTATAACAAGAACCACGACCCTGGATTTTTGCCAGAGTTGGCTTATGCAGTAGCCCTCAGCCTTGCTGAACGCGTTTCCACTAGATAAAAGCAAAGCACGTCGCAAGTAGCACTCTTATAACAAGAACCACGACCCTGGATTTTTTGCCAGAGTTGGCCTACGCAGTAGCCCCTTGCCCTGCTGAACGCGTTTCCACTAGATAGAAGCAAAGCACGTCGCAAGTAGCACGCTGATAACAAGAACCACAAACTAGGCATTTTAGCCAGAGTCGCTTACCCGATAGCTGACAGCCATGCTGAACAAACCATCACAAAAAGAACTATCCGTAAGTTTCCAACACACGGATAGTTCTTTTTGTGTCAACAACCGTTTCTTCAAATTCAATAAAGTTCCTAAAGCGCTCCCTCTATCATCAACCCGCATTAACTGGTATCATAATAAGGTATGGTATAGGCAGTGATATAAATTATATAAATTGTAGGTGGCAGTGATGAGGATAATTTTGCTAGTCTTGACGTTGGTTGCGCAACCAGTTTGGTGGCTTGGGTTGATTCGGGAGTGGTTTACGGCTGATCGGCGGTTAACTGCTGAGCGTCGGTTCTTTGGGAGCGCTGTGTATCAGGATAAATTTGAAGTGCGTCACTTTGTGTTACTAAGTCTGAGCTACGGTGTTTTAGCGTCGGTCATTTCAGTGCTGTTGGGGATTACGATTCCAATCGGCTGGGCTATTGGGTACATGATTTTGAGTCTGCTGGCCGTTATCATCGGTCCAGCAGCGGGGATTCCAATCACAGTACTCACAATTTCGGTGCTGTGTTATCAGGTAGTGGACCCGGTTAAACAAGTGACCGGTGTTGACACTTGGTTGCAAACTACCGGCATTCATCCAAGTGAAACGACCATGATCGGGCTATTAGCGGTCATGGTGGTGACGCTCTTCATTGGCGGTCTGTGGGTGCACCGAATCGGCGGTCGCTTTGAAGCACCGCGAATCTATTCGCAACGGCGAGGTAAGTTGATTGCGGGATACCGTTTCAATGAATTATTAGTGGTGCCGATGCTCGTCATGGTGCCAGGCGATTGGTTTACCAGTCATCTTGCATTCTGGCCGGTTTTAAACATCAACCACCAATCGGTGACGTTTATCTTCTTACCACTATTGATCGGGCTTCGAATGACGATCTTTAAACAGATGCAACGTGCCGCACTGAAACGGTTTGCAAAGTGGGAACTGATCATTAGCGCGCTCGGGGGACTGCTATTGATTGGGTCATTCTTTTATTCGGCCGTCTTTTTGCCAGCTGTCGTTGGGTTGTATCTGTTTTACTTAATTTTGCTTGTGTGGACACGCTGGCATGACCGTCACCAGTCCTTCTGGTTTTCAAAGGTCGACCGCGGTGTGCGAGTGCTAGGTATCAAGCCTGAAACACCAGCTGCCAAGATGGCAATCAATACCGGCGACATCATTGTGGAATGTAACCACGAACCGGTCAACTCTGAAACTGAATTTTACGAAGCACTGTTACTGAATTCAACATACTGTCACCTGCGGCTGCAAACGCCTCAGGGAGATTTGAAGGTCACGGAAACGGCCATCTTTGCGGGATCACCCCATGAAATCGGAATCGTTATTTTTCGTGACGCGACCCATTAAAATACAACTGCACCATTAACGTTGCCGCTCTGTTGTTAGGATTTTCGCCTAGGAGGGCCCTATGCAAAAGATTTTAGTTGTTGATGATGAACCAGCAATCGTAACGTTACTGAGTTATAACCTGACCCAGGCGAACTACGATGTCGAGACCGCGATGAACGGCAACGATGCGCTGGCACTTGCGACGAGTCAAACGTTCGATGCCATCTTGCTCGATCTCATGTTACCGGGCATGGATGGCGTGGAAGTGACGCGCAAATTACGCCAGGAACGAATTGCGACCCCAATTATTATGATTACGGCTAAAACGGATGAATTTGATAAAGTATTTGGATTAGAGATCGGCGCGGATGATTACATTACAAAGCCCTTTAGTCCCAGAGAAGTCATTGCCAGACTTAAGGCAGTGTTACGGCGCTACCAGAACGTCCCAGAAGACTTCGCCACAAGTTTGACCTCTCAAATGATTCAGATTGGCGACATTGTGATCGATACGGCCAAAGTAACGGTGAGACGCCGCGGCGAGCGGGTACAGTTGACACCCAAGGAGTACGAGTTGCTCTTGTACTTAGCGAAACGCCCGCATCAAGTTTTAAAACGCGACCAGTTGCTGGAGGGCGTTTGGGGGTTTGACTATGCCGGTCAAACGCGAATGGTGGACGTGCATATGTCTCATCTGCGTGATAAGTTGGAACCGGACCCTAAGCACCCAATTTACTTAAAGACGGTTCGGGGCTTCGGTTATCGGCTTGAGGCCCCGCTTCATGATTAGACGGGGACTTTCAGCCTATGCGATTTTTCTCGCGAGCGACCTTGTCATTAGCTGGCTGATCATTGGCATGGTGTTGCACGAGACGTTGTCACTGACGCAGTGGGGTCAAATTTTGACCGTTAATTTGGTGATTGCAATTGTGGAGATGCTGGCTGCCGTCAGAGTGTTACGGGTGCGCGAACAAAAAATTGCGGCCATGACGCGTAAAGTCCAGGGGATGTTGCAAAATGAAGAACCAGCGCACATTCTATTGAAGAAGACGGATCCTTATTATGACTTGACGATGACGATTAACCAGCTGCAGACACATCAACAACAATTGTTGCGGGAAAAGGCCCAACAGGGAGAAGAGTTGAAACTGTTGCTGTCCTACCTGCCCATTGGGGTGATGGTGATCGACAACTACCGAAAAGTTGAATTAGCGAACGCGGCGATGGCTGAGTTGTTGCAGGTGCCGATCAGTCCGCACCGGCACCCGTTTGCCCAAGATATTCAGCAGTACGAACTGGTGGCACTGATCAACAAAGTCTTTGAGGATAAGGAGACTCGGCGGCAAGTGATTACGCTACCGGGGATGCCCACCGAAAAAAGGGTTGAGGCGACGGTGGTGTATACATCCACGAGTGAGGACTTTTTCCAGATTCTGGTGCTGCTCTATGATATTACTGAGATTTTTACCGTTGAGCAGATGCAAATGGACTTCTTAACGAATGCCTCGCATGAATTAAAGACGCCGGTCACGGCGATTAACGGCTTTGCTGAAACTTTGCTGGACGGGGCAAAGGACGATCCAGCAATTCTTGATCAATTTTTGAAGATCATTCAACAAGAGAGTCAGCAGCTATCGGAACTGGTTCAGGATATTTTGTCGCTGTCACGCATTGAGTCTCAGTCGGTGACCCAACACGACCTCACGAGGGTGCACTTGGGCGCCATGATCGATGACCAGTTTAAAGTGTTGCAACAATTGGCAGAGATGAAGCACGTGACCCTGATCAATCAAGTTGCTGATGACGTTCAGGTCGTGACGGATCAGAGTAAGTGTATCGAAGTCCTAAAAAATCTGCTGTCAAGTACAATCGTGAAGGGGGCCAGGTCACCGTTCGTTTTGAGCAAACGGCAACAAGTTGGACTCTGCATGTGGCTGACACCGGAATCGGCATCAGCCAAGACGACCAATCCCGGATTTTTCAGCGCTTCTATCGTGCTGACAATTCACGAACCAAACAGGTTGTCAGCGGGACGGGACTCGGACTGGCCATTGTCGCGGAATTGGTTTCAGCGATGAAGGGGACAATTAATGTCCAGAGTCAACGCGGTGTTGGGAGCACGTTTGATGTGATCTTTCAACGACTGCAATTGGACGAGTAAACGTCTGGAATAAGTTTGAGTCACATGGTCAACCTAGAAAATGAGGTGGCATCTGTCATGAAGTCTTAACCGACTTCATGGCAGATGCCATTTTTTGATGGTCCGAAAACTAACGAGAGTTGTTTTAAACGGATGAAGTGTTAACACTCAAAATAAAATTCAAAAATAGGGAAAAATACTATTACATCAGCGTTTACAGCAATAGTTTGCTCACTCATTTTCAAAAATCTTTACACAACCTTTACATAGATATGTAGTAGACATTTACAATCGACCGATATACTTAAACCTGAATAAGAGAGGGTGACGGGAAGCGGCCAGTTTTCCGAAACTCGTTTCAACATGGTCACTAAGAATTGCGTTTAAAAAGCGTGCTTGGCGAATTGCAGGGAAGCGCGGGAGGTTGCGGAGATGAAAAAACGTTGGCTAGCAAGTTTACTGGTGGTCATTGTGATCGTACTTGGAATTGTTGGGTATCAGCATCGTCAAGTGAGTCAGGCGGACATGTCGATTACGGCAGTGGGGTCTACGGCGTTGCAGCCGCTCGTTGAAGCAGCCGGCGAAGACTATAGCGGCAGTCGACTTGGCAGCTTCATTAACGTGCAGGGTGGCGGTTCCGGGACGGGATTGAGTCAGGTCCAGGAAGGTGCAGTGGAAATCGGCAATTCGGATGTTTACGCCGAGGAGCAAAAGGGCATTCGGGCCGCTAATCTCGTTGATCATCGGGTCGCCGTTGTCGGCATTACGCCCATTGTGAATCGACAAAACGGCATCACCAACCTCACCACCAGGCAACTGATCGCGATTTTTACCGGAAAAGTGACGAACTGGCGTGAGGTTGGCGGCCGCAATCAAAAAATTGTGATCATTAATCGGGCGCAGGGGAGCGGTACCCGGGCAACATTTGAAAAATGGGCGCTCAATGGCCGACAAAGTAAACCAGCTCAGGAACAGGATTCATCTGGGATGGTCCGGCAAATTGTGGCAACCACACCGGGGGCCATTAGTTACGTTGGGTTCTCCTACGTGAATAATACGGTGCAAGCCGTCACGCTTAACCACGTCGCGCCAACGGATGCAAACGTTGAGACGAATAAATGGCCGATTTGGTCCTATGAACATATGTATACGCAAAAGCACCCCAATCAGTTAACACAGAAATTTATTGCCTACGTCCGATCCACACATGTGCAACACACGCTGGTACGGCAGTTAGGCTATATCAGTATGGATCAGATGCAGGTGACCCGGTCAGTCAATGGCCAGATTCAGAAAGTCGAGGGAAGTCATGAATAAACAGTTAGGCGAACAACTGCGAAAACGATCCAAGGCCGCCTGGTTAGAGCGAATCGGGAAGACCGTCAGCTTTTCCGCGTTAGCGCTGATCACGATCACCGTATTTGCCATCATCATTTTCGTGGCGTCAAAGGGGCTAGCGACGTTTTTTGATAACCACGTGAGTCTGTGGCAGTTTCTAACGGATAAAAATTGGAATCCAACGATCACCGATAGCAAGGGTCGTCCTGAAGTTGGCGCGTTGCCGATGATTACGGGGTCGTTTATCGTCACTTTCCTATCTGCATTGCTGGCAACCCCGTTTGCAATCGGCACCGCTATTTTCATGACGGAGATCTCGCCAAAACGCGGGGCACGCATTCTGCAGCCAGTTACTGAGCTGCTGGTTGGAATCCCATCCGTCGTTTACGGGTTTATCGGCTTAACTGTCGTGGTGCCAGTCATTCGGACAATCTTTGGCGGAAGCGGGTTTGGGATTCTCTCCGGGACCTTTGTGTTGTTCGTCATGATCCTCCCGACGGTCACATCCATGAGTGTTGACGCGCTGAAGGCGGTGCCGCGATACTACCGTGAAGCCGCGCTGGCATTAGGCGCCACGCGTTGGCAAACGATATATAAGGTCATTTTACGCGCCGCAACGCCTGGTCTTCTCACAGCAATCGTTTTTGGGATGGCGCGAGCGTTTGGCGAAGCGTTAGCTGTTCAAATGGTGATCGGGAACGCCGCTTTGATGCCAAGTAGTTTAGTGTCGCCGTCTTCAACGTTAACGTCGGTCTTAACGACGGGAATCGGCAACACCGTCATGGGATCGTTAGCGAACAACGCGTTGTGGTCGCTTGCGCTGGTCCTGCTGGTGATGTCGTTGATCTTTAACTTGATTGTTCGTTTGATTGGTCGGAAGGGAGCGCTGCGAAAATGAAGCCGAAAACAGCAAATAAGATTGCGACTGGTGTCCTCTACGGGATTGCCGGCACCATCGTTTTAATTTTGGCCGCGTTACTGGGGTACATCATCATTACCGGATTACCGCACATTTCCTGGCACTTTCTCACGACCCCGTCAAAGACGTTTACAGCTGGTGGTGGGATCGGGATTCAACTCTTTAACTCGTTTTATTTGTTGATTCTAACGTTACTAATTTCATTTCCCATCGCTCTGGGTGCCGGTATCTACTTAAATGAATACGCCCCAAAAAATGCGATGACAAGTTTAATTCGAACGGCGATCGAGATCTTAAGCTCACTTCCGTCAATTGTTGTCGGGTTGTTTGGTTTCTTGATCTTCGTTGTCCGGTTTGGTTTTGGATTCTCCATCCTATCTGGGGCCTTCGCGCTAACGTTCTTTAACTTACCCCTGCTGACGCGCAGTATTGAAGAGGCGCTGGCTGCTGTGCCAGAGACGCAGCGCGAGGGTGGCCTAGCATTAGGGCTGTCACGCTGGGAAACTGTGCTTCATATTATTTTACCCGCGGCATTGCCAACGATTTTGACCGGTGTCATTCTCAGTGCTGGCCGGATTTTTGGTGAAGCAGCTGCTCTGATTTTTACGGCGGGACAGAGCGCACCCGCGTTAGACTTTGCAAACTGGAATCCGTTTGATATCAGCAGTCCCTTGAATCCGATGCGCCCGGCAGAAACCTTGGCTGTCCACATTTGGAAAATTAATTCCGAGGGGATCATGCCAGATACAAAGGCCGTTTCGTCAGGGGCTTCCGCAGTCTTAGTAATTGCGGTCCTACTCTTTAACCTTTCGGCACGCTACATTGGCCGGCGGCTCTTTAAAAAATTGACTGCGGCTGATTAGGGTGACAGTCACCCTTTATTCTTGAAAGTGGGGCATTTAAATGTTTATTAATCCAACGAGTCAGCATCAACATAACGACAATACGGCCTGGCTTGATCGCAATATCGTCGCCCCTGAGGCAACGTCCGAGTCGCCAGTCGTGCTGGAAACGAAAAATATGCATGTGTTCTACGGTGAAAATGAGGCACTGTATGAAGGTGACCTGCAGTTTTTAGAACACAAGATCACCGCGCTAATTGGGCCAAGCGGCTCTGGAAAGTCGACCTATCTGCGCTCACTAAATCGGATGAACGATAACGTGGCGAAAGTAACGGGGCAGATCATGTACCGCGGTGTTGACGTGAATCAGCCGGACATTGACGTGTATGAAATGTGGCGGCGAATCGGGATGGTGTTTCAACGCCCGAACCCGTTTGCAAAATCGATCTATGACAACATTGTGTTTGCCCTGCGCCGGCGAGGTATCACCGATAAACACCAGCTGGATGAAATTGTTGAAACAAGCTTGAAACAAGCCGCCATTTGGGATGAAGTCAAGGATAAACTCAATCAAAGTGCGCTGGCACTTTCCGGTGGTCAGCAGCAGCGACTGTGCATTGCACGGGCCATTGCCATTAAACCTGATATCCTGCTGCTAGATGAACCCGCCAGCGCGCTAGATCCCGTTTCCACAAGTCAGTTGGAGAACACGCTGCTGCAGTTGAAAAAACAGTACACCATTATTATTGTGACCCATAACATGCAACAGGCAGCCCGCATCAGTGACTACACGGCTTTTTTTAATCTCGGTCGGGTCCTGGAGTACGATGAAACATCAACTATTTTTACCTCGCCGAAGGTACAGCTGACGAACAATTACGTTGCCGGTGATTTTGGATAGGAGGCGTTACGATGACGGCATTAATTTCAACGCAGGATCTGCACGTTTATTATGGTAATAACGAAGCACTAAAGGGCATCACATTAGATTTTCCAGCGAAGGGCATTACCGCATTGATCGGTCCCTCTGGTTCTAGTAAGTCAACTTACTTGCGCACGTTAAATCGGATGAACGACCTGATTCCTAACGTGACGATCACCGGTAAAGTCACTTTTAAAGGGCAGGACATCTATGCCCCACAAACGGATATGGTCAACCTTCGAAAAGAAATTGGCATGGTGTTTCAACAGCCCAACCCATTTCCCTTTTCAATTTATGATAATGTCGCGTTTGGCGTGAAAATCGCGGGTAAGGTGGCGAAAGAAAAACTGGACGAAATCGTTGAAACGAGTCTGCGTGAAGCCGCAGTTTGGGACGAAGTGAAAGACCACCTGCATGAGAGTGCGTTATCCTTATCGGGCGGTCAGCAGCAGCGGGTCTGCATCGCACGTGTTCTGGCGGTGTCGCCTGAAATTATTTTATTAGACGAGCCGACCAGTGCACTCGACCCAATTTCAAGTAGTCAAATTGAAGCGACTTTGCTAAAATTAAGAACCAACTATACGATCATCACGGTGACCCATAACCTTCAGCAGGCATCCCGGATTGCTGACCGGACCGTTTTCTTTATGGACGGGGAGGTTGTGGAAGCTGATGACACCAAGCGGATCTTTATGAACCCCGCGAAGAAAGCAACCGAAGACTACATTAGCGGCCGATTCGGCTAGCGGAGGAGGCACGTGATGCGACGACTTTTCGATGATGAATTAGATGAACTTGATAACGGGTTTACCGAAATGGGGGTCCTGGTCAGCCACACGGTTCAAAAGGCAGTGGCAGCGTTTATCAACCATGACCGGGAGTCGGCCCAGCAGATCATTGACGAAGACCACCAGATCAATGACCGTGAGATTGAATTGGAGGCCAAGTCCTTTGAAATGATTGCCCTGTACCAGCCAGTCACAACCGATTTACGCGAGGTGGTCACCATTTTAAAGGCGGTGTCTGATTTAGAACGGGCTGGCGACCATGCCCGCAACATCGCTCACGCAACGATTGATGTTAAGGGGCAGCACCGCGCACCAGAGGTTGAGAGTCTCCTGGCCTCGATGGGGGAGCAGACCACTGAAATCGTGAAGCAGGCCATTCAAGCGTATGTCAACAAGGACGACCAGGCGGCGCGCGACCTTGTGACTATCAATAACCACCTGGCAACGATCAACGACCATATTTTACATGAGGTATACACCCAAGCTCAGGCGGACAGCAACGTGATCCTTGCCGTCATGAAGTACAGTGCCGTTGCCGCCGATCTATTGCGCATTGCGGATTACATGATCAACGTTGGCGAGTGGATCGTTTACTTGAAGACTGGTCAGATCGTTGAACTAAAGCTGATGAATAATTCAGAGGATTAGCGTGGGTAGGAATACTTTTCGATAGTCAATTGAATGTTTATTGTATAGGTCTTCTCAACATTAGACGACCGGTTGCGTGCATGAGAAAATCTATCGACCGGCTAAGTGGCCCAATCACTTTAAACAGAGTATGTGCTGATTTCGCCAACAATCGCTGCTAAACTTTATGACAGTAATATTTCGACCGATTGCCAAGTTAGCCTGTAGCATTTATCTTGTGCGGTTCATAGCACTTTTCTAACTTTTCGTAAATAGTGACTATATTTTGCCTTGCAGCGTAGTGGAGCCGTTCGGCATTGCAGGCTCTGTGGTTGTCTGTGGTTGTTAGCGGCCGTCTTTTGGCCGATTACGAACACGGGAGATGTAGGAGATCCTTGAATTTCTGCCAAGACATTCACTAGCTCCCCGGAGCGACCCACTTCAGCCTGCAGGGCCGAACGGTGCAACGAAGCGGTATATGAGCACAACCTGTAACAAAAAATTAAACGATAGTTCAGGGCTGGGGGCTTGCTTTCAGCCCTTTATTTCTCTATTCTGGTAACAGAAAGTTCTCATAGAACTCGTTTAAGAAATGAGGTGGACAAATGAGTCAACATCGACGTTTAACACGGTCGTCCAATAAAATCATTAGCGGAGTCCTTGGCGGCATTGCCGAGTACTTTGGTTTTAGTGCGACTATCCTACGAGTCGTTTTCGTGATTTTGACGATTTACCCGGGACACATTTTATTTGGGCTGCTGGTTTATCTGCTTTTAATGACGGTGATCCCACGGGATACGAGTCATCATGATTCCAATCAACCCCACAATCCGTTCAGCGGATTTGGTGGGTTTGGCGGCGGTTCTGGGAAACAACCGCGTAAGACACTGCATGATGTTTCCGAAGATGATTCTGATGAAAGATGAGTGAAGTAGATGAAATTTTGGGGTCGCATATTAGTGAACGCGGTGTTGTTCATCGCGCTCGCTGGTTTTTTCCACAGTAGTTTTTACGTGGCCAGTATTTGGATCGCGCTGCTTGCCAGTGTGGTGCTCGCCATTCTCAACGCGGCAGTCAAGCCCTTTTTGATCCTGTTGTCGTTGCCGATAAACGTTGTGACCTTAGGCTTGTTTAGTATTGTCATTAATGGATTTCTCCTACAGTTGACCGCCTTTTTTGTGGGCAATAACTTTCGCTTTTCTTCCTTTGGCATGTCCATGCTGATTGCCGTACTGATGTCGCTTTGTAATGCGATTATTTCAAGCTTCATTGGTGGCCGGTCACGGGATTGATGTAAGAGCTATCATTAGAGGGGCGAAAAGTGATACACTAAACTTTAATAGTGTGACAAGGAGGGATTCAAATGGCAGATAGCGTGACGGTTGCTGACTTAGTTGATAATATTCGACTAGACGTGCTGTACGGCGAAGATTTGCTAGCCGACCGCAAGATAACGACCAGCGACATTTCACGGCCCGGCTTGGAACTGACGGGGTACTTTAACTATTATCCAGCCAAACGGGTCCAGTTACTCGGAATTACCGAAACGTCCTTTGCGAAGGGCATGACAAGTGATGATCTATTGCAGGTCATGCGTCAGATGTGTCAACCAGAGACACCGGCGTTTGTGATCTCAACACAACTTGAACCGCCGGAGGAGTTGCTTCAGGCGGCGCAAGAATCTAAAATTCCAGTTTTAGGGACAAAGATGACAACGTCACGAGTCCTCAGTAACATGACCAACTATCTTGAAGGCAAATTGGCTGAACGCCAGTCGCTTCATGGCGTGCTGGTTGACATCTACGGTGTTGGGGTCCTGATTACCGGTGACTCTGGCGTTGGTAAGAGTGAAACCGCGTTGGAACTCGTTAAACGTGGTCACCGCCTAATTGCGGATGATCGGGTAGAAGTCTACCAACAAGATGAGCAGACGTTAGTGGGGCAAGCCCCCGCAATCTTAGCGCATCTGCTGGAAATTCGGGGGATCGGCATCATCGATGTCATGAACCTGTTTGGGGCCGGTGCCGTTCGAAGTGAGACCGATATTGATCTCATTGTGCACCTAGAATCCTGGTCGCCCGACAAGAAATTTGATCGGCTGGGTAACGGTGATGAAACGCAAAAGATCTTTGATGTGATCGTGCCGAAGATTTCGATCCCAGTTAAGACTGGGCGAAATCTAGCCATCATCATTGAAGCGGCCTCCATGAACTTTAGAGCGCGCTCCATGGGGTACGATGCAACGAAGGTCTTTGATGATAACCTTAACCGGCTTATCAAACAAAATTCAAAAAATAATAAGTGAGGGGTGGCACCTTGAGAGGAATGTTAGCCGCATTAAATCCAATTGCCTTTCATTTGGGGCCGATCCAGGTTCACTGGTACGGCATTTTTATTGCGAGTGCAGTTGTGATTGCAGTCACCCTGGCTGTGCGAGAAGGTAAGCGTCGCGGGATCGACCCCGACGATATTTATGACATGATCCTGTGGGCGTTGCCCGCAGCCATCATCGCAGCCCGGCTGTACTACGTTGGGTTTGAATGGTCCTACTACTCGCAGCATTTAAACCAGATCATTGCGGTCTGGGACGGCGGGATCGCCGTTTATGGGTCACTGATCGGGGCGGGCCTCGTGGTCTACTTCTTCTGCCGATCACGGTTCATCCCGGTCTGGCTCATGCTAGACGTTGCGGCACCGACCGTCATTATGGCACAGGGAATCGGCCGCTGGGGCAACTTCATGAATCAGGAAGCCTTTGGTCAAGTGACCAGTCTGAGCTTCCTGCAAGGGTTGCACTTACCACACTGGCTGATTGCCCAAATGTTCATTAACGGGGCGTATCGCCAGCCAACGTTTTTATTCGAATCAACTTGGGATATTTTAGGGTTTATTTTCCTGATGTCCCTGAGACATCAAAAAGGGTGGTTCAAGCAGGGTGAGATCTTCTTGGGCTACGTCATGTGGTATTCGTTTGGCCGCTTCTTTATTGAAGGCATGCGGACAGATAGCTTGATGCTGTTCGCTGACATCCGGGTATCCCAGTTGTTATCAGTCATTTTGTTTATTGGTGCAATCATCATTGTGATCTACCGGCGACGTTTGGGGAACCAAATTCCCATGTATCTTGATGGTGATCCATTTCGCAAAAAAGCCCAAGTGGCAAAAAATAAGGAGTAATTACTATGTCTGAAAAAATTGCAGTTTTAGGTGCGGGTTCCTGGGGCAGTATTTTAGCAAACTTACTCGATGAGAACGGCAACCAGGTGTCGCTTTGGTCCTACAATTCTAAGCAAGTCGAAGAATTGAACACCAAGCACACAAACACCCACTACATCAAGGACTTTACCTATTCAGAAACCTTAATTGCTTATGCGGATCTAAAGGAAGCACTGACTGATGCAACCACGATCCTGTTTGTTGTGCCAACCAAGGCGGTGCGTGATGTGGCCAGCCAAGTCAAAACGATTTTGGCTGAGACTCACGCAAAACCAGCCTTGATTCACGCCAGCAAGGGAATCGAGCAAAAGACTTACAAGCGCGTTTCAGAAATTTTGGCGGAAGAGATTCCGGCTGAAAATCGCAGTTCAATTACAGTCCTTTCTGGGCCAAGCCACGCTGAGGACGTTGCTAAACGCGATATTACGTTGATTACGGCGGCCAGCACTGACCTGGATGCTGCTAAACATGTGCAGAACCTGTTTATGAACCACTACTTCCGGGTCTACACGAATAGTGATGTTATCGGGGTGGAGATTGCTGCCGCGCTGAAGAACATTATTGCTCTGGGTACTGGTGCGTTACGTGGCCTCGGTTATGGCGATAATGCCAAGGCGGCTTTGATGACCCGGGGTTTGGCTGAAGTTTCTCGGTTAGGCGGCTCGTTTGGTGCTAACCCGCAAACCTTTATGGGGTTGGCAGGTGTCGGTGACATCATTGTGACCGGGACCAGCTCAAATTCTAGAAACTGGCGTGCTGGTGACCAGCTCGGTCAGGGCAAATCTCTGGATGAAGTCATCAACAACATGGGCATGGTGATCGAAGGCGTTGCTACCACAAAGGCAGCCTATGAACTCGCTAAACAACGCGGCGTTGATATGCCGATCACTGAAGCCATTTACCAAGTGCTTTATGAAGGTAAGGAAATTCGGCAAGCCATTTCCGACCTAATGCAACGGGAAGGCCGCTCCGAATTTTAGGGATAGAAACAAACTACTAGACATCTTTACTGATTTATAGTAAGTTAATCACCGTATTTAACTGTCAGAATAACTGGCTAAGAGAGAAGGAAAACAGATGGCAAAACAATATGATGTAATCGTTATTGGTGCGGGACCTGGTGGCATGGCCAGTGCGTTATACGCGTCACGGGCAAACCTTTCAGTACTCCTACTTGACCGCGGCATTTATGGTGGCCAAATGAACAACACGGCGGCCATCGAAAACTACCCTGGGTTTTCATCAGTTCTCGGCCCAGACTTAGCCAAGGACATGTACGACGGCGCCACTCAGTTTGGTGCTGAATATGCTTACGGCAATGTTCAGGGTATCGAAGATCAGGGCGCGGTTAAGATCGTCACCACCGATACTGAAACTTACGAAGCAAAGGCGGTTGTCTTAGCAACGGGTTCTGAATACCGTAAGTTGGGTGTTCCCGGCGAAGAAGAATATGGTGGCCGAGGTGTGTCTTACTGCGCAGTCTGCGACGGTGCGTTCTTTAAGAACCGCGAAGTTATCGTCGTCGGTGGCGGTGATTCCGCTATTGAAGAGGGTCTTTATCTGACTCAGTTGGCTTCAAAGGTGACCGTCATTCACCGTCGTGACCAATTACGCGCACAAAAAATCATTCAGGACCGGGCATTTGCTAACGACAAGATGAACTTCGTTTGGAACAGCAATGTGACCGAGGTTTTGGGTGATGACCAAAAAGTAACCGGCGTTAAAGTGGTCAACAACCAAACGAACGAAGAGACTGTTATCGATGCTAGCGGCGTCTTCATCTATGTTGGCATCTTACCTAAGACGGAAGAAATTGCCAGCTTAGGCGTGACCAACGAAGACGGCTGGATCGAAACGAACGGTCAAATGGAAACCAAGGTACCTGGCGTTTTCGCCATTGGCGATGTTCGCGCTAAGGACCTTCGTCAGATCACCACTGCAGTTGGTGATGGCGGTGTTGCCGGCCAACAAGTTTTCAAGTACATTGAATCCTTGAATGACACTGGCGTTAAAGCTTAATATGAAGAATTTTAAAGAAAGCCTACAGTGGATACTGTGGGCTTTTTTTGACTGGTTTTTTCCATTATTAGGTGATAGTTTGTTGTATTCCACTAATGTTGAGCTGCTTTTCAGATAAGTTAAGCATCACATTGTCTTTAGATCAAGGTCGAAGAGAATCCGCCCTCGACTGCTTATCAGAGGGTCGACAGCAAGGCTTCTTCCGATGTGCTAGTTGACAGTCATGAGTAACTAGCCAGACCATTTGCTCGCCCAAGCGACAGGCACTATAATATGTAAGAAAGATAAAACGAAATGAGGCGTTCTAATGGCAGCTCAGTTAGCAGAAACATTGAATCAACAGGTGGTCTACCAGGTTCGGGAATTGACCCACGAAAACGACGCGCAGATCTACGCGTTGCAAAAAGCAAATCAAGCGTTCTTTAGTTTGTTTATGGACCATCATTTGACCCACCAGGAAGCAGTTGCTGATTTGGATAGCGTGGCGACTCAGGCGAAGGCGAATCAAAAATACTATCTGGGCTTCTTTGACCACGATAAGCTGGTGGCCAGTTTAGATTTGATGATCGATTACCCGGGACCCAAAATTGTTTGGATAGGCCAATATCTCACCGACCCTCAGACAGTGAGCGATGCACAAAAGACAACGTTACTGGCACAAGTCTTAAAAACGCTACGTCAGCTGGCAACTCAAACGGTCCAGCTGATCTTGCCAAAACGAGATGTGACTGATCAGAAATTTTACGAGGCTTTAAAGTTTGAAGCTGTTTCTGAGACCAAGGCACCGCTGGCCGGCAGTAGTGTTGACGTTGTCATTTATCAACGTCAATTATCGTAAACGTCATTGGTGGCGAAACTATGTTCGGTATGTTAGAATAGACAAGCATTGCGTAGGAAGGCAGTTGCTTTCCTACTTTTTGAGTGTTTAAAAAAGGGGGATTTAGGATATGATTGAACGTCAAGAAGATCGAAAGTTCGACCTGGTATCAGAATACCAGCCAACTGGTGATCAGCCGCACGCCATTGATGAATTGACCAAGGGCGTTGAAGCCGGCAAAAAGGCTCAGATCCTTTTAGGTGCCACTGGGACTGGGAAGACTTTTACGATCTCAAACGTGATCAAAAATGTCAATAAGCCGACCCTGATCCTGTCACACAACAAAACGTTGGTGGGTCAACTTTACGGCGAATTTAAGGAATTCTTCCCGAACAACGCGGTGGAGTATTTCGTGAGTTACTATGATTATTACCAACCGGAAGCCTACGTGCCCTCAAGTGATACCTACATTGAAAAGGATTCTTCAGTCAACGATGAGATCGATAAGTTGCGACATTCAGCCACGAGTTCCTTGCTGGAGCGTAATGATGTGATCGTGGTGGCTTCTGTGTCTTCGATCTTTGGGTTAGGGGATCCAAGCGAGTACAAGAACCACACCGTTTCATTGCGTGTGGGTCAAGAAATTGAACGTAATGATCTGATGCGTAAGCTGGTTGACATTCAATTTGAACGGAACGATATTGATTTTCAACGGGGCCGGTTCCGTGTCCATGGTGACGTTGTTGAAATCTTCCCAGCATCACGGGATGAACGTGCGCTGCGGGTCGAATTCTTCGGTGACGAAATTGATCGGATTCGAGAAGTGGATGCCCTTACGGGAGAGATCATTGGTGACCGCGACCACGTGGCCATTTTCCCCGCGACCCACTTTATGACGAATGATGATATTATGGACCACGCCATTCAAGGCATTTCAGACGAACTGGATGACCGGTTGGGTGTTCTGGAAGGCGATGGTAAGTTACTGGAGGCGCAACGTCTCAAGCAACGGACGACCTACGACATTGAAATGCTGCGGGAAATGGGGTACACCAACGGCATTGAAAACTATTCGCGCTTTATGGATGGTCGTAAACCTGGTGAGCCGCCGTTTACGCTGCTCGACTTCTTCCCAAAGGACTTTTTGCTGATCGTGGACGAATCACACGTGACGATGCCGCAGGTCCGTGGGATGTATAAGGGTGACCGGTCACGGAAACAACAGCTGGTCGATTATGGTTTCCGGTTGCCAAGCGCATTGGATAACCGACCGTTAAAATTAAATGAATTCGAGAAGCACGTCAACCAAGTGATCTATATGTCCGCGACTCCTGGTGATTACGAAATGGATCAGACGAAGGATGTTGTTGAACAGATCATTCGGCCAACTGGCTTACTCGATCCAACGGTTGAAGTCCGGCCAATTATGGGTCAGATGGATGATCTGGTTGGTGAGATCAATAAGCGGATCGATGCTAACGAGCGGACATTTGTGACAACACTGACCAAGAAGATGGCTGAAGATCTGACCGATTACCTGAAAGATCTCGGTATCAAGGTCGCGTATCTGCACAGTGATATCAAGACACTTGAACGGACGCAAATCTTGCGTGATCTTCGGTTAGGTAAGTATGACGTTTTGGTGGGGATCAACCTGTTACGTGAAGGAATCGATGTGCCCGAAGTGTCACTTGTCGCCATTCTTGATGCAGATAAGGAAGGTTTCCTGCGTAACGAACGGTCACTGATCCAAACTATGGGTCGCGCTGCCCGTAACGTGCATGGGTCCGTTATTATGTATGCAGACGCGATTACCGATTCCATGCAAAAAGCGATGGATGAAACGGCCCGTCGGCGTGAAATTCAACAGAAATATAATGAAGAACATGGGATCACACCACAGACGATCAAGAAGGAAATTCGTGATTTGATCAGTGTGACGAAGACGGATGAACACAGCGGTGAAAAGGACGACTTTGTTGAAAGTGACTTTGATGCGATGAGCAGCAAGGACCAAAAGGCAATGATTGCCCGACTAGAAGATGAAATGCGGTCGGCAGCCAAGAAGTTGGACTTCGAACACGCAGCAACATTGCGTGATACCGTACTAGAATTAAAAGCAGAAATGGATGCTTAGTGAGACATTCAGGTGACTATTGATGCCGGAGGAGGATTCGCCATTTGGCAAACGATTATATTGAGATTCATGGTGCCCGAGCGCACAATTTGAAAAACATTGATGTTAAAATTCCCAAAAACAAACTAGTCGTTGTGACGGGACTATCAGGGTCAGGCAAGAGTTCCTTGGCCTTTGATACGTTGTATGCCGAGGGACAGCGCCGGTATGTCCAATCATTGTCTGCCTATGCGCGGCAATTCTTGGGTCAAATGGATAAGCCTGATGTTGACTCGATCGACGGGTTGTCACCGGCGATTTCTATTGACCAAAAAACAACGTCAAAGAACCCCCGGTCAACCGTGGGAACGGTGACTGAAATCAATGACTATTTGCGGTTGCTGTGGGCTCGGGTCGGGACCCCAATTTGTCCAAACGACGGGACCGAAATTACGAGTCAGACAGTGGAACAGATGGTCGATAAAGTTCTCTCGTTGCCTGAACGGACAAAGTTGCAGATTCTGTCACCCATCGTGCGTGAAAAGAAGGGTCAGCACAAGAAAGTCTTCGATAAGATCAAGCGTGAAGGGTTTGTACGCGTTCGAATCGATGGTGAAGTCCATGATGTTGATGAGGAGCTTGACCTGAATAAGAATCAGATGCATTCAATTGATATCGTGGTTGACCGGATCGTTGTTAAGGACGGTATTCGGTCACGACTTTTCGATTCCTTTGAAGCAGCATTACGATTAAGCGGCGGATACGCTGTCGCTGATTTAATCGATGGCGAGCCCATTTTATTTTCAGAACACTACGCTTGTCCAATTTGCGGCTTTACTGTTGGTGAATTGGAACCGCGCCTGTTCTCGTTTAACGCGCCATTTGGTGCCTGCCCAGACTGTGATGGGCTGGGGATGAAACTGGAAATCGATCCTGACCTGATTATTCCAGACGATACGAAGACGTTGAGTGAAGGGGCCGTTGCGCCTTGGAACCCATCCAGCTCTAAGTATTATCCTGATATGTTAGCTCAGGCGTGTGCCCAAGCTGATATCGACATGGATACGCCATGGAAGGACTTGTCCAAGGATGACCAGCACTTTGTGTTATACGGCTCATCAAAGGTCATGCATTTTGAATTGAACAGTGATTTCGGTGGTGTTCGGGAGACCGATACCCCGTTTGAAGGTGTCATTAACAACGTCGACCGTCGTTACCACAATGGAACCGACTTCACTCAAGGACAGATGCAGCAATATTTCCGTGAGTTAACCTGTCAAACGTGTCACGGCTACCGGTTAAACCGGAAGGCGCTGGCGGTTAAAATTGGCGGCAAGCACATTGGTGAAGTTTCTGACTTTGCCATTGGAGAAGAACTGCCATTCTTTGACCAACTGCAGTTTAGTGATCAGGATCAGACCATCGCACAACCGATCTTGAAAGAAATTCGTGACCGGTTAACCTTCTTGGAAAACGTTGGGTTGGATTATTTGACGTTGAGTCGGGCAGCGCGAACGCTGTCTGGTGGTGAGGCGCAACGAATTCGGTTGGCCACTCAAATCGGGTCAAACCTTTCTGGGGTGCTCTACATTCTGGATGAACCGTCGATTGGGTTACATCAACGTGATAATGACCGATTGATTGCTTCATTGAAGAAGATGCGTGACCTTGGCAATACCCTAATTGTCGTTGAACATGATGAAGACACCATGAAGGCCGCCGATTATCTGATCGACATTGGCCCTGGCGCCGGTGAGCACGGTGGTGAAGTGATGGCTGCTGGCACGCCTAAACAGGTGATTCGAACTAAGAAATCACTTACTGGTCAATATTTATCCGGAAAGAAATTTATTCCGGTTCCGGAGACCCGGGGCAAAGGCAACGGTAAGAAGATCACGATCAAGGGCGCAGCGGAAAATAACCTCAAAGACATTGACGTTGATTTTCCACTGGGTGAATTTGTGGTGGTCACCGGGGTTTCAGGCTCTGGTAAGTCAACGCTGGTGAACACCATTCTAAAACGGGTGCTGGCACAAAAAATCAATCGTAACTCCGAGAAACCGGGGAAGTATAAGTCGGTTTCTGGGATCAAGAATATTGAAAAAGTGATTAACATTGACCAAAGTCCAATTGGTCGGACACCACGCAGTAACCCAGCCACTTACACGGGTGTGTTTAACGACATTCGCGGACTGTTTGCGCAAACGAGCGAGGCCAAGCTACGTGGCTATCAGCAAGGCCGGTTCAGTTTTAACATCAAGGGTGGCCGTTGTGAAGCCTGTCATGGCGATGGTATCTTGAAAATCGAAATGAACTTCTTGCCTGACGTGTACGTGCCGTGTGAAGTTTGTCATGGTAAACGCTATAATTCTGAAACCCTAGAAGTGGAATATAAGGGTAAGAACATTGCCGAAGTCCTTGATATGACAGTGGATCAAGCATTGGAGTTCTTTAGTGCAATCCCAAAGATCACTCGGAAGTTGCAGACGATTCATGATGTTGGGTTAGGCTATGTGTCACTCGGTCAATCAGCGACAACGTTGTCTGGTGGTGAAGCGCAACGGATGAAGCTGGCGTCTGAATTGCAGAAGAAGGCCAATGGCCAAAACTTCTACATTCTAGATGAACCAACCACTGGTCTGCACGTGGATGATATCAAACGCTTGTTGGATGTCTTGCATCGCTTAGTCGATAACGGGAACACGGTGTTGATCATCGAACATAACCTCGACGTCATCAAGACGGCTGATCACCTGATCGACCTTGGACCAGAGGGCGGCGATGGTGGCGGCCAAGTGGTCGCAACGGGAACCCCAGAAGAGATTGCAGCAGCTCCGGGAAGTTATACGGGGCAGTATCTTGGACCGATTTTGGAAAGGGATAAGGAAAGGGCAAAGAGCGTGAAGCAGGGCGCTTAAGGGGCGGAGTGTAACGGACTCTGAGCTAAAAGTCTGGTTTTGACTTTTGGCTCAGAGTCCGTTACACAGTAGCCCCTTGCCCTGCTGAACGCGTTTCAGCAGAGTGGCCAAGAAAGCAGTTGCCAGAAACTCTCTGAAGCATAAAAGCTGAGTCTAAGCTGTGGAATCACCGCCAGAGTTTGCTAAGGTGGGGGTCCCCATCTGTCTAGCGCACTGCATGCTTGTTGTATAACGCAAAATAAAAAACAAAAAGTCTGAGCAATAACGCACCTCGTTATCGTCTCAGACTTTTTTATTACAAGAGAACAGAAATCAAAACAACCGCACTCACAACCTGAACAATCAAAACGCCGCCACCAAAGTAGGCGAGTTTCCGTCCAGCCTTGATAAATGCCGCAAAATTCAATCGCAACCCAATCGCTGCTAGTGCGGTGACTTCGCACCAACTGCTCAACGAATGGGCACCACTTGAGATGATTGGCGCAAACGTCAACCAAGAATTAAGCGCACAGAGGACGATAAAACCGACCACGTACCAGGGTAATGCCCGTTTTGCGCTATCCACCATACTGACCGACTGTTGGTCAGCGGGCTGGTGATGCCGGTGAATTTGACTGAAAATCAGAACAACGGCGATCAACATGATGATTCGCAAAATCTTAAACAGTGTTGCAAAGGTCGTTGTTTCCTGATTGACCATTGTGGCGCTGGCAATCACTTGACCAACGGATTGCACGGTACCACCAATTAGGGCGCCACGGAGAAAATTACTGTGGTGAAAGGCTAACAGGCTGATAAGGGGCAGGGTGAGCATTAGCACAGTCCCCATGAGATTAACAAGGGTGATGGCGAGTCGTTGATCATCGTCTTTGGCCTCGATGGTTGGGGCAATAGCAGCAATGGCTGATGAGCCGCAAACGGCGTTGCCACCTGCCATCATTAGGGTCATCCCTTCAGAAAAATGGAGTCGTTTACCCAAAATGAGTGCGAAGCCGATCGTAATCGTCATCTGTAATAAAATAAACGCGATCCCGCCTAATTTTAATTGCTGAATCGTTTGAAATGTAATGGTGGCACCCAGCAGCATCACGGAATATTCTAAAAGGCGTTTTTCCGACCAGGCAGTTCCGCTGTACCACATCGGCTGACGAATAACTGTGTTGCCAAGCAGGACACCAATCAGCAACGCCACGGTTGGCGCACCAATCCCCTTAATGAGGTCAGCGTTGACCCACTGACTAATAGTTGCAATTAAAAAACTTAATCCAAAACCCGGTAGTACGGCACGTACAGGCTTCATATCACTCTCTCCCTCAATAGTAAGTTCTCTCTAAGACACTTCGTTAGTATACCGGGATTGTTGTGATTAATGAAATACTGATTTATAATATAAACTATTAAGAACTTTAATAGAAAGGCGAGCGTGTATGGAGCGAGACGTGCAAACATTTATGACCGTGTATGAGACGCGAAATTTTTCCGTGGCCGCAAAACAGTTATTTATTTCTCAGCCCAGCGTTTCGGTGCAGATCAATCGATTGGAACAGACCTTAGACATGACGCTATTTGTCCGTAATGGGCGGCGACAGGTTCAACCCACACCAGCTGCGGATCAGCTTTACCTGGCCTATAAGCGGCTCGATGAAGAGTGGCAACAGACTTTCATGGCAATCAAACAACTGAGTGAACATCCTCAGATGCCAGCACCGATCGGGTTTTCACAAACGACGGCCGTGACCGTGATGCCGATGCTGATGCAGCAACTTTTACCGCATAGTGAATATCAATTTGAGGTGCGAACGATGAATTCAGAGGCCGTTCTAAACGGGATTGTTTCCCATGAACTCGCTTATGGTTTGATTGAAAAGCCCATGCTCGCAGATGCTGTTCGTCAGACCGAGTTGCCTGGCGATCAACTGGTGTTGGCGGGCGACCCCACGACAGATTTGTGGTTGTTGCGTGAGGCGGGTTCCGGAGTTCGGCACTATACGGATGCTTATCTGCGTGAACAGGGCATTACACCGACCCATACACTGGTAGTTGATACCAACCAGAGTATTATGGGGCTGTTGCAGGCGGGGATCGGGGAAACGATATTTGCTAAAGCGTTAGTGCCAGCTGGGGTGCCATCTGCAGAAATTGGGGCGAAATATCACCGGCACTTTTATCTGATTGGCCTTGAACAACAGCCTAACACAACGTTGCGTCGCCTGAGAGACCTGATCGAGGCCACACTTAAATCACCAGATTCTAACTGATTGTTGGTTTATTAAAAATTCATCGCAATGCTTGCAACATCGCTTGTGTTAGCGCTTTTAAATCGGTATGATGGATTTAGAATAGGGAAGAAAACGAGGTGAGTGTCATGTTTAGTATGCGTCCTAAATGGGGTTTTGACTGGCATGAATTAATTACGGGTATCTTATTCATTCTGGCGGCCCTGGTCCTAGTATTCGAACCAAATATTGGCATTACGGCATTGGCCGTTGTCTTTGGCTTTGTTGCCATTATTAGTGGGTTAACCACGATCTCAGGTTTTTCGAAGTTGCGAGAGTTAGTTGGTAACGTCGCAATCTTTGCACTGGTCATTGGTATTATTGACCTTCTGATCGGACTATTATTTATCATCAAGCCAACCAGCGGCATTATGACCATTGGCTATCTGTTTGCGTTCTGGTTCATCCTAGATTCGATTGAACGGTTGTTGGTGATCGGTCATCTACGCCAGTTTGGTACCGGCTATTACTGGGTGTCCATGCTTTTGGATATCCTATCGTTGCTCGTCGGAATCTTGCTGTTGGTAAATCCAATTGTGGCGGCGTTCTCGTTGACCTGGATGATTGCGTTCTACCTGGTTATTTTTGGGATCAACGCTGTTGTATTAGCTTTTGCACGGCGATAATTTCAGTTAAATGAATTAGGTCTCACTACCAGGAACTCGCTTCCGCAGTGTTGACTAGAAAAAGAATCTCTATGATATTAGTCTCTTAATATCGTAGGGATTCTTTTTTGATTTCAGATTAAGGCTCGGTCAAAAATCGTTTTCTTGAATTTGCTAGTTTTTTTAGTTGTATGCTTCCTGGTATTTACGGTGACCGTGTTGTGTAGGGGAGATAGGTGTTTAATAAGCGACTCTGGTTAAAAAGTCAGGCCACAATAGAACTCACTTTTGCTTACGCAGTAGCCCTCAAAACGCCTTGCTCCACACTCTTCGCACACCCGGCCCCCCATTGTAAATGACACACCAGGTATGTTATACTGTAAGTCTTAGTGTAGACAGACAAATGATGGGAGAATGCCATGACTGATAATGAAAAAATTCAACTCGTCATTATTTCAGGGATGAGCGGTGCCGGCAAAACCGTCGCCATGCAAGCTTTTGAAGATTTAGGGTACTTTTGTATCGATAACATGCCGCCGTCGTTAATGACGAAGTTCTGGGAACTCGTTCAAGAATCCGGTAACATCAAAAAAGTTGCAGTAGTGATCGATCTGCGGTCACGGGCCTTTTACGATGAAATCATGCCAATGACGAAGGATATTGCCGACCTGACGCTATCTGATTTAGGCCAGGTCGTTTTCCTTGAAGCTGACGACGAGACCCTGGTTTCGCGCTACAAGGAGACCCGGCGCTCCCATCCGCTGGCCCGCAATGGTCGGGTGGTCGATGGTATCAAGGCGGAGCGGAAACTGCTGGCGCCATTAAAGCAGGCTGCGCAGCTTGTGTTAAATACATCCAAGTTGACGCCGCGTAATTTACGGGAAGAGATTTTCCATAGTTTTGAGACGGGAGACACGGAGACCTTTCATATTGAACTCATGTCGTTTGGCTTTAAATACGGATTGCCGATCGATGCCGATATTGTGATGGACGTCCGGTTCCTGCCAAACCCGTACTACCTGCCAGAATTGCGGCCGCAAGCAGGGAAGGATAAACCGGTCTACGATTACGTCATGGCACAACCAGAGACTGAGCAGTTCTATCAGCAATTTTTAGGACTGTTGCAGACCACCCTTCCCGGATACAAACGTGAAGGTAAAACGAATTTAACTGTTGCCATCGGCTGTACAGGTGGTCAGCACCGTTCTGTGGCGTTAGCAGAACGACTGGGCAATGATCTCGGGGAACAATATCCCGTTCATGTGACCCACCGTGATATTGAAAAACGAAAGGACTCACACTAAATGAGAAATGAGGAACGTCGTCGGCCCAAGATCGTTGTTATGGGTGGTGGGACAGGCTTGCCCGTCATCTTACGCAACCTTAAGGACCAGGATGTCGACATTACCGCGGTCGTCACTGTCGCGGATGATGGCGGCTCATCCGGAATTATTCGCAACTACGTAAACGTGGTGCCGCCTGGCGATATTCGAAACGTCATCGTGGCACTATCGGGGTTACCAAAATTGGAACTAGATCTGTTCCAATATCGGTTTGATAGCAAGGACCAATTCTTTGCGGGTCATGCCATCGGTAACCTGATCATTGCAGCTTTGTCAGAAATGCGCAGCGGTATCTTTGGTGCGGTCCAGGAATTATCCGCAATCATGAAGGTCGACGGCCATATTTATCCAGCCGCCAACGAGCCGCTTGAACTCAACGCAGAGTTTTCTGACGGGACTACGCTGACGGGAGAGTCTGAAATAACGGCCGCCCATAAACTGATCAAACACGTCTGGGTCACGCCCAGTAATAAGGACGGTGAGGAGCCGGAAGCTGTTCAAGAGGTTATCGATGCCATCATGACGGCCGACCAGATCGTCCTTGGCCCTGGGAGCCTATTCACCAGTATTTTGCCGAACTTAATGATCGGTAACGTGGGGGATGCCCTTCGGCGGACACCTGCAGAGGTCATTTATATCTGCAACATCATGACGCAAAAGGGTGAAACTGAGAAGTTTACGGATGCGGATCACGTCCGGGTACTCAACGACCATTTGCAGCAGAACGTCATCAACACGGTGCTGGTCAACACGCAAAAAGTGCCCGATGAGTATATTGATTACCAGCGCTGGAACGAAATGTCGCGCCAGGTCAATCACGATTTTAAAGGGTTACGTGAACAGGGGTGCCGAGTCGTTTCCGCCGACTTTTTGGAGTTGCGGGACAACGGGGCCTTTCATAACGGCGAATTGGTCGTTAACGAACTCATGAATTTATTGGGGCAGGTTGATTCACGAAATGCCGAGGGGAGGTAACGCCATTGTCATATGCCAGTGATGTCAAAAAAGAATTGACAACGTTAGAAGTCCACCGGGAGAATGCGAAGGCTGAGCTGATTGCGCTGATTCGGATGAACGGCGCAATGTCACTTGCCAACCACCATTTTGTTTTAAATATTCAAACGGAAAATCCCGCTATTGCGCGGCGCATTTACCAGCTATTAAAACAGTTTTATGATCTGGAAAGCGAACTGCTGGTTCGGCGGAAAATGAAACTAAAGAAAAACAATCTGTACATCGTGCGGGTCAATGCCGGCTCTGAAATGGTGCTGAAAGATCTTGGCATCTTTAAGGATGGCCAATTGATTGAAGAAGTCCCAGCCAGTTTATTTGAAAACGACGGCCAGGTTCGCTCCTATTTACGAGGGGCCTTTCTCGCAGGCGGGTCGGTTAACAATCCCGAAACGTCCCGGTACCATCTCGAGATATACTCTCTGTATGAGGGGCACAACGAGATGATTGCGAACATGATCAACAAGTACGATCTAAACGCGCGCACAACAGCTCGTCGCGGTGGGTTTATCACCTATCTAAAAGAGGGGGAGCGTATCGCAGACTTTCTGTCCCTGATTGGGGCCACAAGCGCCATGCTGAAGTTCGAAGACGTTCGGATCATGCGTGACATGCGTAACTCGGTCAACCGGTTAGTCAACTGCGAGAACGCCAACCTTGATAAGGTCGCAAATGCGTCAAGTAAGCAGATTGAAAACATCAAGTTTATTGATGAGATGGTTGGTCTCGGTCAGTTGCCACCGAAGTTACGCGAAGTGGCAGAGGTTCGGTTAGCCAACAAGGAAGTCAGCCTTAAGGAACTCAGCACAATGATTCCAAGCGGTGCCATTTCGAAATCTGGTATCAATCATCGGTTACGTAAAATCAATGAGTATGCGGATAATTTGCGCGGGGCGGAAGCTATCTAGAACGTGGAGAAGGACGGCGTTACCATAATAGGGAATCGCATCCGCGCTGCACCAGCTGATACAAGCCAGCAACCTTAGAAATTATTAACCAGTAAAAAAGATGACCCAGCAAGGCGCTGGATCATCTTTTTTTGAATTCAGATTAAAAATCGCAATCGAGTAGGAGGTAATTGATTAATTCAATTACCGACCTCTCACACCACCGTACGTACGGTTCCGTATACGGCGGTTCAATAATTTAAGCACTTTGTATTGACTGGAGTGTCTTGCTCATATTGATGAGTCCAAGGCGTTCCAGTCTTTTGTTTGTCAGAGTATAGGTCAATGTCTTGCTATGCGCAGTTCGCCAATAACCCTTACGGGTATTGGCCATTGTATAAGCACTGGTGCCAGAAAGCCCCAGTTTTACAAGATGATTGACCTTTGTTTTGAGCTTCTTCCACTGTTTCCAAATATACTGGCGAATCCTTGCTCGCAACCATTCGTCTAAGTGACGGATAAAATTGGTCATTTTCCCGACCGAATAGTACTGTAACCACCCACGCATCTTTTGATGAATCTCGTTAAACACCAGGTTTAACGAAACGCCCCGATTGCGCTTGGTCATTTTCCTGAGTGCAGACTTGATGCGTTGCTTGGCCTGCCAAGCAGGTCGCGCATACGCACCTCCTCGACCAACCCCCAAGGAAAATCCCAGGAACTTGGCCCGCAGAGGCGAACTTACTGATGTCTTGTCCTCATTGACGGTGACCTTTAGGTCGCCTTCAAGAAAGCGAGTAACATTAGTCAGAACCCGTTTTCCAGCACGTTTGCTTCGGACATAAATATTACAATCGTCCGCATAGCGGACAAACTTATGACCTCTGGAAGTTAACAGCTTATCCAGTTCGTTGAGATAAATGTTAGCCAAAAGTGGCGATAAGGGGCCACCTTGAGGGGTGCCTTTATCACTTCGTTCAAATAGACCACCATTCATGACACCGCTGGTTAGGAAGCGACGAATGAGATGCAGTATCCATGGATCCGTAATATACTGCTCAATAAATTTAATAAGCAGATCGTGGTTGACCGTATCGAAGTATGCTTTTAAATCGAGATCCACGACATAGTGATAGCCCTGATTGTAGAACTGAACCACTCTATCAATGGCATCTTTAGCACTTCGATTCGGTCGGAACCCAAAACTATTATCTGAGAAGACACGCTCAAATGTTGGCACCATGACTTGCGCCATGGCTTGTTGAACAAGTCGGTCAATCACAGTTGGTATTCCGAGCTTGCGTTTACCACCATTAGGTTTTGGAATTTCAACCCGCTTAACGGGACGAGGCCGATAGGTCTCGTTTTGTAAAGCTTGCAGTAATTCCTGTTTATGTTTCCTCAAGTAGGGCAACAGTTCGTCAACGGTCATTCCGTCTAGTCCTGCTGCACCTTTGTTTCTGCAGACGCGAAGATAAGCCTCGTTCAGGTTATTTCGGTCTAAGACTAACTCTTGAAACTTAGTGCCGTTCATCATCGTATTTTCACCAGAGTCAGTGCTACGCACCCCGACTTGTTCTTGGGCTTCCAGTCCTACTGTCCGCCGGCGGTCAGCTTTTTCTGTATTCTGCGGTTGTTGCACTGTCTCCACCTCCAATATCAATGATGACCTATTATTGTTCAGCCCTTCGTGGCAGATACCACTACTATGGCCTCGGCTGACTCCTGTATCGTTCTGCACCACATCACTGCGATGTTTGTTCCTGTGGCGCTTAGCGCGCCTCTTGTCGGGAACGTACGATACAGGCCTCCCCGGGTAAGAACGCCCACTTTCGTACCATGTCATTGCCAGCTTTACTGCGATGGCCTCGAGTAGTATTGGACTTTGGTTTGTTTGGCAACCTCGTCCGACCAACACAGCCTTATGGCTGATTCTTGTACATCAATGCGGTACTTTGTCGCCGACTTCCTTCAGATTCCACCTCACGATGGACACCCTTGTCATTGACTTGCGGTTCCGACTACTACGGCCCGCAACGGACTTTCACCGTCTAGTTGGCGCCCATGCCGGGCGCACCAAAAAAACGAACCAGACAAATGTCTGATTCGCAAAGGTGCGTTTACTTACGGTCTTTTGAGCTGGTCATGATGGCATCGATCAGACCATAATCCACAGATTCTTGTGCGGATAAGTAGTGGTCACGTTCAGTGTCAGCGTTGATTCGTTCAATTGGTTGACCGGAGTTGTCAGCTAAGATCTTGTTGATCAATTTACGAGTCTTCAAGATTTCAGTAGCTGCAATTTCAATTTCAGTTTGTTGGCCTTGAGCACCACCAGATGGTTGGTGAATCAAGACTTGTGAGTGAGGCAAAGCAAACCGCTTGCCCTTGGTACCTGAAGATGCCAAGACACTGGCCATTGAAGCAGCCATGCCCATAACGATCGTTTGAACATCAGATTGGATGAAGCTCATCGTATCGTAAATGGCCATCCCAGAGGTAACCACACCACCAGGAGAGTTAATGTAAAGGTAAATATCTTTCGTTGAATCTTGCGCGTCCAAGAACAAAAGTTGGGCGATGATGGCGTTGGCCATGTCGTCTTCAATTGCACCGGAGAGCATGATAATTCTGTCCTTTAATAGGCGAGAGTAGATGTCGTAAGCACGTTCGCCACGGCTGGACTGCTCAATAACTGTTGGGACTAAGTTCATAGCTTTGCAGCCTCCTTATTTCGCTGTATTGTTAGTTTAATCTTGCTAACTGATTTGTAGTTTAACCCAATGGTCAAAAAAGGTCAAACAAAAAGGCCTCACTTTTGTGACCGTTAGTTAGCAGAATGAAACCAGCTGCATCTAGAATACCATAAAACGAGGCGAGACGGGCATTGGATTACTTAGTGGCCTGACCAGTTTTGGTCAGGCTACTGTGTGAGCTCGCCAGCTAATCAGACAAATAAGTGAAATTCATTGGATAACTGTCGAGATCGACAAGGTGGGCAGATAAATTAAAAAATAATTAGTGAAAGCAATAACAATCTCTTGACTTCACGTTTAAAATCAGTTATTATTACCACATCGTAAGGATAATCAATTTATGTTTTATATGTTGATTGCATTGCTATAACACACTTTTCTGAAAGAAAGCCTGCCGCTCACAGACTTTCTTTTTTTATTACTTCCATTTGTGATTATATTAACTTGACGACTCAACCTAATTAAAACCTAAGGGAATATTCAACTGGAAGACTGCTAGTAAATTGAATAATAAATAAGCTTGAGACTGTAAATCTGCCTTTGACGAGGGAGGCAACTGGCGAAACCCAACGCAAAAAAATAGGAAGCTAACCAGCTGGTTAGCTTCCTTGCACCGCTTTGTTCTCTTATGCGCCCGGAGGGAATCGAACCCCCATTTCAAGAACCGGAATCTTACGTGCGATCCATTACACTACGGGCGCAACACGTTCATGTCCTTTCGAACACTAAATTACTATAACTGAAATTGGATAAAAATACAAGGGTAAAACCTAAATATTCTGAAAATTGCGTGTCAAACAACTTTACCAATATTTTACCGGCATACCGATTGCAATGAGACAGGGTGCCTGTTATAATGCACTTGTGGGTGAGAACCCATTGTTTTTTGACCTTAATGGGTCACAATAAGCATCGCTGGGACAATTGCTGTCCCAGCAACATAAGAGAGTTGGTTAGAAGATGAACATCGAGTGGAGATGGGTTAATGCGGTCGTACCAAAAATGACCCAGGAACTAATCGACCGTTACTCGTTGTTACGAACCATTCATTTGATGCAGCCGGTTGGTCGCCGGCTCCTCGCTGAAAAACTGGGTGTCTCCGAACGGAGTGTTCGGACTGACCTCGAGGCGTTGGAGAGCAGTCAATTGGTGGCCATGCAATCTAAGGGTGTTGTGTTAACGCCCGATGGTGAGCGTGCCGCTGACCAGTTGCTGCCGCTGATTCAAAATCTCACTGGCATTCATAAGAAGGAAAAAGCACTTCAGACCCGACTTGGGTTGGAGGGTTGCCGGATCGTGAGTGGGGATTCTGATGATCAGCCGGAGATCAAAACAGCTATGGGATAGCTTACCAATACGTTAATGCAGCACCACATGCCACTGGGACCAAGTATCGTCGCTGTCATGGGCGGTACGACGATGGCGGCCGTGGCGTCGACGTTAACGCAGGAGCTTTCGGAACAACGCCAGTTAACGTTTGTTCCGGCTCGTGGCGGCATGGGAGAGTCGCCTGATATTCAGGCGAATACCATTTGTGCCAAAATGGCTGCACGAACGGATAGTACGTTTCAGGCACTGTACTTGCCAGAACTGGCATCAGGATCCACGTACGCAACGCTGCGGTCCGAACCAATGATTGCTAAAACGTTAGCAACCATTGATCAGGCGAACGTGGCGCTCCACTGTGTGGGCGATGCGATGGCGATGGCAAAACGGCGCCAAATGCCAGCTGACGTGATTGCAACGTTACAGGAGCGACACGCCGTTGGTGAAGCGTTTGGTGACTTTTTTGACCAGAGTGGTCAAATTGTGTACCAGGTACCCAAACTCGGGCTTTCCATGTCAGATCTTGAGAGAATGGATCTGGTGGTGGCAGTTGCCGGTGGTCACACCAAGGTAGCCGCTATTGAGGCCTATTTCAAACTCCCGCCAGCACCAACTTTTTTGGTCACTGACGAGGGAACTGCTGACACGATTTTAAAGAAGTGATACTATGTTATCTGGTATTACTGCTTAAAATATATTTTTTTATTTCCTAAAGGAGGAAATCACAGTATGACTGTAAAAATTGGTATTAATGGTTTCGGACGCATTGGTCGTTTAGCGTTCAAGCGGATCCATGAACTACATTCTGACGACATTGAAGTCGCTGCTATCAACGATTTAACTACCCCTTCAATGTTAGCTTACCTTTTGAAGTATGATTCAACCCATGGTCGTTTCCCTGGTGAAGTTTCAGCTACTGAAAAGGGTATCGTCGTTGACGGTAAGGAAATCCCTGTATATGCAGAACCAAAGGCACAAAACATTCCTTGGGTTAAGAACGACGGCGTTGACTTCGTTCTTGAATGTACTGGTTTTTACACTTCAGAAGAAAAGTCACAAGCTCATTTGGACGCTGGCGTAAAGCGTGTCCTTGTTTCAGCTCCAGCTGGTGATGTCCGGACTGTTGTTCCTGGTGTTAACTTGGATACCTTACAAGCTAGCGACAAGATCGTTTCTGCCGGTTCATGTACCACTAACTGTTTAGCACCTATGGCTTACTTCTTGAATGAAGAATTTGGCATCAAGGCCGGTACTATGACTACCATCCACGCCTTCACTGCTACTCAACAAATTCTTGATGGCCCTCGTGGCAAGAAGATGCGTAACAACCGTACTGCAAGCATCAACACTATTCCTCACTCAACTGGTGCCGCTAAGGCTATCGGCTTAGTTATCCCAGAATTGAACGGTAAGTTACAAGGCCATGCACAACGGGTTGCTGTTGTTGATGGTTCATTAACTGAATTAGTTTCAGTTCTTGACAAGAAGGTCTCAGCTGACGAAATCAATGCTGCTATCAAGAAGCACACTGAAAACAACGAAGCATTCGGTTACAACGATGACGAAATCGTTTCAACTGATATCATTGATGACCCTCATGGTTCAGTATTCGATCCTACCCAAACTGAAGTTACTACTAATGGCGACACACAATTAGTTAAGACTGTTGCTTGGTACGACAACGAATGGGGCTTCACTTGCAACATGGTACGGACATTGTTGCACTTCGCTTCACTTTAAGATTAACCTTAAACGTTAATAATTGAACCAAATAAAAGGCGGAGGGAGGATACTTCTTCCGCCTTTTATCCATTTTTTGTAATGAAGGCTAAAAACTAAGTGTTATCGTTTTGAGACGTAACACTACTCGTAACCAGGAGGGATTTAGAATTGGCTAAATTAACTGTTTCTGATTTAGACTTAGATGGTAAAAAAGTCCTCATGCGTGTCGACTTTAACGTCCCGATCAAGGACGGCGTTATTGGTAACGACAACCGGATCGTGGCTGCATTACCAACAATCAAATACGTGATCGAACATGGTGGCAAGGCCATCCTGCTTTCTCACTTAGGCCGGATCAAGAAGGAAGAAGACAAGTCTGCCTTGTCAATGCGTCCAGTTGCTGAACGTCTTTCTAACTTGTTGAACAAGCCGGTGACCTTCGTTCCTGTAACTGAAGGCGAACAACTTGAAACCGCCATCGATAAGATGAACAACGGTGACGTTCTTGTCATGGAAAACACCCGTTACGAAGATGTTAAAGATGGCGAAAACGTGAAGCGCGAATCAGGTAACGATCCTGAATTAGGCAAGTACTGGGCATCACTTGGTGACGTCTTTGTTAACGATGCCTTCGGGACTGCTCACCGGTCACATGCTTCAAACGTTGGGATTGCTTCAAACATGCCACAAACCGCTGCCGGCTTCTTGATGGAAAAGGAAATCAAGTTTATCGGTGGTGCCGTTTCAAACCCAGAACACCCATTTGTTGCCATCTTAGGTGGTGCCAAGGTTTCTGATAAGATCGGTGTCATTGACAACCTGTTGGACAAAGCCGATAAAGTCATCATCGGTGGTGGGATGACCTACACCTTCTACGCTGCAAAGGGTATGAAGATCGGGAACTCACTCGTTGAAACTGACAAGATCGACTTGGCCAAGGAAATCATGGACAAGGCTGGCGACAAGCTGGTATTGCCTGTTGATTCCGTAGTTGCTGCTAAGTTTGACAACGATGCTGACCACAAGACTGTCGAAGGTGACATTCCTGATGGGTACATGGCCTTAGATATCGGACCAAAGTCTGTTGCTGAATTCAAGGATGTCTTGAAGGACGCTAAGTTAGTCGTTTGGAACGGTCCAATGGGTGTGTTCGAAATGCCTAACTACGCCGAAGGAACCCTTGAAATTGGTAAGTTCCTTGGTACTTTGAGCAACGCGACGACCATCGTTGGTGGTGGTGACTCAACTGCTGCCGTTCAACAATTAGGTGTTGGCGATCAATTGACCCACATCTCAACCGGTGGTGGTGCTTCCCTCGAATACCTCGAAGGTAAGACATTACCAGGTATCGCAGCCATTAGCGACAAGTAAATCTTTTTTGAAGCTGGGACCAGTGTGTCCTGGCTTCTTTACTATCAGTTTCATCAGCGTGACAAGATTTGAAAATGGTGTTTACTAGTAAAACCGGTTTCATTTCGCTAGAATAGGTCATGTGAAATTGATTTGAAAAAGGAGCGTTCGACTGTGCGAATACCACTAATTGCGGGTAACTGGAAAATGAACAAGACGATTGATGAGGCCAAGGCCTTCATGCAGGCGGTCTCAGAACAGGTGACGGATCCAGCCGACGTTGAAACGGCGATTGCGGCGCCAGCGCTGCTGTTGTCGACAATGTTAGCCAACAATCCTGGGCAAAAACTGCGGATTGCAGCCGAGGACTGTTACTGGGAAGATGCTGGTGCCTTTACGGGCGAAACGAGTCCCCAGGCACTAGCTGCCATGAAGATCACGTACGTTATCGTGGGCCATTCAGAACGACGCGCCTACTTTAACGAAACGGATGATACCATCAATCGGAAGGTGCACGCCGTATATCGTAACCAGATGACACCGATCTTGTGCTGTGACGAAACGATGGGCCGTTTGGAGGCTGGCGAAAAGATCCACTGGGTCGTTAGTCAGGTGACAGGCGCCTTAAAGGGCATCACAGAAGAGCAGGCACGCCAGTTGATCATTGCCTATGAACCTAGTTGGGCAATCGGCAGCGGCAAGTCTGCATCGGCTGAACAAGCTGAAGAGGGCTGCTACCTTATTCGCCAGACCGTTGCTGATTTATACAGCGATGATGTGGCCAATGAGATGCGGGTGTTATACGGCGGCAGTGTGAATCCTGAAAACATCGATTCAATTATGGCGAAGCCAAATATTGACGGTGTGTTAGCTGGTGGCGCCAGTTTGAACGCTGAAACTTATTTGCAATTGGTGCACTACCAAAAATAAGTGAAATAGTAATTGCAAGTTCAAGAGTAAACTTATAAAATAGACACGGGGAAAATTGTTTCCCGCTAGGTTAAACTTTCATAAGGAGAGAATACAATGTCAATTATTTCTGATATTTACGGACGTGAAGTCTTAGACTCACGTGGTAACCCAACTGTTGAAGTCGAAGTCTACACTGAGGCCGGTGCAGTTGGTCGCGGTATCGTTCCTTCAGGTGCCTCAACTGGTGAACACGAAGCTGTTGAATTACGTGACGGCGACAAGGATCGTTTTGGCGGCAAGGGTGTTACTAAAGCTGTTGACAACGTTAACAACATCATCGCTAAGGAAATCGTTGGCTACGACGTCACTGACCAAGTGGCTATCGACAAAGCTATGATTGCCTTAGACGGTACCCCTAACAAGGGTAAGTTGGGCGCCAACGCTATTTTGGGTGTTTCATTAGCTGCTGCCCGTGCTGCTGCTGATGAATTGGAAGTTCCTTTATACAACTACCTTGGCGGCTTTAACGGCCACGTATTGCCAACCCCTATGATGAACGTTATCAATGGTGGGAAGCATGCCAACAACAAGGTTGACTTCCAAGAATTCATGATTATGCCTGTCGGTGCACCTTCTGTTAAGGAAGCTATCCGGATGGGTGCTGAAACTTTCCACGCCTTGAAGTCGATCTTAAACGACCGCGGTTACTCAACTGCTGTTGGTGACGAAGGTGGTTTCGCTCCTGACTTGAAGAACAACGAAGAACCATTCGAAATCTTAGTTGAAGCGATCAAGAAGGCTGGTTACAAGCCAGGCAAGGACATCGCTATTGCCTTTGACTGTGCCGCATCAGAATTCTACAACACTGAAACTAAGACCTACGACTTAGTTGGTGATGGCAAGTCATACACTGCTGACGAATTCGTTAGCTTGCTTGAAGGCATCGTCGACAAGTACCCAGTTGTGTCAATCGAAGACCCATTAGACGAAAACGAATGGGAAGACTGGCAGATGGCTACTGAACGCCTTGGCAAGAAGGTTCAGATCGTCGGTGATGACTTGTTCGTTACCAACACTGACTACTTGTCAAAGGGTATCAAGATGGGCGTTGCCAATGCTATCTTGATCAAGTTGAACCAAATCGGGACCTTGACTGAAACGGTTGAAGCCGTTGAAATGGCCAAGGAAGCAGGTTACACTGCTATCATCTCACACCGTTCTGGTGAAACTGAAGATACGACTATCGCTGACTTGGTTGTCGCTTTGAACGCCGGCCAAATCAAGACTGGTTCAATGAGCCGTGGCGAACGTATCGCTAAGTACAACCAATTAATGCGGATCGAAGACCAACTCGGTTCAGTTGCAGATTACAAGGGCATCAAGTCCTTCTACAACTTGAGCGAACAAGCTCGTGACGCAATCCAAGCTAAATAATAATCGACATTAATCTCGATTTATTGAACCGTCTAGCACAGTGCTGGGCGGTTTTTTTAGAGCGTGAAGCAAGGCGGGTTAGGGGCGGTGTGTAACGGACTCTGGCGGAAATGCCCGAACTTGGCATTTTTGCCAGAGTCCGTTACACGTTAGCCCCGTGCCTTGCTGAACGCGTTTCCACTAGGTAGCCTACAAAGTAGTAAGTAGTCTTGTCCGTTACATTCCGCAATTTGGCACGGCACCGAAGTGGCTCGCGATGAAGCTAATTCGACTGTCGCGGTGCGCCATTCGAATGGATCTTCATCGTCTCACACATCAGTAACCGACCACAATACGGTCGCTAACTGATGTCGACACCACAGCTCCGTGCCAAATTGCTGCATTCCACTAACGTTGAACTATATTTTTCCACTGGTTAAGCATCGCACTGGCGTTAACCCAAGTTTGCGGAGAATCCGTCCTCGACTGCTAATAAGCTTATAGACAGTAATACTTCTTATAATGTTCCAGTTGCCAGTAACGACTAATTAACTAGATTCATGACAACTTTGACAGATTTCGTATCTATGCAGACTATCGCGTGCATTGTAGCGTAGCGGCGCCGATCGGCATTGCAGGCAGTAGTATCGGTATTAGTTAGCGACCGTACTTGGGTCGGTTACGAACACGGGAGGCGTAGGAGATCCTTGAATTTCTGTCAAGACATTCAATAGCTCCGGAGCGACCCACTAATGCCTGCAGGGCCGAACGGCGTAACGAAGTGAGATGTCAGCACGCTGTCGAACTGCAAAAGCTCATTTTTCACAAGGCACCGATTATGCTAAACTAAATCATAGGATTTCACGGAAAAAGAGGTTATGTAATGGATGCAAAGAAGGGAAAAGAGCGGGACTATTCGCGGTTGACGGCGGTTGGTCGCGGGTTGGTGATCGGTCTGTTTGTTGGGGTCGTCATTAGCTTGTTTCGACTCTTGATTATGAAGGGTCTGTTGTTTGTGCAATGGTTCTTCGGTCAAGCACACCAGAATGTTTGGTTGCTTGGCGTCTGGATTCTGATCAGTTTAGTGCTCACGATAGTTGTCGGAAGACTCATCAAACAAACACCTGAGATCAAAGGATCCGGGATTCCCCAAGTTGAAGGGCAGCTCATGGGCGAGTTGGACTATCACTGGTGGCCAGTCCTTTGGAAAAAATTTGTGGGTGGCGTTTTATCCATTGGGTCTGGGCTGTTTCTTGGTCGTGAAGGCCCATCGATTCAGTTGGGTGCGACAGTGGGGCAGGGCGTTGCTGCAGTGACGCATAATACGGGTAGCCAACGCCGGCTGATGATTGCCAGCGGGGCGTCTGCAGGACTGTCAGCAGCCTTTAACGCGCCGATAGCCAGTACGTTATTTATTCTGGAAGAAGTCTATCATAATTTTTCCACACTCATTTGGTTATCGGCGTTAGCCAGTGCGTTGACGGCCAACTTTGTTTCCACTGCCGTTTTTGGATTAACACCGGTGCTACATATTAATTACTTTGCATCACTGCCACTGAGCCAGTATGGGCTGTTGCTCATTCTTGGTCTCGTTCTTGGCCTGCTTGGTCGGTTGTATCAGAGTGTTGTGCTGCGGGTCGGGGATTGGTATCACAAACTGACCTGGTTACCTGATCAGTATTACAGCATCATTGCGTTACTTTTGCTGATGCCGGTTGCTTGGTATTTACCAAGTGTTCTTGGCGGCGGCAACGGGTTGATCGTTTCACTTGGCATGCATACCCCAAGCGCACTGATCCTTTTAGGCCTCTTTGTGTTGCGATTTGCGTATTCAATGATTGCGTATGGCACGGGTCTGCCAGGTGGCATTTTTTTACCTATCTTAACGTTAGGCGCTGTTTTCGGCGCGTTTTTTGGTAAACTCATGGTGCTGTGGCAGCTGACAAGACCGGCATATGTGCCGATCTTTATCATAGCGGCGATGGCGGGGTATTTCGCTGGGATTAGTAAAGCACCATTTACGGCAATTCTCCTGATTACAGAAATGGTCGGGTCGTTGCACCATCTGATGCCGCTGGCGGTGGTGTCCCTTATTGCCTACATGACGGTCGATCTGTTAAACGGGGCACCGGTCTATGCTGCCATGTTGGAGAAGATGCAAACGCCCGCCCAACGGCATCTTACGGATGAAGTGGGGCACATGGAGATTCCCGTAATGGCGAACTCGGTCTTAGACGGCAAGCAGGTGCGTGAGGTCACTTGGCCACAGGGAGCCTTGCTGACTGAGATTCACCGAGGTGAACGCCACATTGTGCCGCGGGGTGACACGCTGATCCGGGTCGGTGACCTGTTGATCGTTCACAGCCCGTTAGATCAGAATGAAAGCGTACGTCAAGAACTGTTAAAAATGAACGGGAGTTAAATCTTCTGCACGCACGGGTGGTAATTGACGGCGTTTTATGATAAATTGTATAAAGGTATTGTCGGAGAAACGAGTAATATAGGAGGCAATTTCTTGTATAATTTACTGTTAACAGGACTGATGATTGATAGTGTCCTTATCATTATCGCTGTGTTGATGCAACCTTCTAAGCAAGATGACGCGATGTCCGCTCTTAGTGGTGGCTCACCGGATCTATTTCAACAACAAAAAGCACGTGGATTTGAAGCCTTTATGCAACGGGTGACCGTTGTGCTGGGTGTTATTTTCTTCGTTTTAGCGTTGGCATTAGCTTACTTATCATCACACTAGCAATTGGATCCTCCTGTGAATTCGCAGGAGGATTTTTGTGAAATTCTTGAACCTTTGGCGTAGTTGTTAATTGGAGGTGTGAACACCATGATTCAAATGCCAAAACCATTTTTCTTTGAAAACGACGGGCCGAAAGCCATTGTTTTGTTGCACGCGTATGCGAGCAGCAGTAACGATGTACGGATGTTAGGCCGGCACTTACAAGGAGAAGGGTACACCGTGTTAGCCCCAATGTTTACGGGGCACGCAACGGGCGAACCAAAGGATATTTTGACTGCCGGTTCACCAACTGCTTGGTGGCAGGACACCCAACAGGCCATCCAGCAATTACGCGACAAAGGTTGCCAGGAAATTAGTGTGTTCGGGTTGTCGCTGGGCGGTATTTTCGCCATGAAGGCGCTCGAAACTGATCCTAATTTAATTGGCGGCGGCTCGTTTAGTTCACCAGTCGTCCGGTCCCGCGGGTCTAACTTGATTCCTGAATTTATAAAGTTGGCCGCAGCAACCTATCACTATACCGATTTAAGCCAGGCCCAGGTCGATGAGAACCTTGCCTGGTTAAAGGCCAATGTGACGACGCAACTGGCGCAAATCGATACGTTTGCGCAAACGGTCACGGATGAGCTACCAACCATTCATAAGGCCGTTTTTGTGGCGCAGGGCGGCGCTGATGAACTGATCGACGCTAATTGTGCTTACGACCTAAAAAACGCACTCACCAACGCTCAGGTTGATTTTCACTACTATGACCAAGCCGGCCATGTGATCACGGTCAACAGTGCCCGTCATGAACTCATGGCTGATTTAGATACCTACTTAACGACAATCTATAATTAAATAAATGAGGAATAAATTTTGGAAGATAACAACTTAAAGCAACAAATCGAGGATCTGCTCCGCGCAAATCCTACCAAAAAATTTCGCGTTGAAGATATTTCAGACGCACTGCACTATCACGGCTCAGCCGCATTCAAACTGATCGTGCAGGAACTTGCACGCCTTGAACGTGAAAAGGTGGCTGCTGTCACCGGTGAATCAGAATTTCAATTAGACCCGAAGGCCCGCGTTTTGACCGGGATCTTCCATAGTAACGATAAGGGCTTTGGTTTCGTGGCCTACGACGATGATCTGCCAGATGCCTACATTGCGCCAGATAACACGATGTCAGCACTGAACGGCGATGAAGTTGAAATGGAAATCGTTCGGCCAGCTGATCCACGCTCTGACCGCGGTCCTGAAGGAAAAGTCACGGGGATTGCGACCCATAACTACACTCAAGTCGTTGGTGAATTTATGCAGACCGATGATGATAAGGGCTACTATGGTCAAGTCCGGTTAACCGACAAAAAGTTGAAGCGGTACAGCTTTTACGTTGTTGGGACTGGGTTAAAACCAACGCCAGGTGAAGTTGTGACGGCGGAAATCACGGGATTTCCATCGTCAGAACACCCCTTAGCGATGGTCGGCATTGCTAAAAAAATCATTGGGAGTGTTGATGATCCCGGCATTGATATTTTGTCGATCGTTTATGCACACGATATTCCATCTGAATTCCCAGAAGATGTTTTGGAAGAAGCCGATGCTATTCCAGATCACGTGACTGAAGAAGAAATGAAGGGTCGCGAAGATGTCACCGACCAGAACCTGGTGACGATTGATGGCGAATCTTCAAAGGACTTGGATGATGCCGTTACCGTTTGGAAAATGGATAATGGCAATTACCACCTTGGGGTTCACATTGCCGATGTGTCCCACTACGTTAAAGAGGGTACCCTGCTTGATCAGGAAGCCTATAAGCGTGGGACCAGTGTCTACTTAACCGACCGGGTGATTCCAATGTTGCCACGGCGGTTATCAAACGGGATCTGTTCATTAAACGAGGGCGTGCTGCGGCTTTGCATGTCCTGTGAAATGGAAATTGATCCGGAAGGTAACGTGGTCAACCACCGCATTCACCCAAGCGTGATGAAGTCAAAAGCACGGATGACTTACACCAACGTGAATAAGATCATTGAGGCGCACGATGAAGCTACCCGTGACCGATACGGCGAGTTGACCCCAATGTTTGATGAAATGGCTGAACTGCATAAGATTCTTTACAAGTCTCGGAAGCGTCGCGGTGCCATTGATTTTGACGACACTGAAGCTGAGATCATCGTTGACGACAAGGGTCACGCCATTGACATTAAATTGCGGGTTCGTGGCGTCGCTGAACGGATGATCGAATCCTTCATGCTGGCTGCCAACGAAACCGTTGCTGAACACTACAACAAGGCGAAAGCACCATTTATTTACCGGGTGCACGAAACACCAGATGGCGAACGGGTCAAGAGTTTCTTCGAATTCTTGACTGCCTTTGGCATCAACGTTAAGGGTGATCCAGATCACTTGCGGCCAAAGATGTTGCAGAACGTTTTAAAGGGTGTTGCCGGTAAGCCAGAAGAAGCCGTCGTTTCAGTCATGATGCTGCGGAGTTTGAAACAGGCTAAGTATACCGACCAATCCCTAGGTCACTTTGGGTTGGCTGCGAAGTACTATACCCATTTCACATCCCCAATTCGACGTTATCCAGATACCATGGTGCACCGTTTGATCCACTTCTACGAAAAGAACGGCATCAATGCTGAATCCAAGGCACGCTATGCTAACTTGCTAGAAGAGGTCGGTGTCCACAGTTCTGAAATGGAACGTCGGGCAATCGATGCTGAACGTGATACAGATGCTATGAAGAAAGCTGAATACATGGCAGACCACATTGGCGAAGAATTTGATGCCACGGTTAGTTCTGTCATGAAGTTTGGGATGTTCATTGAACTGCCAAACACGGTTGAAGGGCTGATCCACATTAGCCGGATGCAGGATGACTACTACGAATACGTCGAGAAGTTCCTGGCCTTGGTTGGTCGGACAACGAAGCGGACTTACCGGATCGGGCAACCCGTTCGTGTTAAGGTTGTCAACGTGGACAAGGAACAAAGTCAGATCGACTTTGACCTTGTGAACCCGGAAGCTGCGCCAACCTCTGATCTGCTGCCAAAGCGCGAATCACGCAGTCGCGGTGGTCGTAACGGCGGGTCATTCGGTCATGGGAATAACCGTAATAGCAACAACAATAATCGCAATCACGGTAATGGTAACCGTGGGAGCAACACTCGTGGCGGCAACAACCACGGTGGTAACCGCAATGGGAATGGTGGCAATAACGGCAACCAAAACCACAGTAATGGCGGCAACCACAGCAACAATAATCGTAACCAGCCACGAAAACACAACTAAACTGAACGATAAGTCAGGTGAGGATTGATGGCTAAAAAGAAAAAGACGCCGAACGATAAAAACGTGATGGCGCAAAATAAAAAAGCCCGGCACGACTATGCCATCCTCGACACATACGAAGCCGGCATGGTGCTGACGGGTACTGAGATCAAATCGATTCGAGCAAGACGCATTACATTGCAAGATGGCTTCGCTCAGATTCGCAATGGCGAGGCGTGGTTAATGAACGTCCACATTGACGAGTATGCCGAAGGAAACCGATTTAACCACGACCCATTGAGAAACCGGAAACTGTTGCTGCATAAAAAAGAGATCAAAAAACTCCAAGATGCAGTCTCTGATAAGGGTATCACCCTGATTCCACTCCGTATTTATCTCAAAAACGGTGTGGCGAAGGTGTTGATCGGTGTTGCCAAAGGGAAGCACGAGTATGATAAGCGTGAGACCTTGAAGCGCAGAGATCAGCAGCGGCAGATTGATCGGGTGATGAAACGATATTAGAGCGTGGAGCAAGGCAGAGCGTGGAGCAAGGCGGTTAAGGGGCGGAGTGTAACGGACTCTGGCAGAAAAGTCCGGGTCTGACTTTTTTGCCAGAGTCCGTTACACAGTAGCCCCTTGCCTTGCGGAACGCGTTTCCACTAGAGAAGGGGCAAGCACGTCGCCATTAGCACTTAGGAGTCTAAAATACCTTTCTGTTAGGGCTTTGGCTATCCTCTACTTTTAAATTAATCAGAATGTTGCACAGCGTTTAAAAAACAGCTAATCTCATAAAAGTGAGATTAGCTGTTTTTTTGGTGCATTTCTTATACAGTCCAGTTCCGACAACGGCTTTCTAGGCCGCCACGCCGAAACGTGTTCCGGAAGGGCAAAGGGTTGCACCTAAGGGACTTCGAACGTAAAAGCCAAGCCCAGGCTTTTACGCTCAAAGTCCCTTAGGCTCCACCCTTTAAGCGCCCTTCCTCCACACTCTGTCGAAACGTGTTCCAGAAAGCTGAGGGCTACTGCATAAGCAACTTCCAATTCGAAAACCAAACCCGGGTTTTCAAACCGACAGTTACTTATGCTCCGCCCTCAAACCGCTTTCTTCCACACTCTTATCTGCATAGTGCCAAGCCCTATTCCCATGCATATCATTTGGCACATTAAACGAGACATGCCAAGCCTGACCTGGGAGTTTGAATTTTGTTCGGCGGTTAGCCCAGTGATCTAGAGTCGCAGCGATGCACAGGCAGACCGGTTCGTACGATTTTTGTGAGCAGGTGATGTGCATCTGATCATCGTCTGCATCGGCCGTCATGATTGTTTTGGTGCCGTGGTAAATCTTATAGTGACCAGTTAAAAAATTACCCACTACGATCCAGCGGAGGTTCGTAATGTAGATGAATTCGTTGAAGAAGCCAAAGCGTTTTGCGATTCGGCCGACTTTTTGGTTATGGTAATAAATGTCAAATTGGGGCAGTAAACCGAGGTTTGTTTGCCGCAGTTCAGCCAGTAGGGTACCGCTGATCTGGTAGAGTGAAAGCGTGTCTGGTCGCCGGCCCCAGCGCCCAATCAAGAGGTAGATGGACCGGTGATCTTCGTCGCGCACAACGGTAGCTCCCTTAGCTGATAGACTGTCTTTTCTAACGTACAGTGTTCGCATGGAAGCCCCCCATTCGTAAGGTTCAATATCACCTTACATAATAACATGAAACGAATCAATTTTCTGCAATGTTAATTTTCACATGAATATGCTAGAATGAATGTTGAGGTGTTGGGAATGAAACCGTTTATTCATAATGATTGGTGGGCTGAATTAGAGCCTGAGTTTGAAAAATCGTATTATCAAGACTTACATGCCTTTTTAATTCACGAGTATGAAACGCAGCTGATTCACCCCGATATGTATCACATTTATGAGGCCTTTGAATGGACACCGTTCAGTCAAGTGAAGGTGGTCATCCTGGGTCAGGATCCGTACCATGAACCGAATCAGGCGCATGGGCTCAGTTTCTCTGTGTTACCCGGGGTTCGCATTCCACCGAGTCTACAGAATATCTACAAGGAACTGCAGTCGGATCTCGGTATTCAACCCGTGAACCATGGTTATTTGGAAAAATGGGCAAAGCAGGGTGTCTTACTGTTGAACTCTGTGCTGACGGTTCGTAACGGCCAGGCCTTTTCTCACAAGGGGAAGGGTTGGGAACAGTTAACGGACGCTGCCATTCATAAGTTGTCAGAACGATCAACGCCGGTGGTGTTTATCCTCTGGGGACGGGCAGCCCAAAACAAGATCAATTTGATCGATACGGATGCCAACATCGTGATTCAATCAGCACATCCAAGCCCATTATCTGCTCATCGTGGTTTCTTTGGCTCAAAGCCGTTTTCAAAGACTAACACCGCACTTGAAGCACTGGGAGAAACGCCAATTGATTGGCAACTGCCAGAACACGCTGAGGTTGATGACGACAACCATCAGCGTGCGTAACACCGCATAATAAGAGGATTGACTAGTCGGAAATTCAAACATCTGGAGGTCTGGAAAGTGGAACTTTTTGATAGTTTAAAGCAAAAGATTAGTGGTAAGAACAAGGTCATCGTTTTCCCAGAAGGAAACGACATCCGAATCATTGGTGCTGCCAGTCGGCTGTCACACGATGGCTTGGTGAAGCCCATTTTATTGGGTGACCCAGACGAGATCAACAAGCTGGCTTCAGAAAAGGGCTTTGATCTAACAGGCATCAAGATCACCAACCCGGCCGATGCACCCGAAGCAGAAAAGAAAGAGCTGCAGGATGCGTTGGTTGAACGCCGGAAGGGGAAGAACACCCCAGAACAAGTTGCTGAAATGCTGAAGGATCCAAACTACTGGGGCACCATGCTCGTGTACTTGGATCAAGCAGATGGCATGGTTTCTGGTGCCGTTCACGCAACCGGTGATACGGTGCGGCCAGCTTTGCAGATCATCAAGACAAAGCCAGGCACTAAGCGGATCATCGGGGCCTTCATCATGCAAAAGGATGAAGAACGTTACGTCTTTGCTGACTGTGGCATCAACATCAACCCTGATGAAGAAGGGTTGGCTGAAATCGCCGTTGAAAGCGCAAAGTTAGCCAAACTGTTCGACATTGATCCTAAGATTGCGCTGTTGAGCTTCTCCACTAAGGGTTCCGCAAAGGACGACGTCGTTACCAAGGTTGCGAACGCCACTAAGTTAGCTCAGGAAAAGGCACCGGATCTGCCAATTGATGGTGAATTACAATTCGATGCTGCGTTCGTGCCAGAAGTCGGCGAGCGTAAGGCACCAGGGTCGAAGGTTGCCGGGCATGCGAACGTGTTCATCTTCCCTAACTTGGAAGCTGGGAACATTGCGTACAAGATTGCTCAACGTTTAGGTGGCTTTGAAGCCTATGGGCCAATTTTGCAAGGCCTGAACAAGCCAGTTTCAGACCTGTCACGTGGTGCAAACGAGCAGGATGTTTACCAAATTGCGATCATTACCGTAATTCAATCATTAGCAAATGAATCTAAATAATGCTCACAAGCGTTTGTGAATAAGAATCAAAAAGAGTCCAAGGCAAGCGATTGTCCGGGGCTCTTTTCAATCTAAGGGAGACGCATCATGATCGATAGAATTGTAACAAGTCCAGAAGAAACGATGGCAATTGGCCAACAATTAGCACCGTTTCTGCAACCGAAGGATATCATCCTGTTAGACGGTGATCTAGGTGCCGGCAAAACAACATTTACGAAGGGGCTGGCCCTTGGGCTTGGCATCAAACGAAACGTCAAGAGTCCGACATTTACCATCATCCGCGAGTATCAGGAAGGGCGCATACCGCTCTACCATATGGACGTTTACCGCTTAGAAGAAGGCGGCGGTGACGAGCTTGGTTTGGATGAATACTTCAATGGCGATGGTGTGAGTGTCGTTGAGTGGTCACAGTTTGTTGCTTCAGAGTTACCAGACGACTATTTGCGAATTGCGTTTCACCGCGAGGACGATGCTGGCGAAGCACAGCGTCGAATCACGTTTATGCCTAAAGGAAACCGGTTTGAAAAAATCGTTGATGAGTTGGAGGCACAGCTTAATGACAAGTGAAGACCTGGACTATAGACGTGTCCAGCCAGCGGATGCGCAAGCACTCTTAGCGTTACTACAGCAGTTGAGTCAAGAGACGACCACGTTTACCGTGCCGACGCCGTTGCCGAGTGTGTCGCAAGAGGTCAAGGAAATCGAACAGATCAACGCGGGCAAGGACCATGTTGTGATTGTTGCGGCTACTGGTGAACAGCTGGTCGGCGTTGTGACGGTCATGCCAACGGACGAGCAAGCAGCTGGAGAGATCGGTGTCGCAGTCTTGAAGAAGTACTGGCGGCAGGGTATCGGCTATGAGCTGATGCTGTCGGGATTGGACTGGGGGGCTCTAGAATCCAGCTATTCAGAGATTTCTTTAACCGTTCAGAAACAAAATACTGGCGCCATCGCCATGTATGAGAAAATCGGCTTTGCGACGTTGTCGACCAGTCACGTGGAAAATAGTGCGGGCGAGAGGGTTGAGGCGTTTGAGATGGCAATCGGGGTCTGAGCGTGGAGCAAGGCGGTTAAGGGGCTACTGTGTAACGGACGCTGGTCTAAAAGTCCGGGCCTGACTTTTAGACCAGCGTCCGTTACACAGTAGCCCCTTGCCTTGCGGAACGCGTTACGGCACGGATGCCTAGAAAGTACTAAACTGAAAAAGTCTGGCTCTAACTTTGATGCCAGAGTCCGTTACATGGCCGTCTCGCCTTGCGGAACGCGTTACGGCACGGATGCCTCGAAAGCATTGAACGATGAATGTCCGGGTCTGACTTTTTGGTCAAAGTCCTTTACACGTTAGCCCCTTGCCTTGCGGAGGGTCTTTCCACTACACGGAGTGCCAAATTGCGGAATGCAACGGACTATCACCTAACAGTGGAAAGCCCCCTTGCGAAACGCGTTACGGCACGGATGCCTAGAAAGCACTAAACCAAACAATAAAAGAAAAAGCACCTACGCAACACACGCTCACTCGAGTTTGTCGCATAGGTGCTTTTTACCACAAAAAACGTTATTTAAAACAGCAGGTCAGCACTCAAAACAAGACTGCTTAAAGTGCTGAAACAAACGGTTTAATCGCCTGTTGACCAAACGCCTGACTCTCATAAAGCAAAATGTTAGCGCAGGCCAAGCTGTCATCAAGTGCGTTATGGTGATGTTCCAGATCGATTCCCAGCGAATCACAAACGGTGTTTAGTTTATGATTCGGTAAGGAAGGATAGAATTTCCGACTGGTTTTGACCGTGTCTAACGTCAGGTAGCGTGGGGCGATAATGCCGTGATGATTCAGAGTCTGTTTCAATACGCCGTTATCAAACTGCGCGTTATGGGCAATGACTAACTGGTCCGGTGTGAAGAAGGATTTAATGTGGGGCCACACTTCGGCAAAGGTCGGTGCGTCGGCCACGTCTTCTTCATGGATCCCATGAATCTGGATGTTGCGCCAGAAAAATGGTGTCTGCGGATTGATCAGCGTATAGAATTCGTCTTCGACCTGGTTGTTTCGGACAATTGTCAGCGCTAGTGAGCAGGCTGAGTAGCGTTTGCCACTGGCGGTTTCAAAGTCCATTGCAACAAAATTCAAAGCGTCACCTCCAATTTAATTCGATGATGTATCAGCTAGTTTACACGTTAAGGCCGGTTGTGACAAGTTCCACGGGGCAGTGGTCGGACCCGAAAACATCGTTTCGAATTTCGGCGGTTTCTAGGTTCTTTTGAATTGAATTGCTGGTCACAAAATAATCAATGCGCCAACCCGCGTTGTTATCGCGGGCATGGAACCGGTAGCTCCACCAAGAATATTGTTCAGTAGCGTCTGGATTAAAGTAACGGAAGGTATCCGTGTAGCCGCGACCAAGCAGGGCCGTGAATTTTTCACGCTCGTCATCGGTAAACCCGGCATTTTTATGGTTGGTTTTAGGGTTCTTTAGATCGATCTCTTCGTGAGCAACGTTTAAATCGCCGCATAAAATAACCGGCTTTGATATGTTTAACTTATCGAGATAGTCCTGAAAAACGTCCTCCCAACCCATTCGGAAGTCCAAGCGTTTCAATCCGGAACCGGAATTTGGTGTGTAGCAGGTAACGAGATAGAAGTCGGGGTATTCAAGGGTGATCACCCGGCCTTCGTGGTCATACTCGGGGACGCCAATATCATAGGTGACGGCGAGCGGGTGATGCTTTGTGAAAATGGCCGTCCCCGAATACCCCTTTCGTTCCGCGTAGTTATAGTACTGCTCGTAACCAGGCAACTCGAGGTCGAGCTGGCCCGCTTGCATCTTGGTTTCTTGAATACAGAAAAAATCCGCGTCCAGATCAGTGAAAGTCGTTGTGAAGTCCTTTTTAACGACGGCACGTAATCCGTTGACGTTCCAGGAAATAAATTTCATGGTGGTCATCCTTTCTCAACTAAAGTCATTCATCCTCAGTATAGCAAAATTTTTTGAACACGGGGTCAACGAGCGCCCACCAGATTCCGAGTCATGGTAAAATGGACTTATGTAATTTGATGTCTGAAACGAAAGGAACAAGAGTAATGACGGTGAATTTTATAACACAGTTTCCAAACGTCACGATTTTAACAGATGAACCACTTTCAAAATATACAAATACTAAAACAGGAGGACCAGCAGATCTGTTGGCCTTTCCAGCCTCAGTTGATGAGGTCCAGGCCCTGATGACGGTCGCAAACGCCAATGACGTGCCCGTGACAGTCATTGGCAATGCTAGTAATCTGATTGTCCGAGACGGTGGGATTCGCGGTCTGGTGATGATTTTGACACGGATGGCCACCATTAAGGTTTCTGGTCATCAAGTGATTGCCGATGCTGGTGCGTCGATGATTGAAGTCACCAAGCGGGCACAAGCAGCCAGTTTGTCGGGCTTGGAGTTTGCAGCGGGGATTCCTGGCAGCGTTGGCGGCGCCATTTTCATGAACGCCGGGGCCTATGGCGGCGAGACCAGTGACGTTGCCGATAGCGTGCTGGTCTTGACGCGTCAAGGTGAGATCAAAACGATCACGCGCGACGATTTGAACTTCGGCTACCGTCATAGCCGCGTGCAAGATAAAAACGACGTTGTGCTCTCCGCAACGTATCTGCTGCAACCAGGAGACGGCCAGGAGATCCAGGCGAAAATGGATGATCTGAACGCACGTCGGGCTGCCAGACAACCACTTGATCTGCCATCGTGCGGCAGTGTATTTAAACGGCCGACTGGGTACTTTGCCGGTAAGCTGATTCACGATGCCGGCTTACAAGGCCATCAAATCGGCGGCGCGCAGGTTTCAATGAAACACGCGGGCTTCATCGTGAACGTTGACCACGCAACCGCAACGGACTATTTGAACGTGATTCACCATGTGCAAACCGTTGTGTTTGAAAAATTCAACGTCCATCTAGAAAATGAAGTGCGCATTATTGGGGAATCTGTAAAGGAAGACTAACGAAAAGAGGGGGTCCTTAGTTGCCAATTGTTGAAGCTGTTATCTTACTTGTTGTATTAGTCCTAGCATCCAACATCATTAGCCACTATCTTACCTTCATTCCAGTTAGCCTGATTCAAATCGGGTTGGGTCTCGTTATGGCACTATTTTGGCAAATCGAGATCCCGCTGGACACTGATTGGTTCCTATTATTATTCATTGCCCCGCTGCTATTTAATGATGGGCGGCGGTTCCCGAAGCGCGAACTCTGGAAGTTGCGGGGACCGATCTTTGCTAACGCCATTTTTTTGGTATTTTTGACGACGCTGTTGGGCGGCTTTTTAATCTATCTAATGGTACCTAAAATGCCGTTAACAGTCGGTTTTGCGGTGGCAGCCATCCTATCGCCAACGGATCCTGTGGCTGTGCAGTCGATTGCAAAACGAGTGCATTTACCAGAAAATATTTTGCACCTGGTCAGCGGTGAAAGTCTGATCAACGATGCATCCGGGCTGATCGCATTTAAGTACGCGGTAGCGGCCACTGTGACGGGCGTCTTTTCACTGAGCCAGGCCGCCGGTGATTTCTTTTACATCAGTATCGTCGGGTTGATCGTCGGAGCCGTGCTGATGCTGTTAATTCAGTTTATGCGCGACGTGTTGCGGCGACAGGGCATTAACGATGTGATTTTTAACACGGTATTACAAATCATGACACCATTTGTGATCTACTTTATCGCCGAAGACGTTTTTCATGCGTCGGGGGTCATCGCTGCCGTAACAGCAGGTATTATTTCCCACACGCGCAATAATCATCTGATTGAGGACTTGCCTGAACTGCACTTGGTGACGGAAAAGACCTGGGATATCATTGTGTATCTGTTAAACGGGATCGTGTTTGTCATCTTGGGAGACGAGTTGCCAACAGCGACGAGTCACATCATTAAAAATGCGCAGTTTAAAACGTGGCAGGCGGTGGCTTATGCCTTTGGCGCATGGGTCGTCCTACTGGTGATCCGGGTCGTTTGGATCTACATCTATCAACTGGTCGCACAGTGGCGGAAAAAAACGGAGAAGGCGAGTTTTCGAATTTCGCTTTTGGCTGGGTTATCAGGTGTCCGGGGGGCAGTGACGATGGCCGGTGTGCTGTCGTTACCACTTGTCACCGCAAGTGGTGCGGCCTTTCCACAACGGTCTCTTGCACTGTTCATTTCTGCCGGGGTGATCATTATCAGTCTGGTCGTGGCCGTCATCACCTTGCCGCTGGTTTCGCCTGATGATGCGCAGCCGTTGCAGACCCGGGCAAGCCTGAGTGACATGGATGCGGATGACCTTGTGGATACGGATGAGGACGAGGATTCTGACGTACCCAAAGCACCACGGTTGACGGACGACCAGTCTCGAATCTACATCATGCGGTTGGCCATCAACGCCATTGAAGAGCACCGGCGTCAAGAAAATCAACGAGCGGCGTATGATCTGATCCTGGATTACCAGTTCATGATCCGCCGAATGGAGGCCAAAAGTAAAGATGATGGTGCCATTCAGCGCGTTGCCAATGACGAAGTGGCGTTGCGGCGGGTTTGTTTAACCGGTGAACGGCAGGCAATTGAGCGGTTGTTTGAGCATCATCAGATCTCAAAGACCGGCTATCAGCTTGCGATGAAGCGGTTAGCACGCAGCCAGCGCCGGCTCAATCAGGCGGATCAGGCATCGCTGACGTTGATTATTCATAGCTGGTGGCTGTGGTTGAAACACACCGTGCACCGGATCATCCAGTTGGCGCGTCATCAACGTAATCCAAAGGTCGAAAACGAGCGTCAGCTGATCGACCGCGAAAGCGCGAAGGCAGCCATCAAATCGTTATCTAAATACTTGGGTCGCGAGGATGTGGCAACGGCGGAGTTGGATAAACAAGCCATTTATCATCTGGTTGTCTTCTACCGAAATCGCATTGAGCGGGCTAAGTCTGATGATAGTTTCTCGAGAGAAGCCTATGCAACGCAGGTCAACAAGCTGCGAATCGTCGGTCTGGGCGCCCAAAGAAGCGGTGTGCAGACGCTGTTAGAAGCTGGCAACATTACCTGGCAAATGGCTGGGCGGTTACGCCAGTATATTAATTACTCAGAGAATGTGTTGATGATGGGGGAAGACGAAGAATAGCGCCTTGCGGAACGCGTTTCCACTAGGGAAGTGAAATGCACGTCGCCTCAAGCACTCACAAGCCAGCAATCCAAATTCTTTGGGTTCACAAATTAAAAATTTCAAAAAAACACTCCGCTGAGATTTGAATCCAAACCTCAGCGGAGTGTTTTTATAAAAAATATGAAAATTAAAACGCAATCACAACCGGTTATCCCGATTTCCCATCATCGTGTTGACTCACACCAACATGCTGGTGATAAACCAAATGTGACAACCAATAGGCCAGCAATTGAATAACGGTCATCAACCCAACGAATTCAAGCATCGGTTCGGTCCACATTCCGAGGAGACGGTGCATGATGAGGTCCGGTGAAATAAAGAGGTAGATCGTGTGGATGCGCAGAAATCGGCCAGCGTAGATCCCAACGGAGGAGAGGAAGGTCAAAATCAACACTAAGATAATCTCCAGCCACCGCGCGCGCTTAAAGTACCGTTCTGTAATTGTTTCTGCGACATAGTTGAGGCTCCAAAAGCCCAGAAAGACGCAGAAGAGCACGCTGATCAATTCAACTGTAAAGTAGATCCAGATGTGCAAGGAGGCTCTCAACAGCCCATCGTATGTGTACGGGTTTAAGAGCGACAGGTGAAACAGGTCAGTGAGCAGGTAGGGGGCATTTGGATAAAACAGCAGCCATAGGATCACCAGTGCCCAAAAGAATAGCCCATGTTTTGGAAAGGTTGTTTTGATATGAAAAGAAATTTCAATCGGAATGTACCCTAAAAACGTATTTAAAATGAGAAAGGTAAAGGGGGCTTTGACGAAGGCCCAAAGAAAGAGGAGCCAAAGCACAAAGAAAATTCGGATCTGCCATTTGGCCTGTGTTCGCATCTTGTCACCCCCTATTGTTTTGCAGACTTTATATAAATAGTACCAGATTAAAAGGCGAATAACACCGCAATTAGACCGAGATTTATAAATTGCTAAGAACCAGTTGGCAAACGGGACTAAAAACGGGCAGTCGGCGTGTTATAATGATAGCCGAATAGATTTTTGGAGGGAAAATATGAACCTTGATTGGAGTAACTTATTGACGTGGCACACGATCGTTAACTTACTCGATATCCTGGTTGTGTGGTTTGTCTTCTACGAACTGATCATGCTGTTGCGCGGTACCAAAGCGATTCAACTGCTTCGTGGTATCATTTTTATTGTCTTGATCAAAATTGTGAGCGTGTATGTGGGCTTCACGACGGTATCCTGGTTGATGGACCAGGTGATCAATTGGGGTGTCATTGCCCTAATTATTATTTTCCAACCGGAAATTCGTCGGGGACTGGAACATATTGGTCGCGGCTCCGTGTTTGTGCGTAATCGCCAAATGAACGAGGCTGAAAACAAGATGATCGAGGCACTGGATAAAGCCATTCAGTACATGTCGAAACGACGGATCGGGGCGCTGATCACCATTCAGATGGATACTGGGTTGGAAGACTACATTGAAACGGGGATCGAGCTGAACGCGGAGATCACCGGTGAATTGCTGATCAACATTTTTATTCCTAACACGCCGCTGCACGATGGGGCGGTCATTATTCGGGATAATAAAATTGCGGTGGCTGCAGCGTACCTGCCGTTGTCAGAAAGCAACCTGATTCCTAAAGAATTGGGGACGCGTCATCGGGCAGCGGTTGGGATCTCTGAAGTGACGGATGCCTTAACGGTGGTGATCTCTGAAGAAACAGGTGAGGTCTCCATTACTAAGAACAATGAATTATTGCGTAATATGGACCAAAATGATTACCTGAAATTCTTCCGTAACGAACTGATCAAGGACCAGGAGCCGGAAAAGCGCAATGCCTACACGGCCGTTTTAGATTGGATCGACGAGCGGTTTAGAGGAGGTAATCAAAAATGAAAGCTTTCTTGAATAGTCGATGGCTGTACCGGCTGATCTCGCTATTTTTGGCGATCTGTTTATTTTTATACGTGAACAGTACCAAAACAACGACCAGTCAGTCGACAGACAGCAGCAATGATAGCACGACATTAACGACTAACGAGCACAAAACGATCTCCGTTCAGTTGCGGTTGAATGTGAACTCAGATAAGTATTTTGTGACCGGTTATCCCGAAAAGGTAAAGGTGCACCTTAGTGGGCCTGCCGCTTTGGTAACGGCCACTTCGAACACGCAAAATTTCCGGGTCATGGCTAACCTGACGAAGCTGTCCACCGGTGAACATACCGTGGCCCTTCAACAGGAAGGCTTAAACCGAGATCTGACTTACCGGATCGACCCGGCCAAGATCAAAGTGAATATTCAAAAACGTCAGACGGTGACCTTCCCAGTGACGGTCAACTATGACAAGACGCGGATCGCGGACAACTATGAAGCTGGTAAGGCAACTTCTGATGTGACCAGCGTCAAGGCGACTGGTGCGGAGAGTGAAATTGACCGCATTAACAAGGTTGTTGCTCAGGTCGATTTGAAGCAAAATGCGAAATCCACGGTCAACAGTCAGGCTGTGATCGAAGCACTGGATAAGCAAGGACGGACGGTGAACGTGATCTTGACGCCGTCAACAACGCAGGTCAACCTGCCAATAACGTCAAAGCAGAATTCAAAGAAGGTGCCGATCAGTTTTAAAGTCAAAAATGGCAGCAGTGACTACACCTACTCGATCAAGAGCAGTACGAGTTCGGTTCGCGTGTTTGGTTCGAAATCAAAACTGGCAGACATTTCCAGTTTTGAGGCTGATATTGACGTGAGTGACATTAAGAAGTCGACCACGAAGACCGTGAGCTTGGACCCGGACGCCAATGGTGTGACGGGTGTCAATCCAACGAGTGTGAAAGTGTCGATCACAACAAAACAAGCAGATTAATTACGAGAAATGAGGAATTGATAACATGAAATACTTTGGAACTGACGGTGTGCGTGGCATCGCAAACCAAGAACTGACCCCGGAATTAGCGTTTCGTTTGGGTCGTGCCGGCGGTTACGTTTTAACGGAACACGCTGAGGGTAAGCAGCAGGCCCAGGTTCTGGTTGCACACGACACTCGGATCTCCGGCCAAATGTTAGAAGAATCATTGGTGGCTGGATTGCTTTCAGTCGGGATCGAAGTACTGCGGTTGGGCGTCATCTCAACGCCCGCTGTCGCATACTTGGTTCGGACACAGGGAGCTGATGCTGGGGTGATGATCACCGCGTCACATAACCCAGTGGCCGACAACGGCATTAAGTTTTTCGGGGCAGACGGGTATAAGCTTTCTGATTCATTAGAAGAAGAAATCGAAAGTCTGTTAGACAAGGAGACCGATACCCTGCCACGTCCGGCTGCTGAAGGCTTGGGCACCGTTGAAGACTACCAGGAAGGTAGTCAAAAATACATTCAATTCCTAGAACAAACCATCTCTGATGATTTATCTGGCATGCACATTGCTGTTGACTCCGCTAATGGTGCAACCAGTAACCTGGTTTCTCGGTTATACGCGGACCTTGCGGCTGACTTTGACACCATCGCAACTACACCAAACGGCCTGAACATCAATGATCAGGTTGGCTCAACACATCCGGAACAACTGCAAAAATTCGTGGTTGAAAAGGGTGCGCAAATTGGCTTGGCCTTCGATGGTGATGGTGATCGCTGTATTGCAGTTGATGAAAACGGCGATATTGTTAACGGTGACAAGATCATGTACATCTGTGGCAAATACATGTCCGAACACGGCCGTTTGAAAAAGGATACCATTGTCACCACGGTCATGAGTAATCTTGGCATGTATAAAGCCATGGAAGCCCATGGCATGACGAGTGTGAAGACCCAAGTTGGTGACCGCTACGTTGTCGAAAAGATGGTTGCTGACGGGTACAACCTTGGTGGCGAACAATCCGGCCATATCGTTTTCTTGGACTTTAACACTACTGGTGACGGGATGCTGACCAGTTTACAATTGCTGCACATCCTTAAGGAAACGGGCAAGCCACTGTCTGAACTGGCCGCCGATGCTCAGGATTACCCGCAAAAACTCGTGAACGTGAAGGTTGCTGATAAGAAGGCCGCCCTTAACAATCCTGAGATCAAGGGCATCATCGACACGGTGGAAAAGGAAATGGCTGGCGACGGCCGCGTTCTTGTCCGTCCTAGCGGAACTGAACCGCTTTTGCGTGTGATGGCTGAAGCCCCAACCAAGGAAGCGGTTGCTGGTTACGTGAACCGGATCGCTGCCGTTGTGAAAAAAGAAGTCGGCGTTGAAGAGTAATGAAAATGAAAGAAGCGGTTTTCAGGTTCTACAGCCTGAAAACCGCTTTTTTACTGGTGTTCTGGCAGATGGTCTATTTTCATCCTATACCACTTGGCGATACAATGTGTTGACAACCTGATGTAAAGACTGTAGAGTATACGTGTTATCAAGATACAGTCTTGATAAATAAGTCTATACCAATTAAAAATAAATGAAAAATACGAGGATGAAAGCTTATGTGTGGAATTGTTGGTGTCACAGGTAGTGACAATGCAGTAAAGATCCTGTTGGAAGGGTTACAGAAACTTGAATATCGTGGTTATGATTCTGCTGGTATTTATGTCAATGACCAGGACGGCCAGGATTACCTTGTGAAGGAAAAGGGCCGGATCGCTGATTTAAAGCGCGAAGTCGGTCCCGAAGTTCACGGGTCTACTGGAATCGGTCATACCCGTTGGGCAACCCACGGTGGTGTTAGTGTTGCCAACGCCCACCCACAAGTTTCCCAAGATGACCGCTTCTACTTGGTTCACAATGGCGTGATCGATAACTTCCAGGAAATTCGGAGTGACTACTTAAGCGACGTTTCGTTTACGAGCCAAACGGATACTGAAGTTGTTGTTCAACTGATCGATAAGTTCGCTGTTGAAGACAAGTTGAACGCGCACGATGCGTTTGTTAAGGCGTTAACTGTGCTGAAGGGGTCCTCATACGCCTTCCTGTTAATGGATCGCGAAGACCCTGAAACGTTGTACGTTGCTAAGAACAAGAGTCCCTTACTCGTCGGTGTTGGTGACGGCTTCAATGTCGTTTGCTCAGACGCTTCCGCAATGTTGCGTGAAACCCATGACTTTTTGGAATTGCTGGACGGCGAAGTGGTCACCATCAAGCCAAACGAAGTGAAGATCGAAGACAAGGACGGCAAGCCCGTTGAACGTAAGACGTTCCATGTTGACATGGACGCCAGCGAAACAGACAAGGGTACGTATCCCTTCTATATGTTAAAGGAAATTGACGAACAACCTAACGTGATGCGCAAACTGGCCCAGGTCTACCTTTCTGAGACTGGCGAACCGGTTGTGAACGAAAAGTTGTTGAACTCAATGAAGCAAGCTGACCGGATCTACATCGTGGGTGCCGGTACCAGTTACCATGCAGGGTTAGTGGGTGCTCGGTTGTTTGAAAACCTGACCCAAACGCCAACTGAAGTGCACATTTCTTCAGAATTTGCTTATGAACAACCGATCTTGTCCAAGAAGCCATTCTTTATCTTCTTGTCACAGAGTGGTGAAACGGCTGATAGTCGTGAAGTTTTGGTCAACGTGAACGCAGCTGGCTACGAAAGTCTGACCATCACCAACGTCCAAAACTCAACGCTTTCACGTGAAGCAACGTACACGTTGTTGCTGCATGCTGGCCCAGAAATTGCTGTTGCCTCAACCAAGGCCTACACCGCTCAGATCGCCGTTGAAGCTATTTTGGCTAAGGCCCTTGGCGAATCAGATAACCAGATCGTTGCGCAACGGTTTAACATCCGTCAGCAACTTGGCCTTGTTGCCACTGGCATCCAAGCTATCGTTGACGCGAAGTCAAAGCTTGAAGACATGGCCAAGAAGTACTTCTTGAACACACCAAACGCCTTTTACATCGGCCGGAGCCTCGACTGGAGCGTTTCACTTGAAGCCGCATTGAAGCTCAAGGAAATTTCATACGTCCAAGCTGAAGGCTTTGCTTCAGGCGAATTAAAGCACGGAACCATTGCTTTGATCGAAGACGGGACCCCAGTGATTGGCATCATCACACAGGCCAAGACCGCTGGACTGACGCGTTCGAACCTGCAAGAGACCATGGCCCGTGGTGCCCAGATCATCACCATCACCACGGAAAGTTTAGCCAAGCCTGACGATGACATCATCTTGCCAGACGTTGACGAGTTGTTGACACCGCTGTTGAGCGTTGTGCCAACCCAGTTACTGGCTTACTACACCAGCCTGAACAAGGGCTTAGATGTTGATAAGCCACGTAACTTGGCTAAGTCAGTTACTGTTGAATAATTTGGTTAACAAGTGAGGCCGCTATCGCGTGATAGCGGCCTTTTTTGGCGCGAAAAAGTAATCTGACCAGTGAAATTGCGTTGCTTAATATTGTAATGACGGGCTTTCGTTGATTTAAATAGCGCTATTATATCGCTTCGTTCCACCGCTCGGCCCTGCAGGCTGAGGCGGGGATTGAATGTCTTAGCAGAAATTGAATTAGCTTCATCGCGAGCCATCACAGCGGAGTGCCAAATTGCGGCATGCAACGGACTTTCGCTCAGTATTAAAAGAATACGACCATTGTGGCCATGGTCGACAGCGCAGCGCAGAGTCCTGTGACCAGGGAATCTAATGCAGCGTGGGCATAAAAATAGACGTTTGTGCATTTTCGTGATAGAATCGCGCTTGAGATGAATCAGTTGATTCAGCAGAGAGGAAGAAAATAATGAAATATACAAAAAAACGCAGCACCAGTAAGGACGCTGCTTCGAAACGCGAAGCAACGTGGGAAAAGTTTAAGGACCAGCAGAATGATTTAGCAGCAAATCGCCGTGGCATTCGTCGGAAACCAAGTCGCCGACCGAAGTAGCGGCCTTTTTTGTGCGATTTTTGACCCTTCTTGAAATGAGTTGAGCCATTTGACTTGCAATATCGGTCTAGACAGGTTATTATTGGACTATACCAACAAAAAGAGTGGCGATTAAATGACAGAATCAACAGCAATGAAAATGAACGTAATCGTAGTGAAGGATCGGCAGGAGGGTGGCCAACGCGGCTACCAAATTTTTAAGGCGGCGTATGATCAAGGCGCCACGGTATACGGCTTAGCGACCGGTAGTACCCCAATTACCACCTATGATGCACTCGTTGCTAGTGATCTGGACTTTAGTCAGATGACTTCCGTTAACCTGGACGAGTACGTCGGTCTTGCGCCTGATCATGCGCAATCCTATCATTACTTCATGCAGCACCACCTCTTTGATCAAAAGCCATTTGCACACTCATACGTGCCAAATGGTCTTAATGCAGATGCGGCTGATGAGATGGCGCGTTACGATAACCCGATCGACCTGCAAATTTTAGGGTTAGGTCAAAACGGCCACATTGGGTTTAACGAACCAGGAACCGATCCTAAGTTGGGGACGCACAAGGTTGAATTAACTGAATCAACCATTCAAGCCAACGCACGGTTCTTTGACAACGCGGATGAAGTGCCACGTTATGCTTACTCAATGGGCATTGCATCTATCATGAAGAGCCACCAGATCCTCTTAGAAGCATACGGTGAGGAAAAGGCTGATGCTGTTAAGGCGATGATCGAGGGCCCCGTAACGCCTGATCTACCAGCGAGCTATCTTCAAAATCACGGCAACGTGACTGTGATCTTAGACGAAGGCGCCGCAAGCAAATTAAATTTGAAATAACCGTTAGTATTTACTAGAACAGACAACTCAAAATCGGTTAGCAGGCACAGTCGCCCACTAACCGGTTTTATTCTGAAACAAATTTGATATTATGTGTTACATCCCCAGAAGAAATAACCAACAATTTGGCGAATTTTGGACAATAGTTATTTTGTAATGCGCCTTTTCTTGAAGCCGTTCTCGATAATCTTTATAATGAGTCTATGAGCATACATAGGGAAGATTAAGGGGGATTTCTGGCATGTGAAAACCAACATTATTAAAAGTGGCTGTGGCTGCTATCGTGACGGTTGGCTTAATTGGTGCGGATACAATTCACACGAAAGCCAGTACAACAACGGATACGTTTATTGCTACCATGTCAACGCCGGTTAAAACGGTTGCGAATGCGTATAAGCTGTATCCATCCGTAATGATGGCTCAGGCAGCACTTGAAAGTGGCTGGGGGACCAGTACGTTATCGACCTCGGCAAACAACTATTTTGGCATCAAAGGCAGTTATAATGGCCAGTCTGTGACGATGAGCACGGCGGAGTACGATTCGTCCAGCCAGCTATACTATACGAACGCTGCATTTAAAAAGTATCCAACGATTTCAGCATCGTTAACGGACAATGCACAGTTACTGCGAAATGGGATCTCGTCAGATCCAACGTACTATTCAGGAACCTGGCGGGAAAATGCTGCGACTTATGAAGATGCAGCCAATGCGTTGACAGGAAAGTATGCGACGGCACCAACCTATGGCACTTCACTCATTAATTTGATTCAAACTTATGGCTTCAATTCTTTGGATAGTTCGAGTTCGTCAAGCAGCAGTTCCACAACGACGACCACGAAAAAGAAACCAACGATTACGTATTACTCGACATTAAATGGCGAGACAGGGACGTTGAGCAGCAAGTATAAATCCTATGCCATTTATAATCACGTGAAGGGCAGTGCGTATAAGACAACGAAGTACAAGTGGACGACCGTTGGCGGTTGGAGCGGCCGACCAGTTTGGTTTGACGGTCGGGCTTATAAGTCAGACAGTAAAACGACCTGGTACCGGATCCGTTTCAGCAAGCAAACCACAGCTAAGCGTTATTGGGTTTACTCAAAGGCGGTGTCACTGCCAAAGACCACGTACACTAAGGAAAAGAAAACAGCGACCTTTACAGCAACGTCTAACCCAGTTTATGACCACGTTTATAATTCCAGCTATTTAGCCAGTCAGTTAACGACGACTAAGGCGCTGGGCACTGGCAAGATGAGTGTGGATTGTAAGGGCGTCATTACCCAAAATGGCGTTGCAAGTACTTGGTATCGTGTGACGAGTGGCAAGACCACTGGTTGGGTCAAGAGTACCGCGATTTCAAAATTAAGTTAGTCAAAAAAATTCGGACAATTATCGGATGACGAGAATATTTTTAAGATGTTGGAGAAAAAGTATCAGTCTCTTTTTAAAGCGTCGAACCATGTGTATGCATTTGCGGTTTTCTTTTCATTAACCGGTTTTTGTTCTTAAAAGAGAACTCAGAGTTTGTCTTAACCCAGTCACACGCAACAGACAAGTGGTTGTCTTCGATGCCGTAGTACTTTAACGTGCTGACATTTTGCCGCTGATAGCTGCGATCGTAATTTTTGTCACCGGATTACTGACCAATGCCATTCAGGACAGTCAGAATACCGGCAATTAAATTCGGATGATTTTATTTTTATCTTTATTGTGTAAAAATAAAACAGTTGACCGATATCTTTCGTATTTGAAAGGTGTCGGTCTTTCTCAATAATGGGGAAGGTACCAGGCACTTGATTGTTAAGCACATGCTAGTGAGACTAATGGATTTCCACAGTGGTTTCTAATGAACCTAAGACAAGAAGTTAGTTTCAGACTGTGACCGTCTTCTTTAGCAACCAAAAGTGGAACGAACGACTGGTGGTGACGCGTCCCAGTGCCGGCAACTGACGGGCATTGGTTTACCTGCAAGGCACACTCTCTAAAAGTTTAATAAAAATATCGTTTTTATCTTGTGTCTTTTCTAAAGACCGGTATAATTAACACGGTTTAGAAATGTTAAGGCCGATAATGAACGAACACGAATGGAGTACAACTGGATGAAACTCTGGATCAAATTGACGGCAACGCTGACTTTAGCGCTTGCGGCAGTTGGGTTAGGCGGTGGCCACACCGTCCACGCTGACAGCCACACGGCGTTCATCAATCGGCTCAGCAAGCCCGTTTTACAAGCTAGTAAGAAGTATCACTTATACGGGTCCGTTATGATGGCCCAGGCGGCGCTTGAGAGCGATTGGGGAACGAGTACGTTGTCCAGTGAGGATAACAACTACTTTGGCGTAAAGGGCGCGTATGACGGCAAATCCGTCACCTTGTCAACTGCTGAAGCAGATGGTGCCGGTCAGTTTTTCAATACGATGGCTCAGTTTAAGGCGTATCCATCAGTGCAAGCGTCGATCAACGATTACGCGCAGACGCTGCGTGACGGGACGACCTGGAACCCATTTCTATACGAAGATACATGGCGAGAAAATGCAACGTCCTACACTGAAGCAGTTGATACGATTGCAGCCCATTACGCAACCGATACGAACTACGCCAGCAAGGTCGAAACCATTATCGCTGAGTATGATCTGACAAGCCGGTTTGACGACACGACGAGTAACACGGATGATGCAACGACAATACAGATCACACCAGGCGTTTCCTACGCAACAGATACGGGTACGGCAACTATTAAGACCGGGACAATTAAGCTATATAAGCAGGTTCCGGGACCGAGCGTTGACGCAACTTCCAGTAAGACTGCTACGTTAGCCGGCAAGACTGTGACAATTAAACAACGCGGCATCATCAAGAGCAGTCAAACCATTTGGTACCAAATTAAGAGCGGTAGCACCACTGGTTGGGTACAACTGACAGATCTGTTGAATTTACAAGAATCACACTAAACTGGCGGTGCATTTCCCAAACGGGGATTGTTTGTTATAATGACGAATATGCACTTGGTGCGTCAGTAAACGAAGGTTAAGGAAGAATTTGAAATGGCAACTGATTATAAGATTAGAGTACAGAATGTAACGAAAGAGTACGACCTCTTCAAGACCCAGTCTGAAAAATTGCGGTCGTTCTTTGCAATCAACCGGAAACCAGTACCGCACTTCTGGTCATTAATGGGAATCTCACTCGAAGTTAAAGCGGGGGAGACGCTTGGTTTGATCGGGGTCAACGGGTCCGGTAAGTCAACGTTATCTAACATTATCTCTGGCATTATTCCACAAACAACAGGGGTTGTTGACGTTAAGGGGGATACTTCCATTATCGCCATTGGCGCCGGCCTGCGTGGTAACTTGACCGGGCAAGAAAACATCCGGTTAAAGGCACTGATGCAGGGGCTCACTAACGAAGAAATCGACGGCCTGATGGACGACATTGTTAGTTTTGCTGATATTGGTGATTTCCTCTATCAACCCGTTAAGAGTTATTCAAGCGGTATGAAGTCACGGCTGGGCTTTTCAATTGCGGTTCACGTCAATCCTGATATTTTAATTATTGATGAGGCCTTGTCCGTTGGTGATGATACGTTCTATCAGAAATGTTTGGACAAGATCACTGAATTCAAAGAAGAGGGCAAGACGATTATCTTTGTCAGTCACTCTTTGAAACAGGTTGAATTGATGTGTGATCAAGTTGCGTGGATCCACTATGGTACCTTGCACGAAATTGGGGACACAACAAAGGTCGTTGGTGATTACCGCGATTTTGTGAAGTGGTTTAAGGGCCAGTCCAAGAAGGATAAGCGTAAGTTCCAGCGCAGTATGAAACAGAACCAAAAGGACTTTGATATTGATCAGTATCAGGCCAGTGTGGTTGAGGAACGTAAGACGGCTGATCCAACTGAAAAGAACGTTGAAGCTAAAGTTAAAAAGGATTTCTACGGTTCAGTTATCAGTGAAAAGATGTCTGCCGGATCTAGAATCTTAACGGTGCTGACCTTAGCCTTATTTGTGTTCTTCTGCTGGACCAATGTCTCGGGACACTCGATTCGTCAGGTGATCAGTGAACCTTCAAGTTTAGTCCATCCAACAGATCACATTGATACAACTGGAAGTCTTAAATAGGCTAACATTATATTTAAATTAAAAAATGTGGACTTTTCTCATACTAAATGGTAATCTTTAGATAACCATTTATTTACCACCTATTGGTCGGTGTGACGAATAGGGACATCTCTCATTTAGTGGTTAGACATTAAATGCGGTTTAAAAAGAACGCTTGCTGGGAAACTGGTGGGGGTTCTTTTTTTAGAGTGCAGAGTGCGCAAGAAGGGTGCCTAAGGAGTGGAGCATAACCGGACTCTGACAGAAATTCCTGGTCTTTGGAATTTATGTCAGAGTCCGGTTATGTGCAACTCCTTGCCCTTCTGTCGCACGTTTAGGCTAGGTAAAATATCTGGCTGGCGCCCAAAAACAGGGAGGCATTAAAAGCGTGCAATCCCTACAAGTGCTGGGCGCTTATTCTATATCACATAAGAACAAACCTCATATTCTGCTCAATTTTCAATATTATTTTCAAAAACCATTGACAGCGCTTACAAAAAACGATATATTGTTTTTGTAAGGTATGAATAATTACCTTCTAATCAATTCTCTTTCTCTCTTATGCCGCCACTATCATCTGATAGTGGCTTTTTTGATGCTGAGTAAAATTCCGATTATCGTCCAAACATGACTGGAATTCTGTTCTGTGACAATAGCCATGCTTGAGACGACGCTAACAACATCACACACTTACGAAAATGGCCTCGCACGCAAAACTGCCAGCAAATCGGCATGCAGGTAAACTACGGCCTGTTTACCAGGTGACATCATGAAGTGACGTCCAGAAAAATCCCAAGGAGTTTGTTCTAATCCTGTTCTCAGCCCATTATTTTATGGTATACTACTTAAGTTGTGATTGAAGGGAGACGTTGTTATTGAAGAGTCATGAAACCTTTACGTTAATCGAAGAAATCACCCGGCTAGACGGGTCTAAGTACATGGAGATCAGTGACATGGTCCAAAATGGGCGGGCCGAGTTGGCAGCTGAGCGTGGGTATATTAAAGAAGTGCGCATTTTGCAGTTAAACATTCCGCACTCACCACATGTGGTTGCCTATGAAGATTATGTGAACGAGAATTACGACATGCCAACTGAAGCACTTGACCATTTTGAAGAGTGGGAGAAGCCGGAAAAGATCCAACAAGAAGTGAACATGGTCCTAAAGGAAAATGGGATTGGTTAGAATTTAGTGCGAAAAAGATTTGCATAGCATTAGAGATTATGGTATAAATGTTACATGATGCTTTTTGCCCCGTAGTTCAGCGGTAGAATAATTGACTGTTAATCAAGAGGTCGCTGGTTCGAACCCAGCCGGGGCAGTCATCACAGGTTCGGGAAGTTTAAAAATTAAAAAAGGCAGCAGTCTGAAAGAGGGCTGCTGTCTTTTTTAGAGGTCATTAATGGGTGTCTCACGAGTGTTTTGCGTCCGCAAATCATTCAGGTGTTCAAATAAGATGCCTTCACGTAACCCATTATTTGAAAATGTAATGTGGTCGGGATCCAGATAGCGTATCAGCAACACTAGCGGAATGAGGCCACCGACGATAATGTCAGCCCGGCCCTTACTTAGTCCGGGAATTTGTTTGCGGCCTTCTAGGTTGGTACCGATGATCTCAGAAAATGTCTGGTCCACAGAGTGGCGGCTGAGACGGTACCCATGGACGTCTTCAATATTAAGTAAATTCTTGCGTCGTCGATTAATTTTAGCCATGGTTCGATTACTGCCGCCAAGACCGATGATCGGTAGATTCAAGCCATTACGCAGCCACCAAACGTTATTGAGGACCTCACTGACGAAGGTCATGGCATTGAATAACGCATCCGGGGTAATCTGGTCAGTCGGTAAGTATTCCTGAGTTAGGTTCACACTACCCAGAGGAATACTGATCAGGTGGCTGACCGCGTTATTTTGGACGAGCACGATCTCTGAACTGCCGCCGCCAGTATCCAGGATAACGGCATTGGTAGCCGGAAGCGTCTCGCTGACACCGAGATAGTCGTAATAGGCTTCGGTGGTGCCGGAAATCACTTCTAACGGGATGCCGATCTCACTTGTGACCGTTTTGAGAAACTGTTTTTGATTCACGGCCTGACGGGTAGCTACGGTGGCGACGGCTTTGATTTTAAGGTTATCCAGCTGGTCATACTCGTCTTTGAATTCACGTAGGGCAGTTAGTGTTCGGTCGATGGCGTCAGGTTGCAGTTCATGCGCTTCACCCATATTTTCAGACAGCCGGACGTACGACTTCATCTCCTTGACTGGGCTGTACGTGCCGTCATCATTGATGCGGGTGATGGTCATTCGAACTGAGTTTGAGCCAAGGTCAATCACTGCAAAATTTTCCATTAGTGCGGGTCACTCCCATCATCGTAGTTCAACGGGTTCGGTTGGTTTTCGGGGCTCAACATGGGTTGAAATTCAGTGGGCTTTGCCATTTCGGCCGCGGCTTTATCTGCCTTGGCGTGCACGCTGGCGAGGTCCGCAAAATACGCTTGTGCATCCAACGCGACGTGGCCGCGTCGGTCAACGTGCTTAAAGGTGTCATCTGGTTGCAGGACGCGGGTCTTCACGTTGTCATTCCACATGACCTTGTAAATGGTGAGCACCCGTTTTTTGATCTGGGGGTCGTTAATGGGGAACAGCAACTCAACACGCCGGTTTAAATTGCGCGTCATCAAGTCCGCACTGGACAGATAGACCGTTTCTTGACCGTCGAGATTAAAAATAAAGACCCGGCTATGTTCTAGGAAGCGACCAACGATTGAATGGACCGTAATGTTGTCACTAACGTCGGGAATGCCCGTTTTTAAACAACAGATGCCGCGGATGAGCAGACTGATCTTTACGCCAGCATGGGAAGCCTTGTAGAGATGTGCAATCATGGACTGGTCGGAAAGGGAGTTCATCTTCATCCTAATGCGGACTTTTTTGCCGGCCTTGGCCATTTCGGTCGCCTGCGTCAGCTTATCATTGATAAAGTCGCGGATGCCGTGGGGCGAGATGTGCAATTGGTGAAAATAGGGTGGTTCTGAATAACCCGACAGCATGTTAAAAATGTTGGTGGCATCGATGCCCATGTCGGCATTGACGGTAAACAGGCCCATATCCGTGTAGAACCGAGCGGTCACATCGTTGTAGTTTCCGGTCGCCATGTGCATGTAGCGGCGAATGACACCCTGTTCACGACGAACGACGAGGGTCAGCTTACAGTGCGTTTTGAGGCCAATGAGGCCGTAAATGACGTGGCAGCCCATTTTTTCGAGCTGCTTGGCCCAGTGAACGTTATTTTGCTCATCAAAGCGGGCTTTCACTTCTACCAAAACAGTGACCTGTTTACCGTTTTGGGCGGCCCGACCAAGGTAAGCGATGATCGGTGAATCCCCAGAGACGCGATACAGGGTCATTTTAATGGCAAGTACGCCGGGATCCATCGCTGATTGCCGAATGAACTCAATGACCGGATCGAATTTATCGTAGGGGTGTTGTAGAAAACGGTCGTGGCGCCGGATGGCCTCGAAGATATTGTGGCCGCCGGTGAGCGACGTGGGTTGATAGGCCGTGAAGGGTTTGTAGCTTAAGTCTGCATGGTTGGTGACTTGACTGGCAAGTTTGCTCAACACAGTGAGGTCAATGGGGCCGTTCACTTCATAGACGGCATAATCCTTGAGATTGAGTTCCTTACCGAGACGCTTGAGCAGTTTTTTGCTGATCGTGCTTTCAACTTCAAGTCGAATGACGCTGCCTTGTTCACGCAATTTTAACTGTTGCTGGACTTCCTTAAGCAGGTCAGAGGTGTCTTCTTCCGCGACGTCGAGATCCAAGTCCCGGATGACCCGGAATACAGCCGCTTCCTTCACGGTGTAGTTCACAAATAATTGACCGAGGAAGGGTTTAATGACGTCTTCAACTAAGATGAAGTCATTTTCCGCCCCAGGCAATTTAATGAGCCGTGGTAAATTATCGGGGATTTGAAGCGTGGCGTAGTAGCGGGTCTTGTCCTTGTTCAACTGGATGGCAAGATTGAGCGCGTCGTTTGCGATAAATGGAAACGGTCGTGAGCTGTCATCAGCAGTTGGTGTTAAGACCGGGTAGAGGGTGTCATGAAAATAATCCTTGATAAACCGTAACTGGTCAGGCGTTAGCTCGTCCGGTTTTAAGAGGTGGATATTCTGCTGGGCCAGAGCCGGCAGTAGTGACCGGTTGAGTGTGTTGTATTGTTTAATGAACATCTGGTGTGCTGACTTATTGACGGCTAAAAGTTGTTCCTCAGCCGTCATGCCCGAGGCATCAGGTTTGGGGTAGTTTACAGCCGCAAGTTTCGTTAACGACGCCACCCGCACGCTAAAGAATTCGTCCAAGTTACTTTGGGTAATACTGAGAAATTTGAGTCGTTCAAGAAGGGGATTGGTTTTGTCACGGGCCTCCTCAAGCACCCGGTCATTAAATGCCAGCCAGCTTAGTTCCCGGTTGGTATAGTAGTTGTGGTCGCTGTAGTTAATTTTGGTGGTCATTTAGCGGTCACACTCCTTTGTTTTAACTGTGGTTTGAGACCGAACGTTTCTTCAAAGAACTGACTCTTGAACGCAAACTCCCATTTTTCAAACAACAGACTTTCATTGCAGTAGGCGGTAATAATCACTTCGGGCGCCTTAAGCGAAACCGAGATTCGCTTGATCTTTTGCTGCCGGTCGTCATCTAACGCATCTGCTAACCGCAGAATTGACGCTAATTTGGCAATCAGCAGTCGATCCTCAGTCGGTAGTTGTCGGAAACGACTGAGATCCGCGCTGGGCGTCTGGGTACTGTGATACCGTGAAATCGCCGCGATGATGGCCCGTTCTTTAATCGAAAGGCCGATAATGTTGGAATGTTGAATGATGTACTCAGAATGCAGATAGTGCTCATGTGCATCCACGTAGCCACCGACATCGTGCAGAATGCAGGCAATCTGAAGTAACAGGCGTTCGCGACTGCCAAGTTGGTGCAGCGATTTTAGCTGATCAAACAAATGAAGGGCAAACTTAGTGACGAGTTCGCGATGCACGGGCTCTACCCGGTAGTGGGTCGCGATATTTTGCGCGTCCGTCACCGTTTGTTCACTAAAATCAAGCTTGCTGAAGCCGGCGTTGATCGATTCGTTGACTGCCAGACCGTCCAGAACTGTGGTATCAGAGAAAACGAGACTGGTGGCCTGTGTCAGTCGAAGCAGGCGTCGCAATAACAGCAGTTCGGGCAACAGCAGCGGCATTTCGGTTTCAGTGAGGCCGTACTGTTCCATTAAAAATTGGTCTGACGCATCGATGGCTTGGTCGAAGAGGCGTTCAAATTCCTTGATGGATAGTCGCCCCTTATGCTCGTTGCTAACCAAATGACTTAATGGCATCGTCCCAAGCAGGATCACCTCACTCGGGCCGCTGATTGCTTCACGCGGCGTAATCCGAGAAAAGTTGGTCAGTTTGCTTTCGATGTAATCATTTAAAACTTCAACTGAGTTCGGCGCACTTTGCCGTAAACTCTGCAGGTCCTCGGCGATTCGCACGGGACCCAGTGAGAAATTAGATGAGTAGACGAACGACCGGCCAGAAAACTGGGTGATCGTGGTATTGCCTGAGTTAATCCCAATCCAGTGGGTGAGACCATTTTCATTGGTCTTGTGTTTTCTGAGATTCAACAAAACAGCCTGGTTACGATAGTAGTTTTCTTCGCTGATCGATAACCAGCTGAGCCGCAAGCCCGTTCTTAAAAAGACCTGATCCCGGATGAAATCAGCATTGACGGCATGGGACAAGGCTTCGCTTCCCCATAGTTGATAGGTCTCAATATCATAGTCGTTCATCAGCTGTAAGAAGCCGCGCAGTGAATCTGTCATTTGATTGACGAGTTCAAAATCAATCGGCTGGTGTTGGTAAATGCTGTCACCAACCAGTAATTCTTTGTGCACCCGCTCAATGGGCTTGAGCGTCTTTAAGTTCACAATCAGTAGATCTAATCCTTGCACCGTGACGACAATGGCACCGTAATAGTTGTTGTTGGACACGGCAATCACCTCCAATATAGTAAGACACAGGGGATATCGTTTTATTTGACCCCTAAATTAGGCTTCCTTCAGATAACTACGTAAACAATTGATTATCCATGATTAATTTACTAATATGTTTTTCCGTCCGCTGTCGAACAGGTGGCAGTTTGTGGTAATCGCCATAAAGGCGTGTTAAAATCGCGTCATAATCCTTGGGTACACGGACATCGATCGTTTCGAAGGGCACCGTGACCAGGTCCAGTGCCTCGCTGGTCGTCATGATCTCTTTTTCATAGGCGTACTGCGACGCAATGTTCTTGACGTGTGTCAGCGGTTCTGTGTTATATTCGCGCATGATGGTCTCACGTTCCTGTTTCATTGCGTCCAGATCCTGAAGGTCATTAGGATCAAGATCGGCGTGACGATACAGCGGCGTTTCGATCCACCGGTAGCCGGCTTTCACGATGATCCGACTGTCGAGCACTTTGAACCGTGCGAGTTGGCTCCGTTGGTCACTAGGCTCCTCAGGGATTCTGTCAAACGGGAAAATATCAATGAAGACTCCTTTGCGTGCCCGGTTAACGTTGTTTTTTTCTTCAATGTAGGTGTAGCGGTCCAGCAGCTTCATATAACTAAACCCATAGTTGGCGTCACTGGCGGCCGTTTGTAAAAAATAGTGGTCGTTTGCCAACAGCCCCGGGGCGTACTGCGCAAACTGGTCGTAATCACTGCGAAGCATGCCGATGTCCATGTCGTCATCCCAAGGAATAAAGCCCTTGTGACGGATGGCACCGAGCAAGGAACCGCCAATCAGAAAATAGTTGACGTTCAGCTGCTCACAGAGTTGAATGATCTTTTTTAGGTTATTTAATTCAACATGGTGAATTCTGTCTAAAATATCGATGCGAACCACTCCCAATAGTAGTAGAATTACCTTAATAGTACCATAGGCCGATTAAAAAGATGCCGGAATGGCCTAGTAGTTTCCCCGGTAAATGATAAAAGATGTGGTAGTATTCACAAGAAAATAATGATAGTATGTTTAGAGTAAAGTTATCAAGATGATAGGGTGGAATAATGGAAGTTCAACAATTACTAGACGAATACATTGACGTATATATCAAATCACTGAAGTACTTGGACACGTTCGTTTCTGAACCAGCGATGGAATACAATCTTTCCTTCGAACAGTACTTGATTTTGCACGACATCGCGGAAAAGGCCAACGTGACCTTAGCGCGCATCGCGGATAAGCGCGGTGTGACTCGGAGTGCCATTTCGCGCCAGATCAAGGTCTTGCTCAACTTAGATTATATCTATCAACAACGTGATGAAAAGGACCACCGGCGCCAGTATCTGCATCTGACCCCGCGTGGTCGGCAGATCGAAGAAATTGTGACCAAAAAAGCTCGAACCCGTTTCGGCAGTTGGGTCGATATCTTCGGCGAGGACAAAGCCGCGTCTTTGCTAGACTTTATTAAACAGTTTAGTAAAGTAACAAAGCTGGAGAATGGTGGCAAGAGTGCGGAAGAAGACGATTAGAGGGCGGAGCACGTTTCGGCTATGAGGCCAAGTAAGGAAATGCCTGGGTTTGGCACTTTTGTCAGAGTTGGCTTAGGCAGGAGCCCGCTGTCTTCTGGAGCACGTTTCAGCCATGAGGCCAAGAAAGCGGCAAGAGTGCGGAAGATGGCGACCAAGGAGTGGAGCCTAAGTAACTTTTGGCAGAAAATCCCGGTTTTGGATTTTGTGCCGGAAGTTGCTTAGGTGCAACTCCTTGCCATCTGGAGCACGTTTCGGCTATGAGGCCAAGAAAGGAAATGCCTGGGTTTAGCATTTTTGTCAGAGTCGGCTTAGGCAGGAGCCCTCTGTCTTCTGGAGCACGTTTCAGCCATATAGCATAGCCATGTCACGACTAAAAGCACAACACCGGCAACTACCGGCAAAAAAAGAGCACCAAGAATCCGACAAAGTCGAATCCTTGGTGCTCTTAATGATTGTCTATTTTCGATCCGCAACACTAATCGATCACACCCTGATGTGTCGGTTCAAATTCATCCACAACATGGATCGTATAATTTTCGCTGCCACTCAATAACTTAGAAACAGGGCACCGTTTTTCAGCTTGGTGCACAAAATCTTCCGCCTGAGCGTGAGAAATGTGCGGAATACGAACGCGGGCGTCAACCAAAAATTCTAATCCGGCAGTGCCCTTGACCATCGTGACATGAACGTGAACTTGGGCACGGTGTGGCAGGTTGTTTTCTTTTTCAATGGCCTGCAGAGTGGCGCCCATGCAAGTACTAAGTGAGAGTCCAAGCAACTGCTCAGGGTTAGCGCCAGGCATCTTTTCGTTTAAGGGATTACTGACAGCAACACTAACGCCATTTGGCACGTAGGCGTACCCATTTAACCCATCATGGTTAAACGCATCGGTTTCGTATTTTTTAATAAATTTTTTATCCATGTTCATTTTCTCCTCAAAAACCAGGCTTATGCCTTCTAGTGTACGCAAGACGGCGCCAAATAGCAATTCACAAGATTCAGTTGGTTGTTTTAAACAACTAGACATTACCTGTAGTTGTGAAAAATACAGAATGAAATTTATAGAATTTTTTTATGATATCCTAGACCCGCATTTATTAATGTGCTATTATAGCGGCAATGCAGGAGTATGGCAGCGCTTTTTTGGAGGGGATCAAAATGAATCTGATTCAATTTTCAAGTCATCCTTCGGTAAGAAAAGCTTGGACACAACGCTTAAATCAGGGGGGAACACTGATTGAGCCGAAGATGATGTTAGCCTTTAGAACAACGCTTCACGCCAATGACCAACGGTTTGGGGACCGTCAGCCAAAGCGTGAAACAGTACTTGTTACGAAGCAGTAATTAAACAAAAAAGCGATTTGTCGCATGCTTTTCCAAAAAGGGGAAGGATGCGGCTTTTTATTTTTAAAACAATTTTCAACAAAAATGTTGCATCAAAACGGTAGGCAGCACAGGCAGGTAAGCGTTACCGGGCCTGACTATGGTGAATTGCGTCAGCGTGAGAACCGTGGTTTAATAAAGACAAGCAGCAACGGTCACCATGTAGAAAGTCTAGATGGTGCGGATGAATGAGAATTCATCGGGCAAAGAGAGATGGAGGAATGCTTGTGTATAAAGTAATGGTGATGCTTCACGAGGGTGACGACTACATTCGGATGAATAAGGTCTATTTTGAGACCATGCCGGTGGCGGGCCAGTATATCATCCACTCAGATGGGTTAGCCTACTACGTTGAAGAAGTCACAATGTTTGCGGGCTACGTCAGCAGTAAGGGTGCCACAACAATTTTGGTGGTCCACCCAGCCTCAAAGGATGAAGCGGTCAACCAACTTTACGGCATTGATATTGAAAGAGATTTGGATGATCCGGAAGAGGAGTAGAGCGTGAAGCAAGGTGCTCTAGGGGCGGTGTGTAACGGACTCTGGCAGAAATGCCTGAACTTGGCATTTTTGCCAGAGTCCGTTACACGTTAGCCCCGTGCCTTGCTGAACGCGTTTCCACTAGATAAGGGAGAACCACGTAGCCAGCAACACCCCGTAAGAAAAAAGCTGAATCGGGAATCTTCACAACAATCACCACGACAGAACCCAAAATTTCTGTGGCACTCATGTACGTGAGGCAATAGATCTAAAGCGAGCGCCTCAACCTCAATAGGTGTTAAAAACGAAAATAGGATGTTATTAACAGTCATTGTTGATAACATCCTATTTCGTATAAAATACAATTAGTAGTTGCGTTTTTCGCTGAGACACCATAGTATTCGACCCGTTCCTTTTCAAGATTATGAGTAGAAGTGGTTAGTCTTTGGTTCCATCCCAAATGCGTGTGCTTGGAAAAATTCACGTTCAGCGGCACTGACTTCTTGGAGGTCCTTTAACATGATGGGACGAACGTTATTATAATCTGTATGTGGTTGGTTGTTGTTATATTGGTCTAAAGCGTTCATTGATGTCACTTCCTATTCGTAGAATGATATTATTATACAATCATGAGAACGAAAAAGCTAGCTTAAAATACACTAATTTTAATATGCATACATAAATCATTCAAAAATTAGAAACAAAATGCAGAATCAATGCGTATTATCGTTTACCCCATTCATTTCAATATACAAATTTATGAATATTGTAACCGGTTAAATGTGTGGTCTTTGAGGTCATTATGAACAAAGAATGAGATTTTTTGGCCGGTTGATTACCAAATTATGTCATACCGATCAGAAACAGTAAAATCGTGAGTAAAATGACAAAAAGGTCGACAAGGACTTGTTTCATCACGACGCCTCCTTAATTTGGTCAGACGACTAAAAAGCCACAGTAAGCAACGGCGACACCAAGGACGGCTGCGAGTACGAGGTAAACACCGGCGATTCTTGGTTGGTCATGCAACAAAACTGCAATTTCATTGGTAAAGGTTGAAAACGTGGTAAAGCCACCTAAAAGACCACTGCCTACCATCCATAGTGTTGAAGTCGTTGGTAGACTTGCGGTGAGCATCCCCAGACAAAAGGCGCCTAGCAGATTAATGAAGAGAGTGGCAATTGGCAGCGAGACGCGGTGAAAAACGGTATTTCCGATTCGTGTACATGTGAATCGCAGCAGGGCACCTACCGCGCCAGCAAGCCCAATTTCAACAATTGTCAGTAGGGTCATGGCAGCCTCCTTTGTTGAATGCGGTGGCTGAGTGAAAAGCCCCAGCTTGCGGCTAAGATTCCAAGCACAAGGCTAATTGCCCAGTACGTGGCGGCGAGAAGAAAGCCTTGTTGTGTGCCGAGGTTAACGGTATCCACGCAAAACGTTGAAAATGTCGTAAAACTGCCAACTAGCCCGACGCTTAGTCCAGAGAGTAATTCGGGTGAGATCGGGACCACAAAGGGCAGCGCACCGGTGATCAGTGCCAGTAGAAAAGAGCCCAGAACATTAATGGCTAGGACCGTGACAAAATGGTATTGCGCAAAAATGGTCGTCAGCCAAAGGCGAATCAAACTGCCGATGAAGCCAAAGATAAAAATGTAGCCGATACGTTTAAGCATATGTATGGATGACTTCCTTTCTATGTAGTAAAGATAAATGAAACAAGTGAGACAAAAGTTAGTTTAAGAGTTATTTTCATGAAAGTAAAGTTGTTTTCATGAAAATTCATTAGGAAATTGGTGAAGACCCCCTGACCATAAGTTTTAAGAGATCAAAAAAACGCCGGTTATCATAACCAGCGCTTCTTGAGTAATGCGTTTAAATTAAGCCTGCTGAGTACACGTGATCCATCAATGAACGGGTTTCAGTAAACTCGTTAGCATCGTGAAGGACAACGGTGATCAGACGGTCGTGACCGGACTTTTGACCAGTTCCGACGAAGCAGTAACCTGCAAGATCGGTATAACCAGTCTTAAGGCCGTCAACGTTGAGGGCCTTTTCATAGTATTTCCGGCCTGGCAACAGATTGTTATAGTTATAGCATAACTGACCAGAAACGGTGACTGATCCCTTTGACGCATCGGTTAGAACGGCAGGGTAGTCAGTGATCAGATGGTTGGCAATTAAGGCCACATCCTTAGCAGAAACTTCGTTGGCTTCGCCGCCGCTGACCGAGTAGCCGTAAGTCTTGAGGGCTGATTGTTCAACGCCTGATGCGGAAACAAAGGTGGCGTGCCCGAGGTTCCAAGTTTTAGCCTGTGCGTTCATGAGTTTAATGAACTTAGCGTTATAGGAAGGGGTTGACCCGCCAGCGACCCATTGACCAAGTGCGGTGGCTGCGTTGTTCGAAGAATCAATCAAGGCTGCCAAGTATAGCTGTTCAACGGTGTAACTGTTCTTAGTAAACTTGAAGCCGCCGTAAACACTGGAAGCACCCATGGTCTTTAAGCCAGAGTACGAAGTCGTGACCTTAGAACTCCAAGTTGCACTGGTGTTGGCAACTTTTTGTTCAACAAGGTAAAGTGTCATCAGTTTTGAAACGGACGCAATCGCACGAGGGGTGTTCGCGTTCTTTGACCAAACGACTTTACCGGTTTTAGCGTCTAAAGCAACGGCCGCTTTAGCGTATTTCAACCCAAATGCAGATTTGCCCTTGGTGAGATAGCTGTGCCAAACGTACCCGGTCACAGTGCCGGCACCGTTGGTTACTTTGTAATAGATTGCCTTAGTCGACCCATGCTTTAAGATCACTTCCTGGGTAGCGTACCAGGTCGTGTAGGGGTAGCTTGAGAGATTAGCTAATTTTTTGGTGTGTGATTCGTTGTAGACCGCACCCTTAGTAGAAGCTCGATGATAAGCCGTTTTTGTCATACTCGTGGTTTTAGACACGGAATAAGTAGCGGCGTGCGCAGCGGGCTGGTTGACAGAAACAAAGCCAACAAAGCCCAGCAATAGCGCAAACGCGACAAGTAAAGTGCCGCGTAAATGAAAACGTGACTGACTCATATAAGTTCCTCCTCTTTATACAGACCAAAATAGCATGATGTTTGGGCTCAGAGTCCCTTACGCAGGAGCCCCGTGCCTTGCGGAACACGTTTAGGCTATGTGAAAAGGAAGCACAGTAGCCATTCCCATTCCGTTGCCTAAAACCGAAAAGTCCGGGCCTGACTTTTAGTCAGTGTCCGTTACACGTTAGCCTCATGCCTTGCGGAACACGTTTAGGCTACGTGAAAAGGAAGCACAGTAGCCATTCCCTTTCCGTTGCCAAAAACCAGAAAGTCCGGGTCTGACTTTTTGGTCAGAGTTCGTTACACGTTAGCCCCATGCCTTGCTGAACACATTTAGACAATATGACATAGAAAGACGAAACCGAAAGCCGAAACCGAAAGCCGAAACCGAAAGCCGAAAAAAAGTTGCGCCAAACCAGCCACAACAAAGTAAGCCACAGCAGCTACCAAGCATCCACAAAAAACTACCCAACGAAAAAAAGACCAGCCACATCACCGCCATCATCATGGTGGTAACGCAACTGGCCTCAACTGACTAGGTCACATTTAGTATTCGGTAATAGCCTCGTCTTCAGAAAGCTCTAACCACAGCGTTAAGGCTGATGGGTTAAAGTTTGTCCAAGCCTGCATGTCCTGGTAGGCCCGTTCGAGCAGGGTGCTCTTTTTCGTCTTTTCAAGTTCATCAAAAACTGAGAGGGCAAATTCATTATCCTCTAAGTCGGAGATCACGGTTGGCAAATGGTGATTCCATTCTTCAATTAAATCCTGATAGATCAACAGCTTACGTGCAGACTTAATTGCGAAGTCAACGCCCTGCTGACGGAGATCCTCGACATAGGTATGGTACTCGTTAATCACAGCATCCCGGGCAACGCCCCACTGCTGCTGATTATAGGTTGGTAATTTTGACATAATATCCCTTCTTAGCAATAAACTAATGAAACAATTGGTGCTCTAATCATCCCAAAAAGATCACCCAAACAGCCTGAAAAATTTAATCGATTAAATGAGGACTGAAGTGTCTACAACTCAGCCTACTGATTTTTGAGTGATTTGTCAAAGTATTCTTTAAGATATTTTTGTCTAAGTTTTGTTTAATTGAACACACCGCCATTGGAAACGGTTACGGTGGGGTATTATAGGAAATAATTGTTCAGAAATAATGAACACTTGTACATTTCTGACCATGGAAAATAAAGGAGATTTGAGGAAAATGACAGACAGTAATCGCGTTTTGTTTAAGTTTCAGAAAAGGAATTGACGCTAAGGAGACCCATTCGCTATAATGATGTTTTGTGTTTAACGATGCTGTGATATTGTGGGCGGATAAATTGGGGTTGCGCACACAGGATAGCTGATAAAATAAGTAGAAATGATGGCGGATGAAATGGTTAAAGGATTCAAATGGATTGGTTTATTGGGGATGATGCTGTTGGTATTAGGTAATGGACATGCAACTGACGCCCAGGCGGCAAAGAAGGCAACGAAACAAGTCACGGTCAGCAATGTGCACCAGGTGGCGAGTCGGGCGTATGCGCTAAGAACGGGTACATATGGCTATTCAGCAGCGAGTCTGAAACATGGTGTGACGCTGAATCATTTAAGTAAGACGACCTGGTATTGCCACCAAGCCGCGACCGTTAACGGCCAGACGCAGAAACAAGAAGTGCTGCAGTTGACGAGCGCCAATAAGCAGCACACCTATTGGATCCTAAAATCGCAGCTGCGTAGCGTGATGAGCAGTTCCTTTGACTTAAAGCTAAAGGGTGCGGGTGATAAGTATAAGACCGCGAAAATTAGGTTCTTCGGGGATTCAATTCCCGATGGCTGGAACGGGTATCGGTTCTATCCGACGACGTACCCGGTTTGGCTGGGGAAGTATCTTGGAGATGAAAAGCGGGTCAGCAACTATGCGTTTCCCGATGCGCGGATCGTCGGGCGCCGCTGGGAAGACGTTAACGGGACTCAGCGACCACAAGATTTGGCAGCTGTTATTAAGGCACGAAAGGCCAGTATTCCAAAGTTCAATATGATTTTTATTCATATTGGCACAAATGACTATACACCAGCGTCTGGATCGGGTAATCTCAAAAATGTGATGGCGCACTTGAAAACGAATGTGCAGGCTATTCGCCGACTCAATCCAACTGCGAAGATCTATGGGATATTACCGTTGACCCGGTTCAGCGGTACCGGCGTCAATAAAAATGACGTGATGAATGATGAAGGGTACACCTTCGATCAACTTAAGCAGGGGGAACGACAAACTTATCGAAAACTTGGCGTTCACGTGGTTGATTTTAAAACGTTGGCACCAAATCTCATCACCAGTGGTAATTACCACGTGGCATTAGCTGATCATCGATTACATCCCAGCGCGGAAACCGCACAGAAGATGGGGTATGCGTTGGCCAACTGGATCATCAAAAAATAGCATTGAAATTAGAATTTGATTAAAGGCCGCCTTAATTGGCGACCTTTTTTCTCATCTTTAAAAAAAGTGCAGGTTCATCTGATTGGTGAAATATCAGACGGTGATTAAAAACAGAGTGAAACAGTTCTCAAAAAAGACCACGAGGATGAGTATGCTTAAGCGATGTTTCAATTCTGTTGTGAAACAAGCCCGCCCATTAAGTTGTATGAGCGAAAATAAATTTCTTATTAAAGGTAAAAATATTTGTGATATAAATAACAAACATCGTTATTCTAAGGATTGTCTTATTTTAAATAAATTCTTGAAAACGCTTTATTTACGTGAACATTAGGACTATAATGAAGGTGTTGAAAGAGATGAATATAAGTTCACAAGAACGACGGTTATTGAAACTTCATCATAGGGAATCACTTATATCGTGTGGTTTCAATAGCAATTGTGACTGACTCATTTTCAATTTCTTTCATGCACCATAAGTAAGTAATGGAGATGATGTTGTTATGCGTATTAAAGCAGCAGTTGTTCAAGAAAAAGGTAGTCACTTTGAACTTAAGGATGATGTCGAGTTAGCACCGATGCAGGCGGATGACTTACAGATCCACATGGTCGCTAGTGGTATTTGTCATTCTGATGAAGCCTTGAGAAAAGGGGATGCCGAGATCGGTTATCCAATCGTTCTGGGACATGAGGGTTCTGGTATCGTTGAAAAGGTTGGGCCAGAGGTCAAGAACTTTAAGCCTGGTGACCACGTTGTCCTTTCCTTCTATGGATGTGGTGACTGTGACAATTGTTTGCAAGGCAAGCCAACACAGTGTTTGAACTACGCTGCAAATAATTTGTCAGGCGTTCGGCCCGATGGCAGTGCTCACTTTACAGAAGATGGTCACGATGTCGCTGACATGTTTGACCAATCTTCATTTACAACGACGACCATCGTCCGTGAACGGAATGCCGTTAAGGTGCCGAAGGATCTTGATTTGCGGAAACTCGGCCCTCTGGGTTGCGGGTACGTCACAGGTAGCGGGACAGTATTGAATACGTTGAAGCCGAAGCCAGGCCAAACCATTGCTGTGTTTGGGACTGGGGCCGTTGGCTTAGCCGCTATGATGGCTGGTAAGATCTCAGGGTGTACGACGGTTATCGCGGTGGACGTTGTGGATTCACGGTTGGCATTAGCCAAGGAACTTGGCGCAACTGATGTGATCAACAGCAAGACTGATAACGCGGTCGAAAAGATCAAGTCGCTGACAAATGGTCACGGGGTCGACTTTGCGGTGGATACGACTGGGGTGACCCAGGTGATGGAAGATTCCATCCAAGCCTTAGCTCAAGGTGGCACCACAGCAACGATTGCTGTGACGCCAAACCATATTGACCTGGATACCTGGAACGACCTTTGTGTTGATGACCGCTCGATCATCGGCGTAAACATGGGTGACTCCATTCCCCAAATTGATATTCCACGTTTGATCCGGTTCTACAAAGCTGGCATGTTCGACTTTGATAAGACGGAAAAGTTCTACGACTTCGACCAAATCAACGAAGCCAATGCGGATTCGGGCAGTGGTAAGACGATCAAGCCCGTTCTGGTGATCGACCCAAGTTACGAACCAGGAAAATAAGATAGGAAGTTTGTCTGTTTAAGAGGGTCTTCCCACTGTTAGGTGATAGTCCGTTGCATTCCGCAATTTGGCACTCCGCTGAGAGTGGCTCGCGATGAAGCTAATTCAATTTCTGCTGCGCAGCTCTTGAATGGATCTCCATCGTCTCGCACATCAGTAACCGAACACAATACGGTCGCTAACTGATGTCGACACCACAGCTCCGTGCCAAATTGCTGCATTTCACTGACTGTGAGCTCACTTTTCACCACTAGTTAAGCATCACATTGGCGTTAAACCAAGTTTGAAGAGAATCCGCACTCGACTGCTAATAAGACTATTAACAGCAATGCTTCTCACAATTTGTTAGTCACCAGAACCAATTGATCAACCGGTTTAATGCCACCACTTTTGGAGATTTACCATCTACTTTAACGATAACAAGTATCGTAGCGTAGTGGCGCCGTTCGGCATTGCAGGCTGTGGTGTCGGTGTTCGTTGGCGACCGTATTTTGGTCGGTTACGAACACGGGAGACGTAGGAGATCCTTGAATTTCTGCCCAGAAATTCAATAGCTCCGAAGCGACCCCACCTCAACCTGCAGGGCCGAACGGTGCAACGAAGCGACATGTCAGCACTATTTGATTCACCTAATAGTGGAATAACCCATTTAAGATTGGAACCAGTTGTTTAAAAACTGAAAGGAAGTCATTCTAATGTCAGAAACAATGAAGCAGCTAAAGCACTATCAAATGTATATTAACGGTGAATTTAAGGATTCAAATTCCGGCAAACTATTGACGGTGATCAACCCATCAACGGGTGAAAAGATCTCGACTGTGCCAAGTGCGACCCGTGAAGAGACTCAGGAAGCCATCAACGATGCTTACGAAGCTGAGAAAACGTGGAAGTTCGTTCCGGCAGCCACTCGTGGGCAATACCTCCACGACTGTGCCAGTGCCATTCGTGAGGACTCAGAGCATCTGATCGATATGTTGCAAGAAGAACAGGGGAAGATTCGGTCATTAGCCCAAACGGAAATTCTGTTCTCTGCGGACTACTTTGATTACATGGCTTCCGCTGCTCGGACATACGAAGGTGAGATTCTTCAATCGGGTAACGCCAACGAAAACATTATGATCACCAAGCAGCCAATTGGGGTTGCCGCCGGGATCTTACCTTGGAACTTCCCATTCTTCCTGATTGCCCGGAAGATGGGGCCAGCGTTGGTTACTGGGAACACGATTGTCATGAAACCAAGTTCTGATACGCCTAACCTGGCATTGGAATTTGCAAAGATCGTTGATAAGATCGGTATCCCAAAGGGTGTTGTCAACTTTGTTACTGGTCCAGGTTCAGTCGTTGGTGATGAATTATCAAAGAATAAGAAGATCGGCATCATCAGTTTGACCGGGTCCGTTAGTTCAGGGAAGCAGGTCATGGCTTCCGCTGCGACCCACATGGCTAAGGTGTCATTGGAACTTGGTGGGAAAGCACCAGCTATCGTTTGTGCGGACGCTGATATTGACCTGGCTGTTCAATCCATTATTGATTCACGGGTGGATAACAATGGACAGCTTTGCAACAACTGTGAACGGGTCTACGTTCAAGAAGATGTTGCTGACGAATTTACCAAGAAGCTGAGTGACAAGATGTCAGCCATCAAGGTTGCTAACCCGATCACGGACAAGGATTCCGGTATTGGCCCGCTGATCAACCAAGGGGCCTTAGACAAGGTTGCAGGTATGGTTGACCGGGCTGTTGAAGCTGGCGGCAAGATCACAGCCGGTGGTCACAAGGTTGAGATTGAAAATGGCTACTACTATGAACCAACCGTCATCACTAACGTCAAGCAGGATTCCGAAATCATTCAGGATGAAATCTTTGGCCCAGTGTTACCAATTGTGACCTTTAAGACGTTGGACGAAGCCATTGATATGGCAAACGACAGTGACTTTGGGTTGACCTCTTCGATCTTCACCCAAAACATTGATACAGCTCAACGGGCTTCAAATGAATTGGAAGATGGTGAAACCTACATTAACCGGTTTAACTTCGAAGCAATGAACGGGTCACACTCAGGCTGGAAGGAATCAGGTATCGGTGGTGACGATGGCCGTCACGGCATCGATGAATTCTTGAACACCCATGTCATTTACCTTCAGGGACATCCTGAAAAGGCACAGGGCTAATGCATTAGCCGCTCTGCGATGATGTCTTTTGATACAGGTATTGATGAGTGAAAGGCATTGTGACTTCCAAAAGGCATCGACTCGTTATTTGTCAGTCGGTGCCTTTTCTGGTAAGCTGAATGTAACCGTTTGCAAGTTCGCATTGGCGCGGTTATTGAGCAAGACGCTGTTTGACAAGGTTGTAAACGGGCGGGGCGGCTTGAGTTTTTGAAAACCGGTATGCCGGGCAGGTGGAAAACCGGTATTGTTGGGTTGAAATAAAGGTTGACTCAATTTTCCATTTGGAAATGGAGGGATTTGAAATGGCTATTGTGGTTTCTGTATTAAAGGAAGAACAGCCACATGAAAAACGGGTTGCAATTGACCCGGATGTCACCAAGCGGCTCATCAAGGCTGGCGCAAAAGTGCTGGTTGAACGAGGCGCCGGGGTAAAGTCTTACTACAGTGATGCGGCTTATGAACAAGCTGGTGCCGAGTTAGTTGATCGAACCAAAGCACTGAGTGAAGGGACCGTCATTGCGGTCGTTAATCGGCCAAGCGATGAAACGCTAAAGGCGCTAACTTCTGGCCAAGTACTGATCGGGCTTCTGAATGCGCTGATCGATCCAGATAAGATGCAACAGCTCGCTGCCCAAAAGGTGAGCGCACTGTCGTTTGAATTGTTACCTCGGACGATCAGTCGGGCACAGACGATGGATGTCTTGAGTTCACAATCCAGTGTGGCCGGCTATAAGGCTGCACTGGTTGCCAGTGATCTATATCCAAAGTACTTTCCAATGATGATCACCGCAGCTGGGACGGTCAAACCCGCAAAGGTCCTTGTTTTAGGGACTGGGGTTGCCGGTCTGCAAGCCATTGGGACAGCTAAGCGGCTGGGGGCCGTTGTTTCGGGGTATGACGTTCGGCCAGCTTCAAAGGGTGAAGTTGAATCACTGGGCGCAACGTTCCTGACGAGCTCAGTTTCAAACGGCGCTGGTTCAGGCGGGTATGCCCGGGCGTTGACTGCTGAAGAGACTGAAAAACAGCAAGAAGAGCTTGCTGGGTTCATTGCCGAAAATGACGTGATCATTACGACCGCTCAAGTACCTGGTCACAAGCCACCGTTGATGGTGCCGGCGACCAGCGTGGACAACGCTAAGCCAGGCACGGTCTTTATCGATTTAGCCGCCAGTGACCTTGGCGGTAATGTGGCTGGCAGCCAGCCTTTTGAGACGGTGACAACTGACAAACAAGTGATGGTCGTCGGGGCCTCGAATTTGGCGAGTGAGTTGCCGCATTCAGCTTCACAGTTGTTTGCGAAAAACGTGCAGGCGGTGATTAACGCGATGCTGGACGACGATGGCAACATTGCCATTGATCCAACGGATGATGTGTTTAGCGGTTTAACCGCAACAACGGCCGGTGAGATCGTTAACGCCCGGTTACGAGAGGCATTGAATTTACAACCGCTGACGAAGCCGGAACCTGCCAGCACGGCTGATGAACCAGCCGAAACGAAGGGGGCTGAGTAGGATGAGTCAGGAATTATATACGAATTTAGCCATTTTTGTGTTAAGCCTACTGGTGGGCTTTGAAGTCATCAGTAAGATTCCCGCAACGTTGCATACACCAATGATGTCAGGCGCCAACGCGATTCATGGGGTCGTTGTCGTCGGAAGTATCTTAGTGGCTTTGGAAGCAGATTCACCATTATTTTACGTGATTGCGTTTATTGCCGCTTTGCTAGGGGCCATCAACGTTGCCGGGGGCTACGTGGTCACTGACCGGATGCTTGAAATGTTCTCAAAGCCTAAAGAAAAGCCAAATGATGACAAAGGAGGCGAGCAATAATGTCAGGATTAATGACGGTTGTTTCGCTTTCATACCTTGTTAGTGCCGCTTGCTACGTGATTGGGCTGCACATGATGCGGACGCCAAAGACGGCTCGAAATGGGAACCAGTTGTCCTCAGTTGGGATGTTTTTGGCCGTGATCATGACCTTTATCGTGGCCTTAGTTAAACATCAGGCGTCAGCCATGGGTTGGATTTTACTCATTGTTGCCCTGATCATCGGGGTCGGTTACGGGGTCTATAAGGCCCGGACCGTTAAGATGACTGATATGCCGCAGTTGGTCAGTTTATTCAACGCCGTGGGCGGTGGCGCTGCCGCTGCCATTGGGACGTTTGATTACCTGAGCCAGCCCAATGGGGCCTCATTAGCCTTTGCGTTTTCATTTCCAGTGATTTTAGACCTGGTGATTGGGAGCGTGACCTTCTCAGGGTCGTTGATTGCGACTGGTAAATTGTCTGGTCACGTTTCCGGGAAGCCCATTAGTTTCCCAGGGGCGAAGATCTTAAACGGTATCGTGGTCATTTTGATATTAGCCAGCATCGTTTTGACGATCGGCTTTCCAACCAATGTCTGGACGCTGGTCTTGGCAATCGTTGCCAGTCTCGTCTTCGGGATTCTCATGACCATTCCAATTGGTGGTGCCGATATGCCCGTTGTCGTTTCACTGTTGAACGCGTTCACCGGGTTAGCCGTTGCGATGGCCGGGTTCGTTATCGATAACCAAGTCTTGATCATTGCTGGTGCCCTTGTCGGGGCTGCTGGGACGATTCTGACGTTGCAGATGGCTGCTGCGATGAACCGGTCCGTTGCCAACATTATTGCTGGCGGTTTTGGGACTGGCGACAGTGGCACTGCCGATGCGGATGATGTGCCTGTCAACGTGAAGGAAACCTCAGCGGATGATATTGGGGTGCAGCTCGCCTATGCCAAGAATGTCATGATCATTTCAGGGTACGGGTTGGCGGCCGCCCAAGCGCAACACGAAGTTGCCGAGTTGGCCAAGTTATTGACTGATAATGGGATCAACGTGAACTACGCCATTCACCCCGTTGCTGGGCGGATGCCAGGTCACATGAACGTGTTGTTGGCTGAAGTGAACGTCCCATATGATCAAATGAAACAGTTGGAAGAAGCCAACTCGATGTTTGAAAATACGGATGTCTCCTTAGTCATCGGGGCCAACGATGTCACGAACCCAGCAGCTCGGAAGCCAAATACGGTAATTTCTGGGATGCCAATTCTTGACGTTGATAAGTCGAAGTCGGTCGTGGTCATCAAGCGGTCAATGAGTACTGGGTATGCCGGTATTCAAAATGAACTGTTTTCAGATGATCAGACCAGCATGTTCTTCTCGGATGCGAAGAAGGGGCTGCAGGATATTATTGCGGCAACTAAGGAGTATCTGGATCAATAATGTGAACTTAAGGTAAGAAGTGAGCCCTGGCAGATAACTGCCGGGGCTTTTTTGGACACAAAAAGCCTGGCACCAAATAGCGCCAGACTTCTTAGTGTGGATTCTTATTAAGTGGTTCTAACGGCCTTGTAAATGCGCCGCAAATGCCTGGACATTATTTTCTTTAAATGTCGGCATCGGAATTGCCATTTTTGTATTCTGAAAGGAGAAGGTAAAAACGGCGTTTCCGAAATTCATTAGCACAAAATTGACCGCTTCACTGTCAGTATCAGTGTCGGCGCTGATCTCACCTGCGGCCTGCATGCGGATGAAGTTTTCCTTTACCAGTGAAACGAACCGAATTGGTAACTGCTGAAGCGCCTGACCAACTTCTGGAAACTGGTAGGACTCACGAACACCAACCAAGAAAACAACGAGGTGATTTTGGACAAAGGTTGTATAGAGATCCGCGACACGTTTGAGATCCGTAACGATATCACCAGAATAGTCAAACGACTGTCCGACCTTTTCCATGTCAACGAGATAGGCATCAATAATGTGTTCAAGAATGGTTCGCTTATCTTTGAAATGGCGAAAGATCGTACTTTCATTGACCCCGGCCTCTTCGGCGATCTTTTTGGTGGTCGTACCCTGATACCCATACTTAAGCGCTAATTGTGAGAAGGCATCAAGAATCTTTTCGTCAGTTGTTTGTGCTGTCATCGTGCAGGGGCACTCCTTTCTACGGTTGACCAAGGGGGTGACTGGTCTGTTCAGTCCTCTGTAGGCCACCGTGCTGAAACGCGTTTCGGAAAACAGAAGGCTGCCTGTAAACCAACTCTGGCAGAAATGCCAGGTACGGGCATTTCAAGGTGGTTCTCTGTCCTCAAGCCGAAACGCGTTTCGGAAAACAGAAAGCTGCATGTAAGTCAACTCTGGCAGAAATGCCAAGTCCAGGCATTTCTGCCAGAGTTGACTTACACTCCGCTTCCTCCCGTTTTCCTTCAAGCTCTATTAACTTAACCTATCAAATTGTAACATTGGTTGATGCTTTCTGAGTGCCACGATGACTAAATTTATCAGAATTGTGACGCCGGTTAGGGTCAGTAAACCGAGCCAGATGCCCGTGGTTCCGGTACCACCGTACATAATGTTAAAGTCTGCCTGAACGGCGTAATACATTGGCATTAGGCCGTGAATGCCCTTGAAGAACCCGTTCATCGCAAGGACGGGCACCATTCCGGCACTCGCCACAACTTGCAGCATGGTGAGAAAGGTATTGAGTGCGGTTCCGATTTGGCCGATGAGCAACACCAGAATCGCGTTGAAGTTGTACGCTGAGAATAACAGCAATGCCGATGTGATCCAGAGATTAGTGAAGGTACTGCCAGCTAGGCCCATCATGGCGATGATTGCCCAGGACACGAACGCGGTTCCGACAATGGCGATGAGTGCCATAGTAATCTCTAAATTCACAATAGACTTGAACCGGCCAATTTGTTTGGCAAACTTTGCGTAGGTGCCATACAACATGATCGTCCCAAAGAGGGCACTAATGTAGAGGGCGAGGTTCGTGATGAATGGGGCAAGTGAGTAATTCAGACCGGTTTTGACTTTGTTTTCACGGTGAATGCTTGTTTTAACTGAAGATGCTAACGGTTTAGCCTGTTTTTTAGCGCTATTGAGAATCGTTTGTTTTTGAGCTTCTGCTTTCGACGTTGCGGTCTTGGTTGAACTGGCTACTTGTTTTTGTAATTGCGCCGTGAGGGCCTTTTGTGAACTGGCAGGGGCAGCCGCAATCTTAGCCTTCTGGGTGGCAACTGTTGCCTTTGCTGCCGTCTGTTCTTTTTTAACAGTCGTTTGTAGTTTCGTGAGCGCAGGTTCAGCAATCATTAAGGCGCCTTTTTGTAAAAGGACGTTGTTGTTAACGGTCGTCCCAACGGTCTGTGCAACGGACTTCATGCCGGACACAACCGAGGTCTGATTAGATTCATTCACGTAAAAGTTTAACGTTGTCTGCTTGTTAGCGCGGATGTCCTTATTGAACTGCTTGGGAATCGCCACGATGAGGTATGTTTTTCGAGTATTCAACTGATGTTTTGCCTGGTTCAGATCAGTCGTTGTTTTGACGGTGTCAAACGGCAAGGCCTTTTTTAACTGGTTAGCGATCTTTTTACTTTGTCGATCTTGGTTGACCACGGTCACTGGCAATTGATCCAGATGATTTGGCATGGCATGGTAGCCAGTAAAGTAGATTGCAAAAATGATGATGCCGTAAATGAGGACGACCGCCAGTGCTAAAAGCGGCCCCTTAGATTTTAAAAATTTTCCGAGATTCATAACTGATGCCCCCTGAGTAATTAATGAAATAGAGAATAACACCATTTTAAAATGCGTGCAAGTAAATGCTTGCATAAAATAAAATCTTTATCCGTGATTAATGAGTAAACTTATTGATATCCTTGGTTTAGTCATTTTTTACCAGGCGAAATATGTTAAACTTTAGGTAATATGCAAACGTGAAAGGAACTTGACGAAATGGTAAAAGCAATCACCTTTTTTGACTTGGATGGCACCCTGCTCAATGCCAAAACACAGCTGGATCAAGACGTTATCGATGCAATGCATCAGTTGCAAAAAAATGACGTGTTACCAGTCATTTCAAGTGGGCGAAACTTATTTGAAGCGCGGCCAATTATGATGCAAACGGGGATCGATTCACTGGTTGGCGCCAATGGGTCGTACGTGATGCTGCACGGGGAACCTGTCTATACTGCTGAAATCGACCACAAGCTGATCAGTCAGTTCGAAGCCTTCGTCCAGGAACAAGACGAAGCATTTATTGTGTTAAATGATCAGCAGGCACGCAGCAACCGGGTGACTGAAGCGACAAAGCAGGCGTACCAGTTTGTCAACAGTCCGGTGCCTATCGTGAACCCAGTTTTTTGGCAAACGAACCCGATCTACATGATGATCATCATGACGGATCACGATGACGCCCGGTATACGATGAAGTTTAGAGATGACTTGACCTTTTATCGCAACACCCCATATAGCATGGACATTGTGGTGAAAGATGGGTCAAAGAAGGCGGGGATGCAGCACCTGCTTGACCGGCCTGAATTTAAGGACGTGCCAACATATGCGTTTGGCGACGGCAATAACGACATTTCGATGCTTGACCTGGTTGATCACCCCATTGCGATGGGCAACGCGCTGCCACACGTGAAACCACACGCCGAGTTTGTGACAACAGCTAACGTTGATCACGGAATCGTAAATGGACTCAAACACTTTGATCTGTTGTAATTCTGTAAGCATTCGGCTTTGCAGGACCAGGTATCTATGATAGACTAGTTACTGGACTTAATTTATGGGGTCGTTAAGGATTCGACAGGTATAGGTTGAGCCTAGATTGCGTTTCGTAGTGAGGAGCTACGTTAAAAGCCTCAACCTTTTTTAACTGCAAATAACAGTTCAAAATCTCTTGCATTAGCTGCCTAAATAGCGCTATACAAGGATCCGTCTGACTTCGTCCATGAGTCGGGTAGCGGGTCTAACCTTTAGTGGACTTACGCCAGAAGCTCACGTCTGAAGTAACTGGAAGAGTCTAATCAGACTAGCACGTTAAGTTAGCCCTGACAGGCGGCGCATTAGCGTGTGAATTTTAAGTAGTCTGCCTATGAACGTAGATATTTGGGTGGCAATATGCTTGGACGCGGGTTCGACTCCCGCCGACTCCATTGCTGATACAAAAGAACAAAGCCAACTGACAACTTGTCAGTTGGCTTTGTTCTTTTTATGCCCTTATTAGTGATGATTCTTATCTTGCCTTTCTTCGGCCATCTTAGCGATGTTTTGCTGAATTTCAGTCGGAAATTTTTGCTTAGCGCGTTGAAAAACGGTTTCTCGCTGAATCAGTAACGAGAATCCAATATAGAAGGTCATCAAGGCCGCACCATCTGGAACAAAGTGATCCCCAATCAGATGAATGAGGATGGATACCGCCCACAGCAGAAGTGTGACCACATTGCCGCGGCGAAGCACGATCTCGTTTTGATCATCCACCCACAGTTGGTAGCTAAACGCCCTAAGAATGCCGAAAATGACAGCCGAAATGGTTAAGGTGACGACCATAATAATGAGACCATTTACAGTGAATGAGACTTTTCTTTTATAGATGCCGCCGACCACTAGAATCAGACCAATTATCATAATGATGACGTACGATCTCGTATTTTTTGAAACCATTCGAGGCATTAATTGCCTTCTAACGATCCAAATGAGCAACAGAACTGGTACAACGTAGTTTGTCAGATTCATCTATAATTTCCCCCGAAATCTAAAATGCTGGTTTGAAGTCTACACGTTATCGGATGAACTTTCGATTATCGAAGGGCGTTTTGTCTAAATAGGGCGTATATTCAGTAGTAAGCGGCCCCATTTGTGGGAGGCCCATTTTTGACACCGCGGAAAATTTGGATTATGAACAGGTTCTATTTTCGGGTATAATGAATTTAGTATTGTACTGAGTGACAAATGATTGTTTAACGGGTGTCCTTGCCAACTCAGCAAGGGACACGTTATTTGCTCATAACTGGGATGTGTGGGCAAACAATGAGTTGTCAAAAGGGAGTGCCGTGAATTGTGGCAAGCAATTCAGCAGCAATAAGGGTTAACACCAAGACGTCGGAGGGAACTTCATGAAACTACTAATGATTGAAGATAATAAGTCAGTATCAGAAATGATGCAGATGTTTTTTAAAAAAGAGGATTGGGACGCGCACTTTGCCTATGATGGCATTCAAGCCGTTAAAATGTTTAAAGAGACCCCCAATGATTGGGATATGATCACGCTTGACCTGAATTTACCCGGTATGGACGGGATGCAGGTCAGTGCTGAGATTCGTAAATTGTCACCAACTGTCCCGATTATTATGTTAACGGCTCGGGATTCTGAAAGTGATCAGGTGCTTGGGCTTGAAATGGGTGCGGACGACTATGTTACTAAGCCATTTAGTCCCATTACACTGATTGCCCACATCAAGGCCTTGGATCGGCGTGCTAAGCTTGGTTCAAATAAAGCGGCCACGGATGATGCTGCTGCGTCAACGGCACCCGTCACGGAGGCGGAGGAGTCGGCTGAAGATAACCGGTTTGAAGTCACGACCGATAACTTCAGACTCAACAGTAAGACCCGCGAAGCTTATCTGAATGGTGAACAGATTAAGGATCTGACGCCCAAGGAATTTGATCTGTTAAAGACGTTGGCCACTAGGCCACGCCAGGTCTTTTCACGTGAACAGTTACTCCAACTTGTTTGGGACTACGAGTATTATGGTGATGAACGCACGGTTGATGCGCACATCAAGAAACTGCGTCAAAAGATTGAAAAGGTTGGCCCGCAGATCATTCAAACGGTCTGGGGCGTCGGCTATAAATTCGACGATACTGGAGCCGGTAAGTAATGAAACTCGTTTATCAACAAATGCTGGCCTTTTTTGCGGTCATTGCTACAGTCTTAATTCTGCTGGGATTCTCATTTAGTCAGATGACCAGAAACATGGTCTACCAAAATACCTGGACCAGTTTGGAAAAGTACGCCAATAGTTTAGTGGAGCAGTCGGTGCGGATCTCGTCCGGCAACCCGAACAAGGTGTCCTTTGACTCAGAATCACTGTTGAACAGTGAGGTATTGCTGCGCAACCAGTCTGTGCACTTTACCATCTATAACAAGAGCAATACCGCCGTTTTCCCCGATAATGTTTACAGTTCAAAAATCGGGAAGGCGGACTGGCAGAAGTTGAAGGCGGGTAAAATTGTTCAAAAGGTGACTGACCACCAGGTGAAAACGACGAGCGGCCAGGCGGAACCAGCCATGACCGACGTTTTAAAACCCTATTTTTACACGGATTCTAATAATAAGCGTCACCTGATAGCCGTGATTAAAATTGGGGCATTTATCTCAAACGTGAATTCAAATATCTCCGCCATCAATGCGAATTTAACCAAGGCGCTCATCGTTGCCAGCCTCGTCGCGCTGTTATTTGCCTATATCGTTTCTCGCTACCTGACGTTGCGGATCAACCGCTTACGACGGGCAACTAACCAGGTGGCGAAAGGGAATTACGACGTTGAATTGCCAAGTAAGAACCGCGATGAGATCGATGATTTGATCAACGATTTTAACGACATGACGTTATCGTTGCGGGAGTCCGAAGCGGAAATTGAGCGACAAGAAGAGCGGCGACGGGCCTTTATGGCAGACGCTGCTCACGAAATGCGGACGCCGCTCACGACCATCAACGGGTTGCTGGAAGGGCTGGCCTATGATGCCATTCCAGAAGATAGCAAGGAGCAAAGCATCGCGCTCATGCGTAATGAGACCAAGCGTCTGATTCGGCTGGTCAATGAAAACCTGGATTACGAAAAAATTCGTAATAATCAAATTGCGTTGCAGAAACAGTCGTTTAACGCCATTGAGACGCTGGATAATCTTGTTGAACAGCTGCACCAAAAAGCAGCTGCTAAGCAGGATGTGCTGACAGTCAATGGCCCCAAAGACCTGGAAGTGTATGCGGATTATGACCGGTTCGTTCAAGTGATGTTTAACATCACCCAAAACGCGATTCAGTTCACGGACAACGGCCAGATCACTATTCTGGCGCAACGCGGGTTTCACGAGAGTATCTTTAAGATCTCTGATACTGGCATTGGGATGTCTGAAGAGGAGCTTGCAAACATTTGGGAGCGATACTATAAAGCGGACCCGTCACGCACCAACACTAAGTACGGTGAATCTGGGCTCGGCCTGGCCATTGTGCACCAGCTTGTGCTCTTGCATAATGGGAAAATTGAAGTCACCAGCAAGGTGGGTGAGGGGACGACCTTCACCATCATTTTCCCGGATGAAGATCATGATCATTACCAGCAGCCGACCCATAATGCATGAAATGGCATAACTTAATCTTAGAAATCGCATAGTAGCCGATACCGTGATTGGTATAGGCTATTTTTTTGGTGCGCCCGGCATGGGCGCCAACTAGACGGTGAAAGTCCGTTGCGGGCCGTAGTAGTCGGAACCGCAAGTCAATGACAAGGGTGTCCATCGTGAGGTGGAATCTGAAGGAAGTCGGCGACAAAGTACCGCATTGATGTACAAGAATCAGCTATAAGGCTGTGTTGGTCGGACGAGGTTGCCAAACAAACCAAAGTCCAATACTACTCGAGGCCATCGCAGTAAAGCTGGCAATGACATGGTACGAAAGTGGGCGTTCTTACCCGGGGAGGCCTGTATCGTACGTTCCCGACAAGAGGCGCGCTAAGCGCCACAGGAACAAACATCACAGTGATGTGGTGCAGAACGATACAGGAGTCAGCCGAGGCCATAGTAGCGGTATCTGCCACGAAGGGCTGAACAATAATAGGTCATCATTGATATTGGAGGTGGAGACAGTGCAACAACCGCAGAATACAGAAAAAGCTGACCGCCGGCGGACAGTAGGACTGGAAGCCCAAGAACAAGTCGGGGTGCGTAGCACTGACTCTGGTGAAAATACGATGATGAACGGCACTAAGTTTCAAGAGTTAGTCTTAGACCGAAATAACCTGAACGAGGCTTATCTTCGCGTCTGCAGAAACAAAGGTGCAGCAGGACTAGACGGAATGACCGTTGACGAACTGTTGCCCTACTTGAGGAAACATAAACAGGAATTACTGCAAGCTTTACAAAACGAGACCTATCGGCCTCGTCCCGTTAAGCGGGTTGAAATTCCAAAACCTAATGGTGGTAAACGCAAGCTCGGAATACCAACTGTGATTGACCGACTTGTTCAACAAGCCATGGCGCAAGTCATGGTGCCAACATTTGAGCGTGTCTTCTCAGATAATAGTTTTGGGTTCCGACCGAATCGAAGTGCTAAAGATGCCATTGATAGAGTGGTTCAGTTCTACAATCAGGGCTATCACTATGTCGTGGATCTCGATTTAAAAGCATACTTCGATACGGTCAACCACGATCTGCTTATTAAATTTATTGAGCAGTATATTACGGATCCATGGATACTGCATCTCATTCGTCGCTTCCTAACCAGCGGTGTCATGAATGGTGGTCTATTTGAACGAAGTGATAAAGGCACCCCTCAAGGTGGCCCCTTATCGCCACTTTTGGCTAACATTTATCTCAACGAACTGGATAAGCTGTTAACTTCCAGAGGTCATAAGTTTGTCCGCTATGCGGACGATTGTAATATTTATGTCCGAAGCAAACGTGCTGGAGAACGGGTTCTGACTAATGTTACTCGCTTTCTTGAAGGCGACCTAAAGGTCACCGTCAATGAGGACAAGACATCAGTAAGTTCGCCTCTGCGGGCCAAGTTCCTGGGATTTTCCTTGGGGGTTGGTCGAGGAGGTGCGTATGCGCGACCTGCTTGGCAGGCCAAGCAACGCATCAAGTCTGCACTCAGGAAAATGACCAAGCGCAATCGGGGCGTTTCGTTAAACCTGGTGTTTAACGAGATTCATCAAAAGATGCGTGGGTGGTTACAGTACTATTCGGTCGGGAAAATGACCAATTTTATCCGTCACTTAGACGAATGGTTGCGAGCAAGGATTCGCCAGTATATTTGGAAACAGTGGAAGAAGCTCAAAACAAAGGTCAATCATCTTGTAAAACTGGGGCTTTCTGGCACCAGTGCTTATACAATGGCCAATACCCGTAAGGGTTATTGGCGAACTGCGCATAGCAAGACATTGACCTATACTCTGACAAACAAAAGACTGGAACGCCTTGGACTCATCAATATGAGCAAGACACTCCAGTCAATACAAAGTGCTTAAATTATTGAACCGCCGTATACGGAACCGTACGTACGGTGGTGTGAGAGGTCGGTAATTGAATTAATCAATTACCTCCTACTCGATTGCTAATGGATGTGATACCTTGCGGGAAGTTGCAACATACAGTGCCGTTTGTGCGACTTTTCTCAAGGTTAGCGGTATAATCCAAGCGAAGATTGGGAATTGATTAAAATCATGTATTTCGGGAGAAAGGGCTTTTATTTTGGAGAAACTTCTAGTAAAATGAGAATATTGAAAACATTTAAAAGCGCTTTCAAGTTTGAAAATAATTTGAAAATAAGAACGGAGAGAATTTCATGGTCATACTTTTAGCCTTGATTCCCGCTATTTGTTGGGGAAGTATTGGATTAATCAGTGGTAAATTGGGCGGGACTTCTTACCAACAAACGTTGGGGATGACCGTTGGGGCATTACTGTTTGGTATCTTTAGTATGTTTTACTTTCACCCACAGTACAGTTTGTTGGTCTGGGGCGTCGGCATAGCGTCTGGGCTGTTGGTCAATTTCAGCAATTCCAGTCGATGAAAGCAATCGGCATCTCGGTGACGGTTCCAGTATCGACCGGGGCACAATTGGTCTTTCAAAGTCTAGCTGGGGTCATTTTGTTTAACGAATGGAATACCACCAAGACGCTATCGATGGGCACGATTGCCATGGTTATCTTAATCCTGGGGATCGTTTTGACCTCGTTGCGCGATAATTCCAAACGCGATACTAGTGCGCGCAACTACAACACTGGTGCCGGGGTGCGCGCAATCATTTTCTCGACGATTGGGTACACGCTGTACACCGTGATTGTTGAATTAGGAAACGTCAACTCCAAAGCTGTTATTTTACCGCAATCGATCGGAATGGTTATCGGTGCGCTGTTGTTTGCTGCCGGCAAGCACCCATTTGGCAAGCCAATGGCCAAGAACGTGATTACTGGTCTGGTTTGGGGCGTTGGGAACTTCTTCATGTTCATGTCGATTCCTGCTGTTGGGTTGGCCATCAGTTACTCACTGGCACAATCCGGGATCATCATCTCAACCTTCGGGAGTATCTTCCTGCTTGGTGAACGCAAAACGCGTAAGGAAATGGTCTACGTGACACTTGGGTCGATCTTTGTCATTGCTGGATCAGCTATTTTAGGAATCATGAAGTAATTTTCGGTATAGACCATTTCATTTCTGACAGAAATCGGGTATAATAAAGACGATTCTAAATAAAGTGAGGTATATCGTTAATGGCACACATTTCATTTGATGCTTCAAAGCTTGATAAATTTGTTCACGACAATGAATTAGGCGAAATGCAAGCATTGGTCAATGCAGCGGATGCGGAATTAAGAAACGGGACAGGCGCCGGTAGTGATTTTCGTGACTGGTTAAACCTGCCAGAAGACTATGACAAGGACGAATTTGCTCGGATCCAGGCAGCGGCCAAAAAGATCCAGTCAACCTCTAAAGTGTTAGTCGTTATCGGGATCGGCGGCTCTTACTTAGGCGCCAAGATGGCCGTTGATTTCTTACACGATACCTTCTATAACTATTTACCAGATGACCAGCGTGATTTTCCACAGATCTTATTTGCGGGAAACTCACTGAGTCCATCGTACGTGCATGATCTCATTCATTTGATCGGCGACCGCGACTTCTCAGTCAACGTCATCTCAAAGTCGGGGACCACGACGGAACCGTCCATTGCGTTCCGGATCTTCAAGCAACGCCTGATCGACAAGTATGGTGAGGCGGAAGCCAAGTCACGGATCTACGCTACGACTGACCAAAAGCGCGGGGCGTTGAAGTCCGAAGCCGACGCTGAAGGTTACGAATCCTTCGTTATTCCTGATGGCGTGGGTGGCCGTTATTCAGTGCTGACTGCCGTTGGGTTACTGCCAATCGCTGCTTCCGGTATTGACATCGACCAACTGATGACCGGTGCGCGGGATGCCATGAACGCCTACACTGACACTGATCTCACCAAGAACGAAGCCTACCAGTACGCTGCTTACCGGAACATCTTGTACCGGAAAGGTTTTACCACTGAACTCCTAGAAAACTACGAACCTAACATGCAGTATTTTGCTGAATGGTGGAAGCAGTTGATGGGCGAATCAGAAGGTAAGAACGAAAAGGGTATCTACCCATCATCCGCCAACTTCTCGACTGATCTGCACTCACTTGGTCAGTACATTCAAGAAGGCCTGCGGAACTTGATGGAAACGGTCGTCTTCATTGACAAGCCAAACCACGATATCGATATTCCTAAGGAAGACGGTAATCTGGATGGGTTGCAGTACCTTGAAGGTCGGACAATGCACTTTGCCAACACCAAGGCCTTCCAAGGGGTGACCTTAGCGCATACTGACGGCAATGTGCCGAACATGAGCGTGCACATTCCTGATCAGACGCCATATACCTTGGGTTACCTGATCTACTTCTTTGAAGTGGCTGTTGCCATTTCTGGTTACCTGAACGGGATCAACCCCTTCAACCAACCTGGTGTGGAAGCTTACAAGACGAACATGTTTGCCTTGTTAGGCAAGCCTGGGTTTGAAGAACTGGGCGAGAAATTGAATAAACGGCTTTAAACGCCTGAAACAAACCAGTTAAAGACTGGAGCGGAAGCGGACTATTTTTATAAAATAGTCCGCTTTTTTTTTGACATTGATTTTGAGTCATTTAAATTGCACCACTATGCCGCTTCGTTCCACCGTTCGGCCCTGCAGGCTGAGGTGGGGTCGCTTCGGGGAGCTAGTGAATGTCTTGTCAGAAATTGAATTAGCTTCATCGCGAGCCATCACAGCGGAGTGCCAAATTGCGGCATGCAACGGACTATCACCTAGTTTTGTTGTGACTCGTTTTGCTATGTGGCAGTTGACTTACCCCGATTAATACTGTGTCGGATTCCATACAAAAAGCCCACTACCAATCATTTGATTGGTAGTGGGCATATTTTGGAATCGGTACTTATAGCATTACTGGTTAATTCAGTTCACCTTCAAGGGTGCTGAAATTGCCGTTTGTCGAGAGTGTTTTATATTGATTATAGGCAGCCACCCAGTTGCCATCGGCAATGGCTGTGCGCAGTTTTGAATAGGCCGCGTTATGGAAGACAACTGTTGTGGCAGCCTTAGACTGTGCTGCTGTAAGATCCGTCGTTTTATCAAGGAGCGCGCTGGCCTGGTTTTGATTCTTAGCGGCCTTCATGATCGTACTCATCTTAGTTTGTTTCAGTGTGGTTGCGGCTTTATCAATTGCGGCATCTGTCTGGGCATTGCCAGTTTTAGAAGCTTCGATTTTTTTAACGAGTTCGTTTTTAACTACTGTATCAGCGGGGGTGTCTTTGCCAGTTGCTGAGCGCATGGCGTTGTTTATCTGGGTAAAAAATAGCGCACCGCAGATAATGATAATCAGCAGAATGGCAATAATGATAGTGACCACCACAGGCCAGCGCCTTTTTCTGGATTTAACTTGTCTTGAACGCATGTGTGTCTTCCTTTCGGTGGTTAGTTATTTAAAAAGCCGCCCACGAACCAGCTTCCGACTAAAACGACCGCGACAATTAGAAAAATACCGATAAACGACGACGCAAACGCGAATACGAGGCCGCCGATGATCAGAATTCCTAAAATTCGAAATAACCAACCGAATAATCCAAAGAAGATCCGGAGACCAAAAAACAGGATTATGTCGATGATGATTAGTGTAAGCACGGTAATTCCTCCTCAAACAATTTTGTTGGCTTCATTATAGTGATACGTGCGTTAAATTCATATTATTAATCTAGTAATTAACCATAACTTAATTATTGGTCGAACTGCGGCTATCCTGCCATTGTCGATAAAGTTGGCCAGAAACCACCGGCGTTTTTTTAACGATCGTTTGCGCCAGACTCGAATTTTGGTACTGGCTAGTTGTCCAGGTGGTCGAGAAGAGTAACAGCACGTTCAATACCAGAAAAATAAACAGGTAACGAATGATAAAACTAATGGCAGCCCCTAACAGTGCGTTTGCCTGGTGAATCAGCGGCAGGCGGGTAATGATATTTAGATCACTGCCGATTCGGCGAACAATGCCGTAGATGACACTGAACATGACGAAAAATAAAATGCCGGAAAACGCCCGCGGCACAGTGATTGTCGACGCCGTACTGCCGTTGGTCACGGCACTGTACAGCAACTGGGCTAACTTATCACTAAAGGCCATGGTCAGCAGCCAGGCAATGGCGTACGCGACCAGCCGAACGAGCATGGTGACAAACCCACTGCGATAGCCCGAAATAAGGCCCAGTGCCAATATTAAAATAATGACCCAAGTATAGATCATAGTGGTAATCTCAATCCTCTCTGATGGGAATACATCCATTATACCGTGGGGAGTGGTAAAGGGTGTGTTAAGAATTATTGCGTTCTGATAACAACGGCGTTATCTGGCGTCATAATAACGCCGTTTTGGGTCATCAGCACGCTGTCTGACGACTCCTCACAGAACAATCTTGCTGCCTGTGCTATGCTGGAGACAGTTAAAACAGAAAGTGGTGGCTGATTATGTTAAAAATGGTGGACTTTGACATTGACGGGACGTTGGCAGAGACGTTCCCCGTTATTTTTGAAGCGTTTCGAAAAACGGTTCATGATTATTCTGGGCAGACAATTTCCAATCAAACCATTCTGGCGACGTTTGGCGTCAATGAGGCAGGAATGCTGCGCGAACTCGTTCCCGATGCACCAGCGACGTTAATGACCACGTTTTACCAAAATTATCGTGCGGCCCATCATCTCATCGATGGCCCGTTTGCTGGCATTCGTGAGCAGTTGGCAATGTTACACCATGCCAACGTTAAAACACCTGTAGTGACGGGTAAGGGAGCTGAGAGCTGTCAAATCACGCTTTTCGCCTTAGGGTTGACAGACGATTTTGCACCAGTCCTGACCGGTGACCCTGAGCACCCGAATAAAGCGGCTCAATTGCGTCAGCTGATGACAGATAACGACCTAAAACCGGCTGAGCTCGCGTATGTGGGCGACACGGTCGGCGATTTAGAAAACTGTCGGGAAGTCGGGATACACTGTTTTTCAGCGGCTTGGGCTGGTTCCGTTGACTTGCCAGCGTTAATTGCGGCGGGGGCTGATCAGTACAAAACAGTGGCGACCCTCACTCGTCACTTAGCGGCTATCCTAAATAAGTAGCCTTGAATTGAAGATACGAAAAACCGCCTGCATAATCATGCAGGCGGTTAATAATAATTGGGTATACTGGGCTCGAACCAGTAACTTACGGATTCAGAGTCCGCTGCCTTACCAATTTGGCGAATACCCAATAAGCGATAAGCTATCTGACAATTTAATAGTTTAACTTCTTTTAAAATCAATGTCAACTGACAATTGCAAAATTCACCTGATTTTTTTGGATATTACCTCAAATAACGTATATTCTCCCAAAACGGTTGACTTTTTGCATAAAAACGTGTAAATTGAATGATGTTCTAAAATAATTGTGTCATCATGCCATTGCCCGCTGGTCAAATTGGTTAAGACGTCGCCCTCTCAAGGCGGAGTTACGGGTTCGATCCCCGTGCGGGTGATAACATAGGTCTCAAACGTTGATTTGTCAGCGTTTGAGGCCTTTTTTTGGATTTCAAAATGAAAGGAATGATGGATGGCGACAAGCATTCCCATTTCATATGTTAGAATAAAAAACGCCGCCCATTTGGCCAGCGTGGGTAATGCTATTCAAAAGACAGATCTAACAAAAAAAGATGTTCTTTTTTTAGATGACTCGTCGTGATCCAAACATCACGGTAGTCAGGCTTAGTTTGTTTCGTCAGCTCATAAAAATGGTCCAGCAGGTCGCCATACTCGCCCAAAAAATCGTCAGTCATCAAGTTCACGCTGAGACGGTCACTAGGAAAGTAGATGTCCTGGTTAGCGACTTTGACCGTGTCTGGAATGCCGATAGTGACAACGTTGGTGAATTCTTGTGGTTTAAAGATGACCCGATCTGGATGTCGTTTGACATAGGTCAACACGTTGTAAATCGAATCCGAATTGCTTGCCAAAGTATTATATCCTCTTTTCTTCAAATGCCAGCCCCATTGTAGCAAAAATGCAGCCGTTCGTCAGCAAACATGGTTATTTTTTGAGGGCGGGTTGACAGGAACACCGTTTCAGACTACAATTTATTAAAAATCAATGAGGGATAACTCCCTCAAATGATTTTTTAATTAAAACATATTAATTTTTGAGGAGTGGTCTGTTTGGCAAAAGCACCAGAACCATCTACAATTGATTGGGCCAACTTAGGCTTCAATTACATGGATTTACCGTATCGTTTCATCGCACATTACGCTGATGGCAAGTGGGACGATGGTGAATTAACAGAAGATGCAACGTTACATATTAGCGAAGGTTCCACTGGGTTACACTATGGGCAAGCCGATTTTGAAGGCTTGAAGGCCTATCGCACGAAGGATGGCGAAATTAATTTATTCCGTCCAGATCAAAACGCAGCCCGGATGCACAAGAGTTGTGAACGGTTATTGATGCCTGCCTTCCCAGAAGACAAGTTTATCGCTGCCGTTAAATCGGTTGTTAAAGCAAACGCCGATTATGTGCCACCATATGGTACGGGAGGTACCTTATACTTACGGCCCTTAATGATTGGTGTCGGCGGTAATATCGGTGTTCACCCAGCGCAAGAATACATCTTTACGGTGTTTGCAATGCCTGTTGGTGCCTACTACAAGGGTGGTGTGACACCGACCAACTTTACCACGTCATACTACGACCGGGCTGCCCCTCATGGGACTGGCCAGTCTAAGGTCGGCGGTAACTACGGCGGGAGTTTACTTCCTGGCGACGAAGCGCACAAGGCTGGTTACTCAGATGTTATCTACCTTGATCCCGCAACCCATAAGAAGATCGAAGAAGCGGGTTCTGCCAACTTCTTCGGTGTCACCAAGGATAACGAATTTGTGACCCCTAAGTCAGATTCAATTCTGCCTTCGATCACGAAGTACTCATTGTTATACTTAGCTGAACACAACTTAGGGATGACACCTGTTCAAGGCGACGTCTTCATTGATGATCTAGACCGGTTCACTGAAGCTGGTGCCATGGGGACGGCTGCCGTTATTGCACCAATCGGCGGTATCGAATACCACGACAAGTTACACGTATTCTACAGTGAAACTGAAGTTGGACCAGTCACCCAGAAACTTTACGACACCTTAACTGGGATTCAGTTTGGTGACGTTGAGGCGCCTGAAGGCTGGATTCAAAAAGTGCCATTAGACTAATGTGATACTTTTTAAAAATCGGGACAATGTTCCCGATTTTTTTTGTGGGCTCGTTTAAAAATAAATATCATCCGCGTTTAAAAGGTTACCTCACGCGGACTGACTGGCAAGGAATAAAAGAAAGGCGAAATCTTAATTCTGTTCTTGTGCTAAACTAGGTGCATCTTTAAAAAAGAAACTAGGAAGTGGCTGCAGGAGATGGCAACATATTCAAAAACGATTCGCGACATGCACGCATTGGTTGAAGAGGGGGTCGTGCCCGGAATCAGCTACGCCTTTATTGATGACAACACGGTTCAGAGCGGCATCTACGGCGCTGAACAATTGCTGCCCGGCTATGAACCACTAAAGGAAAATCAATATTATGATCTGGCCTCACTGACCAAAGTGGTCGGAACCGTCAATGTCATTTTACAGTTGGTGGATGAAGGACGGTTGGCCCTGACGGATAAGGTGCGTGGGTATCTGCCGGAATGGACGGACACCACCGTTTCCGTGCGTCATTTGATCACACATACCTCTGGCATCGCCGGGTATATCCCAAACCGCAATAAGCTGCCAGCTAGTCAGTTGCACGATGCACTGCTCAACCTCCACGTTGGGCCGGACTTTGAACAAAAAATGGTCTATTCGGACATTAATTTTATTTTCTTAGGCTGGATTGCTGAAGCCATTACCGGAACGCCGATTCAGCAACTTATTGCTCAGCGCGTCTTAGAACCCCTGAAAATGGCGCATAGCACCTTTTCTCCAACGGATGCCGCCATGTGTGTGCCAACGGAATTATCGCCCACACGCGGCCTAATACGTGGTGTTGTGCATGACCCCAAGGCATTTGTGCTTCGCGAGCGGTGCGGGTCGGCTGGGTTGTTTGCGACTCGAGATGATCTCGTTACCTTTGAACAAGCGATTTTAAGCGGTCATAACTCACCGTTGCCCGATCAGTTTCGCCAGCAGATTGCAAAGGATCAGACGCCTTTGGGGCACCAGGGGCGGTCGTTTGGCTGGGCATTATTGCCGGTAAATGATGCCCATCCGCACCAGTGTATTTGGCATAGCGGGTATACTGGGACAGCAATCGTGCTTGATCTTGTGACGAATCAAGGGCTGGTTTTTCTGTCGAACCGGGTGCATCCTGACGCGCCGAATAAGCCTTTTTTGGCTCGGCGTAATGCGGTTATTGCAACTTATCTTGAGGAAAAGTAAACTAGTCAGGGTACTAAGTTGTGAGGTTTTTTTTCAAAAGGTACCTATTTGACCACTAGTGAGATGCCAAACTCAGACATTTTTTATGCTGGTGGTTCTCTGTGAAATAGACTAAACGAGTTTCGCAAGGCAGAGGGCGGAGCATAAGCCAACTCTGGCAAAAATGCCAAACCCAGGCATTTCTGCCAGAGTTAGCTTATGCTCCGCCCTCTAACCGCCTTGCTTCACTCTCTCTGGAGGAATCAAAATTCATGAAACGAAAGATTAACGAGGCACCCAAACTGCAGCGGTCCATGACCGCTGGGCAGATGGAGATGATCTCCTTAGGTGGTGCCATTGGTGTTGGGCTGTTTATGGGGTCTTCATCGACCATTAAGTGGACCGGGCCGTCTGTTTTACTGGCCTACATGTTTGTCGGCCTGATTTTATACATTGTGATGCGGGCACTTGGTGAAATGATCTACATCAATCCCGGCACCGGCTCATTTGCGGACTACGCGACCGAATACGTCCATCCGTTGGCTGGTTATTTAGCCAAGTGGGCGAACGTCTTTGAGTACATTGTTGTCGGGATGTCTGAGGTGGTCGCTGCCACGGAGTATTTGAAATACTGGTGGCCGCATATCAACGCCTTTGTTTCAGGACTGATTATCATTGTCTTTCTTGTTGCCGCCAACCTGGCCAGCGCAAAGGCGTATGGGTCACTGGAGTTTTGGTTTGCCATGATCAAGGTGTTGACGATTATCGCCATGATTCTCTTAGGCCTTGGACTGATCTTCTTTGGCTGGGGCAACGGTGGTCATCCAATCGGGTTGAGTAACCTTTGGGCGCACGGCGGCTTCTTCACTGGTGGGTTTACCGGTTTCTTCTTCTCAATGTCCATCATTGTTGGGTCCTACCAAGGCATCGAACTGCTGGGAATTTCAGCAGGGGAGGTTGCTAATCCACAACAGGCCATTATTAAATCTGTTAAATCGGTGTTATTCAGAATTCTGATCTTCTACGTGGGTGCGATCTTTGTGATCGTCACCATTTACCCGTGGAACCAGCTCAGCAGTTTGGGGTCGCCGTTCGTGTCAACGTTTGCGAAGGTCGGCATTACCGCTGCTGCCTCGGTGATTAATTTCGTTGTTCTGACGGCGGCACTGTCCGGTGCGAACTCCGGTATTTATTCGTCAAGTCGGATGCTGTTTAAGTTAGCGCATGAAGGTGACGCACCCAAGGTGTTAGGGCGATTATCGAAACGAGTCGTGCCGGATGCTGCTATTTTAGGTATTTCTGGCGGGATCCTGCTTGGGTTCATCATCGATACGCTGGCGTCAACGTACAGCAAGTCGACGTCGAATCTGTTTGTGGTCGTCTTTAGTTCCTCCGTACTACCCGGCATGGTGCCGTGGTTCGTGATCCTCTTAGCTGAATTACGATTCCGCAAGAGCAATCCGCAAGTCATGACTGACCATCCGTTTAAACTTCCGCTGTACCCGTTCTCGAACTACTTTGCGTTCGCCATGTTGTGGGTGATCGTGGCGTTTATGTTTGTGAATCCTGATACGCGAGTGTCGGTGATTGTTGGTGCGTTGGTGCTGATTTTGGCGACTGTGGTTTATGTGGTTCGGCATCGTGGTGAGACACGGGAGTAATTAAAAACAACGCTTAGTCGATAGGGACTGAGCGTTGTTTTTTCTTTCTATGTTACGTAGCGGCAACGAGTTCCGAAAAACTGAGACCGGCCGCGTAAGGGCAATGAGTGATAAATCCAAGACCGGGATTTTTCACTCATTGCCCTTACGCTCTGGTCTCAAACCGTTTTTCTCCACTCTCTTAAAACGTTGCCGGCACCGCCAACTCTTCCTGCTTTGAAAAATCAACATCTGGATAGCGCCGCTTCAAAGCTGCGACCAGCAAGCGTTTTGCGAGATTGCCATTTCGGGTCAGAATCGGGCCGTGGAAGTAGGAGCAGTAGACGTTTTTGTAAATTGCACCCTCTGTGTGATCCTCGCCGTTATTACCTTTGCCTTCCACAACGTTACCTAGTGTTTTTTCATCCTTGCCCAGGTATGTTTTACCTTGATGGTTTTCAAACCCGTGATAGGTTTCGCCATTGTCGGCGTTTTTGATCACAATGTCGCCGATGAACCGGTTGTGATCCTGCGCCAGTGTGTAGTGGTCTAACGCACCAATGCCGGGAATCTTATCACCCTTAGCATCGATGTAGTAGTGCCCCAACAGCTGATAGCCGCCACAGATAGCCAGCACTGGGCCGCCAGATTCAATGAAGTCGGTCAGTGCTTGTTTCTTAGTTTGAATATCTTGGGAAACGATTTCCTGCTCGAAATCTTGACCGCCGCCGAAGAATGCCATGTCGTAGTCGTCAGCCCTGAAATCTTGGTCCAGACTGACTACTTTGACGTTTAAATGAACATCCATCTGTTTTGCATAGTACTGCAATGCCAAAATGTTACCGACATCGCCGTAAGTATTCATCAGGTCGCCATAAAGGTGAGCCACATTTAATTCATAGGTCATGCGCCCATTCCCTCCTTGATATAGCCCTTGTCAGCTAATAATTTCCGTAATTGTAACACAGCTGTGTAGGTTGCCAAAACATAAACGTTCTCGGTTGGCAAAGTCTTAATCTTTTCCAGCACATCGCTAAGTTCTGGCACGACCTCGTGTTTGTCATCGGGCACACCGGCGACTTTTAGACGGAAGGTAATGTCCTTGTAGCGCTCGCCACCGGTAATATATGCTGGTATATTGAGTTTCGGCAGATTTTCAAAATTGCCGTCCCAGATCCAGCTTGTGTCGATCCCATCAGCGTAGTTAGCGTTGAGCAGGCCAACAAAGGAGAAAGGCTGCTTGTCAGTGCTGATCATGTCGAGTACCTGGTTTAAGCCAACCGGATTTTTGACCAGGATCAAGGTGACTTTTTTACCATCGACGTTGATCTCTTCTTGACGACCGAAGACTTTCTTGTCTTCGATGAAGGCAGTGTTGATCTGGTCAGGGGTAACGTCAAAGAAACGGCCGACAGCGTATGCTGCTAAAGCGTTGTAGACGTTATACATGCCGCCAATTTCAATTTTCATCGGACTGTGGTCGACTTCAAATGAGGAGCTCTTAGGCGTCCGGTCACCGACTTTGGTTAACTTATACGTTAGTTCGGGGCGCTTGAAGCCGCAGTTTGGACAGAAATAATCGCCCAAGTTGCTGTAGACCAGCGAATGGTAGTGTAAAATATGCTGGCATTTCGGACACAGAACGCCGTCAGTATTTGGCTTTGCTTTCATGTCCGTTGTTTTGTCATCTGTATCCTGATCAAATCCGTAATAAACGATCGGATTTGGCAAGTTCTTGGAGTGGAAGATCGGGGCATCGCCGTTTGCGATGATCGTCGCATCTGGTGCTAAGGCAACCCCATCGATGATTTTTTGATAGGTTGTATAGATTTCACCATAGCGGTCCATTTGGTCCCGGAAGATGTTGGTGAAAACAAAGGCTTTTGGCTTGATGTAACGGGTCACTTTGATGACGTTGGCTTCATCAACTTCCAAAACGGCGATCGGTCGGGCGCCCTTTGTCTTAGGGGCTCGAAGGAACGTGGTAACGATCCCTTGTTCCATGTTGGAGCCGGTAGGGTTGGTTAAAATTGAGTCATATTTTTGCTTGAGGACCCGCACTGTGAGTGCTGTGGTCAGTGTTTTACCGTTGGTTCCGGTGATGATCACAACATCGTAGTTTTGACCCAGGTGTCTTAAAATATCCGGATCAATTTTCGTGGTGATCTTACCAGGCAGCGAACTGCCACCCTTTAAGAATGTGTGTAAAAACCAGTAGGATGATCTCCCCGCAAAGGCGGCAACGCTACTTCGTAATGTCATTTTCTTCGCTCCTCTAGATCTAACGGGTGTCACATATTAAACACCCAAACTAAGCTTTAATTTTACCATGCTTGGCGGCTAATGGTGTGAGAAACGCTGACTTTTAATTAAAAATATGAAATCAGCGGTTCTTTTTCTTTTTGAACGGAGAGTGGCTGCCGCTCCGCCTCGCTACATGCTAGTAAACAATAAATATGTACGGTCAGTCGAGACTATGCGGTATAAATACGCTGGGTCATCATTACTTTTCACCTGAGCAACGTATGAAACAATGCTGTCACTGGAATTACTAGCAGTCGAGGGTGGATTTTTTTCGAACATGGTTTAACGCAATTGTGATGCTTAACTAATGGTAAATTGTAAACTCATTGTCAGTGGAATGTAGCAATTTGGCAGGTTGTCGTGGTGTCGAGCCACTACGACTGCCTGCCAAATTGCGGAATGCAACGGGCTGGTCGTCCAACATTGGAAAGTCCCCAGTCAATATAAAGATTTGACAAATTCAATAAATCTGTTGGGCGCGCCTGTTCTCATCTTAAACGGCTTATGCTATTATTGTACAATGGATATGAAATTTGCAGAAAGAGTGGAGACCATTGGCGCAATTATTTTTTAAGTACGGTGCGATGAATAGTGGCAAGACCATTGAAATTTTGAAGGTGGCGCATAACTATGAGGAGCAAAATAAACCGGTCATTATTATGACCAGCGGCGTGGACACACGTTCGGGGGTCGGTAAGGTATCAAGTCGGATCGGCCTTGAACGTGAGGCGGTTCCAATCTTTAAAACGGATAACGTGTACGATAAAGTGAAGCGCATCAACGAACATGCTAACTGTGTCATGATCGATGAAGCCCAGTTCTTAACAAAGGAACACGTTTTCCAATTGGCGAAGATCGTGGATGAACTCCACATTCCCGTCATGGCGTTTGGCCTGAAAAATGATTTTAGAAATGAACTGTTTGAAGGCTCAAAGTACCTCTTGCTTTACGCTGATAAGTTAGAAGAAATGAAGACCATTTGTTGGTTCTGTGCGAAAAAAGCAACCATGAATCTGCGTTTTCATGATAACAAGCCCGTTTATGAGGGCGAACAGGTGCAGATCGGCGGCAACGAGTCGTACTATCCCGTTTGTCGACGGCACTATTACAACCCGCCATTAGATATGTTGGGTCAGGACGCTTCAATGTTGTAGCTAGCCTATTGCTGCTCAACATCGATGGTGATACCACTGACGCAAAGAGATTGGAGAAATTAAGAAATGGACGAAATGTTCGACAGATTACAGGCGGTCGTTGACCGTTATGATGAACTTAATGAACTGATCAGTGATCCTGAAGTGATTGCTGATACGCAACGGTTCATGACCCTCTCTAAAGAGGAGGGTGAACTGCGCGATACGGTTGAGACATATCGAAAATACAAGCAGGTGACCGACCAACTTAACGAAGATAATGAGATGTTACACGAAAAGCTTGACGATGACATGGAACAAATGGTCAAGGATGAGCTAAAGGAATTAGAACCACAAAAAGAAGAACTCGAAGACCATATCCGAGTGTTATTGCTGCCTAAAGACCCTAATGACGATAAAAACATCGTGATGGAAATTCACGGGGCTGCTGGTGGTGATGAAGCCAGTTTATTTGCTGCGGACCTGTTCAACATGTACTCGCGGTACGCTGAAAAACAGGGCTGGTCAGTTGAAATTGTTGACCAGAGTGCCACTGAAGTCGGTGGCTTTAAGGAAATCGTGCTGCTGATCTCCGGCAATAAAGTTTACTCAAAACTGAAGTACGAGAGTGGTGCGCACCGGGTGCAACGGGTACCTGTCACTGAATCAGCCGGTCGTCTCCATACCTCGACGGCGACCGTTGGGGTGATGCCAGAAGCTGAAGAAGTCGACATCGATATCGATCCTAAGGATATTCGGACGGATGTTTACCGGTCATCTGGTGCCGGTGGGCAACATATTAACAAGACGAGTTCTGCAGTGCGGATGACCCACTTACCAACCGGGATCGTTGTGGCCATGCAAGATGAACGGTCACAACAACAAAACCGGGCGAAGGCCATGCAGATTTTGCGGGCCCGGGTCTACAACTACTATAAGGAACAAGAAGAAGACAGCTATAATGCTGAGCGAAAGTCAGCTGTCGGAACCGGTGACCGGTCAGAACGGATTCGGACGTACAACTATCCGCCAAACCGGGTCACGGATCACCGAATTGGCTTGACCCTGAACAAGTTGGACAAGATCATGAACGGCGAGTTAGACGATGTCATTGACGCGCTGATCCTTTATGATCAAACCCAGAAGATGGAAGAGCTGAACCATGGCTAACATGACCTACTTAGAAGCCCTGAAATGGGCTTCTTTGCGTATTCAGAGCAAGAAGTTAGACGATTCTGCAGCCAATTATTTGATGCTGGCGCTAAATGACATGGATCAGACCCACCTGCTGATGGCGTATCGTGAGGTCATGCCAGATGAAGCGTTGCAGCGATTTCAACGAGCAATTGACCAGTATTTGGTAGGCACGCCACCCCAGTACATTGTTGGCACGGCACCATTTTATGGCCGTAATTTTATTGTGAATGACCACGTCTTGATTCCGAGGCAGGAAACGGAAGAATTGGTGGAGTGGGTGTTAGCGGCGTTACCGGCAACACCGGTACGTGTCCTGGACGTTGGTACTGGCAGCGGCGCCATCGGCCTGACACTCAAGGCGGAACGGCCAGACTGGCAGGTGACCCTGACCGATATTTCAGCTGGGGCGGTTGCCGTTGCCCGCGAAAATACTGACCGGTTGCAACTGAACGTTGAGACGCATGTCGGTGATCTTTTGCAGCCGGTTAGCGGGCAATCATTTGACGTGATCGTTAGCAATCCGCCGTACATCGATCCCCAAGAGATCACGGTGATGGATGATGATGTTGTTAAAAGCGAACCGCATCTTGCGCTGTTTGCCGATCACGCCGGCCTCGCTATTTATGAGCAGTTGGCCCAGCAGCTGGCAGACCACATTGTCATGACCAGACATTTGTTTGTGGAGATCGGCTATCATCAGGGGACGGCAGTGAAGCACCTCTTTGAATCCGTCCTTGACCCGATGAGCGTTGATGTTCACCAGGACATTGCGGGCCACGACCGGATAGTGCACGTGATGCTTAAAGAAAATTAAGGAAGTTAATTAAATATGGAAACTAAAATTTATTCACTTGATGATATTGATGAAGCAGCGGCAGCCCTTAAGGCGGGTCAGCTGGTCGCTTTTCCAACTGAAACGGTCTACGGACTTGGCGCCGATGCTACCAACGTTGAGGCGGTCAGTCACGTCTATGCAGCAAAGGGTCGTCCTAGCGATAATCCACTGATCGTCACAATTGCGGATGTCGCAACATTAACCCGGTTTGCTCAGCCGCTCTCTGATAAAGTTAAGACGCTCATTGACACCTTTTGGCCAGGGTCGTTAACGATCATTCTGCCATTAAAACCGAACGCACTCTCAAAAACGGTAACGGGTGGCTTAGACACCGCGGCGTTTCGGATGCCGGCAAACAACGCAACGTTGAAGCTGATTCGAACAGCAGGGGTGCCAATCGTTGGGCCGTCTGCAAACACTTCAGGGAAACCGAGCCCGACACTCGCGGAACACGTGTATCATGATTTAAAGGGGAAAATTGCCGGTATTTTAGACGATGGGCCAACTGATGTGGGTGTTGAATCGACTATTATTGATATGTCGACCGAAATCCCGACGATCTTGCGGCCAGGTGCCGTGACTGAAGATCAGCTGGCCGATGTCATTGGCGAGGTGCGGGGAAACAAGCACAAGGTTGGTGCCAACGAGACGCCAAAAGCGCCCGGGATGAAATACAAACATTACGCCCCGACTGCTCAGGTGACCATTGTGGACGACCCAACTGACTTTGCAGCTGCCGTTGCCTGGGTAAGCAGTCATAATAGCAAGGCTGGCTTAATGGCAACGGACAGTGTTCTTAGTCAATTAACGGTGCCTGATAGCGTTGAAGTATTTACCCTCGGGCCTGACGTGGCGGCGGCAAGTCACCGGTTGTTTGCCGGGCTGCGCCACTTTGACCTGGAAACTGATGTGACGGCAATTTTGACGCAAGGGTTTAGCACAGACGGGCTGGGTGCCGCTTACATGAACCGGTTAAACAAATCGGCTGGCGATGAGCATTTTACGAACGATAAATCAATTGATAAGTAACATTGTTTGGTATAGACCCTTTCATTTTCAGTAAAAATTTGGTAAAGTAGTCTTATCAAATGCCAAGGAGCTGATTGTGTTGAACTATCGAGAACAAGATCCAAAATTATGGCAGGCCATCGTAAATGAAGAAGATCGCCAACAACATAATATTGAACTGATTGCTTCTGAGAACATTGTTTCGCAAGCTGTGAGAGCTGCTCAGGGTTCCGTTTTGACCAACAAATATTCGGAAGGTTATCCGTCTAAACGGTACTATGGTGGTAACGAGTACGTCGACGTGGTTGAAAACCTGGCCATTGACCGGGCCAAAGAACTGTTCGGCGCCGAATACGCGAACGTTCAGCCACATTCCGGGTCACAAGCCAATCAAGCCGTGTACGCCGCCTTTTTGAAGCCCGGCGACACGATCCTTGGCATGGGACTGGATTCCGGGGGCCACTTATCCCACGGAGCAAAGGTCAACTTTAGCGGCAAACTCTATCAAGCATACAGTTATGGGTTGAATCCCGATACCGAATTGTTGGACTATGATATGATTCGTGATCTGGCTAAGCAGGTCAAGCCGCAAATGATCGTGGCTGGGGCCTCAGCATATAGTCGCATCATCGACTGGCAAGCTTTCCGCGATATTGCGGATGAAGTAGGCGCCTATTTAATGGTCGATATGGCGCATATTGCTGGCCTAGTTGCTGCCGGTCTGCACCCGTCACCAGTTGGCATTGCAGACGTGGTGACAACGACGACGCATAAGACATTGCGTGGTCCCCGTGGTGGGCTGATCCTGTCACAGGAGAAGTACGCCAAGCAGATCAACTCCGCAGTCTTTCCTGGTACGCAGGGTGGGCCATTAGAGCACGTGGTGGCTGCGAAGGCTGCAATGCTCAATGAAGATCTCCAACCGGCCTTCAAGGACTATGCGGCGCAGATCATTAAGAATGCGCAGGCTATGGCAGACGTGTTTAACAAGAGCAAGACGATTCGCGTCGTTTCTGGTGGCACTGACAACCATTTGATGACACTCGATCTCACTAAGACTGAGTTAAACGGGAAGCAAACACAGGAATTACTTGATTCTGTTTTGATTACGACTAACAAGGAATCCATTCCAAACGAGCCTTTGAGTCCGTTTAAGACGTCGGGTATTCGGTTGGGAACGCCTGCTATTACAACCCGCGGATTCAAGGAAGATGACGCTGCACAGGTCGCAGAACTCATTGTGAAGGCTGTTGAGAATCACGCAGATGCAGCTGTCTTGGATGAGGTTAAGATAGCAGTTCGTGCTTTGACGGATGCCCATCCAATTGACGCTAACGTGGCAGAAATTGAATTTAAGTAAACTAGCCAACCTCACTTGACTGTGTAATTGGCCTATACTATGGAAGAAAAGTGTCTAGATTTGGACGCTTTTTGCGTCATAAATCATAAATAACCCGCTGTGTTTTCTGAAAAGGGGATACGGGCGTCGGGTTGTTTATGATTTTTTTCTTCCATTATATGTAAGGGCTTTCAAGGATTCCGCTTTCGCTGATGGTGGTGTTTTATAAGAGACACCTGATGCTTCCGGATAGCCAATTCTGAAGTCAGGAAGGGTCTTTCTATTGTTTGGTGAGGCAAATTGTTCTGACATGCCACTTCAGCGCCGTGCCAAATTGTGGAATGCAACGGACTATTACCTAATAGTGGAAAGACCAGTCAGGAAATAGCAGCGGTCGACTACTAACCCTGAGAGGCCTGTTCTGCGAGTTAGGACACTGATATTACTGGAAATGAGTACCCCACCATACGGATACACGCTTTTTTTATTTTTTATCATCCGGCCATTTATTCATTGGGGTGGATAATGGTACAATAAAGGAAATAATTAAAGGAGAGTCAAACTCATGGGCAAGTTTCAGGTTATGGATCATCCGTTGATTCAACACAAACTGACAATTATTCGAAACAAGAACTGCGGGACGAAGGTCTTCCGCGAGGTCGTTGACGAAATTACAACGTTGATGGCTTACGACGTTGCGCGCGATATGCCATTGGAGGACATTGAAATTGAAACACCAATTTCTAAGATGACCGCCAAGACGTTATCCGGGAAAAAGGTTGCCGTTGTTCCGATCCTTCGGGCTGGTATTGGGATGGTCGATGGCATTTTGAAACTGATCCCCGCAGCTAAGGCTGGCCACATTGGGATGTATCGTGACGAGGAAACGCTTGAACCGCACGAATATTTCGTGAAGTTGCCAGCTGATATTGAACAGCGGCAAGTCTTTGTTGTGGATCCAATGCTTGCCACTGGTGGGTCAGCCATCATGGCCATTGATGCCCTAAAGAAGCGCGGTGCCACTAACATTAAGTTTGTGTGCCTTGTTTCTGCACCGGAAGGGGTTAAAGCCCTTCGCGAAAAGCACCCCGACGTTGATATTTACGCCGCTGCCCTTGACGACCATTTGAATGAAGATGGCTACATCGTGCCAGGCCTTGGTGACGCTGGTGACCGGTTATTCGGAACTAAATAAACATTAGATTATAAAAACAATCAGTTTCAGATTTCAGTGATACCGCTGATATCGTGACACTGATTGTTTTTTTGTTATGAAATATAGTAAGTTTGTTTTGTAATTTTGTTGAAACGGTGGTAGTATTTTCTTTGTATTTTGTGACGTTTCAGGTTGTCTTTGAGGGGCAATTTGGGGTATCATTCATATGCCGCAACAATTTTAATCATGGATTCTAGTTGAAGTTAAAAATCGACTGGCACCATTGAATATTCTTGCGTTAATTTGGTTTGAAAAGAGGTGATACTCTGTGGGAGATCCATCTTCAGTTCCTACCTTTCAATTCGGAGGGCTTACGTTTAACGTCACGAATATGATTTCGGGACTTATTGCGTTTGTGCTCGTTTTTTTGTTTGTCTTCGCGCTGTCACGTCATATAACGATGAAGCCAGGTCGTGGACAAAACATTCTGGAATGGCTGATCGACTTTACGAATAACATTCTTAAGGGGTCGATTCCAGGCAACGAAACGAGTGCGTTTGGGCTATATGGATTCACCTTGTTCTTGTTCCTGTTCGTTTCCAACGAACTTGGGCTATTCCTCCAAATTTCCCTTGGCGGAAAAGATTGGGTTCGTAGTCCAACATCTGACCCGATCGTTACCATGACATTTTCACTTGCCACGTTAATGATTGCGCAGTACGCTGGTGTAATGAAGTTTGGTTGGAAAAAACATTTCTCAGGATACTTAAAGCCATTCGTTTTCTGGCTGCCAATTAGTATTTTTGAGGAATTTACGAACTTCCTAACGTTGGGACTTCGTATCTTCGGTGTCATTTACTCAGGTGAAATGTTGTTGAAGATTATCGGAAACATGGCCTTTTCTGGTGGGGTTGCGTCCTTTGGGGTCGCAGTCGTTCTGGCATTGGTCTGGCAAGGTTTCTCGGCATTCCTTGGGGCCATTCAAGCGTTCGTCTTTGTTACACTTTCGTCCGTCTACATTGCAGACAAAATCGAAATCGATTAGGCGAAAGAGAATTACTTAATACTTATATCATTTAAGGAGGATATACAGATTATGGGAGCTATTGCAGCAGGTATTGCCATGGCCGGTGCGGCTATTGGTGGTGGTGTCGGTGACGGTCTTGTTATTTCCAAGATGCTCGAAGGTATGGCACGCCAACCAGAATTATCCGGTCAATTACGGACTAACATGTTTATCGGTGTTGGGTTGGTTGAAGCCATGCCTATCATTGCCTTCGTTGTCGCTTTGCTTGTTATGAACAAGTAATTTTGATAACATTTAGTTTGCTTACTTTTAAAACGAAGGAGGTGTCAATAGATGCTCTCACATTTAATCGTAGCTACGAGCTTACCTTACGGTGACATTTTGTTCTACGCGATCTGTTTCTTAATTTTAATGTGGTTGATCAAGATCTTTGCTTGGAAGCCCGTTAATCAAATGATGCAAGACCGTGCTGATAAGATTTCTAACGATATTGATTCAGCCGAAAAGTCCCGTGATGAAGCCGCTCAGCTTGCACAGCAACGTCAAGACGCACTTTCAAATTCTCGCCAAGAAGCTACCACGATCGTTGAAAATGCTAAAAAGCAGGGTCAACAACAACGCGATGGTATCGTGGCTCAAGCCCAGACCGATGCACAAGCATTGAAGGTCAACGCTCAAAAGGATATTGAACAAGAACGCCAAGATGCATTGCAAAACGTGCGTAACGATGTGGCGGACTTATCTATTGAGATTGCTTCCAAGATCATTCAAAAAGAATTAAGCGCTGATGATCAAAAGGCATTGATTGATTCTTATATCGAAGGGTTGGGGAAGCAACATGAGTCTTGATAAGGTTACAGTAGCCAAGCGCTACTCAAAAGCACTGTTCGAGATTCTTGATGAAAAAGGCCAACTTGATGCTGGCTTTGCGGAACTCGAACAGCTACGTAAAGTCTTCCAAGACAACCCACAATTGGGCACTGCGTTAACAGATTCGACCTTAGACTTGTCTAAGCGCGAAGCATTAGTGAAGCCGTTCTTGGATAACTCATCTAGTTACATTCACAATTTGATTCAAATGGTCTTTGATTACAATCGGATGGATGCCATGGTTGAAATTATCAACCAATTCCAAACCTTGTATGATGAGAAGAACCAAACGGTGTATGCTGACGTGACGACTGCGGTCGCCTTAGATGATGCACAACTGGATAGTTTAAAGACGGGCTATGCGGAACGCGTTGGCGCAAAGCAGGTCATCTTGAACAGCAAGGTTGACGCATCAATTCTTGGCGGCGTGATCATTCAGTCTGAAGGTACCATCTTTGATGGCAGCATTAAGACGAAGATTGCCCGTGTCCGTCAGGCACTGTTAGGATAACAACGAGATCTTTATAAAGGGGTGAAACCTATATGAGCATTAAAGCTGAGGAAATCAGTGCTCTAATCAAACAACAATTAGCGGATTACCAAGACGAGATCTCTGTTGACGAAACCGGTACTGTTACCTACGTTGGTGATGGTATTGCCAGAGCTCACGGTCTTGAAAATGCGTTAGCTGGTGAGTTGCTCGAATTCGATAGCGGGGTTTTCGGCATGGTCCAAAACCTTGAAAGCAACGATGTAGGTATCGTTGTCCTTGGTGATTTCACAAAGATCACTGAAGGCGATACTGTTAAGCGGACTGGTCGGATCATGGAAGTTCCCGTTGGGGACGCTATGATTGGCCGGGTCGTTAACTCACTAGGTCAGCCAGTTGATGGCAAAGGTGAGATCAAGACCGACAAATCTCGGCCTATCGAACGAAAAGCACCCGGTGTTATGCAACGGAAATCCGTTTTCGAACCATTACAAACCGGGATGAAAGCCATTGACTCATTGGTTCCAATTGGTCGTGGCCAACGTGAATTGATCATTGGTGACCGTAAAACAGGTAAGACGACTGTGGCCATCGATACGATCATTAACCAAAAAGGCCAAGATATGATTTGTATCTACGTCGCCATTGGGCAAAAGGAATCAACTGTCCGTGGTTCCGTAGAAACACTTCAAAAGTTTGGCGCAATGGATTATACCATTGTCGTTACTGCGGGTCCTTCTGAACCTGCACCATTGCTCTACATCGCACCTTATGCTGGTGCCGCAATGGGTGAGGAATTTATGTTCAACGGCAAGCATGTGTTGATCATCTATGATGATTTATCAAAACAAGCGGATGCTTATCGTGAAATGTCACTGATCCTTCGTCGGCCTCCTGGTCGTGAAGCTTATCCTGGTGATATTTTCTACACCCACTCACGGTTGCTCGAACGGGCTGCTAAGTTGAGTGATGATCTTGGCGGCGGTTCAATGACTGCCTTACCAATCATCGAAACGAAGGCTGGGGACGTTTCGGCGTACATTCCAACCAACGTTATTTCCATCACCGATGGTCAAATCTTCTTGGATAACGATTCATTCTATTCAGGAATTCGGCCAGCTATCGATGCCGGGACTTCTGTCTCTCGTGTTGGTGGTGACGCCCAAGTCAAGGCGATGAAGAAAGTTGCTGGGACCTTACGTTTGGACCTCGCATCATACCATGAACTGGAAGCCTTCGCGCAATTCGGTTCTGACTTGGATGATGTGACTCAGGCTAAGCTGAACCGTGGTGCTCGGACCGTGGAAGTTTTGAAACAACCACTCCATTCACCATTGTCAGTTGAAAAGCAGGTCCTGATCCTGTACGCCTTGGATGAAGGGTTCCTTGATAAGGTCGAACTTGACGATATCGCCAAGTTTGAAAGCGACCTCTTTGACTTCTTCGACAGTAACCATGCCGACATCCTGAAGGGGATTGCCGACACTGGTAACTTGCCAGATGAAGACACCTTTAAGGCTGCAATCAAAGAATTTGCGGATACGTTCCAGGGTGCAGCCCAGACTGCAGCTGCGAACAAATAAAACTTGAGGAAGGATGGTGAGTGCTCATGGCTGAATCAATGAGTGACGTCCAACGTCGCATTGTTTCAACAAAGAATACACGGCAGATCACGACGGCGATGCAGATGGTTCAATCTTCAAAGTTGAGCCAGATTCAAAAAGCGGCAGTCGGTTACCAAGACTACGTGGCCAAAGTTAAGGCTGTTGTGATGCATCTCGCAAAATCTCATCTTTTAGGTGATTCCTCGAGCGATTCGCAATCCAAGGAGTCGAAAAAAACGGCTTATTTGGTCATTACCTCTGATCGAGGAATGGTCGGCAGTTATAACAGTAACGTTTTACGTGAGGCTAATGCGTTCATCGAACAGCATAATACTGATGGTGAACACATGATCCTTGCGGTCGGCGGAACTGGTGCTGATTTTTACAAGAAGCGCGGCGACAACGTGGCTTATGAATACCGCGGTGTCAGCGACGTGCCAACGTTTAATGAAGTACGTGAAATTGTCAAAACCGTGACTTCAATGTATGATAATGACGTTTTCGACGAACTGTACGTTTGCTACAATCATTTTGTAAACCGGTTGGTCTCCCGCTTCCGGGCGGATAAGATGCTGCCAGTTGACAGTGAAACGTTGTCTAACGACTCTTCTGAAGAAACTGAAACTGCGCCTCTGACTGCGAGCTACGACATGGAACCTTCCGAAAAAGAAGTGTTGGCTGTCGTTTTGCCACAATACTCAGAGAGCTTGGTCTTTGGTGCAATCCTTGACGCGAAAACGTCAGAACATGCATCTAGCTCGAACGCCATGAAGTCGGCTTCAGATAATGCAACCGACCTTATCGGCGAACTTGAGTTGCGATATAATCGTGCCCGTCAAGCAGCAATTACGACTGAAATTACTGAAATTACTGGTGGGCAAGAGGCATTAAATAATTAAGACGGGAGGAATTAACGCATAATGAGTTCTGGTAAAGTTGTTCAAGTTATCGGACCAGTTGTCGACGTTGAATTCCCGTTGAGCGATAAATTACCCGATATCAATACTGCCCTTCACATTATGAAGGATGATGGCAGTTTCCTTGTAACCGAAGTGCTCCTTGAATTAGGGGACGGGGTTATGCGGACAATTGCCATGGATGGTACTGATGGTCTTCGTCGGGGCATGGAAGTTGAAAACACTGAGTCTTCAATTACCGTACCCGTTGGCGATGACACGTTAGGTCGTGTGTTTAACGTTCTTGGGGATCCCATTGATGGCGGTGCCGAATTCGGCCCAGATGCCGAAAGAATGCCAATTCACCGTGACGCGCCTAGTTACGACGAATTGAACCCAACTTCTGAAATTTTGGAAACTGGGATTAAAGTTATCGACTTGTTAGCACCTTACGTGCGTGGTGGTAAGATTGGGTTGTTCGGTGGTGCCGGTGTCGGTAAAACTGTTTTAATTCAAGAATTGATCCACAACATTGCGCAAGGTCATAACGGTATTTCTGTCTTCACAGGTGTCGGTGAACGGACCCGTGAAGGTAACGATATGTACTACGAAATGAAAGGTTCAGGTGTTCTTGAAAAGACGGCCATGGTCTATGGTCAGATGAACGAGCCACCTGGTGCCCGGATGCGGGTCGCTTTGACCGGCTTAACGATTGCGGAATACTTCCGTGATGTTAAGGACCAAGATGTGCTGTTATTTATTGATAATATCTTCCGGTTTACTCAAGCCGGGATGGAAGTTTCAGCCTTACTTGGCCGGATTCCTTCAGCCGTTGGTTACCAACCAACGTTGGCTACTGAAATGGGTCAGTTGCAAGAACGGATTACGTCAACGAAGAAGGGGTCAATTACCTCTATTCAAGCCGTTTATGTTCCTGCCGATGATTATACCGACCCTGCGCCAGCGACGACTTTCGCCCATTTGGACGCTACCACCAACCTGGAACGTGCATTGACGCAACAAGGGATCTACCCAGCCGTTGACCCATTGGCTTCTACTTCAACTGCCCTTGACCCAGAAGTTGTCGGTCAAGAACATTACGAAGTGGCCACTGAAGTTCAACATGTTTTGCAACGTTACCGTGAGTTACAAGATATCATCTCTATTTTAGGGATGGATGAATTGTCTGATGAAGAACAAACGATTGTTAACCGTGCTCGTCGGATCCAATTCTTCTTGTCACAATCATTTAGTGTTGCCGAACAATTTACTGGTGTCCCAGGTTCATACGTTTCTGTTGAAGACACTGTTCGTAGCTTCAAGGAAATCCTTGAAGGTAAGTACGATGATCTTCCAGAAGATGCCTTCCGTAACGCCGGCCCAATCGAAGACGTTGTCGAAAACGCTAAAAAGATGCAGGCAAACCTGAACAACTAAGGAGGGTTCTAAATGGCTGATTCTCAATCGGTTTTAACCGTTAGTATCGTAACCCCCGACGGTAAGGTTTATGATAACGAGAAAGCGACCCTGATCGTCGTTAAGACGCAGCTTGGTGAACTCGGGATCATGCCGAACCACGTTCCTGTTATTGCCTCATTGGCGGTTGATGAAGCTCGTGTCCAATCAGTTGACGGTAAGGAAACTGATGAAATTGCTGTTAACGGCGGTTTCGTTGAATTTTCTGAAAATACGGCAACGATTGTCGCTGATACGGCTGAATGTCAGGCTGATATCGACGTTGACCGTGCTAAGAATGCTCAGAAACGTGCTGAAGCACGGATTCAAGAAGCACAACAAGCACAGGATAGCGACGCTTCGGCCCGGGCAGAAGTAGCACTTCGCCGAGCAATTAACCGAATTAACGTTGCTGGTAAATAATATTGGCTATGATGAAAGCACTCAGACCTTAGGGTTTGGGTGCTTTTTTTAGAGCGTGAAGCAAGGCGGTTTAGGGGCGGTGTGTAACGGACTCTGGCAGAAATGCCCGAACTTGGCATTTTTGCCAGAGTCCGTTACACGTTAGCCCCGTGCCTTGCTGAACGCGTTTCCACTCGGTAGCCTAGTAGGTAGTAAGAATCAAATAGTATGTAGTGTTGTCCGTTGCATTCCGCAATTTGGCACTCCGTGTAGTGGCTCGCGACTGAGCTAACTCGATTTCCACTGCGTGGCTCTCGAGTGGATCTCAGTCGACTCGCACATCAGTAACCGACCAGAAAACGGTCGCTAACTGATGTCGACACCACAGCTCCGTGCCAAATTACGCCATTCCACTGATATTGAGCTTACTTTTTCCACGGTGGTTAAGCCTCTCAATGGTGTTAATCCAGGCTTGCAGAGAATCCGCCCTCGACTGCTAGTAAGCCCATTGACAGCAATGCTTTTCACACGTTGTAGACTCTGGTAACAATTGATCAAGAGATTTCTCGGCATCACCGATGATGACGATTACAAGTATCGTAGCGTAACAGAACCGTTTAGCATTGCAGGCCGGAAAGCGACCTCACCTCCACCTGTTGGGGGCGAACGGTGAAACGAAGCAACTTGTCAGCACTATTTACCTCACCTAGCAATCAAAAGATTCTTTCTAGAACTCGATTCAACTAAGCCGAAAAGTGGGCAAACAATTTGTAAAGTCTCCGAAATTCGAAAGGCGGTGTGACGGCTCTCAGTTCTTTTACACATCAATAACCGACCACGATCCGGCTACCAACAAAATCAACACAACCACTATTCCAAACTACTTGTAATAAGCAATAAGCCTCTATGACAGTCAGACAGGAGAAAACAAAGGCATGTCTTTGCTACGTACAACTATGACCACTAAATCCGACAATGTGAAAGCGTCATCGGCGTCACTTGCTATCACAGCGATTCGGCATGTGCATTATCCCGTCAGAGGCAGGGCTCTAAACGGACAACATCACCAATTAGCAAATCACAAACAATAATCAGGTTATGTGTCGTAATTGCACGGCTCAAGTGAATTCGTAATATTACAAATGACACGTAACTAGCGACAACCCCTAGAAACTATGCTATATTTTAGAGGTAATGCGGAAAGGAAAGTTAGCTTATGCGAACAATCGGGACACAGGCCCTCTTGACTCTAATCAGTCATTTTATTTTTATCTTTGTTGCTTTTTGGAGTATTCAAAAATTGCACATTGAAAATCTTATGAGGCTCTACCCAACACAGGCGCGGGTGTTAATTGTGATGCTGTCTGTGACGGTAGGATATACCTGCAGTTCTTTTTTCCTGAATTTTATTGATAATGTCCGTAACTTAATTTACATCGTTAAGTAACGTGACACGTGGAGGGAATTAAAGTGGAAAAAATCATTGTGCATGGCGGAAATCGTCTACAGGGATCTGTACATATTGAAGGCGCAAAAAATGCGGTACTACCAATATTGGCAGCATCAATCCTTGCTGAACGCGATGAAATGGTCTTAACAAACGTACCGATCTTGTCGGACGTTTATACGATGAATAATGTTTTAAAATTTTTGAATTTAGATGTCGATTTTGACGAAGCACGGAATACTGTGCGGCTTAATGCGGCCAAAAAACTATCGACCCAAGCACCGTTTGAATACGTCTCAAAAATGCGGGCGTCGATCGTGGTCATGGGGCCGCTGTTAGCGCGTTATGGACATGCACGTGTTGCGATGCCAGGCGGTTGTGCCATTGGCTCACGGCCAGTTGATTTACATCTCAAGGGGTTTGAAGCCTTGGGTGCTACAATCAATCAACAGGACGGTTACATCGAAGCTAAGGCCGATCAGTTGGTAGGGACAAAAATTTACTTGGACTTCCCAAGTGTTGGTGCGACCCAGAACATTATGATAGCCGCAACGATGGCGAAGGGCACAACGGTCATTGAAAACGTTGCGCGCGAACCTGAAATTGTGGATCTGGCAAATGTCTTAAACAAGATGGGTGCCAAGGTTCGTGGTGCTGGGACAGAAACGATTCGAATCGATGGTGTCACTGCCTTACATGGCACGACTCATCACGTTGTTCAAGACCGGATCGAAGCGGGCACCTTTATGGTCGCTGCTGCCCTGACACAGGGGGACATTCTGGTTCAGGATGCGATTTCAGAACACAATAAGCCATTGATCTCTAAGTTGGAAGAAATGGGTGCAAAGGTCATTGATGAAGATGCTGGTGTTCGGGTCATTGGTCCTAAGGTCTTGACCCCAACCAACGTCAAAACAATGCCGCACCCAGGGTTCCCAACTGATATGCAACCACAAATGTCAGTGCTACAACTGGCAGCCAATGGCACTAGTACGTTGACTGAAACCGTGTTTGAAAACCGCTTTATGCACCTTGAAGAACTTCGGCGGATGAATGCCAATTTCAAGATCGAAGGCCGGACCGTTGTGTTATATGGGCCGACGTCGTTCAACGGTGCCGAAGTGGCAGCGACTGATCTTCGAGCTGCGGCAGCGCTAGTGCTTGCAGGATTGGTTGCTAACGGGTACACCCAAGTGACGAACCTCAAGTATCTGGATCGCGGCTATTATGACTTCCACAAGAAGTTGGCTGCGCTGGGTGCTGAGATCGAACGCGTCTCTGTGCCAGCCCAAGAAGAAATTGTTTTAAAGACTGCAACCAAGGATTAATGATGAATTAAGTAAAGATGGGGTTAAATTGCCCCATCTTTTTTATCGAGTCATAGTCCCTTTCTATGGGCTATGCTATAATTAACGGTTGAGATAATAAGTTCAGGAGGAATTATTTAGGATGGCTAAAGATATTGGTATTGATTTAGGAACTGCCAATGTTCTTATCTACGCAGTGGGTAAGGGAATTGTGTTAAACGAGCCGTCAGTGGTTGCCGTTGACACCAAGACGAACCAGGTGCTTGCAGTCGGTTCAGAAGCCTACCGGATGGTTGGGCGGACACCAAGCAACATTCGGGCAATTCGACCATTGAAGGATGGGGTTATTTCAGATTTTGACATTACTGAAAGCATGCTGTTATACTTTATCAGTAAGCTGAATGTGAAGGGCTTTTTGTCAAAGCCAAACATTATGATCTGTGCGCCAACCAACATTACTGAGATTGAACGGCGGGCCATCATTCAGGCTGCTGAAAAGTCTGGTGGGGCAAAGGTCTACCTTGAAGAAGAACCAAAAGTTGCCGCTGTTGGTGCGGGCATGGATATTTTCAAACCTCGCGGGAACATGGTGATCGATATTGGTGGTGGGACGAGTGATATTGCCGTCCTCTCACTGGGTGACATTGTGGCTAGCAAGTCCATCCGGGTTGCCGGTGATGAGTTGAACGTCAACATCATTAACTACCTGAAGACCCAGCACAACCTGCAGATCGGTGAGCGGTCAGCTGAAGCCATTAAGATTCAAATTGGGTCAGCCTATCCAGATGAAAACGACCAGGACAGCCTTGAAGTCCGTGGACGCGACTCCGTAACGGGGATGCCACGGTCAGTAGAAATTACGGCTGAGGAAATTCGGCCAGCAATTGGCGTTGTCATGGATCAAATCGTGAATGCTGCCAAGGAAGTACTCGAAATCGTGCCGCCTGAATTGGCATCTGATATCATCGATCGGGGGATCATGCTGACCGGTGGTGGTGCGTTGCTGAAGGGCATCGACAAGCTCTTTATTGACCGGCTCAAGGTGCCGGTTGTTATTTCTGACAGTCCATTGGATAACGTGGCTAAGGGTGCTGGTGTGTTACTTGAACACATGGATACGAATTCAAAGAAGAGTCGTAAAGCCAATAAGTAAGCGAGGCTGATATGAAAAAGATCCTAATGGTACTGGTTCGCGGGTATCAGCGGTTTATTTCACCGTTGTTTCCGCCAACTTGTCGTTATTCGCCAACCTGTTCCAGCTATATGCTGACAGCGTTGCAAAAACATGGTGCAATTAAGGGTGCACTGATGGGCATTGCCCGTATTTTGCGGTGTAATCCGCTCGTCCATGGCGGCTATGATCCAGTGCCGGATCACTTTAGCCTCCGAAGAAACAAGGCAGCCGAAATGGCTTACCTCGAAGAAATGAAATTAAAGTAACCACGGGAACCGTTATACCGGTTTTTCCGAGGGGATAAGAGGACTCAGCTGAAACCATAGCGGTTATTTAGCTGAGTCCTCTTATGTGGCCGAGCCTAACAGATTTTCTAAGCGGCCTATAACTGCTTTCTTCCACGGGTTAAATGCGTTAAAATAGGAATCGTGCACGATTTCGTTTGCATGAAAAACAAAATAAGGAGTTTCGTATGTCCAAAAAAAATCAACCAATTGGTGTTGCCATTGACGAAGTGCAACAAGGGGAATTAACGGTCCTTCAAGTCTCAATCAAAGATGATGTGATCGGCGTGATCAAACCCTTAGATAAAACGTTTGAAGTCGATATTGAAGGCGACCAGCCAGTTAAGGTCAAAACACAGGATGACGGGATCGAATACCTCATCCAAGCCTACAATTTACACCACTAAGCCGTTTTCTAAAAAAGGCTTAAATGCCTAGTTAGAAAATCGCAATACACTCACGAATGCTTATAATAGATGATGAGTGTGGAAGGAGGGCGTGCTTTGGCAAAAGAGCTTCGTGAAAATAAAAACGAAGAGGATTCAAGAATTGATTATGGCGTTATTTTTTGCGTTTTAATGTTATCAATTATTGGGTTAGCTTCAATCTATGTTGCCGCTACCCACGATTCAAGTGCCGTGAATATAAAGTCAGAAATGATTTCTCAGGTGGCATGGTACATTATTGGGACTATCGCCGTCGTGATCATTATGCAATTTGACTCGGAACAATTATGGAAGGTCGCGCCCATTGCCTACTGGCTAGGCATTCTTCTGTTAGCCTCGGTGCTGGTGTTTTACAGTCGATCGTATGCCGCTTCAACGGGTGCGAAATCGTGGTTCGCTATCGGCCCCTTAACGTTCCAGCCGTCAGAAATTATGAAACCGACTTATGTTTTGATGATGGCACGAGTCATCAGTGATCATAATCATACGTACTATCATCATACAGTGCGGACGGACTTTACATTACTTGGCAAAATGCTGGCTTGGACAATTCCAATTCCAGTGTTATTGAAATTGCAAAACGACTTTGGGACGATGCTGGTGTTCTTTGCTATTTTTGCAGGACTGGCCTTGATTTCAGGGATTACCTGGAAAATTCTAGTGCCAATATTTGTTGGTGGTGGTGCCATTGGCGGTGGCGTATTACTACTGGTGGTCACTTCAAGTGGGCGAACGATTCTTGAGCATTTGGGCTTTCAAGCCTATCAATTTTCACGAATCGATACCTGGTTGAATCCATCAGGTGAGACATCTAACCAAAGTTATCAGCTTTGGCAAAGTATGAAAGCCGTTGGATCTGGTGGCGTGTTTGGTACCGGATTTGACGTTTCAAAGGTCTACGTCCCCGTGCGTGAATCCGATATGATCTTTTCCGTTATTGGTGAAAACTTCGGGTTTGTCGGCAGTTGTTTGCTGATTCTGCTTTATTTCCTATTAATTTATCAAATGATTCGGGTCACGTTTGATACGAAGAATGTTTTCTACGCTTATATTTCGACCGGGATCATTATGATGATCCTATTCCATACGTTTGAAAACATTGGGATGAGTATTGGCCTCCTGCCACTGACTGGTATTCCATTACCATTTGTTAGTCAAGGGGGATCGGCATTGATTGGGAACATGATCGGTATTGGCTTAATCATGTCGATGCGTTATCATTATAAGAGTTACATGTTTAGCCGCAGTGATGATTTTGAATAACCGATCTCAAAATGATCACTGTTGGGCGACAAATTTGATGTTGAGGTGAAGGATAATGAACGAACAAGCAACTTACTTTTGGACAAAAGAGATTAACGGTAAGACCCGCGTGGGCTTGACCAAGGCTGGCCAAGACGAACTGGGTAGCATCAAGTTCGCACATTTACCAAAGGTTGGCGATGCAGTTAAGGCCGGCGCAACACTGATCAGTGTTGAAGCTGAAAAGGCTGTTTCTGACATCGACAGTCCCGTAAGCGGCACTGTTGCTGCTGTTAACCCACAACTGGACAACGACTTTGAGGCCTTAAACAGTGCCAGTGAAGACGATGCTTGGTTAGTAGACATCCAAACTGCCTAAGACAAAATGACAGTTTGATGATAAATGTTGCTTGACTTTTAGAATTGAGCTGAGTATACTTTTGTCATTGACTTGAATTGAATACCAAGTGGCAAGATGAGTAGGCCGGACAACGGGTTTAGAGAGTTCCTATTAGGTGAGAGGGAATCCCGATACATGGCTGAAGATGGTCTTGCAGGCACTGTTACGGTGAGTTTTTAATGAGCCGCAACTGGGTAACGTCCACTATCGCGTTGAGTCATGAGATGACTCATTGAGGTTACTGCTGTGAGGCAGTAACGAACTAAGGTGGTACGCGAAACGCTTCGTCCTTAACTAGTGGTAGACTAGTTGGGCGAGGCGTTTTTTATTTGATAATGAGTACAAGTGATAGTGATGAAAAGGAGGGGATATCCGTTGATTGAATTCAAAGATGTGTCCAAAACGTTTACAACGAAGGATGGCACGTTAAATGCCGTTCAGCACGTTAACTTTAACATTGAAGACGGCGAGATATACGGGGTCGTCGGCTATTCCGGCGCCGGAAAATCGACGCTGGTGCGGATGCTAAACGGATTGGAAACACCCACCAGCGGGGCAATCGATATTAATGGGGATAAGATCTCAGAGTTAAGCGGGACGGCGCTGCGAAAGAAACGCCAAAAGATCGGGATGATCTTCCAACACTTTAACCTGTTGTGGTCACGAACCGTGATTCAAAACGTTATGTTTCCGTTGGAAGTTGCCGGCGTGGGCAAGAAAGAGCGCCGAGAAAAGGCCCAGCGATTAGTTGACCTTGTCGGGTTAAATGGTCGTGAAAAGTCTTATCCGTCAGAATTATCTGGTGGTCAAAAGCAACGGGTCGGGGTTGCCAGAGCGTTGGCAAATGACCCTGAAATTCTGATTTCAGATGAAGCGACTAGTGCGCTGGATCCGCAAACAACGGATGAAGTGCTTGACCTGTTGCTTAAAATCAATAGGGAATTGAATTTGACGATCGTCTTGATCACCCACGAAATGCACGCGATTCGTAAGATCTGTGATCACGTGGCTGTTATGGAAGAAGGGAAGGTTGTTGAACGCGGTACCGTGTTTGACGTCTTCCGGAATCCACAACAGGAGATCACCAAGCGGTTCGTCAACGAGGAAGTTGACCCATCCCTTGCCGATACGAACGTTGTTATTGATGACCTGATCAAGAACTATCCAAAGGGCGTTTTGCTCCAACTGGTCTTTCATGGCGATCAAGCCAAGTTACCAATTGTGTCTGAGATGATTCATAAGTACCCTGATCTTCAGGTCAGCATTATTGAAGGCAGCATTCATCAGACGCAAGAAGGCGCCATTGGTTCGCTGTTCCTGCAACTGATTGGGGAACAAGAAAGCATCGACGGTGCCCAGGCACTGTTAAAGAAGATGCGGGTAGAAACGGAGGTCATTCACCATGACTAATGGCTCATACTTTGCGTTCCATACAGTCGATTGGGGCAGCATGTGGGGCGCCACATGGGAAACGATTTGGATGACGCTCGTCTCCATGGTCGTCGTCGTTATTTTGGGCATCCTATTAGGACTGCTGCTGTTTGAAACAGCCGATAGTCACAATTTCTTGGCAAAGGCATTGAATTGGCTAGTGTCACTCTTCGTCAACGTTTTCCGGTCAATTCCGTTCATTATCTTGATCTTGCTATTATTGCCCATCACCAAGAATATCGTGGGGACGATCATTGGTCCCACAGCGGCGTTACCTTCGTTGATCGTGTCAGCGGCCCCGTTTTATGCGCGGATGGTCGAAGTGGCCCTTCACGAAATTGACCACGGGGTGATTGAAGCGGCTGAGGCCATGGGGGCCAATAAGACGCAGATCATTTTAAAGGTCTTGTTACCAGAAAGTATGCCGGCGCTTGTTTCTGAAGCGACCGTTACGACGATCTCACTGATCGGCTACACCGCAATGGCTGGGGCCATTGGGGCTGGTGGTCTAGGTAACCTGGCATACATCGACGGGTTTGAGACCAACAATAACACCATTGTGTTAGTGGCGACTGTGATTATTGTTTTGATCGTGTTTGTATTTCAATTTATTGGAGATTTTCTTGTTCGTCGGATTGATAAACGGACATTGTAAAAGAAAACAACTATTTGGGAGGAATTATCATGAGATTATCCAAACGTGTGTTAGGTGTGTTAGGTGTAGCGGCAACGGCCGTTTTGTTAGTGGGTTGTGGCAGTAAGTCGTCATCTTCAAAGAAAATGACAACCATCACTGTTGGGGCTTCAGCTGTGCCTCATGCTCAAATTTTGAAGCATGTGCAACCACAACTGAAAAAGGAAGGCGTCAACTTAAAGATCAAAGTCTTCCAAGACTACGTAATGCCTAACAAGGCATTGGCTGCCAAGGAACTGGATGCTAACTACTTCCAGCATATGCCTTTCTTAAACCAGTGGAACAAGGAAAACCACGGGACATTGGTTAGCGCTGGTGGTGTTCATTTGGAACCCATCTCAGCTTACTCAAAGAAGTACAAGAGTTTAAAGGATGTTAAGGATGGGTCAACGATCCTTGTCAGCAGCAACACGCCTGACTACGGTCGTGTGTTGACGCTGTTGAAGGATGCTGGTTTGATCAAGATCAAGAAGGGCATTGATATCACCACTGCCAACTTCTCAGATATTACGTCAAATCCTCGTCACCTGAAGTTCAAGCACAGTTACGAACCGAAGTTGATGCCAACAATCTACAAGCAGGGTGAAGGTGACGTGGTCTTCATTAACGCCAACTACGCTGTGCAAGCAGGTTTGGATCCTCGTAAGGATGCCATCGCAACTGAAAAGAAATCATCACCATACGTCAACAGCGTGGCTGTCCGTAAGGGTGACCAAAACAAGCCAGCCATCAAGAAGTTGATGAAGGCATTGCAATCAAAGAGCACACAAAAGTGGATCTACAACCACTATAAGGGTGCAGTGTTGCCGGCGAAGGCATACTAGAGAGTGGAGCAAGGCGTTTAAGGGGCGGAGCCTAAGTAACTTTCGGCATAAAATCCCGGTTTTGGATTTTGTGCCGGAAGTTGCTTAGGCAGTAGCCCCTTGCCTTGCGGAACTCGTTTCGGCACGGAGGCCAGAAAGCGCGTCGCAAGAGGCATTCTCTAATAAAATGAGCATTTTTAAAGAGAATGCAAGACGTCCTGACCCAATCACAACTGAAAAAAGAACAACTTCAAAATCACCACCAAAAACTGTCAACCAAGCGTTGGCAGTTTTTTTATACCCAAATCCACCGTCAGGACCACTCTGAAATTTGACTTTTCTCACCCAACCCCTTATAGTTAACTACACAAGTAACTAACCAATTAAGACTAACGGGGGAATTCAAATGAACGCGAATGCAGTTGTCTCAGTACGGGACCTTCACAAAACCTATGGCAAGGCGGGGGAGAAACAATACGAAGCCTTAAAGGGCATCACGTTTGATGTTCAACCTGGAGAATTTGTCGGCATAATGGGGGCTTCCGGTTCTGGTAAGTCAACCTTGCTGAACATTCTTGCGACCCTGGACCAACCGACGAGTGGCCAGGTGACCATTGACCAACTGGATGTCACGACGCTTAAAGGCAACCAAATTGCTGATTTTTGGGCAAAAAAAGTCGGGTTTATCTTCCAGGATTTTAACCTGCTTGAAAACTTAACGAACTATGAAAATATTGCTTTACCGCTCTCTCTTCAAAATATTGCGGGTACAAAAATCAAGACAGCCGTGGAAAAGGTTGCGGCGCAGTTGACGATTACCGAGACACTTTCCAAGTACCCAACGGAAATTTCTGGGGGCCAAAAACAACGGGTGGCAGCAGCGCGGGCACTCGTTTCAAAGCCGGCCATCCTGTTTGGTGATGAGCCGACCGGGGCACTTGATTCAAACAGTGCCCGCGACCTCCTGGAAATGTTGACGGCCGTTAATCATGATCAACAGGTCCCAGTCTTATTAGTGACCCACGACCCGTTTTCGGCCAGCTATTGCCAGCGTATTTTGTTCATTAAGGATGGCCAAATCGGCCAGACGCTGCATCGTGAAGACCGGACACAACAAGCGTTTTATCAAGAAATTCTTGATACGCTAGGGACATTTAACTAGGAGGGGCGCCGTGTTAGTAAAATTAGCATTTGCGGGCATTAAGAGCCGCATTAAAGATTACGTTGTCCTCTTCTCAGGACTGGTCATGTCCAGTGCCATTTTCTACATGTTTGAGGCCCTCGCGACGAACCAGTCGTTCATTAAAAATAACACCACGGTGTCAGGCGCTAGTATTATTTTTCAACTGGGTGCTGTGTTGCTAACGATCATTACGCTGGTGTACATTTTCTACGCGAATTCGTTTTTAATGAGCATGCGCCGACATGATTATGGGATGTTTATGATGCTTGGGGCCAAACAACGTAAAATTGGTCAACTGATCTTACTGGAGACCATGGTCATAGGCGTCATCGCCAGCGTGATCGGAATCCTGGTCGGCTGGTTGCTTACCAGTACGCTAGGAAATCTGATGATGTCTGTCGTCATTGGGAGTCACCTTAAACACTTCAGTGCGTTCTATCTACCAGCCGTGTTGACCACGATCGATCTCTACCTTGGCCTGTTTATGATTGCGGGTATTGTGAACTGGTTGAGTCTCACTAAAACGCAAGTCCTTCAACTGTTGAAGGGTGATCAGCAGCCTAACCGTCCCGTTCTGCGGCCCGTTGCCCAGTTGATTCAAGTAATCGTCGGGCTTGTCTTGTTAGCAGTGGGCTACTACTGCATGGCTCACGTCCAAACGATTGGGCTGATCGGTATTTTCATTGCGCTGGTCACCATCGTGGCTGGGACGTACTTCTTATTTAACGCTGTTTTCATTTGGCTCGTGCTGTTATTGAAGCGGACCTCATGGGCGAATAGGGGCTTAAACACGTTTACCCTGTCGCAGTTACAGTTTCGGATTCGTAATTACACTAAAATGCTGTCGATCGTTTCCATTTTATTTGCGTTAGCGTTGGGTGCAATTACAGTCGGCATTGGCTTTCACCGGCAGATCGATCTCATGGCAAATGTTAATTCGCCATACACCATGGCAATTCCGGATCCAAAACCAGTGACTCAATCGTGCGTTGACCGGTTGCACCTTGCCACTAAGGCCCTTTATCAGCAGAAACAAACGCGCACGACTGTCTATTACAATGCAGCTGAACTGAAGGCCCATCCTGTTCAACGGGTAACAACGACCTTAGCAGAAATGCAAAAACAGCACCGCAGTCATGTTGCAGTGCGCTATGGAACGGTGAGCGTTGACCAATTGAAAAAAGATCCGGTAGCACTTGAAATGTTGCAGTCTGGACAGCAGCAGACAAAGACAGCTAAGGTGGTCTCAGCGGCTAAATTTGCTCAAATGAAGGGGACCACGCACCACCTGTTAGTCTTTAGAGTCACCAATTTAAAAGCCAGCCAAGCAGCCCTTAAAACGATTCAAAACAGTGAGTCTCTTGCTGCGGGCACTGTTCTTCCTGGCGGGTACGGCATGCTTGTGTTGGGTACCGCGCTCTATGGTGGCCTGGAGTTCATGGGACTCTTCTTAGGAATCGCCTTTCTTGCAATGCTTGCAAGTTGCCTGATGTTTAAGATCTTAAGCGGCGCTACAAGCGACCGTAAACGGTACATGATGCTCAACAAAGTGGGCACACGTCCCAGCGTTTTGCGCCGGTCGATCAACCGAGAAGTCGGGGTGTTGTTCATTCTGCCGGGAATCGTTGGTGTCATTCACGTCCTGTTTGGCTTACAATTGTTTACCTTATTAATGATAAATCCGTACGATCAGCTCTGGATACCATTTACAATCTTTATTCTGTTGTATATTAGTTACTATGTGATTACTGTGAGACTTTACGAACGAATCGTATTGCCGAAGATTCAGATTAATAATTAGGCGTGAGCGGTCGTCTCAAACAAATGTTAGGAAAGGAACATCGTCAAAAGCGGGTGGTGAAAAATGCAGTTTAATTTTGACAGTACAGAACCGCTATATTTACAGGTAGCCGATCAATTGGAGGAGGCTATCTTCTTAAACAGCTTTCAGGAAGGTGAGCAGGTGCCGTCCACCGCGGAAATTTCAAAACAGTTCCACATCAATCCGGCAACGGTGCTGAAGGGCATGAACATTCTTGTGGATAGCGGCTTTCTAGAAAAGAAACGGGGGTTAGGCATGTTTGTAACAACTGGCGCCAATGACAAAATTCGAACGAAACGACAAGATGAGTTCTACGCTGATTTCGTGTCCAACCTGGTCAGCGAAGCAAAAAAATTATCGTTGCCGGAGACGGCAATCATTGAGATGGTGAAACGGGCGTATGAACAGGCATGAATCCAATTAAAGTAACGGGACTATCCAAATCGTTTGGCAAAAAGACGGTCCTGACAGATATTAACCTGACAATTGAACCCAATACCATCTATGGTCTGCTTGGCCGCAATGGTGCCGGTAAGAGTACCTTGTTGAACTTGATTACGAACCGGCTGCCGATTGCGACCGGGACGGTGACGATTGACGGGACGCCCTTAGCAAACAATGACGCGCTATTGAATCGTATTTACATGATGAGTGAAGCCAACCTTTACCCGCCGCGGCTGCGGGTGAGTGAGATCTTTAAACTCACTGCCCAGATGTATCAGGGATTTGACGCTGCCTATGCGGATGAGCTGGTTGCGAAATTTGAACTGGATCCGCAGACCCGGTTTAATAAATTATCAACTGGTTATCGCTCCGTTATGAAGCTGATCATTGCCCTGGCAGTGGATGTGGACTACGTGTTTTTAGATGAGCCCACGCTGGGGCTGGATGCGAATCACCGGCAGTTGTTTTATGAGGAACTGATCGATAGTTATGCTAAGACGCCACGTTCGTTTGTGATCTCAACGCATCTTATCGAAGAAATTGCGAACGTGATCGAACGCGTCTTTGTGATTCAAGACCATCAGCTGCTTGTTAACGACACAACTGAAAATGTACTTCAGGAAGGGTACGCTGTCACGGGGCCAGCCAAGGAAGTGCAGACTTATACGGCAGATCTGAACGTGATCGGTCAGGAAAGTTTGGGCAATTTATTGGTTCACTACGTTTATGGCCAACTTGATGACCAGCGCGAAATTCCGGACACGGTGACTGTGAGTCACATTGATCTGCAGAAACTCTTTATTTATCTAACCAGTCAGGGGGGCCATCGTGAGATTTAAAGCTGGATTTTCATACCAATTCAAAACCTATCTAAAAGCGCTCGGGTGGTTCTATGTCTGGGCCATTGCGGGCATCGTGATCCTGCCCACGCTGATCACGGTTGTCCTGGGGCAGGCGCAACATTACACATTAAGCGATGCGCTCCCAGGTGGGCTGACCAGTATTGTTCTTGGGATTTTCTTAGTGGTCTACGGCGCCATCACTTATGATGGGTTCAAGCTATTTATTCAAAATGGTATCGGGCGGAAGACTTATTTTTGGTCAAAGACGGCCGTGCTTGGCGTCATCGTGCTCGTTGGTGAAGTGATCAATGTGTTGTACGGTTGGTTATATGAGAACGTCATCACCAGTCGCCACTCTGGGACCATGGTCTTCTTTGACCTTTATGGCAAGTGTTTTCACAACCAAGTGGCTGACAGACTGGCCGTTGTTGTGATCACGATTTTATTTATTGGCTGTTTTCTTGCAACAAGTATGGCAGTCGGCAGTATTCTCGGTTTGTTTTCGCGCAGAGTTCAAATTATTTTGATCGTCGGCATCCCGATTTTACTGTTTATCATCTTGACTGTCTTGATCTCAGTGAACACGACGAGCAGTCTAAAACTGACCTGGATCTACGATGCGCTTACGTTCATGGTTGGCTATCACAAGCAGGCCCAGGGCTATTTGAACCCGTTTGCACCGATGATTTCTGGAACGCTCTACATTCTGATTATGCTGGGAATCTCATACGGATTTACTTTAAAATTACGCGTGCCGCGATAAGCCTTCCTGAACGCCATTATTAATATGGACAGAAACATGCTAAAATAGCAGTATTAGTTAAAAATGGACACGTCTAGACAGACAGAAACGGGGCGAAAAGAGTGGACGATCAAATTGACACGTTGCGACACCAGTTGCAGACCTATAAAGATGAAGTTAACGCAGGTAAACTATATCAATCCCTAGGCCCCAAGCTGGAGGACCTGATCAAGGAAGCAAAAATTGTGCCACCGACCCCGGTTCAGTTGCCAAACGACGATGACGGGATCCGGCCGCTGTTACTGCAGCTAAACGACCAGATTCAAAATGAAACGCTAACAGAATTACGGGACCAGGATGTCATTTCTCTGTTACACCATATTGGGTCACCAGATCCAAAAATTCGGGATAAGGGCATCTATTTCCTGTTTAATGATTTGATTCAACAGCACTTGCTGACGAATAGTCAGATGACCATGATGGTGCGCTATCTCAGTAGTGACAGTGTGTTGTTCAGCCATATTTTTGAACCTGAAAATGAGGCCGTGTATCAACGTTCATTTGCGGTACTCTTACTTTCAGTCGTCATCTATGCAGATCGGGTTGCCTATCATTTTTTGGATGAAGATCTGGAAGCCCAAGTTGTGGATCAATTTGCCCTCTATATTTTATTAGAGCGCGATACCCGCGGCTTTATCGGCCAACAGGGGTGGGCTCACGCCTACACGCACATCGGCAACTTGTTAGATGAGTTGTCTGAACGGCCACGGTTAACACGGGCGGATAAGTTACTGATGCTGGCACTGATCATTGAACGCTACAAGCAGTTGGATGGCGCCTTGATTTTTGGAGAACCGCAGCGGTTGGCAGGGTATTTTTCACGACTGACCAATAAAAACCAGCTCTATGCTGACTATTTTTTGACTCAGTTAAAACGCTGGCGTCAGGAAATGACCATCATTCAATCTGCGGAAACCCAGGGTGTTTGGAACCGGGTGTATAACCGCGGACGATTGATAGAGGCCATGATTATTCGCCATGACTTTAATGATCAGATTATGGCTTATTTGAATTCGATTATCGATTTTTTGGCTTAGGATTTGCCTGCTGTTTTAGCCTGGTTTGTGTTTTGATTGTTAAAAGCAACTCTTGCGGCAGCATTCTTGGCGACATGTGCGGCGCAAGCAGGCGTAGATTTTCTGCTTTCTAGATGACATTGCCGAAACGTGTTCCAGGAGGGGTCTTTCCAATGTTAGGTGATAGTCCGTTGCATTCCGCAATTCGGCAGGCCGTCGTAGTGGCTCGCGACTGAGCTAACTCGATTTCTGCTGCGCAGCTCTCGAGTGGATCTCAGTCGTCTCGCACATCAGTAACCGACCAAGAAACGGTCGCTAACTGATGTCGACACCACGACAACCTGCCGAATTGCTGCATTCCACTCACGTTGAGCTTACTTTTCAGAAAAGTTAGCAACACACTAGCGTTAGACCAAGTTCGAAGAGAATCCGCCCTCGACTGCTTGTCAGACTCTCGGTAGCAATGCTTCTTACGATGTGACAATTGACAATCACGATTAACTAGCCAGCTTCTGAGCACTACTATGAACACTTATTTTCAATGTTGAGGCGTTCAAGAATCGTAGCGTAGTGGAGCCGTTCGGCATTGCAGGCTGTGGTGTTGGTGTTAGTTGGCAAGGGTTCTTTCCTTGCCTAGTAACACGGGAGACGTAGGAGATCCTTGAATGTCTGAAAGGACATTCAATAGCTCCGGAGCGACCCCACCTCAGCCTGCAGGGCCGAACGGTGCAACAAAGCGACATATCAGCGCCATTTATTCACCCAACATTGGAAAGACCCTCCAGGAGACAGAGGGCTACTGCGTAAGCAACTTATGATCCGCCCCCTAATCGTCTCCTTCCACACTCTATACTATAAAAAAGGACACCCAAATGAAGTCGAGTTATTATAAACGTTTATTTTCGATGAGCTATCAGTTGTTAAAGGTACGTTCTGTTAACCTTGGCTGGTTACTGCTTATGGCACTGCTCATGACCATGCAAATTCTCATGTTAAATGCCGGCTTGGTTGTCGCCAAGCTGGTTTTAGTCGTGGGATTTCTTGCCGGGCTACCCTTTGAGGTGACGCTGGTCACCACGGCGTTATTTGCATCTAATCAGCTTATCAACCAAAATGACTTGCTTCTGTTGACGACCTGGCGCCGATTCAAGAAACACTGGCTGCCCTTACTCGTCATGGAACTCTTGTTGCTGCTCGTCTGGGCACCGTTTGGCGACGTTGGGTTTTCTTCCGCATTTATTAATTTGGTTCGGTTGCCGGTTCACGTGATGGATAATTTTGTGATGTATCGCCGTATTTGGCTGGTCCTGGTCGCTATCGGCTACTTGATTGTTTTGACGCTATTCATGTTATTAACTTACCGAGTGGTCAACGGGATCATTAACCGCCGGGAACCGCAGCGACACGGATTAAAATCACTTTGGCAGTTCCAGCGGGTGTTCATTCGACCATTTCTTCGTATCATGGTGCCCGTTGTCGTGATCGATGAGGCTGTGATCTTTAGATTTCGGGCACTCATGCCGACCATTACCTCACAGACGCTGGGCAAATTTCTAAGTGTAGTGGTCATGATCATTCTTATTACGTTTACCGTCATGGCACTGAGCTGTTTAATGGTCGCCATGGTTTGGGAAGCGTTAGGGCAGCCTAGTTTCAAACCTGTGTTTGATAAGGATGATGCGACGCACACAATGGCGTGGTTCCCAGCTGGACTTGTGCTGATTTTAGTAGCCTTATTTAGTTTTCAGGCCTTTCACTTTAGCTCGCCTGCGTCGGCCTCAACGACCGTTGCACACCGTGGTGCTGTTGATAATAATGGGGTGCCAAACACGCTTGATTCCTTGGAAAAAACGGTGAAGGATCACCCAAACTATGTTGAGATCGATGTTCAAGAGACGCGTGATGGCAAATTTGTGGTTTGTCACAATCAACGCGTTCGAGAAGCCAACAATGGTAAGTTAGCCAACATTCAAAAAACGTCGCTGGCAAAATTGACTAAGATTAAGGTCACGGAAGATGGTCGCAAAGTTTACTTGACCGATTTAGCTGACTATTTAAGAGTGGCTAAGCAGTATAAACAACGGGTCATCGTTGAAATTAAAGTCACGCCGGATGACTCGAAAAATCTAGCCAAGCGGTTTGCTGCCCAGTATGGGAATACCCTTGTCGCCGACCGCGATTTTGTGCATACCATGAACTATCAAACGGTGAAGGATCTCAAAAAAGAGGTGCCTAATCTGATAGTTGGGTACATTGTGCCCTTTAACCTGGTTTCCGTGAAGCACTTACCGGCTGATTTTTATTCGGTTCAGGCCATTGGATTAGGCAAAACAATTGTGCAACAGGCGCATTCGATTGGCGCACCGGTCTTTGCCTGGACACCGAACCATTTAAGTCAGATGCAGCTCATGCGTGTTTACGGTGTCGATGGGCAGATCACTGATCGATTGACGGTGTTACAAGAAATGAACCGTGAGCAGCCCAGCCAATTTAATTGGGCAATTATACAAAGTTTAATCAGCCAATTCATCTAATCTTTACGTAGGTATACGTAAAGGAGATGATTTACATGACAGAGCGTTGTTCATGGGCAGCAAAAAGTACGCAGTTACTGCTGTATCATGATTTAGAGTGGGGCGTGCCCACACGAGACGAACGGCAACTATTTGAGAACCTATCACTTGAAATTTTTCAAGCGGGTCTCAATTGGCAATTGGTTTTAAAATACCGATCAGCATTGCGGGAAGCCTTTATGGATTTTGAGCCTGAGGCAATCGCGGCGTTGCGTGATGAGCAGATCGATGTGTTATGCGTCGATGAGACCATTATTCGTAACCGGCAGAAGATCTCAGCAGTTATCGCAAATGCCAAGGTGCTAGTCGCACTGCATGATCTGGACTGGTCACTGACCGAAGCCGTGTGGACGAATGCCGTTTTATTGCAACGGACACACGAGACAGATGTTTGCGCGCGGTTTAATGCGGATTTAGTTCATACGCTGAGCCACCTTGGATTCAAACGAGTTGGTCTCAAATCCTGCTATGCGTTTTTGCAGGCATCCGGTGTGATCAATGATCATGAAACGGACTGTTATCGGCGATTAGAATTACTGTAAATTAAAAGCGTGGTAGAAGGGGTTATCCTTCTACCACGCTTTTAAAGTGACTTATTCACCAGTTGTTTTTTGCGCCGGTTTGTTTTCTTGGTCAGTTCTCACAACGAGAACGTCACAAACGGCTGTCCGGGTCACGTATTCAGTAACTGACCCGATGAGGAGCCGCTCAACAGCGTTTAACCCAGTCGCACCGATCATAATCAGGTCGATGTCTAACTTCTTTGGAATCTCACGGGAAATGATGGTCTTTGGCGCACCGTACTCAATTGAGTAATCCACGTCAGAAATTCCGGAATCCTTGGCTTCTTGGATGTATTTGTCCAGAGTCTTCTTGGCGGTATCGGTAACCTCTTCCACCATGGTTGTATCAAAACTAGAAATATTTTGAAACGCCCGCGTATCCACAACGTGAACCAAATGAAGGTCCGCATCATTTCGTTTGGCAACGGCAACGGCTTTCTTAAAGGCTAATTCGGCCTCGTAAGAACCATCAACTGGTACTAAGATATGATTGTATTGTTGTAGCATCATGACTCACCTCTCTCACTTGTTAACTCTATCTTACGTTATTTTGCGGAAAATAAAAAGAAAAATGTGGTGGCGTTTTTAAAGAGAGCGGAGCAAGGCGGTTTGAGGGCGGAGCAGAAGCTAACTCTGGCAGAAAATCCCGGGCCTGGATTTTTTGCCAGAGTTGGCTTCTGCAGGAGCCCTCAGCCTTGCGGAGCTCGTTTCGACTCGAGGACAGGAGAGCGAGATAGCGAAGAGGGTTTTCTGAAAACAAACAGAACAACAAAAACAGAAAAAGCACCCTAACAAAAAAATACCATTTCCAAAAATCTCACAAACCCAAAAAGCGTCCAAGGCCAACCGCCCCAGACGCTAATGAGTATTCAAAAATCATTTAGCTTTCGGAAAGAAACTGACCAACATCAACTGAACGCCAACAATATCAGCTACCCCAATAAATAGCGCAATACAGATAAAGACTGTATTTTGACTGATTGTTGCTGCAGCGGCAACAACGCCAAGAATGACGAGTGAGTAGCCACCGAACTTGATGACGCCAGATAGTGGTTTGTTCGCTTCAGGATGAAAGATCAAAAAGGGTTTGTGCTGATGGGCAAGAAAGAAGCCCCCAATAAAAAAGGTCAGCAGGGTGTAGAGAATCATGAGAATGGTGATGGCCAAAATAAAAAACCTCCAAATTTTCTTTAAAAAGAAAAAGGCTGGCTTACAAGGTGCAAGCCAGTCCTCAAAGTGTTGCCACTTTGAAAGATCTAATAGTGCCGTTAATTGCCCGATAGGTTTTGGCCCGCTTGTAAGCAGGTGGGACGGGCAGGCCATGACTCTGACTACCAAGTGATAAGGCCTGTCATCGCTATGAACATCTACCCATGTCCCAATGTAAAACTAGTTGTTCGGCAAACACGTATGATGGGCAAGGCGAACACCCTAGAACTCACATGTATCGTAGCACAGAAACGTTGTTTTGACAACTTTTGTGACTAATGGCCCTGGGCTTTTCGCAGACGCGTATATTGCTCGCCCAGTGCGGTTTCAAACTTGCCATTTTGTTTCGGTTCGTAATACTGCACATTTTTGATCGGGTCGGGGAGGTACTGCTGTTTGACCCAGTCATTGTCGAAGTTATGCGGGTACTTGTAGTCAACGCCGTGGCCGAGCTTCGCAGCGCCGGCGTAGTGGGCATCTTTCAGATGAGCTGGAATGTCACCGCCACGGCCCTTGGCAACGTCACTCATGGCAGCATCAATGGCTGCCATGCCAGAATTCGATTTAGACGAGAGGCACAATTCAATCACGGCATCAGCGAGGGGAATGCGGCCTTCTGGAAACCCCAGGTGTTCTGCGGCGTAAACAGCATTCACCACCCGAGCGCAAGCTGGCGGATTGGCGAGGCCAACATCTTCATAGGCAATGACCATGAGCCGCCGCACGATCGACTGCATGTCGCCAGCAGTGACTAATCGGGCCAAGTAATGGAGTGCGGCGTCAGTATCACTGCCGCGAATTGATTTTTGAAACGCGGAAATGACGTCGTAATGAGCGTCACCATCCTTATCATGGCTAAAGGCCTTTTTTTGGACACATTCTTCAATGATCGGCAGGGTGAGGTGAATGACATCGTCGTCGGCAGGAGTGGACCTAGCGGCTAATTCTAGGCCGTTGAGGGCACTTCGCAAGTCACCATTCGTTGCCGTCGTTAAAAATGATTCGGCATCATCATCTAACTGAACATTTTGATCACCAAGGCCGTTTTCGCTATCACTCAGTGCCCGGTCGATGGCTGTCCGAATGTCATCGGGCGTTAACGGATGCACTTCAAAGATCTGTGTCCGACTGCGAATGGCAGGATTAATGTTGATGTAAGGATTTTCCGTTGTCGCCCCGATAAGAACGATTCGACCGCTTTCTAGGTGTGGCAGCAGAAAGTCTTGTTTAGTTTTATCCAGCCGGTGAATTTCGTCAAGCAACAGGATAACGGTCCCGCTCATCTTGGCTTCTTCGGCCACGATTTGAAGATCTTTTTTTGAATCCGTCGCTGCGTTCAGTTTACGAAAAGCGTATTTCGTTGAGCCCGCAATGGCACTCGCGATACTTGTTTTTCCAGTTCCCGGCGGCCCGTAGAGGATCATGGAGGAGAGCATTTTAGCCTGCACCATGCGACTGATGATTTTTCCTGGGCCAACGAGGTGTTGTTGGCCGATCACATCTTCGATCCGTTGTGGGCGCATGCGGTAGGCAAGCGGTTGTGGCAAGGTTGTCACTCCTTTCAATTGAGGGTCTAATAAGTGCTGGCAATAGAAACGTCGCCTGACCGAAGTCGGCGACGTTGGCGTTTCTATAAGCCAAAACGGTGTTTGAGTTTATCAAGCACGGAATTTGATTGTTGCGGTTTGGCATTGGATGCCGGTTTGTCAGGATATTTTTTGGTTGCTTCAATGGGATACACATTGATGGCATTTTTAGCAACGACCACGAACCCAGCGCTGTCTGGCTGGTGTGGATAAAAATCATCTGAAACGATGGTGAACTTTGTCCCAGCCTTGCTGGCAATACCCATGTACGGTGCCAATTCGGCAGCTTCGAGATGGCCGTTGAAGATGACTTGGTAGTCCGGATGGGCGCTGATTTCTTGCGTGAGCGCATCCTGGAACTGTTTGTCACGAATCTCCTGCACGGTGACAAGCAGGGAGACCCGTTCACGAAAAGTGCCTAAATATTGACGTTGTTCATCCGGGTGCAACATTGGCGTCCCATACATGGCATTGTCAAGGTGGGCACTCATTTGATCTTTTTCTGGCATATTTCGTCAACCTTTCTTTCTTAGTCCATCTAGTATAACATAGGTTTCAGGCTTAATCGAAGTTAACGACAGGGGTGACTGCAATGTTTAATCAAGAAGATTTTGACGTATTTAAGGACCAAACATTAGCTGGCCGGATGGCTGGTGTCCGCGGTGTGATCGATCCAAAATTTGAGGCGATTGCACCGACAATCAAGGCTGCTTTAGGTCAAGACCAACCAGTCTCAGATCACATTGCCAAGCACTTGCGCCGGTTCAAAAATCCGCCGATGAATACCTGGATCGCATTTAACCAAAATCCACGGGGTTATAAAATGACACCGCACCTGATGCTTGGGTTTGGGGATGACCGGTTATTCTTGTGGCTTGCGAGTCTGGCGGAGGCAACTGACCGCGATTTAATGATCAATCGCTGGCAAAGGTTATTACCTGAGCTGGTCAAATTACCGAGTCGGTTTGAAATCAGCCCAGATCATATGGCTAAAAAGAGCGGTCCAGTCACGATGAATGGCCTCAAACAACAATTGACCCGCTATGAAACGGTCAAACAAGCAGACTTTATGGTCGGTCGGCAGTGGCTTCAGGATGATGATGTGTTTAATCATCCCAATGATCTTAAACAGATCCTCGTCGACACGACGCATGAACTAGCACCATTCTATTCGGCGCTGGTCGCTGACAAATAGGGTGGGGGAATCATGATGACAATGATACTTGGTGTTCTGCTCATCATCATGTTGATTGCGATTAGTCTCGGCGCCTTTCAAGGCAATCGCACCGTGATTATTTTTGGTATGGTGGGGTTAACGCTTGTGGTCATCGCAGCCTTGTTCCTGATAGTTGTGGGGATTCCGACCTTTTAAAATGGTCACCAACCTTAAGTTACTGGCAGCGGCTCTCACGCCAATGCACCAGGAAGTTTGAGCAAAAAAAAGCAACTTGCCAAATGGCAAGTTGCTTTTTGAGTTGACGCAAAAGACTATAGCTTGTTGTAGTATTCAACGATAAGTGATTCGTCGATATCAGCATCAAGTTCTTCACGTTGTGGTAACCGTGACAATGAGCCTTCAAGCTTGTCGGCGTCGAATTCAACGTATTGAGAACGACCAACGACTGCTTCAACAGCGTCCTTGATGATTTGCATATCCTTGGACTTTTCACGAACACTGATCACTTGGCCTGGCTTAACTTCGTATGAAGGAATGTCCACACGCTTGCCATCAACAGTGATGTGACCGTGGTTAACCAATTGACGTGCTTGGCGACGAGTAGTTGCCAAACCTAACCGGTAAACAACGTTGTCCAAACGACGTTCGAGCAAGATCATGAAGTTAACACCATGCTTGCCTTCACGAATCTTACCGGCACGAACGAACAAGTTTTTAAATTGACGTTCAGTTAAGCCGTAAGTGAACCGTAACTTTTGCTTTTCGCGAAGTTGGGTCCCATATTCTGACAACTTTTGACGACGGCCTTGACCGTGATCACCAGGAGCGTAAGGACGACGAGCTAATTCTTTACCAGTCCCTGAAAGGGAGATACCAAGACGACGTGAAATGCGCCAGCTTGGGCCTGTATAACGTGACATAAATGAATCCTCCAATAATTTTAGTTGGAGTAAAATAATTCTTCGTAAGCACAGTATTCGTGCAGATCGCTTTGCAGAGTTCGCCCTGTGCAGCCGCAGGTTACTAACTGAACCACCAAGTGGGCAGTGACCTGTTGACGAGCTTACCGCTTACCGCCGCATTATTTTACACAAAGAGTAGTGTACCGCGAAACACTAGGCAATGTCAATGTGCGACAGCAAAATGTCCGCGAACTGTTCGAGTTCAGCCTTATCGTCATCATTAAAGCGGGCCAGCTTAGGGGAGTCAATATCCATGACACCAAGCTTCTTGCCATCCTTGATCAGCGGCACCACGATTTCAGAGTTACTTGCGGAGTCGCAGGCAATGTGGCCAGGAAACTCGTGGACGTTTTCGACAACCAGCGTTTTTTCTTCTTTAAACGCTGTGCCGCAGACGCCGTTACCGACCTGAATATGCACACAGGCAACGTTTCCCTGGAAGGGACCAAGCATTAATTCATCCGTATCCTCCTGATAGAGGTAAAAGCCAGCCCAGTTGATATCCTCAAGGGATTGGTTGAGCAAAGCGGATGCATTAGACAGGTTACTAATTAAGTTGTGTTCATTATACAAAAGCGCATCAATTTGTTGGTTCATTAACGATGGTGTTGCTTCTTGCATAAAATCGCCCCTTTACTATTATATAAATCTTCAAATTTACGGTGAAGCCTTTTCACTAACTATGCTATAATTTAAGCTAGAATTGATTTTAATGGCTAAATGTATAAAAAACAACCAAAAATGGTTCACCATACATATGAAATGGTAAACGAAGGACGGGGATTGGATGTTTAAGGTTTTCGTGGGAATTATAATCTTGGCAATCGTCATTTATGGCGGTATTTTAATTTATCAACAATATCTGTTGCGTCAGCTCAAGACGATTGATCAAGAACGTCAGGGACTGGACATTGACAGCTTGGAGGCGGCGGTCGCTCAAGTCAAGACCATGAGTTTGACGGGCAAGACGCTCGATCAAGTTGAGGCGCTGCTTAGCGATTATACAGCACTCAATGAGACACGGTTGCCACGGTTGAAAGCCCAGTTAGATCAAGCGACTGGGGCTGCTAAACAGTATCGATTACTGGCAACGCACAGCAATGTAAAAAAGGCCCAGTCTTCATTAAAGGTCACTCAGGATGCGATTGCGAAGTTAACCGAACAGATCGACGCCCTAAAAAAAGTCGATGAAGATCATAAGGCTGCTGTCAAAGCACTGGAGAAAAAATATCAGGATCTGCGTAAGACCTTGCTGGCAAAGAACTTCATGTACGGTCCAAGTATCGATGGACTGGAAACGCAACTTGGTACCTTGGAAGACGACAACGACCGCTTCCGTGAACTCACGAGTCAGGGGGATCACGAAAAAGCTGCTGAGCTGTTAGCACAATTACAGACTGATACTGAGCATCTTGAAGAAATGATCCAACAAATCCCGCCACTGTATAAGAACCTCGAAACGGAATTCCCAGCACAAATTACCGAACTGCAACAGGGTGAGGCAACGCTGAGTGCCCAAGGATTTAAGTATCCGGAAACAGACATGCATGACCAGATCCAGGGCCTCAATGGTGAGGTCAAGGCTGGTAAGGAAGCCCTGACCCAGTTGGATATGGATAAGGTTCAGGCTAACGACACCGCGTTGACGAATAAGATCGACCACTTCTATGACACCATGGAAAAGGAAATGGGCGCTAAAGAAAAGGTGACTGAAAACCTTGATACGTTGGCAAAATTCATTTCCCATGCGCGTAATCAAAACACGTTGCTGACCCGTGAACTCGACCGACTGAGTTTGAACTACACGCTGGATCACCAAGAAGTTGAAACGGCGCGGGAGTTCAAGGAGCAGATTCGAAACATTGATAGTGCTTATCAAGCTGATATCGAAGCCATTCAGTCTAACGAAGCAGTCTACACGCAAGTCTTAGCCCGTCAAACCCAAGCTGAACACGATCTGCAACAGATTGAAGAACAGCAACAGACCATCAATACGACGGTTTCTGGACTCGTCAAAGAAGAACAGCAGGCGCGTGATACGTTGCAACAGTTTGAACTGCGGCAGCATGGCTTACGGCGCCAGGTTGAAAATCTGAATTTGCCTGGGGTCTCAAAAACGTACTTAGACTACTATAATGTGGTACGTGATGAGATTGCGAAGTTAAATGACGATATCAATCAGGTTCAAATTAACATGGAAGAAATTACGAAACAGTTGATCATGATTGAATCGGATCTGGATATTCTGGCTGAAAAAACGACTGATCTCGTTGACAGTGCCGAGTTGTCTGAACAATTGCTTCAATACGCCAACCGTTACCGGCTCACACATGATGAAGTCGCAAAAGCGAGTCAGGAAGCGCAACGGTTATTTGATCAAGAGTTCGATTATGCAAAGAGTCTTGAAACGATTGCGACCGTTTTGGATCAGGTTGAACCTGGCTCTTATAAACGGTTGGAAGATAACTACTATAAGCGTAAGGGGACAGCTAAGAAGCCGGAACCTGAGGAAGACGCTGAATAGTTGAAGAATGTGAGTGCCTGTCCCGGTTGGGGTGGGTGCTTTTTTTGTGGGCGAGGATTGGTATTTTTTGGCGATGTGGCGAGTGGTGGGTGTTTTTTTGGAATATAGTGTTCGTACTTGCGTGGTTATCTAGTTTTGCTTTATCGTTTGGGCGCTTTTTATTTAGATTGCCGAAACGTGTTCTGAAAGGCAAGGGGCTAACGTGTAACGGACTCTGACGGAAAAGTCAGGCCCAGACTTTTCCGTCAGAGTCCGTCACACACTGCCCCTTAACCGCCTTTCTCCACACTCTGCTTGTATCCTAACGAAATTAATGTTTAATCATTGGTACTTTGTATTTAGATTGCCGAAACGTGTTCCAGGAGCCCTCTAACCGCCTTCTTCCACACTCTGCTTGTATCCCCACCCATTTCTCGTTATAATAAAAGCACTTTTTGATTGAAGTCGAACCAATCTAAAAATAAAGAGGCTTAGAAATTTATGATTTATTTTGATAACAGTGCTACCACGCAATCAGCACCGGACGTTGTGGCCACCTATGATAAGGTCAGCCATCAGATCTGGGGGAACCCATCCAGTCTGCACCAGTTTGGTGAACAAGCCTTTAACCTATTGGAACAGTCTCGCAAGCAGATTGCTGATCTGCTAGGGGCTTCTCAATCTGAGATTCTGTTTACTAGTGGCGGGACAGAAGGCGACAACTGGGTCGTAAAGGGTACCGCCATTGAAAAGCGGGCCTTTGGTAATCACTTGGTCACCACCGCAGTTGAACATCCAGCCATCCATAACTCAATGGAGCAGCTGAAACAATTGGGGTATGAAGTGACCTATCTGCCGGTTGACGAGCATGGTCGGATCTCAATTGATGATCTGAAAGCTGCTATTCGGCCAACGACGATTTTGGTATCCGTTATGGCCGTTAACAATGAAATTGGCACCATTCAACCCCTAACTGAGGTCGCTGATGTGCTGAAAGACTACCCGAAAATTCATTTTCATATTGATGCTGTTCAAGGCATTGGTAAGGGCATTCAAGACATGATCATGAATGACCGGGTGGACTACGTGACGTTCTCTGGTCATAAATTCCACGCGCCCCGCGGAATCGGGTTTATCTATGCGCGCCGGGGCCGGAAGATTGCACCACTGTTGACCGGTGGTGGGCAGGAACGTAACCTGCGAAGCGGCACTGAAAACTTGCCGGCCATTGCTGCCATGGCCAAGGCGTTGCGTTTGTTACTTGATAACGAGCCGGCTAAGGTCGACATGCAGCGACAGATCAAGGAACGGATTTACAACCACGTGAAGGATTTTCCACTGGTGACAACGTTCTCTGAAGACAATGATGGGTTTGCGCCACATATCCTGTGCTTTGCTATTCGCGGCGTACGTGGTGAAACCATTGTGCACGCATTTGAAGAGCATCAAATCTACATTTCAACCACCAGTGCCTGCTCATCAAAGAAGCACTTGGCTTCAAGCACGCTGACCGCAATGCGGATTCCAGAAGACGTTTCTACGAGCGCCATTCGAATCTCGTTAGACGAGCACAACACACTGGCAGAGGCTGATGAGTTCAACACCGTTTTTGATCAACTTTACAAACAATTCGAAAAATTGAGTTCAACTACTGCTGACGAACCAGCAAAGGCTTAATTTCTAAAACAAAGGAGGGTATCTATGGAATATACAGAAATCATGGTCCGCTATGGTGAGCTGTCCACAAAGGGTAAAAACCGAAAAGATTTTATCAAACAATTGGGCAAAAACGTTCGGCATAGTCTGCATGACTTTCCTGGTCTGGAGATTCGCGCCCAGTATGATCGGTTACACGTGGCACTAAATGGCACGCCAGCACAACCCGTCATGGACCGGCTAAAGGGTGTTTTTGGCATCGAGAACTTTTCACCAATGATCAAACTTGAAAAGGACTTCGAACAGGTCAAAGATACAGCGCTTGAAATGGTCAAGGCGCAGTACAAGCCAGGGATGACGTTTAAGATCAATACAAAACGCCAAGACCACAACTTTGAATTTGACACCAATCAGATCAATGATAAGCTGGGTGGTCACATTTTACGCAATGTGCCCGGTATCGAAGTCCAAATGAGACAACCTGACATTATGATCAAGGTTGAAGTCCGGTTAAACGGCATCTTCCTGACCAGTGAAACAATCAAGGGCGCTGGTGGTCTTCCCGTCGGTACTGGCGGCCATGCTGTGATGATGCTGTCCGGTGGTATCGATTCCCCGGTTGCTTCATACTTAGGCATGAAACGGGGCGTTAAATTGGATATGGTGCACTTCTTTAGTCCGCCATATACGAGTGAACAGGCGTTGGCTAAGGCTAAGGAACTGACGTCGAAGATTGCGGGTTATGCCGGCAGTATTCAGTTTGTTCAAGTGCCGTTTACCAAAGCTCAAGAAGAGATCAAAGAAAAGGTTCCCGAAGGCTACTTGATGACCATTCAACGGCGGATGATGCTGCGGATCACCGCAGCGATTGCGCAGTTGCGTGGTGCTAAAGGAGTCTTTACTGGCGAATCATTGGGACAGGTTGCCTCGCAAACGCTGGAAAGTATGCTGGCCATCAATGATGTGACGAACATGCCAGTGTTGCGCCCATTGGTATCAATGGATAAGACCGAGATCATCAAGATTGCTGAACAGATAGATACCTATGACCTTTCGATCCTACCATTTGAGGACTGTTGTACGATCTTCACACCACCAGCACCAAAGACGCGGCCTGATTTGGAAAAGACCCGTAACTTTGAAAAGCTGGTCGACGTTGATGCATTGATGAAGGAAGCTATTGACGGCATCCAAGTATGCAACATCCGCCCTGGTGAGAACTTTATGAATCAACAGGAAGATGTGTTTGCGGAATTGTTGTAGAGCAGAGCGTGGAGGAAAACGGTAGGAAGCGGAGTGTAAACCAACTCTGACGTAAATGCCCGAACTTGGCATTTACGTCAGAGTCGGCTTACATGCAGCTTTCTGTTTTCCGAAACGCGTTTCGGCTCGAGGACAGAGAACCACGAAAAATGCCCGAACTGGCATTTACGTCAGAGTTGGCTTACATGCAGCTTTCTGTTTTCCGAAACGCATTTCGGCTCGAGGACAGAGAACCACGAAAAATGCCCGAACTTGGCATTTACGTCAGAGTTGGCTTACATGCAGCTTTCTGTTTTCCGAAACGCGTTTCGGCACAGCTGTCAAGCAAGCAACCGCAACACCCAAATAAAGAATCCACATGAAAAAATCAAAACGGACGCGCTTATAAGATCCCAATCAGGAATCTCGTCAGCACGTCCGTTTTTGTGCAATCCGGTGCGTCCAAAGCAGCCCTATCACCAAGTCATTCAACAAACACCATTTTTACCCATGGATTTCAGTACAGACGCCTTGCATTTTTTAAAGACTCGCGGTAAATTAAGAAGAAATTGGTTCAGTAAAGGATGTGTTCGACGTGAAGGTTACGTTTCGTGGGGAAACTGTTGAATTAGAAGGCAATCCGCCGCAGGTTGGCGACCAGTTGCCAAAGTTTAAGTTGTTTGATCAGGATAACAATAAGGTCAAGATGGCACAGCTACTTGGCAAGCCGTTATTGATTTCCATCATGCCAGACATTAACACACGGGTCTGCAGCATTCAGACGCGTAAGTTCAATCAGCAAGCAGATCACTATCCGGATGCAACGTTCATTGCTGTTTCTAACAACACCATTCAAGAGCAAAAGAGTTGGTGTGCAGCTGAGGGCGTAGAACGGTTGCAGGTCCTTTCTGATGAGGAGCTTTCATTTGGCTATGCAACGGATCTGTACCTGCCAACATTAGGGAACCTTGCTCGAAGCATTATCATCACTGATGCTGAGGGGAAGATCACCTATGAGGAAATTGTTCCTGAAATCACGGACGAACCAAACTATGTGGCTGCGTTGGAAGCCTTAGAAAAACTGACCACGCGCGTGGAAGATTAGTCAATGAGATAACGTTAACCCCACAATTGGCTGTTGACGAGTCGCTTAAAATTGGCTATGATAACGTGTATAAGCAATGAGCAAGAGAGTAAGTCTTACGGTTTGTGCAGAGAGAAAACGACCGCTGAAACGTTTTTCAAACCGGAGTACTGAAGGTAACTTGTGAGCTGTCAGACTGAACGCACAGTAGGTCTGGCCGGAACAACAGCCGTTAGATTGTTATTAAGAGGGGTTAAAAACCCAATTTAGGTGGTACCGCGAAAAACACTTCGTCCTATGTTGATAGGATGAAGTGTTTTTTTCTTACATAACAGTCAAAAATAAGGGAATCAGAAGGGAAGCAGAGTTTATGGCAGACGACAACACACAAATGCCGCCAAAGTACGATCCGCAAGCCGTTGAAGCGGGCCGGTACAATGAATGGCTGGACGAAGGACTTTTCAAACCAAGTGGGGATAAGAAGGCCCACCCGTATTCAATCGTTATTCCACCGCCGAATGTCACTGGTAAGTTGCATTTAGGCCACGCTTGGGACACGACCTTACAAGATATGCTGATCCGGCAAAAACGGATGCAGGGGTTTGACACCCTGTGGCTGCCTGGGATGGACCATGCGGGAATCGCAACGCAGGCCAAGGTTGAAGCCCGGTTACGTGAACAGGGCATCAGTCGTTACGATCTTGGTCGTGAGAAGTTCGTGGAAAAGGTCTGGGAATGGAAGGACGAATATGCGGATACCATTAAGAAGCAATGGTATAAGCTGGGGCTTTCACTGGATTATTCTCGTGAACGATTTACCCTTGATGACGGGTTGTCAGACGCTGTCAAGAAGGTCTTCGTTCAATTGTACAACAAGGGTCTGATCTACCGTGGCGAATACATTATCAACTGGGATCCGCAAGCGCGGACTGCCTTGTCTGACATTGAAGTGATTCACCAGGATGATAAGGGTGCCTTCTATCACGTGAAGTATAAGTTTGCGGATGGTAAGACGACCCTTGATGGCAAGGACTATATTGAAATTGCCACCACCCGTCCTGAAACGATGATGGGCGATACTGCCGTTGCCGTTAACCCAAAGGATGAACGGTATAAGGATGTCATCGGTAAAAACGTTATTTTGCCACTGGCTGACCGTGAAATTCCAATCATTGGTGACCAACACGCAGACCCTGCCTTTGGAACTGGGGCTGTTAAGATCACACCAGCGCATGACCCGAATGACTTCTTAGTTGGGAACCGGCACAATCTGGAACGTATCAACACGATGAATGAAGATGCCTCCATGAATGAAAAGGCTGGTAAGTATGAAGGCATGGATCGTTTTGACGCTCGTAAAGCGATGGTTCAAGATCTCCAAGATCAAGGCTTGATGATCTCAATCGAACCGATCGTCCACTCAGTTGGTCATTCAGAACGGACTGGGGTCCAAGTTGAAGCGCGGTTATCGACGCAGTGGTTCGTTAAGATGAAGCCGCTGGCCGAACAAGCTTTGAAGAATCAGGAAACGGACGATAAGGTCTCCTTCGTCCCAGACCGGTTTGCGAAGACCTTCTCACAGTGGATGGAAAACGTGCATGACTGGGTCATTTCACGACAACTTTGGTGGGGTCACCAAATTCCAGCGTGGTATAACAAGAAGACTGGTGAGACCTACGTCAACGAAGAACCACCGACAGATATTGAAAACTGGGAACAGGATTCAGACGTGCTGGATACCTGGTTCTCAAGTGCGCTGTGGCCATTTTCAACGATGGGTTGGCCAAACGAAGACGCCCCTGATTTCAAGCGGTACTTCCCAACGGACACCCTGGTTACGGGCTATGACATTATCTTCTTCTGGGTCTCTCGGATGATCTTCCAGTCACTTGAATTTACCGGTCGGCGGCCATTTAAGAACGTGCTGCTTCACGGGCTGATTCGTGATGAGACTGGTCGCAAGATGAGTAAATCACTTGGTAACGGGATCGATCCAATGGACGTGATCGACAAGTATGGGGCCGACGCACTGCGGTGGTTCCTGTCAAACGGGTCAACACCTGGCCAGGATATTCGGTTCTCTTACAAGAAGATGGATTCCGCTTGGAACTTCATCAACAAAATTTGGAACGCCAGTCGTTATGTGATCATGAATCTGGGTGACATGACGAAGCCTGAATTACCAGCTGCTTCCGAATGGGACTTAGCTGACAAGTGGATCCTAAGCCGATTGAACGCAACCGTTAAACAAGTCACGGATCAGTTTGAGAAATTCAATTTCGGTGAAGCTGGCCGAGCACTGTATGACTTTATCTGGAATGATTTTTGTGACTGGTACATCGAAATGTCCAAGGAAATCTTAAACGGTGACGATGAAAAAGCCAAGGCGAACACGCGCAACGTTTTGGCCTACGTTCTGGATCAATTCTTACGGTTGCTGCACCCAATCATGCCATTCGTGACTGAAAAGATCTGGTTGACCATGCCGCATGAAGGCAAGTCACTGGTTGTTGCCAAGTACCCAGTCGACCACCCAGAATTCGACAACGATAAGGCTGAAGGGCAAATGGCCAACTTGATCGAACTGATCAAGGCTGTTCGGAATATTCGAGCAGAGGCTAACGCACCAATGTCATCGACGATTGACGTGCTGATCAAGACGGCTAACACCGATTTGGAGACTGTCTTTGAGAACAACCGGGACTACATTGACCGGTTTGTGCACCCAAAGGAATTGACGATTGGGGCTGACGTTACCGCGCCAACCTTAGCCATGAGTGCGATCATTACGGATGCTGAAGTATACGTGCCATTAGCTGAACTGGTTGATTTAAACGAAGAAGCTGCCCGACTTGAGAAGGAAGTTAAGAAGTTTGAATCAGAAGTTGACCGTGCAAAGAAGAAGCTCGCCAACGAACGGTTTGTTGCTAATGCACCGGATGATGTTGTTGATGCTGAACGGCAAAAACAAACTGAAAATGAGTCTAAGTTGCAGGCAACTCAGGACCGGTTAGCGGCCATTAAAGCCCAACAATAAATCGCTGAGACATTCTCGATTGTCGTGGATGTTCATGCTATAATAAGACTTAAATGAAAGGCTGGGATGTGAATCCCGGCCTTTTTGCGAGGCGACAGGTTGGTGTAAACTGGCAGTCGCACTATTCAAAAATAAGGCTGGGGATTGTGACATGATTAGCAATTACGAAGATGCGTTGGCGTTCATTCATGGCCGAACGCAATTTAAAAAAAGTGACCATCTTGACCGGATGCGGCTGTTTATGGCCAAATTAGGCAACCCGGAACGGCAACTTTCTGTTATCCACGTTGCCGGGACGAACGGGAAGGGGTCCACAGTCGCCTTTTTAAGGGACTTGCTGATGGCGACAGGAAAAACGGTCGGCACGTTTACCTCACCGTTTTTGATGCGGTTTAACGAGCGTATCAGTGTTGATGGCATGCCCATTCCTGATCAGGACCTGGTCGCACTTGTGAACCAGATCAAACCCACGGTGGATGAACTGGATGCGACGCTTGAAGAGGGCGGTCCCACGGAGTTTGAAATCATTACCGCAATGATGTTCACGTACTTTAAAGACCGGGTCGATGTGGCCGTGGTTGAAGTGGGTATTGGTGGGATCTTGGATTCAACGAATGTGTTGACGCCAGAAGTCTCTGTCATTACAACGATTGGTTACGACCACATGAAACTTCTGGGCAATACGTTGCCGGAAATTGCCGGGCAAAAGGCGGGCATCATTAAACGCGGCAAACCAGTGGTGGTTGGCCAGCTGCCTGAAGAAGCCCTGTCTGTGATCGAGCAGAAGGCCATTGCCGAAAAGAGCCCGATATACCGGATGGATCACGAAATTATGGTCCAGCCGTTACCGGACAATGCATGGGAAGAAAAATTCAAGTTTCGGTTTGATGGGTTCACGTTTGATGCCGTTAAGATTCAACTGCTGGGTCAGTATCAAATTGCCAACGCTAGCTGTGCGTTAGCAGCCTTTATGCTGTATCAGGCGGCGCACCATCAGCCATGGGATCGGCATGATACCTTGACCGCACTTGCTAAAACGGTGTGGGCTGGCCGGTTTGAACCCGTGAATCAGGATCCGCTGATCGTTCTTGATGGTGCGCACAACGAACCAGCGGTGACCGAAGTGACGCAGTTGCTGAAACAAAAATTTAGTGACCGCGAGTGCTATATTGTCCTGGCTGTTTTAGCGGATAAACAGTACGAAAAAATGCTGTCACTGTTTCAAACGGTGCCGCATCACCACATTATTCTAACGACTTTCCAAGGCCCGGGAACCCGGCACGCTGTCGATCCAGAAACCCTGAAGACCAAGCATGAAAATGACGCGCACATTGACGTTGTTGATAACTGGCAGCTGGCAATCGGCACAGCGTTGAAGACCATGTCCAGCGATGATCTGTTGTTGATCACGGGATCGTTGTACTTTATTTCTGACGTTCGGCATTTCTTTTTGGATAATGATGACGAGGCCTAAAAAAAGATGATGGTCGTCAAATAACGAGATTAGCCAACGGCCATCCGGCTGATTGATGGAATACGAACGCCGAATTTGACAGATGCGATGTTCTAATTATTAAAATCCGTTAAATTTGACAGAAAAACTTGCCGAAGACGCCTATTATTAGGTATGCTTTCAATGACAAGTAGTTATTAAACAAAATAGGTATGGTATAATACACCTAGCAAAATTTAAAATACATGTCAATCGTATGACTGTAGCCAAGTGAAGGGATGAAACATAGTGTTCGGATTAGGAACGAAAAATATTGGCATCGACCTTGGGACTGCAAATACGATTGTTTACGTTGACGGTAAGGGTATCGTTTTACGTGAGCCATCAGTAGTTGCGAGAAACACCAAAACAGGTGAAATTGTCTCCGTCGGTGAAGACGCGCGAGCAATGATTGGGCGGACACCCGCCAGCATCGTTGCCATTCGCCCCATGAAAGACGGCGTTATTGCCGATTATGATACAACTGTTGCCATGATGAAATACTTCATTGAAAAGACGTTAGGCAGCTCAAACGGCAAACCATACGTGATGGTTTGTGTACCAAGTGGTGTCACAGAAGTTGAAAAACGGGCTGTGATCGACGCTACTCGAGTTGCTGGCGCACGTGATGCGTACGTCATCGAAGAACCATTTGCAGCAGCCATTGGTGCCGGTTTGCCAGTGATGGATCCAACCGGTAGTATGGTCGTTGATATTGGTGGTGGGACAACCGATGTTGCCACGATCTCCTTAGGCGGCATCGTTTCCAGCCGTTCAATTCGGATGGCCGGCGACAAACTGGATGAAGCCATTGTGGCATACGTCCGTCAACACTTTAACCTGTTGATTGGTGAACGCACTGCTGAACAGTTGAAGTGGGACATTGGTTCTGCCTCACAAGAAGCCGTAAAGGATGATGACGGTGCCTCAATTCGTGGCCGTGATCTGATTACTGGCTTACCAAAGACAATTGAAGTTTCCGCAGCTGACATTGCTGAGGCCATTCATGAAGTGGTTGCTGAAATTATTACAGCAATCAAAGAGACCTTGGAAGAGACATCACCTGAAATTGCGGCTGATGTGATCGACCATGGGATCGTCCTCACTGGTGGCGGTGCGCTGTTGCGTAACCTGCCAGATGTCATTGCAGATGCGACTAAGGTCCCAGTATTTATTGCAAATGATCCACTGGATTGTGTGGCAATTGGTACGGGTGAATCCCTTAAGAGCATTGACGTTATGAAAAAGAAATAACACTTGGAGGCTGGGCAAAGATGAAGACTTTTGCGCAGCCTTCTTAGTTTGAATGGTGTCGAATTGGTCATCCGGTTGGATGCTATTCAAATTAGTATGAAATGGTTGTGTTTTGGCTGTTTCATTGTTTTTATTTTGGCTACTATAAATTGCGAAGTGCCTTTGCGCGTTTTATGTCAAAGGTGCAATTGGCTACTGTCTCTTGAATATATGTAGCCGAAACGTGCTCCAGAAGACAAGGGGCTCCTGTATAAGGGGCTTCGACTATTCTGCGTCGTACTTATGTGCGCTATGTCAAGTGTGCAAATTGGCTATTGTCTTACTAGCATACGTAGCCGAAACGTGCTCCAGAGAGCAGGAGGCTCCTGTATAAGGGGCTTCGGAAACAAAATCCAAAAGCGGGATTTTATTTCCAAAGCCCCTTATACTCCGCCTCCTAACCGCTCTCTTCCGCACTCTATTACCATGGAGGATAATCATGAACAAATTCTTTTCAAACCGGCGATTAGTGATCGTTATTGTTTGTCTAATTGTCAGTTTTGGTTTAATGAGTGTTTCTGTTATGATTCGTGATAAGCGCTCAACGCCGCCGCTTGTGCAACAATTTGGCAATGACGTTGTTGGGCTTGTTAACCGGGTCGTTGCTTGGCCAGTTAATGGTCTTAAAGGGTCGATCACCGGCGTTTCTGATTTACTGAACACCTACCAGGAAAATACCCGGTTAAAGGGCCAAGTTCAAAAATTGGCACAAACGCAGGTGCACGATCAGGCCGTTAGCCAAGAAAACAAAAAACTCAAAAAAGAATTAAAACTGACGCACTCACTGACCGACTACGAATCTGTCAACGCCTCCGTTATTGCTCGGACCCCATCCTCATTGCAGGATCAGGTCATTATCGACAAAGGGAGTGCCGCTGGCATCAAAAAGAACATGCCCGTTCTATCCGGTTCCGGGATGGTTGGCCGTGTATCTGAGGTCAATCGCACTAACAGTAAGGTTGAGCTGCTGTCTAACAGTAGTGAATCAGCCAACAAGTTTGCCGTTTCAATTACCAACAAGAGTGGCCAAGTGATTAACGGGGTCATTACGGGGTATAATAGTGGCAGTAACCGAATTGAAATGGGAAATGTGACGTCAAAAAAGAAAATTCAAAGGGGTGACAAGGTTGTGACAAGTGGTCTTGGTGGTGTCATGCCAGCTGGGCTGTACGTTGGTACCGTCACGACCACTGGGACTTCCGACTACGGGTTGGCTTCAAAGATCACGATCAAGCCAGCAGCTGACATCTCTGATCTGAGCGTTGTGAGCGTGGCCATTCGTCAAGCCCAGTCAACTAACTAAGGGGGAAGACCATGTTACGAGTGACAAGATTACGTTATGGTTTTCCAATTGGATTATTCTTATTCTTCTTTCTAGATGGTATTTTAGGAGAAGCCTTTCCAAAAGAACTTTTCCACTATCCCTATGCCATGAGCAGCTATCTAGTCGTGCTCTGGTTGGTGTTTGCTGTCTTCTTTGAAGATCCGATTCAGATTCCGCTTGGGGTCTGGGCAGCCGTTGCAGGCGGCCTTTTTGACCTTTATTACACAGGAATCTTTGGGATTTTTGTGTTTGTGTTTCCCATCGTTGTCATTTTGACAAGAGCGTGCTACCGCGCCTTTCCAGTGAACTTCTTGAGTGGGCTTCTGGTGTACTTTATTGATATCACCGTTGTCAGCATTCTGAGTTACTTTGGAAATTTGTTTGTCCACACCACGTCGGCATCCCTTACCGATTTGTTTGTGTACTCACTGGCGCCAACACTAGCCTATAATTTAGCCGCCTATGTCATTTTGTACTTTCCAATTCAACGGTTGTATAACTACTTGAAGAGCTGAAGTGAGGTTGTTAGAGATGCAGTCAGTCGTTTTAAGAGGGAATCAGGATGGCTACCAGCTGGTACTAGACCAGTCGGCAGGCTTCGAGGATATTAAATTAGAGTTGCGGACGTTGTTGGATAAATTGGCAGCGGACGCAACGACCACGTCGACCATCAGTTTTGACGTGCTTACCGCCAATCGGTTGATGACTCAGGATGAAAATCAGGCGTTATCAAAAATTGTTAGCAGTTACGAGCACTTTACGATCCACAAGATCATTGCGGACGTGATAACGATTGCGGATGCAACTAGGTTAAAGGAACAAGACAATGTCCACCTAGTGACACAAACAATTCGTAATGGCCAAACACTGACCATGAAGGGTGACGTGCTATTTTTAGGCGTGATCAACGAAGGCGGCCGACTATTGACCAGTGGTAATTTATTTATTATGGGAACGATTCTGGGCATTGCTCAGGCTGGTTTTCCGAGTAACGAAGATAAGGTGGTCATGGGCAATCTCGCCCAGGCTCAGCAGGTGCGGATCGGCGAACAGATCAGCATCGTTGAGGCCGATCAACCTGAAACTGATTTCCAAACGGTTGCCTACGTGAACGACCTGCACGTGCTTGAGTACGGTCAACTAAGTGACCTAAAAACAATTAATCCGAAACTGTATCATCAAATTGGAGGCTAGTGAAGATGGGTAAATCAATCGTGATCACGTCTGGTAAGGGTGGCGTTGGGAAAACGACATCCAGTGCCAACATCGGGACTGCGCTTGCGCTGATGGGAAAACGGGTCTGCCTAGTAGACTTAGATATTGGACTGCGGAACTTGGACGTGGTCTTAGGCCTTGATAATCGAATTATTTACGATATCGTGGACGTTGTGGAAGGCCGTGCCAAATTGGCTCAGGCCTTGATGAAGGACAAGCGGTTTGACGACCTCTTGTACCTCTTACCAGCGGCACAAAATGCGGATAAAAACGCGTTGAATGAAGAACAGGCCAAGGAGATCGTTGATGAACTCAAGACTGATTTTGACTACGTGCTGCTTGACTGTCCAGCAGGAATCGAACAGGGATTTTTAAACGCCGTTGCAGGCGCCGATACTGCCATTATTGTGACGACCCCCGAAATTTCTGCTGTCCGGGATGCCGACCGCGTCGTTGGGCTATTGGAGAAAAATCCGTTAAAGGAAGAATCTCATTTGCTGATCAACCGGATCCGGGGTCATATGATGGCTGAGGGTGACGTGATGGATATTGACGAGATCACGCATCACCTCGGTGTGCCGTTATTGGGTATTATCGTGGATGACGATGAAGTGATCGCCACGTCTAACCGCGGCGAGCCCGTTGTCCTTGAAACTGACAACGCTGCTGGTCACGGCTATCGTGATATTGCCCGGCGAATTGAGGGCGAAACAGTGCCGTTAATGAAGATTCAGGAATCCAAACCAAGCTTTTGGGCACGGGTGGGTCACTGGTTCAAACGCGGTTAATTTGAGGTTTGGTCTTGACTCTGCCAGCTAATCCGTTATAATGAGACTTAATTTAATAGATATGTACGTTGAGCAGACTAGTAGATGCGCGTTGACTAAAAGAGACTCCTTGGTGATGGGAATGGGAGAGTTGATCGTATCGAATCACATCTGTGAGTTGGCCCCCTGAACTAATAGTAAGGGGACACCGGTAAGCTCGTTATCGCTGAAGTTTATGAAATAAACTTATTGAGGTTCATTGTGTGAACAGTGAACGAAGATGAGGTGGCACAGCGAATTTAATCGCCCTCTTGGATTTTTCCAAGTGGGCGTTTTTTTATTTCATAAACTTCGTGAGGTCTGTCGTGTGAACGGCAGACGAACTGAGGTGGCACCGCGATAGCATTCGTCCTCTTGAGCTTAATGGCTCAAGAGGACTTTTTTATTGATCGATTATTTTGAAGGGGGCAACATCTATGTTACACTACTTTGCTGAAATCTTACCGTCACTGTTAAGCGGCGCTTGGATGACGATTCGCATCTTCCTTTGGACGCTGATTCTATCCATTCCACTTGGGGTTTTGGTCAGTCTCGGACTGTTATCAAAGTTTAGTCCGCTACGCTGGATCCTGAAATTTTATGTTTGGCTCATGCGGGGCACACCACTGTTACTGCAATTAATTTTCGTTTTTTATGGGTTACCCATTATCGGTGTGATTTTCCAACGTTACGATGCGGCCATCTTCGCTTTCGTATTGAACTACACGGCCTACTTCACCGAGATCTTCCGGGGCGGTTTTCAAGCCATTCCAAACGGTCAGTTCGAAAGTGCCCGTGTTTTACGGCTGACGAATTGGCAAACGTTACGTAAAATCGTGATTCCACAAGTGGTCAAGATCGTTGTCCCTTCGATTGGGAACGAAGTCGTCAACTTGGTGAAGGATTCATCATTGGTCTACGTTATCGGGTTGGGTGACCTGTTGCGGGCTGGTAACATTGCCAGTGCGCGGGATGTCACGTTGCTGCCACTGGTCGCCGTTGCTGTTATCTACCTCATCCTCACGGGGATCTGCACATACGCCTTGCGTCAGGTCGAACAACGCCTGAGCAAGTGGGAATAGATTGGGGGAAGCCAAATGCTAGAACTAAAAGATATTACAAAACGGTTTGATAACCGAACAATTTTAAATAAAATGAGTTTTCAAGTGCCGGATGGTCAGATCTTAGCAATCGTTGGCCCCTCTGGTGCTGGGAAGACAACACTTCTCCGGTGTATCACGGGTCTAGAAACTGTTGACGGTGGTGATTTTATTCTCGATGGGAAAAAATTTAACCCCGCTGCTAACCGGGATAACGATAAGGTGATTGGTGTCGTTTTCCAAGATTTTCAGTTGTTTCCGAACTTAACCGTTTTAGATAACGTGACGCTCGCACCTGAGCTGGTCTTGAAGATGAGCAAGGCGGATGCAACGAAACGTGCCCAAGAACTCATTGATGAACTGGCCCTTTCAGGTAAGGAAAAACTCTATCCGTTCCAACTGTCTGGTGGTCAAAAACAACGGGTCGCCATTGTTCGGGCACTTGCGATGAACCCGAAGATCCTCTGCTACGACGAACCAACGTCTGCCTTGGATCCTGATCTCCGTCAAACGGTTGAGGATATTATTTTAAATCTGAAGAGTGAAAAAATGACCCAGATCGTCGTCACGCATGATATGCAATTTGCACAAAATATTGCCGATCAAATTTTACGTGTTGAACCGATCGACGCTTAACGGAAGAGGGAGGACCTGCATGAAAAAGAAAATTTGGTTAGGCATGGTCATGCTGCTCTGTACCGTTATGTTGTCCGGCTGCGGGGTGACGATTGGGCAGCGTGCCAATCACGTTGACAACTGGCACCGGATTGAAAAACGCGGCTACGTTACCGTTGGCCTTGATGATACGTTCGTTCCAATGGGGTTTCGGGAAAAGAGCGGAAAGCTGGTCGGATATGATATCGATCTCGCCCGCGCCGTCTTTAAACTGTACGGTGTTCGCGTGAGTTTCCAACCCATTGACTGGAACATGAACGCGACCGAACTTAACAATGGGACGATCGACCTGATCTGGAACGGGTATTCTAAGACACCACAGCGTGAAAAGAAGGTTGCCTTCAGCGATACTTACCTGTCAAATGATCAAGAACTCGTTACCATGCGCAAAAACAACATTAAGTCGTTTGCTGACATGAAGGGGAAAGTCGTCGGTGCCCAAACGGGGTCGTCTGGGGCCAATGATATTAACCAGTTTCCCAAATTGTTGAAGGATAAGATCAGCGGTCAGCCGGTCTTGTATGATTCCTTTACCAATGCGTTTATTGACTTAAAAGCCAACCGGATCCAAGGATTGATCATTGATTCGACCTACGCTGGTTATTACGTCAATCACGAGTCAGATCCCAAGGCGTACCGCATTGTTCGCGGCAACTTCCCCAAGGAAGATTTTGGGGTCGGCCTGCGGAAGTCTGATAAGACCATGCGCCGAAAGATCAATCGGGGGTTAAAGATCCTCGCAAAGAACGGCACACTGAACAAAATTAATCACAAATGGTTCGGTGACAACGCAGATTCACCACTGCTAAAAAATAAGTAATTTAAGTGAATTAGCCATCCTGAATTGCGATTATGGTAAGATAACCGTATCGCAGATTAGGGGTGGCTTTTTTATGGCATTTATTTTGACAATTTTAATTTTGATCGTGGTCATCAACTTGATTGTTGCATTATTTACAATTCTCCGCGAGGAACGCGATATATCTGCGACCTGGGCCTGGTTGCTGGTGCTTGTCCTGATGCCGGTCTTTGGGTTTATCCTCTACCTGTTTGCGGGCAGAAAAATTTCAAAAAAACGCATCTTCGACATTAAAGCCCAGGAACGCCTTGGACTTAATCAGTTGGTGGATACGCAAAAACAGTTGATTCAACAGGGGGGCGCTTCAGGTACCTGATAACGATAATCCTGAAATTCAAGAAATCGTGAATTTGTTTTTGGAAACGGACCACGCTGTTCTGACAACGAATAACGCTGTTCAGGTATTTACGGATGGTGAGAAAAAATTTGCCGCACTATTTGACGACATTCGACACGCTAGACACCACATTAACGTGGAATATTTTACGTTTTATAACGACGAGATCGGCAACCAATTTGTTCGGTTATTAGAGGAAAAGGCGGCCGAGGGCGTTGCTGTGCGGGTAATCTATGATACGTTTGGCTCTCACGGCGGTAAAAAGCATATGTTCAAGCACCTCACGCAGTTGGGCGGCCAGGTCTACCCATTTCTAAGTTCACGACTGGCACTCAGTGATTTTCAGCTTAACTTTCGTGACCACCGTAAAATTGTGGTGATCGATGGCAAAATCGGGTACACCGGTGGCTTTAACGTGGGGGACCAGTACGTTAATCGGAAACCTAAATTCGGGTACTGGCGCGACACCCATTTGCGCATCGAGGGTCACGCCGTTTTGGCCTTACAAAGCCGGTTCTTTCTGGATTGGAACGCTACTGCTAAGCGGCACAAGGTGACCTACGATAAAAAGTACTTTCCGGTTCTCAATACGACCGGCACAACTAGTATGCAAATCGTTTCCAGCGGACCGGACTCTGAAGTGCAGCAGATCAAGAAGGGCTATTTAAAGCTGATCAATAGCGCCCGGCAGTCGATTGCCATCCAGTCACCATACTTTGTACCAGATGAAAGTATCCTAGAAGCGCTGACGGTCGCTGCCTTATCGGGAATTCACGTGCGGTTAATGATTCCAGACCAGCCGGATCATCCGTTTGTCTACCGGGCAACGGAGTACTTCTCAAAGGCGTTATTGAAGGCGGGCGGTCAAGTGTACCGCTATCACGGCGGGTTCATGCACGCAAAAATGATCGTCGTAGATGGCGAGGTGGCTTCGGTTGGGTCCGCCAATATGGACATTCGCTCATTTAAGCTCAATTTTGAAATCAACGCGTTCATGTATGATGTGCATCTCGCCACAAAACTAATGGGTATCTTCGAAAACGACATTGCGTTAGCGGAAGAGATGACACTGGGAAAATTCGCCCAGCAGTCGCTGTGGGTGAGGTGTAAGCAGGCGCTGTCGAGGCTGTTTTCACCCATTTTGTAAGAGTGTGGAGAAAGTCCGTTACACGTTAGCCCCGTGCCTTTCGAAACGTTTCGGCTACGATGCCAAACAGCTCGTCGCCAGCAGCACTAAAAAAGCAAAGCAACATTCAAGGCTTGGCCGTGTTTTCACCACAGTGACTTGTTCAAGAGCCCACAGTCTTTCAAATTCGGTTCAACTAGAATATCCAGAAAGGGCTTTTTAAAAGCAAACCAACCTGACCACAAAAAAACATCCTGTTGCAGACCTGCAACAGGATGTTTTTTACTATAACACTCACAAATCCGGGAAAAACGCATCGTACAACGCCTGCACAGAAGCATCCGCTTTATCCTGCTGGATCCCAAACATCATGGAAATTTCTGAGGCACCTTGATTAACCATAACCAGCTTCACATTTTGCCGTGCCAAGGCATCGGTTGCCTTAGACATCAGCCCGGTTCGGTTGAGCATCCCTTCGCCAACGACCATGAGCAACGCATAGTCGTGCGTAATGTGAATCTCGTCGGGATGGAGGGCGATCACAAGTTCACGAATCAGCAGGTCTTCAAGGTCGGGTGTCAGCTGATCTTGTTTCATAATGACAGTTAAATCATCGATCCCAGATGGCATGTGTTCGTACGATAGTCCATACTGTGCCAAAATGTTCAGGATCTTTTGGCTGTAGCTTTTCTTATCCAGCATGTATTTTCGAATATAGATGCCGCAAAAATCAGGGGAACTGGCAATTCCAGAAACGGGATAAGCTGGGTTGACCCGTTTGGTGGACGTGATTGATGTCCCACGTTCACTTGGGTGATTGGTGTTCTTTACGACCACTTCAATGTCACCTTGAATGGCAGGAATTAATGCCTCATCGTGAAAGACAGAAAAGCCGGCGTAGGCCAGTTCCCGCATTTCTCGAAAAGTCATGTGGTGGATCGCAATCGGATTTTCAACCACCTTAGGGTTAGCCGCGTAAATTGCGTTAACGTCGGTAAAATTTTCGTACCTATCGGCGTGCACCCCACGTGCCACGATGGCGCCAGTAATGTCAGAGCCGCCGCGGGAGAACGTGCAGATCTGGTCTTGTAGATTATACCCAAAAAATCCGGGAATCACACGGATGATACTGCTGGCAGCCCATTCGCCTAACCGGTCATAACTTTCAGGAATAATGTCTGCGTCGTTTGGCCGGTCAGTAACGACAAGGCCGACATCTTTAGGATCTAAGTACTTGGCGTTCAAGCCGGCACTGGTTAGGACCTTGGCAAACAAAATGGCGTTTAACTTTTCACCATGGGCCTTAAAGGCGGCCATTAGGTAGTCGTTATCTTGGTAGGAATGGTCTGGTAATTGCAAAATAGCCGCTTTGATTTCGTTGAAGTCGGCATCCGAAATGTGGAATGCTTGAGCGATCTCTTGGTAGCGACTGATGATCTGGGTGGTAATGTCATCCAGCGGGCGTTGCTTGATGACATCGTTGGCGTATGTAATCAAAAGATCAGTGACCTTAATGTCACCAGCGAATCGTTTTCCTGGCGCTGAGACGACCACGAAGCGTCGCTGATCGTCAGCTTTGATAATATTGACAACTTTTTGAACCTGGGCGGCGTTCGCGAGGGAACTGCCCCCAAATTTGACGACTTTCATAATGTTCCTCCTCAAGAGTTTGCTTTCAGGATAGCAAACTCAGCTAGGGGAGTGCAACCTTGTTTTGGAGATTTTTGGGAAAATGATGAGGGGGTATTATGTTGTTTTAATGTGTGGTGAGGTGGCGCGTAGTTTGATGTTTGCGGATGGGTATCGTTTGGGGGGAGTGCTTTTGCGGGCGGGTTCTCATGTGGTGGCTTGCTTTTGTGGTTGCATAGGTGTTGGTTAGTGCTGTCCTTTGTTTCGTGGTGTGCGTTATTGGATCGGTCATTTTTGAAGAGTGGGGTAGCAGTGAGCCTTTTTTGGTGAGTTTGAATGCTCGATTAGGGTATTTTTGCCAAAGAGGCGGTCTACACATGTGCTTTGCCAATTTGGCGTCTAAACGTGCTCCAGAAGGCAGAGGGCTCATGCCTAAGGGCAAGTCGGTCAAAAAGGCAGGCCCGGCCTTTTCGACCGACTTGCCCTTAGGCGCCGCCCTCTAAACGCCTTCTTCCGCACTCTCTTCTATTGTATTTTCACCCCCAATCATCTAATATTGTATGGGTAATTAAAGGAGGCTTTTGCGACTTGCAAGTGCATGTGACTGACGGGGTAACGCTCAACGTGATTGCGACCCCGCAATTTAAAACAACCAGTATCAGTATCGATTTTCTGGCACCCGTTTCAACTCAGGGATTGTCTCAGCGGATCTTGCTGGCGCAACTGCTTGAAACGAGTAGCGCGGATTATCCGACCCAGACAGCGCTGGCAAAGAAATTGGCCACGTTATACGGTGCCAGTTATGGGGTTAACGTGTATCGGTACGGGATGATCAATGGCCTACGTTTTTCAAGCAGCATCATCAATGACCATTTTGCCAACGGGGAGCACCTTACCCAGGCGATCTTTAGCTTTCTGAAACAGGTTATTTTTCGACCTTTGGCAGCTGATGGGCAGTTTGATGCCACGACATTTGACCGGCAGAAGGTCAATTTAATTGCCTATTTGAAGTCGCTGAATGATGACAAGCAGTACTATGCAGAGCGTGAATTATTTGACCTCTACTTTAAGGATCAGCCTGAACTTGCCACAAGTCTTTATGGCGATGAACCCACAATTGAAGAACTCGGTAATGCGGATTTATATGCTTACTATCAGCAGTTGTTGGCCACCGATGACATAAAAATCACCATTATTGGTGATGTGAATGCGGATGAAATTAAGCGTGATATTGCTGACTGGCAGTTGGCACCACGGACGTCCAAACAACAGGCGATTATTTATCATCGACCAGTTCAGACAGCAGTGACGGGGTCAGAAACCCAGCCACTGCAACAATCAAAACTTAATTTAGCGTATCAGTTACCGGTGTACTACCGCGATGCCCATTTTTATGAAGCCTTAGTCTTTAACGGCCTATTCGGTGGGACACCGATCTCGATGCTCTTTAAAAACGTGCGTGAAAAAATAGTCTGGCCTACTACGCATCGAGTCGGTTTGACGGCTTCACCGGCACGCTTAGTGTTCAAGCCGGCATCGATCAGCACAACCAGCAGGCAGTGCTTGACATCATTGCTGAACAACTTGAAGATATCGCAAACGGTAAAATTGACGAAGAGGTCTTTAACCAGGTTGTCGCAAGTCTAATCAACAACCACGAGTCGCGCCAAGATTCACCGCGTGCAGTCGTCAATCAGTCGGTGCTTGATCAAATGGTTGGGTCCACGGTGCCCGCTTCTGAGTGGTTGACCCATATCCAGGCGGTCACACCAGAGCAGGTTGCCGCTATTGCCCAACAGGTGACCCTGCAGGCGACCTACTTCTTAAAAGGAGATGAGTCACGGTGAAACAGATCGATTATCCGCAATTAGGAGAAACATTGTACCAAGAAACATTGGCAAACGGTTTGCGGGTCTACTTGCTGCCGAAAGCTGGCTATCACCGGACCTATGCCGTGATGACGACGGAGTATGGGTCGATCGACAACGACTTTGTGCCATATGGTCAGTCGGAGATGGTCTCGCTGCCAGCAGGTATCGCTCATTTTCTAGAGCATAAAATGTTTGAGAAGGCTGACCACGACGCGTTTGATACGTTTGCCCATTTTGGTGCGAGTTCGAACGCGTTTACCAGTTTTACACATACGAGTTATTTGTTTTCAACAACGCGAAATCTCAAAGAAAATTTGGAAACCTTGCTTGATTTTGTCCAAGACCCGTACTTTACTGATAAGACGGTCAATAAGGAAAAGGGCATCATCGGCCAAGAAATTCAAATGTATGAGGATGATCCGAATTCACGGGCGTACTTTGGGACGATCGCCAATCTGTATCCGGATCAACCGTTGGCAAACGATATTGCGGGAACGATCGACTCAATTGATAAAATCACGCCAGAAGACTTGTACCTCGCACATAAAACGTTCTATCACCCAAGTAATATGAGTCTCTTCATTGTCGGCAAAGTGACGCCTGAAGAAACGATGCAGTGGGTGCGTGACAACCAAGCGCAAAAAGACTTTGGTGAACCGCAACCAATTAAGCGTCAATCGTTGGTTCCGCTGCGGGATGGCAGTGATATTGTCCGGCGCAGAACGCTGACGATGCCTGTTGAACGGCCAAAAGTGACGATCGGTATTCGCGGCTTGGATGAGCTGCCGACTGGTCGTGACCGGCTTAAGTTTGAGGATGCCTTATCGATCGGGATGGAATTACTGATTGGCGACACCGCACCAGATTTTTTGCGGTTGTATGACCAGGGCGTGATCGATGACAGTTTTGGGTATAATATTGAAGTCCAGCGGGGCGCTCACTTTGTTGTTTTGGCGGGCGAAACCGAGGATCCAGCAGCGTTTGAGACTGAGTTGTTAGCAATTCTGGCACAGGCTAAGGATAAATTAAAGGGTACTCAAGAGACATTTGATCTCGCAAAACGTGAGGAATTTGGCAGCACCATTACCGCGTTTAATTCATTGGAGGCCATTGCGAACCAGTTTGATGATCAATTGTACGCACCAAGCAATTTGTTTGATGAAGCGGCGATCATTGATGAGCTGACCCTTGATGATGTCATCGCGGCCCTCGACCAGTTCCTGAAACCGGAAGCCATTAGCGTGCAACGCATTGTGGCACCTGAAGCCGGTTAAGAAAACCTTAAAATCAGATAATGTCGGAATTCGGCGTTAAATCATCCTCAACCATATGCTATACTTAATGTGAAATAAGAACATTTTTATTAGGTGGAGAATCTTTTTATGAGTGAAAATAACAAATCAATAGGTGAAACCTTACGTGACGCCAGAATTGCCAAAGGGTATACGCTGGATGATCTGCAACAGACGACCAAGATTCAAAAACGGTATCTGATTGCAATTGAAGACGAAAACTTCTCTGATCTGCCAGGGGACTTTTATGTGCGCGCGTTTATCAAACAGTATGCGGATACAGTTGGACTTGATGGCGGTGAGCTGTTAGACCAGTATGCGGACCAGTTGCCAAGTACGAAAACGCAGGAATACGTTGACCGGGTGAACGAAGAGAATCCCTCGACCCGTTCAGCCCAGCGTCAAGAAGACGACCGGGTCGCAAAGGTCAAACGACAGGTACCAATCGTGATTGCTGTTGTGGTTGTCGTGATCGTGATGGTCGGTATCTGGTTAGCCAGCACTAAACGGTCACAGCAGAGCAGTTCGTCAAACGTGGACTCCAGTTCCGTTTCCGTTTCGGGCAGTTCAAGTGAGTCATCTTCTTCAGCGTCATCAAAGAAGTCCAGCTCGAAGAAGACATCTTCAAGTAGTAAGAAAGCCAACAGCGTATCATTTAAAAAACTGTCTACTTCTGGTTCAACGACCACTTACGAGATGAAAAACGCGCCTTCAACGAAGACCATTACGCTGGCTAGCACAGCAAGCGCCTGGGTCTCAATTACGGCAAGCGGCAGTTCACTTTATTCTGGGACATTGACGGCTAACGCCTCACATTCCGTTAAAGTGAGCGCATCCGCAACTTCTGTGACGATCAATCTAGGAAACGCGCCATCAACGTCAGTGAAAATCGGTGGACACAAGGTGCCGATTTCAACGACGTCAACGTCATCTGCGGCCAGCACCTCGTCAACGACGACTGGCAGTACGACAACGAGCAGTAGTTCGTCTACGACAACATCATCACAAGTCCAAAACATTACAGTTGAATTTAAGTAACACATTGAGGCCGGGAATTGTTGATTCCGTGGTCTCTTTTTGATAACAGTCGGTGATTGGGCTGAAATGTGCTTGTGTAAAAACGACAGACTGTGTAAACTGGAATGAGTATTAAGAGCCGCGAGTGTTAGCAGTGGCTTTCAGGGTGTCAATCCGGCGTCTAGATGCGTCGCAAAACAAATCATGGGGGTCAATGGAATTGAATTTACCAAATAAATTAACCGTAATGCGGATCATCCTAATTCCGATTTTCTTATTATTGTTGGTGTTACCAATGGACTGGGGAACAGTGACCTGGCTGCAAACGGCGATTCCAGTGACACAGATCGTTGCCGCAATCGTGTTTGCGGTGGCGTCGATCACCGACTTTCTCGACGGTCAGATTGCCCGGCGCAATCATTTAGTCACGAATTTCGGCAAGTTTGCGGATCCTTTAGCCGATAAGATGATCGTGATGACCGCATTCATTATTCTGGTTGCTATGGGTAAGGCACCAGCCTGGGTCGTCGCCATTATTGTGTGCCGTGAGTTAGCAGTGACTGGTCTGCGGCTGATTATCGTTGAAAACGACGGTCAGGTGATGGCAGCTGCAATGCCAGGTAAGATCAAGACTTTTTCACAGATGCTGGGGATCATTTTCCTGTTATTAAACAACTGTTTCTTCCAAATCTGGCACTTCCCATTGGGCACGATCCTGCTGTACGTGTGCCTGTTCTTTACGATTTACTCGGGAATCGATTACTTCGTGCAGAATCGAAGTGTGTTCTCGGATTCGTTTAATGAGTAAGAGCGTGGAGGAAAACGGGTGAGGGCGGAGCGTAAGGGACTCTGGCAGAAATGCCTGGTCTTGGCATTTTTGCCAGAGTCCCTTACGCTCCGCCCTCAGTTTTCCGGAACGCGTTTCGGCACGGAAGCCTAGAAAGGTTTTCCAGCGCTGTAACAAAAAAATCAACTCAAACCCTCATAGTGACACCCGAAAAATCGGATGCCACTATGAGGGTTTTACAATCTCCAAATCAATAAAGCACGCAACACCCCATGCTAAGCAAAAATAATCCTACCCGGCCCCAATCATTTCAAAAAATAAAAAAACAATCCCCCAACCAAAACGTCATTATAGGGTAGATGGGTCAATGACGCATCGAACACAAATTCAGACAAACCGAACAATTATCGTGTACACTAGTCGTAGTTGTTTGAGAAAGGAAGAGACCTAGATGAACGCAGAAATTGTTGCCGTTGGTACTGAGTTGCTGCTCGGCCAGATTGCGAATACTAATGGCGCGTATTTGGCCCAAAAATTAGCCGGTATCGGCATTAATGTTTACTACCAAACAGTTGTGGGGGATAATCCTAAACGACTTGAGGCGGTCTTTAAGACGGCTCAGAATCGAAGTGACTTGGTTATCTTGATCGGTGGGTTAGGCCCGACGAAGGATGACCTGACAAAACAGGTTGTGGCACATGCCTTGGGTGAAGACTTGGTCACGGATGAGGATGCACTTGCTAAAATTACTGCCTTTCAGGAACAAAGTGGCCGATTAAACACGCCAAACAATCAGTTGCAGGCATTGAAGTTGGCACATGCAGACACGCTGCCCAACGCAACGGGATTCGCGGTTGGCGATCTTTACCGTGATCCAGATGGCGCTGACGTGGTGTTGTTACCGGGTCCGCCATCGGAATTTACCGTGATGGTCGATCAGCAATTGATGCCGCGGTTGATGGCAAAAGGGACGAACCAAGGTGTCATTTTTTCTAAGGTCATGCGGTTTATTGGCATTGGTGAATCGGAATTGGTGACGAACCTTGGGGATTTGATCGATGCCCAGACCAATCCCACCATTGCCCCCTATGCCAAGGTAGGAGAGGTTACTTTACGCATCACTGCTACGGCGAAGACACAGGCGGAAGCTGAGGACAAAGTCAACGGCATGGTTGAGGACGTTTTAGAACGTGATCGACAATACTTTTACGGCTATGGGGATGATAATTCCCTTGCTCAGGTGGTCGTTCACCAGCTGATAGATGCACAGCTCACAGTCACGGCTGCCGAAAGTTTAACAGCGGGTGAGTTCCAAAGCACTCTGGGAGACGTTCCGGGCGTTTCTGCCGTCTTTCCAGGTGGTTTTGTCACTTACGCAAACGAAGCAAAGGTTTCCCTGCTGTCGATTCCACAGCACATCGTAGATGACTTTGGGGTCGTTAGTGAAGAAACGGCAGTTTGGATGGCGCAGCAGGCAAAGCTCAAACTAGCGACAGACGTTGCTGTTTCGTTCACTGGCGTTGCCGGCCCTGACAAATTGGAAGGCCAACCAGCTGGAACAGTCTGGATCGGTATCGCGTTTAAAGACCAGCCGGCAGAGGCTCACCTGTATCATTTTGCTAACGGTAGGGCGCAGATTCGGCGCAGTTCAGTGCTCACTGGTCTCGACCTTATTCGGCAAAAATTAACGACAGATTAAGATGCGAACTTTTGTTCGATTTTTCTTGCTTTTTACGATAAAAGTCGGTATAGTTTATCTAGTAAATGGCTCATAAGGAGGACTGAAATGGCTGACGAACGACAAGCAGCACTGGATGCTGCGTTAAAGAAAATTGAAAAAAACTTTGGTAAGGGCTCCATCATGCGAATGGGGGATGCTGCTGATACCAAGATCTCAACGATTTCATCAGGTTCCTTGGCATTAGACAATGCCTTGGGAGTTGGGGGTTATCCTCGGGGACGGATCGTTGAAGTGTACGGCCCTGAAAGTTCTGGTAAGACGACGGTGGCGCTTCACGCAGTTGCTGAAGTCCAAAAAGAGGGTGGCACTGCTGCCTATATTGATGCTGAAAACGCATTGGATCCTGCATACGCAACTAACTTAGGCGTTAATATTGATGACCTGTTGTTATCACAACCTGATACTGGTGAACAAGGATTGGAAATTGCCGATGCCTTGGTTTCTAGTGGTGCGGTTGACATGATCGTCGTGGATTCCGTGGCGGCACTTGTACCACGGGCGGAAATTGATGGCGAAATGGGTGACGCCCACGTTGGGCTGCAGGCCCGGTTGATGTCACAGGCATTGCGTAAACTGTCTGGAACAATCAACAAGACCCACACGATTGCGATTTTTATTAACCAAATTCGTGAAAAAGTTGGGGTCATGTTTGGTAATCCTGAAACCACGCCTGGTGGTCGGGCACTGAAATTCTACGCCACTGTGCGGCTTGAAATTCGGCGTGCTGAACAGATCAAAGAGGGCACCGATATTATCGGGAACCGAGTTCGGATCAAAGTCGTCAAGAACAAGGTAGCACCGCCATTTAAGCGTGCCGAAGTCGATATCATGTATGGCTCAGGAATCTCTCAAACGGGTGAACTGGTCGACATGGCTGTTGAAAAAGAAATTATCAACAAGTCTGGGTCATGGTATTCTTACGGTGATGATCGAATCGGCCAAGGCCGTGAAAATGCTAAGGGTTACTTAGCGGACCACCCAGAAGTAATGGCTGAGATCACAAGCAAGGTTCGAGCTGCCTATAACATGGACGGTGAGGACGCCGAGGCGTCGACTGACGAAAGTGACGTCGAAACGTTGGATATCGATACTGAAGATGCAAAATAAAGCAACACCCTAAGAGACGCCCACTTTTCCAATCAGAAAAGTGGGCGTCTCTTTTTCGTAGATTCAGTTTTGCTTACCAAGCAAATCTCATGTAATTTTCATTTTTTTAGAGTTATTTAGGGTCTAATCTGAGAAATCGTGGTAATTGTGGTCTCCAGAGAGGATGTTTTATTGACACACCTATTTAGAAACATTAGAATACTAGTTGTGTCAATAATCATTAACATCTAAAAAATTACTGATTTATCAATCACCATTTTGGATGATGCGGAGGTGGAATCATGAGTATTCCGGAAATAATCCTCGCAATCATCGCTATCGTTGTAGGTGCTGTTATCGGATACGTCCTGCATAAGTCCGTTTACGAACGCAAGTTGGACGCGGCTCACGAAACAGCACAGGGAATTTTAGCAGATGCGAAAAAGCAGGCTGAGACTGATACTAAAGAAACGCTTTTAGAGGCGAAAGAGGACAGTCATCGTTACCGATCAGAAGCAGAAAAGGATCTTAAGCGGCAACGCAACGAGATTCAAAAGCAGGAAGATCGCGTGTTACAACGAGAAGAAGCACTTGATCGTAAAGATAACGCTTTTCAAAAGCGGGAAGATGCTCTTGAACGCAAGGAAAATAAGTTGAGTTCAGAGCAGCAAAAAGTTGCTAAATTACAACAGCAAGCAGACTCCCTTATTCAAAAACGGCAAGATGCCGTTGAAGAAGCAGCTGCGCTTTCACAAGAGGAAGCACAGTCCCTGATTATTAACGAAGCTAAGGAGACTTTAGCTTCGGAACGCGCCAAGATGATCAAAGAATCCACTCAGCAAGCAGCCCAAGAGGCTGATGCAAAAGCGAAGGACTTGATCGTTCAGGCGATTCAACGTAGCGGTGCGGACATGGTTTCCGACACAACGGTTTCCGTGGTCACACTGCCTAATGACGATATGAAAGGCCGGATTATTGGGCGTGAAGGGCGCAATATTCGGACGTTAGAAACCTTAACCGGCATCGATTTAATTATTGATGACACCCCGGAAGCAGTCGTTTTAAGCGGCTTTGACCCATTACGGCGAGAAGTTGCCAAGATTGCGCTTGAAAAGTTAATTCAGGATGGCCGGATTCACCCAGCTCGAATTGAAGAGATGGTTGAAAAGGCGCGCAAAGAACTGGATGAACGCATTCAGGACCTTGGCGAGCAAACGGTTTTTGATCTCGGGATTCATTCAATGCATCCCGCACTGATCAAGCTCGTAGGCCAAATGAATTACCGGGTTTCGTATGGTCAAAATGTGTTAACACATGCAGTTGAAGTTGCAAAACTTTCAGGGATTTTTGCAGCTGAATTAGGTGAGGATGTAACGCTAGCAAAACGCGCAGGATTATTACACGATATTGGTAAAGCGGTTGAAAATGATGTTGAAGAATCTCACGTACAGATCGGCGTTGACTTAGCTAAGAAATACAAGGAAAGCCCAGTGGTGATCGATGCCATTGCTTCCCATGATGAAACGAGCGAATCGCACTACATTATTTCAGAGTTAGTGGGGGCCGCAAACGTTATCTCAGCAAGTCGTCCAGGTGCACGAAGCGACTCCTTAGAGAGCTTCATTCACCGTTTGGAACGATTAGAATCAATTGCCGACGAGTTCGATGGTGTTCAAAAATCATTTGCAATTCAGGCGGGCCGAGAAGTTCGCGTCATTGTTAAACCAAATAAAATTTCAGATTTAGACGCTGTGACACTGGCGCACGACATTAAGGAAAAGATTGAGTCTGACATGGATTATCCAGGTCATATCAAGGTTTCCGTCATTCGTGAAGTGCGATCGGTAGCGTACGCAAAATAATGTGGAATAACCAGGAAATGAGGTTGCTGGCTCGTGATGAGCTGGTGGCCTTGTTTTTTTGATTTTGTTTTGGAAAGTTGGCGGGGGTGTTGGCTAGTTGGTAGTGAAATTGTGTCTATCTGGGGATGTGGTATGGGACGGTGGGGGTATGCAGTCGTTTGAGGCTGTTCTTTTGGATAAAGGGGCGGATTATGTTGGCTCATCGCTTATTTGGCGTCCAAACGTGCTCCGAAAGGCAGAGGGCTCCTGTGTAAGACACGCTTGCAAAAATGCCAGGTTCGGGCATTTCTGCAAGCGTGTCTTACACTCCGCCCTCTAACCGCCTTTCTCCGCACTCTATTTTTCCATCCACCCCCAAACCATGTTAAAATAGTCCAATACGATGATATAAAACAATTAGATTAGAGGATCAGTATGCGATTATTATTTATTGGTGACGTTGTGGGTGACCGCGGTGTTCACATGATTGAGACCTATTTACCTCAGTTGAAACGGGATTACAAGCCACAGGCGACGATTGTGAACGGTGAGAATTCCACACCAGTTGGGCGGGGCATCAGTCAGGCAATATACAAGACGTTGCTTGCTAGCGGCGCCGACGTTGTCACCATGGGGAATCACACCTGGGATAACAAAGAAATTTTTGAATTTATTGACGGCACAACGAAATTAGTCCGGCCTGCCAACTATCCCGGCAAAGATGTGCCTGGCCGCGGGTGGACACAATTGAAGGTCAATCAAGCGACACTTGCTGTGATCAATCTTCAAGGACGGGTGTTCTTGCCACCATTGGATGATCCGTTTACGGCAGCTGATGCGTTAGTGACCGAAATTCGGAAAACGACCCCCATTATCTTTTTAGATTTTCATGCTGAAGCCACGAGTGAAAAACGCGCGATGGCGACCTATCTTCAGGGAAAGGTGTCCGCAGTTGTTGGGACGCACACCCACGTACAGACCACGGATGGTCAGATCTTACCTGGTGGGACAGCATTTATGACGGATGCCGGGATGACTGGCCCTGATAACGGCATTCTTGGCATGCAGTCAGAGGGTGTCATCAGTCGGTTCCTGACGCAACGGCCAACGCGGTACGTTGTTGATGAAGATGAAAAAAGCATTTTATCAGGATGTGTGATCGATATTAATGATCAAAATGGCCAAGCAACAAAAATTAAGCCGATTTTGATCAGTGATGCGCATCCCTATTTTAATTAAGAGGTGAAGAGCTTGCCCTCAGCAGCAAAACAAACACCAATGATGGTGCAATATCAAGAAATTAAAGACCAGTACCCGGATGCTTTTTTGTTTTACCGGATCGGTGACTTCTATGAACTATTTAACGATGATGCCATCAAAGGCTCGCAATTATTGGAATTAACGCTGACTTCTCGAAGTCACAACGCAAGTGCTGAAAATCAAATTCCAATGTGTGGCGTGCCTCACCGGGCAGCTCAAAACTACGTCGATATTTTAGTCGATAAGGGCTATAAAGTGGCCATTTGTGAGCAGGTGGAAGATCCGAAACTCGCTGAAGGAATGGTGAAACGGGAAGTCATTCAACTGGTGACACCTGGTACCCAGACCGACACTGGAATCGGTGATGCGAAACGCAATAACTACCTGACCGCGTTGACAAAGACTGCCACAGACTACGGGTTTGCCTATGCTGACCTGTCGACGGGTGAACTTAAAGTGGCCAGTCTCAAAAACTTTGAAGCGGTTGTCAATGAAGTCATGAGTTTACAAACGAAGGAAATCGTTGTTGACCAAAGTGTTACGGATGACGAACGTCAGCAAATCAGCCAGATTGGCATCCTGGTTTCTCATCAGGACGATGTGACGGAACAGTCGGAACTGAGCTACTTAACTCAGGATGTGACAGATGTGGCACAAAATGCTGTTTTAAAGCATCTGTTAACGTACATTGTGACCACGCAAAAGCGTAGTCTAGCGCATTTGCAGCGTGCGGTCGTCTATCAACCATCTTATTTTTTAAAAATGGATCACTATTCCCAGCGAAATCTGGAGTTGACACAAAATATTCGCACCGGCAAGAAATCCGGCACGTTACTGTGGTTACTGGATGAAACGCGAACTGCCATGGGTGGTCGGTTGCTTAAACAGTGGCTTGACCGTCCGTTGGTGACGCGTGACGAGATCCTTGCTCGACAGCATAAAGTGGGGGCTTTGGTCACCCAATATTTTGAACGTCATAACCTGCAAGAGGAACTGACGAAGGTTTACGATCTGGAGCGGCTTGCTGGTCGGGTCGCTTTTGGGAGTGTAAACGGGCGTGACCTGATTCAGCTGAAAACGTCGCTGAACCAGATTCCTAAGATTCAACACGTTCTAGGGGAGTTTGAGGACGGCACGTTTGACGATATTTTAAATAATTTGGATCCTAACGATGACGTTGCGGATGCCATCGAACAGGCTATTATCGAGGACCCGCCGATTTCTGTGACGGACGGCGGCATTATCAAGGATGGATACGATGATCAGTTAGACACCTATCGTGAAGCCATGCATAACGGGAAACAATGGTTAGCAGAGATGGAGGCTTCGGAACGCCAGGCCACCGGTATCAATAATTTAAAGATTGGCTATAACCGGGTGTTTGGCTACTACATCGAAGTGACGAAGGTCAATCTTAGCAAGCTGCCGGAGGGGCGCTATGAACGCAAACAGACCCTGACCAATTCAGAGCGGTTTACTACGCCGGAACTGAAGGAAAAGGAACGGCTGATTTTGGAAGCTGAGGAAAAATCAACTGACCTTGAGTACCAACTGTTTGTTAAATTGCGCGAAATGGTCAAGCAAAATATTCAACGCATCCAGACGTTAGCGCACGCGGTGGCGGAACTAGATGTGCTGCAAAGTTTTGCGGACGTCAGTGAAAAATACCGCTTCGTTGCCCCAACACTGACCAAGGGTGGCCATCAACTTCGAATTATTGAGGGGCGGCACCCGGTCGTTGAAAAGGTGTTAGGGCGGCAAAAATACGTCCCAAACGATATTTTGATGGATGATCAAACGACCATTCTGCTGATTACTGGTCCCAACATGTCTGGGAAGAGTACTTACATGCGACAGCTAGCATTAACTGTGATTCTTGCGCAGATGGGGTGTTTTGTCCCCGCTAAGAGTGCCACAATGCCAATTTTTGACCAGATTTTCACCAGAATTGGGGCAGCAGATGACCTGATCTCCGGTGAAAGTACGTTCATGGTCGAAATGAAGGAAGCTAATGAAGCACTTGCGAACGCGTCCGCTAATTCGCTGATCCTCTTTGACGAGATTGGACGCGGGACGGCGACCTATGACGGGATGGCATTGGCGCAGGCGATTATTGAGTTTGTGCATAATCGGGTTCACGCCAAAACGCTCTTTTCGACTCATTACCACGAATTAACGGTTTTGGAAGAGAGTTTGCCAGAGTTGAAAAACGTGCACGTTGGCGCGGTTGAAAAAGATGGCGAATTAGTCTTCCTGCACCAGATGCAAAATGGTCCTGCTGATAAGTCTTACGGGATCCATGTAGCGAAACTTGCTGGGTTGCCTGATAGTTTGCTGACGCGAGCAGACCAGATTTTGACCCGGTTAGAGACTAAGGATGATCAGGATAAGCCCATCGTTGCCGCAACTTCAAGCGAGGCACAGTCGGTGGAGGATGTCCCGGCTAAAACGGTCGAAGAGCAGAAAAGAACAACTGTTCGGGAATCGGAAAATGAGGCCCTTACACCTAAAATTGATGATGGCGAGGATACACAACTGTCACTCTTTGGGACGCCTGAACCAACGAAGAAGCGTACTGAAGCTGATCAGTTGCTAAAACAGCTCAAGTCGCTTAATCTAATGGCACTAACGCCAATGGAAGTCATGAATCAAGTTTACAAGTGGCAGCAACAAGCCACCAAGAAAAAATAGAAACGGTACGATGAGAAGGTGAGAGAATGCCGCAAATTCACGAATTATCATCAACACTAGTGGATCAGATCGCAGCTGGTGAAGTTATCGAGCGGCCGGCATCAGTTGTCAAAGAATTAGTTGAAAACGCAATTGACGCGGGTAGTCACGAAATCGATATCATTGTTGAAGAGGCTGGGTTAAAACGAATCCAGGTGATCGATGATGGCAGCGGCATTGCCAATGATGAGGTGACGCTGGCATTCAAACGACACGCCACCAGCAAAATAACGGATCGTAAGGATCTTTTCCGCGTTCACTCGTTGGGGTTTCGTGGTGAGGCGCTGCCAAGTATTGCGTCGGTTGCTGACGTTGTGATGGTCACGTCCACCGGCGGCGAAGGCACTGAGATCCACATCAGCGGTGGTCAAACGAAGACCCAAAAGCCCGCAGAGGCGCGCCGGGGGACGGACATCACAGTGACGGACCTGTTCTTTAACGTGCCAGCCCGATTGAAGTATTTAAAATCGTTGAATACAGAACTGGCTAAGATCGTTGATATCGTTAATCGATTGGCATTTGGCCACCCGGACATTTCATTTTCACTTGCGAATAACGGGCGTGAAATGATGCGGACGGCGGGTCGCGGCGACCTTCTGCAGGTCATCGGCAACGTCTATGGCCTTAACAAGGCGAATAAGATGTTGGCCATCAAGGGCAAGGATGCTGATTTTAAAGTTAGCGGTTACGTGTCCCTGCCAGAACTGACGCGGGCGAACCGGGCCTACATGTCAGTACTATTGAACGGCAGGTACATTAAAAACTATGCCCTAACAAAAGCCATCATTGCCGGCTACGGATCGAAATTAATGGTCGGTCGCTATCCTTTGGCCGTGGTTAACATTGAAATGGATCCGTTACTCGTTGATGTTAACGTTCACCCAACGAAGCAGGAAGTCCGTATCAGTAAGGAACCGCAGCTCTCTGAAGTGATTAGCGAGGCGATTCGTCGGCAGCTTGCGAATCAGAATTTGATTCCGGATGCGTTAAGTAATCTTCAAGGTAGCGATGAACCGCAGCTCGACACGCAAAAATTAGCTGGTGACTTGGAAGCTATTTCGCGGGCCAATGCTAATTTAGTGACACGTCAGTCGCAACCTGAGGCCCCGAAGAATCCGTTATGGTCTGCCGGACTGACCGTGAGCGCGGCACCGGAGACTCAATTACCAGTACCGGAAGATCGCACGGCGTCGGCTGCCCCACAACCACCAGAATTTGATGCTGATGATGGCACAGTCGATCCCATTATGATCACCGATAAGGCGCAATTGCAGTCTGACACGCTGGCTGATTTTGATCAGAAGTATCAAAACACAAGTGCCGGCCCGTTTACTTTAGAAACGACATCAGGATCTGAGCGCACTACGGATGACGAGGCACCTTCAGCACAACCGGCAAACGAAACGGATCTGTTTTCTGAGCGAAAGGAACGGTTCCCTGAATTGACCTATATTGGCCAATACCATGGGACGTATTTATTGGCACAGTCACCTGATGGGCTCTACATCATGGATCAACATGCTGCTCAGGAACGGGTCAATTATGAGTATTACCGCAAGGCCATCGGGGAGGTTGCCGATGATCAGCAGCGGTTGCTGGTGCCCATTGTGTTAGACTACGCCACTTCAGACATGTTGAAAATTATGGACCAAGTGGACATGTTAGCGAGTGTGGGTCTGCATCTAGAACAATTCGGACCAAACAGCATCATTGTGCGGCAACACCCGACTTGGTTTAAGGCAGGTCAGGAGTCCGATACGATCAAAGAAATGATCGACTGGGTGCTTCGAGATGGTCATTTAACGGTTGCCCAATTCCGCGAAAAGACGGCTATTATGATGAGCTGTAAGCGGGCAATTAAGGCGAACCACCACTTGGACGACCAACAGGCAAATGCCTTAATGGTGCATCTAAAGTCAGCAGAAAACCCGTTTAACTGCCCCCACGGCCGGCCAGTGTTGATTCATTTTACCGACACAGACATGGAAAGAATGTTCAAACGCATTCAAGATTCGCATACGTCGCAAAGGGCGGATGAGGCCTAGAGTGTGGAGCAAGGCGGTTAAGGGGCAGAATGTAACGGACTCTGGCAGAAATGCCCGAACTTGGCATTTTTGCCAGAGTCCGTTACATGGCCGCCCCTTGCCTTGCGGAACATGTTTCGGCACAGAGGCCAAGCAAGCCAGCAGCCATACGCATTCGGCTGATAAAACACGCGGTCCGGTTCTGACTTTTTGGTCAGCGTCCGTTACACGTTAGCCTTGCGGAACACGTTTCGACACGGAGGCCAAGCAAGCCAGCAGCCATACCCACCCAGCTGATAAGTCCGAATCGACTTTCCATTCAGACGCTGCGATAAGGTAACCTGCTACTTTATGACTCAATAAAACATAATTAGACAGTGTTATCTCAAAACACCCCCCTAAAGCCACAGATGTTTCACCATCCACGGCCTTAGGGGGGTGTTTATATCACCATTTTCCCAATGCGAACAACGCGACAGGTTGCGGTTTCTGAGACAGTCTTAAAAAAATCCCTCGTTTTACAAGAATTTCGTGCGCATGGGGCGAGTCTTTGGTAAAATTAGAGTGTCAATTTGAAATCGGAAAGGGGATTCTCATGGAGGAATCACAATTAATCGGAATCATTAATCGACTGAAAGCAATGCAGGAAGATGCTGGTGACGAACCACAACCACGGCGCTTCGAAGTTAACGGTGTTGAACAGGCTCAGGTGACGTATCATTCCGAAACGAAAACGTACACGTTGGATGAATATCAGGGCAAGGAACATTTTGAGTTTGATAACATTGATTTAGTAGCAATTGAATTGTTTGAGTTACTGACCAATAATTAACGAAAAACTATGGGCAACCATAGTTTTTGTTTTATCATTTTCATTACTTATATGTATCATTTTCATTACTTATATGTATCAGTTTCGTTAATGAGTTGTGAAGTTTTTTCAAAGAAGTTAGCGTGAAATTGCTATTTCGGTAAGATTAGATATAATGGCATTTGTTAACTCTAACGTGGAGGCATTGGATTATGTCGGGAAAGATCAAGGGGTCAACGAATAAGCTGAATACGGTGTTTGGGTTCTACTTATTAGTTGTCCTATTATTTTGTGTGAAGACGTATATCGCCTATCAGACAGAATTTACATTGGGGGCCAAGGGGAGCGTGCAGCAGTTCCTGTTGGCGATTAACCCCATACCTGCTGCACTGCTGTTATTTGGCATCGCACTTTATTTCCGGGGACGATTAGTTTACTGGTTAATGATTGTTATTGACCTGATTCAGTCAATTTGGATCTTTGCGAACATCATTTACTATCGTGAATTTTCTGATTTCCTAACTTTTAGTGTGATCAAAGGCTCTGGGGACGTGCAAAACAACCTTGGGAAGAGTATTGGTCAGATTATTAGACCAACGGATTTCCTGGTATTCTTGGATATTATCGTGTTAGTTGTCCTATTACTGACACACGTGATCCGAGTTGATGTTCGGCCATTTAAACGCCGGTATGCGCTAGTCTTATCCGTGCTCGCCTTTTCGTTAATGGGTGCTGAATACGGGATGGCCAATGCGGACCGTTCCGGGTTATTGACCAGAACATTTGACAATAATTACATTGTGAAGTACTTAGGGTTAAACGAATATGCGGCGTTTAATGCGTATCAAACGCAAAAGGAAAGTGCGACGCGAGCACACGCAAATGCCAGTGATCTCACGAGTGTTAAGAAATTCGTGAACCGTAACCGAGTGAGTCCGAATGTGAAGTATTACGGGCAGGCTAAGGGTAAAAACGTCATTATCATTCATTTGGAAAGTTTCCAGCAATTCTTGATCAATTATAAGGTGGATGGTAAGGAAGTTACCCCTAACTTAAACAAGTTCTATAAGAACAAAAATACCCTGAGTTTTGACAATTTCTACAACCAGGTTGCCCAAGGGAAGACCTCAGATGCAGAAATGATGCTTGAAAACTCGTTGTATGGGTTGCCTCAAGGGTCAGCGATGACCACCTATGGGACGCAGAACACGTTCCAAGCTGCACCAGCGATCTTAAGCCAAAAGGGGTATACCACGGCTGCATTCCATGGGGATGTGCCAAGTTTCTGGAACCGAGATAATACCTATAAATCGTGGGGGTATGAATATTTCTTTAGTTCTAGTTACTATAAAACGAAACCTGATTATTCAGTTGGCTATGGGTTAAAGGATAAGATCTTCTTTAAGCAGGCGTCACAGTACCTCGATCAGTTACCACAACCGTTTTATGCGAAGCTGATTACGCTGACGAACCACTACCCGTATGAATTGGATAAGCAAAATACCGATTTCCCAGCTACCAAGACTGGTGATAAGACGGTTGATCCCTATGTGCAAACGGCGCACTACCTAGATGAAGCATTTGGTGAATTTTTGACGTACCTCAAGACTTCGGGATTGTACAAAAACAGTGTCATTATGCTCTATGGAGATCATTATGGGATATCGGATAACCACCGGGCTGCGATTGCACATCTGTTAGGCAAAAAGAGCGTGAATGAGTACGATCTGGCGCAGTTCCAGAAAGTACCATTAATGATTCATTCTGCCGGCCTTAAAGGTGGTATCGACCACACGTATGGTGGCGAGATCGATGTCTTACCTACGTTGATGGATCTGTTAGGCGTTAAGGACAACAATACGATTCAGTTCGGGCAAGATCTTCTGTCGAACAAGCGGAATCAAGTTGTTGCTTTCCGTGATGGGGACTTTGTCACACCGAAGTATACCAAGGTTGGCAGTACCGTCTATCAAACGTCGACGGGAAAGAAACTTACGTTGACGAGTCAGCAAAAGAAACAGATTACTAAATTGCAAAACTATGTGACGACGGAACTCTCGTTGTCTGATCGGGTCATCGAAGGGGATCTCTTACGGTTCTATACGCCAAAAGGGTTCACTAAGGTGAATAAGAAAGACTATAACTACAAGTACATCAATGGAATGGCTAAGTTGAAGGCTGCTGAAAAGAAGTATCCAACTAGCGTGCTTGCTAAACGCAATGGCAAGGCAGTTCCATATAAGACGGATGCACCTGAGTTGAAGTAACTGTGGCAACACAGTTGGTGAAAAACTGGCTACCTCTATAAGAAGGTAGCCAGTTTTTTTTGCGGTCTGGTTGTGGCTAACTTTGGCCAGAAGTTTCAGGACTAAACAGGTTGAGTTTAAATTTGTAGCTAGCACGAGTAAAGCGTGACTAGGCAGACTTACTTAGTTCGTGTGGGCTTTCATGTCATTAAAGCTAGTAATGGTTGAGAGGCGATAAAATTACGTATAGCGGGGTGTACCTGTGGCAATCTCGATCGTTACTAGTTGCTTATTAAAGTCAGAATGAAATTATTGAGGCAAATTCTCAAAAAAGTTGTAAACAGGCTTGACCTGAATGGAATTAGTTGATAAGATAATATGCGTTGTTGAAAAACAGCAAGCGAGAGCTCGAATAATTATTCAACAGATTCATTGAATTAGTCGTTGACAAGTTATGCGAGTTGGTAGTAAGCTGTTCTAGTCGGACAAGTTTGAATTAATAAATATTCAAAACGTTGCTTGACAGATATGACAGCATTTGCTAAACTAATAAAGTTCGTTGCTGATATAGCAAGGATTTAGTTAGCAAATTGCAGATTGGTTTTAATTGGAAATGTGAATTTGAATTAAATAATTATTCAAATTCATGGTTGACACGTTAAAATCGAGATGCTATAATGATTAAGTTGTTGGCTATCAACGCTAACAAGATATGTAGACCTTTGAAAACTGAACGAAGTTTTGTTTCACAAAGTGCAGGGCATCTCAACTGTAAGTTGAGATCAAATGTAATTTGCGAACGTCAATTCGCTTATTAACAATGTAACAACAAATGAGTCACAAACAATCATAAAATGAGAGTTTGATCCTGGCTCAGGATGAACGCTGGCGGCGTGCCTAATACATGCAAGTCGAACGCATCCCGCTAAATGAAGTGCTTACACGGATTTTAACATCGGATGAGTGGCGAACTGGTGAGTAACACGTGGGTAACCTGCCCAGAAGCAGGGGATAACACTTGGAAACAGGTGCTAATACCGTATAACAACAAAAACCGCATGGTTTTTGTTTGAAAGGTGGTTTCGGCTATCACTTCTGGATGGACCCGCGGCGTATTAGCTAGTTGGTGGAGTAACGGTTCACCAAGGCAATGATACGTAGCCGACCTGAGAGGGTAATCGGCCACATTGGGACTGAGACACGGCCCAAACTCCTACGGGAGGCAGCAGTAGGGAATCTTCCACAATGGACGAAAGTCTGATGGAGCAACGCCGCGTGAGTGAAGAAGGTTTTCGGATCGTAAAACTCTGTTGTTGAAGAAGAACACGTTTGAGAGTAACTGTTCAGACGTTGACGGTATTCAACCAGAAAGCCACGGCTAACTACGTGCCAGCAGCCGCGGTAATACGTAGGTGGCAAGCGTTATCCGGATTTATTGGGCGTAAAGCGAGCGCAGGCGGTTACTTAAGTCTGATGTGAAAGCCTTCGGCTTAACCGGAGAAGTGCATCGGAAACTGGGTAACTTGAGTGCAGAAGAGGACAGTGGAACTCCATGTGTAGCGGTGAAATGCGTAGATATATGGAAGAACACCAGTGGCGAAGGCGGCTGTCTGGTCTGTAACTGACGCTGAGGCTCGAAAGCATGGGTAGCGAACAGGATTAGATACCCTGGTAGTCCATGCCGTAAACGATGAATGCTAGGTGTTGGAGGGTTTCCGCCCTTCAGTGCCGCAGCTAACGCATTAAGCATTCCGCCTGGGGAGTACGACCGCAAGGTTGAAACTCAAAGGAATTGACGGGGGCCCGCACAAGCGGTGGAGCATGTGGTTTAATTCGAAGCTACGCGAAGAACCTTACCAGGTCTTGACATACTGTGCTAACCTAAGAGATTAGGCGTTCCCTTCGGGGACGCAGATACAGGTGGTGCATGGCTGTCGTCAGCTCGTGTCGTGAGATGTTGGGTTAAGTCCCGCAACGAGCGCAACCCTTATTGTCAGTTGCCAGCATTTAGTTGGGCACTCTGGCGAGACTGCCGGTGACAAACCGGAGGAAGGTGGGGATGACGTCAAGTCATCATGCCCCTTATGACCTGGGCTACACACGTGCTACAATGGATGGTACAACGAGTTGCGAACTCGCGAGAGCAAGCTAATCTCTTAAAGCCATTCTCAGTTCGGACTGTAGGCTGCAACTCGCCTACACGAAGTCGGAATCGCTAGTAATCGCGGATCAGCATGCCGCGGTGAATACGTTCCCGGGCCTTGTACACACCGCCCGTCACACCATGAGAGTTTGCAACACCCAAAGTCGGTTCGGTAACCTTCGGGAGCCAGCCGCCTAAGGTGGGGCAGATGATTAGGGTGAAGTCGTAACAAGGTAGCCGTAGGAGAACCTGCGGCTGGATCACCTCCTTTCTAAGGAATAATACGGAAGCCCTGCACTGAGACAAAACTTTGTTTAGTTTTGAGAGGTCTACTCTCAAACCGTAACGCTTTTGGGCCTATAGCTCAGCTGGTTAGAGCGCACGCCTGATAAGCGTGAGGTCGATGGTTCGAGTCCATTTAGGCCCACTCAACAAATCAAGCGGTTTGTTATGGGGAATTAGCTCAGATGGGAGAGCACCTGCTTTGCAAGCAGGGGGTCAGCGGTTCGATCCCGCTATTCTCCATTGACTCGTAAGAGTCATAAGAATTGGTTCTTTGAAAACTAGATAATATCAATTTTCTTTTATTAATTAATAATTTCATTAATTAAGCCGAGAACACCGCGTTATTTTGAGCTTTTTATTAGTAGTTAAACTACTTCGCATATACTCAATTAACTGAAATCACGTTAGTGATTTAGGTTAAGTTAACAAGGGCGCATGGTGAATGCCTTGGCACTAGGAGCCGATGAAGGACGGGACTAACACCGATATGCTTCGGGGAGCTGTACGTAAGCTTTGATCCGGAGATTTCCGAATGGGGAAACCCAGCCATTTTAACCGATGGTTATTGCTTAGTGAATACATAGCTAAGTAAAGGCAGACGTGGGGAACTGAAACATCTAAGTACCCACAGGAAGAGAAAGCAATTGCGATTCCCATAGTAGCGGCGAGCGAAGTGGGAACAGCCCAAACCAGGAAGCTTGCTTCCTGGGGTTGTAGGACTGAACATTTGAGTTACCAAAGTTGTTGGTAGTTGAACAGGTTGGGAAGCCTGGCCAAAGAGGGTGATAGCCCCGTAAATGAAACCAATAACCCTCAGTTCAGGATCCTGAGTACGGCCAGACACGTGAAACCTGGTCGGAATCAGGGAGGACCATCTCCCAAGGCTAAATACTCCCTAGTGACCGATAGTGAACCAGTACCGTGAGGGAAAGGTGAAAAGCACCCCGGAAGGGGAGTGAAATAGTTCCTGAAACCATGTGCCTACAATTAGTTGGAGCCCGTTAATGGGTGACAGCGTGCCTTTTGTAGAATGAACCGGCGAGTTACGCTAACATGCAAGGTTAAGTTGAAAAGACGGAGCCGTAGCGAAAGCGAGTCTGAAACGGGCGTTTCAGTACGTTGGTGTAGACCCGAAACCAGGTGACCTACCCATGTCCAGGGTGAAGGTGCGGTAAAACGCACTGGAGGCCCGAACCCGTGTACGTTGAAAAGTGCTGGGATGAGGTGTGGGTAGCGGTGAAATTCCAAACGAACTTGGAGATAGCTGGTTCTCTCCGAAATAGCTTTAGGGCTAGCCTCGGAATTGAGAATCGTGGAGGTAGAGCCACTGTTTGGACTAGGGGCCCGTCATGGGTTACTGAATTCAGATAAACTCCGAATGCCACAGATTTATATCCGGGAGTCAGACGGTGAGTGATAAGATCCATCGTCGAAAGGGGAACAGCCCAGACCACCAATTAAGGTCCCTAAGTGTATCCTAAGTGGAAAAGGCGGTGGAGTTGCATAGACAGTTAGGATGTTGGCTCAGAAGCAGCCACCATTTAAAGAGTGCGTAATAGCTCACTAGCCGAGTGATTTTGCGCCGAAAATGTACCGGGGCTAAGGATACCACCGAAATTGTGGATGTGACCATTAGGTCACGTGATAGGAGAGCGTTCTAAGGGCGGTGAAGCTAGATCGTAAGGACTAGTGGAGCGCTTAGAAGTGAGAATGCCGGTATGAGTAGCGAAAGATCAGTGAGAATCTGATCCACCGAATGACTAAGGTTTCCTGGGGAAGGCTCGTCCTCCTAGGGTTAGTCGGGACCTAAGCTGAGGCCGAGAGGCGTAAGCGATGGCTAACAGGTTGAGATTCCTGTACTAGTAAAGTGTGTTTGAACGATGGAGGGACGCAGGAGGCTAAGCCGTGCGCACGATTGGAAATATGCGTTCAAGCAGTAAGTCAGGTTACCAGTTAAATGCTGGCAGCCGGGTTGACAAGCTGTGATGAGGACCGAATTTAAGTAGGGAAGTGGCCGACGTCACACTGCCGAGAAAAGCTTCTAGTGAATACTTTATTACCCGTACCGCAAACCGACACAGGTAGTCGAGGAGAGTATCCTAAGGTGTGCGAGTGAACTCTTGTTAAGGAACTCGGCAAAATGACCCCGTAACTTCGGGAGAAGGGGTGCTGCACGCAAGTGCAGCCGCAGTGAAAAGGCTCAGGCGACTGTTTATCAAAAACACAGGTTTCTGCAAAATCGTAAGATGACGTATAGGGGCTGACGCCTGCCCGGTGCTGGAAGGTTAAGTGGATGAGTTAGCTTCGGCGAAGCCCAGAAATGAAGCCCCAGTAAACGGCGGCCGTAACTATAACGGTCCTAAGGTAGCGAAATTCCTTGTCGGGTAAGTTCCGACCCGCACGAAAGGCGTAACGATCTGAGCACTGTCTCAACAAGAGACTCGGTGAAATTATAGTACCTGTGAAGATGCAGGTTACCCGCGACAGGACGGAAAGACCCCATGGAGCTTTACTGTAGCTTGATATTGGGTGTTGACACAACTTGTACAGGATAGGTCGGAGCCGTAGAGGCCGGAACGCTAGTTTCGGCAGAGGCGCTGGTGGGATACGACCCTTGTTGTGTGAACACTCTAACCCGCACCACTTAGCGTGGTGGGAGACAGTGTCAGGTGGGCAGTTTGACTGGGGCGGTCGCCTCCTAAAAAGTAACGGAGGCGCCCAAAGGTTCCCTCAGAATGGTTGGAAATCATTCGTAGAGTGTAAAGGCAGAAGGGAGCTTGACTGCGAGACAGACAGGTCGAGCAGGGACGAAAGTCGGGCTTAGTGATCCGGTGGTACCGTATGGAAGGGCCATCGCTCAACGGATAAAAGCTACCCTGGGGATAACAGGCTTATCTCCCCCAAGAGTCCACATCGACGGGGAGGTTTGGCACCTCGATGTCGGCTCATCGCATCCTGGGGCTGTAGTCGGTCCCAAGGGTTGGGCTGTTCGCCCATTAAAGCGGTACGCGAGCTGGGTTCAGAACGTCGTGAGACAGTTCGGTCCCTATCCGTCGCGGGCATAGGAAATTTGAGAGGAGCTGTTCCTAGTACGAGAGGACCGGAATGGACACACCGCTGGTGTATCAGTTGTGCCGCCAGGCGCATTGCTGAGTAGCTATGTGTGGATGAGATAAACGCTGAAAGCATCTAAGTGTGAAACTCGCCTCAAGATGAGATTTCCCATTCCTTTATGGAAGTAAGACCCCTGAGAGATGATCAGGTAGATAGGCTAGAAGTGGAAGTCCAGTGATGGATGGAGCGGACTAGTACTAATCGGTCGAGGACTTAACCAAGTAAGAAAACGGTGATTTCCGGTAGGAAAACGATATTATCTAGTTTTGAGAGCACCAGTTCTCAATAGTGTGGTGGCGATAGCCTGAAGGATACACCTGTTCCCATGCCGAACACAGAAGTTAAGCTTCAGCACGCCAAGAGTAGTTGGGGGATCGCCCCCTGCGAGGGTAGGACGTTGCCACGCTATCATTCATGGAGGATTAGCTCAGTTGGGAGAGCGTCTGCCTTACAAGCAGAGGGTCACAGGTTCGAGCCCTGTATCCTCCATTGAGCCGTTAGCTCAGTTGGTAGAGCATCTGACTTTTAATCAGAGGGTCGACAGTTCGAGCCTGTCACGGCTCATTACCGAGAGAAATTTCGGATCTCTACACCCATTAATTTATTGAGTTGCCGACTTAGCTCAGTTGGTAGAGCACCTGTCTTGTAAACAGGGGGTCGGAAGTTCGAATCTTCTAGTCGGCATTTAACAGAATATGCGGAAGTAGTTCAGTGGTAGAACATCACCTTGCCATGGTGGGGGTCGCGGGTTCGAATCCCGTCTTCCGCTTTTGCCAAAAACGCCGGGGTGGCGGAATTGGCAGACGCACAGGACTTAAAATCCTGCGGTCAGTGATGACCGTACCGGTTCGATCCCGGTCCTCGGCATTGTTACAATTTAATATTTTGCACCCATAGCGCAATTGGATAGAGTGTCTGACTACGAATCAGAAGGTTGTAGGTTCGACTCCTACTGGGTGCATTGAGCGGGAAGTAGCTCAGCTTGGTAGAGCACCTGGTTTGGGACCAGGGGGTCGCAGGTTCGAATCCTGTCTTCCCGATTTAAATAAATAGTTTCATCTTTATTTAAACACCATCGCGGTGTAGCTCAGCTGGCTAGAGCGTCCGGTTCATACCCGGGAGGTCGAGGGTTCGATCCCCCCCGCCGCGATTGATCATTAGTGCTCGGACCTTTAGCTCAGTTGGTTAGAGCAGACGGCTCATAACCGTCCGGTCGTAGGTTCGAATCCTACAAGGTCCATTAACTTGGGTCTTTACTATGGTCAAGTAATGTTATATCATTGTTATTGTATCTTATGGAGGATTACCCAAGTCTGGCTGAAGGGAACGGTCTTGAAAACCGTCAGGTGGGTCAAACCACGCGAGAGTTCGAATCTCTCATCCTCCTTTTTATTATCGCGGGATGGAGCAGTCTGGTAGCTCGTCGGGCTCATAACCCGAAGGTCGTTGGTTCAAATCCAGCTCCCGCAATTATTTCTAAATATCTATTTGGTTCGTTGGTCTAGTTGGTTTAGGACGCCTGCCTGTCACGCAGGAGATCACGAGTTCGAGTCTCGTACGAACCGCTTTTATGGCTCGGTAGCTCAGTTGGTAGAGCAACGGATTGAAGCTCCGTGTGTCGGCGGTTCGATTCCGTCCCGCGCCATTAATAAAACAACGCCAATAGAAATACCAAATGCGGGTATAGTTTAGTGGTAAAACCACAGCCTTCCAAGCTGTTGTCGCGAGTTCGATTCTCGTTACCCGCTTTTTGGGCCTATAGCTCAGCTGGTTAGAGCGCACGCCTGATAAGCGTGAGGTCGATGGTTCGAGTCCATTTAGGCCCATTGGAGAAATACTCAAGTGGCTGAAGAGGCGCCCCTGCTAAGGGTGTAGGTCGCGTAAGCGGCGCGAGAGTTCGAATCTCTCTTTCTCCGTTGTTTCATTAATAGTTAAGTCATTTTATAAATGACCCGTTGGTCAAGTGGTTAAGACACCGCCCTTTCACGGCAGTAACATGGGTTCGAATCCCGTACGGGTCATAAAAATAATATTATCGCGGGATGGAGCAGTCTGGTAGCTCGTCGGGCTCATAACCCGAAGGTCGTTGGTTCAAATCCAGCTCCCGCAATTTGGTCCGTTGGTCTAGTTGGTTTAGGACGCCTGCCTGTCACGCAGGAGATCACGAGTTCGAGTCTCGTACGGACCGTCAGTAAACGATGAATGTGAGTTCATCGTTTTTTTGGTGCGCCCGGCATGGGCGCCAACTAGACGGTGAAAGTCCGTTGCGGGCCGTAGTAGTCGGAACCGCAAGTCAATGACAAGGGTGTCCATCGTGAGGTGGAATCTGAAGGAAGTCGGCGACAAAGTACCGCATTGATGTACAAGAATCAGCTATAAGGCTGTGTTGGTCGGACGAGGTTGCCAAACAAACCAAAGTCCAATACTACTCGAGGCCATCGCAGTAAAGCTGGCAATGACATGGTACGAAAGTGGGCGTTCTTACCCGGGGAGGCCTGTATCGTACGTTCCCGACAAGAGGCGCGCTAAGCGCCACAGGAACAAACATCGCAGTGATGTGGTGCAGAACGATACAGGAGTCAGCCGAGGCCATAGTAGTGGTATCTGCCACGAAGGGCTGAACAATAATAGGTCATCATTGATATTGGAGGTGGAGACAGTGCAACAACCGCAGAATACAGAAAAAGCTGACCGCCGGCGGACAGTAGGACTGGAAGCCCAAGAACAAGTCGGGGTGCGTAGCACTGACTCTGGTGAAAATACGATGATGAACGGCACTAAGTTTCAAGAGTTAGTCTTAGACCGAAATAACCTGAACGAGGCTTATCTTCGCGTCTGCAGAAACAAAGGTGCAGCAGGACTAGACGGAATGACCGTTGACGAACTGTTGCCCTACTTGAGGAAACATAAACAGGAATTACTGCAAGCTTTACAAAACGAGACCTATCGGCCTCGTCCCGTTAAGCGGGTTGAAATTCCAAAACCTAATGGTGGTAAACGCAAGCTCGGAATACCAACTGTGATTGACCGACTTGTTCAACAAGCCATGGCGCAAGTCATGGTGCCAACATTTGAGCGTGTCTTCTCAGATAATAGTTTTGGGTTCCGACCGAATCGAAGTGCTAAAGATGCCATTGATAGAGTGGTTCAGTTCTACAATCAGGGCTATCACTATGTCGTGGATCTCGATTTAAAAGCATACTTCGATACGGTCAACCACGATCTGCTTATTAAATTTATTGAGCAGTATATTACGGATCCATGGATACTGCATCTCATTCGTCGCTTCCTAACCAGCGGTGTCATGAATGGTGGTCTATTTGAACGAAGTGATAAAGGCACCCCTCAAGGTGGCCCCTTATCGCCACTTTTGGCTAACATTTATCTCAACGAACTGGATAAGCTGTTAACTTCCAGAGGTCATAAGTTTGTCCGCTATGCGGACGATTGTAATATTTATGTCCGAAGCAAACGTGCTGGAGAACGGGTTCTGACTAATGTTACTCGCTTTCTTGAAGGCGACCTAAAGGTCACCGTCAATGAGGACAAGACATCAGTAAGTTCGCCTCTGCGGGCCAAGTTCCTGGGATTTTCCTTGGGGGTTGGTCGAGGAGGTGCGTATGCGCGACCTGCTTGGCAGGCCAAGCAACGCATCAAGTCTGCACTCAGGAAAATGACCAAGCGCAATCGGGGCGTTTCGTTAAACCTGGTGTTTAACGAGATTCATCAAAAGATGCGTGGGTGGTTACAGTACTATTCGGTCGGGAAAATGACCAATTTTATCCGTCACTTAGACGAATGGTTGCGAGCAAGGATTCGCCAGTATATTTGGAAACAGTGGAAGAAGCTCAAAACAAAGGTCAATCATCTTGTAAAACTGGGGCTTTCTGGCACCAGTGCTTATACAATGGCCAATACCCGTAAGGGTTATTGGCGAACTGCGCATAGCAAGACATTGACCTATACTCTGACAAACAAAAGACTGGAACGCCTTGGACTCATCAATATGAGCAAGACACTCCAGTCAATACAAAGTGCTTAAATTATTGAACCGCCGTATACGGAACCGTACGTACGGTGGTGTGAGAGGTCGGTAATTGAATTAATCAATTACCTCCTACTCGATTTCAAAAATAAGCATGGCAGCTAACTTAGGAATGCTGCCATGCTTATTTCAAAAAACTGGCCACCTTTAGACGTATTGTAAGCAGTAGATAACCGACCGTATTCAAATCAACTCTAAAATGATTTACGATTACCTCATCAAATAAAATTGGTGAGGTAATTTTTTATGACTGAAAAACCTGATATTGTTCAAATTCGCATGGGTCAAACGCCACAGTCGCAACCAACGGTTACGACGAAAGCAATGCACATCAAAGTCGGCACCAACAAATCTGTCATTATCTACAATCACATTAATGGTTATATTTTAGATGCATTCCTAAAGGCGGTGTTTAGCGATGATAATCGATCAAAATAAGCTTCATCAGATCTTTCTGGTCTGCGGAAAAACAGATTTAAGAAAAGGAATTGATGGTCTAGCTGGGGTGGTTCAAGATCAATTTGATTTGGACCCATATAACAGCGCGTTATATTTGTTCTGCGGGAGTCGTAAAGACCGATTCAAAGCACTGTACTGGGATGGTGACGGATTCCTGTTATTATACAAACGAATTGAGAATGGTCGACTCCAATGGCCAGTTGATCAAGCTGCAATTCGTAAGCTAAATCCCAAACAGTTACTTCGTCTCCTGAGCGGGTGGTCGCTGGAGTCGACCATTCATCAAGTGAACCCACCGGGTCACAAAAAATAGCTTTTAAACCCGTTTAGCGAGTGGTAAACTCATTTCAACAACTCTTATATACGGAAAGGAGTGAATGCGATGGCTAAGCACGTAAAAAATATTGAAGCCGAACTAATTCGACAGAACACTGAGCTAAAACAAGAAGTGCACGAACTAAAACAGACGATTCTACTTCTGGAAGAACAGGTGGCATTTTTAACCAAAAAGATCTATGGCCAAAGCTCTGAAAGAATTAATTCTGATCAATTGTCATTATTCGGACAAAGTGGTGTTTTTACCGAACCAGAGCAAACTGGGAACCAAAGCGAAGAGACCTACCAAGTAATAACCAAGATCAGGTCGAAAAAGAAGACACGCAAACAAACAATCAGTCCTGACCTGCCGGTTCAGGACGTTTTAATTCCATTCGATGAGCCAGTCAGTGTCCTCACGGACACTCTGACTGGCTCATCGTCGGCAAAAAATTTGTCCGCCAAGAAGTCTGTCTGTTACGAACCGGGACGCCTGTACGTTAAAAGAATCTACATAGAAACTGGCACCTGCAGTGAATGTGAAAGACAAACTGGCCTTACTTATATGTTTCAGAGCCAGGCGCCGCATGGTTTATTAGCCCATAGTCCATTGTCAGCATCGCTGGCAGCGCATGTGATCAGTGACAAGTTTCTGTTAGATCTGCCCTTGTATCGACAACAAAGAGCCCTTAAACAGGGCGGCTTTAATGTTTCAGAGGGGACCTTAGCTAATTGGATCATCAAAACTAGCCAACTGATAGAACCATTGTATGGTCTGATCCACCGAGAATTAATTGCCCGTCATCACCTTCAAGGTGATGAAACACCAATCCAAGTTATTAACGAGCCTGGTCGGGCAGCAAAGTCAAGATCTTACATGTGGGTCGCGACCATCCCTTTGAAGCTAACCAATCGGATTGTGTACTATGCTTATAGCCAGACCAGAGCTGGTTCATTCGCGCAGAAACAACTCTGTAGCACGTATCAAGGCGTGTTACAATGCGACGGATATGCGGGCTATAATCTGCTTGGTGATCAGGCAATCAAGCGCGTCGGCTGTTGGGCGCACGTCCGGCGAAAGTTCAAAGATGCGTTTGATGCCGATAAACAGTACGTTGAAACACCCTTGCGATTGATCAACAGCATGTTTCGACTCGAAAAGACCTGGCAACACTTTTCTCCACGAGTACGCCAGCGACGTCGGCGTAGTAAAATAAGACCGCTTTTAAAACAGTTCTGGCAGTGGGTCGATCACTATGACGGGCTAGCTAAGTCCCGACTAGGTAAAGCCGTGACTTACGCGGCTGATCAACGCATGTATCTGAGCCGAATCGTGAACGATGGAACCATGGACTGGAGCAACAACACCGCTGAACGAACGATGAAGAGTTTAGTGATTGGTCGAAAGAACTGGCTGTTCAGTACTAGCCCAGAAGGTGCTAGATCAACAGCAATTTGGATGACAATTGTCGAGAGTGCCAAGGCCAATCACATTGATCCGACGAAATATATCGAATATATTCTACTCGGAGTTGCGCAACTACCAACTTTCCCAAAAAAGGAACAGTTAGCAGCTTATTTACCATGGAATTTCAAAGAATCCGATCTTGAGGCAGTCAAAAGAGCGCAAGCTGGAGTACTAATTCCTGATAAGAACGAAGACAAGAACGCATCATAGTAAGAAGCCTGGTATGTCTCAAAGAACGAGACATACCAGGCTTCTTTTTATATTTGTGATGAAATCGCAGTATTCAATACGGTCAGTTATCTACTGCTTACGACGTATTCAGAGCTACTCACTATTAGTTTTCAGCCGCCGATATAGGTGCATTAATAGATCACGAAGGCGCGGGTCGTGTGCGTAGAGGTAGAGTCCATGAACGCCACGTTTCATGATGACGTTCATCGCGTTTAACAGCAAGGTTCTTTTAGCTTCATTGATTGTGGCACTATCTTGCATGTCAGGTCGGCGTTTAAAAGCTTCAGGATCTGTAATGAGATGCGTGTCAATTGCAAGATGGGACCCATCTCCAGCTAAGACGACTGGCGGCCCTAAAATAATGCCGGCATAGTTTAAGTCAAATCCCTGACACGTATATATTGAGCCAACTTCATTAATGGTTTCGGGTATTTCCGCCCAGGGAGTGGCGGTGTAATTATATTGATCCCAGGGCATTTTAAACGCGCCTTCAGTAATGTAATGCTTGCCGCCGTCCAGTATGGAGGGATATCCCGTGGTGGACAAAATGCGAGAAAGACCGACCTGGTTGTTTTTAATGACAATTTGTTGCCGCATTTCTTCAGCATCATCGAAAATCCGGAAGTCATAGTGGTTTTTAAAGGCGCCTTGAATTGGCAGAATTTCGCCCTTGGTTGTGAGCGCATCGATCCATTGAATGACACTTGGATCAGCCTGCATTCGAAATTGATGATGAAGCGTAAACCACTGCTGATGAAAGGGTGCAAGTAAGTGTTTTAAACGAGCCGTTGTCCAATAAGTTTTTAACCGCAAGACTTGGCGCTCATCAAAAACAATAATCAGGACGCGACAGCTTGCGATTAATTCTTGAAGCTGATTATCACCATAAAAATTATTATAGTGGTCTGGTTGTGATAGCAGCAAATGGGCTTCATCCACGATGCCAATATCAAAACCGGCTCCAGTTTTTCGACAGCGATTAATGAGCGAGGTTGGTCGTTGGAAATTCTTCTTGTACTCGTTGGGTAGGTCACCGGCAATGTTGCGATAGACTTTAAGTAGTTCCGGATGATTCACCAGAAAATAGTTTGTGCTGTTATACAACGGGCTTTCTGAATCGTGCGCAGCACTTTGAAGATCGTAGAACAGTTGGCTTAAGACAACACTTTTGCCAGTGCCAGCATCGCCGGTGATGACGAAGACACTTGGGGTGTCGTCTTGATAGTGCGCATCAACGAACGCTTCTGCAGCGGAAACGAGTTGCTGCTGTTCACTGGTGAGTTCTTTTAGTGGTGATAATTTGGCGTTAGCCTGGTTGCTCAAGAGGGCACCTCCTAAATTAATGATATTCTTAGTGTAACGCAACCTAATTCATTGACAAAATTGAGGAGTCATTATAGGGTGTAGATATAGAGTTTACATTTGTAAACAATAAACGACATTGGGAGGTTAGATGATGAAAATGAATGGGGAACATCCAGCGGATATGTCAGAGATGGCTAATATGGATCAAGACACGATGACGATGCCTGGTGGCACGCATATGATGATGGATACGGGGAGTCTTCGGCGTAAATTCTGGGTCTCATTAATTTTAACGATACCCATAGTGCTCTTTTCACCCATGATGGGGATGAAATTGCCGTTTCAGATAACATTTACCGGGTCTGATTGGGTCGTCGCGGTTATTGGGACGTTCATTTTTATTTATGGCGGTCAGCCGTTCTTTTCAGGCGCGCGCAACGAATTGAAGATGCGACAACCAGCGATGATGACGCTGATTACGATGGGCATTTCGGTGGCTTATGTCTACAGCATTTACGCGGTGATTGCCAACGATATTTTCCATGTAACGCCCACTGTGACTGATTTTTTTTGGGAACTGGCGACATTGATCGATATTATGCTGCTGGGTCATTGGATTGAAATGGGCGCAGTGATGAACGCCGGTTCAGCCGTTGATAAGTTAGCCAAACTGTTGCCTGATTCTGCGCACTTAATTGGTGCAGACGGCACAGTCAGCGACGTTAAGGTGGCATCGTTGCAGGTTGGTCAGCGCGTCCAAATTCGGGCTGGTGAAAAGATTCCGGCTGATGGTACAGTCAACGACGGGACGACGAGCGTTAACGAGGCCATGGTCACGGGGGAAGCGAAGGCGGTCGCAAAGACAACTGGCGATACCGTTATCGGCGGGACGATCAATGGCACTGGAACACTAGAAATTACCATTACTGGTACCGGCGACAGTGGGTATCTATCGAAGGTGATGACACTGGTTCAATCCGCACAAGATAATAAATCACAAACCGAAACGATGGCCGACAAAGTTGCTGGTTATCTCTTCTACGCCGCGTTGATAGTCGGTGTTGGTTCGTTTATTGTTTGGCTGATGACGAGTAATTTAGCGGCTGCTTTATCGATTGCAGTGACTGTCTTTGTGATTGCTTGTCCGCACGCACTGGGGTTAGCAATTCCCTTAGTGGTGGCACGGGTAACCTCTCTGGCTGCCACAAGCGGGCTGTTGATTGCCAACCGATCGGCGTTGGAGCAGATCAATCACGTTAAGTATGTCTTGATGGACAAAACGGAAACGCTGACGGCTGGTAAATTTAGTGTGAATGACGTCCAGTCGTTTTCAGACGAAATGGACGATAACACTGTTTTAGCGACAATGGCTGCGCTTGAACAACAGTCGACGCATCCGTTAGCGACTGGGATTTTGAGTGCCGCAAAGTCGGCTAACCTAAACGTTACGGCTGCTGAAAATGTGTATCAGCAAACTGGTGTCGGCCTTGCTGGCGACCTGGACAACCATCATTATCAGATCGTGTCCCCGACATATGTTGCAAAACAAGGCTTAACGGTCCCAAAAATCGCCACGGGGCATCCTGGGGATACGATCAGCTACCTCATTGAGAATCAGCAAGTTTTGGGCGTGGTTGCCCAAGGTGATCAGATCAAACCAGAGGCACAAAAGATGGTGACGCAGTTGAAACAAGATGGGCTGGTTCCGGTCATGCTAACGGGTGATAATCGCCAAGCTGCTCAAACGGTCGCAGCCGTGCTTGGGATCGATGAGGTTCAGGCTGAATTGTTGCCAGAGGATAAGGACCGCCTCGTGACGGACTATCAAAAACGTGGCGGAGTGATGTTTGTCGGTGATGGTGTGAATGATGCACCAAGTCTTGCTCAGGCGGATATTGGTGTTGCGATTGGTTCCGGGACGGACGTGGCGATTGATTCCGCAGATGTAATCCTGGTCAATTCTAACCCGTATGACATTGTGAAGCTCATCCGACTCGCCAAAACCATGACGCGTAAAATGACGCAAAACATCTGGTGGGGCGCTGGGTACAACATTATTGCCATTCCACTGGCTGCCGGCGTTTTGGCGCCGATTGGGTTCATCTTGTCCCCCATGGTGGGGGCCGTCCTCATGTCATTGAGTACCGTGATCGTTGCGTTGAACGCGTTAACGATTCGCCGCGATTAAGAGTGACTTCAAAAAACACGGTTCAGCTGACTGGTTATCCAGTGCTGAAACGTGTTTTTTAGGTGATACGTAATAATTGCGGTTCTCATGTGATGAAATGATACAACACGTTAGTTTCCTGATACTTGGCCACTAACGCGGATGGTCGTCAGTTATCCTGCTCAACGCTTTGATAACTTGCTTCGTGGTAGTTATTTAACGGTCGCTGGAAGTAGACAAATGGTTTGAATCGTTCGTCGCGTTTCCAGACCGCGAAGTCTTCACTGGTATCCCAGACGGTCAAAATGATATTGTTTGACCGGTTATGTTCTTCCTTCATAAAGTAGATGGCGTGAAGCCCCTCAGGCATCTCGTCAGTTGTGACAAAGTGGTTGGCCTTTGAATTAAACACTTTTTGGTCATCTGGTGATAGATTGTCAAAATACATGAAATTGACAAACCGTCCCCAATCGGTTGTACCACGGTGAAGTTTAATGTCATAATGGACGGGTGAGGCAAATACTGATTCTTGACCAGACACATCTAACAAAGCAAGTTGCTCGCCTGACGTAGTGGTTTCCAGCAGGAGCATCGGCCGATCCGGATTCTTTGCCTGGACCTGTTCGAGAACGTCCTTACTGCCAAAGGTGATACTGAGTTGTGAAATCATAGTCATTCCTCCTTTACTTCATCATCCTTATTATACGAGTGATGTGCACCAAATGAAAACGTAAACAACTTTTTTATGTTAATTCTTATTTGAAAGGAAGTTATTCTCTTATGCAACTAACAGTCATTGGGTATTACGGCGGCTATCCGGCAAATGGTGTCGGCACGAGCAGCTATTTAATCGAGGCTGACAATTATAAATTACTTTTGGATTGTGGCAGCGGTGCGCTATTGAGTTTACAAGAAATCATGGATCCGCTGGCCCTTGACGCGGTGATCGTTTCCCACTACCACCACGACCACGTGGCCGATTTAGGGGTGCTGCAATACTACTGGCAGCTTCATGAGGAACGACCCAACCAAAATGTGCTGCCCATCTATGGGCCAACGTCTGACCCGTTAAACTTTGGCACCCTGACGTGGCCGCACGCAAGCGTTGGACACGGCTACTTGGCGGATGATACCCTGACAGTCGGGCCGTTTACGATCCGGTTTCTAGAGACACATCATCCCGTGCCTGCCTACGCGATGCGGATCACTGAAACGGCGACTGGCAAGACCCTTGTCTTCACGGCGGATACCGCTTATTTTGACGGCTTGGCACCATTTGCAAAGGATGCTGATCTGTTGTTAACGGACACAAATTTCTACGACGATAAGACTGGTAAAAAATGGCATCTTACAGCTGGCAAATCTGGTCAAATTGCTAAGGACGCCAACGTGAAACAACTTGTACTGACACATTTACCGCAGTGGGGCGATCTTGACCAGCTCGTGGCGCAAGCCAGCGCAACAGCAGGGGATCGGGTGCGTGTGAGCCATGCCCAGTTACGCCAGACCTATATTCTGAAGTAATTGTGACGAAACCTTGCGATTAGTTTGATGTTTTAGTGAACATGGTTCTAAAACCGTGCGGCCTCCGTTATACTGTGGGTAGAGACAAACACAGACGATACCGACAAGTTTGGAGGCCTATGCTATGACAGTAACTTTATTTACTTCACCCAGTTGTACCTCCTGCCGGAAAGCCAAAAAATGGCTGCAGGATAATGACGTTGCGTTTACAGAACAAAATATCTTTGTTCAGGCACCCAGTGTGCAGCAGATCAAATGGATCTTGAGTTTGACTGAAAATGGGACTGAGGAGATCATTTCTAAACGCTCTAAAGGCTATAAGACATTGAACCTTGATATGGATACGTTGTCTATTCATGAGCTGATTACCTTGATCACCAAGTATCCAGGATTGTTGCGGCGACCAATTTTGTTTGATAACAAGCGCCTGCAAGTTGGGTATAACGATGATGAGATTCGCCGGTTTCTGCCACGGCACATTCGAACGATCGAACTCGAACGTGCAAAACGACGCGCCGATCTGCTATGACGTCTTGCTTGACGTTGGGCCAATCGCTTGATATACTTGCACTTACTATGGGGATTTTATATAATCATGTCAAAGACCACTCAGGTACTTTACAAACGCGTAAAATCCTTTAAACTTGTAAGTAGCAAGATAAGGTACCGGCAGAAAGAGGTGTTGGGTCATGGAAATGGAAAGAATTAACGAAAATACAATTCGTGTTTTGATTGGTAATGACGATTTAACCCAACGGGGAATTACCGTCCTCGATCTGCTTGGTAACCACAAGCAAATAGAAAACTTCTTCTACAGCATTTTGGAAGAGGTCGATGTTGATCATCAATTTCAAGAAACAGATGCCGTGACATTCCAAGTGTTACCGAATCGCAACGGTCTTGAGTTGTTTATCAGCAAAAGTAACGCTTCTGATGACCAAGTGGATCCAGACCAACCTGATGACGATGATGACGCACCCCAGATTCAATCAATTAAACAAGAAGAGGTGCCGGATTTTCTGAAGCGGCAATTGATGCAAACGGATGATGATCAAGACGGCACTGATGATCGGCAAGAACATGATTCAGACGACCAGCTAGCTGGCAAACCGAATGGCTCACCGCTGCACACGGTCGTGCTTAAACTTCACGCGTTTGATGATTTAATTGCGATTGCCAATGTCTTAAACCTGACCGACGTTGCATCAAGTCTCTATCACTACCAGGATAGCTACTATCTTGAATTCTCATTTCGCATCAACGAGCAATCACCAGAATCCATTAAGGATGAATTAGCGGTTGCCTATGAATATGCTGAACAAACCACGATCACAGCGGATGTGTTGGACGAACACGCGCAAAAGATCATGGACCAAACAGCGTTAGAATTGACCCGGCGTTATTTTAATAAGTAATGAGGGCACTATAAGAGCATCACATATCTAATTGTGGATATGTGGTGCTTTTTTTAGAGCAGAGCGTGAAGCAAGGCGGTTAGAGGGCGGAGCAGAAGACGAGTCTGGTAGAAATGCCTGGGTCTGGCATTTTTACCAGACTCGTCTTCTGCAGTAGCCCTCTGCCTTGCTGAGCGCGTTTCCACTATATAATTGAGAAAGTTACAGGTAGGGACGCCCAAGCCGACATTTTTACCGGAGTCATTTTTTGCAGTGGCCTTCACTTGTCCTTGCAAACGCGTTTCGATTAGTTAGACAAGAAAAAATACACTTAAAAACAACCAAACACCCCAATCCCCACGTAGTTACCAGGTGAAAGGGGGCAACACCATGCTAACAGCTATTAATCAGTCCCATCAGGTGATAATCGCCGCGGCTGCTGATCGTCGGACACTCTATTATTGTCCCGGTTGCCGAACGAAAGTGATCCTTAGACGCGGTCAACGAGTGGTGGCACACTTTGCGCACCAGTCAGGCAGTCACTGTGCGGTAAGCAGCGAACCAGAAAGTCAGCAACACCTCACCGGTAAGTGGCAGATGGCGCATTATTTTGGTGAGGACAGGGTCGAACTGGAACCTTATCTGAAGACCATTAGACAGCGACCAGATCTGATCGTTACTCAAGCTAAAGGACAGGTGCCGATTGAATTTCAATGTTCGGCAATTTCACCAGAAAAACTCACAAGCCGCAACGCGGGCTACCAGCAGCTAGCGCTGAAACCAGTTTGGGTGTTAGGAAATCAGTATTATCAGCATATGACGAGACAGGCACAGGTTGCACCGTTTGTGACCTGGTCAGCAGCGTGGGGGTGGTACCTTCTGTTTTGGCGGACAGCGACGGCCACGATGGAACTGTGGTGCCAGATTCAAACCGATCTTTTGGGGACGATCGGGTACCAACGATATCGGCTGTTAGGTGCAGGCCAGTATGAATTTATTGAAAACAAGGCGATTCGGGCCACGACATGGCAAGTCAACCAATTGCGGCAACAAATCGTTCACGGATTACGCTATCGAACACCGAAGTATATGCAATGGCAGAATTTTTGTTATAGTCACCACCGGCTGTTACAGACGATTCCCGACTTCTGTTTTGATCAGCCAGTCGTCGTGCCGATTTTTGGTGACTCAGTCGCTATTTTTCGCTACTGTTTACTGATATTGATTTCAGAACTTGGGTCGGATCAAGAATTGAATCAGTCACAGCTATTCTGTATGGTCGAAAAACTACGCCCAATGCTGGTGATTGGCAATTTAGCAAATTGCAGTGAGCGCCGTTTTCGTGACCAGTTGCAGCTTGTTCTTGACGATTGGGTCCAAACGCTCATGAATAATGGCTACTTACACCGGGTCGGTCCTGAAAAATGGCGGGTGACCAGACAAATTATGCCAGCCTAAATGGTTGACGTGCCGTTTTGGTGTCAATTATGCTAAAGTAGCCTTAACAAGTGAACTCAAGGAGGAAATGCAATTGGCAGACGTCAAACAATTACCAACTCGTGATGAAGTAGATCCCAAATTCACGTGGGATCTCACACCAATTTATGCAACAACAGCCGACTTTGAAGGTGACTTCAACAAGGTCCAGGAGGCGATTCCTGAATTAGAAGACCTTCGTGGCTCTCTAGCGACTGGTGCTGATCAGCTGCTGCATGCGATCCAAAGCATTCTTAGCGTGATTCGACGAGCGGAAAAAGTCTATGTTTACGCGTCTTTAAAGCACGATGAAAACACCGGAAATGCTGAGAATCAAGCGCTAAGCGGCCGAACGCAAACCTTATTTACCAGTCTTGAAAGTGCCATTGCGTGGTTTGAACCAGAACTGCTGGCCATTGATAAGGCAACACTTGACAACATGCTGGCCCAAAACAGTACCCTCGGTGAATACAAACACTATCTCGATACGATTACGGATCAGCGAGATCACGTTTTGGCCCCCAACGAAGAAAAATTATTGGCCCAAGCTGGAGATGCACTCGGGACGGCAAGTAACACGTTTGGCGTGTTAAATGATGCTGACCTGGAATTCCCCGTTGTGGAAGATAATGATGGTCAGGCCGTTCAACTGTCTCAGGGTGTGTATGATCAGTTGATTCAATCCACCAAACCAGCCGTACGTGAAATGGCCTTTAAACAGCTCTATGCCGTTTATCACCAATTCCGCCATACATTGGCTTCAACACTGGCTGGCAACGTTAAAACGCATAATTTCAACGCTCAGGTGCGTCATTATGCTGATGCCCGTGAGGCAGCGTTGAGTGGCAATCACATCCCTGTGAGTGTGTATGACACGCTCGTCAAGGCGGTCAACGCCCATTTACCGTTACTGCACCGTTATGTGGCGCTTCGAAAACGAATCTTGGGGTTGTCGGACCTTCATATGTATGATCTGTATACGCCAATTACCGGGGAACCACAATTAACCTACACCTACGAGACTGCTCGTGATGAAGCACTTAAAGCTTTAGATGTGATGGGACCTGACTATCTATCCCACGTTAAAACAGCCTTTGATTCACGCTGGATCGATGTTGTTGAGAACCAGGGAAAGCGTTCTGGTGGGTATTCATCTGGCATGTACGACACGGCACCGTATATTTTGCTGAACTGGCAGGATAATTTGGAAAGTTTGTACACCTTGGTTCATGAAATGGGTCACAGTATGCACAGCTATTACAGTAGTCACAACCAGCCATATCAGTATGGCGACTATTCCATTTTCGTTGCCGAGATTGCATCCACGACTAATGAAACGTTGTTGACGGACTATCTGCTGAAGACTTACGACGAGCCACAAGTTCAGGCCTTTGTGTTAAATCATTACCTGGACGGCTTTAAGGGGACTGTCTTCCGCCAGACTCAGTTTGCTGAATTTGAGCAATTTATTCACGAGGAAGATGCAGCGGGACACCCGTTGACGGCGGATCATTTGAGTGATTACTATCTGAAGCTTAATCAGCGTTACTACGGTGATGCTGTTCAGTCTGATCCGGAGATTGCGGACGAATGGGCCCGAATCCCGCATTTCTACTATAACTACTATGTTTACCAGTACGCCACCGGCTTCGCGGCAGCGAATACGCTGGCAGACCGGATCCTTTCTGGGGACACTAGCAAGCGCGATGCTTATCTGAATTACCTGAAGTCGGGCAGTTCTGATTATCCGATCGAAGTGATGAAGAAGGCGGGCGTAGACATGTCACAAGAGACCTATCTCGACCAGGCGTTTGACCAGTTTGAAGCACGGTTGAATCAGTTTGAAAAATTGGTAGAGCGTGAAGGAAAACGGTAGGAAGCGGAGTGTAAGCCGACTCTGACATAAAGGCCTGATCTTGGCCTTTATGTCAGAGTCGGCTTACGCGCAGCTTTCTGTTTTGCGAAACGCGTTTCGACTCGAGGACAGAGGCCCACACGGAAATGCCCGAACTTGGCATTTCCGTCAGAGTGGGCTTACATGCAGCTTTCTGTTTTCCGAAACGCGTTTCGGCTTGAGGACAGAGAATCGCAAAGAAATGCCCGAACCTGGTATTTCCGTCAGAGTGAGCTTACAAGCAGCTTTCTGTTTTCCGAAACGCGTTTCGGCGTGGTTACCCAAAAATTGCCGGAAAGAAATTCGTATTTTTACCTAATCAAAAAGAATCCTTGGCCACACTCCGAAATTGGCGTGTAGCTAAGGATTCTTTTTTGGAGGACAATCATTATGAAATTACAGTGATTTTCTAGATTACCGTGCCGAAACGCGTTACAGAAAGCAGAAGGTTGCACACAAGAGGACTCTGACAAAAATTCCAAACCCGGGAATTTCTGTCAGAGTCCTCTTGTGCTCCACCTTCTGGACGCTTTCTTCCACGCTCTAGACAAACGGTTGCACAAAACCACAAACTCAATTACCCAAAATGGTATTGCGTGCTACAGAATGTGAAAGTTAGGGTGGTCTTCCGTTTTTTGTTTCGCTAAAGCCTGATTTGCCAGCAACCCTTGATTTTCGCAAACTTCGAATAGTGTTTGGTCGGTCACATCATTTAACATGAGTCCGTAGTCTGAGACATCTGCATTATACAAGATTGCGGTGGATGGGGCTTCTACCTTCATTTCGGATGCTAGGCGCTGATCAGCTTGAAAGGCACGTTTTGCGATGTCTGAGCGACGATCTTCGCCAAACATATCGACATCTAGATGTGACTCGTCGGCGACTGACATGACCAGATCATCGCAGTAATGTTCATCATCTGTGATGAGGGCATCCTGTAACGCCATCAAGAACTGACGGCCGCGTTTCTTACCTTGAAACAGGGCGGCCTTATAGTCGAGAATAGCTTGATAGTGGAGTTGAAAGACCTGGTTACGCAACCTCAAGTCATGATAGTCTTCTTGGTCGCATTTCAACTGTTGATCAATCATTTGTGGCGTTAGCAACGGAATGAATTGGTAAGAAATGTGATCGAATATTTCGTCAGCCAGCTTTAGGATGTACTGCTCTGACTTCATACATCGACTCCCCAGTGGGTTTATAAATAAGTACACTTCTAACACATTAATTTCCTCCATTGTAGGTTGTGACGTGACACGACCATCGATTCAAAATAATCATAAAGCTTTTTACCGTAATTGCAAGCAATGGGCACTTTTTTAATGGTTTTAAAAACAATGACGTCCCATCACCTGTTTCCATGTTGTCCATCATGCAATAAAATTATTGATTCGTAAAGCGAAATGCATTATCTTTGAAATCGATGTTTATGATTTTAGGTTTTTAACATCTATGCTAAAATATGTACTATGCTTGTTTACTATTAAACAAGTGAGTTGTTGAAAGAACTGAGGTGACCATGTTGATTGAAAATTGGGATCATTTTCTACTACCATACACACAGGCAGTGGATGAACTAAAGATTAAATTAAGGGGTATTCGCAAACAATTTCAGAACCAAAATCAACGACCACCGATTGAATTTGTGACTGGGCGGGTCAAACCCGTAGCCAGCATTCAGGAAAAAATGACCAGGCGGCACGTGACTGAAGAACGGTTGGAACAGGACATGCAAGATATTGCAGGCCTGCGGATCATGTGCCAGTTTGTGGAGGATATTTATCAGGTCGTCGAACTTCTTTGGAAGCGGACGGACCTAACGATTCTGGAGGAACGTGATTACATCCATAATGAGAAGCCAAGCGGTTACCGCTCGTATCACATTGTCATTGAATATCCTGTTCAGATGGTGACTGGGGAGAAAAAAATTTTAGCGGAGATTCAGGTCAGAACGTTGGCGATGAATTTCTGGGCCACCATTGAACATTCATTAAATTACAAATATCAGGGGGCGTTTCCAGAAGAATTGAGTGCGCGGTTACAGCGTGCTGCGGAAGCGGCCTTTAAGCTTGACACTGAAATGTCAGAGATTCGCGAAGAGATTCAGGAAGCGCAACATCTGTTTTCCTATGGGAAGCGCCCGGATCAGGGGGACAACGATTCGTCATCTCAGCAAACTGATCGTGAAAAGGATGAGAACTCTTGAAAATAGAAATTTTTAGTAATGACGGCCCGTCGTCAAGGAAGGTCGCTGAGGCGTTGAAAGCCAAGATCGCAGCAGAACACTTGACGATCGACGATGACCACCCGGAAATCGTCATCACGGTGGGCGGCGATGGAACGCTGTTAACGGCGTTTCACCACTATCAAGACCAACTAGCCAGCATTCGATTTGTCGGCATTCATACGGGCCATTTGGGCTTTTACACGGACTGGCGGGACTATGAAGTTGATCAACTGATCGATAGTTTGGCAAACGATAACGGCCAAAGCGTGACTTATCCGCTACTAGACATCGGCGTTGAATACGATAATGGGGCGTATGAAAAATTATTAGCCCTGAATGAGTCCACTTTAAAGCGGGCGATGGGGACGATGCAGGCCAACGTCTATATTAAGGATAAATTGTTTGAACTTTTTCGTGGCGATGGGCTCTGTGTGTCCACACCAACGGGCTCTACGGCCTATAATAAATCAGCTGGCGGGGCGGTTTTAAGCTCTGAACTTGAAGCGATTCAAGTGTCTGAGATTGCCTCCATTAACAATCGGGTGTTCCGGACACTGGGATCGCCGCTGATTATTTCACCAAGCGAATGGGTGCGCGTTGAACCTGCCCAGGAGGGTGAAATGCTGCTGACATGTGACACCGAACTGGTCAGCCATCAGCAGGTCAAGGCAATTACTTACCGGATTTCAAAACAAAAGATTGCCTTCGCACAATACCGGCATACCCAGTTTTGGCAACGGGTCTCAGAGTCATTTATCGGGGTTAAACCAAATGACTGAGTTTTCCTGGCAGTATCAGGCAGAAACCCCGATTCATGTCCGCACGTTTATGCGCCAAAACGGCATCAGCCGGACGCTGCTGAAACAGATTAAATTTCAGGGCGGCAAAATTATGGTGAACGGTGAAAATCGCCGGGTGAACACTATGATGCACAATACGGATGTGTTGACCGTTGTGCTGCCACCAGAAATTGGGAGCGACCGCATTGTGGCGTCACAGACAGCGCTTGATATCCTGTACGAGGATGACCATTTTCTGGTGGTTAACAAGCCAGCAAAGGTCGCTTCCGTCCCGTCTCATCTTTACCCAGATGATGCGCTTGTGAACCGGGTGAAAGGCTACCTGGTGCGCACCCATGCGCCCAGCCAGGTCACGCACATCGTGACCCGGCTTGACCGGGAAACAAGTGGGGTGGTGCTCTTTGCGAAACATCATTTTGCACACACGGTTTTGGATACGCAGTTAAAACAACATACGATTCAAAAAACGTACGTCTGCGTTGTGCAAGGGCAACTCCCTAACAATCATGGTGTCATCAATGCGCCGATTGGTCGTGAGCCAGGGTCGTTCATTAAACGCGCTGTCCGGCCTGATGGCCGACAAGCGTTGACCGAGTACTGGCAGATCAAACGGATGCCGCAAGCGGCGCTTTTACGTGTTCAATTGCATACCGGTCGAACGCACCAGATCAGAGTCCATTTGACAAGCTTGGGTCATCCATTGCTTGGTGACTTTCTGTATGGTCAGCAGACCAATCCGTGGATCCACCGACAGGCACTGCACTGTGCGCGGGTAAGTTTTTACAATCCGTTTGCACAAAAACAGGTGACCTGCTATGCACCACTGCCGCAGGATTTTGCGTCACTCATTACGCATGAGGCCGCATTATGAGTATGAAACAAAATAATTGTTTGCTACTAAATTGGACAAAATGAAAACACTTGAGCTGGCTGTGAGCAGGCTCAGGTGTTTTTTATTCGGCATTGTCGCATCAAGTCTTACACTGTTGTCATGAAAGCCAGCATTTATGTAAGAAATCAGATGGTTAACAGGTGTAACAATTGATGGTTGCGTTTTCATAACGGCTCTCGTAGACTGAAGATGTAGTCGATACTTAGTCGTTAATTTGGGAGGCCTTTTGAATGAAAGCTGTACGAATTTATGGGGAAAAAGATGTTCGGGTTGAAGATGTTACGATCGATGATCCAAAGGACGATGAAGTCCAAGTCCGTGTGAAGTATTGCGGGATTTGCGGCAGTGATCTCCATGCCTATTTGGAAGGTTGGGGGTTACCAACTCAACCATATCCGCTGACTGGCAAAACGGTTCCTATTACACTAGGTCATGAATTTTCAGGCGAGGTCGTTAAGGTCGGAAAGGACGTTGACACCCTCAAGATTGGTGACGATGTTGCAATCGAACCATTAATTGCGTGTGGTAAGTGCGAAAACTGCCGGAAGGGTGACTATAACTTCTGTAACAATGCCGTTGCAGCAGACGGTGCCGGGAACTTCTTAGGCTTCTCACAAGATGGCGGCTTTGCGGAATTCGCAAACGTTCAGGGCGTTTTTGCTCACAAACTGCCAGAAGGCATGGATCCTGAATTAGGTGCCGTTGCTGAACCAACTGCTGTGGTTTATGAAGCCGTTAAACGCAGTGGCTTGCGTGAAGGTGAAAATGTGGCAGTTATGGGTGCCGGCCCAATCGGTCTCTTAATGGCACTACTTGCTAAAATTAGTGGTGCCAACAAGGTCTACATTGTGGACGTTTCAAAAGTCCGCCTCGCAAAGGCTAAGGAACTTGGTATCGAAAACACGATTAATCCATCCGAAGAAGACGTTAACGAAGTCATTCGTAAAGACCTGCTAAACGGGGTCGACATTACGTTTGAATGTGCGGGTGTTCAGGCAACCTTTGATACAGCCCTGAAAGTGACAAAACGGACTGGGACATTGCAAGTTGTTGCACTGTTTGGTAAAGACGTTTCAATGAACATGACGGATGACGTGATCATGCAAGGCATCAATATCACGACAACGTTGTGCTACAACAACTCATTCCCAGCCGTGTTGGGCATTATCAACAACCATCCTGACACATTCCGGAAAATCATCACTAAGGAAATTGGCCTTGATCAAGCCGTTGACGAGGGAATCAAAGCATTAGCTGAAGATAAATCACAGGTTAAGATTTTGGTGTCACCGGACCTGTAGCAGAGCGTGAAGGAAAACGGTAGGAAGCGGAGTGTAAGCCGACTCTGACATAAAGGCCCGAACTTGGCCATTATGTCAGAGTCGGCTTACATGCAGCTTTCTGTTTTCCGAAACGCGTTTCCACAATGTGAAATAGACAGTCGCTTTCCATAGTCCGAAATGCGTTTGCGACACAGTGGCCAAGAAAGATCGATTTCATCCGAGCAACAAGATTTTGATAGGACTGTGCGACAATAATTTTTTTAAAAAACGACCCTCATCGACCCTTTTAATCAAAAGGGTCGATGAGGGTCGTTTAACGTTTATTTCAAAACCGCCAAATTCAGATCATTATCCTGAGCAAATGCGTCAAGCTTAGCACGGTCAGCACTCATCGGCACTGGCACAAGTGATTGCGCCTTTGCCTTAGCAACAAAGTCAGTCCATTCGGCTTGTTCCGCCGTGTCGATGTCAAACAACACGCGCTCAACGCCGCTATCTGTCAATTGTGAGAACGTCTGTGAATCAGGAGCATTCACGCTGCCCCAAACATCGGCTAAAGTCACAGTCATCCCGCCCGCGGCTGCAATGAGATTGGCCATCGCCTCGTTATCGAGCTGGTGGTTCTTGGTGGTCGCTGCGAAGATCACTTCGTCTGCACCAAGCTGCTGGGCTTCCAGAAGGTCAGCTTCCATGATTTTTAATTCAGTGTCCGTGTAGGTGTAGTCACCCTGACGCGGTTTGATGAGAAAGCCAATGCTGCCATCTTGGTCGTGGACGTACAGGGTCGCCTCTGCAAGAACCCCCTTACTTGGTGTTGTGCCACCGGCAGCGCGGTTATCAGCCACGATCACGTGGTCGTGGTGAGTCAGTGTTTCGGGTAGTGACGTGTAATTTTTAATGAATGGAACTTCAATCATGAAGTGGTTCCTCCTTGTGTTATGCTAAAATGATTATAGCAAGTTTTTGGGGAGGGTGCTAAATGAAACAATCTCGACAACCGATTCGATCTTGGTTTTCAGCCTGGATCCTAAATAGCAAAACAGTGGTTGCACTGATTATTTTGCTGCTGGTCCTGCTGAATCTGTTCATGTTAAGTAAGCTGCCCTGGCTCTGGTCACCATTGAAGGGTGTTTTTACCTTATTAGGGGTGCCCATCATGCTTGCAGGAGTCGGCTACTACCTGATCAATCCGCTTGTAGATCGACTTGAGGCCAAGTTTCACGTGAATCGTCTCGTGACCATTGCCGTGGTGTTTGTTGTGATCCTCGGATTGCTCATTTGGGGCGTTGTGTCGTTGATTCCGGTTGTCCAGGCGCAAATTGTGAGTCTTTTAGATAATTGGCCGCGTTACTGGAATCATTTGGAAGACTTTTTGACCCAGTGGGTACCCGGATCGCCGTTTGAAGCGCTACATAAGCAGTTGACGGACTTTAATGATGAAATCGCCAACCTGTTAAAGGGCCGCGGTTCAGATCTGGTGTCAACGTCACTGACGTCGATTGCTGGTGTGGTATCGCGGGTTTCAACGGTTTTGATTGCGCTGATCACGGCGCCATTCATTCTTTTTTACCTGCTGAAGGACGGCCACCAGCTGCCGAAGTATCTGGCCCACTTTGTGCCAAAACGCAACCGAGCATCGTTTTTAAGGATCCTGACGAGCATGAATCGCCAAGTCAGCAACTACATTCGAGGACAGCTGACCGTCGCGTTTTTCGTTGGGGCGATGTTTGCCCTAGGGTACTGGGTCATCGGCCTTAAATTTGCCTTGTTACTTGGCATCGTTTCTGGTATCTTAAACTTGATTCCGTATCTTGGCTCATTTTTGGCGATGATTCCGGCAATCACGGTCGGGGCGTTTGTGTCGCCGTTGATGCTGGTGAAGGTTCTCATTGTGTTTGCGATTGAGCAGACCCTGGAAGGCCGAGTGATTTCACCGTTAGTACTAGGCAACACCTTGGCGATTCATCCGGTGACGATCATCTTTATCTTGCTAGCGGCGGGCAAACTATTCGGTGTTCCGGGTGTCATTCTTGGGATTCCTGGGTATGCGGTCATTAAGGTGATCGTCAACGAATGGTTTGATTGGTACCGACGACATTCTGATTTTGACACAGATGACGCCGTAGATGAGCAACCGGCGTCATCATCGTCTGAAAAATGAGTGTGTTTCTTCATTAAATCTTTACGAAAACTTGCATCTTTTCTAATTTCATGTTAAATTACTGGTTGAGAAATCGTTCGGGAGTGGATGTCGAGAAATCGTCAGCTTCTGTCGAATTTGCACTTCATTAACGCAGTTCCTCGCCGTGCTAACACCGAGGAGTTGCGTTTTTTTATGCCCCATTACCATGTGAACTATATCTAAAAGGAGAATTTTGATGGCTAATCATATCGTACTATTTGAACCATTAATGCCGGCAAACACCGGTAATATCGCGCGGACCTGTGCCGGAACGGACACCATTTTAGACCTGATCGAACCACTTGGCTTTTCGGTGGACGACGCGCATTTAAAGCGGGCGGGGTTAGATTACTGGGATAAGGTCGATATTCGATACCATAAGACCCTACAGGATTTCATGGCGACCGTCCCAGATATTACCCGCTTGTTCCTTGTATCGAAGTTTGCTGAACACGGGTACACTCAACGGGATTACACAGACGTTAATGGCGGTGATTACTACTTCATGTTTGGTAAGGAAACAACTGGGCTGCCAGAACCATTTATGCGTCAGCATGCTGAACAGGCCATTCGAATTCCACAGGATGATAGCCATATCCGCGCACTGAATTTATCAAATTCAGCGGCCATCGTAATCTATGAAGTCCTGCGACAACAGGATTTTAATCACTTGGAAATTAGCCATTTATACGATAACGATAAACTCAAGTAATACACTAGAGGATGTAGACACACGGCAGTTACTGCCGTAAAAAGGGGGCAGTTTTGTGGCACAAAAACGTCGACAAACACGACGAAAAACGACCAGCCGGGGTGGAACAAAACGGCCGACTAAACGAAAGACAGCCGCTCAGCAGCATCAGTATACGGGCAACGTTATTGGCCTGATCCTCCTCTTGGTCTGCCTTTTGGCACTGCTTCAAGCAGGCATTATTGGCACTTTGGCAGCCAACCTTATCCGATTTGTGGTGGGGGATACCTACCAATTTGTCGGCCTCGTTGGTGGTGCCGTGGGCTTGGCTTTATTGATCACTGGGAAATTACCAACCCTGAAACGCCACTTCATAGTGGGGGTTGGGATTGCGTACGTGGGCTTACTCTTGTGGCTGCATACAGCACTGTTTTTAGCTGCTGACCAGCACACTGGCTTCGTGTCGTATACCTTGCAATTATTGAATTCAGATATTGCCAACGGCAGCGTTTCTCAGCACATCGGTGGTGGCATGGTTGGGGCAGTCTTCCTGACGATCACAAACTTTTTGGTCTCACTGATCGGCACACAAATTATTGCGGTGATCCTGATGATCGTCGGTGTCATGGTCTTCTTTAACATTCCCATGGCCGTTTTATTTCAGGGACTCTCAAAGGGCTGCCACGTCGTTTGGCAGGGAATTACGCGACTGGGCAACAGTCTCGTTACCGGGGTTCAGTCGATCATTGCCCGTCAGCGGCAACGCGCAGCTCAGAAACCGGCCAAACCAAAACAGTCGAAGCCAAAACCGCGACAACAGTCAGAAACAGTTGCCACGAGTCAGGCACCGTTAACGGCACCGGAGGAGAAGACGTTACCGACCCCCGTTTCCGAACGGCAACCGGCCAGTGACAAGATTCCAATCAGCGTTGCGAGCCAGCCAAAGCCGGCTGCTCAGACTAAACCGGAAGAGGATGACGATACGGATCTGTCAATGCTGCAAACTCAGGATGATGATCCGAACTACCAGTTGCCTGATACGTCATTACTGACGCCGATCCCGAAAAAGGATCAGACGGATGATTATCAAACGATTGAAAAGAACACTAAAATTTTGCAGCAAACGCTTGCCAGTTTTGGTGTCGATGCGGAAGTGAAGCACGTTAATTTGGGGCCTTCGGTGACCGAATACGAGCTTCATCCTGCTATTGGGGTCAAGGTCTCCCGAATCGTGAACCTGTCAAACGACCTTGCGTTGGCCTTGGCTGCCAAGGACATTCGAATCGAAGCGCCGATTCCGGGCAAGTCATTAATTGGGATCGAAGTGCCGAACCGGGAAATTTCGACAGTTGCGTTTCGTGACGTCAGTGAAGCCGTTCCCCACGGACCAGCACATATGTTGGAAGTACCGCTTGGCCGTGACGTGACTGGGAAAGTTATCACTTGTGATTTAACTAAAATGCCGCATCTCCTCATTGCCGGGTCAACTGGGAGTGGGAAGTCGGTGGCCATCAACGGGATCATTACCAGCATTTTGATGAATGCTAAGCCAAGTCAGGCTAAGTTGATGCTGATTGACCCCAAAAAGGTTGAATTAAGCGTTTATAATGGGATTCCCCACTTATTGACACCGGTTGTGTCTGAACCCAAAAAAGCGGCCCGGGCACTGCATAAGGTCGTGCACGAAATGGAACAACGCTACGACCTGTTTGCAAAGGTTGGTCAGCGGAAGATTTCCGGTTACAACAAATTTGTACAGGAACAGAATCAGGAAACAGATAAACCGCTTCCGGTGCTGCCATACATTGTTGTCATCGTGGACGAATTGGCTGATTTAATGATGACTGTTTCAAACGAAGTTGAAGACGCCATTATCAGATTGGCGCAAATGGGCCGGGCCGCTGGGATTCACATGATCTTGGCGACTCAACGGCCATCCGTCGACGTTATTACTGGCTTGATCAAGGCGAACGTGCCGTCACGAATTGCCTTCGCCGTTTCAAGCGGGGTGGATTCGCGGACCATTTTGGATTCAAACGGTGCTGAAAAATTGCTCGGGCGTGGGGATATGCTCTACATGCCGATCGATCAAAATTCACCAGTTCGGGTTCAGGGCGCATTCATTTCGGATCAGGATGTTGAACGCGTTGCTGATTTTATTCGTGAAGAACAGCCCGCTGAGTACGATGAACAGATGATGGTGAGCGATGAAGAAGTTGCGGAAGGGGATACAGAGTCTTCCGAGGACGACCTCTTTAACGATGCACTGGACTTCGTGGTTGACCAGCAGAAGGCCAGCACCTCACTACTGCAACGGCACTTTAGAATCGGGTATAACCGGGCAGCTCGGCTGATCGATGATCTTGAACAGGGGGGCTTTATTGGGCCTCAAGACGGGAGCAAGCCGCGTCAGGTGTATAAACAAAAGCCTGCTGATCCTGGTGACTAGACTGGTTCAGATTTTAGAATTGCAATTCTGAGCCGTCCACGTTACACTGTTTAGATAGAAAAGCCTTTAGAAAGTGGTGCAAACTTAATGCAAAAGAAAAAGAAATCGACCTTTCAAAAAATCACGATGGTTTTCGTGTGGTTAATGATCATTGTTACTGTCGGCTCGCTGGTTGCGACCGCTATCGGTTCTTTGGGCGGATTTTAGGCGTGTTGTTAGATTAAAAAATAGCATTTCAGGCTTAGAATGGCCAAGGACGTCGCATTTAGGTGCGGCGTCTTTTTTAGAGCGTGAAGCAAGGCGTTTAGGGGCGGAGCATAAGGGACTCTGGTCACAAAAGTCCGGGCCTGACTTTTGTGACCAGAGTCCCTTATGCAGTAGCCCCGTGCCTTGCTGAGCGCGTTTCCACTAGAGAAGGGTCACGCACGTCGCCACAAGCACTCATCGGCAGAAATGCTCTAACTGGGCATTTTGCCAGAGTCCGTTACACGTTAGGCCCGTGCCTTGCTGAGCGCGTTTCCACTAGAGAGTGGTCGCGCGCGTCGCCACAAGCACTCATCGGCAGATGCGCTGGACCTTGTGACCAGAGTCCCTTATGTAGCCCCGTGCCTTGTTGAGCGCGTTTCCACTAGGTAGTAAGAATCAAATAATAAGTACTGTTGTCCGTGCATTCCACAATTTGGCACTCCCTGTATTCCGGTGGTGTTTTTCAGAAATCAGTATATGAGCTGTTGCTAGCCACTAAGGTTGCTTTATCGACTAGGAAAGCAGCGCAATTACATGCCGTGTTTTTGCAGTGAATTCGGCTATACGCCGATTGTGAACAACCCTTACTAAGAGGGGGGAATCGCTGTTTAGGCACGAGAAGCTTGCTAGTTTACGAAACCGCTAAGCGTGCTGGCTGAAAACGCTGTAGTTTTGGCGCACTTGCATCTTACCCACACTATCTATATAATGAGTTGGTATTTTATTGAGGGGTGTGAAAAAAGTTGGCGAATCCACTGGTTCAAATCGGGTTGTTGCTTGTCGTCATAGTGGTTTGGCAACTGTTGAAACGCATTAAACTGTTGTCGAAAATGAAAAACGGGCCGTTGCTGGACGTGTTGCCGGTTATGTTGCTCGTCTTTATGTGGTTCTTGACCAATACCTGGGATGCGCCCTGGTTCGCCACGATGATCTGTATTTGGATGATCGGGGCGATCTTCTTGACGGTCGTGTGGGGACTCGCACGCGGTGAGATTTTGTGGGACCAGTTCCTGTTATTATTTTGGCGTGCCAGCCTGATTTTTTTGACGCTTGCGTATCTCGTGACAATTGTTGCCAGTTTTTGGATTGTGTAACAAAAAACAGCAAAAATTATGAAGCCGACAACCACTCGTGAAATTGTTGCACAAACTTTAGAATTTTACTTAAAATAGGACCAAAAAGAAACCCGCCAAACGTACGTTTGGCGGGTTTCTTAGATTTTTAAAGGATTTTGTTAAAAGATTGATATAAAAGTTGGGTGACGTGTGGTAGAAAGTGGGGGCATGTGGTAAACTTTAGGTAAATTAGTTGACAAAGGGGGGCGGTTGAATGTTCATGGGAGAATTTGAGCATGCAATCGATTCCAAAGGTCGACTGATTATTCCAGCAAAATTTCGTGAGCAACTTGGTGAAACGTTTGTGATCACTCGTGGGATGGATGGCTGTTTGTTCGGTTATCCGATGGCCCAGTGGGAAATTCTACAAAAACGTTTGGCAGCGTTACCGTTAAATAAACGCGATGCCCGGGCGTTTGTGCGCTTTTTCTACTCTGCCGCAACTGAGTGTGCCTTTGATAAACAGGGGCGGGTCAACTTACCTAAACCACTGCTCACCCACGCTGAAATTCAAAAACAGTGCGTCATCGTTGGGGTGTCCGAACGGTTCGAAATTTGGAGTCAGGAACGTTGGAACGCCTTTGCGGACAAAGCTGAAGAGAATTTCGATGACATTGCTGAGAACTTAATTGACTTTGATATTTAAACTAACAGTCACACGGTGGGAGGTGACCGCAAAACACATGGCAACATATGGACACGTAACGGTTTTGTTGAACGAGGCCGTTGCAAACTTACAAGTCGCATCAGATGGTCAATACGTTGACTGCACACTGGGGGGTGGCGGTCATACGGGGAAAATCTTGACCGAGTTACAAACGGGTCAGTTATTTTCCTTTGATCAGGACCAAGCGGCCATTACATTTAATCAGCAGCAATACGCTGATGAGATCGCAGCAGGTCGGTTAACCTTGGTTCATGATAATTTTCGAGAATTAGCGTCTGAATTGGACGCACATGGTGTTTCAAACGTGGACGGTATCCTCTATGATCTGGGCGTTTCATCACCCCAGTTCGACGATGCCAAGCGGGGCTTTAGTTACCGGTATGACGCACCACTGGACATGCGGATGGACCAGTCACAGGAACTGAGTGCTAAGACCGTGGTCAATGAATGGACCTATCAGGATCTAGTCAGAATTTTTTATCGCTACGGTGAGGAGCATTTTGCGAAACAAATTGCGCGAAAAATTGAGCAACATCGCCAAGATGCCCCAATCGAAACCACGGAACAACTTGTTGAGGTGATCAAGGAAGGCATTCCGGCCGCAGCACGCCGGCATGGTGGTCACCCAGCAAAAAAAGTATTTCAAGCAATTAGAATCGCGGTCAATGATGAATTGGGCGCCCTTGAACAGTCTTTGGAGCAGGCTTTAACACGACTCAATCCTGGGGGAAGGATCTGTGTCATCACCTTTCAGTCGCTCGAAGACCGGTTAGTGAAAACAATGTTTAAAGAAAAAAGCAGCTTACCTGAATTACCGGCGGGGTTACCGGTGATTCCGGATGACATGAAACCAGATTTTAAGTTAATCACGCGCAAGCCAATCTTACCAAGCGAGTCGGAGTTAACGGAAAATCATCGTGCGCACAGCGCAAAGTTACGCGTCATCGAACGGGTGTAAATTTGTGACCATTATATTAAGGAATAGGATGATGAAGTATGGCTCTGAACAATTTGGCAAGACAAACGACGCAATCACCGCAGCCGTTCCAGGCAACGCCTGACGAACAGCCTTTACATAAAGCGGCAACTCGAACCGTTAAGCTTCCAAAATACTTGGCGACTTCGAAATTTGAAAAATGCTTACTGTTAGTTGGCAGTTTAATGGTGATTACAATGATGGTGTGGTTGGTCAGTCTGAAGATTGGGGTATCTTCAGCACAACAACGGTTACAGGATGTGAATACACAAATTACCAGCCTGCAAACGAAGAACACCAACAAGCGTCAAGAAATCAACGAACTTTCTAACCGGTCCCGACTTGAAAATATTGCTAAGAAGGACGGTCTGTCACTATCGAACAACCAAATAAGGAACGTGAATAAATGAAACAATCACCTAAGCGAACGGTGACTAGTCAACAAGCACAACGTAATCGGAGAGTCTTCGGACGCGTCCTATTTCTGATCATTACGGGTGTGTTTGTACTATTCATTGCTCGTTTTTCTTATATCGCAATTGGAAAAAATGTGGAACACGTGAACTTATCCGCGCGGGCCCAAAAATTGTACACGGCAACACAGACAGTGAAGGCACAGCGGGGCACCATTTATGATGACTCGAACCAGCCGATTGCCGAGGATACAAGTACCTATTCGTTATATGCCGTTTTAGATAAAACGCAGCGGAGTACGGATGGGCGCCCAATGTATGTGCAGAATAAGAAAAAAACCGCCACTGTTTTAGCCAAGTATCTGCCCATTAGCAAAAAGCGGGCGTTGGCTTATTTAACGCCGTCAAATGCCAAAACGTTCCAAGTTGAATTTGGGCTGGCCGGTCAAAATATTTCTCTGACGACCAGAAACAAAATTGAGCAGGCGCATCTAACCGGCCTTAATTTTGTCCAGCAACAAGCCCGTCTTTATCCAAACGGTGTGTTTGCTTCTTACTTGGTGGGGAACACTGCCACTAACAGCAAGGGCGTTCTTACTGGGACGATGGGCCTTGAAAGCCAGTATAACAGTCTGTTAACTGGGACCAACGGATTCAAGACGGAAAAGCAGGATAATAACGGCTACAAGATTCCGGGCACGACCCAGAAGGATAAGAAGGCCAAGAACGGCGACGACGTTTACACAACGTTAGATTCACGTCTGCAGACGCTGCTTGAAACCGAAATGTCGGCGCTTCAATCAAAGACGCATTCCAGGTCACTTAACGCCGTCTTAATGAATGCGAAGACTGGGGAAATTGTGGCGTCAACGCAGCGACCAACGTTTAATCCTGAAACGGGTGCTGGTCTGGGAACGGACGGCACCTGGCGGGATAGTCTTGTTCAGGACCTGTACGAACCAGGGTCAACGATGAAGGTTTTCACAATGGCCGCTTCGATCGACAGTGGCAACTATAACGGAAACGCAACGTATCAATCCGGGAAGTATACTGTCGGCGGTCAAGTGGTGCCTGACTGGCAGACGTCTGGTTGGGGAATCATTACCTATAACAAGGGGTTTGCGCTTTCAAGTAACGTTGCGATGGCGCACTTGGAACAACAGATGGGCGCTAAGACTTGGATGAAATACATCAAACGGTTCAAGTTCCTCAAGTCGACCAACTTTGGTCTTCCCGGGGAACAAGCCGGCAGTATTCAATTTAGTAAGGCCATCGAACAGGCCGATACTGCCTTTGGTCAAGGGATTCAAGTCACGGCCATTCAGATGCTGCAGGGATTGTCTGCTATTGCGAACAATGGTAAGATGTTGAAGCCGTATCTTGTTCGTAAAGTGGTCGATCCAAACACTGGAAAAACCGTTAAATCCTATGGCACAAAGGTCATCGGGCACCCGGTCTCCGCAGCAACTGCTAAGGCTGTTAGAAAACACATGGAAGACGTTGTATATAAGTCTTACGGCATTGGTGGCGACTACAAGATCAAGGGTGTTCGGATCGCGGCAAAGACCGGGACTGCTCAGGTCAGCAACGGGAAGTCTGGGTATCTGAGCGGGGATGATAGTTATCTCTACTCAGTTGCCGCCATGGCACCCGCGAAGAACCCGAAGTATATTATGTATATTACAATGAAGCAGCCGACCTTACCGGGCACCGAAACGGCGACCCAGTTATTGGCGGATGTGTTCAAGCCAGTGATGAAACGCGCCCTGTTAGAGGATTCATCTAGTTCCTCGACAGAAACCAGCACTAAGATGGTCTCCTATGTCAACCGGTCTGCTAAAGCGGCCGAAGAGACCCTAACGAAGGCTGGCTATAAAGTCACCGTCCTTGGATCTGGTAACCGCGTCGTTAAGCAGTCGCCAGAATCTGGTCAGGTGATGATGGAGGGCCAACGGGTGATCCTGCTGACCAGTGGGGCACAAAAGATGCCAAGTATCAGCGGCTGGTCGAAGAGTGATATTCTGCGGTTGGCTGATCTGCTTGGGATGAAGGTGACCTTTACGGGCAACGGATACGCAAAAACACAAAGTATTAAGGCGGAACAAGCCGTGAGTGACGAGGAACAACTCAAGGTCTCACTAGGTAACTGACCCGCCGCATAAAGAGTGAAAGAGGAGAAATCAATGAGTTCAACAATTGCGTTTGTGATTAGCTTTATCATTACGCTGGTCTGTATGCCAGCCCTGATTCGGTATTTCCGAAGTAAACATGAGGGTCAGATGATTCGTGAAGAAGGGCCTTCATGGCACGAAAAAAAATCGGGAACACCAACGATGGGTGGTCTGATGTTCATTATCGCAATTATTGTGGGCTCATTAATTGCTGGGGCCGTGGGACACTTGCTGTCGCCCGTCCTGTTGATTTTATTGTTTATTTTGATCCTTTACGGATTGCTTGGCATGTGGGATGACTCGATCAAGCTGTTCCGTCGGCAAAACGAAGGATTGAAAGCCTGGCAGAAATTGCTTGGCCAAATTGTCGGAGCGGTCGTTTTCCTTATGGTCTACGTGCACGAAGGGTTGCCACTTGGCATCGTTATTCCGGGTTTTGGTAATTTGAATCTGGGCTGGATCTATTTCTTATTCGTTGCGTTTTGGTTGGTCGGGTTTTCAAACGCGGTCAATTTGACAGATGGCCTTGACGGACTCGTTGCCGGGGTGGCCACCATTTCGTTTGCAACTTACGGCATCATTGCCGCACATCAACACCAGTACGACGTCATGCTCTTTTGTTTTGCCGTTGTTGGTGGGCTGCTTGCCTTTTTGGTGTACAACCACAAGCCAGCAAAAATTTTCATGGGCGATATGGGTTCATTAGCCCTTGGTGGCGCCCTTGCAGCGGTCTCTATTTTGCTGCATCATGAGCTATCGCTGCTCTGGATCGGGTTGATCTACGTGTGTGAAACCGCTAGTGTCATCTTGCAGGTGGCCTCGTTTAAACTCACGGGCAAGCGCATCTTCTTAATGTCGCCAATTCATCACCACTTTGAAATGAAGGGGTGGAGTGAATGGCGGATCGATCTTACCTTCTGGGCTATCAGTCTGGTGACTGCAGCAACGGGACTCTGGGCAATGTGGTAGTACGCAACACAAGTAATGATGAGTTTTAAATTTAAATAGGTGGCGGAATAAGAAAAATGAAGGCAATTCAGACGTATCAGGGTAAAAGGGTAATCGTAGTGGGACTCGCAAAAAGCGGCTTTAACGCAGCTAAACTGCTTCATCAGCTTGGCGCCGTCGTTACCGTGACCGACCAGCAACCGCTAGATAAAAATGCGGAAGCACAAGAATTGAACGCTACTGGCGACTATGTGGTCTTAACTGACGAACAGACGCCAGATCAGTTAGACGCTGGGTTTGATTTAATGGTCAAAAATCCTGGGATTCCCTACGATGTGCCGATCGTTAAGGCGGCGTTAGCGCAAAAACTGCCAATTATTACGGAGATCGAGTTGGCCAGTGAAATTAACGAGGCTGAACTGATTGCTGTGACTGGCAGTAATGGGAAAACAACGACCACGACGATGATTACGAAGATGCTCAATCAGGAACGACCAGCTGGCCGCAGTGCCTATGCTGGCAATATCGGCATCCCTGCCAGTCAGGTGGCAGCTTCCATGACGCCTGACGATACATTGGTCCTTGAAACCTCAAGCTTTATGCTTCTGGGCATCACCGAATTTCACCCGCATATTGCTGTTTTGACAAATATTTTTTCGAACCATCTGGATTATCATAAAACGCGTGAAAACTACGTGAACGCAAAGATGCGCATCACGATGAACCAGACTGCCGACGATTACTTCGTGGTCAACTTTGATTCAGAAGAATTAGTGGCGCTCAGCAAACGGTCGCAGGCACACGTTGTGCCATTTTCTCGCACGGGTGTCACTCAAGACGGTGCCTATGAAAAAGACGGCAACTTGTTCTTTAAGGATGACCTGATTATGCCCGCAGCCGAGATCAAGGTTCCAGGTGACCACAACGTTGAAAACGCGTTGGCTGCAATTGCAGTCGCTAAGATCGAGGGCAAATCAAACGCTGCAATTAAGCACGTTTTGACCACCTTTGGCGGCGTTCGTCACCGCACTCAGTACGTGTTAACCAGTGAGGGACGCCAGTTTTACAATGACTCTAAGGCAACGGACATGGAAGCGACTGAAATGGCATTAAAGGGCTTCAAACAACCCGTTGTTTTACTAGCTGGTGGTCTTGATCGCGGGTACACCTTCGAACGTCTTGTGCCATTCTTTAAGGACCACGTGAAGGGCATTGTGCTCTTTGGCGAGACAAAGAATCTGCTCAAAGAAGCCGCTGAGGCTGCCGGTGTGGCCACGATTGAAATGAGTGAGAATGCAGAAACAGCTGTCCCAACAGCTTATGCAATGAGTGCACCTGGTGACGTCATTTTGTTATCACCTGCCAACGCGAGCTGGGATCAGTACCCGAACTTTGAAGTCCGTGGGGATAAATTTATTCAGGCGGTTGAACAACTGACTGGTAAAAAGGAGGAACAATAATGCGATTAATGGTATCAGGCGGTGGGACTGGCGGCCATATTTATCCGGCCTTGGCCGTGATCAATGAGCTTAAACGCCAGGATCCAAACGCTGAAGTCATGTACGTTGGCTCACAACGTGGTATCGAAAGCACGATTGTTCCAGAACTCGGGATCCCGTTTAAAGAAATGGAGATTCAGGGATTCAAGCGGTCGTTGTCACTGGAAAATTTTAAGACGGTGTATCTCTTTTTGAAGAGTGTGCACCGCGCTAAAAAACTCGTTCGTGAGTTTAAGCCGGACGTTGTTCTGGGAACTGGCGGCTACGTTTCTGGCGCCGTCCTGTACGCGGCTGCTAAGCAACACGTCCCAACGGTCATTCATGAACAAAACAGTGTGGTCGGGATGACGAATAAGTTTTTAAGCCGGTACGTCGACAAGATCGCCATCAACTTTGAGATGGCCCGTGATCAATTTCCTGCTGACAAGGTCGTGATGACTGGAAATCCACGGGCTCAGGAAGTGGCTAATATTGACAGTCATTTTGATCTGGCAAGCTTTGGGTTGGATAACACGAAACCAACGCTGCTGGTTGTCGGCGGGTCACAAGGCGCTTTGAAGATCAATAAAGTGATGGTTGAAAGCCTTAAAACGTTTGCGACTAAGGACTACCAGGTGGTCTTCGTGACAGGCCCTAAACGTTACGACGATGTCATGGCGCAGATCAAGGACCTGAAGGCACCAAACATTGCCATCAAGGCGTACATCAGCAACATGCCGGAAGTGCTCCCTAAAATGGCGGCCGTTGTTGGCCGGTCCGGGGCAACGACCCTGGCAGAACTGACTGCGTTAGGTGTGCCTTCGATCCTGATCCCAAGTCCTTACGTGACGGCGGATCACCAGACGAAGAATGCGCAGAGTCTCGTGGACGCAAACGCAGCCTTAATGATTACCGAGGCTGACCTGTCACCGGAAACCTTGGTCAGCACGGTCAATCAGTTGATGACTGACCCAAGTAAACAGGCGGCAATGGCTGCGGCATCTAAGAAATTAGGGAAGCCACAGGCAGCAACCGAGATGGTGGCACTGCTACGCTCGGTCATCACCGCCCATCAATAACCGAGACGAGGCAAGACCCATTAAGAGATTCTAGGAGGGGGCGAATGGGAGATGGCCTTTAAGTTGGACCGGAAGCGGTCGAATCGCAAGGTTGCGGTGACACCGTGGGAAAAATATCAAAATCAACAAGAAGAGCGTGAAAAGGCGGCTAAGAAACAGCGCCGCCCGTCACGGATCGGGGCAAAGCTGCCCTGGTTAAAGCATCAAAAGCATCGCCGGTTGCTCAAACGGATGAGTATCCTGGTCGGCATCTTTGCGGTGATCTTACTGGTTGCCGGGTATTTTGCGACCCCCATTAGCCATATTTCTAAAATTTCAGTGACTGGCAACCGGGTTGTCAAAACAGCCAGCGTTGAAAAGATGACTGGTCTTAAAACTGGGGATTCAATTTATAAAGTTTCTAGTAAGAATGCTAAACAGATCTCTAAACGGGTGAAGCAGACGTATCCGCGAGTAAAATCGATCTCGTTTAAGATCAAAAAACACAATCAACTGGCGATTCACGTGGTCGAATATCAAACGGCAGGGTTTGTGCCCAGCAATGGCTACTACCGCATTGCCCTTGAATCCGGCGTGATCTCAAAAGAAAGACAAAAGCAGCCTACTGGTAATTATCCGGTGTACGACAAGTTCACGTCAGCACGCCGGCTCCACCAGATGATCCTGCAATTTGCCAAGTTGCAGCCCAAAATTAAGACGGGCATTTCGGAAATTCAATTTTCTCCAACAAAATCGAATCCGGAACGCATTCATGTTTTCATGAACGATGGCAACGAAGTATACGCGACTTTATCAACATTTGCGGCTAAAATGGCGTATTATCCAAGCATTGCAGCAAAAATGAAACGCAATGGCGTGGTCAATTTGGAAATCGGCGCATATTCTTACCCATTTTCAAGTTAAAATGACGTCACTGTAGGAACTTAGCACTTTTTTATCAGTGTGTATTTGTGGTAAACTGAGTTGTAAACTACGACGATTTAGGTAATGAATGAATATGTCGGAATTAAGGGAGGCTCCTGCATGATGGATACTTCAGGTATGTACGTGGGACTTGATATAGGGACGACCTCAATCAAAGTTATCGTGGCTGAGTATTTGGACGGTCAATTGAATGTTTTAGGGGTAGGAAATGAACGTTCATCCGGACTCAGTCGTGGGGTCATTGTTGATATTGATAAGGCAAGTGAGGCAATCAAGAATGCAGTTAAATCTGCGGAGGAGAAAGCCAGTATTGAGATTCATGACGTGGTGGTGGGCATTTCTGCCAACATGTTGAAGATCGAACCGGTAAACGGGATGGTGGCCATTGGCGACCAGGCTCGGGAAATTACGGATCAGGATGTCCGTGATGTCGCATCTGCGGCAATCATTCAAAATTTACCACCAGAACGAGAGATCATTAATTTGGTCCCAGATGAGTTTGTCGTGGACGGTTTTGATGGCATTAAGGATCCGCGTTCCATGGTTGGTGTTCGATTAGAGATGCACGGGATGTTATTTACGGGTCCCAAGACGATCGTACATAATACGAAAAAGGCAGTTGAGCAAGCCGGCTTAAACCCGCAGTTAGCGGTTGTGAGTCCAATTGCACAGGGGCTCAGTATTTTAAGCGATGGTGAACAGGATTTCGGAACGATCTTACTGGATCTGGGCGGCGGTCAAACGACCGCAGCTGTCATCCATGATCACAGATTAAAGTATGCCGAAGTGGATCCTGAAGGCGGCGACTACATCACCAAGGATATTTCCGTGGTGTTGAACACGTCGATTGAAAATGCGGAAAAGCTGAAACGCAATTACGGGTATGCGGCTGCAACTCGCGCGGCTGAGGACAACCAGTTCCCAGTTGATGTTGTGGGTCAGTCCAGACCAACGGAAATCACGGAACAGTACCTGGCTGAGATCATTGAGGCACGGTTATCGCAGATCTTTGATAAACTTAAGGGTCAGTTAGCGGCGACGAACGCGTTATCTCTGCCAGGCGGTATCGTGGTGACCGGTGGGGTGGCAGCGTTACCCGGCATTGTCGACCTGTTGAAGGCCGACTTTGACGATGTACCAGTCCGGGTCTCAATTCCCGACCAAATGGGCTTACGACACCCGTCATTTACCCAGGCACTTTCGCTGGTCAACTATCGCGGTCAGCTCAATGAGGTGGATCTGCTTGTGCAATCAGCGCTTGCTGGCAACCAACAGTTAGCCTCACAGGTTGCAAAAAAGCCGGCACCAGCAACGACCTCACAGTCGCAAGCTGCACCTCAGCAGGCGACTGCTACAACTGAAAAACGCAATAAGCAGACAACTAAAAAGCGCAGTCAAGGATTCAAAAAATTCTTTAGCGACTTCTTTGACTAATTCGAACCACTGGAGGGATTTCAAATGGAATTTTCGTTAGACTCGACACAGAACCATAGTGCCAACATTAAAGTTATCGGCGTCGGTGGCGGTGGCGGTAACGCCGTCAACCGAATGATCGAAGAAGACGTTAAGGGCGTTGAATTTATCGTGGCCAACACGGATGTGCAGGCACTTGAAGCTTCAAAAGCTGAAACTAAGATTCAATTAGGACCGAAACTAACTCGCGGGTTAGGCGCAGGTTCGAATCCTGAGATCGGGTCAAAGGCTGCTCAGGAAAGTGAAGAACAGATCGGCGAAGCTTTAGCGGGTGCCGACATGGTCTTCGTGACAGCCGGCATGGGCGGCGGTACTGGTAACGGTGCCGCACCGATCGTGGCAAAATTAGCCAAGGAACAGGGTGCCTTAACGGTTGGGGTCGTTACCCGGCCATTTACGTTTGAAGGGCCTAAGCGTGGCCGATTTGCTGCTGAAGGCGTTGTCCAAATGAAAGAAAACGTCGATACACTGATCGTGATTGCGAACAACCGTCTGTTGGAGATCGTTGACAAGAAGACGCCAATGATGGAAGCCTTCCAAGAAGCTGACAATGTGTTGCGTCAGGGTGTTCAAGGAATCTCAGACCTGATCACCAGTCCTGGTTACGTTAACTTGGACTTTGCTGATGTGAAGACAGTGATGCAGGATCAGGGCTCTGCCTTGATGGGGATCGGTTCAGCAAACGGCGAAAACCGGACGGAAGATGCCACTAAGAAAGCTATTTCGTCACCACTGCTTGAAGTTTCAATTGATGGCGCTGAACAAGTGCTGTTAAACATCACTGGTGGCCCAGACTTGTCTCTGTTTGAAGCCCAAGCAGCTTCTGAGATCGTTTCTTCAGCTGCAACGAGTGACGTGAACATTATCTTCGGGACGTCAATTGACGAAAACCTTGGTGATGAAGTTCGCGTGACTGTGATCGCAACTGGGATCGACCAACGCAACAAGGGCGGTCGGCCAGCAACGCGCAGTGCCCGTCACTTAGGCACTGATAACCAGTCAGACAGCCAATCAACACAAAACAACACACAATTAGATTCTGATCGGTTAGACAACGGTAACACGCAGTCTAACAACGACCACATGGTCAGTCATCGACAAGACGCAAGCGAATTTGACGGCGTTTCAAAGCCTGATTTCAGCGTTTTTAACAGCGATGACCTTGATAACCAAAACGGTGATGATTCGGGCTTAGACACCCCGCCGTTCTTTAAGCATCGCCGGAAGCAAGACTAAGTTACGCTAACCGAGTTTGCGAAAGGAGCGTAAGAGAATGGGAAAATTTAGTATGAGCCGCTTTTTTGGCATTGACGACGATTACGATGAGACGACTGATTACCAGCAACCGGATGACCGCGAAACCAGTAATCAGCAACCTGTTGAAACACCGGCACCGCGGCGTAATGGCGGCAAGGTCGTTTCAATTAATGCGCCGCGACCGTCAATGAACAAGATTGCCTTGTTTGAACCGCGCCTATACTCTGATGTCCAAGAAATCGCAAGCCGGCTTATCAAAGATCAGGCGGTCATTGTGAACCTCGGCCACATTGAAAAGGGACAAGCACGGCGCATTATTGATTTTTTGACTGGGACGGTATTTGCTATTGAGGGCGACATTGAGCGGGTCGGTGATCAGATTTTTCTGTGCACGCCGCGTAATTTCGAAATCAAGGGCGACATCTCAGCAAATTTAAACGATAAGCTCAATTAAGGAGTGAGTCTTTGGTCCAAGCAATTAGTATGATTTATTGGGTGTTGTCACACTTAATCGAGCTTTATAGCTGGGCAATTGTGATCTACGCACTACTAAGCTGGTTTCCAGGAGCCTACCAAACGGCATTTGGCCAATTCCTGGCACGAATTGTGGAGCCTTTTCAACGTTGGTTTAACTTTGCGCACATTGGGATGATTGGTTTTGCACCGATCGTTGCCTTGATCGTGTTGCAAGTTGTCAATTACGGGTTACAGTATGTTGCCCAACTTCTTTTACAGTTCGTGAGTTGAGTTGTCACATCTATTTGGTTTTGTAGGAGGAGTTTGAATTGGCTGACAACATCGCACAGCACTTTCGTAAGGAGGAAGCCGCCTTTATTGAAAGTGCCACAGGTTGGATTCAACAGGCCAATGATGAATATCGGCCGATTTTGACCCACTTTTTGAACCCGCGTCAGCAGTATATCTTAGAGACATTGGTGAACCGTGAAACGGATGTTAAACTGCGGCAAAATGGCGGTTATCCGGGTGCGGAAATGCAGCGTGGCTTGATCTATCCGGACTATTTTGAAACAAGTGACTCGGACTTTGATGTGAACTTGTTTGAAATTGACTATCCGGTTAAGTTCACGGAGTTGCACCATGGCCAGATCTTGGGATCCATGCTGGCGGCTGGTATCGACCGGGACGTGCTTGGTGATATCATCACTGACGGCACGCGCTGGCAGGTGTACACCACGGGTGAAATGGCGAGCTATATTAGCGACCAGGTCACCCGAATGGGGAAAATCAAGGTTCGGTTGCTGCCAATGGAATTGTCGGCGCACATTGTGCCGTTAACGGCGTGGGAGTATGAAACCACTACGTTGTCCTCGGCGCGAGTCGATAACGTTGTTGCTACAGCCTTTCATCTATCTCGACACCATGCCAAACAACTGATCGAGGCTGGCAAAATTCAACTGAACTGGAATGAGTTTGAGCGTCCCGACTATCAGTTGGCACACCAGGATATTATTTCCGTTCGCGGGTTTGGCCGAGTTAGATTAAACAGTGTTGATGGTGTCACAAAGCGTGATAAGCTGCGCGTCACGTTGTCAGTATTACACAAGTAAACGGGGAGGAACACTTATGGTACTAAGCCCACTGGACATTCATAATAAAGAATTTTCGACAAAGTTACGTGGTTACAACATTGATGAGGTCAATGATTTTCTGGAACAAATTATTAAGGACTATCAGATCACCCTTGATCAAAATAAGAGTTTAACGGATCAGCTGGCTGCCAGCGACGAAAAACTCAAGTACTTCAATGATTTGAAGGATTCATTGAACCAGTCCATCATTGTTGCGCAGGAGGCTGCCGATAAGGTGCGGGCAAATTCCCAAAAGGAAGCCGACATCATTAATCGTGAGGCCCAAAAGCAAGCCAATGACGTTGTGAGTGAGGCTACCGATAAGGCCAACCAGTTACTTGAAGAAGCGTCCAATCGTGCCAAGCAGTTAGCCGTTGAGACGGATGATCTGAAGAAGAGTACCCGGGTCTTCCGCCAACGCCTGCAAGTCATGTTGGAATCACAGTTAGAAGAGATCAAGTCAGATAACTGGAATGAGTTATTGAAGGATGATGGGTCTTCTTCTTACGAAGACATTAAAAAAGCCATTTCTGAGAACAGTCTTGACAATGACGCTGATGATGGCGTAGACTCAGACTCACAAGCAGATGATGAGTCCGATCAGATTTACGATGCTGACCAACCGGTTGATCCGAAGCACGATACGCGGACCGAAACGGTGGTCATCTTCCCAGATGATGATCAAAAGGCGTAGTGATTTGCGTAAATGAATACCGCACATGAAGAACAGCAAGTCAGATAAGATACATATAAGCGAGCCGAAAACTGGTGAAAGTTCGGCGGTCCCTGTTGTCTGACGGATCATCTTCTAGCTGTTTGGCTGAAGTAGTAAGCCAAGCCGGTTCGACCCGTTATCGTCATGTAAGAAGAATGTTAAATTCTAAAAATTGGGTGGTACCACGAAGATCTCGTCCCTTGGATGAGGTCTTTTTTGTTGCCATGCGATAATTCAAGGAGGGACCCTAATGCGGGTTAAAGATACGCTGAACTTGGGAAAAACCAAGTTCAAGATGCGCGGCAACTTGCCAGTCAAAGAAGTCGAACGACAAAAGGCTTGGGAAGACAACGGCGTCTATCAATTAAGACAAAAATTAAACGAAGGCAAGCCAACATTTATTTTACATGATGGCCCACCATACGCGAACGGCGACATTCACATGGGCCACGCGTTAAACAAGATTTCAAAGGACTTTATCGTCCGTTACAAGTCCATGAACGGCTTCCGGGCACCATACGTTCCTGGTTGGGATACCCACGGACTGCCAATTGAACAGAAATTGACACAACAGGGTTACGACCGTAAAAAGATGTCTACGACTGAGTTCCGTGAACTCTGTCGTAAGTATGCGCTGGAACAAGTTGATCGTCAGCGTGAAGAATTCAAACGGTTAGGTGTTGCCGGTGATTGGGATAACCCATATCTGACATTGAAGCCTGAATTTGAAGCACAAGAAGTTCGGACCTTTGGGGCGTTCGCAAAGCGCGGCTTGATCTTCCGTGGCAAGAAGCCCGTCTTTTGGTCATGGTCATCAGAATCAGCCATGGCGGAAGCCGAAGTTGAATACCATGACGTGACGTCACCATCTGCCTTTTACGGTGAACAAGTCGTTGACGGCAAGGGCGTTCTGGAAAATGGGACCACTTACCTCGTTGTTTGGACAACCACACCGTGGACCATTCCAGCATCTGAAGGGATCACCTTGGATGCCACCTTTGACTATTCGGTTGTTCAGCCTGAAGGTGAAGACCGGAAGTTCGTTGTTGCCACTGAACTCCTCGATGATTGTGCCGAGAAGTTTGGCTGGAAGAACGTGAAAACGTTGAAGGTCGTTAAGGGACAAGAACTTGACCGTGTCCTTTGCCAACACCCATTCTATGAAGACCGTAAACTGGTCACGATGATGGGCGACTTTGTCACGACTGATGCTGGGACTGGTTTGGTCCATACTGCCCCTGGTTTTGGGGAAGATGACTTCTACGTGGGTCAAAAATATGACCTGCCGATCCTTGTTCCCGTTGATGATAAGGGATACATGACCGCCGAAGCTGGTCCCGATTTTGAAGGTGTTTTCTACGATGACGCCAACCAAATCTCACTGGACAAGTTAAAGGATGCTGGCCTGTTACTGGACTACATGCCTTACGAACACAGTTACCCATTTGATTGGCGGACTAAGAAGCCAGTTATCTTCCGGGCAACACCGCAGTGGTTCGCATCTGTGGATAAAATCCGCGATGAGATCTTAGACGCCATTCAAGACGTTGAATTCTTCCCCGATTGGGGCAAGAAGCGGCTCTCAAACATGATTCGTGACCGTGGCGACTGGGTCATCTCACGACAACGTGTTTGGGGTGTGCCGCTGCCGATCTTCTACGGTGAAGATGGTGAAGCCATCATTACCGAAGAAACGATCGAACACGTTGCGCAACTGTTTGAAAAGTACGGGTCGAACGTTTGGTTTGATCGTGACGCAAAGAACCTGTTACCAGATGGGTTTAGGTCAGAACATTCACCAAACGGCAAGTTCACCAAAGAAACTGACATCATGGATGTTTGGTTCGACTCTGGTTCATCTCACCAAGGCGTTTTGGAGACGCGGCCAGAACTCAGCTACCCAGCTGATATGTATCTGGAAGGGTCTGACCAGTACCGTGGCTGGTTCAACTCCAGTTTGATCACCAGCGTTGCCGTTTCTGGTAAGGCACCTTACAAACAAGTCTTGTCACAAGGGTTCACCCTTGATGGTCAGGGCCATAAGATGAGTAAGTCACTTGGCAACACGATTGCGCCTGCAGAAGTGATTAAGCAAATGGGTGCTGAAATCGTTCGGTTGTGGGTCTCTTCAGTGGATTCAAGTGCTGACGTGCGGGTTTCAATGGAAGCCTTCACGAAGACGTCTGACGCCTACAAGAAGATTCGAAACACCGTCCGTTACATGCTTGCTAACACAAGCGACTTTGATCCAAAGACGAATGCGTTAGCTTACGATGACTTAGAACCCGCAGACCAGTACATGCTGATCAAGTACAACCACCTTGTTGCTGACTTGAAGGCGAAGTACGATTCTTACGACTTCTTAGACATCTACAAGCAGATCATGAACTTCTTCATTTCTGAACTGTCTGCCTTCTACCTGGACTTTGCCAAGGATATCTTGTACATCGACCCAGAAGACAGTCATACGCGTCGCTCAATGCAAACTGTTTTGTATGAAATGACGGTCGGCTTGACCAAGTTGTTGACGCCAATCTTGCCACATACGACTGAGGAAATCTGGCCCTTCTTAAAGGAACCAGAAGACTACGTGCAGTTAGCTGAAATGCCAACCCCACAACACTTTGACAACGAAGACGCTGTTCTTAAGACCTGGGAAGGGTTCATGGAACTGCGGAGTGATGTGTTGAAAGCGTTGGAAGAAGCGCGGGATGCAAAACTCATCGGGAAGTCACTGGAAGCCCGTTTGGACCTCTACGTTGACGACCGGAACAAGGCTATCATTGACGCCCTTGGTGCTGATGTGCGCCAGGTCTTAATGGTCTCAGACCTTGAAGTGCACGCGATTGCTGATGCGCCTGCTGATGCTGAAAACTTTGACGATGGCGTTGCCACCAAAGTTTCCCACGCTGCCGGTGAGGTTTGTGACCGTTGCCGGATGACGACTCAAGATGTTGGGGTCGATCCAGATTACCCACACTTCTGTGCGCGTTGTGCCAAAATTGTTCGTGAAAACTTCCCTGAAACCAAGGGTGTTGAATTCGACGATTTTAAGGCCGAAGACTAATCACAACATAAAAAACACATTTAAAAGGGCGAATTAGTCGCCAGTCACTTGACGAAACTGGTACACTATTAGTAGCTAAAAAATGTGGACTTTCGCACCTGATAAGGGTGACTGAAATTAATCGAAAGAGGGTTCGAAACAGCTGTTGTTTTGAATCCTTTTTTGTCTGAATAGGTGGTGAAACACATGATCAAAGGTACAGTAGATCGGTACAATGAACAAAATGGGTTTGGCTTTATTAAGTCTGAAACCGGTGAAAATGTCTTTGTGCACTATACCGGCATTGAAATGGCGGGCTATAAGAGTTTGCAGCCGGGTCAAGAAGTTGAATTTGTGATCGTTGAGGGGCAAAAAGGACCGCAGGCGGCACGCGTCCGGCCGGTATCACAGCAAGATGAGGCAAGCGCTCAAACTTCTGAAGAAACCCCTAAAGAATAGGGGAACAATTGCGTCTGGCTCTGATTCTGGTAAACTGGGTCATGACAAGTCACGACGATGACATGACTGAAGAAGAATGGGGAGCGAGTGACGATGAAGATGGAAGAACGGGTTATCAGTACCGAGAAGATTTACGATGGCGCAATCATTAACGTTGAAAGAGAAACCGTTGAACTGCCGGACGGCCACCAGTCCTACCGAGAAATTGTTCGGCATGCCGGGGCTGTTGCGGTGCTAGCCATTACGGATGACAACAAGGTGATATTGGTTAAACAGTGGCGGTCACCAATTGCCAAACCGACGTTGGAAATTCCGGCAGGTAAGTTGGATGATCGGGATAACGGGGATGCACTGCACGCCGTCAACCGGGAATTGAATGAGGAAATTCGGTTGCAGGCCACTCAGTTAAAGAAGGTGACTGGCTTTTATTCATCAGTTGGCTTTTCTGACGAGTACATGACCTTATACGTGGCCAAAGACCTCAAACCGGTTGCTGATGAATTGCCACGTGATCCAGGTGAAGATTTGAATGTAAAGGCCTATTCGCTGGATGAATTGAAGGCGCTGATGGCCACGGGTGAGATCGAAGACGCCAAAACGACCATGGCCGTTTGGTACTTTGAATTAATGCAACTGAAGCAAGCACAAGATTGAGGGGGTGACCGCAATGGCAAGTCGCAATTCTGACGAACAGGTTCAAGAACCACAAGAAGAGCAGCCCCTAAGTCGGTCTGCCTACCGCAAGCAACAGCAAGCTGAGCAGGATGCATTTTTAAAACGGGATCGTAAACGGGTTCAAGCGGAAAAACGTTACGCGAAGCAACACCCAGAAGGTGATCCTGAACAGGCTGCTCAGACGGCTAATTTTGATGAAGAAAAGATTCAGCGGCTCAAGCATCGTTTAAATTGGGCAATCGCTGGATTGAGTTTAGGCATCATTATCGTTTTTTTAGTGTTGAGATTTGTTGAATTTTAGGGTTTATAGAAGGGAAGAACGACAGTGACAGTTGGTATTTTATGCGCGATGGACGAAGAGATCGCAACGTTAAAAGAAGCACTTCAGGACGGGTTTACGACCGATATTTCCGGTATTGATTTTTACCAGGGCAGAATCAGCGGCCAGGACGTTGTTTTAGTCCGTTCAGGGATTGGTAAAGTAGAAGCTGGGTTAACCACTTCCTTGCTGATCAGCCGGTTCCACGTTGACGTTGTGATCAACTCTGGTTCTGCAGGCGGCATTGGTGACGGGTTGAAAGTTGGCGACGTTGTGTTATCGACGCAAACGGCTTACCACGACGTTGATGCCCAAGTATTTGGGTATGAATACGGCCAGTTACCGCAACAGCCAGCCCGGTTTGATGCGGATGAAAAATGGTTGGGAAAGCTTGCTTCAGCAGCCCAATCAACTGGGTTAACGGTTAAGCAGGGGCTCATCGTCTCTGGCGACCAATTCATTGCCAGCAAGGCGGCGACAGATGCCATCTTAAGCCATTTTCCAGACGCACTCTCCAGTGAAATGGAAGGCGCTGCCGTGGGTCAAGTGGCTAACCAGTTCCACACACCATACGTGGTCGTTCGGGCCATGTCAGACGTTGGCGACGACAACGCCGGCGTTAGTTTTGACGATTTCATTATCGAGGCTGGCAAGCACTCAGCCAAGATGTTATTAGCCTTACTAGCAGCAGAATAAGACGGAGGGAATTGCAGTGAAGGAAATTTATTTGGATAACGCAGCGACAACACCGATTTCAAAAGAGGTCCTCGCTGAAATGACTGACAAGTTAGCCAATATGTACGGCAACGCTTCAACGTTGTACGGGTTGGGCCGCGAAGCCCACACCCTGTTGGAAAATGCGCGCCACATCATCGCGCAGAGCTTAAATGCGGACGATGACGAAATTATTTTTACCAGCGGTGGATCTGAGTCAGATAACACCGCAATCATGCAAACGGCAGTTGCCCGCGAAGGGTTAGGTAAGCACATTATCACCACGGCCATCGAGCACGAGGCGGTGTTAAAGCCACTGCATTTTCTCGAAAAGCGTGGGTTTGAGGTCACTTATTTACCAGTTGATGAAACGGGGCAGATCAGTCTGGACGATTTTAAGGCTGCGCTGCGTGATGATACGATTTTGGTCACCATCATGACGGGGAATAATGAGGTCGGCTCACACATGCCGATTCACGAAATCGGCGACATCTTAAAGGACCACCAAGCCTGGTTCCATACGGATGCCGTTCAAGCCTATGGGTTGTTAGACATTGATGTGAAGCGTGATCATATCGACATGCTGTCAACGTCTGCCCACAAAATTAATGGTCCTAAGGGAACTGGGTTCTTGTACCGTAAGACTGGCATCAACTTCCCGAGCTTCATGAAGGGCGGCGACCAGGAGGAAAAGCGGCGTGCTGGGACTGAAAACATCCCAAGTATTGCGGGCTTTGCAGCAGCGGTTCAAACGATTACCCCTGACGAAAAGGCACACCGGCAAGAAAAGTATCACCAGTTCAAACAAGAAATTATTGATGGTCTGACGAACGCCGGCGTGGACTTTGCGCTCAACGGGTCGATGGCTGAAACAAATTTGCAGCACGTGATGAACATCTGGATCAAGGGTGTGTCGACCTATGTGATGCAGACCAACCTGGATCTGGCGGGGATTGCCGTTTCAGGCGGCTCAGCATGTACGGCCGGGTCAATCGAACCATCACACGTTCTGACCGCCATGTTTGGGGCGGATTCACCACGCATTTCCGAATCCATCCGAATCAGTTTTGGCCGGTACACAACTGAGGACGACATTCAGGCACTGATCAGTGCCGTTTCGAAAATTGTGACGCGGTTAAAGACCAGAAATGAGGTGCATCAATAATGGCATTTAATAAAACGGTAACGCTTCAGGGCGATAGTACCGCCTATACAATTAGCAGTAACGTTAAAAAATACACATTGAAAGACCTCGGCTTTCAGGAAACGAAGGTCGGTAATTTTAGTCTGAAACGGTCGTTGGATCCTAAGTCACCATTCAATTCAAGTATTGAATTGAAAGTGATGATCAACAGCACGCTGGACGGCTTTAAAATGGCTGCCGTGGCTTCAAAGGGCACGCGGGAAGTCAACTTGTTCAAAATGGACCGGGCGGATGAATTCGCAGAGCAGTTCCACTATTTGATGGAATCGTTTGTTGAACGCGATGTGTTTGAGACGGTTGCGGACTAGTAAGTTGTGAAAGTGCTCAGAACGTGGGGAATTATCTCTGCGTTTTGAGCGCTTTTTGTATGCCAATAAAGGGATACTGAGCAAAATTTCTTTAGACTTCGAGATAATTATTTCAACAGATTAGTTAAGATTGAGGAGGAATTCTGACGCAATTTTTTTATGTGACAGCAAAGTATCATATTGTTTGTGTTTGGATTCGACTAGCTTTTGGCGCTATGACAGAAGCGTGTTTACTCCGAAACTGGTGAATGTCTGATGCTTTTCCTATGCGTAATCGATTAAGGTTGGCCGCTAATGAACTCCGATACTACAGCTCGTCATGTCTGACAATTTCACTACAATACGGTTCTCGTTATTATCATTGAGAATGCTGATATGGTGTGAGGAATTCTGGCTATTCATTAGGACTCACTTGACCGTTGCACGATGCATTGCCGTAGAGAATCTTAGAGGCAGTCGAGGGCGGATTATCCACAAACCAGGTTTAAAACTATTGTGATACTTGACCAGAGGATAAAATTTGCTCAACGTGAGTGGAATGCAGCAATTTGGCACGGAGCTGTGGTGTCGACATCAGTTAGCGACCGTTTTTGGGTCGGTTACTGATGTGCGAGACGATGGAGATCCATTTGAGAGCTGCGTAGCAGAAATCAAATTAGCTTCATCGCGAGCCACAACAGCTCCGTGCCAAATTGCGGAATGCAACGGACTGGATGCCTAATATTTGATGAACTCTTTGTGTTCTAACAGGGGTTGTTCTACACTCTGGCAACGTAGCCGAAACGTGTTCCAGAAGGGCAAGAGGCGGCCATATAAGGGACTCTGGCAAAAATCCCAAAGGCAGGGATTTCTGCCAGAGGTAAACCGTTTTCTGACAACGTAGCCGAAACATGTTCCAGAAGGGCAAAGGGTTGCACCTAGTGGACTTCGACGATATAAGCCAAGCCCGGGCTTATATCGTCAAAGTCCACTAGGCTCCACCCTTTAACCGCCCTTCTTCCACACTCTAAGCTAAATTACTTGCAATGCCCCATACCAGCGCGTACACTTAAAATTACTGGATTTTTACGACCTTCAACTCGTGGATTCTCCAGAATCTTAACAGAAGTGATGGTGATTTTATGCAAGACAACAGCCAAACACGTGTGGTTGTCGGCATGAGCGGTGGGGTAGATTCCTCCGTTGTCGCGCTGCGGTTAAAGCAGCAGGGATACGACGTCATTGGTGTGTTCATGAAGAACTGGGACGACACTGATGACAACGGGGTCTGCACCGCCACAGAAGATTACAAAGACGTGGCAAAGGTGGCTGCCAAAATTGGTATTCCATACTATTCCGTTAACTTTGAAAAGGAGTACTGGGACCGTGTGTTCACGTACTTCTTGGATGAGTATAAGAAGGGGCGGACACCTAACCCGGACGTTATCTGTAACAAGGAGATCAAGTTCAAGGCTTTCTTGGACTACGCACTAGACCTCGGGGCCGACTACATTGCAACTGGGCATTACGCACAGTTAAACCGCGATGCAGACGGTCACATGCATCTGATGCGTTCCGTAGATACCAACAAGGATCAGACCTATTTCCTGAGTCAGTTATCAACTGAGCAGCTTGACCGCGTGATGTTCCCAATTGGTGACATTACAAAGCCAGAGGTGCGTCAGATTGCAAAGGATGCCGGTTTGGCAACCGCTGATAAGAAGGATTCCGTTGGGATCTGCTTCATTGGTGAGAAGAACTTCAAGGGGTTCTTAGGCCAGTATCTGCCAGCGACACCAGGTAAGATGATGACCGTTGATGGTGAAGAGAAGGGCCAGCATGCTGGGCTGATGTACTACACCATCGGTCAGCGTCGCGGTCTTGGTATCGGCGGTGATGGTGTGGATAACGAGCCTTGGTTCGTTATTGGTAAGGACCTGAAGAAGAACATCTTGTACGTTGGTAAGGGGTACCATAACGAGCATCTCTATGCCACGCATCTGGATGCCTCTGATATTCACTGGGTCAACACCATTGATCGTGGTCAGGACTTCCACTGTACAGCGAAGTTCCGTTACCGTCAGACCGATACTGGTGTCACTGTTCACCTATCAGATGATGGGCAGAAGGTCACAGTTGAATTTGACGATCCTGTTCGGGCAATCACACCCGGTCAGGCCGTTGTGTTCTACGATGGTCAGGAGTGCCTTGGTAGTGCCATTATCGACGCTGCTTACAGCAAGGACCGCGAGTTACAGTATATCTAATTAAACCAATTACGACGCTTAACTTCTTCGGAGGTTAGGCGTCGTTTTTTGGTGCGCCCGGCATGGGCGCCAACTAGACGGTGAAAGTCCGTTGCGGGCCGTAGTAGTCGGAACCGCAAGTCAATGACAAGGGTGTCCATCGTGAGGTGGAATCTGAAGGAAGTCGGCGACAAAGTACCGCATTGATGTACAAGAATCAGCTATAAGGCTGTGTTGGTCGGACGAGGTTGCCAAACAAACCAAAGTCCAATACTACTCGAGGCCATCGCAGTAAAGCTGGCAATGACATGGTACGAAAGTGGGCGTTCTTACCCGGGGAGGCCTGTATCGTACGTTCCCGACAAGAGGCGCGCTAAGCGCCACAGGAACAAACATCGCAGTGATGTGGTGCAGAACGATACAGGAGTCAGCCGAGGCCATAGTAGTGGTATCTGCCACGAAGGGCTGAACAATAATAGGTCATCATTGATATTGGAGGTGGAGACAGTGCAACAACCGCAGAATACAGAAAAAGCTGACCGCCGGCGGACAGTAGGACTGGAAGCCCAAGAACAAGTCGGGGTGCGTAGCACTGACTCTGGTGAAAATACGATGATGAACGGCACTAAGTTTCAAGAGTTAGTCTTAGACCGAAATAACCTGAACGAGGCTTATCTTCGCGTCTGCAGAAACAAAGGTGCAGCAGGACTAGACGGAATGACCGTTGACGAACTGTTGCCCTACTTGAGGAAACATAAACAGGAATTACTGCAAGCTTTACAAAACGAGACCTATCGGCCTCGTCCCGTTAAGCGGGTTGAAATTCCAAAACCTAATGGTGGTAAACGCAAGCTCGGAATACCAACTGTGATTGACCGACTTGTTCAACAAGCCATGGCGCAAGTCATGGTGCCAACATTTGAGCGTGTCTTCTCAGATAATAGTTTTGGGTTCCGACCGAATCGAAGTGCTAAAGATGCCATTGATAGAGTGGTTCAGTTCTACAATCAGGGCTATCACTATGTCGTGGATCTCGATTTAAAAGCATACTTCGATACGGTCAACCACGATCTGCTTATTAAATTTATTGAGCAGTATATTACGGATCCATGGATACTGCATCTCATTCGTCGCTTCCTAACCAGCGGTGTCATGAATGGTGGTCTATTTGAACGAAGTGATAAAGGCACCCCTCAAGGTGGCCCCTTATCGCCACTTTTGGCTAACATTTATCTCAACGAACTGGATAAGCTGTTAACTTCCAGAGGTCATAAGTTTGTCCGCTATGCGGACGATTGTAATATTTATGTCCGAAGCAAACGTGCTGGAGAACGGGTTCTGACTAATGTTACTCGCTTTCTTGAAGGCGACCTAAAGGTCACCGTCAATGAGGACAAGACATCAGTAAGTTCGCCTCTGCGGGCCAAGTTCCTGGGATTTTCCTTGGGGGTTGGTCGAGGAGGTGCGTATGCACGACCTGCTTGGCAGGCCAAGCAACGCATCAAGTCTGCACTCAGGAAAATGACCAAGCGCAATCGGGGCGTTTCGTTAAACCTGGTGTTTAACGAGATTCATCAAAAGATGCGTGGGTGGTTACAGTACTATTCGGTCGGGAAAATGACCAATTTTATCCGTCACTTAGACGAATGGTTGCGAGCAAGGATTCGCCAGTATATTTGGAAACAGTGGAAGAAGCTCAAAACAAAGGTCAATCATCTTGTAAAACTGGGGCTTTCTGGCACCAGTGCTTATACAATGGCCAATACCCGTAAGGGTTATTGGCGAACTGCGCATAGCAAGACATTGACCTATACTCTGACAAACAAAAGACTGGAACGCCTTGGACTCATCAATATGAGCAAGACACTCCAGTCAATACAAAGTGCTTAAATTATTGAACCGCCGTATACGGAACCGTACGTACGGTGGTGTGAGAGGTCGGTAATTGAATTAATCAATTACCTCCTACTCGATTGTTTTAAAAAGACGTGCCTCACCGGGCTCGTCAGCGTGTAAAACTTTGAAATTCGCTATGAAAACTGGCATAATAGTACTGATTGTTTTTAAGAAAATGAGTAAGCGAGGGATTGCATTGAGACTATATTTTCTGCGTCATGGCAAGACTGAATGGAACTTGGAATCGCGCTATCAGGGCGCTGGCGGTGACTCGCCACTGCTACCCGAATCCTATGCTGAGATTCATCAGGCGGCGACATTTTTAAAACAGGTCACGTTCAGTCACGTGTACGCCAGTCCCATCAAACGGGCACGCGACACAGCATTGACTGTGCTGAATGATCTGCCTGATGACATACCGTTAAGTTTGCTGAGCCGACTGGAAGAGTTTCATCTGGGACGGATGGAAGGCATGACCTTTACTGACGCAAAGAAAACCTTTCCGGCTGAATTTGAGGCGTTTCGCAATGCCCCGGACAAGTACAAGCCGGTTGAGATTGGCGGGGAATCGTTTCAAGAACTGATCAACCGCATGACGCCGGCCATCCAAATGATCGTGCATGCCAATGGCGGAGCAGATCAAAACGTGCTTGTTGTGAGTCACGGGGCTGCCTTAAACGCTGAAATCAATGCCCTGCTGGGGACGCCATTGGCGCATCTACGAGACCGCGGCGGCTTGACGAACACGTCGACGACGATTCTTGAAACAACTGACAACGGTGCCAGTTTTCAACTGATTGCGTGGAATAAAACAGATTATTTAAAACGACAACTCGATGCAACCGACACAATTTAAACGAGGTTAATAAATGGCTAACGATAAGAAAACGACGGAGCGCGATGAAAAACAAAAAGCTTCCGAAAAATTAATGCACCAATTGATTCAAGAAATTGACGATGACCCGGATAACTATCACACCTATTATGATTTAGGCGCCTTACTGGTTAATCTGAAGAGTTACTCGCAAGCTGAGGAGCTCCTGATGAAGGCCATGGGCATGTTTGGTGATAAGAGTCGTCAGGCCAAGGATACGTTGACGTATGGCCTGGGCAACGTCTACTACGAAGCAGGCGAGTACCAAAAGGCCATCGCACAATTTTCACAGGTGAAGGATAAAAAACTCCAAGCTGACGCCTACCTTATGCTGGCGCAAAGCTACATGGGCAACGGTGACCACAAAACAGCGCTGGCGTTTGCAATCACAGCCGGCGATACGCATAAACAAGATCCGCAGGTCAACCAACTGATTGCCGATAATTTACTGGCACTGGGGAACTTCAACCAGGCAGCCGACTATTACGACCAAGTGCTGAAGGCTGAACCTAAAAACGGCCATGCCCAGTTTGACCGCGGAATTGCCGCAGTTGTTTTAGGCCAGGATGCCACAAGTTTTTTTGACCAAGCAAAGACGCTTGACCCGGATTATTACCAAAAAGGTCAATCTCGTTTAAAAGATATTCAAACGTTTCTCAATAAGCAAAAAACCGATCAGGACAATCAAAAGTAGGAAGGGTGTTTCAAGATGGCAAGCGAAAATATGAACTTGTTTGGCGACGACCAGCCGAATGACCAGCTATACATTGTCGGCCGAGTTGCCACGACCTTCTTTGAAAGTCCCGATAGTTTCTATAAGGTCCTGTTAGTGAAAGTCCAGCAGACCAACATGACCTGGACGGACAGTGAAATTGTGGTCACGGGAAATTTTGCCAACATTAAGGAAGAAAATCCGTACCGCTTTTTTGGCCAGCTAGTTGACCATCCGAAATACGGCAAACAATTTCAGGCGGCCAACTATCAAAGCGAAGTCCCGACGTCTCGTGAAGGCGTGATCGGGTACCTTGCCAGTGATGAATTTCCCGGACTTGGGAAAAAGACGGCTGAAAAAATTGTGGACGCCTTGGGCCCAACCGCAATTGATCAGATCAATAAAGATGCCGGCGTTTTGGCCGATATCGGGCTTTCAGCTAAGGTCAAACAAACGCTTGTGGCCAATCTTGCTGAAAACAACGGTGTTGAACAAATTATCATCGGCTTAAACGGCTATGGTTTTGGGAGTTTGCTCGCAAGTGCTATCTACGACCGTTACAAGGAAAAAACGTTATCGATCATTCAGGACAATCCTTACCAGCTGGTCGAAGACATTAACGGGGTCAGCTTTAAACGGGCGGACCAAATTGCAGAGCAACTCGGCATCGGTGCGTTGTCTGACCAGCGAATTCAGGCTGGTCTGCTGCAGGAACTTAACGAACTCGCCATGCAGGATGGCAATACCTATACGACTGCCCAACCGCTCTTAACCGGGACCATTCGGTCACTGCAATCCAGTCGAAATGAGGCGGTTAACCCCAAATTGGTTGCTGATCAATTGCTGGCCCTGGCGAAGGTTCAAAAAGTGGTCGGTGAGGGTGACAAGATCTACCTGAAGACCCTCTACGACACGGAATGGCAGATTGCGGAACACTTGAACCGGATCACAAACGGCGACGAGTTGAAGTCCTTTAACGACGATGCCATTGAAAAACAGATGCGCGTGGTTGAACGTAATCTCGGCATTGACTATGATGACTCGCAGGAAACAGCCATTTTGACCGCGATGAAGTCACGAGTCTTTATTCTAACGGGTGGCCCTGGGACCGGTAAAACAACGATCATCAACGGGCTGGTGAACCTATATGCCCGGTTACACGACTATTCGCTCGATATCAATCAGTATAAGGATAAACCGTTTCCGATTCTGCTCGCCGCGCCAACCGGCCGGGCAGCCAAGCGGATGAGTGAGACCACCGGACTGCCAGCAAGCACCATTCACCGGTTGCTGGGACTGACTGGTCGCGAAGGTAATGATGCCAACGCTGCTAAGGACCTGGAGGGTGCGCTCCTAATCGTCGATGAAATGTCCATGGTGGACGTCTTTTTGTTCAGGACACTCCTGCGGGCAATTCCGGACACGATGCAGGTCGTGCTTGTTGGGGATAAGGATCAGTTGCCATCAGTTGGCCCTGGACAGGTCTTCCATGACCTGTTAGCCAGTCAACGGGTAGCGGCAATGGAACTAGATACCATTTACCGTCAGGGTGAAAAATCATCGATCATTCCGCTGGCCCACGATATTAAAATGGGCCGGTTGCCAGATGACTTTGACCAAAACCAGCCTGACCGGTCATTCATTAGCTGTTCGGAGGCGCAAATGCCGTCGGTTATCGAACAGATCATTGGTCGCGCCAAAAAGAAGGGCTTTTCCGCAGAAAATGTGCAGGTACTTGCCCCGATGTATCGCGGACCAGCTGGCATTACCCGGTTAAATACGATCATACAAGAGATCATGAATCCGCAAACCGAGTCCCATCGTAAACAAGTTGACTTTCGTGGCGAGATCTTTCGAATTGGTGATAAGGTCCTGCACCTGATGAACAGTCCGGAAAACAACGTGTTTAACGGTGATATTGGTGAAATTGTCGGGATTACGATGGCGAAGGATAAGGGTAATGAAGACAAGGCTGATAAGCTGACCATTGCGTTTGACCAGACCGAAGTGACGTATAACCGCAACGATTGGAACCGGCTAACGTTGGCTTACTGTACGTCGATCCATAAGGCACAGGGGAGCCAGTTTCAGATGGTGATCCTCCCCATGGTGATGCAGTACTCGCGGATGCTGGAACGTAATCTGTTGTACACTGCGGTGACGCGGGCGAAGAAAACGCTGATCTTGTTGGGTGAGCGACGAGCGTTTGAACAAAGTGTTCAACGCGTGTCGATCAATCGAAAAACCATGTTGGTGGACCGACTGACGCAAACGTTGGCTGCCTTGCCAGCTGATGCGGTTGTGCAATCGGCTGCCACTGAACAACCAGTGACGAGTGACCAGATCGTCGAGGCACCAGTTGATGCCGATTCAATTACGAGTGCTGATCAACAGCCTGCGGAGTCAGTAGCCACCACGGCCAGTACAGGTCAAGAAACGACGACTGATAGTGCTGCCCCGGCCAAGGATGCCGCAGACACGCGGGATACTGTTTTAAACGATGGCGTTTTGACCATGGCGCTGATTCAATCTGGTCAGATCAACCCGATGATCGGAATGGGTAAGCTTTCGCCTAAATCCTTTATGACCAGCGAGTAATCCTTGTACTTAGTCCCCATAATTGCGACAATGGGGCTATGGCCAGCAGACCGATGCTGACATCATTTACGCGATAAACCTGGCGCAATCATTGACGCCAGATCACACAAAAATTCATGGAGGTTCACCATGCCTAATCAAAAACAAACAAAGCATCCGCTTAAATTGTTCGCGCTGAACTCAAACCGGCCGCTTGCAGAAAAAATTGCTGCCGCCGCTGGTGTCGAACTCAGCCAGGCAAGTATTAAACACTTCAGTGACGGCGAGATTTCCATTACCATCACCGAAAGTATTCGCGGTGCCGACGTTTATCTTATTCAATCAGTCTCAGACCCTGTCAACACGATGTTGATGGAGTTATTGATCATGGTTGATGCTGCTCGCCGGGCCAGTGCCCACTCAATTACCGTCGTAATTCCATACTACGGCTACTCACGTGCTGACCGGAAAGCCCGGTCACGGGAACCCATCACTGCCAAGCTGATAGCCTCGATGCTTGAAGCCGACGGTGTTGACCGGGCCGTAACCTTAGACCTGCACGCCGCACAACTGCAAGGGTTCTTCGACATTCCCGTGGATCATTTGGAAGCCACACCACTTTTGGCGCGGTACTTCTTCGAACATGATCTGCTGGATAACCTGGTCGTTGTGTCACCAGACCACGCGGGCGTTTCAAAGGCCCGGCGGATGGCTGATCTGCTGCACGCACCACTGGCAATTATCGACAACCGGGATCCTGATAAATCAACCACCAACCCGGAGGCAGTGATCGGGTCAGTTGAAGGGGAAAATGCCATTCTCGTTGATGACATTATTGATACGGCGGTCCGCATTTCAATTTCAGCCCAAACGCTGAAGAATGCCGGCGCAAACGACATTTACGCCGTCGCCACTCACCCGGTCTTTAGTCAGGATGCGGTCAAGCACATGACTGAATCACCATTGAAAAAGGTCATTGTCACGGATTCGATTCAATTACCGGAAGAAAAAATGTTTGATAAGATCGAAATTATTTCTGTCGGTGATCTGATTGGCCGCACCATTCGGCGAATCTATCAGGAACGCAGTGTGGGGAAGCTCTTCTTAAAGGAAGAACGCGAATCTACCAAGTCTGATCCTAAATAAGTTCAACTGTTATAAGATGCAGGCACCCGGATAGTCACCGTCATTGGTTATTATCCGGGTGTTGTGCCCTAAAAATGGGTTTAAGTGAGGCGAATCTATCATGAAAACAGCATTAGCGTTAGCGCAGCAAGTTCGACAAGGCACCGTTTCAGCAACGACGCTGGTTAAGGAAGCTCTTGAGCGCGTGGCCGCAGGTAACGACGCGTTAAACGCGGTTACGGCAACTAGAGAACAGGCGGCGTTGGCCGAGGCAGCAGCGCTCGAGGACCACGGCCAACCGTTTCTCGGCGTGCCGCTCTTGATCAAGGGGCTTGGCCAGTCTTTGGCCGGAAGCCCCAACACCAGTGGATCACGCTTGTTAGCAGGAAGCGTTGCCAGCCAAACGGATTTCTTCGTACAGCAACTGCAGGCAGCTGGTTTTATTATCATTGGCCAGACCAACGTACCTGAATTTGGGTTTAAGAATATCACCGATTCAAAACTCTACGGGCCGGCGCATAATGCATGGAACCGGTCCTATTCTCCGGGCGGTTCGAGTGGTGGCTCCGCAGCCAGTGTGGCAGCTGGAATTGTACCGATTGCTGCCGCCAGTGACGGTGGCGGGTCCATTCGAATCCCAGCCAGCTTTAGCGGGTTAGTTGGGCTGAAACCAACCCGGGGGCGGGTACCAGTTGGGCCTGGCGATTGGCGGTCCTGGCAGGGGGCAGCCATTAATTTTGCGTTGACTCGATCTGTTGATGATACCGCGGCATTACTGGATGCAATGCAGACTGTTCAGCCAGCTGCTGTGTTCCAGGTGCCGCTAAATGAGCACGGGTATCTTGCAACCCTCAATGATGCTAAGCTAGTAAAAGTAGCTTATAGCACCAAATCACCCGTAGGCACGCCGGTGTCTGCGGATGCGGTTCAGGCAGTTGAGGATGCGGCCAGCTTTCTAAGTGACCAGGGGTATGACCTAGTTGAGGCTGCCCCGGATCTTGATGGCGTGGCCCTCATGGACAGTTATTACGTGATGAACGAAGCCGAAACGACCGCGATGTTTGACGAATTAGCAACAGCGTTTGGCCGGGCAATCACGCGTGATGAGGTCGAACCGCTGACCTGGGCGCTTGGTGAAACTGGCAGGCATTTGTCAGCAGCACAGTACAGTGAGTCACTTGGACTGTGGGACCAGGCCAGTTACACCATGGCCAAGTTCCAGGCACAGTACCCGCTGTACCTGACGCCAACAACAGCCATGCCTGCCCCAAGTGTGGATGATCCGTTAATTTCGGATGAAAACCTTGAAAAAATCAAGGCCATCGAGCAATTCAATCCTGATGAGCAACAACAGTTGATCTATGATCAGTGGTTACCAGCATTGACCCGATCACCGTTTACGCAACAGGCTAACTTGACGGGGCAACCCGCAATCAGTCTGCCAACGCACGTTTCCGATGCAGGGTTGCCGTTAGGGGTTCAATTAACCGCGTTAAAGGGGCAAGAAGCATTATTATTGCAAACTGCTAAGCTTTTTGAGCGTGAAAATCAGTTTCATTTGTTAAACTTATAGTTGGTGACAAAAAGTAGGGAAAAGAAGGAAAAACAGATGGGGTTAAAAAAGGTAATTATTGGCTTGGGCAGTGTGGCCCTTGCCCTGACTCTGGCAGCGTGCGGCAACCAGAGTAGTCAGTCAGGCAGTGGTAAGATGGCTGACAAGCAGGTCTTGAACCTGAGTACGACGGACACGATTTCGACGTTAGATGATTCTCAGGCGTCTGAATCGATCAGTTTAACGCAATTATATTCAACTGGCGAAGGCCTTTACCGGTTGGGTAAGGACTTCAAGCTGGAGAATACGTTGGCTAAGAGTTCAACGGAGTCTAAGGATGGTCTGACCTATACGTTTAAGCTCCGGACGAATGATAAGTGGCAAAATGGTCAAAAGGTGACCGCTAAGGACTTCGTTTACAGTTGGCGCCGAACCGCTGACCCGAAGACCAAGGCGGGTTATGCCTACATTTATGACGGTCTGAAGAACTTTAGTGCGATTTAAAACGGCAAGATGAGCCCTGATAAATTGGGCGTTAGTGCGCCAAATGATTCAACGCTGGTCGTGAAATTGAGTAAACCGGTGCCATACTTCAAATTGTTGCTGGCGTTTCCAACGTTCTTCCCAGAACAACAGTCAATGGTTGAAAAGTACGGGTCCAAATATAGGACAAGCAGTGCAACATCTGCCTATGACGGACCGTTTAAGTCAGAGGGCTGGAACGGGACGAACAATACCTGGAAACTGGTTAAGAATCCAAACTACTGGGACAAGAAAAATGTTCATTTGAGCACGATCAACTTCCAGGTAGTCAAGAGTCCGGCAACTGGGTTAAACTTGTATGAGTAAAAGAAACTGGATGTGACACCACTTTCAGGAACACAAGTTGCCAACTACAAGAACAAGGCCGGCTTTAAGACGTTTGTCGGCGGCTCTATGGAGTACCTTCAGATCAATCAACGCCACAATAAGGCTTTGAAGAATCTGAAAGTTCGCCAGGCCTTGTCTCAAATCATCAATAAGCAGGCGCTTGCAACCAGTGTGCTGCGTGACGGCTCAACGGCGCCAAAGGGGTTTGTCTCAACAAACTTCTATAAGAACCCGAAGACCGGCGCAGACTTTGCGACTGACGCTTATGTCAAATCGGGCGTCACTTACAATGCCAAGAACGCTAAGAAACTTTGGCGTGAAGGGATGAAGGAAGTCGGCGAAAAGAAATTGACGTTGACGCTACTGAGTGATGATACGGATCAGGCTGAGACGACCACCCAATATCTGCAGGATCAATTCCAGAAACTGCCAGGATTGAAGGTCAACATTGATAACGTGCCGAACAAGAACCGGTTGGCACGGTCATCAAGCGGTAATTTCGACCTCGTTATCTCCTCGTGGGGCGCGGACTTCGCTGATCCAATCAACTTCTTGGATCTGCAAACGAAGAGTAACCCAACCAACAATGGTCACTGGGTCAACAGCGAATACGACAAGTTGATCTCAGCTTCCAGCAACCAGGACGCTAACAACAAGCAAAAGCGGTATGAAGATTTGGTCAACGCCGAAAAGATCCTGATGAAGGACCAGGGCGTTATCCCATTGTATCAACCGTCAGTCACTGAATTATGGCGGCCGACAATTCATGGGTACGTTTGGAATCCAGCCGGAATGAGTCGCGGTTATAAAGAAGTCTACATTACGCAAAAATAGGTATGCGATACGCTTCTGCAGATTCTTGTCACCTGGCAGAAGGGATTAGCGACTATCGTTACTCATAAACGGATCAATACAAACAGTTGTCATGTGTTTCTAACATGACAGCTGTTTTTTTGATGGCTTGTTTTCAACGATAAGCTCTTATTTTTCAAAATTGATGGTACAATTTAGACCAATATGTGCAACATTAGTTCAATTAACTGGTTATTATCAAACACTTTCATAATTTAGAAAAGAAAGCGGTTATATTTTATCCGGATAACATTATTTTCACTATTGAATGAAAATAAATGCAGATACTCGAAATTTATTGAAATTTATCATGAAACATGATATACCTGAATAAGAACAAATGAAAACGTTACCACAAACACTGTGTCGATTCGGCACAGGCTATTATGACAATTGGGGGATGCACCATGAACTTTGAAGACTTATTAACTGAACAGCGAAACCGTCACTCAACCCACATCGACCAGGCCGATTCAAATGAGATGGTTGATATTATCAACCGTGAGGATCAGCGGGTGGGCCGCTCGGTGCAAAAACAGCTGCCACAAGTCGCTGAAGCGATTAACCTCGCCACCAAGCGGTTTGATAAGGGTGGCCGGTTGATCTACATTGGTGCCGGAACCTCTGGCCGGTTAGGTGTGTTGGACGCCACGGAGTTGCGGCCAACGTACGGGCTTGAAGAATCACAAACCTTTGGAATCATTGCTGGCGGACCCGAAGCCATGTTCCACACGATTGAAGGGGTGGAAGATTCTGGTGAACTGGCTGAAGAAAACTTGAAGGATGCGTCGGTGACTGAAAAGGATATCGTTATTGGGATTGCTGCTAGTGGGGCGACCAACTACACGGTGTCTGCATTGGCGTACGCTAAAAAACAGGGTGCACTGACGATTGCGTTAGCCTGTGTTCCCGAGAGTCCTCTGGAAAAGAATGCGGACGTTGCCATCTGCCCAATCGTGGGACCAGAAGTCATTACTGGTGCAACCTTGATGAAGGCCGGGACTGCGCAAAAGATGGTCCTTAACATGCTGTCGAGCGGTATTATGATCCGGTCAGGCAAGGTATACCAAAACCTGATGATCAATGTGACGCCAACTAACGAAAAAACGCAACGCCGGGCAAAGCGAATCATTGCAGCGGCAACGCAAACATCAACATTGGCAGCAGAAAGAGCCTTGGCTCGCGCGGATAACAATGTGCCGCTGGCCATTCTGCTAATTGAAACAAAGGGCACTATCGCGGAAGCTAAGAAACTACTGGCTCAGTCTGGTGGTCATGTGAGTGATGCGGTGAAGTTGAGCTTGCAGTAGAGAGTGTGGAGCAAGGCGGTTTAGGGGCGGTGTGTAAGGGACTCTGACCGAAAAGTCTGGGCCTGACTTTTTGGTCAGAGTCCCTTACACGTTAGCCCCGTGCCTTGCGGAACACGTTTCGTCTATGAGGCCAGAGCGCGCGTCGTCAGCACCACTCAGACAGTAAAAAATGCCAATCCCGGGTCTGACTTTTAGGTCAGAGTCCGTTACAAGTTAGCCCTTGCGGAACACGTTTCGGCAATGTGAAATAGAAGGTTGTCGCAAATACTACTCAAATAAAATTTACCCAAGTTTGGCATTCTTATCTGAGTTGGCTAGAAAGGCGGTTTTATCTTCGTCTCAATTTACGTAAAAATCAAGAAGAGAATTTAATAAATGCACACGTTAATCCAGGACGGAGAGACGTGTGCATTTTTTGAATCTAATATAAAGAAATCAATGACTATGTATTATAGTAAAGAACTTCAATTAATTGCTGAAAGTGACGATAGAATACTCAGTAAATTGTACGTTGATCATACATTGTCGAAACGTTTTCCAGGACATAAAGGCTTAGCACTCCAGTCTTTGAACGTGTCCTTTCACACGCCATTGTTTTGATTTTTAACAATAAACTCAATTGTGGCGCCGTATTAACATGGTCGAAATGTGTTCCGAAAGGCAGAGGGCTCCGGTGTAAGCAACTCTGGTCAAAAAAGTCAGGCCCGGACTTTTCTGACCAGAGTTGCTTACACTCCGCCCTCTAACCGCCTTTCTCCACACTCTTACACTCTGCCCTTGCATTATCCCCCCCGTCCCTTTAAAATTAATAGGTATGATGATTTGAGAGAAGAGAGGACGATTTATTGATGTATCTGGCAGATGAGAACCGTTATGATGGGCGGATGCCCGTTCGGCGTGCCGGCAACAGCGGGTTGCAATTACCCGCCGTTTCGTTTGGCATGTGGCATAATTTTGGCGACGACGCCAACTATGCTGATAGTGAAAAGATTTTGCTTAAAGCGTTTGATAGTGGCATTTTCAGTTATGATCTTGCATACAACTACGGCCCAGAATCCGGAGCCGCTGAGCAGTTGTTTGGTCAGATCTATCAAGCAGATCTGAAACCATATCGGGATGAATTAGTGATTACGACCAAGGCTGGCTTTCACATGTGGCCGGGGCCATACGGCCAAATGAGTTCGCGCAAAACGTTGATGACTGCGCTAGATAACAGTCTCAAACGAATGGGTCTCGACTACGTGGATATTTTCTACAGTCATCGGTTTGATCCGGACACGAACCTTGAAGAAACGGCGATGGCACTTGATGACCTGGTTCGTTCGGGTAAAACGCTGTACGTTGGAATCTCGAACTATAATAATGCGCAAACGCAAGAAATTATTAAATACTTCCACGAGTTCCATACACCGTTCGTTGTTAATCAACTGTCCTATAACATGTTAAATCGCGAAGTTGAAGAAGACGGTGTTTTGGACACGCTAAAGACCAACAACGTCGCAACGGTGGCCTATGGTCCGCTAGCTGAAGGCTTGTTGACCAACCGGTATCTCGGTGGTATTCCGGAAGACTTCCAGATCCACTGGAGCAGTACTGCTGTGATGGATCAGGGTCGATCAGCCTTGACGCAGAAGTTGAATCAATTAAACGAGATTGCCCAAAATCGTGATCAAACCATGGCTCAGATGGCCTTAGCTTGGTTACTCAAGGATGACGTTGTGGCCAGTGTTGTGACTGGGGCGTCAAAAGTCTCTCATTTGGAAGACAATCTTAAGGCGGTTCAAAACACGACGTTTACAACGGATGAACTGGACCAGATCGAAAAAATTCTACACGCTTAATCGTTAGTCATGTGAGTTAATGGGCCTCTATTTCAATCACCGGATCGAAATGGAGGCCTTTCGTAAGACTTGTTGAATTGCACCTGATAGTAGCGCACGCTATTTAATCCAAATCAGGCAGCAGGATGGGGGCACACCTTGACACAGAAAGTAACCATTCGCGACCTTGCCGAAGCAGCGGGGGTCTCAGTGACAACTGTTTCGCAAATCTTAAATGGAAAGGGCGAACGCTTTTCCAGTGATACGCAGGCACGAGTGTTGAAATTGCAGAAAAAATTGGGCTATGTTCCGGACTGTAATGCGCGGAATTTGATTATGCGGTCAACCCAGACAATCGGGGTGTTGGTGCCCAACTTGGCGAACCCATTCTTTAGTATGTTTATTAAGGGGATTCAACAAGCCTCACAAAACAATAAGTTTGTGCCCATTATTTTTGATGCGAACCACAATCAAAAATTGCAGAGTATGTACCTGGAAGAATTGATCAAGCGCGCCGCAAATGGGTTGATTATTGCGAGCACCACGTTAGATGCAAATGATATTGATCGGATCCTGACGCGAAACGGAATTCCGTACCTGCTGTTTGATCAAAATGATGCACAGGTCGGTGACCGGGTCTGGGTGGATGATTATAAGGGTGGCCAAATGGCTGCCAATTATCTATTATCAGCTGGCCACCGTGACATCGCGTTGCTGGTAGGCGATGACATTACGCAAAACATTCAGCAGCGAATCAATGGCTTCCAGTCGGTGATGGAGAAGTATCATTTGTCATTTACGGATGACATGGTCGTTCAAAACAAGATGACAAAGCTAGGCGGCTATCAGGCTGTTGATGATTTAGTCGCACGAAAACCGAGCGCGATATTTGCCATCAACGATGAAATGGCCATCGGGGTTTATCGCGGTCTTCAGGAACGCGGCTACCGGATTCCTGAAGATGTGTCAATCATGGGCTACGATGATATTGATTTAGCTGACTTTATGATGCCGAAACTGACGACAATTCACCAACCCGCCTTTGAAATGGGCCAGGTTGCCACCGAATTGCTGATCGAACGCATTCAAAATCCGCGGTTAGCCCATCAGGATAAACAGTTACCGTTAGAGCTGATTGTGCGGGATAGTGTAAAGAATGTGTAGAATTTACAAAAAAGGTCATCATTTCTTAACAAAATATACAATAAGTTCATAAATGGTATTCAACTTTCCCACACTTGTATACAATCTAAATATGAATAATATGTGAAGAATTTATGAGAAAGTTCTAAAATCCTTATAAAATATAGGATTTTAGAACTTTTTTAAATTAATTTATTTTTAATATTTTGATTTTATACATATACGTGTGTATAATAAATGATTTACGCCTGAATATTCATAATAAATGTGTATTTAACACGTTCGTATTCATCGCAAAATTAAAATGTGAAATAGTCTACATTCTGACTGTTAAGAACTTTTAGAAATCGCTTACATTCCATTGTATTCTAGAGATGTTCAAAAGAGATAGGAGGTAACGCAAAATGACAAAACCTATTCATGTAACATCCGAAATTGGGAAGTTAAAGACCGTTCTGCTGAAACGCCCAGACGTTGAAGTTGAAAACTTTACCCCAGATATGATGCCACGGTTACTGTTCGATGACATTCCATACCTGCCAACTGCCCAGAAGGAACATGACTACTTTGCTGATACTCTGAGAGATAACGGGGTCGAAGTCCTGTATCTTGAAAAACTTGCCGCTGAAGCACTTGATGCTGGCGGTGACGAAGTGAAGAACACCTTCCTTGAAACGATGTTAGCTGAATCTGGCTATGCTGCCGGTGTTACGCACGATGCTTTAAAGGAATACCTGAGCGCTATGACGACTCAGGACATGGTCAACAAGATCATGGGTGGGATTCGCAAGAACGAACTTGACTTTGTGCCACGCGGCTTAGTCAGTGCCGCTGAAGAAGAGGACTATGAATTCTTTATGGATCCAATGCCTAACCTCTACTTTACACGTGATCCTGCGGCTTCCATTGGCGATGGGTTAAGCATTAACCATATGACTTTCCCAGCCCGTCAACGTGAATCCCTGTTTATGGAAAACATCATTAAATACCATCCACGCTTTGCAGACCAAGGTGTTCAGGTATGGCGTGATCGGAACCACACCACCCGGATCGAAGGTGGGGATGAACTTGTCTTAAGCGACTCAGTACTTGCCATTGGGGTTTCCCAACGGACGTCAGCAGACGCGATTGAAGACATTGCCCACAATCTGTTCAGCAGTAACAGTGGTTACGAAAAGATCATTGCCATTCGCATTCCGCATAACCATGCGATGATGCATTTGGACACTGTGTTCACCATGATCAACAAGGATCAATTCACCGTTCACCCAGGTATCCTAGGTGAAGGCGGTCATATCGATACTTGGACGATCACTCAGGGTAACGATGGTGAATTAAGCCTTGACCACAGAACGGATCTCAAACAAGTTTTGAAGGATGCTTTGCACCTTGACGACCTTGATTTGATCCCAACTGGTAACGGCGACCCAATCATTGCCGGGCGTGAACAATGGAACGATGGTTCAAACACGTTAGCGATTGCACCAGGTGTGGTTGTTACCTATAATAGAAACTACGTATCTAACGAATTGTTGCGTCAACATGGCCTGAAGGTTCTGGAAGTTCTTTCAAGTGAATTATCCCGGGGTCGTGGGGGTCCACGTTGCATGAGCATGCCATTAGTTCGTGAAGACCTATAATACCTAAATTGAGAAGGAGTTAACATTATGACAGATTTCAAGAATAGCGTTTTTCAAGGACGCTCAGTATTAGCCGAAAAGGACTTTACCGCAGCTGAATTAGAATATTTGATCGATTTTGGGTTACATTTGAAGGCTTTGAAAAAAGCTGGTATTCCTCATCATTATCTTGAAGGTAAAAACGTTGCTTTGCTGTTTGAAAAGTCATCCACTCGGACCCGGTCAGCATTTACCACTGCTGCCATTGATCTAGGTGCTCACCCAGAATTCTTAGGCGCTGGTGACATTCAATTAGGGAAGAAGGAATCTGTCGAAGATACTGCCAAAGTGTTAGGTAGCATGTTTGATGGTATCGAGTTCCGGGGCTTTAAGCAAAGCTCAGTTGAACAACTGGCCGAATTCTCAGGCGTTCCAGTTTGGAACGGTTTGACGGATGAATGGCACCCAACTCAAATGTTAGCTGACTTCATGACCGTTAAGGAAAACTTTGGCCACTTAAAGGGCTTAACGTTAACCTTTATGGGTGATGGTCGTAACAACGTGGCAAACTCATTACTTGTGACTGGGGCGATCCTCGGTGTCAACATTCATATCGTTGCACCAAAGGAACTGTTCCCAACTCAAGAGACGCAAGACATTGCCAACAAGTTCGCAAAGGAATCAGGCGCCAAGTTAGTCATTACCGATGACCTCGACGAAGGTATGAAGGGCTCAAACGTTGTTTATACCGACGTATGGGTATCCATGGGTGAAGATAACTGGGAAGAACGGGTCAAATTATTGAAGCCATACCAAGTTAACATGGCTGCTTTAAAGAAGACCGGCACCCCTGATGATCAATTGATCTTCATGCACTGTCTACCTGCATTCCATGACGCAACGACTGAATATGGGCAAGAAATTGAAGAAAAGTACGGGATCACTGAAATGGAAGTGACTGATGAAGTCTTCCGTTCAAAGTACGCTCGCCAATTTGAAGAAGCTGAAAACCGGATGCACTCAATCAAGGCAATGATGGCTGCGACACTTGGCAATCTCTTCATTCCTCGAGTCTAATAACAACTTCGAAAACAGGCGAATGGCAGAAATGGCTTCGCCTGTTTTTTGTAAGAGTGTGGAGCAAGGCGGTTAGAGGGCGGAGCCTAAGCTAACTCTGGCATAAATGCCCGAACCTGGCATTTTTGCCAGAGTTGGCTTAGGCAGGAGCCCTCTGCCTTGCGGAACACGTTTCGGCAATAAAACAGCAGAGAGCGGTAGCCAATATCACTCAGAGACAGAAATGCCCGAACTTGGGCATTTTTGCCAGAGTTGGCTTAGGCAGGAGCCCTCTGCCTTGCGGAACACGTTTCGGCAATAAAACAGCAGAGAGCGGTAGCCAATATCACTCAGAGACAGAAATGCCCGAACCTGGCATTTTTGCCAGAGTTGGCTTAGGCAGGAGCCCTCTGCCTTGCGAAACACGTTTATCAATGTAACCAAAGAGCACGTCAGCCAGCAATGAATATAGGTAAACCTGTTAAACAGATGCAGTATTACCAACATCCGTTACTTGGCTGGCCTGAAGAAAAACGTTTTACCAATCAAAATCAGGGCGATTCAAGACTTCAAGTCTTAATCGTCTTCTGTCAGAAATATCGGGCCTGAATTTTTGACAGAAGACGATTAAACGCCAGTCAGTGCCCTAAAGATAAAGGTTAAAATCAGCACACAAAGATCGAGTATCAGCAGGCCCACCAAAACAAAAAAGAAGCAAAAAAATGTGTACGGCTTTTTCTCGAAACCAAAACTTTCCTGCATTAGCCTGATACAAAAAATCCAAAATCAATTAAAAAGGGTGATTATAATGACAAATCGAAAAATTGTGGTAGCCCTTGGCGGGAACGCAATCTTATCAAAGGATGCTTCAGCCGAGGCCCAGCAACAAGCACTTCGGGAAACGGCCAAGTACCTTGTCGAATTCATTAAGCAGGGCGATCAACTGATCATTTCTCACGGGAATGGTCCCCAAGTTGGGAATCTCTTACTTCAGCAAGCTGCCGGGAGTACAGACAAGAACCCCGCAATGCCACTCGACACAGCCGTTGCCATGACACAAGGCAGTATCGGATACTGGATGCAAAACGCCCTGAGTGAAGTCCTCGCAGAAAACAAGTTAGACGTTGACGTCGCCACAGTGGTGACCCAGGTTGAAGTGAGTGAAGACGACCAAGCCTTTACGAATCCAACGAAGCCGATTGGCCCATTTTATACTAAGGATGAGATCGACCTTATCAAGGCCCAGAATCCTGACCAGACCTTCGTTGAAGATGCTGGTCGTGGTTACCGGCGCGTTGTTCCGTCACCTAAACCAATTGGTGTGAAGGAATCTCGGGTGGTCAATAAATTAGTTGATGCCGGAATCGTTCCAATTTCAGTTGGTGGCGGTGGTGTCCCCGTTGTTAAGAGGGGCAACCGATACGTGGGTAAGGAAGCCGTGATTGATAAGGACTTTGCTTCTGAAAAATTGGCCGAACTTGTTGGGGCCGACCTGCTGATTATTTTGACTGCAGTTGACAACATCTACGTGAACTTCAATAAGCCAAACCAAAAGCAGCTTAATGAAGTCACCGTTGACGAATTGAACACCTATATTAAGGAAGGCCAATTCGCGAAGGGCAGTATGCTGCCTAAGGTCCAAGCAGCCATTGATTTTGTCGACAATCGGCCGGACAGTAAAGCCGTTGTGACGTCACTTGAAAACGTTGGTCGTTTCCTATCAGATGGGAGCGGGACAATTATTTCTAAGACAGCCGTCACTAGTAAGTAACGTGTTGGATTGGGGTATAATAGGACTATAGTAAATGCGGAGAAAGGGTCCTATTAACTCATGAATAAAAAAGATGACTTCGATAAATATCGATCATTTATTCGTCAACAACCAGAATTTCGAGCCTTTCGCTCAGAAGAATTCAATCAGTTAGCAGCAACGTTAAAAGTTAAATCGTTTGGGAAGGGGCAGGTCCTCTTTGATCAAGGAGATACCAGGGATCGTTTATACTACGTTATTAAGGGTGTTATGCGTCTGGAGCGGTCGGATGAATCTGGAAACTACAGCTTCATCAATTACGTGAAAGCCAATAAGGCGTTTCCGTATCGGGGCATGTTCATTGATCATGAATATCCCTATACCGCATCAGCCATGACATCCATTGTCATTGCATCATTTTCTATGCCGGTATTTGAAGAAGTCCTCCTGACGAATCGCGATATTATGAAGCGTTTGATTGCGCAAATGGGTCAGATTATTGATACGACGGAAAATCGGCTTCAGCGCATGGTGACCTCTAGTGCCAGCAGTCGGGTGCAACAAGCCCTGATCATGCTGGGGGAGGATCTCGGGGAAGCGCAGACCGATGGGACGATGACCATTAATTATCCGATCACACTGATTGAACTTGCACGCGTCAGCGGCACCACGCGGGAGACTGCGGGTCAGGTTGTGGCGAAACTCGCTGAAGAAGGTACGGTAGTTTATCAGCACAAAAATTTTCGATTTAATCCCAGTTCATTACATTAAACTTCTCGAGAGGGAGTGTCATTAATGGAAGAATCAGATAAAGGAAAATTAAACCTCGTTGAACTTATTGCGTTAGTTGTTGGGTCGATCATTGGTGGTGGGGTCTTCAACTTAATGCATGATATGTCCGCCGGCGCTGGTGCCGGAGCAATCATCATTGGCTGGGTCATTACCGCCATTGGGATGTTGATGTTAGCAAAGACATTTCAAAATTTGACCATGAAACGGCCCGACTTGGATGCCGGGGTCTATAGTTACGCTGAAGCTGGCTTTGGGAAGTACATGGGGTTTAACTCAGCCTGGGGCTACTGGCTGTCAGCTTGGTTGGGGAACGTTGGTTACGCCACATTGCTGATGAGTGCGGTGGGCTATTTCTTCCCAGTGTTTGGCGATGGCCAAAACATTTGGTCGATTGTGGCCGCCTCATTTATTCTGTGGGCTTGCCACTTCATGATCTTGCGCGGGGTTGAATCCGCTTCCTTCGTGAACACGATCATTACCATTGCTAAATTGATTCCAATTTTCATTTTCTTAGTGACCATGATCATTGCCTTTAGACTGGGCGTCTTTACGCACGGTTTCTGGTACACACCAACTGGTACTTTCCAGTTCGGTAACGTCATGGGTCAAGTTCGGAACACCATGTTAGTGACGGTTTGGGTCTTCATTGGTATTGAAGGCGCCGTGGTCTTCTCAGGCCGGGCAAAGAACCGGAAGGATGTTGGCCGGGCAACTGTTTTAGGTATCATTACTGTTATTTTGATTTATGCGTTGATCACTCTGTTATCCTTAGGGGTGATGCAACGGGCAGGCTTAGCCAAGTTGACACAACCAGCCATGGCCGACTTACTGCAATCCGTTGTTGGTAAGTGGGGCGCCGTCGTTGTGAACGCCGGGCTGATCATTTCCGTTGTCGGTGCTTGGTTATCATGGACCATGTTTGCTGGACAATTACCTTACGAAGCTGCTAAGGAAGGGACCTTCCCGAAGATCTTCGCAAAGGAAAACAAGAATGGTGCACCAGTGAACTCGTTGCTGTTTACCAACATCTGTGTGGAAGTCTTCATGTTCTCGTACCTGGTCACTGCATCAGCTTACAATTTCTTCTATTCGATTGCGAGTGCAGCCATTCTCATTCCGTATGCGTTTTCGGCCTTTTACCAGTTCAAGTATTCCATTCAAGAATCACCAGAGGTACCCGGACGTGGCGGTAACATCACGGTTGGGGCAATCGCAAGTATTTATGCGCTGTGGCTGCTGTTTGCTGCCAACCTGGGTTACATTCTGCTGATGAGTTTATTATTCGCAGTGGGGATTCCCGTCTACATCTTGTTGCAAAAACGGGATAACAAGGCAGAAAAAGTGTTCGGTAACACGGAACGCATCATTGCCATCGTGGTCTTTCTGATTGCGGTATTGACGGTCTTTGAACTCTTCCGCTTGGGCGTTGACGGTGTGACTGGCCTCACATGGAGCCAGTTTAACCAACTGTTTTAATCAGTAGAAAGTGAGTGAAGGTCAACCATGAAAAAAGAAGTGCGTCAGTCTAAAATTGAACAAATTATTAATCAGTTTGCGGTGACCACTCAGGATGACCTGATGGCACGGCTGAAAGATGCGGGCATTAATGCAACCCAGGCGACGATTTCGCGTGACATTCGTGAAATGCAGATCGTGAAACAACAGGACGCGACTGGTGCGTCTCGGTATATGATCTACAAGGCCGGCAATCAAAATGAACTGCAACATTTGTATCGTGAAATTAGCGAAACGGTGACAAAGTATGAGCGCATCCAATTTTTGACGATCGTGCACACGTTACCGAGCTACGCGAACATGCTGGCCGCCATTTTAGATGACCTGACGCTGGAAGAAGTTTCTGGCACGCTGGCCGGTCATGATACGATCGTGTTGTTTAGTCCTGATGAAGATCGGGCAAGAACGATCTATGAGTTGTTTAAACGACACGCAAATCCGGACCTCGTGGCCGAATAACACCATTATTTTGAATAAAAACACGCTTATTGCAAGATTTATATTGCCGTAAGCGTGTTTTCGTTTTATGGTTAAAGGTAAAGAACTCATGAAAATTGAATAACAGTTTTCTGAGAAGGAAAGGACGTTGTTCATGTCAGCAACCATTTCAACTGTTCAAGTGTTTCCAATCGCCGTGCCACTTAAATCGCCGTTTAAAACCGCGCTGCGTACCGTCACCACGGCGGAGAGCCTGTTAGTCCAGATCACGGATTCAGATGGGGTCACGGGGCTTGGGGAAGCCGCACCCACGGCTGCCATTACAGGGGATACCATGGCAAGCATTCGCTATGCCATTGAGACCATTATTGCGCCAAAATTGATTGGGGCTTCGTTAGCCCAACCAGAAGCCCTCAAGTCGCTGATCGAAACAAGCATTGTGAATAATCACAGTCCAAAAGCGGCCCTTAATATTGCGGTCAATGATTTGCTGGCTAAACACTACGGTGTGTCGCTCAATGCGTTGCTAGGGGGCTACCGTCAGCAGATCGAAACCGATTATACGGTCAGTGTTGGGACGACAGATGCGATGGTTGACCACGCCCTTCAGCTGGTGAAGGATGGGTTTGATACCTTAAAGGTCAAAGTGGGCAATCAATCAGCCTTTGACGATGTGAAACAGGTGCGTGCGATTCGCAAGGCGGTCGGCCCCGCTATCAAGATTCGGTTGGATGCGAACCAGGGCTGGCAAAAAAAACAGGCCACAGTGGCCATCAACGCAATGGTTGATGAGGGGCTTGATTTGGAGTTGGTGGAACAACCCGTTCCGGCGGCGGATTTTGAAGGCATGGCGTACGTTACTGCGCACACGCCAATTCCAATCATGGCGGATGAAAGTATTTTCTCCGTGACCGATGCACTTCGGCTCTTAAATATGGATGGCTGTGATATTATTAATCTAAAGCTGATGAAGGCTGGCGGAATTGACAATGCACTCAAAATTAACACGCTTGCAGAAGCATTTGGCGTGCCTTGTATGGTGGGCAGCATGATCGAGTCGCAGGTATCCGTCACAGCGGCGGCACATTTAGCGGCGGCAAAGACCAATATTCAGTACTATGACCTGGATGCAGCGATGATGTTTCGTGATCAACCGACGACCGGTGGCATCACCCATGATGGTCACGTGATCACGGTACCCGATACGCCCGGCATCGGTGTCAGTCTTCAGCAACAGTAAGTTGAACGACAAACGAGGTGATAAGAATGCAGACGAGAAGAGTAATCGTGCCAGTAGCCACTTTTTGGACCCGTAAGGATGCCCCGCGTGACGTTGATGCCTTAGCGTTAAAGGGTGATGTGAAGAACTGGGTGGCGCAAATGACCACTGAACAGACCATTGATCTATGCGACAGTAAGCGGCTAGAGACACAGGCACTATTTAACGATGAAGTGATTATCGATCACATTGAGGGGTCGTGGACCCGTGCTTTTATTACAGCTCAGACGGATGATAGTGATCCGCGCGGGTACGCTGGCTGGGTGCCAACGGCGTCCTTATCTGAGACTGAAGTGACCTATCCAACCACCACGGCGCGCGTTGTCGTTGCTCAGCCGACCACAACACTATACGATCAGCATAAAACGCCGATTTTTGATGTCAGCATGGGCACGACCTTTACGGAGCTGGCCAACGAAGGTGAGTGGCTTAAGGTTGCCACCCCATTTGGCGAGGGCTACATTAAACAGTTAAGCATTATTGTAACTGCAGAAGGTGCAACTACCGGAGAACAGATGGTAGCGATGGCCAAACAGTTTTTAGGACTACGTTATCTGTGGGCTGGTATTTCGTCATACGGGTTTGATTGCTCCGGCTTGATGTATACCTTGCACCGGGTCATGGGGTTCCTGATTCCCAGAGATGCAGATGACCAATCCGTGAATGGGCAGCCAGTTGCACCTGAAAATCTGCAGCCTGGCGACTTGTTGTTTTACGCTTATGATCACGGCAAGGGGTACGTTCACCACGTTGGGATGTACATTGGCAATGGTCAGATGATCCAGTCGCGGACACCGGGTAAAGAAGTCGATATTGCAAAGTTGACTGAGATGCGATACGCACCTGAATACGTGGGTGCAAGGCGGTATTGGCGATGAGTTTAGCTGACCAGTTACGAGAACTCGTCACGCCGTTTGCGGCGCATCAGGTCGGGTTGGTTGTCAGCCACGGTGACCAGATTATCCTCTCTTGGCAAGCAAACCAGGTGTTTCCGGCTGCGTCGTTGATTAAATTAGCCGTTTTAAATCAGACACTTAGCCAACATCCCGACTTGGAAGCCCCTATTGCGCTTGACACGACGCCGGTGGTTGGCGGTGCTGGTGTGCTGCAATTAATGCCCAGTGTGACGCACCTGCCGCTTAAAACGGTGTTGGAGCTGATGCTGGCGGTTTCTGATAACTATGCAGCTAATTTGATGCTTGCCCGATCATCGATGACAGCTATTAATGAGTGGCTGATTGATCACGGTGACGTCAACACCAAATTACAGCGTTATTTAATGGATACAAAATCTGTGAAAAAGGGGCTTGATAATGTCACTACAGCTCAAGATGCATGGCAATTGTTTCGCACTGCGCTGACCGATTACCCTGAAACACAGGCGTGGTTCGCGCATCAGCAGTTTCGCTATAAATTACCAGCGACAATTGATGAGCTTGAGACACCGATCACAGTCCTCAATAAAACCGGTGAAGGGCCAGCCGTTGATCACGACGTTGCCCGGTTTTTCATTGGGACGGATTACTATGACGTGGCACTGCTCACTGCAGACATCGCCGACCGGTCGCAGGCTATTCTGCTGCACCAGCGCGTTGGCCAGTGCATTGCCCAGACACTCTTAAGTAATCTTTAACAGGCGTATAAATTTTTATAAAAAAGTCGCAAGTTTATGCGACTTTTTTTGTTGGCATGCTACACTGATGATAGTTGAACTTCCAGGGTCTGGGTAGCATATATGCTATTTGCTGTTTTGCTGTGTGCTATGACCTGACCATGGGCGGATCAGCCAGTTTTTCTGAGTTACTTTTTATGAGCTGCCGCAGCTGAGCCCAGTCTTTACTTGGGATTCAGCAGATCTTGCGGTAAAGGAAAGGAGACTCACCTGATCTGTGAGGCGGTTTGATCACAGTCAGGTGAATAACAATCATGAAAATAACAATTCGGTTAGGACTCTTAGCTGCGGTGTTATTGCTAACTTTAGGAACAGGTAGTGCATTGAGTCACGCGGATACGACCACTGGCACCACGTCTAGTGCGACGGCGGGCAGCAGTGATAGTGCTGATTCAAGCAGCGCGGTGCAAACGAAGGCGCTGTCCAAATCGTATGTGGTTTATGGCAGCGGGCTTGCTTCTGAGGACAAGGATGCCGTTGCGAAGGCACTGGGTGTGCAGTCAAACTATGAGGCACTAACAGTGACGGGATCGGATTATGCAACATACATCAATTCAGCAGGAACGACGGATGCCAGCATGATCAGTTCTGTATCGCTAGCGCCAGCTGATCCCGGTTCAGGCGTTAAAGTGAACATTGCGGACTTTGACGGCAAGGATAACATTACTGAGGTGACCTCCCAACAGTATGCCATGGTCGCTACAATGGCTGGGGTTAAGGACGTCATTATTACCGTTACAGCTGATAAGGCCGTTTCGGGTGAATCGGCGCTGACGGGTGTTTATAAGGCACTGGCAGCAGATGGTATCTCGCTGAACTCTGAGAACACATCTGCAGCCAACAGTGTTCTGGATGCAACGCAACCAGCAATTGATTCAAATTCTAATAATAAGAGTTACCCTGGTAAGCTCATGTCAGCTGTTGGAGATGTTTCCTCTAAGCTGGCTAAGCAGCGCCAGAATAACAATGAATACGCAACAAAGGCCGATATTCAGCAGATGTTGAACGAGGCGTTAGCCAGTCGTGGTATCAAGTCATCCACGTCGACTACGGTGATCAACAACTTAGTAATTGCATTAGCCAAAGTGCAGAAAGCACCGGTTTCAAGCACGTCCAGTTACGTGTCAAACGTGAAGTCGATGGCCAGCTCATTGAGTAGTTCTGTAGGTAACAAGATGGCTGAACTCAAGGATTTTGCTAGTCGGGCAGACACAAGTGGCATTATGGGCTTCCTGAGTCGCATTTGGCAGGCAATCGTTAATTTCTTTTCAAATCTGTTCTAGTCTGTAACAAAGATGTAATAATTAACCCAAAAAGCACGTTCTGTGACGTTGGAAACGCCATCAGAACGTGCTTTTTTCGTGGAACATACGTTCGGAGAATCTTAGGAATCGCAAGGAATTCTTAAACTTTAAAACGTAAATTTTAGAAACTGTGGTACTACAAGCTTGTAACTTGAATCAAATATGAGCTTTTGTATACGCCAAGATGGCAAAACAGGAGGGGTGATCCGATTTGGGAAAACAATATTCATCTGTAAAGGTACTGACAGCGGGTGTTATTGGCGCAGCCGGCTTTATGATTGCCGGGTCATTTCAATCTGCCAGCGCCAAAACTATCACTGTTAAGTCGGGAGATACAGTTTCAGCTCTGGCCAGTAAGTACGATGTTTCTGCCAGTGCTTTAGAGAAGACCAATCATATCACAAAGGATCAAATTTTTGCGGGTCAAAAGATCACGTTGCCAGGGACAACGAAGACCACCACAAAAACAACAACTAAGGCTAATGCTGCGGCAGCAACGACAACGAAGTTAGCATCAACGTCGACGACTAAAGCCACGACTTCAAAGACTACATACACTGTTAAGTCTGGCGACACGCTGTGGGCAATTAGCTCAAAGTACGGCGTGACCGTAAGCCAAATTCAAAAATGGAATAACTTAAAGAGTGACTCAATTGCCACGGGCCAAAAGTTGGTCATCTCTGCCAGTGCGGCTAAAACAAGCACTAGCACAGTAACCACTACTGCAAAGAAGGCAACCACAAGCAAGACCACCGCAAGCAAGACCACGACGGCCGCCGCAACGACGACTAAAAAAGCAGCCACGACGACAACGACAAAGAAGGCCGCAACAACCGATAAAGCTGATGCTGTTCCTTCTGCATCGACGGCTTCAGTTGCCAGCTATGCCGTTAAACTTGCGAGTGAAAAGATCCCATATGTTTGGGGCGGTGCTTCCTTAAAGGGGATGGATTGCTCTGGATTAACCAGCTACGTTTACCAACACGCTGCGGGCATTTCATTACCACATAACACGGTTTCCCAAGAAGCAATGGTTTCAAAACACTCAGTCAGCAAGGCTCAAGTGGGCGATCTCTTATTCTGGGGGAGTGCCGGTGCAACCTATCACGTTGCCATTTACATTGGTAACAGCGAATACGTTGCCGCACCAGAACCTGGTGAAAATGTTCAGATTCAGACGATCAGTTCATACTTCATGCCAAGTTTTGCTGGTACTGTGAATAGCTAATTTATTTTGAAATAAGTGTTCACATTTTGATTGTTTGGTGTTATAGTTTCTGAGTCGCTTAAGTTGCTTAGATTATTATGCTAGTTAAAGGGGTGTAATCTGATGAGTAATCGTTCAGAAATTATCGAAGAATACCAACAAAAGAATCGTGAATTAGATGACCTCAAGCGTGATGAAGCGCATCACGTGGAGGCCTGTACCGACACAATAACGATTGAACCGAAATACGGTCAGCAGATGGCAGCCTTATCTGAGCAGTGTTCAGAATTAAGTGCGATCCTTGAAGCTATGGACGCATCGGAAGATTGATCGTGCGTGTTAATAACTGGTAACCTGTTTTCTGTGGGAGAATAGGGGCCAGTTTTTTTGTGGGCAAAATTGCACAGAGACGCATTTAAATGTGAATTGTGGTGTGAGTCTAAAATGACACAGTAGGCGCCCAGAAATCACAATCATGGGCTGTCTGTCGCCCAACCCTAAGAAGAACCCGCTTACGTTATTCCAGGTACGCAAATTAAGTTGGCACTGGTGACAATTAGGCTGGCATGATTATGGGGAATGATGTTCGTTAGAATGTGAAGTCCTTATCTCAGTTGTCGACTTAATAAAAAGATGAGCACGGCGCCTGATTTAATATTAGTAACTAGGTGATATCGGGAAAATGGACATGTTAACCACGAAAAAATGCTAATTGCATCATGCAATTAGCTTTTGATCAAACTTATTATAAAAACTGTTACTGCTTAATTTTGTATCATACAAGTTATTAGTCTAGATTGTTGTATCAATCCAGAAAGGGTACTGGGCAATCTCAAAATAGGTATCCCAGTAGCGCCCACCCATTTCTTCACCATCTTCTTGACCATACTCAATTGATGGGACGATGAGGTGCAGTTTGGGTTCGTGGTAGTGATGAACTGACTTCAAGTGCATGTGTCTTCCCAGACGCAGCATCAGTGCAATGAACAGTAACTTTGGCAAATGCGGTTTTTCGATGACGATTAGATCCAGGTTAGGGTCAGTGACCTCTGCTGTTGGAGCAATGTTAATGCCACCGCCAAGATAGGGATGATTCGAAACAGTCACAAGGTAGGCATGGGCATAAATGTCACGGTGCTGGCCCACATGGACTGTTAACGGGAATGGCAATTCATTGTAAACGACGCTGATTAGCGATGATAGTCGACTGAGCCACCCGAGGTGAAGCCGCTTGGTCAACCGTTTAGGTGACTTGCCATTTGCATCATTCACGACAGCGGCGTCAAAACCGATGCCGACAGTGTTGGTAAATACCCCAGTTGTATTTTTTTCTGCGTCCCGATAGGTGCCAACATTTAGCCGTGATGCACTGTTACAGCCCAGAATCTGGTCAAGGGCCGAGCGCCAACGGGTGGCCATCTTAATGCCCTTCGCAAAATCGTTGCCGTTACCAACGGGTAAGTAAGCAACGGGGATGGGATGCGTGAGTTTTGCACTCGCAAGTCCATTTAGCACTTGGTGCAACGTGCCATCGCCGCCGACAGCTAAAACGACATTGGTGGCCGTCGTGAGATCTGGGTGCTGTTTAGCATACTGCCGTGCCAGTAACGTGGCTTGGCCAGGGTAGGTGGACTTCGCCACTTGGTAGCTGACCTGGCGTTCTTGCAGCACCGTTTTAATTTCGGGCCACAAGTTCTTCGCTTTGCCGCCACCGGCAAATTCATTTAAAATAACGTAAAAATTGACTGACACGACAACAAGACCATCCTCTCAAAATACATACTTTTTAATTATAACGAACTTTATAGTTCCAGGCTAGATTGAACCCGTAAAAGTTTAGACTTATTTCAGGAGTGAGGTGATCTCCTAAATGAGTGCCTGCTATAGTAAACCATAAAAAAGACACCATCACAACCGAAAAGTGTGATGGTGTCTTTTATTAATCCATGATCAGCATTGGCAGAATCATTGGATGACGTTCAGTTTTTTCAAATAGGAAGTTTTGTAAATCATCAATGATCGCGTTTCGAATCGAAGCCTCAGTGGCTTTCTTAGAACGCATTGCGCGGCGAATTGTTGAGAACACAAGCCGTCGTCCTTCATTGAGTAATTCACCGGATTCGCGCATGTACACAAACCCGCGAGACAGGATGTCAGGGCCAGCCTGAATCATCTTATCCTTAAGACTGATCGTGGCAACAACCACAACTAAGCCCTCTTCTGACAACAGTTGGCGGTCACGTAAGACCACGTTGCCAATATCACCGATGCCGCTGCCATCAATGTAAACATCACCAGCAGTGAAGTGACCGGCAATTCGAGCGGTGTCCTTGGTCAACGCGAGCACATCACCATTTTCCATGATGTAGCTGTGGTCAAGCGGCACGCCGCATTGTTCGGCAAGTTCGGTATGGATCTTCAACATCCGGTACTCCCCGTGAATTGGCATGAAGAACTTGGGCTTCATGAGCCGTAACATGAGTTTTTGTTCCTCTTGGCCACCATGACCAGAGGTATGAATGTTGTTGACCTTACCGTGAATCACGTTGGCACCGGCTTCTTCCAACTCGTTGATCACGTGGTTAACACTCACAGTATTCCCAGGAATTGGGTTACTTGAGAAGACCACGGTGTCACCAGGTTGAATCGCAATTTGCCGGTGGGTCCCGTTCGCAATTCGAGACAGGGCGGCCATTGGTTCACCCTGAGAACCGGTACACAGGATCAGCGTCTTGTTTGCAGGCAACGACTTTAAATCGTTGGCATCCACAAGGGCATCGTCTGGAATATTCAGATAGCCTAACTCACGCCCATTGACGATTGCGGCTTCCATGCTTCGGCCAAACACGGCAATTTTACGATCGTGCGCAAGTGCCGTTTCGCAAGCCGTTTCGATCCGTGAGATATTTGAGGCGAAGGTGGCGAAAATAATCCGGCCATCGACTTGGTCAAAAATCTTACGAACTGATTTGCCGACCCATTTTTCTGACTTGGTCCAGATGGGCCGCTCAGCGTTGGTGGAGTCTGCCATTAAACAGAGCACACCTTCTTCGCCAAGCCGGGCCATCTTTTGCAGATCAGGCGGCTGGTTGGTAACGGGCGTGAGATCGAACTTATAGTCACCCGTTTCCACGATCACGCCGGACGGAGTGTGGACTGCAACTCCCATTGTATCTGGGATTGAGTGGGTGGTCCGGAAGAACGACACACTTGTTTTTCGGAACTTCAGCACGGTATCATCATCGATCTCGTGGAGTTCAGCTTGGAGCAAGAGGCCATGTTCTTCCAGTTTGTTTTTAATGAGCGCTAGGGCTAGGGGACCAGCATAGATCGGAACGTTGAGGTCCTTTAACAGGTAAGGAACACCACCAATATGGTCTTCGTGACCGTGGGTGATGACGAGTGCCTTAATTTTTTGCTGGTTGGCGACCAGATAATGGTAGTCAGGAATGACATAGTCAATTCCTAAGAGGTCATCTTCTGGGAACTTGATCCCGGCATCAATCAGGATAATTTCATCCTGGAACTGAATACCGTACGTGTTCTTACCAATTTCACCTAAACCACCAACGCCAAAAATTGCAGTTTCGTTATTTTTGACGTTCAGTTTTTTCATTTACTAAACTCCGTCAACGAAAAGTCCGGGTTTTCTTTTTCATATTCAAGGAACTTACCCTCAAGCGGTTCGATGAATTCGATGTTGTGGTCGGTGTTTGCGGCAACCTCTGCCCGGGCCTCAACTTCGGTGTCCGCCTCGATAAATAAGGACTTAGTGTCCTCACGCTTCGGGTTACGAACATTATCTTCTTGGTAATAGACTTTAAAAATCATAGTGGGTTATTAAACATCCTTTCATAATCAGCACCCTGAAACAGGGCACCTCATTTTCTAAACTATTTGTACCGAACGTCTTAGTTGTTTATGAAACAACAGTTGGTTAAATATTAGCATACCCATGTCATTTTGTATAGTAGGTTATAATCCACGTCATAAGTGATATTATAGAAGAAAACGAAAACGGAGGTGTTGAAAATGGGGGTTACGCTTACAATCGTGATCGCGGTGATCGTTGCTTTCATCGTGTACATGCTCGTTCACCGGCTGATTGTCCGGCGCACGACACAAAATGCACAAGAAGCAGCTTTGAACCAGACGAACGTTGCTGTTAAGGCGTCATTACAGCGGTTGGTTGATGATCGGTTTATTAGTGAACCGGCAGAATTTGTGAAATCGACCATTAATCCTGACGGCTGGGGCCGGGGTGTCATGGCGTTTGAATACGTGATCAAGCTGGATCACGTGACCGATGACCAGCTGCCCATTTTACGGCAGCGCCTCAATCATATTTTAGCCGAGTTTACTGAAGATTATAAAATTGCGTCAGCTGACGGCGCGCAACAGTCCGCATTTTTCATTACCGATATTTGGCGCCATGAGACGCGAATTCATATGAGTATCGCTTATTTGGTCAATGAGGCAACTGTGGAGTATTTGCAGGATCTGCACCGGCTTGAACATCCGGAGAAGGAGGATCGGGCTGAGTAGTGGATTGCGTGGTCTTGCTTTGGTTTCTGGATAAATTAAAAGACATCATCCTGGATTGTTAGTGGATGGTGTCTTTTTTGTTGCTTTTCATTTTTTTGGTGTTTGAAATGGGTTTCAGTGGTTGGTTGAAAGTAGCTAGATAGTGTACTTTCTTGTCCTCATAGTGGAAACGCGTTCCACAAGGCAGAGGGCTACTGCATAAGGCAACTCTGACACAAAATCCAAACCCGGGATTTTCTGCCAGAGTTACCTTATGCTCCGCCCTCTAAACGCCTTGTTCCACGCTCTGCCTCTAATCAAACATCACCGTATCCTCATCGATCTCAAACGGTGCATCCTTATTGATGTGATCATAGAACAAAACACCATGCAGGTGGTCGATCTCGTGTTGGCACACAATTGCTGGGTAGTTCTTCAGCCGTACCTTGTGTTGTTCGCCTTGCAGATCCTGGTAACGCAACGTGATTCGGTCGTGGCGTGGGACGTAGCCTGGGACTTCCGTATCGACTGAAAGGCAGCCTTCGCCCTCCGTTAATGCTCCGGCCTGAACGGAGTGGCTAATGATCACTGGATTAATGATGACTTGCTTAAAGGGTGACTCGCCACCTTCCTCTTCAGCAGGAACCAGTACCGCGGCCATCATTTCTGAAACACCGACCTGGGGTGCTGCTAGACCAACACCAGCGCGCAGGCCGTACTTCTTACATAACTCTGGATCCTGGCTCACTTCCAGGTATTCCATCATGTCAGCAGCTAACTTTTGATCTTCCTCTGAGAGGGGGAAGGTGACCTTAGCAGCTTCTTTGCGTAAAACGGGATTGCCGTCACGCGTAATATCTTTCATTAAAATCAAAAAAATTACCTCCGCATTCCAATAAAAATGGAACTCACTTAATAGTTAATTTTAGCATAAAAATGAGAAAGAATGAAACCATTAAAAATGTGAAGAAAATAACAATGTTTTTTCTGAAAACGGGATTCCCCGCCGTTACGGCAAAACGGTGACTTTTGCGATATAAAAGTAATGAAAGGGCTTGTATGAACTGTGAAAGCGTGTTAATTTAAGAGTGTAGTTGAGAAAGCAAACAATCGTTTCTCGGTTTGGAAAGGCCGAATAGTTTGGAAAGGCCGAATAGATTGAATGCGTACAAACGGAAAGGAAAGTGTTAGTTATGGCGAAGAAAACTGGGCAAGTAGTTGATTTTGCGTCAATCAAAGCCAAGATGAGCGATCCTTACAAGAAAACACTCCAAGTTATCAATGAAAAGGGTGAGATCGTAAATCAGGAACTTTTCGATAGTTTTTCAGATGACGAACTCGTCAATTTCATGAAAGACATGGTTTGGGAGCGTGCATTGCACGAACAAACAATGAACTTCTCTCGTCAAGGTCGGTTAGGCTTCTATGCCCCAACCTATGGTGAGGAAGCAAGTGAAATGGGTTCAATCGCAGCTTTCAAAGATCAAGACTTCCTGTTCCCTGCTTATCGTGATTTACCACAATTAATTAAGCATGGCGCTTCAGTTGCTCAAGGCTTCTTATGGTCAAAGGGTAACGCAGTTGGTGATGACTATGGCGATACGCGTAACTGGTTCCCACAAATCATTATCGGTGCACAATATGTTGAAGCTGCTGGTGCAGCCTTAGGGATTAAGAAGAACGGTGAAAAAGATGCCGTATCCTTCGTTTATACCGGTGATGGTGGTACTTCACAGGGTGACTTCTACGAAGGGATTAACTTTGCTTCAGCCTTCCAAGCTCCTGCAGTGTTCATGGTTCAAAACAACGGTTGGGCTATTTCCGTTCCACGGAAGAAGCAAAACGCTGCTGAAACCTTAGCACAAAAGGGTGTTGGCTCAGGTGTTCCAGGTGTTCAAGTTGATGGGATGGACGTTTTGGCGACTTACTTAGCTACCAAAGCAGCCCGTGACTTTGCCGCTGAAGGCAATGGTCCAGCATTAGTTGAAACCTTAACTTATCGTTTCGGTGCTCACTCAAGTGCTGGTGATGATCCTAGTCGTTATCGGACTAAGGAAGAAGAAAAACCTTGGTTCGATGCTGATCCACTGATCCGTATGCGTAAAGTCTTAACTGACAAGGGCTTATGGTCACAAGATCAAGAAGACAAACTTGTCGAAGAATATAAAGACAGCTTCAAGGCATCAATGAAGGAAGCTGAAAATACACCAACGCAATCAGTTGTTGATATGTTGAAGACCACGTTCGAAGAACCAACTCCACAAATCAAGGCTGACATTGCAAGATTCGAAGCAAAGGAGTCGAAGTAACCATGGCTAAATTAACTTATATCAAAGCGATTACAGATGGTTTAGACGTTGTTTTAGGCGAAGATCCAAAGACGTTGATCTTCGGTGAAGACGTTGGTAAAAACGGTGGTGTGTTCCGGACTACCCAAGGCTTGCAAGACAAGTATGGTGAAGACCGGGTCTTTGATACACCATTAGCCGAATCAGGTATTTTAGGATTAGCAATCGGGTTAGCTGCAACTGGCTGGCGTCCACTTCCTGAAATCCAATTTATGGGCTTCACTTTTGAAGCCGTTGACTCAATTGGCGGTCAAATGTCACGTAACCGGTTCCGGTTCAGTGGCAAGCGTGCAATGCCAATCACTATCCGGACCCCATTTGGTGGTGGTACCCATACTGCTGAAATGCATGCTGATAACCTTGAAAACTACTTCGTTGGGACCCCAGGCTTACGTGTTGTCACACCTGCTAACCCATACGATGCAAAGGGCATGATCATTTCTGCCGTTGAAAACAACGACCCAGTTCTGTTCATGGAAAACCTGAAGTTATACCGTTCAATGAAGGACGAAATTCCTGATGGCAAGTACACTGTTCCGCTAGACACTGCAAAGGTGGCTAAGGAAGGAACTGACATTACCCTGGTTGCTTACAGTGCAGAAGTCAACGAATCTCTCAAGGCTGCTGATGCTTTAGCTAAGGACAACATCTCTGCTGAAGTCATTGACCTTCGTTCATTGTTTCCAATTGACACTGACACCATTTTCAAGTCAATTGAAAAGACCCACAAAGTAGTTGTCGTTCAAGAAGCACAAAAGATGGCCGGCGTTGGGGCACAAGTTGCTTCAGAAATCGCTGAACACGCTATCATGAACTTGGATGCACCTATCGGCCGTGTGGCTGCCCCAGATTCAGTATATCCATGGGCTCAAGTTGAAAACGACTGGTTACCAAATGCCGATGACATCGAAGAAAAAGCTCGCGAAATTTTGAACTACTAAGATAGCTCACTCAAACGAATACTTTGTGATATAGAAAGGAAGTTTTCCCATGGCTTTTGCATTCAAACTCCCAGAGCTTGGTGAAGGGATGGCCGAAGGTGAAATTGCATCATGGCTTGTCAAAGAAGGGGACGACGTTAAGGAAGACGACGTTTTAGTTGAAATCCAAAACGATAAGTCCGTTTCAGAATTGCCATCACCTGTAGCCGGTAAAATTAAGAAAATCGTTAAGCAGGAAGGCGAAACTGCTGAAATTGGTGATACGTTAGTTGAAATCGATGACGGTTCACCTGACACACCTGACGACGGTGGCGACGCAGCCCCTGCTGCAGAAGCACCTAAAGAAGAAGCTGCTGCACCAGCAGCCCCAGCCGCCCCTGCTGTACCTGCTGCACCAGCACCCGCAACTGGCGTGCCTGCCTTATCAGATCCTAACAAGATCGTTTTGGCAATGCCTTCAGTGCGTCAACATGCACGTGACAAGGGTGTTGACATCTCAGCCGTTACCCCAACTGGTAACCACGGCCAGATCTTGTTAGCCGATGTTGACAACTTTAACGGTGCCGCTGCACCTGCTGCTCCGGCCGCTGCCGCTGCACCAGCTGCTGCTGCCGCTCCAGCTGCCGCACCAATCAAGCCTTACAAGTCAGCAACACCTGAACTTGAAACCCGTGAACCAATGTCAATGGTTCGTAAGGTTATCGCTAAGGCAATGCGGACTTCAAAGGATATTTCACCTCACGTTACCTCATTCCAAGACGTCGAAGTTTCTGCTTTGATGGCTAACCGGAAGAAGTACAAGGCATTGGCAGCTGATAAGGATATCCATTTGACATTCTTACCATACATTGTTAAAGCAATGGTTGCTGTTTTGAAGGACTTCCCTGAATTCAACGCGTCAATTGACAGCGCTTCAGAAGAAATCGTTTACAAGCACTACTTCAACGTGGGTATTGCAACGGATACTGATCACGGTCTTTACGTACCAAACGTTAAGAACGCTGATGCTAAGGGTCTGTTTGAAATTGCTAAGGAAATTACTGAAAACACCCAAGCTGCTAAGGATAACAAGCTGAGTGCCGACGCAATGTCCGGCGGTTCAATCACCATTAGTAACGTTGGTTCAATTGGTGGCGGCTTCTTCACCCCTGTTATCAACCAACCAGAAGTTGCAATCTTAGGTGTCGGCAAGATTGCCAAGGAACCATATGTCAACGAAGATGGCGAAATCGAAGTTGGCAACATGCTCAAGCTATCCTTGAGTTACGATCACCGTTTGATCGATGGGGCGTTAGCACAACGTGCCTTGAACAAACTCAATGATCTGCTTCATGAACCAGAATTGTTATTAATGGAAGGATGACCCTTAATATGTCAGATGTTGAAAAACGCGATACTGTCATTATCGGTGCCGGCCCTGGTGGGTACGTTGCCGCTATCCGGGCAGCTGAATTAGGCCAAAGCGTCACAGTGATCGAAAAATCTGAAACTGTCGGCGGTGTCTGCCTGAACGTTGGTTGTGTTCCTTCGAAAGCGTTGATCAATGCTGGTCATCGTTTCCAAGAAGCAGCGGATGCTTCAACGTTTGGGATTACTACCCAAGCACCTTCAATCGACTTCTCAAAGACGCAAGAATGGAAGCAAAAGAAGGTCGTTGATCGAATGACCAGCGGTGTTCGGATGCTGTTGAAGAAGCACAAGGTTGATGTTATCCAAGGCGAAGCAGTTTTGGATTCAGATACTAAGCTTCGTGTCGTTTCAACCGGTCCAAAGCAATTTATGAGTGCTGACGATGGTCTGACCATCGAATTTAAGAACTTGATCATTGCTACTGGTAGCCGTCCTGTTGAAATTCCTGGTTTCAAGTTTGATGGTCGGGTCGTTGACTCAACTGGTGGCTTGAACTTACCAGAAATCCCTAAAGAATTCGTCGTTATCGGCGGCGGGTACGTTGGGACTGAACTGGCTGGCGCCTATGCCAACTTAGGGTCACACGTGACCATTCTTGAAGGGACACCTTCGATCTTACCTAACTTCGACAAGGACATGGTTGCTGTTGTTCTGAAGCAAATGAAGAAGAAGGGCATCGATGTTGTGACAAGTGCCATGGCAAAGAAGTCTGTTCAAGACGATAACAGTGTCACTGTTACCTACGAAGTTGACGGCAAGGAAGCCACTATCAAGGCTGACTACTGCATGGTTACTGTTGGCCGGAAGCCTAACACGGATGACATTGGTCTTGAAATGACTGATGTTAAGACGACTGACCGTGGCTTGATCGAAGTGGATACTCAGGGTCACACCTCAGTACCTAACATCTATGCCATTGGTGATATCGTTCCTGGTCCAGCTTTGGCCCACAAGGCCTTCTTTGAAGCTAAGACTGCTGCCGGCGCAATTGCTGGTAACAAGACAGCCAATGACTGGGTCGGTGTTCCTGCAGTCTGCTTCGCTGATCCTGAATTAGCCACTGTTGGTTTAACTCAGACCGAAGCTAAGGACAAGGGCATTGAAGTTTCAACTGCCAAGTTCCCATTTGCTGGTAACGCCCGTGCCGTTTCACTTGACGAACCAGATGGCTTTGTTCGTTTGGTGACGACTAAAGACGACAACCACAATCTTCTGGGTGCCCAAGTTGTTGGACCCGGTGCATCTGACTTGATTGCTGAATTAAGCTTAGCTGTTAACAGCGGGATGAACGCCGAAGATATTGCTTTGACCATTCACCCACACCCAACATTAAGCGAACCAATTCAAGAAGCTGCCGATATTGCGATTGGATTCCCAACCCATATCTAAACACTTTGCGATGATTAAAGACCTGGAGATTGCTCCGGGTCTTTTTTGGTCTCTTATATTAAAATAGTGGTAAAATGCCGAACACCTCCGCTCCGCCGAATTGCTGCCAAGAATTGGCAGTGGACAAGGGAATCAAAAGAATGGAGTGAATCATTGCATTGCAGAACGCAGAATGGTGGCAGTTCAGTGCTGATTTTCTTCAGTAGTGATTAAAACTGTTGTCGTTTTTAATCCATGTCTAAATAAGCGCCATTCAACTGAAAACCCATTATTTTGCCTTGTATCGCAATCGATCTTGATGCTGTATGAAATAACAGCATGCATTGAACTAGCCTCTAAACATGGAAACAAGTAGCGAACACGCTTGTTTATAGTATCGACTGCGGCAGGGCTCTGAGATCGTACTCTAAATTCTATCTATTGATTAACTTCGGATTTAACCTATAATTAAACTAGCAGTTTTTCAGAGAAAATGGAGGGTTGTCTATGAAAGCTAAAGTTGTCATTTGCGGGGATTCATCACGCATCGATAGTCTTTTAGCGACCTTGATCATGAAGGATCATCCGGTGGCAGGTGTTGTGTTGCCCGCTGATGAACCGGCCAAAACGTCAACTGAATTCGCAGCCTTACAGACGGCCGCTAAATTATGCCAGCATTTTTCACTGACACTGGGTCAAAATGAAGATCTGGCAAGTGCAGATGTTGTCATCATTGCCCTTGAACGGCCACAAATCGCGGCTGAGGACATGTTATCCTATGTTCAGGGCATTATGCCCCGATTTCGTCAGCTTGTGAATAGCGTGATTGAAAATGGGTTTAAGGGGAAAATACTGATATCCGCACCGTTTGACGAATTGCTGGTGTACTTTGCTTGGCGGTTCTCCGGCTTACCGCAAACGCAATTGGTCGGCGTGGGGACGTTCAGTCAGACCCTGTTTCTTCAGTCTCAGTTAAAGCATCGGCTACACGTTGGTGAAAATGATGTGCGGGCGTTAGTGGTCGGGACACCGCAGCAGCAGTTGATTGTTTGGAGTCGCAGTTACGTTGGACCGGCCCCCGTTTTGATGTATTTGGCCAATCAGGACAACCATTTTAGTGCTGAGGACATTGCGGAATTGGAGACTGAAGCCTCCAGCCAGGCGTTGGTTGATAATTGGGTGATTCAAGACATGGCCCTGGAGCGTCTTTTGATGGCCTTGGTGGACGACCAGCCTCTGATTGCGACGGTGTCGAATATCCAGACCGACCATGAAGTTGGCCCATTAGCAATCAGTACACCGGTTTTGGTGAGCCTAGCAGGGGTCCATCGGTTAACTGATCTAACACTTTCAGATTCTGAAGAGACCGAATTTGAGACGATCATTGGCCAGCTCAGACAAACCATTACAGAAATTGAAAACGGAAAGATAGGTGGCACCGAATGAGTGAAAACTATGCGTATCCTTTAGCGGATGATTGGTCAACGGATGAAATCATCACCGTCACGCATTTTTATCAACTGGTTGAAAATGCTTATGAACTCTCACAGGGCGTTTTGATCAGCGAGTTAACAGCGGCTTACCGGGCGTTTAAAACGATCGTAACCTCAAAGTCCCAAGAAAAGCAGTTGGATAAAGCCTTTGGCAAAGTCACGGGGTACAGTATTTATTTGACGATGAAACAATCCCGAGAAACGACCAAGAAATCAGTGAAAATGAGCACTGGGAGGGATGCGCGATGAGTGAACCAACACTTGAACAGGTTGATCAAACGGTCAAGACCTGGTTGAGAGAATCCCGCGACCTCGTTTTAAAGCGGATGGCAACGCCGTTAAACGTTGACCAGAAGACCGGCCGCAAAGACCTGGTCACAAACGTGGATAAGGAAAATGAGCGGTTATTGGTGAGCAAGATTCGAGCTTTTTCACCGGACAGTCAAGTGTTAGGCGAGGAAGGCTTCGGCGATCAAGTGACGGATACGGCGGGCTGGGTCTGGGTGGTCGATCCCATTGATGGGACGATGAACTTTGTCAAACAGCGTGACCACTTTGCGATGATGATTGCCTTATACATTGATGGGCAAGGTGTCTTGGGTTACATTTACGATGTGATCAACGACGCCCTCTATTCTGGCGGGCCTTCGCTTGGCGTCTTTAAAAATGACCAGCCGGTGGCCCAACCAGCTAACGTTGCGTTGCGCGACGGGCTTGTGGCCATCAGCGGCCCGCTTGTTACAGAGGATGTCATGAATATGCCGGAGGTCATCCGACAAAGCGCTGGCTTTCGGGCGTATGGTTCAGCGGGGATTGAGTTCAGTCTCATGTTAACTGGTGAACTTATTACGTATGTTTCCTATTTAAAACCCTGGGATTTCGGTGCGGGCAAAATTTTAGCCGAAACCTTAGGACTTCGGGTAACTAGAGTTGACGGGACGCCACTGAGTATGCTATCATCAGACTTCGTAATGGTAGCAACGGAAAAAGCACAACAAGACATTCTGCCAATCATCGGTTAAAGCGTCTGACTGTGACACTTAGTCACAGTTTTTTTATGGCGCAAGGTCAGCGTAGGGTGCTCATTGCGCGGCCAGGTTTAACCATTTTCACGCAACAGGTTTAATAACGAGTCACTATGAAAGGAAGATACACACTTTGAAAACCAGAGATGATATTCGAAACATTGCAATTATCGCCCACGTTGACCACGGTAAGACGACCTTGGTTAATGAATTATTGAAACAATCTGACACTTTGGACGAACACGTTCAGATTGAAGACCGGGCTTTGGATTCTAACGCCATTGAACGGGAACGTGGGATCACGATCCTTTCAAAGAACACTGCCGTGCGTTACGGCGACAAGCAGATCAACATCTTGGATACCCCAGGACATGCCGATTTCGGTGGTGAAGTTGAACGGATCATGCGGATGGTTGACGGTGTTTTGCTGGTTGTTGATGCCTTTGAAGGGACCATGCCACAAACCCGTTTCGTGTTAAAGAAGGCTTTGGACCAACATTTGACCCCAATCGTGGTCATCAACAAGGTTGACCGCCCAGGCGCCCGTCCAGAAGAAGTCGTTGACGAAGTCCTTGACCTCTTCATCGAATTAGGTGCTGATGAAGACCAACTGGACTTCCCAGTGATCTACGCATCAGCTATGAACGGGACGTCAAGCTACGATTCTGACTTGGCAACCCAAGAACACACCATGAAGCCAATTTTTGACACCATTGTTGATCACATCCCAGCACCAATTGACAACTCTGACGAACCATTACAGTTCCAAGTTGCCATGTTGGATTATAACGACTTTGTTGGTCGTGTTGGGATCGGCCGGATCTTCCGTGGGACTGTCAGCGTTGGTGACAACGTTACAGTGATGAAGCTTGACGGCATAAAGAAGAACTTCCGGGTCACTAAGTTATTCGGGTTCTTTGGCTTGAAGCGGTTGGAGATCAAGACCGCTAAGGCCGGTGATCTGATTGCTGTTTCCGGGATGGAAGACATCAACATTGGTGAAACTGTCGTTGACCCAAGCACCCCAGAAGCATTACCAATCTTACGGATCGACGAACCAACCTTGCAAATGACTTTCCAAACCAACAACTCACCATTTGCTGGTCAAGACGGGAAGTTTGTTACCAGTCGTCAATTGGAAGACCGGTTGAGGACTGAGTTGGAAACCGATGTGTCGTTACGTGTTGATGACACTGACGAACCAGGCGCATGGGTCGTTTCAGGACGTGGTGAATTGCATTTGTCAATTCTGATTGAAACCCTTCGTCGTGAAGGATTTGAATTACAAGTATCACGGCCAGAAGTTATCTACCGCGATATTGATGGCGTTATGAGCGAACCATTTGAAGAGGTTCAGATCGATACCCCTGAAGAATACACTGGTAGCGTGATTGACAGTCTGTCACAACGTAAAGGTGAAATGCAAAACATGGAATCAACTGATAACGGCCAATCTCGTTTGACGTTTATTGCCCCTTCACGTGGGTTGATCGGTTACTCAACCGAATTCATGTCCATGACTCGTGGTTATGGGATCTTGAACCATACCTTTGAAAAGTACGCCCCAGTAATCAAGAACTGGCACCCAGGCCGTACTAAGGGGACGCTGGTTTCCATGAACGCCGGTAAGGCAACGACCTACGCTATGATGGGTGTTGAATCTCGTGGGACCTTGCTGATCGATCCAGGTACCGATGTGTACGAAGGCATGATTGTCGGCCAAAACAGTCGTGAAAACGACATTACGGTTAACATCACCAAGGGTAAGAACTTGACCAACGTTCGTGCTGCCGGTTCTGACGACATGGCTCGGATCAAGACACCAACCCACTTATCACTTGAAGAATCACTTGAATTCTTGAACGAAGACGAATTCTGTGAAGTTACCCCTAACCACGTTCGCTTGCGTAAGCAGATCCTTGACACGAACACTCGTGAAAAGGAAGCTAAGAAGCGTCGTGCCGGTTCACGGTAATTCGAAAAATAATTGACTGAGTTCATCTTAGTCAAAAACGTCACTCACAACTGGTGGGTGGCGTTTTTTTATTCCGTCATAGGGGGACTAGTACAGTAAATGATGACAGACACCTGATACCCACTTGAATGTGGCCGCTCAATTCAAAATAATTTGTTTAAGCTTCACACTCAACAACCACGATTTTTCACGGGTATGCTATAATTTAAAAGACTTGCTGTACGCAGGTGTATTCACGAGTGTGGGGATAGTTAAATGAAAAGGTTAAGAGATTTAGATTATTTTTTGATCGTACCATATTTATTATTGTGTGCAATCGGCATCGTGATGGTGTATTCAGCCAGTTCTAACGTTGTCATTGAAAACGGTACAACGCCGGGCGCTTATTTAGTACGTCAGGCATTTTGGGTCGTGATCGGCCTGTTGATCACCATTTTTATGACCGCTATGAACACGCGGTACCTTCACTATAAGCAATTTTACTGGGGCGGAATGCTGATTCTTGACGTCATGCTGGCTGGCTTACTGGTTGGCGGTAAGACGATCAACGGGGCCGCTGGCTGGATCACGCTTGGCCCAATCAACATTCAACCTGCTGAATTTGTAAAATTCTTTTTGATCGTGGCTACGGCGTCTCGTCTTGGGAGAAGGAGTGACGAGGAACCGATGCTTAATGGGCACTGGTGGACCACTAACGCAAAACCGTTGGCACTGAGCCTGCTGATGATTATGCTCGTACTCCTGCAGCCTGATATGGGGAGTGCCATGATTATTTCTGGTATCTTAGTCATGATGTATCTTGCCAGTGGGTTTTCTTATAAACTCATGGGCGCCATTGTTGGCGGCGGGATCGCGTTTTATCTGTGTATTTTGCTGCCCATCATGTTTAAAATCGGTAAAGCAACTCACGTCACGAGCTATAAACTGGCGCGAATCGTGGCATTTGTGGATCCGTTTGGTCACCAATCTGGTTCTGGTTCACAACTGGTAAATTCTTACTATGCCATCAGTAACGGTGGATTGTTTGGTGTCGGTCTTGGCAATTCGATTCAAAAACGGGGTTATTTACCCGAACCGAACACCGACTTTATTATGGCGATCATTAGTGAAGAGTTAGGGTTGATCGGGGTGCTCATTATTTTGTGTTTGCTGGCGTTTATCGTCTGCCGCGCAATCTACATTGGCATTCATTCAAAAAACACGTTTAATATTTTAATTTGCTATGGTGTGGCAACGTATTTTGCCATCCAAGCTTTCGTGAACATTGGCGGGGTGGTTGGGTTTCTCCCAATTACCGGGGTGACATTCCCATTTATTAGTTACGGGGGGTCGAGTATGATGTCCCTCACACTTTGTTTGGGGTTGCTCATCAACGTGAGTGCTCAGGAAAAAATTGCAAGACGAAAGGGGCTGTAAACTGTGCCGGCAATTCAAGAACGAGAAGATTTAGTCGTTTACGTGTCTAATTTGCGACAGGTGCGACAGTTAAAACGCTATGGTCATGTGGCTTATGTGTCCAAACGGATGCGGTATGCCGTGATTTATGTCAACACGGATCAAGTCAGTGACGTTACTGCCCAATTAAAAGAGCTGCGATTTGTGAAACGAATCATTACGTCGCCGCATAAAGCATTGATCGATTTACTGGGACTTTCTGGTAATCCGGTTGCGAAAGACGAACAGGCGAAGGCCGAGGAGGACGACGATTAGATGCGTGTCATTTCAGGTGAATACGGTGGTCGTCGGTTGCGAGCCGTCCCCGGTATGAAGACCCGGCCGACCACTGATAAGGTGAAAGAAGCTATTTTTAACATTATTGGCCCGTACTTTGATGGCGGGACGAGTCTGGATTTATTTGCGGGCTCTGGCGGCCTTAGTATTGAAGGTGTTTCTCGGGGCATCGACCATGCGGTGTTAATTGATCGGCAGGGCGCTGCCATCAAAACGATTCACCAAAACATTGAGGTTACAAAAGAACCCGACAAATTTAGTGTCTACAAACGCGATGCTGAAAAAATGTTGCCGCAATTAAAGAGCCAAGGGTTAGCCTTTAATTTGGTTTATTTTGATCCGCCGTATCGCGAACAAAAGATCATGAAGGAAATCCAGATTTTACAGGATCTGGCGCTGTTAGCACCAGAATGTTGTATTATGTGTGAAACGAACCAGGAAGCTGAACTGCCAGAAATGGTCGGTGCTGCAAAACTGGTCGAACAAAAATCTTATGGCATCACGAAGGTGACCATCTACGAGATGCCGGAAGAGGGGGAGACTGATGACTAAGGCTGTTTTTCCTGGCAGTTTTGATCCGCTGACGATGGGCCATCTTAATTTGATTCAACGCGCTAGCGGCTTGTTTGATGAGCTGATTGTGACGGTGGGGACGAATATAAGTAAACGGTCGTTGTTTACGCCAGATGAGCGGGTGGCCCTTATTCAAGAGAGCGTCGCGGATTTGTCCAATGTGCGCGTGCAGATGGAAAGCGGGTTAACGGTCGATTTTGTGAAATCGGTCAACGCCAGCGTTATTTTACGGGGTCTGCGCAATTCAAAAGATTATGACTATGAGGCCGGTATTGCACAGATGAACCACTATCTGGATAATGGCATTGAGACGTTATTTTTACTGACGGACGCGAAATATGCGTTTATCTCGTCAAGCCTCTTAAAAGAAGTGCTGCACTTTGGCGGCGATATTTCAGAGCTCGTGCCGCCAGCAGTTGTGGCCGCATTGGCTAAAAAGTGAGGTTGGGGGACCAATGAAAAATTTCCTAAAAAAAAGGGCGACTAAGGTTACTCTCGGGGTGATCGTCGGTGTTTTAGTACTGGTTGGCCTGTTTTGGCCGTTGCCGTACTACATTGAAACGCCGGGATCGGGCACAAATCTGAAGTCGTTTGTGACGATTAAATCCCACCCGGATAAGCGTCCCGGTGAGTACATGATCATGACGGTGCAGCTTGCTCGTGCGCGACCCATTACATACGCGCTAGCCAAGGTGCTGCCCTACCATGAGATCGACACGGAAAAGAGCGTTACTGGCGGCCAGAGCGGTGCCACTTACATGCGGATGGAGAACTTCTATATGCAAAGTGCCATCAACGAAGCGAAGGCTGTTGCAGTTAAGGCGGCTGGGGACAAGGTGACCAAGGATTATTTGGGCATCTATGTCATGGAAGTTCAGAAGAACTCCAAGTTTAAGGGTGAGCTCAAAGTGGGTGATACGATCACAAAGGTCAACGGTCGCCATTTTGAGAGTGCCTTTGGGTTCCAAAACTATATTCGCAAGCAAAAGGTTGGTAAGCAATTGGCCGTCACTTATGAACGAGACGGCGTTAAGCACACTGTGACGGAACCGCTGATTAAATTATCAAGCGGTCAACCTGGGATTGGCATCATTTTGACGGATAACGTGAAGATCAAGACCTCGCCAAAGGTTTCAGTGGATCCGGGACAAATTGGCGGCCCGTCAGGTGGTTTAATGATGAGTTTGCAGATCTACACGCAATTGACCAACACCAATTTACGTCACGGCCGTAAAATTGCCGGAACGGGAACCATCAATCCGGATGGCTCCGTTGGTGAAATTGGCGGGATCGATAAAAAAATCGTGGCGGCTAAAAAAGCCGGTGCAACAATTTTCTTCGCACCGTATATTAAACCAACGAAGGCGGTGCTGAAGTTAGAAGAGCACCATGAAACAAACTATCAACTCGCTAAGAAGACGGCGAAGAAGGTTGCACCAAACATGAAGGTCGTTCCTGTGACGAGCTTTAAGCAGGTGGTGCGGTATTTGGAGACACATAAGTAGAGCGTAGAGCGTGGAGCAAGGCGCTTAAGGGGCGGAGTGTAACGGACTCTGGCAGAAAAGTCCGGGCCTGACTTTTTTGCCAGAGTCCGTTACACTCCGCCCCTTGCCTTGCGGAACGCGTTTCCGCTAGAGAAGGGCAAAGCACGTCGCCAAAAGCACTCAGTGACAGAAAAGTCCGGGCCTGACTTTTTTGCCAGAGTCCGTTACACAGTAGCCCTCAGCCTTGCGGAACGCGTTTCCACTAGAGAAGGGCAAAGCACGTCGCCAAAAGCACTCAGTGACAGAAAAGTCCGGGCCTGACTTTTTTGCCAGAGTCCGTTACACAGTAGCCCCTTGCCTTGCGGAACGCGTTTCCGCTAGAGAAGGGCAAAGCACGTCTCCCAAAGCACTCAGTGGCAGAAAAGTCCGGGTCTGACTTTTTTGACCAGAGTTGCTTATACAGTAGCCCTCAGCCTTGCGAAACGCGTTTCCACTAAAAAGTGCAAAGTGCGTCGCCAAAAAGAGCTAAGTGGTAAATAAGCTTCTAATCAGAATTTGCTTACCCAAACCACTAAAAAAATTCCACATATAACTAACCAAACAGTGAAATTAATCATCCTGAAACAATATAAAAGCCTGAAACTAGCTTAGTTTCAGGCTTTTATAATCCCCAAAAAAAGAGCACTAAAACAGATACCGCTCGTACCCATTTTCCATTGCATATAAAAATTTAAAAATAATTTACTACCTAGACAACCATTTCCAACTTTCCCTGCGTAGTTAACGGGTAAGAAGGGAGGAATAGTGTTGGATAGGTTAAAAGAACTGTTAGGAACGATGGGACGAGAGGTTTGGATCATTGCGGGAATTGCGGTAGCAACGATTGGTATCGTTTTTTTGATGGTACACCAGGCCCCACAGGAGGCATCTACGCAACCGGAATCAGCCGTAATGTCAGATAGCATGGCGGTGGCGAGCAGTGGCGGTAGTGACTCGACTGTGGCGTCTAGCCAGTCAATGACGATGTATGTTGATATTAAGGGTGCCGTTAAGAATCCAGGATTAAAAAAGGTGACCGGTGACATGCGTGTGATCGATGCTGTGCAGTTGGCCGGCGGATTTGCAAGCAATGCTGACCAAAAACAGGTGAATTTAGCCCAGCGGCTGACTGATCAGCAGGTCGTGTTTATTCCAAAGCACGGAGAAACCGCACCGCCAGTTGCCACGGGTGGCGGTGGTGCGGGTGCCAGTAGTGAAGCGCCGCAAGTGAACCTGAATTCAGCAGACCTCGAGCAGCTGCAACAGTTGGACGGTGTGGGTGAAAAAAAGGCCCAAAAGATCATTGATTACCGGACGGCTAAGGGTCAGTTTAAGACCATCGAAGATATTAAGAACGTTTCTGGATTCGGTGATAAAACATTTGAGCGGTTAAAGCCACAACTTGCGGTGTGATTTTTGAGATGTTAGTCGGTTGTTCAATTTTTTGGTATACTGAGTTTTGTTTCAATCTTTATCGAGAGAATTGAGCGTTACCGAATAAGCGGAGGCAATCACATGACAAAAAAGAGAATTCCATGGGATCAATACTTTATGATGCAATCTGTCCTGTTAGCCAGTCGGAGTACGTGTAATCGGCTGTCTGTGGGGGCCACGATCGTGCGTGATAAGCGGATCATTGCGGGTGGCTATAACGGTTCTGTTTCAGGTGATGTGCACTGTATCGATGAGGGCTGCTACCTCGTTGACGGGCATTGTGTCCGGACAATTCATGCAGAAATGAATGCCATTTTGCAGTGTGCAAAGTTTGGGGAACAAACGGATGGCGCGGAGATTTACGTGACCGATTTTCCCTGTCTGCAATGCACGAAAATGTTGCTTCAAGCGGGCATCAAAAAAATATCCTACTTGCGTAACTATCACAATGATCCTTACGCAATGGAATTGATCAAGATGAAAAATGTTGAACTCAATCAAGTGACATTAGACGAAGAAATGATTAAACGAGCTTCTTTTGAGACCTATTTGACTGACCATCAATAAAACAATTATTTGGTTAGCGGTCCTGGTGGGCTGCTTGAGTGGCTGTGTGTTTGGCGATTTTTGGGTATCGGCGGGACTGGCCGGTATTTGGCTGATTCGAATTGTCTGCTTGAAGGATCGCAGTATTTTGATTTGGGCAATCGTGACTAGCCTTGTTTTTGGGTGCTGGTTTGTGTTTCAACGTGATCAGCGCCGCTTACAAACGTTGCCTGAGATGTCGAACACCACGGTGAAATTGCAGGTGCAACCGGATGATGTCCTGGTTGGGCCGGACAGCGTCCAACTTAAGGGCAGGCTGCCAACTGGCCAGCAAGTTACAGGCCAATATTACGCTGCAGAAGGAGAACGACCGGCGCCACAGTGGCAGATCAAACGGGCAAGTACTTTGACTGTTGCCGGCGATGTCATGCAGTTTGAACCAGCTACGAATGTGAATGAATTTGATTACGGTGCCTATCAGCGCCAGAACGGGGTGTTGAACCGCGTTAAAATCGCACAGTTATTGGCTGTCACGCCGGCGACCGGTGGGCATGTGTGGCAACGCTGGCTGAATGCGTGTCATACCTTGCGGGCAAGATTGATTATTGAAACTAAAAAATTGCCCCCGTTGCTGGCACTCTACGTTCAGGGGCTGTTCTTGGGGTACCGGGCAGATAATTTTTATGACAACCTGGCCGCCGTTACAGACCTCGGCCTGATCCACTTATTTAGCATTTCTGGCTTCCATGTGGTCTGGCTAACGGCAGTAATGGCATTCGTTTTGAAACGATTACGGTGTTCCCAGGCCGCAGTGAATGTCATCATCCTTTTGAGTTTACCCAGCTACTTTGTGTTAGCCGGTGCGGCGCCTAGTTTACTGCGAGCAATTTTAGTGTCGATGCTGGCTCTGGGGGCTTCTCTAATGCACTGGAAAGTGACACCACTAACGCTTTGGGGACTCAGCCTTATGCTGGCTTTACTGTGGTACCCAGCGTTGTTGATGCAATTAGGGGGTCAGTTAAGTTATGCACTGGCGTTTGCCCTGATCTTTGTTGAGGGTCGCTCAACTTTGATGAAAACAGTGTTATTAAACATGGTGAGTCTGCCGTTTGTTTTGTATCACGTCTATCAGTGGCACGTGTGGTCATTGATGGCCAATTTATTGATCTTACCGGTGTTTAGCTGGCTCATTTTTCCAGTGACGCTGATCGGCGGTCTCCTAGGTCTGAAATTTCCGGTGGTTGCGCAACTGTGTACGCATCTGTTAGGCTGGTTTACACAGGGGCTGGATACGATTGCCCATTTCCCTGGGATGATCACCTTTGGCAAGCCGCACATCGTTTTGGTGGTGTTGCTGGTTGGCCTTACCTTAGTGCTCTTGACACGCCACCGGCAGCGGACTGTTATTATTGCGCTTGCGGTGACGTATGCCGCATCATTTTTAATGATCCACTATCCAGTTAAGGGCGAGGTAACGTTTTTTGACATTGGCCAAGGGGACAGTTTCATGATTCGAGAACCCTATGGTAAACAGATCACCATGATCGATACCGGGGGTGATGTTTTCTTTGGCGGGCATCAGGTCAAAAAACGAAGTCGGGCATTACGCCTGAACATCAACTACATGCAGAGTATGGGCATTCACCGCATTGACGCACTATGTTTGTCCCATCAAGACGCTGACCACGTTGGCTTTGTCGGCGATGTGTTGAAAACCATGGCCGTAAAACGGTTATATATTCCCTGGGGAATGGCAGCCAACCCGCAATTTATGCAGCGGATTCGACCCAATTTGAATCAGACTCAGTTGATTAGTGTCCGGGCAGGTCAGACCATCCCTGGCACGCACTTGAAGGTCGTTCATCCCTTTACGCCAGGACTTGGTGGGAATGAAGACTCCATGGTCTTAACGGGTCAGTATGGCGGGTTGCAGTTCATGTTTACGGGTGATTTGGGGCAGGATGGCGAAAAGAAAATTATTGCCCACTATCCGCAACTGAGAACGGATGTTTTAAAACTCGGTCATCATGGGAGTAAAACATCCTCGGCACCTGAATTCATTCAGGCATTACAACCCAAGGTGGGTATCATCTCAGCCGGGCGGCATAACCGGTATGGCCACCCGAACCAAGAAACGCTGGCAACACTGGCACAACAACACGTCCCATACTTTAATACGCAAACAAACGGCATGATCCGGTACCGATTTCGGGCACATCACCCCGGGTACTGGGAAACAGTGATGAAGGAGGATGCAACTTGAGTTACGAAACGGTCATGAAATCACTACACAACCACACGCCGGTTTCTGTTTATCTCATAACTGGTGATCAAGCGTACTTGGTGAATCGACTCAAAAAAGCGTTCACAGATTTGATTCCTGAAGAAGAGCGGACGATGAATCTTGCAAGCTATGATATGGAATCAACGCCACTTGCTCAGGCGCTTGACGATGCAATGTCAGCACCATTTTTTGGCGAACGCCGACTGGTATTTGTTGAGCACGCCTATTTTTTGACGACGGATCCGCACAAGGGCATCAAGGTCGACCATGATATAGATGGGATGCTGACCTACCTCGAACATCCTGAGCCAACAACGGTCATCGTTTTTATTGCGACTACTGGCAAACTTGATAGCCGTAAAAAAATTGTTAAAACGCTTAAAAAAGTGGCTGATGTTGTGTCCCTTGAGGCGATTGGTGAAACGCAGATCAAACAGCTGGTTGGCAATGACCTCCAAAACAATGGGTTTAAGATTCAGCCGGACGCGTTTAATCAGTTGCTGCAGCGGACCGGGTCGGATCTTTCATTGATTATGAATGAACTGCCTAAGCTAAAAATGGCCAGCTATGAGTCAAAGGAGATCACGGCCGAAGTGGTGCAGGAATTGGTCACAAAGTCTCTCGACCAAAATGTGTTTGACCTGGTGAACGACGTGATGGCAAAACATATTGATGCGGCCCTGACGTTATACCGGCAACTGATTTTGACCAAAGAAGAACCGCTTAAGATCAATACCGTCTTAGTGAGTCAGTTTCGGTTGTTGATTCAAACGAAGATTTTAGTTAAGAATGGGTATAGCCAGGGGAGCATCGCAAGTACGCTTAAGGTACATCCATACCGGGTCAAGCTTGCCATGCAGAGCACCCGACGACTTAAGTTGGATGATTTAAAGCGGGCTTATCTTGGTCTGATCGCCATTGAACGGTCATTAAAGTCGACTAGTCAGGACCCGGAGACTTTATTTGAACTGTTTATGTTGAAATTCTTAAACGAAGTGGCCTAAAAAAGGGCACAAAAAAAGGCTGGTTCGCAAGGAATCAGTCTTTTTTTATGATGGGTCGTTTAAGTTAGGCGTTTGCTTTAGCAAGACGTGCAGCCATCCGTGACTTGTCACGAGCAGCTTTGTTACGCTTGATTAAACCCTTTGATGCGGCTTTGTCAACGGCGCTTGATGCAGCGACGTATAAAGCAGCAGCTTTTTCATCATGAGCAGTGACAGCAGTTTCGAACTTCTTAACAGTTGTCCGCATCGTGCTGAGTTGTGATGAGTTACGCTTGTTTGCTTTAACGTTAGTCTTTGCACGTTCGATAGCAGATTTGATAATTGGCAATGATTTCACCTCCACAGTAAAAAAGAGCCAAACGGTCTTTTTAATATTCAACGAATGTCATTATACAGAAGATAAGGGGTGATTGCAACACCTCTGGTCGAAATGTAAAGTAAAAATACTTGATAATGAAATGCCTTGTGTTCAACCGCGATGTTGTGTACAATGATTAAGGTTCATATGCCCATACTTAGTTTCTCGTGATCTCACTCACGGTAACTCAGTATTGGGTGGATCAAAAAAATATTTATAAGGTGGGAATTTTTACCATGGCTATTAGTCAAGAAAAGAAAAACGAAATCATCAAGCAATATGCACGTCACGACGGCGACACTGGTTCAGCCGAAGTCCAAATTGCTGTTTTAACTGCTGACATCAACAGCATCAACGACCACATGAGAGCTCACAAGAAGGACTTTCATTCACAACGTGGGTTGATGAAGAAGATCGGTCACCGTCGTAACCTCTTAGCTTACCTCCGTAAGTCAGACGTTCAACGTTACCGTGACTTAATCCAATCATTGGGTCTGCGTCGTTAAAATTAAGTCTTTTAGAGAATCGCTTAGGCGGTTCTTTTTTTGTAAGGTGCGCAAGAAGGGCGCCTAAAAGGTGGAGCACAAGGCCACTCTGACATAAATTCCTGGGCCTGGAATTTGTGTCAGAGTGGCCTTGTGTGCAACCTTTTTGCCCTTCTGTAGCCCGATTCGGCTAGAGAGCAGGGGTGCTGGATGAAATGTCTGGGTCTGAAATCCGTGCTGGGGCGCGCTTGTGTGCAACGTTTTGCCCTTCTGTAGCCCGATTCGGTAGAGAGCAGGGGTGCTGAATGAAATGTCTGGGTCCGGAAACCGTGTCAGAGTGGCCTTGTGTGCAACGTTTTGCCCTTTTGTAGCCCGATTCGGCAAGGGAGCAGGCACGCAGTATAAAAAGGGGTCTCTGCACTAAAACACAAACAACTCCGCCCATTTGAGCCAAACTGCTCTACAAAATAGTGGTGGCCCCCTCGAACAAGTTACCAACAAGTCATGCAAATAATCCTCATCGGCGTGCGAGTTAAAAATGCCAAGAGGTCCCGTTTCACCTCACAACTAACTTGATGCAACAGCTAAATAGGTAATACATCTTTAATTTCCATCCAGTCTTCAACCGCCTTCTTCCACAGGCTACTAAAGTGTGATAAACTAATGACAGCTTGTAGTCGTGCCTAAATTAGTGAATTTAGGGAAAAAGTTAATGCAGTGTGTTTCTCAGTTTTGGGGAACACTTTCAAAAATGAGATAGAAGACAGTTTGAGGTGAATTATGGAAGAAGCAACAGTAAAAATTATGCCGTTGGGCGGGGTTCGCGAAAACGGTAAGAACATGTACGTCGTTGATATTAATGACGGCATCTATGTGTTGGATTGCGGGTTGAAGTACCCGGAAAACGAACTGCTGGGAATTGATATTGTCATTCCTGATTATAACTATTTACGGGAAAATAAAGACCGGATCGTCGGGGTCTTCTTGACCCACGGCCACGCGGATGCGATTGGTGCTTTGCCTTACTTTTTAAGTGAGTTTAATGTGCCCGTTTTTGGGTCTGAAATGACCATTGAATTAGCAAAGCTTAACGTCAAAGATGATCCCAACGTGAAGGACTTTGATGATTTTCACGTTGTGGATGAACGCACAGAAATCGACTTTGGCGATGTGACGGTGTCGTTCTTTAAGACGACCCACTCAATTCCTGAATCAATGGGAATCGTTTTGGGCACAGCCTCAGGCAACATTGTGTACACCGGCGATTTTAAGTTTGACCAGACAGCCTCAAAGGACTATCAAACAGACTACGCACGGCTAGCTGAAATCGGTAAACAGGGCGTTTTGGCGCTACTCAGCGATTCAGCAAATGCAGAAAATCCGAACGAAACGGCAAGCGAGCGCGACATCGCTGAGATGGTTGATGAAACGTTGAACTACCATAACGGTCGGGTCATTGTGGCGAGTGTTGGCTCAAACATTATGCGGTTACAGCAGGTGTTTAACGCTGCTGCGCGCAACGATCGTAAGGTACTGCTTACCGGGCGCGACATTGAAAAGATCGTGGATACAGCACTTCGCTTGAATAAGCTGATCTTGCCGGTGGATGATCTCTTAATTAAACAGGATGATCTGGAAAAATTGGCACCGGAACAAATTGCCATTATTCAAACGGGGCGGATGGGCGAACCCATCAAAGCCCTGCAACGGATGGCAAACGGTCAGGAAAAAGGCTTATCAATTAACCAGGGTGACCTCGTGTTTATCACAACGACACCGTCACACGCAATGGAAACCACTGTGGCAAAGACTCGCGATATGATTTACCGGGCCGGCGGTGAAGTGAAAGCCATTTCTGATGAGTTGAATTCCTCAGGCCACGCCAGCAAGAATGATCTGCAACTGATGATCCATCTGTTGCACCCAACGTACTTGATTCCCGTTCAGGGCGAGTACCGGTTGCTTTCTGCCCACCGCCATGCCGCTGAAGAAGTCGGAATGGCAGAAGACCATATCTTCTTGACGGCCAAAGGCGACCAACTGGTCTATGATAAGGGTGAAATGGTGTTGAGCGGCAGTGTCGAGGTTGGTAACACCATGATTGATGGTATCGGTGTTGGTGACATTGGCAACATCGTGTTGCGTGACCGTAAAGTGCTGTCTGAAGATGGGATCTTTGTCGCCGTTGTGACCATCGACCATAAGAAAAAACAAATTATCGGAGAACCAAAGATCACCTCACGTGGTTTTGTGTACGTGAAAGCAAATAAAGATCTGATGCATGAAAGTGCCGAGATCATTAAGAATGTTGTTCAAGCTAACCTTGATAATAAGGAATATGACTGGACTCATCTGAAGCAGGATGTCCGCGAGAAGTTAAATCACTATCTATTTGACCAAACGCGACGTCACCCTGTGATCTTGCCCGTTATTATGGAAGTTGACCCACGGCGGCATAAGCCCAAGAGCAATAAGGGTAAAAAGAAAAAGGCAGCTGATAACAAGCCAGCTGCGGATAAGCCTGCCAAAAAGGGGCCATCTAAAGAAACCACTAACGACTAAGATAATCAAACAGCGACCGTACTCCAGGCATGGAGCACGGTCGCTGTTTTAGGGAGGCAAAAATGGCAAATGAACGGGTGTTGAAAACTGCAAACGATGCCTTTAAGGCTGAGGATTGGGCGACAGCGGCGCGCCTTTATGATCAACTCTATCAAGAAAACAAAACGGTTAAGTTGAACCATCTGGTAGTCAAGTGCCACTATGAACTGGCACAGTATGAGATCGCCTTAGCAGTGATGCGGGAACAGGAACAAAGCTATTTTGAGGATCACTACCACATGATTTTATGGGCCAAGATCATGCTGGCAAATCACCTGAACATCATGGTCCGAATCGCAATGGTCACGTTACCTGATGTCCCACAGGAAATGACGTTGCTGGTCACTGAGTACGAAGCCGCCGTTCGCCAACGGCCTGATTTTAAACAACGGTATCAAACTTTTTATCAATTAAGCGCTGGTGATGTGACAGAACAACGTCACCAGTTTGAAATGGGAAAGGCACTGCCGATAGCCGAGTGGCAAACAGCAGTGACGCATTTACTGACGGATCCATTTGTCAAACCAATCGTTCGGGTGAGCCTGTTGGAAATGCTGACCAAGCTGAAGGTCACTGACCCAGTCAGCTATGTTTGGCTAGATGGTACGGCGACCGATGTGGTGCCCAGTCAGTTAAGCCCGCTCGATGATCTGCCTGTTGTTCAGACCACGCAAGACGCACTACAGACGCTTTTGGCTGATGATGACCCAATCACGCAGCAGCTCTATGCCGAGTCACTGAGGGTCCAGTTATCGCTGCTCTATCCGTTTGTAAATCGGGCGGTGACGGCGCCACAAAAATGGGTGTGCGTGTTGACTGGTCAGATTTCAGATGGGGATGATGACCCCACGACCCAGCAGATGATCGACTGGCAGGGGCGGTTAGGTGAAATGATGCAGGAAATGACGTCGTAATTGAAAAAAATCGTGAAAAATCACGAAAAAACACACATTTTTGTTTACAAACGATTACCCAGTCTATATAATGTTTTAAGGATTCTTCTTGAGGGATTCTCGATTTACCTTTTCGGGAAGAAGTAGTATAATTTACACCAAAGGGTTGCTGGTTTTTATGGCCAGCATTATCTTTGTGAAAAATACAGGAGGTTTCATTAATGGCAAAGGAAACATATGAAAGAACTAAGCCCCATGTAAACATTGGTACTATTGGCCATATTGACCATGGGAAGACCACTTTGACTGCAGCAATCACTAAGGTTTTAGCCGCTAAAGGCTTGGCTAAGGCTGAAGATTATGCTGACATTGATAAGGCACCTGAGGAACGTGAACGTGGTATCACGATCAACACTGCCCACGTTGAATACGAAACTGAAAAGCGTCACTATGCACATATTGACGCCCCAGGACATGCTGATTACATCAAGAACATGATCACTGGTGCCGCACAAATGGATGGTGCTATCTTAGTTGTTGCCGCAACTGATGGTCCTATGCCACAAACGCGTGAACACATTCTGTTGGCTCGCCAAGTTGGTGTTGAATACATCGTTGTATTCTTAAACAAGACCGACTTAGTTGATGACGACGAATTGATCGACTTGGTTGAAATGGAAGTCCGTGAATTACTTTCAGAATACGATTACCCTGGTGATGATATTCCAGTTATCCGCGGTTCTGCATTGAAGGCCCTTGAAGGCGATCCAGAACAAGAAAAGGTTATTTTACACTTAATGGACGTTGTTGATGAATACATCCCAACACCAGTTCGTGATAACGACAAGCCATTCTTGATGCCTGTTGAAGACGTCTTCACCATTACTGGTCGTGGTACTGTTGCTTCTGGTCGTATCGATCGTGGTACGATCAAAGTCGGTGACGAAGTTGAAATCGTCGGTCTTAAAGAAGAAATCTTGAAGAGTACCGTAACTGGTTTGGAAATGTTCCGTAAGACTTTGGAATTTGGTGAAGCCGGCGATAACGTTGGTGTTCTGTTGCGTGGTATTAACCGTGAACAAGTTGTTCGTGGCCAAGTGCTTGCAGCTCCAGGTTCAATCCAAACTCACAAGAAGTTCAAGGGTGAAGTATATATCCTTTCTAAAGAAGAAGGTGGCCGTCATACGCCATTCTTCTCAAACTACCGTCCTCAATTCTACTTCCACACCACTGATATCACTGGTGTTATCGAATTGCCTGATGGCGTAGAAATGGTTATGCCTGGCGATAACGTCACTTTCGAAGTTGACTTAATTGCCCCAGCTGCCATTGAAAAGGGTACTAAGTTCACTGTCCGTGAAGGTGGCCATACTGTTGGTGCCGGTGTCGTTTCAGACATCATGGACTAAACTTTTAGCCTAAATGAACAAGAGAAGTCCGAGAAGGTTTCCTTTTCGGGCTTTTTTTTATTGTTAATAATGGTTACAAATTCAGTAATATCACCGGATTGACGGTGATTTTTGCCGAAATAGTTTTACTTTTTTTCGCGTATACGGTAAACTAAAAGCTGTACGCAATTTGAATATGATCGTATTCAAGAGATATTTGATTCGGAGGGAAAATAATGTCTGCAAAATGGGAAAAGAAGGAAACCAACAAGGGCGAACTGACCTTTGAAATTGGTGCCGACCAAATTAAGAAGGGCTTGGATCAAGCCTTTGCTAAAACCAAGAAGAACTTAGCTGTTCCTGGTTTCCGTAAGGGAAAGGTGCCGCGTCAAATCTTCAACCAAATGTATGGTGAAGAAGCACTTTACCAAGACGCTTTAAACATCGTCTTACCAGACGCTTACGCTGCTGCTATTGAAGAAGTAGGAATCGAACCCGTTGACCAACCAGAAGTTAACGTTGAATCAATGGAAAAGGGTCAAGCTTGGGTATTAAAGGCGGTTGTTACCGTTAAGCCAGACGTTAAGTTAGGCGAATACAAGGACTTAAGTGTCACTAAGCAAAACACCCGTGTCTACCAAAAGGACATTGATGCCGAACTCGAACGTCGTCAACAACAACAAGCTGAATTAGTGCTTAAAGAAGACCAACCTGCAGCCAAGGGCGACACTGTTGTCATTGACTTTGATGGTTACGTTGATGGTAAGCAGTTTGATGGCGGTAAAGCTGACAACTACTCACTTGAATTAGGCTCTAACTCATTTATCCCTGGCTTTGAAGACCAATTGGTTGGCCATAAAGCTGGTGAAGATGTTGAAGTTAAAGTCACCTTCCCAGATGACTACCAAGCTGAAGACCTTCAGGGTAAAGAAGCAACCTTTAAGACGACGATTCACGAAGTTAAGGCTAAGGAATTACCAGCCCTTGACGACGAATTTGCTAAGGACGTTGACGAAGAAGTTGACAGTCTTGACGAATTAAAGGCTAAGATCAAAGACGAATTAAAGGAACAAAAGACGAACGCTGCTCAAGAAGCTATCGAAGATGAAGCAATTCGCGAAGCTGTTGACAACGCCACCATCGAAGACGTTCCTGCTGCCATGGTTGAAGACGATATTCACCGTCAAATGGACCAATACTTGGCTAACATGCAACAACAAGGCATCGATCCTAAGACGTACTTCCAGTTAACTGGGACGACTGAAGACGACCTGCACAAGCAATTTGCTTCAGACGCAGAACGTCGTGTCAAGACGAACCTTGTTTTGGAAGCCATCGTTGAAGCTGAAAAGATCGAACCTTCTGACGACGAAATCAACAAAGAAGTCACTGATCTTGCCGGCCAATATGGTATGGAAGAATCAGCTGTTCGCTCAGCATTGAGTGACGATATGTTGAAGCATGATATTGCTGTTCAAGACGCCGTTGCCTTGGTCCGCGATTCAGCTAAGCAAGACAAGTCTAAGAAGGACGAAAAAGAAGACGAGAAGTAAGCTTTAATCGTCAACTCAATCGTCATAAACAAAAGGCCCTGAGATGAGATTTCTGATCTTGCCAGGGCCTTTTGTTTGGAGCTAGGGTAAATTCTTTTGCATGCCGACTGTTCTATGGTATAGTAGCAATTGCATTGGGAAATCGTCCTAGTGTCCTTAAAACTACGAAGGGGTGACTCATAAATTGTTTGAAAATACCGACGTAAATGGCCCCGTAAATTGTTCTTTTTGTGGTAAATCACAGGATCAAGTTATGAAAATTGTTGCGGGTCCTGGTGTGTACATTTGTAATGAATGTATTGATTTATGCAAAGAAATCATTGATGAAGAGTTCAACGAAACTGCAGAAGAGACTGTTTTTGATGTTCCAACACCACAACAGATCGTGGATTCCTTGAACCAGTACGTAATTGGCCAAAATGAAGCGAAAAAAACGCTTTCAGTAGCGGTTTACAACCATTATAAACGTGTGAACGAAATGGCCACCAGCGAGGGCGCTGAGGGTCCTGAATTACAGAAGAGTAACATCACAATGATTGGACCCACTGGTTCCGGGAAGACTTATCTTGCCCAGACCCTGGCAAAGATCTTGAACGTGCCGTTTGCAATTGCTGACGCAACGACTTTGACTGAAGCCGGTTACGTTGGTGAAGACGTGGAAAATATCCTGCTGAAGCTGCTGCAAAACGCTGATTATGACGTTGAACGGGCTGAAAAGGGTATCATTTACATTGATGAAATCGATAAGATCGCTAAGAAGGCTGAAAATGTCTCCATCACTCGTGATGTATCAGGTGAAGGGGTTCAACAAGCACTCTTAAAGATCTTGGAAGGCACCATTGCCAACGTGCCGCCGCAGGGTGGTCGTAAGCACCCACAACAGGAATTTATTCAGATCGATACCACGAATATTTTGTTTATCGTGGGTGGGGCCTTTGACGGCATCGAAACGATCGTTAAAAACCGGTTGGGTGACAAGACCATTGGGTTTGGGACGGATTCAACGCACCAACCAATCAATGGTTCTGAAAGTCTGATGCAACGGGTCGTTCCAGAAGACATGCTTGAATTCGGTTTGATTCCAGAATTTATCGGGCGGTTGCCAATCTTGACAGCCCTTGAGAAGTTATCAGAAGAAGACCTTGTGCGAATTCTGACCGAACCAAAGAACGCGCTGGTTAAGCAGTATCAAAAGCTCTTGTCCCTCGATGGCGTCCAATTGGAATTTGACGCTGCAGGACTGCGTGAAATGGCGAAATTAGCCCTGAAGCGTAATACTGGTGCTCGTGGTCTGCGGTCCATCATTGAAGACGTTATGCGCGATATCATGTTCGAATTACCAAGTCGTGATGATGTCGAAAAAGTTGTGGTTACCGGTGAAACGGTAAAGGACCATGAGGAACCACAATTGATTTTAAAGGATCAAAAAGCCTCTTAATTGGGGAACCAATTGCCACTTATAGCGGCTATCAAAAATGTCCACCAACGGCTGTATGTGAATGACAGTCGCGTTGATGGGCATTTTTTTGTGGCCTTTTTACAGGTGACGAGCTTGGGTCATACAAATTCTGTACACCCAGTTCGCCATCCATGATATGATAGAACACAGCATATTTAAGGAGGGATTTCAGCATGGAAGTCCATGATGTGGAATTAGTAATGAGCGCCGTTGACCCCAAACAATATCCAACGACCGGGGATCCGGAGATTGCGTTGGTGGGACGCTCCAACGTTGGGAAGTCGTCGTTGACCAACGTGTTGATCAATCGAAACAGTTACGCGCACACGTCTAGTCAACCGGGTAAGACGCAGACTCTGAATTTTTATCACGTTGAATCCCAGATGTACTTTGTTGACGTTCCAGGTTACGGTTATGCCAAGGCTTCGCGAACCGATCGGGAAAAATGGGGGCAAATGATTGAAACTTATTTAACCCAACGAGAACAATTGCGCGGCGTTGTTTCGCTTGTTGACGGTCGTCACGAGCCAACCAAGGATGATCAGCAAATGTATACCTGGCTGGCGTACTACGATATTCCAACCCTAGTCGTTGCCACTAAATTGGATAAAATTTCACGGGGAAAGTGGAATAAGCAGCTCAGCATGATCAAAAAGACGTTGCAGCTGAAGCCTGAAGACGCGTTGTTGCCGTTTTCCGCCCAGACGAAAATGGGCAAGGATGCGGTGTGGGATTGGATCGAGACACAAGCATTTGGAGGCAAATTAGGATGAATTTTAACGATTACCAACAAGCAGCGAACCGGACACTTTACGGCAGTGAACAGGTGTTAACAAACTGCGCCCTCGGACTTTCAAGCGAGACTGGCGAAGTTGTCGACCTCGTTAAGCAGTACACGTTTCAAGGAAAGGATCTCGACCGTGAGACACTGACCAAGGAAATGGGTGATGTTCTCTGGTATCTGTCACAGGTTGCTGAATGGGCAAACATTCCCTTTGACGAGGTTGCTAAGGACAACATCCAACGATTGAACGAACGCTATCCAAACGGGTATCAAAACCAACCGGAATCATAAGTGACTTGCAATTATTACCATTGGTGACGGTTTCAGAAAACAACATTAAAAAATGGCAGATTGCAAGAAATAACTTGAACGAATTTAATGACGTAAATTAAGCAAGAAGATCTCGATTGGTGTATGCCAATTAAGACATTTAAGTGGCCGTGAATTCAAATACCAATTAATTTGAACCAATTGGTGATCACTTAGTTCTTCAATGGCTTGGCCTTTGGGAATAAAGCGCCGCAAAACTCGGTTACGGTTCTCATTACTGCCTCTTTCATGCGGTGAATAGGCATGGGCAAAATAAACCTGTGTACCAGTTCGCCGTTCAATTGTCTGATAGTTAGCGAACTCTTTACCATGATCCACAGTAAGCGTCTTGAGCTTGTCTTGAAGTTGACGAGCTAGTTCAAGTACGGTTTGAGTCATGGACTGACTGTCGCGACCATGGAGCCTTTTAACAATTGTCAGGCGACTTTTACGCTCCACAAAAGTAGCCACAGCTTGACCTTTACGTTTACCAGAAAGTACGGTATCAGCTTCAAAGTGGCCGAATTCCTGGCGAGTTTCGATTTTATGAGGACGCTTCTCAATTGAGCGGCCGTGACTGAACGTACCACGCTTTTCTTTAGCACGATGACGACGAATTCCATGATCAGGCAAATCGGGCAACTGTACATCAAGCCAGCCTTGATCAATCCAGTTATAGACCGTCTTGTAGGCAATCCCCACCACATGGGCAACTTGTTCAGGGGACCACTTCTGGACTTGAATCTTTTCCTCGATCAAGTGTTTAAGGTTTTTAGTAAGCGAAGACTTTCGCCCCCGTTGACTAACCTTTCGTTCAAAGTCAGTTTGCGCTAGCTCAGCCTGGTACTCACCATTTAGTCGGTGAAGTTCGTTAAAGATGGTGGTCTGACTAAAGTCTAAGTAGTTAGCGATGTATCGCAAGGAACGTCCTTCATTATGAAGCGTTTCAATGACAACACGGTTCTGGAATGATACAATAGTGGTGCTCATCAAGGTCCTTCTTTCTAATGGATTGTGTGGTAACACCATTAAAGACCTTGATAGGTTTTTCTGTCCACTTAAATGTTCAACTTAAATTTTACAATCTGCCAAATCAAAAATAGAGCGACTTAAGATCAATTTTTATATGATTTTAAGTCGCTTTTTTGTATATTATTACAACTATTCTAATTTTATTACCTGTTTTCATCCTGAATATTAGAAAACTTAATGTATATTAAACGTGAATATCGTTAAATTCATGTATAAATTTCAAAAAAGGTTGTAATTTCTGAATAAAGGTGTTAACCTCTAATTTATTAAGTTGAAATTAAGAAATGAGAGGGATAATCATATGACAGAAAACCAAAAAGTAGTATTAGCATATTCCGGAGGCTTAGATACCTCAGTTGCCATTCCTTGGCTTAAAGACAAGGGCTATGACGTGATTGCCTGCTGTATTAATGTCGGCGAGGGAAAAGATTTAGATTTCATCAAGGAAAAGGCCTTAAATGTCGGCGCCGTCAAAGCTTATGTCATTGACGCCTTAGACGAATTCGCCGAAGATTACGCGCTGGTTGCGTTACAGGGTCATACCTTTTACGAGGGTGAATACCCATTGATTTCAGCATTATCCCGTCCATTAATCAGTAAAAAACTTGTTGAAGTTGCACAACAAGAAAATGCTACCGCCGTTGCCCATGGTTGCACTGGTAAAGGAAACGACCAGGTTCGGTTTGAGGTTGCCATTCACGCCCTCAATCCAGCCCTGGAAGTTTTAAGTCCAGTTCGTGACTGGCACTGGTCTCGTGAAGAAGAAATCAACTATGCTAAGGAACACAATATTCCAATTCCAATTGATCTGGACTCACCATATTCGATCGATGCGAACATTTGGGGCCGGGCTAACGAAGCCGGCGTCTTGGAAGACCCATGGGTTTCAGCACCTGAAGATGCCTATGCACTGACCAACCCAATCGATAAGACTCCAGATACACCGACGGACATTGAAATTACGTTTGTTAAAGGGGTCCCAACCAAGCTGAATGGCAAGGCAATGAAACTGGCTGACCTGATTCAAGACTTAAATAAGATTGCCGGCGAAAACGGCATTGGCCGGATCGACCACATTGAAAACCGGTTAGTCGGTATCAAGTCTCGTGAAGTGTACGAAGCACCCGCAGCAACCGTTTTGATGAAGGCCCACAAACAACTTGAAGACCTGACTTTTGAACGTGATCTGGCGCACTTTAAGCCCGTTGTAGAAGACAAGTTAAGCGAAATGATTTACAACGCGTTATGGTTCTCACCATTGATGGGCGCCTTACAGTCCTTCTTAAAAACGACTCAGGAAGTTGTGAGCGGCGTTATCAAGGTGGAACTCTTTAAGGGCAACGTGATCACACTTGGTCGGAAGTCAGACAATTCATTGTATGACAAGAACCTGGCAACTTACACGGCTTCAGATTCGTTTGACCAAATTGCTGCTAAAGGCTTCATTAAGCTTTGGGGCTTACCAACTCAGGTATACTCACAAGTGAAGATGAAGAACCAACAATCAGCCTTTGTGAACGCTGTGACCAAGAATGCCAAGAGTAAGGTCAAGGTCGCTGTGAAGACCGACAAGAAGGCTGAATCCGAAAAAACGGGGGCTAAATAATGAGTACCAAAAAGCTATGGGGCGGTCGGTTTCAGGAACAGGCTGCCGCTTGGGTCGATGCTTTTGGTGCCTCCATTTCCTTTGATCAACTGATGGCCGAGGAAGACATCGAAGGGTCACTGGCCCACGTGAAGATGTTGAAGGCTACCGGGATTCTGACCGCTGACGACAGTGACCAGATCATTGCTGGCTTGGAGGGTATCCAGACCGATTTAGAAGCTGGCAACCTTGAATTTTCCGTTGAAAACGAAGATATCCACATGAATATTGAATCGATCTTAACGGAGCGGATCGGCGCCGTTGCTGGGAAACTGCATACGGGCCGGTCACGAAACGACCAAGTGGCAACTGATTTTCATTTATATTTAAAGAAACGGTTGCCCAAGGTCATTGATGAATTAACGACGATTCAAACGACGCTCGTGAAGATGGCTGAAGAAAATGTTGAAACGATTATGCCGGGGTACACCCACCTTCAGCACGCCCAACCGATTTCATATGGCCACTACTTGATGGCGTATTACCAAATGTTTAAGCGTGATAAGGAACGGTTGACGTTCAACGAGAAGCACACCGATATGTCGCCATTGGGCGCAGCTGCGCTTGCGGGGACCACGTTTCCAATCGATCGGCAAATGACGGCGAAAACACTCGGCTTTTCTGAAGTGTACGCAAACTCGCTAGATGCTGTCTCTGACCGGGACTTTGCGCTTGAATTTCTCAGCAACAGCTCGATTCTCATGATGCACCTGTCGCGGTTCTGTGAAGAACTCAGCATGTGGGTGAGCCATGAATTCCAGTATTTGGAACTCAGCGATGCCTACACTACTGGCAGCTCTATCATGCCGCAGAAGAAGAACCCCGATATGGCGGAACTGATTCGCGGTAAGAGTGGCCGGGTCTATGGACATTTAATGGGCTTATTGGCTACCATGAAGTCGTTGCCGTTGGCGTATAACAAGGACCTTCAGGAAGACAAGGAGGGCGTATTTGATACCGTCAAGACCTTGCTGCCAGCACTGCGGGTCTTCAACGGGATGCTGTCAACGCTGACCGTTAAGAAAGAAAATATGCAGCATGCGACCGAAAATGACTTTTCAAACGCGACTGAGTTAGCAGACTACTTAGCTGCCAAGGGGGTTCCCTTTAGAGAAGCACATGGGATTGTTGGTCAATTGGTGCTCAAGGGCATCCAAACGCACCAGAATCTGCAGGATATGTCCCTAGATGACCTTAAACAGGCCTCCCCAGCAATCGAAGCCGACGTGTACAATGATTTAAAGTCGGAAGTTGCGGTGGAACGCCGGCATTCCGAGGGCGGTACTGGGTTTGATCAGGTTCGTCACCAAATTGAAGTTGCAAAGCAAGAATTGAGTTTATAATGTATAAAAAACAGCCAAGCACATGCTTGGCTGTTTTTTATGCGTTGAGACGGAATAATAGGCATATGGATAATGGTGGGGTATTCTGGATTAAACGGGGGTGTGCGCAAAATGAATAGAGGACGAATTGAAGCCTTCACGGATGCTGTTTTAGCCATTATTTTAACAATCATGATTCTCGAGTTTAAGGTACCAGAGTCGTTTCAGTTGTCAGCCATGCTGGCACAGTTACCCTATCTTATTTCATATGCGATCGGTTACTTATTCATCGGGACTGCCTGGTATAACCACCACTATATGTTTACGCAAACGCGCCATATTACGCGTGACATCTATTGGACAAACAACTTCTGGATGTTTACGACGTCGTTTTTACCTGTGGCAACGGCTTGGGTTGGTCGCGGTATTAACAAACAGGGACCGGAGGTTTTTTATTTCATCGTGTATTCGGCGTGGAGTTTTGCTTATGTTGAATTATCGAGAAGTCTGATCAAAGCGAACGAAGCGAGCGGCCATCCTGAGGTGGCCACCAATATTAAACGGATGAATATTTACCGCTATCTCACAAACTGGAAGCTGGTGTTGATTCAAACGATTGTGATGGTGATCATTCTGATGTATCTGCCAGCTTTACAAATGGTGGTCGTGGTGATGCAGATCGTGCTTGTTGGGATGCGGTTTAATGAGGATAGTGATCGGTTGGATGGGTGAGAGTGTGGAGCAAAGCGGTTAAGGGGCAGAATGTAACGGACTCCGGCAGAAAATCCCGGGTCTGGATTTTTTGCCAGAGTCCGTTACATGGCCGCCCCTTGCTTTGCGGAACACGTTTAGTCTACGTAAAAAGGGAGCGCAGTAGCCAAAATTACTCGGCTGTCTAAGTCCGGTAAGTCCAGGTTTGACTTTGGTCCGTTGCTGTTAACTCAGTACTGAAAATGGTTAGCCGTGAAAAACAATCAACTAAAGACAACCAAAAAGAACACTCAATTAACCAGCGGATAACATCGCGAGTTAATTGAGTGTTCTTTATTTTATATTGGCTAGTCTTTCTAGGCCACCACGCCGAAACGTGCTCCACAAAGCAGAGGGCTCCTGCATAAGCCAACTCTGACAAAAATGCCTAAGTTCAGGCATTTCTGTCAGAGTTAACTTATGCTCCGCCCTCTAACCGCTTTGTTCCGCACTCTACTTGTGGTAACTCCGCTTTTCTTTAATCAAATCTTTGGCTGCCTTAGTTGTATCTTTTTGTTCATCGCGCTTCAGGAACTTATCGCGCTTGTCGTCTTTTAAATCCATTTCAGCAAATTTGCCGAACATGGAGTCGAGATTATCTTGTCGTTTTACCTTAAGACCCATGGTTGATGCCTCCTTACTTTGGACTATATCTTATCAGAATTTGCGCCATTTGTCATTTTTTACGGATTCTCATAAATAAATCTCAGATTATTTTTGAATAAAAAAGCGGTTACATCAATAATATGTGTATAAAAAGTCTTTTTTATTAAATTTTATTGCATAAAGAATGTGAATGGTGTATTGTTAATAGTATCAAAAATTAGAGGATACAAATTTAGAGAGGAAGTTCGCGGATGACCATTAAGGGGAAACACGTGTTGCAAGTCGTGCTTGCATTATGTTTATCGCTATTATTCTTTGTCAGTTTCAGCAATGTGACAACCAACGACCAAACAGCTTATGCGGCTGATAATTCTTTACAAAAGATTAAGCAAAAGGGGACACTGGTGGTGGCAACATCACCAGATTATCCACCATATGAATTTCAAACCACTAAAAATGGGAACAGTAAAATTGTTGGGATGGATATGTCCGTCGCCAAGAAAGTTGCCAAGGGCTTGGGCGTTAAGCTTGTCGTGAAGAGCATGAGCTTTGACTCGTTGCTGGTTGCGATTGAAACTGGTAAAGCTGACGTTGCCATTGGGGGAATCAACCCGACGGCTAAGCGGCGTCAATCCGTTGACTTCACCCACATTTATTATTCAGGTGGTCAAAGCTTCCTTGTTAACAAGGCTGAAAAGTTGAAGTATTCCAGCCGAGCGAAGCTTAAGAATCAAAAGGTTGGTGCCCAAACTGGGACCCTCCAATATGATTTAGCAAAACAACGAATCCCCGGCGTGACCGTCAAGGGGATGGATAAGAACACCGACCTTGTGTTGGCGTTAAAGACCCACAAGATCGCAGCTGTCGGGATGGAAACCCCAACTGCTAAGGCCTACGTCGAAAACGATTCAAGCTTAGCGATGATTCCTTCCGGTTATAAATTAAATAAGAACGATGTTGGGGCAGCGATTGCCGCGCCAAAGGGATCAACAGCCCTGATCGATGCCATGAATAAGAGCGTTGACCAGATCAAGAAACAAAACCTGACTGACGGCTATCTCAAGACCGCCGGGACGTACATGAAGACCAACACGAACAACACCAGCATGTTCCATTACTGGAAGTACTTCGCAAAAGGGGTCGAATACACCCTGATCATTTCAGCCATCTCAGTTGTCTTTGGGGTTCTGCTTGGGACGATTCTGGCACTGATGCGGTTCAGCCACAATAAGCTGGTGCACGCCATTGCCGTTGCCTACATTGAATTCGTTCGTGGGACACCGTTGATGGTTCAAGTGATGTTCGTTTACTTTGGAATCGGGATCATTATTAATTTGCCGGCCTTGTTATCTGGTATCATTGCGGTATCCTTGAACAGTGGGGCGTACGTCGCGGAAATCATCCGTGGCGGGATCGATTCCGTTGCTAAGGGACAAACTGAGGCCTCTCAATCACTGGGGTTAAACAGAACAGATACGATGCGGTACGTGGTGATGCCACAAGCCTTAAAGAATATCTGGCCAGCCCTTGGGAACGAATTTATTTCCCTGATTAAGGAAAGTTCAATCGTGTCCATCATTGGGGTCACGGATCTGATCTACCAGTTAAACATTGTGCGGGCAGATACTTACCGTGGTGTAATGCCAGTCTTCATCGCGATGATCCTGTACTTCATCATGACCTTTATCCTAACCAGAATTTTGAACCACTACGAAAGGAAGATGAACCATGCAAAGTAGTAAACCAATTATTGAAGTTAAAAACTTAGAGAAGAAGTATGATTCAGCAGACGTTTTAAAGGATATCAACGGCGTCGTTAATCAGGGGCAAGTCATCTGTGTGATCGGGCCTTCTGGTGCCGGGAAAAGTACTTTCTTGCGGTGTCTGAACCTGTTGGAAAAACCCACATCGGGAACCGTCTTGTTTGAAGGCACTGACCTGGTGTCGTTAAAAACCAACGAACTGACCACGTTGCGGGAACGAATGGGGATGGTGTTCCAGAGTTTTAACCTGTTCCCCAACATGACCGTTATCGAAAACTTGAAACTGGCGCCGGTGCGGGTGAAGCATATGAGTGATGCGGACGCTACAAAGAAGGCAACAGAATTACTGGAACGGGTCGGCCTAGCAGAAAAAGCGGATGTCTATCCAAGCAGTTTGTCAGGTGGCCAGCAGCAACGGGTTGCGATTGCGCGTGCCTTAGCAATGGATCCAGAAGTGATGTTGTTTGACGAACCAACCAGTGCGTTGGATCCTGAAATGGTCGGCGAAGTGCTGGCCGTTATGAAGGAATTGGCGGATGAAGGGATGACCATGGTCGTTGTGACTCACGAAATGGGCTTTGCGCGTGAGGTGGCCGACGAGGTCTGGTTTATGGCCGATGGCTATATCCTGGAAAAGAACGAACCAAACGAATTGTTCAACAACCCGCAAAACGACAGGGCGAAGGACTTTATTGGGAAGATTATTAATGCCTAGAGCGTGAAGCAAGGCGGTCAGTGCGCGTTACACGTTAGCCCCGTGCCTTGCTGAACGCGTTTCGGCTACGTAACCAAGAAAGCCGCAGCAAGAACCATTCTGTTTGTTGTAACTGAGAATAGTCTAATCCATAATAAACAATCAAAGACACCAAAAATCGTGCCCAAGCGAACATGTCAAACCATAAAACTCAAAAATCAAAGGACCTTGCCTAACCACCCAGGTTGCAAGGCCCTTTTTTGTGAATGAACCAATCAGAAAACAAGGTGCAAACACGGCCCCGTTTGTCACAAACTGTGCTAAACTACGCACAAGTGAATTCTGTCGGTTACAACCATTTATTGGCTGTGTGACAAAGTGATAAGGGGGTATCCCATACCAAACACGCACTTCCATTGAACCAAACACGTATTCGCGTTATAATAGGGCTTCTGAACAATCGAGCGCATTGTAAAAAGGAGGGCTCAGCGTGGCATCTGAATACTTAGAGCATAAACTGGCGTTGCTGCCTGATCTGCCTGGCATCTACATGATGAAAAATATCAACGGGCACATCATTTATGTGGGTAAGGCTAAAAATTTAAAGAACCGGGTCCGCTCCTATTTTAAGAGCAGTCACGAAGGCAAAACTGCCCGGTTAGTATCTGAAATTGCGGACTTTGAGACGATCATCGTTTCCAATGACAAGGAAGCCTTCCTGTTGGAAATTACGATGATTCAAAAACATCAACCGCATTACAATATTAAATTAAAGCAGGGGACGGGCTATCCCTACATTAAAATTACGAACGAACGAGATCCAGAAACAAAAATTGTGAGTCAGGTGCGTAAAGATGGCGCGTACTACTTTGGCCCGTATCCGAACGTTTACGCGGCAGAAGAAACGTTGCACTTCCTGCAAAAGGTCTATCCGTTACGTCGGTGTAATGGGTTTCAGCACCGTCCGTGTCTTTATTATCATATGGGGCAATGTTTGGGTGCTTGTTTTAAAGAGGTGCCGGAAGAAGAATATGCAAAACAAATCGAACGCATTAAGTCTTTCTTGAATGGAAATGTCGCTGAGGTCAAGCGGCACTTAAACGGTCAGATGAAGACGGCTTCCGATAAGCTGGAATTTGAACGGGCTGCTGAGATCCGTGATCAAATGCACTACATTGAGGTGACGGTTGAAAAGCAAAAGATCATTTCAACAGATAAGACACCGCGAGATATCTTTAATTTTTATCTCGATAAGGGGTGGTTATCCGTTCAGATCTTCTTCATTCGTCAGACCCGTTTGATCAAACGAGAGAAGCGCTTGTTTCCCATTGTGGATGATGCGGTCTCTGAGATGAGTAGTTTTATCACACAGTTTTACAATCGAAAGAACAGCGTGTTGCCAAAGGAAATTCTAGTCCCGGAAGAGATGCCTAAGGACGTCTTAAGTAACGTGCTCGGGGTGCCGTTTCGGACGCCGCAGCGGGGTGAAAAACGGGCGCTGCTGGACATGGCGGGCAAGAACGCCCGACTTGTTTTGGAAGAGAAGTTCCGGCTATTGGAGCTAGATGAACAAAAAACGACCGGTGCGATGAAGGAAATTACGGATGCGTTAGGGATTCGCCCGGGACACAAGATCGAAGCCTTTGACCACTCTCATATTCAGGGGGCTGATCTAGTGTCTGCCATGGTGGTTTTCGTGGATGGGCAGCCAAACAAGAATCTTTACCGGAAATACAAACTGAAAACGGTGGACCATGCGGATGAAGCCGCCAGCACGCGGGAAGTCATTCGGCGACGGTATAGTCGGGTGCTCAAGGAACACACTGAGTTGCCAGATTTAATTCTCATGGATGGTGGCGACATTCAGCTGGATGCAGCGCGTGATGTGCTGGAAAATGAGTTGGGCTTGAACGTCCCTGTAGCGGCGATGGTCAAGAACGACAAGCACAAGACGGCCGACCTGCTGTCCGAAGTCAACGATACGCCGATGCATCTTGATCCTAAGTCACAGGGGTTCTATCTCCTGCAACGAATTCAAGATGAAGTGCACCGGTTTGCCATCACCTTCCATCGCCAAGTCCATACCAAGCATTCCCTCAGTTCGCGATTGGATGATATTCCAGGGGTTGGGCCAAAGACCCGGACAAAGTTGTTGCGGAAGTTCGGCTCCCTGAAAAAGATTGCGGATGCGGATACGGAAGAACTCACGAAGCTTGGCATCTCCCACACTGTGGTGGATACAATCAAGCTGACACTTGCCAATGAGACCCCGCAAAAGGTCGAAAAATCGTAAAATTATCATTTTCAGTGAAAATATTCCAATTTATGATGGTAATTTTCCTGGATTCATTAGATAATGACACAGGCAAGGTAACTAGTTTAGAAGAGTTATGGAGAATAAAATATGTTTGTAGATCAAGTAACGATAAATGTAAAAGCAGGAAACGGCGGTAACGGGATGGTTGCGTTCCGTCGCGAAAAATATGAGCCAAATGGCGGGCCTGCTGGTGGTGATGGCGGCCGTGGCGGCAGTGTGATCTTTAAAGTGAACACTGGCTTGCGGACGTTGATGGACTTCCGGTACAACCAAAAATTTAAAGCTGATAGTGGCCAAAACGGCGGCATCAAAGGCATGACTGGCCGCGGTGCAGACGATAAGATCGTTATCGTCCCACAGGGAACCACCATCATTGATGACGAAACGAACGCGGTTATCGCGGACCTGGTTGATCCAGATGATGAGATCGTTGCCGTTCAAGGTGGTCGTGGCGGACGGGGCAACGTCCATTTTGCGACGCCGAAGAACCCGGCTCCCGAGCTTGCTGAAAACGGTGAACCTGGTCAAGAACGCCGAGTCCGACTAGAATTGAAGCTGTTGGCCGACGTGGGGTTGATTGGGTTTCCTTCGGCCGGAAAGTCAACATTGCTTTCGGTGATCACGGATGCCAAACCAAAGATTGGGGATTATCACTTTACAACGTTATCGCCAAACCTTGGAATGGTTCGCATTGATGTGGATCACGACTTTGCGGTGGCGGATCTTCCTGGGTTGATCGAGGGCGCCGCTAACGGGGTTGGCCTCGGTATCGAATTCCTACGCCACATTGAACGGACCCGTGTTCTGTTGCACGTGATCGACGTGGGCGGATACGAGCAACGCGATCCGTATGAAGACTTTTTAAAGATCAATGAAGAGTTAAAGAAGTATGATCCAGCGCTGTTGGACCGACCACAAATTGTGGTGGCGACAAAGATGGATCTCCCAGATGCTAAGGAGAACCTTGAGCAACTTAAGGCGAAGTTGGCTGACGACCATACGTTGCCAACACCACCGGTTGTGATGGCGATTTCGAGTGTCACTCATGATGGGCTGCAACCACTGATTGCTAAAACGGCTGAAATTCTTGACCAAACGCCAGCATTCCCTGTAAAGGGCTTGGATGATCTGGATGAAGCATTGGGTCTGCCGACCGAACCTGATAGCGACTTTACAGTTGAACAGGATGAAGACGGGACTTGGGTCCTTAGTGGTGAGAAGTTGGAACGCTTATTTAAGATGACCAACATGGACCACGAAGAAAGCACCCTTCGATTTGCCCGTCAGTTGCGGGGAATGGGTGTTGATGATGCGCTACGAGAAAAGGGCGCAAAGAATGGTGATCTCGTTCAAATTGATGACTTTACCTTTGAATTCGTTGAATAAGTAACACAATGAACGACATTAGGTTGTGATTAAAGGAGAACGGGGGAGAATCATGCAACAACAAAGTGGGAGCAAGCGGCTAAAACACAGCCGCTACATCTCAGGGTTTGATGGCATTAGAACGATTGCAGTTATTGGTGTTATTGTGTACCATTTGCTACCTTACAGCCTAAAAGGTGGTTATTTGGGGGTACCAATATTTTTCGTTGTGTCAGGATATTTAATTACGGATCTGCTGTTACAGGAGTACGAGCAAAACGGATCGATCGACATTTGGGCCTTTTATGGGCGCCGGATGAAACGCCTCTACCCGGCGTTAGTGACCATGGTCTTAACGACTGCAGCGTACATTACCCTGTTTCAGCGATCATTATTTGTGAATTTGAAGTCAATTATTTGGACAAATTTGCTTTACGTGTACAACTGGTGGGAAATTGGTCACGGCCAATCCTATTTTGACCGGTTTAACGGCGAATCACCGTTTACCCATTTATGGTCGCTGTCGATCGAAGGTCAATTCTATTTGTTCTGGCCACTGATTTTAATTGCGCTGCTCTATGTGTTCCATCAGCGTAAGACGATCTTTTATCTGGTCATCGGCGTGGCGGTTCTGTCCGCAATTGCGATGGCAGTTCTCTACGATCCTGCTAATACGAACCGGGTGTACTACGGGACGGATACGCGAATGTTTGCCATTTTACTGGGTGTCGGGCTGGCCTTTATGTGGCCCGCAACCAAGCTCAAAACGGAATTGCCAGATCAGGCACGCCGCGCTTTGAATATAACTGGTGCTGTGAGTCTTATCTTGATCGTGATCCTGTTCTTTAAACTTTCTGGTGAAACGAGCTTTACCTATCGCGGCGGCATGTTTATCTTTACACTGCTGTCAACGGTACTAGTCGCCACGGTCGCACATCCGGCAGGGGTTATGAACCAGGTGCTGACCAACCGGCTATTTGATTGGGTCGGGAAACGCAGTTATGGTATTTACCTGTACCAGTTCCCGATCATGATCTTTTATGAGGCACGGGTGACAAACATTGCCGCACATCCAGTCTTAAATGCGTTGATCGAAACCATTTTAATTTTAGTGGTGAGCGATCTGTCTTACCGGTACCTAGAGTCACCAACACGGCACTATCACTATCATGAATTGCCACAGTTGGTCAAAAACTGTTTTTCTCGGCAGTCTCAATATGGTTGGAAACGGTGGGTCGCTATTCCGGCAGTCATGGTGACATTGATTGCCCTTTATGGTGCAGCAGCGGCGCCAAACCACTTACCAGCAAAGGATAACGCGCTTCAGAATCATATTCAGCGCAACCAAAAAACAGTGACGAAGGATAATGAGGCTGTTTTATCGAAGCAAAAAACGGCCCAAAAGAAGGCCGCTAAGCCGAAGACGGCGGCAAGTAAGTACGCCAAGGTTAAGCTGACGTCTAAGCAACGCAGTGTAGCAAAGGACTATGACCTGACCAAAACGCAATTGCTGACAGCAAAAAATATGCCGGTAACAGCGATTGGTGATTCGGTCATGGTCGACGTCTCAACGGATTTACGTCAGGTCTTTCCAAACACCTATGTGATGGCGAAAGTTGGCCGTCAAGTTTGGCAAGCACCGTCTGAGATCCACGGGTTAGAGGCAAAGGGCGCGCTGTCACAAAATGTGCTGATCAATTTGGGAACAAATGGCCCAATGACCACGCAGCAGATCAATGATGTGATTCACGCAATTGGTCCAAAGCGGCATATTTTCTGGGTAACCACGCACGTCCCAACAAGAAATTGGGAAACCCAAACAAATACAACGATCCACGAAGCAAGCAAGCGTTTCTCAAACGTGACAGTAATCGATTGGCACGGTTTGAGCGCCGACCATAAGAGCTGGTTCTATAACGACAATGTGCACCCCAACCCAACAGGGAATAGGTACTTTACGGCGTTGGTGGCGAAGCATATGACGGATTAAAGAGCGTGGAGGAAGGCGCTTAAGGGGCAGAATGTAAGGGGCTCTAACAGAAATGCCTGAACTTGGCATTTTTGTTAGAGTCCCTTACATGGCCGCCCCTTGCCTTCCGAAACGCGTTTCGGCAAGGTAGCCAAGAAAGGCGCGGCCTTCAACCAGATGTGGATTTGGTCCCGAAAGTGCTTTACATGCAACTCTTGCCTTCGGGAACGCGTTTCGGCAAAGTAGCCAAGAAAGGCGGGCCTTCAACCAGATGTGGATTTGGTTCCGAAAGTGCCTTACATGCAACGCCTGCCTTCTGTACCGTGTTTTGGCAAGGCAGCCAAGAAAGGCACGGACTTATAACCAGATGTGGCTTGAGTGCCAGAACTGCCTAACATGCAATGTGTCAATTGTATAATCAGGTTCAACGAAACCATAAAACCACAAAAAGACCGGGAACGTCAATTCCCGGTCTTTTTGTGTCTCAATTATTCAAAGAATCTCTAATTCAATGCAACATCCAACGTCTTCGGCGACGAAGACCGTTTTTCACCATTAGCAGAAAAACTGCCGGAAAACTGAATGGCAAGTTTCGTCACAGTAGTGTCAGCGGTTCCCGTCAACACCATGGCGTGAAAGGTTCTTGTTTGGTGTGCCTTAATGGTCTGGCCAGCACTGCTGTCGCTGAGACCGCTGGCACTTGTTGCAGTATTGGTGCCGTTAAAGACAACCTTATTGATCCCATCAGTCCGAACATCTTGATCAAGCTGGTTGTTAATTTTAAAGTTGATCTGAATGGTCTGGTAGGGGTTAGCGATGGTGGTCACATTAAAGGCCTGTTCAGCCATTTGCTTAGCCGCCGACGTTTTGGCGCTGTTCGTGATCATCTTGGTACTGATCATTTGGTAACTTAATCCGGTACTAGCCGTTTTTCGAGTGGAGTTCTGTTTCTTTTTCAACGTTAACTTTGTGCCCGCTTTGTCGTACGAAAATTCACCTGGAATCGTGAGCAGGCCAGACTTAACATACGATTTTTTCTGTTTTTCACTAGCTGGTACTTGATAATTCTTCATTGTTGCAACGGTGTTGTTAGACGACGACGCACTCGCCGCAGATTCTGCCTTTTTTGTTGAAGACTGGCTTGCCTGTGAGGATTGTGATCCCGACGAGGTTGCTTGACTCTTGGTGGATTGCTGGCAGCCGGCTAAGGAAATAGCGATGACGGCTAGACCGGCGACCCACAAGTGATTGCGATGACTCATGTGATGATTCCCCCTTATTTAAATAACAGCCATTTTTGACTATGGCGAAAGCCAAATAGTCGTTGCCCCTGATAAAAGAGGGTCGGCTGCCCCTTTAACTCTCTTGTTTGGTGCTTCAATGTGGCCAGATCTAAAGGCTCATGCCCGGCCTGACTGATAAACTGCAAGCCGTCATGATCCAGTGTGATGCGCGTAATCGGCACAATGGGATCCTGATCCAAAGCAATCTTCAATGCGGGATCAAAGTGACTGGTCAGGATCTTTAATTCAATGACGTTCATGCTGGCCTCCTTGATATTGCTGATACCATGGTGTGTCGTATCTCATTATACCGTACTTTGGCAGAACCACCATCTTCGCAGTTCAGAAAGGAACAGCAAAGATTCCAATTTTAATCGACGTTAAAGGACGAAAATTAGGGTGGCATATGCTACAATTGTAAGGTTGAGGTGAGCGGTGGTGACGAACTGAAATGAACATCTCAGTTATGGCGACCATTGCGCTCACCTGCGGACTTAACATTAGAAAAGGACGACATAAATGCAAATAGAATTTTTAGGTACGGGTGCTGGTTCCCCGGGAAAATTTAGAAACGTCAGCAGTTTGGCACTTCGCCTACTTGAAGAACGGAATTCAATTTGGCTGTTTGATGCCGGTGAAGGCACGCAGCATCAAATCTTACGGACGACCATTCGGCCACGTAAAATTGATAAAATATTTATTACCCACCTGCACGGCGACCATATTTTTGGTCTGCCTGGGTTGCTGAGCAGTCGCTCATTTCAGGGTGGCAACGAAAAATTAACGATTTATGGTCCAAAGGGCATTCGCAACTTTGTGTTGACGAGCTTAAAGGTTTCCGAAACCAAGTTGTCGTACTACATTGAATTTGTTGAAATTGAAAACGAAGGTGAAATCTATAGCGATGATAAGTTTACCGTCTATGCGCGCAAGCTGGATCATAAGATCGAATGCTTTGGGTATCGCATTGAAGAGCACGACCATCAGGGTGAATTGATGGTTGATAAATTGCGGGAGGACCAGATTCCGTCCGGTCCCGTCTACGGCCAGCTGAAAGCTGGAAAAACGGTCACACTGCCTGACGGTCGGGTGATCAACGGTCACGACTATATCGGGCACGCACAGAAAGGCCGAATTATCGCGATTTTAGGTGATACCAGACGGACACCGAATAGCAGTGTGTTGGCTGAAAATGCGGATGTGCTGGTGCACGAGAGCACGTTTGCGAAGGACGAAGCCAATTTAGCACATAACTACTACCACTCAACAAATATGCAGGCTGCAAATATCGCCCGTGACGGGCACGTTGGTCGGCTATTGCTCAACCATATTTCGGCACGTTATACCGGAAAAATGGCGTTAGAGCTTGAAAAACAGGCCAAGTCGATCTTTCCGCGGACGAAGGTCGTTAAGGATTTCGATTTAATCGATATTCCGTTTGATAAAGAACGTCAAACAAACTAGGGGGACGATGGGGTTGAAACGTCAAGGACAGTTGATATTAGGCATTATCTTGATTATCATTATTGCCGTTTTTTCGATTTTAAACGTGACACCGGTTCCAATCAATTTTGGGTTCGTGACCGTTCGCTGGCCACTGGTCATTGTGTTGCTGGGTGCGGTGTTCATTGGTGCACTGCTGATGTTTTTGCTGACGACGGTGACGCATTTTCAAAAACGCCGGCAGGACAAACAGCAGCCTGATCAGCCGGCAACTAAGCTTGAACCGGAAACTGTCAAACAGCATAACCGGCGTATTACTGGGGCGGTCGCTGAGCAAAACAAGGCGGCTCAAACAACGCAGGATCAAAACGAAAAGGATGACCGTAAGTGATCGAATCGCACTATGATTGGCAGGTCAAAGATGTTGACCAACCGACGGAAGCAGCCCAACAGGCCGCTGAACAACTGAAGATTGACCCGATGATCGCGCAAATTTTGATCAATCGGGGGTACGATACCATTGACACAATGCAGACGTTTTTGACGCCAGACCTGAGTCAATTGCACGACCCATTTGCGATGCACGATATGCAAAAGGGGGTCGATCGGATTCAAAACGCCATCATGAACGCTGAAAAAGTCACGATTTATGGTGATTATGATGCGGATGGTGTGACAAGTACGGCCATCATGTATGAAACGCTTGATCAGTTCGGTGCTAACGTTGACTACTTTATTCCCAATCGGTTTGTAGATGGGTACGGCCCTAACACAGCAGCGTTTGAGCGGCTGATTGAAGGGGGTACCCAACTGATCGTTACCGTTGACAACGGGGTTTCTGGTCATGATGCCATTGCTCGTGCTAATGAACTGGGATGCGATGTGGTGGTGACTGACCACCATGAACTGCCTGAAACGTTACCGGACGCTGCAGCCGTGATTCATCCGCGGCATCCAGAAGGAGATTACCCATTTGGGGGGCTCTCCGGTGCTGGGGTGGCTTTTAAAGTGGCCACTGCACTATTAGAAGAGGTCCCACAGGAACTCTTAGATCTTGCTGCTATTGGGACGGTTGCTGACCTTGTGCCAGTCGTGGACGAGAATCGGGTCCTCGTTTCCCTTGGCCTTAAGATTTTAGCGCAAACGGATCGTTTGGGCCTTGTGAATCTGATGCAGGGCGCGGGCATCGATCCCAGCCAATTAACGGAACAATCCATTGGTTTTGGCATTGCACCGCGACTCAACGCACTGGGACGCCTAGATGATGCCGCCCCGGCCGTTGAGTTGTTAACGACCCTGGACGATGAGCGGGCAAGTGAGCTTGCGCAACTAACTGAAAAACAGAATAAGTATCGCCAGCAACTGGTTGCGGATATTAGTGAGACAGCTTTGACACAAGCACAGGATGCTGATCACCGCGACCACCCAGCATTGGTCATTACAGGTGAACACTGGCACGAAGGCGTTTTAGGAATCGTCGCCAGCAAGGTCGTTGAAACGATGGGGAAGCCGACCGTCGTCTTGAACGTGAATCCTGATAGCAATACCGCCAAGGGTTCCGGTAGAAGTGTGGCTGGTTTCAACTTATTTGAAGCCTTTGATGGGCACCGTGACCTGATGGTTGCCTTTGGGGGTCACGCTGGTGCCGTCGGAATGACGGCCAAAGCCGATCAGCTAACGGCACTTCAGACGGCGTTTGATGACGCTGCTGAAACGCAGCATCTCACTGATCAACCTAAGGGCCAGCTTAACGTTGCCGCACGGTTAACGGCTGACAAGGTGACGATGCCGTTGTATGAACAACTTCAGCGTCTCGCACCATTTGGTACCGATAACCCGGTCCCATTGTTTGCGTTCGATCCTGAAACCTTACAAAATGTGAAGGCCATCGGGGCTGACGGCAAACATTTGAAGTTTAAGGTCGAAGATAACGGTCAGGCGGTGGATGCCATTGATTTTGGCCAGGGTGCGCTTGCACCGGTGTTAGCCAGTGCGCCTGATCAAGTGAAATTGTTGGCACAGATCGACATTAATGTGTGGCAGGGCCGGACCAATATGCAGTTGATGGTTAAAGATATCGCTGTAACCGGCATGGTCGTTGAAGATAAACGGACTCAGCAGCTGCACAAAACGATGTTCAGTGAAGCTGGTACCTATGTCTTCTTTAATCAACGAGTCTACGAGCAACTCCGAACGCAATTGCCGCCAACCGCGGTAAGTATCGTTGTTACGGCTGGACAAGAAATTTCTGACCAAAAGATCAACACGCTATTTTTAGTGGATTGTCCTGCCTCAATTGCTGATCTACAGCGGGTTTTGGGCCATATTACGGCTGATCGAATCGTTGCTTATTTTTATCTTAAGCAAAGTCATTACCTTTTGGGGATGCCAGAACGCGCACAATATGCTAAACTGTTTAGGTTCGTTAAAACGCATCAAAACGTGGACGTTGGCAAACGGATGGCTGAATTAGCCGCCTATTTGAAGATCGACGCCAGTCAACTCGTTTTAATGCTTCAGATCTTTTCGGAACTGCACTTTGTAACCATTGAGAACGGTCAATTAACCCCCATTGCACAGCCGGCGAATCAGAAGATCGAAACGGCACCGAGTTATCAATCCCGACAAACCCAGATTGAAACCGAGAAACAGCTACTGTATAGCGAATCAGCGGTTCTAAAACAACTTTTGACGAGCTTTACAGCCGATAAATAAAGGAGTTTATTTAAAATGGCAATTGATTTAACCCAATACATCGCGACTGTTCCAGATTATCCAGAACCCGGCGTGATGTTCCGGGACATTTCCCCATTGATGGCAGACGGTGAAGCCTACCGTTATGCAACTGACCAGCTGGTGGACTACGCGCGTGGCAAGAACGTTGAAATGATTGTGGGCCCAGAAGCTCGCGGGTTCATCGTGGGTTGCCCAGTCGCTTATGAATTAGGCGTTGGCTTTGCACCAGCTCGTAAGGAGGGGAAGTTACCCCGAGAGACTGTTAAAGCAACGTACAGCCTTGAATATGGTACAAGTGCTTTGTACTTGCACAAGGATGCAATCAAGCCAGGTCAGCGTGTCTTAGTGACTGATGACTTGTTGGCAACGGGTGGCACAATTGCTGCAACGATTCAATTAGTTGAAGACCTTGGCGGTATCGTTGTGGGAACTGCCTTTATTATTGAACTGAAGGACCTTCATGGCCGTGATAAGATTAAGGGGCATGATATTTTTAGTTTGATGGAGTATTAAAGAGTGTGGAGCAAGGCGGTTTGAGGGCGGAACACGTTTCGGCTCGAGGCTAATAGAAAGTAAAACAAAAAATGCCTAAACTGCCATTTTTCCCAAAGCCATGTTACGTGGCCACCATGGCTGCAGAACGCATTTCACCTCGACTGCTAGAAATCCAAATGCTAAAATAATCATTATCAAATTGAAAAACGTGAATAAAAAAGTGTGGTAAGCTTACAAATCCTATTTGGACAAGTAGACTTACCACACTTTTTTTGATAGTTTCATTCCCACATCAACACGAGACAGAATTAAAAACAAAAAAAGGTTTTGACAACCACATCAAATGGTCGTCAAAACCTTTAAAAATATAAGGAGAGTACAGGATTTGAACCTGCGCGCCGGTATTAGCCGGTTCGCCGGATTTCGAGTCCGGTGCATTACCACTCTGCCAACTCTCCATTAACTAACAACACTAAATAATTATACCAAAACTGAGATAACTTGCAAGGGTTTTAGTCATCATTAACTATTGAGATTAACGGTTTTGACAAAGAGGTAAAGCGCGTCTTTTTTTTGAAATTAAATTATATTAATTACACTTCAGGCGCATTCACGGCCCACTGCGGTTTCTGCCCCCGAAGAACCTGTTCAATCATCTTGGCAGCGCCCATAGCCATGCGTTGGTTGGATTCAACGGTGTTGGATCCAACGTGAGGGGTTACGAAAACGTTGTCCAAGGATAAAAGCGGATTGTCCGTGGTGATGGGTTCCTTCTCATAGACGTCTAAAGCGGCGCCTGCGAGCTTTTTCTCACGTAGGGCAGTTACTCTAGTGCTTCCTCGTCTACAATCGCACCACGGGCCAAATTAATTAGCGAGGCGGTGGGCTTCATTAGAGCGAGTGTTTCCGCGTTGATGATTTTCGTCGTTTCTGGGACAGCTGCGAGGTGAAGGGTTACAAAGTCGGCTGTCTTAAAGAGGGTGTCCCAGTCGACATATTCGCCATAGGCGGTCTCGTAGTGGGTCCGGTTATAGATCAAAACGGTAACGCCAAAACTGCTTAAAATTTTGGCGACTGCTTGACCGATATGGCCGTAACCAACAATACCAACTGTTGCCCCAATTAAATCATGCCCCATGATGTGGTAACCACCAGTCCAGTCGCCGGCGCGCAGTTTTTTTTGAAATGGCATCGAATTGCCGGGCCATCAGCATGATATCCAGAACAGCAGCCTCAGCAACACTGACAGCGTTGGCACCGGGCGTATTCGTTACCCAAACCCCTTTTTTCGCAGCAAATGCGACGTCAATATTGTCGTACCCAACACCGCGCCGAGCGAGAATTTTTAAGTTGGGCATTTTATCGTACAACGAATTGGGAATTTTATTGCTGATCATCATGACGGCGGCAGCGTCCGGAGCAGTCGCTAGGATATTTTCTGCGTCTGGATTGTCAACGGTCAAGACTTCAAAGCCCTGCTTTGTCAGGTAATGGTCGGTGAGGTCGTCTGCCACGGCAGGCATAATTATTTTTTCGGTCATATTACGCATCCTTTTGCCTAGATGCGGTTCAAGAATAGCACTGTTGATAGCAATATTGTTGAAGTGAACACACCTATAGCGATATTTAAGTTCAGTTTAGTGATTAGTGATTGTCACTATTATAATAACTTCGATGGCCTTAAAACAAGCTTAAATCAGCATTCTATTAGGCAAAGTACGGCTTGATTGAAATACTGTCTCAACTGGCAATACCAGTACAAAACACCTCTTGAAATTTAGTAGAAACCGGCATAAAATGACATAATAACTTGAGTACAATGGGACTCATGTTAGGTAAATAAATGGTTAAGCGTGTTCACCGGTGTGGTGGGCGCGCTTTTTATTTAGCATGGGTTGAAAAAAGGGATTCGGCGAGTTGTTTTGCCAACACAAAAGTTAATATTGCCAAAAAACAAGATGATAGCGCTTTAAAAGTCGAAAATTATCGTACAAATTGTTTACAAATAAATTTATTGGGTGTATTCTTGTCAGCATACTTTCCAGTACGAACGTACTTATTCTCAACTACCAAAAGATGTCGATTCCCGTGAGGGAATGGGCTTTTTTTGTGTCATCAAAAGAATATGTGCATAAAAAAACGTCTGAGATCATCTCTCAGACGTTGGTGGTGAATTTAGCTGGCATGGGGCATCGTTTTTGGATTAGACGTCAGTCGTTCATATACGTAACTAATATCATCCTTGTGATAGACGCCGTAAATTTCACCGACTTTAGTGAAGTTCATTTTATCGATCAGGTGTTGCATGGCCTTATTATCGGCGTGGGTATCAATGCGAATACTATCGATTTCAGGGTGGTTGGCCTCAACGTGACTGATCACACTTTCAAATAGTTGCGTTGCATAGCCTTTGCCACCGTGGTTTGAATGGATAGCGACCCGGTGAATCACCAGGTAGTTGTCGTTATGATTCAGCCAGTCGCCCGTCATGGTATCGTATGAATGGTCTGGTGCTGTGACGATTGCGATCGCCCCAACTGTTTGGTTATCGTCGGCATGGGCAAGATATGCAAAGCCGTGATTGATGTCGTCAGTGATTTGGTCAGCGGAAGGGTAGTCCCCCTGCCACTGGTCGACACCTTTTTCCGCGAGCTGATCACGCCCGTCACTTAAAATCGCCACGATATTGTCTAAATCGGCGATGGTTGCTTTTGTTAATTGCATTTGTAAACACTCCTTTGCAAAGAAATCACATGCTCTAATGTAACTGATTCTGAGCGGAATTGCTAGCGTTAATGACTCGAGATGATGAAAATTTCATAAACGAGACAGTTTACTAATAACTGTCTGTTTTTCTCGTTGGCGATAGTGTTCCAAATTGGGAAAATAATGGGATGAAAACGTGGGCATTTACATTGCTATTCTGGCATTATTTGGTGATAATAACACTATAGGATGAAACAGCGAGAACAGACACCCGGCGGCAGTACCTACCGAAAGGAGTCATGATAATGTATCAACACATTTTGGTCCCCTTAGATGGCAGTGCAAATTCAAATCAGGCGCTTCAAGAAGCTATTGAACTAAGTCGTGTTTTTGGCGCGAAACTAACGTTACTGACAGTGGTGAACAATAGTAACTGGATTGCAGCGTCAGGGAGCATTGCAACAGATATTACAAAAGATTATCGTGAGCGGGCAGAAAGATTACTCGCTCAAGGACGGGCAATCACTGATAAGGCCGGTATTCAGACAACGAGTGTGATCAAAACGGGTATCCCGAAAAATGTCATTGTGGATTATTGTCAGAGTGAAGACATTGATCTGATCGTGATTGGTAAATCGGGGGCGGATGCAATCAATCGGTTACTCATTGGATCGACCACTGCCTATGTGGTGCGCCACGCCACTGTTCGGGTGCTGGTGGTCAATGCGCAAGAAGATCCGGAGGCGTAACCAACAGCAGGGACAACCAATAAGCAGCTTTTCACATTGCCCACCAGGATACCGTGTAGTCGTGACTAAAGCTAAAAAATAAGACTCAAAAATGATCCAGCTCGACGGCCAAAAGGGGTGTCAGCTGGATCATTTTTAGGTGGTTATTTAGGGTCAAAATTAGATTTAAAAATATAGCCACATGAAGGACAGTGGTTGATGCCGTGATAGATTGTCATTGGACGGCGACATTGTGGACAGGTGCCACGAACGCCTCGTGCGATTTTTTTAAAGGTCGATTTCTTTGGTTCTTCGGTCATGGTAATGAGGACCTCCCTTTATGTTCAGTATACGCTTCAACGCAAGATAACGATAATAATTGCTTGATGGTTATTGCGGTGAGTATTGCTAATAAAAGGAAAAAGGCTGGTATCAGGAATACCAGCCTTTTTCACTATTGCTATATACAATTAATTTAATGACGGTTCTTTCTTGCTGCCGACAACTCATTAAGGGCTTGAAGAACCTGTTGCTGTTGATCATAATCGAGCTTTGTAAAGGCATCGATAAAGGTACTGTACGTTGTTTCAAAGCTGGCATCTGCCATAAGTTACAGCCTCCTATTTGAATTAGCCAAGGAGCAGTTGGTGCGCGACCTTGATCTGTGGTGAGTCACCCTGATGTTCAGCGACAACTTGAACGATTGCTTCCTTCGAGGGGACTTTTAGAACGTGTTCATCTTCGCTGGAAGCAAAATTGATCGTAGCGAGACGGTATTTGTCCGCGTCCATCGCGTCGTCAATATCACGGATGAGGTTGAGCGCTGGTTGGCCAGACTGAAAGAAAATATGCTGTGAGGCGAACCGTTGGTAGGAGACGCTGCCGACTTGGGTGATACTTTTGTGTTCTTCGGGATCGGCCAAAATAATCTTGTACGAAATGGTGACCGTTTCGTGCGTCACACGATTACTAAAGTTAATAGTGTATTGATTCAACGTGATCCCTCCAATACGGTTAGCGAATGCGAGTGCTTAAAGTGTCTTGACGAATTGCTTGTCAGTTAATGCCGTGATGACTTCTTGTAGCTGCGCATCGTCACCTTCAACGCTGATCTCAACTTCGGCATCAGCTGGAACACCCAGACTCATGACACCCAAACTGCTGTTAGCGATAGTGGTGGTACCGTTATACTTGAGCATAATCTTAAAGGTAAACTTTGATAATTCATTGGTAAGTTGGTTAACAGTGTCGCCAGTTAGGCCACCGTTAGCAATGACACGTACTTTTGTACTTTTTAAATTGAACACCTCAACATTCTCAAATTGGTTGTGTAATCGCTACACACACTCTAAATTTAATATAATGACGCTTTCATTAACAAGTGATTTGGATTAAAGTCTGACACTTGTTTAATTGACGATGGGGTTAAACCCGTTGTAGGTCACAACTAATCCAAGCCAAACCGCTCCGATAAAAACAAGGAAGACGGCAGCTACAAGCGATAACGCGCGCAACCAGTGCCGCAGTGAAGACTGTTCTACATAGTGCGCACCAACTAGCCCGCAGACGATGATTAAAACAGCAATTAAAATATTATAAGTGTTTGAAGTTAGAAGTCTCACAGGACACATCCTCACATTAAGTGTTAAAGTTATTCTAGCATGGTGAGCTGACATTACAAGTCGCGATTCGGGAGGAAAACGAATGCGGTTTTCAGAGTTAACACCAATTCAATTAAACGTAATCTCACAGTCATCTGTATATAGCAACTCACAGGATAGGCCGCACTTGCATGACTGGCAAATTGATTGGCGTCGGTTATACACGCTGGTCAATGATAATTCAGAGCAATTATTAGAAGTTAAGGCTGGTCTGGCTGAAGACTGGGTGCGCACCCACGGGACCGTTTGGGATGTCACCCAGGGCTTTCATCGGCGGCCCAATGACAGCTACGATTATGATGACACCGTGTTTTGGGGGTATTCGTCATGGGCGACCCCAGCCATAGTTGTGACATTTGCGGATGAACGAGAGGCAGCATTTGCGCTTTATACGCACGGAATGGATTATAATTATCATTATTTAGGATATGGACAATTAGATTAAAGGAGCACAGAACATGCAAGTAGGAATTGATCAGATTGGCTTTTATGCCCCAAACCAGTATTTAGACCTGACAGCGTTGGCGCAGGCCCGCAATGAAGATCCCAATAAGTATCTCATTGGGATCGGCCAGAGTGAGCAGGTTGTGATTCCAGTTACCCAAGATGTTGTGACTATGGCGGCGAGTGCAGCCAGCCAGATCATAACAGACGATAATCGCGATAAGATCGCAATGGTGATTTTTGGCACGGAGTCGGGTATTGACCATTCAAAATCGGCAGCGATGTATGTGAAACGGTTGTTACAGCTGCCAGACCAGATCAGAGCGATTGAGGTCAAGCAGGCTTGTTATGGGGCGACCTTTGGTGTGCAAACAGCCAAGGATTTCGTCCGGGCCAATCCGGATAAACAAGTGCTCGTTATTGGCGCCGACATTGCGCGTTACGGTTTAAATACGCCTGGTGAAGTGACCCAGGGTGGTGGGGCAGTGGCCATGACGATTGCGGCTGACCCACAAATTTTGGCGCTTGATGATGCGACTAGTTTTCGTTCTGAAGACGTCATGGACTTTTGGCGGCCATTATACCGGACGGAAGCCCTAGTAGATGGACGTTATTCGGAAAACATTTATGTCGATTTTTTCAAGGCGGTCTTCCACGACTACTGTGCACAAACTGGCCGAACGATTGCGGACTTTACAGCACTGACCTATCATTTGCCATTTACAAAGATGGGATTGAAGGGGTTACGAGCAGTCTTGCCTGAGGCTAGTGAGCAACAACAAGCAATATTAAAGGCAAACTTTGAAGCGAGTCGTGCCTATAACCGGCGGGTCGGTAATCTCTACACAGGGTCATTATATTTAAGTTTAATCTCGTTACTCGCTAATGCTGAATTAACGGCGGGCGACCGGATCGGGTTATTCAGCTATGGTTCCGGTGCTGAGGGTGAGTTCTATAGCGGTACGTTGGTTCAGGATACGCCACAGTTAAACTTGCGGAATTGGTTTGACGCCTACTTTAAACAGCGTCGTGAATGTTCCGTGGCAGCATACGAACAACAATTTCAGCAGCAGTTGCCCGCGCATGACGTGTTGTTAGATACCCGAGCTGATGATGCCAGATTCGTGTTGACCGGCATCAGGCATGACCAGCGCCAGTACGTTGATCGGCAAGCATAATTAAGACAGTAAAAAAGACTCTAGCCGTCAAACGATGGCTAGGGTCTTTTTAAGGTGTAAGTCAATTTATTGAATGTGGTCACGATAAACGCCAATGACCTTACCCAAAATGGTGACACTGTCCAAAATAATGGGCGCCATGGTGTCGTTTGCCGGTTGCAGACGGTAGTAATTCTTTTCTTTGTAGAACCGCTTGCAGGTCGCTTCATTATCCTCAGTCATGGCGATGACAATGTCGCCATTATCTGCGCCTGATTGTTTTTTAACGATGACCTTATCGCCATTTAAAATAGCATCGTTGATCATTGACTCCCCGCGAATCGTCAGCATAAAGAGGTCACTGGCCTCGTCTTCAAGTTCGTCAGGAATGGGGAAGTAGTCCACTGCTTCTTGGACGGCCAAGATTAGCTGTCCAGCAGTAACGGTACCAAGCACTGGAATCTTTGTTGGGGTCAGTTGGATACCTAGTGCGTCGATCCCCATATCGGTGACTTCTAGTGCCCGGGGCTTGGTCGGGTCTTTAATGAGGTACCCCTTTTTGGTGAGGCGGGCAATGTGGCCGTGGACGGTCGATGTTGAGCTAAGGCCAACAGCTTCCCCGATTTCTCTAACGGTCGGCGGGTATCCGTGTTCCTGTGTTTGGTCATAAATATATTGCAAAATGGAGAGTTGTTTTGTCTCTGAAGATTTTGTCATGAGTTTACCTCGAAAGTTCGTTGTTTTATTGTGTTTATTGTACCATGAAACCCATTCAACTTCAAACAAACGTTCGGTTATGGCAAATACGGTTAACTTCTGGCAGAATCGGGGGGCATTTCAATTGTTAAATCGGTCAAATGCTGGTAGAATATGAAACTGCGTGTAAGGAGTGATCATATGGCAGATGATGAAATGAAAAAATTAATTGCTCGGATCAATGAGTTGGCTAAGAAGGCCAAGGAAGACGAGCTTACTGAAGTTGAAGAAATCGAACGCAAAAAACTACGAAAACGCTATTTAGAGAAGTTCCGTGAATCCTTTAAGAGTCAGATCGAAATGGTTCGGGTTTTCGATAAGGCGGGTAAAGAAGTCACACCGGAAAAGGTCCAAAAAATCCAACGCAAAAAGGGCTTACGTGACTAAATTTTGAGAACTTTCCAGAACCGCTTTTCATTTCAGGCGGAATTGTGTAATATTGTTTAAGGAAGTTTTAAAAAAGGAGGCACATCCGCTTGTCAACTGGTATTTGGATATTGATCGTTGCAATCGCACTGATCGTTGGTCTTGCCGGTGGGTTATTTGGCGCACGGCGCTACATGGAAAAGTACATCAAAGAAAACCCGCCATTTAACGAAGATCAACTTCGGACGATGATGATGCAGATGGGACAACGCCCGTCTGAAAAGAAGCTGCGTCAGATGATGAACAGCATGAAACAACAAGACACAAGTAAAAAATAAGTCGATAATTGAGTCAGGACCGGTATTCGGGTCCTGACTCTTTATTTTGGACGCGGGAAAAAATTTTCGCGCAGCGTCTATGGCACCTAAGATTGAAATCCCGACCCAAGTTGGATTTTGGTGTTAGGTGCCTTATATTGCCGATTGCGTCTTTGTTTCATGCCTAGGTTATCAAGGGCTAGTAGTTTCCAGAATTAACAGTTTTAAAGTTGTTTGCGTTTAAAAGGCTGCTATTTTTTAACAGGATAGGGTCAAGATGTTGTTTAAGTATATTTTTAAAGACTGTGATACGCTAGTTCTATGTGAGTCAAGTGATTATTGGAAATGAGAGGTAAGAAAGAACACCAGGGGTATTTTTCGAAAACTAGGGTGGTATTTTAAGCGGGAGCGTCGGACATACTTAATTGGCGTTTTAGGGTTACTGTTGACCGCTTTATTTGCGATTATTCCGCCACGATTGATCGGGATGGTGGTCGACGCCATCAACGACCATCGGCTGACGGTGCGGCGATTACTCATCTATTTAGCTATTCTTGTAGTGGCAGCCATTGGCCAGTACGTGACCCGCTACATGTGGCGGACCGCTATCTGGGGTGCTGCGGCTGAACTTGAACGCTTGCTGCGGACGCGGCTATTTAAACATTACATGGTGATGGACCAAACATTTTATCAAAAATACCGTACGGGAGATCTGATGGCCCGTGCAACCAACGACTTGCAGGCAATTCAACGGGTTGCTGGTGGTGGGATTTTACAGTTTGCGGATTCCATCATTACTGGTGGCACAACGCTAATTGCAATGATGACACTGGTTAATTGGCGCTTGACCTTAATTGCGGTCCTGCCATTTCCGCTATTGGCAGTCATGGCATTTTATCTTGGCCAAAAGATGAACATTGCCTTTCGGGAGTCACAAGCTGCGTTTTCACGACTCAACAACAAAGCCCAGGAAAGTATTACGGGTATCAAGGTTATTAAAAGTTTAGGCCAAGAGCGAGAAGATATGGCTGACTTTAATCATCAGGTGGATGAAACCATCAACGTGAATCGGCGGGTGAACCGATTAGACGCCATGTTTGATCCATTGACAACACTGATCATTGCGCTGGCATACGTTGCAACCATTGTGATTGGCGGGTCACTTGTCGTTCACGGGACGATTACGATTGGAAATCTCGTGACGTTTATCACCTATCTGGCCATGATGGTCTGGCCGATTTTTGCAGTTGGAATGCTGTTTAACACACTTGAACGTGGGAATGCCAGTTATGACCGTGTGATGCATTTATTGAACGAAGTCCCGGCAGTGAGCGACGGTGAAAGTGGGCGGCAAACTGCGCCTCAGGGCGATTTAACGTTTGATATTCAACAGTTTCAATATCCAGGTGATGACCATCCGAGTTTAACCGATGTAGCCTTTACGGTAAAAGAGGGGCAGACACTTGGAATCGTTGGCCGGGTCGGCTCTGGAAAGTCCACCATTATGCGGTTGATCTTGCGACAGTTTGAACACTACCAGGGCCGGATCATCATGGCCGGTGACGATGTTCGCGATTACCAGTTAGATGCGTACTTGCCAGCGATTGGGTACGTGCCGCAAGACAGTTTTATGTTTTCTGATTCAGTTCGAGAAAACATTGCCTTTGCGCGCCCTGACGCGTCGATGGCAGAAGTTGAAACCGCTGCTGAAAAGAGCGACCTGGCGCACCAGATCAGCCAGTTTCCGGACGGCTATGACACGCAGGTCGGTGAAGATGGGATTTCGCTTTCTGGTGGTCAGCGTCAGCGATTGGCGGTTGCCCGCGCGTTGATGATCGATCCGGAACTCCTGATTTTAGATGATGCCCTGTCAGCTGTTGATGCCGAGACGGAAAGCCAAATTCTGGGCCAACTGCGGCAGGAACGACAACATAAGACCACCATTATTGCGGCACACCGGTTGAGTTCGGTGATGCATGCTGATGAGATCATTGTGATGGATGGCGGCCGCGTTGTTGAACGTGGTGATCATGAGTCCTTGATGGCAAGCAACGGCTGGTACCGGCAAATGTTTGACCGGCAAGCCTTGCAGTTAAAGGTTAGGGGGGAAGAGTGATGAAGAAAACAAAACGCAAGTCGGCGTGGGCGACCTCACTGCCCATTAAGGAACAGTTTCGAATCGTCGGCAAACTGATCGGATTTGCGAAACCCTATTGGCGCCACTTTATCAGCGCCATTGTTCTGGCCGCGGCTGTCAGTGTCGTGAACATTTATTTACCCACGATTATCCGAATCTATATGGACACCTACCTTAAAGTTGGGAAGGCAAACTATCAGATCATGTGGTTCTTTGCGGGACTGTATTTATTTACGATGATCGTTAAAGCGGTCATGCAATTTGGTCAGGACTTTCTGTACAGCATGGGTGCTGAGTACATGCTAGAAAACGTGCGGCGACGGATCTTTGCAAAATTGCATCGCTTAGGCATGCGGTACTTTGACCAGGTGCCAAGCGGATCGATAGTCTCACGATTAACGAACGATACGATGTCGTTTTCCACGTTTTGGCAATTATTCAGCAGCCTGATCGTTGCCCTTTTTTCAGTCGTTTCGTGTGCGATAGCGATGTTTATGTTAAACAAAACGGTGGCCCTGTTGCTGCTGACCTTCATGCCGTTGCTGATGATCGTTATCTGGTACTACCAGCGGTATAGTTCGCGGGTATACCGGCGGATGCGAGAACGGTTAAGTGAGCTGAACTCCCGGTTGGCTGAAGCAATTACGGGTGTCAGTACGATTCAGCAATTTCGTCAGGGAAGACGGATGAGTGACGAATTCAGCCACACAAATAATGCCTATTTTGACACACGAAAGGCAATGATTAGCATCAATGCGCTGCTGTTGAGTCCCATCATTAACCTGTTCTATGCACTCGGCGTTGTGGTCGTGCTGGGATTATTTGGGGTGAAGGGTCTGAACGGTTACGTTCCGGCTGGGATGATCTACGCGTTTATTACTTACGTGGACAATTTTTATAACCCAATGACGTCCATGATGGACAATTTGAGTGACTTCCAAGACGGGGTAGTATCGGGGTCACGGGTCATCAAGCTTTTAAACGATCCAACTGCGGCACCAACCCAGAATGTCCGCGCAAATCGGCAGATCACGGATGGCAAAATTGAATTTAAGCACGTGACGTTTGCCTATGACGGCGAGCATCCGGTTCTAAACGATGTCTCTTTCACGGCTGAACCGGGACAGACGGTGGCACTGGTTGGTGAAACGGGGAGCGGCAAAACATCGACAATCAACGTTTTAATGCGGTTTTATGAGTACCAGTCTGGCGAAGTGTTGATCGATGGCCATTCGATTCGCGAGTATGATATGAAAGAACTGCGGCAAAAGATGGGGTTAGTTCTCCAGGAACCGTTTTTGTTTTATGGCACGGTGGCCTCGAACATTCGTATGTTTGACGAGACCTTATCCGACCAGCAAGTGCGGGCCGCCGCTCGGTTTGTCAATGCGGATAACTTTATTGAGGACTTGCCAAAGGGGTACGACTCGCGGGTTATTGAACGTGGGAGCGGGTATTCGAGCGGCCAGCGACAACTCATTTCGTTTGCCGGAACGGTGGTAACGGATCCCAAGATCTTAATCTTGGATGAAGCAACGGCCAACATTGACACCGAAACGGAGCAAACGATTCAGCGAAGCCTGAACCAGATGCGTGAAGGCCGAACAACGATCGCCATTGCGCACCGATTATCAACGATTCAAAACGCAGATCTGATTCTTGTATTATCTCGCGGCAGAATCGTGGAGCGTGGCACCAACGATGAGCTGATGCAGCAGCATGGTGTCTATTATGATATGATTCGGTTGCAGAATACGGCGCATTTGGATTAGAGAGCGCGGAGGAAAACGGGTGAGGGCGGAGCGTAAGGGACTCTGGCAGAAATGCCTGGGTTTGGCATTTTTGCCAGAGTCCCTTACGCAGGAGCCCTCAGTTTTCCGGAGCGCGTTTAGGCTATGCAGCATAGAAAGCCAGGGTCCCTTGTGCAGGATCCCTCATTTTTCCGAAAACCGGAAGGGCTATAAAACAGGGGAGCACTGAAACTGAAAAAAATAGACTTTAAAAATTGAAGTAGCAGACAAACTCATCGTTACTTGATCAGTTTCTAGACAAAAAAAGCTCAGCATATCTAAAAAAAATATGCTGAGCTTTTTTATATCAGGGTGATAGTTTGCAACTTTAATGAGCTCTTTTACCGCTGAGTAGTACTTGCGACGTGGTTTTTCGGGTATATTGCCGAAACGTGTTCCGGTCTCAGCACGGGGCTAACGTTTAAGGGCCTCTGACCAAAAAGTCAGGCCCGGACTTTTCTGGTTTTTAGTAACTGAGTGGTGCGGGCCTCTGCGCTCTCTCTTTATTTTGCCGAAACGTGTTCCGCAAGGCACGGGGCGGCCATGTAACGGACTCTGGCAAAAAATCCAAACCCGGGATTTTCTGCCAGAGTCCGTTACATTCTGCCCCTAAACCGCCTTGCTCCACACTCTACTTCGTCACATCCACATACCGAAAATTCGGATCAATCTCCTTATCCAGGGCATCAAAGGCTGACTGCATCTGATGTTCCACCTTGGCTAAGCCTTCTTCGTTTAACTTCAGCTTTGGATCCACATAGAAGGGATCTCCGAAGGACACTGTTACTGGGTGGCGGCTGAATAGTTCCTTGAACGTCAAGGGGCCTTGGTACACGGTTGGCACGATCGGCACTTTAGCCATTTTTGCGATGACGGCCACGCCACCTTTCAATTCTTGAGAGTGGCGCGTACCAGAGGGAAACATGACCAAGGAGAGGTCCTTATCGCGAAGCGTCTTTACCGGCGTTTTAATGGCGGAAGGGCCTGGATGGTTCCGGTCAACTGGGAACGCATTGGCGTGGCGCAGGATAAAACTGAGAATTGGATTCTTGAACAGTTCAATTTTTGCCATAAAACTAAATTTTTTTGGACTGGCTGCCAGTGCGTAGTAAATTGGATCAAACCAGGTCCGATGGGGGCCAACCAGAATGTAGTTGCCCTCAGGTAAGCGGTCCTTGTTAATGAAACGGTTATGACCGTTGACCACAAAAAGGATGATTCTAACGAGAACACGTAAAAACGAGTAGAACATTGTGAAACCTCACTTACTTTAATGTTGTATAATGATAGCCTATATTATAATGATAATAACGACAAACATCAATGAAATGGGTGATTATTTGGGGGACGTCAAACTTCTTGCTGGGGAACGTATTGATCAGCTCTACAGTCAAGATATACAAATTATTCAGAGCAGCCAAGTCTTTTCATTCTCGCTGGATGCTGTTTTGCTGGCGAACTTTGCGAAGGCGCCAACCTCTGCAAAGGGGCGGTTAGTAGACCTTTGTGCCGGTAACGGCGCCGTTGGTCTGTTTATGGCGCCTCGTACTCGGGGAAAAATTGCGATGGTGGAATTGCAGGCGAGATTGGCCGATATGGCAGAACGCTCAGTTGTTTTAAACGACCTTTCAGAACAAGTCACAGTCTACCATCAAGATTTAGCAACGATCACGGATCAGATTCCAAAGGATAGCGTTGATGTGGTCACCTGCAATCCGCCGTATTTTTCCGACTTGCCGACGAGTAAAAAAAATCCGAACAACTATCTTGCAATTGCGCGTCACGAGATCACGACCACGCTGAATACGGTGCTTGCAACGACGAGTGACTTGTTAAAAATGAACGGCAAAGCCTATTTTGTTCACCGTCCCGACAGGTTAGTGGAATTATTGGCGCTAATGTCAGCCAACCGGTTAGCGGCCAAACGGCTCCAATTCGTTTACCCCAAGGCTGGTCGTGATGCGAACATTGTTTTAGTTGAGGCAATCAAGGATGGCAAGGCAACTGGGTTGAAAGTGTTGCCGCCGATCATGACGTACGGTGATGATGGTGCTTATTCGCCGGCGATTCACAAGATGTTATATGGGGAAGTGTCAGACGAATGAGTGATCACTACTTTTTCTACGTACTATTGTGCGCTGACCACACACTGTACGGTGGATTCACAAACGACGTTGCCCACCGGTTTCACCAGCATGAGATTGGAAAGGGCGCAAAGTATACGCGGGTCAAGAGTCGCCACCCACTGAAACTGATTTATTCACAAGCCTTTGACACAAAGTCAGCTGCTCTCAAGGCGGAGCACGCGTTTAAGCACCAGCCCCGGTCGCAAAAAATTGTCTTTTTGGCACAACACGGGGTGGTTGTTGAGTGAAAACGCTTACTTGTGAAGAAATTCATATAATTCACTAAAAACGATTATCAAAGGCTTTAAAACATGGTAAAATAATGACAGATTCTTTGAATGGAGGAAACAATTGTGAAAATTATTGCATATGGTATGCGTGACGATGAAATGCCTTACTTGAAACAATGGTCAAAAGACAACAACATCGAGGTTAAGGCCGTTAAAGAATTGTTGGACGAAAACACTGTTGATTTAGCTAACGGCTACGATGGTGCGGTTGTTTATCAACAAAAGCCTTACACCGCTGAAGTATTGGACAAGTTGGCTAGCTTCGGTATCAAGTCACTATCATTGCGTAACGTTGGTGTTGATAACATTGATGCAGACGCTATCAAGCGTAACGGTATCAAGGTTACTAACGTGCCAGCATACTCACCAAACGCCATTGCTGAATTGACAGCAACTCAATTGATGCGTTTGATTCGTCGGACCAACACGTTTGATCGTAAAATTGCTAATGGTGACCTTCGTTGGGCACCAGACATTGCCGACGAATTGGATCAAATGACCGTTGGTGTTATTGCTACTGGTCGTATCGGCCGTAAAGCAATCAACATTTACAAGGGCTTTGGTGCCAAGATCATCGCTTACGATATCTACCACAATCCGGAATTGGAAAAGGAAGGTATCTACGTTGACACCTTGGACGAATTATATGCTAAGGCTGACGTCATTTCCTTACACTCACCAGCAACTAAGGAAAACGAACATATGTTGAACGACGAAGCATTCAGCAAGATGAAGGATGGCGTTTACATCTTGAACCCTGCTCGTGGTGCCCTGATCGATACAGATGCATTGATTCGTGCCCTTGATTCTGGCAAGGTCGGCGCTGCTGCCTTGGATGTTTACGAAGACGAAGTTGGTATTTTCAACACTGACTTTGGTTCATTCGATGCTATTCCAGACGAACGCCTGAAGAACTTACTGAAGCGCGAAAACGTTTTGGTTACCCCACATATTGCTTTCTACACCAAGACTGCTGCTAAGAACATGACACAGTTCGCCTTGACAAGCAACGTTAACTTAATTACTAAGGGTACTGACGACAGCGAAGTTAAATTCTAATTTACTTTCAATGTTAAACGTACACTAACTAAAAAACGAGGTCCGATAATTGTCGGATCTCGTTTTTTATAGTTAGTGATAAGTAGGGGGTACTCTGGATGCTACCCGTTCAGAATCACGACTAAAAATGAACGTGAAATACTTGTTACGCTGCAAAAAGCCCTTAATGCATCATCTCGATTAGAGACTGGGCATTAAGGGCTTTTTTGTCCGTGCTTAAAATGGTGGTGCTCACGTTATCTAATAAGACGCGACAGACATAGCTTCCAATAAGTCAGCTAATTCTTCTGTTGTTTCGACGGTCTGGTCGGGGATAAAGTTCGCGCCAGGTAACTCGGCGTGGCGGTGGTTAAACCAAAAGGCTTGCCAGCCGGCTTGCTTGGCCCCAATCATATCCGTATTGTAGTTATCACCAATATAGACAGCTTCGTTCGCCTGCAGGTCCAACATTCGGTTAAAGTAGGTAAAGATCCGCGCATCAGGTTTTTGTAACCTAACTTCGTCAGAGATCAGCATGTTGTCCCGGTCGATCCAGTGGTGCAGGTCTAACTGGAGTGCCTTTTTTGATTGTAGATCAGTCTCGCCGTTTGTAATCACGCCGAGCTGATAGTGTTCTTTCAATGATGATAGACAGCGCCGAATATCGGCAAATAAATCGATGTGGGTCAATTCTTGTCGGTAATGTTCCCAAAAAGTCTCACTGTGTTCGCCAGTGAATGGTGGCAGCCCTAGTTCTTCTAAGACTGGGTCAACTTGGCGGGCCATGGTCGACGTGTCAGTTGCCTGAATTGCTTGGTCAGTGGCGACTTTAAAAGCACGGTATAGGCGCTGAACCATCACCTCAGTTAGGTGGAGGTCCTTATGCGTTGCCTCAACGGCTTTTTTAAAGGGCTTTAACTGGTCATACAGGGTATCATCAAGATCAAAAACAACGGCTTTGATCATGGTTGGTTCCTCCTCACGCAGTTCTGCGAGATATATTGTAACATAACCGTAACACTTTACAAAACTTTTTTGAGAATTGCAATTTTTGAGCTTGCGGTAGCGCCTGAAAACAGGTATACTAATTACCGGCTAATTGCCGCAATTCACACCTCACGCAATACGCTGGGCGGTGCTCTTCGGAGTTCCCGGTGTAAATGAACGTGGGGGAGGAGTTAAACTAATTTAATGGAGGCTATATTTCATGGCTGTTATCACAATGAAACAATTGCTTGAAGCTGGGGTCCACTTTGGTCACCAGACGCGTCGTTGGAACCCAAAGATGAAGGAATACATCTTCACTGAACGTAACGGGATCTACATCATTGACTTACAAAAGACGGTTAAGTTGATCGATGCTGCTTACAACTTCGTTAAGGACGAATCATCTAAGGGTGCTGTCGTTCTGTTCGTTGGGACTAAGAAGCAAGCGCAAGACTCAATCGCTGAAGAAGCTACCCGTGCTGGTCAATACTACGTTAACCATCGTTGGTTAGGTGGGACTTTGACTAACTGGAACACCATCCAAACTCGGATCAAGCGTCTTAAAGATCTGAAGAAGATGGCTGAAGACGGGACCTTTGATCGTCTTCCTAAGAAGGAAGTTTCCTTACTGAGAAAGCAAACTGACAAGTTGGAACGTTTCTTAGGCGGTATCGAAGATATGCCTAAGTTGCCTGACGTGATGTTTGTTGTTGATCCTCGCAAGGAACAAATTGCCGTTAAGGAAGCTCAAAAGTTGAACATCCCAATCGTTGCCATGGTTGATACCAACACTGACCCTGACGATATCGATGTGATCATTCCTTCTAACGATGACGCTATTCGTGCCGTTCGTTTGATTACCAGCAAGATGGCTGACGCTATCATTGAAGGTCGTCAAGGCGAAGACGAAGCAGCTCAAGCAGGCGACACCGACATGCAAGATGTTGTTGATGCTGTTGAAGGCGACAACGCTTCAAGCGAAAACGCCGCTGAATAATTTGTTACACTTACCATTAAGTTAAAAACAATATCAGTACTAGGCTGGCTGAAAAATGTGGACCCACGCGGCCTGATATTTTCTGTCAGCCTTTTATTGTGTTGAAATGATCCAGTATTTATAAGGAGGCCAATTAAATGGCAAGCATTACTGCAAAATTAGTTAAAGAACTTCGTGACAAGACCAGCGTTGGTATGATGGACGCTAAGAAGGCCTTGGTAGCGACTGATGGTGACATGGACAAGGCTGTCGACTTCCTGCGTGAAAAGGGGATTGCCAAGGCTGAAAAGAAGAGTGGTAACGTGGCTGCTAACGGTTTAGCTCACATTACCGTTGATGGCAACGTTGCTGCCATTACTGAAATTAACTCAGAAACTGACTTCGTGGCAACCAACGACCGTTTCAAGAACTTGGTTAACACGATCACTGATTTGATTGCTGCTAACAAGCCAGCTGACTTGGATGCCGCAATGGCATTGACCAACGACAAGGGTCAATCAATCAACGATTTGATCGTTGAACAGACCCAAGTTACTTCTGAAAAGACCACGTTACGTCGGTTCACTGTTTTGGAAAAGGCCGATGGCGATGTCTTTGGTGCCTACCTGCATAACGGCGGCCAAATCGCTGCCTTGGTTGAACTCGAAGGCGCTGACGAATCAGTTGCTAAGAACGTTGCAATGCACGTTGCAGCCGTTAACCCTGAATTCGTTTCACGCGACGAGATTCCTGCAGAACGTTTGGACCACGAACGCGAAGTTTTGAAGAAGGAAGCCTTGAACGAAGGTAAGCCTGAAAAGATCGTTGAAAAGATGGTCGAAGGTCGGTTACGTAAGTTCTTGTCAGAAATTAGTTTAGCTGACCAAGAATTCGTTATGGATTCTGACCAAACTGTTAGCCAATACGTTGCTTCAAAGGGTGGCAAGCTCAAGAAGTTTGTCCGTTACGAAGTTGGCGAAGGAATCGAAAAGAAGGTTGAAAACTTCGAAGACGAAGTGAACAGCCAAATTAACGGTTAATTTTAATCATGATTACGGGGGACTGGGGAATGTAGATTTCCCAGTCTCTTTTCGTGTGTAGAGAATGATTGCTGGATATGCACTGAGCAGTATTGATTCAGAGTGTGAAACTTAATTCAAACGTGCGTGGTTGCAAATAAACCAGGTCATAGTGATCGGTTTTTGTTCGATAATGATTGCGTGGCTGAATTTGCAAAATGCTTAGGATGACAGTTTTGGAATAATGTTGACTCACTTGTGATTGAGTAATGTGATTAATTTTAAAATAGGATGTCACTAGAAATACAATGCCGCAATCCAGGGAGATACCACAAAGTAGTGCAGTGGAACTAGTCGGCATTGCAGGCTGTAGTGTCGGCTAGCGTTAGCGACCGTTCTTAGGTCGGTTACGCTAGCGGGAGACGTAGGAGATCCACTTTTGCATGCAAAAGTTAGCTCCGGAGCGACCCCACTTCAGCCTGCAGGGCCGACTAGTGGAACGGAACGGCATTAGATAACTAAACAAATCTAATTGGGATCCGACTTAATTCGAAAAAGGTCAAGCTTTATTGTAGTTTAACCGGATTACCGGTATCGAATTATTGCTAATTATGATAAAATCAAACACAGACAAGCTAATAGGAGGACCATCATGACGGACTTAAAATATAAGCGAATTATCCTGAAACTTAGCGGTGAAGCCTTAGCAGGTGATCAAGGGTTTGGCATTCACCCACCGGTCATCAAAACGGTTGCCAAAGAAGTGAAGGATGTCTACGAACTCGGTCTTCAGATTGGGATCGTTGTCGGCGGCGGAAACATGTGGCGCGGCGAATCCGGTGCCCAAATGGGAATGGAACGTGCCCAGGCGGACTACATTGGGATGCTAGCGACCATCATGAACGCCCTGGCCTTACAGGATAATCTGGAGTCATTGGATGTTCCTACTCGTGTCCAGACGTCAATTGAGATGCGGGAGATTGCTGAACCTTACATTCGTCGTAAGGCAATTCGGCACCTTGAAAAGAATCGGGTCGTCATCTTTGCCGGTGGCACTGGAAGTCCATACTTCTCGACGGATACAACGGCTGCCTTGCGGGCTGCTGAAATCAATGCCGATGCTATTTTAATGGCGAAAAACGGTGTTGATGGCGTCTACTCAGCTGATCCGAACGTTGATGTCAACGCGGTGAAGTATGATCATCTGACCCAGATGGATATCATCAACAAGGGCCTGCACGTCATGGATTCAACTGCCAGCACGCTGTCAATGGACAACGATATTCCGCTGGAAGTCTTTAACTTAAACCAACCAGGTAACATAAAGAAGGTCGTTTTAGGTGAACAAATCGGAACGACTGTAAGGGGGAAATAGTTTTGGCACAACCAATTATTGATGAAGCAAAAGAAAAAATGCAAAAGGCTGAACAAGCGTTGAGTCGTGAATTCGGGACAATTCGTGCCGGTCGCGCTAACGCCAGTTTATTGAGCCGGGTCACTGTGCAGTATTATGGTGTCGATACACCAATCAACCAGGTGGCTTCGATTACGACGCCGGAACCACGGGTCATCATGGTCACGCCGTTTGATAAGTCGTCCTTACAAGATGTTGAAAAGGGCATCATGGAATCTGACTTGGGCATTACGCCTGCCAATGACGGAACTGCCATTCGGCTCGTTGTCCCACAACTCACTGAAGAACGCCGTCAAGAACTTGCAAAGCAGGTTCGTGCGGTGGCTGAAACGGGTAAGGTTGCGGTTCGTAACGTTCGGCGTGAAGCTATGGACGCCGTCAAGAAGGGTCACAAGAATGGCGATTTCACTGATGACGACCAGCATGACCTTGAAAAACAAGTTCAAAAGGTGACTGACGATGCCATTAAGGGCATTGATAAGTTGACCGATGAAAAAGAAACTGAAATCATTTCCGGCTAGTCTGGAAGTTAAAAAGGAAGGGATTATTAAATGGCACAAGACGATGAAACCGTTGAATTAACGCCTGGCACCCCCGAGTTTGAAAAAATGGTCTTTAAGCTGAACCAAGAAGTTAATGCTGAAAACCTGGCTATTTTGAACTACGACGGTAACGAATTACAACAGATCGAAGAGGGCGTTTATGCACAGCCCGCCTATGTTGCCGATGACTTTAATCTATTCTTTATCGTCACCCAATTGATTGAAGACGACTGGATCGTTGCCTTTTCTCAAGCAACCATTGAAAATGAGAGTGATATTACGGATCTAAGCGAACCCATTCCAACTGGGAAAGGGTTAAACATGTTGGGTAACCAATCTCCTGATGATGCAAACAAGTTACTGCAATACTTCAACACATTATCGGATGCCAACCGTGGTGAATGGCGATTACTTCAGTAAGCTTGTTTTAAATTCTGTTAAATATCATCGTTCAGACAGAGTTGGAATAGTCGCCAACTCTGTTTTTTGGTATGATAAGATTTTGGATAACGATTATGGAGGTGCCATTGTGTTTTCATGGTTAAAAAAAGATGCGGTGCCGAGTTCGCCTGACGAGCTGGTACTTGATCCCAATAATATTCCGGCACACATTGCCATCATTATGGATGGTAACGGTCGGTGGGCGCAAAAGCGACATTTACCGCGAGTTGCTGGGCATAAACAGGGCATGGACACGGTCAAGACCATCACCATTGCGGCGAGTGATCTCGGTGTTAAGGTCCTGACACTGTACGCCTTTTCGACAGAGAACTGGAAGCGGCCTGAAGATGAGGTCAACTATCTCATGAAGTTGCCAGTCGACTTTTTCGATACGTTTGTGCCGGATCTGATCAAGAACAATGTCCGGGTCAATGTGATGGGCTATCTCGATCAATTGCCGAAACAAACGCAAAAGGCGGTCTATGACGCCATGGCTGATACGAAGGACTGTACTGGAATGGTGCTGAACTTTGCGTTGAACTATGGCAGTCGCGCTGAAATCACCACGGCGATGACTGACATTGCTAAGGAAGTGGCGGCTGGACAGCTTAAGCCAGACGACATTACTGATGACATGATCAGTCAACATTTGATGACTGCCAGTTTAGGCGAGTATGCCGATCCTGACCTGATCATTCGGACATCAGGTGAAGAGCGGATCTCGAACTTTTTGTTGTGGCAGATGGCGTACAGTGAATTTGTCTTTATGACGCCGCACTGGCCAGAATTCACACCAGAACTGCTGCAAGAGGCAGTCTACACGTACCAACATCGGAAACGCCGGTTTGGTGGGTTAAAAAATAAGTAATTTTGAAAAAGGGGTTAGTAGTTATGAGACAACGGGTGATCACAGCCGTGGTTGCGTTGATCATATTTATCCCAATCATTATTGCGGGCGGTATTTGGGTGGATATTGCCGCCGCAGTATTGGGATTGATCGCGCTATCTGAGCTGTTAGTAATGCGGAATAAGTTAATTGTGTCCTGGGAAGCGGTTCTGTCAGGATTAGCGATATTAGTTGTTATTCTGCCAGACTTTTGGCGGCAATTGATTTCAAAAAATATTGAAACGTCATTTATCGTCTATTTTCTGGTCGTATTAATGCTGATGTACACGGTCTTTTCACGCAACCGGTTTTCATTTGACGATGCAGCGGTTTTAACCCTGGGTGTGCTTTACATCGGTTATGGGTTTCACTTCTTTATTGAAGCTCGGGCGGTCAGCTTTACCATGCTGCTGTTTGCGTTGCTGATCGTTTGGATCACCGATTCCGGGGCATACATGATCGGGCGGAAATTGGGCCGTCATAAACTGGCACCTAATATCAGTCCGAACAAGACTTGGGAAGGGTCGATCGGCGGAACCGTTGTTGCGGTCATTATCGTTGGCATTTACTGTTACTTTTACCCAGTCGGCAACTTTAGCTTCCCAGTGACGCTGTTACTGATTCTGGTACTGTCGATCATCGGCCAAATTGGTGACCTTGTTGAATCTGCTTTGAAACGGTATTACGGTGTGAAAGATTCCGGAAAGATCCTACCTGGACATGGTGGGATCCTCGACCGGTTCGACAGTTTATTACTTGTCTTACCAGCACTACATCTGCTGGCGTTTATTTAAGAGTAGGCACCCAAAACTAACACGGAAGGATCGACGCTTGTGCTAACGACCATCATTACATTTATTATCGTCTTTGGGGTCATTGTGTTCATCCATGAGTTTGGTCATTTTTACTTTGCAAAACGGGCGGGCATTCTGGTGCGCGAATTTTCCATTGGGATGGGCCCGAAATTGTTTAACTACCGGACTGCCGAAACAACGTACACCATTCGACTTTTACCAGTCGGCGGGTACGTTCGGATGGCCGGTGGTGAGGATGACGAAGATGAATTAAAACCGGGGACGCCGGTTAGCCTATTTGTGGGCGACCAGGATAAGGTGACCCGGATCAATACTAGTAAGAAGACGACCCTGTTCAATGGGATCCCAATGCAGGTCACTGCAACGGATCTAGAGCACGACCTCTGGATCGAAGGGTACGAAAATGGCGACGAGTCTGAAACAAAACGGTACGCGGTGGCGCACGATGCCACGATCATTGAATCGGACGGGACCGAAGTCCGCATTGCACCAACGGATGTGCAATTTCAGTCTGCCAGCCTTGGTCACCGGTTGATGACCAACTTTGCGGGCCCAATGAACAACTTTATTCTGGCCATCATTGTCTACACCATTTTGACCTTTGTTGTGGGTGGCGTGACCAGTAATAATAACCGAATCGATCCGACGTCATCGGGGGTTACGATCGCCCGTGATGCTGGCATCAAAAACGGCGATTACATCACAGCAGTTAACGGGACCAAGGTTAAAACTTGGGACGGCCTGGCAACACAGATTCAAAAGCGGGCCAATAAGAAGACCACGCTGACCATCAAACGCGACGATGCCACTAAACAAGTGACGTTAACGCCAAAGGCCGAAACGGTGCAAAAGAAGACCGTGGGCCAGATCGGCATTACGCAGTATCATAACCATGCAATCGGCGCAATGCTGCTCTCCGGATTTACCCAGACTTGGGATATGACCAAGCGGTTGATCGGGGCAATCTGGTCAATGGTTTCGGGTCACTTCAGTCTAAACGATTTGGGTGGGCCGGTTGCCATCTTTGCGACGACGTCAACAGCAGCGTCTGAGGGTATTGCAGGGGTGTTAAACTTCCTAGCCTTCCTGTCGCTTAACCTTGGAATTGTGAATTTACTGCCAATTCCAGCGCTGGATGGTGGTAAAATACTATTGAATGTCATCGAAGGAATTCGGCGTAAACCATTGCCAGAAAGTGTTGAAACAGGCATTACACTGGTGGGGGTCGTCTTTCTCGTGATTTTAATGGTGCTTGTCACCTGGAACGATATTGAACGTTACTTTATTAGGTAAATAACTAAATTAAAGGGGTTTTCTCTGATATGAAACAGTCAAAAATGCTTATTCCGACCTTGAAAGAGGTGCCTAGCGATGCTGAGGCCTTAAGCCATCAAATGATGCTTCGGGCTGGCTACGTCCGTCAGGTAACGGCCGGTATGTATGCGTATCTGCCACTGGCCTTTCGGGTCTTGACCAACATTGAAACAATCATTCGTGAAGAAATGGAAAAAATTGATGCGGTTGAAATGGTGGTGCCATCAGTCTTGCCAGCGTCCCTCTGGAAGGAATCTGGTCGTTACGACACATACGGACCAACCCTGTTCAAATTCAAGAACCGTCACGACACCGACTTTATTTTGGGACCAACCCACGAAGAAACGTTTACGACGTTGATCCGGGATAACATTAAATCCTACAAGAAGTTGCCCTTGGTCCTTTACCAAATTCAGGCCAAGTACCGTGATGAAGAACGTCCTCGCTATGGCTTGCTACGTGGTCGTGAATTCATTATGAAGGATGCGTACTCGTTCTCAACAAACTACGATGATCTGGATACCGTTTACCGGCAAATGGAGACGGCTTACCGTAACGTGTTTGACCGGATCGGTCTGAACTATCGGACCATCATCGGGGACGCCGGTGCCATGGGTGGTAAGGATTCTAAGGAATTCTCTGCCATTGCCCCAATTGGTGAGGACACCATCGTTTACTCAGACTCATCTGATTATGCTGCCAACCTTGAAATGGCAACCAGCTTGTACATTCCTAAGAAATCTCACGCCGCTCAACAAGACTTGGAAAAGATTGATACGGGTGACGCGAAGACCATCGATCAAGTTGCTGAACAACTTGATATTGAGGCCTCACAACTCATCAAGAGTCTGTTATACATTGCTGACGAAAAGCCTGTTTTAGCGTTGATTCGTGGCGACCATGAGTTGAATGAGACCAAGTTGAAGAACTATCTGTCAGCTGATTTCTTGGCACCGGCAACAAACGAAGATGCCCAAAAGTATCTCGGCGCTTCCTTTGGCAACGTTGGTCCGGTTGGCGTGAGTGATGATGTGACCATTTTGGCTGACCAGTACGTTCAGGACATGGTCAACGCTGTCGTCGGCGCAAATGAGACTGGTTTCCACTTTAAGAATGCCAACCTCGAACGTGATTTCCGGGTCGACAAGTTCGTTGATCTGCGAACAGTTCAAGAGGGCGATGTGTCACCAGATGGTTCCGGCGTGCTGAAGTTCACTCGTGGAATTGAAATTGGGCACATCTTTAAGTTAGGCACCCGTTATTCTGAATCACTGGGCGCTAATGTGCTTGATGAAAATGGCCGCAACGTGCCGGTGATCATGGGGTCATATGGGATCGGTGTCAGCCGGTTGTTATCTGCAATCGCAGAACAAACGGCTGATGAAAATGGGCTGGTATGGCCACGTGCCATCTCACCTTACGATTTGCACATCATCCCAGTAAATGCAAAGAATGACGAACAAATGACAGTCGCTACTGACTTGGAAGAACGGCTTCAAAAGGCCGGTTACCGTGTTCTGTTAGATGACCGTAAGGAACGTGCCGGTGTTAAATTTGCTGATTCTGATTTGATGGGCTTACCCGTTCGAATCACGGTTGGTAAAAAAGCCGCTGATGGCATCGTTGAAATTAAGATCCGGAAGACTGGCGAAACGATTGAAGTGAAGACTGAAGAAGTTGAAAACTCAGTTGGCATCCTGTTGAAGGAAACAGACAATACTGAAGCAGAATAGTGTGTCAATTAAATCGTGCTTCATGTTAAGCGACAGTCAAATTGCGTTACCAACCTCAAAAATGTGTTAAACTAATAATCGTTTATGACGGTAAAAAATAGCCCGAAAACAAAACACCGTGTTTTGTCTCCGGGCTTTCTTTACCACTAATTGGCAAGTGAGAAGGAGGAATTAATATGGCGTTGGATCATCAGCAGTTGTTTGCAAAGTTACTGCAACAGCTGCAGTTAAGTGATGAAGCGGATCAGCCATATTTTGCGGGGGCTCAACTCGAAAAATTAACGATTCACGAAAAATCAAAACGGTGGCACTTTGACTTCAAGCTGCCCCAAATTTTACCCTTTGAAACATTCTTGACGTTTCAATCTCAATTAAATACCGCGTTTAAGCAAATCGCGCGGGTAGATTTTAGTATTCAAACAGACCAGCAAGACCTCAATGATCGCTTGCTCGGCGATTACTGGGAATGGGTCGTTCAGCATAGTGACCTGCATTCCCCACTGGTTCAGGAGCTGTGTCACAAACAAGTGCCGACGATGGATGATGGTCGGGCTATTTTTATGGCCGAAAATGAAGTCGTCAAAAACTTCCTCGTGAATCAGGCGCTGGGGCCAATCGAAACGCAGTACCAGCAATACGGTTTTCCACAGTTTTCCATCCACACGATGGTGGACGAAACTGCTTCTCAACAAAAAATTCAAGAATTTAAGCAGCAACGCGCTCAGTCGGATGCTGAACTGGCTCAAAAAGCGGTTGCTGCGATTAAAAAAGCGAATGAAAAACGTGAAAAGAACGCCAGTGAGAATATCGCTGAGGGGCCAACGGTTATTGGCCGAAAGATCAAGCCTGATGAAGACCCAACCAAACTGATCGATATTCAAGAAGAAGAAAAGTCGGTTATTGTGCAAGGGTACGTGTTCAATAAGGAAGTGCGTGACCTGCGCTCTGGCCGAAAATTGATGATTCTAGAAATCACCGACTACACGTCATCGATCGCCATCAAGAAATTTTCGCGAGACGAGAGTGACGAGGCTCAGTTTAACGGCTTAAATGAAGGCGATTGGATCAAGGTTCGCGGGGGTGTTCAAGAAGACAACTTCATGCGCGACCTGGTTATGAACGCCTATGATATCAACCAAGTGAAGGTGCCAAGTCGCCAAGACACGGCGCCGGAGGGTGAAAAACGGGTCGAATTGCACCTCCATACGGCGATGAGCACGATGGATGCAACCAATTCCATTACCGACTATGTGAACCAGGCAAAAAAATGGGGTCAAAAAGCAATCGCCATTACTGACCACTCTGGCGTCCAGGGCTTTCCAGAAGCCTATCATGCTAGTGAATCAGCCGGCGTCAAAATGATTTACGGTGTTGAAGCTAACCTTGTGGATGATGGCGTGCCGATTGGGTACAATAGCGACCACCGCGAGTTGAAGGGTGCGACCTACGTTGTCTTTGACGTGGAAACCACTGGGCTGTCAGCCATTTATGACAAGGTCATTGAACTCTCTGCCGTGAAGATGCAGGGAAAGGAAGTCATTGACCAGTTTGAGGAATTCATTGATCCTGGGTTCCATCTGTCTGATTTCACCACTGATCTAACGAGTATTACCGATGACATGGTGCACGGGTCGAAGTCTGAAAAAGAAGTCTTCGAACTATTCCGTGAGTTTTATGGCGACGCAATTATCGTTGGCCATAACGTCACTTTCGATATCGGGTTTATGAACGCTGGCTATGCACGGTACGATATGCCGCCAGTCACGAATCCCATTATCGATACCTTGACGTTGGCGCGGTTCTTATACCCGAATTTGAAGGGGTACCGGTTAAACACGCTGGCTAAAAAGTTCCATGTTGTTTTGGAACACCATCACCGGGCTGTTGATGATGCGGAATCAACTGGTCACTTGAATTATCTTTTCTTGACTGATGCTGAAGACCGCTACGGGATCCAGTATCACGACCAGTTGAATGAACACATGAGTGAAAACGACGCCTATAAACATGCACGGCCGTCACACGCCATTGTGCTGGCCCAAACACAGGCCGGCTTAAAGAACATGTTCCGGTTGGTCTCCATGTCTAACGTTGAGTACTTTTATCGGGTCCCGCGGATTCCCCGCAGCCAACTTGAAAAGTACCGCGAAGGCCTGCTGATCGGCTCAGCTTGTGATTCTGGTGAAGTGTTTACCGCCATGATGCAAAAGGGGTACGCCGAAGCAAAGGAAAAAGCCAAGTTCTATGATTACCTGGAAGTGCAGCCTAAAGCGGCATATCAACCACTGATCGACAGCGGCCTGATTCAAAATCGGACCAACCTAGAAGAAATCCTGGGGAACATGGTCAAACTTGGTGATGAACTTGGTAAACCCGTTGTTGTCACCGGTGATGTGCACTACTTAAATCCAGAAGATGGCATTTATCGGCACATTTTGATCAATTCTCAGGGTGGTGCCAACCCACTAAACAGGCAGAAGTTGCCGGATGTGCATTTCCGGACAACCAACGAAATGCTGGAAGACTATAAGTTCCTGGGCGAGGAAAAAGCCAAGGAAGTTGTCATTACGAATTCCAATAAGATTGCCGATGAGATTCAGGACGTCCACCCGTTGAAAGATAAACTGTACACGCCGCGGATGGAAGGCGCTGAAGACGAGATTCAGAAACGGACGATGAATACAGCTCACGAATGGTACAGTAAGGACTTGCCAGAACTGGTTCAACACCGTCTTGACCGTGAGTTGAAGAGTATCATTGGTAACGGGTTCTCCGTTATTTATCTGATTGCGCAACGACTGGTGGCCAAGAGTAACAAGGATGGGTACCTGGTTGGGTCTCGTGGGTCTGTCGGGTCTAGTTTAGTGGCGACCCTGACCGGAATCACTGAAATCAATCCGTTGCCGCCACACTACCGCTGTCCTAACTGTCAGCATTCTGAGTTCTTTACGAAGGGTGAGTACAGTTCCGGATTTGATTTGCCTGAAAAGAATTGTCCTGAATGTGGGACGCTCATGATCGGCGACGGTCATGATATTCCTTTCGAAACGTTCTTGGGATTTACCGGGAACAAGGTCCCTGATATTGATTTGAATTTCTCGGGGGACTACCAGCCAATTGCCCATAACTACACTAAAGTGTTGTTCGGGGAAAAGAACGTGTACCGGGCCGGCACAATTGGGACCGTTGCCGATAAAACGGCTTACGGTTATGTGAAGGCTTATGAACGGGATACGGAACAGCATTTGCGCGGTGCTGAAATTGACCGATTGGCTAAGGGCGCGACCGGTGTAAAGCGGACCACGGGGCAACATCCCGCTGGGATCATTGTTGTGCCAGATTACATGGACATTTACGACTTTACGCCGATCCAGTATCCAGCCGATGATCAGGACGCGGCTTGGCAAACGACCCATTTTGATTTCCATTCGATCCATGACAACATTTTAAAAATTGATATTCTGGGACATGATGATCCGACGATGGTGCGGATGCTGCAAGATCTAAGCGGCGTTGATCCGTACACGATCCCAATGGATGATCCAGGTGTCATGTCACTGTTCTCAGGGACAGAAGCACTTGGTGTCACGCCGGAGCAGATTCAGTCTAAGACCGGGACGTTTGGTGTGCCTGAATTCGGGACCCGTTTCGTTCGGGGGATGCTTGAAGCCACCCACCCGCAAAACTTCTCAGATCTCCTCCAGATTTCCGGCCTGTCACATGGGACGGATGTGTGGTTAGGAAATGCAGAAGAATTGATCAAAAATGGGACGGCGACCATCGCCAATGTGATCGGTTGTCGTGATAACATCATGACCGACTTGATTCACTGGGGCATGGATTCTGAAATTGCGTTCCAGATCATGGAGCACGTTCGGAAGGGCCGCGGGATTCCCGACGAGTGGCAGGATAAAATGAGGGAAGCAAACGTGCCGGACTGGTACATTGATTCTTGTTTAAAGATCAAGTACATGTTCCCGCGGGCCCATGCGGCAGCCTACGATTTGATGGCGCTGCGGGTCGCTTACTTTAAGGTTTACTTCCCACTGGTCTACTATTCTGCATATTTCTCAGTTCGAGCCGAAGATTTCGACGTCGTGGCCATGTCACGGGGCAAGGAATCCGTTAAGGCACGGATGAAGGAAATTAATGATCAGGGAATGGACGCCAGCACAAAGGAAAAGAATTTGCTGACTGTTTTGGAACTGGCCAACGAAATGCTGGAGCGCGGCTTCAAGTTCAAGATGATCGATATTGAAAAGTCAGAAGCCAACCAGTGGCTGATCGACGGCGACACGTTGATAGCACCGTTCAACGCGGCACCAGGATTAGGGTTGAACGTGGCGAAACAGATCGTTGCGGCCCGTGAAGATAAGCCATTCTTGTCAAAGGAAGACTTAGCAAAACGGGGCAAGGTGTCAAAGACCTTGATCGACTTTATGACTGAAAATGGCGTTCTTGAAGGACTGCCGGATGAGAATCAGTTGAGTTTGTTTGATATGATGTAGAGTGTGGAGCAAGGCGGTTTAGGGGCGGTGTGTAACGGACTCTGACCAAAAAGTCCGGGCCTGACTTTTTGGTCAGAGTCCGTTACACGTTAGCCCCGTGCCTTGCGGAACACGTTTCGGCAATGTGGCAGAAAAGCGCGTCGACTACAAGACATTGCAGCCGAAATGCCCGAACTGGCATTTCTGTCAGAGTCCGTTACACGTTAGCCCTGTGCCGAGACCGGAACACGTTTCGGCAATGTGACAGAAAAGCGCGTCGCCAACAAACCGATGAGGCATAAAAGTCCGAGCCTGATTTTTTTGACCAGAGTTGCTTACACAGGAGCCCTCTCGCCTTGCGGAACACGTTTCGGCAATGTGACAGAAAAGCGCGTCGCCAACAAACCGATGAGGCAAAAAAGTCCGGTCCTGACTTTTTTGACCAGAGTTGCTTACACAGGAGCCCTCTCACTTTGCGGAACACGGTTTCGGCAATGCGATAGGAAAGCGCGTCGCCAACAAAGCGATGTGGCATAAAACCTGATCTTGACATTTTTGTCAGAGTCAGTTACATGGGTTCACTCGTGGAACTGGCTTCTACGCGCAAACAAAAAAGCTGAAGAACTGATTTGCCTTACAAACAAACTACCCTAGAAAAAAAGGGGCTCTCTACCACAGAGAGCCCTTTTTTGCTCCAATCCCACCAAAAAATATTAAAAATTCACTAACAATCAAAAAAATCACACTATATTTCCCAAATTCCCAACGCGTAAACCCAACACACAACGTCCGACTACAAATTCATAAATCGCGAGTTATCGCCGAGATAACAGCAAACAATTGCGTTTTTATACAGTTTGTGCTAGACTATTTATTGTAGATATTTCGGAAAGGAGTGAGCAGCAATGCTCACTCTTTTTAATGGAAAAATGGACACGGAGGTAAAAGATTGGATAATAACGTCGTAGACATTGTCACTAACCTGGCAACGCCAATCGTTGATGCGCACAAGTTTGAACTGGTTGACGTTGAATTTGTACAGGAAGCAAAGAGTTGGTATCTTCGGCTCTATATCGACAAGCCTGGTGGTATCACCATTAACGAGTGTGCCCTGGTTAGCGATGAGGTGGGCGAAAAACTGGATGAACTCGATCCGGATCCAATCCCGCAAGCATACTTTTTAGAAGTATCTTCACCGGGTGCAGAACGGCCCCTGAAGAAGGAACAAGATTATGAACGGGCACTGAACCATTACATCCACGTGTCCCTGTACCAAAAGCTTGACGGTGAGAAGGCCTATGAAGGTACCATGACGGACCTGACACCTGATGAGCTCACGCTAAAGGTGAATTTGAAAGGGCGCATAAAAGACCTGACGATTCCGCGTGACAAAATTGCGAAAGCCAGACTGGCAATTAAGTTCTAAGTTTTTAAAGGAGACTACTAATAATGAGTAAAGAATTATTAGGTGCCCTAGATACGTTAGAGACAGAAAAGGGTATCAAAAAAGAAATCGTGATCGACGCGTTAGAAGCTGCCTTGACCTCGGCTTACAAGCGAAACTACGGCCAAGCACAAAACGTTGACGTTGAATTTGACCAAAAAAAGGGTGACGTTCACGTTTACGCGGTCAAGAAAGTCGTTGATCAAGTGTACGATTCACGGTTGGAAGTGAGCTTGGATGACGCGATGACCATCAGCCGCGGTTATGAAATGGGTGATGACATTAAGTTTGAAGTGACCCCCAAGAACTTTGGCCGGATCGCTGCTCAAACGGCTAAACAGGTCATTATGCAACGGGTTCGGGAAGCTGAACGGTCATTGATCTTTGACCAGTACAGTCAGTACGAAAACGAAGTCATCACTGGTGAAGTTGAACGTCAAGACAGCCGTTTTGTCTACGTCAACTTGGGTAACGTTGAGGCGGTTATGGGGCGTCAAGACCAGATGCCAAACGAAGCCTACGCGATGCACGACCACATTAAAGTGTTTGTGACGCGTGTTGAGAACGCCGCTAAGGGCCCACAGGTCTTCGTTAGTCGAACTGCGCCAGGGTTACTGAAGCGTCTGTTTGAACAAGAAATTCCGGAAATCTACGATGGCACTGTTGAAATTATGTCAGTTGCACGAGAAGCCGGCGACCGGGCTAAGGTTGCCGTTCGGTCTAACAACCCCGACGTCGACCCGGTTGGAACCAGCGTTGGTCCTCGTGGGCAACGGGTTCAAGCCATCGTGTCTGAACTCGGCGGTGAAAACATGGATATCGTTGAATGGACGGATGACGAAGCAGCCTTTATCGCCAACGCGTTGAACCCTGCAGAAGTCATTGATGTCATTTTTGACGAAAACAATGAACGGGCCTGCACTGTGATCGTGCCTGATTATCAGTTGTCATTAGCCATTGGTAAGCGCGGGCAAAACGCCCGGTTAGCTGCCAAGCTGACTGGTTTCAAGATCGATATTAAGTCTGAATCAGAAGCTGAAGAATTCATGGCGCAACACCAGGCTGACGCAGATGCCCAGCCCGCTGATGATGCCGAGGACGTTGCAGAAAATGACAGTGACGATGAAACCGTAGTTGATTCTGAAGAAGTGACTGAGGAAACCGATGTTGTTTCCGATGAGACGACTGACAATGACGACACTGCTGACACAGATGACACCGCAACGGCTGATACGGATGCTGAACCGGACGACGCTGAGACTGACAACGGTACCGACGATTCTGAAACCCTTTAAGGAGGCGTGGAACTGTGAAAAAACGAAAGATCCCAATGCGTAAAGACATTGTGACCGGCGAAATGGCCCCCAAAAAGGAATTGGTCCGGATCGTTCGGGACAAGGAAAACAATGTCGCAGTTGACCCAACTGGGAAAATGTCTGGTCGCGGGGCCTACATCACCTTAAATGTTGATGTTGCCAAGAAAGCCAAAAAAGATCGGACGTTTGATAAGGTGTTTGAAACGAAAGTTGACGATACCTTCTACGACGATTTGATTGCGTACGTTGATCACCAACAAGCACGGAGAGAATTATTTGACAATGGAAAAGCCTAATGCCTTTCTGCAATTACTGGGATTGGTACGACGGGCAAGCAAGCTGGAGTCTGGCGAAGAGTTTGTTTTAAAAGCGATTCGCAACAACAGTGTCCAACTTGTGATCATTGCCAGTGATACTGGTCAGGCAAGTGCCAAAAAGATTCGGGACAAGGCGTCTTACTACCACATTCCGTTGATCGACCGGTATACTAAAAGTGACCTTAGCCAAGCAACGGGCATGTCCCGTACGGCTTACGGCGTGAAAGATCCTGGTTTTGCTAGAAAGTTGAGTACCCTAGTAAACGAATAAAGGAGCGTGAAGATATGGGCAAAAAGCGAATTTATGAATTAGCAAAAGAGCTTAATGTCTCAAGTAAGGCGATTGTTGATACCGCCCAGAACAAGGGGTTTGCCGTCAAAAATCATATGTCATCGTTAGGTGATAATGAGGAACGGCAACTACGGGCGGCGTTCAGTAAACCTAAACCTACTTCGGCCTCCAAGTCACCCGCACAAAACGTAAGTCACTCGCACACAGACGCTGGTGCAAACCAGTCGAGTGCTCATTCTAAGGATAATGGTAATAATAATCATAATATGACAACTAATAATAATCGAAACACCTCAAACAACGGTGGAAACGGCAGCAGTGCTAACCGTCAACATCGTGATGAAACCCATCAAAACCGTCAGAACAACAATCACAGTTCTAACACTCAGCACAGTACGACGAATGGCCAACGGAGCAACAACGGCAGTCAACATGCCAGCACGCAACGGTCAAACAATAGTCAGGGTCGTAGCAATACTACCCGGTCAAACAACGGTAACGGCCAACGGTCAACCACGAGCAGCAACCGTTCAAATAACAGCCAACGGTCAAACAACAATGGCCAACGCTCGAACAATAACGGTGGCGGGCAACGAAGTACCAACGGTCAACGTAGCAACAATAGTAACAACGGCAACCGTTCGAACAACAGCCAAAACCGTAGCAGCAACCGGTCAAACGGTGGGTCATCAGAAAACCGCAGCGGTTCAGGGCGGTTTGGCGGCAGTTTAAACAATAACAACTCTCGCGGCGGGCGTAACGGCAACAGTCGAAACAACCGTAACAACAATAATCGTCGCCGGAACAATAACAAAAAGTACAACAAGAAGAACCAACGGATCAAAGAAGTGAACCATCCAAAGGGTGCTCCAGAACGGAAGGATAAAGCTTTACCTGAAGTACTGAACTACAGCATCGGGATGAACGCCCAAGACCTTGGGAAGATCCTTCACCGGGAACCAGCTGAAATCGTTAAGAAGTTGTTCATGTTAGGTGTGATGGTGAACCAAAACCAGTCACTTGATAAGGACACCATTGAAATTTTAGCTGCTGAATACGGGATCGAAGCACAAGAAAAGGTCGAAGTTGATGTTTCTGATATCGACAAGTTCTTTGAAGAAGAAGAACAAAACACTGACCATCTTGAAAACCGGCCACCAGTTGTGACGATCATGGGGCACGTTGACCATGGGAAGACAACCCTGTTGGATCACTTGCGTCACTCTCACATTACAGCTGGTGAAGCTGGTGGGATCACGCAGGCTATTGGTGCTTACCAACTGAAGCATAACGGCAAGACCATTACCTTCTTGGATACCCCAGGACATGCGGCCTTTACCGAAATGCGGGCGCGTGGTGCTGACATCACTGATATCACCGTTTTGGTGGTTGCTGCTGATGACGGTGTCATGCCGCAAACGATCGAAGCCATTAACCATGCGAAGGCTGCTGAAACACCAATTATTGTGGCCGTCAACAAGATCGATAAGCCGGGTGCTAACCCGAACCACGTTATCGAACAGTTGACTGAATACGGCTTGATTCCTGAAGACTGGGGTGGCGACACCATCTTTGTTCAGATCTCAGCTAAGTTTGGCACCAACATCGATGACTTGCTGGACATGATCCTCTTGCAGGCTGAAGTGATGGAATTACAAGCCAACCCACAACAAAACGCTGCCGGTTCTGTAATCGAAGCGCGGTTGGATAAGGGGCTTGGTTCCGTTGCCACTTTGCTGGTACAACAAGGGACCATGCACGTTGGTGACCCAGTTGTTGTTGGGAACACCTTTGGGCGTGTCCGGACCATGCAAAATGAACGTGGTAAGGACATCAAGAAGGCCGCACCATCAACACCAGTTGAAATCACTGGGTTGAGCGATGTGCCAGAGGCCGGTGATCGTTTCGTCGTCTTTGATGATGAAAAGACTGCTCGGACAGCTGGTGAAGAACGGGCTAAGAATGCCTTGATGGAAGAACGGAAGTCGAAGAACCGTGTGACCCTTGATAACCTCTTTGATACCATGAAAGAAGGGGAAATGAAGGAAGTCGACGTTATTATTAAGGCCGACGTTCAAGGGTCTGTTGAAGCATTGGCTAACAGTTTGAACAAGATCGAAGTTGAGGGTGTTCGGGTGAACATCATCCATACTTCTGTTGGGGCCATTAACGAAAGTGATGTGACCTTGGCTGAAGCAAGTAACGCCATCATCATCGGGTTCAACGTTCGACCAACGCCACAGGCAAAGGCCCAAGCGGACCAAGACGAAGTTGACATTCGATTACACCGGGTCATTTACAATGCCATCGATGAAATTGAACATGCCATGAAGGGTAAGCTGGAACCAACCTATGAAGAAGAAATCATCGGCCAAGTTGAGGTCCGTGAGATCTTCAAGGCTTCTAAGATTGGGACCATTGCTGGTGGGATGGTCACTGATGGTCATGTTTCAAGCGACGCTGATGTGCGTTTGATCCGTGACGGTGTGGTCATTTACGAAGGTAAATTAGGCAGTTTGAAACGCTTTAAGGATGACGTGAAGGACGTTAAGCAGGGTCACGAACTTGGGTTGACCATCGAAAACTACAACGACATTAAAGTCGGTGATGTTGTCGAAGCTTATGTCATGAAGGAAATTCCAATCGAATAACAGCATTGCACATTAAAATAGGGTGGTGAAAGAATATGGCACATTATCGAATTGGTCGACTTGAACAAGAGATTCAACGGGAAGTTAACGATATTTTATTGAAGCGTGTTCGTGATCCTCGCGTTCAGGGCATCACTGTCACGGGCGTCGTTGTGACGGGTGACCTGCAACAGGCAACGATTTACTACAGTATCTTATCTGATCTGGCATCTGACGGTGAAAAGGCAGAGGCTGGGTTGAAGAAGGCTACCGGTCTGATTCGTAGTGAATTAGGCGCTCGGTTAAACATCTTCAAGACCCCAGAACTGTTCTTCGAACGCGACGAATCCGTTCAATACGGGAGTCATATTGACCAACTACTGAATCAGCTCCACCGCGACGATCCGAATCTGTGATGATTTGACGACGTTACGATAAAAAGACACTTTGTAAACCGTCCTCAGTGGGCGATTGACAGAGTGTTTTTTTGTAGACTCTCCACTGTTGAGTGATTCAAAGTAGCGCTTTAATGTCGCTGCGTTGCGCCGGTCGGCCCTGCAGGCTGAGGTGGGTCGCTCCGGAGCTATTGAATTTCTGAAAGAAATTCAAGGATCTCCTACGTCTCCCGTGTTTGTAACCGACCAAGGAACGGTCGCTAACAAACACCGACACCACAGCCTGCAATGCCGACCGACTCCACTACGCTACGATACTTGTAATAGTTCATCGTAGATGGTAAGGCTTCATAGGTAGTGTCATGAAACCCGTTAATTAATCGTTACCTGCAAGTAGAACATGGTGAGAAGCATTGCTGTCAATGATCTGACTCGCAGTCGAGGGCGAATTCTCCGCAAACTAGGGTTAACGCCATTGTGATGCTTAACCAGTAGTAATAAGTAAGTTCAACGAAAGTGGAATGGAGCCATTTGGCACGGAGCGGTGGTGTCGACATCAGTTAGCGACCGTACTTTGGTCGGTTACTGATGTGCGAGACGATGGAGATCCATTCGAGAGCTGCGCAGCAGAAATCGAATTAGCTTCATCGCGAGCCACCACTGCGGAATGTCAAATGGCGGAATGCAACGGACTGTTTATCTAGTGGTGGAAAGAAACGGCATCATACTTCTGTGTAGATTGCTAATTGTAAAAAGAGAAATTAACCCCCAAACCGCTATCAGCAAGTGATTATGATATAATGCTGTATGTGTGCTTATTGCACAGCAGTTGTTTTAATGAACTGTTAAATCGAATTTTAGAATGGAGCATTAAGTTGCGATGAACGGAATTATCCCACTGTATAAAGAGCGCGGCATGACCAGTCACGACTGTGTGAGTCAGCTTCGCAAAATCTTACACCAAAAAAAGGTTGGTCATTCGGGCACGCTTGACCCAAGTGTTGATGGTGTGCTGCCAGTTTGTGTCGGCAGTGCCACTAAAGTGGTGGACTATTTGCTGAATCATCGAAAGGTTTATCGTGGCAGCGTTACGCTTGGCTTTTCCACTGAGACTGAGGATCTAGACGGTGATGAAGTCGACCGGCAACCGCTAAGTGCCCCGTTTACGGATGAGGCAATTGATACTGTTTTACAGACACTCACGGGTGATTTACAACAGACGCCACCAATGTATTCAGCAGTGAAGGTCAACGGCCGAAAACTGTACGAATACGCACGAAAACACGAAACTGTTGAGCGCCCCGTCCGCACCATTCATGTGGCCCGGTTCGACCGGACAGCGCCAAGCACGTTTGATGAAACAACGGGCACCCAGACCTTTACGTTTGAGGTGGAATGTTCAAAGGGCACCTATGTCCGGACGCTTGCCGTTCAAGCCGGTGAAGCATTGGGTGTGCCGTCAGTGATGGCATCGTTGACCCGGGTCGAAAGCGGGGGCTTTACGCTGCAGGAGACGATTTCTCTGGCACAGGTCAAGGCCGCGGTTGAAGATGATGACCTGAGTTTTCTACGGCCACTAGACCGGGCATTGGATAACTACCCTGAAATTGAACTAACGACCGCGCTTTGGCGGGGCGTGCAAAACGGCGTCTGGTTGTTACAGCGAGAGGTCAATAGTGATGCGCCAATTGTTGCATTGCGTTATGATAACGAAATTAAGGCGTTGTACAAATTAGTTGATGATAAGTACAAGCCGTTAAAAATGTTTAGTACGAAGTAGAGAAAGTCGAGATGAGCGAGCATGCAAGTCATTCAGATTCATCACCCAATGTCAGCGGATACGCCGATCAACAAGCCCATTGTTCTTGCTATGGGTTTTTTTGACGGGCTGCATCTTGGACACCAGGCCGTGATCAAACGGGCCAAAACCATTGCTGAGGAACGCGGGCTGCCATTAGCCGTATTGACGTATGACCACCATCCAAAGCTGGTATACGCGAAATTAAGCGCAGATGAAAACAAGTATCTCACCACGAGACAACGTAAGCTGGACCTATTTGAAAAATTAGGGGTGGATATCGTTTACATGGTGAACTTCACGAGTCAGTTTTCAGCCCTGAAGCCGCAGGAATTTGTGGACGAGTATCTGATGGGCTTTCACGCGCAGGTGGTTGTTGCGGGGTTCGATCACACCTATGGACCAAAGGATATTGCGACTATGGCGCGTTTACCAGAATATGCACAGGAGCGATTTGAGATCGTGACCGTGGGTGAGCAGGAAATTGATCATCAAAAAATCAGTTCCAGTCGGATTCGGCGCAATATTACCGATGGCGACATCAAAACGGTCAATGAGCTGCTGGGCTACCATTATCAAACGATTGGCACCGTTGTTCACGGTGAAGCGCGCGGTCGCACGATTGGTTTTCCAACCGCGAATGTCAGTCATGACGTCCACTATTGGCTGCCCGCAGTTGGGGTGTACGTGACCCGAATCAAGATCGGCGACACCTGGTATCCTTCCGTTACTTCTGTTGGCCACAACGTCACGTTTGGTGAAGGTCGGCCCGTGACGGTCGAGGTCTATATCATCGACTTTAACGAAGCGGTTTACGGTGAAGTGGCGACGGTGGAATGGTGCTACCGGTTGCGCGGTGAAGAAAAATTTGCATCAGTTGACGCGTTGGTCACTCAAATGACCGCGGATACTGATCATGCGCGTCAGTATTTAGCGCATGATTTTCATGAATTAGCACTCGACTAAATTAATTGCTAAAAATCACGGTGTAATGCTTGACTTAAAAAACGCCATTTGATACATTATATATGTGTCTTAGCACTTAGGTTAGATGAGTGCTAAAAAGAGGTGATGATCACGTTAACGGACAGACAGAAGATGATTTTAAAGGCGATCGTTCGCGACTATACGAGCAGCGGTGTCCCAGTTGGGTCAAAAGCCTTGGCGGCACAGCTGCCCATGCATGTGAGCTCAGCGACCGTGCGAAACGAGATGGCTGCGCTGGAAGAGTTGGGTCTGATCAATAAGACGCACTCCTCGTCCGGTCGAATTCCATCTGTTAAGGGTTATCGCTACTACGTGGATCATTTGGTTCAACCTGACCCGGTGAAGGCGAATGATATTGATATCATCAAGTCTTCACTGGATGGTCAGTTTTTAAAGATCGACGAGATCATTGAGACCTCGGCCCAGATCCTTTCAAACCTGACCTCGTATACGGCCTTTACGTTGAAACCAGAGCTGCAGGATAGTAAGTTAAGCGGTTTTCGGCTCGTACCGCTGGGTAAACGTCAGGTCATGGCGGTCCTTGTGACTGATAATGGCGATGCTGAGACCCAGACGTTTAACCTCGCACCCGGCGTCACTGGTGACCAGCTTGAAGCTGTGGTTCGGTTGATCAACGACCAGCTGGTTGGCAAGTCCCTGCGAGAAGTCTTGCAGGCACTACAGACCAAGATCCCCCAAGAAGTCACCAAGTACCTCCAGGGTCCGGAAGGGTTCCTTAAGATATTCGGTGATGTGTTAACTCAGGCGGCGCAAGAACGTTACTACGTTGGCGGCCGGCTGAATTTGCTTAACTTCTCGGATAGTAGCGACGTTGACGAGTTGAAGTCGCTGTACACGTTAATGGACCGGACCGATGACATGGCGACCGTCTTAGGCCGACCAAGCGATCATATTCAAGTGAAGATCGGTAGTGAGATGACGAATGCGATCCTGAGAGATTACAGTCTGATCACAGCAACCTATGAGGTGGGCGACCACGGCAAGGGTGTGATAGCTCTGCTGGGGCCGACCCGGATGCCTTACTCACGGATGATCGGGTTAGTCGGCACGTTTAGACAGGAGCTTGCCAAGCGGCTGACGGACTATTATCGTTACTTTGATCAGTAATTTGTGTCATCAATTTGATAAGTAGTAAAGGGGTGTTATGAGTGGCTAAAAATGAAGCAAACAAGCCAGAAGATTCAGCTCAGGCTGACGAGACTGATGCAACGAAGGCCGACCAAACCACGGCGGCTGACGCACAACAGGATTCAAAGACTGACGCAACTGAACCAAATGCAGCTGACCAGGGCCAAGCGGCAACTGATCAGGATGCTCAGGCTGACGATCCGCTTCAAGAGGCCCAGCGTAAAATTGCCGATCTGCAGAAGCAAGTTGCTGATTTAAACGATCGTAATTTACGTTCACAGGCCGAGATTCAAAATATTCAAAGCCGTAACAAGAAGGACCAGGCTGCCCTCATCAAGTATGATGGGCAGCAGTTGGCACACGATGTGCTACCGGCCTTGGATAACCTGGAACGTGCCTTGCAAACGCAGGTTGACGGCGAACAGGGCGAATCATTGAAAAAAGGCATTGAAATGGTTCAAAAACACTTACTGGCTGCATTGACCAACAACGGTGTCACCGAGATCAAGGCAGCTGGCGAGAAATTTGATCCAAACATTCATCAGGCCGTTCAAACGGTGCCGGCTGAAGACGATGATCATAAGGATCACGTTGTTCAAGTCCTGCAAAAGGGCTATCAGCTTAAGGACCGTGTCTTACGGCCAGCGATGGTTGTTGTATCACAATAACATTTTGAACTAAATTAAAATAAGAAGGTATTGCATAAATGGCAAGTAATAAAATTATCGGTATCGATTTAGGGACGACGAACTCAGCTGTTGCTGTTCTTGAAGGTAACGAACCAAAAATCATTCCAAACCCAGAAGGCGGTCGGACGACACCTTCAGTTGTTGCTTTTAAAGACGGCAAGCCACAGGTTGGTGAAGTTGCCAAGCGGCAAGCAATCACAAACCCTAACACGGTTTCTTCAATCAAGAGCCACATGGGCGAAGCCGGCTACAAGGCCAGCATCGACGGCAAGGACTACACTCCACAAGAAATCTCAGCATTCATCCTGCAATACATCAAGGGCTTTGCTGAAGACTACATTGGCGACACGGTGACCCAGGCTGTCATTACGGTGCCTGCTTATTTTGACGATTCACAACGTCAAGCAACTAAGGATGCTGGTAAGATTGCTGGCTTAGATGTTAAGCGGATCATCAACGAACCAACTGCTTCTTCATTAGCATACGGCTTGGACAAGCAGGATGCTGACGAAAAGATCTTGGTTTATGACCTTGGTGGTGGGACCTTTGATGTTTCCGTCCTTGACTTAGGTGACGGTGTGTTCGATGTGCTTTCTACCAACGGTGATACGCACCTTGGTGGTGATGACTTCGATAAGAAGATCATGGACTGGTTAATTGCCCAGTTCAAACAAGCAAACGGCATCGATCTATCACAGGACAAGATGGCCATGCAACGGTTAAAAGAAGCTGCTGAAAAGGCTAAGAAGGACTTGTCAGGTGTTACTGAAGCTTCAATCAGCCTGCCATTTATCTCTGCTGGCGACAACGGCCCATTGCATTTGGAAGAAACTTTGACCCGTGCTAAGTTTAACGAGCTCACTGCTGACCTCGTTGAAAAGACGCGGATTCCAGTTGAAAACGCCTTGAAGGATGCTGACTTATCAGCCAGCGACATCGACGTTGTCATCTTAAACGGTGGGTCAACTCGGATTCCAGCCGTTCAGGAAGCTGTTAAGAAGTGGACTGGTAAGGAACCAAGCCACTCGATCAACCCTGATGAAGCCGTTGCTTTAGGGGCCGCTATTCAAGGTGGTGTCTTAACCGGTGACGTTAAGGATGTTGTGCTTTTGGATGTTACCCCATTATCACTGGGTATCGAAACCATGGGCGGTGTGTTCACTAAGCTGATCGACCGGAACACCACGATTCCTACCAGCAAGTCACAAGTCTTCAGTACTGCTGCCGACAACCAACCAGCCGTTGATATTCACGTGCTGCAAGGTGAACGGCCAATGGCTGCTGACAACAAGACACTGGGTAACTTCCAATTAACTGACATTCCAGCTGCACCTCGTGGGGTGCCTCAAATCGAAGTGACCTTTGATATTGACCGTAACGGGATCGTTAACGTTTCCGCTAAGGACAAGGGCACTGGTAAGGAACAAAAGATCACCATCAAGAGTTCAGGCGGCTTATCAGACGATGAAATCGATAAGATGATGAAGGAAGCTCAAGAAAACGAAGAAGCTGATAAAGCTCGTAAGGAAGAGGCTGACTTAAAGAACGAAGTCGACCAACTCTTGTTCACGGTTGATAAGACCTTGGACGAAGTGAAGGGCAAAGTTTCAGACGACGAAATTCAAAAGGCTAAGGACGCTCGTGACGCCCTGAAGAAGGCCCAAGAAGATAACAACGTCGAAGAAATGAAGATGAAGAAGGATGATTTGAACAAGATCGTTCAAGACCTTTCAGTCAAGCTGTATCAACAAGCCCAACAAGAACAGGGTTCTGCTGATGGCGCAGCTGCAGGTGCCGATGGCGCTAACGCCGGCTCAGATGCTGATTCATCCAAGTCAGATGACAAGGGTGATGGCAAGACCTTTGACGGTGACTTCTCAGAAGTTAATGATGACGACAAGAAGTAGGCTCGTTTAAACAAGCTGGCAAAAAGCCAAGGCTCGAAAGTGGGCTTTGGCTTTTTGTTTCATTGCAAATGATGTTGTTCCCAGTTGGCCTCACCCTCAGAATATGGTATATTGAGGTGTTATGAAATAACGTGGACGGGAACAACAATACCTTAAAAATGAAACGCGTAATTGGAGGATAATTAATGGCTGACAAGGATTATTATGAAACGCTTGGGGTCAGCAGGGATGCTTCCCAAGATGAGATCAAGAAAGCCTACCGGAAACTCTCAAAGAAGTACCATCCAGATATCAATAAGGAACCTGGTGCTGAAGAGAAGTTTAAGGAAATTACAGAGGCCTATGAAGTCTTAAGTAACGACCAGAAGAAAGCCAACTATGACCAATACGGTTCTGCTGACGGCCCAAGCGGGTTTGGCGGCGGTGCTGGTGGTGCTGGCGGCGGCTTTGGTGATTTCGGCGGTTTCGGCGGCGGTGCCGGTGGCGGTTTCGAAGACATCTTCAGCCAATTCTTTGGTGGCGGCGGTGGCGGTCGTTCGCAAAACCCGAACGCGCCTCAAGCCGGTCGTGATCTGCAGTACCAGATGAACCTTAAATTTGAAGAGGCCATCTTTGGCAAGAAGACCAAGATCAAGTACAGTCGTGAGGCGCAATGTCACACCTGTGGCGGGACCGGCGCAAAGCCTGGTACACACCCAGAAACGTGTCATAACTGTGGTGGTTCAGGCTACGTGGTCAGTGAAACAAATACACCACTTGGCCGGATGCGCAGTCAACAGGTCTGCCCCGTATGTCATGGGACTGGTAAAGAAATCAAAGAAAAGTGCCCAACCTGTGGCGGTTCTGGTCGTGAAGAAGAACGTCACGAAGTTGAAGTCAACGTCCCAGCCGGCGTTGACGATGGCCAACAAATGCGGTTACAAGGCCAAGGGGAAGCCGGTTCAAACGGCGGCCCTTACGGTGATTTGTTCATTGTCTTTGAAGTGGCCCCAAGCAAGGTCTACACACGTGACGGCGCCGATATTTACCTGAACAAGGATATTAGCTTCGTTCAGGCTGCTTTAGGTGACGAAATCAATGTTCAGACTGTTCATGGCGACGTCAAAATGAAGGTGCCAGCCGGAACACAAACGGGTTCGATCTTCCGCTTAAAGGGCAAGGGTGCCCCACGTCTTCGCGGAAACGGCAACGGTGACGAGCGGGTGACCGTCCGTATCGTAACGCCAAAGAACCTCAACAAGAACCAAAAGGTCGCGTTGCAGGCCTTCGGTGAAGCTAGCGGCGACAAGCCCGTATCGGGTAAGAAGGGCAGCTTCTTTGATAAGATGCGGGATGCGTTTGATAATTAGAGAGCGTGAAGGAAAACGGTAGGAAGCGGAGTGTAAGCCAACTCTGACAGAAATGCCCGAACCTGGCATTTCTGTCAGAGTTGGCTTACATGCAGCTTTCTGTTTTCCGAAACGCGTTTAGGCTCGAGGACAGAGAACCACAGAAATGCCTGGATTTTGGCATTTTTGTCAGAGTTGCTTAGGCAGGAGCCCTCAGTTTTCCGAAACGCGCTTCCGCACGGTAGCCAATAAAGCTATCAAAAGTCTTGACTAATCGAGCCAAAATTCGACGTACGATCCAAAATAACTAGCTCACAACAAGAGACCCCAGACCAAAATCCACGTTAGGACTTTAGCCTGAGGTCTCTTTATTGATACAGGAAAAGGGCGTAAGAACAATGCAGAATGGCAAGAGCGTCCATCATGAAATCGGTTCGTTCAGGTCGCAAACCACCCAAAAACACATTAAACACAACAAGTGGAAAACATTTGTCTAACGCCCTAGTAACTTGGTATAATAGACTGATTAACGAAACGAGCTTAACTGAGAAAGTAGGGACTTAACGAATATGGATCTTGAACAAATGAAGGAGCACCAACAGTACATCCGGAACTTTTCCATCGTGGCGCACATTGATCATGGTAAATCAACGCTTGCGGACCGGATTTTGGAACTGACGGATACTGTTGCGAAGCGCGACATGCAAGATCAATTGCTGGATAACATGGATCTTGAACGGGAACGTGGCATCACGATCAAGCTGAACGCCGTGGAATTGCAGTATAAGGCCGAGGACGGCCACACCTATGAATTTCATTTGATCGACACCCCAGGGCACGTGGATTTTTCCTATGAAGTTTCACGGAGTTTGGCGGCGTGCGAAGGTGCCGTTTTGGTTGTCGATGCTGCCCAGGGGGTTGAAGCCCAGACACTAGCGAACGTTTATTTGGCGCTGGATGACGACCTGGAAATTCTCCCCGTGATCAATAAAATTGATTTGCCATCAGCCGACCCGGAGCGGGTGCGCAAAGAAGTTGAAGACGTGATCGGTATCGATGCGTCGGATGCTGTGTTAGCAAGTGCGAAGCAGGGTATCGGTATTCAAGAATTACTGGAACAGATCGTGCACAAGGTGCCGGCCCCAGATGGCGATTTGACCGCGCCGTTGCGGGCGTTGGTTTTTGACTCAATCTATGATGACTATCGTGGTGTTGTGCTGAGTGTCCGGGTGTTTGAAGGCACCGTCAAACCTGGCGATAAAATTAAATTGATGAACAGTGGGTCTGAATATGAAGTCACTGAAGTTGGCGTGAACTCACCAGATCCCATCAAACGTGATATGCTGATGGCCGGCGAAGTTGGGTACATTACAGCCAGCATCAAGGACATTACCGACACCCGTGTTGGTGATACGGTGACCGGCGCGGCTGATCCTGCTAAGGAAGCTCTGCCAGGTTACCGTGAAATGGCGCCCATGGTTTATGCCGGACTCTACCCAACGGATAATGCCAAGTACGGCGACCTGCGGGAAGCCTTGGAAAAATTAAAGTTGAACGATGCTGCCCTGGAGTTTGAACCTGAAACGTCACAGGCGTTGGGATTTGGTTTCCGGGCCGGTTTCTTGGGCATGCTGCACATGGACGTGGTTCAGGAACGGTTGGAGCGTGAGTTTAATCTTGATCTGATCACAACGGCGCCATCGGTTACCTACCATGCGAACCTGACGGATGGGACGCAAAAAGAAGTTGAAAACCCATCTGAGATGCCAGAAGTTTCGGAAATTAGGAACATTGAAGAACCATACGTTAAAGCAACGATTATGACGCCAAACGACTATGTTGGTCCAGTCATGGAACTGTGTCAGCGGCGCCGGGGTCAGTTTATCACCATGGAATACTTGGATGATTATCGGGTCAACGTTGAATACGAGATGCCGCTATCAGAAATTATCTTTGATTTCTTTGATAAGCTTAAATCTAGCACTAAGGGGTACGCCTCTCTTGATTACGAACTAGACGACTACCAACAAAGTGACTTGGTTAAAATTGACATCCTGTTAAATGGCGACAAGGTCGATGCGCTGAGTTTTATTTCTCACCGAACTTTTGCTGAAAAGCGGGGGCGTGACATCGTCACCAAGTTAAAGGGTATCATTCCTCGACAAAACTTCGAGATTCCAATTCAAGCCGCGATTGGCGCGAAAATTATTGTTCGGACTAATATTCGAGCCTACCGGAAGGACGTTACTGCTAAGATTCATACGGGTGATCCGGACCGGCGTGCTAAGCTGTTGGACAAGCAGAGACGTGGTAAGGAACGGATGAAGTCGGTTGGAACAGTGGACGTCCCTCAGGAAGCGTTCATGGCTGTTTTGCAGACAGATGAGGAAGATAATGGCGGTAAATAGGCATTCATAATGAGGTACCTTGCGGTTATCCTGCCTGTATCCTACCGTTATCCAACATTGAACTCAAAATAGGCGATAAAATCGTAAAGCCAATTAAACATGACATCATTAAAAAACACCCCAAAGTCATCAGACTAAGGGGTGTTTTTTTCTGTTATCGATTGCCTGACTTCAATGAAATATCAGTAATCGCATCGGTCAATGTTTGAGAAAAGTTGAGTTTAAGTTTCTTACCGAGTTTGTCAGCCCAGTTTGGAATCGTGAGTGTTTTTTTTATGGGTTTGTCGGCAGCTAAATAAGAAGATAAATCAACAGTTACCATTGAAATAAATGATTTTGTCATATCATAATGGTTCTTAAAATCTGGGTCATCTTTAAACGGATTATTGTTGATCAGTGAGAGTTGATTGATGTCTGTTGGTGCTGGCAGAGGGTGTGTTTGTTGCAACATATCCGCAGCGGTGATGCCGAGATAGTCTGATGCCATCATCATGGCATCAGAGATGGTTTTACCCTGTGTCGCCGAATTAGGAAAATCGGGGAAGTGGACAAAGTAAGGGACACTTTCATCTGGGTCAAAATAGAATAGTGCGGGGTAGGTCATTAACATGTGATCAGTCCTTTCGATAAAATCGGCTTATAACAAACCAGCTTCTTTTTTGATGCCATGTTCGGTATATTTGTTTAACTCACCATGGGGCACGATAATCGGTCGCTGACCAGACTTTTGCATCTTAACATGTGAGCCCTTGCCGCCCACTGTTTTTTGCCATCCGTGTGTCATCAATAGCTTAATCATTTGTTTCTGCGTCATCGGCATGGTCGCCACTCCTTAGTTATAGTATAACACGTGCAATACGTGTTCGTCACGATTAAAAAGCGGATGGTCAATCCAAGCCTTTTCACTCGCGAACTATAACTACGCAAATGAGTCAAATGATTATTTTTAAATTCCGATGGTCGTTTTAATCGATGCAATCAAATCAGTCACTAAAGGACTGCCCACTAATCGATCAGGCACGTTAATACCAAAATCAAAAGTCAGCACATCCTTTGGTAGAGGGATGATGTTTACAGGTGTATCAACCGCCATCGGTAATGTTTGCATGACCAGGTCCGGTGCAAAGGTTAGTCCGATTTGTTTCAATGCCAATAATGTTGCTGTCTGCAGATTCGTCACCTCTAGAAAGCGCCGGGTGGTGAGATTTAAGGACAGTAGTTTAGCGTTGATCATCTGTTGAAACGAGGATCCTGAATTGACACTGATGAATGGTTGGTTATTCAGATCCTTCCAGTCGAGTGTCTGAAAGTCACGCCAAGTCATATCCGGCAGATACAGTGGCGAACTCGCTGGAATAAGCAACAGGATAGGAAAGTCCAGAATGTGTTGGTAGGTGACATTGCGGTCAATGATTGGTTTATCCATCACGAGATCGACCAACCCCGCCCGAAATTGTTTTTCCGCTTCTTGATAGGGCAACTCAATGGTTTTTAAAATGACGTGAGGTTGTTTTTGGATAAAGTGTTGGAGAATTTGCGCATACCAGTCGTGACCGAATGAGGAGTTGGTGCAGATGGTTAATGCGTCGACTTTTTTATCAGCAAAATCGGCGAGTTCATGACGCATGTTTTCTTGAAGCTGTTGTTGCTGACGCAGATAGTCCAGCAATGTTCGACCAGCATTGGTGAGCGTCAATGGGTGCTGATCACGGTTCAATAACGCGACGTGATACTCGGTTTCTGCCTCCTTGATTAGTCGGCTGACGTAGGGTTGTGTGACGTATAGTTGCCGAGCTGCTTGTGAAATACTACCCGTTTCTTGGATCGTTTGTAAAAAAGGCAATAGGTTGATGTTCATACGCATTCCTCACTTTTATTACAGTTAAGTTCTGAATTTTTTTGTATATTCCATTACTTATCAGTAATATTATTATCTTTAAAATGGTATTTTACAAGTCTTTCATTCGGTTAGATAATGACTAGTGAAAATAATTACAAGGAGGGTAATCCGATGAAACTTGCAGCCATTGTCGGCACCAATGCCGATACATCCTACAATCGAACTTTACTAACCTATATGCAACGCTACTTTGCAGCTGAGATCGACATTGATATTTTAGAAATAAAAGACCTACCGTTATTTAACGAATCGACAACCGAAACGCCAGCCGCCGTTTTAAATATGGCCAAAACGATCAGTGAAGCCGATGGGGTGATTATCTCGGCGCCCGAATACGATCACGGTGTCACTGCTGCCCTGAAGAGTGCGTTGGAATGGTTGTCTTACAGCGTCCATCCGTTAGCTCAAAAACCAGTCATGATCGTCGGTGTTTCACTTGGTAAACAAGGGACTGACCTTGCCCAAGTGAACCTGCGACAAGTGCTCGACGCGCCTGGGGTGGATGCCTATGTCATGCCTGGTCATCAATTCCTGTTGTCCAATGGTCCTGAAGCGTTTGACCAAAACGGCGATTTGAAAGATTCAAGTTGTGTCGACTGGATGAAGACTTGCATGAACAGCTTCACCTCATTTGTCAAAACAATGACCCAGCAGGGCGGTGATCTCGTCGATACGATAAAATGGGATGCCGTTTACGATAATCTTGTTATTGGGTTTGGCGGTGCTGGTGCGACAGCAGCCCGGTTCGCAGCCGATGCTGGCGCAAAGGTACTTCTCGTAGATGCTGCGCCATTGGGGCATGAAGGCGGTAATACCCGTTACGCGGCACAATTGTTGAATTCGGGAGCCGACTATGACCAATTGCTGGCCTACTACAAGTCACTTTACGCACCAAAAGATTACGATGAAGCCATGTTGGAAACCTACGTTCACGGAATGACAAAATTGCCAGAATACCTCAGGCAAGATCTGGGTGTCACGCCAGTGTCTGCGAAAAAAGATCTTCATTTGGTCAACTATACGTTGCCAGAATACCCAGAATTTAAGGGTCACGAAACCGTTGATTTTACCTTAGTCCACAAAGGAATTTTCGATGCCTCACTATGGAAACTATTGCGGCAAAAAGTGCTTGACCGCAAAGATAGTATTGATATTTGGTTATCATCACCAGCACGGCATTTGATCCAGGACCCACAAACAAAAATGATCCTGGGTGCGCAGATTGAACGAAACGGCGAACTGCTAAATATTCGGGCAGTCAACGGGGTCGTTTTGACCGTTGGCGGGTTTGAAAACAATCGCGATATGGTTCAAAACTTTCTTGGTGCCACTCATCTGACACCGTTGGGATCCCTCTATAATCAGGGCGACGGGATTCGGATGGGTGAAGAGATTGGCGCCAAATTCTGGCATATGAGTAACTACGAAGCGCTGGGAATTCTAAACGGGATGGTGTTTGCCGTCCCTGAAGGCGAACGCGGGCACTATATTAATCCGACTTACACCAAGCTGTTTACAGGGGCAATTTTCTTGGCTGGGGATGACGGCAGTCGATATACAAAGGAAGATGAGCAAAATCGGCATGGCCACGTCTACGAACAGGGACAATGGCACGTGGTTCGGCCTAACGAACATCCACACCTTGTGTTTGATGCTAAACAGTGGGAAGCCCTTCTTCATGACGATGAAAGCCCCTATACGGACTGGTACGACCAGGTGATTTCAGCGCCAACGATTGCCGAACTGGCAGCGAAGATCGGTGCCGATCCAGCAATTCTGGCACGAACGGTTGCGCAATTTAATCACTTCGCCGCTGCAGGTGAAGACTTTAAGTTTGGCCGTTTGGGTGACACCATGCGGGCATTTGCGGAAGACGGTCCGTACTATGCAGTGGCTGTTAACCATGATGTGCTTAATACACAAGGTGGGCCACAACGTAATGCGCGCGCAGAAGTACTGGCAGCGGATGGGACGCCAATTCCGCACCTCTATAGCGCCGGTGAATTGGGCGGTATCAACGCCAATATGTATCAAGCGGGTGGGAACCTCGCCGAATGTTTGATCTTTGGTAAGATTGCCGGTACGAACGCTGCAACCGCTAAAACCACAGAAAAAGTGGCCTTACAAGCGGCCCTGCCAAAGTACGGCCATAACGACATTACCACCAGTGATGATCTTGCAAGCATCACCCTTGGCCCAGATCAATACCTTGGTCAGAGTAATGAAGGTATCGGCGGGCAGGTGGTCGTGCGCGTTACAGCCAAAGCGGGGACGATCACCAACGTTGAGATCGTGCGCGAACACGAAAGTGACGATGTGGCAGCCGAAGCGCTCAGTACGTTACCACAGCGGATCGTGACTGAGAATACGGCGGATGTGGATGCAGTTTCTGGGGCATCCTCGTCCAGTCGGGCAATTAAGAACGCGGTTAAGGATGCATTGAAACAGCTTTAAGCATAAAAATAAAGAGCAGTAAAAAACCGTTGAGCGTTTAGTCTCAGCGGTTTTTGCTGTTTTGACAAGTGTTATTAAACGGAACCTTCTTGAGTGCCGTGAAACCAATTGGAACCAACAGCACTTCGACACGGGGAAAGTGAGCAAAAAATATGTCGAAACGCGTCACAGGTTATCAACAAGATGGGATGGTCGTCAACGATTTCGTGGTGCGAGGTTGTTTGTATGAGTGGCCACCTCAATGTGACGATGCACGTTTAATTGGGAAACGTGTGAGACATCCGCTAGTCGATAACCGGTGGCTGGTCACGGATTAGTTCGGCGTTACTAACCGGTGTTTGGAAAACCAGGTGATCATCGCTCCCAGTGATGGACGCACTGGGATTTCGGCTCATACATCAGTGAGCCGGCGACGGTGACCAGTATGCGGGTGGTGGTTTGTGGTTAGCAATTATATGCCAAACCTGCCGATCAGCATGATTTCAAGTGGTTCCAGGCGTGGCACCACCTCCTTAATGGGTTTTGAAGGGGCCCAACCGTTTAACGGAGTGTAAAGTCCCTTTTTGAGATTAATGGTGCACGCTGACACTGAGTTTTGGGCGTTTTAATTCTGGGTGGGAGTGTTTGTCAGGCCGTGCAGCGTCTTCTGCATCCAGTAGCTGCGTCAGTGTTTTGAGGTAGGCGCGGAGTCCATCGCGTGTTTCAGGATGCCGCAATCCATAAGCAATATTGGTTTCCAGCCAGCCTAACTTATTGCCCACGTCGTAACGTTGCCCTTCAAACCGGTGGGCAAACACGCGCTGAGTCTGGTTCAACCGGTCGATCGCATCGGTGAGTTGCAGTTCGTTTCCCTTGCCAATTGGGGTGCGTTCTAACGCGGTAAAAATTTCCGGTGTGAAGAGGTAGCGCCCAATAATGGCGAGATCCGACGGGGCATTTTCGGGTTGCGGCTTTTCAACGAAGCGTTTGACTTGGTAAAGATCGGATGCCACTTTAGTGAGCGGATCGATCACGCCATATTTTGCGGTCTCTTCGTGAGGAACCTGCATGACGCCAAGGGTCGAGGCGCCAGTTTTTTGATAACTCTTAATGAGTTGTTGCGTGAGTGACGTTTGCCCCTCATTCAAATCATCGCCCAGCATGACCATAAAGGGTTCATTACCGATGAAATCCTTAGCGGTCAGCACGGCATCGCCCAGACCACGTGGATGGGATTGGCGGATGAAGTAGAGGTTCATGTCCGTTGTTTGCCGAACGAGATCGAGCATCTCATCCTTGTGACTGGCAGACAGGGCATCTTCAAGCTCTGGATTGGCGTCAAAGTGGTCTTCAATCGACCGTTTATTTTTGCCAATGACGATGACAATGTCTTCTATCCCCGCTTGCCGAGCTTCTTCAACAATAAATTGAATGGTTGGTTTGTCGACGATGGGTAACATTTCTTTTGCTAATGCTTTTGTAGCCGGTAAAAATCGGGTGCCAAGACCGGCAGCTGGAATAATGGCTTTACGAATTTTTTTCATGAGGAATGCGCCTTCTTTATAGAGTGTCATTTCGATTAAATGGGTCGCTCGCTGGCACTGAAACAGTACCGGCGCTGATAATGCATTTATTCTAGAACAGTGGGAAGCAGCCAAAAAGGGCGGTTGTCTAAGCCGTAAATGAACATTTTTCATGCTGAAACGGTGGCGAAGGTGAAAACCCTAATACCATCGCCTTTGAAAATGAAAAAAACTCAGAATTCAAATAATTGTCATCTAAAATACGCGTTGGGGATTTTTTAGGCTCTTTCCACTGTTAAGTGATTCAAAGTAGCGCTTTAATGACGCTTCGGAATTCTTGAATTTCTTGTCAGAAATTCAAGGATCTTCTACGTCTCCCGTGATCGTAACCGACTAAAGACCCGCCGCTAACGATCACCGACAACCACAGAGCCTGCAATGCCGAACGGCTCCACTACGCTACAATTCTGGCAGTGGTCGACATAGCTAGGAAGTCGTCATAAGTTGTCCTAAACGTTACTGGGGATTGACACTTCATGAGAAGCATTGCTGTTAATCGCCTTATTTGCACTCGAGGGCGGATTCTCTGCGAACCAGTTTTAACGCAATTGTGATGCTTAACTAGTGATAGAAAGTTGGCTCGATGTCAGTGGAATGCAGCAATTTGGCACGGAGCTGTGGTGTCGAAGATGCCAGAGTGTGTAGCAAGCCGGTCAGAATGCGGAGTGTAAGGGACTATTGGCTGAAATCCCGGGCTTGGATTTGAGTCAATAGTCCCTTACACAGTAGCGTTCCAGGCTTGCGGAACACGTTTCCGCAATAGGTCAGCTAAGCTGGTCGGTTACTGATGTGCGAGACGACTGAGATCCACTCGAGAGCTGCACAGCAGAAATCGAGTTAGCTCAGTCGCGAGCCACCACACGGAGTGCCAAATTGCGGAATGCAACGGACTATCACCTAACAATGGAAAGGCCCATTTTTAACGTGCGCAAACAACGCCGCAACTTCAATTAAAATTTCTCAGATTAAATTTATTTACCATCTCTTTCACCGACAATTTTGAATGGTTATGCTGGATGTATTCAAAACAAAACCGAAGCGATGACTCTTAGTCGCTAAGTGAAGAGAGATGGTATGTATGACACGGATAAGGGCAACAGGCAGGACAAACAAGACACTCGTTTTTAGCGCTGACCGCTCCTCAATCATGACAGGTACAAGCAAAACGGTGCCGCTTCATGGCACACTTATGATAGAAGGAAGGCGATAACCATGCTAAAGAAATTTCCCTATATTTTTGGCCTCGTCTGGGTCGTCGTTCTTTTTGTAATCCCGTTACCGCTAATTCAAGCATTGGCTGCGGGCTTACCCGGTAGAAATGCTGCTGACGCGTTGGCCATTCAACTGGGGTCAGTCGCCTATGTCTGGTTCCTGACGGCAATCTATCTGAGTACTCGCCCAAAGTGGCTGGACCGATTGATCGGGTTGCCAAACATCTACTTTATTCACGGGGTGTTGAGCCTGTTTGCGATTGGACTTGCCTTTATCCATAAGACAAATTTGCACTCGCACGGGTTGATTCAGTTAACTGGTAACTGGGCGTTTGACCTCTTTATTGGTGTAATGGTCTATTCATTGGTCTTTATGGCGGGGTGGTTCACTGCACATTTAAAGGTGATCGCTCAGCTGAAGAAGGTGCTTGAACACGTTTTTCACCACGAACTCACGATTTGGATTCACCGATTGAACATCGTGGCCGTGGTGCTTGTGTTTATTCACGTAGAATTGATCGGCTATATCACAAGTATTCACGCCTACATGGCATTGTTTTACCTGTATAGCGGCTTTACGCTGGTCGCTTACCTGGTTAAGAAATTGCGTGATTACCGCTTTTTACCAGTGGGGCACTTGGTGGAAAAACGCGCCTTAAAGGATAATTTCTATAAGTTTAAAATCAAGGTTGGCCATTTGAAATGGCGCAAGATCCAGCCTGGCGACTATGTCTTTATTAAGGTCCCTAACGTCCGTGGCCTGCGCGAATTACACCCGTTTTCAGTGGTCAACAAGGTTGGCGAAGACGGTGTCATCACATTAGCGATTCGCGGTGACGGTGATTTCACACGTCAGATCCAGTCACTTGAACTGGGGGAATTGATCCAATTTGATGGCGGATACGGCCGGTTCAACACGCTTATTACGCAAAATGATGGCGATCAGCTGGTGCTCGCAACTGGTGGAACTGGTATCGTGCCCATGCTCGCCATTATCGATGCGCACCCAGAACGACTGATCACGTTGTTCTACACGGTGCACACCGCTGCGGATCAGATCTACGTCACGCAACTGGAACACTGGGCAGCGACGCGGGCAACACTAACCGTTCATGTCCAAACGGGACGGTTTACACCGGCAACGGAGCTTCAGAAATTTACCGGTCACCGGACAACATTTTTGATTTCTGGTCCATATGCGCTGGGACAAAGTTGGGTTCGGGCGCTGCGGCAGCGGCGGATCGCCGCCAGCAAATACTACTATGAAGAATTTAATTGGTAGGACTAGCGTTCGACCCCATTGCGTGTTACCCTTAGCACAATTGGAGGTGAAACGATGCCTGAATTAACGATGACGGACGTTTGTAAACAGTTTGATATTTCAGCTTATACGTTGCGCTACTATGACAACATTCACTTGATTCCCGGCGTGATTCGAAACGACAGCGGCCGGCGTGTCTTCACGGAGGATGCGCAGGGCTGGTTGCGCTACATTATGGCTTTTCGCAGTATTGGGATGTCAATCAAGGAAATTAAGCACTATATTGCGCTGACTGAAGAAGGCACTGACACGCTGGACGAGCGTTTGGGGATGTTGGCGGATCAGCAGACGGAGATCGATGCTCAGATTGCTGCTTTAAACGATAAAAAACAATTGATTCAATGGAAAATTGATAACTACACTGCGACGAAGGCGAAACTTAAAGCCGCTTCTGAACAGCAAAAAGAAGCCGCTCCATACCAGAATTGGGTATAGGACGACTTCTTTTTTGTGCTTACATGTTACCTGTTGATTCGGTTAGGGCTGCATTTTCGGCATCACTCTTGGCGAGGGCTTCAGCGTGCTGTTTGGCAGAGGCTTGTGCATCCTTACCAATGAGGAGGTGAGTCGGTGCTTTTGGCATTTCACTCAGAGTGTAAATGGCATCAGCAACTTTGGCCGGTTCACTCACATAACGGGGATGATCTGGGTCGTTTTCAGCGTCCCAGCCGTCGTGCACGAGCTTGATCCACTGGCCAACTGTTTCAGCGTAAACGTCTGATTGAACGGCTGACATGGACTTGCCACCCCAATCAGTCCGCATCCCGCCTGGTTCAACAGTCGTGACCTGAATGTTAAATGGGGTCACTTCCGAGGCAACGACTTCAGTCAAGCCGTTGACCGCGAACTTGGCACTTTGGTAAGCGCTCAAGCCAGGACCGCCGACCCGGCCACCAATTGAACTAATGTTAATGATTCGGCCAGCTTTTTGTAGCCGCATGATCGGCAGTACGGCACGAATCGTAAATAGGGTGCCGTAAAAATCAGTATCCATCTGGGCTTTGAAGTCCGCCGTACTCATTTCCTCGGTGGCGGCCATTTGGGCGTAACCAGCGTTGTTCACCAGGACATCAACGCTGCCAAAGTGTGTCTGAGCAGTCTTGATTGCTTTGTTAACAGCATCTTCATCGGTCACGTCTAATTGCAAAGGCAACAGGTTGTCACCATACTGGCTAACTAGATCAGCTAGGGCATCAGTATGCCGTGCCGTTGCAACAACTTTAGCACCGGTTGCCAGTGCTTTCTCAGCGATGGCCCGACCTAAACCGCGGGCGCTTCCTGTAATAAACCATACATTTGTCATAATTAAAAACCTCCTGAATTTTGATTACGAGAGGTAGTATAGTTTGTTAGAGCGACTGTAAGTAAACCCAAAACACTCATTTTTTTAAAAAAAGTTGCTGCATATGGGCGAGACGTATAAAACTGGACAATCCATGATCCTTCAGGATAGGTCACCCACAACTAAAGCACAAAAAAACAGCTAAGAATCACGATTTGGATTCTTGGCTGTTTTTGCGTATCACTCATTATTTTGTTAAGAAGCCCATCATGACGTTGCTGTGATCGTCATCGGTAGCGTCCTCGTGCACTTCACCAAATTGTTCGTAGTGGGGTGCATTGACAAGGTTCTTTGATGATACTGGGTGTAAGCGAATGTCTAAACTGCTAACTTGTTGGTCTAATTCTTGCTTCAATGCTTGAAGCGTGGCGTAGTGGGCGGCAGCATCGTCAGCACTAACGGGTTAGTTGATCAAATTTTTAGCAACTGCTACTTGTTCGTCGTAAGTTAAGGTCTCTTTTAAAGTCATTTTTAAATCCCCCTATAATCGGTAAGCATTATGATGTGCCTATTATAGCAGAGTAAATTAAAATGTATAGTCTTTTCTGAAAAAAACAAGACAAAATAGCCCAATTTACATACCAATTTTCAAGTTATTTTAGATTAAACAGGATATATGAACAAAAAGCAGCAAATACTGTTTAAAACGTATTGTAAAAAAGAAATGCTTAGAAAAACTTTTCACAGCTTATGAAAGGCATAAATTATTCCAATTCAATTTAAAAGAAGCTATACTACGTGTGAGTAACCATCGCAGACTGATAATTAGTCTGTGGACGCTAGGACACGCGTCAATACCTGTTCGAAGAGTGGGGTCCAAATGGTTTGATAGCCCAGTTGAGTTGGATGTGCGTCATCCGCCATTGCCAGGGGACTCGCTGCCGTCAGGGTCTTTACCACTGGATCAGCCCAGAGGTCGAGAATGGTGAAGTGCCACTTAGCTTGTAGATGATACAGTTGGGTCACGAGCGCCGAGTAATCTGCATCAGTCTTTCGCAGACACGTATAGAAAATAATCGGTGCATCAAAGTGGTCCTGAATGTAGCTGCAGATGAATTCAATTGCGCCAAGGGTTGTACTACGATTAAAGCCAGTTCGCTGGTCATCGGGGGTGAGAATGCCCAACCCCAAATTTTGGCGACTGTCGTTGGTTGATAATTGGATGACAAACGCGTCGTAGGCGGTCGTTAAAGGAAAGTCTGTAATGAGGCGACTGACATAGGTTTTAGGGCTGTTTCCAGCCAGGGTGGTGCCGCTGATGGCTGATTTTGTGGTGATCACACCATCCTGCGCCCGCAGATAATCGACGAAAGAGACGCCATGCGCTGCTGCGCCATAGGTGATGGACGAGCCAAGGTAGCCGACCCGTTTGCCAAATAACGGTGAGGCTGGATTTAGTTTAACCTTATCCGGCCGGTATTGTGGGGCGTTCCCCAGCACGAGTGCCTTTACTGGCCGCGACATCAAGTGTGCAGCGACGATACCGGCACCCAGCAGGACGAGTTTCTTTTCAAATGAATGTCTTGTCATGTTCAAAACCTCGCTTCTCTGAAATTAAGTCAAGTGTACGCCTAAAACCTGACAGACTGTGTAAAAAAGACTAAATTGTCAGTAAAGGATTGTATTCAAATAGGCGCAGCGTGTAACAGAATGCTATAATGCTCGTTGTAGAAAAAGAGACAGGAGTGACTTAATTGGCGTTTGGTGAAGAAAATAACCCCGGTTTTTTGAAACGGATGCGCAATCTTGATATTTCAATGGGAATCGGCGAAACAAGCCGGGTGACTGAAGCCAGTACGACCCAGATTCGGTATTGGGAAAAGCGCGGGTTGATCGAATTGGTCAGCCATGGCAAGGGTCAAAATAAACGGTACAATCTCGAAAATATTTCAACGATTCTGTATCTGAAAATGATGCTGGATAATGGCTATACTTTAAATAAGGCAGCAGAAATGGCGAAGGAACGGTTAGCCAACGTGGACATCATTAGGATGTTTGTGAGCACCCGTGTCAATCGAATCGCACACGATGGTGAAAATACGTTGCTGAATTTGGGACCGCTAGAAAATGATCCAAAATTTGATGTGATTGCGGATGTGAGTGATGGTGGGGTGACGTTGAATAAGGAGGAAAATGGTAAGAGTGTGAAGCAAGGCGATTAGAGGGCGGAGTGTAAGTAACTCTGGTCAGAAAAGTCCGGGTCTGACTTTTTTGACCAGAGTTGCTTACACAGGAGCCCTCTGCCTTGCTGAACACGTTTAGACAATATGAAATGAAAGCACGACGCCGATTTATCCTATGTAACATAGAATCAGGCATTTTTGCCAGAGCCCGTTACATGGCCGCCCCTTGCCTTGCTGAACACGTTTCGGCAATGTGAAATGCGAGCACGACGCCGATTCATCCTTGTAATATAAAACCAGACTTTTTTGACCAGAGTTGCTTACACAGGAGCCCTCTCGTCTTGCTGAACACGTTTCGGCAATGTGAAATACGAGCACGACGCCGATTTATCCTTGTAACATAGAATCAGGCATTTTTGCCAGAGTCCGTCACATGGTCGCCTTACTGAACACGTTTCGGCGATTTGAAATTCAAGCACGACGCGGATTCAACCATATCAACATACCTCACAAAGAAATCACACAGTTTCAGCCATATGTCCGAATTTTAAATGTTCTGAATGAAACCAATCATGCTCTAAATTAAAAACCGACTTCAGGCAGGATCCGATAGGGTTCTGGCTTGAAGCCGGCTTTATAGGTTTGATGTAACTTCAGATGAATGGCAATTTTATTTTAAGTAAATGTTTGATTTGATTTTCTTGGCAACTGTGCCGAAACGCGTTTCGGAAAACAGAAAGCTGCGTGTAAACTGACTCAGACATGAAGGCCAAGTTCGGGCCTTCTACGTTGGTTCTCTGTCCTCGAGTCGAAACGCGTTTCGGAAAACAGAAAGCTGCGTGTAAACTGACTCTGACATAAAGGCCAAGTTCGGGCCTTCTACGTTGGTTCTCTGTCCTCGAGTCGAAACGCGTTTCGGAAAACAGAAAGCTGCATGTAAGCCAACTCTGACATAAAGGCCAAGTTCAGGCCTTTATGTCAGAGTCGGCTTACACTCCGCTTCCTCCCGTTTTCCTTCACGCTCTACCAAATGGTCTTAATCCCCATCAAAATCAACAATATCCCCATCACAGGCTTAAGTTTTCCGCCCCCGTTCTTTGAATTGCCCACGAACCTTTTCATAATATAGGGCGCAATAGCTGCGCCAATTAGTGCGCCAATCATCAGGCCGATGCCTGCGTGCCAATCCACTTGACCGCCCGCTGTGTGGAAAATGGCGCCGACGATCGTCATGAAAACGAGGACGTAGGAGGATGTTGCCACGGCGCTAACGGTGTCGAGTCCCAGCAACAAGAGCCCGGCTAAAATGGGCCCGCCGCCGCTCAGACCCGCAACACCGACCATCAGTCCACTTAGCACTCCAAAACTGCTTGCTTTTAAGCGACTGTGAGTCGGTAGTTCTGCGGTCTTACTCTGCTTATTGCGCATAATGTTAATGCCCAGCAGGACTAAAATAAGACCAACGACCCATTTATAGATTGATTCGGGAATGTAGGGTGATAGCAACGACCCTACGACAACGGCAGGGATGGTCGCCAGCAGCATTTGATTGCCAATCTTAAATTTAATCGCGTGTTGCCGGTAGTACCCAAACGACCCTAGAATAAGGGAGGGCAAGGCGGTAACGAGCGACGTTGCGGTTGCGGCTGCGGGCGCAAGGTGAAAGACCGCCGTTAAAACACCAAGGTAAATGGCGGCACCACCGCCGCCCATTGAAATGACGAAAAAACCGACGATAAGGCCGATCAGTAATAGTGATACGATTTCCAAAAAAAGACTTCCTCTCAGTTGATGCTGATCGGACTGATCCTAAATGACACCTTGTAAGTAAAGGGGGACGCCATTTATAATAGGGTGATCAGTCGCAATTAGCGTTGATTTAAATCCGTGATGATTACAATATGTTATTATAGTTTACAATATGTAAATAGCGAGCAAAACGAGGTAATTTTTATGGTTCGACAAGTTTTAACCCAAGAACGTATCATCCAAGCAGCCATGGACTGCATCGAAGCAGGGCAGAGCCCCACATTCTCAACGCTGGCGCGGACGCTTGGTACCCGGTCACAGGCGTTGTATCCGTATTTTGCGAATCAACAGGCGCTAAGTTACGCCATTTTTAACTCGGCGGCACAGCAGCTTTCTGACCAGCTGAAGACGGAACTATTTGGCCAGAGTGGTCGGGATGGTCTGTTGGCACTGGCGGTCGCTTGCCGGCGTGAAGTGTTGGCACACATTCACCTTGCGCAGTACCTACTAGGCGTGCCGCGAGATACTGAAAATCCTGATATGCAGCAGGCAACGGATGTGTTTCACGAGCTTTTGGGACGGATGATCAGTCCGGTCTATAAAAAGCCACGGGTGCGACTACTGGCGGGTAGGTGGTTGCGTGATCTAATTGTGGGTGACGCACTCAACGTTGGTTCCGGGTGGTTTCAAAACCGGGAACTGACTTCAGATGAAAGCTTTATTTGGCTAGTTAATGCGAGCTTGGACCGTTTAGCACTCGAGGATCAGCAGGTGCAATGACCAAAAGAACGCCAGTCAAACCCAGAATTGGATTTGGCTGACGTTCTTTTTAGTGTTTCATTAAAGTGATTATCCTAGTAAGTCACCGCGCTGACAGGGGCCATTTCTGGTGCCTGATCACGCAGCACAATAATTTGGTCATTCTTTGCGAGCGCTTGTGAGATCACATTGTTGATCGCATCGTAGGCTTCACGTTCCGTTGGTTCAATGTGGTGTTGTGCGTTGATGACCAGCTGCTGAATGCGGTTTTCAATCAACGCTGTGCGGATCTGACCCATTTCGGTGAGCAGCCGGTGGGTATCTAAATCAGCAACGTCGCGCGAGGTACTATCCTTTTCATGGTCGGAAATCGTTTTAGCTGCGAGCTGACCCAGTTCCTTAGTGGACAGGTCAGTGACCGAGCGGCGAATACTAATATCTGCCAAGTTGAGGCGGTTGCCGGCGACCTGCGTAAAGAGGGTCAGGTTTTGTGGTAGACCCATGAGCACGATTGGTCGGTTATCCAGTTTCGGATTAGCAGCTAAGAAGTCAACAATGATTCGGTAGTAGCGTTCTTGGTCAATGTCTTTTTCACGACTTGTTTCGTTGTGGCCGTGATACTGACTTTGACCCGGAGTAGCCTTGTAATTTAAGCTGCCGCCGCGTTTTTCTGTCCCGAGGGCAGTGGTTAAATTACCTGGTGAATCAGGCAGTTTTAGCGTCGTTAATTGTTGCTCCTCTAAGCGGTACAGGCTAAAATCAGTCTGTTCCAGTTGGAGTAAATAGTAGTCTTTGTTTGGTGTTTCTTTTAGGATCGATAAGAGGTCGGGACCGCCCGCCACACTCAGGTGTACGGTCTGCACACTGTTTCGCGGCAGGTACAGGATCTCATCGCCATCGAGGTTCGCAAAAATACTCAATCCCCGATATGGGAGGCCCTGGTCGAAGAGATGATTGATCTGGTCGACAATTTGATCACCCAGAATTTCCGGCGAGACCGCGGTCAGATTATGAATCTCCTGCAGGGCGTTCTTCAATTTCAGTTGCTCAGTTTCTTGATAATTGAGCTTATCAAGGTTCACACTCAAGGTTAGTACAGAAGCTTCAGGTCGTTTCAAAGTTGCGAGTTCTTTTAGCGTCACCATTTTTGCCATACACATGCACTCCTTTTTATGTCGTTAACTTGATTATACCCGTTAATTGTGACGAGAGTGTGAAGTTTTATCGAAAACGGTTCCATTGACGCTAAATTAAGGCTTGTGATGGAATTTAATGGTCAATAATAGCCAAACGATTGCGGCGAGTGAGAGGCCAACCACAATCAGCCAGGCATCGTTTAATCCCGCTAATGGCAGCTTAACGTTCATGCCGTAAAACCCGGTAACGATCGTTGGTACCGCCATGGTCAGCGACCAAATTGTGAGAAACCGCATCGTGTCATTCAGATTATTGTTGATGATGGAATCAAAGGTGTTAATGATCCGGTCAACCACCTGCGATTCGTTTTCAATCATGCGACGCACCTGGTCCGCTTCAATGGCAACGTCCTCAAGCTGATCACGCTCGTAACTGGAGTTGTTGACGCCAAAGTAAGTCCGCGGAATCCGGACGAAGAGGTCACTGTTTGATTCAACGGCGCTAAAGAAAAAGGTCATCGTCTGCCCCAGGTTAGACAGGTCGACCAGCATGTTATTTTTCGGATCGCGATTCAGTTGTTTATCCAGCTGGTTACGCTGTTTTGTCACCTGTTTAATGATGGGAATGTAACTATCAATGAAGGCAAAAAGAGCTTCTAAAATAAAACTGGCGGGGGTCGTGACCTCATCATCAACGGCCGCCTTGTCCAGCGCCTTATCAACGAAATCAAGGTTGCTATCATTAAACGTGAAGATTCGGCCTTTATGAATTAAAAACCCAACCGGCCGCGCGATATAGCGCATTTTTTCACCCTTTAATCGGTAGGGCACTAGCGCAATCAGGAGCTGTTGGTTGTTTTCCGGGTCGTAGACGTAATTGGCGCTTTCATCTTTATCAGTGACGTAGGTAATGACGTCGTCGGTAATCCCATAATCGTCCATGAGTGTCTGCTGTTCTGGCACGGTAAGCGCGGAAGTGGCGATCCACTCAAAGCCGGCCAGTTGTTTTGCGGGTTTGATCAAAATGAAGATCCTCCTATACGAGTTCGGTAACCGTTAGTGATGTGTTGTTGGGTGCAGCCGGTCTAGTGACCGTCCCATTCTTAAATACGCAAAAAAGTGAAACACGATCTCTAAAATTAAGAGGGCGGCGCTCAGACTGATCGACCAAAACGACGAGAGGATTGCGACGCCATAAATCAGAATACTTTTGACAGGATCTAGTTTGATACTGTCATAAAACGTCTTCGGGATTTGGTGACGGTGTAATTCTGGGTGGCGATGGATGTAAAGGTACATCAGGTAAAAGGTTGCCGAAATGAAAAGGGCAACGATGTCATACATCACAAAAGCCGTTTGCAGGTCGGCCCGGTTTCCAGTAGTCAGGGTCGCGCCTAGAAGGGACATGGGGTAGTCGATGAGGGTGATACTAAAGAGCATCAACAAATTCAACATATTGACGTTCCGGTCAATTCGCGTTAATAATGAAAAATAATCATGGTGAAATAACCAGAGCGTGCCCACGTAAAGGTACGAAAATAGGTAAGAAACGAACGTTGGCCCCTGGGTATCCAGCGCGGCCAATAAGTGGCCTGTTTTAAACACGGGAATATGAAATTCAAGCACTAAAATCGTAATGAGAATTGCAAAAACACCATCACTAAACGCGTTAAACCGGTCTGTTTCCATGACGTCCCCTCCTATTCAGCTTAATTTCATCTTAGTTGAAAGCAACTGATTATTCAATCATCATGTTTTAAACAAAATAGTTGACAAATGCGTTATTTTTCACTAGTATGTTATTTTTAGAACTACTTAAAACTGTTTATTATGCCATGAAGACTTTTCTTGAATATGGTATGATTAACCTTAGAAGATAGTGCTTACATTTTAATCGTTGGGAGGTGGTTACCGTGCTAAATAGAACTAAACAGTACTTAAAAAACCGTAACTATCATTATCAAAAGTCCTATATTCGACCATTGATGACGCCGGAATCTGTTTACGTGTTTAAGTTTGGTCGCGAGGCATTAAACAATCGGGTAATCATTCGATACAGTCATACGTGGACTGGTCGACAACGGATTAATGAGATTGATCTGCGCTTGCATAAGCAAAAGCATCCCCGCATTTTCCGCACAGAAACCGAATTACTAGATTACCTAGAGTCACGCTTACCACAGCGTGAAAAAAAGGAAGCCGATAAAGACGATCGGCAAACGCAACAAAACAAACAAACAGACGCATCCAAGTGAGGGTGCGTTTTTTTGTAGAGTGCGGAGCAAGGCGGGTTAGGGGCGGTGTGTAACGGACTCTGGTCTAAAAGTCCGGGTCTGACTTTTAGACCAGAGTCCGTTACACGTTAGCCCCGTGCCTTGCGGAGCACGTTTGGGCAATATGGCAGCAGAGAGCGGTAGCCAGTACCATTCAGGAGCAGAAATGTCTGGGCCTGGCATTTTTGTCAGAGTTGGCTTAGGCAGGAGCCCTCTGCCTTGCGGAGCACGTTCAGTCATAAAGATAGTAGACTGAAATATAAACCAGCCATTCACCCACACAAAAAGCAATAAACCCAACCGCTCACCAGGAGATGACCATCATCAACGCCCAACTCACAAAATTCTTCACCGATGGCACCACCCCAGAAATCGCACAACGGCTCCTGGGCTGTCGTATCCAGTATGAAACCCCAAACGGACCACTGACTGGGCTCATCGTCGAGACCGAAGCTTACGTTGGCCCAAGTGACGCCGCAGCACATGCCTTTGCTGGAAGACGCACCAAGCGCAACGAAGCCTTATACGATGCGCCAGGAACAATCTACATGTTCCAATCACGACAGTATGTGTTATTGAATTTTATTACCCAACCGGTCGATGTACCGGAGGGAATTCTGATTCGCGGCGTTGAACCGGAACAGGGCATTGAAACAATGCAAGCCAATCGCGGCACTAGTGGTGCGTCGCTCACGAACGGTCCTGGGAAATTAACACAGGCGTTTGGGATGTTCATGGCTTTAAATCAGACGCCCTTGAACGTGGGGGCGCTTTCGCTCGATCTCTTACCAGTACGCCATCCGAACCAGGTGGCTTCCAGTGCCCGCATTGGTGTGCCCAATAAGGGTGAGTGGACCTCGGCGCCCCTGCGCTATTTCGTAGCGAGCAATCCCTACGTTTCAAAAATAACTAAAAAAACAATTGATCAGGCCCATCACGGCTGGCGAGCATGACTCGCAGAAAGGAAGTAACGACTATGGATTGGACAGAACTCTCCGTTACCACAACGAGCGAAGCAGTGGAGGCAGTTTCAAACATTCTGATGACCCACGGTGCAACTGGGGTCCAGATCGACGATGTCAAGGATTTTGAAAAATTACGCGACGGGCATTGGGAACAGGAGGGCAAGATCATTGATGTTGATGAGATTCCTCACCAATTGACTGGTGCCAAGGTTAGCGCTTATTTTCCAGAGACGATTTTTGTGCCGGAAATCGTGCCAGAAATCACCCAACAGGTGCAAAGTCTGACGAAATTTGGCTTGGCAGTGGCACCGGCAACCGTTGAAACTACTGCTGTTGACGAAACCAATTGGGCAACCGCCTGGAAGAAGTATTATCATCCGGTTCAGGTCACCCGTTTCTTAACCGTTGTGCCAAGTTGGGAAAAATACGAGCCGCAGTCGTCAGATGAACGCTTGATCGTTCTTGACCCTGGAATGGCGTTTGGCACTGGGACGCATCCTACCACTCGGCTCTCCTTGGAAGCTCTGGAAATGGTCATTCGCGGTGGTGAGCGCCTCATCGACGTTGGTACCGGGTCTGGTGTGTTGAGTATTGCAGCTAAGCAACTGGGCGTGGGCGACGTCCGGGCCTATGATCTTGACCAGGTCGCTGTTGACTCGGCCCAGAAAAACCTTGATCTGAATCCAGTTGCCAAAGACGTCAAGGTTGCTGCAAACAATCTGTTGACGGGCATCACGGGGCAGGCTGACATTATCGTAGCAAACATTCTGGCAGAAATCATTATGCCGTTAATTCCGCAAGCGTGGGATCTGTTGCCGGTTCATGGTTACTTTGTGACGTCTGGGATCATCGCCGAAAAGGCGTCGGATGTGATCGTTGCGCAGGAGCACCAAGGCTTTAAGATCGTTCAAACTTTGAAGATGGGTGATTGGTTCGGCGTTGTGGCGCAAAAACCGGGGGAAGATGACTAATGCAGCGATACTTTATTGACGGGTCATTGACGGTCGGCCACACCTTTGAATTAGACGCCACGGTCAGCAAGCACTGGCGTCAAGTTTTGCGGGCCGAACCTGGCGCCCAAGCCGAATTTGTGGATGGGCATGAGCAGCTCTTTTTAGGCGAACTGGGTGACGGCAATCAAACGACAGTCCTGAAGGCGTTGACGAGTACGGTTGAGTTACCGGTGAACGTTACGATTCTTTCTGGCCTGCCGAAGCAGGACAAGGCCGAATGGATCGTTCAAAAGGCGACTGAACTTGGCGCCCACACAATTGCGTTCTTTGGCGGTGACTGGTCGGTTGCCCGTTGGCAGGACAACAAGGTTGCCAAGAAGCTGGTGCGGCTGCAAAAAATTGCGCACGGGGCCAGCGAACAATCACATCGGACACACATTCCAGAAATTCAGTTTTATTCCACACTCGCAACTGCCATTCAGGCAATTGATTATGACCAGCTGCTGGTGGCCTATGAAGAGGCGGCTAAACAGGGTGAGCAGGCGCAGCTGACGCGGACGTTGTCGCAACTGCAGACGGGACAAACCCTCGTGGATGTGTTTGGTCCAGAAGGCGGGATCTCACCGGCTGAAATTAAAACCCTGACCACTAATGATGGCGTGCTTGCTGGCTTGGGTCCGCGGATCCTGCGAACGGAAACGGCACCGTTGTACCTTCTGTCAGCTGCATCCACGGTTTGGGAATTGCAACGACAAGCTTAAAAAACGAATAGCACATAAGCGCTGAAGCCGGGACAGTCATGTTCGGGCTTTTTGTTTCGGCAGCGGTCAGCAAGTCATTTGGAAAAAAAGACGCCTTAACCACAACCGGTAACGTCTTTCCAGACTCTTAATTTTTATAGCGTTGAATAGCCCTACGTTATAGCGTAAAATGAGACCTAATATTGTAACGAACCGGGTCTTTTCTTCGGGAAGGTTTCTTTGAACTATCTGAATAAACCAGTTAAAATAGGACATTGAGATCCGGTTTTAACGGGTTTAAAAAGGCTCGAAACCGCGCAACAAACACTAAGATAAGAGAGTGGAAGACACATGGGACTTTTTTTAAAACGAATTGGTTGGCCGTACTGGGTAATTAGCTTGATTCTAGGGGTGATCATTCCCTATATTCTTGAGCGCATGATCTCGTTTGGCGCGATGGTCCATTTAGGCATTATTTTTGGGATTTTATATACGATCTGTGCCGGCGTTATGGGTTGGGCTGTGAAACGCCGTGGTCAATCAGTTTGGTTCATTTGGATCTTACCAGTGATCTACGCAGTGGGCCTCTATTTTGTAGGACCGCTTCACGCAACTTATTTTGCGCCGGTCTATCTCTGCGTGGCCTATCTGGCTTACGGGTTAAGTGCCGCAAACTAATTGTTTTTAAGGGGAAATGCTTAAATGCCAAAAGAACAGACATGGACGGCAGAAAGTGTGATTGCTGCCGTTTCTTCATATATGAATAAGGAACACGTTGCTATCGTGGAGCGGGCCTATCGCTTCGCTGCGGTGGCGCATCGTGACCAGCAACGGCAGTCGGGCGAAGCCTACATCATGCATCCGATCCAGGTTGCCGGAATTTTAGCGGACCTGAAAATGGATCCTACCACGGTCGCATCTGGCTTTTTACACGATATCGTTGAGGATACCGGTGTCACACTGGATGACGTTCGTGAGCTCTTTGGTGACGACATTGCGATGATCGTCGACGGGGTCACGAAGCTTGGAAAAATTAAGTATAAGTCGAACAAGGAACGCTTAGCCGAAAATCACCGAAAGCTGTTATTGGCCATGTCAAAGGACATTCGGGTCATGATCGTCAAGCTTGCGGACCGGTTACACAACATGCGGACCTTGCAGCACCTGCGGCCGGATAAGCAGCGGCGCATTGCGAATGAAACGTTGGAAATTTACGCACCGTTGGCTGACCGATTAGGGATCAGTACCATTAAATGGGAACTCGAAGATATTTCGTTGCGGTATTTGAATCCACAACAGTATTACCGTATCGTGCACCTGATGAATTCTCGTCGTGATCAGCGTGAAGCTTACATTGCGGAGGCTATCGGTGATATTAAATCAGCCATTAGTGACCTGGATCTGGACACCGAAATTTATGGGCGGCCAAAGCATATCTATTCTATTTATCGTAAGATGCGCGACCAGCACAAGCAGTTTAGTCAGATCTATGACCTATTGGCGATTCGGGTAATTGTCAACACCATCAAGGACTGTTACGCAGTCTTAGGGGCCATTCATACCCAGTGGAAGCCAATGCCAGGGCGGTTTAAAGACTACATTGCCATGCCGAAAGCCAACATGTACCAGTCCCTGCATACGACCGTGATTGGGCCAGAAGGGCGGCCGCTTGAAGTTCAGATCCGTACTGAAGAAATGCACCGAGTGGCTGAATATGGGGTTGCTGCGCACTGGGCATACAAAGAAGGTATGACCGATAAAGTCGAAGCGACAAATTCGGGAAATAAACTCAACTGGTTCAAAGAAATTATTGAACTGCAGGAGGAAACTGATGACGCGTCCGACTTCATGGACGGTGTTAAAGGTGAGCTCTTTGGCGATCATGTTTATGCCTTTACACCAAAGGGCGATGTTCTCGAACTGCCGAAGGGTGCCGGTCCGCTGGATATGGCCTATCAGATCCATACCGATATTGGGAACCATACCACTGGCACCACGGTTAACGGGAAGATCGTTCCCCTTGATTACGAAGTTAAAAATGGCGATATCGTCGACATTAAAACGTCTGCGAACTCTGCGGGGCCTAACCGTGACTGGTTGAAACTGGTCTCTACGTGACGGGCGCGAAACAAAATTAAACAGTTCTTCCGCCAGAAAGATCGGGAGCAAAACGTGGCTGAAGGGCAGGATATCATTGCGCGACAGTTGCGGGACATGAAATTTGATCCAAAGGAAATTATGACCAAGGAAAATCTGGCCAAGGTCGTGGGTCGGCTGCATTACCAACACGTTGACGACTTGTACGCAGCGGTCGGGTTCGGCGATCTGCAACCCGTTGGTGTGGCCAACCGGTTAACGGAAGATGTCCGCCACGAGCGCGAAGAAGCCCGGCAACGTCAAGAAGAGCGTGAACTATTGGAAGAACATCAATCGATCAATAATGAGACCCAGGAATCTGACACCCAGCGGAAACGGAAACAAAAGGCGTTTGAAGGGGTCATTATTGAGGGTGTTGATAACTTGCTGGTTCGGCTGAGCCACTGTTGCTCACCGGTGCCTGGTGATGCCATCGTGGGGTACATTACAAAGGGCCGGGGAGTTTCGGTTCACCGGAAGGATTGCCCGAATGTGGCCCACGCTGAAGCCAATGGCGAGCGGCTGATCGATGTGCATTGGGAGAATCCTAACGAATCCACGTCAATGTATAACGCTGATTTGGAAGTGCAAGGGTATAACCGGAATGGTCTGTTGAACGAAGTACTGCGGATCGTGAACAATACGACTAAGCAGTTGAACTTAGTCAACGGGAAGGTCGATCACAACAAAATGGTGACTATCTCTATTTCACTGGGTACGCGAAACGCGGCGCAGTTGCAGCGAATCATTGATAATTTGAAAAACATTCAGGATGTCTACGTGGTTAAACGGCCGTTTAGATAACCGGGTGACTATCGTAGGAGGAAAACGACAGTGCGAGTAGTATTACAACGTGTCAGCGAAGCATCGGTGGCAATCGAGAATAAGACTGTTGGCAGTATTCAACAGGGTTATTTACTGTTGGTGGGTGCCGAAGATACTGATGGCACCGAAGAAATTGACTATTTGGTGCGCAAAATTACCCGGTTGCGGGTATTTGCGGATGAAGCCGGTAAAATGAACCTGTCCATCCAGGACATCGGCGGTGCGATTTTATCCGTGTCGCAATTTACCCTCTATGCGGATACAAAAAAGGGCAACCGCCCAAGTTTCGTCAAGGCGGGAAATCCGGAGCACGCAAACAAAATTTACGAGCAGTTTAACGATAAACTACGTGAAGAAGGCCTTAAGGTTGAAACGGGTGAATTTGGCGCCGACATGCAAGTTAACCTGGTGAACGATGGGCCGGTGACGATTTTGTTTGATACGGACAATAAGTAGAGCGTGGAAGGAGGCGTTTTGAGGGCGGAGCATAAGCTAACTCTGGCAGAAATGCCCGGGTTTGGCATTTTTGTCAGAGTCCCTTACACGTTAGCCCCTCCTGGAACGCGTTTCCGCTAGATAAGGGGCAACAGACAGAACCGCACAAGAGTGTGATCCTGCCTGTAATTGGCATTTTATGTCAGAGTAAGCTTACCAAGTCTCGTCTAAAAAAAGCGTCACAACCAAAACGCATAACAGCAGCACAGAAAAACGGATAGCAGCGTAAAAGCTATTATCCGTTTTGTGCCGTTCTATCTGATTCAAAAGGAGAAACCAATGCAAAGAAAAACATTCTTCTGGGACTTTGATGGCACCTTGTTTGACACGTATCCCATCATGGTTCAGGCGTTTATGCAGGCGTTATTAAAACAGCACGTGTCCGAATATGAACTAGACGAAGTCGAGATCTACGAAGTCATGCGACAGCACGCGATGGGGACGGCACTGTCTCAATTCAGCGCTCAGTTTTCAATTGATCAGGTACAGCTAGAACGTGACTATCGCGACATTGAACCCACGATGATCGATGCAGCGCAACCGTTTGACGGGATTGTTCCGCTTCTTAAGGCGATTCATGATCAGGGTGGTCAGCATTATCTGTTGACGCATCGCGATGCAAGTTCGCTGCACTTACTTGAGCAGGCAGAAATCAAGTCATTGTTCAACGACTTTATCACTAAGGAGCAACCATTTGCCCGCAAACCTAACCCTGATTCGCTGAATTTCCTAATCGATAAACACAACGTTGATCGTGATACAGCAATCATGGTGGGTGACAGAACGTTAGATATTGATGCGGGGCATAATGCTGGCATTGCCGGTGCGTTATTTGATCCCCACCGGGTCATTAATGCGGCGGCAAGTCATCCGGAAATTGATGTGACGAATGTGCCGGCACTGGCGAAAGCGTTACTGGCATAGGTGCCAAGAAATGGCCAAAATGAACGTTTAACGAAAGAGGTCCCAGGTCAACGACTTAACAGCGTTGACCTGGGACCTCTTATGCAACTGAGTAGTAAACCCACAATGTCATTTGGCAGTAAAGGCCTGAATGGTCGGCTTAATAGAGACTCAAGATCCGATCCACGGCGCCACCATAGGTCTCACCAAAAAGGTTAAGGTGTGCCATGAGATAGTAAAGCTGATACCAGGGAAGCCGGTCATTAAAGCCGGGTTTGACTGGGTAGACCGCGTTATACCCCGCGTAGAAATCAGCATCAAAGCCACCGAAAATGGTGGTCATCGCCAAATCAAATTCACGGTCGCCATATAAAACGTCCGGGTCGATCAAAGCCGACTTGCCATCACTGGTAAACATGTAGTTTCCAGCCCACAGATCACCGTGCAGTAAGCTGGCTTCCGTCTGATTTTGGTGGTAAAAGTCCAGAATAATAGTGCGTAAATGCGCTAATTGCGTTTGGCGCGAACGGGACCATAGGCCGTGCTCTTGTGCGCGTTTTGCCAGGACATCCAAGCGTTGATAAACGTAAAATTCACCCCAGTTGTCCTGCCACGTATTGATCTTTGGTAATTTGCCATCGACGTTGTGGGCAAACCCGAACTGGTCATTGTGAACCTGGTGCACATGTGCGACGAGTTCGCCAAGGTCGCGCTGACTGCCGCTGCCGCTTTCTAACCAAGACAAAATCAAAAAGGCGTCACCGTCAATTTGACCGTTTGCGATCACCTCGGGCACCAGTGCGGCTTTACCAAGCAAGTGGAGACCCTCAATTTCATGCCGATAAAATGCTGTCTCACGATGCGGTTGAACCAGCAGAAAATAAGACGATGTGCCCTTAGTGATTCGATAAGCCTCGTTGATATCGCCGCCAGAAACAGGCGTGGCGGTATCAATTGGGGCAATCGGTAGTTGTGCTAACCATGTGTTTGAAACCATCATTGAAGCGACCTTTCTCATGTGTGTTAATTGTTGGCTTTATCTTTGAAATAAGCAGCAAGTCCTTTTGTGACATCCTTTGCGACGTGTTCTTGATACTTGGGTGACCGAATGTGTTTGAAATCATTGGCCGTGTTAATGTAGCCCATTTCAAGCAGCAGTGCTGGTCGCAGGTTATCACGAATGACTTCAAAATTACCAAATTCCACGCCGCAATTATTCAGCGGCAGTCCTGTTAAATGACGGTTGATCGTCTTAGCTAACTGAAGCGACGTCGATTTGTGGTAGTAGTAGGTGGTAAACCCGGAACCGAGATTGTCAGACGGTGCTGAGTCGAAGTGAAAACTGATGAAGGCGTCCGCGTGGTTGTCGGTGGCCAGCTCTGGTCGGGCACCAAGGAAGACGGTTTGGTCGCCCGTTCGGGTCATGATCACGTGAGCACCGCGCGCCTGCAATAGTTTGCGAACCTTTTTGGCGAGCCGCAGGGTGTACGTTTTTTCATCGTGCTTTTGATCAATGGACAGGGCACCAGAATCACTGCCGCCGTGTCCCGGATCCAAAACGATGGTTGCTTCAGACAGACTCGTCGCACTTTTAACCTTGGTATTTTGATTGATCAGCCAGCTTGCGACCCAGCCAAAATGGTGGTCGTTGTAGCGGATGCGATACCAGTTGTCCTTTTTCTTAACAACGTAGACGGCGGACCCCTTCTCTAACGTGCCGTTGGACTGGTAACTAATCCCAGGCCCCCTGCGAACGTTGATGTTGCTCATGGGTACGGTCAGCCGGTTTTTCCAAATAGTGGCAAAAATTGTCCCGCCGGCGATAATCATAATGGCAATGGTGACCGCCATTGGCAGCCAATGTTTTTTAAGATAGTTCACAACCTCATCCTCGATTTCTCACAGTCTTGCAGTCAGTTGGGCAACTACCTGGCTGACTGAATTGTCTTCCATTATAAAATAGATGTGGCCAAATTAAAAATTAAGATAGTCTTGACTTTTATCTTTGAAATCGTTAGTCTTAATCGTAGTTAAATAAGATACACCGATGACGAAGACCAGTAGGCAGTTGCCAGCTTTCAGAAAGTATCCGGGTGATGAAAGGGTACAGCAGGGCAAGTGCTGAAGACACTTTTGAGGTGAATAATGCAGATTATTCGTGTCCAACGTTATGGATGAGTAAAATTAAGGTGGTACCGTGCCAAGCACCCTTGTGAAAACAAGGGTGCTTTTTAATTTCATTTGCACATAAACCGATAATCAAGAAAGGAGTTTTACATGCGCTATCAACGACCAAAAGGAACTGCCGATACGTTGCCAGCTGACACACGTCACTGGCAGTACGTTGAAGGCATCGCACGCGACGTTTTCGCCAAGTACCGGTTTGAAGAGATCCGCACGCCGATGTTTGAAAACTTTGAAGTCTTTTCTCGGACTTCAGGCGACACCTCAGACATCGTGACGAAAGAAATGTATGATTTTAAAGATAAAGGTGATCGCCACATTACCCTGCGGCCTGAAGGGACTGCTGGGGTGGTTCGGGCCTTTGTTGAAAACAAATTGTATGGCCCTGAGACTCAAAAGCCCTACAAGGTCTATTACATGGGGCCAATGTTTCGTTACGAACGGCCACAGTCAGGCCGATTACGTGAATTCCATCAGATCGGGGTGGAGGCGTTCGGCAGTGACGAACCAGCGTTAGACGTTGAAGTCATCGCAGTTGGCCGGGACCTGTTGAAACATTTTGGTATCGACAACGTACGGCTGGCTGTGAATACACTGGGTGATCAACAAACCCGTGACGATTACCGCAAGGCGCTTGTGGATTACCTTGAACCCCACTATGAGGAACTGAGTGCTGATTCAAAGACCCGGCTGTACAAGAACCCATTGCGGGTACTCGACAGTAAGGATGAACAGGATCAAAAATTTGTTGAGGGTGCCCCGTCGATTCTTGACTACTTGACACCCGAAGCACAAGCTCATTTCGATGAGGTCCAAAGCCTGTTGAAGGCCCTGGATATTCCGTTTGAGATCGACCCGACCATGGTTCGTGGGTTAGATTACTACAACCATACCATCTTTGAATTTATGGTGAACTCAAAAGCCTTGGGTCACGGGTACACCACGATCTGTGCCGGCGGCCGGTATAACGGGCTAGTCGAAGAACTCGGCGGCCCTGAAATGTCAGGCGTTGGTTTTGGGATGGGTGTTGAACGTCTCTTACTGCTGATGCAGGGCGAGGACGTTGAATTCCCAGATCAACATCCATTAGATGCTTATTTAGTGGGCATTGGTGAGGGTGCTAATGCGGCCACACTCAAGGTCGTCCAAGCATTGCGGAACCAAGATTTCGCTGCTGACCGCGACTACTTAGCGCGTAAACCAAAGGCCCAGTTTAAAACGGCTGATAAACTGAATGCTAAGTATACGCTGACCATTGGCGAAGAAGAGTTAAAAACCAACACGATCCACGTGAAGAACATGGCTTCAGGCAATGAAGTGACCGTTCCGATGGCGGATGTGCTATCAGGATTTGCGGCAGTGACTGCCAATATTGACTAAGGAGAAATTCTAATGAAGCGAACAACATACGCAGGACTCGTTGACGAGCAGTATCTCGACCAAGACGTTGTCCTTAAAGGATGGGTTCAAAAACGCCGGGATCTCGGTGGGTTGATCTTTATCGACCTCCGCGACCGGGAAGGCATCGTCCAACTTGTGTTCTCAGAAGAATACGATAAGGATGCGCTGGCAGTTGCTGACCAACTGCGAAACGAATACGTGATTGAAATCAAGGGGCACGTTGTCAACCGGGCCGACCGCGAGATCAACCCCAAGATGAAGACTGGGAAAATTGAAGTGCGGGTCACTGAAATTAACCTGTTAAACAAGGCCAAGAACCCGCCATTTTACATTCAAGACGACATTAACGTTTCGGATGAACTGCGGTTGAAGTACCGTTACTTAGACTTGCGTCGGCCAGAAATGCAGCGCGGTCTGATGATTCGTAACCGGATCACGCAAGCCGTCCACAGTTACTTTGACGACAACGGTTTCATCGATATTGAAACGCCAGATCTGACCAAGTCGACACCAGAAGGCGCCCGGGATTACCTGGTACCGTCACGGGTCTACCCAGGTCACTTCTACGCATTGCCACAATCCCCACAACTGTTTAAGCAGTTGCTGATGGGCGCTGGCTTCGACCGTTACTACCAAATCGCACGGTGTTTCCGTGACGAAGATCTTCGTGGTGACCGGCAACCAGAATTTACCCAAATCGATATGGAAACTTCTTTCTTAGATGCTGAAGAAATTCAGGATCTAACTGAAGGCTTGATTGCCCGTGTCATGAAGGAAACCCTGGGCATCGATGTTAAATTGCCATTTGACCGGTTAGATTGGGACGACTCCATGGCGCGCTTTGGGACTGACCAGCCTGACGTTCGGTTCGGGATGGAATTGAAGGACTTGGGCGACTTAGTTGACGACCTTGGGTTTAATGTCTTCAACAACGTGCTCAAGGATGGCGGTCAAGTCAAGGCCATTGCGGTTCCTGGTGGGGCTGACAAGTACTCCCGGAAAGACATTGATAAGTTCGTTGAACATATCGACCGCTTTGGTGCCAAGGGGTTGCCTTGGTTGAAGGTGACCGAAGATAACTTCACTGGTCCAATCGCTAAGTTCTTCAAGGATAACGCAGACCTTTACCAAAAGATCACTGAACGCACCGGTGCTAAGCCTGGTGACATGCTGTTATTTGCTTGTGACTCCAAGCGCGTTGTTGCCCAAACACTGGATTACCTGCGTCGGACGATTGCCAACGAACTTGGTCTGATCGACGAAAACAAGTTTGCGTTCCTTTGGGTCGTGAACTGGCCACTGTTTGACTACGATGTTGACTTGAAGCGCTGGGTACCAGCGCACCATCCATTCACGATGCCAAAACAGGGTGATGAGCACTATCTGGACGAAGGCGAAGATCCACATCAAGCCTATGCCCAATCATACGACATCATCTTAAACGGTTTGGAACTTGGTGGCGGGTCGATTCGGATCCACACCCGTGAGTTGCAAATGAAGATGTTGAAGGCCCTTGGGTTTACTAAGGAACGTGCCGAAGACCAATTCGGTTACCTCTTGAATGCCTTGGACTACGGCTTCCCGCCTCATGGTGGTCTGGCCATCGGTCTCGACCGGTTCGCCCGGTTGCTCGCTAAGCGCGGAAACATTCGTGACGTCATTGCGTTCCCTAAGAACTCAAAGGCTGTCGAACCACTGACCGAAGCCCCAACCACGGTTTCAGACAAGCAATTGCAAGATCTGAGCTTGTTTGTCACTAAGGAAGACGACGATAAAGATAACGACTAGTTTTGTTGAAGCACTGCCTGTTGGGCGGTGCTTTTTATTTTTGCTGTGCGCCACTCGAATGGATCTCCATCGTCTCGCACATCAGTAACCGACCAAAGTACGGTCGCTAACTGATGTCGACACCACAGCTCCGTGCCAAATTACGCCATTCCACTAATATTGAATTTACTTGTTACCACTTGCTAAGCATCACAATGGCGTTAAACCAAGTTCGAAGAGAATCCGCCCTCGACTGCTAGCAATACCAATGCCAGCCAGGTTTCTCACAATGGGTTAGTTGCCGTTAATGGTTCATTAATAGGTTTCGAGGCAACACTTGCAAAGACCTGCCATCTAGGATGACGATTGCAAGTATCGTAGCGTAGTGGAGCTGGTCGGCATTGCAGGCAGTAGTGTCGGTATTAGTTAGCGAGGGTTTTTTCCTCGCTTACTAATACGGGAGATGTTGACGCACTTCAACGTAGGAGATCCTTGTTTTTTAAATTTACGTTGCTGAAACGTGTTCCGCAGGCCAACTCTCGGAGTGTAAGGCAACCTTGCCAGAAATTCAATACCGGAATTCCCGGCAAAGTTGCCTTACACTCCGGAAGTTACCAGGCCTGCTCCACACTCTGACTACAGCCTGCAGGGCCGACCGGCGGAACGAAGCGGAAGTCAACTACTTTCACATCAAGCATAGCAAGGCCATCCAGCTTGTCAGCCACTGGTAACTGCGGTAAAATGAATAGCATTAAATTTCGAGGTGAAACGCATGAGTGAGCATGAAGAGACAGCAATTTTTGCGGGTGGGTGTTTTTGGTGCATGGTGATGCCGTTTGATACACTACCCGGTATCAAGCAAGTGATTTCCGGGTTTACGGGCGGTCATGTCGCCAACCCGACGTACGAACAGGTAAAGGCCCATGAAACAGGACATACGGAAGCCATTAAGATCATCTATGATCCAACGGTGATTTCATATGCTAAGTTGGTCGATATTTACTGGCAGCAAACGGATCCAACAGACGCCATGGGCCAGTTCCAGGATCGTGGCGACAACTATCGACCGGTTATTTTTGTCCAAAACGCGCAAGAACGTGAGGTTGCTGAGGCGTCGAAGGCAAAGCTTGAAGCCAGCGGCCTTTTTGACAAGCCCATTGTGACGCAGATCGAAGACGTTCAGCCGTTTTATGATACCGAACCTGAACACCAGGAGTTTTATAAGTTCCACCCAGAACGGATGGCGGAAGAAGAGGCGGCTGGTCGGGCCGACTTTGTTAAGAAATACTGGGAAAATAACACGAAAATTAAGTAAATCATGAAAAAATGACAGTTGAATCAACGATGGTGATCAATTATGGTAAGATTATTGGGGTATAACGAGGTAGACATCACATTAAAGAAGGTTAATACATGGACGACGTACAGCGCCTAATTAAACGCCATCAATCAATTGGAAAGATATCAACTGCATTTATTTATGGGATTTTGGTCTCAGTGGCCATGAATTTTTTCTGGACGCCGGGACACATTTATTCATCTGGTATCACAGGGTTGGCCCAACTGGTCACGACACTGACGGAGCGGCATCTTGCATTTACAATTTCAACGGCGCTGGGGCTGTTCTTACTGAACGTGCCATTGTTCATTCTAGCCTGGCGTAAAATCAGTCACCAGTTTGCGGTGTACACGATGATCACGGTCTTCATGGCCAGTTTAATGATCAAGATGCTGCACCCGGTTCACCTGACCACCGACCCGATCGTGTGTGCGATCTTTGGGGGTGCGGTCAACGGGTTTGGGACTGGGTTAGCCTTGAGAAACGGGATCTCCACTGGGGGTCTTGATATTTTGGGCATCGTTATCCGGCGAAAAACGGGCCGCTCAATTGGGACGATCAACATGATGTTTAACGCGTTGATCATCATTGCGGCCGGATTCATGTACGGCTGGCCATACGCGTTTTACTCCGCCATCGGTCTGGTCGTGAACGCCCGGGTCATGGATATGACCTATACGCGTCAGCAGCTCATGCAGGTCATGATCATTACTGACCGTCCGAAAACGGTGATCGACTCCATTCAAAATCACATTCGGCGGGGCATTACAATTGTGCACGATGCTGAAGGGGCGTACCACCATGATAATAAGACGATTTTATTTACCGTGATCTCACAGTATGAAATGAACGATTTGGAAGAGGCCATGGACGAGGCAGATAACCACGCCTTTGTCAGTATCTCAGAGTTGTACAAGGTTCTGGGACACTTCTATGAACCGAAACTATAGGCAAATGATAAAAGCCTGGCGTAGAAAATCTGCGCTAGGTTTTTTTTGACGAACAGGGTAAAATGGGTGTAATGGTCGCAAGGATACGCTGACCGATTAGTTAAGATCAGACGAAAATCGGACAGTTTGACACCTCCTTTGCATTAATGAAAGAATGCTGTCAAAACTAGCAATTAAGTTGCTATCGATTTAGATCAATGGGTTTAACGACGCAACTATTTTCCTGGAAAGTGTTGGTCTTCTGCCTAATTTAGGATGCCTCAGGCTAACCGTTAAAGCTTAAGGAATTCATAAGCATTAAATTCTGCTTAAAAGTACGGTTAGCATAAAGTGATGTGGTATAATACCAAGTTGTGCGTCGGAAGGGGCACGAGAATTCATAGAATTGGTGGTTGTCGTGAAAGCAATTTATATATGGTTAGTTCGTTTTGTGTCGATCCTGAACTATTTTTCGCGGTCAAAAGACAGGCAGGTCGTTTATCTGATGAGTTTTGGCAATAACTTGAACTTTATTGCCCGTCTCGCGGATGCGCTGCCTGACCGGAACCAGTTACTAGTTTTGTACCGACCTTCAGTAGAGGTGGAAGCTACTGAATTAGCCGCGTTAGGCATTCCAGTCATGCCATTTCAAGACAATGTGCACTTTGTTTTGGAAGGTGTGCCAAAGATCATGCAGGCAAGGCTGATTTTTTGCGATAACTACTACGCGTTTTTAGGTGGGTTGGTGCACCCGCGGCACGCAAAGATCGTGCAGCTGTGGCATGCCAATGGCGCCATTAAACGTTTTGGCTGGGGCGACCCCAAGACTGTGCAACGGTCAAAAACAGACCAGCGCAGATTCCAGCGGGTCTATAACCAGTTCGATGACTATGTTGTTGCGTCGCAAGCGATGGGCAAGGTGTTTGAAGAAAGCTACCGGGTCCCCGCAAAACGCATGCAATTACTTGGTTATCCAAGGTCTGACCGATTCTTTTCGGAGGATTGGAAACAAACTGCAGTCCGGCGCGTCCAGCGTGTCGCACCGGATCTGTTGACGCACCGGGTCATTTTGTATGCCCCAACATATAGGGAGAACATGCATTTTGAGCTGTCAAAGGACTTGAAGGAAGCCCTGATGGCGGACCCAGATGCGGTCGTTGTTGTGAAGCTGCATCCCGTATTACAAAAGTACGAGCAGCAGTTTAGCCAGGCCTCGCACCACCAGATCCGGTTTTACCCGAATCTGTCAACGACGGATCTTTTGGCAGTGAGTGAAACACTGATTACTGATTATTCGTCAATTGCCTTTGATTTTAGCTTACTCAGCTCAGCCCACAGTTTATTGTTCTACATGTCGGACTTAGAAGCGTACGCGCAAAATCCTGGCATTCAGCCGCACTTCGTCAAGTGGCTGCCCACGCCGCCGCTGAAGACGCCTGCGGAGCTCAAACAAGCAATTATTGCGGATCAAGCTACTGATTATTCAGCGTTTAACCACCATTGGAACACTTACAATGACGGTCAGGCCACTCAGCGGGTTGTGACATATTACTGCGACTATTTAGGAAAATAGTCGGTTTAAAGGAGTGTTTTAACTTGAAAGAGGTTGCTACCTTATTCAAAGAGCAGTTTAAAAACATGGGAATCGTGTTTCGAATCTCACGTTATGAAGATATGGCCAGTTACCAAAGCCATTATCTGGGGTTAGTTTGGGAATACCTGTATCCGTTGATTCAAATTTGTATTTATTGGTTAGTGTTCGGGGTCGGCTTAAAGCGTAGCGGGACAACCGGTGGCGCTGACTACCTGCCGTGGATGGTTATCGGGATCACGCCTTGGTTCTTCATGAACCGGGCAACCTTGGATGCTTCAAAGAGTATCTACCAACGGGTCAACATCGTCTCAAAAATGAAGTTCCCAGTTTCAATTCTGCCATCGATCAGAATTATTTCTAACTTGAGCTCATTTTGGACCATGCTGGTCGTATCCGTTTTTGTTGGGTTCCTATACGGGATGCGCCCAAACATCTACTGGTTCCAGTCAATCTACTACTTCTTCGCGATGATGATGCTGATGCTGGCGTTTGGGATATTTAACTCGGCAGTCTCGGTGCTGGTGCGGGATTATCATATCCTGCTCCAATCTGTCATGCGGATGCTGTTCTATCTATCAGGTGTCCTGTTCAACTTTGAGACGGGCTCATTCCCACCAGTGATCGTTCGGATCATGCAGGTCAACCCATTCTTCTACGTGGTTTCCGGTTTCCGGGAAACACTGTTTGGCCAAGGCTGGTTCTGGCAACGACCAACACTGACACTGAGCTTCTGGTTCTTTGTCCTGTTCTTCTTGCTGATCGGCTCACACTTGCACTACAAGTTCCGGTCACGGTTCGTTGATTTAATTTAGTTGATTAATTTAATTTAGGAGGAATCATGATGGCACTGTCTCGGGGATTAAACCAGATCGTTAAGGGGCTCAAAATCGTGATTCGTTATGGACTCATCGTGCTGAACGATGGGTTCATTTTGTTTTCACCGAAGAAAAACTTATTGATGTTTGAGAGCTTTAACGGCAACGACATTAACGATAATCCGGCCGCCATTTATTACCAGCTGGTTGCCGACCACCCAGAATTAGCGAAGACGGCCTATTTTGGCGTTAAGCCGCGTTACTACGCGCGTCTAAAGGCGAAGTATCCGGATATTTTGCTGGTCAAACGCTTTTCCTTAAAATGGGTGTGGCTCATGGCGCATGCCCACTACTGGGTCTTCAATTCGCGGATGCCTAATTGGTGGCGCAAAAACCGGCGGACGATTTATATTCAGACCTGGCATGGGACGCCGCTAAAGCATCTTGGTGTCGATATTGAAAATGTGGCGATTCCGGGGACAACTACTGAAGATTACTACCAACAATTTACCCGTGAGGCGAGTCGCTGGGACTATTTGATTGCGCCAAATGCGTATTCTAAGAAGGTTTTTCGTTCAGCGTTTCAGTTTCATAACCAGTTTTTAGAAATTGGGTATCCGCGCAACGATGTGCTGTATCAGGATAACCGACCAGACAAAATTCGAGAATTAAAACAGCGGTTAGTCGGCAGTCCAGACGCGACTGTGATTACCTACGCACCAACGTGGCGAGACGATGATGCCATCAAGAAGGGCCAGTATCATTTCCAACTGCCATTTGACCTGCAGCGGTTTTTAGACCAGGTCGATGACCAAACGATTCTGGTGCTCCGCCCGCATTATCTGGTGAAGGATAAGATCGATATCCGCGGGTTTGAAGACCGGGTTAAGATTCTGGCGGATGAAGACATTGCGCATCTGTATCTCATCACTGATCTGATGATTACGGACTACTCGTCAGTGATGTTTGACTTCGCTAATCTGGAACGGCCGATGCTGTTTTACGCCTATGATCTGGAGCACTATCGTGATCAGCTTCGCGGCTTTTATTTCAATTACCAAGCCGAAATTCCGGGTCCGCTGGCAACGACTGAGGACCAGTTAGATACTTATCTGACAGCGTTTCAGCGGGACGGTGGGTTCAGTGATTACCGCACGGAATTATCTGGTTTTAATCAGAAATACTGCAGTTGGGAAAATGGGACGGCTTCCGAACAAGTCGTTCACGTCATTGAAAAGGGGTTGTAGGACATGACATTTTTGATTGGGTCACACGTAAGTATGAAGGGCAAGGAGATGCTGCTGGGGTCAGCCAAGGAGGCGGCGGGTTACGGCTCGAACGTCTTCATGGTGTATACCGGGGCACCACAAAATACCCGTCGCAAGCCGATCGACGAGCTGAATATTCCAGCGGGACAGGCGTACATGAAGGACCATGATCTGCAGCAGATCGTGGTGCACGCACCCTACGTTGTGAATTTAGGCAACACGGTTAAGCCTGAAAACTATCCCTTTGCGGTTGAGTTTTTGAAGGAAGAGGTCAAGCGGGCGGATGCGTTAGGCGCCACCCAGATCGTCTTACACCCCGGTGCACATGTTGGTGCCGGGCCAGAACCCGCCATTGCTCAGATTGCGAAGGGACTCAATGAGATCATTACCGAAGACCAGCACGTTCATATCGCGATTGAAACCATGGCTGGCAAGGGGACTGAAGTCGGCATCACGTTTGAACAGATTGCCGAAATGATCGACAAAATCAAGTTAGACGATAAGGTCTCCGTCTGTTTTGATACTTGTCATACCAGCGATGCCGGTTATGACATTGCGGGCGACTTTGACGGTGTGTTGAAACACTTCCATGAGGTCATTGGGTTGGAACGACTTCAGGTCATTCACCTTAACGATTCAAAGAACCCCCGCGGCAGTCACAAGGACCGTCATGAACTTATGGGCAGTGGTACAATTGGGTTTGACGCCCTAAATGCCGTTGCGCACCATCCATTGTTGGAGAACGTGCCAAAGATCATGGAAACCCCATGGGTCGCCATTGATAAGAAGCACAAGCTGCCACCTTATGGGTACGAGGTCGCAATGTTGAAGCACCAGCAGTTTAATCCGCACCTTGAAAAAGATGTGTTGGCTGGCGTGCCATTTGATCAGTATCTCCAGGAGTAATAATAAAAGAACCCTTCTAAATCGTGAGTGCGATTTAGAAGGGTTCTTTTGATTTTTGGTTGAGAGATTCAAAGTATCGCTTTGATGCCGCTTCGTTACACCATTTGGACCTGCAATGCCGAATGGCTCCACTGCGCTACGGTACTTGCAATCGTTATAATAGATGGGAAGGTTTCATAAGGGTTGCCTTGAAACCTGTTAATGAGCCAATGCCAGCAACTAACCCACTGTGAGAAGCATTGCTGTTGAGAGATTTGCTAGCAGTTGAGGGCGGATTCTCTTCGAACTTGGTTTAACGCCATTGGAATGCTTGACTAGTGGTAAACAGTAAGTCTAACGTTAGTGGAATGGCGCAATTTGGCACGGCGCTGTGGTGTCGACATCAGTAAGCGACCGTTCTTTGGTCGGTTACTGATGTGCGAGACGATGAAGATCCATTCGAGAGCTGCGCAGCAGAAATCGAATTAGCTTCATCGCGAGCCACTACTGCGCCGTGCCAAATTACGGAATGAAACGGACCTCAGCTACTGTTTAACGCGCTAATCTTTGATAGTATCCACTTCAGCCGGTTCCAAATTCAAACTTTCAAGAATCAGCGTGGCCGTTTCTTCAATCGATTTGTTGGCGACGTTGATTTCAAGGCAACCGATCTTACGATAGATGGTGTCGGCGTATTCAAGTTCTGCCTTGATCTTATTTGTATCAGAATAGTCGCTTTCAGCAGGGAGCCCATAGGAGATCATCCGTTGCTGGCGGATGCGCCGCAGGACCTTTGGATTGTTTGTGAGGCCAATGATCTTATTGGAATCCACTTTCCACAGGTCGTCTGGTAACTGAGCCTTTGGCGATAATGGTAAGTTTGCCACCTTTAGTCCTCGGTTAGCTAAGAACAGTGATAGTGGGGTCTTAGAGGTTCGTGATACCCCTAAAATGACGATGTCCGCCTTCAGAAGGCCAGCGGGGTCCTTGCCATCGTCGTAGGCAACAGCGAACTCCATGGCGCTGATCCGGTCAAAATAGGTGTCAGTCAAGCTGTGGTTCATGCTTGGAATCGCAGCGGGTTCCAAGTGGCTGCGGTTGGATAACACCTTCATGGCAGGTTGGATGCAGTCAAACGCCTGCAGGTTGTTTTCTGCGGTAAAATCACGAAGCTGTTCAGTCAGTGATTTCGTGACTAATGTATAATACAAGACAGCGTTCTTTTTCTTGGCAAGGTCGAGAATACCCTTTAAGATCGAAGCTGTTTGAATGAACGGAAAGCGTTGATATTTAACGTTTAAATCAGGAAACTGAGCGACAGCCGTTTGCGCAACTGTCAGGGAAGTTTCACCAGACGAGTCGGAAATAATAAAGATTTCGATCTGTTCGTTTTCGGCCATTTTTGTTACCTCCAGATGTGAGTTTTCATTGTTTCTAGTTTAGCATAAAACCTTTCGAAAAATACGTTTGTTTTATTGACGATTCGCCCCGAGATATGTATAATTAAAAAGAACTGTTGAGGTGAACGTTATTTTCGTAATGCTCATTTTTGATAAGTTACTATTTGAGTCCGGAGGGAGGGAATTTACATGACAAAGACAGTCGTTCGCAAAAACGAGTCTCTTGACGATGCTCTTCGGCGCTTCAAACGAACCGTTTCAAAAAGCGGTACATTACAAGAATACCGTAAACGTGAGTTTTATGAAAAGCCAAGCGTTAAACGCAAATTAAAATCTGAAGCAGCACGGAAACGTAAGAACAAGCGTCGTTTCTAGTTGTTTAAAAGGTTCCTGTGTTTACGCAGGGCCTTTTTTTATGAAATTAGATATTAAATACGGGAGGAAAACGATTATGTCATTAGAAACAACGTTAAATGAAGATTTAAAGACTGCGATGAAGGCGCATGACAAGCTGGCATTAAATGTCATTCGAATGGTTAAAGCCTCTTTGACCAACGAACGTGTTAAGGTTGGCCATGATTTAACTGCTGACGATGAACTCACTGTTTTGTCACGTGAGATCAAGCAGCGTAAAGAATCCCGTGAAGAATTCGCCAATGCTGACCGTCAGGATCTGGTCGATGGCTTGGATAAGGAACTTGCATTTCTTGCTAAGTATGCACCAAAGCAACTCAGCGAAGACGAAGTGAAGCAGATCATTACTGATACTGTGAGCGAAATCGGTGCTAGTTCAATGGCTGATTTTGGTAAAGTGATGGGCGCTGTAATGCCTAAACTTAAGGGTCAAGCTGATGGTGCTTTGGTCAACAAGACCGTTAAGGCATTGTTAAGTAAATAAGCGCTAGAGGAAAGTCTGGGTAGCGACTACCGAGGCTTTTTTTGTTTGCTCAAAATTCGGCGACATAGGAGAAAAAAGTCTTAAATGAGTGACACTTGTTACATACAATTGACTGATAAATCAGGCCTTAAAACTGTTAATCTGTTTCATTGCAATTTGATATAAAAACGCTTACGCTATAGAAAATTTGATGCAGCAGTTAGTCAACAAAAGTTTGGAGGGGTCGACGTGCTCGATGTCAAAAATTCAATTGAGCGGTTGTCGTGGACGGTGGAACATCATTTCTTGCATATTCAGGCGCAGCATGAATTTATGCGGGCGTGGGCCATTCAGTTTGAGTTAGCATACACGGATTTTCGAGTGATTCAAATGGCGTTGCAACTAGCGGGGGATTCACATCATGAGCTGCTGTCGCAGTTCTCCGCAGCGTATGAAAAGGTATTTGACTATGAGTATGCGTTTGTTGCTGGCGGACTTGACGGTTTTAACGCAAAGTTTGGTGACCAGCTTGATCAGTATGAAGCGGCCGAAAAAGAGACCTTAGGCTTGATCAAGCAAATCAGTGCGATTGATATTTAAAAAATTGGTATATACAAACATGGGACTACTAGGCAATGCGCTAGTAGTCCTTTTAATTTGCGACTATTGTCCGAAATGCCGCATCGACTTTTAATCCAAGACCCCTGTCACAACCTTTGCTGCGGTGGTAAGTGTGACAAGCTTTTTGCGGGCATTTGTCGTATAATATATAGAGCGAAAGACTAATCTAATACAAAGGAGTCAATGATATTTGGCTGACAATACACAAACCGAAAAAGAATTCATCCTTGCCAATCCAGAACGTGAAATTTCGTTACTAGGCGCGCAGGATCAGTTCGTTTCACTGCTGGAAGAGGGCCTCAATGTGACGGTCAATCCGTTTGGCACGACCATTAAGGTTGCGGGCGAACCTTTTCAAGTTGAAAAAACAATTACCATTTTACAAAAAATGGACAAACTGGTTGAAGAAGGGATTCAGCTAAACAGTGCCGATGTTGTCAGTGCCATGAAAATGGCCGACCGCGGGACGCTGGACTACTTCTTGGACTTATATACTGAAACGCTTATTAAAGACGCAAAGGGCCGTCCTGTTCGGGTTAAGAACTACGGACAGCGCCAATACATTGATGCAATCAAACACAACGACGTGACCTTTGGCGTTGGCCCAGCTGGGACGGGTAAAACTTACCTAGCAGTTGTGATGGCTATCGCTGCGCTCAAGCGCGGTGATGTTGAAAAAATCATTTTAACGCGTCCAGCCGTTGAAGCTGGCGAGAGTCTTGGGTTCCTGCCTGGGGACTTAAAGGATAAGGTTGACCCATATCTGCGGCCCATTTACGATGCGTTATACGCCATCCTTGGCGCGGAACATACGAATCGCTTGATGGAACGCGGTGTGATTGAAATTGCGCCGTTGGCTTATATGCGTGGCCGGACGTTGGACGGCGCATTCGTCATCTTGGACGAAGCGCAAAATACAACCAATGCCCAAATGAAGATGTTTCTGACCCGTTTGGGCTTTGGCTCCAAGATGATCGTTAACGGGGACGTGACCCAGATCGATTTGCCACGGAACGCGAAGAGTGGTTTGATTCAAGCAACTAAGATCTTAAAGGGTGTCAACCACATTGAGTTTGTTGAATTCTCGGCCGACGATGTTGTGCGTCACCCAGTGGTTGCCGCAATCATCAATGCCTACGAAAAACTAGAAAATAACTAAAAAGCGAGCGTAATAATAAATGGATTTAGAGATTTATGATGAAACAACCGATGGCTTCCCAGACGAAAAGGTTAAGTTGATTAGAGACGTCCTGGAGTATGCAGGCCAGTACATTAAACTCGGAGAAAATACCGAAATGTCTGTGACGCTAGTCAATAATGACCGGATTCAAGAGATCAACAAAGAATACCGGGGCGTTGACCGGGCAACTGACGTGATCAGTTTTGCCATCGAAGACAGTGCAGAGGAAGATGAGTTTCCAATTGTGATGGATGACGAATTAAGCGAAGTCATTCCAGAAAACATTGGTGACATTTTTGTTTCCGTGGACAAAGTTGGGGAACAAGCTGACTTTCTGGAACACTCTTATGACCGGGAACTCGGATTTTTGGTCGTTCATGGCTTCCTGCATTTAAACGGCTACGACCACATGAAGGCTGAAGACGAAAAGGTCATGTTTAAACTACAGAGGGATATCTTGGACGCTTATGGGCTTAAACGATAAACAAGTCAATAAAAATAAATCGTTTTGGCAGTCCTTTGGCCACGCGTTTGATGGTGTGAAGGATCTAGTGCTGACGGAGCGTAATTTTCGCAAGCACTTGATTTTTGCAATTCTCGCCATTCTGCTGGGGATCGTTGTGCGGCTGTCAATCAACGAATGGTTGTGGGTCACACTTGCGATTTTTATGGTGGTGACCGCCGAAGTACTGAACACTGTTGCTGAATCCATTGTTGATCTGGTGGTCGGTGAGCGGTATGAGGCAGCTGCCAAAAAGGCCAAGGATGTGGCCGCTGGCGGTGTTTTATTGGCAGCATTTTTCGCAGTCATCATTGGCTGTCTCGTTTATATTCCGGAACTACTCAAGTTTTTTTAATCATTTCAGGAGGAACACAGTTGGATAATCCAAACTTTAAATCAGGATTCGTGGCCATTGTAGGCCGACCAAACGTTGGTAAATCAACGTTGTTAAATCGGGTGGTAGGCCAAAAGGTCGCCATCATGTCTGACAAAGCACAGACGACGCGGAATAAGATTCAGGGGATTTACACCACCGATGAAGCCCAAATTGTTTTCATCGACACACCTGGAATCCATAAACCAAAGAGTGAACTCGGTGATTTTATGGTGCAGTCTGCACTATCGTCACTTAACGAAGTCGACGCCGTTTTAATGATGGTCAACGCCACTCAAAAGCGGGGCGCTGGAGACAACTTCATTATCGACCGATTAAAGAGTGTTAAACAACCAGTTTATCTCGTTATCAACAAGATCGACCAAGTAAAACCAGATGATCTGCTGACGGTGATTGAACAGTATAAGGATGCCTTGCCGTGGCAAGAAGTTGTTCCAATCTCCGCATTGGAAGGCAATAATGTGGTTGAAATGCTTGAAAAAATCATCGATACACTGCCAAATGGCCCACAATACTATCCAGATGACCAAGTCACTGATCACCCAGAACGGTTTGTTGTGTCAGAACTGATCCGGGAAAAAATTCTCCAGCTGACCCGTCAGGAAATTCCGCATTCCGTTGCTGTGAACGTGGAAAAGATGAGCCGTCAGGACGAAAAGAAAGTCCATATTCAGGCCACAATCATTGTTGAACGACCAACGCAAAAGGGTATCCTGATCGGTAAAGGCGGCTCGATGTTGAAAAAGATCGGAACGTTAGCCCGTCAAGATATCGAACGCCTTTTGGGCGACAAGGTCTTTCTAGAGCTGTGGGTTAAGGTCGTTCCAGGCTGGAAGGATAAGAAGTCAGCACTTCAAGCTTACGGGTATAAGAAGAGCGATTATTAGAAAGAGCGCGGAAGAAGGCGGTTAAGGGGCGGAGTGTAAGTAACTTTCGGCATCAAATCCCGATTTTGGATTTGGTGCCGGAAGTTGCTTACACAGTAGCCCCTTGCCTTCTGGAGCGCGTTTCCACTAGAGAAGGGGCAACAGCTGCAGCCAGTACCAAGAAGACAAAGATATCAACCTTGGAATTTGTGTCAGAGTTGGCTTATGCAGTAGCCCTCTGCCCTTTGGCTTGCGGAACACGTTTCCACTAGAGAAGGGGCAACAGCTACAGCCAGCACAACTAAAGCTAGTCAAACACTGCTCGCCATCTCCAGAAACCAATCAAAAAAACTAAGCAACAGAATCGGGTGACACAATGGCCGGCCAAATTATGGACTTTAACGGCATCGTAATGATGCAGAAAAACTATCGTGAACGAGATCTACTGGTTAAGTTTTTTACCATGGAGGCTGGCAAACGGATGTTTTTTATCCGGGGTGCGAAAAAACGCGGGTTTAAAATGACGGCGGATCTGTTGCCCTTTACGTATGGCACCTACGTGGGTGATCTGCGGGATCCCGGGCTGTCGTACATCAATGCAGTGAAGGAAACAGCTCACTTTCAAAATATTAGTGAGGATATTGAAAAGAACGCTTATGCGACGTATATTATGTCACTGCTTGATCGGGCAATTCCTGATAACGAACTGTTAGGCAGCTGGTATAACCGGCTGTATCATGGGCTGTTGGCGATCGACCAAGGTCTGGACGCCGGTATCGTTGCTAATATTTTTGAAGTGCAACTTCTGGAATTGTTTGGTGTGGCGCCCAATCTACGCAACTGCGTGATCTGTGGGCGAACAGATTTACCGTTCGACTACTCGGAATCTTATGGTGGTCTGCTTTGTCAAAATCACTGGCATATGGATCCGAACCGCCTAAAGTTGGACCAGCGAACGATTTTTTACCTGCGCCAATTTTCAGCGGTTGACCTCACGAAATTATCATCCATCAAGGTCCATCCAGAAACGAAGCATCATCTCCGGTTAGCCTTGGATATGATCTACAGCGATACTGTGGGTGTTTACCCCCGCAGCAAACGGTTTATTGACCAAATGAATAAGTGGTCGGATAAGTTACCTCATCCGACAGACGACAAGAACTAGGGCCAGATGGTCCTAGTTCTTTTTTTGGGTGCGCCCGGCATGGGCGCCAACTAGACGGTGAAAGTCCGTTGCGGGCCGTAGTAGTCGGAACCGCAAGTCAATGACAAGGGTGTCCATCGTGAGGTGGAATCTGAAGGAAGTCGGCGACAAAGTACCGCATTGATGTACAAGAATCAGCTATAAGGCTGTGTTGGTCGGACGAGGTTGCCAAACAAACCAAAGTCCAATACTACTCGAGGCCATCGCAGTAAAGCTGGCAATGACATGGTACGAAAGTGGGCGTTCTTACCCGGGGAGGCCTGTATCGTACGTTCCCGACAAGAGGCGCGCTAAGCGCCACAGGAACAAACATCGCAGTGATGTGGTGCAGAACGATACAGAAGTCAGCCGAGGCCATAGTAGTGGTATCTGCCACGAAGGGCTGAACAATAATAGGTCATCATTGATATTGGAGGTGGAGACAGTGCAACAACCGCAGAATACAGAAAAAGCTGACCGCCGGCGGACAGTAGGACTGGAAGCCCAAGAACAAGTCGGGGTGCGTAGCACTGACTCTGGTGAAAATACGATGATGAACGGCACTAAGTTTCAAGAGTTAGTCTTAGACCGAAATAACCTGAACGAGGCTTATCTTCGCGTCTGCAGAAACAAAGGTGCAGCAGGACTAGACGGAATGACCGTTGACGAACTGTTGCCCTACTTGAGGAAACATAAACAGGAATTACTGCAAGCTTTACAAAACGAGACCTATCGGCCTCGTCCCGTTAAGCGGGTTGAAATTCCAAAACCTAATGGTGGTAAACGCAAGCTCGGAATACCAACTGTGATTGACCGACTTGTTCAACAAGCCATGGCGCAAGTCATGGTGCCAACATTTGAGCGTGTCTTCTCAGATAATAGTTTTGGGTTCCGACCGAATCGAAGTGCTAAAGATGCCATTGATAGAGTGGTTCAGTTCTACAATCAGGGCTATCACTATGTCGTGGATCTCGATTTAAAAGCATACTTCGATACGGTCAACCACGATCTGCTTATTAAATTTATTGAGCAGTATATTACGGATCCATGGATACTGCATCTCATTCGTCGCTTCCTAACCAGCGGTGTCATGAATGGTGGTCTATTTGAACGAAGTGATAAAGGCACCCCTCAAGGTGGCCCCTTATCGCCACTTTTGGCTAACATTTATCTCAACGAACTGGATAAGCTGTTAACTTCCAGAGGTCATAAGTTTGTCCGCTATGCGGACGATTGTAATATTTATGTCCGAAGCAAACGTGCTGGAGAACGGGTTCTGACTAATGTTACTCGCTTTCTTGAAGGCGACCTAAAGGTCACCGTCAATGAGGACAAGACATCAGTAAGTTCGCCTCTGCGGGCCAAGTTCCTGGGATTTTCCTTGGGGGTTGGTCGAGGAGGTGCGTATGCGCGACCTGCTTGGCAGGCCAAGCAACGCATCAAGTCTGCACTCAGGAAAATGACCAAGCGCAATCGGGGCGTTTCGTTAAACCTGGTGTTTAACGAGATTCATCAAAAGATGCGTGGGTGGTTACAGTACTATTCGGTCGGGAAAATGACCAATTTTATCCGTCACTTAGACGAATGGTTGCGAGCAAGGATTCGCCAGTATATTTGGAAACAGTGGAAGAAGCTCAAAACAAAGGTCAATCATCTTGTAAAACTGGGGCTTTCTGGCACCAGTGCTTATACAATGGCCAATACCCGTAAGGGTTATTGGCGAACTGCGCATAGCAAGACATTGACCTATACTCTGACAAACAAAAGACTGGAACGCCTTGGACTCATCAATATGAGCAAGACACTCCAGTCAATACAAAGTGCTTAAATTATTGAACCGCCGTATACGGAACCGTACGTACGGTGGTGTGAGAGGTCGGTAATTGAATTAATCAATTACCTCCTACTCGATCGTTTTAAGGGACCCGTTTTTATGATTATCAGTGTGTGATGTACCAAACGGCAATTTCGAATCTGCTGTAAGGCGTGTCATATCAGGAAATAAATCACTTATTAAAAATAATTGATCAAAAGTGCTTGACCTGAAGTCGACTCCAGGTTTTAAGGTTAGTCCATCACCAAATTAAGTTATTTTTTAGGAGGACAATCTATAATGAAATCAATTAATTGGGCAACAGACTATTTACCAGGCACCACCGACAATTTTGTGTCAAACGAGGTGATTGCGAGCGGCATCACACTTGATGCCGTTTGGGCAAACCTCGTGGACACCAGTCAGTGGACAACATATTACGACAATGCGACCAACATTAAGTTAGATGATCCGCGCGATACGACCTTACATTTTGGCGAACATTTCCGATTTGATACGTTTGGCTTTCCCATTGATGCCCAGGTCATGGAATTGGTTGCACCGACAGATGGTCAGGTCGCTCGGTTAGCCTGGCACGGGTGGCAAAATGGTGACGCCGACACGCAGTTCGACGTTTACCATGCCTTCGTGATTGAAAGATTCGCAGATGGCCGAATTCGGTTACTGACGCAGGAATCACAGGTTGGCAAACCGGCTGCTGAATTGGCGGCACAAACGCCCAACCCAATGTTGAATGGTCATCAAGCTTGGCTGGATGGTCTGGTCAAGGCGTCTCGTTAGAAGAGAGGAGAAAATATAAAATGGCAAAAACATGGTTCATTACAGGTACTTCTAGCGGCTTCGGACAAGCATTAGCCAAAATCATTGCGCAACATGAAGACGTTAATTTAATTGCGGCGGCTCGAAACTTGGCGGACTTAGCATATTTGAACGACTATGATCAAACGGCAATTGAAAAGGTTGTCATGGATGTGACCAATAAAGACCAGATTGCTGAAGCCGTCAAACAGGGTCAGGCGAGGTTCGGGGGGATCGATGTGTTAGTGAACAACGCTGGGTTGGGTTATTTTGGGACGGTTGAAGAGTCAAATGAGGCGGATGTTCGTCAGTTGTTTGACGTCAATGTATTTGGCCTCGCAAACGTCACAAAGGCCGTGTTACCTGTCATGCGGCAACAGAAAAGCGGCCTGATCATCAATGTTTCATCCGTTTTAGGCATCACGTCGTTGCCCACATTTGGCTGGTATAGCGCAACCAAGTTTGCGGTTGAAGGGGTCCCAAATGTGCTTCGTCAAGAGGTAAAGGGGCTTGGCATCAAGGTGATGCTGGTGGAACCAAGCGGGGCTCGAACCAAATGGAATGCCGGTAAGACGGCACCCGTTGAAATTAACGATTATCAGCAGTTTGCGGAGATGATCAGCGGTGCTGCCAGCGGCACAACGCAAGCGCCTGGTGACCCGGTTCGAATCGCCCAACTGATGTTTGACGTGGCGACTGCTGATGAACCAGTTCCGGGACACTTACCACTTGGCGAATTTGCGACGAACGGCATGAAACAGGAACTGTCGACGTCCCTGGCTGAAGTTGAACAGTATCACGAGTTATCTTTAAAAGCTGATGCACCAGCCTAGCAGGATACAAAGGGCCTGACCAGTTGCTTGGCGAGGCCTTTTGGTCATAGAAAGGAGCTATCAATGAGAAGGGTAGTTGTAAACGAAAACCGGGAACTTATGGATGAAGAAACATCACGTCCGAGCCCCCAAGCCCACGATGTTCTCGTCAAAATTGAGGCTATTTCCATTAATCCAATTGATATCAAACGCATTCACCGGATCACAGCGACTGATCCGCGGGTGCTAGGCTACGATGCTTTGGGCGAAGTGGTGGCAACTGGCAGCCGCGCCAATCAGTATCAGATCGGTGACGTCATCTTTTATGCTGGTACTACGAGCCGAGATGGGTGTTACGCGGACTATCAATTAGTTGATGAACGACTAACAGCGTTGGCACCAACGAGGATTCCGGTTGCGCAAGCGGCTGCGATGCCGTTGACATGGTTGACGGCGTACGAAATTTTAGTGGATAAATTAGGGGTTCAGCCGACCCGAGGTGCTCACAAAAACGACACACTGCTTGTCATTAATGGTGCAGGCGGGGCAGGTTCCGTCCTGACCCAACTTGCTCGTTGGATGGGGCTGACCGTGATTGCTACCGCGAGCCCCAACAACTTCGACTGGTTGCGCGAGCATGGGACGGCTGTCTGTATTGATTACCACGGCGATATTCAGGCACAACTCAAACAGGCAGGATATCCGACTGTTGACGCTGTTGTCAATCTCTTTGATACTGCCAGATACTTCGATATTGCGCGTGCGATCGTGCGACCGTTTGGACACCTCGTGAACGTTGCGCTGACGCCTGAGCCAATCGATATCATGAGTTTGCAAGCGAAATCGCTGAGTTTTGACTGGGAGTTGATGTTTACGAAATCTAATTTAGGATACGAGATGGCAACCCAGGGAGCAGCTCTAGCCCTTTTAAGTCGTTTGTTGGATAATGGTGACATCACATCCACACTGACAAAAAGGATTGTGGCACCCATTAACGCAAGGACAATCACTCAAGCGCATGACTGCTTAAGTGCCAATTCGGTGGTTGGTAAAATTGTGATTGAGAGTCCAAAATAGGGAGGCATAAGTATGAGTTACAGTATTGGTCAAGTAGCCAGCACCTTGGGTGTCAGCATTGACACACTTCGTTACTACGACAAATCAGGTCTGCTGCCGTTCGTTAAACGCAGCGCGAACGGACGCCGACAATTTACCGAAAACGACGTCCATTTGATGCGGACAATTATTTGTTTAAAGAACGCCGGTGTCTCAGTAAACGACATTGGTAAATTTATTCACTTACGGTTAATGGGCGACAGCACGCTTAATCAGCGCTATCATCTATTGGAAGATCATGAAGAAGACCTGCAACGGCAAATCAATGATCTGCAAGAAACATTGAGTTACCTAAAGTTCAAGAAATGGTATTACGAAACGGCGGTTGACGCGGGAACCGAATCCTTGCATTTCGTTCCGGATTCAAACGAAGTCAAGCCAGACTTGGATCAGGAATACATGGCGCACTTGAAGGAGAATGACGAGCCTGAAGAGTTGCAGCGGTTTTTGAACGTTCGTGATTATCGGAATAAACGTTAATGGGTGGTCGGGCGCAGCATTACCAGTAGCGCTATTGGCATGAACGGGGTACAAATTAAGCTCACTCATTCAACTGTTAATGATGGTGTCAGTCAACTCAAGCAGGATTCGTCGGTCAACTACCGCCATAAATCAACGACACTCACCACCAGCAACAGGGCCACCACCAGATTAACAACACCCTGGTGACGCTCGTAAAACGTTTTTAAATAATGGCCTGCTAACGTCCAGATCAGTGTTCCTAAAATGCCGATCACCACCATCACGGTAAGTTTCAACCACACACTGTACCGATTGGTCGAAAAAACAGTCGCAAACCCTGTTAAACCAGCAATGTAGTACAAATAGATTTTGATGTTAGTTGCCTGAAGCAAAATGGCCGCAAAAATAGGGTGGTTTAAGCCCTCACTGGTTTCAATGCTTGAGGCAGGTAACAGGCTATGCACGGCTAAGTAGATCAGATAGAGCGACCCGATCAGTTTCAGTCCGGTGGTGAGCTGCGGATTATTGACTACACTGGCCGACAGACCGGCAACGACTAGCCCGACCAGCCAGAACCCAATAAAACTACCGAAATTAAACGCCAGTCCACGACGAAACCCTTTGTTTTGACCTTCTGACAGAGCCATGATGGTGTTGGGACCGGGCGTGATCGCCATGATCCAATTGAATGTTAAAAATGAGAGCACGATATTGCACCTGATTACTTGTTGTATTTGCAACAAGGATAACACGACGATGTTGTATTTGCAACAACGTTTTGTTATACTTAAGCCATGACAGATGAAGAAAAAAATGGGAAACAAATTTGGCGCGATATCGGCTGGATCGCTCGAGAATTTAACGGGACAGCTAATCGTGAATGGCGTGATGAGCGGTTGGGCGACAATCGGTTCATTTACGTGATTCGTGTGCTGGAGCAGCCGGGCATTGGTATGCAGGCCCTTGCGACGGCCATTGGTGTGGATCGAACGACTGCGTTTCGTGCCGTTTCTAAGTTGGTAACGGATGGGTATTTAGAAAAGCGCGATCATCCGACACAACCTCGACTGAAGGTCCTTTTTCCAACGCAAAAAAGTCTGGCTTTAAAAACCCGCTTGTTTCGATTTGAAAGTGAGACGTTTGATCGCTACCTACACGGCTTGTCGTCGGCTGAGGTTGCCACTCTCGAGCGCCTGCTTGAACGGGTTCGACTAGGCGAAATAGAAAACAATAAAAAATAGACTAACGGTGAATTGACACTACCGTTAGTCTATTTTTGGTTATTTTGGGCCTTAAATCTGTAATAGACAGTGTAGGCACAGGCTGCAACGGTCACGATGGTCGTCATGAGCACAACATCTTGAAATGAGTTGCGCCATAGACAGCCCACGTAACCTATTACAGTGGTTACCACAAACCAGATGCCCATGTGATTATGAATACGAAAGCGGTGTTGATTATAGCGTTTAGCTGACCAAACGCCAAAAAGTAGGAGGCCGATGCCAGCATAGAGCGCTGTGACCGCAAAATTAAGATTGGCTTCAGCGTCTGCGATAAAGTGAAGCGACACAGTGACAAGGCTAAGCCCAAATATGATCGGGTAATGCAGGTAAATCAGTAAGTTGCCGGTCTCACCGCTTCGACTGCTGGCAATCAGATGGTCGAATTGCACAATGTAGATGAAGAAGAGACTTGCGACGATGATGAAAATCAAAACGGAAGTCCACGAGAGGGCGTCGCGCGTAAAGAAGGTGGCGATGCTGACAATTGTTTCACCAAAGGTAATGATCGTGAGTAGTGTCAGCCGTTCCAACAGATGTGAAAAAATGATTGGATGTTGTTTTGTTTGCCGGCCAGTAAAGGCAGGTGCTGTCCAACTAATCAGAATACCAATAATTGCCAGTGGCAGCCCTGTTCTTAACGGTAAGTAGCCGGCTGACAATAACGTCACCGTTCGAATCAATAAAATACCGACAAAGTCCGCGGCAATCCGGCGGTCGATCTGTTCTTGTGTCCGGAAAAGAACGATACCGTATTGCAGCAACAGGGTGAGCGATAATAGCCCTGCCGCAATGAAAAAACGGATGCAGGTCTGTGTTGAGCGTCGCAGCAAAAGAATTTGACATGTATAATACAATCATCATATCTATAAAGGTAAAGCCAATATCGATCCAGAAGGAACGACCATAGCGATTGGTGAAGACGGACTGCACCATCCAGGAATTAATAAACACAATAATGACAAACACGAAAATAAGTAAGGTTATCGGCGACAGCACACCATGATGTAAATGGTGAATCAGGTCGGTTGCCTGGGCAATCATGTAGGCAAACACTAAATCGTAGAATAGTTCAAACATGGAAACACGCTTATCAGTAGGGACTTCCATAGGACACCTCCTTTGAAGAATGGGGTAATAGCAGTATTTTGTATATAGCAGATAGTACTTTTTAAAGTGAATCAGGCGCGACGAGATCAGATTCGTAACGATGTGCCAGCAACCTTAAATTCAGTTTAGCGAAATTATCAATGAAATTCAAAGAATGACGCTTAAGGTACATGCTGAGGAGTTGAAAAAGTGTCAAATTGACGCTGAATGTAAAAATGACAATTTATGATGATTATTGATATAGCTAGATATTGTACAATACAACAAACCCACTGATACGCATGAATCACGTATCAGTGGGTTTTAAAGGACTAGTCAGTCATCGGCTTCTCCCAGAAACCGCGAGTATCCACACCAGTCTCATTGGCAAGGGTCTCGAGGCGCGCCATCTCATCGGCTGAAAGCTGGCACTTGATCGCACGTTGCTCATCAGCAATGTATTTCGCTTTTGTGACGCCAATAATTGGAACGGTGCCTTTTTGAATCGCCCAGGCCGTTGCGATATCTGCGGCGGATGCGTCATATTTGGTACCGATTTCCGTGAGTGCGGCGGTTAGTTTTTCTAATTTAGGCAATTGCGGATTGTAGTTCTTCGCGCGTTGACTGCCTTCAGGTAACGGATTAGCCGTGTTGTATTTACCAGTCAGAACGCCTTGTTCGAGCACCATGTATGAAAAGAACGTGATGTTGTGTTGCTGGCAATAGTCTAGGATGCCCGCTTTTTCCGAAGACCGGTATAGTAGACTAAAATGGTTTTGAACGGCACTGACCTGGATACCAGCTTCACCCAGAATTTCGTTTGCTCGTTTGATCTGTGCCAGATTATGGTTTGAAACGCCCACGCGTTTAATGTGGCCGCTTTTCACTAACGGAATCAACTGCGGTGTCCATTTCTCAACGTCGGTTGGGTTATGGATCCAGTACAGGTCAACATAGTCGGTGTGTAGTCGTTTAAGACTGCCCGCCAGCATGTCGGTCATTGCCGTGTCAGAGTCGCTGGCCATCGCCGGCGTGAACTTGGTCGAGAGGACATACTCATCACGCTTATAAGCCTGCAGCAGGTTCCCAAGGATTTTCTCCGATGCGCCAGAACCATAGGCGTAAGCGGTGTCCCAGAAATTCAAACCAGAACGCATGGCGGCGTCCACAACGGGGCGCAGATTGACCTCGGTCTTAGTATTCCCGCCGAAGTAATCATCGCCACCGGCGGTCACCCCACGCCCAGGTACCCAGTGCGAGTTTTGGTGTTTGTTCAATTGTCATTGTCATCCCTCCGAATCGACTTGTTAGCATCAGTGTAGCACGTTTAATGGGGTGGAAATGCTTGAAAATTATGGGCCTTTTGTCTTTCCTTGCGCAAATACCAAAACATCATTTGACTTAAAGCGTACTTGAAGTGTTAGGCTATGTACAAAGACAATGAGAAAAGAGGGACTTCTATGGCAGAAACAATCTATAAAATTGGTGCTTTTAGTAAAAAGGTTGGGTTACCAAACTCAACGCTGCGATACTACGAAGATGAAGGACTGATCAAACCGCATTACGACGACAATGGTCAGCGATATTACACGGATGCTGATATTAAGTGGATCGGGTTTATCCTGCATCTAAAGGGTACTGGCATGCGCATGGGTGAGTTAAAGGATTACGTGACGTGGCGAGCTCAGGGTGATGAGACCATCCCGCAGAGGGTCGCACTCCTATCGCGGGTCAAGACCAATGCTGAAGATGAAATTAAGGAATTGGAAGCAAACCTGGAAGTTGTCCGGCATAAGATCGATTGGTATCAGGGAAAGTTGGATGCCACGATTGATGAGGATGAGGATTTTGAGCATTATTTGAGGAGATTCCAGTAGCAGAGCGTGGAAGAAGGCGGTTAAGGAGTGGAGCCTAAGGGGACTTTGACAGAAATTCCGGGTTTGGATTTTTGTCAAAGTCCCCTTAGGTGCAACTCCTTGCCTTCTGGAGCGCGTTTCGGCACGGTGGCCAAGAAAAATTCCACGAATCTAAAAACAAATACAAGTAAATCTACAATATCCAAGTTATCCAAAAAAGAAATCTAGGCTCTAAACTTTTCGAAGCACCAAAATACCACCCAGCAAAAGGGACCACGAATCCACATCGCGGTCCTTTTTAATATCCAAAAACCAACCGAATAAACACCTCTTCAAAACAATATACTTGCGCTCGCAACTATTTATCGCTATACTGGGGTCGACTTTAAGATAAGACATGTGGTGATAAGTCAATAAAATAAATTAAAGCAGACGGGATTTGGTTCTGCTCAACACTTGGAAAATGGTGCACTTAAATAAGCCCACTGATTTTCGATTTTTGAAAATCAGAGCTGATGGCTTGACCTTAAGCTGGTTTTATATGCCTATACCGATTCCTCCTTTTGATAGAGTTGGTGTCGACGGAGTAGGACGTCAAGCACCCTGATAAGCTTTCTTGCGGTTAATGCGAGGCCGCGCTTTCTAGGAGTCTTCGTAACTTCGGACATCTTTTTTTCAAAATAGGAACGAAATACTGGATCATAGCGGGTTACCGAACCGGCAGCTTCGATTAGGTAATAGCGTAGATACTTGTTTCCAGTATGCGTCCGAGGCGTAATCTGTCCGTTAAAGTCGCCAGACTGGTTTTGTTTCCAGGCTAATCCAGCATAGCGAGCCAGCTGAGTCTCTTTATCAAAGCGTTCAATCTGGCCAATCTCGGCTAAGATACCAGCCGAGTAAACTGAGCCGATACCAGGAACCGATTGAAGAATTTCAGTTTCCGGTAATACCATGACAACCGCTTCGATTTGTTTATCAAGTTCTTTGATGAGTTTTTGGTAGGTTCGAATCTCAGTGGCATAGATAGACACATTGATATCGATAGAGTTTTGGATGACTTTAGGTAAGCGATACGAGCCACGAACGGCCCTTTGAATCGCTTTAGCGGTCTTCTCAGCATCAGCAAAGCGGCCATGACCAGCGGCGTTTAAATAGTCAATTAAGTCTTCGGTCGAGGCGTTGATGAGCTCATCGGTGGTCATTTCATCAGTGAGTAGGTTAAAAATAGAGCTACCAAAGACCGCCACCTTTTCTCCTGAGGAGTTTACAGCGAGTTTATTGACTTTATAGTAAAGGTTCTCTAAGAAGTGTTGTTTAGAACGAGCTAATGAGGTCACAAGTTCAAAACGAGAACGGGTAAGGCGTTGAAGCGCAATATATTCATCCTCACGAACCAGACTGGTGGTGAAGCGACCATTACGTAGGTAGTCAGCAATATAAAGTGCGTCAATGTGGTCGTTTTTATTGTCTTCAAAAACGTCTTTATAACGCTTAGTATCACGGGGATTGAGAACGACCGCTTCGGTATTGAACTGAGCTAGATCGTCATCGTTCATAAAGAAATAAGCTGGATGGAAACTATAAATGGAAGTCGATTCCATACCAATCGTAATTTGTTCAAAATGACGTTGTTCATTCAATGCCAAGATGATGGTCTTAAGTTCCGTGGCGCCGTTGAGATCATTCTCAAAGGCACCTTGGAAGACAGGTTTTAGCGCTTCAGAAGTCATCATCACAACTTCAAGCGTTTTCGAACTAACATCAATGCCGACAAGTAATTTCATTGGGATGGCCTCCTTTCATAATTATTGTCTGGTCTTAAGTTGGACACCATGTGATAACCCCTAATTACAATCACTAAACACATCCTCGCAGATAAGAATTCATGGGTGACTAAGTTCAAGCTGCGGCTAGTCCTACTCAGACTAGTGAACGTCGTCATCGAAACAGCATGTGGTTCGTGATTTAGATGATTGTCTGGGCGGCAGTCTAATAAAGTAGTCGCGGCTACAAGGAGGTCTAAACCTATACCAGTTGACCAAAGCCAATGACAATTAGAGATTATCACGTGGTGTCCAACAAATAAATAGCAACACAAGTAATGAGCTACAAATACACCGAAGGAACAACTTATATAATACGAGGAGGCTAATTAATGGCAATATGGCAGCAAAAACAATTATCGGATTTCGCTCGCGCGGATGATTTTCATGTCTCACCTTTCTATGATGATGGAAAAACCTTTGGGACACCAACCTGGATATGGTCAGTAGTTGTTGGTGATAACTTATATATCCGTCCATGGAATGGTCGGGCTTCCCGGTGGTATCAATCGGCGGTCAAACAAGGTGCAGGTCGCATTAAATTAGCTGGCAATGTGTTTCAAGTTGAATTTGAAAAAGCTGATGCTGATAAGGGTCTAAACCAACAAATCAGTGAGGCCTATTCTAAGAAATATAGTGGTAGTTCATATTTACCACCGATGATTGCTGAAGGCCCCACTTCAGCAACGATGAAAGTCTTACCAAAATAAATAAGACAGAAGTCTCTAATCGTTAGTATTGTGCGACTTGGCAGTACCCACGTTGTCATCAGAAAAATGTGATTACTAATAGACTACCTAAAAGAAGGGACTTCTAATATGTTAGAAATCGATGCTCTTGAAACATTGCTATTTTGTGATGAGGACGATAGTTCTTTGTGGCTAGTTTTATTTTCTGATGGCGGTTATGATCCTTTGTCACGATACTAAAGGTTTAGGTGGGATGGGAAGCAGTGGAGACAAACCAAACACATTTTTCAATAGGTCAACATAGCCAATGGCAAGTCACTTTGGTGGACAGATTCTGTTAGTTACTGGCGGGTGCGGTTGGTACCAGGAAAAAGATGGGCCACTACGGTCGTTGCATCCTGGAGACGTCATTCAAATGATGAGCGGTACAAGCTTTTAGTGTGGTGCCACTCACGTGCAATGGATCAGTATTCTAGAATGGTTTACCGGAAAGTCAGAGAAATTAAAGCCATTGGATGAAGCCCATTATGACCGCTTAATTCTGCCGGATTCATAACATTAACTACTAATATTGTTGAAAATTTATTACCAAAAAAATCATACATTCTGTTCAACCATAGTTGGTCACGCTTTTGCAGGTAATAGTTTCGTTGAAAATTGTATCAACCACAAATGCGTTGCGCATCAATCGTTATAAAAGGGAGGTCTCAAGTATGGAAAAGACACCATCAATCACGTTAAGAGATGGTACTGAAATGACACAACTTGGATTTGGCGTTTTGATTCCGGATACTGGATCCGCAAAGGAAGCCGTTTCAAGTGCTATTTCGCTGGGGTATCGATTAATTGATACCGCTTCGGCGTATGGCAATGAAAGTGCCGTTGGTGAGGCCATTAAAACAAGTGGCATCAATCGTAATGATCTCTTTATCACTTCAAAACTTTGGATTTCAGATTTCGCGTATGAATCAGCCAAGAAGGGTATTGACACTTCACTTTCAAACCTTGGACTTGATTATCTGGATTTGTACCTGTTACATCAACCGTATAACGATATTTTCGGTGCATGGCGCGCACTTGCCGAGGCTCAAAAAGCCGGTAAGATTCGAGAAATTGGTGTTTCTAACTTCTATGCTGATCAGCTTAAAAATTTGGAACTCACAACTAACATTAAACCAGCTGTGAACCAAATTGAGGTCAACCCTTTTCATCAACAAAAAAAGGAAATTCAATTCAACCAATTTGAAGATGTTCAGGTAGAGGCATGGTCACCATTTGCAGAAGGACAAAAAAATATTTTTGCAAATGCAACTCTAAAAAACATTGCTGAAGATCATCATAAAACAAGTGGTCAAGTGATACTGAGATGGCTGCTTCAGCGCAATATTGTTGTTATTCCAAAGTCTGTGCATGAGTCACGGATGAAGGAAAACCTTGACATCTTTGATTTTCAATTAAGCGACGATGAAATGAAACAAATTGGTCAGTTAGATACTGGCAAAAGTCAATTTTTTGACCATCGTGATCCTCAAACCATTGAACAAGCCTTCAAAATGCAGTAATTAACAGTGACAGTTTCGTGCATTCGGAAACAAAAAGGAGACGAATACAAATATGAAAACAGCTTTAATTACCGGTGCTGGACGTCATGATGGCATTGGATTCGAGGTTGCTAAGGAGTTAGCCGCTAAGGGATACCATGTCATTATTTCAGCTCGTCAACAAAGTCAAATTGACGACCGAGTCGCCGAACTCAATAATCAAAATTTATCCGCTTCTGGCCTTTTAATGGATATCACGAGCCAAGAGAGTGTTGATATTGCGGTCAAAGTATTTACAGAGCAGTTTAAACAACTAGACGTTCTAGTGAACGATGCCGCGTATTTTGGCGACTTTGCTGACATTGTTAACACCAATTTTGACCAAGTAGAAAAAATCTTTAAAACAAATTTATTTGGTTCTTGGCGAGTGGCTCAAGCTTTTTATCCGTTTTTGAAGCAGGCTGGCTCATTTCGGTTAGTCAACGTTTCAAGTGGTGCTGGTTCCTATGATGATCCGGTCTATGGCTTGCTTCGTGGGTCGATGGGGATGGATGCTTCGGAATATGCGCTCACTAAATTAGCCTTAAATGGCTTAACCATCAAAATGGCGCGTGAGTTTGAGAAGGATGGCATCATTGTGAACGCAATCTGTCCTGGTGTTGTCAACACGCACCCAGATGCCGGGTTTGGTGGTCGAGACGTTGAGGAAGGTGCTGATGGTATTGTTTGGGCTGCGACGTTACCAGATGGTGCCGCTACAGGTGGTTTCTATCGGGACAAAAAGCCGTTACCATGGTAGTTAGCTCCTGGTGCAATTGTTTTAATTAGTTTATGTTGTTATTCGCGAATTCTGTTTTTGAGGGGGGAGTGTTGATCAATCATGAGTACGTTACTTTTATTGGCGCCGGCGATTACTTGGGGGATATTACCACTTGTTGTGAGCGCTACTGGTGGGCGTCCCGTTAATGAAATTTTTGGAACGGCATTAGGAACTTTGATCGTTGCAGTCATTGTTGACCTGTTTTTACGACCAACGATTGATACTAAAAGTTTTATCTTAGCACTAGTAGCTGGGGCATTTTGGATTGTCGGCCAATTAGGACAATATACTGGTTATGACGCCATTGGTGTTGCCCAAACAATGCCAATTTCAACTGGCCTGCAGCTGGTAGGAACGTCACTGGTCGGTGTTGTCATTTTTGGTGAATGGAGCACCGTTACGGCCAAACTAATTGGTGCACTCGGCATTCTCATCTTAATTGTTGGTGTTATCTTAACCTCAATTCGGGACAAGAAAGATACGTTATCTAATAAGGGAAACAGAGGCACAATCATCATGTTAGTGTTCACGACGATTGGGTTTATTACGTATAACGCAATCCCTAAAGCTTTATCTGATTCAGGGATTGCCATCTTTTTACCTGAATCGATTGGCATGGTTCTGGCCGTTCTTGTTTATTTGTTGTTCACGCGTCAGGGAGCTGCATTTCGAGAAAGTGCCAGCTGGCGTAACATCATCGGCGGTGTTGTTTTCTCTGTAGCTTCACTGACCTATATCTTGTCAGTTCGTGAAAACGGTGTGAACACCGCATTTATTATTTCACAGCTGTCCGTTGTGATTTCGACACTTGGCGGTCTATTGATTTTGAAAGAAAAAAAGTCACGGCGAGAATTGTTCGCGACATTAGGCGGCTTAATTTTAATTGTTGGCGGTGCTGTTATCACAACATTCATTTAAGGAGTGTGACACTTATGTACGAAGACTTAAAGGGAAAGATTGCTGTTATCACAGGTGGCTCAAAAGGGATTGGTGCGTCAATTGCCGAACGTTTTGGTCAAGAGGGCATGAACGTTGTGATCAACTACAATAGCGATCCTAAGGGCGCTCAACAAACAGCAGATATCGTTACAAAAGCTGGTGGTCAAGCCGTAATTGCACAGGCTAATGTGGCTAATGAAGAGGGTGTTAACAGTCTAATGGCGGCGGCACTTGATGCTTTTGGCGATCTAGATGTTTGGGTGAACAACGCCGGAATGGAGATTAAGTCACCTACCCATGAGCTCTCACTTGATGATTGGAACAAGGTCACTGCGATTGATCAGACTGGTGTTTTCCTTGGTTCTCGAACAGCTTTGGCTTATTTTAAAGAGAAAAACAAACCAGACAATATTATCAACTTGTCATCAGTGCATGAACGTATTCCATGGCCAACGTTCGCAAGCTATGCTGCTGCCAAAGGTAGTGTCAAACTTTTCACACAGACGATTGCGATGGAATATGCTAAAGACAATATCCGAGTTAATGCTATTGGACCTGGAGCGATTAATACACCAATTAATGCAACAAAATTTGCAGATAAAGCGCAGTATAACCAGACAGTTAATATGGTTCCAATGAATCGTATTGGAACGCCAGAAGAAGTAGCTGCCGCCGCTGCGTGGTTGGCGTCTTCTGAATCTAGCTATGTCACTGGCATCACTTTATTCGTCGATGGCGGCATGACACTTTATCCTGCTTTCAAAGACGGTCAAGGCTAGTTTATCCTTGATAATAGTAACGATTATTATCGACCTATTTCGTAAAAGTTTATCTAGTAAAAGGAGAGATCAACATGAGTGAAATACCAACTATTCAATTAAACGATGGCACTGAAATTCCTGCAATTGGTTTTGGGACATTTGAAATTCCGAGTGACGGCAGTACTTATAAAGCAGTGTCGACAGCTTTAAAGGATGGGTATCGACATATTGATACGGCTGTGGCATATTTTAATGAAAACGAAGTCGGCCAAGCAGTTCGCGATAGCGGCATTCCACGAGAGCAAATTTGGATCACAAGTAAATTATGGCTGTAAGATTACGGCTATGAGCCTGCTAAAGCAGCAATCGATGTTTCGTTAAAGAAATTAGGTCTGGATTATATTGACTTGTATCTCATTCATCAGCCTTATGGCGACGTTCCTGGTGCTTGGAAAGCAATGGAAGAAGCCAAACGTGATGGTAAGATCCGCTCAATTGGGGTTTCAAACATGACGCCAAAAATTTGGAATCGTTTCGTCCCACAATTTAGTACGTTACCTTCCGTTAATCAAATTCAGTACAATCCGTATTTGCAGCAAAAAGAAATCCGAAAAATCATGGCCGATAGTAACGTCAAACTAGAGGCATGGGCACCGTTGGGGCAGGGGAATAAAGATTTATTCACTGAACCAGTCATTGAACAGTTAGCTGACAAGTACAACAAAGATGCGGGACAAATCATTCTGCGTTTTGAACATCAAGAAGGGGCAATCGTTTTTCCACGTTCGGTTCATGAATCAAGAATGAAGAGCAACATGGCTATCTTTGATTTTGAACTCACAGACAGTGAGATGGATACAATTCGAGCACTTGACCGTGGCAAAGCAGCTTGGGATCCAGACACACCGGGGGCAGCAGAAATGTTACTTGGTGCGTATGACGTTCATGCGAATGATTGAGTAAGCTGTAAGTGTAAAAGGAAGTGCTTAATTGGGGAAAATAGGCGTATTCGGTGCTACTGGTCACCTTGGGCACGATGTGATTGAACAGTTGTTGAAACTAAAAGTACGTCCAGCCGATATTTTGGCTTTTTATCGTGATCGTCAAAAAGCAAGCCAGTTCATTGATGCAGGCATTACCGTCCGAGAAGCAGATTACCATGATGCTCAATTTTCAGCTGCCACATTAAATGGGGTTGAAAGGCTATTGCTCATTTCAACAAACGACCCCGATCACATTGCCTTTATGCAAGATCATCTCAATGTGATCAAAGCTGCCAGAAATGCTGGTGTCAGTCAAATTGTTTACGTTGGACTGGCTTTCCCTGAGAAAACGACGATGCCGATGAAAAATTGGCATTTGGCAACTGAATATATGGTTAAAGCTAGTGGGATACCGTATACCATATTGCGGAATTCCTTTTATTCAGAGGTCAACTTGGATCCAGTTGAACTAAAGTTTGAAGCCGACCACGGGGTTGTTTACAGTAACACGAGCAATGCTGGGTTGAATTTTGCCCCGCGTGCAAATTACGCTTTAGCGGCAGCGACGGTACTAACTCAGGATGGTTATCTTAATCAGACGTTCAACTTGACAACACCCCGACCTTACACGTTTAAAGATATCACTGCGGATCTTTCAGAAATCACGCAAAGGGTGATTCAAAATACTGATGAGTCGCCTGAGGAGATAAAACAAGCACTCAGTGATTTGGGCGTACCTGATGTCTTACAGCAGTACAAGATTCATGCAAGTTATCAGGATGGTTGGGCTTCCCACACATCTTTAGACTTGCAGCAGATTATTGGTAAAGAGAACGTTTTGTTTCCCAAGCAGACACTTTTAACAATGAAACAGGATGGTTTGTTGTAAATCATCCTATTTGGAGGCGTAAATATGAAGTACACAGTGACAGGGGCAACTGGAAATTTAGGTCAATTAGTTGTTGATCAGCTGCTAGCGGATGTTACACCGAGTGATGTTCGCGCGACAATTCACAACCCTAAGAAGGCATCGTTATTTGAACAAAAGGGCATTGAGACTCGGACGATCGACTATGCTGATGTGACGAGCATGGTTGACGCTTTTCAAGGGACGGATGTGCTCGTGTATATTCCAAGTAATATTTATAATGTCCTGCAGGCTGTCAGTGAATTTGAAAAGACGTTACAAGCGGTTCAAACCACAGGCATTAAGAATATGGTCTACGTCGGTTTTTATGCCGACCAGGAACGAAATCCATTTGTGATGTCGTCCTATTTTGGGTATGTACCGCGGCGTTTAGCATCAACTGATCTGCATTTTGCTGTTTTAAAAAATGCCATGTATGCTGACCCACTCGTACCCTATTTACCGGAGTTGATCGAGCGCGGCGCAATTATTTACCCTGTTGGCCAAGCACCACTATCTTATATATCAAGAAATGACAGTGCTGAAGCAATTGCTACCGTGGCGACAACGCCGGCGCTTCGCAATAACGGGCAGCTATACACGCTTACGCAACCTGAATCCTACGACATGGATACCTTGGCAACAATTATGAGCGATATTACGGGTGCTAAGATCGGTTACGCCCCCATGACACTCAGCGCGTTTATTGAGGCTTATCGAGCTGAGGGTGATGGCGTCGAGCTAGGCTCGATGTACCATGCTGGCAATCTTGGGTTACTCAGTACGGTTACAGACGACTTTAAGCAAATCACGGGACATGATGCACAACCAATGCCAAGTTTCCTAAAAGCGCACTATCAAAAATAAGGGGTGTACCCCCTTTTAATAAGGAGGAACCTAATCACAAAATGAAAGTTGAAGAAGCAATCACACAACGACATTCAACCAGAGCTTTCACTGACCAAAAAATTTCAGAGGATCAAATTCGAAAAATTATATCACTCGCACAACTTGCGCCATCGTGGGTCAACTCGCAACCGGCACACGTTTATGCTGCAACTGGTACGACCCTTGAACTCATTCGTCAACGGCAAGCCAACGCAGTTCGGACTGGGGCGGCCAGCAAGACTGAAGTGCCCACAGTATCTCGAAGCAGTTTTCCAAAAGAAAAACAGGATAACATGGCAAAATGGTATGCTTCAATTCCAGATGCAATTGGGTCAGAATGGCAAAAATACAATAATGATGCTGCCTTGAAACTGTACAATGCCCAGCTGATCCTGTATCTAACGCTTCCCAAAAATCATGCCGAATGGTCAATGTTTGACTTAGGACTCTTCGCGGACAATATTTTGCTTGCTGCTAAGGAACAGGGGCTAGACTCGATGACAGCCTATTACTTAGTCATGTACCCGCAAATACTGCGTGAGACGTTGCCAATTTCCAAGAACGAACGGATTATCGTGGGAATTGCATTAGGATATAAACAAGATGACGCGACGATTAATGGGATTACTTCAGAACGGGAGCCTGTGGATGACGTGTTAACTGTTGTTAAGTAAACTGGAATAATCAATTTGGCTTCTCACATGATGACACTAAATTTTAGGAGGACGCAATCATGGACTTTGTTACCCTCAACAATGGTATAAAAATGCCGATCATTGGTTATGGGACTTTTCAGACGCCGCTGAAGGCAACTGCAGATGCTGTGAGTCAAGCAATCGCGGCGGGTTATCGTAGTTTTGACACTGCTCAAGTCTATGGCAACGAAGCAGGGGTTGGTTCGGCTATTCAAGCAAGCGGCATTGATCGCTCGGAATTTTTCATAACGTCGAAAACGCAAACGCGTGGTTACACTGAAACAAGCCAGGGGTTAGACGCTTCTTTACAACGGTTAGGGACAGATTATTTTGATATGCTGATCATTCATTGGCCTACGAAGGAAAGTCTGGAAACGTATCGGGCACTAGAGGACGGCGTTAAGGCTGGTAAAATTAGAGCCATTGGTGTGAGCAACTTTAACGGCCAGCAACTAAAGGATTTAGTGAAAGCCAGTGATACTGTACCAGCTGTTGATCAAATTGAGACCCATCTCTTCTGGCAACAGCAAAAAATGAGTCCGATTCTGCAAGAGTTGGGTATCGTCCACGAAGCATGGGCACCATTAGCAGAAAGTCAGGGGGTCAACAATGATGAAATTGCCTGAAATTCAACTGTTAGCTGAAAAGTATCAGGCAACCCCGGCACAGGTGCTTCTTCGGTTCTTGACGCAACAGGGCATCGTTGTTATTCCAAAATCAATGAATATTGACCATCAAAAGAGCAATCTTGATAGTCTCGGATTTACAATGACGGATGAAGAAATCGCGTCATTACGCAAGTTTGACAAGCATCACTCAAATTAAAAATTGGCCGGCTTCGATGGCCGAAAAGGCTTACTAAACCGTTTAAAAAGAGAAATGAGGGTTCCCATTTCTCTTTTTTGGATGTCAAATTAGCTCGTTTAATCCTAAATTGCAGTTATCTCTTGACCTATAGCACGGTATAGAGACTATGCTATTTTGCGTTGTTACTGAAAGGGGCTTCTATTTTGACATCAAAAGTAAAACAACGAATTGTATTGATAATTGCACTATTAAGTTATTTTTTGACAGCGTTAAGTACGTCAATTGTGATTACCGGGTTGACTAAAATATCTGCTGATCTCCATCTCGATCAGTTAGGACTTTCTTGGGTTCAAAATGCGTATGGCTTAGCGTTTGGCAGCTTTATTTTGTTAAGTGGTCGTCTTAGTGATCTACTCGGTCGCAGGCGTGTTTTGAACATGGCATTAGTGATTTTTAGTATTGGTTCTCTGATTGCTGGATTTACCGACCAAACAGTTGTGATGATTGCAGCGCGTTTTTTACAGGGCATTGGGGCCGCAATATTGGCACCAACGTCAATGGCACTGCTGATGGACTATTTTGAAGGACCGGCATTGGTGAGGGCGATTGCCTGGTACAGTTCTATTTCCGGATTGGGTGCTAGTGTGGGTCTAGTTTTGGGCGGTGTTCTTGCCAGCTATTTGTCTTGGCGGATCGGCTTTTATTTAAACGTACCGGTCGCTTTAGTCATGTTGTGTCTTTCAGTAGTCACTTTAAAAAAGTCGCGTGTGCGCCATGAATCATTTGATTGGATCGGTACTGTTCTGTCAGTTATTGGTTCGGGCATACTTGTGTATGCAGTGAACGGCGCAAAAAATGGTGTACTATTTTTGATAATCGCCCTAATCCTTTTGAGCACTTTTGTTGGCTATGAGAAGAAGAATCAAGCACCAATCATGCCGCTGTCAATTTTTCATAGCAGGCAGCGTGTTCTGGCATATTCGATTCGTGCGCTATTCGTAGGCGCGATGATGGGCTTTTGGTTTTTTATTTCCGAATATTTGCAGGAGGTTTTGCATGCTACACCATTGCTCACTGGATTTGCGTTTTTACCAATGACGTTGACTCTATTTATCACCGCCATTTTGGTTCCTCGACTGATTATGAATTGGGATAATAAGCACACCTTAATTTTAGCCAATGTTTTGTTAGTTATCGGTTTTTTGTGGATTTGGATTGGCGGTAACCACGGTTATTTGACGACGGTCATTATGCCAATGATTTTGTTTGGCATAGGTCAGGGACTGGGATTGACGCCGTTGACAAATTTTGGGATCGCGGATGTGCCAACTGCTCAGACCGGAGTCGCTTCAGGGATGGTTAATACTGCCCATCAATTGGGCAGTGTTCTTGGTTTAGCCATCATGGTCAATATTAGTTCTGCACTAGTCAACGCTCAAAATATTGCCGGTCAGTTTCGGATAGCCATGTTTGTCGGCCTTATTTTGACGATTGTCTGTACTGGACTATCACTGATGATTCATGTAGAAAAGAAATGATAAAATGAGAATTTCCGAGGTAAGTCAGCAGTTTAATATCTCGATTCAAACGCTCTATTATTATGAAAGAGAAGGGATTATTCCGCCCATTCAGAAAAACAAAAGTGGCAATCGGGATTATACCAGTGACGATTTAAAGTGGATCCATTATATTCGCTCTTTACGCCGCGCGCATGTCTCACTCGAACAAATAAGGCGGTATGTCGCTATGGTTCAGGTGGGGCAGTCGACGCGTGCTGAGAGGTTGGCTCTTTTGAAAAATCAGCGAAAGGAATTGGAACGGCAAATTTCTGGGTTACAAGATTCTTTGTCTTGGATCACGCATAAAATTGACTATTTCGATACGTATAAGCAAGATTTAGAAGGGGTTGTTTCAGTGAACCAAAAGAAACCCTGTGTTTAGATGCTAATCCCAATTGAAACGATTGAAAAATGAAAAATAGTGAGACCCATTATTTTGGTGCTGTCATTAATTTGAAGAATTTCAAAACCACCTTTCCCAGTTTGAGAGAGGTGGTTTTTAGTAGTTGTTTAAAAATAGGGTCGCAAAAAATGACCAGACTTGTTTCTAGGCATCAACAATATTAAAAATCATTGGTGAATTCAGTCACAACCTGATTAAACTTTTCTGGATACTCAAAAAACAGCATGTGGCCTGCATCACTAAACCGCACAAATTGACTATTTGGTATCAAATCACTCACATGCTTTGTACTCTTCCAGTTAACAAGACTGTTTTCTCCTGAGAGTACCAAACTTGGCAACGTAATGGTCGGCAACACATCACTCCAATCTAACACATGGTGGTTGAAGATAAGTTGCGATAAGAAGTTGCCGTTGCCTAATTGTGAATCAGTGACAAGATCATCAATATTCAGGGTGGTTTTATGTAAAAGGGAACGGATGAATGTTTCTATTGTTTGGTCCGTATGGTCACGCATGTTGTTTTGGAATGCAATTAAATCGTCCATTGACATGGCACCTGTTGGGTTATCCGGGTCGGCAGCTGCTAAAGCTGGCTCATCGACGAAGATAAATTTCGCTAAGCGGTCGGAACCAAACAAGTCCCAGTAACACCACCCAACCGAGGCACCCATTGACCATCCAAGATAGGTCACATTCGTGAGGTTGAGTGAGATTAGCAGTTCGTGAATATCAGTTGCTAACCGTGATACACGGGGACCCTTTGTCGCTTTGTTTGAGTGTCCCTGACCACGAAGATCGACTGCAATGACCCGAAAGTGTTTGCTGAGTTCAGGAATGTTATTTTTAAAATAGCGACTCGTACACCCGTAACCGTGGGCAAGAAGCAGCGCAGGACCAGATCCTGTGTCGGTGAAGTAAATTTGTGGTCATCTGAAGTTATGTATTGAGCCATGATGTTGCCTCCTGAAATTAGAATATATTTTATTCTAATTATATTTTAATGTAAACAGAATCAGTTATTATTAAGAAACTATAAAAAGTCATGATAGCGTATCATGACTTTTGAGTAGTTATCGTTTGACTGACTTGATGCATAGCATTGAAATACCACCAATCAATGAGAAAATGAATGAAACGATGAAGATGGCAGAGAAACCGAACCAGGCTATCACGGCAGCAGCAATCACTGGTGCAATGGCTTGCGTAATGGTATTGCCAAGATTATAAATACCAAGGAAGAACGCGACTCGATCCGGATCTGGAATAACTTCTAGGTTCAACAGATTATCGAGTGAGTTCCAAATACCCATCCCAAGACCAGCTGCAAAGGCGTAGATGATGATTCCCGTGTTGTTACGTAATAAGAAGAGTGACAGGGTGCCGATTGCCAGAAAGATCGTGGAGAAGCCGACTGGCCATTTTAACACTTTAAATTTGTCTGAAAGGGGCCCAGCAACAAATCCCATTAAAATACCGAATACCAACATGATTGCATTGATAAGTTGGATTGAAGACTGGGTCTGATTACCTCTGTGAAGAAAATCGGTCATGATGTAGAGGATGTATCCTGTAATGGCGAAGTTTCCAACCCCTTGGAAGAGTTTTCCGATTAAAGCCAGATAATAATCACGGCCAACATGCCAGCTTGGAAAGATGGATTCTAAATCTTTGAGGGACATCCGTCTTTTCTTTTCTTTGGGCTGCGCTGTTTGTTCAGCAAGATTGCTTGGCTCATGAACGATGATGACGGCAATGAGCGTTCCAATGAAGGCGAAGATCCCAAAAATAATGAACCCAAGTCGAAACTGCCCTAACAACATTGCGCCAACCACGTTAAATGCATTGTTCCCAAGGGCCATTCCTAAACCACCATAGGCTGACGATGCGGTGCCACGACCATCCTTTGGGGCAAAAATCGATCCAGGCCACCATTGGTGCAACAATAAAGTTTAGGGCGGCTTGACCAACCATCCAGGCAATTAGTAGGTATGGAATGGTTGTTGAAAATGAAGCCAGGATCATGGCTAACATGAAGACGAAGGCGCCACCAATAATCCAGGGTGCTCGCTTGCCAAAACGAGAGCGGGTCTTATCTGAAAGCGCACCTGCAATCATGTTTGAAAGTGCAGCGACAATCATGCCACAGGTTGAGAACAGCGCAACAAGGTTAACCTTATTAGCGGCATCTAAGTGTTGAATTAATGCAGGGAGAAACAAGCTATTCATGACGATGTAGGGACCCAACCAACTGGCGGGACCAATAATGAGTCCTGGCACCAGTCGTTTAAGCGAAATCGTAGTTTTATTTTCCATTATTATGGTCTCCTTGTTCGTGATTGATGACGGTATAGTAGTTAAATTCGGCGTGTGAGTTGTGCTGGTAAGCGTCGACACTGCCAATAAAATTAAACAGGCCAGTGAAACCACCGATCTCACCTGGATCACCGTTGACACCTTCATCAGATAGATAAGTGACATCTAGTGTCTTACCAAATGGCGTCCATGCTGATTGTTCAGGTAAACGATCGAATAAAGACAGACTGCCATTGACGTACGTTAACTGCAACTCTGCCGTGCTATTAGGAACGGCAATTTCAGTAAACACGTGGTCAATCCGCTCACCGAGTTTTGCCTGCAGTAACTTTAAAACGGTACCGCTTTCATTTTCGGCTTGAGTGAGGTGCAGATAGACCCAATTATTTGAATCGTAGTACAACCCCAATCCCGCAGTTTGTGAATAGTGCGTTGGTTTAAAGGTTAATTGAGTTGTGACCGAATAATTGAACGAGGTTGCGCGGGTGGCCATAATGGCTGGGTTTAACTTTGAGAAGAAAGAGTTTTCACCTTTAATTGTTAACTGACCAGGATTTGAAGTGGTGTTGACCCAAGCAGATTTTTGCTCACGATAAGGGGTCATAAAACGGTTGTCATAAGTTGCGCCTTGGAAGTCCTCATGAATGTCGTTAAGCGTAAGATCCTGCCTGACGTCAGAACTGTTTTTCGGCGCCTCAACAGTGGCTTTTGCTAAGTTAGACCCGTCTGCCATCCGTAGCCACCCATCGGCTGTCCATGTCATTTTTTGGAGTGCCGTTTCGCGGCCAAGAGGATTTAATTTTGTGTTTGGTAACGGGCGAGACATCAGATGCGCAACGTACCATTCGCCGTCGGTCGTTTGAACGAGTGATCCATGGCCGGATTTTTGAATTTGTGCCTTAGGATTAAACATTTCGAAGTGCCCAGCGTCGGGGTCACCCAGTGAAAACAAATGGTTAGGCGATGAGGTAATAATTGGTTCGTTTGTTGGGTCCGACTCGTAAGGACCGAAAATCCGTTTCGAACGGCCAATTTCTACACCATGTGCGTAACCAGTGCCACCAGCCGCGAGTAGGAGGTAATAATAGCCGTTGTGCTGATAGAGCTGTGGAGCTTCAGCACAACCGCGTGTGGTAAAGCCGGTTGTGACGCGATGCCAATCGCCAATGATACCACCATTATCCAGGTCCACTTCGGCAATGACAATGTGGCCGGGGGCTTGATACCCAGTTCGAGTTTCCCATTCCAAAATTGATAGGTAATGTTTACCATTCTCTGCGTGTAATAAAGCTGGATCAAACCCGATCGAAGTTAAATAAATGGGCTTTGACCAGGGCCCTTCAATATCCGTCGCCCACATCGCAAAGGAGTCTGAATTAAATTCTCGACCAGCCATGTTTTGCATGTGGGAATAGGCTAACCAAAACTTCTTCGTGGTTGGATCATATGACAGGTGGGGTGCCCAGATACCTGCTGGTGTACTGGTCCCGCGAAGATCAATTTCATGATTGGTTAATGCGTAGGTCAGTAGTTGCCAATTAACTAGGTCCGTTGAATGAAAAATTTGAACGGCAGGGGTCCAGTGAAAAGTTGAGGTTGCAATGTAATAATCATCACCCACACGAATAATTGATGGGTCAGGTGCCATTCCAGAAATAATTGGATTTTGAATGGTTGCCATTATTAAACACTTCCATTTCTATTGTTGATAATTGCATTAAACAGGCGCTTTCTTAATAGTGAGCTGAAACGATGACTGTCTAGTGAACGAGATTCATGGTATTATGAAAGCGAATACACATCAATCGTTTCAGTTGGTTGTGTCATTAAATTAATGCTTATAGGTAAGAAATGTCACTTTTAGGAGGGTTACAATTAATGACAGCCCATCATGAACAAATTGTCTCAAATCTGGATATTGGTGTTCGCTTCTATGCGTCAAATGTGACCACAAGCGGTTACGTGCCGTTTCACTGGCATAGCAGTATTGAACTTGTTTGCGTGATGTCGGGAAAACTGACCTTTAAGTTTGACGGGGAATCACACATTGTTGGCCCGCACAGTTTATGGTCGTCTCGTCTGGCGTTGTCCACGATGTGACTAACAGTCCTAACCGCGCATTTGTGTTGCAGATTCCGCTCAGCTTCTTTGCACAATACTATCAACACCCTGAAACATTGAATTTTCGCATTAACCCCTCTAACTCAGTACGCTATCAACAGATAGTGGCGTCTTTTCTGAAGCTGAATGACATCGTCCTTGCTCATCGTGAGGGGTATCGCTTCGATATGGGGGTTCAACTATTAACGATGCTAAAAATACTGATTTTAAACTTTACGGATGCGGATGAACCGCTGACGAAAGATACGTCTGGTATCAAAGAGATCATTGTGTACATTAACGGACACTACGCAATGCCGCTGCAGGTTGAGACGCTCGCTCGTCAATTTGGATACAACGCCAGCTATCTTTCACGACTTTTTAAGTCACAAACCGGCGTCACTTTAATTCGCTACATCTATAACATTCGTCTCAATGTCTTTTATCAAGATCTAATCAAATCTGGCACTCCTATTGATAAACTGTACGCCAAACATGGATTAACGAATAAGCGGACCGCACGTCAATTGTTTAGCGACCAGTATGGTAGCTTGCCAAATGAGGTCCGACGTCGAGCACAACAAAAACGCACTACAGTTCAAGACGGGCTGTAGTGCGTTTTGCATTTTATTTAAATGGAAATGTTATTTTGGTTCTTGAAAACTTGGGAATGACTACTTCTCGCGTGCGTCCTCAAACGCCGTATTCAACACCCCCCGCAGCTGGGCTTCCCCGCCAACTGTCAACAGCCGCTGGTAAGACCGGTTTAGATCCGCCCATAACTGTTTCAGTGTGGGTTGCAGCTGCTTGCCATCGATCGTCAGCGTGACAATGACGCTGCGGCCGTTTGCGGTTCGCGTGATCAGGGTGCGTTGTTCAAGTTTGTCTAAAAAGCGGGTAATGGTTGAGCGATCGAGTGACAGGTCATCCGCTAATTGCGAAGGTGACACGTCGTCGCCGTCATTCAACGACATTAAAATGAAGGCCGCGGTCGGGGACAGGCCAACGCGTTTGAACTGCTGGTCACTAATTTTGGTAATTAGTCGCGTGAAGCGGGCGCTGGAAAAATAGAGACAGTCCGCAAAATCAATTTTACTCATTTGGATACTCCTTTTTAAAGTGGGATGTTAAACAAATTATACACCCGCTTGAACACTGGTCATGCCGCCGTCGATCACGAGCTCTTGGCCGTTGACGTAGCTGGCAACATTAGATGCTAAAAATGCTACTGCTTTAGCGATCTCATCCGCAGTCCCAAATCGACCCGCGGGCACATTGGCCATCATCTTAGTGAGTCGGTCAGTCGCAATCGTTGTTTCATTGAATTGTTCGGTGTTGGTGTAGCCTGGTGACACTGCGTTAATACGGATGCGGCGATCCGCAAGTTCAAGGGCCAGACTTTTGACGAGGTAGGCGATGGCGGATTTTGTTGAGGAGTAGAGACTAGCATCAGCCAGACCGCGGTGGTAAGTCCAGGATTCGTTGATGATTATACTGGCGTCCGTTGGCATTAATGGCAGTGCCTGTTGAATCGTGAAAAAGGTGCCTTTGTAGTTCAGGTTTACTTGCGCATCGAAATCCGCTTCTGTAATGCGATCAAAGGGTTTAAACACCCCAAAGCCAGCATTGGCAAACAGGGTATCAATATGGGTAAACTGTTCTTTGATTTGGGCAAACACTGATCTGATGGCACTTACCTGTGAAAGATCAGCTGTCAATACGATGAGCTTCGGGTACTCCTGGGCTACCTGTTGTGCTTTGGTTGCGTTGCGGCCGATCACGATGACATTGTCGTAAGTGTGCGTGAGGCGAAGGGCAGTGGCGAGGCCAATACCAGAAGTACCGCCAGTGATGACGGCGTTTTTTAATTGAGACATGTTTGGAACCATCCTTTTTAAAGTAATTGTTGTTGACTGTACATACAATTATAAACGCTGTCAAGGCATAGGAACCTAAACTGAACCTTAATTTCGCTGGTAAATATTAACGCTTTGGTAGTCTAGTTAACATAACAAAAATTATTCCAAGTAAGTAATCAAGAATATCAATCACCGACGATCGTGACAACAACAGGCCGTATCCCTCATTTATCAGTCAAAATCCCCGGGTCGTTTAAAGTTGAAATTCAGAATAAAAACTTAATCATTTTTTGCTGCGCATCCTAGCTCAGAAGGCGTAGAATGAATAAATTGAATTCAAAACGCAGAACGTGAGCGTTGATGAGGGGTGAGGGCATGAAGAAACGGCTTTGGGTCATTGCAGTGACGATTTTGATCATGATGGTTGGGTTCAGCCAGTTTACGGATGGCAAGCAGGCCAGCGTGAAACGACCGCTAAGAGCCGTAGCAACCCTGTATATTCATGGACATCATGCGGATCCCGGCGCCATGAACTTTTTGATGGCCAGTGCGGCTTGGGAGGACAACGCTCACTTCGTCGTCACGGCAACCGTGTCGTCTAAGGGAAAGGTCCACCTCAGCGGTAAATGGCCAGCTGGGACGAAGCACCCCATGGTCAAAGTGCTGTTCCAAAACAATCGCACGCGGAATTACCGCCTCTTGCGCGTTTGGCTGCATAACGTGTTGGTCACGCTGCATCATCGGTATGGCATTAAACGGTTTAACGTGGTTGCCCATTCCCTTGGCAACGCGGCAGTCATGAACTATGAATTAGCAAACGGGCATAAACGGGGGTTGCCGAGACTGCATAAGTACGTGGCGATTGCCGGTAACTTTGATGGCATTCCGGGCCGGCATAAGCATCAGCATCCGAACTACACGATGGCGGATGGCCTGCCACACTGGCGCGCACCATGGTTTAAATATGCTTACCGGCATCGCAGCCAGTTCAACATGCGCCAGGCTTCTATCCTGAACATCTATGGTAATTTGCGAAACGGCACGCATTCGGACGGTAAGATCCTGAACGCTAGTACGAAGTCGCTCAAGCCGCTGATTCAAGGGCACATTGGGCATTACGAAACGCAGGAGTTTGTGGGTAAAAATGTTCAACATCGCCACTTACGCGAGAATCCGCGCGTGGCTAGTCGTGTGAACCGATTTTTGTTTCACTAAAAGATGTCACGACAAAAAGCGCTTCTATCAGGTTGTCACAACCGCTGATAGAAGCGCTTTTTGTCGTGCAATGTGTTAAGACTCGGGATGACCATTTTTTATTGCCTGCAGTAGGCCGATTCCTTGAGGAGTCCAGTCGAGTTCCTGTTGGGTAAGCGAACTGCTGCCCCAAATATCGCGTGAGACAAATGGGGATAACCAGCCAAAGGTGGCGGGGGCGTCCGCGACGCTACTCTCTTTTACGGGAAGCTGATTTTCTTGTCCAATTAACGCAGCGATGTCCTTGATGGCCAATGATTGTTCGCCAATGCCGTGGTACACATGTCCTGGAAGCCCTTTTTCAACCGCAAGTCGATACAAGTCGGCAATATCGGCGACGTGAACTGAAGCCCAGTGCTTGCCGGCGATGTAGGCAGCACTCTTGTTTTCAACAGCAAGATGTTCTAGTTCAGCAGCAAACCCGTGTGCCGTTTCACCGTGCACGGTTGGCGCTGGTCGAACGATGCAAGTCGTGACCCCCTTTGCGGCATAGTCGAGGGCTAACCGTTCACTTGCACTGCGATCAGATCTCGCGAATGCCGGATCGTCTAAAACAGCAGCTGTTTTTTCGGTCGGCATGGGGTCGGCAGGAAGTTGACCTAACGCCGAGGTGATCACAAACGGTTTTGGGGTCCCAGACAATGCATCACCAACGGTTTTGATAAAAGCCTGATCCTGCCCGCTGGGGGTGTCTTCGAATGGGGTTCCAGGTTTTGGAAAACGCAGATCAAACGCCAGGTGGATGATAGCGTCAGCCTGAGTTGCTTGCTGAGAAATGAGGTCAAGTGAGGTGATATCTCCCATGACGGGGATTGCACCATTTGCAGTCGCCACTGCAGCTGAAGCATCTGAACGCGTGAGTGCCGTCACATGATGGCCGTGAGCGATGAGATTTTTGGTCAGCTCACTGCCGATAAAACCTGTTCCGCCAGTAATAAAAATGTTCATAAAGAAAGCCTTCTTTCATTGATCGCACGCTTAAGTCGTTTAAAATGAATCACATATTGGGCAGTATAACGAAACCTATTCCAAGCCCTCCGGAAAGGCATTCGCCAGCATTCCCTTTGCCATTTGGTGTTCGGCAGTATCAGGGTCAGTCATTGCCAACTTCTGCAGTTCGGCTGCATACCCGGCGTTGACGCGGATCTCATTGGTCGTCATACCAGAGATGGCCTCCGCAACCAGATCAGTCAGTTTCATATTGTTTGGTGCATCCGTTGAGACACTGTCCTCAAGGTTCGTTTCGGCAACCAGCGGCGGGACGAGTTCCATGACGTGAACGTTGTCGTGCCCTGCAAACCGCAACTGTTCGCGCAGCGCGTCGGTAAACATGTGAACACCCGCCTTTGATGCAGAGTAGGCCGGGTGAACGGGGGTCGTGAGGTTAGCGAGACCAGAAGAAACGTTGATGATCAGCGCTTCTGTTTGTGCAACAAGTTGCGGCAATAGCAGTTTATCCACGGCCATCGTCCCCAGTAGATTGATCTGAATATCCTTGACCATCGTTTGTGGATCAATGGTGTCGTCAAAGAGACTGAACCGGGACATGGTACCGGCAGAGTTGATGACGATATTTAAAGCGGGGAATTGTTGGCGCACCTTAGTCAGTGGTTCGGTGAGCGATGCCAGGTCACTGACGTCCGCCTGAACGGTGTCAAAACTGGGGTGAGCTGCCTTGACAGCGGCCAATTTGTCAGCGTTGCGGCCTAAAACGATGATGTGGTTATCCTGAGCACTTAGTGTTTCTGCCAGCGCGAGGCCGATACCTGACGTGCCGCCAGTAATTAAGATCGTGTTGTGTTGTAGATTCATAGATGTTGCCTCCTAATCGCAATTGGTTACATTTTATTTATATTGTAACTTAGAGACTAAGATACACGTTCCAGTTACAAAAGTCAATAAATGTTACCGAAAATGAATTTATGGTATACTTTGGCTATGGAAAAAATAACGAAAAACAAAATACTGGATGCGGCAGCCGCGCTGGTTGAACAGGGGAACATGCGCCAAGTAACGCTCACCCAGGTGGGCGACCAGCTGGGCATCAGCCACGCAGCGCTCTACAAACATTTTAAAAATAAGCGTGATCTGTGGACGTCCCTGTCATTGCGGTGGCTTGACCAAATTTTAGTTGCCTTATTTCCGTTTGACACGGCCGGTTACACGTCGAAACTGACGATTGCTCACGACTGGCTGTGGACGTTGGTCGAGGGAAAACTGCAGGCCAACGTGCGCGACCCGAAGATGTTTAAGCTGTACACGACCTACATTGATGATAATCCAGAAGTGCTGTCGATTCACCAAAACGACCTTAAGCAAAGTCTCATGCGGGCGTTGTCAACGGATAATGAGACTGCTGTTTCAGCGTTGCTGACTGCGTTCACGGTCTTCTCTGCGCCAGCGTTTTCCGCTTCGTGGGGTGATCACACGCAAACAGAATTTGAAGCCGTGTGGCAATTGATCGCACCTGGGTTACAGCGCACGCTAGACGAATAAACTGTTCCGGTTGTCAACTAGACTGGCCGGGGCAGTTTTTTGGTCTGCCAGATGAGAAGGGCGACATCTATGGTGATTGAAACTAGTGAATGACTGTTATTTTAAAAGAGCATCCATTTAATTAAAGGAGAAATAATCATGAGCAATTATTTAACATTTGACTGTTACGGCACACTGCTGAACGAGGCAACCTTGTACGACAAAGTGGCTGCCATTGCGTCTGAACTCGGGGTGGACCCGCAGGCAGCTCGCATACAGTTCACGAGCTACCAGGACAGCGCCGATAACGTCCATCCGTACCTGGATTACACGGTGTTATTGCGCAACAACTTGATTCATCTGGACTATGTTTTTGGCCAACAGCACGGGTTTGAGGCCCACTTCTTTGAGGTACTCGATGCTAATCGACAGCTCCAGCCGTTTCCAGAAGTTATCGACACGCTTAAAACGTTGCAACAGCGCGGGTATCAACTGATCTTGATGTCCAATTCGGCCTGGGATATCATGCCGGCTAATTTGGCCACCCTGCAGGTGCCAGTGGACGTTTGGACGGCAGAGGACGTTCACGCCTACAAACCAAACTTGAACTTCTTCAAGACGGTTGCTGACCACTATGGCTTTACGGCTGAAAACCACATTCATTTGGCTCAGGGGTACGGCACTGATATTGTTCCGGTTTCGCTATTACCGGATTGGCGCGCAATTTGGGTCAACCGCAATCATGAGACGGGTGGGGCAGCACGACCATGGCGGGAGGTTTCCCGATTGGATGAAGTATTGCGTATTTTGGTATAGCATATGTTATAGTGCCTGTGCTATAACATATGCTATAGGCAGTCGAGATGAAGCTGATGGCTATCCACTGGCTGAAATTGTGTAAATTGCTTGAAAGCGCACCTGAATGTGAGCTTTGAATTCACAAAAACCGACTTGATTCAATGATTTTGGCAAGCTTTCTGGCCGAATAAAGGTACTACACTTGAGAACACTATTACTAACGAAGAAATATCAGTTTAGTAGTCTTCTTTTGCTTGACTTTAACTGAACAACCACTTACTATTCTTGATATGAGATATAAAGATCAAAATAAAATTGAGGCCCTCCATCAGGCAGTAATTGATGTCATGCTGCACGACGGCTATCAAAACCTGAGTGTCGCAAAAATTGCAAAGCGTGCCGGTGTGTCACAGGCGACACTCTACATTTACTACGCCGACAAACAAGCCATGCTGGGACAGGCGTACCTGAACATTAAAAATAAGATTGACCCGATGCTTTTCTCGGGGGTGGATCCTCGAGCGGCCGTTGAAGACCAGTTCCGACTGGTGCTCAAAAACTATGCGGATGCGATGAACGCCTATCCGCGTGAAGGCGAGGTTATGCGGATCTTCAATAGTCACGCTGATCTGGTGCCGGAAGACGTCTTTACCGCTGGTATGGATCGCGCCAAACCGCTTGATTTTATTTATCAGAAAGGCGTTTCAGAAGGTATTTTGCGTGAACTTGCACCGGAGTTTATCATTGCGTACACCTTTACACCACTGGACCAAATTGCGGAAATTCGGTATCGGCATGATAGCAAGTTAAGTGATACAGACGTACATGCGCTGATTGATATGGCTTGGCAGGCGTGTCGGAAACCACAAAAAGAATAGCGTAAAAGTGCAAGACTATGGCCCACGGAGAATCCGATGGGCCATTTTTGACGATTTGAAGAATAGTTGTTTAGTTATAAACTGAACTAAAAGATAATCCAGAGATGTAGCCGTTAAGTGATTGATCGGTCATCATTGATAGTCTTGAAATGCTACTATATGTGTCCTTTGAATATTAATTTAACAGCATTTATTTGTCTAATAGTTGTTGAATATATATTCGTGATGATTTTACGTTGTTAATACAGGGTGCTCATTCTTTTATGGACATATTGTTAGAGCGCGCTTTGTGGATCAATCCTAAACCTCACAAGGTTAATTAATTGCTTTTCTAATTTCAGAACAGTAGTCTATTTTTAAATATGACGATACTCACAACGAAAAGGAGAATCCCTCATGAAAAAAGTACTGATATTAGGCGCGGGTGGCCAAATTGCACAGTTTGCCGAAGCTGAACTTGCTGATAAAACGGACCTGACGCTTTTCCTACGTCATCCAGAAGCTCTAAAAGCGCCAGTCGGTCATGTGATTACTGGTGATGTGTTTGACCATGATCAACTGGTAGCGGCCATGACGGGGCAGGACATTATCTATTCCAACCTCGGCCCACAGCCCATGGCGAAGATGGCACAGGCGGTGATCGAAGCTGCGGAACAGGCTGGCGTGCAACGCTTGATCTGGGTCGCAACGGTGGGCATCTACCGTGAGGAACCGGCTGACCACATTGCCGATGCCGAAGCAGTGTACGGGTCAACAGATGATCCGACCAGCTACTTTGGTGACGAACGCGTGGGCGCCGACTTGATCGATGGCAGCAGCCTCACCGCCACGATCATTCGCCCCAACACACTGACCAACAGCAATGACATTGAACCAGTAATCGTGGACGGCCGGCACGATACGGTGAGCGGCCAGCCCATCAGTCGGCGGACAGTTGCCCATTTCATCAGTGATCTGATTTTGAATGACGACCAGTATCAAAACGACTCAATCGCGATCAGCGCTCAATAATGAGTGGCAGATTACCGATCACATAAGGACTATTGAAGACCACCACGATGTCAGTAAGAGGGCATCGTGGTGGTCTTTTGTTTTTTCTATGCCTCATAGCTATGCTTACTATCCAATCTGGGCAATCGTTTCAGCTTCATTAGGGCGGTATACTAACCCTATAATGACCTGCTGCGCAAATCGCACACGTGTGCTATACGGTTTTGGTCAAAAGGTGATAAACTAGAACTGGAATTTGTATGCAATTGAACAAGCGTGTTGCGCACGGTTGCAGCAAAGTCTTCCGTCATTAATGAAGTGAAAGGATGATACCTTAATTATGAAATCTACTATTTTTGTTAAACCAGGCGAAGTTGCTGTCAAAGACATTGCGATGCCAACAATTCAAGCAGCGGATGACGTGATCATCAAGGTCGTTTTGACCTGTGTTTGCGGGTCTGACCTCTGGGCTTACCGTGGCCTGCAGGATGCTGAACCAAATTCGGAAAACTCTGGCCATGAAGCGATTGGGATCGTTACTGAAGTGGGCGATGACATCACGACCGTCAAACCAGGGGATTTTGTGATTGCCCCATTTACGCACGGCTGTGGCCACTGTGCCGCCTGTCGCGCTGGATTTGACGGTGATTGCCGAGACCACACCGATAACTTCAGCAGCGGCGTTCAGGCGGAATACATTCGCTTTGAACATGGCGAATGGGCGCTCATTAAGATTCCTGGGCAACCAGAAGACTACAGCGACGAAATGTTGAAATCATTATTAGCACTCGCTGATGTGATGGCGACTGGCTACCATGCGGCTCGCGTCGCCAACGTCAGCGCCGGTGACACCGTTGCGGTCGTCGGTGACGGTGCCGTTGGACTGTGCGGTGTGATTGCTGCTCAGATGCGCGGTGCTAAGCGGATCATCATCATGAGCCGCCACGAAGACCAGCAAAAATTAGCCGTTGAATTTGGCGCCACCGACGTTGTTGCTGAACGGGGCGACGAAGGGGTTGCCAAGATCATGCAGTTGACCAACAACGCTGGTGTCGACGCTGTTTTGGAATGTGTTGGTACTGAGCTGTCCAACGAAACGGCGATCAACATTGCGCGTCCGGGTGCCATTGTCGGGCGGGTTGGCTTGCCGCACGAACCTAAGATGGACATGAGCCGCTCATTTGGCACGAACACGATCATTGCCGGTGGCCCAGCATCCGTTACCACCTACGACAAGGCAGTGCTGCTGAAGGCCGTTTTGGATGGCGACATTCACCCTGGAAAGGTCTTCACTAAGCGCTTTAAATTAGCTGACATCAACGCGGCTTACCAAGCCATGACGGATCGTGAAGTGATCAAGGCGTTGGTTCAACCAGCTTAAGTCAGTCTGTTAGTTTGTAAATAATCAAAAATAACCGTATGCCGAAACTGGCTGCGGTTATTTTTTAATGCCATTTTACCGATCTTAGGCTATCATGATGAGTAACTATAAATGAAGGAAGGGTGTTTCGATGACGGATGAGACGCTATTGAAAGCCATTCAAGACCAGCTGCAAACCGTTTACGAACCGCAGCTGATGGTGGATGTTTACAACTTAGGGCTGATCTATGACATTACCGTGGCGGCCGGCCACTGCTACATTACCATGACACTGCCATCGATGGGCTGCGGCTGCGTCCCGCAAGTCACTGATAACGTGCAACAGGTCTGTAATCAAGTTGACGGGATATCGCAGACAACGGTGGCTGTCGTTTGGCAACCGGCCTGGACACCGGCTAAAATGAACCGGATCGCACGGATCACCATGCAGACGAACCGGGGCTGATTCTATTAATGAGTCGAAAATGATAAAAATATTTTGTTTGAAAGCGTTATCCTCGCTCAGGCTGGTTTTCATCAATTCAAATCGTGGTAAGATATTGAGTAATGGTTTATTCACGACGACACTAAACAAACATAGGAGCGAGTACATATTATGAGCGACAACGGTGACGAACACGCACTGGAAAACGAAAAGCTACCCCAAAATCACCATATGAAAATTCCCTGGAACCGCATTTCGGACGATGAAGATATCCCGGCGATGGACGCAACGGTTAAGTTAAAGTCGTCGCTGGTCGGCCGGGTCGGCATTCAAATGCTGTCGTGCGGGACGGGGGCCTGGCGAGTGCGCGAGGCCATGAACACGGTGGCGCGGACGCTGGGACTGATCTGTTCAGCCGACATTGGGCTGACGTCGATCCACTACACGTGTTTTAACTACGAACACAGCTATACGCAGGTGTTGGCGCTGGCCAGTACTGGCGTGAACACGGATAAACTGAATATTTTGGAACATTTTGTGAAACGATTTCCCGATGAATACGTCCATTTGACCATCCGCGAACTCCACCAGAGACTGGATGCCATTCAGGTGCGGCGGGGCAACTATCCGCCCTTTATTGCGGGCTGTGCCGCGGCGTTAGCGTGTGCCGGGTTTACATTTTTACTGGGCGGCGGACCCATTGAAATGATCTGTGCCTTCTTTGGCGCTGGCGCTGGGAACTGGCTGCGTCAGATCATGATCCGCCATCGGTTGACCTTGCTGGCGAACTTAGCAGTGAGCGTCATGACGGCTTGTCTGGTGTACTTTTTCGTCTTTGAAGGCATGCGGGTGTTCTTCCACGTGCCAGAAGCGCACGAGGCAGGGTACATTGGCGCGATGCTGTTTGTGATTCCCGGGTTCCCGTTCATTACGAGTATGCTGGACATTTTTAAATCGGACATGCGGTCGGGACTGGAGCGGCTGACATCGGCGTTGCTAATCACGATCGTCGCGACGCTGATCGGCTGGCTGGTGGCCATGCTGGTGAACTTCAGGCCGGAAAACTTCCTGCCGCTTGGTCTCGGTGTGGTTCCCATGTTGTTGCTGCGGCTCCCAGCAAGTTTCTGTGGGGTCTACGGTTTCTCCATGATATTCAACAGTCCGCAGAAAATGGCGATTACAGCAGGCGTGATCGGTGCCTTTGCGAACACGCTACGGCTGGAACTCACAGATCTGACAACGCTGCCGCCAGCAGCCGCAGCGTTCTGCGGGGCATTGTTGGCGGGCCTGCTGGCGTCACTGATCAACCGGTATAACGGCTATCCAAGAATCTCACTGACGGTTCCATCGATCGTGATCATGGTCCCGGGACTGTATATCTACCGCGCAGTGTATAACATCGGCTTAAACAACATCGGTGTCGGTGCGGAGTGGCTGACGAAGGCCGTTTTGATCATTATGTTCTTGCCGCTGGGACTGTTTGTGGCGAGAGTGCTGATGGATAAGGATTGGCGGCATAATGACTAGAGTAGAGTGTGGAGCAAGGCGGTTAGAAGGCGGAGTGTAAGTAACTCTGGTCAGAAAAGTCCGGGCCTGACTTTTTTGACCAGAGTTGCTTACACAGGAGCCTTCTGCCTTGCGGAACACGTTTCGGCAATATAAAATCAAACCACGTCGCCAAGACAACTTTGTAACAGAAGCGCTCCAACTCCGGGTCTGACTTTTAGGCCACAGTCCGTTACACGTTAACCCCTGCCTGGAACACGTTTCGACATTGCGAAATCAAGCCACGTCGCCAAAGTTACCTCAAAAAAGAGAAAGCCAAAGCAAGAAACAGAAAACAGACTCTATAATCAACTAAGCACCACCCAGAACTTCCATGAAGATTCTGAGTGGTGCTTTTTAAATTATTCGAGCACAATGATTACAAGCAATCATTACCCCTCAATAGCGACTAGGTAAAAATGCAGTAGTTCCAGTCCGCTCAGCAATCATCACAATCAGGTCCCAAGTATTTTCCGGCAAAGGCACAACTGTCCGCGGCGTTCCCAATTTAATTAAAGCTACTTTTGAAGGTCGTTCAACCTTGGAATCAGTTTGACTAGGTGCGGCCTTTTTCTTGTCAGGATCAGAACCTTGATACCCTTTTTAACGTAGCTCGTGACTCGGCCGTTAAACGCAAGCACATCACCGGCTTGCAAGTCACCAAGACGACGAAACTGCAGCCCCAAATTCAGCCAGAGATGGTCGGTAACCAGTTTTCCAGTTTCATCACGAAGGCCTTCCAACACAAGGGTTGGCTTGGCATGTGATTGGTAAGGTGCCACTTTGAAGCCGTAACGGCTAAATGTACCCGTAAAACGGTGTCGTTCAGTGTTGCCGATGACTTTTAGCTGGGTGCGAATTTCTTTATTGTTGGTCATAGTGAGGCGCCTTCCTTATTGCCAATAGCTACGCAAAGAAGTTTCTATTTTGACCAAAAAAGAGGTGTTTCAGTCTGAATGACCGGTATGCTAAAATAAATACGGGTTGAAAAGAAAGGAGCATTTCCATGATTAAAGAAATTGGGTTAGGGGTCGCATTTGCGGCCACCGTCACTATTTGCGGCCTAGCAACCGCACCGACGGCAAATGCGAAAACAACGTATCTGCCAACCAGCATCCGCAACCACGTTTGGTACCAGATCACGAGTGGCACCGAGGGCGGTTTTCACGATAAGACGACGTTTAAGGGAAACGCCATGACCGTGAATATTGCCGGCACCAATTATAAGTGGCATTTTACAGGGCTGAAGAAGTCCAGTAAAACAGTGTATTACGGGCGGTTACACTACGCTGGTGGTAAGTCTGACTTGGTGAAGATTAAGATCAAGAGCAGTAAGAAATTCGATATTATCCCAAAGCATTTCATGAATTTAAAGGGCAACTACACCGGCAACGAATCGTATGGTGCAATGATCTACACGCGCTAATTAAAAAGGTGCTCAACTCGCAGAAATTGCGGTTGAGCACCTTTTACTTTGTCTTGGTAAATGGCTTTATAGTTGGTAACGATGGCAAATGAACTTCAGGCAATTTAAGCTGTGGTTTCACACTGTCCGTCAGTTCACCGACAAACGTCGTTAACAGTTGACCGGTGACGCTGCGCCACTGGTGCCTAATTTGCGGTGTCGTGTCGCTGATCGCTTTCAAAATGAGGCGCAACGAGGTCTGCCAGTTGGCGCCCATATCCCGAAAGTCCTGATAGTGGGTGGCTTTGAGAATACTGAACAGGGAGTCCAAGAATTCCTGCTTGGTGGCGTTATCCAACTGAGTTAGCCAGGATGTCACGGATTGTTGGGTGAGCTGCGAAAACCGGCTGGTTGTGGTTAGGGTATCGAAACCGGTGCCACGCACGTTCCAGGTAAACGGGTCGTGTTGTTTGAAGCCGATGCCGTTGCTTTTAACGACCTGGTAGTCTGTTTCGGGCTCCAGCAGTAAACCAATAATGGATGCCTGAGGAATGAACTTTTTCACCTTCGATTGAATTGCGACTGGCAGTGGTTTCTTCGTACCAGGGCCGTCCACGGAATAAACCTGTTGAATCCGGTCTTGGAGGAAACCGCGACTATGCAGACACGTGAAAACGGCCAGGTTACCGCCCTTTGAATGGCCGCCTAAATAGTAGGTGCCCGGATGCCGCGTTGCCATTTTTTGGTAGTAGCGCAGCGCTGACCGTTGGGAGGGGATATCGCGCATGAAGGTCATATTGAAGTCTTCCTTCCAGTCGGTGAGTGTGGCAGTGGTGCCGCGGTAGGCGATGTAGTGGAAGTCGTGACCAAGGTCAAAAGTGACCGCACAGAATTGTTTTTCCGCAGCCGTATCGGTGTCCTTGACGAGGTCGTGCCAACGGATGTTGCGGAACCGTGGGCTGCTTCTAAGTGCCAGTAGGAGGTTGAAGTTGGCGGTGGGATTCCAAGTGAGATCGACAACGTGCTGCATCAGAACAGGATCAGTCAAATCAGCAAAGCCCGTGACGTGGTGCGCGACCAATGTTTCAAAGTCAACGTAGGCGAGTTGTGCCAAAATGACACCGTCCACGTCCGTCATGGGTAGGTCGGCAAATGACCGTTTCCCATTTGCGTTGACATAAGCAATTAGATCCGTCATCGTGAGGCCCCCCAATATCGTAGTCATTTCTTATAGTTTACCGCATTTGACGGCACAATTGTTACGACAACCTTTCTACAGATCCTTATAGAAATAGTAGTGCGATGTACCTGTGACAGGTGAGTCTTTGAACTCGTGCATGACCTGATAGCCGTGTTTCTTGTAGAAGGCGGGCGCGTTGAAACTCATGGTCTCCAGCGTGATAAACGTACAGTGATTGTCCCGGGCAATGGTCTCTGCCTGGTCGATCAAAAATGAACCAACGCCGTGCGACCGGCTTTCTGGTTTAACAGCAAACAGCGCGATGTGCATGCTGTTAAAAAAGATGCTGGCAACGAGGCGGCCAAGGATTTGGTCATCCTCCACGGCGCCAAGGCTGACGGCCTGACTGCCGAGCTGGACCCGATCACCCATTTTAAGTTGGGTATCGGTGTTGAGCCAATCGCCTGTGGTGGCCTGGTTTTCTTCGACGTTTAAGTGAACTAATTTCATGGCGGTGCTCCTTTTTTCTGAAGTCATTATTAGAATCTAATCTCTAGCATACACGATTATTTTTAGTCCTGACAATGAACGGTGACTGTTTTTAGGGATTCTATAATTTTTTGTGATCGTCGAGATAGACTTTATATTGCAAGATACGAACGTATGTTCTAAAATAAAAGTAATATCAACCGGGGAGTGGTCGTTCATGTCAGCGATTATTGCGCAACTTAAAACTGCATACCAAGCACATCAGGCTGTCCAACTATGGTTGCGGGTTGATCCAGACACGCCCTTGGACTCGGCAGCCTTTCGTGGTCGGCTACTGGCTGTCGATGACGTGACGATCGAAGTGTTAAATGAGGCGGATGAGGTCTATCGGGTTTATCATAGAGACATTGAACGTGTCACGACACTGGAGTAGTTGGAAGAAGGGCCTGTTTCTCATGACATTGACACACCATCTAGATGACCAATCACCAGCCGTTATTCACCTGATGCAGGTGGATAAACGACTCGCCAAATTAATCACCACGATTGGGCCAATTGATTATCGTGTTTCGGAAAATCCGTTTGGCTACCTCGTCGCAAACATTGTGGGACAGATGCTGTCAAATAAGGTGGCGGCTGTTATTTTAAAGCGTCTGCGCGATCTTTGCGGCGGTGAGATTACAATCACGGCGATTAAATCACTGTCAGATGAAGCCATTCATGGCGTCGGATTATCGCATGCTAAGGTTGGCTATATTCGTAATTTGACAGCTGCGGTCGAATCAGGAGAAGTTGTCTTTGACCAATATCCTGAGATGACGGATGCTGAAGTTTTAAAGGCGTTGACTGCCGTTCGCGGTATCGGCAACTGGTCGGCGAAAATGTATCTGTTTTCGGTGCTGGATCGGCCGGACGTCTTGCCAGTTGAAGACAAGGCATTCTTGCAGGGGTATCGCTGGTTGTATCACACTAGTGATGCTAGTGCAGCGGCAGTTCAGAAAAAGGCGGCAAAGTGGCGCCCATATCGCACCGTTGCTGCCAAATATTTGTATCGGGCGGTTGATCTGGGCTTGACCAAGAGCCCATTTCACCTGTTTAAGACTTAATTGGAGGCAAATTGATGAAAGCTTACGTAGTTGACCACGCTGGCGGGCCAGAAGTGTTGCAGTTAAAAGAGATTCCAACACCAAAAATCAAACCAGGGTGGGCGCGGTTGAAAGTGCTGGGATTTGGCATCAATCACTCTGAAATTTTCACGCGGGAAGGCAAGTCACCCAGCGTGCAGTTTCCCCGGGTCCTCGGCATCGAAGTCGTTGGTGAAATTGATGAAACGAGCGCGCCAGACACCTTCAAGGCTGGCCAGCGCGTCGTGTCGATCATGGGTGAAATGGGCCGCGCGTACGATGGCAGTTACGCGGAGTACGTACTGGTACCGAACGCCCAAATTTACCCAGTCAAAACCACGTTGCCGCTTCGAGACCTCGTGGCAGTTCCGGAAACGTACTACACCGCCTATGGCATCGTGAAGAGTCTGCAACTCAAATCAACGGATAACGTGCTGGTTCGGGCGGCAACCAGCGGTGTCGGCATCGCTGTCTTGCGGTTGATTCGCGGGTTTGACCCGCACATTCAGGTGACGGGGACGACGCGGGCGGAAGATAAGCTGAATGCCTTGTTGACAGCGGGATTTGATGACGTGATTATTGCTGCGGATAGTGAAAAATTACCGGCGGGCGTTGGGCGTTACGATAAAATTATCGATCTAATTGGACCACTGAGTGTCAAAGATTCTCTGCAACATCTGAATCCGTTTGGAATCGTGAGCGCCAGTGGTCTACTGGGAAACGTGTGGACGATGCCGGACTTTGATCCCATGATGGACGTGCCAAATGATGGCTATCTGACCGGCTTTTACTCCGGGATCGTCTCTGGCGCGCTGATGCAGGAGCTGTTTGACTTTATTGACCAGTATGACGTGCAGGTGGCACCCACTAAGGTATTTAATTTCAACGAGGTGGCGCAGGCACACGCTTATTTGAGTGAGAGTGACGGGTTGGGGAAGGTTATTGTGATGGTTGAACCGTAATGTGCATGCGGGTGTCTATGGGATTTAGTAACGCTTCAGCGGTTAACTGCTGTAAAATAAGATGATAAATACAGTTGAGCAGTGAGGTAGGTATGGTAAAGAATATTGATAAGCGGGCTGAAGTTCTGAAGGCAACGCTAAAAATCGTAGAAGATAAGGGCATCGAAGCCTGTTCCGTGGCGGAGATCGCCAAGGTGTCGCAGACCAGTATGGGCACCATCTATTACTATTTTAAAAATAAGGCCGGTTTACTTGATGACCTGTACGTCAGCATTCGCAAGGAGGCTTCGACAGCCACGGTGAAGGATTTGCGTGTGCCGGATAATGCTGCGAACATGCAGAGCATGGTGACGACCCTTTTTTCAAACTACGTTAATTTCTATGTTGCCCAGCCAGCAAAATTTCATTTTATGACGGCGATTCAAACATCCAAAACCTACACGACAAGCTCAACGCAAGCCTACGATGATTTTAAGCTGTTGCGCGCCCTATACCAGGTTGGCGTGCAGCAAGCGTTTTTCCCCAAACGGACGTTGATGATGCTGATTGCGTGCACCACAGGCGCCTGTAATCAGGTGATTGCCTCTGCACTTGCACAGGCGATACCGCTGACGCAGCCGATTATCGATGATGTGACCAGGATCTGCTGGGCGATGTTTACGGCACCGATTGCTTAATTTAAGAATGATGAGTAGAATCCCGAAATATTCGGGATTCTTTTTTTGGTGCGCCCGGCATGGGCGCCAACTAGACGGTGAAAGTCCGTTGCGGGCCGTAGTAGTCGGAACCGCAAGTCAATGACAAGGGTGTCCATCGTGAGGTGGAATCTGAAGGAAGTCGGCGACAAAGTACCGCATTGATGTACAAGAATCAGCTATAAGGCTGTGTTGGTCGGACGAGGTTGCCAAACAAACCAAAGTCCAATACTACTCGAGGCCATCGCAGTAAAGCTGGCAATGACATGGTACGAAAGTGGGCGTTCTTACCCGGGGAGGCCTGTATCGTACGTTCCCGACAAGAGGCGCGCTAAGCGCCACAGGAACAAACATCGCAGTGATGTGGTGCAGAACGATACAGGAGTCAGCCGAGGCCATAGTAGTGGTATCTGCCACGAAGGGCTGAACAATAATAGGTCATCATTGATATTGGAGGTGGAGACAGTGCAACAACCGCAGAATACAGAAAAAGCTGACCGCCGGCGGACAGTAGGACTGGAAGCCCAAGAACAAGTCGGGGTGCGTAGCACTGACTCTGGTGAAAATACGATGATGAACGGCACTAAGTTTCAAGAGTTAGTCTTAGACCGAAATAACCTGAACGAGGCTTATCTTCGCGTCTGCAGAAACAAAGGTGCAGCAGGACTAGACGGAATGACCGTTGACGAACTGTTGCCCTACTTGAGGAAACATAAACAGGAATTACTGCAAGCTTTACAAAACGAGACCTATCGGCCTCGTCCCGTTAAGCGGGTTGAAATTCCAAAACCTAATGGTGGTAAACGCAAGCTCGGAATACCAACTGTGATTGACCGACTTGTTCAACAAGCCATGGCGCAAGTCATGGTGCCAACATTTGAGCGTGTCTTCTCAGATAATAGTTTTGGGTTCCGACCGAATCGAAGTGCTAAAGATGCCATTGATAGAGTGGTTCAGTTCTACAATCAGGGCTATCACTATGTCGTGGATCTCGATTTAAAAGCATACTTCGATACGGTCAACCACGATCTGCTTATTAAATTTATTGAGCAGTATATTACGGATCCATGGATACTGCATCTCATTCGTCGCTTCCTAACCAGCGGTGTCATGAATGGTGGTCTATTTGAACGAAGTGATAAAGGCACCCCTCAAGGTGGCCCCTTATCGCCACTTTTGGCTAACATTTATCTCAACGAACTGGATAAGCTGTTAACTTCCAGAGGTCATAAGTTTGTCCGCTATGCGGACGATTGTAATATTTATGTCCGAAGCAAACGTGCTGGAGAACGGGTTCTGACTAATGTTACTCGCTTTCTTGAAGGCGACCTAAAGGTCACCGTCAATGAGGACAAGACATCAGTAAGTTCGCCTCTGCGGGCCAAGTTCCTGGGATTTTCCTTGGGGGTTGGTCGAGGAGGTGCGTATGCGCGACCTGCTTGGCAGGCCAAGCAACGCATCAAGTCTGCACTCAGGAAAATGACCAAGCGCAATCGGGGCGTTTCGTTAAACCTGGTGTTTAACGAGATTCATCAAAAGATGCGTGGGTGGTTACAGTACTATTCGGTCGGGAAAATGACCAATTTTATCCGTCACTTAGACGAATGGTTGCGAGCAAGGATTCGCCAGTATATTTGGAAACAGTGGAAGAAGCTCAAAACAAAGGTCAATCATCTTGTAAAACTGGGGCTTTCTGGCACCAGTGCTTATACAATGGCCAATACCCGTAAGGGTTATTGGCGAACTGCGCATAGCAAGACATTGACCTATACTCTGACAAACAAAAGACTGGAACGCCTTGGACTCATCAATATGAGCAAGACACTCCAGTCAATACAAAGTGCTTAAATTATTGAACCGCCGTATACGGAACCGTACGTACGGTGGTGTGAGAGGTCGGTAATTGAATTAATCAATTACCTCCTACTCGATTGGGTTGCGGAATCGCTCACTTTTAAACGGAATTTTTTAAAAAGTTGATATTCATTTTAGACCTATCTGTCCTTAGATAAAAGGCACTATAAGCTGTTCTAATATTAATTTTAGAGCATTCACTCTAAAACTGTTGACTTCCCATTCAACAGTGACTATGATGAACAGCAATTAGAGCAACCACTCTAAAATTTAAACTCAAAAAGGACGATCATAAAATGAAATCAGAAAACATTACAGTTCAACGCGCTAACTTAACTTTACGAGGGGTACTGAACACCCCGGAAAATGCGACAGACTATGATTTAGCACTCATCATGCACGGGTTTACAGGTGATAAGGGTAAGGCGCACGAGGACATGTTGTACGAACTGAGTGAAAAGTTAACAGCGAAGGGCGTGGCCACGATTCGGTTTGATTTTGACGGCCACGGCGAAAGTGACGGCGACTTTTCCGAAATGACCGTCCCAAGTGAGATTGCGGATGCGAGCGTGTTCTTAAACTACGCACGTCATTTGCCAAATGTAAACCAGATCTATCTACTGGGCCACTCCCAGGGCGGCGTGGTCGCCAGCATGGTTGCCGGGCTCTACCATGACGAGGTCACTAAATTAGTCTTGATGGCACCGGCAGCGACCCTAAAGGAAGATGCTTTGAAAGGTCGGCTGCAAAGCGCCACCTACGACCCAAACCATATTCCAGAAAAATTGCCACTGGGCGCACCGCTGGACTATTTGAATCTCGCTGTTGGTGGCCTGTATTTACGCACAGCGCAAGTGATGCCGATTTATGAAGTCGCTCAGCAGTTTGAAGGTCCTGTTTCGCTGATTCATGGGTCGGCGGATGTGATCGTAGATAATAAGGCTTCCCGGAAGTATGATGACGTCTATGCAAACTCGGAATTGCATATTGTTGATGGTGCCGGGCATACGTTTGAAGGGGCGACTCGGGAGATTAGTACTGATTTGGCTGTGGCCTTTTTGACTGAATAGATGATGACCTGTAAGAGGACTCAACTAAACCCCAAATTTAGGGGGTTAGTTGAGTCCTCTTTTTCCTGGAAGCAAAGCGTTTCTTTGTTACAGGGTCGTTTTTTTAGATGATGACTTTAGTCGTAAGGATAGGATGAATCCAAGTATTGCCATTAGGAAAGCGATAAGAAATGAGAACCAGTAGCCATGATTTAGTTGACTCACACTGGAAAGATGTTCAGACTTACCAATTTGAGTCCCGAATGAGACTAACATCATTAAAATAGCGGTACCAAGGGAGCCAGCGATTTGCCGAACTGTGGAAGACGCAGCGTTGCCGTGAACGCTAAGGCTTGGCGACAACGCATTGATGCCTTCAGTAAATGTTGGCATCATGACCGTCGCAATCCCGATGATTCTAAATGCGTAGGAGGTTGCAACGATCACGAGGTTTGTTGTTGGCGTGAAAAACAGCATTGGTAATGTGCCCAGTGCAACAATAGCGAAGCCTATCAGTGAAATGGTTTTAATGCCGTATTTATCATACAGCCTTCCTGAAATGGGGCTGAGTAATCCTTCAAGCAACGCACCCGGTAATAGTAGTAATCCTGACTGAAAGGCGGACAGCCCGTGGACACGTTGCAAATAGAGCGGTAAGACCAGTTCGACGCCCAATAAGGCTACGTTACTTAGCGCGCTTAAGGTGGTTGTGAGGGTAAATGTCCGATTCTTAAACACTGTTAAGTTGATGGGCGGGTTTTTAATCGTCAATTGACGATGACCAAAGGCAACAAGTATTAACATACCGATCAGTAGCGAGGACGCGCTGGTAATGGTCAGACTACCCGTGTTACCGATAGCTGAGAAGCCGTAGAGCAAGGTGCCGAACCCAAGGGAAGACTCGACAATGGACAACCAGTCGACATGCACCTCTTTTGACGCTACCACTGGGTGAACCCAAATGGCGGATGCGATGATAAGGAGTATTGCGAGTGGTATTAAAACGCCTGATAACCATTTGAGACCAAGATTATCAATGATCCAGCCGCCGACAGTTGGACCAAGTGCTGGTCCAAAGCCAACGACTAAGCCAATAATGCCCATGATCGTGCCCCGTTTACTTTGCGGATAGAGTAATAAAACCACGTTTTGAATCAGCGGAATCATTGACCCAGCTGCGATGGCTTGAATCAGCCGGCCAAGGAGCAGCAGGATAAAACTATTCGCAAAAAAGCCAATGATCGAGCCAACCAAGAAGATCGACGCGAGCACGATCACTGTGTGTCTAGTATTGAATTTGTGAAACATCCAGGCAGATAGTGGGATCATTAGCCCGGCCACGAGTTGGTAGCCCGTACTGATCCACTGGGCAGTGGCTTGTGTCACGTGATAGACACTGATAATGGTGGGAATGCCATTGTTGAAAAAGGTTTCGGTGAGGAGCATGGTAAAGGCGCCAATTAACAGGACGGCCAACATGAAGTTGCGTTTTTTGGCGGATGAATTGATCGTGAGTATAAGCAACACACCTTTCTTATGTAGCTAGCTACATATTTATTTAAAAATAAAACGCCAACTGGCGCTAATTTTCGTCTAAACTGGTAATCATCTTCGTCACTAATTGCGAGAGGGTTTGCGTTTCATCGAGGGTTAATCGACTGGTCAACTTGGTTTCAGAACGAGCGGTTTGCGCTTTTATTTGTGCTGAATTTTTTTCTAGAAAGGTGGCACCCGCAGTGGTTAACTGCAAAATAATTTGTCGTCGGTCAGTCGCGTCGGGAATTGTTGTGATCGACCCGGTGGCTACCAGTCGCTTAACAATACCGCGGGTGGTCGGATGGCTCAACCGCAACGTGGCTTCCACTTCTTTTTGCGTGAGCTGTTGCGGATCTCGGCTTGCTACCTGCATCAAGACCGCTGTTTGCGTGCCTGTTAGTGAAATACCAAGCTGTTTTAACCCGTTATTCATTTCTTTTTCAAAAAGAATGTTTAGAATCTTCAGTTGTTGTCCAAGGCTGTTGGGAAAAGATGAGTCTGACATCGGATCGCCTCCTTTTTATAATATGTAGCATACTACATATTTTTAAAAAGTCAAGGTGGCTGGTTAGTGCGTTGGTTGCTTGGTTTGTTAAGTGTCTTTCTAATGTTTGTTGGATCGCATAGTGCTGACAGGTCGCTTCGTTGCACGTTTCGGTCATGTAAGCGTGTTGCTCTAGCGATATTAAACGGGGCGACTACGCTAGGATCCCAGTAATCTATAGATAGTCACTTTCGCAGGTGGTGTTATGAACCCTGTAAAGTTGATGGTTACCGTAATTAGCAGATTATGAGAAGTAATAGGGATAAGAGCCTTACTAGCAGTCGAGCGCGGATTCTCTTCAAACTCGGTTTAACGCCGATGTGATGCTTAACTAGCTGAAAAAGTCAGCTCAATATCAGTGAAATTGTGTAATGCAACGGATTATCACCTAACAGTAGAAAGACCCTTTGGTAAACACGTTTGACGGTAATTCATTTGTACAGCATATTGACAACCGCCCCCGTCACGCTTATCATTGGAACAGAATTGAATAGTGATCGGCAATGACAAAAGAAGGTTGGTCAACCTAAGTGACAGCGATTTCGGAACAGTGTGAGCCGGGAAGACAGGTTGATCGATTGGCACTTTTCGAGCTGAACCAATTAAGCTGCTGGGTGCATCCCAGAAGTAGGGTGGAACCGCGAAATTAAACTTCGTCCCTATGTAGGTCTATAAGTCTACGTAGGGGCGTTTTTCTGTCTGCCGATCACAATTAATAGGAGGAATCATTTTTATGACCAAGAAATTGACCATGCAGCAAATTATCTTGACGCTGCAACAGTATTGGTCCGCTCAGGGCTGCATGCTCATGCAGGCCTACGATACTGAAAAGGGTGCCGGAACCATGAGTCCTTACACCTTCTTGCGTGCCATCGGCCCCGAACCATGGAACGCTGCCTACGTGGAACCTTCACGGCGGCCAGCTGACGGCCGGTACGCTGAAAACCCTAACCGGTTGTACCAACACCACCAGTTCCAAGTGGTGATGAAGCCTTCACCTGAAAACATTCAGGAACTTTACCTGAACAGTTTAAAGGAACTGGGCATTGACCCATTGGAACACGATATTCGTTTCGTTGAAGACAACTGGGCGAACCCATCAATGGGCTGTGCCGGTGTTGGTTGGGAAGTTTGGCTTGATGGGATGGAAGTCTCACAATTTACCTACTTCCAGATCGTCGGTGGGCTTGAAGTCGACCCAGTGACGTCTGAAATTACCTATGGGTTGGAACGACTTGCTTCCTATATTCAAGACGTCGATAACGTGTTTGACCTCGAATGGGGCGACGACGTGTTATACGGCGACATTTTCCGGGAACCCGAAATCGAACATTCCACCTATAGTTTTGAAAAGAGCAACCAAGACATGTTGCTGCATATGTTCGACGACTACGAAGCCGAAGCTAAGAAACAGATTGCAAATGGTCTGGTGCATCCGGCTTACGACTACGTGCTGAAGTGTTCACACACCTTCAACCTGCTGGACGCCCGCGGTGCCGTTTCCGTTACTGAACGGGCCGGCTACCTTTCCCGGATCCGTAATATGGCCCGCAGCATTGCCAAGGCCTTCGTTGCTGAACGAAAGAAGTTTGGTTTCCCACTGATCAAGGACGAAAAACAACGTCAAGCATTACTCGCAGATGGGGAGGACAAAAAATAATGGCACGTACCTTTTTACTTGAAATTGGCTTGGAAGAAATGCCCGCCCACGTGGTGACCCCAAGCATTAAACAACTCGTTCAAAAAACCCGTAAATATTTGAAGGAACAGCGCATCGCGTTTGACGACATCAAGCCGTTTTCAACGCCGCGGCGGTTAGCGCTTCAAATTACCGGTTTAGCTGATAAGCAACCCGATATCAATGAAGAAGTTAAGGGTCCTGCTAAGAAAATCGCCCAGGACGCTGACGGCAACTGGTCAAAGGCTGCCATGGGATTCACTCGCGGTCAGGGACTTACCGTTGACGACATCACGTTTAAAGAATTAAAGGGTGTCGAATACGTTTACGTTGAAAAACACATCGCTGGACAGCCCGTCGAAGAAGTTTTGGCTGGCCTGAAGGATGTGTTGACGTCCATGACCTTCCCAACGATGATGAAGTGGGGCACCTACCACTTTGAATACATCCGGCCGATCAAGTGGCTGGTGGCCCTGTTAGACGATAAGGTGATCCCATTCCAGATCCTGGACGTCGACACTGATCGGATCACCCGCGGTCACCGCTTCCTGGGGAAGGACATCACGTTAAACAACGCAACCGATTACGAGGCTGCCTTAACCGCAGAATTTGTGATTGCGGACGCTGACAAGCGTAAGAAAGAGATCAAGACGCAGATCGAACGCTTAGCTGCCGACAACAACTGGACCATCAACATTGATGCCGACCTGTTGGAAGAAGTTAACAATTTGGTTGAATGGCCAACGGCGTTCGGTGGCAGTTTCGACGACAAGTATCTGACCATTCCAGACGAAGTCCTGATCACATCGATGCGTGATCACCAACGGTTCTTCTACGTGCTCGACCAAGATGGCAAGCTGTTGCCGAAGTTCGTGTCAGTGCGGAACGGGAATGCTGAACACATCGAAAACGTGGTCAGCGGGAACGAAAAAGTTTTGGCTGCACGTCTGAGTGACGCCATGTTCTTCTATGAAGAAGACCAAAAACAGACCGTTGCCGACTACGTTGAACGCTTGAAGAACGTCAGCTTCCATGACAAGATCTCGACCATGTACGAAAAGATGCAGCGGGTTGCTGTGATTGCGAAGCAAGTTGGGACTGCGCTTGGGTTAAACGACACCCAGTTAGCTGACGTGGACCGCGCTGCCCACATCTACAAGTTCGACCTTGTCACTGGGATGGTCGGTGAATTTGCGGAACTGCAAGGGGTCATGGGTGAAAAGTACGCTCTGTTAAACGGTGAAAATGCCAACGTGGCCACGGCCGTTCGCGAACACTACATGCCAATTTCAGCCGATGGCGCATTGCCTGCTACAACGGATGGGGCTGTGTTAGCCATTGCTGATAAGATCGACAGTATTGTGACCTTTTTCAGTGCTGACATGGTGCCAAGTGGTTCCAATGACCCATACGCGCTGCGTCGGCAGGCAACCGGGATCGTCCGGATCATCCGCGCACAGAACTGGCATCTAGACCAGAGCTTGATCGAGGCCGCTATTAAGGCTGAAACTGACGCTAACGTTGCGCCAGACTTAGACCAAGCTGCTCAGATCGATGCTGTGATGGCCTTCTTGAAGGATCGAATCAAGGTGACCCTGTTGGACGAAAAGACCCGTCACGATATCGTGGACGCAGTGATTGCTGGACCAAACACGGATCTGCTGGACAACTTTGAGGCCGCAAAGACCTTGAGCGACCACCAGAACGATGCTGACTTTAAGGGCACCATTGAAGCCTTGAACCGGGTCTTGCGGTTGGCTGAAAAGGCGGATGCATCAACCGTTAAACCAGTGGATGCCAGCCTATTTGATAACGACAGTGAACCCAAACTTTTAGAGGCCGTGAACGCAGTGGCTGCCAAGGCAAACGACTTGGATATCCCAGCCTACTACGAAGCATTAGCCGGTCTTCAAGGGGTTATCAACGAATACTTCGAAGCAACTATGGTCATGGATAAAAACGAGGATGTGAAAAATAACCGTTTGAGTCAACTCAAACAACTGGCAGACCTCATCCTACGTTTAGGTGACCTGAACCAATTGATCGTCAAATAAGCACACTAGTTGGCGTCCAATCTAAAAAGTGCTATCATTAAGATGCTATTAATGAAAGCCACTTAATGTATTGAAACGCCAAAGCCAGTTGAGGAAGGATATTCCTGAGCTGGCTTTTTTGAGAGTGCAGAACCAGGGGCGGTTAGAGAGCGGAGCATAAGTTAACTTTGACAGAAATTTTCTGGTCTTGGAAATTTGTGTCGAAGTTGGCTTATGTGCAGCTCTCTGCCCCGTGTCGCACGTTTAGGCTAGATAGGATTAGTGCGGGATTTAAAAAGGCCTTTAGTAAAATCAAAAAGAGAAAACAGAGTGCAGAAGAAGGACGTCCTCAAGTGCTGTAAAAGAACGCAGGCTAAATTCCTTGTTTTAGCATAGAAAATCACCCAAACCCCACAATTTCATTCACCAACTACCCGCAATCATGTTCAAAATGGTACAATCGCATTAACACTAAACGGAATATGTTACTGCGCGGATGACCAAATCCGCGGTGCATCGATTCAGGGAGCAGGTGGTCAATTGAAAACAGAAAACACCGAAAAAACGGAAACAACGACAGCCCGCCTCATTTGTGCGGCCTGTGTGCTAGTCGGAATCGTCATAATCGTTGGCCTGCTTTATGCGCTTTCGAAAGATTTTCAGCAGGTGATTCAAAACGTGATCCACTATAATGAAAGTGTCCAAAAACAGTTTTGGGCGGGCATTCGACAACACCAAACCTCACCCATCACATTGCTGATTGTGTTCGCACTGGTGGCCATGTTGGCGGCGGTACCTGGCTTCCCAATTTCAGTGGCCTGTATTTTAATTGGGGTCATCTATGGCCGTTATTGGGGCTTTTGCATTAATTTAGTCGGCATCGTTTGCGGAAATTTGATCACATACTCAATTCTGCGAAAAGTTGGCTTGTCTAAGTCAGCGCAGCACCATGATGGTCGAGTGGTGCGCAACATTATGAAAATGAAAAAGCCAGTCGTTGGTCTCACTATCGGTTACGCAGTCCCAATCGTGCCAACGATTTTCGTGAATTACGCGGCATCAAAGCTGCACCAACCGCTAAAGGATGTTCTGATCGCGATGGGCATCGGCTCGATTCCAACGGCGTTGCTATACGCGATGGGCGGCGATTTCTTGAACCGCGGTGATTACAAAATCGCCCTGATCAGTGTGTTGGCGGTTGGCATCTTATTCCTATTGGTTAAAGAATTACGCAAGCACGAGGAAACACATGCAGAAAAAGAAGCTTAATCAAGGATTCCCGGTATTGGGAATGCGCTTGGTTAAGCTTCTTTTTCTGGTTGGAGATGCGGCTGATTCAAAACAATACTGTCAGGACAGCGATTCGCATGCACCTCACCCCAGTGGCAAAGCTGCATTAAAATAGTTTTTAACGACTCGCCGTATTCGGTGAAATGGTATTCAACGTGTGGCGGCGTTTCAGCGAAAACCTGGCGTTCCAAAATAGCATCGTTGATGAGCTGCTTTAACTGTTCAGTCAAGACTTTCTGTGAAAGACTTGGTAGTGCCTGTAACAGTTGCCCGTTGCGATTCGTCCCCGCACCGATCAGACACAGGATCGCTGGTTTCCATTTGCCAGCAATCACATTTAGTGACACATCAACGCCAACGTTAAATTTTTTGGGTTGCGCAACCATTGGAAACTCCCTTCATGACGCAAGCCTTACTTTGAAGTAAGCCACCTTACCTAAAAGTGCGGACTAGTGGTTTATCGGCTGGCTTGCTATCCTCTTACTTGTTGTTAGTCACTATTATAGAAAACAAGAGGAGAATATCAACTATGACAAACCAATACCCAATTAATTTTTCACACATCGGACTTTCGGTACCTGATATCGAACGTGCTGTTGATTTTTACAGCAATGTGATGGGGTGGTATACCATCATGACGCCAGCAACTGTCACCGAGGACGATTCTGCGATCGGCGTGATGTCCACTGAAGTCTTCGGCCAAGGATGGGGCAGTTATAGGATCGCCCACATGACTACTGGTGATGGTGTCGGCATCGAGTTATTTGAATTTAAGGACAATCAAAAGCCCGATGACAATTTCAAGTTTTGGGAAACCGGGATTTTCCACTATGGTGTGCAGGATCCTGATATTGAGGGGCTAGTGAAGAAGATTGTTGCTAATGGCGGGAAACAACGGATGCCGATCAAGGCTTATTATCCCGGTGAAAAGCCGTTTAAGATGGTTTATATGGAAGACCCATTTGGCAACTTGGTTGAGATTTATACGCATGCTTATGATTTAACGTATTCAGCGGGTGCTTATTAAAAAAAATGCGACCAGCAAAAATTCTTTTGCTGGTCGCATTTTTTAATCTTCTTCAGACCCGAAATTCAATTCACCCATTGAATCCTCAAGGCCTTCCAACATATCATTATTATCCATGTAACTGATCCACTGGTCTTCGGTGGCGCTGCCGGGAAGCTGAGACGTCATGCGACCGTAAATATTTCCGATAAACTCGTCAAATAATTTATCGGCTTCACGTTGCAGCATGGTGTCATTTAACCGGCGAGCCGGCGCTTTTTCCTCATTTTGTGACTGCAGGTAGGGCAGGCATTTATCCATGAATAGGTCGGCCACCCGGCTGTTTTGGGTTAAGTAGGTCTTTAATTCGTCTTCATTCATTACATATCACTTCCTGATTATAGTTTAGCAAACAAACGTTCGAAATGTAAACAGGAAGATGAAATCAGTGGCAATTAAATCAGCGTTTGTTTGCTCGTAAGCCCTGAATTGCGCGAGTGTTATTGATTGTAAAATAAGGTGAGCGTGGTACAATTTTAATTCTGGAAATGGACGAATAAAGCCCTAATCAGTCAGTCTTAGTCACCATTGTCAGCGCAAAATAAAGTTGTTCGTGCAGTACCTTATTTTTCGAGCAAAAAGATAGCTTTTTTCATGTTATGTGCTATCATATATTATGACTGTTTACGCCGTAATGAGAATTACGGCGTTTCCCAACAGTCCGATTTTCCGATTAAGCACTATTGCGAAAGGGGTGTTAAGCCAGTGGCAAAGATACCCGAAGCCGTGATTGAACAAGTCCGCGATGCCACCGATATCGTGGATTTTATTAGTCAGTATGTTCAGTTACAAAAATCAGGTAAAAATTTATTTGGCTTGTGTCCGTTTCATGAAGAGCGGACGCCTTCTTTTTCGGTATCGGAAGACAAGCAGATCTTTCACTGCTTTAGCTGCGGTCGCGGCGGCAATGTGTTCAAGTTCATTATGGAACTGGAAAACATTGGCTTCCAGGAAGCTGTTGTTAAAGTGGCTGAATTTTCCCACGTGGATTTGCCAGACTCAGTGGCGAACTCGGCCGCTTCAGGTCAAGCGCGCCAGGATTCACCTGCTAACCATCTGATTCAACTGCACGAAGGGGCGCAAAAACTCTACCACCATATCTTAATGAATACCGAGATCGGTCAGCCGGCGTTAGATTACCTGCATCAGCGGGGACTCACCGACAAAACAATTGAAGATTTTGGGTTGGGGTTTGCGCCTGATCAGCAGTTACTAAAACAATATTTTGATCAGCAAAAGGTGGATTACCAAGAGTTACGGCACACGGGGCTGTTTATTGAAAACCAGTCCGGTGAGTTGCGTGACCGATTCTTCAACCGGGTGATGTACCCGATCAAGAATGAATCGGGGCAGCCAATCGCGTTTTCTGGTCGGCTGTTAGTCAAGGTCGATGATCAGCCGAAGTACTTGAACAGTCCGGAAACGGACATCTTCAACAAGCGGCGGGTGCTGTTCAACTTTGACCAGGCGCGCAACGTGATCCGAAAAGAAGGGTCTGTGATCCTATTTGAAGGGTTCATGGATGTCATGTCGGCGCACCAGTCGGGTGTCGGTAACGGCGTGGCTTCCATGGGAACCAGTCTGACTGAGGAGCAGATCTACGCGATGCAGCGGGTCACCAAACAGGTGTATGTCTGTTACGATGGTGATACGCCTGGGCAACGGGCAACCAATCGGGCGCTAACGATCCTGCGAGATAATTCGAGTTTGAACCTGGGTGTCATTCAGATGCCTGAGGGAATGGACCCGGATGAATATCGCAAGAAGTATGGCGAGGAAAAATTGGCCAGTGCGTTGCAGTCAGCCAGGGAAACGCCAATTGCGTTTGCCATGCATTACCTGAAGTCGGAACACGATGTGAATACGGATGCCGGGCGGCTAGACTACATCGACCAGGTGTTGAAGTTACTCGCTACGGTGACCTCACCAGTGGAACAAGACGTGTACCTGACCCAGTTGGCGAATGATTACCAGCTGGATAAGGGCAGTCTAAAACAACAGTTGCTGATGATCAAACCAAAGCCCGCGAAGCCAACCCGTCCGGCACCGGCTGCAGCACCGTATAGCGGGGATTACCCGCAAGCTGGTTATCAAAACCAAGAACCGCCTGCCGAAGTCACGCAGTATCAGCAGGCGCCACCGCTGAACCGGACTGAAAAGGCTGAGCGTGGATTACTCCTGCGGATGCTTCACGACCATTCCGTTTGGTTGCGCGTCACTGGGATCGAGAATTTTAGTTTTGACAGTGACGATTATGAATTGATCTACATGCTGGCGCAGAAGTATTTTCAAACGCACCAGACGTATGCGCCAGCGCAGTTCATTGATCTCATTACGGATGATCATCTGCAAAACATGGTCATTGAACTGGAATCGCTCAATATCAACGAAGAGGCAGCCGACGAGGAAGTTGATGATTACTTACGCGTGATCATGAACGAAGCGCCACTTGAAAAACGGTTAAAACAAAGCCAGCAAGCATTGAATGAGGCGAAACGGTTGGGTGATGCCGACCGTCAGCGTCAGCTGGTGATTGAAATTATTAAGTTACAGCAGCAAAAGCAGTCTAATAAACGAGCTTAGGGGGCTTTATACATGGCAAAGGAAACAAAGAGCACCAACACGTTTGACCAAAAGGGATTTGACAAGGCTGTTAAGGACTTGATCAAGACCTATAAAAAAGACGGTTCTATCACTTACGATGTACTGTCCGACAAAGTAGCTTCCCCATTTAGCTTAAACGCTAAGAAGATGGACGAGCTGTTAGAAAAGGTTGAGGACGCTGGGATCAGTGTCGTTGACGCTAACGGTGACCCAGATGCACGTGCCGTTAAGGCTGCAAAAAAAGTCACAAAAACTGAATTAAAGGATACCTCCGCCCCATCCGGCGTCAAGATCAATGACCCGGTTCGGATGTACCTGAAGGAAATCGGTCGGGTTAAGCTGTTAACGGCTGACGAAGAAGTTGCCTTAGCCTTGCGGATCGAACAGGGTGATGAAGAAGCCAAGCAAGAATTGGCTGAAGCCAACTTACGGTTGGTGGTTTCCATCGCTAAGCGGTACGTTGGTCGTGGGATGCAGTTCTTGGATCTGATCCAAGAAGGAAACATGGGACTGATGAAAGCCGTTGAGAAGTTTGATTACCGCAAAGGGTTCAAGTTCTCAACCTACGCCACATGGTGGATTCGTCAGGCCATCACACGTGCCATCGCTGACCAAGCTCGGACCATTCGGATCCCAGTCCACATGGTTGAAACCATCAATAAACTGATCCGAATCCAACGTCAGCTCCTGCAAGACTTAGGTCGTGAACCGACGCCTGAAGAAATTGGGGCTGAAATGGACATGCCAACGGAAAAGGTTCGGGAGATCTTAAAGATCGCGCAAGAACCTGTTTCATTGGAAACCCCTATTGGTGAAGAGGACGATTCTCATCTAGGTGACTTCATCGAAGACGATGATGCCACTAGTCCTGCTGATCACGCGGCTTACGAATTACTGAAGGAACAGTTGGAAAGTGTTCTCGACACCCTGACTGATCGTGAAGAAAACGTGCTGCGGTTGCGGTTTGGGCTGGACGACGGCCGGACCCGCACTTTGGAAGAAGTCGGCAAGGTCTTCGACGTTACCCGTGAACGGATTCGCCAAATCGAAGCCAAAGCATTACGCAAGCTCCGTCACCCATCACGTTCAAAGCAACTGAAGGATTTCTTGGAGTAGCCAACTGAATTTAACTGATACGAGAACCACGACCTGTTATGGGTTGTGGTTTTTTTTTGCTCTGGGAGTCCGTTGCATTGCGCGATTTGGCACTCCATTCCACTCACAAGGTGCATATAAGTAACAGTTGCTAAACGTTGAAATGCAGTTAAAGATAGTTTGCAATGAATCCGCCCTCGACTGCTTAAACGGCCATTGTCAGCAATGCTTGCGATGATACTTGTTCAAATTATGGCAATTAATTTGATGAGTTAGATTTCTTTGATTGACTATGTTGATGGATAACTCATTGTAGCAAATCCTAACAATGTAGCGCAGTGGAGCTGGTCGGCATTGCAGGCTGTGGTGTCGGTGTTTGTTGGCGAGGGTTCTTTCCTCGCCTACAAACACGGGAGACGGAGGAGATCCTTGAATTTCTGAAAGACATTCACTAGCTCCCCAGAGCGACCCACTACAGCCTGCAGGGCCGACCGGCGTAACGGAGCGACAATTAACCACTCATCTTAACAGGTGAAATTTCTAGTTTAACAGTAGCCGAACACAGCGTTCATGTCCTATAATTAAAGGGTAAACTAAAACAGAGGAGTCGTTTAAATATATGAATGCATCGCATCTATCACTGCGCCTGCAGACCGTCGCGGATTTTGTGCAACCTGGCGCGCGGCTGGCCGATATTGGGTCGGATCACGCGTATCTGCCGGTTCATTTAGCCAAACAGGGGCTGCTCACTAAGGCGGTGGCCGGTGAAGTTGTCCGCGGACCATATGAAAACGCGGTGAGTGAAATTGAAAAAGAAGGCCTGGAAAACGTTATTATGGCGCACTTAGCTGATGGCTTGGCTGCCATTAAACCGGAAGACCAGATCGATACGATCACCATTGCTGGCATGGGCGGGACATTGATTACCCAGATTTTGGACGCAGGGGTGGACCGTTTGCGTCATGAAGAACGGTTGATCCTGCAGCCTAACGTTGGCGAAGATAACGTCCGTCAGTGGTTACAGAACCACGACTACGGCATCATTGCGGAACGCATCTTAGCGGAGGATGGCCACATTTACGAAATTATCGTCGCTGATCCAGTTGACACACCGACAACGTTTAATCCGACACAGTTAAAATTTGGGCCGTTTCTGTTACAGGAAAAATCCCCGGTTTTACAGGATAAATGGCGTAAAGAACAGGCCCGACTGGATGATGTTATTGCAACGATGCAGCACGCCCAACAGGCACCACAGGCGAAAATCGATGCCTTTATCGCCCAACGAAATCAAATTCAGGAGGTCATTTTAAATGAAGGTTAAAGAACTCATTGACCGGTTTGAACAATTCGCGCCGAAAGCGATTGCGGAGCCAAAAGATCCAGTGGGTCTTCAGCTGGGGTCATTGGACGCAGAATTTCACCACGTTTTAGTGACACTGGATGTGCGGCCTGAAGTGGTCCAAGAAGCCATTGAAATCGGGGCAGACCTGATTTTTTCACACCATCCGGTCATGTTTCGACCAGCGAAGAATTTAGATCTCAGTGACCCGCAAAATCAGATGTATGCAGATATTTTGTCACACCACATCACGGTGTATTCAGCGCATACCAATTTGGATAGTGCTGATGGCGGGATGAATGACTGGTTGGCAGATGCGTTGAAACTCAGCGATACCACCGGTTTGTGGGACGGTGTCGTGGATCCTCAGTACATGCTGACGGTACGTGTTCAACCCATGTATGCTGACGCGGTGCGGCTAGCCATGGTTGGTGCCGGTGCCGGTGATTTAGACCGGTATGCGGGTGCCAGTTTTGAATGGAACGGGACGACCTGGTACACGCCGCTAGAAGGCGCGGATCCAGAACTTGGCCCCGTTGGTGAGCGTAACCACGTGGATGAACTCAGTATTCAAGCACGGGTTCAGGGTAACCAACTGGCTAAAATCACCCAAGCGGTAAGTGAAGTCTATCCGGGTGGTCACCCTGCCTTAGAAGTGCTGCCGTTAAAAAACGGTGGGCACCAATATTCAATGGGACGGATCGGGACGTTAGCCCAATCAATGACTGTTCGGGAATTCGCAGACTACTGTAAAACGGTCTTTCAGGTACCAGGATTACGGTTGGTTGCGCGCGACTTGGACAAACCCGTTCAACGCGTGGCCGTCCTTGGCGGCGATGGTGGCAAGTTCTTCAAGCTTGCCCAGTCAAAGGGCGCAGACATTTACGTGACGGGTGACGTGTATTATCACACGGGACATGATATGCTGGCAGCAAACTTCCCAGTAGTTGATCCGGGCCACCATATCGAAAGTATTTGTAAACCGAAATTAGCCGAATTATTTGGTAAGTGGCGGATAGAAAACCGGTGGGACTTTGAGATCAGTGTCTCACAGCTGAACACGGATCCGTTTACGTTTATTTAGCCATCGTGTTGTTGAAATTGAGATGAATTGCCCAAAAAAATCGTTGAACGATTAACGACTTGTGAAAAAGGAGTGGTATGAAATGACCTACGAAACATTAATTCCACGTTTTTTGAAGTATGTGCAAATTGAGACCCGGTCTGATGAGACCAGCGACACGATCCCGTCAACCCAGTCCCAGGTTGCGTTTTTAAACCAGCTGGCTGAAGAACTGACGGGTATCGGCTTGGACAATGTGCACATCAATCAGCAGAGCGGCTACTTGTTTGCGACGCTGCCAAGTAATCTGGATAAGCCAGTCAAGACACTGGGCTTTATTTCACACGTTGACACGGCGGACTTCAACGCGAAAAATGTGACACCCAAAATCGTTGAAAACTACGATGGCCACTCAGTGATTCCACTTGATGACGCGGGTGAATACAAGCTGGATCCAGCCGTCTTTCCAAGTCTTAAAGGGTATCAGGGCTATACACTGATCACAACCGATGGCAGCACGCTGCTGGGGTCGGACGATAAGTCTGGCGTTGCTGAAATTATTACGGCGATGAGCTATCTTTTACAGCACCCAGAAATCAAGCATGGGACGATTCAGGCCGGCTTCGGCCCTGATGAAGAAATCGGTACCGGCGCTGACAAGTTTGACGTGGCTGACTTTGGCGCTGACTGGGCCTACACCGTTGACGGTGGGCCGCTCGGACAGTTGGAATACGAGACCTTTAACGCGGCTGACGGCCGGTTGCACATCACGGGGACGAACGTGCACCCCGGGAGTGCCAAGGGCGTTATGGTGAACGCCCTGCAACTGGCCATGGACTTCCACGCCGCTCTGCCAGTCCACGACCGGCCGGAAACGACTGAGGGTCGTGAAGGGTTTTATCATATTTATAAGCTGACTGGAGACGTGGATAGTGCCGATATGGGCTACATCATCCGCGATCACGACCGTGCCCGGTTTGAAAATCGTAAACAGCTGTTCCAAAGCATTGCGGATCAGTTGAACGCTAAGTACGGCGACGGGACGGTTACGGTGACCCTTAAAGACCAGTATTACAACATGCGCGAAGTCATTGAAAAGGACATGAGTGTGGTGGAACTGGCCAAAAACGCCATGGAAGACCTCGATATTGAACCAGACATTGCGCCAGTTCGGGGCGGAACTGATGGCTCCAAGATCTCCTTTATGGGGTTACCGACACCAAACTTGTTTGCGGGTGGCGAAAATATGCATGGCCGGTTTGAGTACGTGTCCGAGCAGGTGATGGCTCAGGCGGTGGATGTCATTTTAAAGATGATCGAACTCAACGCTGAATAACAGTTTGAAAAGGGGGCTTTTGACCGACAACTCGTTGATCGAAGGCGCTCTTTTTTTTAAGATTTTGAAAGAATTTATTATTAAAGGTCAAAAAAAGTCAAACTATTATCGCTTCACTTAGAATTTATGATATGATACCAATTGTTCACAAAACACAATAAATTCTAATAATGACACTTTAAAAACTAATAAAGGATGATGACAATATGAACCCAGACATCTTGACCCAATCGGTGACGGATGCAATTTCTGAAGCCCAAAAAATTGCCGTGACCCGGCAGCAGCAAAACATTGGCGTCTCACACCTCTTTAAATTTCTGACCCAGCCAGGTGAACTAGACCGTCAAATTTTTAGTGATTTGGGACTGGACTTAACCGAACTGGATAAGGAACTTGATCACGAGATCGACTCGATCAGCAGCGTGTCCGGCAGCGGCGTTCAGTACGGCCAAAATCTGTCACCAGACATGTACCGCCTGTTACAAAAAGCCGACGACGTGCGCAAGGAACTTGGTGACGACTACGTTGCGACAGATACCCTGGTCATCGCGGTCATTCAACTGGATGGCAGCCGGTTGGCCGACTATTTACAACAGAAGGGCATCACGTTACAACAGGTGAAGAACAAGGTTGCTGACATTCGGGGAGGCGAGCGGGTGACGTCAAAGAATCAGGAAGAAAACTACAAAGCTCTTGAAAAATACGGCGTTGAATTAGTTGCCGCAATGCGCAAGGGTGAACGCGACCCTGTTATCGGACGGGACGATGAGATCCTGTCAGTCACGCAGATCTTGTCGCGAAAGACGAAGAATAACCCGGTCCTGATCGGTGAACCTGGTGTCGGGAAAACGGCCATCGTGGAGGGCCTTGCGCAACGGATCGCCCGCGGTGACGTGCCCGAAAACCTCAAGGATAAGTCGATCTTCTCACTGGATATGGGGTCATTGATCGCTGGTGCCAAGTATCGCGGCGAGTTTGAGGAACGCTTGAAAGCCGTTTTAAACGAAGTGAAAAAGAGTGAGGGTCAGATCATCATGTTCATCGATGAGATCCATAACATCGTGGGCGCTGGCAAGACCGAAGGCAGCATGGATGCTGGAAATTTGTTGAAACCCATGCTGGCCCGTGGTGAACTGCATTTGATCGGTGCTACGACGCTTGATGAATACCGGCAATACATGGAAAAAGACCGGGCCCTTGAACGCCGGTTCCAAAAGGTCCAGGTCAATGAACCTAGCGTCGAAGACACCATTACCATTTTACGGGGTCTGCGCGAACGGTTCGAAATCCACCACGGCGTCAAAATTCACGACAACGCGCTGGTTGCAGCAGCCAAACTCTCTGACCGGTACATTACGGGCCGGTTCTTGCCGGATAAGGCACTGGATCTTGTCGACGAAGCATCCGCATCAATTCGGGTGGCAATGAACTCGGCGCCAACGGAACTGGACCAATCCCGCCGGCAAATGATGCGCCTGCAGGTTGAGGAAGCCGCGTTAAAGCAGGAAACTGATGACAACTCGCAGAAACAATTGACCGACGTGCAAAAAGAACTCGCCAACGTGAAGGAAAAGGTCGATAACCTGAACGCCCGCTGGCAGGATGAAAAACAGGCGCTTGGTGCCTTGAGCGCCAAGAAGAATGAGCTGGATAAGGCCAACCGTGATCTGGCGGATGCTGAAGCGCAGTATGACTTAGACAAGGCGGCTGTGTTGCAGCACGGGACGATTCCCGAATTAAAGAAGGAATTAAACACCATGGAGCAAAAGGACCACTCTGGCGAATGGCTGGTCAGCGAATCCGTTACGGAACAAGAAATTGCTGAAGTTGTTGCTAAAATGACGGGGATCCCAGTGAATAAACTTGTGGCTACCGAACGAGAAAAATTGCTGCATTTGGCGGATAACTTACACGAACGGGTTATTGGCCAAGACGAAGCTGTTCAAGCCGTTTCGGATGCGGTCCTGCGGTCACGTGCCGGGTTACAGGACCCCAGCAAGCCGCTTGGTTCATTTCTGTTCCTTGGCCCAACCGGGGTCGGGAAAACGGAGCTTGCCAAGGCGTTAGCCGAAAACCTGTTTGACTCCGAAGAACAAATGGTTCGGATCGACATGAGCGAGTACATGGAAAAGGAATCCGTTTCCCGACTGGTTGGGGCAGCCCCCGGCTACATTGGGTATGAGGAGGGTGGCCAGCTGACCGAAGCGGTTCGGCGCCACCCGTATACCATTGTGCTCTTTGATGAAATTGAAAAGGCCCATCCAGACGTGTTTAACATTTTACTGCAGGTCCTGGATGACGGTCGGTTGACGGATAGTCAGGGGCGGACGATCAACTTTAAGAACACCCTGTTGATCATGACCTCGAACCTGGGTTCTGACATTTTGTTGGAAGGTACCGACAGCAACGGTGTGATCTCAGACGACGCGAAGAAACAGGTGGCGACGTTACTGCAACGGTCATTTAAACCGGAATTTTTAAACCGGATTGATGACACCATCATGTTTAAGCCATTGTCGTTAGCTGACATTGATTTAATCGTTGATAAACTGATTACCCAACTGTCTGACCGGTTGCAGGAACAGGATATCACGCTGACGATTACGGATGAGGCCACCCGCTGGCTTGGTCAACGCGGGTACTTGCCTGCGTTCGGTGCGCGGCCACTGCAACGCACCGTGACGAATTTGGTGGAAACGCCACTTGCTAAGCAGATCATTGGCGGCGAGATTAAAGCCCAGTCCACGGTTGAAATTGGACTGAATGAGGCAAATGATGGGTTGGCATTTACTGTCACCAGTCACGCGCCAGCAGCCACGGAGACAACTGACTAACATGGTATTAGGAAAAAGGCTGCGTTCAGGAGAACGCAGCCTTTTTTGTGATATGATGATGGAAACGATGTTTAAAAAGGAGACACCATGGGAAAACGGACTTTGGTCGTCATCGATATGCAACGTGGTGTTCGGCCACGCTATCAAGAACAGCAAACACGCGCAACCATTAACCGGCGTTTAGACTGGTACCATGAATAGCACCAAACCGTTATTTTGGTGCAACATGAGGCACCAGAGATGCCGTATCAATCGACGCCTTGGCAGTTAGTGGCGAAATTGCATGTGTCGTCAACTGATCACCGGGTGCGAAAAACGCATGCGGATTCTTTTTACAAGACTGATCTTGCCGCAATACTTGACGAGCTGACGATTTCAGATATTGAAATTTGCGGGGCTGAAGTGCCATTTTGTGTTGATGCCACGATTAAGGCCGGCTTTGATCACGGCTACCGGATCTGGATGGTCCCTGGGGCAGTTTCGATGGTGGCAAAGGCTCAGCCACTGATTCCGGAAGGGACGTTGCTGACGCACTATGCCCGTATTTGGCGAGATCGGTTTTTAACTTATGTTGATGAGTAGGGAATCGTGGAGGTGCTTCGGAGGTGTTGTTGAGCAGCCAAGGGTAAAAGGTTGTTCATTAACTTACTCTGATATAAAAGTTCAGATTTTTCATCTTTCTCTGTTATGTAGCTGAAACGCGTTACAGATGGGGAGAAAGGTTGCGTACAAGCCTGCTCAGACAGGAAAGTTAAACCCGGACTTTACTTCTTTTTCTGTTATATAGCTGGAACGCGTTCCAGAAAACTGAGGGCTACTGCGTAAGCGACTCTGGCAAAAATGCCCAAACCCAGGCATTTCTGCCAGAGTCACTTACGCGCCGCCCTCAAACCGTTTTCTTCCACGCTCTACTCCACAAAAAGACCGCCAGTCTCAGACTGGCGGTCGATGTGCACCTTTAACTTACAGGTTAAGGGTTATTTAGCTTCTGCTTTGGTATCGGAAAGACCCAGTAACTTCACACCGTTGACGATAATGATACCGGCAATGGCAGCGACGATACCGATCTGCATCGTGTTGTAGGTCATAATTTCCAATGCACCACCGATGTAGCCTAAGACTTCACCGAAGATGACTGACCAAAAGATGACAACTAAGTTTGCTTCTAAAGTTTTCATGAAAGACACCTCTCAATCAATAAAAGTTTAGCACAATCGCTTAAAAAAGCAATTGGAAAATGACGAGCAAACGAATGTTTGGTATACTGATTGGAGAAGAAAGGGTGGTTAAAAATGGGCTTTGTGCCGTTACACGTTATCAGCAGCTACAGTCTGCTTCAAAGTACAATTGAGCTCAAAACATTAGTCACTACGGCGGTTGAACGCGGCTACAAGGCACTAGCGCTCACCGAAAACAACGTGATGTATGGCACCGTTGAATTTTATCAGGCGTGTCAGCAGGCGGGGATTCAGCCAATTATCGGGCTGACATTGACTCTGGAAGGCATTCTGGCCAGTGACCAGCAGTTTCCGCTGATTTTTTTGGCTAAGGATCTAACGGGTTACCAGCATCTGATGATGTTGTCGTCGCTGCACCAGCGACTGACGGGTGATCAGACGTTGACCCTGGCGGATATAAAACCCTACATGACACACTTAATGGTAGTGACACCCACCAATGGGGAAACGGCCTACTGGCTCAATCAGGGCAATCAGCAGGCGGTCAGTGACTACCTGACGACCCTTAAGTCAGCCACGGATGACAATAGTGTGTTGCTTGGGGTGAGTGCCCAACAGTCGGCTACGTACCGCCAATTGCTCAGCAAAACGGCTGCCGATCTGCGGACACCGCAAGTGGCGTTGCCCACGGTGCAGTATCTGAATGCGGACGACCGGTTTGTGGTGAGTGTGTTGGAAGCCATTAAGGATGGCACGACCATCAGTAATTTAGCCGAGGCCCAACAAAAAACGGGTCAGTACTGGTTAAAACCAGCAGCGACGTTTGACCAGGAGTACCAAGAAGTGGGTCTACAATCGGCGGCAGAAATGACTGCGCAGGTTGCCGCTACTTGTCAGGTGCAATTGAAATTTCAACATCCGCAACTCCCACAGTTTAAAACGCCAGATCAAACACCATCTAAAACCTATTTGCGCACCCAGTGTGAAACGGGGTTAAAACAGCGGCTGACAACGAATCAGATCACGGATGCTGATCCGTACTGGGACCGACTGAATCACGAACTTGACGTGATCGACCGGATGGGCTTTGATGACTATTTTCTAATTGTTTGGGATGTCATGCAGTTTACAAAAAAGGCGGGCATCACAACTGGTCCCGGCCGGGGGTCTGCTGCGGGCTCTCTGGTGGCGTATAGTTTGGGTATCACGGATGTGGACCCGATTTTGTATAATTTGTTGTTTGAACGATTTTTGAATGAGGAACGGGCTCAGATGCCGGATATCGATCTGGATATTCCGGATAACCGGCGTGAGGAAGTGTTGCAGTATGTCCATGACCAGTACGGCCACGAACGGGTTGGGCAGATCATCACGTTTGGGACGCTAGCGACCAAGCAGGCGATTCGTGACGTGGGTCGGGTCTTTGAGTTGCGCCCCTATGAGCTCAGTGAATGGAGCGCGACGATTCCAAATCTCCTGCACATTTCGTTAAAGGAAGCGTATAAACAATCGCAGCCGCTGCAGAATCTTGTGGCGGATGCCAGTCTCAATAAGTTGTTGTTTGAAACAGCCGAAAAGCTGGAAGGGCTGCCGCGACATTACTCCACCCACGCTGCTGGGGTCGTCCTCAGTGACCAGCCGCTGACCAACATTGTGCCAGTTCAAAACGGCTCGGAGACCATGTTGATGACGCAGTACACCAAAGACTACGTTGAACAGGTCGGGCTACTCAAAATGGATTTTCTGGGGCTCCGGAACCTGTCGATCATGGCTGCTGCCCTGGGTATGATTCAAAAACAGTACGGCAAGCCGCTCCAGATCAGTCAGGTCAACCTCAATGACCAAGCGACCTTACAGTTATTTCAAAATGGCGACACGAACGGTGTTTTCCAATTTGAATCTGCCGGGATCAAAAATGTGTTACGACGGTTAAAACCAGACTCCTTTGAGCTGATTGCCGCGGTGAACGCGCTGTATCGGCCAGGGCCAATGGAAAATATCGACCACTTTATTAAGCGGCGTTTCAACCAGGAACCGGTCACGTATCCGGATGACTCTTTGAAACCGATCCTAGCACCAACCTATGGCATTCTTGTGTACCAAGAACAGGTCATGCAGGTGGCGTCTGTTATGGGTGGGTTTACGCTGGGGCAAGCCGATTTACTGCGACGCGCGATGAGTAAGAAGAAAAAGGCCACCATGGACGCGATGCAAAAGAAGTTCCTTGAGGGTGCCGCCGCGAAGGGGTACCCCCAGGCAGCTGCTGAACAGACGTATAACTATATCGACCGATTTGCCAACTACGGGTTTAACCGTTCCCACGCGGTCGCTTATAGTAAGATGGCGTTTGAACTGGCTTACCTTAAGGTCCATTTCCCCGGCGCATTCTTTGCGTCGCTCTTAAACTCGGTCTTAAATAATACGGCGAAGACTAAACTTTACTTAATGGAAGCAAAGCGCCATCAGGTGACCATTCTGCCACCCGATATTAATGCCAGTGCGGCTTACTTTAGACTGACGAAGGATGGCATTCGGTTTGGACTGTCTTCAATCAAGGGCATGCGGCGCGATTTTCTGCAAGCAATCCTTGACGAACGTCAGCAGCAGGGACCGTTTAAATCCCTGCATCAGTTCCTAGTGCGCCTGGATAAAAAATGGCTGAAGGCGGACCTGATCGAAGGCTTGATCTACGCCGGTGCCTTTGACCAGTTCGGTAATAACCGGGCAGAAATGATTGCGAGTCTGCCGGAATTTTTAAGCAGCGTCGAATTAAGCGGGGATAACTTGGAGCTGTTCGAAGCACTGGCACCGAAGATCCAACGCCAGCCAGATCTGTCCCTTAGCGAAAAACTCGAAAAAGAAAACGAGTATCTGGGGGCTTATTTATCTGGCCATCCAGTTGAGCAGTACCACGACCTGGCAATATCGCGCCACACAGTTTCAATTGGCGACTTGGCTGCCGATCAACAGGTAAATCTGTTGGTCTACGTCACCAAGGTGCGCACGATTCGAACCAAGCGCGGTGACCAGATGGCCTTTGTGACCGGTTCTGACCTGACTGGCGAGATCAGTTTAACTGTTTTTCCCAACCTGTACCGCCGCGTTAGTACCTGGTTGGAAAAAGAGCAGGTCGTTTTTGTCAGCGGTAAAACTGAGACCAACCGCGGCGGGCTGCAGGTGGTTGCCAACAACATGACGGCGGCTGACCAGCTGCAGCCGTCAGCACAGCAGAACAGTGGTGAATTACCGCCGGCGCCACGGTGGTTCTTGCGCCTTGATCAGGAGCACGACACGCCAGCGGCCACGACCAAGTTGTTTGCGCTGTTAAGTGACCATACTGGGGACGTGCCGGTTATTTTGTACCGGTTGAAGGACGACAGCAAACGCGTTTTGGCTAAACAATACTGGCCAGTTGCGGATGAACAGTTGCAGCATGAGCTCGTCTTGTTATTGGGTGAACAAAACGTGGTGTTTCAAAGAAAAAACTAATTTATTAAATAAGAAACGTAAGTTAATCGCAATGAAAACGTTTTAACTTTCAGATTCGTCTCAAATCCGAAATTAGACGCAGACAATAATTTTGAAAAGTGTTAGAATAACTTTCGGAATCCAAATTGTACTGGGCTTGCATGGATAGTGAATTTTTCACGTAAGCACCAGTCTTAAAATCCAAAGGAGAGATTTTTCTTATGAAGAAAGTCAAGATCGTAAGTACACTTGGTCCTGCTAGTACCGATGTCGATACTATTGTTAAGTTGATTGAAGCTGGCGCTAACATTTTTCGGTTCAACTTTTCTCATGGTGACCATGAAGAACACTTGGGTCGCTTAACCAACGTTCACGAAGCTGAAAAGATTACTGGTAAAACTGTTGGTATCATGTTGGATACTAAGGGTGCTGAAATCCGTACCACTGTTCAAAAAGATGGTAAGATTTCATTCAAGACAGGTGATACTTTCCGGATCTCTATGGATGACTCTATCGAAGGTGACAAGGACAAGATCGCCGTTACTTACCCTGGTTTGTTTGACGATGTTAACGAAGGCGGCCACGTCTTATTCGATGATGGTCTGTTAGACACTGTTGTTGACAAGAAGGACGACGCCGCTAAGGAATTAGTTGTGACTGTTCAAAACGATGGTGTGCTTGGTTCACGTAAGGGTGTTAACGCACCTGGCGTTTCAATCAACTTGCCTGGGATCACTGAAAAGGATGCCGATGACATTCGTTTTGGGTTGGATCACGAAATCAACTTCATCGCTGCTTCATTTGTTCGTAAGCCACAAGATGTTATGGATATTCGCGAATTCTTGGAAGAAAAGCACATGGAACACGTCCAAATCTTCCCTAAGATCGAATCACAAGAAGGTATCGACAACTTTGACGATATCATCAAGGTTTCTGATGGGTTGATGGTCGCTCGTGGTGACATGGGTGTTGAAATCCCAGCTGAAAACGTGCCTTTGGTACAAAAGAGCTTGATCCGCAAATGCAACATCTTGGGTAAGCCAGTAATCACTGCTACTCAAATGTTGGACTCAATGCAAGAAAACCCACGTCCTACTCGTGCCGAAGCTTCTGACGTTGCTAACGCTGTCTTTGACGGTACTGACGCAACCATGCTTTCTGGTGAATCAGCTAACGGTGAATACCCAGTAGAATCCGTTGCTACGATGAACCGGATCGACATCAAAGCTGAAAACGCATTGAAGGACTTCGGGACTGACAACATGGACTTCCAGAACGGCGACGTTACTGAATCCATTGGTGCTTCAGTTGCCCGTGTTGCTAAGACCTTGGGCGTTAAGACCATCGTTGCTGCAACTGAATCAGGTTACACTGCACGGATGATCAGCAAGTACCGTCCAGACGCAGACATCTTGGCCATCACTTTTGATGACCGGACTCGTCGCGGTTTGATGGTTAACTTTGGTGTTTACCCAATCGTTGCTGAAAAGCCAGCTAACACTGATGAAATGTTTGACTTGGCTGCTGCTAAAGCCGTTGAAACTGGCTTAGCTAAGGAAGGCGACTTGATCTTGATCACTGCCGGTGTTCCCGTTGGCGAACGCGGTACAACTAACCTGATGAAGGTTCAATTGATCGGTTCAAAGTTGGTTCGCGGCCAAGGTGTCGGCGATGACACTGTTATTGGTAAGGCCGTTGTTGCAACGTCAGCTGACGAAGCTAACAGCAAGACTACTGAAGGCAGCGTTTTGGTTACTAAGAACACTGACAAGGACTACTTGCCAGCTATCGAAAAGGCCAGCGCAATCATCGTTGAAAACGGCGGTTTGACTTCACACGCAGCTGTAGTTGGTATCTCAATGGGGATCCCAGTTATCGTTGGTGCTGAATCAGCTACTGACAAGATCTCTGATGGCGAATTGATCACTGTTGACTCACGTCGCGGTGTCGTTTACCACGGTGCCTCAAACGCACTTTAAGATCTTTAATCTTAAACAATAAAGGAGCAAGTCCATTGTGGGCTTGCTCCTTTATTGTGCTATGAAGCTGAATAAGGGGTGGCTGGGGAATTCCGTTGCATTGCGCGATTTGGCACTCCGCTGTGGTGGCTCGCGAATGAGCTAACTCAATTTCCGCTGCGCGGCTCTTGAGTGGATCTCATGCGTCTCGCATATCACTAGGTGGCCGAAACCCGCGCCCACCAAGTGATATCGACACCACAACTCCGTGCCAAATCGCTCCATTCCACTGACTTTTGGGCCGCTTTTTACAATTACCTTAGCAGCAAAAATAGAGTTAAACCAAGTCTGCGGAGAATCCGCCCTTGACTGCGACCAATTCCACTGATAGCTAAACTTGTTACATCTTTTAGGTTCGTGCAACGCACGATTAACACATCTCGTAGTGTCACTATGAAATGGCAGTCAGAGTAGACGATTTCCACAATATCAGCGTAGTGGAGCCGGTCGGCATTGCAGGCAGTAGTGTCGGTGTTTGTTGGCGAAGGTTCTTTCATCGCCTACAAACACGGGAGACGGAGGAGATCCTTGAATTTCTGCCAAGACATTCACTAGCTCCCCAGAGCGACCCACTACAGCCTGCAGGGCCGACCGGCGTAACGGAGCGCGCTACAATAAGTTATTAAAAAAGCACAATCACTCAGTTAAAACCTGATTTTTCTTCATTGGTAACGGTTACCCAGTGAAAATGCGTCGCCTTTTGGGGTAAACTTGTGTAGAATGGAAGTACTTATGAAATGAACGGAGATACCAACATGGAGAATGAATTAAGCAGTTTGCTTGGACGCATAATTGGCGGCGAGGTCACTGATGAAAATGATAAGCAGTATTTTGTGTCGATCGACGGGCGGGCGTTTCGGCTGGATAAGCGCGAAATCAATAAACCATTGAAGATCGGCAGTCACTTTAAGGGCTACGCCTACGAAAATGAAAACCATAAGCTGCAGATCACGCGGGACGCGCCAAAGATTCAGGTCGACCACTACGGTTTCGGTGAAGTGGTAAAGGGCCAGCACGGGTTAGGCGTGTTTGTGAACATTGGCCTGCCCAATAAGGACATCGTTGTTTCCCTCGATGACCTCCCTGAAATGCCATCACTGTGGCCACAAAAGGGTGACCGGCTGTTTATGGCCATTAAGACGGACAAAAAGGGCCGCATGTGGGGCGATCTGGCAGACGAAAATCTGTATCGTGCCATTGCCCAACCTGCTAAAAAAGGCCTGAATAACAAGGATGTGCACGCCACTGCGTACCGGTTGAAGTTAGCCGGGACAATGGTGATGACCGACGACTATAATTTAGGCTTCATTAACCCGCCTGAGCGGGACCAAGAACCGCGATTGGGCCAACAGTTGGATGCCCGAGTGATCGGCACCTATCCTGATGGGACCTTAAAACTATCATTGCGGCCGCGCGCATACGAAGCGATCGATGATGATTCAAAGATGGTCCTGGCAACGTTGCAACATGCACCGGAAGGTAAAATTGCGTTTACGGATAAGAGCGACCCAGACGATATCAAGGCGTACTTTGGCATCAGCAAGGGTCAATTTAAGCGGGCTGTCGGTCATTTGATGAAGGCCCGGTTAGCGATTCAACATGACGGCTACCTGTGGCTTGAAAAGACTGAGGACACCACTGACAACGACTAACAAGGACTGATGCAACATGGATGACGTTATTGCGGATTATCTGCACTATCTTCAAATTGAACGGGGGCTGACTGCGAACACGATCAGCAGTTATCACCAGGATCTGAAGTCGTTTTCCGCTTACCTGAACGACCAGCACTTAACGCTAAGCCAGGTCGAGCAACTGACGATCCTCAATTACCTGAATACCTTAAGGGAAGCGGGGAAATCACGACGCACCGTGACCCGGGCAGTATCGACGCTCCGACGCTTCTTTCAATATCTCGTGCAAAATGACCAGTTGCCGGCCGACCCGATGGCGGAGATCAAAGCGCCAAAACAGGGGCAGCACTTACCGCAAGTGCTCACAGTCGAAGAGGTCGATGCCTTATTGGCCGCACCGGATACCAGTAATAAGTACGGCATTCGGGACCGGGCAATTTTGGAAGTGATGTACGCCACTGGCCTGCGGGTCAGCGAACTGGTGCATTTGAAATTAGCGGATCTCCATCTGGACATGGGGTTGATTCAAACATTGGGTAAGGGCAATAAGGAACGGATCATTCCCATCGGCGACGTGGCGATTCAGTGGTTGGACACCTATTTGGAAAAGAGTCGACCGGTATTGCTGAAACAACGCCAGTCGCCCTACGTTTTTTTAAATGCGCACGGCAACGGGTTGAGCCGCCAGAGCATTTGGCAAAAGATTCAGCAGTACGTCAGTCTGGCGGGTATCCGCAAACATGTGACACCGCATACCCTGCGGCATTCATTTGCGACGCATATCCTTGAAAACGGCGCTGATCTGCGGATCGTTCAGGAACTGCTGGGACACTCGGATATTTCGACGACTCAAATCTACACGCACATTACCAGGAAACGGTTGACTGAAGTGTATAAGAAGGCGCATCCACGCGCCTAGGCAAACAAGACAGGAGGAAACAGCATGTTACTCAAATACCGCAGTGATTATGAAAAAGTCGCCATGGGACTCCTGTCCTTTGTGCCCACACTCAAACAAATTGATCGGTTGCAGGCTGAACTGCAGTGGTATCAAGAAGGCGAGCACCGTCAACTGTTACTGTGGCGCGATGCAAATCAGGATTTCTCTGGCATTTTAGGCATTGAAGAACGGGACGACTTTGTGATCGTGAGATTGATCGCATTGACGCCTTCAAACAGAAACACGGGCCAGATCAACGGGATCCTCGATGAATTATCAGATATGTATCCGGATTCCAGAATCATGGGCACCTTGAACACCACCAAGTACATCGCAGAATGGGAGCAGACACATGGATAATCAACCGGTCATTCACATTCAAAATTTTGAGGGCCCGTTGGATCTGTTGCTGCACCTGATCAAATCGGCGTCAATTGACATTTACGATATTCCGATCGTCGAGATCACCGACCAGTACATGACGGCCCTGCGCCAGATGGAAGACCATCAGCTTGACGTGGCGGGCGACTATTTTGTGATGGCCGCAACCCTGATGAAAATGAAGGCGAAGTTATTACTGCCACAACAGGCAGAGGACGATGCTGAAGACGATGAGCCCTCTTTGGAAGAGATGCAGGCCGCCCTGGTCGAACAGTTGGTGACTTATCAGCGATATAAAGAAGCCACAAAATGGTTTAAACAACGCCAGCACGACCAACAGCGGTTTTACACGCGTCCCGAAGCCGATGTGCCGGCCAATGTTCGACTGGGTAAATTAAAACCCGGCATCACGTTTGACCAGGTGCAGCAAGCCCTGATTGATCTGATGGATAAACAGCGCGAGCCGGCCATGCCACTGAGAATGATCGACGGCGAGCGGTACACGGTCAAAGCGCAGATGTCAAAGATCCGGTTTCGTCTGCAGAAGACGAAGGTGGCAATCTCGTTTAAACAATTCTTTGACCCGAAACCGAATCGGGATGAAGTGGTGACCACTTTTTTGGCCCTATTAGAAATGACGAAACAACATGAGGTGACCCTCGACCAGCCCAGTCGGGTGCTCCCAATTACCGTTAAAAAAGCAAAGCTGGGTGATGCAAAATGACAAAATTAGAAGAAATTGAAGGACTGCTGTTCGTCAGCGGCGACGAAGGTTTAACTGTTAAGGAATTGGCCGGTCTGACTGGGTTAATGGTTCCAGCGGTGAATCAGCTGCTGGGTAAACTCAACCAAAAATACACAGACGATCCCGATAGCGCACTGGTCATCCTTGAAAATAACGACACGGTGCGGTTTGGCACCAAGGGTGAGCTGGCACCGATCGTGAGCACCTATTTTGAAGCCCCGAACTCAACGGGCCTTACGCAGGCATCACTGGAAGTGCTGGCCATTATCGCGTACCAGCAGCCGATCACCAGAATCGAGATCGATGAAGTGCGCGGGGTGCAGAGTTCTGGCACATTAAATAAGTTATTATTACGGCAGCTCGTCACTGAAAATGGTCGCAAAAAGGGTCCTGGGCGGCCTAAGTTATACGGCACAACGCAGTATTTCTTGGACTACTTTGGTTTAAAACAGTTATCGGACATGCCGCCGTTACCAGAGGCGCAAGACGATAAGCCGGCTGAAGACAATCTGTTTATGAAACAATTCAACGATCAGTTTAACGTGGAGGATAATGAAACCAATGGATAGATTACAAAAGGTATTAGCGCACGCCGGCGTGGCGTCGCGGCGAGGCTCTGAGACGCTGATCACCAGTGGCCGAGTGAAGGTCAATGGTGAAGTGGTCAAGGAACTTGGGACGAAGGTTGCCAAGCACGACCACATCGAAGTGGATGGCGAACCCGTTGAAATTGAAATGCCGGTGTACCTGCTGCTGTATAAGCCACGTCAGGTGGTCTCGACCGTGCACGATGATAAGAAGCGTAAAACGGTGATCGATCTGCTGGACAGTAAGATCTCCGAACGGGTCTATCCAGTTGGCCGGCTTGATTATGATACGACGGGGCTCTTGCTGCTGACAAACGATGGGACACTCGCAAATGAGCTGACCCACCCGAAGTATGAAGTGGATAAGAAATACGTCGCTAAGGTGCAGGGCATTCCAACCAACGATGAACTTAAACAGCTCCGCAAGGGTGTTAAGATCGACGGTCGGATGACCGCCCCCGCCAAGTCCAAGCTCATGTCCAGTGACGACAAGAAAAAGACGGCCATCGTTGCGCTGACGATTCACGAAGGCCAAAACCACCAGGTTAAGAAAATGTTTCAGGCAGTTGGCCACTCCGTGATGAAACTGAAGCGTGAAACGTACGCCTTTTTGGACCTGCAGGGATTGCAGCCCGGCGACTACCGGCATTTGACGCCGGAAGAGGTTAAGGAACTCAAGAAACTGATTGCCAAGCGCCAGAAACGATAAAATCCTTGCATTTGTGACAATCAGCACTTATACTGAGCTTAAGAATTAAATAAACTTGGTTCATCTTCAGGGCAGGGTGTAATTCCCGACCGGTGGTTAAAGTCCGCGACCTACCGTTATGGTAGTTGATTCGGTGAAATTCCGAAACCGACAGTTAAAGTCTGGTATATAGAAGATTGGGCTCGCATGAATTTAAATGTGAAACCGAATCGTTCTTCTCCCTGAGAAGTGTGGTTCGGTTTTTTATTTGTTGCTGCGGGTCCTTGAATTGTGAAGGTGACCATCCAGGAGGAATTTGTGATGGAACACAGTGCAACGTTTAGTATTCGCCAGGTCGTTATTATGTCATTATTTGCGGGAATTTCATTTTTACTGATGTTTATTTAATTCCCGATACTGCCATTCGTGTCGTACCTGAAAGTCGACTTTTCTGATATTCCAATCTTACTTGGGATGATCATGTTTGGCCCGGCTGGTGGGATTTTGATTGCCGCAATTAAGAGTCTGCTGTACTGGTTACTGACCGGGGTGGACGTGGCTAACTTGATTGGGATCGTGGCCTCATTCATCTCATCAATGAGTTTACTGTTACCGATTGCGGCTGTCTTAAAGCACACTCAGGGTAAGAAACTCTGGACCCGGTTGATCTTAAGCATTGTCGCAAGTACGATCAGTTTAAGCATCGTGATGGGCTTGTTGAACTACTTCATTTTGACACCGCTCTACATCTCCGTTCTGGGGATGAAGATCACGATGCCACTTGCAAAGCTGGTATTGTATGGGGTTGTCCCATTTAATCTGATCAAGGGTGTGATCGTCGGCCTGGTCTTCGCAATAGTGGTCGATCGGATGAAGCATTTCTTGAGCCAGCATTCGACGTTGATCTCTGAATAAGGGCGCGTTCATTAAAGATATCTTGAAAACTGTCTAGAGGGCTAGACAGTTTTTTTGTGGGGTGAGAAAATATAGAGCGTGAAGGAAAACGGGAACGACCAGAACCTAAGCACCAAGGACAGAAAAGTCCGGGTCTGACTTTTTTGCCCTTGGTGCTTAGGTGGCCGGTCGTTCCCGTTTTCCGAAACGCGTTTCGGCACAGTCGCCAAGAAAGACAACAGAAATGCCTGGTTTTGGCATTTTTGCCAGCGTTGCTTAGGCAGGAGCCCTCAGTTTTCCGAAACGCGTTTCAGCTAGAGAAGAGAGACCCACCAAGGACAGAAAAATCCGGGTCTGACTTTTTTGTCCTTGGTGCTTAGGTGGCCGGTCGTTGTTTTCCAAAACGCATTTCGGCACAGTCGCCAAGAAAGGCAACAGAAATGCCTGGTTTTGGCATTTTTGCCAGCGTTGCTTAGGCAGGAGCCCTCAGTTTTCCGAAACGCGTTTCGGCTAGAGGAAAGAGACCCACAAACCGAAAAATTATAGAGGTAAAACACCTCTTCAAACAAACAACACAGCTAATCTATATAACGATGAAGCCGTTACAGAACAATTAACAACTAATCTCACCTAAAAATTACATAAATAAAAACACAACAATTCACGTAGTTACCTATAAACCAAAAAATACATCCAGAAAGGAGTCACCCATGAACGCAACCCAACTCATCCAGTACCTATCCCCAACTAGCCCCCGCCGTATCAGGGTCATTGAAAATCTGCTGATCGGCAAACGCTCGGTTTCAACGCTATACTGGGGCATGCGATACGACCTGTTGAATTGGCTTGGCTACCAAAAACATCTGACGCGTGAAGAGATGGAAACAGCGGTGGCGGATACGGCTGATCAGGGGTTGATCACGGTCAACGACCTCCAGGCAGCATTAACACCGGCTGGAATCGCCCAGCAGACGGCTGACCAATCGGTACACTATCAGCCTCAGGCACTCGATATTCGGCTGAGTGTTGATATCCCTCAGTTTTGGCAACGCCTTTTACTCGCGGTGCAGGTGGTTTCTGAGTATAGTTACCATAACCGACAGTATTATCCATTGCGCGCAGACTACCGAAATCAGCGGGTTGTGAAGCAGTGGTTTAGTGCGCATAAGGCCGACGTTACCACAACGCTGCCAGAAGCGCTGACGTTATTTTTACAAACCCAACCGACCACCGTTGCCGATTTATTTGGCCAATTGCTGATGGGCCATGACACTCCCGGGTATACTTTGCGACAATTGACTGAAGCGGGAACAATGACCGTGGCGGAGGCGCAACTCATGGAGACAGACGCGATTTGTCAATTCGCAAAACAATTGATGCAAGCGCCTAACCACGTTTTACGGCCGTTACTGGCGGGGCTGCAGCAGTCACCAGTCAGCGACAGTGCGCTGGCAACGCTGAACGCGTTTCAGCAGGGTCAGTCGTTTGACCAGATCAGTCAACGGCGGCGGTTAAAACCCAGTACGGTGCGCGAACACTTGCTTGAAGCGGCAATCTTTTTACCGGTGACAGCGATTCCTTACGACCAGCTGTTACCGACTGAGATACAGGACGTTTTTCGCACCCGGCTGACTGGTCCAATCGATGACTGGCAGTACGAAACCGTCCGCGACGATGCGATAGAATTTTGGCAGTTTCGGCTGTACGCCATTTTAAGGAGTAAACAGACATGATCACTGAAGCCACGTTTTACCAGCAATTAAATGAGCAATACGGCTTCGATAGTTTTCGGCCGGGGCAGTTAGAAACGTTAACGGCGCTCGCAGCTGGCCAGCACGTGTTATCGATCATGCCGACCGGCGCGGGAAAATCCCTGATCTACGAGCTTTACGGTCGGGTGACACAGCAGCTAGTCGTCGTGGTGTCGCCGCTCATTGCACTGATGCAAGATCAGGTTGCCACGATGAACTACCACGGCGAAAAACGGGTGACGGCGCTGACATCAATGATGCCCTATAGTGAAAAGGTGTGGACCCTGGCACATTTAGACAATTATCGGTACCTGTTTGTGTCACCGGAAATGCTGACGCAAGAGAAGGTCATGGCGCGCTTGAGTCAGCTGAAAATCGGTTTGTTTGTGGTTGATGAGGCGCACTGCATTTCGACGTGGGGACCCGATTTTCGACCGGAATACCTGTTACTGGGGCGGACCCGTGAACAGTTGGGCGCACCCTTAACGCTGATGCTGACGGCGACGGCCACACCGCGAGTGCGTGAAGATATTAAACGACGGATGCGGTTGCCGGCAGCGAGTGAGATCACGCAACCCATTGACCGGCCGAACATCTATTTGCAGGTGGAAACCGTTGCTGACACTTCTGAAAAACAGCAACGCTTGGTTGCGCTGGTGAGTCAGTTAGCGAAGCCTGGTGTCGTTTATTTTTCCAGCAAGAAACTAGCCAATGAGATGGCAACGCTGATCAATGACCAAACGGCTTGTCGGGCGGCGGCGTACCACGCTGACCTGGCGGATGAGAGCCGCTTTAAGATCCAGCAGCAGTTCATGGCCAATCAGATCCAGGTGGTTTGTGCAACGAGTGCCTTTGGGATGGGCATCGACAAAAACGATGTTCGGTTCGTGATCCACTACCATTTACCGGTGGATATTGAAAATTACTGGCAGGAAGTCGGTCGCGCTGGCCGGGATGGTCAGCAGGCCATCGCTGTGTTACTGTATCAGCCAGGTGATGAGCAGATCGCAGACTTTTTGAGTCAGGTGGGGATTCCATCTGATGATGAGATCCACTTCTATTTTCAACAGGCAAAATTACCGGAATATGATACGGATCCGAAAGCGAACCTTGTGTGGTTCTATAAGCAACACGGGATGACGGAAGCACAGGTTCGGGAGCTGTTTACCAAGCGCCTGGCGCAACGCAACGGTGCGCTGCAGCAAATGGTGCGGTATGTGCGGACGGATAATTGTAAACGACGGTTCATTACCGGTTACTTTGGGCAGGCTCACATGACGCAGCCAGAAGCCTGTTGCGTGAGCGACACCCCAACGACGATTGCTGACCTTGGTCTGGAGACAACAGAACAATCACCGGTAAGGTCGGGATTACCCGACTGGCAGACTGTTTTGAATCAGCTATTTTTACGGGAAAAATAACCAAAATGATTTAGGGGTATGGTACAATTTGTAAGAACCTTTCTGAGGAGGGAATTTAATGGGTCAAAATAACGATGAACATTCAACCGAAAATAAATCTGAATCTAAGCCTTGGGATCAATCCTTTGCGGATGACCGGGATGATTCAGGGAACCTCTCGCGAACTAAGCGACACCGTCAAAACAATAACAACCGTTTGATCACGATCATTCTCGTTGCCATTATTATCATCATCGCCGTGGGATCATTGATCTACGGTTTAGCACGACAGAGTGCGATGAACAAACCGGCTTCTTCAGATACTGAAACGAGTCTGACAAGCCAAAAATCAACCAAGTCGAGTCACGCTTCTTCTAAGAAGGCGTCTAGTGACAAGACTAAGACCGCTTCGAAAAAGGCTTCTTCTAAGGCGAAAGCCAGTTCGAAGGAGACGTCTTCCACCACGGCTGCTGATACGGGTAGTACCGAGCAAGCAGCCTCGTCATCCACGACCAGCTATGCGGCGTCCTCAAGCACGGCTAGCGCCACGACCAGTTCCAGTACGGCTTCTTCAACAAAGAGCACCAGCGGCAAGTCATACGCCACTGTTGGCTCTGGTCAGGGGATGTATCGGGTAGCTGTCAATAACGGAATCTCCGTTCAAAAGTTAGAGGAACTAAATGGTCTGTCGGCAAATTCCACTTTGACGCCAGGCCAAAAATTGCGTGTTAAATAAATTTTTTATGTAGGTGAGAATAGATAATGGGTAGTAAAGGGATACAAGTTGCGATCGACGGGCCGGCCTCCGCTGGTAAGAGTACGGTTGCTAAAAAAATCGCCAACCGGTTTCAATACATTTATTGTGATACTGGGGCCATGTACCGCACCGTGACGTTAAAGGCAATGCAACAGGGGGTCGCACTGGATGACCCGGAGGCATTGGCTGAGATGCTGAAGCACACGGCCATTACGTTTAAGCCGGGAGATCCCGAACAATTAGTCTTCCTTGACGGCAATGACGTGACCGCCGCCATTCGTCAGGAGGACGTGACCAACAACGTTTCCACGACGGCAGCTCAGGGTACCGTTCGGGCAGACCTGACGAATCGGCAACGTGAAATTGCGGATGCGGGCGGCATTGTCATGGATGGACGCGACATTGGGACGACGGTCTTACCGGATGCCCAGGTGAAGATCTTTTTAGTTGCCAGTGTTGAAGAACGCGCCCAACGCCGGTTTAAGGATAATGCAGAAAAGGGGATCCATACCCCGATCGATGTGTTACGCCACGAAATTGAAGTGCGGGACCACAAAGATTCCACGCGGGCAATCTCGCCGCTGACACAGGCTGCGGATGCCGTTAAACTTGATACAACGTCATTGTCAATTGATGATGTTGTTGATAAGATCAGTGCTATAATTGACCAAAATACAGAGAAATCGAATTAATCGCGTCAACCTACTGGTATTATTGACCATTTTCGGTTAAAATTGACATTGGAGTTGTCGTAAGGAGGAAAAGTTCGTATGAGTGAAAACAATGCAAATGAGAACAACGATTTATTAAATGCTTTAAACAGCATCGAAACCGTTAACGTCGGTGATGTGGTCAAGGGTGAAATCTTAGCCATTGATGATGATAAGCAAGCAATCGTTGGTATCGAAGGTACCGGTATTGAAGGGGTCGTTCCACAAAAGGAACTCTCAACAAAACCAGTTGCTGATATTAATGACGTCGTTAAAGTTGGGGATAAGTTAGACTTAGTTGTCATTTCCCGCATCGGTAACGATAAGGAAGGCGGCAGCTACTTACTTTCAGTTCGTCGTTTGGAAGCCCGTAAAGTATGGGATGACATCCAAAAGAAGTTCGAAGCTGGTGAAACAATTGACGCCCCTGTTACCCAAGTGGTTAAGGGTGGCTTAGTTGTTGACGCTGGTGTTCGTGGCTTCGTTCCAGCTTCAATGATCAGTGATCACTTCGTTGAAGATCTTAACCAGTTTAAGGGTCAAACATTGACCTTTAAGATTATCGAAATCGAACCAAGCGAAAACCGTCTGATTCTTTCTCACCGTGCAATCGTTGAAGAAGAAAAGGCTGCTAAGCGTGAAGAAGTATTGGCTAACATCCAGGCTGGTGACACTGTTACCGGGACTGTTGCCCGTTTGACTAACTTCGGTGCCTTTGTTGACTTAGGCGGCGTTGATGGGTTGGTTCACGTTTCTGAAATTGCTTACGAACGTGTTGACAAGCCTTCAGATGTCTTGAAGACTGGCCAAGAAGTTAAGGTTAAGGTCCTTTCAGTCGACCCAGACCGTGACCGGATCTCACTTTCAATCAAGCAAACCCTACCAGAACCTTGGGACGGTATCGAAGAAAAAGCTCCTGAAGGCGCAGTGCTTGAAGGAACCGTTAAGCGTCTGACCAGCTTTGGTGCCTTTGTGGAAGTCTTCCCTGGTGTTGAAGGGTTAGTTCACATTTCACAAATCGCCCATGAACACATTGCTACCCCTAATGATGTGTTATCAACTGGCGAAAAGGTTCAAGTCAAGGTTCTGGAAGTACATCCAGAAGCACATCGTTTGGCCTTATCCATCAAAGCTTTGAAGGAAAAGCCAGCATCTAGCGAGCTAGAAAAGAAGCAATCAGCTCCTCGTCGTCAAAACAACAACAACAACAGTAACAACAATCGTCAAAATGTTGTTTCAACTGACGATGATGACGCTGGCTTTACTTTAGGTGACCTGATCGGTGACCAATTAAAGAAAGCACAAGATTCAGATAACGACTAGTCCTAGTTTATTCTAAGGGACAACATAACAGGTTGGGACGAAGGTGATTCGCCCTAACCTGTTTTGTTTTTGGAAACGATTTTATGTTTGAAAGAAGGGATTACAATGAGTATGCCAACTGTTGCCATCGTTGGCCGGCCAAACGTGGGGAAGTCCACGATCTTCAACCGAATTGCTGGCGACCGGATCTCCATTGTTGAAGACACGCCTGGGGTCACCCGGGACCGGATCTACGCACACGGCGAGTGGCTCAGCAACACGTTCAGTATGATCGACACTGGTGGGATCGATGTCGGTGACGAACCATTTTTAAAACAGATCACTGAACAAGCCGAAGTGGCCATTGATGAAGCAGATGTGATCGTCTTTGTGGTCAGTGCACGTGAAGGCGTGACTGACTCTGACGAAAAGGTTGCTCAGATTTTGTATCGGGCCAATAAACCCGTCATTCTAGCGGTCAATAAAGCTGATAATCCAGAACAGCGACAAGATATTTACGACTTTTATTCACTCGGGTTCGGTGATCCGTACCCCATTTCTGGAGCTCACGGATTGGGACTTGGCGACCTGCTTGATGCCGTTGTGAAAGCCTTTCCTGACGAAACAGGCGATGTTGAGGATACCAGTACTCGGTTCAGTCTGATTGGCCGACCAAACGTTGGGAAGTCCTCCTTGGTCAATGCCTTGCTGGGGGAAGACCGGGTAATCGTTTCAGATATTGCTGGGACGACTCGGGATGCCATTGACACAAAGTTTGTGACCGACAATGGTGATGAATTTACCATGGTTGACACGGCTGGTATTCGAAAACGCGGTAAGGTGTACGAAAATACTGAGCGTTACAGTGTCATGCGTGCGATGAAGGCTATCGATAATTCTGATGTTGTGTTGTTTGTGCTTAATGCTGAAGAAGGCATTCGCGAACAGGATAAAAAGGTTGCCGGTTATGCGCACGAAGCTGGCCGCGGCATCATTATTCTGGTCAACAAGTGGGATGCCATCAAGAAGAACAATCAGAGTCTGCATGACTTTGAGATCCATGTGCGTGAAGAATTCCAGTATCTAGCGTACGCGCCAATGCTGTTTGTTTCCGCTAAGACGCATCAGCGGTTGCATGAGCTGCCAGAACTGATCAAGAAGGTCTCCGTGAACCACAACAAGCGGGTCCAGTCTTCAACACTCAATGACGTGTTGATGGATGCCGTTGCAATGAATCCAACGCCAACCGATAACGGAAAACGGTTGCGGATCTTCTATGCAACGCAGGTTGCGGTGGCACCACCGACCTTTGTGATTTTTGTGAATGATCCAGAACTCATGCATTTTTCGTATGAACGTTATCTGGAAAACCAAATTCGCGAACATTTTGACTTTAGTGGGACACCAATTCATTTAATTGAACGACACAGGAAGTAGAATCTGTTGTCAAGTGAAAATGACGAAAGACGCCGTTATGTCGCGTTTTTCGCCATTTTTTAGCTAAATTTTATTCAAATATTACAAAACTAAATAAAAGTCGATGAAATTCACTCAAAAACGTTAAAAAGCCTTGCTGTGAAAGGCTTTCTGTGCTATCTTAGAAACAGAAATGATACGGAGAGCCGTTATTATTTCAATAGCTGATTTCAAATTCTGAGATCAACTAGATGAGATAAATTTGTACTCATCATAATTCATCCGAGGAGGTGAATCATTCATGGCAAACAAAGCACAACTTGTTAACGATGTTGCAGCAGCAACCGGTTTAACTAAGAAGGACGCAACTGCTGCAGTTGATGCAGTATTTGATTCAGTTCAAGCAACTTTGGCTAAGGGCGAGAAGGTACAATTAATCGGCTTTGGTAACTTCGAAGTTCGCGAACGGGCAGCTCGTAAGGGTCGCAACCCACAAACGGGCGATGAAATCCAAATTCCTGCAAGCAAAGTACCAGCATTCAAGCCTGGTAAAGCTTTGAAGGATGCTGTTAAATAATTCATTTTATTAAACAGTGGGCCAACCTGAGAAATTGGGTTGGCCTTTTTGTATGGTGCGGAACGGGGCGGTTAAGGAGCGGAGCGTAAGGCATCCATGACATAAAGCCTGGTCTTTGGCTTTGTGTCATGGATCCTTACGCGCAGCCTCCTTGCCCCGCGTAGCCTGATTAGGCTTGAGGAGAGGGGAGCGGAATGTAAAACGGGGCTTTTTTTGGTGTAAGAATCAACGACATGGTGCGGAAGAAGGGCGCCCCTAAGGTGGAGCACAAGGGGGAGCAGAATGTACGTCAGGTCTTCTTTATTTAAAGATAGCATTCCCGAATATGGTGCTAGGTAGACGCTGAAACAACTGAAAAAAGTACCATATGCGTAGCTTCGTTGAAAAAGCCCTATGCCCAATAAATTAATAATGGCTCAACAAAACAAGGAAAATAATAAAAAGTTATTTTAACTTAAAAAAAACAAACAACAAAAACCCACCACCCAAAGCGTCAAATTTGCCCAACCTGCCCATCTTATGCTATGTTAGTAGTTATGGAATTCAATAATGGAGGCGGCCCATGAGCTACTCAGAAGAAGCGTTAGATCAACTGGATCGTGGTCAGTTAGATAAATTTAAGAAGGCTTATGCCAGCGCGTTACGCCACGATGACGATGACACACTTTATAATTTAGCAGAAGAACTTTATACGCTCGGATTTTTGAATCAATCTCGGCGGATCTATGAAAAATTATTGGAACGGTACCCAGAAGAAGACGATATTCGGGTCAATTTAGCCGATATTGCGATCGATGAGGACAAAAACGATGAAGCATTGGATTACCTTAACCAGGTCAGCGAAGACTCCGAGGCCTATGTGCGGTCGCTGATGGTCGCAGCTGACTTGTATCAGACACAAGAATTATTTGAAGTCAGTGAGCAAAAACTCTTGCAGGCGCAAGCGTTAGCACCTGAGGAACCGGCGATTATTTTTGCGTTGGCAGAGCTGTACTTTACGATGCGTGAATTTACTAAGGCGATTCCGCTCTATCTTGATTTGATCAAGCAGGGGGTCCCAGAGTTCAGCTCAGTCAATTTGGTTGAACGGATCGGGGTAGCTTACGCCAATGCCGGACGGTTTGAACAAGCAATCGGGTATTTAAAACAAGTTCATTCGGGAGACATGACACCAGATGTTAAGTTTGAAACCGGATTCACATACTTGCAGCTGAAGGATGATAAGATGGCCATTCAACTGCTGAGTGAATTGAAAGACAGTGACCCACAATACACCAGTTTGTATATTCCGCTGGGGCAAGCGCTGGTTGACGAAAATCGATTAGATGAGGCGCTAACGACGTTACAAGAAGGGCTGGGTGTTGACCAGTATAATGAAAAACTATGGTCTTACGCGGCCGATATTGCGGCTCGTGTGAGCGATGAGCAGCTGACTGAACAGTATCTGAAAAAAGGTAACGCGCTAGACGCGGAAGATCTGGATATTGTGATTAAATTATCGAACTTATACGTAAAGCAGGAGCGCTACCAGGATACGGTTGACTTCTTAACAAACTACGTGCAAGAAGATAACCTTGACCCGCAGATCTACTGGAATCTGGCGACGTCATACGCCCAATTGGAAAATTACGATCAGGCACTGAAGTTCTACCAAGCGGCCGAGCCGTACTTCATGGATCAGGCGGACTTTTTGAAGCCGGCCGTCTACTTCTTCAGGGAAGCCGGCCAGCGTGAGGAAACAGTTAAGCTGTTGCAGGCTTATCTGAAGGTGGTGCCCGATGATTCTGAAATGGCCTTGATGCTGGAAGAATTACAGGATGATACCTACTAAATCACAAGAAGGAACTACGTGTAACTGGCGCAGTTCTTTTTTTAAATAGAAAAATAGAATAAATAGTTACTTTAACATATTAAAACTTAAAATAAAAAACACCCACTAGGAGTGTTTAAACCAGGTTCGCTTGGGCCGCTGATAGGTGAACCCTTCACCAATGGCCTCACTGACATCAAAAATCGTCATAAACGCGTTTTGATCCAAATCGCTAACGATCATTTGCAGGTCATGCAGTTCGCCTGGACTCACTACGATGTAGAGCACGGGACGGTCCTTATGTGAATAACCGCCTTCACCATGCAGGATACTGACACCGCGACCAAGCGAGGTCATGACTTCATCAGTAATTTCCTGAGTTGCGTTGCTGACAATTAGCACGCCTTTGGCCGAATAGGTCCCACTTAGGATGAAATTAACGATTCTTGAAAAGACGTAGGAACACAGAATCGTGTACGCCATGTGGCGAATGTCAATGTAAATGAGCGACGCACACAAAACGATGACGTCTAACCACAGCAGGGTTTGACCCATTGGAATGCCACGGAACCGTTCAAGGATTCGTGCGACAATGTCAGTGCCGCCGGTGGTGCCGCCGTAACGGTAGAGTAAGCCGCTGCCAGCACCGCCTGTCAGACCGGCTGCCATTCCGGCCAAGAATAAATCGTGGTGCAGCGGCAGGACGAATGGCACCCGTTGCCAGATCCACAGGAACAGCGACAGCATTACTGTTCCGTATAATGTATAAACAATGGCCCGCCGACCAAGAAACCGATAGCCAATGATAATAAGTGGAATGTTGATGACGATGGTTGAGTAGGCGGGGTTGATCTTAAACAACGCCCGCAAAATCAACGTGATCCCGCTGATTCCGCCATCCGCCAAGTGGTTGGCAATGTTGATGTAAACCAAGGCAAACGCGTACCCGGCGCATCCAATCGCGATCATTAATAAATCCAGCGGTCGAATGCGTTCTTCTGGTTTATTGACCATAATGCACGCCCCCTTAATAATGGTGAAAGTCCTTTTTCATCATAGCATACTCAACGACTAGAGTCGCGCCATGCCAGCTGTATCACCAAAATTTCAGAGTTGGGTTATTGGAAAATCACAATTCCAGGTTTAGGCCGACCGGCAAAATATGGTACTATAGTGAAGACTTTGAAAGGGTAGATCAGACATGAGAATTGAGACATTACCAGAAGAATTTATCACAGCCCAGCCGATTATCGATACCATTGATGCGGCGGGCTACGAAGCCTATTTTGTGGGCGGGTCGGTACGCGACACCTTGCTGGGGCTGCCGATTCATGATGTGGATATTGCGACAAGTGCGTACCCGCAGGAGGTCAAACAGCTTTTTAAGCGCACGGTCGACACTGGCATCGAACACGGGACGGTGATGATCCTGGATCACGGAACGGGCTATGAAACAACGACGTTTCGAACAGAATCCGGCTATCAGGATTATCGCCGTCCGGATTCAGTGACCTTTGTGCGGTCGTTGCAGGAGGATCTCAAACGGCGTGATTTCACGATCAACGCCTTAGCACTCCGGAGCAACGGAACCATTGTGGACTACTTTAATGGTCTCGATGATTTAAAGACCAAACGCATTCGTGCCGTGGGCAACGCAGATGAACGGTTTAATGAAGATGCGCTGCGTATGATGCGGGCTGTCCGATTCGCGAGCCAGCTTGATTTTGATGTCGATCCGGCCACGATTCAAGGCATTACCCACCATGGGCCACTCTTAGAGAAAATTGCGGTGGAACGGATTCACGTTGAATTCGTGAAGATGCTGCAGGGTAACTGGCCTGCAAAGGGGTTCCAATTATTTTTAGATACTGGCCTTTACCAGTATTGTCCAGATTTTAAAACGCAATTACCGGCTTTACAAGCGCTCACCACGCGCTTGACGGGTTCAGTTGGCAATGAAACGGCCGTTTGGACGCTGATCTGCACGCAGCTTGGGTTGCAGGGGCGTCAGATCGACCAGTTTCTCAAACACTGGAAGAGCGCCAACCATTTGATCGATGATGTCCGGATCGCAACGGACATGGTACTGGCGATTCAAGCCGAAAAGCTGGATGACTGGGTGCTCTACCAAACAGGTGAAGCGCTCATTCCCATCGCAACCCAGATTGCGACGCTCATGGGTGCGACCGACGTTGACGCTACTGATCTGGTCGCCAGGTATCGCGGACTTGCCATTAAGTCCAAAAAGGAACTGGCTGTCTCTGGGCAATCCCTGATGGCAGCCGGTATTAAGCCGGGTCCCATCCTTGGTAAATTATTGAACACGTTAGAGTACCGCGTCGCTACAGGTGAACTGCCGAATGACGCCGAAAAACTCACAGGCGCGGCACTCCAATTAGCAAATTCATAACTATATTTAGAAAGCGTGACATCATGCAGACATTACGAGCTGAAAACTTAACGCGAACTTACGGCGAAAAAACGTTGTTTGATCAAATTAGTTTTATTATTAATGAACACGACCGAATTGGTCTGATTGGGACGAACGGGAGTGGTAAAACATCGCTGCTCAACACCCTGGCCGGTTTGGCGCAGTACCATGGCGACATCATTACGCCAAATGATTACAGTATTGCCTACCTGACCCAAACGCCTGAGTTAAATCCTGACCAAACGGTGATGGATGCTGTCTTCTCCGGCTCACAGAAGGTGTTTCAGGTGATCCGGTACTACGAAGACACCCTCGCAGCCTACAGTAATGATCCGGAAAATGAGGATCTGCAAAAAAAGTACATGGCAGCTGAAGCACAAATGAACGAAGCTGATGCCTGGACAGCTGAAAGTGATGTCAAAACGATTTTGACGCAACTGCACATTACGGATCTGACACAAAAAATTGGCACCATGTCCGGTGGCCAGCAAAAACGGGTCGGGTTGGCCCAGGTGCTGATCCGGTCACCGGATCTCTTACTGCTGGATGAACCGACCAACCATTTGGATTTCGATTCCATTGATTGGTTACAGAATTACTTAGCCAATTACAAGGGCGCCTTACTCGTCGTTACTCATGACCGGTACTTTCTGGATCAGGTTGCCAACCATATCTGGGAGTTGTCGTTTGGCCGACTTTTCAGCTACGACGGTAATTACCAGGATTTCGTTGGTCAAAAGGCAGAGCGAGTCGAATTAGAGGCGTCACAAGACCATAAACAGCAGCAGTTATACAAGCAGGAACTCGCTTGGATGAAAGCTGGCGCTCATGCGCGTTCCACAAAGCAACAGGCACGGATCAACCGATTTAACGACCTTGAAGCCAATCTTGGCACCACACCGGTTGAACACGATGTCTCCATTGACCTTGGGCAGACTCGGCTTGGCAAGCAGGTGATTGAACTTCAGCATGCCAACTTGACCTTGGGCGACCACCACATTCTGAATGATTTTAGTCTGCTGGTTCAAGCAGGTGACCGCATTGGAATTTCCGGTGAAAACGGGGCTGGTAAGTCGTCGCTCCTGAATGTCATGGCGGATCGGCTACCGTTAGATTCCGGTACGCTCATCATTGGCGAAACGGTCAAAATGGCTTACTATACCCAACAGACTGAGCCAATTCCAGACGACAAGCGGATCATCAACTATTTGAGTGAAGTTGGTCAAAATGTAACCGATAAATCCGGCAATAAAATTTCCGTCTCCGAACTATTGGAGCAGTTCCTTTTTCCGCGATTCATGCACGGCACACTGATTCGGAAACTCTCTGGTGGTGAAAAACGGCGACTCTATCTGCTGAAACTCTTGATGGAACAGCCGAACGTTTTATTCCTGGACGAACCGACGAACGATTTGGATATTGGGACGTTAACGGTGCTGGAAGACTATGTTAAGCACTTCAATGGCACGGTGATCACCGTTTCCCATGACCGGTATTTCTTGGATAAAGTGACGGATAAGCTGCTATTCTTTGACGGGAATGCCAAAATCGAATCGTATAGTGGGCTGTTTACGGACTATTTGGCCCAGCAAACAGCAGCTAAGACTGAGTCGACCACGAGTAAAAAGGCTAAGGCAGTCAAGTCAGATGTTGACGCGCCAGCAGCACCTGTTAAAAAAGAAAAAACCAAGCTGACTTACAAGGAACAACAAGAATGGGCAACAATTGAAGATGAAATTGACGCCCTTGAGACAAAAAAGGCTGATTTGGAGTCTCAAATGACGCAAAATGGTGACAACTATGATAAATTAGCGTCATTACAATCTGACTTTGAGGAAACGGATCAAGCGTTGGACGATAAAATGGCCCGCTGGGACTATTTGAGTCAGTACGCGGAGTAGCTAGAATTGATATTGGAGTAGAGAGGAAGCTGGCAGTAATGTTAGAAGACGCTTATTTAGACTTACAACGATTTGTTTTAGAGAACGGCAACCGGAAATCTGACCGAACGGGAACGGGAACTATCAGTACCTTTGGTTACCAAATGCGGTTTGACCTCAGCAAGGGGTTTCCGTTGCTGACGACCAAGAAAGTGCCGTTTGGTTTGATTAAAAGTGAACTCCTCTGGTTTTTACATGGGGACACCAACATTCAGTATTTGCTGAAACACAAGAACCACATCTGGGACGAGTGGGCCTTTAAGAACTTTATTGAATCAAATGACTATACCGGACCAGACATGACTGACTTGGGGCGCCGTTCACTGGTAGATGCTGATTTTAATGCGCAGTATAAGGAACAAATGACGGCGTTTTGTGACCGAATCGTCAACGACGATGCCTTTGCTGAACAGTATGGCAACCTTGGCGACGTCTACGGCTCACAGTGGCGGGCGTGGAAGACACGGCAGGACGATACGATCGACCAAATTAGTGATGTGATCGAGACGTTGCGGACGCACCCGGATTCACGGCGCATGATCGTTTCCGCGTGGAATCCTGAAGATGTGCCAAGTATGGCGCTACCACCGTGTCACACGATGTTTCAATTTTACGTGGCTGATGGCAAACTCAGCTGCCAACTTTACCAACGAAGTGCGGACATTTTTCTTGGTGTGCCGTTTAATATCGCAAGTTACGCCTTACTGACAAACTTGATTGCTAAAGAAGTTGGTCTGGCACCTGGCGATTTTGTCCACACGCTTGGCGACGCTCATATTTACTTAAACCACATTGATCAAGTCAAAGAACAGCTCAGGCGCAAACCATCTGACATTCAACCACAACTTGAGTTGAACCCAGACAAGTCGTCGATCTTTGATTACGACATGAAGGACATTCACGTGACCGACTACCATCCAGCGCCAGCCATAAAGGCGCCGGTTGCCGTTTAGGAGGTTGCAAATGATTTTTATTTGGGCCGAAGACAACAACCATGGCATCGGGTATAAGGGCAACTTACCCTGGCACTTGTCTTCTGATATGCGCTTCTTTAAACGCACAACTACCGGCAACACACTGGTGTCTGGCAGCCGCACTTTTGCGTCCTATGGCAAGCCGCTGCCGCACCGGAAAAATATCGTGTTGACGACCAATCGTCACAAGACCTATCCGGAGGGCGTTCTCGTGTTGCATAGTGTCGACGACCTGCTGACTTATGAGGACCACCACCCAGATGAAACTATCTATATTAGTGGCGGTGCCAAGGTGTTTGCAAGTCTCTTGCCTTACGTCGACGAGTTATTGCGGACGCGGATCGACCATGAGTTTAAGGTCGATACCTACATGCCGGACATTGACTATTCACAGTTTGAGTTGGTTTCTAGCGAAGCTGGGGTTGTGGATGAGAAAAGTCCTTATGTGCATTATTTTGAAGCGTTTAAACGACGGTAAAATAAAAGGCCGCGCAGTCTGGGTGATTGCGCGGCCTTTTTTGAGCCTGAATTTTGAGGATTTTTTGCTGATTTTAATCGTTGAAGATTCGTTTTAAGATTGATTTAAGAGCTTTTAGTAGTTGGCTTTCTAGGCCACCGTGCCGAAACGAGTTCCGGAAGGCAAGGGGCGGCCATGTAACGGACTCTGACAAAAAATCCAGGATCGGGATTTTCTGCCAGAGTCCGTTACATTCTGCCCCTTAAACGCCTTCCTCCACTCTCTACGCATACAAATACACCGAAAAAAACATCAAAATCGTCCCAAGCAACACAAACAAATGCCAAATAACGTGGCCGAATTTTATATTTTTGAAACTGTAAAGGACTGCGCCCGCCGTGAAGGCTACGCCGCCTAATACTAACAAGAGAAAGCCGTGGGGCCCCAGGCCGTTATAGAGTGGTTTGAAGCCCAGGACACAGAACCAGCCCATGACCACGTATAGGATCGTGGACAGTTTTTGAAATTTTCCTAGCCAAAGACTCTTGTAGATGATACCCAGAACCGCAGTGACCCAAGTGACACCGAATATAACCCATCCTAGCGTGCCTCTAATGACGACTAGGCAGTAAGGGGTATAAGTGCCCGCAATGAGTAAATAAATGGCACAGTGGTCGAAAATTTGGAACACGTGGCTCGCCTTAGTGAAGTAGAGGCTGTGGAACATGGTCGAGGCAAGGTAAAACAGCACCAGAATTGCACCGTAGACGGTATACGCTGTAATGCGCATTGCGCCGCCAAGGTGAACTGCTCTGATGATCAGGAGCACCAGACCGGCAATACTGAGGCCGACGCCGATGCCGTGCGTGACCGAGTTTAAAACTTCATTAATGATTTGATAGCGTCGTGAAAACTGCGGCGCCACTGATCGTTTTTGTTTCTGGTTTGATTGAAGCAAGAAAAGACCTCCCATAAATGCTGGTGGGTCACCAAACACCCGTAATAAAATTATGAAAACACCCGCTAAATCTGCTATACTATTAGCGAATCGTTTTCGTGCTACTCGTGACATTGTAGCATGAAATGACAACCTTTTGGGAAGAAAGCGTGGTTATAACCAATTATGGCAAGTGTAAAGATAGTAACGGACTCTTCGGCGGGACTGACGGACGAAGAAGTCGAAAAATACCACATTACGATCGTGCCATTGACGGTCATGATCGATGATGTCGTTTATGTCGAACGGCATACGATTACGAACGAAGAATTTATTAATAAGATGGAAAGCTCAAAAACGTTCCCTAAGACCAGTCAACCACCGCTGGGGGACTTTATTAAGGTCTTTGACGAACTGGGCGCAGACGGCAGTTCTGTGGTCTGTTTGGACATGCTGGAAGGTATCAGCGGCACAGTGCACACAGCTGAACAGGCAGCAACCATCAGTAAGACTGACGTGACCGTTATTGACAGTGGCACCACCGACCGGGCGCTTGCGCTTCAGGTCATCGCAGCGGCGAAGCTGGCACAGCAGGGCGGCAGCAAAGAAGACGTTCTGGCCGTGATCGACAAGGTGCGCAACCACACCAAGTTGTTTATGGGTGTCATGACCTTAAGCAATCTGGTGAAGGGTGGCCGAATCAGCCGGGTCACTGGCGCAATTTCGTCACTCCTTAACATTAAGATCGTCCTGCAGGTCGGTGACGGTAATTTGGACATTCGGACAAAGGGCCGCGGCGCCAAACCGATCGACCGCTACTTCGACCAGGTCGTTGAACAGATGAAGGGGTTGAAGATCAATGCGATCGGTATCTCCCACGTAAACGCGATGGGGGAAGTTAAACGTCTGACGGACAAGCTCCAACCACTGTTTCCGAACGTGGACATTCTGGTCCGTGAAACGGTGCCAATCATTGCTACCCATGGTGGACCGGGCGCGTTTGCGTTGATCTACTCCTATGATTAAGATAGCCAAATGGACAAAAGTGTGATAAAGTCGAGAATTCAGAAGTGAATTCTTGATTTTTTCTTATATTGGGATTTGTCAACTTGGCATTCTCAGCGAATCTCAGTACCATTAACGCCAAATGACTTCAGATAATACGGCGAATGCGCGCCGTAAGTGTGAAAAAATAAGGAGTGTTGGTTTTAATGCGTCGATTAGTAAAATGGGTTGTGGCTGTGGTCGTGATCATCGTTCTTGGTGTTGGCGGTTATTGGCTGTTTCAGCAGCACAAGACGACCACAACTGAGCAGGATAAAACACCAGCGACTAAACAGGTCAAGCTGGTCGCAATTGGGGACTCCCTCACTCAGGGAATCGGGTACGCCAACGACCATAAAGGGTATTTACCGGATTTGAAAAACGATTTGCAGAAGGCATACTATGTGAAACTAAGTTCAAGCAATTATGGCATTGGCGGGCTACGGTCTGACCAGATCGATAAACGCGTTCGGACGAATCAAAAAGAACGGGCTTCGCTGAAAAAGGCGAACGTGATCACGTTGACGGTGGGTGGTAATGACTTACTGCAGAGTCTTGAAAAAAGCATCTTTGTATCTAGCAATAAGCAGTTAGATAGCAAGCTGACACCAGTGAAGAAAACCTACCGAAAGAAAGTTCAACGCCTGATCAAAGACATTCGTGCCGTGAATCCAAATGCAACCATTTATATGTTTGGTATATACAATCCGGTCTATGTTTACTTCACAAATGCCACGATGATCACCAATGCGGTGGCGCAGTGGAACGTTGTAAACAAATCAGTGGCACAACAAAGTGATAATGTTCACTTTGTCAGCATCAGTAAACAACTGACTTATGGCCAGTACCAATCAGCTGCATCAAAGGCCAAGTTAAAACAAGAAGTGACGAAGTCGAACAGTAAATACGTGTCGGCCTCGTCAGTCGAGAGTCTGTTACAGAACCAGACCAGCAAAGAAAAGAATGACTACCTATCTGACGAAGATCATTTTCACCCCAATCATCGGGGTTATCGGTACATGGCAAAGACCTTGGCTGGCGTGATGGGCAAGTACGAATCGTGGCAATCAAAATAGTGGGGTGATACGGTGCAACGTTCAGCACAAACAAAACAAAAACAACCAAGAAATCCGTGGAAGTGGGGCTTTTTAGGGCTGGTGCTCATTATCGTTATTGGATTTATCTTCCTTTTGACCCAGTTCACGGGGGCATCATCCGTTAAACAGCCAACTGCAACTACGGCTAAAAGTGCCGCTAGTTTCAATGTGAGCCTTAACAAGAAGCAATTAAACGCGATGTCAGACTATTATCTGGACCGATTCCAGGATAAGAATGACTCACAAATGAACTATAAGTTTCACGTAAAAAACGATGCAGTGGTTACCGGCCAGGCCAAGGTATTAGGCATCACGGTGCACTTTGGGTTATCATTGACGCCGAAGTTGCTGAAGAACGGTAACGTTCAGCTGAAAGCAAAGAAACTTGCGGTTGGCCAGCTCAGCGTGCCGGTTAAGGCAGTGATGAGTTACATTAAGAAATCCTATAACTTGCCAAAATGGGTCGTTTTAGATACCAAACAAAAAACAATTACGCTGAACTTGAATGCCTTTCGAACAAAGGGTGTGCAGTACCGGGCAACGAAGATCGACATGAGCAGTGCCGGCAAGTTTGAATTTAAAGTCTTAATTCCTAAAAAGTAACCAGCATCAACAGAACAAAGGGGTGATCTGATGCGAAGAAGTTTTTACCAATATCTCATGACACTGCGCAACCCAGAAGACCACGGATCCGTGGCTGAGTTTGCGAACAATGCGTTCTTAGACCAGGCGTTTCCAAAACAGGATACGCACTTTGACAGCATTTCAAAATATCTTGAAGAAAATGCGCCTTACTTACCGTCCATGACCATTTTTGATGAGGCTTGGACGATGTACCAGGCAGCGGAATAGTGAGGAGAGAGTAACAATGGCAACAATTCAGTGGTTTCCTGGCCACATGGCCAAGGCCATCCGTCAACTGGAAGAAAATCTACACGTGGTCGACATTGTGTTTGAACTCGTTGATGCCCGCATTCCGGACGCCTCACGAAATCCAGAGATCGAACGGCTGATCAAAGACAAACCGCATTTGATGATCCTGACCAAGAGTGATCTGGCTGATCCCGCTCAGACCAAAAATTGGATCGCGCATTTCAAGGCAATGGGACTGCCAGCCATTGCGGTGGATTCAAAGGCTAATATCACAACCAAAACAGTGACAAAAATTGCCCAATCTATTTTGGGAGATAAACTCGCTGCCGAACAGCAAAAGGGGCTGAAAGAGCGGCCAATTCGCGCGATTACTGTGGGCATTCCGAACGTCGGGAAATCCACATTGCTGAACCGCCTTGTTAACAAACGGGTCGCCCAGGTCGGCGATACGCCTGGTGTGACAAAGGGTCAGCAGTGGCTGCGGTCCTCTTCAAAACTGTCCTTGCTGGATACGCCAGGGATTTTATGGCCAAAGTTTGAAGATGAAGAAACGGGGCAGAAGCTTGCTCTGACCGGTGCCATCAAGGATAAGCGGTTTGCGAGTGATGACGTGGCCTTGTTTGCGTTGCACTTTTTCCGTGAAACTTACCCCGAAGCGCTGCCTGAACGGTACAAACTTTCCGATGCAGATCTCGACTTATCTGACGTTGATCTCCTATTGGCCATCACCAAGAAAATTGGGATGAAGGATGACTATGACCGGGCAAGCGAACGACTGATCCAAGATACCAGAAAGGCTAAGTTGGGACGGTATACCTTAGACAGAATGGACGGCGATAGGAATGACTGATAGACGTTCCATTGCCGACTATAAAAAAGGATTTATGGCCGTTACTTCTGAAACGGATCCGTTGTTTGTCGAAGCAGCTGCAGATTCGCGCAAGGGCGTTCAACAGCTGATCGCCCAAACTCATAAACGGCTCGCCAAGTTAGCCGACGCAAAAAACGCTTTTGAGAAGCGTTTTTTTTATGAAAACCAAGCTCGGGATAAAGGGCGCACAGTGATCGCCGGTATTGATGAAGTTGGCCGCGGACCGTTGGCTGGGCCGGTCATCAGTTGTGCCATTGTGTTACCTGCAGATTTTGACGTATTGGGTGTGAATGATTCCAAACAACTCAGTGACCATAAGCGCGAGGAACTGTACCCGCAGATCTTAAACGAAGCAGTCAGTGTCGGCATCGGGTGGGCTTCAGCTCAGCAGATCGATGACCTGAATATCTATCAAGCAACACGGGTCGCAATGCTTGAAGCGGTCAATCATTTAACCGTCAAACCGCAGCAATTACTCATTGATGCCATGAGCATCGACACTGATATTCCACAACTCAAGCTCATTAAGGGTGATGCCAAGAGTATCAGTATTGGGGCTGCCAGCATCGTGGCCAAAGTTTTCCGTGACCACGTGATGCAGAGCTATGACCAGCGTTACCCCGGTTATGAATTTAGCCATAATGCAGGGTACGGTACGAAAGCGCACCTGGCTGGTCTTGCCCAGTTAGGCCCAACACCCATTCACCGAAAAACGTTTGCGCCAGTTTCAGACTTTTTTTAACCATTTTGCGATTATCCTGCGTAGTTACTTCTAGGAACAAACAAAGGAGTGACAACCCATGGATAAACGACGATTATTACTGCGTCTCAGATTAGCGAAGGGCATTGGCATTAAGGGCGAAACATTGATCTACCAGTGGCTTCAGGCACATCCGACCGGTGTTAAACGACTATTGCCTGAAGACATGGCCCGCATTGCAAACCTCAATCCAACAAAAGCCAAGCAATTTTATACCAGTTTTACCAGTCAGCAACTCAGTGACGTGTTGACGCGCCACTTAAATGAAGCCAACTGGCTGACGATTTTGGACAAGCACTATCCTGCCCAACTCAAGGAAAGTTATTTGCCACCGAACGTGCTCTTTTATCAAGGTAATCTTGCCTTATTAACGGCGGGCAAACTACTCGGCGTTGTGGGCGCCAGGGAACCGAATCAATATGCCCAAACGGCGATGAAACGGCTTTTACCGCAACCGATTCAGCAAAACCACGTGATCGTTTCCGGCTTAGCAAAGGGCGTTGACGCGCTCAGTCACCGATTGGCCATTCATGCCGGTGGGCATACGATTGGCGTTATTGGTACGGGGCTGAACCTCACGTATCCTGCCCAAAATCGTAAGTTACAAGCGTACATGGCCGCTCACGAACTGGTCTTAATCGAGTATCCGATCGGTGACGTGGGCAAGCCGCACCATTTTGTGGAGCGCAACCGCATCATCGCAGGATTGACGGAAACGGTGTTGGTCGTTCAGGCCAAACAACATAGTGGCAGTTTAATCACTGCCAACCTTGCCATTCAAAATAATCGAAATGTTTTAGCGGTTCCCGGACGGATCGATGACCCCCTTTCAGCAGGGTGCAACGAACTGATCCTAGCGGGCGCTAAACCCGTGCTAACACCGCAACACATCCTTGAAGAATTTTTGTAATATCACCTGCAATTAAGAGCCGATTTCAACGGTCACCGACACATTTGCGCACTATAATATAGTAGTTCTTTGGTTGACAATCCATTTTTTATGAAATATGATGTGAAAGATTTGATGAATAAAAACCATAACATTGTATTTTTAAAAAAATTTGTTAAAGGAGTAATTGGATGCCAACATCAACCAAAAAACGGGCAAAGCGTAAGAAGCCGCAAAAGAAACTTGTGATTGTGGAATCGCCTGCCAAAGCAAAAACCATCGAGAAATATCTCGGTCGGACATACAAGGTGATGGCTAGCCTGGGTCACGTGCGCGACTTACCAAAGAGTAAGATGGGCGTCGACGTTGATCACGACTACGATCCCCACTATATTTCCATCCGTGGGAAGGGTGATGTCATCAAGGAATTACGTTCCGAAGCCAAGAAAGCTAAACAAGTTTATCTCGCAGCTGACCCGGACCGTGAAGGTGAATCCATTGCTTGGCACTTGTCCCACATTCTTGATTTAGATCCGAAAGATAAAAACCGGGTCGTCTTTAATGAAATTACAAAAGATGCTGTTAAGGACGCCTTTAAGACCCCACGTTCGATCGACATGGATCTGGTCGATGCCCAACAGGCTCGGCGGATCTTAGACCGGTTAGTGGGCTACTCGATCTCACCGCTTTTATGGAAGAAAGTGAAGAAGGGGCTCAGTGCCGGTCGGGTGCAGTCCATTGCGCTTAAGCTGATCATTGATCGTGAAACCGAGATCAAGAACTTCGAACCTGAAGAGTACTGGACCATCGATACTGAATTTAAACACAAACGGTCTAAGTTTGCCGCTAGCTTCTATGGTCGTAACGTCAAGAAGCAGGATCTGCCAAACAACGAGGCGGTGCAAAAGGTCCTCGCCGACATCGATCGTGACGGCGATTTTGATATCACCAAAGTCACTCGTAAGGAACGGAAGCGGTCACCGCAACCGCCATTCACAACGAGTGCCATGCAACAGGAAGCTAACCGGAAGTTGAACTTCCGGACGCGAAAGACCATGATGGCCGCTCAGCAATTGTATGAAGGAATCAACATCGGCAAGGAAGGCTCACAGGGGCTCATTACCTATATGCGGACCGACTCGACTCGGATCTCAAACATTGCCAAGCATGAAGCGTCATCGTTCATTCACGAAAAGTACGGTGCCGAATACGCCGCTACTAAGCCGATCAAAGGCAAGCTGCCAGAAGGGGCTCAGGATGCCCATGAAGCCATCCGGCCAACCTCTGTTTACCGGACACCGGCGGATCTCAAGGAATATTTGACCAACGACCAGTTCAAGCTGTATTCACTGGTCTGGAACCGATTCATGTCCAGCCAGATGACACCCGCTGTCATGGACACCATGGCGGTTACACTGGAACAAAACGGCGTCACGTTTAAGGCTAACGGCTCAAAAATGAAGTTCGACGGGTTCTTGAAGCTGTATAAGGATGGTAAGGAAAAGGATAACCTGTTGCCCGACCTCAACGAAGGCGACACGGTGACCTTGAGCAAGACCGACCCAGCGCAACACTTTACCCAGCCGCCGGCACGTTATTCTGAAGCCAACCTGATCAAGGCGCTTGAAGAAAATGGCGTTGGTCGGCCATCGACTTATGCACCAACGCTGGATACGATTCAGCGCCGGTACTATGTGAAACTCACGGGTCGCCGGTTTGAACCGACTGAACTGGGTGATATCGTCAATTCGATCATTCAGGACTGCTTCCCAGACATCGTGAACGTTGGGTTCACCGCTGGCTTGGAAAAGGAACTGGATGGTATCGAAGAGGGCCATCAAAACTGGGTCAAGGTTGTGGATGACTTCTATAAGCCATTTTCAAAGGAAGTCGACCACGCTCAGGACACCATCGAAAAGATTCAGATCAAGGATGAACCAGCCGGCTTTGACTGTGATATCTGTGGGGCACCAATGGTCATTAAGATGGGCCGTTACGGCAAGTTCTACGCCTGTTCACGCTTCCCAGACTGCCGGAATACAAAGCCGATCGTCAAGGAGATCGGCGTGATCTGCCCAAAGTGTAAGCAGGGTCAAGTGATTGAACGCAAGTCAAAGAAAAACCGAATCTTCTACGGCTGTTCAAGATACCCAGACTGTGACTTCGTGACCTGGGATAAACCAGTCGGCCGTGACTGTCCAAAGGATGGCCATTACCTGGTTGAAAAGAAGGTTAAGGGCGGCTTGCAGGTTGTTTGTCCTAATGGGGATTATGAGGAAGAGGTACAGAAGTAGAGAGTGCGGAGCAAGGCGTTTTGAGGGCGGAGCATAAGCTAACTCTGGCAGAAATGCCTGGTTTTGGCATTTGTGCCAGAGTTAGCTTATGCAGTAGCCCTCAGCCTTGCGGAGCACGTTTGGTCTCGAGGACAGTAGAAAGTAGAGAGTCCGTTACACGTTAGCCCCGTGCCTTGCGGAGCACGTTTAGTCTCGAGGACAGTAGAAATCCTAACTACCAAGGGCCTATACGTAAACTAAATTCACTCCTCAAAGCTTCTCAGCACCAACCCAACCAAAGTTAACCCCAAATAAACCAAAAAACAAAAAAGAAGACCAAGCCAGAACGAAAAAATCACTGGCAAAGTCTTCTTTTTACTGTCTCAAATACGACTATTCTAAAATAGTATTTCTCTATCAAAAAAATCAGCCAGGATCCATCAATCCCGACCCTCAAACCGCTTCGTCAACTTCTCCTCACTCCCACGAAGCAGCTCATCCGCACGAACCCCATACTTACTAGCACAAAACAGCACCTGATCCAACACATCCGCCATCTCTTCGCGCAGATTAGCCATCATTTTCGCATCGCTAGCCTTGCGTTCACCAGGATGGTCCCTGCCAATTTCCATCGTCCGCACAGCACGGGATAATTCGCCCACTTCCTCAGTCATAAAATTAATCCCGATCTGCGGTGAATAGGTGTCCCATCCGCGTTGGTGGTAAAAGTCGGCTAACCATTCTTGGTGGCTGTTTAAATCCATGTCATCATCTTCCTCACTTGTGTTTCATTCAGTATACCAAAGTCAGTCGGCCATGGACTTAAGTGGTTAATATCTTATTGAATCTGTTATATAATAGTTATTGTAACCGAAATCATGACCGTCATAGGCTGGTTTCGCGTTAGTTTGGCCGGTCAGACCCAGTCTTATGCAGAACTAATGCTGACAAAAGATTAAGTTTTCCTAAAAATCTTTGACCAATTTTGACCAAATGATTGAAACGTCTGTTAAAGTCTGTTAAATTGTTTGTCAACGGAGGTGGTTATGTGTCAGATTTAGAGGCAACCTTTATCACGTACCTCACTAGTGAACGTCAGTACTCCGATGAGACTGTTAAAGCCTATCGTGAAGACATTGACGCGTTTCGCCACTTCCTGTCAGAGACTGGCGGGGCAACTGATCTGTTAAGCGTCAGCAAACTTGATGTTCAGGTCTATCTGAGCCAGCTGTATGATGAACACAAGGCACGCACAACGATTGCGCGAAAGATTTCCAGCCTGCGGTCATTTTACGAGTTTATGGTTCGTGAACATCAGATCACGCAAAATCCGTTTGCCTATGTCACGCTGAAAAAACGGCCGGCGCCATTGCCTCGGTTCTTTTACGAAAAGGAAATGACGGCGCTGTTCCAAGCGGCTGCAGCAAATCCGGACGCGACCCTAGCGCTGCGGGACTCCGCAATTCTGGAAGTCCTGTACGCCACGGGGATCCGGGTCAGCGAATGTTGCGGGTTGCGACTCGACGACGTTGACGATAGTACCCAGCTCATGTTGATTCATGGGAAGGGAAATAAGGAGCGTTACGTGCCGTTTGGCAATTACGCTAAGCACGCCTTACAGACGTATCTGAGCGACTGTCGGGCACCGCTGATGGCCAAGTACCATCAAACGCACGACACCCTTTTTATTAATCACTACGGGCGGCCGATCACGGCCACGGGTGTCGAATACGTTTTGAACCAAGTGATCGATCGCAGTACGCTGACAGGGGACATTCATCCGCACATGTTGCGGCACACGTTTGCCACCCACCTGTTGAATCACGGCGCTGATCTGCGGACGGTGCAGGAACTGCTGGGACACAGTAGTTTATCCACGACCCAGATCTATACGCACGTGACAAAAGCGCACCTGCAGCGAGATTATCGTAAGTATTTCCCGCGGGCAACACACGACTAAAAAAGAAAGTTGGGATTTTAGATGACATCAATCGTAGCAGTACAACACAACGGCCACAGCGCAATGGCTGGTGATGGTCAGGTGACCATGGGTGAAAAGGTGATTATGAAGGGCCAAGCCCAAAAGATCCGTAAAATTTACGACGGTAAAGTCGCTGTCGGTTTCGCGGGCGGGGTGGCTGATGCCATTACTCTGGAAGAAAAATTTGAAGCTAAATTAAAAGAATTTGATGGCGACCTGCAACGGGCAGCCGTTGAATTGGCCCAACAGTGGCGCTCTGACCAGGGTCTTCAAAAGCTTGAAGCTATGCTGATCGTGATGGATAAGGATAACATGTTACTCGTTTCTGGGACCGGTGAAGTAATCGCGCCAGACGATGGCATCCTCGCCATTGGGTCCGGCGGTAACTTTGCGCAGGCTGCTGCGTTGGCGATGCACCGGCACGCAACCGATATGAGTGCGGGCGAGATTGCCAAGGCCGCACTTGGTATCGCCAGTGAAATCGATATTTTCACGAACGAAAACATTAAAGTCGAAGAATTCTAAATTAATCCCAAAAAGAAAGCTGGAATTTGAATGGATCCGATTACAAAAACACCAAAAGAAATCGTGTCACTGCTTGACGACTATGTTGTCGGGCAAAGTGATGCGAAAAAATCCATTTCAATCGCGCTGCGCAACCGATACCGCCGTATGCAGTTACCGGTAGCCATGCAGGACGAAATCACCCCTAAAAACATGTTGATGATCGGCCCGACCGGGGTTGGGAAGACCGAGTTGGCACGCCGGCTGGCAAAGATCGTTAAAGCGCCCTTTGTGAAGGTCGAAGCCACGAAGTTTACCGAAGTTGGGTACGTTGGTGGCGACGTTGAATCCATGGTCCGCAGTCTCGCTGATGTGGCCGTTAAGATGGAGAAGGACAGCCAGTTCGAAAACGTTCGTGCTGAAGCTGCAAGACGCGCTAACAACCGGCTAACGAAACTGATCGTTCCCGGTAAGAAGCCGAAGCAAAAACAACAAAACGACATGTCGGCCATGATGAACATGTTCTCACAACTGCAACAGGGCAACATGCCATCTGCCCCCGAACAGCCTAAAGAAGAGGTTACGGACGACATCAAGAATGAACGTATGTCCGTTTCGGACCAACTGGCAAAGGGCCTGCTGGAAAACCGTGAAGTTGAAATTGAAATGGATGATCCGCAACAAGCCGCTGCTGGCAATAATCCTATGATGAACCAGATGGGCATTGACCTGAGCGATACGCTTGGTCAAATGATGCCAAAGCGTCGTGTGAAGCGGAATATGCCTGTTTCTGAAGCCCGAGAAGTGTTGATTCAAGAAGAATCCGAGAAATTGGTCAACGAAGGCGACATCAACCATGACGCCATCAAACGCGCTGAGAATACAGGAATCATCTTCATTGATGAAATCGATAAGATCGCGTCCAAGAACAATCAAAACAGTGGCGAAGTTTCTCGTGAAGGGGTGCAACGTGACATTTTACCGATCGTTGAAGGGACTCAGGTCCAGACGAAGTACGGCCTGCTGAGCACCGACCACATCCTGTTTATCGCTGCCGGGGCCTTCGCTGAATCAAAGCCGAGCGACCTGATTGCTGAATTACAAGGGCGGTTCCCGATTCGGGTTGAATTGGATGATCTGGACAAGGACGACTTTGTCCGCATTTTGACAGAACCAACGAACTCACTGATCAAGCAGTACACAGCATTGATTGGGACGGATAATATCAAGGTCACGTTCACCATGGAAGCCATTGAACGGATCGCTGAACTGTCCGCTGAGTTGAACCATGAAAAACAAAACATTGGTGCCCGTCGTTTGCACACCGTGTTGGAGAAACTGCTGGAAGACCTCCTATATGAAGGACCTGACATGCAGATGGGTGACATTACCATTACAGAAAATTATGTGAATGACAAGATCGGCAACATCGTGAAGGATAAGGACCTTTCCCGTTACATTCTTTAACGCGTGTTGCATCAGAACTCAAAAGACCGTCACAGACCCGAAAATGGGGCCTGTGACGGTCTTTTCGTTTTATTTGCATGGGTTCAAGAACGTGGACAACCCGCTAGTCGCCCAAATAACACGTTTTTAGCCTAGGTACTGAGTTGCAACGATAAACGTCGTCGGTCTAATGTGATGCTCAGTCACTGATCTTCAGCACACAGGCGCCACGAATATCGCCTTTCTTCACGTACCGCAACGCTTCATCCGCTTTGTCAAAAGCGTACGGGGTCGTTTCTGGGTGAATGTTTAAGCGGTCCGCTAAGGTTAAGAATTCCTCGCCATCACGCCGCGTGTTACTCTCAACGCTGGTGAGATTCTTTTCATGAAAAATGTGATCCTGGTAGTTGAGACTTGGAATGTCGGTCAGATGAATCCCGGCTAGCGCTAACGTCCCGCCTGGAGCAAGTCCTTCCAACGCTTTCGGGACGATGTCGCCAACCGGCGCAAAAATAATCGATGAATCGAGTTTGACTGGTGGCAGGTCATAGGGACCCTGAGCAGATTTGGCGCCTAATTCCAGCGCAAATTTGCGGGCATCCGTCCCACGGGTCAGCACGTGGACTTCCATGCCCTGATCAAGCGCAATCTGGGCGGTAATGTGGGCCGACCCGCCAAATCCATACAGGCCAAGGCGGCCACCGGCTGGTAAGTTGGCACGGTGATAGGCGCGGTAGCCGATGATGCCAGCGCAAAGCAGTGGCGCGGCAGTGATATTATCAAACTGGTCGGGGATCCGGTAGGAAAATCCTTCGGGCGCAGTGACGTATTCAGCGTAGCCGCCATCGTGATCCCACCCCGTGTACAGGGAGTTAGGGCAGAGGTTCTCACGGCCTGAACGGCAGAATTCACACACGCCGCAGGTCCAGCGCAACCATGGGATACCAATGCGATCACCCAGTTGAAAGCGACTAGTTTCGGGCCCAGTGGCCACCACCTCGCCAACAATTTCATGGCCGGGTGTGACGTGTTCATGGTGAACCGGCAAGTCGCCCTCTGTCACGTGCAGGTCGGTGTGACAAACACCACAAGCCAACACTTTAACCAGGACTTCACCGCGTTCAGGTGTTGGTACTGGTTTGGTGACAAAGGCCAGTGGTGATTCGGCGCCATCAATGGGACCTGGCGTCGTGACCTGCCAGGCTTTCATTTCCGTTGGTAAATTTTGAATTTGAGTTGTTGTCATTTTGTATCGCCTCATTTGTGATAAATGCTATTTAATGTGTTCAGTGTGGCTAGCGCGGGACTGAAAACCATGCTTATCTTCATTCTAGTCAGGTTCGTGAGCAAGTGCAATGATTTACATGTCGCTATTAGGTTCAGGTCGTTAACGGTGTCAATAAGCGGTTAATCGGGCTTATCAAGCCGTTTCTGTGATAAACTAGAAGTGTCGCACAAGGAACCCTCCCGCTAAGATTTCGTAGTCAAGTTTAAAATGACTTTCACGGTGGAAAGGTCTATACTAATTATTAAATCAGTTGTTCGGAGGAATGTTCATGATTAGCTTACACAGCAATGATTTAACCGTTAAAATCAACGAAAAAGGCGCTGAGTTGACCAGTGTGAACGATGCTGCTGAAAAAATCGAATACATCTGGCAAGCTGACCCGATGTACTGGGGTCGACACGCGCCGATCCTATTTCCAATCGTGGGGCGCTTGCAAGACAATCAGTACACCTTGGATGGGGAAACCTATCATATGGACCAGCACGGGTTCGCGCGCGACTACACCTTTAAGGTTCTGGAGCACGATGACGGCCACGCAGTCTTTCAGTTGCTAACGGACGATGAGATGAAAACAAGATATCCGTTTGAATTTGACCTGCAAGTGACCTTTACCTTGACGGGGCACACGATGGATGTCAGTTACCACGTGCTTAATCTTGACGACCGGGCCATGCCATTTTCAATTGGCGGACACCCAGGCTTTAATGTGCCATTGAACCCGTATGAGGGCGGTTTTGAAGACTATGCCATCACAGTTGCACCACGGCGGTCGTACGCCCAAATCCCGTTGGTTGGTCCCTATAACGACGCGGATCATGAAAAGACGCTGAACTTGACGACACCACTGAAACTGGACCATGACCTCTTTAATCAGGATGCCCTGATCCTTGATTTGGACCACGTTGAAACGACCGTGATGCTTAGCAGCACGGTCAATGACCACGGGGTAGCGCTGACGGTTGAAAACGCGCCGTACGTCGGGATTTGGTCACCCTATCCAAAGCGGGCACCGTTTGTCGCTATCGAACCATGGTGGGGGATTGCGGACAGTGTCAATGCAACTGGCGATTTCCGCCAGAAAATGGGCATCCAGACAATTCAACCAAACGCCGAATTTACCGCAGACTATCAAATTAGATTCTTTTAAAACCAGTGAGAAGCGATTGATAAGTTGACTATCAGTCGTTTTTTTAGTGGGTTTAATAGTGAATATCCATTGATGAGTAAGGGTAATAATGCTGATGGGTCGCTTCGTTGGGCCGCGGAACTTGTTGCAACAATTTCCACTAGAAATTCAGGGATCTCTTACATCGCGTATTAGTCACCGATCCAAGGACGCTTGCTAACTAGTCCCGACGCCGCAGTTGCCATGCCGATCGGCTGCAACACACTACTGAGTTCATAATTAGATACGAACAGCGTGACCATTACCTAATGTTGGAAAGGGTCGGTTTGCACGGAACTATCATCATCTTTTAATCAAACGTAAGTTCTATTCGGCGATTTTTCGGGTATAATAAGAGATTGTAAGCAAAAAAGCACCCGAGAAAAAACCTCAGCTGCTTTTAATTGCGTCTATATTGAGTGATGGTCCTTTAAGAGAAAGCTTTATTTTGAAGACTTTTGGTTGCGGTGCCTGAATCCCAGGCCAAACGGTACCATGTTTTCAGTGCCTTCACGGATTCGTTTAATGTTGGTGCGATGTCTGTAGAACACGAAGATCGTCAGCACAATTGCGATAATTGACAGGTACACATCATGGAACAAGATGCTTAAAATTGTGATGATTGAAAAAGAAATCATTGACGCGAGGCTCACCATACTGGTTAAATAGATAAAGCTGATGAATAACAAGCAGGCAATGATGAAGAAGACGGGATTGTAAGCGAGTAACATGCCGGCACTGGTGGCCACAGCTTTGCCACCCTTGAACCCGTCAAAGATCGAAAAGGTGTGCCCAAGAATTGCCATTAGCCCAAATAATAGGGGGTTAACCGTGGTAATATGAAACCACATGGGTAATAACGTGGCCACGGTACCTTTGGCGATGTCCAGCACCATGACGGTGGTTCCGGCAACCGGACCCAGGACCCGATAGGTGTTGGTGGTGCCAATATTGCCTGAACCTGCTTTGCAAATGTCGGTGTGGAAAAAGAGTTTGCCGATCCAAACCCCGTTTGGAATTGCGCCTAGCAGATAGGCCAGGATGAGTAATAAAACGAGTTTCAACTTAATTTCCTCCAATGTGGATTCGTTACACTGCACTGGCCCATATTTTATCATGTTTTAAACAAGTTAACGAGAATTTATAAACAATTCACATTAAAATTGTGTCTCATCAGCGAGTAGGCTGATTGAAAGGAGTCTTTTTAGTGGCGAACAAGAAGCCAACTTACGATGATTCATCCATTCAGGTCTTAGAGGGCCTAGAAGCCGTTCGAAAACGACCCGGGATGTATATCGGATCAACTGACGGCCGCGGGCTGCATCATTTGGTATATGAAATCGTGGATAACGCGGTGGACGAAGCGCTTGCCGGCTATGGGGACGAGATCGATGTCGTCATTGAAGTGGACAACAGTATTACCGTCCAAGATCATGGTCGGGGGATGCCCGTGGGGATGCATGCTTCGGGCAAACCCACACCGGAAGTGATTCTAACTGTGCTACATGCCGGCGGGAAATTTGGTCAGGGGGGTTATAAGACCTCTGGTGGCCTGCACGGTGTCGGTGCCAGCGTTGTTAATGCGCTGTCATCTGAACTGACAGTCAACATTGTCCGTGATGGCGTGATGTACGAACAAAAATTTAAAGATGGCGGCCACCCGGTCACCACGTTGGTCAAAAAAGGGAATACCCGCAAGCCAACGGGGACTCGGCTGCACTTCAAACCAGATTCAAGTATTTTTACCACGACGGTTTACAACTTCAACACATTGGCTGAACGCTTACGCGAGTCTGCCTTTTTGCTGAAGGGCGTTAAGATCACTTTGACGGATAAGCGCCAGGATCAGGAACACGAAGAAATTTACCATTTTGAAGACGGTATCAAAGAATTCGTCAGCTATTTGAACGAAGACAAGGAGACCCTTGGCGACGTCATGTACTTTGACGGTAAAAAGGACGGCGTTGAAGTTGAAGTGGCAGCCCAGTACAACGATGGGTACACTGAAAATCTGTTGTCCTTCGTCAACAACGTCCGCACCAAGGATGGCGGGACCCATGAATCAGGGATGCGCAGTGCCTGGACTAAGGCCTTCAACGAGTATGCTAAAAAAGTGGGCCTTTTGAAGGAAAAAGATAAGAATCTGGAAGGCTCCGATGTCCGTGAAGGGCTGTCAGCTGTCATTTCACTGCGGGTGCCTGAAGAGATCCTTCAATTTGAAGGCCAGACCAAGGAAAAATTGGGGACACCTGAAGCCCGGACCATCGTGGATAGTGTCCTGAGCGAACAGCTTGGCTACTACCTCATGGAAAACGGTGAGTTTGCGCAAATGCTGATCCACAAATCATTGCGGGCCCGGACAGCGCGTGAAGCTGCGCGAAAAGCGCGGGATGAAAGTCGGAACGGCAAGAAGCATAAGCGTAAGGAACGGTTATTGTCAGGAAAACTGACGCCGGCCCAATCTAAGAATGCCGAAAAGAACGAATTGTTCTTAGTCGAAGGGGATTCTGCCGGCGGGTCTGCGAAGCAGGGCCGTAACCGGAAATTCCAGGCCATCCTGCCGTTGCGTGGGAAGGTGCTGAACACCGAAAAGGCTAAGCTGGAAGACGTGATGAAAAACGAAGAGTTGAACACCATGATCTATACGATCGGTGCTGGTGTCGGCTCTGAGTTCAATATCAAGGATGCGAACTACGACAAAATCATTATCATGACCGATGCCGATGATGATGGTGCGCATATTCAAACACTGCTGTTGACGTTCTTTTACAAGTACATGCGACCGATGATCGACGCGGGGCGGGTCTATATCGCCCTGCCGCCGTTGTACATGATTCAAGCCGGTAGCGGTAAGAAGACCAGTATCAGTTATGCTTGGACTGACGATGAATTGGCCAAGAAGACTAAGACACTTGGCAAAAACTACAAGTTACAGCGGTTCAAGGGACTTGGTGAAATGGACGCGGAACAGCTTTGGGAAACGACCATGGATCCCGAGGCTCGGACACTGGTGCGCGTTCGAATCGATGACGCGTCACTCGCTGAACGGCGTGTCACCACGTTAATGGGTGACAAGGTCGAACCACGTCGAAAGTGGATCGAAGACAACGTGGCCTTCACCCTCGAAGAAGACGGGAGTATTCTAGATAACAACGTGGCAAAATCAGCGCACGCTGACGCCGCAAACGCCGACTAATAACGAAAGGGGATAAGATGGTGGCTGATCATATTCAAGAACTGACTTTGGAAGAAGTCATGAGCGATCGCTTTGGTCGTTATTCAAAATCAATCATCCAGGAACGGGCACTGCCAGATATTCGTGACGGTCTCAAACCCGTTCAGCGCCGAATCCTTTTCGCGATGAACAAGGATGGCAACACATACGATAAGCCGTTTCGTAAATCAGCAAAGTCTGTTGGGAACGTCATGGGTAATTTTCACCCCCATGGCGATAGCTCGATCTATGAAGCGCTCAACCGTATGAGTCAGGACTGGAAGGTCCGTGAACCACTGATTGAAATGCACGGGAACAATGGGTCAATGGACGGTGATCCACCTGCCGCAATGCGGTACACGGAAGCGCGGCTCAGTAAAATTGCGGGTGAAATGCTTCGGGACATTGATAAAGATACCGTTGATATGGTGCTCAACTTTGATGATACCGAGTATGAGCCAACCGTGTTACCAGCGAAGTTTCCTAATTTGCTGGTCAATGGTGCCACTGGGATCTCAGCCGGGTACGCAACGGATATTCCGCCGCACAACTTAGGCGAAGTCATCGATGCGTTAATTTACCTCATGGACCATCCCAAGGCCGATTTAGATCAGCTCATGCAGTTTGTGAAGGGGCCTGATTTTCCAACCGGTGGGATCATTCAAGGGTTAGATGGCATTAAAAAAGCTTACAAGACTGGCCGGGGCCGGATCGTTGTGCGCTCTAAGACAGCCATTGAAGACATTCGTGGCAACAAACAACTTATCCGCGTTAGCGAGATCCCCTATGAGGTCAACAAAGCAGTGCTGGTCAAACGCATTGATGAGTTGCGTATGCTTAAAAAAGTAGATGGTATCTCTGAAGTGCGTGATGAATCTGACCGGGAAGGCTTATCGATTGCGATTGAGCTGAAACGGGAAGCTGATGCCCAAGGTATCTTGAACTATCTGTTTAAGAACACAGATCTGCAGGTGACCTACAACTTCAACATGGTGGCGATCAACCATCGCCGTCCTGAACACGTGGGGTTAAAAACGATCCTAGTCGCTTATTTAGAGCATCAACAGGACGTCATCACCCGCCGAACTAAGTTTGAATTGGACAAGGCCCAAAAACGTCAACACATCGTTGAAGGGCTGATCAAGGCACTGTCGATTCTCGACCAAGTGATCAAGACCATCCGTGCCAGCAAAAACCGTAAGGATGCCCGCGACAACTTAGTCAAAGCCTATGACTTCTCAGAAGAACAAGCCGACGCTATCGTTGCCCTGCAACTTTATCGGTTGACGAACACTGATGTTACGGCCTTGGAAAAGGAAGCTGCTGAGCTGGCTGACAGTATCAAGGAATACCATAAGATCCTTGATGAGCCCAAGGAGCTCAACAAGGTCCTGCGTGGCGAATTGCGCAGCATCAATAAGACGTACCGTAACGATCGCCGGACAGAGATCCAAGACGAAATTACACCGTTGAAGATTTCCACGGAAGTCGTTGTTTCTGACGAAGATGTTGTGGTCATGGTCAGTCGTGACGGTTACCTGAAACGCTCTGGTGTGCGGTCGTACAGCGCCTCTGATCCTGATGATAATGGGTTAAAGGAAGACGACTACCCGATCTTTATGGATAAACTCAGTACGCTGGATCATCTATACATGTTTACCAATAAGGGGAACTTGATCTACCGGCCAGTCTACGAAATTAGTGATGCCCGGTGGAAGGATACTGGCGAACACATTTCCCAAACGATTGGGTTATCTGATGATGAACAGATCATTGCGACCTACGCGTTTTCTGATTTAAAAGCGCCAGGTGAGTTCTTAATTGCGACCGATGAAGGCTATATCAAGCGAACAGAATTATCAGCGCTCCAACCAAGCCGGACCTATAAGAGCCGGGCAATGGTTTACGAAAAGTTAAAGGCCGATGATGCCCACGTGGTTGATGTCACCTTCATGGCTAAGCCGGAACAAACGACGGTCCTTTTAATGTCAAAACTTGGTCTGGCACTGCGGTTTGATATTGCTGAGATTCCAGTCAACGGTGCCCGGACAACGGGTGTTAAGTCAATGAATCTTGGTGAAGACGATTGTGTGACTGACATGCAGCTGATCACCGATGATGACGTGGTCAGTCTGATTACCCAACGTGGGGCCTTCAAGAAGATGAAGGCAAGCGAATTGCCAGTGACGAGTCGGGCACGGAAGGGTGTCATGGTGCTGCATGCGCTTAAGAATAATCCGCACGAAGTTGTTGATTTCTTAAAACTGCAAGATGACCAAGCCATTGAAGTAATCACCGACCACCGGCGTATGCACGATATCTTGCCGGCGGAGCATCCACTCAGCACCCGCTATTCCAACGGGTCCTTCGTGATCGATATTGAAAAGGAAGGCACACCGGAAATCCTGAGACTTAAGCCGACTTCCTTAACATTATCTTAATTTTTATTAGGTATTGGTTATTTTTAGATTACATTAATTGCGTATTTTGCAAAGTATGGTTATTATAGCTATAACAAATACCTTAGGAGGCTTTCCCTAATATGAAAAGCAAGCAAGAAAGCATCTTCAGTTCGAAGACTTTGACATACTTTTTACAATTATCAGAAACAATGAACTATACACAAGCTGCACAGATCCTAGGCATTACGCAGCCTGCCTTGACCCAACAAATTAAAAAATTGTAACGGACAGTAGGTGCCCGCTTATTCTACTCAGTTGGTAAGAAACTGCGGTTAACCGATGCCGGCTACACCATGTTGGACGCCACCCATAAGATTTATGATATCTTAAACGACGCCGCTGATGAGATTCAACAATCCACCAGTGCCACTCAGGGGGATATCAAGATTGGCATCTTAGCCTCTGTTGAAGACAGTGTCTTTGAGGACTTTGCCATTCAATCTTACCGGGAAAATCCTGATGTGAAGATCAGCTTCCACATGCTGACTAGAAAAGAGATCTGGGACCGTTTAGAAAACAACCAGATCGATCTCGCCATCATGTACCTGCCTGATGAATCCATCAAGAACTGGAAGCCGTACGAATCTAAGCGGATCATCAGCGATGACCTGTTATTCATTCACCACGACGAAAGTTTGAGCAAGAAGAAGCGGATCAAGTTCGCTGATCTGCCAAGCAAGCCATGGGCAACGTATCCAAATAACTACTACCTAAACCACATGATGCGCGAATCGTTTAAGAACGCCATGGTCGACATGCCAACTAGTGTGGCCCAATTTACCACACCGTTGCAGTTACTCCGGTTCTCGAAGCAAACTGGTGCTTACACGGCACTGCCGAACTCCTTCTACGTTGGTCAGGGTGATTTTCCAAACACCTGGACGGCACGATTCGAACCAAACATTCGCTTTGAATTAGCGTTTGTCTTCCGGAGTGGCAAGGATAAGATCCCACGTATCGGCCACTTCTTAGCACAGTTTGATCAATATTTGAAGACCAAGGATTACCTGTCACGGTTACAGGAGATCCAGGCTGAAAATAAAGAATAGCTGCATGCGATAGTTCATGAAATCCATTCTCTTAATTGAGGGTGGATTTTTATGTTGGCTGAACAGTGCAATGAAGCGGCATTCTTGAGAGGATTTTATATTTTACCCGGATTTTATGTTGAAGATGGTTCCCGCCACATTTTTTTGGTATAATTAACGTTGCGTGGAATTACATAGACAGCTTGGAACACCGTCGTTGTTGAGACGATCGGTTGAGCTGTTGAACGCTTCACTTAAAAAAATATTTTTAATGCTGAGGAGAGATATACAAATGGCAAAAGAACTTGTTTTTGGTCACCAAAGTCCTGATACGGACGCCATCGTGGCCGCAAAAGCTTATGCATACTTACAATCAAAGTTAGGGTACGACGTTGAAGCCGTTGCCTTGGGCGAACCTAACATGGAAACCAACTTTGTGTTGAACTACTTTAACGAACCAACCCCACGGATCATCAAGACCGCTGCGAACGAAGTTGATTCCGTTATGCTGGTTGATCACAACGAACCCCAACAAAGTGTCAGCGACATTGCTGACGTGACTGTTACGCATGTCGTTGATCATCACCGGATCAACGGGTTTAACACCGCTGCACCACTTTATTACCGGGCAGAACCGGTTGGCTGTGTCAGCACGTTGATCACTGAATTGTTTGATGAAAACAAGGTTGAGATTCCTGCACAATTAGCTGGTTTGATGTTATCAGCAATCATCTCAGATACGCTGTTATTAAAGTCACCAACCACAACTGACAAGGACCGTGCTGCCATCAAGGCCCTTGCTGAAATTGCTGACATCGATTACGAGACTTACGGTATTGAAATGCTAAAGGCTGGGACTAACTTGGCGTCAAAAACAGATGCTGAATTGGTTGCTAACGATGCGAAGTCATTTACCATGGGCGGCAAGAGTGTTCGAATCGACCAAATCAACACGGTCGACTTGAACGAAGTCTTAGCCCGTGAAGACGGCTTGAAGAAGGCTATGGCTGACGAAGCTGCTAAGGAAGGCTACGATTTATTCTTGGTCTTAGCTACCAACGTGTTAGACAGCAACTCTGAATTATTCGTCTATGGCGAACCAAAGGCCACTGTTGAAAAGGCCTTTAACACGACTTTGAAGGATGACCGTGCAAACTTACCTGGCGTTGTGTCACGTAAAAAGCAAGTCGTACCACCATTACAAGGTGCTTTTGAAAACTAGTCATCAGTGACGATTGAAGCAGCATTACCCTCCCGGTGATGCTGTTTTTAGTTCGGTGTCATGAGGAGGGTACTGGGTATGAAAATTGTGATTGCACCGGATTCGTTTAAGGGCGGCATGACCGCAAAGCAAGCAGCTGATGCGATCGAGACCGGTGTCAAACGGGTCTTTCCGGAAAGTGATCGTGTTAAGGTCCCAATGGCCGATGGTGGTGAAGGGACGGTTCAAGCGCTGGTCGATGCGACGGGTGGAACGATGCTCCAAAAATATGTCACCGGTCCGCTCGGTAAGCCAATTGCTACCAGTTCTGGTCTTCTGGGTGATCATGAAACAGCCGTGATCGAAATGGCAGCCGCTAGTGGGTTGGAAGCTGTACCTGTCAGCGAGCGAAATCCATCTGTAACGACAACTTATGGCACTGGTGAGTTGATCTTAGCGGCGATGGATCAGGGCGTTAAGCGCATTATTATTGGCATCGGCGGCAGTGCGACGGTCGACGGGGGTGCTGGAATGGCCCAAGCGCTTGGTGTCCATCTTCTAGACGAGACTGGCACCGAATTACAGGTCGGCGGTGGGCAGCTTGGCCAGTTAACACACATCGATATAACGGGTTTAGATCACCGCATTCAGGATGTTTCATTTCTGGTTGCTTCTGACGTGACTAACCCACTGATCGGCGAAAATGGGGCAGCTGCTGTTTTTGGCCCACAAAAGGGCGCCACTTCAGAAATGGTTAAACAGTTAGACCGGAATTTGGCCCATTTCGCGCAAATAATCGAGATGGATCTTGGTGTGAAGGTTGGCGAAATTCCAGGTGCCGGCGCTGCCGGTGGCCTTGGTGCAGGCTTGATCGCCTTCTTAAGAGGGCATCTTCAGCCAGGAATCGACCTTGTTATACGGTTTGCTGGCCTGCGAGAACGCGCTCAGGATGCTGATCTCGTGTTTACAGGTGAAGGGCAAGTTGATTTTCAAACCCAATACGGAAAAACGCCGCTGGGGGTCGCCCAGACAACGAAGGCGGTGGCACCTCACGCGCCCGTAATCGTGTTGACTGGTAATGTTGGGTCAGGCACTGATGTCCTATTTTCCAAGGGGATTGACGCTATTTTTCCGATCGAACAGGGCGTCACGACCCTTACTGAAGCACTCAATGACGGCGCGGCCAATTTGACCGCTACGGCTGAACAGGTTGCTCGGGTGATTGCCCAGACACGATGGTTGTGGCATTAACATGGTGTTGGTCAACGTCAGATGAGATAAGCGTTGGGGTTCTGGGCAGAATACTTGTTTAACCGCCAAATGATGCTATACTCAATCTAGCTGTACACAATCTATTTTGTGGGCAACCGAATACTAGTGTATTGAGGAGTGATCACATGACAGAATCTCAAGACGATTTAAAACAACGGTTAACACCTGAAGCCTACGAAGTAACCCAAAACGCTGCAACCGAACGCCCATTTAGCGGCCAATATGATGATTTCTATCAACAGGGGATCTACGTGGATGTTGTGAGTGGCCAAGCCTTATTCAGCTCTACTGATAAGTATGACGCCGGTTGTGGGTGGCCATCATTCACCCATCCAATTGACGAACAAGCATTGGACAGCCAGTTAGATACCTCGCATGGCATGATTCGTAATGAAGTTCAGTCGCAACAAGCAGGCTCTCACCTTGGCCACGTATTTGAAGATGGGCCTCAAGAAGCGGGTGGCTTGCGTTACTGCATCAACTCAGCCGCGCTTAAGTTTATCCCAGTTGAAGAACTAGATGCCGCTGGTTACAGTCAGTACAAGGCACTGTTTGACAAGGGGGAATAAGCCATGAGTGAAACGGCAATTTTTGCTGGCGGTTGTTTCTGGTGCATGGTCCGGCCGTTTGATGAACAGCCTGGCATTGAAAAAGTGGTTTCTGGGTACACCGGAGGTCACGTTGCCAATCCGACCTATGAGCAGGTTGCGAGTCATACAACTGGTCACACGGAAGCCGTTGAGATCACGTTTGATCCTGACGTTATTTCCTATGACCAGCTAGTGGATATCTACTGGCGACAAACGGACCCGACTGATGCCATGGGTCAATTTCAAGATCGCGGTGATTCATACCGGCCAGTTATCTTTGTGAAGAATGAGGACCAACGGCGTGTGGCAACGGCTTCTAGGGAAGTTTTAGCTGCCAGTGGCCGGTTTGATGCACCAATCGTGACACAGATTGAAGACGCTAAGCCGTTTTATCCTGCTGAAGACTATCATCAAGACTTCTACAAGAAGAACCCATTTCGGTTTCAAATTGAGGAAATGGGCGGCCGCGAAGCGTTTATCAAGGATAATTGGCAGGCGTAGTTTTATTAAGTTTAGTCGATGTTCACACGTTTTCAATACAACTAAAGTGTCAGGCTTAAGCGACATTAAGCTACTGAGAGATTGCGCGGAAAACAATCTCTTTTTGTTTGGGATGAGTTAAGCCGTATGACGACAGTGTTTTTGACCACTTCAAGGTGATTTGAAGTGTAATATCGTTTGCAAATTCACGTGATTTAACGGAAAATAGAGACTGAATAAAGAACTAAGGAGCTGGTTTTTTGCGAAAACAAGCAGTGATTTCATCGTGGGTCACAGCCATTTGTCTGTGCATCACAACGGTGTTGTCAGCAGTCTTTCAGCAGCACGTGACGTATATGATCTGGATCAACATGATCAGTTATTTAGGTGTGTATGGCATCTGTATCTTTTTATCAAAGAACAACTCAACGGAGAACAACTCAACGGAAAAAATCGTGCTCACATTAGTCGATATTTTAGCCATTTTTATGATGGCATCATGGATCTACATGGCCGTTCAGAAGTTTAGTGTCCTTGGCATTATATTAATTATCATCGTTGGGCTGGTCGGCATCGTCGGCGCAGCCTGGAGCATCTTTGCGAACAACAAGTTTCAAAAGATTGATTCAGATACGAGTAACTAGATTGATTTAAGACTTGAGCAATTGCTTGAGCTTTTTTATTTTGGAAATCAAGCTGAAGTCTGTGACGAGACGTTAACTGGTATTGCGTCATGCATAGTGAAATCGATAAGTGTGCGTGACGGGAAACTGAATTAAAGCGACTTCTCTCTTTTGAACCACTACTTTGAATAATATGTATTATGTAAAGTAGAGATAAATTTTTGGGGGAAGCCTAATTTTGACGACTTCCCTGTTTCTCTTTGTCGTAAAACTAGTTTCTGTTTTGTGTTAGCGTGATTAGTTGTTTAGGTGTCGACTCAATTCATTTACCTGATGATTATTCGCTAGCAACTCTAAATGACCTACGTGGCTCATGAATTCAACTAAAGTTCTACTAAACGTTCTTCACGCATGTTATCTTGTAATTGTTGCCGTAATCTCTAGTTTGACTCAAGACTTAATGTTGCAGAACTAGTTTGCAGTTTGATTTGCTAAATTGGCATGTTGAGTCATGGCTAGTCTAATAAAATAAGCTTTTTGCGATGTTTAGTACATCATGATCGACCAACGGTTTAACGCCAAAATAAATGGCGCGTTCTAAGAAAGTTTCGTGGTCAGTTATCCGTCTTAGAACTGAACTGTGCGTCAGAATGCGTCTGAGTAAACTGATTCTTGCTAAAGGCTGATATACCAGCGTTTATAGACCTAATAAAACTACAGATGCAGTGTGATCAAAGAAATAATGTCTGATTTGCTCCAGATTAGACTTGCTGATGTGTGCTGATGACTCAAACTTACGATGTGTTAGAAATTCCGTTGATGATTCATTACGACATGCTAGCGTTAACGATGTTGGTTACGTGAGTTTGGACTTTTTTTTTTGATCTTTTTTTGATCTGATGCAAGATTTAGACCAAAAATGCAACGTATTTTGCACCATAATATAGTCAAAAACACCGTTATATCAGCTTTTACACGGAATTTAACACTGATATTAACCAGATTCATCATCAAAGAATCCAGTGAATCAGAAAGGCAGCTGATTCCAGCCAGTATTCGTGGTATACTAAACTTAATAAAACTGATATTTTATTAAGTTTAACTATCATGATCCACCTCTCAACCAGTCCCACCAGCCAACTCAACACCCAAAATTTAAATCTAAGGTGGTTACCCATGCGCCAAGCTGACTACGTAAAACACAATGAAGAACTCGTTTCCCAAATGAATGCCGGATTTTATTCGCGATTACTATTTGACCAAGTCAACCGTCCCTCTTTCGGCTGCAACACTCTACCAATATTTGAATGAATTTCACCGGTTTTTCGAATGGTTGGTCGACACTGGCGTTTCCAGCGCACAATCCCCCGCTCAAATCGCGCTAGCCGACCTGGAGCACATGAAAAAACAGGATATGGAACTCTATAAGTCCTACCTACTTAATCGTGGCAAGCAAACGGCCAACAACCCGCAAGGCGCCATTTCACACCGGACGGTCAATCGCTCATTAAACGCGCTGTCTGCCCTGTTTCGTTTTCTAACGGAAGAGACTGAAAATCAGGACGGCGAACCCTACTTCTACCGCAATGTGATGAAGAAGATCTCGCTGGTACGTGACAGTGAAACCTACGCGGCCCGCGCCAACAGTATTAAAAGTCAGCTGATGCTGGGTAAGACTGACATGGATTACCTGAACTTTATTCGCGATGACTATGCTGACAGCATTAAGGACGATGCCAGGAAGATGCGCTATTTCCAGCGTGACCGTGAGCGCGACGTCGCCATTAACGCACTGATGCTGGGAACCGGCATTCGCGTGTCAGAACTCGCCAATGCGAATTTAAAGGACCTCAGTGTCAAACAAGCGACCGTCTCCGTGCGGCGCAAGGGCGGTAAGTGGGATACAGTGCCGGTCGCAAGCTGGGTGTTGCCCTATGTGACCCCTTATCTAGAAATCAGATCCGAACGCTACCAAACAACATCCAGCATCACTGCACTATTCCTGACCAAGGGCAAGGAAGCACCGCGCCGAATCACAACAGCGACGGTTGAACTGCTGGTATCAAAGTATTCGTACGCCTTTAACCACGTGCGGATCACACCACATAAGCTGCGGCACACGCTGGCATCGGAACTTTATCTGGCCACTAAGAATGAACATTTAGTGGCGACTCAACTGGGGCAAAGTTCGACCACGGCAACGGGGTTGTATACGCACATTATTGATACGAAGCAGCATGAGGCTTTGGACGAGCTGCATGAGGATGACTAGTCAGTTTTCAGTACTTGCTGTTGGTTTGATCGAGCCAAATTCTGCTGCACTGTTATCGATATTACTATCGTGTCGAATAAAGTCCTACCATACCCGCGCCAATGCTAGAAATATGCTAAGTTATTTGTCATCAGTCGAGGACGTGGCCTTGTTTGAAAAATGTTCAAGGTGGGCCTTGAGATACTTACTCGTGTGGCCTAAACCACTCGCAGCAACCTGCCGTGGTGTGCCAGTCGTCACAATGTGGCCGCCCTCACTACCACCGCCAGGACCCATATCCAAAATATAGTCGGCGTTGGCAACGATGTCTAAATCGTGCTCAATGACGAGGACGGTGCCGCCCTGATCAATGAGCTGCTGGAAGACCTGCAACAGCACTTGCACGTCCAATGGATGCAGACCAGTTGAAGGTTCATCAAAGACGAACAACGTGCTTTTTTGCGTGCGTCCCATGTGTGATGTTAGCTTCAGACGTTGCGCTTCGCCACCAGACAACGACGGCGTGCTTTCGCCTAAATGAAGGTAGCCGAGTCCCATGTCCTGCAGCGTCTTCAGCGTTTTTGCGATTGCGGGTTGATCCTTTAGCACACTCGTCGCATCGTCCACTGACAATGCCAAGAGATCAGCAATGGAATACCCGTGCCACTTGATTTCCAGCACTTCCGGATTATACCGTTTGCCGCCACAGGTGGGACAAACTTCCTGTATATCCGGCAAGAACTGGATGTCTAAATTTATCTGGCCGGTCCCGCCACAGGTTGGACAAGCACCCGCGGTCACGTTATAGGAAAAGTTGCTGGCCGTGTAGGAGCGTTTTTGTGCTTCCGGTTGCGCAGCGTATAGGGTCCGCAAATTATCCAAAATGTTGGTGTAAGTGGCGACGGTTGAGCGCACGTTCTTGCCGACTGGCGACGCATCAATGGCAACGACTGACCGCAAGCCGCCTTTTTTGACGTCGCGCACAAAAGCCGGAGCCGGTTGTTTTTTCGTGGCCGTCAGCGCAGGAATAAGTGCGTCAAAAACTAAGGTCGACTTACCAGCGCCTGAAAAGCCGCTCACAACTGACAGCTGATTAACCGGGAAGTTAACCGTCACGTTAGTTAAGTTGAATCGCTGGGTCACCGTTAATCCAAACTGTTTCTTCGCCGGATTTTCGCTATTTTGAGCGGTCGCACGGACAATATCGTTGGCGCTGCCATTGAGAAATGGACCAATCAGTGAGTGCGGTTTAGCCGCAATTTCGGCTGGTGTGCCCTGATTGATCAATTGCCCACCCGCCTGACCGACGCCGGGACCGATCTCTAAAATCTCATCAGCAGCCTCAATGATGGCCGTTTTATGATCGACAACCAGGACTGAGTTACCCTGATTAACTAAGTCTCGCATCACGGTGATCAACCCTTTAATATTGGCCGGATGCAGTCCAATCGATGGCTCATCAAGGACGTAGAGCACACCGGTCGTCTTCGTCCGCAACGTGCGGCTCAACTGAATTCGCTGCAACTCACCGGTTGATAACGATGCCCCGGCCCGCGCAAGCGTCAGGTAGCCCAGCCCCAGATCCATCAGCGGCGTCATGATCTGTGTCAGTTCACTGACAATATCGTGCGCTAAGTCATCCATGTCGTCCGGCAACCACTCAAAAATGGTCGGGATAAAGGCTTCAAGTTCGCTCAACGTCATTTCACTTACTTCCGCAATGGTTTTACCATTCAAAAGCTGCGTCAAGAGCTCCGGCTTGAACCGTGACCCATGACAGGTCGGGCACTCGCCGAACTCATAAAATCTGTTTAGCCGTTTGATTGCACGTTCGTTGGTCGTTGTCGCCATACTGTCTTCCACGGCATTAAAGGCATTTTCAAAAACGGCATTGTCCATGTGGAAGATCTTGCCTGTCTTACTTGGAATGTTGATGGCGTATTTCTGCCGTGGCCCGTGCCACACGAAGTCCTGCTGGTCCTTTGGAAGATCCTGAAACGGTGTGTCAATGTCCACGCCAGCGTACGAGGCGACAATTTGCATGAAATTGCGTCCCGGTAACCGCCACGACGCCACCGCACCATTTCGAATCGTTAACGTTGGGTCAGGAATTAAGCGGTCGGTTGCCAGCGTCTTAGCCTGCCCCGTCCCATCACAGGTCGGACAGGCACCGGTGGAGTTGAACGCAAAGTCTTCGGCGCCAAACGCCTTAAATTTTACCCCACACGTTGGGCAAACAATCTCCCCCATGCCGCTCTTACCATCGTTTGGCAGGTCCATGGCCTGGGAGATGGCCAACGTTGGCCATCTCCCAGGCCATTGGGACACTTGGGCGAGCCTAACCGAGAAAACATCAACCGAATGATGTTTAACGCTTCCGTTGTCGTGCCAACAGTCGACCGCACGCCCGGTACGACTGGCCGTTGTCTCAGCGCAATGGCACTGGGGATATGGTCAATGTTGTCGACCGCCGCGTGCCCCGTTTGACCGATCCGCCGGCGGGTGTATGTTGATAGCGAGCTGAGGTAACGCGGCGCATCCCCTCCGCATACAGGACGCCCATCGCAAGTGATGACTTTCCAGAGCCGCTGCGGCCCGTGACAGCAACGAGTTTATGTAGCGGGATATCCACGTCGATGTGCTTGAGATTGTTGACGTAAGCTCCCCACACTTCGATGGCGTTTGGTTCAGTTATATCCATCATGATCACTCCTTCTTCTCAGTTAATGAGTTGCCTTACTTCAAAATATACCTGACTTAGAGGAAAATTTCAAAATATCGGGTCGTTTCCTAAGGGGGAATCCTGGTGCCTTTGTTGGGTATGGCAGTTTTGCGGTTGTGTTGTTGCCGACCGCAACGAACTAAATTTCGAAAAGTAACTTAAAAAGCAGCTGGGCATTTTAGCTCGGCCGTTTTTTGGTGGCACTATTAATTTTTATTTCGTACTTGCGCCGACAGGTTCACGACATGTGATGCCAATAAAGGTGCCCTGCTCAAAATCATAGAGACCCTGATCAGTCATTTTAATGGTTGGAATGACCGGCAACGTCAGGAAGGACAATGTGATGAACGGGTCAAACGCCAGTGACTGTTTGTCGGCGATCACCTGGTAAGCTTCAAACAAGTGGTTGAGATCGGCTGCCGCTTCTGCGTACGGTTTATCGGACATCAACCCGGCAATGGTCAGCGGCATGTCGGCAATGACGGTGCCGTTTTGCGCAACTGCGATGCCGCCGTTGGTCTCAGTGATCCGCATAATGGCGGCGTAGATGGATGCGTCATCGGTGCCAACGGCCACAATGTTGTGGTCATCGTGCGCGATGGTGGTTGCGACGGCCCCATTTTTAATGCTAAAGCCCTTCACAAGCCCGACACTCGAAGTACCCAGCTCATGATGGCGTTCGACAACCACGATCTTTAAAATATCCTGGATGGTATCGCCGGTAAACTCGCCGTTTTCAAGTGGCACCTCACACTGCAGATGTTCGGTTTCGATGTGGTTGGGTTTTACGCCAATGACGTTGCAGGTTTCACTCGCTAACCGTAATACCAGGTCTTTTAACTTGAAATGGTGGTGCACGGTTTGACGATTAAACGGGGTTGTCTTTGATTCAGACATCTGAATCCATTGGCCCGCCTTCATCGTTTTTTCAATCGTTACTTCAGCTAAATCAGAAATCACAACGAGGTCGGCGTCACCGCCAGCCACGATGGCGCCCTTGGCAGTCAACTGCTGGGCTTGCGCAGCGTTGTAGCTGGCCATCGTGTAGGCGGTGGCAGGATTAATGCCGGCCTTGATTGCTAGCCGGATGTTGCGGTCAATGGCACCCTCGTTTAAAATGTCACTGATGGTTTTATCGTCCGTGCAAAATGAAAAACGTTGGGCATTCGCTTCGGTCACGATACCGATCGTATTTTCCAGGTCACGTTCAACGGAGCCTTCACGGAGGAAGACGTTTAAACCGGCGTTGAGACGGTCCTGAGCTTCCTGCAGCGTCGTACATTCGTGGTCGTTACTGATGCCAGCGCGCTTGAAGACCTGCAGCTGATCGTACGTCAATCCGGCACCGTGGCCGTCCGCGTGATAGCCCGCTGCCTGAGCGTCATGAATTTTTTGCATCGTGTCCGCCTGCTGACTCTCAACTGCAGGATAATCCATAACTTCTGCGAGTCCGTGGACCCCTTCGCGTTGGTACAGCGGCTTGAGTGCAACAGCCGGCAAAGACGCACCATTATGCGAAATCGTTGTGCATGGCACACTTGATGGCAGCATGTAGAAGATATCAAGCGGCGTTTGTTTGGCATCGCGGAGCATATAGTTGATACCGGGTACGCCGCAGACATTCGCAATTTCATGCGGGTCAGCCACGATACTCGTTTCTCCGTGTTGCAACAGCACCTTCCCCAGCTCACTTGGTGCAACCATCGCACTTTCGATGTGCATGTGCGCGTCAATGAAACCTGGCACGAGATAGTTACCGCTAAGATCCTGGTACTGGTCAGCATCAAGATGGACACTGGGTGATGACCCCGTTGGTGATGCCGACAGTTTTCAGTTCAAAAGTTCGATTAAACACGTTCAGTATCTTCGCATTTTGTAAACAAAGGTCAATCTTAGTCACGCTAATCCTTCTTTCTTGCCCGTGGGCAACGGTTTCGGAACAGTGATGATGGCATGAAATGTAAGTCATTTAACCATGGTTTAGCGCTTATGTGATTGACATTAGAACGAGCCTCCTTATATGTTGGATTTGTGTTCTAGCTGAAATTATTGTTGTCTATCTTACCGCGGGAGATGATGGGGATGCAAGGTGTTTTTTACGGATGGGTCAATTTGGCTTAGAGACGATTAAGAAACTTATGGTTTGTGACATTATAGTTATAGTGTTTGCAACCGTTATCAATTTAAATTAAAACAGTCATCCATTGTATCCTCACTTTTAGTGTGGTGATTTAATGACTGACTGTTCCATTAGTTATCTTCGTTTTGATGATCTATAATTTAAAACCATCAACAGTAATGTCACTAATTGCAGAATCAAAATCAGCCAATCAACCCAATTCATGTAGTCATCTCCTTGTTTCACTTATTTTCGTAAATTACTGAGTAACTATGGTTCTAAGCGTATCGTATCCGCTTAGAACTTAGCCACTTTAAATTAAAATATCAGATTAATATTTATAAAACAATAAGCTATTTGAACTACTTCCGGGAAGTTTTGGCTTTTCCATAAAGTGGTCTATAAGCCCGTTTTGACAAGTTTTCAATTTAGACATGGTTCAAAATCGGATCTATTAAAAATGGTATTATTTGTTACAACTATCCTGTGAATGAACCCATAAAGATGCTTTGGTGTCTTTGTAGCCAAGACTTTCTATTTCATGTTATAATGAATGTACAAAAAAGAGGCGCTGCGCTAACAGGGCCTCCAATGTAAACCGCTTTAAGAACGGTGGCATAGTTACAGGACGACGAGTCGCCTCATAACTCTACTAAAGTTATGATGAGGCGGCTTTTTTGTTACTTACGATTGCTGTTGATATACTTCAGTACGTCAATTAACAACTTGGCGAACGTTAGCATCAACATCAATGCGCTAAAAACACTCATTAGCTACGGAACCTTTCATTAGGATTATCGTGCCGAATTTTCATCGGTCATCACCCCTCTCAGGAAAAGCGCAGCCACCGCTCATAAAACTTTCTGCATGTTTGATTATATCAATAAACTAGCGTCTGGCATAGTGCAAATAACGTTGATTTATAAGGGATTGTAGACCATTATCCATTGCGATCGAGCCTTAGATAAATTGATTGAGCGGCCTTTGAAAATATTCCTGAATTTGGCGTTGTTTTTAGTTGCCATATTAGCTGGCGACATGCTATGCTTCTTTTGCATACCGTTTTAGAACGGTGGATAAGTTTATATTGCGTCAAGTCGCCTCATAACTGGCTAAAGTTATGGTGAGGCGGCTTTTTTGATGCAGATTTCATGCTCTATTGCCACTAACAATCTAAATTCAGCAAAAATAACCCTGATACGCGCCCAATCTCGGCACAGTCAGGGTATAATTAACTCAAAACACCCAAATCGAACAAGGAGACCCACTATGAATAATCGCGCAACCATGAACGACCTCGCCCGCGCTGTTGGCAACGAAGTGTTTGGCCTGGTCAATATGTTGACGCAGGAAAAAATGACCGTTAGCGCCGCCAGAAACTATTTCTACGGCTACGTCACTGGCGGAATGGACCTGCTGGCCGTGACCATGAATTACACGGATGAAGAAGCCGAAAAACTCAAGAAAATGCTGATCGAGTTATTCGGCAATTTGCTGATCGATGACGATATTCAAACCGTCCAAAACGGCAGTCTTGACCGTGACAGCTATCTGGCTACAATTGATTCGAAAATCACGACGTTGATCAAAGCCATTGTTACTGCATCAACGCACTAGTAAAACTAATAACCAGCACGCAAAAACGCCATCATTCTTAATTTGGAATGGTGACGTTTTTTTCTTTCACAACATTGGCAATCTAGTACCACATGCCAAATAAATCATCTGCCATAGCCGGATAAGCAAAAATCATCTTCTGCAATTCAGGGCCGTCGATCTTGCCGTTTAATAACAACGCAAAGTCATTGACAAGATTATCAGCCTGATCCCCCAGCACGGTCATACCAACGATTCGCTGGTCACTGTTTAGTCTAACGAGCTTCAGTTGCGTCGGGCGTTGATTCAGCCGAGCATAGGTTTGCCAAGTGGCAGCATCAATTGTCTGAATCGTGTAGGCGTTCGGTTGCGCCTTGGCAGTTTGGGTACTGACGCCGACCTGACCCAGTTTTGGCAAACTGAAAACGGTCATGGCTGGTACTGGGTAATCGATTGGATACTGATCCGGTCGCGTTAATTGCGCCACGAGGTACTTCGCCTGATAAATGGCATATGAGCTCAGCTTGGACACTGGCGCATCGCTGCAGTCGCCCACCGCCCAGATTGAGGGGTGTGACGTTTGCAGGGTTGAGCTGACTTGGATGCCATGTGGTGATTACTTTAGTGCCACGGTTTCCAACCCAAAGCCGGCAATATTTGGTACCCGGCCAGTCACGTTATAAACGGCATCGGCTGTTACTGTTTCAAGCTTGTTTTGATGATCTAATTGCACTGTCAGACCGCTACTCGTTTTCGTGATGGTATGCACTTGAGTGTCAAAGGAGAACGTGACATTTTGTTGCGCGAGCTGGGTCATCAGGGTGGTCACGAATTCTTGGTCAAACGCCCTCAAAGCAACGTCATCGTGCTGCACGATCAACACGTCGGCACCGGCCTCACTGGCGATACTGGCCAGCGCAAACGCAATAATGCCGGCACCAAGGATCACAATGCGCTGTGGCAGCTCATGTGCCCGCAGTAACGTGGCGCTGTGGCCGACATACTGCTGACCAGGAAAGTGTAACGGCCGCGGTTTCGCGCCGGTAGCCAGCACAATCTGGTCTGCTTGATACGTTTCACCCTGAACGGTAATGGTGTGCGCGTCTAAGAACGTGGCGTGACCTTCGATCGTTGTGACCCCGTTTTCTAAGAGCCGCGTTTTTGTCCGGGTGCTTTCGTCCATAATCAGCTGGTCACGGATGTTACCAGCAGTCCGCCAGTTGATGGGTGGCACCGAATCAAACCCGTTTCCTTGAAGACGGGTCAGCTGATGATGCGTTTCAGCAATCGCCAGCAAGGCTTTCTTGGGAGTACTGCCACGGTTGATCGTGGTGCCACCCAGTCGCGTTCTTCAACGATGGCAACTTCCCGGCCCTTGGCCGCCAATCCGTTGGCCACAGTCGTGCCGCCGACACCGCCGCCAATAACGATGACATCAATTTTCGTCATGGTCATCGCCTCACTTAAAGATGTCGCGGGCGTGGGTCGTCAGATCGTCTGGTGTTGAGGGTTCGGCTGGTGTGGTTGTCTTAGACTGGTCATACCAGATCACCGCGGCCTCTTCTTGCGGTAAACTAGCCACCGTCTCTGGTGTGAGGTTGAGGTGATCAGCGACCATTTGGGTTGGATTCGTCGCTAGCCACTTGTTGAGCGAAATGTCTGAGTAAACGGGATTCTTGAAGAGTTCAATGAAGATCAACGGCTCGGTGCCGATGTTTTGAATGTAATGGCCGGCAACTAATGGGATAACCCCCACATCACCCGCCTGAAAATTATACGTTCTGGCCAGGCCAGCCGAATTGAAGACGCCAACTTTGGCCTGCCCCTGCACGTAGTAGTCCCACTCTTCAGATTTTGGATGCCAGTGAAGTTCGCGCATCTCGCCAGGTTGTACTTCAACGATTGCGGCCGAAATGGTCTGCGCTGCTGGGAACACGGTTGAGTCGATGATCCAGACTTTACCAGCTTCAAACTGTTTTGGTTTGACCGACGCCATATGCAGCGTCAATGGGACGGGCATATCACCGTTCTTATTTGGCCGTTTAACACTTTCTAGCGACCCTGGAACGTCGCCACTGAAAATGTATTTTTCCTTACCGGGCAGACTGGTCAGCGCATCTTGAGTCGTTTTGAAGTTGGCGGCCACCACATCCTTTGGTGTGTGTGCCAGCCAATCGGTTAACAGGAAAGTATTATTTTCAGAGAAGTCGGGTTCACTAAAGACGAGTAAAAATTCACACCCCTGATCCAGCGCCTGAATCGAATGTGGTAATCCCGCTTCAAAGTCCCACAGATCACCGGCCTGAATATCGTCAATAAACGACCGGCCCTGCTCATCAAGTGCAGTGACCCGCGCGTTACCGGCAATCATAAAGGCCCATTCAGCCTCCTTGTGCCAGTGCAGTTCCCGGTATGCACCGGGCTTTAAGCACATATCGACACCGGCTAGATCATGACTTGCCGGTAATTCCCGGTTGGTCACTTCGCGGGTCCACCCGCCTTCTTCCAGCCGCTGGTGAGCGTCTGAGAAGTTAAACCGCATGTTGGGTAACGTACCATGGTCGGTAGTTGGCGGCACTAAAATATCGGGGTTCTGGCGGTCCCGTTCGATATTTCTGGGCCCCTTATCGATCCATCCTGAATGGTCACTGTTTCGAATTGGTTCTACATCTGTCATCGTGATAACCTCCTTCTTTGTGATACCTTGATTATAGAATGACCATCCTGACTATTCTAATAATTACCCTTGGAAGGCTGTTGTGACGGCGATTCTATTAAATAAACGTAACATCATCGATAGTAATTCACTGTCGAAAATCGCTTATTTGAAAACAATTCACAATAAATTGTGGGTCATTAACGTTCTGATAGGCAGTTCACTCAAGTCTGTTGAATTTTATAATTATACCTGGAACAGGCCAGTTAAATGCTGAAGCAGAAAGCGGACTATCTATTTTAAATAGTCCGCTTCTTTTCAAGACATTGATTTTGAGCGATTTACGCTTCGTTGCGCTGTTCGACCCTGCAGGCTGAAGCCAGAGTGTGGAGCAGGCCGGGTAACTCCACTACGCTACGATACTTGTAATCCTCACCATAGATGGTAAAGCTTCATAAACGGTGTCGTGAAGCCTGTTAATTCATCGTTACCTGTGAGTAAAATATAGTGAGGAGCATAGCAGTTAATGGTCTGATTAGCAGTCAAGGGCGGATTCTCCGCGAACTAGGGTTAACGCCATTGTGATACTTAGCAAGTGGAAAAAAGTAAGCTCAACGTCAGTGGAATGGAGCAATTTGGTACGGAGCTGTGGTGTCGACATCAGTTAGCGACCGCATTATGGTCGGTTACTGATGTGCGAGACGATGGAGATCCATTCGACAGCTGCACAGCAGAAATCGAATTAGCTTCATCGCGAGCCACCACACGGAGTGCCAAATTGCGGAATGCAACGAACAACTACCGCTCAGTTTTGTTGTGAGATTTGTTTACGCTATGTGACGGTTGATTAACGTCAGATTAAAAAAAGGCTGCAACGGAAACTAACATTTTCCGTTGCAGCCTTTTTTAGAAGTAGTGTTTAAAGCCGTTTATTCAATTTCTCGCCCAGTTCTTCAAACCCAGGCTTGCCTAACAAGGCAAACATGTTCGTCTTGTAAGCTTCCACACCAGGTTGGTTGAAGGGGTTGATCCCGTTCAGGTAACCAGAAATGGCAACAGCCACTTCAAAGAAGTAGATCAGGTAACCCAAGGTATATGGCGTCTGATCAGGAATGTGCACGCTCATGTTCGGCACATTGCCGTCAGTATGCGCTAAGGTCACCCCTTGGAAGGCCTTGGTGTTGGCAAAGTGCATTGTCCGACCTTCAAGGTACTGCAACCCATCCAGATTACCGTCTTCCTTAGGAATATCGATATCGTGGTTTGGCTTGTCAATGAAGACGACCGTTTCCATCAAGTTCCGCAGGCCTTCTTGAATGTACTGACCAAGTGAGTGCAGATCAGTTGAGAAGTTGGCGGATGATGGGTAGATACCCTTTTCGTTCTTACCTTCTGATTCGCCCATCAACTGCTTCCACCATTCAGCAAAATACTGCATGTTAGGTTCGTAGTTTTCTAGGAGTTCAGTGGTAAAGCCCTTCCGGTACAAGATGTTCCGGTAAGCGGCGTACTGGTAGGCTTCGTTCTTGGTGAGATCAGTGTCAGTGTAGGCGTTCATGGCATCCCGCGCACCGGTCATCAGTTGGTCGATGTCAATACCGGAAGCAGCGATTGGCAGTAACTCAACGGCAGTCAGCACTGAATAACGGCCACCCACGCCATCAGGAATAACGAAAGATTCGTAACCTTCAGCATCGGCTTCAGACTTCAACGCCCCGCGCTTTTGGTCAGTGTGGCGTAGATCCGTGTCTTGGCTTCCGCCTCACCATACTTGTCGATCAGGCGTTGCTTGAAGATCCGGAACGCAATGGACGGTTCCGTCGTGGTCCCCGACTTTGAGATGACGTTGACGGAGAAGTCACGGTCGCCGATCAAATGAATGAGATCATGCACGTACGATGGACTCAGTGAGTTTCCCGCAAATAAGATCTGTGGAAAATCACGCTGGTCATCTGGTAAATAGTTGTAGAAGGTATCGTGTAAGCAATCAACGGCCATCTTGGCGCCTAAGTAAGAGCCGCCGATCCCGATAACGACTAACACTTTAGAGGTTGACTGGATCTTTTTGGCCGCTGCCTGGATCCGAGCAAATTCGTCCTTGTCATAGTCTTCTGGCAGGTTTAACCAGTCACGAAAATCACTACCGGCGCCTGTCCCGTTTCTTAATTCCGCATCCGCTGCATTGACCAATGCTTGCATTTCGCCTAATTCATTGTCGTGAACAAATTTATCAAGCTTTGACGCATCAAATGAAATGTGTGCCATTATCTTCCCTCACTTTTTAAAATACAAAGTTACTCTAAATTAGCATGCCCGCTGGCGAGCTGTTCTTCCGAGAGGTGCCAAGCCGCCATGAGATCCATGACCGTGGCCTCCAAGAATAGGAACAATAGCTGTTCAAACAGTGCGCCCAGCGGTTGTTGACTCACCGCATCCGTCGCATACTTCGCCTTACCGCCGATGACCACCGTCTGGCTGGCCAGTTTAGCAATCGTGTTGTCGTCACTGGTACTGATGAGCAGCACGCCCGCCCCCGCATCTAAGGCCTTTTGGGCAAACTGCACGGATTGCGCCGTCTCGCCTGACCCGGAAGCCACGATCAACAGGTCGTCCTTCTTGATGGGTGGCGCGGTGACCTGGCCCACAACAAAAACGGGTTTGCCCATTTGTGCAAGCCGCATCGCAAACATTTGCAGCGCCAGTCCGGAACGACCGGCACCGTAGACGTAAATGGTCTTGAACCACTGGATGGCGTCGACCAAGGCTTTGTTGGCGTCCTCACCATAGTGGTCGGTCGCGGTTAGGAGTTCGTTAAAAACAACAGTTAGTGATTTCATATAAGGTCCCCCGTAGTTCTTTAGTCCTTTGGCATTAAGGCCTTGATCTGACGAGCTGACTCGGCTGGATCATCCGTGGTTGAGATCCCGCCGCCAACGATCAGAACATCTGGGCCTTCATCAATGATCCGTTGGGCGGTGTTGACCTTGATGCCGCCAGCAACAGCCGTCTTCGTTTTAGTCACGTTATCCTTTAAGATGTTAAACGTTTCAAAGGGTGTTTCCCCAAGTGCTTGCAGGTCATACCCGGTATGGGTCCCGATGTAGTCTGGGCCGATTGCGTCTAATTCCTGAGCTCGCTTAGCGACGTCGTGGATTCCAATCATGTCGACTAACAGTTCCTTGCCGGCTTTCTTAGCAGCGCCAACCGCATCCTTAATGGATTGGTCTTCAGCAGCGGCTAAGATCGTTGTGATGTCAGCACCGTACTTGTAGGCCTGTTCGACTTCGTAACTCGCGACATCCATGATCTTGATGTCAGCCAGTAAGGTGATGTCGGGGAATTTTTCCCGGATAGTCTGGAGGCCTTCAAGCCCAAAGTTGATAACTAATGGCGTGCCGTATTCAAAAATATCGACGGAATCCTTCGTCTTTTCGATCAGGTTGATGGCACCGTTAACGTCTTCAAGGTCAATTGCGAGTTGTAATTTCATAGTTGTGTTCTCCTTTTTTGTCATGTCAGTAAGCATCTATAAGAGTATGGTATAATTATGATACCTAAACGGGGATTTGAAAATAGGGCACTTTAAGGTAACCTTGCCGCAAATCATCGCAAACAGTCAAGGAGGCCTATCATGACGGACGTTGTGCGCAAAGATGTGTTAACAAAATTAGCGAATGGGGACTATAATTGTGAAAAAGAATTTACCCTCTCCATGTTTAGTGGCAAGTATAAACTGGTCATTTTGTGGGAACTTGGCCACGTCAGCAGCATGCATTTCAACGAACTCTTTCGGGTGATCGATGGCGTGACGAAGAAGGTCCTTTCTAACCAGCTGCACGAACTGGTCAGCGATAAGCTCGTCGAACGCGAATCCTATGAGGAAAACAACCGTGAGCTGGTCATCTACCGGATCGCGCCGATTGGCAAAACCCTGTTGCCGATCATCGACAGCATGTACAGCTGGGGGCGTGACCGGATTCAGGACTACCAGATCCCGTCGAGTTTTAAGTTGGATGTGGCTAAGGACCTCAACCATGAAGCAAAGTCATAACTCACACAGTCACCAAAAGCCTTGAGACCTTCAACTGATCTCAAGGCTTTTTGAATGCCCTACGTCTAAGTTAAACGATAGTTGCGCACCCGTCTCCATCACGCGAATACCCACCGGATCACGTCCTACTCACCCGGCACGTAATCGTGATCAATGATCAGCACAGGTTTGACGCCGGAGCCATCGTTTGAAGCTGCGTTAGCGTCGTTGATCTGGTCAAAGTCGTAGAACTTCTCCAGCTTGTCAAACGGGAACTGGCCCGCCTGCCAGAAATCGATCAGCGTTTGAATGGCAAGTTGCGGCACCGCATCCCCCCATTAACACACCATCAATGTGCTTATTTAAGGCGCTGAGCTGACCCCAAGTGGCCACGTCTAAGGTCTTTTGGGTGACGGCGATCGGTGCTAAATGACCGCCGCTGGCTAGTGCGTCCACCGCCTGCAGCATCACCGGAGCGACCCCGGTCGTATCTACCGCGTAGTCGACGCCTTCACCGTTGGTCAATTCCTTGACCTTAGCGACCCAGTCTTCGTTGAGGCTGTTGATTGTATCGGTGGCACCGATCTCCAACGCCGTTGCTAACCGGTTATCGTGAATGTCCACGCAGATGATCTTGCTGCAGCCCTTGATCTTTGCGGCCATCAAGGCGCCGGCGCCAACTGCCCCTGTGCCAACGATGGCGATGGTCGAGCCTTCCTCTGGGTCTAACCCGTTGAAGACTGTCCCAGACCCAGTCACGAACCCGCACCCCAGTGGGCCCACCTTAGTCAGGTCAATTTCTGGATCCACCACGGTAATGTTGCGTTCCTGCACCAGGGTCGTTGTCGTAAATGACGACTGGTTGAAGAAGTTACTGATGGCACTGCCGTTATCTTTCGTAAAGGCGTATGAGCCATCTGGCCGGGTGCCCGCAAAATTCAGGGCGCCCCAGTTGACGCAGGATGATGGGTGTCCTGTCAAACAGTGGCGACAGGTTCCATCGTAATCGTAGGACAGCACCACGTGGTCGCCCACCTTAACGTTTTGCACAGCCGAACCGACCTTCTCCACGATGCCGGCTCCCTCATGGCCGACGATTCCTGGATAGGTGTACGGCCCCGCAGAGCCGTCCCGCACCGCTTGGTCACTGTGACAGATGCCGCTTGCGACCATGTGAACTAACACTTCGTTTGGTTTCGGGTCGTCGTCCACTAAAACAGTCTCCAAAGTAAAGGGCGCGTTCAATTCCTCGATCACAGCCCCGGTAATTTCTTTTGTCATATGGTTCCCCTCCTATAATTGACGATGCAGCAATTAAATTTGGGAGCGCTTCCAAGTATAAAATAACCGTCTGCTGAATGAATGTCAACTAAAAGGTTGTGAAATTTAAAAGTGTTATAAACGCCAGTCAAATTAGGAACAGTTGTCATCACTTCACAAGCATAGTGCTGGCTAATTTAACCGCTTAAACTCCATAAAAAACAGCCAAACGAAATTGACCGTTTGGCTGTTTTTTATTTTGACTGTATCCGTTATTTTTCAATCTGAGCCTTCAAGGCCACCCCAGTTCGCGAGTCGCTGTGGTGTGTGCTCTCTTCCGGCGTTCCTTCAAAGCAGACCTGACCGCCGTACTTACCAGCGTCCGGCCCCATATCGACCAGCCAATCTGCCTGACTGATCAGCGCAAGGTTGTGTTCGATTAAAATGAGCGTATTGCCCTTATCGACCAAGTCTTCAAACAACCCGATCAACCGTTTCGTATCGTTTAAATGCAACCCAGTCGTCGGTTCATCCAAGAAGTAGATACTTCCCGTATGATCCAACTCCATGGCCAGCTTGACCCGTTGGACTTCCCCACCGGATAGCGTAGTCATGGCCTGACTGAGATTGAGGTATCCCAGGCCGACCTGTTCCAACAAGCTGACTTTCTTATAGATGGCTGGGAAGTCACTAAAGAAGGCGAGGGTGTCCGTAATCGACATGTTGAGCACTTCAGCAATGTCCTTGCCGTGGTAGGTGTACTGGAGGGCTTCTTGACTGTACCGTTTCCCGCCACAGAGCTCACAGACCTGAATGACCGGATCCATGAACGCCATTTCAGTAATGGTGACGCCCTTCCCCTTACACCGCGGACAAGCACCCTTACCGTTATAGCTGAAGAGTTGCGTTGAGACATTGTTCGCATCACCGAACAATTTCCGTAACGGATTGAGGATGTTCAGGTAGGTTGCCGGCGTTGACCGGATGTTGATACCGACTGCATCCTGGCTCAGATCAATGTAGTCTTGATCAGCAACCTGTTGTTTAATGGCATTGACCAGCGTACTCTTCCCAGAACCGGCTGGCCCAGAAATAATCGTCATGACGCCTTCGGGCACCTTCGCGCTCACATCGTTTAAGTTATGCGATGTGACGTGGTCGACGTGCAGCCACGATTTAGGCTGTCGCGGTTCCCGGAAGGTCGTTGGCTCACGCAACATCCGACCCGTGATCGTATCCGACTTCAACAGTTCTGGGTACGTCCCAGTAAATGTGACTTGGCCGCCGCCCTGACCCGCTTTGGGACCGATCTCGACCACGTAATCGGCTGACCGGATGATGGCTGGGTTGTGGTCGACCAGCACAATGGTGTTGCCGTGTTCTTTGAGTTTCGCTAACGATTTGGTGATCAATTGAATGTCGTGCGGATGCAAGCCCACACTTGGTTCATCGAGAACGTAAACGAGGTCCGATAACGAACTGGTCAAATACTTGGCGATCTTAATTCTTTGCGCTTCACCACCGGACAGCGTATCCGTTCCCCGGTCTAACGATAAGTAGCCTAAGCCAATATCGACGAGTGCCTGCACTTTACTGCGGAGTTCCCGGACCATCGTTTTGGCCATCGGGTCGGAAATACTATCCAGAAAGCTTAGGACGTTGACCAGATCCATCGCGCCGACTTCCGCAATGTTCTTACCTTCGATCTTGCCCTTCAGCGCCGCCTTGTTGAGTCGGGTGCCGTGGCATACCGGACACGGTTTACGCGTGACGATCTTCGCCAAGGCTGCCTGATGATGCCGACCCGAAGCACTGTGGATCACCGACCGCATCATCCGCGGAACTAACCCCTCGTACAACGCCGTCCGTCCCCACTCGGCTGGCGGATTCTTTAACTTTTGGCGTGGCGCATGCATGAACAGGTCATACTCTTCTTTGGAGTAATCCTTGATCTTCTTATCTAAATCAAACAGTCCAGAGTGCCCGTATTCATTCCAGCGCCAGGTTCCCGGCTGAAACCCGGAAAAAGTCATGGCCCCTTCATTGAGCGATTTTTCTGGATCGATCAGTTGCGATTCATCCACGTCGTCCACAAATCCGAGTCTCTGACATTCGGGACACATCCCTTGAGGCAGGTTAAATGAGAACCACTCGGAGTAGCCGACCCACGGTTTCCCGATTCGCGAAAACATCAGTCGGAGCAACGAGTAGATCCCTGTGTAGGTCGCTAACGTTGACCGCGAGTTGCGGCCAATGGGTTTTTGCTCGACCATAATGGCGACTGGCAGGTGGTCGATACTGTCAAAGTCCGGTTGGCCAAACTTTGGCAAGTACTGTTGCGTAAAACTAGGAAACGTTTCGTTGAGTTCTCGCCGCGACACCGCAGCAAGTGTATCAAACACTAGTGACGATTTACCGGCTCCTGAAAGCCCCGCAAACACCGTCGTCCGGTGTTTGGGAATATCGAGGTCCACGTTTTTGAGGTTGTTTTCTCGAGCACCGTGGACACTAATGGCGCCATCTTTAAACATATCAGTCATGCAGCGATCCTCCATTCAGAGTTGATCCTAAGTGACAGACGATAATACGGATGTTTTTAACGCGACGAATGATAATATTACCATGGTTGGTTTGAAAAGTTAAATGTTATGCTTGGTTAATTTTATGGTAACATTTTTTGAGCTTAAGGGGTGGAAATGGGATGGGTTTTTTGACGTTTTTTGAGATGGTGTGAAAGTGGTTCTGGTTGTAGGTTGCATAAAAAGCAGGTCATCGGGACGAGGTGACCTGCTTTTTTTGGTGCGCCCGGCATGGGCGCCAACTAGACGGTGAAAGTCCGTTGCGGGCCGTAGTAGTCGGAACCGCAAGTCAATGACAAGGGTGTCCATCGTGAGGTGGAATCTGAAGGAAGTCGGCGACAAAGTACCGCATTGATGTACAAGAATCAGCTATAAGGCTGTGTTGGTCGGACGAGGTTGCCAAACAAACCAAAGTCCAATACTACTCGAGGCCATCGCAGTAAAGCTGGCAATGACATGGTACGAAAGTGGGCGTTCTTACCCGGGGAGGCCTGTATCGTACGTTCCCGACAAGAGGCGCGCTAAGCGCCACAGGAACAAACATCGCAGTGATGTGGTGCAGAACGATACAGGAGTCAGCCGAGGCCATAGTAGTGGTATCTGCCACGAAGGGCTGAACAATAATAGGTCATCATTGATATTGGAGGTGGAGACAGTGCAACAACCGCAGAATACAGAAAAAGCTGACCGCCGGCGGACAGTAGGACTGGAAGCCCAAGAACAAGTCGGGGTGCGTAGCACTGACTCTGGTGAAAATACGATGATGAACGGCACTAAGTTTCAAGAGTTAGTCTTAGACCGAAATAACCTGAACGAGGCTTATCTTCGCGTCTGCAGAAACAAAGGTGCAGCAGGACTAGACGGAATGACCGTTGACGAACTGTTGCCCTACTTGAGGAAACATAAACAGGAATTACTGCAAGCTTTACAAAACGAGACCTATCGGCCTCGTCCCGTTAAGCGGGTTGAAATTCCAAAACCTAATGGTGGTAAACGCAAGCTCGGAATACCAACTGTGATTGACCGACTTGTTCAACAAGCCATGGCGCAAGTCATGGTGCCAACATTTGAGCGTGTCTTCTCAGATAATAGTTTTGGGTTCCGACCGAATCGAAGTGCTAAAGATGCCATTGATAGAGTGGTTCAGTTCTACAATCAGGGCTATCACTATGTCGTGGATCTCGATTTAAAAGCATACTTCGATACGGTCAACCACGATCTGCTTATTAAATTTATTGAGCAGTATATTACGGATCCATGGATACTGCATCTCATTCGTCGCTTCCTAACCAGCGGTGTCATGAATGGTGGTCTATTTGAACGAAGTGATAAAGGCACCCCTCAAGGTGGCCCCTTATCGCCACTTTTGGCTAACATTTATCTCAACGAACTGGATAAGCTGTTAACTTCCAGAGGTCATAAGTTTGTCCGCTATGCGGACGATTGTAATATTTATGTCCGAAGCAAACGTGCTGGAGAACGGGTTCTGACTAATGTTACTCGCTTTCTTGAAGGCGACCTAAAGGTCACCGTCAATGAGGACAAGACATCAGTAAGTTCGCCTCTGCGGGCCAAGTTCCTGGGATTTTCCTTGGGGGTTGGTCGAGGAGGTGCGTATGCGCGACCTGCTTGGCAGGCCAAGCAACGCATCAAGTCTGCACTCAGGAAAATGACCAAGCGCAATCGGGGCGTTTCGTTAAACCTGGTGTTTAACGAGATTCATCAAAAGATGCGTGGGTGGTTACAGTACTATTCGGTCGGGAAAATGACCAATTTTATCCGTCACTTAGACGAATGGTTGCGAGCAAGGATTCGCCAGTATATTTGGAAACAGTGGAAGAAGCTCAAAACAAAGGTCAATCATCTTGTAAAACTGGGGCTTTCTGGCACCAGTGCTTATACAATGGCCAATACCCGTAAGGGTTATTGGCGAACTGCGCATAGCAAGACATTGACCTATACTCTGACAAACAAAAGACTGGAACGCCTTGGACTCATCAATATGAGCAAGACACTCCAGTCAATACAAAGTGCTTAAATTATTGAACCGCCGTATACGGAACCGTACGTACGGTGGTGTGAGAGGTCGGTAATTGAATTAATCAATTACCTCCTACTCGATTTTTTTTTTTTTTTTTTTTTTTTTTTTTTTTTTTTTGAGTTGATTTTATTCTGTTCTGTTGATTTTATTCTGTTCTATAGTGGTCGTCTTTCTTTGCTACCACGCCGAAACGCGTTCCACAAGGCACGGGGCTAACGTGTAACGGACTCTGACCAAAAAGTCAGACCCGGACTTTTTGGTCAGAGTCCGTTACACACCGCCCCTAAACCGCCTTGTTCCACGCTCTACCCATTATACGCATCCACATTCTCCAAATAAGTCATCTCATCAATCGAAATCCTTCTCTGCAGCTTCTGCGCCAAATCCTGTTCGATCTGGCCCGATGAGATTGCTTCTTGAATCAGTTCATACTCTGCATGGAAGGCGCGCATGAACATTTGGTAGACAATGTCTGAATCCACATCCTTGGCGTGAATCCGACGATGACGGGTGCGGTAGAATCTTCTGACCAGGTTGGTCTCCACCGCGTTGCCCTGTTTTGTTTTCAAAAAGGCCATTACCGCGTCAAAGCCCACCTGTTCAATGGGTAAAATATCTTCGTCGTGTTCCTCAAACTGTTCGCGCCAGTAGACTTCTTCCAGCGCGATTGGCGCCGTTAGAAAGGCTTCCTGTGCCCGACTAAGGTCCTTATACTGGGTCCCCATGTGCAGGCTGAAACGAATCCGCAGCCAGACGTTTTTCCAGATCTTTTCGTCCGCCGTAAAATTATTAAACTGCAGGAACCGGCCGTAGTACATTTCTTCGTCGGCCGTGATCTGACCATCCAGAAACATCTGGTGCACCGCCTGCAATTCAACCTGGTGGCTTTCGCTGATCAGTTGCCGTTGCAGACGCCGGTTCGGCGTGGCATCTAACACGAGTTGCTGCTGCAGCGACTCGATGACGATCTGTGCTTCGGCCGGATGGTCCTTTTCGCCAGCTAGATCACGAATGGCGGTTTGGATCATCCGCCGCACCCACTGATACCGTGGTTGCGTATCCTGTTCACTTGGCAAAATTAACGGGACAAAGATGGTCGGCATGATCAGACTAACCAAAATGACGACCGCCGCTAGGAAGATCATCGTCCCGCGTAAGGCAAATGGCTGGCCGTGGACGGTGTTGGGAATCGAAAAGGCCAGTGACAGGGTAATGGTCCCATTGGCGCCGCTAAGGGCCATAATGAGGCTGTCTCGCCAAATATGTTCGGAGCGCTTATGTCGTTTGATCAAGAACCGCGTCCACAGAAGTCGTAACAGCCCCTTTGCCAGGTAAACCACGATACCGATCCCAATTAAGACCAGCACCGTCAAGTTCGATTTATCAGAAATATGCAGCGCCTGCGTCACTTCGGGCAGTGATAAGCCCAGGAGCACAAACACAGTCCCGGTCAATGCGCCTGAGATGATCTCCCAAACGTTGCTGGTGACCATCTGCATCCGCGAGCTAGTCAGGCGCAGTTTATCGCGTTCCGACCCCTGAACCAGGCCGGCCGCAACCACCGCCAGGATCCCGGACAATGCCAGTTCCTCCGCCAGCAGGTACACCAGAAATGGCGTCATCAGTGAGATCAGCACCATGATCAGCGGGGTATCGTCGTTGTACCGAATGAGCGCCAGCCGAATGCTGACGATGACGGCACCGATCAGTGCCCCAAACAACAGGCCGCCGAGGAACTCCCATAAGAAGAGTCCCAGCGCGTGATTGAGGGAAAACGACCCGGAGATGTAGGCCCCCAATGCCATGTCAAAGATCACAATGCCGGCAGCGTCGTTAAACAGAGATTCGTTTTTCAACGTCTCCGCCTGTTCCTCGGCTATCGGGTTGGCCTCAAAAATTGAATTGACCGCAGACGCATCCGTTGGCGATACGATTGCCAGCAGTGCGTAGCATAAACTCAGCGGCAGCAGGACATACAGGGCGTGCAGCCCAGTCCCCACCACCAAAACAGTCACGAGCACCAAGCCCAATGCCATCGATAGAATGTTGGTGATCGACCGGCCGATCCACCCGCGTGAGCTGTTCTGCGCTTCGTTAAACAGCAACGGCGCAATAATGCCCAGTGTAAACGTGGAGGGATCAAGCTGAAAATTACGGTACACGGGCAGCAGCGACAGCACCAGCCCGATCGCAATCAGAAAAAATGGCACGGGAATAAACGAGACGTGCCGCGCAAGAATATTGGCGCCCACGACGGCCGCCAGGATCACTGAAAATAAAAGCACAAAATCCATGTTGTGCGAAACCTCCCCTAATCTTTTTAATCTATAAGGGTTATTTTACGCCAAAATGGCGCTGAAAGTCGCCCGAATCGACTTACGAGTACCGTTGACCGACACATTTATCAAAAATTGTTGATGCATCGGAAACTATGTTCAGAAAAATAGGATTCAGTGATGGCGTTCGGTTGGATTGACGGCTATACTTTAACTAACGATTTTGCGTGACTATACTAATGCGTTAGGGGAAAACAATGTCTAGATATCAAAAATTCATCGCGAACCAACCCGTCCGTCGCGGCGTGGTCCTCATCAGCCTGGTGTTTATCCTGTGGCTGGCAAGAAGTGCCATGTCCACGGTCCTGCTGACGTTCATCTTCTCCTTCTTGGTGATCCAGCTGATCAACCTGATCCGCCGGCACGTCAATATTCGGCCGGTGATCGTGGTCATTCCGCTCTACCTCTTGATCATTGGCGGCATCTTTTATGCCATCATCAACTACGTGCCGTCCCTGGTCAACGAGTCGATCCACTCGGTCAACACGGTGATCAAGTTCTACACCAGCGGGGCCTTTGACCATAATGAAATGATCCAGTGGGCCGTCAAGAGTGTGAAGCAGATGAACCTGACTGGCCAAATTATGACGGGGCTTAGTGCTGTACTGTCGTATGCCGGCAGTATTGGCTCCGCCGGGGTCACCGTCGCGTTGTCGTTTCTTCTCAGTTTCTTCTTTACAGTTGAGATCGATGAGCTCAAGCACTTTGGCGGGTTGTTCCTCAAATCGCCAATGGGCTGGTACTTCGACGACCTGCGCTACTTTGCCATGAAGTTTATCAACACGTTTGGGGTCATCATTGAAGCACAATTGATCATCGCGGTGGTCAACACGACGATTACTACGATTACCTTGATTTTCCTGAAGATGCCAAACATCCCGATCCTAGCCGTCATGGTCTTCTTCCTGTCGCTGATTCCAGTGGCCGGGGCCATCATTTCAGTGATTCCGCTGACCATCATTGCGTACACGGTCGGGGGCGTGCAGTCAGCCGTGATCATTATTATCATGATCATCATCATTCACTTCTTGGAGGCCTACGTTCTGAATCCCCGGTTGATGGCCAGCCGGACGGAGCTGCCCGGGTTCTTTACCATCGTGATCCTGCTGGTGGCAGAACGTCTCTTCGGCGCTTGGGGACTGATCGTCGGGATCCCGATCTTCACCTTCCTGTTAGATGTGTTTGAAGTGAAAAAGATTGGCAGTAAAACGCCGAAGCAGCAGACACCCCCTTCTACGCCTCAGTCATAATCATCATTTTTAAAGTATTATCAGACAGTTAAAAAACACCCACCTGCGGATGACCTAATCATCCGCAGGTGGGTGTTTTCATGCTTGCTTACTTCTTGGATCAATTAAAAGGCTAGTCAACACTGAATTTTGCGGCTTCAGTGTGACTGGTGTCACCCACAATCGTGACTTTTAGAACCCTAATAGTAAACGGCGACCCGATAAAGCTGAGCCACAAAATCTTTTTGAGACAGACCATTTCGTAGCGGTGCTCGGTTACTAAACACGATGGCGGCGTGGTAGTTACCAGTGGTGGCGTAGTAGCCAGTATGGTAAGTCAATCCGCTAAACGAGCCGTTATTGTATTTAATACCATCGCGGTTCACATAGAACCCGCCGGAATAAACAGTACCATAGCGCAACAATTGTCGATACTGCTTCTTTGTGAGAATCTGCCCGTTTTGCATCCCCTGGATCACGGCGGTGAACTCCCCCGGTGTGGTCAACATATTGCCAGCGCCCACGAGTGCAGCAAACCGTGGCAAGGTAACCGATTGTGGGGTGGCATATGGATCTGCCGGGGTCCACGTCGCCGATTGAGCCAGCGTGGCCGTTAAACTGGGTTGCGACCGGGTGACCAGAAACGTGTGCGTCAGTCCTAATTTTGTGAGGACGCGCGTTTGGACATTGGCGGCGTAGGAGTTGCCAGTGACCTTTGCGATGATTCCGGCTAACAGCACGTAGTTGTCATCACTGTATTGAAAGGTCTTGTTGGTACTGGTCTTCAGTGTTTTAAGCGCAAGTGAAACGGCCTGGGTTTCCGATGGTGATTGGCGAGGAAACTGTTCGGGATTGGTGATGCCCGAGGTCATACTCAGTAATTCACTGATGGTGATCCGCTGACTGCCAGCCACTTGGGGGTAGTACCGGCTCAGGGGCGTTGATGGGCTGAGTTTCCTCTGACTGATCAATTGTTGAATCAGCGCCCCGGTGATGGCTTTTTGCAGCGAGGCTAACGGATATAAAACGGTGCCGTTATTGCTGTTGGCCGTTTTCGTTGACGCATCCGCCAAGCCGGCACTCACCACCGTTGGCTGTGTTTTGCCCGCGGAGATCAGGGCGGCCGTTCCACTAAAGTTCGCTTGTGCCATCGTCCCCGCAATCACTGAAGCAAACGAAACGCGCTTGATGCCGTGACTGTTCATCCAACCCAGTTGCTGGTTAAAATACCGCAGTTTCACATACGTGCCTGTCCGCGTCACCTTGGTCTGCATGACACGGACGTACTGGTTGGTATGGTCACTGCCATTCGCATCCCTCGTGAGCGTCCTGCGATTGGTGTGATACGGGCCTGCCGTATAAAGCGCATAGCCGCCCTTCCCAATTTGGTGCACGATTTGCGCGTCATAACGATGATTACGCATGCTTAAAATTGAATTGTAGGTGATACTGGCGGCACAGCTCATCCGCCCAGCCAGGAGTACAACGCCCAGTGTCAATAGGCCTCCAAGCGGTTTGACCCAGTGGTTGTGAATCATCCTTAAACTAACCCTCATTCTCTGTCTGATTGACGTGCTAAACGATCGAGTGGGTGCTAGGCGGCGCACGGGACCGATTTTTCATGATTAGTCCGCCACCTTTTTAAACATCGTATTAGCCAGCGGCAGAACGGACGCGTGTCTTCGGTAATCGTTTGAGAGTAGTACGACGCCGGTTCGGTCGTTTCGTGTCAAGAGTGCCGCCGACTCGTACCCATAGCCGATACCGTGTAGTCGAATACCATCGGGCTGGTTATAGACCCCGCCACCGTATGTGGACACGCTGCCGGGCTGATGCAATTGGGCGACCGCCCGTTTTGAAATGAGTCTGCCCTGCAGGAGCGCTTGTTCGACCCGGAACAGATCTTGGGTCGACATATAGACCTGTCCCGTACCCAGTTCGTTTTGCATTGCCACCGTGGATTCGTGATAGACCCGCTGGTAGTTTGGTACGATTTGACGATTGCTGATGTGATGGTAACTGGTCGTTCGAAAAACGGTATGACCCCACTGTTGCACAAACCCGCTGTGGAGCAGGTGTATCGGTCCCTTAAACATTGTGTTGAAATTTTGGGCGTACGACCGGTGTGTTAGTCGCATGATGATGCCTGTTAGCAATACATAGTTGACCGGTTCGTAATGCCATTGTCCGACCTGATTTGGTTGTGACGTTAAATGATCAGCATCGTAAGCAACCACCTGCTTTGCCGTTAATCGGCTAGGGCTTCCGTGCGTTAGCGACAAGCCGGAGGTCATATTTAAAAGTGATCGGATCGAGATGTGATCCGCATTTTTGATTTTGGGGTAAAACCGGGATAACGTGGTATTCAGGCGTAAACGATGTGCCGTCACCAACTTCATCACCATCGCTGCCGTCAATGATTTTTGAATCGAGAGGATCTGATATTCTGATTGGTTGTCGTTTGGCACTGACTGCCGCGCGTTTGCCCACCCGATGCCCTGCTGATAAATGACCCGGTTATTTTTGATGACGAGGGCACTGCCGACAAAGTGATGGCGGGTTAAATACTGTGTGACCCGTCTGCGTTTATGTGACGCTGTCTGGCGTTGCTTACCGGACTTTGTTGCGGGCTGCAGGCTTTGGTGTGACGTAGTGATCACTGTTTGGTGACGTTGGTGCAAATGCCAGCCAATCAGTCCGACGGTGCTGACTGCCAGCAGAACGGCGCCGATTTTTAATGCTTGTTTTCTGGGTTGCATGATTTTCCCACCATTCGTTTCGTTAGTTTCCATTTTTAAAATGAGGTTATCAACCAAGGTGCTGGTTGTTATCGTCATTTATCTTAGCGAAGCGGCAACGCTGGAAAAAGTGGTGGTTGCTAAACGGATGATGAGAAATTCTAAGGATTGTAATGGCCGTTCAGTTGCGGGTGTTGCAACCTTATTTTTTTGTCATATTTTGGCATTAAGCGATAATCGAGTATGACGCTTTAATAGTGACCCAAACATTGAATTTATAAGATAACAGTGTTATCCTAAAAATAGAAAGATAACACTGTTATCCTTCCGAAGGAGATCCTCATCTATGTCGTATGAAGAAACGACCAACAAAATAGTGGCTTCGGCGCTTGACCAGATTGAAAGATCAGGCGATGAAAGCTTGTCACTCCGGCAATTAGCAAAATCAGTTGGCTTGACGACCGGTGCTTTTTATAAGCATTTTGAGAACAAAGACGCCTTGTTCCGTGCCTTGACAGTGATTATTTCAACACAACTCGCTGATGATGCTAAGCACCAACTCAAACCAAATGATAGTCCCCAACAACAGTTATTGACCCTAGCGGATGTGTTACTGACGGCGTACCAAAATCGACCGAACACCATGATGTTCTTATTTTTTAATCCCGTTGCGCTGGCAACTCTGAATGATAAGAACACTGCCTTTCCGCTTTTGGAAGAAACACAGCGGCTCATCAGGGACTTAAGCGAGGATTATCCATCGCTAGACCCGCAACAATTTTTCGTTCAGATCTGGTCTTTCATTCAAGGTTACGGGGTCCTCATCAAAAACAAAGCCGTTGTGTACGATCAACAGTTGACTGCTGACACACTAACGGCACTACTAGGAGGCGTCAACTGATGACAAAAACGGTGATTCTCTATTGTCATCCCTATCAGGAAAGTTTTAGTCACGCTGTGTTACAAACCGTGACGACACATCTCGCACAGTCGCATGCTGATTATCAGATTTTGGACCTCTATGCGGACGGGTTTGATCCCGTTGTTGATTCGAGTGAACTGGCACTGTACGCTCAAGGCGGGACTCACGATGCACTGGCAAAGACCTACCTTACCGCCCTTCAATCTGCCACTCAATTGATCCTTATTTTTCCAGTGTGGTGGAACGACTTGCCGGCAATGATCAAGGGGTTCTTTGACAAAGTGATGAAACGCGGGACTGATCAGGCCTATGTGGCGACAAGGACTGGGCTACGCGGTAACTTAACACAGATCAGATCGACCCTTATTTTAACCAGTTCAACCTCACCAACACCCTATCTCAGACTATTTTGTGGCGATAGCATTAACCGCGTGTTGATTCACAGCACCTTAAAACAGTTAGGCATCAAGCACGTGACGTGGCGCAATATGGGTGGCATTACAACCTCGACGATAGCAAAGAGAACCGCGTTTTTAGGGCAAATTCCTAAGCTCCTTAACGCGCAAGTGAGGTAGTCGAAAATAACTGTTGACTGCTAAAAAGGGCGCTAGACTGAACTTGAATGGCATTCAGGCTAGCGCCCTTTTTGTGATGAGCAGCTCGCCTATCGCATTTTTTGAGTGGTGCACGAAAAGCGTTAATCGTTTGGGTTACATTTTGTCCGATAAATTCCAAAGCTTATTCGATGGTAGCAATCAAAGCACCTATTTTTGTGTCATTTTACAATTGACATTACAGGTTAATAACCTAATACTAATAGTATATTATATTCTGAAAAAGGGAGGGATCAGTTTTGCGCTTATTAATGAAAAGTTTAGCTCATTTACGATCACTGACCCCACCCGGCTATGTCCGGCCACTCGTGGATTCTAACCACATGGCCGTGCCGATTGTTGGTCCTTAGTCCTAATGGTTTAGCTCATGAAAACTAAATATTAGGAAGAAGGACTTCTTATGACAAAAATTATCGTGTTTGACCGGCGAGCTGATGAAGCAGCAACGTTTTCTCAGGTGCAACAGCGTAATCACATCGATCTTGAATTTGTTGACGGCCCAATGACTGCGCAAAGTCTGTTGGTTTTAACGGGCTTTGAGGCGGCCACGATTCAAGGGTCTAATCCATTTGTGGACGCTCACGTGTTGCATCAGTTAGCCAACTTAGGGTGCCACTATCTGGTCGTTCGAAGTGCCGGTTTCAATAACGTTGACCTGCAAGCCGCGCAAGAATGTGGGATTCGGCTATCAAATGTGTCCTACTCTGTTCACAGTGTCGCGGAGTTCACCGTGATGTTGATGTTGGCGACGTTGCGTCACTTACCAGCAATCGTTGCGCGAACAAACGCCCAAGATTTCACTTTAGCTGGGTTGCAGGGACGAGAATTGCATGACCAAACCGTTGGTATCGTTGGTACTGGGAGAATTGGGCACGCAGTCGCTGAGATCCTATCCGGATTTGGCTGTGACCTATTGGCGTATGATCCTCATCCAAGCACTAGTCTGACTTCGATGGTCACATACGTTGATTTTGACGCGCTCCTCGCAAATTCCGATATTGTGACGTTGCATTTGCCGTTACTAGCTGACAACCATAATCTGATTGATAGTGACCAGATTCAACGGATGAAATCCAACGCGGTGTTGATCAATTGTGCCCGTGGCCAATTAGTGTCCACGACTGCCTTAATTGACGGTCTTGCTTCTGGTCATTTGGGTGGTGCCAGCTTGGACACCCTAGCAACTGAAGCAACTCTATTTCAGCAAGATCACCGGTTGTCGTTTACCTATAACCATGACTGGCAGGTACTTAAGGGATTTCCCAATGTCGTCATGACGCCTCACACCGCCTTTTACACCGACACAGCAGTGACTGATATGGTCGAAAACGCCATAAGGTCTCTCATTTCTTTTCTCAAAACAGGCAACAGTCCCTGGGAAATACGTCCTTGATAGTGACGTTGTTGAGCTGGTTTTGATGAAGGGAAAGATGATCGTGAAACGATTTAAAAGGGAATATGTTTGGTTACTTGCCGCTATCCTGCTTAGCGGTTTTATTATGCGCGCACCTATTACAACACCGCCGCTGATGCTCAATCAATTAGCGCAGGCGGTTCACGTGCCACAGGGTCAGTTAGGCATCTTAACGACGATTCCGCTGGTCATGTTTATGCTGTTCTCCAACTTTGCTTCCCACTTAATGCGGCTGATTGGCCTGAAACGCGCTTTATTAGTGACGATGACAATCATTTCGTTTGGGTCGATCTTACGGTTGATACCAGCCTTTTGGGCCATGATCGTCGGAACGATTTTTATTGGGATCGGCATTGCGCACCTGAATGTCTTTATGCCATCACTGGTGGCCGCCTATTTTCCAGAACATATCGGTCTGTATACCACGATGTAATCGTTTTCAATGATTCTTGGGAATACGGTCTTTAACCTCGTTACGGCGCCGGTTGCCGAAAAATTTGGCTGGCAGTCAATCTTAGGGATTCTTTTGGTGCTTGCGGTGCTTGGCACTGTGAGTTGGGCTGTGACGGTTCGAAACGGAACGACGCCACAGGTTGAAACTGTGAGCACAAGTCAAACTACTGATGTGTCTTCATCACGGTCGATGTGGACCCAAGCCCGTGCTTGGCCGTTTTTGATAGCTTTTGGCTGTCAGGCGCTGTTAAGTTATACCTTCACGGCTTGGATGCCATCGCTAATGGCATATCATCATGTTGATGCGACGGAGACTGGGGTCATAATGGCTTTGTATGCCGTTATTGGTCTCCCATTATCAATGATTCTGCCTAATCTATTGGCAAAGTATTCTAAGCGCCAACTCACGTGGATCACACTAGTCATGGGATTATTCGGACTTTTAGCGAGTTTAATGTTATTTGTGCAACAGACCTCGTCCGTGTGGTTTTGGCTGACAGAAGGGTTACTGGTTGGGGTTACGATTGGCTACTTTTTCATGGTGCCAATGACGATGTTTGCTTTAAAGACGCGAAACCCTTACGAAACAGCTAAATTATCCGGAATGGCGCAAGCTGGCGGTTACTGTATTTCTGCCTTTGGCCCAACGCTGTATGGACTGGTCTTCGCGGCAAATCCAGTTGGGCAGTTGCAGAACGTCTGCTACGTTGTGCTTATTTTAGTAATGGTCGTTACTTGTACACTGATTGTGAGAAGTGATCTTTTTTAATCATTTCTAGATTCAATCACTTTTGTACCAGATTTTGACTTAAGAAAACGCGTGGAAGGGTCAGCCTTTCCACGCGTTTTTTCTATTATTTCAGTGGTTTCTAATCACTTTTTTAAAGGATAGTTTACTTCTTCTCGTCAATCAAAACAGTCCCCTGGTCCGGATTCTGTGCAATTGCGCCCACAATCTCATGAGGAACATACAGGGCTTCCAGATAGGCAACGTCATCAGCTGTCAACTTCAGGTTCAACGCAGCTGCGGCGTCATCTGAATGACTGGTTTTGGTCGACCCAACGATTGGGGATGCGACCCCCTTCGCCCACTGCCACGCAAGTGCAATCTGACTCATAGTTGTCTGGTATTTTGTGGCCAACTCATTGACCCGCTTAATAATGCCGAGGTCTTGTGCCTTAGCGCGATCATACTTACCCATGGCAACGCGATCTGTTTGGCTGCGCAGGGTGTCTGTTTGCCAATCCAAGTGACTCAGGTGGCTCGCAGCCAGCGGACTGTATGGCATCAGGGACACGTTATCCTGTTTGCAGATCGGAATGAGTTCCCGTTCGTCTTCTCGGTATAACAGATTGTAGTGGTTTTCCATGGTCTGAAATTGGGCCCAGCCGTGATCCTTAGCCACCTGCTGCATATTCTGGAACTGGTAGCCGTACATGGCGGAGGCGCCAAGTGCTCGAACTTTGCCAGCCTTAACGAGGTCATTTAACGCACTCATCGTTTCTTCAATCGGCGTGTCATAGTCGAACCGGTGAATGATGTACACGTCCAGATAGTCTGTCCCAAGTCGTTTCAGTGTGCCGTCAATTTCCCGTGCAATTGCGCCTTTAGAGAGACGGCCTTCGTTGAAATAAACTTTAGATGCGATCACGACCTTATCGCGCGCGACGTTTTTCTTCAATGCCTGGCCGAGGTACTCTTCACTGGTACCAGCTGAGTAAACGTTCGCGGTGTCAAAAAAAGTGATGCCAAGATCCAAAGCGTGTTTAATGACGGCTTCACTGTCGCTGGCGTTCAACGTCCAGTCATGCATGGTGCCAGCTTGACCAAAACTCATTGCACCGACGCAGATTTTGGAAGCGGTGATGTCGGTGTTGCCTAATGTGGTATATTCCATAGTTTGCCCCTTTTCTAAATGACGTGAAACGACTTCATACGTTTAGTGTAGTCCTTAAAGCCCACTTCAAGTCAAGAAAAGATTTAGGGTTGCGGCCGATGCTGCCAGTGCTGCCAGGTCGCAAAGAGCCCATAGGGAATGGTCCGTTCTGAGTGCGTTAGGAGTCGGTTGATATTTGGCCAGTGACGGGCTGTAACGAATGCAGAAACGACCGCCATGTACCCGACCAGCAGTGGCGTTGTCATGAACGCGATCGCAATGGTCGTGCCCCAAAGACCAATGATACTCGCAAGACTGACCGTACTGGTGATCGCCAGGGTCACCAAAAAGATGGCCAGTGCCAGCAGCAGGAGTTTCGGGTCGATGGCCAATAACACCTCGGCCGTCGTCGCAACGGACTTGCCGCCTTTGAATTTGAGAAAACACGAAAAAGCGTGGCCCACGATGGCAATCAATCCGGTGATCAAACTGACAAGTGGCGCGTGTGGCAACTGCAGCCAAAACGGTAATGTGGCTGCGACGTAACCTTCGAACGCATCACCCACCAGCGTCAGTAAGCCCACCGGTAAGCCCAACATCCGCGTCATGTTCGTTGTTCCGATGTTGCCGCTGCCGAACTGGCGAACGTCACGATGACTGATAGCTCGGCTGAGCAGCACGCCGGTCGGAATCGACCCGATAATGTAAGCCAAAAAACAAACGATATAGAAATGAATGCCCGTCATCACTGCCATTACGAGAAGACCTGCAGCAGTGATTTTGGCTTTGGCATCTCGGCCTGCAACCCAACAAATTTTTGATGCAACTCATGCGTTGCCCGTTCCCGCTGTTTGCGATTGAGCGGTTGATCCGGATCAGTGACGACCGGTTCACCCACAATTAAGGTGTTTCGGCCCCACCCGCGACTTTGAAACACGGCCGGAATAATCGGCGCCCCGCTATCATGTGCAACAACCAAGTAGCCGGATTTAAGGGTCGTGCTGTACCGTGAACCACTGGGAAACACGATCAGTGATTCGGGCTGTGTCTTGAGGTGGTCAATGGTGTCATGTAAGGCGGCCACATTGGCCTGCCCGCGATCCACTGGGAATGCGTTCAACCAACGCAATAACCGCCCTAAAACAGGTCGTTTAAATAATGCTTGCTTGGCCATGAAGAAAAACGGGGTCGGTGCCAGCAGTGATGCATACAACAAAGCATCCCAGGCGTGGTGGTGTTCCGCCACCAGAATGTAGGGCTGGTCACGTTGCGCCCGCTCGCGATGCTGAACCTTAACGGGGCCGAGTTTGAAAAAGAGATACAGGCGCACACACTGGCGCGCAAACCGATAGAACATGTGGGTCACTCCTTAGATTTGAATTTGTAGTTGGGCGCGTTCGCTGATCAGTTGGTCAGCCAAGACCTGCCAGTCATAGGCCCAGGCCATGGCGAGAACGCCACCACCGGTGTGACAGCCAACCCCGGGGCCAATGATGCCAGCACTAAAGCGGACATCGGTAAACGTTTCTTTTAGGTGATGCAGCCACGCGCGCTTTTCTTCTGGTGCGTTGCCGTCAAACACCACGGCGGCGTAAGGTAATTTCGGCGCGGCCTTAATACTGGCGGTTAAGTCGTCCTCAATGTGACGGATGGCACGCTTGGCTGTCCGTTCCTTTCCAATCGGCCGAATGATGCCAGTGTCCTGCGTATCAATCGCCAATATTGGGCGAACGCGCAACAGGTTGCCCAAGACCTGAGAGGTTGTCGAGATGCGCCCCGTGCGTTTCAAATAATTCAGGTCCTTAACGATAAATTCGATCTGCATGGAGTGCTGAAGCGTGGTGATGGCGGCTAAGATATCAGTGATCTCGAACCCCTCATTTGCCAACCGAGACGCCAGCAGCACCAGCATTTCCATTCCGCCACAGGTACTATTGGTATCGACGACGTGGACGCGCGGCATGGTCTGGTCCGCAACGACCGAAAGTGCACTGGTAAAGGAACTGATGCCCTTTGACATGGGGAGGATGATGACGTCGGTGATGCCCTCCTCTGCCAGGTCATCCAGGAGTTGGGTGATCGTGCCCATGCTTGGCATCGACGTTGTGGGCAGCGCCTTTCGCTTGGCCAACTGGTCGTAGAATTGTTTGGGCTGTAACGTTCTCATATCGTAAAACGTGTTATTGTCCCAATTGATGGCGATTGGCGTCACGTAAATGTTTCCGGCCCGGGCCACCGTTTGCGGCGACAGGTATGCTGAACTGTCCGTAATAATTGCGATTGACATAATGACGTCCTTTCTGAATTGCTTTTTAATTACTATACTAGTATAGTTACTGAATGAAACCTATACTAGTATAGTCACGTGACAACGTCAATCAAAAAATGATATGATGCTTGTTGAAACCTCATAAAACTGGGCGACCAAGGCATATTATTTTTTTCAAAGGAGGTTATGTTGTGACCACAGAACCATTAAAAAAACAAATTTTAGCCGTCAGTCTGCCCCTGTTTATTGAACACGGGTATAAAAAAGTCACCTATAAACAGATTGCTGACGCGGTCGGCATCAGTAAGTCATTATTGCAGTACCACTACCCACAAAAGAGCCAACTCATGGAAGACTTGATGAACGTGAACTTCAATCAGTGGCTTAAAACGATTCCAGAGGGTGAGCTATATACGCGACTGACAGCCTTTTTACTGATGTTCTTTGATTTCATCTCAGCCAATAAGGCCGTCAATGGGTTGATGACCGAGATCATCGCCAACAACGAGCTGTTTAATGCATTTATGACCTTCTTTAGTAAGTGGCTGACGGACAACAATTTTGTGCAGCGAGACGACAATAAGGTAAAGGCGGCGTTGTTATTTGCAATCAGCGGCGGCTTGCAGTTGTACCGGTTTAAGGACAGTTTGATGGTGCCGGTTAAACAAGTCACGCAAACGATTATGAGCACCTTGTTGAACATTGTCGGCAAGTCGAGTCAGCTGATCGATACGACATTTAAGAATGCGGAGAATTTGTATCAGCAACTGCGACCTGAGGGCTGGCAGTTGGTCTACTAAGTCAAATGGGCAATAAAAAACCGTAGCGAGTAATTTCGCTACGGTTTTTCGGCGCTCTATTCTTGTGTTATACGTGATAGTCGGCTGGTTCAATTTGTTGAATTTCAGTTTCCTGTGGATCTGTTACTTGTGGTACCCATTCATATGGGACTCGATAGGCGCGATAAGTCATGTTTAATGTTTTGCCTTCAAAAGCTTCATAGTATGGATTTATATATTCCCAAACAGTTTTATGTTGAGGTGTAACCTCAAATATTCGACCGTCAGATCCCTCTGTGATGAGTGTGTTTCCGTTTGGTAATCTTTGCGCGGCACTGATATACGGACTGAAGAAACGAGTATTGTCATTTTCACCAGCGTCTTCAGCAGTGTATTGCCATTTAATATCTAAAGTAGTCGGATCAGTTTCCAGGATTCGTGAATAATCGCGACGTTCACTTTGAGTACCATGTTCAGACACACCGTTAACAGCACCATATCCTGCCCAGCCACCATTGTCAAACATAAGCAAATTGCCTTCTCCTGGTAAACCTTTTGGAATCATGTGAAAGTGGTGTTGGCCAATAATTTGACCCAACGAAAGTTCGTCAAAGTTTGGTCCAATTCGCCAAACGATTTCACCAGTCTTCTTACTTGTAATTGCGAGAATATTTGCATTGCGTGAATCCCAAATAATATTGTCGGGGTTAAAACGCTCGTCACCATTATCGTACCACCGATTGGGACCTAATGTTGAGAGACAGTTAATGTGTAGCCAATCCCCCATTCCTCCTCCAGCAGGTACCATGCTAGGATCGCGGAAAAGCACATTTTTCTGAGTTTCATTGAACCCTAATTCATTGAAGTGATCGCTAGCCCGCCACTGCCAGAGTGTGTTTCCCGACCAATCAACTTCGACAAATTTATCATCAAGAAGGCGTTTGTCGGTTATGTTGTGATTGTACAGGTTTTCATGCGTCAATATTAGGGTATTTCCTCCCTCTGTTTGAGGTATCATACCAGGTGCGTAATAACCGGTTGTTGATCCTTCCCGTTCAAAGTTATGGTGTTGGCGGGCCATCCTGGTTGGCTTTTGACCTGGGTCGGTGACTTCTTCTGTCTGATCATATCGTCAAACTATGTTGCCGTCCCAATCAACCTGGACGAGATCCAGTTCATCTTGATAGCCCTGTTTAATATCACGTTCTCCAGTAGATCCAAGGACGTAACCACCGGGCAAGATCTTATTTGGAAATCCGGACAAGCCCGCCCATAGTTGAACTTCGTTACCGTCCATATCGATCAGAAGTGCGCCTTTAGCAGAAGGGAAAATGGTTAAGCCATTATAAAATCTTTTTGGATCATATATTGTGGTGCCGGTTGGATAAATTCTTGGATAGCCCATTTACAGTACCTCCTAATTTTGACTAGCGTTACCAAAAGTGACAACGCAGAAGTCATGTTCTGATGTTTTCGTTAGATTTTGTTTGGCATGCGGGTCGCGAACTGCTTTTAGCCGGTGCGGGTCGACGCCATCAACTACGGTGACCTTACCAGTATTAGCTCCATTTGGCGCCCCCGGGACACGTAGGTTTGTTACATTGAGTTGTGCCACTGGGGTTTCTTTAGGTTTTGATAAGTCTATTTGATCATATGGTATCCGAGTCATCCATTCAACGCGATTAGTCTTGTCACCTTTATTACCCCTGAAAAAGACGGGATTTAAATACTCCCATACCGTATCACAATCAGATGTAACTTCGAATATTCGTCCAATAATTCCCTCACAGATAATAGTATTGCCGTTTTTTAGTCTCTGGACTTTACCGAATGCCGGGCTGTAAAATTTATACGAATCGAGAGGTTGAACATTACCTGCTTCTTCAGGTGTGTACTGCCACTCAATCGTCATCGTCCGTGGATTGATTTCTAATATCCTCGAATATTCTCTATGTTGATTGTCGATACCATCCGGAGACAACCCATTAACAGCACCAAAGCCAGCTGCACCACCCTGATCAAAAATAAGTATGTTTCCGGCTCCTGGCAGTCGATTGTCAATCAACTGAGCATCAGTTGGATTAATAAGCCAATCGAATTGTTGATCTCCAGAAAACTTGTCATACGTGGGCCCGAGCTTCCAAACTATCTGTCCAGTTTGATGACTAATAATAACGACTACGTTTGCATTTGGTGCACTAAAGATGATATTTTCAGGATCGAAGCGATCATCACCGCCATCAAACCATATATTCTTTCCTAAACGGGCAACGTGTTCTATTTTAAGCCATGGTTTTTGCCACCCTAAGCGGTTATTTTGCTCAATGAGTCGATAAATAGCGTTCTCTGCTGTGGTATTAAAACCAAGTTCAGTAAAGTGATTGCTAGCTAACCAGTACCATTGCGTACCACCTTGATTATCTTTAATTATAATTTGGCTATCTAGGACTGGTAAGCTACTAAGTTGTGACCTTGATACTAATCTTGTCTCAACGATAATCTTTCCTTTTTTTGCCCTCGCAGGTTTGGTCACTACTACCTCACCATTCATGTCGATGAAATCTATTTTGCCATTTCTTGTGATTACGGTGTAGCCATTGTTTGCTTTTTCGGGATTATAAACGGTTGTTCCCGTTGGATAAACTGTTGGAAAACCCATGGAAAAGTCTCCTTTCAAGAGTTGGATTAATTAGTTGTCAGTTACGGTAGCACTCGAAATAGCTTTCTTTAATATTGATGTATCGATATAATCATTCACATCATAGTTATGCTTGAGATCACCGCTTTTTGAGAAATAATTATAAATTTCTTTGAGATCGGTGACTGTTGATTTGCTAAAGTCGATGCTAAAATCTGTGCTTTTAAAAACCTGAAGAACTGTGTTTTTAGGAACATTCAGTTTTTCTGAAACGACAGTTGCTGCCATTTTAGGATGCTTATTGACTAAATTGACAGCGTCATTAATTGCTTTCAGATACGCTTCTGCAGCCTTAGGGTGCTTTTTCAAAAATGAGTTGTTTGAAATTGCAAAGGCTAAGGTTGGCGACGTTACCTTTGATTGAGTCGTTAACACCTTAAACTTGCCGGTTTTTGCCAATTTAGCAGCATCTTGACCAGATGCCCATACGGCCGAAGCCTTGCCGGATTTCATAAGTGCCAACCCTTCCTGTCCTGTTTCAACCGACACCAGGTTAACTTGACTGGACTTTAAGCCTGCTTTAGCCAACGTTTTAGCGACCCAGTATTCAGTTACAGTTCCCTTATTAGTCAAAACCGTCTTACCTTTCAAATCAGATAAGGCATTAATTCCTTTCGCCACGTAAAGTTTTACGTTACTCCCGCTGGAACTTGACAGCTTTGCAAACATTTTAAGACCACTCTTGCTTGAACCACCAAATCGGTTCAACGCTGCAAAATCAGCAACATATCCGATATCAAGTTGACCAGTGGTGATAGCGTTCACAGATTCAATTCCAGATGAGAATGTAGACGTTTTAACTTTGATTCCGTATTTGCTGAAGTACCCCTCTTTTTGTGCAATAGCAGCCAAATACTGCCCGTCAGAGTTTGTCATCAGACCTAAACGAATGGTGGTCTTACCGGAATTAGATGAAGAATTAGTGCTTTTAAGACCAAGCACAGCACCAACAATCATCCCGATAATGACCATGATACTGGCAATCCAAATAATGATTTTTTTCAAGACAATAAACGCTCCCTTTAATTATTTTATGATTCGCTGTTTGTCAGAAATGCCGTATTTTCGGAGCGCAACGTTGCCAAATAATCTCAAAATCATATCCGAGATATAGCCAAGAAAACCCAGAATAAAAATACCAACAAAAATCCAGTCTGTTCTGTAATAAAGCCTTGACGTGTAAATTAAATAACCAATTCCATTTTGTGCCGCGAGCATTTCAGCTGCAACAATGGCAATGATTGCGCCACCTAGACCCAGTCGAACACCTGTAAAAATACTGGGAATGGACGATGGAATAACGACACTATAAAAAATTTGAAATTTTGAAGCGCCTTGGGATTGTGCAGACTCAATTTTTAGCGGGTCAACTGCAACAACACCAGTAATCGTATTGATAATGATGGGAAACATTGTCGCGTAAATGATTAACGTCACTTTTGAAACTTCACCAACGCCGAACCATAACAGAAACAGTGTCAAAAATCCGATAGCAGGAACAAATCGAAAAAAGTTGATTAGTGGTTCAATCAACCAGCGGACAATTTTGAATTGACCAACGACTAGTCCTAATGGTACAGCGATAATGGTGCCAATTAACCACCCACAAACTATTCTGAAAAGACTAACGAGAAGATCACTTTGCAGAGTTCCAGTTTTAATTAATTCTTCAGCGCCCGATAGAGTTTTCAGCGGTGTTGATAGAAAACTGTTGCCCATCATATTCGCGGCAATTTGCCATACTACAAGAAGTAACAGCCACGCTAGTAATCCACGTTGCGCAAAAAACGCCAGGGCATTTTTTAATTTTGAGCTATCCTCATCTTCAATTTGGCGACTTACCTTTTTTACTTTATGCAATGAATGTGTTATTGAGACCGGTTCTTTTGAAGGCTTGGCGTTTACTGTTTTCATTTTGCTGGTCCTCCTACTTCAAAGTAGTCATTAATCCTATTCACTAATTGTTCACTTTCATTTGAGTATAAGTTTCTTGGATAAGATTGATCGACAGAAACTGTAATTGAAATACGTGATTCCGGTGACTTAGAAAAGATACTAATTTTCTGACCAAGATACGCTGCTTCTTGAATGTCATGGGTTACAAATAGAATCGTTTTCCCTGTTTTTTCCCAAATGTTGATCAATTCGTTTTGCATAATTCGTCTTGTTTGGGCATCCAAAGCACCAAAGGGTTCATCTAGAATTAGGATGCTAGGATTGTTCGCAATACTTCGGGCAATTTGAACACGTTGCTTCATCCCTCCTGATAATTCATATGGATATTTATCTGCGTGTTCTTCTAAGCCAACCAACTTTAAACTATGATGAATAATTGGCTGACGTTTTTTTTCAGAAACGTGCTGCATCTTCATGCCATAACCAATGTTTTCTTGAACGGTTAACCAAGGAAAGATTGCTGTTTCTGCATCTTGAAATACGACACCTCGATCACTACCAGGCTTAGTCACTTCATGGCCATTGACGAGCACCTGGCCACTTGTTTTAGGAAGAAAGCCGGCTATGATGTTTAAAAGGGTTGATTTACCACATCCGCTTTGACCAAGAAAAACGTGAAATTCGCCAGTAGGAATTGTTAAATTGATGTCTTTTAAAACCAATGGCGATATCGATTTTGATTGGAATAGCTTGGTTGCTGACTGGTAGCGTTTGGAAACATGTTTAAGTTCGATACTATTTTCGTTCACTTAATTCACCTCGTTTTAGACTTATTGTCTGTTCGACTCACATCGTTAACTCATTGAGCAACAACTTGACTCTAATGCTAACTCGACAAATTATAGCGCGACAAATCATTAAAAATAATCAAATTTGCTACCTAGCAATCAGTCAATCAACTCAGACCGTGATTTAGTGTCTATAACCAGCGATAAGATTTACCCATCACGCATGAAAACAACTTAATGTTTTCTTTTGCTTTTTAGGTTGCGTTAAGATTCAACATTTTTCAAAATGAGCAAAATTTTGAGTGCTTTGTACCCTTTAAAGTGAAAGGTTGCCGTTGGTATTCAGTTAAACTGAAAAAATAGAAAGACTAAAAGATAATTTTTCAACATGGTTAGAACCGATATGTGTTTTTGACAATATTTTATTAAAAGATTCCATTTGCAGACCATTTCTTGAATTATTGAATTTATTTTAAAAATAGAACACAAAAACCGTAGCGAGTAATTTCGCTACGGTTTTTGTGTTCTATTCAGCTAAAAATCCATGTTCCAAAACATCGATATACCCCAGTGATTCTTGAACTAACCATTCCAAATCATCCACTTTGACGTCTGGATGGTCCGTCATATAGGCCTGTGCCTTGTCTGAGATGAGGTTCGCCATCATCAGAAATAGTCCCCTGACAGTTTCCAGACTAACCCCTTCACGCAGGGTCATGCGATCGAGCACAGGCCCCGCCAGATCTGTGGTGGCCATTTTCATTTCGCCATCCAATAGGCCCTGCAGTTTTGCTGCCAATGCTTCGGGAAATTTGTTTGTGCCGCCATATAGCGCAAGTGAAAATGCGAAGTCGTCTTGATAATCCAGCTGCATTTTGATTTTATATCGCATCGCGCGCTCGATCATCACCTTGAGGTTGGGCGCTGACTGCCAAACGTTGAAGTCAGCTGCCCGATTCATCCTCGCCAGCGACCACTTCGACACCTCGTAATACAGGTTGGCTTTGTTGCCGAAATAGTGAAATAACAACCCCTTCGACACCTGTGCCTCACTGGCAATCACATCCGTTTTGGCGTTGCGAAACCCGGCCTGCGCAAATTCGTGCAGCGCACTGGTCAGGATACGATCCACCTTTTCGGGGTCCTTTGGAATCTCGCCCTTCACTGCTGCTTTTGGTCGTGCTGCCACGGTCACCGCTCCTTTCTAATTCATCGTCAAGTCACGGCGCCGGTAGCACCCGTAACCAATCATCAACAAGATGATTCCTAAAACAGTCATCCAGCTAAAGGTCGTCCAATTGACTGCATGGCTGGGAACTGAGTTGACCCAACCGTATGGTGAAATGCGTTGCGCCCATTTTGGCAGGTCAAGCAACGCGCCAATGTACAGTGAGAAGACCCCGTAGATCGGTAAGATCCAAACGACCGACTGGACCTTTGGCAGCGCCCCAACTAAAACGGCCGCGATACCGCAGACAACTAACAAGGCTGGCCAAAAGCCGACGAAACCACGCATGAGCTGGCCGACCGAAACTGGCATGTACGCCATGGACTGCTGTCCCGCAAACGCCATGCCGTAGATGGCGAGCGCGAAGCTGACAGTGCCCACTGCCAAGGCATGCCCAGTATAGGTGATAAATAACCGCAACCGTGACACTGGTTTAGCATGGACGGCTTCCAAGTAGCCCTTCTTGTCGTCGGTGTTGAGCTTCAACAGCGTCATCAGCGGTGGAATCGACGCCACGACCACGAAAATGATCGTCAGCTTATTTGCCAGTCCCAGAATGATGGTCTTATTGGCACTCTTAACCGCCGCGCTGCCAAGCAGTTGGCCCAGCGTTGGATTCGTTTTGACCAGATCCCCCACCGTACCAAAGATTGAGCCGTAACTTGCCCCAAACAGCGCTAACCCAATGAGCCAGATGGCTGTGCTAACCCGGTCCAACCGCATAAGCAGTGTAATGGGTCCGCGCAACCACACGCTGGCAGTCTTGCGGCCGTTTCTCGGAGCAACTATTCCGGCACCAATGTCGCGCCGAACGGCCACGAGCACGGTGACAATCAGCATGACCACGCTCAGAATAAGCATCATCCAGACGGGTGTCCAGTCGTTACCGGTGTAGAGTTTCATTTTTTCGATCCAGCCAAAAATGGTCCACCACGTGTACTTGGGGTTTTGCACATCCGTCCCCATTCGGGCGATGAACAGCACCGCGAGGAAAATATAACTCAGAATCGTGGCACTCCGCCCGTTGTTGACGATTTGACTAAAGAAGAGCGCGAATACGCCAAACATGAATCCGAAAGCAGCCAGACCAAGGCCAAACAGCCAGTTACCAGCGGCGTTTGCGCCACTCATCCCAGCAAATTGAAGCCCCAACGCCTCAAGCACGCCGGCGCCAAGGTTAATGAAAACGAGTTCGCCGATTGCGGCCACTAATGGACTTTGCCGGCCAACCGCATGCGCCAGCAACAGTTCCGTTGTGCCGTCATCTTCTTGCATCCGGGTGGCGTGCACCGCGAAGTACAGGTTCATCATGGCGGCAAACAGTCCCATAAACACCATCATTTCGGCGCCATACACCATGGCGACAGTGTACGGCTTTGTTCCGGTAAATGGGCCTAATAGTGAAACCATCGCCGGTGTCTTTAACGTTGTGATAATGGAGTTCATGGCTTTGGTGGTCCCATACATGCCATCAAATTTTACAGCAGCTGCGGTCATGAGGCCGATCAGTGCGATCCACCAATACACGATCTTTAACCAGTCATGCCGTAAATTAAGTCTGAGTAAGGCACCAGTTCCTGTCAGTTTACTTGCTGTCATGACCATCACCCGCTTCACTGTTGTCCTGGTTGTAGTACCGCAAGAAGAGATCTTCAAGGGTCGGCGGCGTGCTCTGCAGCTGGAGGATACCCAGTTGTCCAAGCGCCGTCATAACCGAACCGACGTGCTCTGAATCAACTGAGAAGATCGCTTGGGTAGCCGTTTTTTCATCAAAACTATGCACACCGGTCATGTTGGCAACGGCCGCAAGCGGCTGGCTAGTCGTGACGGTGATGGTGCTCCGGCTCAGCTGGCGCATCTCACTCAAACTGCCGATCTCAATGATCTCACCCTTACGGATGATGGCGATGCGGTCACACATTCGTTCCACTTCACTTAAAATATGCGATGACAGCAGTACACTTTTACCAACAGTTTTTAACGCTAAAACCTGTTTTTGGAAGACCTCTTCCATCAGCGGATCCAGCCCACTAGTCGGTTCATCGAAAATGTAAAAGTCGGCATCACTCGAAAACGCCGCAACGAGCGCCACTTTTTGCCGATTCCCCTTGGAATAAGTTCGCGCTTTCTTCGATACATCCAATTCAAAGTCCTTGATCAACGCATCCGTCTTCGCAGAATGTTGCTGCCCATTCAGCCGCAGCAACAAATCAATCACCTCGCCCCCCAGTCAGGTTGGGCCAAAGATAAACGTCGCCGGGCACGTAGGCAGTCCGTTTATGAATCGCAACGGCATCCTGCCAGACGTCCATGCCAAAGATCTGCGCCGACCCCTTCGTTGGCCGTAAGATTCCCAGCAGTGTTCGAATCGTCGTTGACTTGCCGGCCCCGTTTGGCCCGATAAACCCAAAAACTTCCCCCGCATGAATCGTCATGGTAATGTTCTTTAAAGCTTGGAACTTCCCGAACTTCTTTTCTAGATGGTCCACTGTTAAAATGTCACTCATCATTCTCACCCCTCAGCGATACCGTTAATTCGCGGTATCTGTCTTGATGGCTAAAGTATAGAATGGCTGAACTTGCCAGTCAATGACTATCGAGTCAATGGAAGTCAAGATGAAAAGAACGCGGTTGTAGGCGTTTGACCTGAGAGAAATTCTGAGTCAATGAAATGATGAGTGGGGACTGAAACTACTTCTTCCGGGAGTCTTGCTACGACTAGGCAAGTTAGAGACTTGGGGTACTCTTTCTCTGTCATGTAGCGGAAATGAGTTCCGAAAAACTGAGACCGGCCACGTAAGAGCAGCTAGTGAAAAATCCAGGCCCAGGATTTTCCACTAGCTGCTCTTACGTTCTGGTCTCACCCGTTTTTCTCCACTCTCTTATTTTTGTGTAGGATTATGGAAATGAGTCGGCGCAGCATCCTGAATAGCGTTTAACTTAGCCATATCATCGTCGCTGATCGTAAAGTCTAATTCAGCGTTGGCTTCAATGTGCGCTTCTGAGGTTGACTTAGGCAGCGGCAGTAAGCCATTTTGAATCACAAACCGGAGTGCCAGTTGTGGTACAGAAACACTGTACTGGTCGGCTAAACTGGTCATGGTTGGGTTGGTCAGCAAATCACCGGTGGCCAGTGGTGAGTAAGCTTCAACCAAGATGCCATTATCCTGCGCAAATTTCGTATTTTCAGGCTGCGTAAAGCCTGCATAGTACTGAATTTGGTCGACGGCGGGCACAATTTCAGTGTTGTCCAGCAAGTTTTTAACATCATGGGCATCGAAGTTAGAGATCCCGATGCTCTTGATCTTACCGGTCTGATAGAGTTTTTCCAGTTCTTTCCAAACGGCCACGTTTTCCTTATCGAAGCGCGTGCCGATTTGGCTCCATGGCCACGGCGCATGGATCAGGTACAAGTCCAGATAGTCGGTGTCGAGATTACTGAGTGTCGTGTTGAAATAGTCAGCAACCTGGCTGGCATCCTTAACCTCACCAGGTAATTTTGAGGTCAGAAAGATGTCTTCCCGGGCGATGCCAGAATCGTTAATGGCCTTGCCGACACTCTTTTCGTTGCCATAGACGTAGGCGGTATCGATATGCCGGTAGCCTGCCTTTAACGCGTTAGCGACGGCGTTATACGCGGTGTCGCCATCGGGGATCTGCCAGGTACCAAACCCGACTTTAGGAATCTTAACGCCGTTGTTGAGGGTGAACGTTTCAGTTAAAATACTCATTTGAACATCTCCTTAATTGATTACAAGGATAAGCTTACGACCTTGAGTAGGGTCTAAGTCAACTAGTTTGCTTTGAAATTTAAAGCTGACTGTCCTTCCATTTTGGTCTCAAACTTTTTCCTTCAATTATTTATTTTTCCGTTGCGTTATGGTAATGGGTCGGTGCCGTGTCCTGCATTGCATTTAAGGTCGTCATGTCAGCATCACTGATGGTAAAGTCTAATTCAGTGTTGGCTTCAATGTGAGTCTTTGAGGTTGCCTTGGGCAGCGGCAAGACACCGTTTTGAATGACGAACCGAAGTGCCAGTTGGGGTACTGAAACGGTGTACTGCTTGGCTAAACTGGTCATGGTTGGATTGTTTAACAGATCATCGGTTGCTAGTGGTGAGTAGGCTTCAACCAAAATGCCGTTGTCTTGCGCAAATTTTGTATTTTCAGGCTGGGTAAACCCAGCCTAATACATGATTTGATTGACCGCTGGAACGATTTCGGCGTTGTCTAACAGATTCTTAACATCATGCGCATCGAAATTTGAAATTCCGATACTCTTGATTTTGCCAGTCTTATACAGTTTTTCCAGTTCTTTCCAAACAGCGAGGTTTTCCTGATCAAAACGGGTACCAACCTGATTCAGTGGCCAAGGCGCATGGATCAAGTAGAGGTCCAGATAGTCGGTGTCGAGATTGCTGAGTGTCTCATTGAAGTAGTCAGCAACTTGACCGGCATTCTTGACCTCAGCGGGCAATTTTGAGGTCAGGTAGATATCTTCACGCGCGATACCAGATTCGTTAATGGCCTTCCCAACACTTTTTTCATTGCGGTAGACGTAGGCGGTATCGATATGCCGGTAGCCCAACTTTAGCGCATTCGAAACAGCGTTATACGCGGTGTCGCCATCGGGAATCTGCCAGGTACCAAACCCGACTTTAGGAATTTTAATGCCGTTGTTGAGGGTGAATGTTTCGGTTAAAAGACTCATTTAAACATCTCCTTAATTGATTACAAGGATTAGCCTACGACCTTGAGTGGGCTCTAAGTCAACTAGTTTGCTTTAAAGTTTAAAACTAACAGGCGTTTGACTTAGACGCTACTCTAAGTTCTAAAATAATCATGAAAGGATGGATGACATGAAATCTGAATTAGAGAAGCTGAATAATGGTGACTGGTACTATTTTTTAGACAGTGCAGTTGTTGCGCGTAAAGCCCGTGCCGCACAACTTTGCCAGGACTTTAATGCCCTCCCTGCAACAGACGCGGCAGCCCAAACTGCAAAAATTCGTGACTTGTTTGGTACAGCGGGTACAAGACTGTCCGTCCAAGCCCCTTTTCATTGCGATTACGGCAAAAACATTCACGTTGGCGATGATTTTCTGAGTAACTATAATCTGACTATTTTGGATATCGCACCTGTCACTATGGGAAACCACGTCATGATTGGACCAAACGTCGGTATCTATACTGTCAATCATCCAATGACTGCCAGTGGGCGTCGAGAATACAAAGCCAAGGCTTTACCGATTACAATTGGCAACGATGTTTGGCTTGGAGGCAACGTTGTTATCTTGCCAGGTGTAACGATTGGCAATAATGTCGTAGTCGCTGCTGGCGCTGTTGTGAATAGTGATGTACCAGATAACACATTGATGGCTGGTGTCCCTGCTAAGCCTATCAAGTCACTTTCTGAATTCTAAACGTGTACTTATACCTCAAAGTAAAACAAAAAAGTCTAGAAATCTCATAAAGGTTTCTAGACTTTTTTGCTTTTTCATGATTAATAGCTCAACGTCGAGTTATCCAACAACCACCCATTATCGATCAACTGGTGGTACTTCTTGCCCATCGGCACCCAGAGTTTTGCTTTCAGGATACTGCGGACTTCTTCCCAGAAAAGCGGGTCCTGTTTCTCGGTTGGCGAAACGTTGACTTCAACCAGCGACCCGGTTTCGGTGCGGGCTTTAATAACGGGGTAAGTCACTTCAATGATTTGTGCTGCGGTAACGTTTTTTAGTTCTTTATTTTGGTCGATTAACATGGTAAGACACTCCTTTTTTTAATGACGATAGCGTGTCGGCTAGATTGATTGGACATGTGGTTTGGTTGTCCTGCATGTCTACGGTTACTAGTTAACCAATTTGACCTTAATTCGAACTAAAAAACAAATGTGAGGAAAATGAGAATTTGAATGATACGGGTTACATCATTGGTGTGACAGCGTTTTGTTCAAATGTCTAAGCTTCAGTAAAGTGCTTAAAAAATTATAAAATTCCGACGATGCACCGGGTCATTGTGGGACAACCAGCTTGGCGTGACTCTTGCCCTGACCCTGAGTGGCAACCTGAATCTGGTACGGAATCTGTGATTTTAAGGCCTCTACATGGGAAATGATCCCGATCATTCGGTGGTCACCTTCGATGTGTTCGAGGGCCGCCATGGCTGTTTGCAGCGAGTCGGCATCCAGTGAGCCAAACCCTTCATCGATAAACAGCGCGTCAATGGAGATCCCGCCAGCTTGGTTTTGAATGACTTCACCCAACGCTAACGCTAAACTCAGCGCGGCGATGAAACTCTCGCCACCGGACAAGGTGTGGACACTTCTGGTGTGGCCAACATTGTCGTCGTACACATCCAATTCCAAGCCGGTGTTTTTGGCGTACGTCCCCGCTTCTTCGTGCAGTTGAAGGTAGTAGCGGCCTGAACTTAGGGCCTGCAGATGACCGTTTGCGGCGTCCAATATTTCTAAGAGGTACTGCTGTAAAACGTAGCGCTCCAAACTTAATTTGGCGTCACCGTTGCCGTTGATGGTGCTCGAGAGTAACGTCAGCGCGTCAAGGTCATTTGCCTGTTTACGGATAGCCTTGGTGGCTTTCTCGATTGTTTCCAGAGTGTGCTGGTTCAGAATGTACAACTTACTGGTTGCTTCCATCGCGTCATTCGCCTGTTGCAACTCATCCTGAGCCGTCTTTAAGGTTGTTTGCGCCGAGGTCACGTCAATGCGCTCGCCGCTGACCATTTTCCGGTAGGTTTCTAATTGGGCTCGAACCGCCGCTACCTGTTGATTGTACGTTTGTAACTGTTGGCGTTGGTCAGTAATGGATGGTAGTTGATTCAGTAACGTTTTGAACTGATCCCAATCTGGTTCACCGTCAAAGTGCGCCTCTAACGCTGTTGTCAGCTGGTCATTCAACGCGGTTAACTGTTTGGTTAATTCATTTTGGCGGGCGGTCATCACATCTAGTTTAGAGGTGGATGCGGCCAGTGCGTTTTCAGTACTGGAGACTGTTTTTTGCGTTTCTTGTCGCCGCTGCTCAAAATCGGCAGTTTCTTTTTTAAGCGCGTTGAGATGGGCGTCGAGGCTGTCGAGGTCCTTAAAGGCCGTCGGTACCTGGGCTTGCGCATCCGTCAATTGGACAGTCACCGTCTGCACCTGTTGCTGCACCGTGGCGACCTGGGCTTGTTGATCAGTTGCCGCCTTAGTTAAGTCAGCCTGTTGTTGCGTCAATTCGGTGACCTGAACTGCTGCCTTTTGACTTTTGTCCAAGTCCTGTTGCACCGCCGCCAGCTGGCTCGTCACCGTTTGTGCCGCCTTTTGGAGCGCGGTTTGGCAATCGGCCAGTCCTGATCCAGCATCAACTGAAAGCCACTCAAGGGCGCCTAATTCAGTTTCAAATGACGTGATTGCCTTGTTTTGGGCAGTTTGTTGCGTCGTTAACTGCTGTTGCAACTGTTCAATTTCAGTTTGTTGTTTGGTCAGCGTCTGACTTTGCGCTGTGACCAGTTTGTCAGCCTTCGTGAGCGCTGCCTTGGTGACCGTTTTTCCTGCCACGGCGACTGCTGGGCTGGGATGGTCCACACTGCCGCAGATTGGGCATGGCGTGCCCGGGCTTAACTGCTGCGCTAACTCAGCAATGTGGTTGGCTAGGCGCTGATTCTCCAAATCGGCCTTGGCGGCTTCGGCAGTCTGGACTGCGGCCTGTAAGTCCGGCAGGGTTGCCTGCTTGGTAGTGATCTGCGCTTGAAGCGTGCTCAGCTGGTCATTGACCCCAGTCAACGTCTGGCCTTGCCGCGTGTAGCCAGCCAACTTGTCCTGTTGCTGCAACAAAGTCGTTTGTTGTAATTTCAATGGTGCTGCTTGGTTAGCAAGCGACTCTTGCTGAGTCAGGGCGTCACTGAGTGTTTTCTGCTGGGCTGTCATCGCGGTCAAGGCCGTTTGTGCCTGATCAGCATCCTGGGAGGCCTTCTTGAGTGCCGCAGTTAAGTGGGCAACTTTTTCAAATGAGGGCCGTTGCTGTTCCAGCAGCGGTATTTGCTGCTGCTTTGCAGCGAACTCAGGAGCCTGTGCCTGTAACATGGTCTGGGTCGTCTTGAGGGCCTTTAAGTCAGCCGTTGTTTGTGTCCGCGTCTTTTCTTCAGCAACGATCGACTGGGCCGTTTGCTGGTAACTGGTCGTCGTCTGTTGGCGGGTATCATAATCCGGCTTGAGCGATTGCGCCCAGACGAGGTCAGCAATTTGGGTCTTCAAGGCTGCCATGGCGGGTTCCTGGGTCGTTAATTGCGTGTGTTGGGCTTCCAATTTTGCGAGTTCGTCTAACTGTTGATTATGTTTGACGGCCTGTTCAATGGCGGTCTGTTGTTTTTGAACGGCAGTCTGTTTTTCATTCAGAGCGGTGCGTTGTGCGTGCCCAGTCGCTTCAGTTTTATTCTGCTGGGTCTTCAACAGGTCAACCTGAGCTTCCACACCGAGGTTGTCTAAGTCATCGGGGGTTTCGACCCACTGAATTGCCTTGAGGTTATCAGTGATCGTGCTCTTCCAGCCGCGGCTCTTGGCGTTGGCCTCTCGCAGCTGGTCCTTGATCTGATCGCCCCAGTTTTGGTAGAGCTGTGTCTTGAACAGCTTACGGAGCACGCCTTCCTTGCCTTCGCTATCAGAGATTAAAAACCGCCGGAAGTCACCTTGCGGCAGCAGGACAATCTGTGAAAATTGGTCCCGGTTGATCTGCAGTAAGCCTTCCAGTTCAATGTTGATATCTTTTAGTTTGGTGGTGTCTTCAACCTTTTTATCGTTATCAAACACCTTTAATTCAGCGGATGCGTTATAGGTCTTATCGCCAGACCCACGTTTTTTAGCGAGGGTTTGTTTAGGCTGCCGAGTGATCTCGTACTGTTTGCCCTGGTGCTCAAATAACAGGGTGACCTCCGTCGGTTCGGTGTCCACCGCAAAGTCTGACCGCAAGCTATTTGCTGGTCGATCTGACGTCACACTTTCACCGTATAGCGCAAAGGTCAGGGCTTCAAAGATCGTGGTCTTGCCGCTCCCTGTTTGACCAGAAATTAAGAAAACGGGGACTTCAGCCAATTTTTGAAAGTCGATCGTTTCGGCTTCATACGGGCCAAAGTTCTTTAATGTTAGTTTTAACGGTCTCACGGTTGAACCTCCTTATTGGCCTTCTTCAGCGCGTCCTCGGCCCACTGTTTCTGCTGGTCACTGAGGTCGTCTTTTGCCACCAGTTCGTAAAACTGTTCCAGCAGTGCCATTGGATCCTGATGCTTCACGTTGAGGGCACTTGGCCGCAGGGACGCCTGGTAGCCCTTTTCCCGTTCCAGCGTGATGATATTGGGATAGATTTCCCGTAATCGTGCCAACACGTTAGGAATCGGCTTGGTATCGGTCAGTGTGATGCCATAGTAGTTATCAAGGTCAAGCCCGTTGTAGAAAATGGGATCGATCAACGTTTCAAAGGACTCGTGCAGCAACTGAACGTCACGCAACGGCGTCAGTGGTTTGAATTCGCGAGTCATCGTTTCCGTATCGAGAATGTAGACGCCTTTTTCTTGAGTTGCCTCAGACAGTGAAAACTTGACCGGTGAGCCGCTGTAACTGGCGTTGTCGGCCTGGAGTGCCTGCCGGCCGTGGAGATGACCGAGGGCAACATAGTCAAAGTCTTTCAGTGTTTCCAGCGGCACTGAGGCTAATCCGCCCACCGTCAACTGCGTTTCAGAATCAGTGGTGGTACTACCGGATACGAAAAAGTGCGCTTCAAGAATGTGTTTTTTATCCGGGTCAAACAGGGTCTTCATCTTCGCCACGGCAGCCGCAACTGCCTGATCCAGGTGGACAATGGACTCATCATCAAAGTATTGGGCGGCCGCAAAGGGTTCGAAGTACGGCAATAGGAAGATCTGCGTATCCCCAACCGTAATGGGGTCAAACGCGTCCTTGATATCGGTTGCCATGTAGAACTTGGTGGCCTTAAACCACTGGGCACCGGTGGCGAGCCGAATCGCGCTGTCGTGGTTGCCGGAGATCGCGTAGATCGGAATCTGGTCGGTGAGGTTTAATTGTTCGATCATGGCGTTGAGTTGTTCAACGGATGATTCTGACGGCAGGCCACGGTCGTACAGGTCGCCCGCTAATAAAATGCCGTCCACTTTTTCGGCCTTGGCAATCGTTTCGATTTGAGTAAACGCATCCGCCTGAGATTCGGTCAGATCAAAGCCGTGTAAGCGACGGCCAATGTGCCAATCGGCTGTATGCAAAAAACGCATGGCAAATCCTCTTTTCTAAAATTTGGTTGGTTAGTAGGAACTACGTAGAACTATCCCTATTAGTTTACCATTTTAGAAATTTTTTCAGAAGATTTCCGTGCGTCTATTTTGTGGCATTTAAAAAATAAAGCGCATTATTCTGGATGATAGTGGCTAATCACGGTTTCATACTGGCGAATCAACCCATTCACGTGATGTTCAAACTGCAGCATCAAGTCGCGTTTGGACAGGTCTAACTGCGTGTCAGCACTCACCGGCTGGTCGTCGCCGTCCAGCGTAAACTGGTCTAAAAACTGGGTGCTGGCTTCAATGTAGTCCTGAACCGGCGTAACAAACGCGCCACCGGAGACGCGATAGGAATTGATCAATTTGTCGCCGTGGTTTTTGATGCTTTTTTGAAAGGGTGCTAAGTCGCCGACAGTGAGTTGTTCCGGCAGTGAGCCGCTCTGGCCTAGGATGTAGTCCCAAAAGGCGTGCAACGTTTTCTTGGCCGCTGATTTACTGCCGCCGCTGTGGTGGGTCGCCCCACCGAAATCAAAGTGTTTTTGAAGTGCCATGTTAATCTCGCTTTCTGTTTGGATGCTGTGCGCCGTGAACGATCCGGGTCGTTTGGCGGGTGCGATTGATTGTGGGCGCGGTGTGACTGGTCGTTAACACCTGCGCGCTCGTTTGGATGATCTGCTGCTGGGTGGCTTCGATCGTTTTCAAGTGGGCTTGTGCCTTCCGGGAAACGAGATAGAAATGCCGATGCTGTCCAGGCGTTAGCGGCAACGCTCGGGTTGCCGTCAGCTGGGCTGGAATCGTGATGCCTGGCAACACACCGATACCGACATTATACTGCACGGCACTGCGAATCGCAGCGTAGTCTTGGAACGTGGCAATTCGGTGCGGTTGGTAACCGGCTTCCTGACAGAGCCGCCAGACCCGGTCACTCAGATACGCGCCATCCGGTTCCATGGCCCAGTCCTGGTCCCGAAGATCAGAAATGCTGATCGCGGTCTGGGAAGCCAACGGATTTTGTGTGTTGACCAACACTTTGAGCGCGTCGGTACCAAGTTCAACCGCCGTTAGATCAGCTGGCAACGGCATCATGTCACCAATGTAGGCCACGATGGCCAGGTCGATCTGGTGGGCACTGAGCGCCGTCAAACTTGCGGGTGGTTCGAGTTCAGCCAACCGAAAGTCCACAGCTGGGAATTGATGGTTCACGGCCGCAGTTGCTGGGACCACCAATTCTTGTAGTGCACTGGAAAACGCACCGATGCGGACAATGCCTTCATAGTTGGTATCCGCACCTGTCAGTGACACTTCAACGGCTTCTAATTCATCAATGATCGGGCGAACCTGCGCGATGAGATCCTTGGCCGTTGGCGTCAACTCAACATTGCGGCCAACCTTTTCCAGCAAGGTGGTATTGGTGTCTTTTTCTAATTGCTTGAGTTGCGCCGACACGGCTGATTGCGTGATGGCCATGACGTCGGCCACCCGTTTCATTGTTTTTAACGTGTCAAATTGTATCAGAATCTTGAGTCGCCAAATATCCAGCACGTCGTCACCTCCTGACAAGATTATGGCGGAAAGCCCCCATTTTCCAGACTTCCACTATGATGTTAAGTCAATCAAAACCAAACTAATACTCAATATATTTTTGATTTTTTTATTAAAACACTTAAGCTATCATGAAGTATAACCTGATGCCGGGCATTGGTCAATCGCACCGGTATCTGTACTTGGAGGTTTTATCATGACAGACGAACTTGAACAATTAATCCATAAATTCCCACTACTAAATAATATGCAACACTATCAGCCAATTACCTGGATCAACCCAGAATTTGGCGAAGAAGCTGAAATTCCATTTACCCAAGCAGAAGTTTTTGATGTTGCTGCCCGTTTTAAACGGTTTGCACCGTATCTGGCGGCCGCCTTTCCCGAAACACAGAAAACAGATGGCCAGCTGATCTCACCATTGCTCAAGATCGATAAGATGCAGACTGTGTTGGAAGACCGGAATGCGGCCGAGATTCCTGGCAACGTTTATCTTAAAGCTGACAGTATGTTACCCATTTCCGGCTCTATTAAGTCTCGGGGTGGCATTTACGAAGTATTGAAGTTTGCCGAACACGTGGCCATGACTGAAACGAATTTGACCTACTCCGATGACTACGCGGTTTTGGCAACACCCGACTACCACAAATTATTTGCTGATTATGGCATCATGGTCGGCTCGACTGGTAACTTAGGCTTGAGCATTGGTATGGCCGCCGCTAGTTTCGGCTTCAAGACCACTGTTCACATGTCCGTTGATGCACGCCAGTGGAAAAAGGACATGTTGCGGGCCAACGGCGTGACCGTTGTTGAGCATGACGACAGTGTTTCCGTGGCGATCGCTCAAGGGCGGAAAGAAGCGGCTAAGGATCCCCACACTTACTTTATCGATGACGAAGGCTCAAAGGACTTATTCCTAGGTTATTCAGCAGCCGGCATTGAGATTCAAAAACAGTTAACTGACGATGGCATCTTTCCGGATGCGGACCACCCCGTTTTCGTGTATCTGCCAGCTGGCGTAGGCGGCAGTCCCAGCGGTGTCAGCTTCGGTCTGCAAATGATGATGCCTGAGGGAATCTATCCCGTGTTTGCTGAACCAACGCACGTGCCATCCGTCACCATGGGCATGATGACCCACCTCTACGACAAAATTGCGGTCACTGATCTGGGCATCGACGGCAAGACCCTGGCAGACGGGTTAGCCGTTCCCCGCTCATCGAAGATTGCTGGCCGCGTGATGCGCACCCTCTTGTATGGCGCCCACACCTTCAGCGACGACGATATCTACCGGTATTTAGCCCTGTTGGCTGATACGCAAAACATCTATGTTGAACCTTCGGCTGCGGCTGGTTTTAGCGCCATTGCTCCAACCGTTGCCGGATTTGAAAATCAAGCTGTTTTGAAGAACGCCACCCACGTTGTTTGGGCAACTGGCGGGAAGTTAGTCCCAACGGATGAGATGCAGCGGTATTATGACAAAGGCCGGGCATTACTGGCAGAACCACAACAGGTTTTGGCGAGATAATGACGGATATAGGACGATTAAAATAAGATTTGTTTAAAGAGATTGAAAGCTATTTTTCAGTCTCTTTTTGTTCCACAATTAAGATGAAAGTGATCTTTCAATATTGGCGGTAGACGGGCCAATACTGAAAGTTTAAACTAATTGTGACGCAGTTTCTCAGTTTAAGGAGGCCGTTAAAAACCAATTTCAACGACTGATAACGAGCCCATTATCGGCAACTGCGAAAGCCCTCACGTTATTTTCAGATAGTTCACGTTGGCAATACTTTGAAGATGACAACAAGCGAACCGCGTATTTCGCAGCTAATACTATTTTGCTGCATGCCGGTGCTGGTATCTTCACAATGCCACCTCATAAAATGGCTCACTTTCGAAGTTGGCTACATCAGGTCGATGCTGACGGCGACCCCGATCAGCTTATGCGTTGGTTGTTCGATAATTGCTTGTTTGGTGGTGAAGATAAGATCGACTAAACCACATTTAAGCTGCAAAAAGTCTTTTTAATTGACTTAAAGTACACTTTAAGTCCTATACTGTTTGTTGCATGCTGCACTTGCGGCATGGAAATTGTGTCAAACAGAGAGGAAGTTAGATTAAACAGTCCGGTTCTACCCGGCTGTGATACTGCATTGAAAAAATTAACTCAAGAAATTAACCAACAAACCTTAACGGGTGAACGGGCGTTGTTTCAAGCCCACGACACCCATATTACGAATAGTACTTTCAGGGATGGTGAATCGCCGCTCAAACACGCCAGCAATCTCGCCATCGACCACACCCTATTTAAGTGGAAGTATCCGCTGTGGTATGCCAACGACATTACCGTCGCGGATAGTGCCCTGCAACAGGGTGCTCACGCTGGAATCTGGTACACCCACCATCTCGCCATGCGTGATACCATGGTGTTAGACACCAAGACATTTCGTCACGCCACTGATCTTGACATTCAAAACGTCACCTTCAGTGATGCCGCTGAAACGCTTTGGTGGTGCACTGATGTGAAATTGGATCACGTCACAGCGACCGGGGACTACTTCGGAAAAAACTGCGAAAACGTGGTTGTCGATCATCTGAACCTCACTGGCAACTATGCCTTTGATGGGTCAAAGAACGTTGAGGTGCACAATTCGACGTTCATGACCCACGATGCGTTTTGGAATTGCGATAACGTGACCGTTTACGATTCCACGTTAATAGGTGAATATCTCGCCTGGAATTCGAAAAACATCACGTTTGTCAATTGCTGGATCGAAAGCGACCAGGGACTGTGCTACGTGGACCACTTGACACTTCAAAACTGTAGTATGGTCAACTCGGATCTTATTTTTGAGTACTGTTCCGACGTTGATACTACCGTGACCACCGCAATCGACAGTGTCAAGAATCCAGTGAACGGCCGCATTGTTGCTCCCGCCATTGGCCAAGTCATTTTCGATGATCCGCAGATCGACCGTCAGCGCACCGAAATACAAATAAGGAAGGATCAGCAACATGCCGTATGATTTCGAATCACCCGTAAATCGTCGTAACACCAACTCTGTGAAGTGGGACGTCAAACCAAATGAACTGCCGCTCAGCATCGCTGACATGGACTTTCGCACCGCACCTGAGATCGTCAGTGCGATTCAAACGCGAGCTGAAACGGGGATTTTTGGGTATGAAGAAGTGCCCCAGGCCTACTTTGAGGCCGTCGCAAACTGGTATCGTGACCAACATGATTGGCAGCCGAAAACGGATTGGATGCTGTTTGCGACCGGCGTTGTGCCCACCATCTCGTCAGCCGTGCGACGGTTGAGCCAGATTGGTGACAACGTTTTGATTCAGTCACCCGTTTATAATATTTTCTACAATTCCATTTTGAATAACGGCCGTCACGTTTTATCCAGCGACCTCGTCTATACTGACGGTACGTACACCGTTGACTGGGCCGACTTGGAAACAAAAATGGCCGACCCGCTCACGTCACTCATGATCTTCTGTAACCCGCACAATCCGACCGGGCATATCTGGGAAACCACTGAACTTGAACGTATCGGTGCGCTGGCTACTAAGTATCACGTGGTGGTTATTGCCGATGAAATTCATGGTGACGTCACGGATACGGGCTATCAGTACGTGCCGTTTGCGTCTGTAAACGACGTGAACGCGCAAAATAGTGTCACCTGTGTTTCGCCAAGCAAGACCTTTAACGTTGCCGCCATGCACGTTGCAACAGTGATCGTGCCCAACCCAGAATTACGGGCAATTGTGAACCGCGGGCTGAACACGGATGAACTGGCAGAACCAAACCCGTTTGCGGTACCCGCAAGTGTTGCCGCCTATACCCTTGGGGCGCAATGGGTCACAGAATTGCGCCAGGTCATTACGGCCCACAAGCAGCAGTTAACTGCATTTATGGCCGCCAACCTCCCTCAGGTCCACGTGATCACTGGTCATGCCACGTATTTGATGTGGCTGGACGTCAGTGCTGTGACGACGGATGCTGCGGCACTGACCGCGTTTTTGCGGGAAAAGACCGGGCTGATTGTCGCTGACGGGAATGCTTACGGACCAAACGGTAAACTCTTTATTCGGATCAGCGTGGCCTGTCCCACTGCCGAGTTGACGGATGGGTTGAACCGGTTGAAACAAGGCATTGATGCCTATCACGATTAAACCGAATGATGGTTTAGAAGGCTTTCTTAAAACTGGCACGTGGTGGTTTAAGGAAGCCTCTTTTTTGGTTGGATGCTATGGTATACTCGGTACAAAAGGACGTGAGGCTCATGACTGTGATCACAGACTATATTGACCAGGCGCCAACCCTGGCACAGCCCCATCTACAACAAATTTATGCACTGTTGAAACAATTGTTGCCTGACGCCGAGGAACGCATCAGTTATGGGATGCCGACGTTTTGGCAGCAGCACAACCTTGTGCACTTTATCGCCAACAAGCATCATCTAGGGTTTTATCCCACAGCGGCACCCTTGGTCGAGCTGGCGGATGAATTGGATGGCTACACCCATTCTAAGGGTGCGATTCAGTTTCCTTATGATCGCCCCTTGCCGACCAATCTGATCACGAAGTTGGTGCGGTCACGGTTAGCTCACCCTGAAACGGCAGCGCGTCACCGACGATCGACTGAGGCCATGCCGCCTGAAATTCAACAAGCATTGACCCAAGCTGGCTTGCTGGCGCAATTTAACGTGCGACCCCACTACCAGCAAAATGATTATCTGCGCTGGATTCAACAGGCCAAGCGGCCGGCCACGCAGGAAAAACGCCTGCAACAAATGCTAACAGAGTTGACAGACGGGCATTTGTATATGAAAATGAACTGGCAGACGAAGTCAAAGCGTGCGGGTGATAGGCAGGATTAGATGGGTGCGTGTTGCTCATTTGTCATCGTTGCTTTTGACCGCATCATAAAAGACGCAATTGGAATCTCTTGAATGGGATTTTGATTGCGTCTTTTTTTGTTTTTTGATGTTGGTGGTGAGGGCTTCTGTGTAAGTCGCTCTGGTCCGAAAAGTCAGGTTCGGATTCTCGGGTTTATTGCAATCGGGGAGTTATGGCTACTGCGCCCCTATTTTATATAGCGGAAACGTGTTCCAGAAGGCTGAGGGCTACTGCGTAAGCTGACTCTGGCAAAAAATCCAGGCCCGGGATTTTCTGCCAGGGTCAGCTTACGCTCCGCCCTCAAAGCGCCTTCTTCCACACTCTACTCTAAAACACGCCTCCTCCCGATCCACCACCAAAGCCACCCGAACTGCCGCCGCTAAAGCCTCCTGAACCGCCGGTTGAGCTGCTGCCTTCCGTTCTGCCCACGTTGGCGTTGAAATCGGTATTGAACTGGCCGGCGAAACTGTCGCTAAAGCCTGTGCCGTAGAAGAACATCGGGTAGTAGACTGGCATGCCTGTCTGGAGTTCGGCATCCGTAAAGTTGGCCTGCAGTGCCTTAATGACCTTCTTGGCTGACCCGAAGGCCACAGCATACGGTAGGATCTGTTCCCACAGAATTAAATCACCCACCTCTGAGCGGTCAAAATGGCCAATATCGTTTAACATGTCCTTAAAGCCCTGGATCGGCGCCACTTTGTCTTCGCCTTCCTGAGTGTACGGCGACAAGTGCCACATTCTGCGGATGGCCGTGACCAGGCTTAAAATAAACAGAATCAAAGTGAGCAGCCAACCAATTGCCAGCGGGGTACTGTCTGCGAAGGCGAACACAAGAATGCCCGCAAACGACAGGACACCGTTGATGATGATCAACATCCAGCCGTGATTCTTCACGCTTTGGTTGATATCGTTAAACAACCCCATGTTTTTGACGCGGGTGTAGGTGGTTGACTGCCAGGCTGAGAACTTATCGTACAGGTTATTGTGGCGGCCATGGCCAGTATAACGGTTGATTTCAGCCAAGGTGACGGTTCGGTGATCATCGCTACCGACCTCTCCCACCTGATCAAAGATGAAGTTGAGCATCTTATTTTTCTTGTGTTCAGCAGTCAACTTGGTGGTTTCTGTCAACCGGTAAGTCTTTTTGTGATGCTTGCCGTCTTCTTGGGCAATCGTGATCTCGCCAGCTGCCGCCAGTTCCATTAACCACGCGCTGAAGGCCTCATCCGTCGGGTCTTCCCGGGACAACAATACCTGGGACGTCACCGCATCGTACGCTGGAATCTCATAGTTGTGCACATCCGGCTGTTCCGTGATGTGTTGCGCCGGATGCGTGTTGAACCAGCGACGTTGATACAGGTAATGCCAAGCACCGATCAGCAAGATCACAATACCGGCAATAAGCGGTATCATGCGGGACCAAAACCGCTTTTGATTGGCCTGTTTTGCCAGCGTGGCTTCCTGCTGCTGCGCCTGTTTTAAATGACGCGTGTTCTTCTTATTCGTATTTGTCGGGGTCACGCTGGTTGGAAATAGCATGTGACTTTCAACAAACGTGTTGGCTGGCACTTCATCGACCGTCATGGTGACGGTACCCGCCTGTCGATTAACAGCCGTATGCCCCGATAGTGGGCCGTGTGTCCAGGCCTGGAGTTTGTCAATATTCTTGGCTGGTAAGGCAACCTTGATCTTGACGTTATTCAGCGGGACATCCCACTTGCTGCCGATGATCTTCCAGTTGAGTTGCGCGGTGTCGATATAGTTGGTGATGACCCCGTCGAGTTGATACTTATACTGGAAAGTCACCTGACTGTCACTGGTCGGATAAAAGACCTTAAACCGATAGTTCTTATTGCTGGCTGTGGTCTGGTAGGTATTCGCCGCTTCACTATTACTTTGGCGCAGTGTGGTTTCACGACCGTCTTGAGTGGCCGTGATCTGCGGATTCTTCAACCCCTTGATACCCGTTATGTCCTGGTTGTAATAGACCCCATTAAATGAGCCGTCAAACTTGTAGGTAATATTTTGCGTCAGTTCCGCGTTCCCGTTTTTGTCGACGGCAACGTTAATGTGGTACTTGTTAATGGTGTACTCGCGTGCGTGTGCCTGGGTGGTCGTGATCCCCATGGTCACCACGCCCGCCAAAATCGCGACGAGTACTGCTAGTCGGCGCTGTTTCATGTGTTGTTTCTCCCCCTTAACTGATACTTGAATTTTACCATGCTAGCGGCGGATGTGGGTATAATTGTGCGAAAACAAACATAATCGTCTGTCATGTTTGGCGACAAAAAAACGACTGCGGATGATTGGATTCACAGTCGTTTTTTGTGTTAAACGTGCTTTTTAATTAAAGTTTGTGCCGCTTTACGACCCTGATGGACGATCCCCGCAATTGCGGTTCCTGACCCTGGATAGTACGGGCCAAGCCAGCCGCCAGCCGTTAAGCCGGCAGCGTACAGTCCCTTGATCGGGGCATCGAGGACGTCGAGGACTTGGCCCTCAACGTTAATGGTCAACCCGCCGATTGCGCCGAGGTTCATCGCTTTTGTTTGGTGGACGTAGAACGGTGCGTCTAGTGGCGCGATCCCAGTTTGCCGGTCATAAACCGGGTCACCGCCATTCGCAACGTTGGCGTTCCACTCCTTTAATGTGGCGTACAAATTCGTTTCCGGTGCGTGAATTAATTTCGCAAGGTCAGCGATGGAATCGGCCTTTTTCACTTCGCCGCTGGCTAGATCCTTGGCGAGACTTTCAGCGGTCCAAGCACTCCCTTCAGCAGTGATACTATTGTCGTCGAAAATCATGTAGGTCGGCTTACCAAGCTGCTTTTCCTGCTGAAAAACAGCCCGCATGGTAAACGCATAGGTGGCATCTTCACAGACAAACCGCTTGCCCTTAGCGTTGACGTAGATCATTGGCATGGACGGTACTTGGTCATTCGTGGCATTACCGGTCTTCCCATCCAGGTCGATCGTGCCGCCCATCCCGTTGATCCCGGCACCGGCAGCCATGCCAAGAAAGATGCCGTCGCCGGTATCCGTCACGGCTGATAGATTGGCCTTATGCTGGAGGTCACTATAGTGTTGCGGGTTCAGCGCCTTTGCGAGTTCCAGGTTGTGGTCGATCCCGGCGGTTGCTAAAATAACGCCGCGCTTAGCAGCAATCACTTTCTTCTCACCATTTTGACTGACCACCACACCGTAAACGATTTTCCGGTCACGGTCCTGAATCAGCGCAGTAGTCGGCGTATCGTAACTGATAGTGGCACCAGCGTCCAAAGCGGCCTTTAATAGTGTCTGGGTCAGGACGATGCCGCCACCCTTGCCGTTGTCGTAAACGTGGATCCGGTCAGCAAAGTCCAGTGAACTGGTGGCCGGAATGTGGGTGTTACCATAAACGGACTGCCATTTAATGCCCATATCGGCCAGCCAGTCGATATTCTTGGGCGCATTTTTGGCGAGATCTCGGACAAGGGTCATGTCGACCTGGTCTTCACCAGCGTCGATCCAGTAACTGGCGTGTTTGTCTGGATTATCTGAATCGTAATCGGTCAGGTCCTTTTGATAGGACGTGCCAGCCGCCTGCATGACCCCGCCAGAAAAGTTAGTGGTCCCGCCTGGAATACCGGCCTTTTCACTAATGAAAACGGATAGGCCTGCCTGCGCCGCTTCGGTTGCGGCTGAAAGCCCAGCACCACCGGCACCGACCACGACCACGTCGTACGTTTCATCAAAGTGAACATCGCTGTTATAGGGAACGGGTTTTGTCACCGGTGATGGATTGCGTTCGACAACGTTGACGTTTTCAGAAGCACCAGTGGTCACATCTGCGAGTTTATAGGGGTCTTCAGTGGCGGCATCCAGTGCCTGGTCTGCTGTGAGATCACCCTTTGCGACCGCTGTGGCCTTGTGCACCGCAGCCTCAAACCCGTAAGAGCTGACCGTTGCCCCCGTGATGGCGTCCACGTCAGGATTGCCCGTTGCCGAAATGGCGTCAGCTAACCGGGCAACTCCCAGTGCACCAACCGTGCCCGGCTCAACTTCAGCAGTGACAGCGGTTATTTTGTCATCTTCTATGGTCACAGTGGCTGTGATGTTGCCGTGAAAGCCCTTTGCGGTTCCTTGATATTGTTTGCTCATAACAATAAACTTCCCTTCAAAAGCCGGCTAATAAAGCGCTTACATTATTGGTGACACTTATCAACCGGCATATCGTTTAATTGCCTTGCCTTAACGTCTCTATCATAACACGTTTTCACAAAATAATTGCAGGCAAAAGTAATCGTTTTCATGATTGAGACAGCACCTTTCATTTGTTTTCAGAAGGAAAAAGCCCCATTGACGATAATATACAGTCGGCTGTACATTATAAGACGGAGGTTACAAATGACAACAACAGACTATCAAATTGCGCGGGCGGTCTTGCTGCTTGCAAACACTGTCACAAAAACGCGAAATGCCCACCTGAAATATTTAGGGATTACGGCGGGTCAGGCTGATGCGATCAATTTCTTTGATGAACATCCCAACAGTACGATCACCGCGCTGAAGAATGGGTTTCACATTCAACACGCAACGGCTCAAATGCTGATTCAACGGTTGATCAAAAAGGATCTGATTTCACTTAGCGTGGACCCAACGGATCGGCGAGCAAAACGCGTACAGTTAACCGATGCGGGTCTCAAGGTGCGTCACCAGCTAAAAACAAATGGCGTGAACACTGGTGCAAAATTGTTGGCTGGTTTCTCACAAACCGACACTGCCCAATTCGCGGCCGCCTTACATACTGCTTACTTAAATTTAACGAACGAAGAGGCCTAACGCATGACAAAACCACATTTCTACAATCACAATATAATTTTAATTCTAGCGGCGAGTTTTTGCTATATTGCAAGCGCCATGTTCATTAACCCGTTGATCACAGGGTTTTCCAAGGGCATCGGCTGCACGACGCTCATGGCGGGCGTTGTGGCCGGTGCCATGAACATTACGTCACTCTTTTTGCGGCCGCTTTCCGGTCAGCTGACAGACCGGTACTCAAAGAAACTGCTGGCGTCACTTGGCGGTATCTGCCTGCTGATTGCGACGATCGGATACATGATTGCCAGTAACACTGCCTGGATGATGGTTTTTCGGATCATTAACGGTGTCGGCTACGTGCTGTGTTCCGTTTGTATGGCAACGTGGATGGCAAGTTTACTGCCGCGCGAAAAACTTGGGTCTGGCATGGGCATCTATGGGTTGATGAATGCGCTTGGCATTGCCATCGCGCCCGCCCTCAGCATTGCGCTCTACCAGCAGTTTGGTTACCGCAAAGCGTTCAGTGCCGCTGTCATCTGCAGTGCACTCATGATCATCCTCGTTCAGCTCGTGGGCGATAAGGGGGCGCCGATGGTGACCAAGGCAGAACGTCAGCCTGTTCAGCACAAGGCACATTTGATTCAGCCGAAGGTCTTTCCGCTGGCGATGATCTTGATGTTGTTTGCGCTGCCCTACTTTGCAACCCAGGCGTACATTGTCAGCTACGTTGAAACGCTGCACCTCCCCGTGGCCGTCGGCAGCTTTTTCCCGATCTACGCGGTCTTCTTGATCATCCTGCGCCTGAGTTTACGGTCCCTGTTTGACACCGTTGCTTTTGGTAAATTTTTGTACGTGAGTTTAATCAGCACCCTTATCGGTCTGATTGCCCTCACCCGCCTCACCAATAATGTGTGGTTGTGCCTTGCTGCATTGGGTGTTGCTGGCGGCTATGGGCTCATGTATTCCATCTGTCAGGCAACGTCCCTGCTGATCGTTCCCGAAAACGAACAGGGTCTTGCAAACAGCACGTTTTACATTGGCATGGATCTTGGAATGTCGCTGGGACCGATGCTGGGTGGCGCGTTAAAGAGCGTGTTCCCACTGCATTTGTTCTACCCAGTGATGCTGGTGACCCTGCCGTTGATTTGGGTGATTTATATGATGAACCGCAAGTCGTTTAACATCGTTGCGGCACGATAGGTGCTATCAAAAAAGACGTTTGGCAAGTAGCCGAACGTCTTTTTTAAAGGCTGAATTTCGTCCCGGAATACTGCTCTCCAAGCGACCAGAGTTTTGCTGCCAACTGTGGGTCGATCGACCATGGCCGCGCCCCGAATTTTGAGGTGCTCTCGGCGCTCACAGCCGTTCCAATGTTTGAATCTTCCACAAACACGCCGCCCTTATCTCGGAGTAACGGACTCGTGGCCGCCCACAGGATATCGGCTGCGCCCTGACTGACCGTTTTAAAATAATCGTATTCCGTTAGGCCGTAACGATGCGCTTTCATCGCGTTGCGGGTACTGATCAACCGGGTCGCCTGCAAATTGTTCATCACGATGCCCATGGCGTGCTGGAGGTGCGTATTGCTGTTCACAAAGCGTCCTAAACCGGTTCCTGGGACCAGTCCTGGATGAACGGCGAATGCCCGCACACCATCCTTTTGTGCGCGTTTATCGAGTTCAACTGCAAAGAGGATGTCGGCCGCCTTTGATTGCGCATAGGCGACGTGAGAATCGTAGTCGCGATGATCGAAGTTCGGATCCTGGAAATCAGCGCCGTTCCAAGATTGCGCCCGCGAGGTCACCACGATGACCCGAGACGTACCCGCTGCCTTCAAGGCGGGATACAGTTTGGCAGTTAATTGGAAATGCCCCAAATAATTCGTAGAAAACTGGGACTCATTTCCCCGGCTATCCCGCCTGAGCGGGGCAAACATAATGCCAGCGCACTCAATTAACAGGTCCAATTGATGATGCTGGGCGAGAAATTGGGCTGCGAAGGTGTCAATGGATGCCGGATCCATAAGGTCGAGGACGCCGAATTCAACATTGGGTAGATGGCCGGCAGCGGTTTGCGCTTTTTCAAGGGTTCTTGCGGGCACGATCACGTGGGCGCCGGCCTTGACGAGGGCTTCGGTCACTTTGAGGCCAATGTCGCTATAACCGCCTGTGACGATGGTTGTTTTACCGGTCAAATTGATGCCGCGCATGACTTGCTTGCTGGTCGCCTTCATGGTGAAGGGACTGTTAATGGGTTGTTGTGGGGTTTTCATTAGATTATGGTCTCCTTTGACGTTACACTTGTAACTGCTATGGGAACATGATAGTCTTGAGGCAAGTCAATTACAAGCCAATTGCGCTGTACCGTTACAGTTAGGAGGTCATTGTTACGTCAAATCCATATAGTCATGAGCAAAAAGCCTTAAGTCAAGAAAGTCTTCAGTTAGCCCTGTTTGCACTGATGAAAGAACAACCGTACCCTGCCATCTCGATCAGTGCCATCGCAAAGAAAGCGGGTATTTCGCGGATGGGCTTTTACCGCAACTACGACTCAAAGGATGCGGTGTTGCGAGATTATTAACCACTACATTGACCCATTCTACGATGAACTCAACGCGCTGCCGACAAAGGACCCCGCTGTGATCAGCGAGGCCTACTTTACCTATGTGGCACATAATAGTGCCCTGTTTGAGGTGTTGATTAAGAGCGGTGCTGAAACTATTTTGAGCCAGCAGTTCACCCAGCTCGTGAGTCAATTTTATTTGACCAACGCCCAAACGATTCCCTTTGAAGGTGATTACGCCCGGTATTGGAACAGCTTTGTTGCTGCGGGACTGTACAACATGACCATCGACTGGATCGAAGATGGCCGTCAAGCACCAATTTCGTTAATGGCTGAGATTGCCAGGAAGGTCGCGGGTTGACGTCAGGATAGTTGTCCAGTCATTCACTGTTTTAACCTTCGAATCCGACCTGTGAGCGCAATGAAATTCCAAATATAGATGCCGATCTCAAAAATAACAAGTGCAAGAAACACCATCATGCCAACCGTTTTTGCTTGCTGCACAAATGAAACGGAAAAAGGATCAATCAACCACAGTTCGAAAACAAATATCGCAAGGCCAAAAATCGTCCAACGGGTGCGGAGCCGATTTAACAAGGAGATCTTACTTGTCTTATCAGTGTATAGCTTGGCAGTCACGTCTGAATTGTAGAAGTAGAGCCAGGCCCCATTTAACGTTTCGTGTTTGAATATCAGCTGCCAACCGGCATCCTGGGCCAGCTTCACGTAGGCTGCAATATCTTCACTGGCTTGGAAATCGAGTTGAATCGTTCCGGATAAGGTTTCCGTTTGGACAAAGTGGTAGCGGGCCAGTCGCCAGTTCGTAAATTTCCAGCCTGCATGTGCCATTTTGGTCAAGTACTGTGCCTCTTTTTGATACGCCCATACGGGAAAAAGCTTAATCTGTTTGCGTTCCATGGTCGAGCACCTCCGCGTTCGTGATAAGTTCGTTTAGCCGGTTGCGTTCCGCCAAGAGTAATTGACGGCCAGTTTCAGTAACTTGATAGACCTTCCGATCAGTGGTTTGATCCACTAAATCGATGAGCTGGGCTTTTTGGAATTTCTTCAGCGTGCCGTAAACGGTTCCGGCCCCCAGAACGATTCGGTGGGCCGTAATCGTTTCAACGTGTTGAATGATGCCATACCCGTGACGGGGCGTTAGCAGCGATAATAAAATGTAGAACGCACTCTCCGTCATGGGGAGTTGATCTTCAATTGGCATGTGTATCACCTCTCTATATATCGTAGTGTGATATATTGTTTCTAGATACATTGTACTGCGATATGTGTGACGTGTCGAGTATTTTTGTCGGCGGTTGCGTTATCCGCAGTCTCATCCCCGGTATTAAAAGAGTTATTGACGGATTTTTGCAAAATAAAAACACCCATCCCGAATTTGAATCAAAATTCTGGATGGGTGTTTTTATCTGCGCGATGACTGACGCTGTTGTCTTGAGGCAACGCACCTATTAAATATCGCCTGAACGAAACGCGGAGATCATTGTTTTCGTCAGACTTAAATTATTATCATCGGTTGGAATGTCGTCCCGGTTAAACCATTTGGCAACAGCCAGCTCGTCTGGGTCCGACTTGTAATCATCCGTTGCATAAGTATCCCCGTTGGCTAAATCAGCAAAGAAGCCCATTAGGATCGATTGGGAAAAGCCCCACGGCTGACTTTTAAAGTACTGTAGATTGGTGACTTCAAGACCCGTTTCTTCGTAGACCTCACGACGAACAGTTTCCTCGATTGTTTCTCCAATCTCCACAAAACCGGCAATAAGCGCAAACCGGTCGTACCCTTTGGCATACTTCGTTAACAAAATCTGATCATGTCGTTTCACCGCAACGATGATGGCTGGCGAGATTCGCGGGAACAGTTCCTGCCCACAGTTTGGACAGACCAGCTTTCGTTCGCCAGCGCCTGGTTCGTATAAGTGACCGCAGCGGCCGCAGTACTGGTTATTTGCGTACCAAACAGCGAGGTGGCCCGCTGTGACGGATGCGAAGGCCCGCCACTTAGGTGCGGTGTGCCGCAGGGCGTTCATGGACTGGTACGAAAAGTCACCTAGCTCTGGCAAATCGGTGCTCAGGTAAAAGAAATGGTGGTCGCCCACCGCCAATAAATAGCGCAATGTTGCGAGTTTTTGGCCGTAAGTGGTCTTAATTTCAGCGTAGGTTGGCAGCCGGGTTTCGGCGCCTTCACCAACTAATAAGAGCTGATTTTGATGAATCGTCACGACGTAGGCATCGTCTGATAGCGGTGTGTTGAGGTACTGCGTGTCTAAAACATCTGGTGCAATTTCTTGAAACATGGGGCGATGGCTCCTTTATTACGGATTTTTTGTCGGTGCGTTGATTACTCCTACTGTACCCCTTATTTACCAGTATTAAAAGACGTAGTGCCTTCCAGTCTAGAAAGACGTAAAAATGGACATGTTTGTAACGATTTGATGTACGTTATGTAAAGAATAGCGCTGATTCTTTACACGAACGTATGTTTGATTTTGGTGAAATTTTACGCTATACTAAGTATAAATAACTTGTTTGAAGTCTTTTAATTTAGAAGCGGAAGTGAGTTTGGTGACCTTTAATAAGAATCAGCTTTTAGCAGAAGCGGTCAACCACTACCCCAGCAATTATATTTCATTAGATCTGGAATTTGCCTACACCAAAAATCAGGGCAAGTCCTTTCCTCTGCAGGTAGCCGCCGTTTACGTCCATCAAGGAAAAGTTCAACCCAATCGATTTAACCGGTTTGCCTACTACGATAATATGCGGCCGGAAGATTTTGTCCGGGGACTGGAATACGCAGACACAACGCCGAAAACCTATCGCAAATATGGGGATATTAAGGCGATTGCCCGGCATTTTCTCTCCTGGTGGACCAAGATGAGTGCCCGGAATCTCGGCTGGCCTGAAGACCAACTGAGGGACAGTGCTAACCTTTTGCCCATATTGGGGTACAGCGTGCGCAATGACCTGATTCAATTGACCCATTTTTTTCCAGATGTGATCTGTCCAGAATCCCTCGCCAAAAACTGCGTGCGGTATTACGATGTGGAGCAACTAGTCAAGCAAGTGATCGGTAAGGACAGCGTGCCGCTCCAATCTTTGGCGGCGTTATTCAGCATCGACGCAGGGCGCCCGCACACGGCTGACAGCGATGCGCTCACGTGTGCGACAGTCTTTGAGATTTTAAAGCGGCGGCAACAACGTCCAGCCCGGGCCAAACTCTCCATTCAAGATACTGGGTTTTTGACCCAGATCTCGGAACAGGCCGCCAGTGGTATCACTGATCAACTGGCGGATGCACTGCTAACTGGCCGGTAAACAAAAAAGCGTGATGTCTTCACCATTTCAGGCGAAGACACCACGCTTTTTAATGACTTTAATCTGCGAGCAACACAATTCGACCTGGCGCATGGTGCTGTTCCAACAGTTCATGGCCTTCAATGACACCGTCAAGGGTCAGTGGTAAGGTCTTAAAGATCTTGGCTGCCAGCGTACCATCACCCAGCATTTTTGCCAGCTGAGTCAGCGCCGTTTGCGTTTGATCTGCGTGTAACGGCCGGATATGTTCAAACGTAATTTCTTTATCCGCAACCGTAAGTTCACCACCAACGGAGGCAACGCGCCCGCCGTCTTTAACCACGGCGCCCAGCAATTCTCCGTTGTTACCGTTCATCGCAGCGTTGATCACAACGTCTGAACTATTTGCAAACTTTGCCGCAATATCTTCCTGATCGTATAAACCGATCTCGTCTAACGGCAATTCCTTTAACAGGGCTTCATTTTTTGAAGACCCCGTCCCGATAACGTAAGCGCCTAAATTTTTCGCAATTTGTGCCGCTAACGCCCCAACACCACCAGTCGCGCCATTAATGAAAACGTGGTCGCCGGATTTGATCTGTGTAAAGGCTGTTGCAGCGTTGTACGCAGTAATGCCTGGCGTGACAAGTGTGACCGCTTCAGCGTTTGACGCGTTGGCTGGTTTTTTGACCACCACTTGCGCAGGCACCACCACGTATTCAGCATACGCCGGCCCACCCTGGCCGATCACAACGTCGCCAATTGAGAGCCCGGTAACGTCATCGCCAAGGGCCACCACTTCGCCAACGACGTCTCGACCTGGGAAGATCGGAAATCGGCCGCCACCGAAATTGCCGGCCCGTTGACTGCGCTCAAAATTGTTAAGACCAACGGCGAGGGTCTTGAGTTTAACGTCCGTTGCCTGTTTCACGGATGGCTCTGGTAATTCGAATGCCTGAAACACATCGGGGCCACCAAATTTTTCGTATCTAAATGCTTTCACTATCGTCGCCTCCATCTAGATTGATAAGGCCATTGTACATGGTTTAGTCAAATGATGCGGAGGATATGCTCATCCGGCTACCAGTTTTGGATGACCTTGCCCCGTGGCCCGAATTCGCGCCAGTACAGCAACAGACCAATACAGGCGGTGATCACATCCGCAATGGGTTGTGAAACGATCACGCCTTGGTACCCCATTACTGACGCCACAATGAAGATGACGATGGTAAAGATAAAACCCTGACGTGAAATCGACATGATAAACGCGTCCAGCGGTTGGTTAACCGACTGAAACATCGTGGTAAAGACTAGCGAAATGCCGATAAATGGCGTTGTGGTCAGGAACCAGCGCAACATGTAGCTGGCTGCGTGCACCACGTTTTGGTCCTTCATAAACAGCCCGCATAGCCACGGGGCAATTGCAATCAATCCCAACGCGATGATGAACGCAAAGCCGGCGTTGACCAGAATATCAAATTGAATGATCTTTTTGAGGCGTTCCTTGTTTCGGGCACCATAGTTGTAGCCGATCAGCGCTTGCGACCCAAAACAAAACCCGACCAATACCATCGTCACGATGGTTTCAACTTTGGTGGCAATCCCAAACCCGGCAACTTTGTCAGCGCCATATTTGATCAAGAAGTTGTTCATGAGCGCTGTTCCCAGCATTGTCATAAAGTTAGTGACGGAAGCTGGAATCCCGATCATGAAAACGTCTTTGACTTCCGCGCCTGGAATGTGCATTTTGTGCGGGTTAATGTGGATGTACCGCGCCCGCCGAACCGTGTAGGCAATCAGAATCGAATCCGTGATCAAATAACCGACAACGGTTGCGAGGGCGGCCCCAGCTGCGCCCAAGTGAAAGCCGAAAATAAAGAGCGGGTCAAGGAAAATCTTAAAAACCGTTCCGGAGGCCGTTCCAATCATGAATTGAGTGGCTAAGCCTTCCGTTCGCAGGGTGTTAATGGGCACCAGCGACACAATAATCAAAATACCAGCAGCCGCCATAATCTGGTAGTAAATTGCCGCATACCGGTAAGTTTCCTGTGAGACACCCAGGAGGCCAAGCACCTGTTGTTTAAACACAAATAGACAAATCGTCACAATGACGCCCATCACCAAGGCCGCGTAGAAGCAAAAACTGTTAACCCGTCCAGCCACATCATATTTGCGCTGCCCCAGCAGTCGCGAAATTGCTGAGCTGCCACCCAGTCCAAACATGTCGCCAAGTGCGATCATCATGGAAAATAAAGGCGTACAAATTGTGATGCCGGCAACCAGATTAGCGTTTTGCGTTTGTGCCACAAAAAAGGTGTCCGTCAGGTTATAGATCATGGAAACCACAGTCCCAAAGACCACGGGTAAGGCCAGCGTAAAGTACGCTTTTGGTATCGGGGCCTTTTCAAACAACTCTATGATGAAAATCATCTCCGTAATTTCTTAGTCAATCCTCATTATTATACGCTTATGGCGTGTCAATATAAGGGACTATGCCGCAAAAAAAGAATAAAAAACGTGCAGCTCATTGAAGGTCCTTGGCTGCACGAATTTTTTATTTACTGCATTTTTCAATCAACTGTAACTGACGTGACGCGTCCTTTATAGACTGGGTTGCGCCTTTTTGGCTTTCTGAATCGCATCCTTAACCGCGTTTTTAATGGCTCGGCTGGAAACGGATGCGCCGGTGATACCGTCAACCTCATAGGTGTTGGCAGCAACCATTTTGTCTGGCAGTTTTTTAACGGCTTGACCACCAACTTCGCCGGTTTCACTTTGTGCGACAATTTCGATATTTTGAAGTGTTTCGTTGGCATAGGTGATTCGCACCACAATTTCGCCACCAATACCATCGTTATCAACGCCTAGATATTGGTTGTCACTCAGCGTAATCTGATTTAAATCAATGTCTGGCTTTAAGTCGCTGCTCAACCCATTATGGGCACTGGCACCCGTTGTGGTATCAGTGCTAGCAGCCATCGCAGCGGGCTGGGAATCTGCTTTGGCCTGGGCCGCATTTTCACCGGCAATCTTTCCAAAAATCAAACACTCCGCAAGATTTCCCCCACCTTGATACTGGTTCGCACAGATACCGCCAAGTTCGCCGGCACTATACAGGTGCGGAATGGGTTGGCCAGTTGTGTCCAACACCTCAGCTTGTGCATTTCGACGGGGACCACCCTGAGTATTCAACACGTCGTGGGTCATTTTAAGGGCATAAAATGGGCCGTTGTCAAAGGCTCGCATGGTGTCAGGCTTCCGGTTAAACACGTAGTCGTGACCGGTCTCAGCAAAGTGATTAAAATCGGCGACGGTGTTCGCCAAAATTTCAGTATCGGCACCGATCTTTGTCGCAAGGTCAGTCAGCGTATCAGCTTTAACTAACTGTTGTTCAAAATCTGGGACGGGGACGTTGCCGTTAGTCTGAATTTGATCATACTGTGTTTGATCAAAGACAAGGTATGGGTGCACGTTCGTTCGTGGTACGCGCCAAGTGCCGTGATCGTAAATGTGCCCATGACGATTCGGTTCGGTCTCGTCAAAGTACCGACTGCCATCGTCAGCAACCGTCATGATGCTGCCGTTTGCGATGTCTGGCCATGCTAACAATAGTCGGCCGCGTTCTCCTTCAGGAACCGCGACTGCCATGCCATGCAATAAGCCTAAGGCCTCGTAATTTTGCATGTGCCACATGTCAGCACCGACTTCTTCTCCCATCCGGATGCCGTCACCCTTATTGTAGAGACTGCCAAGCGGTGCAAGATGGTCAGCACCTAGATAATCCTGAACGGCTTGCGGGTCATTTTCAAACCCACCCATGGCCATCACAACACCATTTTTGGCTTGAATGTTGTACAGATGACCATCGCGTTCGATTTGAACACCAATAATGGCCTTGGTATCTGGATCTTGGATCAGGTGTTTGGCCGGTGAACTGAACCAGACGGTAATCTTATCCGTTCGCGAGATAACCTGTTGCCGAAGATTCTTCCAAAGTGCCGCGTCAAATAGGCCGTGGTGAACCGTCGTGAAATCATAAGCCTCTTGACCTTCGTACTCAGGATATTCGTGAACTGCGCTGTCCAAAGGTAATGGCGCGTCCACACTTGTAAAGTCGTTTTTAACACTGACGGGTTCAACGCCGAGATATTTTTTAACATAGTCGCGCATATGGGCCATCCCGTCGACGAAGGTGTCAACCATGGTCTCATCGAGCGCCATCGGGTACGTCAATCGCTGGTAGTATTTTTTACCAGCCTCAGCCGTGTCAACGGTGCCTATCAGCTGGGCAGAATATCGTGTATTCCCACCTTCATGTCCATTGGGTGCTGAATCAGTTAACAGCACCGACGCCCCAGCATCTGCGGCAAATCTGGCCGCCGTTGCACCGGCACCGCCAAAGCCTAAAATTACGGTGTCGAAGGTTTGATCCCAATTGAGTTGTGATGCTTTTGCTAACATAGTTAAAACCTGCCTTTCAGCAATCCTTGTTTTTATTTTCACAATAATGGTTTGGAACACATCACACCATTACTATAAACCTATTATGAATCCGCTTTCCAAAAATTGGAAATAACTTTTTATTTTTGTAGTATTACTGTTTTGTAATCGGTTTTATCCTATACTGACACTAGTTAACATAGATAGGAGGAATTGTTGTGGGAAATAGATTGCTTGTTTTTCTCGAGGCCATCCAGTCACATTCAAGTATGACGAAAGCTGCACAATCTTTGTTTGTTTCACAGCCCTATATTAGTCGCGTCATTAAAACGGCGGAGGCGCAGTACCAAATTACATTAGTCGATCGTGACCATCGGCCCATTCAGCTTACATACGCTGGCGAGCGGTTATTGACCTACCTTAAAAGTGCCGAGCACTTGAACCAAGCCATGGTGACTGAGATGACACAACTGAAGGAAACTGAATCGCAAACGATCACGCTTGGCATTACGCCACCCGCTGCGATGGCCTGGTATCCAGATACGTTACCAGCCTTCTACAGCCGGTTCCCGAACATGCGAACCCGCATCATCGAAGTCAGTACTTCTGAGGCAGAAAAACAACTCGTTGACCGTCAATTAGACTTTTTTATCGGAAAAACGATTCATAAACCGCAAGTTGTTTCTCTTCCGTTGACCACGATTGCGCTATCATTAGTTATCCCAGCAACGTTTGATGACTTTCAACCGGGCAAATTCTGGCGACCATTTTCTGCTGATGTGTTGACCCACCTCAATGGCCAACCCTTTATTCGGTCAATAGGTGAGTCACGGATGCAGGAGATGATCGATCACTATTTTTCAGATCAGGGCGTGCAAACCATTCCGTTGATCGAGGTAGAAAATTTGTTATTTGCGTTACATCTCGTATTAAAGGGACTTGGGTGCACAATTGTTTCCACAGCGATGTTGACGCGTTTATCGACAGCTCAACGCGCGACGATAAATGCGTTTAAACTGCCCATCTCGCAGCTCAGTGTGGACTTTAGCGCCTCCTATCACCGTAACCATCAACTCTCGGGACCGTTAGAATTTCTTGCCCAGCAAGCCCAACAAAAGTTTACAGCTGATATTTTACGCCAGTCTTGACTGGGTACTGAACATCGAAAAAACGCCATCTCAAAGATCGAGTTAGACTTTTGAGGTGGCGTTATTTTGTTTAAATCTATGCCTATTTTGTACTCATTTTACTTAACACATCAAAATCTGCGTCGCTTAACGCAATATTTTGAGCTGCAACGTTACTGATGACGTGTTCACTTGACGAAGTTCCTGGAATTGGCAGGATGACCTCAGACCGCTTTAATAGCCAAGCCAAGGCAATTTGTGACGGTGTTGCGTCGTATTTCTTGGCAATTGTTGTCAATTGACTGTCGTCCGTCAGTTTACCAGTCGCTAATGGGAACCAAGGAATGAACGCAATGTGATTCTCGTCCGCATAGTTCAGCACATCTTCATCCGCACGATCGATTAAATTATAGCGGTTTTGAACTGACACGATCGGCGTGATCTTTTGTGCCGACTTCAGCTGATAAATGGAGACCTGACTCAAGCCGATATGCTTGATCTTTCCCTCCTGCTGCATTTTTGCCAGTTCACCGATCTGGTCTTCTAACGAGTAGTTGGCATCGATGCGGTGCAGCTGCAACAGATCAATGTGGTCCAAGCCCAAGGAGAACAGGTTTTCTTCAACTTGTTGACGCAGGTAGGCTGGATTGCCTAATTCGGTCCATTCACTGGGTCCCTGACGCGTAAACCCAACTTTGGTGGCCACCAGAACATGGTTGTCAGGGCGTTGTGCTAGCGCTCTTTTCAGGTAGATGTTGGCAAAGAGCGGGCCATATGAATCCGCCGTATCGATAAAGTCGACGCCGTGGTCGATTGCTGTTGTAATGACGTTCACGGCGTTTGCTTCATCATCAGCTGGCCCCCAGACACCCGTGCCAGGCAGTTGCATGGTCCCAAATCCTAGCCGGTTGACCGTAATCTCGTCATCAAATTTGAATGTTAAGTTCATATCAGTTCCCCTTTTTAAAATGCGCTTAGTTTAGTGGCTAGGTCTAGTTTACGCCTAACCCGGGTGGCCATTTCAAGTCAGGTCCCCTGTATCTTGTTAAAACTTTAACTTTTACTATACCAGTCGGATGAGCACAACGCCAGCAACCATCACGATCAAACTGACAAGTTGCCAAACGGTGACGCGATTTTGCTTAGCCCCTAACCAGCCGAATTGATCGATCAACAGGCCGCCAGCCATCAACCCGATCAACGTAATCACAACGGCCAGTCCAGTCCCGATAACCGGAACGAGATAGACGTTTGCGAGCACAAACAACGCACCGATGAGGCCGCCGATCCACATCCACCACGGATGATGTTCAGTCCGTAAACTGTGTAAATGAAATGGTGGCCGTAAGATCAACACGATGATCAGCAGCACGACTGTTCCGACAAAGAACGAGACGAACGCCGCCTGGATTTTTGACTGCAACACGGCACCGAGGTAGCCGTTGATTGCTGTCTGCGAAGCGCTCAACATTCCGGCAAAAACACCAAGCAGACGCCAAAGCCACGCTTCGATACCGTGCGCTTCAGTCGTTTCCGAGATGGGGGCTGCACCTTCTTGATCCAAAACTTCATGACCTTCAGCAATCCCACGTTTGCCGGCGACAGTCCCAATGACACCAAGAATGACCAACAGTGCACCTGAGGCACTAACTAGCGTGATGTGGCTGATCGGTGAATGAAACCAACCGTAGTTATCGATAGCTAGTCCGGCGATGATCTGGCCCAGAACCGGCATGATCACTATCTGAACGCTGCCGAGCTTTGGAAATAACAAGATATTTCCGGTTAAATAAACGACACCAAATAGTCCGCCAAACCACAGCCAGATGGGTTCAGATGTCAGCAGCGACGGTAAAAATACCAATGTATGAACGACGATTAAACTCATAATGGCTAAAAAAATCGTGCCAACGGAAAACGAAATAAATGATGCTGAAAATGGGGACCCTAAAACGCTGCGTAAGCGGGAATTGATACTCGTTTGAATCGGTAACCCCACGCCAACGGCCAGGGCAATGATAATGGCGAACACGGTGTCGCCTCCAATCTTATTGTGATGCCAAATTATAGCGCCATCGTAACCTTAATGCCAGTAGTTGTTATTTGTAATGATCATCTGCTAAAGCGCATTGTGACCAAACATCAAAACCACAGACCGACTGGGGCGCTGTGGTTTTGAGAGATGTTTCATTTAAATAAGTGCTAATACCAATATTTAGGCTTTATAGATATCTTTGAGCCAGGCCAAGGCTAATGACTTTTCGCCCAGATGGGTTCCGATAACCGGACCAAAGTAACCTGTTTCAATTTTAACTTGCGGAAATTTTTCATGAATTGTTTTTAGCCAATTATTCCCGCCATCAGGGTCGTTCCCGTTGATGACAATGGCCCGCAACGGGTAATCCACTTTGCTGACAGCTTCACTGAAGATCTCTTCGACCCGGGTCAGCGCTTTTTTACGCGACCGCACTTTTTCAAACGCCACAATTTCGTGTGTTTCATCATCGAAGGTCAACAGCGGCTTAATTTTTAAAATGCTGCCAATAAACGCAGACGCATTTGACAGCCGACCACCGCGAACAAGGTGTTGGAGATCATCCACGATGAAGACTTCGTCAATGGTGGACCGAACGTCATCCAGCCGGGCAATAATTTGATCTGCATCGGCGCCCTTATCAGCCATCCGAGCCGCTTCAATGGCTAAATACCCCATCAGCTTAACGGTAATTTGGGAGTCGTAAACGATCACCTTCGTATTTGTCAGCTGACTGTTGACGTCTCGCAACGAATTCACAAATCCAGAGATGGTACTTGCGAGATGAATACTGATGATCGTATCGTATCCCTCATCGCCCAGCTGTTGATAGAGCTGAATCATTTCACCCATTGGGGGTTGCGACGTGCTTGGAAAGGATTTTGAATTCCGCAATTTCTCCCAGAATTCATCCAGTGTGATATCAACGCCCTCATTATAGGAACGGCCGTCGATGACAACCGGAATGGGCACAACATGAATGTGGTAACGTTCAACTTCCTCTGTTGATAAATAGCTGGTACTGTCTGTGACCACAGCTATTTTCATACAAAACACCCGTTTCTTTAGTTAAATTTCAATTTATTAAATGCTGTCATAAATGATATGTAACCCATTCTAACAGGTTTGCGGTCAAATTGCTAAACCTGCGCTAAGAATGCGTTTTCTCGTCCGCTGTGTCTTCCCCCGAAGTCACAGTGGCTTTTTGCAGACTACGATCCAGCCGCTTTAACATGATGCGCAACATCTCCTGCTCATCGTTTGGCCAGTAGTGAAAAATGGCATCGACAAGTGTGTCGTACGCCTGGTTGATCCCCGTCAGCGCATCTTGCCCCGTTGTGGTCAAAGCATATTCAAGCTGTCGACGATCTTTCCCAACGGCGGTCTTGCTGACCAGTTCCTTGGTGGATAAGTTTTTGAGCTGGCGACTCAGCGTTGACGTGTCGAGCTGCAAGGCACCTGCCATCGCATCCTGTGTAATAATGTTCGCGTCGATCTGACGCAGTAACTTCCACTCCGCAATCGTGACGTGGTACTTTTTCGTGATCTTGGTCGTCTGCTGCTGCAGATTCTTTGCCGATGTATTTAAAATATCTAGGATATTGTCCAATAAAAGCCCCTCCCTTGTGATGCAGTATGTGCTGATTGTATTATACATCTTTTTGTGGGATGTGCCTAGTCGGTTGTCTGTGAGATGGCTTTGGGGTGCGGGTTGTAGTGTGCAAAAGGCGGTTGTGGGTGGTGGTGGAATTGGGGTTATCGTGGATTGTTTGGCGCTGGGTAGGTGCTTTGTTGGCTTCTACGTTTTTGGGGTTATTGGTGGTGTTATTGAGTAGGATGCGTGTGTTGACTGGAGCGTCTGGGGGATTGCATTGGTGCGTTTTAACAGTGATTGTTCTTTTTTATGCTGTATTTCACAGAGCGTTGAGTGGCTATGTTGGGCCAGCCTTTTTTGTGGCCATAGTGTTTATGCGTCGGTGTTCTTCCTATTTACGTTGACTAAACGAGTTTCGCAAGGCTGAGCGCTACTGCATAAGTAACTCTGGTCAAAAAAGTCAGGCCCGGACTTTTCTGACCAGAGTTACTTATGCTCCGCCCTCAAAACGCCTTGCTCCGCTCTCTGACCACTTTCCTTGCCACTCCCCACCCAAATCTGTATACTAGTGTACGTATGCGAAAAAATGACCGTATAACTCTTTTCTATTTATTAAGGAAGTGAACACATGTCTTTTGATGGTGTATTTACCCATGCTATGGTTGGTGAACTGAATCAGACGCTTGCTGGTGGCCGGGTCTCTAAGGTGAATCAACCTTACGACAACGAAATTATTTTAACCATTCGTGCAAACCGGACCAGTTACCCCCTCTTGTTATCAGCGAACCCAACCTTTGCACGTATTCAAACGACGCAAATTCCGTACGTTAACCCCGTGGTGCCGACAAACTACACCATGATGATGCGTAAGTATCTCAGCGGTGCCATTTTAAGCAGTGTCACCCAACCCGCTAACGACCGGGTCGTGAACTTAGACTTCACCAGTCGAAATGAATTAGGTGATCAGATTAATCTTCGCCTCATTATTGAAATTATGGCGCGGCATAGTAACGTCATTTTAATCGACACCAGCGACATGACCATCTTAGATGCCATTAAACACGTGCATCCTGACCAGAATCGTTACCGGACACTGTTACCTGGCGGGACCTATATTAATCCCCCGGCGCAGGATCTTCGTGATCCCTTTACCGGCCCTGTTGAGGTGCTGACAGCCCTAGTCAAAGATTACCCAAACGAAACGGTGTTGGCGCAACAACTGCAAAAAACGTATCAGGGTCTTGGCAAGGACACTGCGCTTGGACTCGCCCGTCAGTTGCACCAATCCACTGACAGTGACGCTGAATTTACAGCATTCTTTAAGCGCTTTGAAACACCGGAACCGACCCTTGTTGTGACTGCCAAGAATAAAACGAGTTTCACTGCCTTCCCTTATATTGAAGACGATGGCACGACGACCCAATCCTTCAACACGTTGAGTAGCCTGCTTGATTTCTACTATCAGGACCGGGCCGAACGTGACCGGGTCCAGCAACAAGGCAGCACGTTGATTCACGTGGTTAAAAACGAGCTCAAAAAGAATCGGACTAAGCTCAAAAAGCTTCAACAGACCATGGCCGCAACTGAGAATGCAGATGAGTTCCGAATCAAGGGCGAGCTGTTAACGACATACTTACATCAGGTTGAACGGGGAATGACCAGCATTTCACTGCCGAACTTCTACGACAATGAAAAACCGATGACGATTTCCTTATCAAATCAGATCAGTCCCTCGCAAAATGCGCAAAAATACTTCAAGCGTTACAACAAGCTGAAGAATGCGGTGCAGTATGTGACGGAGCAGATCGATAAAACCAACGCTGAGATCACCTATCTTGATAACATTCAATCGCAAATCGAACTTGCTGCGCCGAAGGATCTCGCTGATATTAAGCTGGAACTGCAACAGGGCGGCTATCTGCGTGACCACGAGCACCGGAAGAATCAAAAGAAGAAGCGCCAACGCGTGTCGAAACCAGAGATCTTCCAGGCTGAAGATGGGACCAAGATCGAGGTCGGGAAAAACAATCTGCAAAATGAACAGTTGACCCTGCATAGTGCAGCCAAAACTGATATTTGGCTGCACGTTAAGAACATGCCTGGCTCGCACGTAATCATCCATGACGCCAATCCGTCTGATGAAACGCTGCTTGCAGCAGCCAACATTGCAGCTTACTATTCCAAGGCACGCCAATCCAGCTCTGTTCCAGTAGACTATGTTCAGGTCAAACGGATTAAGAAACCGAATGGCACCAAACCGGGCTATGTGATTTATGAAGGCCAAAAAACGTTGTATGTAACGCCTGATCGTGCCTTTGTTGAGGGCCGCATGGTGAAACAATAAAATGAGGTAACCGGTTCAAACCAAAAAGAGATGCCACTATGGCATCTCTTTTTGGTTACTCTGCATTTAGTCAGTCTTATCTTGATCTGCTAAAACCGCCTGCGAATGACTCCCAAACGCAATTTGTCCCCCCACCTCCTGAGTGGTCAGCCCAAGTTGTGTTGGTAATTGCAACTGTTTGAACGGGAACGTCCCCTGAACGGTTGCAACGCGGTCAGAATGAATATCAAGCGGCAAGTTTGCGATTAAATTTTCGTCAATTTCACCAAGTGCTTGCCGAATCAACATCCGGACCCAGTTGATGCCGGTGACTTTATTCAAGTAGGCAATCGTTGTTAACCGAGTTGGTCGAACACCGGCAAAGGCGGGTTGACCATTACTAATTGTATATAGCATTTGGACTAACCCGGTACGTGGATCGTTCATGAGGTAGTTAGTTGCATGCTGCAAAATGTGATCTAACTGAGTATCATCAATTTCGGCTGGCGTTTTCATGACAGTGATTTGATCAAATGTTGTGGCCATTCCCTGGTCAGAACGCAGGTCACTCACCAAGATCGGCACGATGTGATCTCTCGTAATAAAGAGATCCAACCCAATCGTTGCGTAGTTATTAACAAGTTCACTGCGTTTCTCCTGGTCGGGCGGTAACACCGCGATGCGCAGATGACGGCGTCGCAATTCGCGTGTCAGATAGTGCCGGTTACCGGGGACAAAAATAATCTCCGGTCGCTCGATTGCAATCACATTGAGCACGTCACCCAACTGAATCGGATCAATGTACTGTTTGTCCGTTAACGTCGCGACTAACGAAGCAGCGTTTGGATTCGTGTTCATAATGATGGTCTTGTACCCGGACTTACGGAGTTGATTAAGCATGCTCGTCGTAAAATAGTCCGCCGAGGCGTTGGGTCCTAACTGATTGCCACCGCGACCTAACACAAGTGCACTATGGTCAGAAAGGCAGTTGGATTCATTTTCGAATTCAAACGTGCTGTAGTAGCCAGTCGATTCGGCTAAAAATTCGGCAGCAGTGGGTTCAATCCCCTTGTAGGTGGGGACGACGTCGTGGTTGCGCCCGAGTTGACGGACATTGTCGATGTCCGTTCGCCACAGACGGGCGATCATCCCATCGCCAAACCCGTAATAACGCCCCTTTTTCAGTGACTTAGCGCCCATCGGATTATCCTTGATCTCAATTTCAATATCGAGGATATGCTTCAGCTTGTAAAAGAAGAACGGATCAATTTTGGTGAGTTCGTTAAGTTCATCAACTTGGTAGCCGCGTCTTAACGCTTCCAATAACACGAGTATCCGTGATGCCAAGGGATGAATTAACTGTGAGATGATCTGCGAATCAGACAAGTTACTCATTGAAGGCAGTTCATCCTTAGGACTAAATTGAGAGGAACGCAATGCCTTTAGAATGGCTTCTTCAGCACTGCGCCCGATACCGATTGTCGAGCCGACTGACCGCATAACAGTGCCAAGGTGGCGATCAGCGTTGGGAATATCTTCAAACGGCCAGATTGGGATTCGAACGACGACGTGATCAACCGTCGGCTCCAGTAATGCCGTTTGCCGAAAATGAAAGATCTCTGGCAACCGCACTTCAGTGAGTTTGAGGTTGAGGTATAAGCTCGCCGCTACCGTCGCAATCGGATAGCCAGTCGCCACCGCTGCCAGCGCCGTCCCCCGATCGTTGTAGGGGGTCACTTTTGTCACGTAAAAGAGTTCTTTTTGCGCATCGAGCGCAAAATGAATATGGCTGACACCTGTAAAATTAAACTTGTTGTTGATGGCAAACGTCATGTCGCGCAATTGCTGATATTCAGTGTTCGTCAACGTCTGTGTGGGCACAACGACCATTGAATCACCAGAGTGAATGCCGATAGGATCGATGTTTTCCAGCCCTGCAATCAGGACTTGCGTGCCCGTGAAATCACGAATCGCCACCATTTCAATTTCTTTATAGCCCACAATACTCTGTTCGATCAGACATTGGCTAAACCGGGACCAGGCAAACCCCTGGGTCACCGCGTTGATCAGGTCATCTTCGTTGTCGCAAAGAATTCGGTTTGTATCGAGCTTTGGCGCCACTGGTTTAACGATGACCGGGTAGCCGATCCGCATCGCCACACTAACGGCCTCATCAAGCGTGCCAACCGTTTCTGAGGAAATGACGGGTGCGCCGATCTGTTGCAAAACGTCATTAATGCGGTCTGGGTTGTTCACGTCAACCATGGATTCGGATGGGATGCCCAAAAAGCGGACCCCATTATCGCTTAACACACCGTTTTCTTGCAGTTCCTGGACCACACTGATGGCTAAAACCCCACCAACCGTTGGCAGAATAGCATCGGGATGCTCTTTTTCAATGATCCGTTGCACGTTTTCCACCGTTACCGCTTGGATAAACATGTTGGTGGGTTGCACGCGTTCAAGGGCAACTGAAAATGGATTGTTATCGATCAGTAATGTTCGAATACCCAGTTTCTGAAACGCCTGGATCATTTGTAATGTGGCCGCGTCCAGCTCTGTTTCGTGGCCAATTTCCGTTGGACCGCCACCGATTATTAGAATTTTTTGAATATCGTTATCCATGTAGACCCTCTCGTGTGCCCATTATTTCAATAAATTCATCGAAGAGATCGACCGAATCGTTTGGCCCCGGTGCGCCATCTGGGAAAAACTGCACTGAAAAAGCCGAGAAATCTCGGTGCCGCAGTCCCTGAATACTACTGTCGATCAAATCGCGGTACGTGGTGATCAACCGGTCGCGGTCAACCGACTCGCCATCAACGACGTATTCTTGACCCTCAAGCGCATAAATGATCTCGTTGGTGATAATTTTACGAATCGGGTGACTCGCACCGTGGTGTGCCACCGGCAGCGCCGTGATCTCGGCACCATTTGCCAGCGCAAAAAGTTCGTGTCCCAACCCAATCGCGAATAGAGGTACGCGTTCTTGAATCGTTCTGATCATGTCCAAAACGCTCTCAGGTAAGTCTAACGGTGACCCTGGACCAGTCGACAAAATGACGCCGTCCGGATCAAGGCTGATGATCGATTGGGCATCCGTCTTCCAAGGCAGAACGGTGACGTTACAGTTCCGTCGCGACAACTGCCTCAGGATCCCGTGCTTTAACCCAAAATCGACAACCACAACGTTATACCCGCTGTTGGGGTTGGGGTACGGCGCCGGAGTGGCCACTTGGGCGACTTGCTGATTGGTCAGTACCGTGGCGTGCAGCTGGTCAAACGCGTGGTCGTCATCCACATCTACAATGCTGCCCTTCATCGTCCCGTTCTTTTGAATCTGACGAATCAGATGGCGGGTATCGATCCCGCTGATGCCCGGAATGTTGTGTTGTTTTAAAAACTGGTCAAGGGACAGGGAACGCTGCCGGTTTTTGGAGATATCCGATACATCACGCACGACCATCCCCTTGGCTGTTGGCAAAATTGATTCATAACTGTCATGAGTGATGCCGATGCTGCCAATAGTTGGTTGTGAAAAAACAATAATCTGGTTGTGGTAGATCTGATTGGTCACAATTTCTTGGTAGCCCAACATACTGGTATTAAACACAAGTTCACCAGTGGTTGTGGCGCCTGCACCAAAGCCTTCACCCGGGTACGATGACCCGTCTTCAAGTATTAAAAATCGTTGTGCCATCATACATCAGTCCATTCTTGTAAACACCAAATAAACCGGTGCTTTTTTAACGATCAATAATTTCAACACTGTCTTGACCGTCAATTTCTGTGACGGAAACCTTAATGCGTTCAGATTGAGAACTGGGAATGTTTTTGCCAACAAAGTCAGCACGAATCGGCAGTTCCCGGTGACCGCGATCAACTAAAACAGCCAGGTTGATCTGTTCTGGCCGGCCAAGATCCATAATGGCGCTCATTGCGGCCCGAATAGTACGGCCAGTATACAGCACATCGTCCACTAGGATCACTTTTTTATCTGTAATGGGAAAATCAATTTTAGAGACTGTGACCGTTGGATCGATTTCTTGACTATCATGCTCGATGTCGTCGCGATACTTTGAAACGTCCAATTCCCCAACCGGAACCGTTGCGTTTTCTAACTGTTTTAAGCGACTTGCGATACGTTGTGCCAAGTAGATACCTCGTGTTTTGATGCCCAGAATGACGAGGTTGTCGATTCCCTTATTCCGTTCAATGATCTCATAGGTGATCCGGGTGAGTGCCCGTTGCATTGCCATTGCGTCTACAACTACTTTTGCCATGAGTTGCCTCCTTAAGAATTTAGGTACTGCTTATTTAAGCGAAACTGTGTTGACGTGAGTATTCAGCCTCAAGTTTAGCATAAAAATTGGGTTTTGCACTGTCAATGCAAGCCAGGTGTCTGTTCGCGTAATCGTCGCAGAACCCGTTCAAAATCATCTGGTAAAAGCGCTTCAAACACAAGCTGTTTGCCCGTTACGGGATGCTTAAACCCTAGTTTCTTTGCGTGCAGGAACTGTCCACTGCCGTTAATCGTTTTACGTGGGCCATAGAGAGGATCACCGGCTAAAGGATGGCCGATGGATTTCATATGCACTCGGATCTGGTGGGTTCGACCAGTTTCGAGCCAGCAAGAGATCAACGTATAGTTGAGGTAGCGTTCTAACACCTTAAAATGGGTCACCGCGTGCCGGCCGTCAGCAACGATTGCCTGTCGCTTTCGATCCTTGGGTGACCGTCCCAACGGTGCGTCGATTGTGCCCTCATCTTGCTTGATGACACCGTGGACTAACGCAATGTACTCGCGTAGATTTGTTTTATTTTTTAGCTGGGCTGCGAGGCTGCGATGCGCGTTGTCATTTTTGGCAACCATCAACAACCCGGATGTATCCTTATCGATTCGATGCACGATTCCAGGGCGGTACGTGCCGTTGATCGTCGAAAGCGGCGAGTGGTATAACAGCGCGTTGACCAGGGTATGGTCAGGGTGCCCCGGTGAGGGATGAACCACCATCCCTGCATGTTTGTTGACCACGATCACGTCGTCGTCCTCGTAAACAATATCGAGGGGAATATTTTCCGGCTCTAGATCGAGCGCGACCGGATCTGGAATGGTGATCACAACCTCATCACCAGGCTGCACGGGGTACTTGGGCTTCGTTAGGTTGCCATTAACCGTGACGTTGCCCTTATCAATGGCTTCCTTGAGTTGTGAACGACTCTCATCAGCCATCAGGTTGCTGAGCACCTTATCCAAGCGGCCAGTTTCGGTCGTGATTTTAAATGTTTCTTGGCTACTCATGTGAAGACCCCGTTCTGTCGCGGCGGTCCTCCAGCAGAATGGCAATCATCAGGACAATGACACCAACCGTTAAACAACTGTCCGCAAAATTAAAAATCGGAAACGAAATAAAGTCTAGTTGGAACATGTCGACCACGAACCCTTGACGTATCCGATCCACAAAGTTACCAAGCGTCCCCGCAATCATCAAAGCGAGTCCCAGTTCGTACCGCCAATCCGTGCGGTAACGAATGAGAAAATAGATCAAGACTGCCAGTGCGATGATTGACACGATGTAAAAAAACCACTGCTGACCTTCGAGCATACTCCAAGCTGCCCCATTATTACGCAGATAGGTGAGCGATAGAACCCCAGGAATCACCTGATGGACTGCCCCCAAGGCAATGTGCGCCACAACTGCGTATTTAATCCACTGATCGATCAGAAATAAAACGATGATCAAAACTGTAACTGATCCGATTATCAACGCACCGAACTCCCTTTTTGAATTATTTATCTATTATAGCAGACCCCGGCTTATCCAGCCACGGTGCTGTATTATTCTAGTTGATTTTCCGTTGGTAACTGATCTAGCTGTGATTTTTCGTTGGCGGGGCCTTTTCCTTGCCTAGTATTATGTGAGACGTTGAAATACTTAAATTTCTAGTTTGGATTGTCGAAACGTGTCCCCGCATGCCGAGACCGGCTTACGCCACTAGCGCCAGTTCAACCCAAAATAAAAAGCCCCTAAAGACAGCGGCTTTTTAGTGTGTAAATGATATTAATCGTTAGAACAACCCGGTGATCTTGCCATCAGCATCGATGTCCATGTCCAATGCTGCCGGGTGTTTTGGTAGGCCAGGCATCGTTAAGACATTGCCTGTCATTGCCACGATGAAACCAGCGCCCAGCTTGGGGACAAATTCGCGGACGTGAATGGTAAACTCTGTTGGTGCACCAAGCGCCTTCGCGTTGTCCGATAATGAATACTGCGTCTTTGCCATGCAAACTGGCAGCTTATCCCAACCCTGCTTTTGGAAGGTCTTTAACTGGCGTTTAGCCTTGGGTTCCAGTTCAACGTCGCGACCGCCATAAATATTTTGAACGATTTTAGTCATCTTGGTCACCAAGTCATCGTCGGAATCATAGAGTGGCTTGAAGGTTGATGGTTCGTCAGCAGCTGCCACAACGGCATCTGCCAAATCAAGTGCGCCACCACCCCCGTTTGCCCAAACTGTGGTATCAAAGGCTTGTACGTGGAGTTCATCCTTAACGTAGGCCAATAACTGATCGATCTCGGCATCCGTATCACTCGTAAAACGGTTCACAGCCACGATTACGGGCACACCGTAGCGACTCATGCTTGTCACGTGACGTTTCAAGTTTTCCGAACCGGTTGCTAACGCAGCCAAGTTCTCTTCCTGCAAATTGTTCTTATCCACGCCACCGTTGTACTTTAACGCGCGAACGGTTGCAACGATCACGACTGCATCCGGTGTTTTGCCAAGAACCGGGGTCTTAATATCCATGAACTTTTCGCCGCCAAGATCAGCACCAAAGCCGGACTCGGTAACCACGTAGTTTGCGAGGGCTAAGGCTGACTTAGTTGCAATGACGGAATTACAGCCGTGGGCGATGTTTGCAAAGGGGCCACCATGGATAATGGCTGGGGTGTGTTCGATCGTTTGGACAAGGTTTGGCTTGATGGCGTCCTTTAATAACAACGCGATCGCACCACCGACTTTTAAGTCTGCTACGGTCACTGGGTCCTTATCGTAGGTGTATCCGATCACAATCTTATTAATGCGCGCTTTCAAGTCTGCGAGGTCCTTGCTCAAACATAAAATTGCCATTAATTCACTCGCAACAGTAATGTCAAACCCATCCTGGCGTGGAATTCCTGAGGTACGACCGCCTAACCCAATGACCGTTTGCCGAAGTGCACGGTCGTTAATATCGATCACGCGCTTCCAAATCACCTGGCGTGGATCAATGTTAAGCTCGTTGCCCTGCTGAATGTGGTTGTCGATCAGTGCTGACAAGGTATCGTGGGCCTCCGTTAATGCGCCCATGTCCCCAGTAAAGTGCAGGTTGATATCTTCCATTGGAATAACCTGCGCATACCCGCCACCCGTGGCACCACCCTTGATGCCCATGACGGGCCCCAGGGATGGTTCACGTAATGCAATCGCGACCTTTTTGCCCTGACGCTGCAGTGCATCACCTAGACCAACAGTAACGGTTGACTTGCCTTCACCCGCTGGCGTAGGGTTAATGGATGTGACCAGGATCAGTTTTGACGTGCTGGCATCCCCAGTAACGGGGAGTTTAATTTTCGCTTTTACAGCACCATACTGTTCGATTTGGTCGGCTGACAGGTCTAATTTACCTGCAATTTCTGTAATGGGTGCTTCAGTAGCTGCTTGTGAAATTTCAATATCATTCAATGTGGTTTACCCCTTTTGTGAAATTTGTGCCTCTTGAATCAAGTTATTGAGTTCAATCACTGAGTTTACTGGTAATAAGAACTGATAGATCTTCCCGCCATAAACAAATCCTAAACGGTACTTAGACGCGTGGACATTGTGCACATCGCTGAGGCGAATCTGTACCCAATTATGGTTAAGGATTCGGCTCACACGGATCACGCCATTTTCAAGATAAATGTGGCGATAATGGATCTGCGCCCACACCAGCACGATAAAAATGACACCAATCACCCATGGGATCCAGTAATGATTTGAAAGTTCCAGTGCTAAAATAATACTTAAACAGAGCACCACGACCGTCCAACTCCATAAAATGATCGCAGACAAGGGGCCAGGCTGGTACAAGAATTGACGTTTTTGCTTTGAAATAATGGGAATCTCTTCCTTTCGAAAGGTGGTTTAAACCAATGTTTACTTTATATACAGATGCCGCAACCGACAGTGATCGTATTTTAAGTGCCGCCGGTATTTTGATTCTTCATGATGGACAGCAGACGCAACTTAAGGCGGTCCTGCCGGATGGTGACAATCATCAAGCTGAATTTCACGCAGCTATTACGGGCTTTGAAAAACTCGTCACGATTGCTGGTGATTCGGCGACGGCGTCAAGCGTTTTGTATTATACAGATAGCAAGATTGTCGCCGATAGTGTCGCAAAACAGTATGCAAAACACTATCAACCGCTCGTCGATCAGTTACTGGCGTTGCAAGCGAAGTTTAGCGTCGTCGTGACAAACTGGGTGCCTGAAAAACAGAATCAGGGTGCCCACAATTTGGCGCAACAGGCGTTAAAACAGCACCGCGCCGACGTCGACCGCTAACTGTACCCTGACGTGCTATGAGAAGTAATTTGCCAGGTTCTTTTCATACTTGCTCCAGTCGGGTTGACCGCCATAGATAGCTGTACCGGCTAATAGTCTGCCAATCATCGGTCCCGTTGTTAGGCCGGATGCCCCTAATCCGCTAGCCACCAAGATCTTAGGGTGTTTCGGTAACCGGCCAAAGAACGGTGAATGATCCTCGGTGTAAGCCCGGGTGCCGACCTTGGCCTCCGCAATACTGTCAGCCGTCAAGCCTGATACAAAGCGTTGAGCGCTTCCCAGCAGATCCTGAGTAGCCTCGTCAGTAACGCTCAGGTCATACTTTCCTTCGTCATCGTGGGTCGCGCCAACGATCAGTTCGCCGTGGCCGAGCGGAATCACGTCCCGTTCGCCCTCCGGCATCAGTACCGGCATGTTTTCATAATCTTGGATATCCTGCACGTTTAGCCGAATAAGTTGGCCCTTTTGTGGGCGGACCGCAACTTTAATGCCTAACGGCGCAACTAAATCAGGTAACCAGGCACCAGCCGCAAGAATCAGTTCGTCAAATCGTTTTAACCCTGCTGGCGTGATCACGCGACCCGCTTCGTCAAGTTGGACGCGGCCATGCTTCACTGTGAGGTTGACTTGACTGGCCTGCTGAAGCAGCTCGGTTACAAATTTAGCCCCATCGATACGGGCACCGCCACTCACCAACACGCCTGGCTGTCCTTTTGACAGAAGCGGAATTTTCTCCTGGACTTGTTCAGCAGTGAGTTGTGCGATCTCACCCATATCGGGATCATCCGCCGCCCGCTGTTTAGCCAGTTCCCATAATTTCGACATATCCGTCGGGTCCGTTCGTGTAATGATCGTTCCGGTCTGAGCATACACATCCGTGGCCAAATTAGCTTGACGCGCCAGCTGCATTAACAGTGAAGCACCATCCTTAGCGAGCTGATACCACTGGGAATTGCGACGCTTTGACAGCCACGGTGAAATGATTCCGGCAGCTGCGGAGGTTGCTTGACCAGTCCCGTCATCGTACAGGGTCACTTCAAGTTGATCATGACCAGATAACGTGCTGAGATAGTACGCAGCACTGGCACCAACGATACCGCCGCCGATAATTGCAATTTTTCGTTTCATAACATGCACACTCCTTCAGAATCAATCTGTCTAGATCAATTTTAGCATAGTTCTGATCAGTATCGGTAACTGGGCGACGAAAAATATTAACTGTTAACTATGATACCAGAAATTAAGAAATTAGTTCGTGAAATTTTAAATCATTCTTTTTAAAATGGCTAAATTACGATTTAATATAAAAAAAGACGAACGATGTTTCATGAACGAGATTGAAATGTTGAGACTCTGGTGATCGCTCCAGATTATCGTGGCTCACTACTGTCTAATTTTAAATCGAGTAGGAGGTAATTGATTAATTCAATTACCGACCTCTCACACCACCGTACGTACGGTTCCGTATACGGCGGTTCAATAATTTAAGCACTTTGTATTGACTGGAGTGTCTTGCTCATATTGATGAGTCCAAGGCGTTCCAGTCTTTTGTTTGTCAGAGTATAGGTCAATGTCTTGCTATGCGCAGTTCGCCAATAACCCTTACGGGTATTGGCCATTGTATAAGCACTGGTGCCAGAAAGCCCCAGTTTTACAAGATGATTGACCTTTGTTTTGAGCTTCTTCCACTGTTTCCAAATATACTGGCGAATCCTTGCTCGCAACCATTCGTCTAAGTGACGGATAAAATTGGTCATTTTCCCGACCGAATAGTACTGTAACCACCCACGCATCTTTTGATGAATCTCGTTAAACACCAGGTTTAACGAAACGCCCCGATTGCGCTTGGTCATTTTCCTGAGTGCAGACTTGATGCGTTGCTTGGCCTGCCAAGCAGGTCGCGCATACGCACCTCCTCGACCAACCCCCAAGGAAAATCCCAGGAACTTGGCCCGCAGAGGCGAACTTACTGATGTCTTGTCCTCATTGACGGTGACCTTTAGGTCGCCTTCAAGAAAGCGAGTAACATTAGTCAGAACCCGTTCTCCAGCACGTTTGCTTCGGACATAAATATTACAATCGTCCGCATAGCGGACAAACTTATGACCTCTGGAAGTTAACAGCTTATCCAGTTCGTTGAGATAAATGTTAGCCAAAAGTGGCGATAAGGGGCCACCTTGAGGGGTGCCTTTATCACTTCGTTCAAATAGACCACCATTCATGACACCGCTGGTTAGGAAGCGACGAATGAGATGCAGTATCCATGGATCCGTAATATACTGCTCAATAAATTTAATAAGCAGATCGTGGTTGACCGTATCGAAGTATGCTTTTAAATCGAGATCCACGACATAGTGATAGCCCTGATTGTAGAACTGAACCACTCTATCAATGGCATCTTTAGCACTTCGATTCGGTCGGAACCCAAAACTATTATCTGAGAAGACACGCTCAAATGTTGGCACCATGACTTGCGCCATGGCTTGTTGAACAAGTCGGTCAATCACAGTTGGTATTCCGAGCTTGCGTTTACCACCATTAGGTTTTGGAATTTCAACCCGCTTAACGGGACGAGGCCGATAGGTCTCGTTTTGTAAAGCTTGCAGTAATTCCTGTTTATGTTTCCTCAAGTAGGGCAACAGTTCGTCAACGGTCATTCCGTCTAGTCCTGCTGCACCTTTGTTTCTGCAGACGCGAAGATAAGCCTCGTTCAGGTTATTTCGGTCTAAGACTAACTCTTGAAACTTAGTGCCGTTCATCATCGTATTTTCACCAGAGTCAGTGCTACGCACCCCGACTTGTTCTTGGGCTTCCAGTCCTACTGTCCGCCGGCGGTCAGCTTTTTCTGTATTCTGCGGTTGTTGCACTGTCTCCACCTCCAATATCAATGATGACCTATTATTGTTCAGCCCTTCGTGGCAGATACCACTACTATGGCCTCGGCTGACTCCTGTATCGTTCTGCACCACATCACTGCGATGTTTGTTCCTGTGGCGCTTAGCGCGCCTCTTGTCGGGAACGTACGATACAGGCCTCCCCGGGTAAGAACGCCCACTTTCGTACCATGTCATTGCCAGCTTTACTGCGATGGTCTCGAGTAGTATTGGACTTTGGTTTGTTTGGCAACCTCGTCCGACCAACACAGCCTTATAGCTGATTCTTGTACATCAATGCGGTACTTTGTCGCCGACTTCCTTCAGATTCCACCTCACGATGGACACCCTTGTCATTGACTTGCGGTTCCGACTACTACGGCCCGCAACGGACTTTCACCGTCTAGTTGGCGCCCATGCCGGGCGCACCAAAAAACGACGAGACCCTTTCTGGGTTCGTCGTTTTTTTATGATACCGGAGGTGGGGTTCGAACCCACACGTCCTCAACGGACACTGGATTTTGAGTCCAGCGCGTCTGCCAGTTCCGCCACTCCGGCAAAATGTTATTCAATCGGGAAGACAGGATTCGAACCTGCGACCCCCTGGTCCCAAACCAGGTGCTCTACCAAGCTGAGCTACTTCCCGAAAACGATGTGCTGTAATAGACAACTTAATTAGTATACTACGGCGCGTAGGGTTTGACTAGCCTTTTTTGCATAATCACCGTAAAAAAATATATCCTCTTATTGTCTATTTCTCTCTAGCAAACAAGTATCCCTGACAAGCCGTTTATCGGATTTGAACCGATGACCTCTTCCTTACCATGGAAGTGCTCTACCTGCTGAGCTAAAACGGCAACTCCCATTATATCAAGGATACTGTTCTAGCGAAAGGTGTTTACCATGTTCGTTCATTTGGCGTAAACAAAAAACCGCCGACCTTAGTCAGCGGTTCTGGTTGCGTGGCAACGTCCTACCCTCGCAGGGGGCGATCCCCCAACTACTCTTGGCGTGCTGAAGCTTAACTTCTGTGTTCGGCATGGGAACAGGTGTATCCTTCAGGCTATCGCCACCACACTATTGAGAACTGATGCTCTCAAAACTAGATAATATCGTTTTCCTACCGGAAATCACCGTTTTCTTACTTGGTTAAGTCCTCGACCGATTAGTACTAGTCCGCTCCATCCATCACTGGACTTCCACTTCTAGCCTATCTACCTGATCATCTCTCAGGGGTCTTACTTCCATAAAGGAATGGGAAATCTCATCTTGAGGCGAGTTTCACACTTAGATGCTTTCAGCGTTTATCTCATCCACACATAGCTACTCAGCAATGCGCCTGGCGGCACAACTGATACACCAGCGGTGTGTCCATTCCGGTCCTCTCGTACTAGGAACAGCTCCTCTCAAATTTCCTATGCCCGCGACGGATAGGGACCGAACTGTCTCACGACGTTCTGAACCCAGCTCGCGTACCGCTTTAATGGGCGAACAGCCCAACCCTTGGGACCGACTACAGCCCCAGGATGCGATGAGCCGACATCGAGGTGCCAAACCTCCCCGTCGATGTGGACTCTTGGGGGAGATAAGCCTGTTATCCCCAGGGTAGCTTTTATCCGTTGAGCGATGGCCCTTCCATAATGACACAGCATCCACCGTTGTTTGTTTCGTAAAAATGGCCAGCATTTCCATAAAACTCTCCGCTGTATTGGCACGGTTGAGGTCCGCCAGTGGGTACCAAAGGATGCGGCCTTCATCGCCTTGTTTCAGCTGACCGGAAAACTGACTTGTGCGATACAAGAAACCGATTTTGCGATAGTGGTCTTGCGTGTCAAACCACTCAACGGTGCCGCAGGATTCTAGCTGACTAACAGTCAACCCAGTTTCTTCAAATACTTCGCGCGCCATTGCGGTCGCCAAGGGTTCACCAGGTTCAACGGGTTCTGTTCGATCTAATGGCATTTTATCCACCTCAATTTAAATATAAAAGCGTTGCTTGGATTTAGTATAACAAATCCAAGCAACGCTTTTTGTTTTCAGACCATTTATTTTGAGATACCCGAGCATTTCCGAGAGAATGTTAATGCAATCGTTATTTTTTACCAAGTTTAGCAGTTTGGCCTTGGAATTCAGAAGAGTACTGGTTCATATCAGACCGGTACCGGTCGAGATCCCGGCTAAATTCAACCGCGTAATCGGCTTCTTCACCGTGCTCGCCCATATCAAGGCCCAGCTCTTCTTCGCGCCGATCGACTCGCATGGGCATGAACAGCTGCATCACTTTAATGATAATGCTGCCCATGATGGCAACAAAGATGATCGTGCCAAACGTCGCTGCCAGTTGGACCAAGAACATATGCCAACCGCCACCATAGAAAAGGCCATTTTCTGGCAAACTGCCGTTGACAGTTTTGGTCGCAAACAGTCCGGTTAGAATACTACCGACGATTCCGCTCACACCGTGACACCCAAACGCATCTAAGGCATCATCGACACCAATGCGATCCTTTAAAACGTTGACGAAAAAGTAACTCGCCAGTGTGCCAGCCAGCCCAATGAAGAAGGCTCCGGTAATCGTCACGTAGCCTGCTCCCGGTGTAATTGCAACCAGGCCGCATAGGGTTCCCGTGCAGACGCCGACCAAGGTTGGCTTGCCGTTCTTCGTGAACATGTCGAGAAACATCCAACTTACCATGGCTGTCGCTGCGGCAACCGTTGACGTCAACATGGCTTGAACGGCCACTCCGTTGACACCCAATGCTGACCCCGCATTGAACCCATACCAGCCGATCCAAAGAATCGCGGTTCCTAAAAGCACCCATGGCAGGTTGTAATGGGTATGCGGAATATCGCCGTAGTGGATCCGTTTACCTAAAAAGGCTGACAGAACAAAGGCGGTGATCCCAGCGTTGATATGAACGACCGTCCCACCGGCAAAATCGACGGTTCCTAGGCGGGCTAATAACCCGTTGGGACTCCAGACCATGTGGACCATGGGATAATAGATCAAAATCGACCATAGACAAACGAATACCAACAAAAACCGGAATCTGATCCTACCGACAACGGCGCCAACGAACAGCGCTGGTGTAATGACGGCAAACATCATTTGAAAGATGGCATAGAGGCCAGTTGGAATTTTAGTTGCCGTCAATCGCGACATATTGACGCCATGCATGAAGATGTGAGACGCTGAGCCGATAAAGCCGCCAAGATTCCCTTCAAACGATAGACTGTACCCAATAATGATCCATAGCAGAATGGCCACCCCAGTCAGCATGTACACGGATAACATCGTGTTGACCACGTTTCGTTTCGAGACTAACCCGCCATAAAAGAAGGCTAATCCCGGGGTCATAAACAGGACTAAGATGGTTGCTAAGATCATGAATGCTACGTTGGCTAAATTCAACAGCATCACTTCCTCTCGTTAATGTTATAAAGTCTAACATCATTTATGAGAGAGAACCACTACTTTAGTGAGATGTCAGGTTGCCTTAGGAGATAAGGAAACCGCTTACTATACCAATTTACGACGTTAAAAAATGATTAAAAAATTTTGAGACTTGTTCAACGCAATGGCACGTTTTATGTCATATCTATGATGTGACATAAATTTCATTATTGCTAGTCAAGCGCCCGTCTTAACAGTATCGGCTCTATGATGCAGTTGTATTTCGAGGTTACATGACTGACCTTTCTCTAATGATTGTCCTTCAATGGACACTAAAATGCAGTCAACACAAAAAAGGTGTCAGCTCAACACCCATTTTGGTCATTAAGCTGACACCCGTTTATTCTAGTTGATATTAATGCTGGCGGTTCTGATGACCCCAATATTGGAAGTAATCGGTTCTGAGTGCCCCGTTATAGAGTTTTCGACGCTTGGTCGCCTTCTCGCCATAGAAGGACTCAAATGATAGATCAGCAGTCAGAATGTACTTCGACCACGTTGTCATTGGCTTAAAGACTTGCCCCATTTGCTTATAGATCTGGCGGACACTCTTTTGGTCCCCCATCCGCTTCCCGTAAGGCGGGTTAGCAATCATGACGCCGTTTTCTTGATCCGTCGTAAAGTCTTTTACTGCCAGCTGCTTGAACTGGATATCGTGAAGAACACCGGCACCATTAGCGTTTAACTTTGCAATATCGATCATTGACCCATCAATATCGTACCCTGTAATATCAAGGACTGGGTCAGTCTGTGCAGCCCGAGCTTCTTCCTTCAAGGTATCTGCCATTTTACGATAGTCAGGATGCCAGTCTTCACAGACCACGTGCCGGTTGAGTCCAGGCGCAATATTTCTGCCAATGAGCGCAGTTTCAATTGGAATGGTACCGGAACCACACATTGGGTCGACAAATGGCATATCCGGGCGCCATGTCGTTAATTTAATCAAGGTGGCCGCAAAGTTTTCCTTCAACGGCGCATCCCCTTTTTCCTGTCGGTAACCACGTTTGAATAAACTATCACCGGTCGTATCGAGTGTCAGCGTGGCAACATCCTTGTCTAACGCAATTTCAAGTGGGAAGAGTGCGCCCGTTTCTGGAAAACGTGTTTTACGATGGTAGGCCTCAGTCATTTGACTGACAATTGCTTTTTTCGTCACCGCCTGAATATCGGATACACTAAACAACTTTGAATTTTTTGAACGGCCATTAACGGGAAATTTGGCATCCATAGGGAGCCATTGATCCCATGACATTGCACTAACTGTGTCAAAAATATCATCAAAAGTTTTGGCTGGAAACTGAATTAATATAATTTTGATGCGGTCTGCTGTCCGCAGCCACAAATTAGTGCGTAAGATATCGTGCATGTTCCCTTTAAACGCTACCCGGCCGTTTTCAACCTGGACATCGTAACCCATGTCCCGCAGTTCCTGTCCCGCAATGGCTTCAATACCACTGGCAGTTGCTGCGTAGAGGTTCATTTCTTCGTTATTCATGTTGTGCTCCTATTCCTTTGTTTTCGGTGCGACAGTTCTGTTTTTAAAGCGAGACCGCTCGAAATCAGGTGCTGGCGAGATCAACCAGCCTTATTCATCACGATCCTCAATTTATAGCCATAAAAAAAGTGGACGCCTAAGCGCCCACAATCCTGATTTGTAAATCGCTGTAAGCCATGTTCCGTACTTCACCTAATGCCAGGGACAGTTAGGTCAAGCGGTAATCATCTATCTCGAGAGTTAAAAACTCTCCCCCCACAACTTAGTTCATTTCCGTGTGTGAAGCGCCCCTACCGTAGTTTGGGTTGCCCGCTCGAGGGGTTTACCACGTTCCACCACTACCGTTTCCAATAGCGTCATCGTCGCTGTGGCACTTTCAGAGGTATTAACGCATAGCCGAAACCTTAGCGCTTTTCCCCGCCGTAACTTCTTGCGAAGTCCCCCGGCTTATTTTTTCACCGAGCACGAACACTACAGGCATCGCAGCCTGTGCGAGCATGGACTTTCCTCAGCCGACTTAAGCCGACCGCGATTACCCACGATTTACAAAAAATGTTAACTTATATTAGAGCCGGTGTGACGTGTTACTATTACTGGAATCCAGTTGGGAACCAAACACATGACGTTCCAGGTTTGATAAGCGCTTCAGGATATCCATATTAGTCACATTACTTGCCGGTTGACTCGTTTGAACCGTTTGCTGACCGCCACCAACAGAAATCTGTTTCGTCAGCTCATCTACCTTGGCTAACAAACGTTCGTTTTCGTCTTGGAGGTGTTGATTCTCCTTCGTAAACGCTTCGTAGTCTTTGATGACATTATCCAAGAAACTATCAACATCAGCTGGGTCATAGCCCCGCATCTTCTGACGGAATTCTTTTTGTAAAATGTCCTTGGGAGTAAAATTGATCGTTGCCATTTAAATACACCTCATCATTTATTCAACACCAACATTTGAGATGATACCAAAAATTAGTCGAGATTGAAACCTTTTTTTGAATTTTCTTGAAATTCATACGAATACTCTTGCAATTGGTCGAAATCAACCAGCTGCAACGGATAGGTATGGTTTTCTTGCCAATGCATAATCGCATCATAATCGTACCGCGATTTGCCCTCGTTGTCTACATCATATACTAAAAGTGCCCCATCAGTGTGGGTCAGCATGAAATTTTGATAATTTCTTAATTGTTGTGGCGACGTGTAATCCTGATCACTGACGGGGGCTTGAAAGTCCACCTGTTCCTTTAGATCCGCCAGTTTTTCCTGGTTATCCGGTTTCCATTGATTGCCGAAATGCGCAAATGGCATCATTAATGCAACGTTAAGTTCAGGATAATCTGGCTTTAACGAAATGGCCGCCTTCGCTGCCATCTGTTCAATGCCAAGCTGGCCCCCAGTGATGACCCAAGTCGTGCCGTCTTCAATTGCTTGCGTGATCAGCTTAGTCAGCGCATAGTCGATCACTTGATACTTCGGCTCAGTTTCTGAGAATAAGCCTAATTCATATGACCGATAGCCAGTGATCCATAGTCGTTGTGCCATGTCTGCACGTCCTCCTTTATTGAATGGATGATCCACACTTGTTTTTGGGTAAAAATATTGGGTAAAAATCCGTTGCATTCCGCAATTTGGCACTCCGTGTGGTGGCTCGCGATTGAGCTAACTCGATTTCCACTGCGTGGCTCTCGAGTGGATCTCAATCGTCTCGCATATCAGTAACCGACCAAAGTACGGTCGCTAACTGATATCGACACCACAGCTCCGTGCCAAATTGCTGCATTCCACTGACGTTGAGCTCCCTTTTTATCACTGGTTAAGCATCACAATTGCGTTAAAACCAGTTTGCGGAGAATTCGCCCTCGACTGCTAACCAGACCGTTAATAGGTGTGCTTCTTACCATGTTCTAGTCACAGATAACAACTGACTAACAGGTTTCATGACACCATTTATGAAGCCTTGACATCTAAGATAACGATTAATCGAGTAGGAGGTAATTGATTAATTCAATTACCGACCTCTCACACCACCGTACGTACGGTTCCGTATACGGCGGTTCAATAATTTAAGCACTTTGTATTGACTGGAGTGTCTTGCTCATATTGATGAGTCCAAGGCGTTCCAGTCTTTTGTTTGTCAGAGTATAGGTCAATGTCTTGCTATGCGCAGTTCGCCAATAACCCTTACGGGTATTGGCCATTGTATAAGCACTGGTGCCAGAAAGCCCCAGTTTTACAAGATGATTGACCTTTGTTTTGAGCTTCTTCCACTGTTTCCAAATATACTGGCGAATCCTTGCTCGCAACCATTCGTCTAAGTGACGGATAAAATTGGTCATTTTCCCGACCGAATAGTACTGTAACCACCCACGCATCTTTTGATGAATCTCGTTAAACACCAGGTTTAACGAAACGCCCCGATTGCGCTTGGTCATTTTCCTGAGTGCAGACTTGATGCGTTGCTTGGCCTGCCAAGCAGGTCGCGCATACGCACCTCCTCGACCAACCCCCAAGGAAAATCCCAGGAACTTGGCCCGCAGAGGCGAACTTACTGATGTCTTGTCCTCATTGACGGTGACCTTTAGGTCGCCTTCAAGAAAGCGAGTAACATTAGTCAGAACCCGTTCTCCAGCACGTTTGCTTCGGACATAAATATTACAATCGTCCGCATAGCGGACAAACTTATGACCTCTGGAAGTTAACAGCTTATCCAGTTCGTTGAGATAAATGTTAGCCAAAAGTGGCGATAAGGGGCCACCTTGAGGGGTGCCTTTATCACTTCGTTCAAATAGACCACCATTCATGACACCGCTGGTTAGGAAGCGACGAATGAGATGCAGTATCCATGGATCCGTAATATACTGCTCAATAAATTTAATAAGCAGATCGTGGTTGACCGTATCGAAGTATGCTTTTAAATCGAGATCCACGACATAGTGATAGCCCTGATTGTAGAACTGAACCACTCTATCAATGGCATCTTTAGCACTTCGATTCGGTCGGAACCCAAAACTATTATCTGAGAAGACACGCTCAAATGTTGGCACCATGACTTGCGCCATGGCTTGTTGAACAAGTCGGTCAATCACAGTTGGTATTCCGAGCTTGCGTTTACCACCATTAGGTTTTGGAATTTCAACCCGCTTAACGGGACGAGGCCGATAGGTCTCGTTTTGTAAAGCTTGCAGTAATTCCTGTTTATGTTTCCTCAAGTAGGGCAACAGTTCGTCAACGGTCATTCCGTCTAGTCCTGCTGCACCTTTGTTTCTGCAGACGCGAAGATAAGCCTCGTTCAGGTTATTTCGGTCTAAGACTAACTCTTGAAACTTAGTGCCGTTCATCATCGTATTTTCACCAGAGTCAGTGCTACGCACCCCGACTTGTTCTTGGGCTTCCAGTCCTACTGTCCGCCGGCGGTCAGCTTTTTCTGTATTCTGCGGTTGTTGCACTGTCTCCACCTCCAATATCAATGATGACCTATTATTGTTCAGCCCTTCGTGGCAGATACCACTACTATGGCCTCGGCTGACTCCTGTATCGTTCTGCACCACATCACTGCGATGTTTGTTCCTGTGGCGCTTAGCGCGCCTCTTGTCGGGAACGTACGATACAGGCCTCCCCGGGTAAGAACGCCCACTTTCGTACCATGTCATTGCCAGCTTTACTGCGATGGCCTCGAGTAGTATTGGACTTTGGTTTGTTTGGCAACCTCGTCCGACCAACACAGCCTTATAGCTGATTCTTGTACATCAATGCGGTACTTTGTCGCCGACTTCCTTCAGATTCCACCTCACGATGGACACCCTTGTCATTGACTTGCGGTTCCGACTACTACGGCCCGCAACGGACTTTCACCGTCTAGTTGGCGCCCATGCCGGGCGCACCAAATATCGTAACGTAGTGGAACCGTTCCGCAGTGCAGACCGCGATCGACTCCAACTCAACCTACAGGGCCGAACTGTACAACAAAGCGGCATAATAGCACTATTTAAGTTCCCTCCTAAAATTGAAAAGAACCTTTGAGACCAATTGCTTTCACTATATACAGACGAAAATATAGCTTAATTTCATTAAACTTGTGCAGTGATGCCAATCAGCTACTTGAAAAACGGCAGACATAACCGTATCATACGCTTGCACACCTTAACCCAACTTTAAAAGCATCGGCAATTGTCCCATATTCGGACATTTCCCATACAAGTGTTCGATGATTTTTAAAGAACTAAGCCCGTTATCACGGGTTTTTTGCATTTACTTGTTTATTGAAAACGTGTCCCTTGGTATAATAACACTAACTGGGTTAACATAGTTTCGACGAATTCATAACGAAAAGAGATGATCCGGTCTGTGACAATTCATTATCCGAACGGCGCGTGCTTCTCGCCAGGTCAGCAACCCAACCAAAAGTTAAAGCTGACCACCTATGGCGGCCGAGGGATGACTTTAGAACAGGAGCTTAATGAGAGCAATCAATACTACCTGGCTAACGATATTGCTGTCATTCATAAAAAGCCGACCCCCATTCAAATCGTCAAAGTCGATTACCCCAAACGTTCCGCCGCAGTTATTCGGGAAGCCTACTTTCGGCAAGCTTCCACCACGGACTACAACGGTATCTATCGTGGCAGATACGTCGATTTTGATGCCAAGGAAACCCAGGAAACGACCCGCTTTCCACTAGATAACTTCCATAAACACCAGATTGAGCACATGAGAAGTTGTTTAAAACAAGGCGGCATTTGTTTTGGTCTGATTAAGTTTGTTAAATTAGATCAGCTATACTTATTAAAGGCTACGGATCTCATCACCTACTGGGATCACCAGGATACGGGACACAAATCGATACCCCTTAAAGTATTTGACGACATTGCGCTGCCGATCCACTACCGACTCAACCCAATTATTCCCTATCTCGATGCGGTTGATCACATTATTTAACGCCTTAATCAAAGGAGCTTACCTATGTCAAGTAATTCAAATAACGATGAGACGCGTTCTGGGCGTCGACAGCAAAATGCCAAGCCCAAACGAAAACGTCATTTATTTCGAACGATATTTACCAGTCTGCTGGTCTTATTCTTAGGCGCCATCCTATTAGGCGCTGGACTATTCTTCTACTACGCGCAAGGCGCGCCTAACATCACTGAATCCGAACTTTCAAGTGATACGTCGACCAAGGTCTACGATGCTGACAATAACGTTATTTCCCGGTTAGGTGCTCAAAACCGTGACTACGTGAAGTCAAGCAAGATCCCTGGTACGTTAAAACAAGCTGTTGTTTCCATTGAAGACCGTCGTTTCTATAAGGAACACGGGGTTGACCCGATCCGTATCGTGGAAGTCGCCTTTTCTAACATCCGCGGCTCTTCATTAGGGATGCAGGGTGGGAGTACCCTGACCCAGCAACTCGTGAAATTGTCTGTCTTTTCAACGTCCAATGCTGACCGAACTTTAAAACGGAAAGCCCAGGAAGCTTGGTTGGCCATCAAGGTTGACCAAAAGTACAGCAAGTCAAAGATCCTAGAATTCTACATTAACAAGGTTTATATGGGTAACGGGGTTTACGGCATGGAGACCGCCGCTAAATATTACTACGGCAAATCACTCAGCCGCTTAACGCTGCCGCAGCTCGCAATGTTGGCTGGGATGCCGCAAAGTCCGACAAACTATGATCCAACGCGCTACCCTAAGTACGCGACATACCGCCGGAACCAAGTGCTCGCCGCGATGGCCCAAAACAAGGTGATCAGTTCCGCTCAAGCAAAGGCTGCTGAAGCCACGAGCGTGCAAAGTGGTTTAGCCAAAACCCATCCGGTCACAACGGTCACGAATAAGAACCAAAAGTATATCGATGCTTACTTAAAACAAGTCTACGCAGAATTAAAGGCGGATGGCTATAACACTAGTACCGATGGCTTGCGGGTCTACACGAACCTTGATATGTCGGCTCAAAAACACCTGTATAACATCGTCAACTCCAACAACTACGTCGCCTTCCCAAGTAAAAAGTTCCAAGTTGGTGCGACGCTGATCAATCCTAACAATGGTAAGGTGACCGCCATGATTGGCGGCCGAAAGACTGGTAATGTCAGCTTCGGGCTTAACCGAGCTGTCCAAACTGACCGGTCGAGTGGGTCAACGATCAAGCCACTGATGGATTACGGGCCGGCTATTCAGTACCTTAAATACCCGACGTATGAACCAGTTAAGGATACGGCATACACCTATCCTGGTACTGATAAACAGCTAAACGACTTTGATGATAAGTATGAAGGCACCATTACCATGCGGAAAGCGCTGGTTGAATCCCGAAACATTCCAGCTATCCGAACGCTGGATGCTGTTGGGATCACAAAGGCGACTAAGTTCCTGAGTGGTCTTGGGATGACGTTTAAGGACAAACTGACCCTGCAAAACGGGATTGGGGCTTATATCTCCACCGAACAAGAGGCCGCTGGTTATAGTGCCTTTGCGAACGGTGGGACCTACTACAAGCCAAGTTTGCTGAACAAGGTCGTCACCAAGGATGGCAAGTCACACTCCTACGGCAGTACCGGGAAGCGCGCCATGTCATCAGCCACAGCCTTTATGATCACCAACATGCTTAAGGGTGTTATTAATAGCTCTAACGGTTCAGGAACGGCAGCCGCAATTTCTGGGTTATACCAAGCTGGTAAAACTGGGACAACGGCTTACCCTGACGACTATGTGAATAAGGTTCCAGCAAGCAGCACCATGGATTCATGGTTTACTGGGTACACCAAGAATTATTCACTGTCTGTCTGGACCGGGTACGACAAACAATTTGCCACGGGTGGATACGTGACTGAGGATGAAACCAAGATAGCCCAAGAGATCTACAAGTATGAAATGACCTATCTCGCACAAAACGAGAACGTTTCAAACACCGACTGGACCAAGCCGAACGACGTTGTTGAAACAACCCGAAACGGGGTCGATGAATACTATATTCAGGGGTATCCTGGTGATACAACCACGAGCGCTAACGGTGGCACCTCAACGAATGCTTATAGCAGTTCTGCAAGCAGTGCAACTGGCACCAGTTCAAGTAACGCAGCCACCACGAACCGGTCAACATCGTCGTCGACTAGTTCAACTGACTCCACGAGTTCTTCAACTTCAACCAAGCAAGAACCTAGTGGCGGAAGCGGCAGTGGTAGTGGCAACGATGGTAACAGCACGGAAACGACAACGTCATCGTCGACGTCAACCACCACTTCTGAAAGTACTGGTGGTTCAACAACCACTGGTGGTACCACTTCAACGAAGTCGAGTGCCAAGGCAAGCAGTTAAGGGACACATTTTAAATCAAAAACAGCTTGAATCCGTCTGATTGGATTCGATCTGTTTTTTATTGCCCCCCCTTGTAATCGTTTACATGTTATACTACAGCTAAACCCTGCATCATCATACGGAGGTACAACACCATGACAACCAACGAAGAACGGATGTTAAGTGGTCAGCTCTATAACGTTTACGACACAGACCTGGCTAAGAAAACGGATCGGAAACAAACCCTGCTTGCATCCATTAACGATCCCAGCACCACAACGGACGTTCAGCCAAAGTTTCGACAGCTTCTGGGCAAAACCGGCGCACACTTTTACATTGAACCGCCCTTTTTCTGCGACTTTGGCGACAATATTACACTTGGCGATGACGTGTACATTAACACCAACGCTGTTTTTCTCGACTCGGGTCGCATCACGATTGGGAGCCGGGTATTAATCGGCCCGCGTGTGAGCTTATTTGCGGCGAGTCATCCCATTGCGGCGGACGTCCGAACCAAAATGGTTAGCCGATGGTCACCCCATCGTAATCGGCGATAATGTTTGGCTTGGCGGCGGTGTCATTGTGAATCCAGACGTCACAATTGGCGACAACACGATCATTGGTTCTGGGGCTGTTGTGACCCATGATATCCCCGAAAATGTCGTCGCAGCTGGAAATCCCTGCCAGGTACTGCGGTCGATCACTCAGAAAGACCAGGACTACTGGCACCAGCAAGAACAGGATTATCTAGCTGAAATGGGCCGCTCGACTCATCGACGATTCAGTGACAAACAGCTCATCATAAAAAGGGCCTCCGAAATCACCCGATTCCAGAGGTCCTTTTTTATGGCGATCATAAAGGTTACTTGTCTTGGTCACCAATATTAAATAGCGGAATATCAGGTGTCTTAGTCGCATCTGATGAGTGATTAGATTGCTGGCCAGATTGCCTTGAATTGCCCTGATACCGTTCCTTTTCCTGCTGTACCTGTTCAGGAGTAGTAATGTGTTTCTTCTCCCAACTCAAAAGAATTCGATCCATGTATTTGAGACTGTAGACTTGACTGAGCACAGCTTCTTTCAAGGCCAACTGAATCAACTCACCTGAATAATGATCTTTATCCAACCACTGGGCAATCGTTTCGAGTTCAATTGGCGACAGTGGACGCCCAAATTCAGATTCAACCTGTTTGAACACCACCTGGCGATCATTAGTCGCTGATTGCTTGACCGTAGCCGTTTCCTGATTGGCAACGTACTGGGCCAATTTTTCATAGAGCTGGGTAAAATCATAGGCGTCCTGAGCAAGCTGATCCTTTTGATGGGTCGTTTTGATTTGCATCATGTTTTGACTGATCATTTCGTGTAACACTTGAAAGACCTGATTATCAGACAGACCCACTGACTGCGCGATCGTTGCTGTCGGTGGAAAGTCATTGCCCTGATCCGCGAAGGATTTTAACTGAAGATAGATTAAAAATTGCTCATTTGTCAGTCCAAGGTCACGATAATGACGCAGCAGTAACGTGGACACCACGGTGTTTCCAGACGACAACAATGCTGTTGTAAATGCGTCCACTCCGACGTCCTCCTTTTTATAAAGTCCTAACTTCAATAGGATAGTGGTTTGAGACAAAGAAGACAACTATTTGGTTTAATAGCTGTCTTCTTTAAGGATTTTGTACATTATTTGCTTGTGAATAGGCTGCTAAATTGAAACTTGCGCTGGAGCGTACTAGTGTTTCAGCGATTGTCTATCTAGGCGACATAGCCGAAACGAGTTCCGGAAAACAGAAAGCTGCATGTAAGCCAACTCTGACGAAAATGCCAGGTTCAGGCATTTCCGTCAGAGTTGGCTTACACTCCGCTTCCTACCGTTTTCCTCCACTCTCTACGGGTAGATCCGATTCAACAATCTTGGGAACGGAATGGTCTCACGGACGTGGTCTTCTCCTGTGATCCAGGTGAGGGCCCGTTCTAGGCCTAATCCAAATCCTGAGTGAGGCACACTGCCGTATTTTCTTAGATCTAAGTACCATTCATAGTCCTTTGGATCTAAGCCAGCTTTGACGATTTGGTCGTACAGGTAATCATAATCGGTTGCCCGTTCTGACCCCCCGATAATTTCTCCGTAGCCTTCTGGCGCTAACAAGTCGGCACAGATGACAACGTCATCCCGCGTTGGATGCGGCTTCATGTAGAATGGCTTGATGGCCTTTGGGTAGTTCAAAACGAACACTGGTTGGTCGAAATGGTCAGCCAAGAAGGTTTCTTCAGGTGACCCGAAATCAAAACCCCAATCCACGTCAAAGTCGTTTTCCTTTAACAGGTCGATGGCTTCATCGTAACTGATCCGCGGGTAAGGTAATTGCGTATAGCGTTTCAATGTTTCAACATCGCGATCCAAGGTCTTTAAGGCGCCGGCACAGTGATCGATGACGTTTTGAACCAAGAAGGCAATGTATTGTTCTTGAACCTCAAGACTTTGTTCCTGATGCATGAAGGCCATTTCGGGTTCGATCATCCAAAATTCAATCAAATGCCGACGTGTCTTTGACTTTTCAGCACGGAATGTTGGTCCAAACGAGAAGACCTTATCAAATGCTAAAGCACCCGCTTCTTCATACAGTTGACCTGATTGAGAAAGGTAAGCATCCCGATCAAAGTATTCCGTATGGAACAGGTCGGTCGTCCCTTCAGGCGCACTTCCCGTTAAAATTGGCGCATCGATCTTGGTAAAGCCATGGTCATTGAAGAATTGGTACGTTGCCCGAATAACTTCGTTTCTGATCGTCATAATCGCGTGCGGCCGACTTGAGCGTAACCAGAGATGACGGTGGTCCATCAAGAAGTCAACACCGTGTTCCTTTGGCGTGATCGGATAATCGTGACTTTCACCAACCACTTCAATCGTTTCAACTTCAATTTCATACCCAAACTTTGACCGCGCATCTTCGTGAATGACACCTGTAATCCACATGCTGGTTTCTTGTTTAATTTCCTTGGCCATCTCAAAAACAGCCTCGTCGACGTTCTTCTTTAAAACAACGCCTTGGAAAAATTCGGTTCCGTCCCGTAATTGCAGGAAGGCAATCTTCCCACTTGATCGTTTGTTGGTCAGCCATACGCCAATTTTGACTTTTTCATTGACGTGGTCTTTTGCGTCGATAATGTTAATTTGTTGCACCAATGTGTTTTCCTCCAGAACTATTGAATGTTTTGGTTCATAAACTTGCTTAAGCGGTCAACCGCCTTTTTAAGGGAAGCTAAATCCGTGGCATAACTGATCCGTAGATGATTATCCACACCAAACGCGTTGCCGTCAACCAGCGCCACGTGGGCTTCGTCCAAAATACGCGCCACAAATTCAGCTGTGCTCTGAATACCAGTCAGTTTTAAGGCTTCAGAAATATCTGGGAATAAGTAGAACGCCCCCTGCGGTTTAACGGCCATGTTAAAGCCGGGCAGTGCATTTGCAAGCGGATAAATGGTGTTCAACCGTTCCTCGAATGCATCGTGCATTTTCTCAACGGCACTTTGATCACCCTGCAACGCAGCTAAAAATGCATACTGACTCACAGCGGTTGGATTCCCCGTAGCGTGGGATAAAAACGCACTGAGCTGCTTGATCACTGAATCAGGGGCAATCACATACCCCATTCGCCAACCAGTCATAGAGTACGTTTTTGAAGCCCCATTGATGACGATTAAATTATCACTCAAGTGGTCGTCTAACTGGGCAATTGAAGTAAAGGTGGCACCGTTATAGGTGAGCTTGCCATAAATATCATCCGTTACAACGATCACATCGTTAGCGTCAGCCCAGGCCTTTAGGGCAATCAATTCCGCTTTATCATAAATGACACCAGTGGGATTTTGCGGGCTATTCAAAACGAGGGCACGGGTCTTAGCCGTTAGTTTCTCATCTAACTGTGCGGGGGTTACCTTAAAGGTCTCTCCCGTTGCGACCGGCACGGAGACGCCATCCGCCAACTTGATCTGTTCTGAGTAGCTGACCCAGTATGGATCAGGTAAGAGCACCTCGTCACCGGGATCAAGAATGGTTTGGAAAGTGGCGTACAGTGCCATTTTCGCACCTGTGGTCACCGCGACGTTGGTTGCAGTCAGATCCAACCCATATGCAGTATTCGTTGTATCAGCAACTGCCTGACGCAGTGGCATTAACCCTGCTGCCGGGGTGTAAAAGCTTGCCTTGCCAGTATTGATGGCATTAATGGCGGCGTCTTCGATGACTCTTGGGGTTTCAAAATCGGGTTCACCGATTCCCAAATTAATGACATCGATTCCGTCAGCAATCATCTGCTTAGCTTGCGCAGAAGTTTTCATTGTCGCTGATGGCTGAATCTGTAAGCTTCTCTTTGATAAGTGCAAGAAAAACGCCTCCTAAAGGTGTGTGAGTATGTTAACGCGCTGCAAGTGTTCCATGAACCATGTTACCGCATTTTATGAAGACACAAAAGCCAGTTCTCAAAAAAACTTGGGAGCTGACTTTTTTGCCACGTAAACCAGTTAAATATTTTCGATCAGTTGCAGCAGTTTACCGCTCTTAAAACTCAGGGTCTCGTAACACAACTGCCCCTTTTTATTCATGTAGCTCACGATCCATGCCGATTTACCGTTAAAGACACTCAGGGCTGCTGATAATACCTTCTTAGGGTTGCGCTGCGACCAAACCTTGCTGAGGACTTGGTTTCGCGTCAATCCGTCAGATTGTTGCATGACCCGCAGTTGGGCGCCCTTTTGCGGGACTAGCACATAAATGACCTTATTTTGTTTATTGGTCCCCGCAACGGTGTAGTAGGTCTTATTCAAATTAGTCCAATAGAAAGCCGACTCTTTTTTGAGACCCGCGTATTTTTCCGCCATTGAAATCGATTGTGACCGTACTTTGTTGATCGGCGCTGTCGCGTGATGATACCCCCACAATGTCCCAATGATCAAGATCACAATAATGACTAAAATCGAGCTTAACACGCGACGGCCCCGTCGACGGCGTCCCAATTGTTCTCTTCTCATGTTAAAACTCCTTTATTACATGGCCAGCGCCAAGGAACCTACTGGCCTGTGATGCGTCTAATTGTGCCGTTTTCGGCCTAATATTTAAAATTATAGCAGACTATCACGATTTGTGGCGTCCTGTTTGGTGAATCTTAAAAAATTGTGCTAAATCGTTCGTAATTACCGGCATATCTGCGGCAAGAACCGGCAACGATTCAGGGAGCGTCTTCATAATGGTCTGTCCGTAGTGGCGATTGACAAGCCGACTATCGAGAACGACCACGGCGCCGTAGTCAGAACGCGTCCGAATCAAGCGTCCGATACCCTGACGTAGTCGTAACGTTGCCTTGGGGAGTGAGAGATTATAAAACGGATTCTTCCCCTCGGACTTCAGTTGTGCAAACTGCACCTGGGTCTCTAAGCGGTCCGGTGAATCAAATGGCAGCCGGGCAATGACTAACACCTGCAGTTTTTCCTGAGGCAGATCGATGCCTTCCCAAAAACTGGCAGCCCCGAGGAGCACGGCATTGTCTTCATCCATGAAGCGTTTGATCAACTTTTCCTTACCACCAGAAACACCCTGGGCCAGCAACAACCGTGTCACGCGGTAACTGCCAGTAGTAAGTTGCTGGTAGACCTGTTGGATCATCTCAAGCGAGTTAAATAAGATCAGCGTTGGCCGGTTCGCGGCCCGTAACAGACCGCGAATCGCCCCAACGATATAGTCGGTATATGCGGCATCGTTCTTAATATCTGGAGCGTCTTTACTGATGTATAGCTTGGCCTGTTTTTCAAAGTTAAAATCGGATTTCAGGCGACGCACCTTAACGTTTTCCCGGTCTAAATCAAGCTGATCGTAAAGATACTGCGACCGGTTAGAGGAGAACAAGGTTGCCCCCGTGAACAACGGTGCTTGAAAGTTGCTATAGACCTGGCGTGACAAGAAGCCCTTCACCGACATGAGACTGGACGCCATAATGACGTGTTCAAGATCCTGACTGACCGTTACCCAGTAAAGGTAGGCGCCCCGGCCGTCACTGACCATGGTCGGTTGTTTTTGAATGGTGACAAGTCGTTGCCAATTATCAAACGCCGTCATCAGGTTGTTCGCAAAGCCGCTAAAGTGCTCGTTATCGCTTGGCAACCACTTTGCTGCCTGACTCTCGAACCGTTGAGACAGGGTCGTCAGCAACGTTTTCATCTTTTCGGCGAGGATGTTCAGTTGGTCAAACAACCCCTGATGGTCCTCACTAAACGCTTGCCATTCATCTGCATCCAGCGCCACTTCTTTATACGGTTGCTTGATTTTGCCTAACTTCGACTGCACCGTTTTTAACAAGTAGTCACTTAACGCCGTCAACTGGCGGTCAAATTCAACCAGCCACGCGCGCATAGTCGCAAAATCCCTGGTAAACGCTGGCTCATGTAACGCGGTGACCACCCCGTACTTATTATCAGGATCTAGTTGATCTAACTGGTGATGCACCAGGTTCAGCGTCACTTGAAAATCGAATTTCTGTCGGTTCGTTCGCAACGCATAGTCTGCTAAATGTTGTGCCTCATCAACGACCAGATACGGCTTACTTAAGTGGGCACCAAAGTAAGTCGCGTACTGGACCAAAAACGCGTGGTTAATAATGATAAATTGCGCATACGGTAGACGCGCATAAAGGCGGTGCAGAAAATCATTTTCGTAAAACGGCGACTGATCTGTCACTGTTTCCAGTCCTTCATGACGTACTTCGTCGAGATATGGCGGGTCATTTCGGAAATGTAACTCATCTAAATCACCGGTCACTGTTTGCGTTAACCAGACAAGCAGCCGCAACTTGATCAGTTGGGATTGTTTTGACCGTTCTGGATGCTTTAACGATGTCATGAAACGATTGAGATCTAAATAGTGTTGTTTCCCCTTTACGACGACCGCGTTAATATTAAACGGCAAAATATCATTTAATAGCGGCAAAGTCTGGTTCATGAGCTGCGATTGTAAGAGCACAGTATCCGTTGCAATAACAACTTGGTGGTCTTCATGACGTGCTAAATAAGCCAGCGGTAACGTGTAGCCCAGACTCTTACCGGTACCGGTCGGCGCTTCAATAATTAATGGCTGGTTCTGCGTTTTAGGCACCGTATACTGGCGGTAGATCAAATTCATCATCTTGGCCTGATCTGTGCGCCACTCCAAGTACTTTGGATAAAGTTTCAGCTTACTTTTCTTCGTCCGCGGAAACGTATACTCATGGTCATCAGTTTCATTTAATACCTTGTTTTTGCGCAACGCTAACCCGTTAGTGACGATCAGATCATCAGCTAGTGACTCGTGACGTTTTCGTGCATCGTGTAGAGCCCAGTCAAACAATTTTGCGGTCTGTTGCGGCAGGTCTGCATTGACGGCGACCATTTGTTGCAGGGTGACGATCGGTAACGACGTCAAACGCTTTAAAAGAACGATCAATAGTTTGGCGGTCACCAAAGCATCGTCATCTGCAGAGTGCGGATGATCGTGTTGAATGCTCAGGTAGCTGCTCAGGTCATGAAGCCGATAACTGTCCACCGTTGGCAGAAGAATCTGACTCAACGTGACCGTATCAATCGCTTCGATCGGTAACACGGGATACCCCACTCGTTCGAGTTCAGCATTCACGAAGGGAAAATCAAAGTTAACGTTGTGCGCAACAAAAACGGTGCCACTGAGGAGGCTATAAATCGTTCCAGCAACGTCGTCAAACAGCGGTGCGTGTTTAACCTGCTCATCCGTGATACCCGTTAAGGCCTTAATGGGTTCTGGAATTGATTGTTGCGGATTAACATCCGTTGCAAACTTATTAATAATTTGGCCGTTTTGAACTAAAACAGCGCCAAATTGGATAATGCGATTACCATCGGCCACGTTTGTCCCCGTGGTTTCAATATCAACGATGGCATAAATTGTATTAGTATCCATAGTTTTATTCACCAAATCTTTTCATTACTTGCCCTAAACATCATACTACATTCCGTCATAAAAGTGGTGAGAGAGTGGAGCAAACCGGTTAAAGACTGGAGCAGATACGGACGATGTTAGGTCATACCGGGTCTGGATTGCCTAACGTGTCCGTATCTGTGCAAGTCTTTGGTTTGCGAAATTCGTTTTGGCGTGGTGGCCTGGAAGCGGCCTGGTTATTTGTTTCTAAGACTTCTATGAATCGTTCATGGTGGCTATTTTTCACTTGTGTTTTGAGTTGAATAACCACTGATAGATCATGAATAATGATATTGTTAGCATTACTTTAATTCTTGATTAGTTGCTAGGTGTTGAAATTACTATTGCTGATAATTGGAATTGCTGATAATTGGAATTAATTTGATTTTAATGCTATGTCGAAACGTGCAATTCTTTCTTGGTTACCAAGCCGAAACGCGCTCCTGAAAGCAGAAGGTTGCACGCAACTGGACACTACCACAAATTCCAAAACCAGGAATTTATGGCAGCGTCCAGTTGCGCTCCACCTTCTAACCGCTTTCTTCCGCGCTCTTTAATTTTTCCTAATGATTGCATTCTAGCGTTTATCCCCAAAAAAGAGTATGATACAGTGTGTTTGCGTACTTTGAGGAAGAAAAACGCGATTAAATTTACCATTGAAAGGGGTCGTCACGTTGCCTATTTCGGCTACTGGCACAAGTCATGCCAAAATTATCTTAATCGGTGAACACAGCGTGGTGTATCACCAACCCGCTATTGCGCTGCCCTTGCCTGCTGTTAAAACCACCGTTACCATTACGGAACGTAGTGGGAACCAGCAGTGGCTGATCAGCCGCTACTTTTCTGGCAACCGCAGTGATGCGCCCATTCAACTTAATGGTATCAACCATCTGTTAGATGTCCTGCTTGCGCGTTTCAACCAGCAGCAAGCAGGCTTTACCCTTGAAATTAGAAGCCAACTACCTGCTGAACGGGGCATGGGGTCATCTGCCGCCACAGCGGTTGCGACTATTCGAGCACTCTATGCTTATTTAAAGGTGCCACTCACCCACGAACAGCTCCTGTCAGACGCTGATATTTCTGAACACATTATTCACGGCAATCCAAGCGGCCTAGATGTCGCAACTGCCAGTGCATCAGCACCAGTCTGGTTCGTTACTGGGGAAACACCTAAATCATTGCCGTTTCATCTTGGCGGGTACATGGTCATTGCCGATAGCGGCATTTATGGGCAAACTGGGTCAGCTGTCGCGAGTGTGGGCAAGATTCTTAAACGGCACCCACGGCGCGCTAAGAAGCTCATTGCCGAACTTGGCCGTCTCACAAAAGATGCTAAGGACGCTCTGGGGCACAATGCAATTCAAAAATCAGGTACCATTTTAGACGCTGCACAGGTACAATTAAAGGCGTTAGGTGTCAGCCACCCGACCCTTGATAAGTTAATTCAAATTGCCAAGACCAACGGCGCATTAGGCGCAAAATTGACCGGTGGCGGCATGGGTGGCTGCATGATCTGTCTCGTTGAAGACATCCACGTTGCCCAACGCGTGAAGCAAGCACTCAGTGATGCCGGCGCAACCGCAACTTGGGTTCAACCACTATTAAGTGAGGAATTAGCTGATGAAACCGACAACGTTACCCGTTAAAGCACGGGCACACACAAACATTGCTCTGGTAAAATACTGGGGCAAAAAAGACGAAGACCTCATTATTCCACAAAATTCAAGTCTCTCGTTAACACTTGATCAATTTTATACGGATACTGCTGTCCAATTTAGGGACGAATTGGCGGCTGATCAAATCACGTTTAATGGGCGCACCTTAACTGGTGATGCCCAGCGGAAGATCAGCCGCTTTTTAAATGTGGTTCGGGATCTTGCTGGCATTACTGAATTTGCTAGCGTAGAAACGACGAACCACGTCCCCACTGCTGCGGGACTTGCTTCTTCAGCTTCAGGCTTCGCAGCACTGGCTGGTGCAGCAAGTCGGGCAGCTGGATTGCAATTAGCACCCCGTGACCTGTCACGGCTTGCACGCCGCGGCTCTGGATCGGCAACTCGTTCGATTTTTGGCGGGTTTGCGGCCTGGCAAATGGGGCACAATGACGAAGACTCTTATGGCTATCCCATCGCTGAAAACGTTAATTGGGACATTGCCGTCGTGGCGGTGGTTCTAACTACAGCTGCTAAAAAGATCTCTAGTCGCCAAGGCATGCGGGCGGCCGTTAAGACATCGCCGTACTACCCTGCCTGGGTTCAAACTGCAACCCAAGATTTCGAAACAGTTCGCAAGGCAATTAACGACAAGGACTTTGAGACACTTGGTCACGTGAGTGAGGAAAATGCCATGCGCATGCATGCGCTCAATCTTAGTGCCGACCCAAGCTTTACATACTTTAACGCTGATACGCTGCGCGCCATGGCCATTATTACTGACCTGCGAGCAGCTGGTTATCCGTGTTATTTTACGATCGATGCGGGTCCCAATATTAAGGTGTTGTGTCAAAAACTGGCTGTTGAAAAGGTGGTCAGCAGTCTTCAATCGGCCTTCGGTGAAGATGCTGTTTTAGTGGTCCACCCTGGTCCTGGCTTGACCTTTATCACCGATTAGCGCACCATCAACTTAACTAAAGTGTAACTGACGAAAGGACATGATGTTTTTGATTTCTGTGAAAGCCCCAGGTAAACTCTATATTGCTGGCGAATATGCCGTTGTGGAAACAGGTTCCCCCGCAATTATTGTCGCCCTGGATCAATTTGTCACGGTCAGCATTCAAACGGCTGACCAAATCGGCAGTATTGTGTCCGCACAGTATCAAGAAAATTCGATTTACTGGCGGCGTGAAGACGGGGAAATGGTGTTTGATAACCGTGATAATCCCTTCCACTACATTTTGTCCGCCATTAAAGTGACTGAAGATTACGCAAAAATTTTGAAACAGCCTTTAGGCATCTACCACCTCACCGTTGAAAGTGATCTGGACAGTTCTGACGGTCGCAAATACGGGTTAGGCTCTTCCGCCGCTGTGACGGTTGCGACCATTAAAGCCCTCTGTAAGTTTTATCACTTACCCGTTGATCACAATCGGTTATTTAAATTAGCAGCGATTGCACACTTTGATGTTCAGGGTAACGGCTCATTGGGTGATATTGCGGCCAGTGTGTATGGCGGCTGGATCGCCTACCACTCCTTTGACCGCGAGTGGTTAAAATTGGCGCGGAAAACGTACTCGTTTGCCGACCTCTTAGACCAAAAATGGCCGGGCCTTGAGGTTGAATTATTGACCCCACCAGAAAACTTAAAACTGCTTGTCGGTTGGACCGGATCACCTGCCTCGACCTCGCATCTCGTTGACCGAGTTGCCCTGAATAAGGCCAAACAGCACGCAGATTACCAAGCCTTTTTAACGAATAGTCAGGCTTGTTTGAACCGCATGGTCGATGAATTTAGACACCAGGATCTTGCAGCAATTCAACGAGAATTGACCATGAACCGCCGTATTTTAAACGAACTGGATAGTTTTACGCACGTCCATATTGAAACGCCGTTGTTAAAGACACTCTGTGACCTTGCTGAAGCCCACGGCGGCGCTGCGAAAACGTCCGGTGCCGGTGGTGGTGACTGCGGAATCGCACTGATCGATAAGGCCAAAGATATCGATGCCTTGATTGCTGATTGGCAAGCGCATCACGTCACACCATTAGCGTTTAACGTCCACACTGTAGAGGAATAGCGAATGACTTCCAAACAATCACATCGTAAAGATGAACACGTGTCGCTTGCAGAAAAGTTTTATCAGCAACCCGATGACCAGGGGTTTAAACAAGTGCGCCTGATTCATGAGAGCTTGCCTGAACTGGCACTAACTGATATCAACACCCAGGTTAAACTGGGCACCTTTCAATTGCCATTTCCTGTCATGATCGAAGCAATGACGGGCGGCAGTGAGCGTACTGGTCGGCTAAATGACCTGTTAAGTCAGCTTGCTAAGGCGGTTAACCTGCCCATGGCAGTCGGGTCGCAAAGTGTTGCCATTCGTGAACCGGAACTCGCTGCAACCTTCAGTGTTGCGCGTCTCAATGATCCGGTTGGCATTCTTTTTGCCAACATGGGCGCTAATCATAGCCTAAAAGCCGCCAAGACGGCGATTGACATGATTCAAGCAAACGCCCTTCAACTCCACATTAATGCCGCACAAGAGACGGTCATGCCAGAGGGCGACCAAGATTTTCGCTGGCTCAAAAACATTCAACAGCTTGTGGCAGACCTCAATGTGCCGGTTATTGTTAAGGAAGTTGGATTTGGCATGACTGCTGAAACGGTCCAGCAACTTATGAGCGTTGGCGTGCAGGCAGTCGATATTAGCGGCCGTGGCGGGACTGATTTTGCGAAAATTGAAAACTTTCGTCGTGGTGATAAGGATATGGCCTACCTCGCTGACTGGGGACTCACTACCGTTGAATCCCTTTTGGAAATGCGACGATTGAAAACGAAGCCGGTGATCATTGCAAGCGGCGGTATCAAGACGCCTTTAGATGCCATTAAAGCGCTTGTTTTAGGCGCCGACTGTGTGGCGATGGCAGGCGAAGTGCTGCACCATCTGATTCAAACTGACTTAGATGCCACAATCGTTTGGTTCCAAGAATGGTTACAACAGTTCAAACAACTGATGTTGCTGGTTGGTGCAAAAAATGTTGGTGCTTTGACACAAGTGCCGGTGGTTTTTGACCAACCGCTTGTGGACTATATGCAGCAGCGTGGCATTGAGATTTGAATTTTAAATTGTTATATACAAAAAGCCAATGCTGCGGGCATTGGCTTTTTTGGTTTCTAATGTTTTCTGATTAGGTAGTTGGATGGAAGTAAATCATTTTTGACAAAAATCTAAATTTACCAATTCTGATCGAGTAGAGTGCGTTATCGCCCTTCTCTGTTATATTGCCGAAACGCGTTCCTCCACGCTCTACACCTTGAACCTCAACCCCTTCGGAAAGAAATTCTTCACAGTATTACCAACAACCTTCGCAAACACGATCGGCTGATCTTCACAGACCAGTCTTACCCACCCCTTTTTGATTGGGAGGTCATCACGCTTGAAGATATCGCCGTGAACGACCAGCTGCCATTCCTCTGGTGTAATTTCTAGTTTCTGCTTAATTTCTTCCGGTTTCAAGGCTAATCCAAGCGCGTAGCTGGGTTCTATCCTGCCCTTCTTCAATGTCCCTAAGTGCAAGCCAGGACGCACGACACGCAATTTTTCGAGGCGTGGCATATGGTCTGGCATGTAGTACAGCTGTTCACCAAACGTTAAGAGCCGCTTACTCTCATATTGAAATGCTGGTGACAAAGTTTCAGCAACAAATTGCTTAAAAAGCAAACTTTCTTCTTTACTCGTATGCGACGTTTCAGTTCTGACTTTTTGTTCTGCAACAAGTGGCGCATTCAGGCGTAATTTCGCTACAAAGTGTCCTTCGCCCTTCATCAAATGCGGAAACAGGCGTGCAGTTCCCGCTAAGTCAGGGTTCCCGTCAGCCCAATTTGGCCGACCATCAACAATGCCGGCTGGTTTATCGATCGGCACAATCTCAAATTGCGGGTACGTTTCCAGCAGCCACGCAATAATCTGTTCGTCTTCCTCCGGCGCAAACGTGCAGGTGGAATACACAAGTTCACCGCCAGGCTTGATCGTTTTAACCGCTTCAGCTAAAATCATGCGTTGGCGTTCTGTGCAAGCCTTCGGGTAGTCCAGCGACCAGTATGATATGGCTTCGGGATCCTTTCGAAACATCCCTTCACCAGAACAGGGCACATCAACCACTATCTTGTCAAAGTAGGCCGGAAAATGTTTGGCAATCACTTCAGGCGTTTCATTCAAAACCAGCGTGTTCGTTAACCCAAACCGCTCAACATTTTCAGATAATACTTTTGCGCGTTTTGGCATAATCTCGTTGCTGACGAGTAAGCCAGTATTGTTTAAAAAGCTGCCCAAATGCGTTGTTTTCCCACCAGGGGCAGCCGACAGGTCTAACACACGGTCGCCTTCAACGGGATGGGCTGTTTCGCCAACGAACATGGCACTTGGTTCCTGACTATACACAGCACCCGATTGATGCGCAACCGTATGACCGGTTACTTTGCCGTAGTAGCCCCATTTTGTATATGGCACTGGTTGTGATAGGTCCACGTTTTTTGGCAAGGATGCCCGCAATGGGTTGATTCGAAACCCACTATACTCAGGTTGGTCAAAGCTCGCCAAAAATGCTGGGGCTTCGTCACCTAAAAGCTGGGTATATTTTTTAATGAAATCTTCTGGTAAATTCACGGTATGACTCCAATCTCTATTTAATCATTCTGGAAAAGTATACGACATTTCTAGCCTGAACGCCACTGAAGGTGCCGTCAGATGACCTCTAGACCATTCTATGGTATAGTGAGCAGGATAAACTCAAAAGAACTGGATGTGTTGATTTGAAACGAAAGTTAATTGCGCTTGACCTTGATGGGACAACGTTAAACAACGATGCTGCCCTCTCACCGACAACGATCAAAACGATTCAACAGGTTGCTGCCGCGGGCCACATCGTCAGTATTGTGACCGGTCGACCGAACCGGATCTCGCAGCAATTTTATGATCAGCTGGGTCTAAAAACACCGATGATCAATTTCAACGGCTCGCTGGGTCATTTGCCTCACAAACATTGGGATAAGGAGTACCAGTACACTTTTAATCGCGAAATTGTATTTGATCTCATGCAGCATCAGCGTGAATTTGACGTTGAAGCCATGGCTGCTGAAGGCAAAACACTCTTTTTAGCAAACCAAACTAAGTCGCTGGTATATGGCTTTTTCCCGTCTGCACTCACCAAGCAGCAGGTGCTCACCCGCCAATCATTACAACAAAATCCAACTAGCCTCACCATTGCTTTAAAACGCGACGCTCAGCCTCGATTTATTGCGTACGTGCACGAACACTATGGCGATCAGGTCGATGTAAATTCTTGGGGCGGTCCAAACAGCGTCATTGAAATGGGCGCCAAGGGCATTCAAAAAGCTGTTGGTGTAGAGTTTCTTGCGCACCTCTATGATATTAAGCGTGAGGACGTTATTGCTTTTGGTGATGAACAGAATGACAACGATATGATCGAATACGCAGGTACTGGTGTTGCCATGAAAAACGCAACCGCGCATTTAAAAGCGATTGCGAATGATGAAACAGCATACACGAACGAGGAGGACGGCTTAGCCGACTATTTGCAAAAGGCCTTTCATCTTGAAAAGACGGTTACAGCGTAAGGCGACATTAAAAACAAGGCCAGTCAGAAATGGATACTTTCTGACTGGCCTTGTTTTTGTATTATACAGCAAACGTCAGAACAGGATGTAGATGAGTCATTTCATTCGGTTTGATTGCTGTGTTAACCAGCTTATTGATTTAACGGCGTCCACCATTCCAAATGGTTTTTGTACCATACAACTGTCTGTTTAATTGCATCTGAGAACGTTACTGTGGGTCGCCATCCTAATTGTTGATTAATTTTATCAGTTGCAATAGCGTACCGCAGATCATGTCCGGGCCGGTCGTTGACATACTGAATCAAGCCTTTATCTGCATGTGTAAGTTGACAGATTTCTGACACGATCTCATTATTCGTCAGTTCCTCGTGAGCCGCAATGTTATAAATATCACCAGAATGCCCCGAACGCAACACAAGGTCGAGTGCTCGGCAATTGTCTAATACAAAAAGCCAGTCTCTGATGTTTTCCCCCGTCCCGTAAATTGGCAGTGGGTGTTTTAAAAGCGCTTGACTAATCATTTTAGGAATCAATTTTTCAACGTTTTGATACGGGCCATAGTTATTTGCCGATCGGGTGATGACCGCATTGACATCGTAGGTGCGACAATACGCGTGAACCATTAGATCAGCAGCTGCCTTTGAAGCAGCATAGGGACTGCTTGGTGCTAACGGTGCCGATTCAGAGACGGGACATTGCGCAAGTGGTATATCGCCATAGACCTCATCAGTTGAAACTTGCAGCAGCCGGAGTGCTGGTCGTTTTTGTAAGATCTGCAGTAAACTCATGACCCCCTGCACATTACTGTGATAAAACACCGACGCGTCTTCGATACTACGGTCAACGTGTGATTCCGCTGCAAAATTGATGATGTGCGTAATCCCGTACTGGTCAATTAATTTTCTTAAGTCGTCTGTTTGGGTAATGTCTAGCTTGATAAACGTATAGCGTGAATCGTCCTGAATATCAGCCAGCGATGCCAAATTGGCGGCGTAGGTCAACTTATCAACGTTTAAGAGTGTAATGTCGTCATATTTTTTTAAAACGTAGTGAATAAAATTGCTGCCAATAAATCCGGCACCACCAGTGACTAAAAGCCGCAAATGATCATCTCCTTATGTCTTTTCTTCTGACTCAAACAAAAACCGGCATTCGCGTGAACGCCGGTTATCGCTAGATCTGAGTAAAACTGTTACAGTGTTTCATTAGGTTTAAAAAGCTGCGTCGCCTTTACGGCTGCTTGCCAGCCTTGATAGCATTGGTGGCGAGCATCCTCATCCATTTGCGGATCAAAGGTACTGCCGATCTGATGCATGTTTTTAATTTCGTCCATACTATCCCAGAACCCTACAGCCAGCCCTGCTAAGTAAGCAGCGCCTAACGCGGTCGTTTCAGCAATTGCTGCGCGTTGAATGTGGGTATTTAAAATATCTGCTTGGAACTGCATTAAGAAATCATTATTAGCGGCCCCACCGTCAACGCTGAGCGTCTTAATATCGATTCCGGTATTAGCACTCATGGTATCGACAACATCGCGTGTCTGGTACGCAATGGCTTCCAGTGTGGCGCGGATAAATTGTTCACGGGTCGTCCCGCGGGTAAGGCCAAAGACTGCACCACGTACTTCTTGATCCCAGTACGGTGCACCAAGCCCTGTGAAGGCCGGAACGACATACACATCGCCGGTTGTTTTTGCGTCAACGGCCATCTTCTCGGACTCTGAGGCATGCTCAAACAACCGCATCCCATCACGCAGCCATTGAACAGCTGAACCCGCAACGAAAATACTTCCTTCGAGCGCATATGTGATCTCACCATTGACGCCGTACGCAATCGTGGTTAACAAGCCTTTATCTGACAAGGTTGGTTCGGTCCCAGTGTTCATCACAATGAACGCCCCAGTCCCGTAAGTGTTTTTAACCGATCCTTTATCGTAAGCAGTTTGCCCAAATAAGGCCGCCTGCTGGTCCCCAGCAATGCCGGCAATGGGTACCTGAAGACCGAAGAAGGTGTATCCGGCTGTATAGCCATAGATTTCTGATGACGAGTGGACTTCCGGCAGCAAGCTTGCAGGAATGTTCAATAAATCAAGAATCTCTTCATCCCATTTAAGATCGTGAATGTTAAAAAGCATTGTCCGGCTGGCATTCGTATAGTCAGTGGCATGGATTCGACCACCGCTAAGTTTCCAAAGGATCCACGTGTCAATTGTCCCAAACAGTAACTCGCCCTTTTCCGCGCGTTCACGGACACCGGGAACGTTATCTAGGATCCACATGATTTTAGTTGCGGAAAAGTAAGAATCGATAACCAGACCGGTTTTTTGGTGAATCAGGTCCGCGTAGCCCTTTTCCTTAAGAGCATCAGCAATATCACTGGTTTGCTTCGATTGCCAAACTACTGCGTGATAGACTGGTTCGCCAGTTTGTTTATCCCAAACAATCGTGGTTTCCCGTTGGTTAGTGATTCCAATGCCGCGAACTTTATAAGGTTGGACTTTAGCGTTGATGACAGCGTCAGAGACAACAGACTGAACTGCGCTCCAAATTTCGGTTGCGTCATGTTCAACCCAGCCCGGCTTTGGAAAATACTGGTGAAATTCACGCTGCGCCTGCCCCACAATTTTCCCATCACGATTAAACAGAATCGCCCTAGTACTCGTGGTTCCTTCGTCGATTGCCATTATGTACTGTTCGTCATTCATGTTAGCCGTCTCCATTCATTCAATCATTTATAATCTGCGTTTTGAAACTGTATCTTTCCCTAGTATACCTAATAAAAGCGGTTACGCCAATTAAAAAACGTTAAAATAAAAACAAGAGTGTGGAAGAAGGCGCTTAAGGGGCAGCCATGTAACGGACTCTGATGGAAATGCCCGAACTTGGCATTTCCATCAGAGTCCGTTACATGGCCGCCCCTTGCCTTCTGGAACACGTTTCGGCAATATAGGTGAGTACCACTATCCTGGCAGAAATGCCCGAACTTGGTATTTCCGTCAGAGCCCGTTACATGGCCTCCCGTTGCCTGGAACACGTTTCGACTGAGAGGCCCAGAAGGAATCAGGTAAAAATTCTGGAAATTAAGAGACGTTATTTAGGAGAGAAGCCCACTTATACAAAGAGTAACCCACTGTTTCTCAATATAATAATACATAAAAATAAGGTAAAGAGACTTAGTTCCCGCTCTCCTGTCCTCGAGCCGAAACGTGCGCCACAAACCAGATAGCTACCACAGAAGGGCACTAATTAATAAAATCCAAACCCGGGATTTCATTGATTAGTGCCCTTCTGTTCCGCTATCTAAACGGTTTGTTCTGCACTCTACTACTTTTCATCACTCTTCAAAACGCCACCAACACTATACCGGTTGGTTGCCATTTCGCTTAAGATGACGTGGACGTGTTCTGCTGGTGCACCAGTGTTCTTTGAAACGGCGTCAGTAACGTCCTTAACAAGGTTTTTAAGTTGTTCTTGTGAACGACCTGCGATGAGGTCAATGTGTACAATTGGCATTTTTTAAAACGCTCCTTCTTAGTTAATTGCTCAAAATTATACTCGGTTTTTCATTAAATTTCAATGAGTGGATTGATTTCGTACTTTTAGTTGTTCTGTCTCATCGTAGAAGTTCCCTTCAATGTCAATTGTATTGACCAAGTTGACGAAGGACTGCGGATCAACTGACTTAACAACGTGTTCTAATTCGTACAGTTCATAACGCGAAATGACAACCATCAGGACTGACCCTGGGCGCCGTTTGTAGGACCCTTCACCTGGCATGATCGTGATACCGCGAATCAGCGTGTCGTGCAAGCCATCAATGACCTCATTTGTCTTGGTCGTCACGATAAAGGCAGTGAGCTTTTGGTGCCGAGTATGAATGGCGTCCACAACCCGTGACATTGCGTAAATCGAGATGATCGTATACAGAGCGTTTTCCCAGCCAAATTTGGTTCCTGCAATCAGCACGATGACAGAATTCGTGACCATCATTAAGGTGCCGATCGTTTTCCCCGTTGTTTTTTCCAGCACCACAGCCACGATGTCCATTCCACCGGTGGAAAAGCCATACTTCAAAGGATAGGCAACACCAATTCCAGTTAAGATACCACCGAACAGTGCACTCAGTAACGGGTTGTGCCCCGCAACACTTTGAATGGGCATGACAATTGCTAAAAATGACGTCAGAAACGAGGTTAAAAAGCTATAGATCGTAAACCCGCGGCCAATTTTTGCCCACCCTAAAATGCCAATCGGAATGTTAAACAGCAGGATCAGCCACCCAGTATTGACGGTCAGGTGAAACACATTTTTGAGTAACAGAGATAAAATTTGTGACACCCCATTGATCCCGGCACTGAAAATGTTCCCTGGAATCAAAAAGGCGTTCAGCGCAAAGGCACTGATGAGGGATGAGCCCACCATCAACGCTACTTTAAGCGCAAGATCTTTCTGGTCAATTTTTAATTGCATCTGCAGGTCCACCCTTCTTTTTTAACGAATAACATAAGGTACTATTTATACCATAAATCCCGCCACTGTACTACCGTTTTGCCGGTTAAATTTGCATGAGCAGGTTCACGGCGTGTTAATGTTTATTTGCCAAGGTTAATGATAGAATACAGGTATCAATACGAGTTTATTGGAGGGATTATTGTGCAATCTGAACCATTCTCAGCATGTACCAGTATCTTGATCGGTAAAAACGCGACAGTTGACGGCTCTGTAATCATTGGCCGAAACGAAGATTCACGTCCGGCGTGGCCAAAGAACTTTGTGGTCCATCCGGCTGTGACGCACGACGACTCACAAGTATTCACTTCCCAGGATAACGCCTTTTCAATGCCGCTGCCAACGCAGGCAGCCAAGTATACGGCAACGCCTGAGTGGACCACTAAATATGGATTGTTTGAAGAAGACGGCATTAACGAATATGGCGTTGCGATGAGTGCGACTGAAAGTACTTACGCAAACGCGCGCGTTTTAGCAGCTGATCCGCTTGTCAAAGACGGCATTGGTGAAGAGGCCATGATTACGGTCACACTCCCCTATATCAAATCAGCACGCGAAGGTGTGAAACGTCTCGGCACGATTGTCGCGACCTATGGTACTGATGAATCAAACGGCATTCTGTTTGCTGACCAAAATGAAGCGTGGTATTTCGAGACCGGCTCCGGCCACTACTGGGTCGCCCAGCGAATTCCAGATGATAGTTACGCCGTGATTGCCAACCAAATGGCCATTCAAGAAATTGATTTCGCTGATCCTGACAACTTCATGTGGCACCCTGGCATCCAGAAATTCGTTTCAAATTATGCGCTAAATCCTGTTCGTCAGGGGTTCAACTTCCGGAAAATTTTTGGCACCGCAAACCAGATGGATACCTACTATAACCTACCACGGGTCTGGTATGGACAAAAAATGTTCAACCCTGAAATCAGTCAGGCTGTCAACAGCTATGACCTACCATTCTTGCGGCAAGCAACCAATCTTTTATCAGTCGATGATGCTAAGACTTTCTTAAGTTCTCACTACCAAGGCACCGCCTACGATCCTATCGGCAGCGGCAGCCCAGAAGACCGTAAACGATTCCGACCCGTTAGCCTTGCAACGACTCAGGAATCCCATGTTCTGCAATTGAGACAATTCGCGCAACCAGAATTAGCAGGCATCCATTGGCTGGCTATGGGCGTCGCAGCGCAAAGCGTCTACGTGCCCTTCTATGCGGGCATCCTATCTACGCCAGCCGCCTATCAAACAAGTGATAAGGTCTCTTATCAACCAGATTCTGCCTATTGGGTCTATAAACAGGCTGGTGTTATGGTCGATAGCCACTACCACGAATTTGGCGGCCTATTATCTGACGTGCAAAAGGACTTAAACCAGCAGTTTGGCCAAGCGGTTATTGAAGCTGATCACGTTGGTCAAGACTTAGATGGTGTTGAATTAGCTGCATACCTCACCAAAGTCAGCACCGCGCAAGCCGAATTAGGGCTTAAACGCTATCGTGACTTAACAGCTGATTTGATCACGAAGGCCACTGGTCTGTCACCACTTAGGTACAAACAAGATCTAAACTTATAAGCGTCAAAAAGCGCCGAGCACATTGTAACATGTGTTCGGCGCTTTAATTTGCGTAGGTGCTTGGTTTGATTTTTAATTAATAGGTTAAAGTAACTTTTTATTCCAAACTAAGTTTCTCAAAATAAAATAGTGCCGCACCCCATTTTCGTGGGCTAAGCAGCACTATTTTGTAAACTCGAAGCTAATGCCGTTTTCTCTGGTTATCAGGTCGGCGTTTTCGTAAAATCACTAACACTGTTTCAGCAAGGAAGATGCCAATAAAGATCACCCCGCCAATGCGGGTTAGCCACTTCCCAACAGCGAGCCCTGGTGTTTCATACGTTAGCTTGATGCGGTGCGTGCCACCCTTGACACTAGCGCCCACAAACCCTGTATTGACCTTCTGGGTTGGCGTTGCCTTCCCATCCACTGTCAGATGCCAGCCTGTTGAATACGGAATCGACGTGGTCAAAATGGCATTTTGTTTCGTGGTTGAAACCCCACTGACCGTGTTATTTGTCACTTTCAGCTTCTTTAAGCCCTGGTTCTGCAAGCGATGAATCTTGGTCTCATATGACCGATTAAACGGCACAGCGACCAATTTCACGCTCTTGAAGCTAATACTATCCTCACCTGAGAAGCAAATGTTGATCAATCGGCGGGCAACCTTTCTTGAAGAATAGCCAAGGTTGATCGTGGCGCTGCCCTTCTGTTCATAATCAGACATGTTGTTGTAGCCCAGCTGAATCAGATTATTACTGCTGGTCGATGTGTTCATGCTCATCAGGTAACCGCCAAACGACGGGTGATTCAAAACGTACCGCCAGTGCGTGACTTTCAAGGCCGGTGTCGTTGGTTCATCCAACAAGGTTAACCGGTTTGACAACTGCGTCAGTTTCGATTGGGTCGTTGTTTGATTGATCTTGATACCCTTAATTTGCAGATACAGCTCAGAGTTTCGATAGCGTTGCGGATTTTTAATTTCCAGCTGATAAGCCTGATGGTTGCCGGCAACATCACTGGTCACCTTCTTCAGGCCGTTAGCATTCTCAGCGTTATTTTTAGTGACCATGGCAGCATTTTCAGTCAGCAGTTTGTTGACCCGTTTGGAAACGTGACCGAGTTTGGCGGACTTTGCGAAATACTTGACCAATTGCGCATCAGAATACTTATTAACATCTAGGTGATCTACCCGTAAATCGTTATTCTTAGTCAAACGATACCGAATGAGTTGCGCCAAGGTCGTGATTGGTTCACTTAGCGACTTCACCGTGTAACTCATAGGTTTCGAGGCTGACGTCGCCTTGGTCGTTTTAACACCGGCAACTTGATGATCGACCTTGGCCCCAGTCAGCAGCGCCTGTTCCTTGTCGTTACCAGATAGTTTATTGTATGAGCTGCTGTTCAGCTGACGCGTTTGCATGTAGGCCAGCGGCAGTGCATTCTGGTTCTTCAACAAGACGGTGCTGGAGTGATTTTCCAGCTTATAGACAGTTCGGTTAGAAAACTTCACCATCTTGCCCTGTTTATTGCGCACAAGTTTAAACCCATACGGGAACGATCGTCTCAGAGCCACGTCATCACGCCGTGCAAAAACGTACTTTACACCCAGAAGATTGAGCATCGTTGTGCGGTTGTTGGCGTCACTTGTCGGGTCATTCATTGTTTGTTGGTTATTATCCAATTGTTTATTAAAATTGTTGACTGCCCCGTTTTGGACGGAGAAATACGATTCAATCGTATGTGTCCCCAACAGCATCGGGATGTTGTTTCCGGCCGTGTCCAGGATGTCATAGTTACTCATCATGGACGTTCGGTAGAAGGACTTATCATATTTTTTAAGGAACTTATCTGCGCCATCAAAGAAATTCTTCGCCCAGCTGGTTGCACTCCCCGTTGGAATTTCATTATAAGCAACCGACGCGTTGAAGTTCGTACTATAAAAACTGGTGCCAATTGCGATCGCATTTAAACCGACCAACGCCAGCAGCATCGTTTTAAACGGCAATCCGTTCATCGACCGCATATAGCCATAGGAAAGGATCACCATGAAAATGAAGAGACACCCATAACTTAGATAGTGGCTCGGCCGCAGCAGGAAAGTAAAGCCGTTTCCAACGAACAGTAGGATCAAAAAACCGGTTGCAGCAATGATAAACCATTTGAAATCCTTAGTGGTCAGCGACTCCAAACTGTCCGTAAAACTGGCAACCGCTAACGCTAATGGTAAACTTGCCAGTAACAGCCAGCGGTTAGATGGCGTGCTCATCACATTCATAAAGGCGGCAAAGGCTGGAACTAAGACGCCTAACGCAATTAGAATCAAGGTCACATTAAGTGCAATGTGGTCTTTAAAGTGCCTAAACGTCCACACGACGGCAACAAATGAAAGCGCCCCAGTCCCAATGACGTCCCAGTAATACATGGTCCCAGTGGTATTAAATAGCGCGTTGGGCAGGTTGAGATAGTAGACCAGTGGATATAAACTCAACCCGTTCGCAAAGGTCGCGCTGCCCGTCCGAGACGATGACATCATCGCCAGTAACGTCGGCAACAGGATCACGCTCGCCACAGCTAACGCTAAGGCAACGGTTGCCGCAAAATATCCAAGTGATTTGGGAAATGACCGGACAAGTTCGCCACGTCGTTTTAAATCGGCATAGCGGGCTATCGCAAAGACCAGTGCGCCTAATCCCAACAAGTACGAGAAATAAATATTGCAGATCAAAACGAGTGCTGTAAAGCCGGTCAGCCAAAGAAATGACTTCCCCTGATAGATTTTATCAACACCCAAACACAACAGCGGGAAGAAAAATGGCGCCAGTAAGAAGAATGGGTGGTGGAAGCTCACGTAGAAGGTGAACCCGTTAAACGTGTAAATAAGTGCCCCCAACAGTGAGCCAGCACGCTTGAACCGCAGTTGCCTGGCCAGTGCCAGAAATGACAACCCGACCGCATACAGCCGAACGATCGTCAGCAGTTGGTACCCCAGCTCGATCTTGTCCGCTGGGAATAAAGCAATCAGATAAGCAAACGGATCGCCGACCACGTAATAGGCAAAACTTGTCATTTGATCAGCGCCAAGCCCCAGATTCCACGACCAGCTAAATAACGATTGGTGAACGGTTCCGTGAAGAATACCGTAAAATTCCTTTAAAATTGGAAAGTGTTGGGCAATCCCATCAACACGCCAAATATTCGTTAATCCCTCAAATCGCAGTAACCCAAACGTTGCGGTGATGACCACCGCAAACGCCACCGAGTAAATCAGCCAAACTGGGATCTTAAATGATCGTTTTTCCATCAGTTCTCCCGCCTTTTCAATAAATCACACTTTTTGTCAGAATTATGCCATCTTCCATTATGCCACGAATCTCCCTTTTGTCCTTAAAACCCGGTTAAGATGGCCGATTCTTAAGAATAAAAACAGGGTTTCGTCACATTTTTAGCACTTAGATTCAGTCTTTGCCAACAAAAAAGCACTCAAAGTCAGCTTAGCGCTAACCCCAAGTGCTTCATTTTTGCCAGATGTCGAACTAGTTACGAGGACGACGTGATTCTGGAATACGAGCTGCCTTACCATGCAATGCACGTAAGTAGTAAAGCTTAGCACGACGGACACGACCGTAACGTACAACTTCAACTTCAGCGACTCGTGGTGAGTGAACTGGGAACGTCCGCTCAACACCGACACCGTTGGTGATCTTACGAACAGTGTACATTGCTTGGATGCCGGTACCGTGACGCTTGATAACGACCCCTTCAAACAATTGGATACGTTCGCGAGTGCCTTCAACAACCTTGGCGTGAACACGAATGGTGTCCCCAGGACGGAAGTTAGGAATGTCGGTACGTAATTGATCTGCGTTGATCTTTTCGATTAATTGATTTTGACGCATGAATATCTTTCCCTTCGCCAACATTCATTCTCTTCTCGACAGCGGAATGTTGTTAATGTGGCTTTCAACAGCCAATAACTAGACTATCATATCTCAAGACTTGAGTAAACCCTAATCTGCATTTTCATCCAATTCAAGTTGAATGTCGCGCAACAAGTGCTGCTGTTTGGCAGTTAACTGTAACTTATCCAACAGGTCTGGACGCCGTTCCAACGTCCGTTTTAGCGATTGTGCTTCGCGCCAATCATCGATTTTTTGATGATCACCGCTGATCAGGACATCGGGGACTTTCATCCCGCGAAACTCCGCCGGCCGCGTGTATTGCGGGTATTCGAGCAGTCCGGTTGAAAAGGAATCGCCAGGAGCTGAGGCCTCGTTACCAAGCACACCAGGCAGCAGTCGGGTAATGGCATCAATCATCACCATTGCCGGTAATTCACCGCCAGTAAGCACATAATCACCCATTGAGACCTCGTCCGTCACAAGGGTCCGAATGCGTTCATCATAGCCCTCATAGTGGCCGCAGATGAACGTCAAATGGTCCTCGCGCGAAAAGTCTTCCGCCACCCTTTGGGTAAACGGAACACCTGCTGGATTCATTAAAATGACCCGCCCCGACGGAATCCCGGCCTCACTTGCCGTTTTCTGGGTTGCAGCGAAGGCGTCAAATAGCGGTTGCGCCTGCAACAACATACCAGCACCGCCACCAAATGGATAGTCGTCAACGTTGCCATGCTTGTTGGTCGAATACTGCCGAAAATCGGTCACTTCTAACGTTAACTGGTCGCGTTCCAGGGCCTTGCCAACAATTGAATCATGTAATGGCCCACTGAACATGTTTGGAAAGAGACTTAACACATCGATCCGCATGGTTACTCTAACCCCTCCATTAATTCGACGACGACTTGGTTTTTGTCTAATTCAACGCGTTTAACGACCTGATCGATGACCGGCAGCAGCAGATCATCTTTTTCCGGTCGCGCAACGACCCACACGTCGTTTGCCCCAGGCGCCAAAATTTCCTTAATTTCGCCCAAGTGCTCGCCATCTTCAGTCACAACAGCTAACCCGATGATCTGATGGTAGTAGTACTGTCCATCATCCAGGTCGCTGTCAGAGAGGTTATCGTCTGAAACCTTTAACGTTGTCCCCTTTAGTGGCAACACTTCGTTAATGTCAGCAACCCCCTCTAATGTGATCAGCATAAAGCCTTTGTGCTGGCGCGAGCTGGCAATGGTGATCGTCTGTTTCGGCTTTTGATCCGACTCCTTTTTAAAAACAGCTAACTGACTGCCCTTTTTGAATCGCTGGTCAGGAAAGTCTGTCGTGGTGACAACTTTTAGTTCGCCGCGAATGCCGTGGGTGTTTACGATGGTGCCTACTTTATAGTACATGCGGTCACTGCCTTTCTGGTTTTAATTTTTAGTTTATAGGTTTGATTTTGTATTGGATAGTCAATTTTATTTTGGGTTTTAACTGGTTATTTTTATATTGCTGAAACATGTTCAGCAAGGCAGAGGGCTCCTGCCTAAGCCAACTCTGACAAAAATTCCAAGCCCAGGAATTTCTGTTTTGCTTACTCGCTTCTTTTGCCGAAACGTGTTCAGCAAGGCAAGGGGCGGCCATGTAACGGACTCTGGCAAAAATACCAAGTTCAGGCATTTCTGCCAGAGTCCGTTACATTCTGCCCCTTAACCGCCTTGCTTCACACTCTTACAAAAAAAGCCTCCAAAAGAAGCAGTCTCAAAACCACTTCATTCAGGAGCCTTTGATTCGTCGTTAATGACTAAACGAACACGCTTTGGGCCTTTGACCCGCACGCTATATACAATCGTCCGGATGGCTGAGGCCACGTGGCCGCGCTTTCCGATCACCCGACCGATATCGTCACCAGCCACCGTTAGATGGAATTCGTAAAAACGATCTGTTTCTACCTCTTCGATACTAATGGCGTCCGGGTTCTCAACTAGTGGTGTGACAATTGTTTTAATGAGTTGTTTAAAGTCGGTCATTACTGATCACTTCGCTTATTTCTTTGAAAACTTAGCTTCGTGGAACTTCTTCATGATACCGGCGTTCGAAAGGATGTTCCGAACAGTATCTGAAGGTTGGGCACCATTGTTCAACCAGTTCATGATTGATTCTTCTTCAAGTTCAACCTTGGCTGGTTCAGCAAGTGGGTTGTAAGTCCCAACTTTTTCGATAAAACGACCGTCACGAGGGCTCCGTGAGTCCGCAACAACGATACGGTAGAATGGGCGCTTCTTTGAACCCATCCGCTTTAAACGAATCTTAACTGACATGCATTGACACCTCCTGTAATTCTTTCAACGATAAATAATATACCAGTAAATAAGAGGGTTGTAAAGGTTTTTTTCTTTACACCCTTAAATCTATTTGAATTTTTGGGTTAACCACTGCTGTGACGCGGTTGTAATGGCACGTTGATGGTGATTTAAAAACGCCATTACAGAACCATAGTCAGCCAAATCGAGCGTAAGTGGCACCAGCTGAGCACGTTGTAACGCTTGTGCAAACTGCAGATCTTGAACCGTGATCAGTTCACTCATGAGCGGGTTACTTGTATCGACTGACTGCCAATCATCCGCTAGTAGTTTTCTCGCACGCTGATAACGTGCATCATGCTGAATCACACTACGACAATCCGCTGCTGAAAGCATGTTTACTCCTCCTTTGTGGGTTAAGCAATAACGGTCACTGCGCCGCTTGGATTCTCGACTGAGAGGTCCTGAACGGTTGTCGTCAACCCCCAGATCACATTAGTGAACCGATGCTGTGATACGTGTTCCTCACCATGCCCATCAGTCAAGATCAGGGCCACCGCATTATCATTTCGATAGCCATTTGTCAGCAGCCAATCAAAAATCGGCTGATATGCTGTGCCGCCCCCACCGAACCGATGAGCGTCAAGTTGATTGGCGCGACGAATCGTTTGTGCCTGGTCGGCATGAACAACGGCGTCAAACGGAATAACAACAAGCGCATCCTGATACCGTTTGATCAGGGTCATCACCTGACCCAAAATACTGCTGACTTCCGCGTCGCTCATTGACCCAGACTGATCAACAAAGACCAGTACCGTTCTGACCGGACTGACGCGTGTTCCTGGCAGTTCCAACCGGTACGGCTGTCGCCGGTCAAACCGATTGTAGGCATCATCTCGCAACTTAAGCGTGCTGCCAAGCCCACGTTGCAAAAGCTGGCGCCAATCGAGTCGAAGCGGCTGAACGGTCACTTGCAGTTGCTGTTGCATCTGACTAGGCAGTAATCCGCGCTGCTTAACGGGCGTCCCATGCCAAGCCTGAGATAACAGCTGATCAACTGCTAACGTTGCCTGAGCGTCCGTTTTGTGCCATTCTGCGTGACTATCCAGTTGCGTCACCGTTGGCAGCTGAGTCGCACTTCCCGGTTGAAAAGACCGGCCCTGCTGTTGCGTGCCCAAATTCAATTTTTTAAGCGCACGCAAATACACACCTGAATCTTGTTTTGGCTGAAGATTTAAATGATATTGGTAGTTCATTTGTGAACGCGTAATCGCGCCCTGCGGCAAATGTGGCACATACTCATTGACCGCCATATCGGTGGCTAACTGGACAAACGGGTCTTCAGACTGGGCACCGTACCGGTCGATATGATGCCAAATGAGATGGCCCAAAACATGGGCCAGGATTGCCATTACTGATTCGGGCGTTTGACAAAGCCGAATGAGTTCTGCAGGGTCAACTAATAGTGTCAATTCCGGTTTCACTTGCAATTTAACGGCAGCCTGCTGGTCGTGAACCACTCGTTTAGGCAGTCGTAAGAGCAGCTCGCCATAAAGGCGCTGACTGCCCAGCATTGTCATTGTGGCCTGAGTCAACAAGGACAGACACGCCTCGTCTTGCTGACTGCCAGCGGGAAGTTGTTTTAGCGTCATTAACGCTTGTGAAAACGACATTCGACGCCCTCCCTTTCAAGAATCTTAGTTCTGTGCATCACTCGCCACGCCGATCTGTGCTAAAGCTTGATACAGGTCAGCCACAGCATCCGGTTTCTGCTCGGCATGAGCAGCCAAGCCCTCCAGAATTTCTGGGGTTTCCGCAATTTTAAGCGCAATCGCGTACTGACCATCTGGAGCAAGGTGTTGTAACAGCGTCAAAAATCTTCCTGCAACTTGCGGGGTGTTCAATGGATAGGTCGGGTTTTGATCAACGAGGTCGGCCAGGATGCTTTGCTGCTGACCCGGATTAAAACGGTCAAACCGGTCTAGAACTGTGGCTGACAACTCAGGTGTCTCCTCAGCATCCGCGTATATTTCAGCCGCTGTAAGTCCCTGTTCATCGCGACGCAAATATTGTTCAAACGCGTGACTCACAGTGACACCCAGATCACCCGCTAAAACATCTAATCGTAAAGCCGATTGCTGGTCAGCAGGCAATATGCTTAATTGCGTGAGATTCGCTGAGACCCGTGCCCATGCACGCGGTGTTGGATACAGATCGTCATCGTGATCACTAGGCCGCAACTGGTTCGGATTTTCTTCAATAAAACGGGTCACTGTTGGCTGAATTCTAGGCTGGCCATGACCATTATCCTGTCTTGCCCAAGCCAACCAGTCGGCAGTATCGGCACGCATCACAAGTCGAACTGTCCGATCGTTGATGGCCGCATCACCAGTGACCACGCCGTAATCGCTTTGTTCAAAACCAGCCATCGTTGCATCCGGGTTTTCTGCCAGGATCAAGTGAACTTGAGCGGGTAACTTCAGCGTATTGATCTGTCGTTGCAACACCAAATTCATCAACTCACTTTGAACGGCTGGTGTCCCCCGATTAAACTCATCAAGAAACCAAATAATGGGCCGATTGGATTCAGCTTCCGCAGCGTGAATAATTTCGATCAGGGTGTGCGTATAGCCAAACTTAACGTCAGCAAGTTCACCATACCGTGTCGTTTGGACGTAAGCCTTATCTGTCAGTGGCGGAATTGGAATAGCAAGGTCACCTTTTTCAGACAAACTGACCGTTGTCGTAAATAATTTGGCCTGCATCTGGTCGGCAACATCTGCAACCAATGCCGATTTACCAATACCCGCTTCACCAACGATGGTCGGCACGTTACCTGCTTTTAGCACGAGTGGAATCGCCACGAGCAGTTGTTGGTAGCTTAACATATTGAGCCTTCTTTCGACTTTAGTGTGATGAATTCAAAGTAACCAGCAGTATCTGTTGTTACTTCATATTAACGATAAAAACCTTTCCCATCAAACAAAAACAAAAAGAACCCAGACTACCCGCTAAAGGAAATGATCTGAATTCTATCTAATTGACTTATTTCCGCCGACGTTTCAAATTATTCCGACGTTTCTTATTCTTCTTAATGCGTCGAGACATCTGCTTCATGGCCATTTGGCCCATCTTGCCACCCATGGCGCCGCCCATGCCTGATTGGCCCATTAGACCTTCCATGCCTGAGAAGTTTCCCTTTGAGACCTGGTTCATCATCTTTTTCATCTGATTGAACTGCTTGATCATCCGGTTAACTTCTTGGACAGGACGGCCAGAACCAGCCGCAATTCGACGGCGACGTGAGGGGTTCAAGACGTCAGGATTCGTCCGTTCCTGCTCAGTCATTGAGTAGATGACGGCCTTTGTATGATCCATGTCTTTTGGATCCAGCTGCGCGTTCGCCATGGCAGGATTGTTAGCCATCCCAGGAATCATTTTCATGATCTGGTCCATTGGCCCCATCTTTTGAATCTGTTGCATTTGATCCAAGAAATCATTGAAATCAAACGAATTTTCCTGAATGCGTTCAGTGAGCTCTTGCGCTTGCTTTTCATCATACTCTTTTTGCGTCTTTTCGATCAGGGACAGCATGTCGCCCATCCCAAGGATCCGGGAGGCCATCCGATCAGGGTGAAAGACGTCCAAATCAGACATCTTTTCACCTTCACCAACGAACTTGATTGGCTTCCCAGTGACGGCCCGAATTGACAGCGCAGCCCCACCACGGGTGTCGCCATCAAGTTTTGTTAAGATCACACCCGTCACATCGAGCTTATCATTAAACCCTTGTGCCGTAGCGACGGCGTTTTGCCCAGTCATGGCATCCACGACCAGTAAAATTTCATCTGGGTGGGCCAGGTCTTTGATATCGGCCAATTCATTCATGAGCTGTTCATCAATTTGGAGCCGACCAGCAGTATCGATGAACACGTAATCGTTGTGGTTTTCCTGAGCTTGGGCTAACCCCTGACGCACGATCTCCACTGGATTCGTGTCCGTACCCATTTCGAATACCGGCACATCAATTTGCTGACCAACCGTTACTAACTGGTCAATGGCGGCTGGCCGATAAACGTCGGCCGCAATCATTAACGGCCGCGCATTATCTTCAGTCTTCAACCGGTTGGCTAATTTGCCGACCGTGGTCGTTTTACCAGCCCCTTGAAGACCAGCCATCATGATGACAGTTGGAATCTTTGGCGATTTGTTCAGCGGGACCTCAGTCTCACCCATCATCTTCGTTAATTCTTCGTCAACGATCTTAACGATCTGTTGTGCGGGGTTCAAGCCTTCCAGCACCTTCGCGCCAACGGCCCGTTCCCGGACAGTTTTGACAAAGTCCTTGACGACGTCAAAGTTAACATCCGCTTCCAGTAAGGCCAGCCGAATTTCGCGCATGGTGTCGCGCAAATCGGCGTCAGAAACCTTCCCCTTGCCACGGAGCCGCTTCATCGCGTTTTGTAATCGTTCAGTTAATCCTTCAAATGCCATGGATAAATGCACCTATCTTTCATTCTTCTTCAGCAGACTCAAGCTGATTGACAAGCTGATTGAGTCGCTGATCGGTTGGGTATTGTTGTTTAACGTAGGCTTGAATCTCATCAGCAACCTGGTTACGTTGCGTAAACTCAGCTAAGAGATGCAGCTTGGTCTCATACGTTTCGAGAATCTTTTCTGTGCGCCGAATATTATCATAAACGGCTTGACGACTGACGCTAAAATCTTCGGCAATTTCGCCAAGAGAATAGTCGTCACCGTAGTAGAGCTGCATATAGTCGTTCTGCTTTTTCGTCAGTAACGGCTGGTAAAATTCGAAAAGCGAATTGATGCGATAATTTTTTTCAATTTCCAAGGTAACGCCCTCCGTTGTCTACATACACTCAACTAGGTTACCATTTTTAAGCGTTCTGGGCAAGCGGTTTAGACCGCTCTACCACGGTTTTTAAAAGATTATCAGCCAAAAAAAGAGGCCCCCGTTAAGGCAACCTCTCGTGACTCTATTTAACGTCGATAAGCCCCTTGAACAACCCGTAAACAAACTCGGTTGGCTCAAATGGTCGCAGGTCATCAACCTGTTCCCCAAGACCCACATATTTCACAGGCAGGTGCAACTCGTTTCTAATCGCAAGCACGATACCGCCCCGGGCCGTCCCGTCCAGCTTCGTTAAGACGATGCCAGTGACGTCCGTCGTTTCCTTAAATAACTTTGCCTGGTTAAGCGCATTTTGGCCAGTCGTTGAATCCAGCACCAGCAACACTTCATGCGGTGCATTCGGAATCTCCCGACTAATGACCCGCTTCATCTTGGCTAACTCATTCATCAGGTTGGACTTGTTCTGCAACCGACCGGCAGTATCCACGAATAAAATATCGTAGTCTTCGGCCTTCGCCTTTTTAACCGCATCAAACACCACGGCAGAGGGGTCGCTCTTTTCGGGCTTCATGACAATGTCAACCCCGTCTCGTTTTGCCCACACATTCAACTGCTCGATTGCACCAGCTCTAAATGTATCGGCAGCGGCAAGCAACACCTTTTTACCCTGAGTTTTAAACATCTTGGCCATCTTACCGATGGTGGTCGTTTTACCGACCCCGTTAACACCGACAAATAAAATGACAGTCGGCCCCTTGTCTGCAAAGTGCAGCTCGTTATTTTCCTCGGTCCCAGCAGCATCGTAAAGATCGATCAATTTCTCAACCACGACGTTTTGAACGTCCTTTGGTCGCTTCGCATTTTGCAACTTCACTTCATCACGCAACTGGTCGCTGATCTGCATGGCGGCCTCGTAGCCGACATCAGCACCGATCAAGGTTTCTTCCAGGTCGTCAAAGAAGGACTCATCCACGTGCCGGAAGTTCGCCAGCAGATGGTTCAACCGTTCACCAAACGTGGTCCGGGATTTTTCCAACCCCTTGTCGTACCGTTCGGCATCCGTTGGCGCCTTTTCTGTGGTTGACGTCTCTGGTTCAGTCGCTTCCGAAACCGGTTCAACGGTTGCATCAACATCAGTTTTACGATCTTTCGATGCTTCAACCACCGTCTCTTGCGCATCCGTTTCAGCATCCTGTTCCGTTGTTGAACGGTCAGCTTCAACCGTTGGTGCTTCGCTAGCCGATAAACTGACGTCAGTGTTTTGTGTGTCAGTTGGCGCTACCTCATCAGCATTGGATGGCAATTCAGGTTCACTGTCAGCTGTGGCGTTATCGGCGTCAGTTACATGCTGAGTGTCTGTTTTCAGATCTGAATCTGTGTCTAACTCAGGTTCGGATTCTGATTCAGGTTCTAATTTTGACTCTGGTTCTGATTCTGATTCGGGTTCTGTTTTTGGTTCTGATACAGGTTCTGATTGTGAATCAGGTTTTTCGTCTGTTTGCGACTCTGATTCAGGCTCAGATTCCGTTTCAGGCGCGTCGGTTGCCTCGTCAGGCACCGCCGTTGCGCTAGCATCATCCGTTGTTTCAGCCATTTCATCAGCTGGTGTAGTATCGCCTTGCGCCTGGGTATCAGGCGATGCATCTTGCGCATCAGCGGGTGCACTAGATGCATCTGGTTCAACGGGTGTTGCCGGTTGTTCAGGCTTCCTTTCTTCGTCCGCTTTACTGCGGCGCTTAAAGAAATCAAATAACCCCACGTGAGACACTTCCTTTACTATTTAATGCGTTAATTGCTGGCACTGACCTGGCTTAGGTCGACGGAAACAAGTTTCGAGACGCCAGACTCCTGCATTGTGATGCCATACAGGCGATCTGCTTGCACCATCGTTTCCTTACGGTGGGTGATCACAATGAATTGGGTGTCAGTCTGAAACTGACTCAAGTAACTCGCAAATCGGCCCGTGTTTGCCGGATCCAGAGCAGCTTCCGCTTCGTCTAAAATACAGAACGGTACGGGTTGCACCTGCAGGATAGCAAACAACAATGTGATCGCCGTCAATGCCCGTTCACCACCAGACAACAATCGCATACTTTGCAACTTTTTGCCAGGCGGTTCGGCCATGATCTCAATCCCAGTCGTTAACAAATTATTGGGATCCGTTAACTCAAGGCGGGCGCGACCACCGCCAAACATCTTCACAAAGGTTTGGCCAAACTGGACGTTGACGTCATTAAACGTTTTTTCAAAACGCGTGACGACTTCTTTATCCATTTCATTCATGGTTGTCAGCAAATTATCCTTGGAGGCTTCCAGGTCGCTGCGTTGTTTTGTCAGAAAATCATAACGTTCCTTAACGCGTTTATACTCCTCGATAGCCCCCAGATTGACGTCACCAAGGTCGTCTAACCCGCGCTTTAAGAGTTTTAACTGCTCCTTAATATCGTCAAGCGGTTGATCAACCACTGAATCACGCGCAAACGCCACGCTAACGTGATAGTTTTCAGTCAGATCAGACGTCAGCTGATCCACTTGATTACTGGTCTTTTGCTGGGCCAACTGCGTTTCGTGCACCGCTGACTGCTCCGCCGCAATCGTGTTGGTCAACGCTGCCTTGGTTAATTCGAGTTCATCGACTTTTGCTGAAACTGTCTTCAGTTCCCGTGTTGCTTCATCAACAAGCCCCTGGGCCGTTTTTTGCGCAGCATTAATTTTCGTCAACTCAGCATCGATTCTTGATGAGGACTGGTCCGCTGTACTGTCATCAGCCGTCAAATCAGCTAACTGTTGCTGCAGATCAGCTTGGTGTGCCTCTAGCGCTTCAAGTTGATCCTTAGCAGCTTGAACAGTCTCTTGACTATGATGTTGCTTCTCAGTTAGTCGGGCCAGATCCTCCTTACAGCTCTGATACTGATCACTCACCGTTTGACTCGTCTCGCTCGCCTGCTGCTGTTCCGTTTTCGTATCCGTGATGTCAGCCTTTAAAGCTGCCAATTGTTTGGTCGTAGCTGCAGTCTGCACATCGTTGTCCTCGAGGGCTTTTTGGTAGTCTTCTTCGCCACCCTGCAAGGCTTGTTGCGCGTGTTGTACCTTGACTTGTTTTTGCAACGCAGCAAGTCGGTCCTTAGCAACGTTGACCGAGCTCAACTGGCTCTGATACGCAGTCGTGGCCTCCGTTACAGCCGACATGAGTGCCGTCTGATCAAGCTCTGCCTGGCGCGTTTTGAGCATTTGTAATTCCGTTTGCTTGGCAGCCAATTGAGCATCCATCGTTTTGACCGATTCCGCTAACTGCTGACGCTCTTGTTGCCGGGCCAATAACCCGTTATTAGATCGGCGGTCACGGCCGCCGGTCATCGTTCCGCTCGCGGAAACCACTTCGCCGCCAAGCGTAATGATCCGGTAACGGTGATGAATCTGCCGGCCCAAAACAACGGCGTGGTCCAGGTCATCCGCAAACAACACGTTTCCCAGCAGAAACTCGAGTACTGGTTGGTACTGGCGGTCTGTCACGTGGACCAGCGCGGAAGCAACGCCAAGAAAGCCGGTCACTTGTTGACAGTCCGCTAACGTTCGGCTATCCACCTGACGTGATTTAATGGTTGTTAATGGCAGAAAGGTGCTGCGGCCAAGCTGGTTTTGCGTCAGGTAACGAATGGCCTGTTTTCCTGCCGTTTCATCGGCGACCACAACATTTTGCTGCTGGGCGCCAATCGCGGCTTCAACAGCCTTCGTATACTGACCGTCAACTTGCAGTAATTCCGCGACTGGACCGATGACGCCATTCAGCTTATCTTTAGCTTGCATGACCGCCTTGGTTCCCTGATAAAACCCGTTGTAATTTGCCTGCGCCTCTTCCAACGACTTCAACCGGGCCTTCGCCTGTTGACTTACTTCCAGCGCCTTAAGCCACTGATCATTGAGCTGGTCGATCTTCGTTTGGCGGTGTTGGCGAACCGTTGTAGCATCCTGTTGCGCCTGTTTGGCCTCAGCTAACGTTTTGTCACACCCATTCAGTTGCTCGGTGAGCGTTGTCAACTCAGCTTCTTGCGTTGTGACCTGCTTCTGTAACGCGGTCAGTTGTGCCTTAGCTTGCGTTGTTTGCGAATCGGCACGCTGCTGATTCTTTTCCAGGTACTGGCGTTCATTGTGCAACGATGTCAGGGCCTGCATCGCCTTAACGTAATCGTCTTGAAGCTGATCCAATTTTTGTGACAGTGTGGCTTGATCAAGTTTTGCCAGTTGTTGTTTCAGCGTCTTAGCCGATTGGCGCCCGGCCTTGACCTGCTGATCAATGGTTTGTTGTGCCGTCTTATCCGCCGCTAAGTCTTCCTGAGTCGCGGTCAGTTGATCCGCCACGGTTGCCAGCTCGGCCTTTAACTTGGTGACATTTTCGGCACGATTGGCCCGGCGTTCCTTATTGAGCGCGCGTTGCCCAGCGAGTTTTTGCTGGTCACCGGACAGCTTAATCAGACTATCATTAGCCTTATCTTTTTGGGATTGCCATTTTGTTTCCTGCTGATGAAAGGCTGTCACTTGTTTTTGATTCTCATACGCCGCAGTTCGGCTTTCTTTGAGTTCAGCTTGTGCCTTTGTCAGGTTTTCCGTCTGCGTTTTTAACGTTGCAGAAGCGTTATCAATCATCAACACGAGTCGACTCTGTTCAAGGGTGTCAAACTGGGCCTTTTGTGTCACGTACTCCTCAGCCAGACTACTCTGTTCGGCCAGTGGTTCGACCTGTGCAGAGAGTTCTGTGATCAAATCATTGACCCGGTCGAGATACTCAGCCGTCTGTTCCATCTCTCGCTGGGCCTTTTGCTTGCCCAGTTTGTATTTTGAAACGCCCGTGACTTCCTCAATAATAAAGCGCCGGTCTTCCGGTTTGGAATTAAAAATGGCTTCAACTCGGCCTTGGGAGATCATCGAAAACGAATCATCCCCGATACCAGAATCTAAGAACAGGTCGGTAATATCCTTTAAGCGACACTCTTGACCGTTGAGTTGATACACACTGTCCCCATTTCGAAACAACTTCCGCGTCACGCTGACTTCGGTGTAGTCCGATTTTAAATAGTGATCCGTGTTATCCAGCACCATGGTCACCATGGCGCGGTTCAGCGGCTTTCGCTCAGCACTCCCGGCAAAGATCACGTCCGGCATGCGCTGCCCCCGTAAATTTTTGGCTGACTGCTCACCGAGGACCCAACGAACGGCTTCACTAATGTTGCTTTTGCCACTCCCGTTGGGGCCAACAATGCCTGTCACCCCGGTTTCAAAATCGATCTTTGTATCATCTGCAAACGACTTGAAACCACTAATTTCAAGCGACTTTAACTTCATCGCGTAGTCCCCATTCATTCAAAATTAACGTTTAGTTGTTCGCCTGTAATTTATTCAGCGCTGCTTTAGCTGCAACCTGTTCGGCATGTTTCTTAGAGTGGCCTTCACCGATCCCAAGTTCCTTACCGTCAATGGTCACGGCCACCTTGAAAGCCCGGTCGTTATTCGGGCCATCCTCTGAAACAAGTTCGTAGTCAATGGCCACAGGTCCGTTTTGCTGGGCGACTTCTTGTAATTCTGTTTTGTGATCAAAGAATTCGTCGAACCGGCCCTCATCAAGTTTTGGAAAGATCACCTGATGAGAAAAGGCAATGACGGGTTCCACTCCTTGATCAAGGTACAAAGCACCAATAAAGGATTCAAAAATGTCACATAGCAGCGAGTCACGTTCCCGCGCGTGTGCCTTTTCCTCACCCTTACCCAGTCGAATGTACTTATCAAAGGTACATTCACGCGCAAAGCTCGCAAAACTATCCTCGTTGACCATTGCGGCGCGCAGACGCGTCAACCGACCCTGAGGTAATTTTGGATAGCGTTTATAAATATATTCTGACACGACTAACTGCATGACCGCATCACCCAAAAATTCGATGCGTTCGTAAAATTTAAGATTCTGGTTAGGGTGCTCGTTCACGTACGACGCCTGGGTAAAGGCTTCGTCCAGCAGATCTTGATTGTGAATCGTAATGTGAAAGCGTTTCTTCAGTAGTTCATTTAACCCTTGTATCAACGTGGTTAACTCCTTTTTTAGTCATGAAAGTAAAAAGGCGATTACGCAGGTAACCGCCGACTTGCCTATTTACTGTGGCTTGTGATGTAATCCACCGCTTCGCCAACCGTGTTTAGGTTTTCCGCATCTTCGTCGGAAATTTCAGCGCCAAAGGTGTCTTCCAACTCCAAGATAAATTCCACAAAATCAATGGAATCAGCGTCCAAATCAGTTTTAAAATTCAGACTATCCGTGATCTTGTCGCGATCCACTTGGAACCGGTCAGCAATAATATCGGCAATCTTATTAAACGTTTCTTCTTTTGACATTTCTCTACCTCACTCAATCAACCTTGTTCATTTGTTAGTCTATCACAAACTTGCAACTAACAACATGCTTTTTTACTGGGCGGGACCGCGCAACGATCAGCCATCATGTCTGCTTTAGAAACTACAAAATTCCACCCAGTACTACGTTACGGTAAACTAGCTTTGCACGTCGCCAGTGACCGGTAACAAACAGTCCATGGCTGAGCCAGCCACCCTATTTTTGTTTTAACTGTTCCTTAGCTGCAATCATTTCATCACTGTGTTCATCAAAATAGGTGACAACGTCAGCGACAACGTGGTTTTCAAGCATCGTTTTGATCTGGCCAATGGTGTTCGCAACAGTTGGCGCCTTCGTGGAGCCATGAGTTTTGACAACCGGTGCTTTCACGCCGATCAAGACAGCACCACCGTGCTTGGAATAGTCCATTTGGGATTGGATCTTACCAAACGTTGATTTCAACATTGCGGCGCCCAACTTAGCTGACAGTCCGCCATCCATGATGCTTGACTTGATCAATTTCAACATGGTCAAGGCCGTGCCTTCGGTGCTCTTTAAAACGGCGTTTCCAGAAAAACCATCACTGACAACGACATCCGCTGCACCATTTAGAAGTTCGCGTGACTCAACGTTGCCGATGAAATTAATGTCTTCAATTGAGGCCAGTGCGTCATGGGCAGCCTTGTGTACTAAGTCTCCCTTATCCGCCTCAGTCCCATTGTTGAGAAGGCCGATCCGTGGGTTTTTAACGCCCATCACTGTTTCCGCGTAGTACTTACCCATAATGGCGTACTGATACAGGTTGAACGGTTTTGTATCGGCATTAGCACCAACGTCTAACATCAAAAAACTATCCTGGTTAGGCTGGTTTAAAACGGGTAATACCGTGGTTAATCCAGGTCGGTCAATGCCCTTGATCCGGCCGATGATCAACAGTCCCGCAGCTAAAATAGCACCCGTATTTCCTGCTGAGAAAAATGCATCCGCCTTGCCGTCGCGCACATCCTGTGCAGCAAGGACAATGCTGGACTGTTTCTTTCGTCTAATGGCCCGGACAGGTTCGTCGCCCATGGCAATCACTTCGTCCGCTTGAATAAGGGTGATTCGATCCTCATTTTGGAGGAGCGGCTTCACCTGATCCAGTTGGCCGTACAGGTTAAATTCTACTTCTGGGTACCGGTCACGCGCCTGTTCCACCCCTGCAACGATTTCCTTTGGGGCGTAGTCGCCACCCATAGCATCAACAGCAATTTTCACAATCAATCCATCCCTTCATGTCTTGGTACTTGGTTAATCAAATAAATAAGTGGTGCGTTCTTTTTGTTTCATGTAGTCAGCTAGCGCATTGTTTTCAGGCTGTTGTGCCCAGTCTTTCTGGTCGCTCAACTGCTTAGCTTCCTGTTGCGCAACGCTCAGCATGGTGAGGTCAGCCACGGGGTCACCAACTTTAAAATCGGGTACCCCGGACTGTTTCTTACCAAGCACATCGCCCGCGCCTCGCAACTCGAGGTCCTTTTGAGAAAGCACAAAACCATCGTTTGTCTGGGTCATGACCTGCATCCGCTGCACCCCATTCTTATTCTTAGGGTCCGCAATCAAGATGCAATAGGACTGCTGGTCTGACCGGCCGACCCGGCCGCGTAACTGATGGAGTTGCGACAAGCCGAAATGATCCGCGTCATAGATAAACATGACGGTCGCATTTTTAACATCGACGCCGACTTCGATCACGGTCGTGGCCACTAAAACCTGAAATTCCTGGTTCTTAAACGCTGCCATGACCGATTCTTTTTCCTCATTTTTCATCCGGCCGTGCAATAAACCGACCTGATATTTCGGCGCAAAGTACTGCGAGAACCGCTCATAAATGGCTTCCGCATTCTTCATATCAACCGCCTCAGATTCTTCAATCAGCGGTGTGACCACGTATGCCTGATGGCCTGCCTGAAGTTGACCCGTAACGAATTGAATCGCCGAGTCGATCTGCGTACTTTTGATCCAGTATGTCGATACTGGTTTGCGACCAGCCGGCAGTTCATCAATGACGGAAATATCCATCTCCCCGTAGCTTGTAATCGCGAGGGTTCGGGGGATCGGCGTTGCGGTCATTGCCAGCACGTCAGGGTTGTCACCCTTTTCGCGGAGTGCCTGCCGCTGACCGACCCCAAACCGGTGTTGCTCATCGATCACGACCAACCCGAGTTTATGGTACTGAACGGTGTCTTGAATCAACGCGTGCGTCCCAATGATCAAATTGAGTTCACCGCTTTCAATTCGCGGTAAAATTTCCTTTCTGACCGCCGGCTTCGTCGACCCAGTTAGTATAACGATATTAACTGGAAAGCCCTCGAAGAGTGCCTGCAGATTATTCGCATGCTGCTCCGCCAATATTTCCGTCGGTGCCATCAGTGCCGCTTGGAAGCCGGCAGTAATGGCAGCGTACATCACAATTGCTGCGACGACCGTTTTCCCGCTCCCAACATCGCCTTGCAACAACCGGTTCATGTGGAACGGCCGCTTCATATCAGCACAGATCTCATTGACGACCCGCTTCTGTGCCCCCGTCAGTTCATAGGGCAATGACTGCGTCAACGCTGTGACCTGTTCATTATCGTATGCGATCGGCACGCCAGATTGAGTTTTATCCTGGTGTTTTAACTGCTGCAACTGCATTTGAAAGAGAAAAAACTCTTCAAATTTCGCACTGCGACGCGCTGCCTGAGCTGCCGCCAGCGTCTCTGGAAAATGCATGTCATGAATCATTTGCTGGCGATCAAGCAAGCGATAGTGCGTCGCAATCGGTGCCGGGATGAGGTCTGTGATCTCATCATGGTACTGGTCCCACGCGGCTTGTACCAACTGCTGAATCGTTTTTTGTCTGATGCCGCTGTTACTTGGGTAGACCGAGGCCATTGGATCAGCATTCCCGCTGGCTAAGATCTTCATCCCGTTAAGCTGTTTGCGGTTGGCGTCAAACCGCCCGTAGACCATGATTGGCTCTTCCACTGTGATCTGTTTTTGCAGCCATGGTTGGTTGAAGAAAGTTACCGGTACGACGTCATGGTCAATCAGCAACCGAAAATTCAATCGTGTTTTCTTACGACCAAACCGCGCAATGGTTGGCGGCGCAGCAACGACGCCCTTTAAGGTGACCTGTTCTTGGTCCTGGATCTCGTTTAAATTCTTAACCCGCATATCGTTATAGCGAAAAGGATAGTAGGTCAATAGTGAGGCAATATCAGTGATACCAAGCGCTGCCAAGGCATCGACCCGTTTTGGGCCCACCCCTGGCAACGTACTCACAGAATCGGTTAACGCCACCGTCATGACCTCCTTTTCTATGTGTGTGTGGCATGAAAGGCGAATAACAAACCGCAGGCTGCCCGCCAATTGTTTGCTATTCGCCTTTCGGTCCAGCAAGATGCTGAACATCGTTACGATTCAGTTTTTATTCAACTGAGACAACGAATGGATATACCGGTTGATCACCCTCGTGAATTTCAACCTCCAACTCATCATCAAGGTCGCTAACCGCCTCAGACAACGTATTGGCTTCAGCTTCATTGGCGTCGGCCCCGTAAATGATCGTGACGATCTCGCTGTCTTCATCCAGCATTTTAGCGACCATTTGCTTGGCAGTCTCCTGCAGCGTCTTGCCAACAACGGCAATCTTACCGTCAATTAACCCCATAAAATCGTTTTTCTTGATGTCAAACCCATCCACGTGGCTATCACGAACCGCGTGGGTCACCTCGCCGCCAGTGACCGTGGTCAAATTTTCTTCCATAGCCTTCTGGTTTTCTTCATTGGTGTGATCAGGTTCAAAGCCAAGCATGGCGGTCATCCCTTGGGAGATCGACTTACTGTGGACGATCACCGTTGGCACGTCGGCGGCCTCGACCGCCTGATCAGCAGCCATGAAAATGTTGCTGTTGTTAGGCAACACAATGGCCTGTTTAGCGCCGCTTTGGTTAATAGCATCCACGATATCCTGCGTACTTGAGTTCATGGTTTGCCCACCGCTGATCACAGTGGTCGCACCAAGGCTCTTAAACAACGTCTTCATGCCATCGCCGGCAGCAATTGTGATGATTGCTGTTTCTGGTGCTTCCTTTGGTGCCGTTTCAGCAGCTGCATCATCGTTGGCTTCGTCTTTTTCCATGATGGTCTCTTGTTGAAGTCGCATGTTATCGACTTTAACCTTAGCGAGGTCACCGAATTCTTGACCCCAAGCGAGCACCTTGCCCGGATGCTCAGTGTGCACGTGGACTTTAACGATCTCGTCGTCGTTGACCACTAACAGTGAGTCACCTAGGTTAGCCAAATATTGGTAGAACTCGTCGTAATCAAATGGATGATCCACCTGCTTACCCTTACCGATTCGAACCATGATCTCCGTGCAGTAGCCATAAACGATACTGTTAGGATCAATATTGCCCTGAACACTACGGTGGTGTTCAGCATCGATCATTTCGTCCATCTCATTGGTATTTGGCTTGTGCGTTGCTGAAACCTTGATCTCACGGTCGTTTAACACGTCGTCAAACGCCTGCAACACAAAAGTCAATCCCTGACCACCAGAATCAACGACACCGACCTGTTTCAATACAGGCAACAGATCTGGTGTTGTCTTTAAGGCGTCACTAGCAGCTTCATAGGTGGCATCCATCACAGCAACGATGTTATCGTCGCGTGCTGCCGTCTTACGGGCCGCTTTAGCAGCTTCCCGGACAACGGTGAGGACTGTGCCTTCCGTCGGCTTCATAACGGCTTTATAGGCCGTTTCAGCACCCGCAGCAAAAGCATCGGCCAAATCAGTGGCTGACAACTCATCCTTGCCCTCAGTGCTCTTTGAAAAGCCCCGGAAGATCTGTGATAAGATCACCCCGGAGTTTCCGCGTGCCCCCATTAAAAGTCCCTTAGCTAAGGCAGTTGCTAAGGCACCAACGGACGTACTTGTTTCATCATTTAAATACTTTAAACCGCTGTCCAAAGACAGGCTCATATTTGTCCCTGTATCACCATCTGGAACGGGGAAAACGTTTAGGGAATTGATGAATTCAGCGTTTTGGTCCAGGAAAGCAGACGCTGCCTCGACCATTTTAGCGAATTCACGATTCGTTATTTTCTTTGTTTGCAACAACATGATCCTCCTCGCCCCACTAGTCAGCTAATACTTGAACACCCTGCACCGTAACGTTCACGGAATTTGCAGTGATGCCCAGCATCGTTTCTAAATTATATTTAACCTTTGACTGAACAGTTCGTGAGACTTCTGAAATTTTAGTGCCGTAGCTGACGATAATATTAACGTCAACCGCCACACCATTTTCTTCCTGACGCACAACAACACCCTTAGCGTAGTTTTCACGCTTTAAAATATCATTTACGTTGTCGCGAATCTGATTCTTGCTAGCCATGCCAACAACCCCATAGTTGTCAGTAGCAGCACCACCCACAACGGTTGCAATCACATCGTTGTCAATGTCGATCAAGCCATGTGGTGTTTTAATTTTAACGGCCATCTGAACGCAGCCTCCTTGTAGTCCTAGTCTTAACGATATTTTATATTAACACATGTTGGTGGGGATTAAAAATAAAGAGTGCGGAAAAAAGGCGCTTAAGGGGCGGCCTATAAGGGGTCTAACACCTAAAATCCAAGTTCGGGATTTTAGGTGTTAGACCCCTTATACAGGAGCCCCTTGCCTTTGGGAGCACGTTTCGACGCCATGAAGGCAACGCGCAAAGTGACAATGCCCTTAGAAAAAAATTAGACCGATGGAAACACAGACCTAGGTTCGTGTTCCAGCTGCTTAGCCCTGAATGCCTGGTGCCAAAAAGCCGAGCTAAGAATCCCCTCAACCTGCACCCAACACCAACACACTTTAGCTGTCAGCCATCTTGCCAACGAAAATCAGCTAAACTACCACCCTCAAAATCCGCTTTTCCGCATAAACTAGGTTTTAATATCCCCCAACATCACGACTATTATACCATCTTCTGTCGAAATGCCATCTTTGAATCACCGAACAGGACAACTCAACTGAAATAACCCACTGTTTCACAAAAGGACACCGTAAAAAATCTCAAAATCACTTGCCCGAATTCCTAAAATCGGTCATAATAGTAACATTCGGCAAAGAGCACAACACACCGTTATGACCTTTGCACAACGGACTAGTTTGAATACAGCTTTCATTGGAAAAGACCGCTAAATTTAAAAATTCTGAAACCCTATTATACCGGCAATTTTGACTGTCAAGTATTTCTACTTGAAAGAAAACTATTGCATTCCTAAAACGGGTATGATAAATTGTTTTAGTGAGCTTAAAGCAACGTATTTTAGATAAGTCTTGAAGGAGGATGTTACCCATGGCAAAAGATTTCATTAGTGGCAAGTGGACGCACTTTGGTAACAAGCGTTCTCACGCCCTGAACTCATCACGTCGTGCATGGAAGCCAAACTTACAAAAAGTTCGTATCTTAGTTGATGGCAAGCCTAAGAAGGTTTGGATCTCAGCTCGGACTTTAAAGTCAGGCAAAGTGACCCGTGTTTAATCAAAAAAGTTTGGCTTAGCCAAGCTTTTTTTGTTTGGTTTATTATTTTAAAACCATTAAAAAGCGCCCTAGTCGTTATGACTAGTGGCGCTTTTTTTCTCTATTACGGTTTGTGTTGGTTACGACACGGTCAATAAGGCTTGATTTCGTGTCACTATTTGACTTGGTCAATATGTGTTCGCAAGGCAGTGGCAGCCTTGCGAAACAGGCTAATCTTTAGACTGAATCACCGCCAACAGCCCACTTTCAAACGAAAACTGACCCGTCTCGCCCACAAACTCATTGCTTGCATACGATATTGGGTACGGCACATTCTCGTGATCGAGGGTGTACTTTTCGTCGACCAACGTCAGGCCATCCACCTTTTCGAGTGGAATAAACGCCAAATACTTCTTATCAGCTTCCTTTTTAATGGTGTAATCCCCTGGTAAAAAGAACGTGATCGTATTCGTTTGGTCAATGAAGCGAATCTGCGGGGCAAAGTCACGGTATCGTGGTTTTAATACCAGCCAGAGATTGGCTAGGAAATGGTCGAGTCGACCCCCCGTTGCACCATAAATATCCAACCGGTCGTACTGAAACTCCTTCAAAGCCACCGTAACGGCCAATTCAGTATCTGTTTCATCCTTTTCAGGAATGGCCTGACGAATGTCGCTAACCGCCGTTTTAACTTGGTGAAGCTCGTCCGCAGACAAGGAATCAAAATCGCCAATTGCCACCAATGGCGTTATCCCCATCTTAAGCAATCGCAACGTGCCGCGGTCAACCCCGATCCAATCACCACTGACCTTGCCAGCGGTGAGTTGTTCCGGCCATCCGCTGGTGGGTCCGCCCACAAGCAAGTTCAGATGGCTCATGCTACTTAGTCGCTTCCTTTAACGTTGCAACTTGGCCAGCAGGATCATCGGCATCAAAAATGTATGATCCAGCAACGGCAACGGTTGCGCCAGCATCGGCACAGGACTTGATCGTATTTGCCTTAACCCCGCCATCAACTTCGATGTCAAAGTCGTAGCCTTCAGTTTGCTTGAGCTGATCCAGTTGTTGGATCTTCTTTAACGTCTTAGGCAAGAATTTCTGACCGCCAAAACCGGGGTTAACGGTCATGACAAGCACTTGGTCTACCATGTATAACACCGGCTTGATGGCTTCCACAGGGGTGCCTGGATTAATCACAACTTCTGCTTTCGCACCCGCGTTCTTGATTAATTGGAGCGCCCGATGGATATGGGGTGTAGCTTCAACGTGAACACCAATGATATCAGCACCATTTTCAGCAAACTGTTCCACGTACCGTTCTGGGTTTTGGACCATCAAATGAACGTCCAAGGTCATCTTTGTAATTGGCCGAATAGCTTTTAACCAACCCGGACCATATGAAATGGCTGGCACAAAGTTGCCATCCATCACGTCGATGTGCAGGTATTCCGCACCGGCCTTGTCTACAGTTTCAATATTCTTTTGAAGATTTACGTAATCCGCACTCAAAATTGACGGTGCAATAATCATGAATCGTCCCTCATTTCTTATAATTTGGTTTCTGATTTTTCAAGGTTTGGTAGAGCAGCAAATAATTATCGTAACGGCTTTTCATAATTTCGCCGTTTGCGACCTGCTCTTTAACGGCGCAACCTGGTTCGTTCACGTGGACGCACCCCCGAAAACGGCAGTCAACTGATGCGCGTTTGAATTCCGGAAAGTACTGGCCAAGTTCTTTAGAGGTTAATGAGAACGCCTCGTACGAAGAAAAGCCTGGTGTGTCAGCGATTAGACCGTCAGCAACTGTCAGGAGCTGCACCCGCCGCGTGGTATGCTTCCCACGATTGAGGGCTGCCGAGATCTCACCAGTCGCAAGATCTAAGTCAGGCGCGACATGGTTCAACAGCGTCGATTTTCCAGCCCCGGTCTGACCCATGATGACACTCACCTTGTCCTTGAGCACGGCCTTAACAGCAGTGAGCGCCGCGTCGCTAAACGGTTCACGCGTCAAAATCACTTGGAACCCCGCCTTGCGATACCCTGCAGCTAAAGTGTCAAAGTTGGCCATCTCGGCATCAGTTAACAGATCCGTTTTCGTAAAGTAGATCACCGGTTCAATATTGGCAATCTCAAGCGCCAATAACTGACGATCCAACAAGTTCGTTGTGAAATCCGGCTGCTTAACTGCCGTGGCAACGATTGCCTGGTCAACGTTTGCGACTGGTGGTCGTTGTAACTGGTTACGTCGCGGCAATACTTCGAGAATGTACCCATCCTTGCCATCAGTTGCTTCAAACGTCACTCGGTCACCAACCAACGGGGTGATTTTACGGTTCCGGAAATTTCCCCGTGCTCGGGTCCGAACCGTCTCGCCATCGTCAGTCACCACATCATAAAACCCACTTAAAGATTGTCGAATTTGGCCTTCCGCCACATCAACGCCACCTCTCAAAATAAATTTAAAACCAGTTCCTCTATATTATAGAAGAACTGGTTTTAAATTGCAGTAACTATTAATGAGAATTTTTCGTCACGTTATTGTCAGATAAAATAACCTTCCCGTCGCGAACGATTTTATAACCACCACTCTTGCCGGATTCAACGGCAAATGGCAAGTTGACCTGCGTATCTTGTGCAATCGTCAACTGTTTGTAGACGCTGCGGTAGTTATGGTCTTGATCACGCAAATAGATCTGGACGACGTTGGTAGCTGAGACAGCACTTGAACTGCTGCTGCTCGTATCGGAAGAATCTGAACTGTCATCGGTGGCGTTGCTGCTTGAATCATCAGACGAAGCCTCAAATGGAATATCAACGGTCACACTGAACTCGTCGATCTTCGGCGTTGTCGGTTTTGGTCCCCGTGACAAGGTCACGACGATCGTTGTCCCTTCACTCACCAGACTACCTGCAGCCGGACTCTGACTGGTTGCCCGGTCCTTCTTTGCACTTGCGTAGCGGTAGTTAAAGGAAACGTTCAGGGATTCTTTGCTGGCATACGTCTGAATTTGAGTCTTCGTTTTCCCAACTAAGTTAGCAAGCGTAAGTTGCCGCTGACCCGCAGAAACGGTGAAGGTCACCGTGGTGCTGTCCGGGTCGATTCGGGTGCCAGACGTTGTACTCTGCGCCATGACAGTGCCAACCGCGACGTCGTTTGACGTTTGGTTCTGCCGTTTAACGGTGACGCCCTTCGCCCGCAGTACAGACGCTGCACGCGTATAGGACTGCCCAACGTAGTTACCGATTTTGACCAGTTTAGGGCCACTGGACAACGTCAGCATCACATTGCTCTGTGTCTGAACCGACTTCTTGGCTTTCGGATTCGTTTTGATGACCCGGCCCTTGCGGATCTGCCGACTCGTTTTGTGTGTCACCTTATTAACCGTCAAGTTCTTATCAGACAGTTTAGCCTTGGCCGCCGTTTCTGTCATCCCAGTCACATCTGGAACAGAAACATATTTTGGTCGTCCAAGCCAAAACGCAAACACCGTTCCAGCGACGAGAAGCAGGATCAGTCCAATAAGGACGGCCCACCACCGCTTGCGATGATGGCGTTTCTTCTTTTTGGGTTTGGCAACCTTGACCCCATTTTCATCGGTCTCATCCACTTTGTGAGCGGCTAATTCCGACTGCAATGCGGCTTTATCAAGCACTTTCGTTTCGCCATTATCTGAGTCGTGATCCGGCACAAACTTTGGCTCACTGGCACGCCGTGGTGAAAGTGAGGTTTCCAAATCATCCGCCATACTCTTAACGGTGTCATACCGGTCTTCAGGACGTTTTGACGTTGCCTGCAACACCACGTTTTCAAGTGCTTGCGGGATTCGGGGATCAAAGTCACGCACTGATGGAATCTCCGACTGAAAATGTTTGATAGCGATTGAAACGGCCGTCTCACCCTTAAACGGTACGGTTCCTGTCAGCATTTCATACAGAATAATACCCAGAGAATAAATATCAGACTGTTTTGTGGCCATCCCACCGCGGGCCTGTTCCGGTGACAGATAGTGGACAGAACCTAACACCGTGTTGGTTTGCGTCAATGAATTTTGTGACAGCGCAACAGCGATCCCGAAATCGGTGATCTTCGCCACGCCATTTTCATCCATCAAAATGTTTTGAGGCTTTAAATCCCGATGAATAATATTATGGTCATGTGCTACCCGCACAGCGGAGAGCACTTGCTCCATAATGTTGATGACTTCCTGATAAGGAATCGGAAAATGTTCTTGAATATAGGCTTTAAGATCCATCCCCTTCACATATTCCATCACCAGGTACTGCATGCCGTTTTCCTCGCCAACGTCATAGACGCTGACAATGTTTGGGTGCACAAGCTCTGTTGCCGCAAGTCCTTCACGCTGAAAACCCTTGATCATTTTTGGGTCATCACGAAGATCCAGCCGTAATAGCTTCACGGACACATCCCGGTCCAAGATCAGATCGTGCGCTAGATAAACGTTTGCCATGCCGCCCTCCCCCAGAGAACGGATGATGCGATAGCGCCCATTTAATGTATAGTTTGCTCGCATTAGTCAGCTACCCCCGATCCATTATCGGCGATAACCACCGTAATGTTGTCCAGACCGCCGGCTTCATTGGCCATGGCAATCAAGCGGTCACACTTGTCGATCAACGACTCGTGGCCCTTTAATACCGCTTGGATGTCATCATCACTCACCATGTTCGTCAGCCCGTCTGAGCAGAGCAGCACAACGTCCTTAGCATTTAATTTCAGGTAGTGCAAGTCAATTTGAACCGCATCCGTCACCCCTAAGGATCGCGTGATCACGTTTTTTTGCGGGTGCACTTTGGCCGCTTGCTTGGACAACTCGCCGCGCTTGACCAGCTCATTAACAAGTGAGTGATCCTCTGTTACTTGGTTAAACTTCTTGTGGCGTAACAGATACGCGCGACTATCGCCAATGTTGCCAACGATCAACTCGTTTGGTAACAGCAACGCCAGCACGATTGTCGTGCCCATCCCTTTCAGGTCCACAAACTGCTGGGAACGTTCGCGAATATTTGAATTTTCTTCATCAATTTGGGATTGCAGCCATGTCGAGGCGGTATCAAAGTCCGTTAACGTTGATTTTTCAAACGCGTGACCAAGGTGAAAGACCGCTATATCAGACGCAACGTCACCACCCTGATTACCACCGATACCATCCGCAATAATGGCTAACTTAACCCCAGTTTGGTTGGTAAACACCCCAACGTTATCCTCGTTGTCGGTACGCCGTTCACCAATCGCTGTTCGATAAGCAATTTGCATGTTTATGTCTCCGTTCACCGGATCCGTTTGAACTGGCTGATAAAGAACCCATCAGACCCGTAATCATCCGGATAGATTTCTAAATAATCTGTCTCACGGTCCGCTTTAAGATCATGAGCCGTGTGTACCCGCTGCGAAACAAAGTCGGGATGGGCGGCTAAGAAGGCTGCTACGACATCACGATTTTCCTGATTTAAAATTGTGCAGGTACTGTAAGTTATTATACCGTTAATTGTCACCTTGGTGGCAACAGCATTCAAAATTGCCAGTTGCACCTTGGCCAACGCTTCAGAGTCGCGTAATTGTTTTTCGTAACGAATTTCAGGTTTACGACGAACGAGACCGATTCCAGAACAGGGCGCGTCGACCAGAATTTGGTCAAATAGCCCATCCGCAAACATGTCATCCACTTTTCGAGCATCTAGTGTGACGGCATCGACCCGGTCGCTGACACCCATTCGCTTAGCATTTTGCGTGATCAGCCGAACCTTATGCTGATGAATGTCCAATGCAGTCACTTGTCCGCCGGCAGACTCGTCGACACTTTCAGCCAGTTGAACGGTCTTGCCACCAGGCGCAGCACAGGCATCTAAAATTTCCTGATTTGCCTTAACGTGCATACTCTCAGCAGGCAGCATGGCACTTTCATCTTGAATGGTGATATCGCCCTGCTTAAATAGTTCGGCGTGGTTAGCACAGGTTTGCCGTTAAGAACCAAACCGTTCTCACTGACTGCACTGGCTGTCACGTCATACCCATCCGCCTGAAGTTGCTCAGTTGCCTGGGCCACCGTCAACCGCGTTCTGTTGACACGCACCGACTGGTTAGCGGGTTGGTTGATCACCTTCAAAATGGCCTCAGTCTTCTCAGCACCCCGCTGATCCAACAGAGAAGTGATCAGCCATTCTGGTACGGAATACTGAGTGACCCACCGTTGTGTTTGGTCCGTGATCTCAGATGGATCCGGCAGACCGCTGCGATCCATCTGGTGTAAAACGCCGGTCACAAAACGTCGAATGCCTTCATGACCGCGTTTTTTAGCAATATCAATTGTTTCGTTAAAAATGGCGCGCTTAGGCACCCGTTCCAAATATTGCCACTGGTAAATGGCCGTTTCAAGGAGCACCTTGACCCAGGGTTGAAGCTTATTTGGTTTTTGAATAAATGGCTTCAGCTGGTAATCGATCGTTAATTGGTGTTGGATCACACCGTAAACGATCGTCGTCAACAAACTAGCATCGCGAGGATCAAGGTGGGTGTCATCCAACATCTGATTTAATTGCAGATTTGAATAAGCGCCCTTTTGAATGCGCATCAGCGCAGTCACTGCAAGGGAACGCGGATTTGTGTCTGGTGTTGTCATAGGTCAACCACCTGCTCGCCGATCGTTAAGGCGTCCTCTGTACCGTTTAAATAGTCTGTAATGGTCTGTTTTGGTTTCCCCGCCGGTTGTAACTGGTTGATCTGAATCGTGCCGTGGTGACCAGTTGAGAGCACTAGCTCGTGCTTGCCGCGACGGACAACCTTTCCTGCTGATAGATCCGTTTTTTCATCCAAAACCGTGACGTCCCAAAGTTTCGTCCGGATACCAGCCAGGACGATATAGGACGATGGAAATGGCCGCAATCCGCGAATCTTAGCATCGACGAGTTCAACGGGTAAACTGAAATCGACTTCTTCTTGTTCTGGCTTAATGGTTGGTGAAAAGGTCACTTTACCTTCATCCTGCGCAATAGGTGAAATATCGCCACTCAAAATATTAGGAATCGTTGCTAACAGCAGGTCGCGACCCAAAATACTCAGCTTATCAAACATCGTGCCAACATCATCCGTTTTCTCGATTGGAATTGCCTGTTGACTGATCACGTCACCGGCATCCATCTTCTTAACCATATAAATGATCGAGACACCTGTTTCATCATCGTTATTCATCACCGCATAGTGCACTGGTGCACCGCCGCGGTATTTCGGTAGCAGGGACGCATGAACGTTAATTGCGGCCACCTTGACTGAATTCAATAATTTAGTCGGCAAAAACTGCCCAAACGCTGCAGTGACAATAAGATCCGGCGCAATATCGATCACCTGTGCCATTTCAGGACTGCCGCTAATTTTTTCGGGTTGCAGTACCAAAATATCATTGGCAACAGCGACCTTTTTGACAGGTGAGGCAGTTAACACATGTTTCCGGCCAACTGGTCGGTCTGGCTGGGTAACAACGGCCTTAACGTCATACCCGGTGTCCACAAGGGACTGTAAGATCGGGGCTGAAAATTCGGGCGTCCCCATAAATACGATTGAAGTCATCGCAATTCTCCTTTTACATAAAACTCATTGGATTATTATCGATTGCAATCTGCAATCCTTTTCGATTCTTTTGTGCTTGATTCAGTAGATTAAATAAGAGCGCCGACAATTGCGGCTCCTGCTTATACTTGATCACTAATTGATAGTAGTACCGCTTATTCACACGAGCAATTGCGCTTGGCGTCGGGCCAAGGACAATCGCACTTTGACTCATCCCAGCTTGTAATTGGGCGGCAATTTGATGAATGGCAGCCGCCGCAACCCGTTCCTCAACGTCACTGGCTGTCACCTTAACCGCAAAATAGTACGGCGGATAGTTGCCCTGGTGCCGCAATTTCATTTCGGTCAAGAAAAACCGCTCATAGTCCTGCGACTTCGCCAGTTGAATGGCATAGTGCTCCGGATTATACGTTTGAATAAAAACCTGACCTGGTTTTTGTGCCCGGCCGGCTCGCCCGCTCACCTGAGTCAACAGTTGGAATGTGCGCTCGCTCGACCGAAAATCGGGTAGGCTAAGCGCAGTATCGGCGTTCAACACGCCAACTAATGTCACATCGGGAAAATCCAGTCCCTTCGCAATCATTTGTGTCCCCAGCAGGATATCCGCTTCGTGGTTGCCAAACTGTCGCAAAAGGCGCTCATGAGCACCCTTGCGCCGCGTGGTATCCACATCCATTCGCAAGATTCGAGCTGTTGGTAACAGTTGTTTGAGTTCTGTTTCAACCTTTTGCGTCCCCGTCCCATAGTAGCGAATATGGTGTGAATGACAATTTGGACAAATTTGAGGAATTGGCTCCTCATGTCCGCAATAGTGGCATTTCATACTGTGGCTGTCCATGTGAAGCGTCAATGAAATATCACAGTTTGGACACTTTAAGACAAACCCGCAATCACGACACATCACAAATGACGAATAGCCGCGGCGATTAAGCATCAAAAGCGTCTGCTCACCCTTGGCTAACCGGTCGTTCACCGCCGCCATTAGGGGAGAAGAAAACGTACTTTCAGCATGTTTTTGCAGTTCCTGCGTCATATCCACGATCGTGGCTTCAGGTAACGCTTGTTGGTTAACTCGCGTTGGCAACAGTAATCGCTGATAGCGATTCTTCTGCGCCCTTGCACGACTCTCCAAAGATGGTGTTGCACTCCCCAATACAACTGGGCAGTGGTGATAACGACTACGCCATAACGCGACGTCGCGGGCGTGATACCGTGGATTGTCGTCCTGTTTATAACTCGCTTCGTGTTCCTCATCCATGATGATGATGCCGATGTTGGTCAGTGGCGCAAACACTGCAGACCGCGCGCCAACAACGACACGAGCTTCGCCACGGTCGATTCGCCGCCACTCATCAAACCGTTCTCCGGCCGACAACCCACTATGTAGCACGGCAACTTGTTTACCAAAGCGTCCTCTGACCCGGCCAACGATCTGCGGCGTCAGGGAAATTTCTGGGACTAACATCAGGGCATTTTGCCCCTTTTCAAGTGCATTGGCGATGGCTTGCAGATACACCTCCGTCTTGCCACTTCCCGTCACACCCTCAAGAAGAAATGTTGTGTCTTCGTGGTCATCCGTTGCGGCACAAATGGCACTGACTGCTTTTTGTTGCGCCTCATTCAGGTGCAACGGCCGAGTCTTATCGACCGCCCGACTCAACGGGTCGCGATACACTTCCGCTTGGAACCGCGTCAGCCAGCCCTTTTCCGCAGCATTCTTAATGACGGTACTCGTAATGCCGAGCGTTTTCTCCAGCGCTGGTTGGCTGATAAGGTCCGTCTGGGTCACTAAATAATCTAATAGGTCAGCCTGTTTGACAGCAGTTATCCGAAGTTGTTGCTTGGCTTCCTGTAGTTCAGCCACACTCATTGCCGGCTTCACCATTGTCACTTGTTTGACATGGCCCTTACTTTTCACTTCGTAGGTTACCGAGATCTCATGTTTCCGATACAAGCCCATCAGTTCATTAAGTTGGGCAGCCGGTAATTTATCCGTCAGCTCAATTTTTTCCTGCTCGCCAAAAAGTCGTTTCTTTGAGGCCGGATCTAAGTCCGAATTAGGTGTCGCCCAGCGTTCATAAGCAGCTTTCAAGGCGTTTGGCAGCATCGTCAATAACACGGTGATAGTAAACGCAAAAGTCGTTTTCGCCAGCCAATCAGCCATCGCCAATAACTCTTTATTCAGAACCGGACTGAGATCCATGACGCTATCGATCGTTTTTAATTCGTGGGTCGTGGGTACTTGCTCGTGCACCTGCCACACAAATCCCTGAACCTTTCGACTGCCATTTCCAAAGGGCACGATCACGCGCATTCCCGGCAGTAAGGGCGTTGTCAGCGCAGCAGGAATCAAATATGAATACGGCGTGTTCGTTTGCATCGTTGGCACATCAACAATGACTTCTGCAACCTGAGACATGACTTACCCCTCTTTTGAATCAACTAACCGTTCTAATTCGTCGACGATAATGCCTGCCACTGCCGTTTTAGAGACTAGGGCAGTTGTCACGGGCGCCTTATTCTTGCTCAAAATCGTGACTTGATTTGTATCCCCATTAAACCCAACGCCAGGTTGGGAAACATCGTTTGCGATGAGCAGATCAAGCGCCTTACTGGTCAACTTCTTAGTTGCGTTAGCGATTAAATTTTGTGTTTCTGCAGCAAACCCAACGGTCAGTTGGCCTGGTCGTTTAAGGGTCGCTGCCGTTTTTAAAATATCCGTTGTTTTCACGAGTGACAGCGTCATTTCATCGTTATCACTCGTTTTTTTGATTTTTTGTGTCACACTTGTTTTTGGTCGAAAATCTGCGACGGCGGCTGCCATCACTAAAATATCTGCCTTAGGAAAATGCGTCGTCACAGCCTCCGCTAACTCTTCCGTCGTCGTAACGGGCACCACGTGGGTCCCGGTTGGGGCGGCAAGCTTTGTTGGTGCTGAGATCAGCGTCACATCAGCCCCTCGTGCCACCAATTCGGTTGCTAACGCGTACCCCATTTTACCAGAAGAGTCATTTGTAATAAACCGAACGGGATCAATTCGTTCGCGAGTTCCCCCGGCCGTGACCAGCACTTTTTTACCGGTATACACGGTTTTAGGCCGCGACAACAGTTGGAGTTCAGCTAGAATCGTTTCTGGTTCTGCTAACCGGCCCTGACCGTTGTAGCCCTCAGCAAGAAACCCAGTGCCCGGGGCCACAAAGTGCACACCGTCAGCTGTTAATGCAGCAAGATTTCGCTGCACAGCCGGTTGATTTAACATGTGTTCATTCATGGCCGGCGCCACCAAAATGGGCGCAGTCGTCGCCATCAGGGTGAGACTTGCCATATCATCCGCGATGCCGTTTGCAAGTTTACCAATAATATCTGCACTCGCGGGTGCGACGACAGCGTAATCCGTCCAGTCGGCTAATTCAATGTGATCAACTGCAGTTGGTGTCTTACCATTAAATACTGACGTTAAAACTGAATTTTTAGACAGCACTTGAAAACTCATCGGGGTAACAAACGCCTGGGCTGCGGGTGTCATCACCACACGAACGTGCGCCCCCGCTTTTACTAACAAGCGGGTTAAGTAAAGAGATTTATAGGCAGCAATACTGCCCGTGACGTAGAGTGCCACATTTTTATCGTTTAACATGCTGATGCCTCCGTTAGCCTTGTTAGTATCCATTGTACCAAGAAATGCGTGCGGGGCACAGTTCTAAGAATGATGAATACGACTTCTTTTCAGAAAGCCAATCCCTGTGCTGTTAATGGGAGCTTAATTACCGGACGGTTTCAAAGTGAATCACCCAACCAATGCAGTTCATCATCGCAATTTATGGCAACCACCGCCACAGCTTTGTTTAATACTTTGGATGGCCCGCCCACTAGCTTTTGTGCTTAAAAAACGGAGCGGCCCTGACAGATATGTCGGCCTCTCCGTTCTCATGTGTGTGATGCTTTTGCGGGTTTCATTTTTTCGGTAGTGGTTGTTTGCCTTGAACTTGGATGTTTCGTTCTTGGCGACGTTGCCGAAACGCGTTTCACAAGGCAGAGGGCTCCTGCATAAGCCAACTCTGACACAAATGCCAAGTTCAGGCATTTACGTCAGAGTCAGCTTACGCTCCGCCCTCTAACCGCCTTGTTCCACGCTATTAAATCGCCTCTTCGTTATCCGGGTCAATCATAACCTTACCGGCTGCAATTTCTTCCAGTGCCCGGCCAATGGTCTTTGGCGACTTGTAGTCGTCCAAGAGTGGCTTTGCGCCAGCGTCTAATTCGTGTGCCCGCTTGCTTGCTAGCATAATTAAAGAGTAACGTGAATCAACACGTTCTAGTAAATCATCAACTGATGGGTAAAGTAACATAATTAATCTTCCTCTCCGATCATTTGTTCATAATCTGGCATTACTCGGGTCACCCGTAACCGTTCGGAACGGATGATCGTCCGAATGCTGGCAACGGCATTTTCTACTTCGTCGTTGACCACTGCATAGTCATAGTTGCGCATCATCTTAATTTCGCCCACTGCTTTTTTAATCCGGGCATTGATGACTTCAATGTCTTCCGTACCACGATTGATCAGCCGGTGCTTTAATTCCATAAGGTCAGGCGGGGTCAAAAAGACAAAAACAGCATCGGGGCAGTTGGCGCGAACCTGCATCGCCCCGTTCACTTCAATTTCCAAAAAAACGTCCTTGCCAGAATCCAAGGTCTCATTTACATAGTTTAACGGTGTGCCATAGTAGTTGTCAACGTATTTGGCGTATTCCAGCATCTCGCCATTTTGAATGTTATCTTCAAACTGCTCTTTCGAAACGAAAAAGTAGTCCACACCATTCTTTTCGCCGTCCCGTGGTTGCCGGGTGGTCATTGAAATAGAGTATTGAAAGTCGGTGTCGCCTTCGTCAAATAGTGCCTTACGTACGGTACCTTTACCGACACCAGAAGGGCCGGACAGGACAATCAGCATGCCTCGTTTTGTCATTGATCGAGATCCCCTTAATTTTTTGAGTGATAATAAAAATAATTATCGCACGTTCCAATACAACTTGGCAAGCGCTATTCGTTGGTTTTACATCACTTGTCAAAAAAATTTCAAAAACCTATTGTCAAAACAAACATTAGTTCGTATAATAGGCTATGCAAACAAATGTTCGAGGTGATATTCATGACAAACGAAACTTCTGCTTTAAAAAAACTATCGACGCAACTTAACGCTGGTTACCGCCAGTTGCTTGCCCTAGATCAACCAAGTGCTATGCCAACACAGCAGCGGCAATACTTTATTGATCAGGCCATTACTCGTCACTATCACGTTCAACTAACCCTTACCGGCGACCCTGAATCGACCATGACCGGCTACCTCAAACGTGGCCCAAAAAATACCGTCCTTGTCACAATTCCCCACGATACTATGACCAGTATCGCACATCTGAATCAAATCAGCTTTATCTCCCGTTTAGACTACTAACTCGGGTAATCGCTGGGTACGTCCAGCACATAAAAGTCAAAAACTGCAACCATCCATTCTAGGATAAGTTGCAGTTTTTTTATGCCATCATTTGGCAGTTTTCTTTTCATCTTTAGCCATGTTCAACAATTCTTGTGCATGGTCTAGCGTGAGTTCGGTCACGGTTGTGCCTGCCAACATGCGGGCGAGTTCCGTCACCCGTCCCTTAGTATTTAGGCGTTGGATATGTGTTTCCGTCCGTTTGCCGATCACTTCTTTGGCAATGAAGTAGTGGTGGTCACTCATGGCCGCAACTTGCGGTAAATGCGTAATGCACAGCACTTGAGAGTTCTGGGCGATACCGCTGATCTTTTCAGCAATGGCTTGTGCCACGCGACCGGAAACCCCTGTATCTACTTCGTCGAAAATAATCGACGTCACACCCTGTGATTGAGAAAAAATCGTTTTTAACGCCAGCATCAGACGTGATAATTCACCACCAGAGGCGATTTTAGCCAGCGGCCGGATCTCTTCGCCAGGGTTTGGCTGAATGTAGAATTCAACGTCATCCAACCCAGTCGCATAAAATTGATGCTCGCCAAGGGTTTTAAACCGGACCTGAAAGACCGTTTTGGCCATGTAGAGATCACCCAGTTCGCCCTTAACAGCCACTTCAAGTTTCTTTGCGATTTGGTGGCGCTGTTTGGACAGCTGCTTGCCAAGGGCAGTTAAATGCGTTTCCTGCTTTGTGAGCTGGGTATCCAGATCACCCTCATCTAATTCCGCAGCTTCCATATCCGTTAATTCGTGACTGATTTTATCATAGTAAGCTAAGATCTGAGCTTCTGAATCGCCGTACTTTCGTTTTAATTGGTGGATAACCTCCAGCCGCTGTTCGATCTCATCCAGCTTATTTTCGTCCCACTCCATCAGATCTGCCTGACGAGAGAGCTCACCGGAAGCATCCTGCAGGGCATAGTAAGCTGACGATAACGCGTCGTGCAATTTTTCATACTCCGGATCAAGTGCTGTAATCCTGGCAAGTGCGTTCATCGCCTGACCGCTCAGATCCAGCGCGCCAGGAGCGTCCTCCTCACCATTTAGGGCTAAGAACCCCTCCTGAAGGGCAGCGTTGATCTTTTGAAAATTGGTCAGTCGATCGCGTTGCTGCGTCAGTTGCGTTTCTTCATCTGGTTTGAGATCAGCATCCTTAATTTCTGCAACCTGAAAGCGCAACATGTCCAATCGTTGCGCCCACTCGTTTCGGTGCGTGTTGCGTTCGACCATGGCCTGATGCAAGTGTTGATACTGATCGTATGCCGAGTGATACTCCTGACGCAACTGCGCGACTGGTTTACCACCGAATTCATCAAGTAACCGTAAATGTTTATCCGGCTGCATGAGTTCTTGATGTTCGTTTTGCCCATGAATATCGACGATCGTCTCACCAAGTTGCTTTAAGGTCGATGTATTGACCAGCATCCCATTGACCCGACAAATATTACGGCCGCTGCGGTAGATCTCACGCTGCAAGATAATGGCACCGTCATCGTAATCGATGCCAAGATCATCCAGCATGTGGTACGTGGCACCATCCTTTGGAAAAATAAACGCCCCCTGGATAACCGCCTTATCCGCACCAGTTCGGACAAAATGCTGCGACCCGCGGCCGCCGGCTAACAGACCGACGGCATCAATAATAATTGATTTTCCGGCACCGGTTTCACCAGTCAGCACCGTCATGCCGTTTTCAAATTCCACGTCAAGACTGGCGATGATTGCAAAATTTTTAATTGAAAGTTCCTGTAACAACCGCTAACCTCCTTATTTGCCACGCGATTCACACCCAGGATAATAATGGAAAACGAGCTAGATTTTACCGTGACGTAAAATCCAACCCGTCTTATTTTAAGAGATCATCGACAACATCCTGAAGTGCCAGTGCACCCTCGTCACTTTTACAAATGGTCAGCACCGTCTCGTCATCACCAATTGTGCCAAACACAAAATCATACTTCATTTGGTCGATGAGAGATGCGATTGCCGGCCCATTTCCTGGTAACACCTTCAAAAAAGTATCTTTCCCCTGAACACTAAAGCTCACATAGGCATCTCGCAGGGTTCGTTTTAACTTCTTTTTGGTATCCAGTTTCTTTTGAATCGGCATGTTATACCGATAGCCACCGGAGATCGACGGCACTTTAACCAGTTGCATTTCCTTAATATCCCGTGAAATGGTCGCCTGGGTCACATGAATATTTTGTTCTTCTAGTAGTTTTACGAAATCTTCTTGGCGCTCAATATCCTGTGTGCTAAGTAATTGCCGGATTAAACGCTGCCGATCCTGCTTTTTCATGTGGCCATCTCCCTACGTTTTCAATCAATTTAGTTCCTATGATAACCCCTTTCACAAGATTTTAAAAGTCATTTGTGGGTTTTATGCATTGAGTATTCGATGCGCGTTTTCGACGGTTGCAGCCGGATCAACACTTTCGGCAACCGCTGTCGTCGTTTCAACTGAATGCAGGTGGACTAAGAACTCAATATTGCCTTCACCACCAGTGATCGGTGAAAAGTCCAGGTTCTCAACACTGTATCCGCTGTCCAGCGCGAGTTGAATGACCTTGTTAATAACCATTTCATGCACCTTGGAATCCTTAATAATGCCATGTTTCCCAACGTATTCGCGACCCGCCTCAAACTGCGGCTTGATCAGAGCAACCACGTCACCGTCAGGCAGTAAGATCTGCTTAAGCGGCGGCAGAATCAGCGATAGGGAAATAAACGAGACATCAATAGATGAAAACGACGGCCGACCGTGGGTAAAATCTTCGGGCTTACTGTACCGAAAATTCGTGTGCTCCATAACGACAACCCGATCATCCTGACGCAGTTTCCAAACGAGCTGATTGCTGCCGACGTCTAATGCATAGGACAATTGCGCGCCATTTTGCAACATCACATCCGTGAAGCCGCCGGTCGACGAGCCAATATCCAAAACGATTTTATCCTGCACGCTAATAGAAAACACCTGCAGCGCTTTCGCTAATTTCAGTCCACCGCGGCTCACATAAGGTAATGGCTTTCCCTTAATGTGCAGATCGGTGTCAACGGGAATCTTGACCCCCGGTTTGTCCAGTCGCTCCTCATTGTTACCAAGAACTTCGCCCGCCATAACGGCGCGTTTAGCCTTTTCGCGGGTCTCAAATAACCCCTGTGTGACGAGTAGTACATCGACACGTTGTTTTTCCATCGTGGCACCTATCCTTCAATCTGAAAATAACTTAGAAATGCAGTGAGTAATGTAACATCTAATTGTGAGTCTTGTGAAAGTGGTTCTAAAGCCGTTTTTGCGGCTGCAACAACTTCTGCCAGTCGGGTCTTGGTGCCTTCAACACCAAACAACCCTGGGTAGGTGTTCTTAGACTCCTGAGCATCCTTATGCACGCGTTTGCCAAGTTGTTCTGCAGTCGACGTCACGTCTAACAGGTCATCATAGATCTGGAAAGCCAACCCAAACTGATCCGCAAAGGTGAGCAAGGCCGCTGTTTCTTGTGGCGTTGTTTGCGCCATAATGCACCCAGCCTGAACAGCGTAGTGTAGCAGCGCGCCCGTTTTATGGCGGTGTAGATTCTCAAGTGCGGGCAAGGCAAGCTGATGATGTTCGTTTGAAATATCATCAGCTTGACCTGCCACCATACCGCTAGGGCCGGCATTAACAGCCAACGCGTTAACAAGCGCCAATTTTTGATCCGCTGGCAGGTCATTGTCAGCAACCCACTGGAACGCCAGCGTTAACAGCCCATCACCTGCCAACGTGGCCATTCCGGCACCAAATTTAACGTGATTTGTGGGCACACCGCGCCGGAGATCATCGTTGTCCATTGCTGGCAGATCATCATGAATCAATGAATAAGTATGCAGGAGCTCTAACGCACTTGCTGCACGAAGTTGCCCCGTTGCGATTTCTGACTGGCCCGCTGCCACTAAAACTGCCAGCGTCAGTAATGGTCGGAGTAGTTTGCCGCCGGCGTTCACTGAGTAAGCCATGGCATCAGAGAGAATTGACTGATCCACATCTTTTGGCAGATTTTCCGTCAAATACGTATTGATCAGTGGCCGAAAATTGGCTTCAAACGTTGCTAATTGTTTACTGATCGTCATTCGAGTCGGACGCCTCCGGTTTTTCAAAAGCGACCGTTTGATCGTCATCGGTCATCATTTCAGCAAGGGTCTTTTCTGCTTCGCTCAATCGTTGTTGCAGGTCGTGACTGAGTGCCACCCCTTGTTTAAACTGTGACAATGCCTGTTCTAACGGGACATTTCCCTTCTCTAATTCGGTTACGATCTGTTCGAGTTGGGTTAAATTTTCTTCAAATGTTGGTGTTTCGTTTGCGTCTTGACTCACAATTATCAGTCCTTATCTGTCGTTTTAATAGTCTTAATTTCTGCAGTCGCTTGACCATCTTTAAAATGCATGGTCACCGTTTCGTTTACAGCCAGGTCTGCTGTGCTGGCAAGCACCTTATCGTCACTTGTCACGTAGCTGTACCCACGCCCCATTACTTTAAGCGGACTTAGGAAGTCCAGGGACTGCGCGAGCTGCCCCAGATGCTGCTGATGATTCAACAGGGTCTGCTGGGCACCGCGATTCAGTCTAGCTTGAAGATCATGCGTTGTTTGGGTGAGTTGTGCAACCTGGGTAGCTGGTGTCGCGGCCATCAATCGATCATGGTCCGCTGTTAACTGCGTCTGCGTTAACGTGACGCGGTGCGTCATCGTTTGCTCTAGCTGGCGGCTTAACTGATCCACCTTTTGACTGTAACCTTCGTACAGCCGCTCAGGCTGCTCGAAAACATAGGTCTGTCTTAGCTTAGTGAGTCGTTCTTGCAGCAGGGATAACTCATGACGAAACGCATTAAGCAACCGCACCCGATCTCGGCCGATCTCCAGTAACACATCGCTGAGCACAGGGACTGCCAGTTCACCAGCGGCCGTTGGCGTTGCTGCCCGAACATCCGCTACCAGATCAGCGATCGTAGTGTCCGTTTCATGCCCCACGGATGAAATCACTGGAATCTGACTCGCAAAAATGGCTCGGGCAACCGTTTCTTCGTTGAACGGCCAGAGGTCTTCAATCGACCCACCGCCCCGACCAATGATAAGTGTATCAAAGCCGCCAATACTATTTGCCCGATTGATCTGACGCACAATGTCTGGCGCCGCTTCAGTTCCCTGAACAAGGGCTGGGAACAGCACGATCTGGGCAATTGGGTAACGACGCCGCGTTGTCGTGATAATATCTCGAATCACTGACCCACTAGGGCTCGTGACAACCGCAATCCGTTTTGGAAAACGTGGCAACGGCTTTTTCGATGCATTAAACAGGCCCTCTTCGGCCAATTTTTTCTTCAACTGTTCATAGGCTTGATAAAACTGACCAACGCCATCTGGTTCCATGTGATCCACATAGATTTGATAACTGCCGCTTGGTTCGTACAGCGAAATGCGCCCCGTCACCAAGACCTTCATGCCTTCTTCAGGCATGAATTTAATTTTACTAAAAGCCGATTTGAACATGATCGCACTGATTTTTGCATGGTCATCTTTCAAGCTAAAGTACTGGTGCGCATTACGCCGTAACCGGAAGTTTGAGATCTCCCCAGTCAAATAGATTTTGCCAAGGTACGGATCATTATCAAATTTCCGCTTAATATAGGCTGTTAACGCGGTCACCGTTAAGTATTCACTTGGTTCCAAATTAGTCACTCCATTTTGCTAATTCAACAGTTTGTTGTAGTAAGGTTGCAATGGTCATCGGACCAACACCGCCTGGTACGGGGGTGATCAGACCGGCAACATCCTTCACCCCATCGAAGTCGACATCCCCCGTTAATTTACCATTCTCATCACGGTCCATGCCGACATCGATCACTGTCGCCCCAGGCTTAACATCGCCGCGTTTAATTAAGTGGGCAATTCCTGTGGCAACCACTAAAATATCAGCCGTCTTCGTATATTGAGACAGATCACCAGAATGATGGTGGACGATCGTCACAGTTGCGTTGGCATTCAACAAAAGAGCTGCCATTGGCCGCCCAACAATATTTGACCGGCCAACGATAACGGCATGTGCGCCTTCTAATGGGACGTTATATGCCCGTAACATGCTCATAATGCCCTTTGGCGTACAAGAAACGGGGAAGTTCAGTTGGGCATTTGTCAAGAGTTTACCAACGTTGATTGGGTGAAAGCCATCCACGTCCTTAACCGGCGAGATGGCCCGCGTAATCGCTGGTTCATCAATCTGCGCCGGTAACGGCGATTGCACCATGAGCGCGTGAACCGTTGGATCTTGATTATATTCGGCAATGACCGCCAGCAGCTCATCCTGAGTTGTTTCAGCCGGTAATTGACGGACCACTGAATTAATACCAAGCTGAACCGCTTTGCGATGCTTATTTCTCACATAAATTTTGCTAGCATTGTCCTCACCAACAATAACTACGACAAGCGTCGGGACAATGCCTCTTTTTTTTAAGGTTTCTACTTCTATTTTTGTTTGCGCGTTAATGTCACTCGCAACGCGCTTCCCATCGATAATGTCTCCCAATTCAATCACCCTCGCTTTAAGATTATGTACGTGCTTTTCGAGATACTGATACTTGATATTTTAGCATATTCTCGCGTTGAGTTCAGCTCTCGGAGGAATGTGGGCGGTGTGAGGTGTTTGTGTCTGGATTGGAGGCGTTGAAGCTAGCAGGCTCGGTTGCCAGAGATTTTAAAACTGCATGACGTTCTATGCTGCCGTGCCGAAACGCGTTTCACAGGGCGGAGGGCTCCTGCCTAAACCAACCGCCCTGTTCCACGCTCTAAAAAAGACCTCCCTGCACTCAGCAAAAAGGTCTTGTTTATGATGCCATCTAGTTTGTTTCGACTTCGTGCGCTAACACACCGTTGATAAAGCGTCGTGAACGATCATCACTGAACTGTTTTGCCAGTTCCAGTGCTTCGTTAACCGCAACGCGGTTCGGGATGTCTTGCTCGTTATCTAATTCAAAGAAAGCAATTCTAAGAATAATTAAATCCGTTTTCGCGATTCGTGAGATGGTCCAACCCTGCATCAGGTACTGCTTGATTTTTTCATCCAACGCTGCCTGATTTTCCAGAACGCCACTCACCAGTTCGTCCAAATAGGGCGGCACGTTCAACTCAAGCTTACCATCATCAGTCAGCAATTGTTGATACAGCACTTCCTTATCAGCCTCTGGGTTCGCGTTCAAGGCAAACAACGTCTGAAAGGCGCGAATGCGAATATCGTGTCTCGTTAGTTCTTGCGTCACTTAATGTCACCATCTTCACTTTCATCATCGTCATCAAACAGGTTGTTTGGGTCGACCGCCTGAGTTGTTTTCTCAGGAATAACGCCCTCAACATGCACGTTGACTTCACTCAAGTGCAGATCCGTCATAAAGAGCAGCTGTTGTTTGACCTGTTCTTGAATGGCCAGGGCCACTTTTGGCACCGACACACCATAGTCCAAGTAAACGTAAACGTCCACGCGCAGGTCATCGTCAGTTAACGACAGCTTGACGCCCTTGCCCCGCTCCTTACGACCGAACAGTTCATTGACACTATTAGCTAATGAGCCACGCATCCGTGCCACGCCGTCAACATCATTGGCAGCGATGCCAGCAATGATCTCCAACACCTGGGGGGCAACTTGAATATTGCCGAGGGCTGGTTCTTCTGCTGTTAAAGTAATGTTTGTATCTTCAGCCAATTAATGAACCTCCGTTTCAAATAAACGTGATCAAACGTTAATTAAGCACGTGAAATGTAAGTACCGTCTTGGGTGTTAATGGTCAGCTTGTCGCCTTCGTTAACAAAGAATGGCACTTGAACGATTAACCCAGTATCCATGGTAGCTGGCTTTGAACCGCCAGAAGCAGTGTTCCCCTTGATACCAGGTTCAGTTGCTGTAACTGTTAAAACAACGGTGTTTGGCACTTCAATACCAAGTGTTTCTGAACCATATTGAATCAAGGTAACTTCCATGTTTTCTTGCAAGTATACTAATTGATCTTTGATTTGTTCGTCAGGCACTGAAATTTGTTCGTAGTTATCAGTATCCATGAAGACACGTGAGTCACCATCAGCGTAAAGGTATTGCATTTTACGTTGGTTGATTGGTGCTTGTTCCATCTTTGCACCGGCACGGAATGTTTTTTCCTGAACGGCACCAGTCCGCAAGTTCTTTAACTTTGAACGGACGAAGGCGCCACCCTTACCAGGCTTAACGTGCTGAAATTCAACGATCCGCCAAATTGCATTGTCAACTTCGATTGTTAACCCATTTTTAAAATCTGCTGTAGAAATAGCCATACGAGAGTCCTCCTAATTTTTCCTTTACCATCATAGCAATTAAGCCCCCCTAAATGCAAGCTAGACCGCTAATTTATTCCATTATTTATACGATTATTAAATCTCTTGGTGCTGGTGTTAACCGCGATCCAGAATCAGGCTGAACTAAAACATCATCCTCAATTCGAACACCACCGAGATCGGTGAGATAGATACCTGGCTCAACGGTGATCACATTATTGGTATGCATCGTATCCGTTGAACGGGCCGACAGTGCTGGTCCTTCATGAATATCCAACCCAATGCCGTGGCCAGTACCATGGTTAAAAGCTGGCCCGTAACCGGCCTGGGTAATCAACTCACGACCTACTTGGTCAAGCACCCGTCCGGAAACACCATCATGAACGGCGTCAATGATGCGCTGCTGTGCGGTTTGAACAACGGTGTAGATTTCCTTCAACTTTGCACCCGGATCACCAACAGCCACGGTTCGGGTAATATCAGACGTGTACCCGTCAAAATAATACCCACAGTCAATGGTGACAAGTTCGCCATTCTGAAGGGTCTTATCGCTTGCAGCACCGTGCGGCAGCGCCGACCGATACCCACTAGCGACAATCGTCGCAAAACTTTCTCCAGTAGCACCCAGTTGGCGCATCGTCGCGTCAAGTTGATTCGCAACCTCACGCTCAGTCTGCCCAGCATGCAGCGTATCAATCGTTTTCATCAACCCATCGGAGGTTAACTCGGCTGCTATTCTCAAGGCGCTAAGTTCATCAGCATCCTTGACCCAGCGCAATTGATCGATAATCCCCGTCAGCGGAACAATATCAGAAGACATCTGGTCATCGATCTGATCATAGTCAAAGTATGGCAGATCATCCTCAAATCCAAGCACGGTCACGCCCTGCTCAGCAACGACTTTGGCTGCAACTTCAAGGTAGTTGCGCGTAATCATCAACTCATAGTCGGGATGCTGGCGACGCAGCTCAAGGTCATAACGGGCATCTGTTATTAAGAACGCGCGAGTGGCAGTCACTACAGCAACGCCATCACCTTGAAGGCCATCAAAATTCATCAAGTACTTCAAATTAAACGCATTCGTAACGAGGAACCCATCGATCCGCAAGTCGTCAAACTTAGCTTGAAGCTGTTTTATTCTTGCTTGCATAGCCGTACCCTCCTGACTAACCCTAATTCATGACAAACAAAAAGACCCCGCGGGGCCTTTTTAAATGTTGTGCTTAACGTGCAGCAACATCTGATGCAGGGTAAACGGAAACTTGGCGCTTATCGCGACCCTTACGTTCGAAGCGAACGACACCGTCAACCTTTGCAAATAATGTATCGTCGTTACCACGAAGAACGTTGGCACCTGGATAGATGTGAGTTCCACGTTGACGATAAAGAATTGAACCACTGGTTACAGTAGAACCGTCAGCAGCCTTCGTACCGAGACGACGCCCAGCAGAATCACGACCGTTGGCAGTAGAACCGCCCCCTTTATGGTGAGAGAAGAATTGTAAATTCATTTCTAACATTACGTTTCACCTCCATTAGGAAAGTTTATGAGATTCGGACATACTCCGAATATTGTTTTTCGACATCTAAAAGTCCGTTTAAGAAACTTTGTAACAGTGCCTGACTAATTCGGTCTTGCATGTAGTCGTCAACGGGTGGCATTCGAAGGCTCAAAAAGCCGCCTTCGTCATTTTTTGAAACCACCACAGGGGTGATCTCAGCTACCGTTGACAGCCCATTCACAGCACTGATACTCAGTGCTGAAACCGCGGCACACACGATATCGCTGCCATAAGGCGCGCTATCCGCGTGACCGGTAAGGTTAAACCCGATGATCCGGTGGCTGTTGTCGTAGTCAAATGTCGCTTGAATCAAGATCAATCACCTACATTAAGCGTTGATAGCGTCAATAACAACCTTGGTATATGGTTGACGATGACCCACTTTAGTGTGTTGACCCTTCTTAGGCTTGTACTTGAAGGTAACAACCTTCTTTTCACGGCCTTGCTTTTCAACAGTCCCAGAAACTGAAGCACCATCAACTAATGGAGCACCAACCTTGGTCGTGTCGCCGCCAACGAAAACAACTTGGTCAAAAGTGACCTTGTCGCCTGCCTTGGCATCAAGCTTTTCGACGTAAACAGCTTCGCCTTGTTGAACACGGTATTGCTTACCGCCCGTTACAATAATTGCGTACATGTATGTGCACCTCCTTCATATAGTAATAACTTAGACTCGCCGAGAACAAGTGGTGATTGAACACACTTAGGAACTTGGCCCGTGCGGTTGCAGTGTGGAAGTCCACAAATACAACAAATTGCATTTTACATGAAAAACAGGGCGTCGTCAACCCCCTACCAGACGGTAGTTTCACAAATCCAATTTTATCTCTATTTATTATTAGTATAATTGCAGTAAAATTACAACCTAAAATTTACGGAATCCTGCTTGTCGTTTCGTTAACAGCGTACTCGTGGTCTGATCGGCCAATCTAGTTAGCTCATCCGCCATTGTTTGCTGAAACGTGTCATCTAAAACAACGTCGTCTGGAAACACCTGGTCAATGACCTGCTGTTCCTTGAGCTGTTCAGGCGTCAACCGCATCAACTCAGCGGCTTCGTCCGCCCTGTGCGCATCCTTCCACATAATGGAAGCAAACCCCTCAGGCGACAGAATTGAATACATACTGTTCTCCAGCATCCAAATCGTATCGGAACAAGCAAGTGCGAGCGCACCGCCGGACCCCGCTTCCCCAACAATGATCGTGAGGATCGGCGTCTTAAGCGTGAGCATTTCTCGAATATTTTTAGCAATCATCTGACCCTGTCCCGCAGCTTCTGCATCCGCACCCGGATAGGCGCCCGGGGTATTGATCAGAGTGACGATCGGTACCTGCAACCGTTCAGCCATGCGCATCACACGCAACGCTTTTCGATAGCCGGCCGGTTCCGGACTGCCAAAGTGGGTCGCCAGTCGCTCCTCAAGGGTCATCCCCTTTTCAGTAGCGATAACGGCGACTGGGTGTTCCTTTAACGTTGCTAACCCGGCAATGATTGCTGGGTCATCACCGCTGATCTGGTCACCGTGACACGCAAAGAAATCAGTAAAAAGGGCATCCACGATAGCCTGCATGTTTGTTTTTTGATCGCTGCGGGCACCCGCAACAATGTCTGAAGCCTGTGTCATTACGCGTCACCCCACTTTGGTGCTTCTAAGATCCGCAGCAGTTGACTTAACCGGCCAGCAAGTTGATCTCGCGGCACGATCTCATCAATAAACCCACGTTTGTAACTATTCTCAGCACTCTGAAAATCATCCGGCAACTGTTTGTTGATGGTCTGTTCAATGACCCGCTTACCAGTAAAGCCCAGCAGTGCATGCGGTTCAGCCAACGTAATATCGGCTTGAGTGGCAAAACTTGCCGTTACGCCACCGGTCGTGGGATCCATAATCACCGAAATATAGGCTAAGCCAGCATCGCTGTGTTCGTTGACCGCCACGGAAATCTTAGCCATTTGCATGAGTGAATAAATCCCCTCCTGCATTCGGGCACCCCCAGAAGCTGTCAGCAAGACCACGGGCAGTCCCTGTTCAGTCGCCCGTTCAAACAACCGGGTCAACCGTTCACCATTGGCGGTTCCAAGACTGCCCATAATGAATAAGGGGTCCATGATGCCTAGGGCAACCGGCTGGTCATCGATTTTTGCCAGTCCAGTTAAAACCCCGTCTTTCAAATGGGTCGCAGACTGTGCTTTTTTTAACTTTTTCTCGTAATCAGGAAAATCGATTGGATCTTTTGAAACGATATCCGCATCCCATTCTTCGAAGTGCTTGGTAATCATTTTCAAGCGTCGTTTGGCCGATACCCGAAACCCATACCCACATTCAGGGCACACCCGATACTGGCCGGAACGCTTAAAATAAAAGCTGGCATGGCAGCGTGGACATTGAATCCAGATGCCGTTTGGCACCTGGGCTTCATAGTGCTTCAGGATAGAAACGGATCGCGACGAAAACCGTTTGACGTGTTCGCCAAAATTCATTTACGACACCTCCTGAACGTGTTGTTGCTGAAATTCAAGCAGGAACGTCGTCATAATGTAATTCGTCGTTGCTTCGCCGCGCATCACGACAGGATCATCGAGAAGCGCTGATAAGAACGCCTGGTTAGAAGCGATACCGTCCATTTCAAACTCGGCCAGGGCTTCACGTAATTTGGCAAACGCCTCGTCCCGCGTGTCGGCATAGGCAATCAATTTAACGACCATTGAATCATAGAACGGCGTGATCTGATCACCGCTGGCAATTCCACTATCCACTCGGATACCAGGACCACCAGGCAGACGTAACTGTCTGACTGGCCCAGCCTGCGGCATAAAGTCGAGGGCTGGGTCTTCAGCGTTGACTCGTGCTTCAATCGCAGCACCATGAATCGTGACGTCAGCCTGAGTAAACGGCAACGCTTCCCCCGCAGCAACCCGAATTTGGTTCTTAACCAGATCAATGCCGGTAACCGCTTCAGTGATTGGATGTTCCACTTGGATCCGTGTGTTCATTTCCATAAAGTAAAAGTCATGGTCGTGATTCATTAAGAATTCAATGGTCCCAGTATTGCGATAACCAATGGCTTCTGCCGCACGAATCGCAATCGTTTGAACGTGTTCACGTTCTTCAGGCGTCATGATGGCGCACGGGCTTTCTTCCATGACCTTTTGCTGGTTACGTTGCAGCGAGCAGTCCCGCTCAGGAAATGCCACCACGTGCCCAAAATCATCGGCAAAGACCTGAACTTCAATGTGTTTTGCCGGTGAGACGATCTTTTCAAGATACATCCGTGAATCTCCAAACGACAGCTGTGCTTCCTTCGTGGCTTCAGCGTAAGCCGGTCTCAATTGATCCGGTGTGAGCACCTTACGGATGCCCTTACCACCACCACCAGAGGCCGTCTTTAACATCACTGGATACCCCACTTTTTCAGCGGTTGCCAGAGCATCATCAGCATCTTTCAAAAAACCGGTACTGCCAGGAATAACTGGCACATCGTTAGCCTGCATTTGAATGCGAGCATTCGCCTTATTACCCATCAGTTGAATCGTTTCAGGCTTAGGCCCAATAAAGGCAATCTGACAAGTCTCACACAGTTCGGCAAACTCTTCGTTTTCAGATAAGAACCCGTATCCGGGATGGATGGCCTCAGCGCCGGTCAAAATTGCGGCGCTGACAATATTTTGCATATTTAAATAAGAGTCTGCTGGTTGTGGGCCACCCACACAAACAGCTTCATCGGCTAGCTTAACGTGTTGCGCTTCAGCATCAGCAGTGGAATAAACCGCCACGGATTGAATACCAAGTTCCCGTAAGGCGCGAATGATCCGAACTGCAACTTCCCCGCGATTGGCAATCAATACTTTCCTAAACATGCACTCACCTACCCAATCATAAAGGTCAGGTCACCCGAGCAGACTTTTTTATCATCCACGTAGGCGGTCCCGTGACCCAAACCAGCATTACCGCGAATTTTATCTAACGTTACTTCCAACCGCAATGTGTCGCCAGGCTTAACCATTTGACGGAATTTTACCTTGTTGACGCCGCCAAAGTAGGCCGTTTTGCCTTTAAAGTCATCCAGTGTCAAGAGGGCAATAGCACCAGCTTGCGCCATGGCTTCAACGATCAAAACGCCAGGCATAACGGGATTGCCAGGAAAATGACCTTGGAAGAAGGCTTCATTAACGGAAACGTTCTTCTTAGCAATGACCTTTTCACCAGGCACATAGTCTAGAACACGGTCTACCAACAGCATTGGATAACGGTGCGGCAAGATTTTTTGAATTTCAACAACATCTAATTCATGGGTACTTGTTTCAGTTTCTTCGGACAATTTGGTCACCTCATTTTAATAGAGTGTGGAGCAAGCCGTTTAGGGGGCGGCGTGTAGGTAACTCTGGCAGAAATGCCTGATCTTGGCATTTATGTCAGAGTTGCTTACACATTAGCCCCCTGGCTTGCAGAACACGTTTCGACAAGAGTGTGGAGCAAGGCGCTTAAAGGGCGGAGCGTAAGCTGACTCTGGCGCAAATGCCCGAACTTGGCATTTGTGTCGGAAGTCCCTTACGCAGGAGCCCTTTGCCTTGCGGAACACGTTTCGGCTACATCACCTATAACCACAAACTTTACAAGGAAGAGGTCAGAACAAGTCATCCTCATCCTAACCTCGTTCCTAAACAACATAGCGATTACTGAACACGTTCAGCAACCTAAATCAATTTTATTTCTACTATATTAATAACCCGCAACTAAGGGGTCACTTTAAACAGTGGCTGATCGTACTCAACCACTTCTTCATTTTCAACCAGAACCTGTGACAACGTCCCAGATACTTGGCTCTTAATTTCAGTCATCATCTTCATGGCTTCAACAACGCAAACAACGTCGCCTTTTTCGATGTGGTCACCAACCTGCTTGTACGCTGGTTTGTCAGGTGCTGGTTGGAGATAAATGACCCCAACTAACGGTGCTTTGATGGTTTCATCGTTATCCGCAACGACTGGTTCAGCCGGTGCATCTGATGCAGCTTGTTCAGACGGTTGAGCAACTGGTGCCGTTTGGGCAACTGGTGCTGCCGTTTGGACAGGTACTGCCGCCGACTGGTCGACACGATGGGACTGTTTATTCTTGTTTAAGTATAAGTGCAGATCTTGATAGTCTAATTCGACTTCACGAATCTCGCTATCGTTGATCTGATTGATAATCGTTTGAATTTCTTCAATCGTCATCTTAAGCCCACCTTCTGAAAGCTAACACGGCGTTGTGGCCGCCAAACCCAAAGGAGTTACTAATCGCATATTCGGCAGCCGTGTTTTGGTTATCCTTGGTGACAAGGTTAACCTGGCATTCAGGGTCTTGTTCCGTGATCCCGACGTTTAATGGTAACTTGCCGCTTTGAAGCGCTGCTGTTGTCGCAACGGCTTCAATGGCGCCAGCGGCACCTAACAAGTGTCCCGTCATACTCTTGGTACTTGAAACGAGCACGTCGCTGTCTTCGCCAAACAACTTGTTAATGGCTAATGATTCAGCGCTATCGTTCCCCTTGGTGGCAGTCCCATGGGCGTTAATGTAATCAACGTCTGCGGGCGTGATATCAGCTTCTTCGATAGCAAGCTTCATGGCACGTGATGCCTGCGTTCCCGCTGGATCTGGTGACGTAATGTGATAAGCGTCAGAAGTTGAGCCGTACCCAACGATCTCACCCAAGATTTCTGCACCTCGTGCCTGTGCGTGTTCCAGTGATTCGAGAATCAACGTTCCGGCACCTTCACCCATGACAAAGCCGTCACGAGCAGCGTCAAATGGCCGGGATGCCTTTTCGGGATCCGTAGCCTTGGACAACGTTGACAATGCTGCGAACCCAGCGATGCCAATCTCGTTAATTGAGGCTTCTGCCCCACCGGTGATCATGACATCAGCGCGACCGTCCTTAATTTGACGGAAAGCTTCACCAATGGCATTCGTACCTGAGGCACAAGCTGTCACGATGGTCGTACAAATGTTTTGTGCATTGTAGTGAATGGCAATGTTACCAGAAGCCATGTTTGAGATGGCCGTTGGCACAAACATTGGTGAGACCCGGTCAGGTCCCTTGTCATGCATTTTAATGACCTGTTCTTGAATGGTCGTCAAACCACCGATTCCTGAACCGTAAATAACACCAAGACGTTCAGAATCCGTGTTATCGTCATTAATACCGGCTTGTTCCATGGCTTCACCAGTAGCGTACATCGCGTACTGACTGAACCCATCCATCCGCCGCAAGTCACGCTTTTTCAACCGCTGCAACGGGTCAAAATCAGTGAGTTCCCCCGCAAGTGTCACGCCAGTTTCCGTAGCGTCAAAGTGCGTGATGGGGTTAAACCCAACCTTCCCTGCAGTCAGACTGGCGACAAAGGTTTCAACGTCGTTTCCGACTGGGGTAACAGCTCCCATTCCTGTAATCACAACTCTTGGCATAATCAATCTCCTTACTGCATCGTTAGGCCGCCATCAACAGTGATGGTCTGACCCGTAATGTACTCGTTTTGTGCAAGGAAAATTGCAGTTTGTGCAACTTCCTCCACGTTTCCAAATCGTTTTAACGGAATCTGTTCAAGAATGCCGTCCTTGACTTTATCGGCTAAAGCTGCCGTCATGGCAGTGTCGATCATCCCTGGCGCAATGGCGTTGCATCGAAGACCGCGCATTGCAGCTTCTTTGGCAACCGATTTTGTTAATCCAATGATGCCGGCTTTGCTCGCCGCGTAGTTCGCCTGACCAATATTTCCAGTCAGCCCGATGACACTGGCAAGGTTAATGAAAACGCCTGCCCGTGCTTTATACATGGGCCGCAAACAAGCCTTGATCACGTTGAAGGTCCCCGTTAAATTCGTGGTGACCACTTCTTGGAAATCAGCCATGGACATCCGATTCAACAATTTATCATTAACGATTCCGGCGTTGTTGACCACAACGTCAAGGTGGTCACTGACCGCGTAGATCTGTTTGATCAGGGCAGCGACACCCGTTTCATCCGTAATATCGGCGCTGAAGTCCCAACAGGTCACACCCTGAGCTTCAATGGTCTTTTTAACATCATCTGAAACGGCGTGACGGCCATTTAAAACGATATTTGCCCCCTGGTCCGCAAAGGCTTGCGCAATTGCCAGCCCGATGCCCTGGGTACTTCCTGTTACAAGGACAGTTTTACCTTCTAAATTCATGTTGAACTCCTATTTCTGGGCCGCTACTGCTGCCAACGTGTCAGTGAGCGTTTCGGCACTATCAATATGATAGTAGTTAAGGCCCTTAACCGTCTTCCGAGCGAAACTCATCAGGGTCTTACCTGGCCCGACCTCGATCACCGTGTCCACGTCTGGTGCCACCTGTGTCAACGCGTCTGAAAAATGCGTGGTAGACACCAACTGATCAGTAAGTGTCGTGACAATGTCAGCCGGCGTAAACGGCTGCAGTTGCGTGGTACTCATGATTGGGAAGTGCCCCTGCTGCCAGTTGACTTGCGTGAGCGCTTCATGCAGCGGCTGTTGCGCCGATTGCATGAGTGGCGTATGAAACGCCCCGCTCACATTTAACGTCACTTGACGACCCGCATCGTGGTCAGTGAGATACGCACTTGCAGCATCAACAGCACTGACATCGCCACCGATCACCACCTGCTTAGGCGTGTTCACGTTAGCGATTGCAACCCGGCCAGTCGTCTGACCAGCCTTAACAGCTTCTTGCAGTACCTCAATCGGCGTATTCATTACGGCTACCATTTTGCTAGGATCATCATCGCTAGCTCGCTGCATTAACTGCCCGCGAAGTGCGATCAGTTTAAGCGCCTCGTCAAATGTGAGAAAGCCACTGGCGGCAAGTGCGCTGTATTCGCCTAAACTCAGTCCAAGCCCGACTTTCACTTGATCGTCGAGTTGCGGTTTGATGGTTTGATACACCGCCATACTCATGGCAACGATTGCGGGCTGCGTATACTGCGTTTCATTAAGCTGATCCGCTTTAGTATCATCAAAGTACAGGGCAGGCAAATCAATCCCTAACACCTGACTAGCGTGGTCAATGGTGTCGCGATAAGGTGCCTGGGTTTCATAAAGATCTTGACCCATACCCGTTTTCTGTGATCCCTGGCCACTAAACAAAAGTGCAATTGTCATCTGATTTTTTCACCATCCATAAGGGCGATTGCTTGGGCGTACACGTCAGCCAAAATGTCGGCTGCCGGTTCAGCTTCCTTCACAAGACCGGCAACTTGTCCGGCCATGAACGCACCGTTTTCAGCATCGCCAGTCAGCACTGCCGTCCGCAAGCTGCCGTTACCCAATTCTTCGACATCAGTAAAATCTGGCTCCGGCTTAGACGCCTCGGCCTTTTCAATTCTCATGAAGCGCTTTGCCATTTTATTTTTTAAGACACGGGCTGGATGACCTGCAAATTCACCGGTCACAACCGTGTCGATATCCTTAGCCTTTAACACGGCACGCTTATAGTCAGGGTGCACCTTTGATTCTTGAGCCACCAAAAAGTGCGTGCCCATCTGCACACCAACAGCGCCCAACATAAAGGCAGCTGCCATGCCGCGGCCGTCAGCAATACCGCCCGCAGCGATCACGGGAATATCAACGGCGTCAACCATCTGTGGCACGAGGGCCATGGTTGTCAGCTTACCGATGTGGCCACCTGACTCCATACCTTCTGCAACCACGGCATCAGCACCGACCCGCTGCATGCGCTTAGCAAGCGCTACCGAACCGACAACGGGCACTACTTTGATATCAGCAGCCTTAAAGTCTTCCAGATAGCGGCTTGGGTCACCGGCACCGGTTGTAACAACCGTGATGCTGTCTTTTTCAGACAAAATGACATCCACCACGTCCTGAACGTGAGGCGATAGCAGCATCACGTTAACACCGAATGGTCGGTCAGTTAACGATTTCGCCATTTCGATCTCATCGTGCACGATCTGACCAGATGCGTGACCGGCACCAATAATGCCTAAGCCGCCAGCGTTTGAAACCGCAGCGACTAACCGGCCATCAGCGACCCAGGCCATCCCACCCTGAAAGATCGGATATTTCAGGTCTAATGAGGCCATAAAAGGGTCTAATTGCATGTTATTTTGCTTTCTTCAATTGCTTTTCAACGAAACCAACTAAATCAGAAACGGTGTCGATACCTTCTTCAGTTTCGATCTTGATATCAAATTCGTCTTCAATTTCGTTGATCACTTCAAAAATATCCAAGCTATCAGCATCCAAGTCTTCCTTGATGTTGGTCGTCATAGTGACCTTTTCTGCATCTTCACCAGTTTGGTCCACGATAATTGCTTGTACTTTTGAAAAGATTTCGTCGTTAGTCATAATATAAAATTCTCCTATAATATCTGTTTTAGTTTTTTAGTAAATAATCAGTTGGGTGCCGATGGTCAAGCCACCGCCAAACCCGCTCAACGCAATCAGCTGACCACGTTGGATGGTCCTCGCTCGAACAGCTTCGTCCAATAGAATTGGCACACTTGCTGCCGAGGTATTACCGTAATTGGCAACGTTAGAAAGAAACGGTGTTTCTGGTAAATCAAGTTGTTTTGCAATTTGGTTAATGATGCGTTGATTGGCTTGATGCAACAAAAAATAATCAACGTCCTTAACCGTTTTGTCGGCTTTGACCAGTGCGCGGTTGATCGACTTAGGCACGTCGCGGGTCGCAAATTTGTAGACTGCGCGGCCGTCCATTTCAAAATACTGCTGGTGTGCGTCGGTATCATCCGTCGCAAACGGTGACGTCAACGGCTGGTAGCCAGCTGTTAACCGATCTCCCAATTCACCTAAGGTCTGCAGATCAGACGCTAAAAACTGCGACTGATCTGTATCACTGACACGTTCAAGCAACACCCCACCGGCGCCGTCACCAAACAAAACAGCCGTTGACCGTTCATGCCAGTCGACCAGTTTTGAAAGCGTCTCACCACCGATAAGCATCCCGCGCTTTTGACCACCCTTTAATAGGTCGCCCGCAACTTTAAGCCCGTAAATAAAGCCTGAACAAGCAGCGTTTAAATCAAACGCAAAGGCGTTCGTTGCGTGAATATGGTGCTGCACAATGGCCGCCGTTGCCGGGGTCATGTAATCTGGTGACATGGTCGCGACCACGATAAAGTCTAAGGAATCTGCTGACCAGCCAGCGTCTTCAAGTAACCGATCAGCCACGATTCCGCACAATGCCGACGTTGTCTGTGTTGTGGTGACGTGTCGCTGTCGAATGCCAGTCCGGCTGCTGATCCACTCATCAGAAGTATCCATGTACTGAGTCAACTCATCGTTTGTCACGATCTTGTCTGGAACTTCATGCGCAGTTTGCACAATTTTAATGCCTGCCATGAGTAAACTCCTTACTTAATTGAGGGTCTCTGGAAATTCCAAAAACGCCTGTAAATTCAATAGTGCTTTTTCGATAAGCTGCACCTGTTCATCATCCATATCCTGCGTAAAGGATTGGATCATGTGCCGGTGAAACGACTCGTGCGCCCGAAAAATGAGTCGGCCGCGCCGTGTCAATCCCAACCGGACAAACCGGCGATCATCATCACTACGCAAGCGGACCACATAGCCTTTACGGACCAAATGGTTGATCATCGTTGTGAGGGTTCCAGGGGTAATTTTTAACTCCCGAGCCACTTGCGAGGTCGTTTTATGCTCATACATAGTAATGGCGTCGATGGCGTGCACTTCCTTAATCGAAATGTCTTTAAAGCGGCTTTTCTTAAGTTCACGTTCCTCGACGCGCAGAATATCATTATACACTGTTGTTAAAAGATCATTGATGCGTTTAGTTGTCGCCGCGTCCATCACACCCACCACCTGCTTTGAAAGTCAAATTATTTCATCATCAAAATAATAGCAGTGACGACTGCCAGAATCACTCCTGAGTGTCATCTGGGGCAACAATAAACATGAGTTCAGCACGAACACAGACATCGTCCGCAACAACTGCTTCGCAAGAAACAATGCCCATGTTATCGCGCTGTTTTTTCATGGTAACTTTTAAAGCAAGCTGATTTCCTGCCTTAACGTCCTTCAAAAACTCCGCTTTTGGAATGCCGCCTAAGTAAGCGGTTTTGTGTTGAAACGCCGGTGACTTCAGAATTAAAATCGATGCAGCCTGAGCCAATGATTCAACGATCAGTGCTGAAGGCATAATAAATTCGCCAGGGCGATACCCATTCACAAAACTTTCATCTGCGGTGACATTTTTGATGGCCGTAATTGACTCGCCAGGGGTCAATTCGGTCACGCCATCCATGTAAAAAATCGGGAATCGATTCGGAATCAACGTTTGAATTTCCTGAGAAGTTAATTGCATGTACTGTTTAACACATCCTTGTCAAAGTATTTCAAACATCAAAGTATTTGATGGCAGTATGTTATGATAAATGCCCCTAATTTGTCAAGTTTTATTGTGAATATGCATGCATAACTGCGTTTTAAACCCCCCTATTCTTGGGGCTGGTCACACTTTATTAAAATTTATTCTTTGACCTTCAAACTATCCGTGTAAAGCCCGTTACAGACGCTATGAGCTAGTCTTGAAGACAAGCTGTTCTGAGGTAATTATTGCGCAATCTAAGGTTGAAATGTCGTTTTTGCACAGCTGTATTTTTAATCAATTGACTGCACAAGTTTCTTGACGAATTCAAGTAATAGAGAGAGTGGAAGGAAGCGGTTAAGGGGCAGAATGTAAGGGAGTCTGGCAGAAATGCCTGACCTTGGCATTTGTGCCAGACTCCCTTACATGGCCGCCCCTTGCTTCCTGGAACTCGTTTCGACTATGTAGACTAAACGATGGTATATCCCTAACTAATTCCAAAAAATAGCCAATGCCAACACTCTCTAAGATCAGAGTCCAACCCCCCCCTCATTTGTTAAAAGTTCGTTTCACCAGAGCTATCATTGCTGAGAGAAAACATAACAGCAAAAGGCCCATCAATCATCCTCCGACTAAACCTTGAAACTTAATGCAGCTAATCCACTATTACCCCCTGCCCGTCACATCCCTCTATCCTTCCCATCCTTACCAATCACCTGCGTCTTAACATCTAAGACACCCCAAAAGAAACGTTTTCTTTCCTATATGAAGCCCCCATGGTACACTAAACCTAATTTAACTAAGGAGGCCACAATTATGGCTGAAATTTTAGTAACCACTACCGAAAACATTCCAGGAAAAAAGTATGACGTCATTGGTGAAGTCTTTGGCTTAACGACTCAGTCCAAAAACATCGTACGTAACATTGGTGCCGGGTTGAAAAACTTGGTCGGCGGAGAGATCAAAGACTACACGCAAATGATGATTGAAGCCCGTGATGTTGCCATCGAACGGCTACGGTCTAATGCTGTTGATTTGGGTGCCGATGCGGTTGTGATGATGCGGTTTGATTCTGGTTCAATCAGCGACGATATGCAGTCAGTTGCTGCGTACGGAACAGCAGTCAAGTTTAAATAAGCACACTTTTCTGTCACTGTTTCATTTATGGTGAAAATGAGAATCCATTATCAAAAAAAACGATTGTGACCTAAACGTTAATCCGCCAACAATTACCGTGATTTTTGTTGGTATCCTTGACGTGGCTCGCCGCCAAATAATTGAGAGATAACAAGTTCTTTCAGAAAGTCTATTGAAAACGCTATCATCTGTGCTATAATAACTTCTGTACTGCGATTATCCTTTGAATGTTTTACCTAGAAACCGGCTAGTGAGTGGCCGGTTTTTTTGTGTCTTTAAAAATGTCCAACTGACAGAAAAACTGGCTATTGCAGCTTTCCTATCCGGAATGCTGCAATAGCCAATTTTATTAAACACAAGTTCAGCGCTAAAAGAATCGATTTCTTCTAAGTGCATTTTTCAGGATACCCAATAAATAAAGGATTGCAAACACCCACGGTACCCAGTTAATGATATTCAGTAAACTGCTAGTTGTCATGTTGGACCCAATGAGTGCTGTTGTCAGCTGATAACCGCCATCAACGGGATGACCATATAAGTAGCCCACGATAACCGTTGTTAAAATGCCAATGACCACCGCTGCAAGTTTATAAAGTCGGCCGCCATGCTGATGGTGAAATAATAGTTTGACAATGCCGCCACCTATCGCAAAAACGCCCCAACCGATCAATAGATAGGAAACAATCAGACAATAGCCCTTAAATGAAACCGTACTACTGTTGATCATGCTTGTGATTTGAGTGCTGAGTGATTCACTCGCAATACTCCCACCGACCCATTTCAGAACTTCACCAACGAGTAAGAAAATAATGCCGCGTTTCAATTCAGGATTGCCAAGACGCTGCAAGACCTGTCTGAAACCCTGTCGGCGATTATTAGCGGTCGCAGCTGGTGGTTCAGATTCAGCAGTCTGTTGAAATTGAGGCGCTACTTGAGGTGCCGCTGACTGCGGTTGCCTCGCACTTGCAGGCTCACCATAAACAGGCTCTGGTTCGGATCGTGGTTCGGAGGACTGGTGAAGCCACCCAAAGAGTCGCCGCTCCCATGGCCAAGTCGACTTATTTAACAGTAACGGATATAAATAACTTGCAATGATCCAAACCGCAAAGAACCACCACCGATACTGTGAAAAAATAATGGCCAATAGAAAAATCAGCCCAAGGGTCAACGAGTTGGCTAATAGAAAACGGATCACAGTTCCCAAATGAGCACGCGATGGTGTTAACTGTTGCCACGGTGTCGGCTTCGTACGCCGTTTCATGCTGGCAGCAGAGGCCGACCGTGAATTGGGGTTCTTAGTATCTTCTGGACGCTCATCCGATTGGGATGTCGTCGAGTTATGAGCTTGCATTTGACTCACCGGTAATCCACATCGCGGACAATACTGGGCGTTATTGGGTACTAGACTACCGCAATCTGGACAATAAAGATCATTCATAAGCATATTGCCACCTTTTAGGCTATGGCTAGTGTAAGCCACAGTCGTAAGAAGTGTGGCGTCCTTTCCCTCTTTTCTAAATGAAGTCAGCTAGTCGACTTTGTTGGTCGGCTAACATGCTTATCGTCAATATAGCGCAACTGGGATGTCGATAACACCCTTCAGATAAAAGATTCAAGGAATATTAAACTTTGGTTCTGAATCGAATGGCACGGCTAAAAATGCAGTGAGAATTGCCATCAACCTAATTAGAAATAAAGACTGCCATATTAGTTTTTGTATATAACATATTACGCTCACTTAGCGTAATGCAGTTCTTTTTTCGACAAAAAATGTGCCCCGTAAGACACACTTACGAGACACATTTTTTTAGGTTCATGATGGTTAACCATCAGTCACGATTTAGGGCTGTTTTCCGGCTTAACTAAGATGCGTTTTGCTTAATATCGAACTTGCTCCCTCACGCTTGTTAGACGCAAAATGCTTAGGACCGGCAACTTTACGGGTGTAACTTTGATAATATTCGTATGCGCCCGCAATGATAAATAGAAAAACGATAAATGAGACAAAAACCATAGCGAACCCCCTAAGAGAAAATAAAGATTTCAATTGTGTTACAATTCTATTATTAAATTATCTCAGCTAAATTGCAAGTAACTAAACTCCTTTTTTAACAAATCGTAACCTTTTTAGTTGTATGAATCGGGATTTTTCTCTAAATTTTTTGGGGTGTACAGCGAACTAGTTGGTCTTGATTGTGTTTTCCTTGTAGTATCACAATTACCTTTGTGCCGGTACTTAGACCGTCTTATCTCAATGGCTTTAACCTATTCTGAAAAATAGGCTACCGTTGCCAAATATTTAAAACGGGCTTCATCGTAATTCTCAACACGATAATGATCAAACAACCGATCACCAATATAGACCCTAATTTCCAGGTCAACGAGGTCGATTCGAATTTCTCCAGCGGGCGTTGTAATCTTATGGTAATGATTTGGCAGTAACATAGCGAGTTCCTCCTTTAACTTTGGGACTATGAGTAACTACGCCATGACCATCAGATTGAACCCAAAACTGTTGAATATTTTTTATCGCAATCAATATTTATTGATGCTTGGGTCGCCAATCACCTTACCTTTAATGCGAGCAGGTTATGTACCACTGCTTTTCACTAAAACTCATTGAAATCACGTTGACTTAACTCTGGGTATCTCTTATAATTATACATGTTCGTTAATACACTGTCGCAATAGCTCAGCTGGATAGAGCAACGGTCTTCTAAACCGTAGGTCGAGGGTTCGAATCTCTCTTGCGACATGATTAAAAAGCGTGGCTTGCAAACTAAATTGCAAGCCACGCTTTTTTCATTTCATCTAATCCGTTATTTTTCCGCTAAAAAAGCCTTTTCCAGCTCATCCTCAGTAAATTCAAGATCCACTAATCCTAACTTCAAAAATAAGTGCCAGGCATGTTCAAAAGCTGGTTGTTCGTGCTTAAGAAAAGCATCGAATACTAGCTGCTTCATCGCAAGGTACTGCTGACTGAGTGACTTTGCTTTTTTAGTAGCTTTCAAAGCCGCTAATTTATCATCTGACTGAACGATCAGTTGAGACCAGGTCTGTTTTGCCGCAACCTGGAAAAAGCCATCCATCGCTTTTAAATACGTCGCAAGCAAGTCATCGTGATTTGCTGGGATTGGCTTGTCAGTGAGTTCGAACCACCCCATGGTGTTGGCCAGATCAGCCAAAGCAACATCCAAGCGGACATAGTTGCCCCGCATCGTTTCCTCCGAGGAGAGTGCAATATCGTTTTCGTATAATAGTTGGTTCCGTCGTTGAATCGCCGTTTGTAACATGTTAGCAAGATTTAATGCCACAGTTTCCACTTCTTTCTCGTTTACATAAACTCAAAAAGGAGCACACGAGTTGTCTGCTCCTCCATTATCCTACCCAAAAACTAACGGGTCGGATTTGATTTCCAAATCAGTCAAGTTATCCAAATACCATTCACGGACAAACGGATAGTCTAGCAATAGCTTAAACCAGGATGTTGTTTCGTCGTCATCATGGACCGTTAACCCCCACTTTGCATTCTTACTTGTAATATGCAAAGTGACTTGGTTAGGCAATTCTAGCACCGCACCATCATTTGAATGCATCAGCATGTAGTCTTCCTTCGCTGCAGCAACAAATAACTTATCAACCACTTCATCCGATAAATTAGAATTACTGAAGGCATAGAATTCATTATTACTGGTGTCCAAAATATTGAAGTCAACACTGAACCCGTAGTCCTCTTTCAGTGAAGACCCAAAGTCCATAAACAATTGGGTGGTGGCCAGGATCTGATCAGTTTCAACCTGGTCATGATAAGTGATCACAAATAATTTCGTGATTGCCGCACTGTTGATCCGCAGCATCTTGCGTTGCAGGTTCAAATAAAAGATCGTTTCGCCAGTGACCTGTTCTTGATAATAGACACCACCAGTCCCATCATTGGCAATCATAAAGGAAAAGACACCCTTGTCTTCAAGCGACGCAATTTGTTGGGTCAGGTGCTGGTCTTCATGCGACTGCAGTGTAATCACGTTATCCTTACCGTGCAGCTCTAACAACCGGCTCATGAAAATCAAATAATAGTCCGCTGTGTTGTACTGGTGTGGGAAGGTCACGTAGTCCGTGTCCAGCACGAACGTTGAGAGTTCCTGCGCTGAACGCACAAGCACGTCCGGATCCTTAGTACTGATCAATTGATCCATCAGTTCAGTAAACTTCAGCCCAGTCTGTAACCCTTCTTTAACGGCACTATTATACGATAATAATCGGCCACTGGTACTCAGTGTCGACGGATCATTTTCGTTAATCATCTGAGATCACCTGACCTTTCCCAATCAGATTTGTCAAATAATCAGTGTAGAGACTTTGGTTGTGTGACTCAAAGTGCGTAAAATCATCAAAAGTCTTTTGAATCGATTGTTTCTCATAATTCAAAATGGTGTCTTCCTTTGATAATTCCAGAATGCGATCATCGTTTTCCTTGATGGTCTTTGATGCATTCATGGCCGCTTCATCCTCATCCGCTAACTGTGTCAGTTTGTCGATAATGGTCTGGCGTTCTTCCTTAACCTTACCAGAATCCCACGGCATCGTACTCTTTTGGCTGACCTCTTTTTGCTGTGCCCGCAAGTCTTCTTTTTCGCGATCACGGTCGTCTTGATGATTGATGAGTTCCTGCAATTCAGCACTCTTTGACGTAATTGCGGCAATGTTTTCGGTGTTGTATCGCTGGTGCATGGCATCAAGCTCAAACGCCTTTTTCAACTTACCGTATTCGTCATCATCAAACTTAAAGGCAACGTTTAACACGTCTAATTGGCCAAATAAGCGCCGGTCCCACCAGTTACCAAAGTAAATGTCAAACTGCCCTTCTGCCGTTTCGTCATAGTAAAAGAAGGGATAGGTTTTCCCAAGGTATTCGATCAAATTCTGGCTCAGATAGTGACTCAGTTGCGCGTGGGCATCATCGATCAGGTTAGACAGGTCCTCCGCCTTCGTGATCGACCGCGATTTTTTGATTTCACGTGAATAGCGCACCTTATCGATCAATTCGTAGATCTGTCGGTCATCACCATCGTGAAGCGCCTGCTGCAGTGTCTGTAAATAGGTAATCTTCTGTGTTATCGAGAGGTCAAGCTGGGTCTCACTTGGTTTGAGCTCTTGTTGGTTTTCTTCACTATTTTGCATATTATCCCTCGTTTATCTTTTCTCATATGTAGCTAATTTAATGTTAACGGAAACGGGCCAAATAATAAAGCGGTTTAGATAAAATTCGAAAAAAATTTTTAAGCCTGTGAAGACAGGCGGGTCAGGGGCGGTGTGTAAGGGACGCTGACAGAAAAGTCCGGGCCTGACTTTTTTGTCAGCGTCCCTTACACGTTAGCCCCGTGCCTTGCTGAACACGTTTAGGCTAGGTAAAATACGAGTGCCGAAGCCGACTCCAGTTGACAAAGAGCCAAATAAACGCACAATACCATTACACCCAATATTGCCCCATCTGCCCCCACTTTACAACCAAACGGCCCGCACTCAATTAAAAAAACACGCCAACCACCGTCAGCGTGTTTTCGACAATTCTTTTAAAGTTTAGATTTAGTACATTTCAAGGTATTGATCGCGTTCCCACTTTGAGACTTGGGTGCGATAAGCATCATATTCCAAATTCTTGGCTTCAATGAAGCTTGGGAATAGATGTGGCCCCATGGCCTTCTTCATCACTTCGTCAGCTGACAAGTCTTTTAAAGCGTTGTGTAACGTGTCTGGCAGGTTAGTGATGTGGTTTTCAGTTCGTTCCTCAGCGTCCATCCGGTAAATGTTCCGGTCAACACTTTCTTCAGGCACAAGCTTCTTCTTCAAGCCATCTAACCCAGCTTCCAAAACGGCAGCGATTGCTAAATATGGGTTAGCTGATGGATCAACACTGCGGACTTCCAAACGGGTGGACAACCCACGTGAGTTTGGTACCCGGATCAATGGTGACCGGTTTGACCCAGACCAAGCAACGTAAACGGGTGCTTCGTAGCCTGGTACCAGCCGTTTGTATGAGTTAACAGTTGGGTTGCAGATCGCAGTAAAGCTGCGTGCGTGTTCCAACAAGCCGCCCAAGAAGTGGTAGGCCGTTTCGGATAACTGTAAGTCGCCCTTTTCATCAAAGAAGGCGTTGCCGTCTTTAGTAAACAGAGACATGTTCAAATGCATCCCAGACCCATTGATACCGGCTAATGGTTTTGGCATGAAGGTTGCGTACAGCCCAAACTTACGGGCAACGGTCTTCACAACCAGCTTAAAGGTTTGAATGTTATCAGCAGCGGTCAACGCATCCGCATACTTAAAGTCGATTTCATGTTGGCCTGGCGCCACTTCATGATGCGCAGCTTCAACATCGAAGCCCATTTCTTCCAAGGTTAACACGATTTCACGCCGACAATTTTCACCCAAGTCCATTGGCGCCATATCAAAGTATGAGCCGCTGTCGTTTAAGGTCGTCGTAGGCTTGCCATCTTCATCCATCTTAAAGAGGAAGAATTCTGGTTCAGGCCCAATGTTGAAGTCTGTAAAGCCAGCTTCACGCATGTCGCTCAGCACCCGGATCAAGTTGTTCCGTGGGTCGCCAGCGAACGGCTTGCCATCTGGTGTGTAAACTTCACAGATCACACGCGCAATTTTACCACGTTCGCTAGACCACGGGAAGATCATCCAAGTGGTCAAGTCGGGGTAAAGGTACATATCACTTTCTTCAATGCGAACGAAGCCATCAATTGAAGAGCCATCAAACATCAATTTGTTGTCTAACAGTTTTTCCAATTGTGAAATCGGCACTTCCACGTTCTTGATGGTCCCAAATAAGTCAGTGAACATTAACCGTAAAAATTGCACATTTTCGTCTTCGGCCATCTGACGGATATCGTCTTTACTATAATCGTGTTTTGGCATAAAATCGCTCCTTAAAAGAATTGTTTGAACGCAACATTATTGATTACTCGAGAGGTTTCTGAGAATGTAATGATGTCCCAGAAGTACGCTCCATGCCGCTAATGTTAAGAAACTCATCATGAAGGATCTGCCGCACATCGTTATCGGTAAGGGTCTCTTCTTTACGTTCAGCAGCCCGTTTACGTTGCTGTTCGTAAATCTCTTTGATGCCCGCCATGTTAATGCCTTCTGTCAGATAATCCTTGATCTCTAACAGCCGGTCAATATCATTGAGCGAATAGAGCCGGCGATTACCTTCAGTTCGCGTGGGAATCACCAGACCCTGCTCCTCATAGTAACGAATCTGACGAGCGGACAATTCAGTTAACCGCATGACCGTCCCAATGGGCAGCACGGACTTTGAACGTTGTAACTCCTTTTCTGTCATCACATTCACACCTCCTTTTCATGGGTTTATCATACCACGGTGAAATGGGATGTCAAGAACGCATGTAAGATTTTATTACATCAGTTTAAAAGCCACTGCGAAACGGTATCCTGAATGGTCGGCAGCTGCTCCGGATGCTGGACAATGTCGAACCAAGTAACGGGGACCTGATGGCGAAACCAAGTCAGCTGGCGCTTGGCATAGTGCCGCGTATCCTGCTTAATTTGCTCGACCGTTTCTTGTTTTGGTTGCTGATGCTCAAAATACGGGAAGAACTCGCGATAACCGATTCCTTTGCCCGACTGCCAGTCCTGGCCACCTGCGTCAAATAATTGCCGTGCTTCTCGTTCTAGCCCTTCATCCAGCATTTGGTCCACACGTTGGTTAATGCGCTGATACAGCAACACACGGTCCGTATTCAGGCCAATGATGAGCGGGTCATAACGTAATTTTGTGCCGGATGATTGTTTTGAAAATAACTCACCTGTTCGGTCATAGACCTCAAGTGCTCGGACAACACGCCGTTCATTTGAGACTGGAATCTTCTCAGCAGCATCTGGATCAATGCTTGCAAGGTGGTCCCAAAGCGCCTGTTGGCCCCTAATAGTCGCGTACTGGTGCCATTTTTGGCGAACAGCCTCTGACGGTTCATAAGTGTCACCACCAAGCGTCATGTCGTAGAGGAGTGCCTTTAAGTAAAAACCAGTACCGCCGACGATCATGGGCACATGACCACGTGCGGTTATCTCATCGATCAGTTGCTGTGCGCTGGCCACAAAATCAGCAACAGAATACCGTTCATTCGGCTGTTTAATATCAATTAAGTAGTGCGGCACGCCCTGCTTTTCATCAGCTGTGATCTTAGCTGTGCCAATATCTAAACCTTGATAGACCTGCATGGAGTCCCCAGAGATCACTTCGCCATTAAAGACCTGTGCTAATTTGATTGATAAGGCCGTTTTACCAACCGCCGTTGGGCCGATAATGGCCATTAACTTTTTCATATTGTCACTCCGCTATAATTTAACTTCAGATACTGGATATTTGCAGGCAAAACCTGCATAATGTAACTAACACAATCTATATTCTAACTTGTTAAGGGGGCTTTCTCAATGAAACATTTTGCAAAGGGCTTTCTTTTTGGATCAGTGGCCACACTAGGCGCAGTAGCCGGTGCCGTCCTCTCCTTTAAAAAGAAGATCGTCGAACCCATCGAAGACCAAGAACAACGTTTTGAAGACAACCGTAAAAAAGCAGCAAGAAAGAGTCGATCGGCTCATAATTAGAGCGTGGAGAAAACCGTTAAGATAGCGGAGCGTAAGGGCGTTATGGCATAAAATCCCGGGTTTGGATTTTGTGCCGTGACGCCCTTACGTGCAGCTGTCTGGTTTTCGGAACGCGTTTCAGCTATATAACAGAGAAGCACAACATTACAACGTCTCTTTATTATATTGCTCATAATTAGAGCGTGGAGAAAACCGGTTAGGGGGCGGAACGCGTTTCAGCTTGAGGAAAGAAAAGCGCTACAATTAGAGAATTCATTAGTAAATCTCTCATAATTAGAGCGTGGAGAAAACCGGTTAAAGACTGGATCAGAAGGGTGTTATGCGATAAAATCCCGGGTTTGGATTTTGTCGCATGACACCCTTCTGTGCAAGTCTTTGGTTTTCGGAACGCATTTCAACTATATAACAGAGAAGCACATCATTAAAACGTCTCTTTATTGTATTGCTCATAATTAGAGCGTGGAGAAAACCGTTAAGATAGCGGAGCGTAAGGGCGTCTGGTTTTCGGAAGGCGTTTTTTCTAACGGACAATAGAACGCCATCTTTATGAAATACCTCTACTATCGTCAAAAAAGAAATACTACCACCCTGATCCAAAAGTATCCAGCGCCGATATTAATTAGTCCATGTAACCACAAAAAAACGCCAGTCAACCGACCAGCGTTTTTTTGGTTTCTCATTAAGATTGCTTGGTTTTACCATCCCACCGCGCATAACCGGTTTTCAAGATAAAGAGTTGCGTATAGCCCTTCTTTTTCAAGAAGATTGCTGAACGTGAACTCATTTCCTTGCCTTGGTCATACAGGTAGATTGGCAGATCCTTACGCAACTGTTGATAGTATGCGCGTAACGTTGAATAAGGAATGCTGCGTGCGCCTAAAATATGGCCGGCATCGAAGTCCTTCTTTTCTCGAACATCGATCACCTGGGCCTTGCGCATGCCTTGTCTAAACGTCTCTTCATCAATCAATTTTGCCGCTTGGTTCCGCTGATAAAGCGTATACAGCCGCCATAGCAGCCAACCGACAACGATGATGAGCAGCACGATCGTATAAAGTCCCGTTGTTGAAATTGCTGCAGCCATCTCCATCGTCCCTTCTACTTTAAAATAAAAACTACCGTCATTAAGTATACGCTATTTTTTATTCAAAGCGAAGTGCTAATGATGCGGCACCAATTGCGCCAGCGTCGTTACCCAGTTGGGCCATCTTCAAGCGCGTTGAGTCACGCACTGCTGGGAAGGTGTTTTCTTGGAAGTAACGGGTCGTTGGTTGTAACAGGGTGTTACCGGCAGCGGAAACGCCACCACCAATGATAATGTTAGCTGGGTTCAAAATGTTAGCTGAGTTAGCTAAGGCCAAGCCCAGGTAAAAGGCAACCTTGTCAACGATCCGACTTGCTAAAATATCACCGTTATCCGCAAGGTAAACCACCATCTTAGAGGTTACATCTTCATGGTTATCAAACAGTTCCTTTAAACGAGACTTGCCAGTAAAGTCGGCTGTCATGTCCTTAGCAACGTGAACGATCCCAGTAGCTGAAGAATATTGTTCAAGACAGCCGCGCTTACCACAGGTACACTGGTAGCCGTTTGGTTCGACACAAATGTGGCCAATTTCACCGGCCCCACCGTTCACACCGTGCAACAGTTGGCCGCCAGCAATCACACCGCCGCCGACACCGGTACCAAGTGTCACGAAAATGACGTCGGTATCCTTTTCGCCGGCACCCTTCCAAAATTCACCAAGGGCGGCAACGTTGGCATCGTTTTCCAAAACAAACGGTAAGCCCAATGCCGTTTGAATCTGGTCGCGAACGTGTTGCGTCTTGGTCCAATTCAAGTTAAACGCATTAATTACGGTACCGTTTTCAATATTAACCGCACCAGGCGTCCCCATTCCGATACCGATAAAGGAGTCCGTGGTGTAGCCAGATTTGCTGATGGTTTCCTTTAATGACTTAATGATGTTTGGTACGATATTGACGCCTTCGTTACTGATATCAGTAGGAATGCTCCACTTTTGAGTAATTTCGCCTTCGTGCGTGAGAAACGCCATCTTGGTGGTCGTTCCACCTAAATCAATTCCAATCAAACTCTTTGCCATGAGTTGTTTCCTCCAGTACTAGTTGGTTTTATTACTTTCACGTGCTTCCTCGAGACGATGTTCACGGGTCAAGACCATCTTGGCGTGAAGATACGTTTGTTGATCAACGACCTGGGCGTCGTGAAGATGGTCAAGTTCTAGCGCCATGACTTCAATATCCCAAAGGCGCTTACCTACATACACGTAAATGCCAAACTGCTTGAGCAGCTGTTGTACATCATATAGCGTTTTCATAATGCGACATCCTCCGATACTGACACGAGTACTTTACAATTTTACAACGTTCGGCCGTAATAGTATAGCCCACTCATCATAAGAATGAGAACGACTACAGCAATTATTCTTTTTGTGAAAGCAACCGGTCCCATTTTCGGTGCGCCAACCACGTATCCTGTAAGGAATCCGGCGGCTAACCCACCAATGTGCCCCGCAATATCAGTGCCGGGTGTAAAAAAGCCAAAAATGAGATTCATCAAGATAAAAATGAGAAATGTTTGCGTCATTTGCCGAATATAATCATATTCCCAAAAGGATTCACCAAGCATCAAAAACGCGCCAAATAGGCCAAAGATTGCCGTACTTGCACCAGCAGAAATTGCTGACGGATTAAACGCGTAACTCGCAAGGTTGCCGCCAACTCCTGAAACTAAAAAGATGATGAGAAAACGGCTGTGACCAAAGAGTGATTCGATCTGAATCCCAAGAAAATACAGCGTGACCATGTTCAATAAGATATGCTCTACCGAAAGATGCAGAAACGTTGGCGTAATTAGTCGCCACCACTGGCCTTGATTGATCAGCGGATCCCATTTTGCCCCGAACGTCAATAGGACGTGCACGTTGCTTGCACCGCCGCTGAGTTCCATGGCTAAAAAAATGATGACCATTAGTGCAATGAGGCCCGTTGTCATATACGGGCCGGCCAACCATCGCTTAACTCGAACTTGCATGTGTGTCTGCCACTTCCTTAGTGTACTGTAATTACCTGCTGAACGCGAATATCATGTTCTTTCACCGACCACTGAGGGGTGTCAAAGAGTTGGGCGTCAAGTGCTAACGACACCGTTTGGCCAGAATAATCAGCCAAGTAACGGTCATAGTAACCCCCACCAAAGCCTAACCGGTCACCAGCCGGGGTAAACCCAAGGCCGGGAACGACGATGAGATCAATTGCCGACTTGACAGTTGCGTTCCCGTTAACGGGTTCTTCAATGCCGTATTCACTGGTTTCTAAACGGACCGCATCCGTCAGCGGCACAAATTCCATTTGCCGACCCGGAAAAGTTCGTGGCACGAGCACACGCTTATCCGCTTGTTGGGCCGCCTCAATGATCGGCTGGGTGTCTAACTCAGTTTCAGTCGACATCGTGACAGCGACCGTGTGACTGGTATTCCAGGCATGACTGGCAAATAGATCCTGGTAAAGTTCGTCAGCTTGAAAGTGCCGAACATCTGGTGACAGTGCCGTCAAGTTAGCAATAATCTGTTCTCGCAGTGCTTTTTTCTTCATCGTTTACCTCTCTTATGCTTGGCTACAGGTCCATCGTTTCAATATTAATAAAAAAAGGCGCAGGCTCATCGCCCTTGCCTTTTACTTTGTTTCTTTGTGTAACGTAACCTTGCGTTGACGTGGGCAGTATTTCTTAAGCTCTACCCGGTCTGGGTTGTTCCGCCGATTTTTACTTGATAAGTAGTTTTGTTCACCACATTCAGTGCATTCCAATGTAATGTGTACGCGCATTGCCTTAACCTCCCAACTTAACTCGAATTAGGCAAAAGCCTTAACTCATAGTAGTTTATCATTTTTGAACCAGAATTACCAGTGGATTTTGATAATATGTTAAGTATTTTTACTTAACACCTCGTTAATTGCTGCTAGAACTTGATGAAAGTGTTGAGGTTGACTGAACCGTTGACCAGTAGGCCTTGTAAATTTGCTTGGCTAAGGTCATGTTGTTTGATTCATCGCTTGTGCTCAAGTTTGGCATTGCCAATGCGACAACGACCTTAGGATGAGACACAGGGGCGTACGAAACCAAACTCAACGTTTCGGTGGCAGTCCCTTTGTAGAACGTTTGGGCAGTCCCAGTCTTAGCTGAAATAGCTGGCTTGATCGTATCAAGCGCGCCACCAGTTTTGTAGGTGTTGGTCCCGTGAACAACGTCGTACAACCCTTGTTTAACGACTGCTTTTTGAGCAGCTGTCATATCAATGGTGTTCAACACGTTTGGGGTGACTTTGGCTTTAATGGCACCCAAACCGCCTGACTTGCTCGTCCCACGAATGGATTGCAGCAAGTGGGTCTGGATTCGACGACCACCATTCGCAATTGTCGAAATATACTGTGCCAACTGCATGACCGTATACCCATCGTAGTTACCGTAGGCCTCATCCAGTGCGTTCCCAATATGTGCTTTGGTACTTGCCCCTTCGATCCCCGTTGTTTCACCAGGAATATCGATCCCGGTCTTCACACCGAGGCCAAACTGGTAGAAGTAACCCCGTAACTTAGCGAAGATACTGGTACTCATGGTTAATGGTGCCCCAGAGTAGTAATGGAACCCAGCTTCCTTCATGGCCAACTGCATCATGTAAGAGTTAGAAGAAACTTCCAACGCAAGTGGTGCGGTCAATTCCATATCGGCACTCCCTGACGAGTTAAACCATGACGACTTTTTGACCCCACCAACACGGATCGGCATTTCTTCCAAGGTGTTATTGGATGGCGTGATCACACCATCCATCAGGGCACCGGAAACCATGGCACCCTTAACCACTGACCCCATTGTAATCGCGCTGGTCATGGTACCCAAGGCATTTTCAGTTAACTTGTCAGTCGATGGGTTTCGGTCTTCACCAGCCATCCCAATGACGGCACCCGTGTTCGGGTTCATCACGACCGCGTAAGTCCCAGTTGAATCGCCGCCGGCACTTGATTCAGCCGACTTCACGAGGGCTTGCAGCTTCTTTTGGAAGGAAGCGTTGATGGTCAACTGCAGGTTATCCCCCTTATTCCCACCATACTTCTTAACTTCCTTCATGATCTTCGTCCCAGAAACTTCAACGTTAGTCTGAGACTTAGTCCCCTTCAGTGCAGATTCGTACTGCTCTTCAAGGTAAGACTGACCCACGGAGTCGTTTCGAGAATAGCCTTCAGCTAAGAACTGGTTGACTTTGTCACTTGGCAGCCCTGTCTTTTCTGAAGAAGCCGTCCCAATAATACTCTTTAGAGAACTCCCTTCTGGGTAGTCACGCGTCCAACTTGTGCTGACCTTAACGCCAGGCATATCGGAAAGATGCTCCCCAACTTCGGCAATTTCTTTATTGGTCACACCCGTTTCCTTGATGTACGTCGTTGACAACGAGTATGTGCCGCTCATCTTCGCGTAAATCACGGCCGCATTTTTCTGTTGCGCAGTCAGTTTGTATTGGCTGCTGTGGTTCATGTAATACGTCACCGCATAGTCTGACTCATCCGTTGAATTCTGTTGCGACTTTGGCAATTTCTTCTCAATTTGTGCCAGTCGAGACGTATCCGCAACGTAGTAGTCCGCTTCATTACGGTAAGTCAGTGATGATTTAGACACCGTAATGTACTTACTGAGTCGATTGGCAATCTTATAGAGATCACCTGAAAGCACGTCGACACCCTTAGTATAACTGATGGCTTGGTGCGACTTGTTCCCAACAAGGACCCGACCCGTAGAATCAAAAATCTCGCCACGTTGGACGTTGTTGGTTTCAACCGTATTATCCGTTGAGTTGACCTCCGCCTTTAATTGCGAGCCGTGAAGGATCTGCAGGTACGCTAACTGTGCAATTAAAGCCATGAACAGCAGCGCTACGATGACGAACAAAAAATTCATCCGGAACGGAATTTGAGAACTCGTTGAACCAGTTCTATGTGATTGTTTTCGAGTGATTCGATTAAAGAAATTTTTCAATGTCCTAAACGCTCCTTATCTAACTTCATTATTTTACCAGAATTTCAAGCGCACGGCCATTTTCACAACAGGGTTTTAAAACTTTTTAGAAGTTCCACATCCTTTTAAGCCTTAGTAAGGAAATTTATGCTATTCTAAATGACTAGGAAGGGTGCGCGGACGTCACTAGTGAACGTCATAATCCAACAATGAATCAAATTTCGATGGGTTACTTATCTGCATCGATCACCACTGGTGGCTGTGCGCCCCATGTCTCATGAAAAAAATCTCCAGTACTCGTGGAGATCATCACTTGTTTAATGGAGGTTGTCTTCGTGTTTCCAAAATTTCAATTAAATCTGACCGAAAAACGGGAACGGCGGTTGATTCTAACGCTGAGTTTTCTGCTTCCGGCGCTGATCATGACTGTTTACTTTGCGTCGCGCCATATGGCACCGTTTGGGAATTCTTCCCTACTGACGGTCGATCTTGGGCAGCAGTACGTGGATTTTTATGCTTACTTCAGGCACTGTTTACTCCACGACCCAAGCGGTATTTTCTATACCTTTCAAAAAGCCTTGGGCGGCGAAATGTTTGGGATCTGGACTTACTACCTATTAAGTCCCTTCAATCTGATCCTACTGTTCTTCCCCGACCACGTGATCACGAGTGGGATTCTCGTCATTACCGTTTTAAAATACGGCGCTGCAGGGTTTACCTTTGCCTGGTTGCTGATCAAAACCGGCGTTCAGCGCCACTGGACTGTCCTGGGATTTGCTACCAGTTATGCCATGATGGGGTGGATGATTGCCAACCAACTCAATTTAATGTGGCTAGATGCAGTCGTGATTCTGCCGCTGATCGTCCTTGGGCTACTCCGATTGATCAACGGTCAGGGCTGTCGAACCTATATTTTCTGGTTGGCTGCCTTACTGATCATCAATTATTATATGGCTTACATGGTCTGCCTGTTTGCGATTCTTTTCTTCATCTATGAGGCCATCAGTCAGTATCAGAATCGTCCAGCATTATTGAAACAAACGGGCCGGTTCATTGGCAGTTCGCTGCTGGCGGCTGGCATTGCCTGCGTCACACTGCTGCCGACCTGGTATTCACTGTCACTGAGTAAGTCGCAGTACACCGTCACAGACGTCAAATTTAAGTTCGAATACTTTCCATTTAAGATGTTGGCAAAACTGTTCCTAGGCGGGTTTAACTTTAGCCAAATGCCAAAGGGAATGCCGAACCTGTTTATCGGCAGCGTTGTTCTAGTCGGTGTTATTGCCTTCTTCGTGCGGACCGATATCAAATCTAGACGTCGCTGGATGGCCCTCATCATTAGCTTGGTCCTCCTGCTCTCCCTTTGTTTTCAACCATTGGACCTCCTGTGGCACGCCATGCAATTCCCAATTTGGTACCCCTACCGCTTCTCATTTGTTGTGAGCTTTTGGCTGATTTGGTTAGCAGCCAATGCGTTAAAAGCCGACTTTGTGCCTGATCCAGCGCAGATTTTGATCATGGTGGTAGTCGGTGCAGTAGCGATCATCTACGTTTGGGTCAACTTAAAATCCTTTAGCTTCTTGAGTCAAAACCAGGTCATGATCGGTGGCCTCTTCTACGTCGCCGCCATCTGTCTGGTGGCCCTGCCGCAAAAACAGGCCTTCTTCTACCAAGTGATCTTCTCGCTATTTATCATCGCAGAAATGACCAGCAACATGGTCACTAGCCTGAATCACATCACCTATGTGAGTCAAACTGAGTATGGCAATTACGAGCAGGTCATGACAAAGGAGGTCGCTGGCGTTACCAGCAAGCACAAGGGTCTTTATCGGATGACGCCAACCTTCATGCGGACGAAGAACGATCCATTGACTGGTCAGTTCAACGGTGGCTCCGTCTTCTCCTCAACGTTGGAAAAAACGATGCCAACCTTTATGGGGAACATCGGTCAGCCTGATGGAGACGGGTTCGTTGCCTACACCAATGGCACAGAACTCACTGATTCCCTGCTGGACTTCCGTTATTTGATCAACCAAGATTCAGTTTTAACCGGGTCAACTAGTGCAACTGGTCTCACCCAATCCGGCCTGCCGACGGTGTCTACTAGAGCTGACCTGGCGGATTACCAAAAGATCAAAGAAGACGGCACAGTCGCGACCTATAAGAATCCAAATGCATTGTCCATGGGCTTTATTTCGAGTTCAAAGGTGCTGAGTTTGAAGAATACAACTGCCGATCCAACCCGCTATCAAGCAAATCTCTTTGCGTCACTAACGGGCAATCAAAAAGATCAACACTTATTTACAGCTGAGAACTTCAATAATGTCCTATTTTCAAACGTCAAACAGCAAACAAAATTGACTGGTGCGTTCCTGCAAAAGGCGAACTTACTAAAACCTGGTTCAGTCACCCTGACGTTTAAACCCACCAGTAACGATTCCTACTACCTCACTATGGGCGCCGACATGGATGAAGATAACGTGACGGTTCTGTTGAACGGTAAGACGCTCAGCCAATACCCAACCTATCGGCACACGATCGTCGTCAACATTGCCAACCACGACAAGGGCAAAACAGTTAAAATTCAACTGAATTTCAAGAAGAGTACGCTGTGGTTGCAAAACTTCACCCTTTACAAGTTCAACAATTCAGAATTCAAGTCATCACTCAAGACATTGCAGGCGCATCCGCTAAACGTGACGCATCATCCCCAACGGTCAATTACAGGGACTGTCACAGCGCCGCATAACAATGCCACCCTAATGACAACGATTCCTTACAGTAAGGGCTGGCACGTTACCGTTGATGGCCATCCAGTCACTGCAAAGAAGGCTGCTGATACTTTCTTGGCACTCAACTTGTCCAAGGGTACCCACACGATTCATATCAGCTATTGGCCACCACTATTCAACCTCGGCCTCGCCATCAGTCTCATCTGTCTCGCTGGATGCGGCAGCTTATACCTATGGCGCCGACGTCAACACTAGTCACAGATAGGCAAATAAAACACGGTTCAAGAGCTCAACAGAGGTCCTAAACCGTGTTTTTGTGTCATCTAAAACGGGTTAACTGATTAAACACCCGACACATGTCTATAGTTCGCCATTTTCAATATAGTCATACTTTGGCCCATCGATCTGTGGGTCATAATCGATTCCCAGATCATACCCCTTAAAGAACCAGGCGTCACCCTGTTGCACAAAGTAAGTAATACCATCTTTTTCGGTAACTGCATAGGGATTCTTAGGATGGTCATCAGGCGTTAATGCAAGGGAGAAGCCGTCATGGACGGGTGTTTTACCATAGACTTTACCATAGAAACGTACCCCACGGCCGTCTTCAAGACCCATATCTGCGTGGAACCATTTGCTTGCGCGATCCGAAACTGTAATCTTCATTAATGATATCCCCTTCACAAGTTGTATACGTTTTCAATACATCTCATTTATACCTTGTATTTCACAAAAACGCAAGTCAAATACACTAACTAAAGAATAGTAATTCTTAATCCCTATCAATTCTTGGTTATTTTCAACCACACGCATCTGCTACGCTCAGTCACACTTGTGAAATTTAAGAAATTTACATCAAAAAAGTACCCGTATCTTCGCATTGGCGCGAATCAACGGATACTTTTTAAATGACGCCGCTTTATGCAGGTTCAACAGTTAAAACTTTAACTTTCATATCGCCAGCAGGAATGTTGATCGTGACCTCTTCACCAACTCGATGGCCTAACAGCCCCTTAGCGATTGGAGAATCGTTTGAAATCTTGCCAGTCATTGGGTCTGCTTCAGCGGCCCCAACGATAATGTAGCTTTCTGGCTCTTCATCGGGTAATTCTTTGAAGGTCACCTTTTTCCCAACGGTGATCTCATCCTTATCCGTGTTGTCATTGTCAATGACTTCAGCGTATTGAATCATGTGTTCAACCGTTGAGATACGACTTTCCAACATTGATTGCTCTTCCTTGGCAGACTCGTACTCTGAGTTTTCTGACAAGTCTCCATAACTACGCGCAATCTGAATCCGACTGATCACGTCAGGACGCTTGTTCATTTTAAGATCTTCTAATTCTTGTTCCAATTTGACTTTGCCTTCCGCAGTTATTGGATAGGTTTTTTCTTCAGCCAAAATAGCCACCTCTTAAATTCTTTATAATATGTCTGTCGCCTACAATATCATGCTCGTAGGCGACTTGCAACCCCTAATCGCTAAATGACTTGGGTGCTGTTTTGCGCCCGACCATTCTTCTTACGCATCAGGATCGACCGGATTTTTGTGGTCAAGAGATCAATGGCCACGCGATTCTCGCCACCCTCAGGCACGATCAGATCAGCGTAACGCTTTGTCGGCTCGACAAATTGATGATACATTGGTTTGACCGTCGCCAAGTACTGGTCGATGATCCAATCTAAATCACGGCCGCGTTCCTTAATATCACGCTCAATTCGGCGAATAATGCGAATATCATCATCCGTATCAACGAAAACTTTAATATCCATCAAATCACGCAACCGCTGATCATCAAGAATTAAAACGCCCTCAACAATGATGACATCCTTTGGTTCCTGGTGAATCGTTTTGTCACTACGCGTTGACTGCGTGTAGTCGTACACCGGCTTCTCAACACTCTTGTACTGTTGCAACTGTTTGAGTTGGGTGATCAAGAGATCGGTATCGAAGGCCAGCGGGTGGTCGTAGTTCACTGCGCGCCGTTCTGCCATCGTCATTTCAGCTTGATCATTATAATAAGCATCTTGTTGCAAAATCATGATCGATTCATTTGAAAAATTATGATAAATTGCCTGACTGACAGTGGTCTTGCCACTGCCTGACCCGCCTGTCACACCAATGATGACGGGTTTTGATTGCGTAGCTGCCATGTTGAATTGAAGATCCTTTCCCATTTGTTACTTAGTTATTTGCAGAACTTAAACTTGCTGATTTTTCGTTGTGTTCAGCCAATGTCTTAGAGTAGTAGATCTTACCCGTCTTCATATTCGCAACGAAGTACAGATACCCCTTGCTTTCGTCTAACGGCTTTAAAACGGCCTTGATGGAATCTGAACTTGGACTGTTAAATGGTCCTGGTCCATAACCCGCGTACTTATACAGGTTATATGGTGAATTTGATTGCAGATCACTATCTGATAAATTCTTTTTATGCTTGTTGATGGCATACATCACAGAAATATCAGATTGCAATGGCATCCCCTGTTTGATTCGGTTAAAGAAGACACCGGCAATCTTACGCCAGTCAGTGTTGGTGACCCCTTCACGTTCAACGAGCGATGATAAGGTCAGCACCTGCTGAACCGTCATCTTTTTCTTAGCAATGTACTTATAATAAGGTCTCATTTCCGTGTTGGTCGCACCAACCATTTGTTCAACCAGCTGCTTGAGTGACATTTTTTTATTTACCGTGTACGTTGCTGGATACAGATAGCCTTCCAACTTATACCGCACGTGCTTGCTTGTCATCGTTGACTTTAAGAGCTGTGGATATTGTTTGTAGAGCTGATTCATAAAGGTTTGATCCTTCATTAAACTCAGAAATTCACTCTTACTAAAATCAGTTGAAGCCGCAATCGTTGTCGCAATGTCCTTGATCTGAACCCCTTCACGGACGAGCACTTTCCCTTTGGAACTCTGAATAGGTTCACTGGAACCGCCCTTTTCGAGCTGTTTAGCAATCTGGGTCAAGGTCATTGAAGACTTCAATTGGTAATAACCCGCACGAAAGGCAGTAAAGTTACGTGACTTCACGAAATAGTTGAAGACCATCCCACTTTTGACGATGTTCTTTTCTTGCAGGATCGACCCAATTTTTTTCGTTGAGGCACCCATGGGAATATCCACTTGAACGACTTGGGTACTATGGGCATTTAACGGCTTTTGCGCCGACTTAAAGTATCGATAAAACCCGATACCGCTCACGACAACAAGGACAACCAAAATGCTGACCACGCCGATAATGATCCGGTGACCCATGCTCATCTTGGGCTTGCCCGGTTTTTCTGGCGGTGTTGGCGGCGTCGATCCCCCATTACCTGTTGGTGGCATCGTCCCCGACGGCGTTGCCGACTCAGTTGGTTGACTGTCACCGCTGTCACCAGTTACCTGTTGATCATTTTTTGAAGGTGCAGAATTTGGTGTCTGTGCCGTCGTATCAGTTGTCTGGGCATCCGCGGCCGTGCTGTCCAGCTTAGTGTTCTCTGACTCATTTTTGGTGGGTTGGTTATCTTTATCCACGAGTAGTTCCCCCGTTCCGTTTCTTTTTCAATCTTGTATAGTTTACCAAAAAACGACGTTGATTGCAGTAATATTGTGGGTTCTTGAGGAATTTGTAATAGAAGCAGAGTGTGAAGCAAGCCGGTTAAGGGGGCAGAATGTAAGGAACTCTTGCAGAAATGCTCGGGCTTGGCATTTTTGCAAGAGTTCCTTACATGGCCGCCCCTTGGCTTGCTGAACACGTTTCCACAATATAACAGAACCCCACCAAAAATTCCAATCCCATGAAGTCTCAGCAGTAATCGTCCAGAAATTCCACCCATAATCTGCAAGGAACCAACCACACAACAAGCGCACCTATACCCCAACACCAACAGAAAGCGCCACCAACTTACTCCCCACAAAAAGACCAAGGATCCAAAATCCTTGGCCTTTTAAAGCATTTAATAACTATCTAATTTCAGCGTGCAGATCCTCAGTCAAGATCTTCTCAACCTTAGCAAATGCTTGGTTGACCTCATCATCCGTTAACGTATCGTTTGGATTTTGATACGTCAAGGTGTAGGCCATCGATTGCTTACCAACCGGCAAGTTCTTGCCGGCGTAAACATCAAACAGTTTGACGGACTTCAGATAAGCCCCGCCACGCTTGCGGATCTTAGCTAAGATCTCATCGTTTGTGACTGCCCGATCGACTAATAGCGCAATGTCCCGAGTTACAGCCGGGTACTTCGAAATTGGTTCGTACTGGTTGGCCTTCTTTGGCATGTCGATCAAGGCATCCAGGTTCAGTTCGAACACATATGATTCTTTGATCTTGTATGCTGACGCTGTCGTTGGGTGCACCTGCCCGATAAAGCCAACGTAGTGCCCATGAATGGCAATATCAGCCGTTCGGCCTGGGTGCATTTCTGGATACTTGTCGGTGGCTTCAAAGGTCACGTCGCCTTCGACGTCAAGGTTAGCTAAGAATTGTTCAACGATGCCCTTCAGTTGATAGAAATCAACCTTTTGGGCCTTGCTGTTCTGCCAACTCGTTGGTGTCAACTCACCACTGATGACCCCGGCGATATGTTCTTGTTCGCTTGGTCGAACTTCGTCGCCCTCACGGTAGAACACCCGGCCTTGTTCGTAAAGCGCAATGTCGTTCACGTGGCGCGCGTTGTTATACGCAACGTCGTCCAGCAACCCACTCACTAAGTTTTCGCGCAAGGTAGTGTGGTCAGCGGTCATTGGCCAGCTGAGTTCTGTCGTTTCTGTGTCACGCATCAGGAATTGTTGTGCCTTTTCGTTGGTGGTTAAGGCATATGAGATTGCTTGGTTCAGGCCAAATCCTTCCAACAAACTACGTGATGCGCGAATCAACCGTTGCTTATCAGTTAAACTACCCAGAGTCGTCGGGCCAACTGGTAACGTTGATGGAATGGCATCATAACCGTAGATCCGGGCAACTTCTTCCAGCAGGTCGGCTTCAATATGAATGTCCCAACGACGTGGCGGCACAGTTACGGTATAGGTCTCACCATTCAATGCGACACCAAAGCCAAGACGTTTAAAGATAGCAGTAACCTCATCAGCAGACAATTCAGTCCCCAGCACATGGTTGATACGGCTGAGTGTGACGTCAACGTTGACGTCAGTCACGTCGTATTCTGCACCGGTCACGATGCCCGTTAAACTATCACCATCTGCCAGTTCGTCCATCATCTGAGCAGCAGCGTCTAAGGCTTCGGCAACGCCGCCACGGTTGACCCCACGTTCGAAACGTTGGGATGCATCCGTGTGCAGGTTGTGCCGCTGCGCCGTTTTCCGGATCAATGTTGGCTGGAACACAGCTGATTCAATGGCAACCGTTGTGGTGTCGTCATCAATTCTTGAATTGAAGCCGCCCATCACACCGGCTAATGCAATCGGCTTATCCGTATCAGCAATCACGATGTCGTTTGCATCAAGGTCGTGTTCTTCCTCATCCAACGTAGTAAGCTTTTCGCCTGCCCGCGCGTTTCGAGTCACGACCGTGTTCCCCTTGATCTTATCAAAGTCAAAGGCGTGCAGCGGTTGACCATACTTCAGCAAAATGTAGTTAGTGACATCGACCACGTTATTGATCGGGCGAACGCCAGCGTTCCACAATTTAATCTGTAACCAGCGTGGACTTGGTTTAATCGTCACGTTTTTAACGAGCCGCATCTTATAGATTGGTGCTAGGCTTTCATCCGTGTCCAACGTCACCTGATCAACAGCTTTTTCGCCAATTTCAGTCACATCAGGGTGATTCAACTTAGCAGTTTTGTCGTACAACGCAGCGACGTCATTTGCGACACCGTAAACACTCAGCATGTCGCCACGGTTAGGGGTTACATCAACGTCGATCAGCTCATCGTCCATCCCAAGGTAAGGGAAAACCGGTTCACCGACTTCGGCATCGTCTGGCAAGAAGTAAATACCGTCCGCCCATTCCTTTGGGACAACGTCCTTGCTGAACCCAATTTCATCCAGCGCACAGATCATCCCATTGGAAGTGACGCCACGCATCTTAGACCGCTTAATTTTGACGTTGCCGCCGATTCTTGAACCAGGCAGTGCAACAATAACTTTGTGGTTAGGCGCAACATTGGGTGCGCCACATACGATTTGGGATAGGTCGTCTTCCCCAATATCAACTTGGCAAATGTTTAAGTGATCAGAATCGGGATGCGGTTCCATGGACATCACTTCACCGACCACGATCTTTTTAAGACCATCACTAGGCTTTTCGACAGAATCAATTTCAACGGAACCCCGTTCGATTTTTTCTGCTAAGTCTTTGGCTGGTACATCAATATCGAGATACTCTTTTAACCAGCGATAAGAAATTTTCATAGGTTTTGATTATCCTTTCTTAGCAAATTGGGTGAGGAACCGGACGTCGTTTAAGTAGAAGTTCCGGATATCGTCAACACCATACTTCAGCATTGCAAACCGGTCAGGGCCAAGACCAAAGGCAAAGCCACCGTAAACGGTTGGGTCAACCCCAGCCATCTTCAACACGTTCGGGTGAACCATCCCGGCACCGAGCACTTCGATCCAGCCGGTGTACTTGCAGACGTTACAGCCCTTACCGCCACAGTTAAAGCAGGTAATATCGGCTTCAACAGAAGGCTCAGTAAATGGGAAGTAACTTGGGCGCAACCGGACGTCAAATCGGTCACCAAATAAGGTGTGTGCAACCAGTTCCAAGGTACCTTTTAAATCAGCCATGGTAACGTGCTTATCGATGACAAGCCCTTCCACCTGGTGGAATTGATGAGAGTGGGTTGGATCATCCGTATCACGACGGTAAACGACCCCTGGTGAGATCATCTTCAACGGCCCCTTACTAAAATCGTGGGTCTCCAACGTTCTTGCCTGCATCGGTGAGGTTTGTGTCCGCATCAAAATTTCCTTGGTGATATAGAACGTATCTTGCATATCCCGTGCTGGATGATCCTTAGGCAGGTTCATCATTTCAAAGTTGTACTTGTCTTCTTCGACTTCTGGACCGCTCAAAACTTGGTAGCCCATGCCCATAAAGAGGTCTTCCAGCTGATCAACGATTTGTTGAATCACGTGTGGTTGTCCCTGAGTAACGGCAGCCCCTGGTAAGGTCACATCAATTTTTTCGTGTTGCAGCTTAAAGTTTAACGCTGCCTGTTGTAGTTCGCTATTGCGATCATCAATGGCGTTTTTTAGGTCGTCACGCACCTTATTTGCAAACTGGCCAAAGCTAGGTCGTTCGTCTGCGGGTAAGTCTTTCATACTGCGGAGCGCTTGAGTGACGGGGCCTTTTTTACCTAACAACTGCACACGCAGTTCATCAAGCTTTTTAAGGTCGTCAACATCGAGGATACTCTGCTTTCGCTCATCGCGAATTTTTTCCAATTGATCTCTAAGTGTCATTATGGATCCTCCTTAACAAAATAAAAAAACTCCGCCCCAAAATAAAGGGACGAAGTCTTCGCGGTACCACCCTTGTTTACTTATCAATAAGTACACTCGGTAATTTAATAACGGTCAATCAACCGGACGATTATTTGTCACGACCCTAATGACCGCGACGCCCAATCTCTGCTCGGAAAGTGAATTCGATCCTAACCAATCGACGACCTTCCACTGACCTAGCCGTCTCTCTGGGATTAGCGCTGAACCTACTACTCTTTCGTTAAGGCATTTCATTCAATTTTTACACACCAATTAGTTTACAGCGGTTGGTGGCATTGGTCAACCTCTTGCGGATCATCAGCATCTAACTGGTTCCATTTTTCAGACCAGTTGTGCACCGTCTTCATGACACCGGCAAGGTCTTGACCTTTTTCAGTGAGGGCGTATTCGATCAACGACGAATCGTCATAGGTGTTGCGAACAACGATGCCGTTCATCTCGAGTTCCTTAAGGCGTTCGACCAACACCCGATCTGAACACCTAGTCACCTTACCTGCAATATCTTTAAACCGTTGCGGGCCGAGGTTCAACAATACATCGATAATCAGTCCGTTCCATTTTTTACCTAAAATACTAAACGTCTGCTCAAACTTTGGACAGAGTTCAAAATTGTCAATATCCACTAATCCTTGCGTTAAGGCTTGATCCATCTTAACACCCCCTGTTATCACTATTTGTCATCAAATAAGACTTGCTTTAATCGTTTCATATTCCACTGGCTCATGCGGGCCCGAAGTGGGCTAAAGAACTCGTGAATCGCATCGTAATCATCGACCAGACTCACGATGACACTTTCGCGATATCTTGGCATGGCCGCCGTGGCACCCCACATGTGTTTCAGAATAATATCCTTTTCCATGGGGGTCAGCTCAGTCAGCTTTTCCGCGTTTCGCAGTGCGACCCGTGGGTGGATGAAGGCATGAGAGCCCAAGTTAAACTTGGTGGTGCGCCAGTCATAGTAGAATAAATCATGTAACAACCCTGCCCGCGCAACTGCCCGGGTGTTAAGGCCGTGTTTTTTAGCAATTAAGTAACTATCGTAAGACACTGAGATCGAATGTGTGAGTCGGTCAGAATGGTGGTGCTGCGTATAGTTAGCCAATTTCTGTACTTCTGGCTTAGCCAGCAAGTCGTCCACTAAAGCGATGTATTCTTTGTCTGTACGCCAATCATTGGTCTTCATAGAACGCTTCCTTTACTTAAGTAAGTTCATTTAGACATACTATACTGAATTTCATTACAAATAACAAGTAAAATGGCCCTTTATTCGGTTAAATAAACCTAAAGAGACCTAAAATAGTGCAATCATGACTGATTTTCGGACAAAACCGAACCAATTTTACTGGTTCAGTTGAAACATCAACACGCCAGCCGCAATTGCAACGTTCAACGATTCTGCATTCCCCTTAATTGGAATATAGAGATTGTCGGTCGTTTCAGCCATCAATTCAGGCGCCATGCCCTGGCCTTCGTTGCCCATGATGAGGCCAAACTCAGTTGATGCAGTGACGTCCCGGAAATTCTTCGCATCTTTATTTAAGGCCGTCCCGTAAACGGGCTTGTCCGCGCCTTTGAATGTTGTCAACCAGGCGGTTAGGTCTCCCTCGGTCAATTGGACATGGAATTGACTGCCCTGCATCGCCCGAACAACTTTAGGATTGTAGCGGCTGGACGTGCCTTTACCAAACACGATACCAGTGAATCCGGCTGCATCCGCAGTTCTGACCATCGTCCCAATGTTACCGGGATCCTGGATCCGATCCAGCATAAGCCAAGCACCGGCCGCGTCTTCCGGGGCAACTCTGGTAGCAGCAGTGATGTTCACAACAGCGAAAATGCCCTGGGGTGTGACCGTATCCGTTAATTTTTTGGCAACTTCTTCTGAGATCTCAATCTGTTCCAACGTTGCTGGCAGGTCATCCTCGTGCGCTTCAAGCTGATCTGCCGTTGCCAGAATCGTTTGCACTGGCTCGTTAGCAGTCAGTGCATCCCCAACGATATGCCACCCTTCAACCAGATATTGATGGTATTTTTGGTGTCCCTTCTTTGTCGTTAAATGTTGCCATTTTTTTACCTTTGCATTTTGTGTAGACGTAATCTTTTCGATCATGGCCACCTCTTTCTCCGTATTTTGTTACTATAGATACATACTAGCACGATTTAGGAAGTGATTATATGGCCTCACAATTAATTTCTGTCGTTGGCCGTGTCCAGGGCGTCGGGTTTCGCTGGTCAACCAAGCGCATGGCCGACGAGCTAAACGTCACTGGATGGGTCAAAAACGAACGGGATGGGACCGTCTCAGTATTAGCCCAGGCCGACTCAGAAACACTTGCCACCTTTGTCGCCGGACTGAAACGGTCGCCATCACCGTACGCTGTCGTTGATGCAGTGCACGTCAAGCCAATTACGGCCCCTGTCTGGCACGAATTTAACATTACCAATTGAAAAATGCCCCTATTTCAAGTAATATTTACTTTGTTGCGTTAAGCAAATTGTGAAGACTGCAATATTTTAGAAGGGGATTGACAACTAACAAATGAAATCAAATAAACCTTTACGCTTGGGCATGGCCTTAGCGGGACTCGCCCTTGTGTTGAGCGGGTGTGTGCAACGCACGAAGAGTGGTAAGCCCTACGGCGTCGTGTACGATTACCTCGCCGTTCCTGGTCAGCACGTCATGGAATGGATGGCCAACTTCTTAGGCCACTCCTATGGCTGGGCCATTATCGTTTTGACCGTCGTCGTTCGGCTCGTTTTATTGCCGTTGATGGTCCGTCAGATGCGCAGTTCAACCGTCCAACAAGAAAAAATGGCAGCCATCAAGCCTCAAATGACTGCCCTTCAGAAACGTCAAAAGTCGGCTTCAACTCAAGAAGAGCAAGCTGCAGCTGGTCAAGCGATGATGCAACTCTACCGGGATAACGGCATCAGCATGACTGGTGGGATCGGCTGTTTGCCGCTGCTGATTCAAATGCCAATTTTCGCTGCATTATACGCTGCGATTCAGTACTCGCCTGAGCTTTCCTCATCTTCATTTATGGGTATTCCGCTTGGGAAGTCTTCCATTGTATTGGCCATTCTTTCCTTCGTGGCATACCTGCTTCAAGGGTACTTATCCATGATCGGCATGCCAAAGGAACAGCAGAAACAAATGCGGGTAACAATGGTCATCAGTCCCGTGTTCATTTTGTTCTTTACGATCTCAGCCAACGCTGGGCTAGGCCTTTACTTCTTCATCGGTGGAATTTTTGCCTGCATCCAGACGATCATCATTAATTTGTATCGACCACGGATCAGACGTGAGATTGAAGCCGAAATGAAAAAGAACCCGCCTAAGATCGTTGAGGAACCAATGCCAACTGCGGCAACACCAACAGCTGATAGCAGCTCGACGGATTCAGCACCTTTGACCAAGACGCAAGCCACCGATAAGAAAAACCGGCAACGAAATGCGGGTAAGCAACAGCACCATCATGAGTAATCAGCATTAAATAATGCATCGTAAAAAAACGCCAAGTATTCAAGTGCTTGGCGTTTTTTTGGTGCGCCCGGCATGGGCGCCAACTAGACGGTGAAAGTCCGTTGCGGGCCGTAGTAGTCGGAACCGCAAGTCAATGACAAGGGTGTCCATCGTGAGGTGGAATCTGAAGGAAGTCGGCGACAAAGTACCGCATTGATGTACAAGAATCAGCTATAAGGCTGTGTTGGTCGGACGAGGTTGCCAAACAAACCAAAGTCCAATACTACTCGAGGCCATCGCAGTAAAGCTGGCAATGACATGGTACGAAAGTGGGCGTTCTTACCCGGGGAGGCCTGTATCGTACGTTCCCGACAAGAGGCGCGCTAAGCGCCACAGGAACAAACATCACAGTGATGTGGTGCAGAACGATACAGGAGTCAGCCGAGGCCATAGTAGCGGTATCTGCCACGAAGGGCTGAACAATAATAGGTCATCATTGATATTGGAGGTGGAGACAGTGCAACAACCGCAGAATACAGAAAAAGCTGACCGCCGGCGGACAGTAGGACTGGAAGCCCAAGAACAAGTCGGGGTGCGTAGCACTGACTCTGGTGAAAATACGATGATGAACGGCACTAAGTTTCAAGAGTTAGTCTTAGACCGAAATAACCTGAACGAGGCTTATCTTCGCGTCTGCAGAAACAAAGGTGCAGCAGGACTAGACGGAATGACCGTTGACGAACTGTTGCCCTACTTGAGGAAACATAAACAGGAATTACTGCAAGCTTTACAAAACGAGACCTATCGGCCTCGTCCCGTTAAGCGGGTTGAAATTCCAAAACCTAATGGTGGTAAACGCAAGCTCGGAATACCAACTGTGATTGACCGACTTGTTCAACAAGCCATGGCGCAAGTCATGGTGCCAACATTTGAGCGTGTCTTCTCAGATAATAGTTTTGGGTTCCGACCGAATCGAAGTGCTAAAGATGCCATTGATAGAGTGGTTCAGTTCTACAATCAGGGCTATCACTATGTCGTGGATCTCGATTTAAAAGCATACTTCGATACGGTCAACCACGATCTGCTTATTAAATTTATTGAGCAGTATATTACGGATCCATGGATACTGCATCTCATTCGTCGCTTCCTAACCAGCGGTGTCATGAATGGTGGTCTATTTGAACGAAGTGATAAAGGCACCCCTCAAGGTGGCCCCTTATCGCCACTTTTGGCTAACATTTATCTCAACGAACTGGATAAGCTGTTAACTTCCAGAGGTCATAAGTTTGTCCGCTATGCGGACGATTGTAATATTTATGTCCGAAGCAAACGTGCTGGAGAACGGGTTCTGACTAATGTTACTCGCTTTCTTGAAGGCGACCTAAAGGTCACCGTCAATGAGGACAAGACATCAGTAAGTTCGCCTCTGCGGGCCAAGTTCCTGGGATTTTCCTTGGGGGTTGGTCGAGGAGGTGCGTATGCGCGACCTGCTTGGCAGGCCAAGCAACGCATCAAGTCTGCACTCAGGAAAATGACCAAGCGCAATTGGGGCGTTTCGTTAAACCTGGTGTTTAACGAGATTCATCAAAAGATGCGTGGGTGGTTACAGTACTATTCGGTCGGGAAAATGACCAATTTTATCCGTCACTTAGACGAATGGTTGCGAGCAAGGATTCGCCAGTATATTTGGAAACAGTGGAAGAAGCTCAAAACAAAGGTCAATCATCTTGTAAAACTGGGGCTTTCTGGCACCAGTGCTTATACAATGGCCAATACCCGTAAGGGTTATTGGCGAACTGCGCATAGCAAGACATTGACCTATACTCTGACAAACAAAAGACTGGAACGCCTTGGACTCATCAATATGAGCAAGACACTCCAGTCAATACAAAGTGCTTAAATTATTGAACCGCCGTATACGGAACCGTACGTACGGTGGTGTGAGAGGTCGGTAATTGAATTAATCAATTACCTCCTACTCGATTGTGCTATTTTTTGGAGGGTACTTGAGAGGAAACAAAACCTAGGTTGCCCATTGGCGCTACCTATTTCCGCCCTGTAAGCTGCAACGCTCTGCATATTTAGCGTAAAACAAAGCCGCAATTGTCACCCTTAAATGGGATGCAATTGCGGCTTCGTTTTATTGACGCTATTAAACGGGATCAATCCTGAGGGTCATCGTCATCTGAATGAACGCTTGGGTCATCGGTTGCACGATAGACACCCGGAATGCCCGTACCTGAGTCTGTATCGTCCGTTGGGGTCGTCTCCGACGATTTCGTCGAAGCAGCAGTTGACTCATCAGTCGGGTCAGCACCCAAATTGGAAGACAGCGGTGTTGGTTTGGGCTTCGGCCCCTCTTCTTTTGCAATGTCGAGTTGCTGCTTTTCCGTTTCGGAGATCAACGGCAGCGCAATCTGGAAGATCGACCCGTGGCCCACAGCACTTTCGATGGCAATCTTACCATGGTAGGCTTCGATCAACCGCTGGGCAATTGACAGCCCGAGACCGTTACCGCCCTTGTTGCGACTACGGGCTTTATCGACCCGGTAGAAACGGTTAAAGACGCGGTTCATGTTCTCTTGGGAAATCCCTTCACCAAAGTCCTGAACGGCAATTTCAACCGTGTGACCGCCCTCGGACAACGACATATGAATTTCTTTTCGTTTAACCGAATACTTCACGGCGTTGTCTAACAAGATGATCAGCACCTGTTCAAGGTGGTTCCGATATATTTGCGAGTACGCGTGACCTTCAACATCATCATCCAAAATGAACATGAAGTCCGGGTGAATCATTTTGAAATCGTTGAACACCTGGTTCACAACTTCCTTAACGTCAGTCGTTTCATGATTCAGCGTGATCTCAATCTGTTCTGCGCGGGTCAGATCCAGCATTTCACTCACAAGACTCTGCATCCGTTTGGTTTCCTGCATCGCGGCACTGAGGGATTCATCCAGCACTTCTGGATCATCCTTCCCCCAGCGTTGCAGCATCTCAATGTGGCCTTGAATAACCGCGACTGGCGTTCGTAGTTCATGTGAAACGTCTTCAACAAATTGTTGCTGCTGGTCAATGTAGCGCTGCATTTGATCTAACATATCATTAAATAGCGTTGTCAGATCAGACAACTCGTCGTTACGCTTAGTTTCTGGCACCCGTTCCTCAGATTGCGGGTCAGACCGGACCGCGCGCATCGTCGCGTTCAGGTCATCGATCGGCCGCAGCAGGTATGCAGATAGCAGGTAACTAAACACGGCCGCAACAAACACAGCCGAAATAAGTAAGACGAGTAAGATCATTGCAAACCGCTGTTGCGCTGCCTTATATTCCTCAAGCGAATTGGTCACCTGCACGTAGCCCAGCAGCTGATGCCCCTGTGCGGTGTAGATGGGCGCCCGACCAACGAGCCCTGAAAAATGGGCTGTGTTGACGCGCGACAACTGTCGTTTAAGCGTTAACTTACCAGTTTTAAATTGCTTATCTCGTGACGAAAAGACCTCTTTTTTCTGGGCGTTATAAATGGTAACGACCGTACTATCACGTGACAGATCTGTAATTAAATTACTGGAGTAAATATTCGTTTCGTCGCTCACCGAGCCGCTTGGCTGATCTAGCGTGGGTTGTAGTTCGGCAGCAACCGTTGTTTTATTGAAATGGCCCTGAAGATTATCCAGTCGGGATTGGACCGTTGTCAGCGTACTGTTCACATGGCTGCGTTCCTGGCTTAGCAGCACCCCTGACAGCCCCGAATACAGCAGCCAGGAAAAAATAATGAAGATGAGAAAGACGCCGGTTGCGGTGCCCAGCGCCCATTTCCACTTGACAGATAACCGACGTCTTTTTTTAGCGGTCGTCTCCGCCGCGAGTTCTGGTGTGTTTTGGCTCATGAACGCATCACGTACCCTGTCCCACGAACGGTTTGGATATAGCTCTTTTCACCAGGACGATCAATTTTATTCCGCAGGTAACGTACATAGACGTCGACCACGTTTGTTTCAACTTCTGATTCGTAACCCCAGACCTTGTTTAACAAAACGTCCCGAGCTAACACAACGTTGACGTTTTCCATCAGCGTCAAAAGGAGTTCGTATTCGCGCTTCGTCAGGTTGATCACTTCATCGCCGCGACGCACGACTCGGTTTTCTTTTTCAATCGTGAGGTCCTTGTAAGTCACCGTTGTTTGCTTGAAGTCTTTTTGTTCCGATTCAATGTGGATCCGACGCAACAATGCCCGAACACGTGCTAAAAGTTCTTCAATCGCAAATGGCTTAACAATGTAGTCGTCGGCGCCGTGGTCAAACCCAGAAACTCGGTCGATCACAGAATCCCGCGCCGTCATCATAATAATTGGCGTGCTCTTTGTTTCACGAATCCGGCGGGCAACGTCGATCCCGTTTAATTCAGGCAACATCAGATCCAATAAAATGACATCAAAATCTTCAGCCAGCGCGGTATCAAGACCGGCACGCCCATCAAAACGGACTTCTGTTTCGTAACCTTCATGTTTAAGTTCAAGCTCCACAAAGCGGGCTAAATTTTTTTCATCTTCAATAATTAAAATGCGACTCATTATAACGAACTCCTCTTATTCAATATTATTTTTTAGGATAACCATCGTTTATAGTATTTTGGACACTGTTTGACAGTGTATCACAACTATCGCTCACACTTCGTCTATCATACTATATTAATCGTAATTTGGCGAGAAACTGCGCGGAATTTCAGTTAATTCCAATGGAGTTTCATTCAACTCTCATATTAATGAAAATAAAGGGAATTTTTCTTCATCAAATTATTATGTGAAAATAATTATGATTGCTCACAAAATCACTTGTATTTCTGTAAGAGATGTGGTTAAATAACATTGTGAAAAAATTAAACAACTCAGACAGATGAAAGAGGTTATTCAATAATGAAAGCAGCAGTTATTCGCGATTCAGTAGATGGATATGTAGATATTAAAGACGTTACCCTCCGTCCTATCAAGCACGGTGAAGCCTTAGTTGACGTTGAATATTGTGGCCTTTGCCACACTGATTTACACGTTGCAGCTGGTGACTTCGGCAAGTTCCCTGGCCGGATCATTGGTCACGAAGGTGTTGGGATCGTTTCACAAGTTGCCGATGACGTTGAAAACTTGAAGGTCGGCGATCGCGTTTCCATCGCTTGGTTCTTCAAGGGCTGTGGCCATTGTGAATACTGTCTCACAGGTCGTGAAACGCTTTGCCGTAACGTCCAAAACTCCGGCTTTACTGTTGACGGTGCCATGGCACAACAAGTTATCGTTGACGCCAACTACGCCGTTAAAGCGCCAGAAGGCCTTGACCCAGTTGAAGCAACCTCATTGACCTGTGCCGGTGTGACCATGTACAAAGCCCTTAAAGTCGGCGAAACAAAGCCTGGCCAATGGGTTGAAGTCGTTGGTGCCGGTGGTTTAGGAAACTTAGCTATCCAATACGCTAAGCACGTCTTTGGCGCCCACGTTGTCGCTGTTGATGGTAACGAAGACAAGTTAGCCGCTGCTAAGGAAAACGGCGCTGACATTTTAATCAACCGTCATACGCAGGATGTCGCTGAAGAAATCCAAAAACAAGTTGGCGGTGTGCACAACGCGCAAGTCACAGCTGTTAACAAGGATGCCTTTACCCAATCCGTAAACGCCCTGCGTCCAGATGGCCGGTTAGTTGCTGTTGCCTTACCACAAGGCGACATGGAATTAAACATTGCCAAGACTGTTTTAGATGGTATCCAAGTCGCTGGTTCCCTTGTTGGGACTCGTCAAGACTTAGCTGAAACGTTCCAATTCGGTGCTGAAGGCTTAGTTCACCCAATCGTTAAGACCCGTCGTTTAAGCGAAATCAACGACATCATCGACGAAATGAAACGTGGCGAGATCACTGGCCGGATGGTTATTGACTTCACTAAGGAAAAATAATCGCATTTAAGAAATGGTTCACGTAACCACTGAACTACCTGAATAAAAAAACAATGGTTTCACATCCCGCCGCGGGCTTGTGAAGTCATTGTTTTTTTGTGGTATAAGAATTGATCCCATTAAGTTGACCAAATTGTGCCATAATAGAGGTAATGATTTACCGGGAGAATGCCCACTAAGGAGCCATAATATGGAAACGCAGCAGTTTAATCAGTTTACCTGGGTTGCCGTTAAAACAACAGCCCCGCAAGATATTAAAACGATTCAAGAAACCTATCACCTGGATGCAGAAGTCCTTGATTATGCAACTGACCCAAATGAACGGGCGCACGTTGAATACGACGATGAAACCAAGACCTTCCTGTTGGTGTTTCATGTTGCCAACACGAAAAAGGTCGATCAGCACTATGAAGCCGTGCCAATGACCTTTATGATCAAGAACAACACCCTGATCACCATCAACTTTCCAGAATCAGACTACGTTATTGCAATGATGCAACAAGCCAAGGCGCTTCCTGATTCGGCCAGTGTGTATCAATTCCTCTTTACCAGCCTCTTTCACGTCTCAGACGCGTTTTTCCCATTGGTTGAACAAGTGGACCAGGAACGCAAAGAGATCACAGAACGGCTTAAAATTAAAACAACTAAGGGCAACCTGCTGAGCCTCTCTGATCTGGAAACCGGTCTGATCTATCTCATGACAGCGGCAAAACAGAATGCGGCGGTGTTGGAACAGCTTAAGGCGCTCCAGATCTACAAACAACTGTCAGAGACCGACCAGGAAGTCCTTGATGATGCCCTGATCGAAGCCAACCAATTATCGGAAATGACGCAACTGACTGGGCAAATTCTGGATCAGCTCTCGGGCACTTACAATAACGTCTTAAACAACGGCCTAAACGACACCATGAAATTTTTGACGGTCTGGTCCCTGCTTTTGACGATTCCAACCATCGTCTCCGGTTTTTTTGGGATGAACGTCCAGCTCCCCTTCCAGCATGGTGCTTGGAGCTGGGTCATCACGCTGGTGATTGCCGCCATTCTTTGGATGGGATTAGGATTCCTCTTGCGACATTTTATGAATAAATCTTAAAACAACAGTTAGCTCATTCATCCAAAATCCCCACGTCACATTGTCTCTTGCAATGTTGCGTGGGCTTTTTAGATGATTTTATGGCTCAATACGACGATGGCGGTTTATACGTTTCGTAATGCTTACTTTTGATAAGCTAAAATAATTCATTATATAGGATTTTGTGCTATCATGACCTCATCCTAAATAGTGGAGGTAAGCGACCATGACTGGTTTAAGGACGCGCCGAACGCGTCAATTCGTGGTTAAAGCCCTACTTATGGGCCTCGTAACGCTACTATACAGCTCATTTTCAGCACTGTCTGCTAACGCGGCGATCACGCCAGTCTTTCCCTATCGTTTCTCGGAACCTGAAGCAACGATTCACATTAAGGCTGGTACCTACTACACAAGTGTCTGGCAAAAAGCAATTCAAGTCTGGAACAGCAAACATGTCTTTTCATTTGACCTCACACCACACGCATCCGCTCAGATTACGGCAACCAGTCTGCCTGCCTCGCTGTATCAACCCGATTTAAGCGGTCTCACCAGCATTCAGCACACGGCAGATAACCAGATCATCACCGTGACGACCTACATTAACACCAGCGTTGTCAAAGCGAGCCACTACACAACTGCGCAACGGGTTCATGTTGCAGAACATGAGCTTGGGCATGCCATGGGGCTTAATCATAACCCGGGGCAAAAAAGTGTGATGTATTACGCGAACCGCTATTATCCCGTTCAAGCAGTCGATGTGGCGGCCGTAAAAGCCCACTATCAAGTTGGCGCGAATGGCACACCATTACCCAGCATCCCTGCTGGTGATACGGCAATCAAATATGGGACGCGCATTTTACCCCTGTTAAATCAAACCCTGGGCGATGAAGCTGACCTGCAATTAATTATCGTGCCGGGTCATCACTAACCATAGGGCGATTATCCTATCACGACAAAATTAGGCTGAAGACACAAAAAAGCCACCCCGAGACCGCGGTTCTCGTAGGGTGGTTTTTTGTCTGTGTAGAAAGCTTCAATTAGTTGTTAGTCGTAACAACTTGACGGCCATCATAGAAGCCGCAGTTAGGGCAAACAACGTGTGATACACGTAATTCACCACAGTTTGGGCAGGCACTCAAGTTAGGTGTTTGCAACTTGATGTGTCCACGGCGCATACGCTTCTTTGTCTTTGAAGTTTTACGTGCTGGTACAGCCAAAACCAACACCTCCTTTGGTCTAAAATTTGTCCACTAGTGAAAAATTTTTAAAAGTCTTGTCGTCAACTTCAGTCCTTCTTCTTAGACGCATCGTCCTGAAAGAAATTCTGCAGTTTAGCAAGACGTGGATCAACAGTTTGAGCATCTGACGCATCGTCTTGACCTTCAATGGTCACCGACCAGCCCTTGCCCTCAGGCAACGACTTGGCTGATTGCTCAGCCGGCGTCAGAATTTGCATGGGAATCTGAAGTAACAGGTTATCTGCTACCGCCTTATCAACGTCAATTTCATCATCCTCAACGTAGAGGACAACGTCCGTCTTTTCGTAACGGTCGACCGCTTCATGACTATCAACATAAAACTCTATCATGTCAAAGTCTGTCGGCAGGCTGACCGGGTCTAATGACCGCGATGACGGCACCGTTAACGTTGCGGATACATGGGCGTAGATGAGAATATCACCACTGGATTCAACGCTTGCCATTCCTGATACTTTAACAGGGGTGGCATCAAGCACTTCATCCGGGTAACGTTCCATCAGTGAAGTCTTGAGATCCAAGGTGGTATCGAACTTTAACGACTCGTGTCGATAGTTCTTACGCAATTCGGTCAATGAAAGTTTCACAACGAACCCTCCTAATGCAACTTTATTATTATACCTAGCCCGATTTAGGTTGTCAAGGTAATTTCCTTGATAGTCTTATTTAACCCTTAAGTTAACGCCTAATTCAACCTTTACTGTTTAAACTATTACAAAATGACGGGATGCTGTAACCGGTCCTGATCGATACCAGTCATCATCTGGCGCAACAAGCCGGCCTGATAATCTAGTCGATATGGGCCATTGATCCAGTCATCCGTCACCTTCGAAATCACGGGAACCGGCAACGCTTTTTTGATCTCGTTAAGATACGCCTGACCCTTATGAGAAAACCCGAGGACCCGGCAGTAGCGCGGTTGCGTATTTGGTGCGACGGTTGTGACCTGTAAGAGCACGTACACGCATAGACGCTGTAACCGCGCATAGGTAAACCGTTTGGTCTTCGCCCGTCGCAGAAAATCCTGGAACCCCGTGGCTGGCAATGCTGCCTGTTTGAGTCGGTATTCAATGCCCTCACTCATCTGGTAGATCCGCTGAAGGTCTGGCATCGCCGCTAACAACAATTGATACCGTAACTGCGGCCAAAACGTCTCCCAATCGACTGTAGGCTGAGTTTGCAACGCTGATAAGGTCGTTGGGGGCACCACTTGCGCAATGTCCGCCCAATCCTGTTTTTCAAACGCCTTACGAATTGCCGCCCCACTCGCAATGGTCGTTTCACCAATCGTTTCTGACTGATGGTCACTGGTCTGGCGTTGAATCGGCAGGATCGTCATCTGCGTTTGCAAGCGCGCATTTGCTGCCACATAGGTAAACCCCAGAATGTCGTTTGACGCGCGGAGATCAATTCCCGTCTGCTGTTCTAAATAGTCATTGAACAGCGTTGGGTAGGTCTCGTCAAACTGCTTAAAATGCGCCGTTTGAGACGCTGGTTGATTTGCGACCAGTTGTGCGAAATCCATGTCTGGATGTTCGGCACCAAACGCCAGAGTCTCACACCCCAGCATGTGCAGATAGTTCACCGCACCCGCCGCAAACAAGTGCGCCGGTTGCACCGCCATTTCAAATGGCAATTCCACAACGAGGTCCAGTCCGTTTTCTAGTGCCAGCCGGGTCCGCTGCCATTTATCTAACAGTGCCGGTTCACCCCGTTGTACCCAGTTACCGCTCATCACCGCGACCGTGACGTCCGCATTGGCTCGACGTTTAGCTGTTACCAACTGATACTTGTGCCCGTTATGGAACGGATTGTATTCAGCAATGATGCCTAGCGCATTAGTCGTTTTGACCGTCCCCTTTTTCACAAACAAAGAACCAGCGCGTGGTCTGCGCATCAGGTTGCTGACGCCCAAAGTCGGCACTCACCGTCACCCGATTAAAGCCAGCTGCCTGTAACAATTGCCGGTAGACCGATAACTCATAGGTCCGCTCATGATGCAGTTCTGACACTTCATCGTAAGCATCCTTAGCACTGTTATAGGTAAAGAACGTCAGGTCATGTTCTACAGCGTGCGGTTCATCGGCTTCATCACTGGTCCACAGGAACGCCCGGTCTTCATCACGGTAGTTGTACATGTACCCAGGATAGACGTCATCTGTTTGGTGCGGGGTGATCACGTCAAACAGAAACTGGCCGGTTGTCGTTAGATGACCCGCGACCTGCTCAAACACAGTCTGCAGCGCGGTTTCGTCTGGTAAATAACACAGCGAGTCGGCGTAGCAGGTCACGGTTTGATAAACCGGCAGCTCGCTGAGATCCAGCATGTTTCCCTGGATCAACGGCAAGGCGACATCCGCCTCACGCACATGCTGATCCGCTAAGGTCAGCATCTCTTCTGACAGATCAAACCCAGTGACATCAAATCCTGCCTGCGCCAATTGAACAGCTAGACGGCCAGTCCCACAAGCAAGTTCAAGTAAGGGCTGGTCAGGCTGCCGCACCGTCTGACGCGTAAAAGCTGCCCAATCCGCATACAGTTGCGGGTCAAACAGCTCATCGTATAACTTAGCAAAAGTCTGGTAAATCATGCTTCGACCCAGTCACTCAGGTCAACAGTAGGTGCGTCAGACCAAAGTTTTTCAAGGTTGTAATGCCCACGTTCCTCTTTTTGGAACACGTGAACCATGACGTCACCCAAATCAATGAGCACCCAGCGACCAGCTTCCCGGCCTTCGATGCGTTTCACGTCAATATCAGCGGCATCCGCTGCATCGTGAACGGCGTCAGTAATGGCCTGTACTTGACGGTTTGAGGTCGCATCCATGATCAAAAAATAATCGGTGATCAGGCTAACCTTTTCCATGTCGAGTGCCAAAATATCTTCGGCTCGCTTGTCGTTTGCGGCTTTCACAGCCACTTCTAAAATTTGTTTACTATCCATATAGATTAATCGCTCCTTATTTAACGAGTCCGCTAGTCGGGACCCATGCGTTGTAAGTTTCAATCGTTTTCGGGTAAATCGCTTTGTTTTCTGCGATCAGATACGTCAGCGTGTGCCACGTTTGAAAGGCCACCCCGAGATCCAGATCCCGGGCGGTCATTTCACGGGCTTCAGCCACACCATCAAAGTCACGTGCCGGTTCAATGTAATCTGCCATGTACACGATCTTCTCAAGGGTCGTCATGTAGGGATTCCCCGTGGTATGATACCGAACGGCATTCAGAATCTCTTCATCATAAATGCCGAGTTCTCGCTTGATAAACTCAGGGCCGACCACCCCGTGCCAGATGGCATTATTCCAGTTAGCCAAGTCAGGATCCAATCTGTAATCGCTGATAGCTTGCAAAAAATCGCTATCAGGACGTTGTTTGGCATAATCATGGACCAACCCAGCAATCGAGGTCTTTTCAACATCAGCACCGTACTGCTTGGCTAACGCAATAGCTGTCTGCTCGACGCGTTGGACATGGGCAAACCGTTCGGGACGTAAATGCGCCTCAATTTTTGCTAACAATTGATCCCTTGTGTCCGTCGTATAATGATCTGAATAAACTAAGTCACTAGTCACGGTATAATTGTCGCTCCTTTATAAAATCAGCTACCGGATCTGCCACCATGTATCGAATCGATTCACCATGCTTCACCCGCTCACGAATGGTCGTTGAGCTGATGTCGATCACCGGCACATCCACCCACAAAACGGGATATTGAGATGTTAACGGCGAATGTTCTCGCCGCACCCCCACAAACTGCACGAGTTTAAGCAGGTCATCAATGCGGTGCCACTTTGGCAAATAGGCCACCATATCACCACCAATAATGAAGTAGTAGTCATTTTCAGGGTGTTTTCTCTTTAGTTCGACCATGGTGTCATAGGTATAACTAATGCCCCCACGACGCACTTCCGTAAGTTCTAAACCAAAGTCTGGGTTGCCCTCGATACTTTGACAGACCATTTTGACCCGTTCATCCGCATCGATTGCAAACTTTCGGTCAACGTGCGGCGGGTTGGCGTCCGGCATAAATAATACTCGGTCAAGACCAAGCTGATCCTTCACCTGGTCAGCCATGATCAGGTGGCCAAGGTGCGGCGGATTAAAGGTGCCCCCCAGGATACCAATACGCTTTTTTTGCACGCTGGCAGCCAGTTGTTCGACAACCTTGGTTTCTGTGCGTTCCAGTACCTTTACCATCTCAATATCCCCTTACGCGTGTTTCTTACAACTGGTCAACGTTAAGTGAATAGCGTTGATATTTTTCGTCTTCGGCGGGTTGGAATAAAACCAGTACCCGGCCGATCGTCTGAACGACCTGAATCGGTGTTTCTGCCTCAATGTAAGCCTGAACATCGCTCACACTTTCATCGGCGGCCTGCTGCAGGTTGATCTTGATCAGTTCCCGCTTTTGCAGTGCGCCATCAAGCTGCGCCAACCATTCAGGGTTCAAGCCGTTCTTCCCGACTGAAAAAATGGGGTGTAAATGATGGGCTTGAGACCGTAAATAATGTTTTTGTTTTCCTGTTAATGTCAAATTCAATTCTCCTTAAATCATTGCTTTTCGAACCAGTACGCCAACACCTTTCGGCGCGTAACCGGCGACAACTGTCCCCGCTGGAACCGTCACCCAGCCAAGGCCCTCAAAAACGAGATCACTCTTTTCGATGATTTTGAACTCATGCCGGGTCAATGGTGGCAATTGGTCAAGATCACTAGGCGGTGTCAATAAGTCACCCACGTGTTTTTCATAGAAGTTATCCGCATTTTCCAACTTAGTTCGGTGCAGCGGCAGCGTATTTTCAACGTAAACGGTGAATCCGTTCTTGGGGCCGCTGACATAGTCAAAACGAGCCAGTCCTGCCAAGAAGATGGTTTGCTGGTCATTAAGTTGGAACACCTTTGGTTTAATTTGCTTCTGTGGTGCGGCGATCTTTAAATCTTTCCCCGAGAGGAAGTGTGCCATTTGTGACTCATGGATGATTCCAGGGGTGTCCACTAAGGCGTGACCGTCATCTAATGGAATCTCAATGCGATCAAGCGTCGTGCCGGGGAACCGTGACGTGGTAATGACATTTTGTTCACCCGTCCGTTGGTGGATGATCTGGTTGATCAACGTTGATTTACCCACGTTTGTGACACCAACGATGTAAACGTCGCGACCCTCACGATACTTATCGATCTGCTGCAACAGTTGGTCAACTGAGTGATTCGTTTTTGCAGAAACCAGTGCGACATCCATTGGCCGAAGTCCCTGTTCATTTGCACGTTGGCGGATCCAGTCCCGCAGCTTAGGCCGTTTTAACGACCGTGGTAGAAGATCTTCCTTGTTACCGACTAATAAGATCGGGTTGTCGCCAACGAAGCGGTGGAGGCCTGGAATGATCGACCCATTAAAGTCGAAAATATCAACCACGTAAACGATCAGCGCATCAGCATCCCGAATCTGAGTCAGTAATTTCAGGAAATCGTCATCGGTTAAACCGACGGGCACGATTTCATTGTAGTGACGTAACCGAAAACAGCGTTGACAATACAGTTCACCAGTTTCCAAGCCCTTTTCCAGCGCGGATTTTGGGGTGTAACCAGGTTTATTTTTTTCAGTTGTTTGAATCTGGGCACCGCACCCAATACAGTACAGTGTTTCGCCGTCAACTAAGACGTCGGTGTTAGTTGTGTCGTCCATTAATGGTTATTTCCTTTCGATAGGTGAGTTCTGGATGCGCCTTTTTGACGCCGTGCATCACAAAATATTCAAAGAAGCGATTAATTTTTGTATTCCAAGCATCACTAGCGACAATTGGTTTCACCAATATACTCCGCACCCGACTGGCATTGGCAGCGGCGACATCAGTCAGTAACTGATCACCCACCATCACTGTCTGTGCAGGCGTGACGTGGTACTGACGCATGGCGCGTTTAATGCCAAACGGGAGCGGTTTTAATGCTCGTGAAACAAATGGTAAGCATAGCGGTGCAACGGCCTTCTTAACCCGCCGATGCGAGTTGTTTGAGACCACAACAAGTTGAATCCCCACCCGTTCGAGGTCCAGCATCCAATTCTTAAGTTCAGTGGTGCCATAGGGGTTATTCCAAGCAATCAGCGTGTTGTCCAGATCGGTTAAAACGACCTTGATGCCAAGCTGAAGTAACGTCTCGGGTGAAATATCGTACGTGGCACGAATCATCCAAGTCGGCGTAAATCCTGATATCATGACGGACTCCTTTTATTTCTCTACTGATTGTCTATTATACTGAACTTTCGCCTGTTTGACTAACCCTACTGCTTGAAAAATAAATTTTTCTACTATTATTGTGTCGAAACGTGTTCGTAAAGAATGCTTTTCAATGGCAGGTACGCAGTCCGTTGCGTTTATTTTTTACTACTAGTTAAGTATTAAATTGGCGTTTAAGCGAGTTCGAAGAGAATCCGCCCTCGACTGCTAGGAAATTTCCTGTCAGCAATGCTTCTCACTGTAGAGCAGTCACCAATAACGATTAATTAACAAGTTTGTGGTGCCACTTATGAAGGTTCATCAACGATGCTGACTCCTGAAAATCTTAGCTGAGTGTAGCCGTTCAGCATTGCGGACAGCGACACTTTTATATTACCGAAACGTATTCCGCAGACTGACTCCCTACTGCGTAAGCCCTCCGCATGGCGCCACATCATAAAAAAACGAGGCTAAGGTAACAAACACCTCAGCCTCGTCTTATTAGTTGTTAATTAAAGAGCTTTCTTAGCAGCGTCTGCAAATGCCTTGAAGGCGTCTGCATCGTTAACAGCTAAGTCAGCCAGCATTTTACGGTTAACTTCGATGTTAGCTTGCTTCAACCCAAACATCAACTTGCTGTAGCTCAGACCATTGATCCGGGCAGCTGCGTTGATCCGGGCAATCCATAAACGACGGAAGTTACGCTTGTTGGCCTTACGGTCACGGTATGCGTATTGGGCACCCTTCATAACTTGGTCTTTAGCAACCTTAAACAAACGGTGCTTTGAGCCGCGGTAACCCTTGGCTAACTTAAGAACTTTCTTGTGGCGTGCGCGTGTAACTGTTCCACCTTTAACTCGTGGCATAATAATTCCTCCTAATACTTACGGTCAGTCGTGTTGACTAACAGTGTCTCGATTGATGCGTCACTGTAATGAAGTAACGTTGATTACTTTTGTAATAATGCGTGGTACGTCTTCTTGATAGTGTTTGACTTCATCATTGAAGTCCCACGCAATTGACGACGTTGCTTCTTGGTCTTACCGTGGAAACGGTGACTGGTGTAAGCATTGGCGCTCTTAATACCACCCTTGGCAGATACCTTGAAACGCTTGGCACTAGCACGGTTTGTCTTCATCTTTGGCATAACGTAAATCCTCCTAATTTCTTACAACTATTTGTCTACTTTTGGTGTCAGCATCAAGAACATGCTTCGGCCATCCATCTTCGGACGCTGTTCAACAGTAGCGACTTCGCTAGTTGCTGCAGCCATCCGGTTTAACACGTCGCGACCAATTTCCTTATGGGTAATGGCACGACCCTTAAATCGAATTGAGACCCGAACTTTTTCACCCTTGCTTAAGAACTTCATTGCGTTCTTCAGCTTCGTGTTAAAGTCGTTGTCATCAATTGACGGACTCAAGCGAACTTCTTTAATGCTAACGACCTTTTGCTTCTTACGAGCTTCGCGTTGCTTCTTTTGCATCTCAAACCGGTACTTCCCGTAGTCCATGATTCGGGCTACTGGCGGTTTTGCCTTTGGGGCAACCAGGACAAGATCCAATTCAGCATCGTCAGCCAACTGAAGCGCATCACGCTTACTCTTGATACCCAATTGATCACCGTTTGCAGCAATCAAGCGAACTTCACGAGCATGGATTCCTTCGTTAACCATCATATCGTTTGCTATGGTCATTCACCTCCGAGTGAGTTTAAAAACAATCAACATAAGTCTGCATAAACAAAACGGGTACTGTCTCACAACAGCACCCGTTAAAGTTCCCGAACTGCTTAACTGCAGTCAGGTTATTTACGTATCAGCCAGGCAACGTGAGTCACGAGGCGAGAAGCGGGTGCTTCTACTTACATTTATCAACCAAGCTAGAATACCATGTATCCGGTTTAGTGTCAACTGGTCTTACTTAAAAGCTCACGAATACAAATTATAGCGCAGGGGCGACTATCTGTCGACCCCCTTTTTCACAATTATTTGTCAGCGCGGCTGTAGTTTTCAATGTCACCCAGTACTTCTGACAGGAAGGCATCAGCACTCATGCTGTTAGAATCCTGTTCGCCGTACTTCCGAACACTGACTTCATTGTTGGCCTTTTCTTGGTCACCGACAACCAACGTGTATGGAATCTTGTGCGTCTGTGCGTCACGAATCAGATAGTTCATCTTTTCGCCACGGTGATCAACGTCGACCCGAACGTCGGCAGCAGCGAACTTCTTACGTAACGATTCAGCGTAGTCGCCATGCTTGTCATCACTAACAGGAATGATCGTGACTTGCTTAGGGGCTAACCAAGTTGGGAAGGCACCCTTGTAGATTTCAGTCAGGTAAGCGATGAAGCGTTCCATCGTCCCAACGATCCCACGGTGAATCATGACTGGCCGGTGCTTTTCACCATCAGCGCCAATGTAGCTCAGGTCGAACTGTTCTGGCAGCATGAAGTCCAATTGAATCGTTGACATGGTTTCGTCGTTGCCCAAAGCAGTCTTCGTTTGGATATCCAACTTAGGACCGTAGAAAGCAGCTTCCCCTTCAGCCTCGTAGTAGTCAAGACCAAGGTCATCCATGGCACCCTTCAACATCGATTGACTGCGGTTCCACATCTCGTCATCATCGAAGTACTTCGCCGTGTTGGCTGGATCCCGGTATGATAAACGGAAGGTGTAGTCGGTGATGTTAAAGTCGTTGTAAACGTCCATGATCAACGTCAGGATCTTCTTAAATTCATCTTGAACTTGGTCCAACGTAACAAAGGTGTGGCCATCGTTCAAGGTCATTTCACGAACCCGTTGCAACCCACTCAACGCACCTGATTTTTCGTAACGGTGCATCATCCCAAGTTCAGCGATCCGCAGTGGCAATTCACGGTATGACCGGATGTGGTGGTTGTAAATTTGGATATGTGACGGACAGTTCATTGGCCGTAATTCAAGCATTTCGCCATCGCCCATGTCCATTGGTGGGAACATGTCATCACGGTAATGTGCCCAGTGACCGGAAGTCTTATACAGGTCCAGGTTAGCTAACACTGGGGTGTAAACGTGCTTGTAGTCATCAGCAACTTCCTTATCGATGATGTAACGTTCGATTGTCCGACGAATGGTGGCACCATTTGGCATCCAGTATGGCAAACCGGCACCGGCCTTTGGATCAACGAAGAACAAGTCAAGATCATTCCCGATCACCCGGTGATCGCGTTCACGTGCTTCCTGACGCGCTTTAAGGTCAGCGTCCAGGTCAGCCTGCTTGTAAAAGGCTGTCCCGTAGATTCGTTGCAGCATGTCGTTTGAGGACTTGCCTTCAAAGTACGCACCGGCAACTGACAAAAGCCGGAAGAACTTCACGTCGCCCGCATTTTCAAAGGCAACCCCGTTGTTCAAAACGTCAACGCCATCCACGTTGTAAAAATCAAAACTGTCGTCCTCTGAATCTTCAACCAATTGGGCTTCAAATTTAGTGCCGGCTAACTTCTTCAATGCTTCAGCTTTGCTGACGGATTCATGCTTTAAGTCAACCTTCTTGTCAACGAAGGATTGAATCTTGGTGCTGATTGCTTCCAAATCATCAGCACTGACTTGACCATCGTCCTTATCAGTATCGATGTACAACCCTTCCTCGTCGCCGCTGTCTTCACCAAAGCGAATATCTGAGAAAATTTCTTTCAAAGATACTTTAGCAAGCAAAGCAACTGTTGACCGTAAAACTGCCAACCCATCTTCGCTGTCCTTAGTGACGATCTCAATCTTGCCATCGTGGTTGATTGGGGCGTTCAAGTTGATCAATTTGCCGTCTAACTTACCGGCAACAGCCTTCTTTGCTAAACTAATTGCGATCGATTGGGCAACATCTTTTGCTGAGGCACCTGCCTCAAACTGACGCTTGCTGCCATCTGGAAATTCTAATGAAATTTCTGACATGTTTATCTTCTCCTTTAAAATAACCTACTTAAATGTGCTGCGGTGCTGGTGGATAAAAAAATCCCGGTGTCTGCAATATTGCAAACACCGGGACGTTAGTTAACGCGGTTCCACCCGAATTCATCAGGAAATTGGTGCACCAATCGCCTGACCTCATAAGGGATAACGGACCCGCCGGCACGGTATTATCCACCGCACATACAGAAAGTGGTAGCTTGTGATTCCTGACGAAACGCCTTACAGAAGATGTCGTTTCTCTCTTGGACAGGGCAAACAAGTCATGTCTTTCAAACATTTAAAGTCTTAATTTATGATTACGCCTTTTATTAAACCACGGTGAATTTCGTTCGTCAAGGTTAATTTGGTCGCCGATTGGTACCAATCATTTCGATCTCCTTGGCCAAAAAACGGAACCGTTGCATCAGTCGTTTCGCTTTTAACGGCTCCACGTCGCCCTTCTGCGTGACCTGTAAGTGTTCTTTTTCCAATTGATCCATCGAAAAGTTGGATGAGAAAAAAGTGGTCAGTTCAGACTGCATCCGGTATTCCAAAATAACACCGAGCACCTCATCACGAACCCAGGCAGACATGGCATCCGCACCAATGTCATCAATCATCAAAACGGGCGCTTTCTTAATGGCGTCCAATTTTTCAGCAACCTGGTTGTTGCCGATCGCATTTTTCATTTCAACTGCAAAACTGGGAAAGTGCACCAACGTCGTCTTAAAACCCTTTTCAGCTAATTGGTTGGCAATGGCCCCCAGTAAATAGGTCTTCCCAACACCAAAACTGCCATAGAGATACAATCCCTGATGATAGTCCTTCGGTGCTGCTTCGTAGGCGTCAGTAAAATCAAGCGCCGCCATCAGCGCCGGCACCCGATCCTTATCAGATGCATCAAAATGGTCGAAAGATGCCTTACGAATCAGCTTGGGCATCAGCACGGAATTGACCCGTCGATGCAGTGACTGCTGTTTTTGTTTGGCAACCTGTGCCTCTGTCGGCAGGTAGGCAACGTCGATCAAATGATTGTTCATGATCAGCTTCGGCTCATACCCGGGCGCAAACGTCTGCTGACCCGCGGCAAGGCGGTCTCTTTCCGTGACGTACTCGTACAGTTTTGCCGACGAGCGGTCGATCTGCTGCGCATCAAGTTCACCATCATTTTCTTTGATAAACGCCTGAACATCAGCATCTTGATAGACTTTTTGCATCAGTTGCTGGTAGTTATGATTCAGTTGATGTTGATCCATGTAGTGTTGCATGGCGTCACTAATATTATCCATTCTAGGCGTCACCTCCTTCACGATTTTGGCGTTCTGATTTTAATTTTTTCAACCGGTCAATGGCCCGTTGTTGCTGGGCGTCTGAAACTGACTTATCGGTGGCCTTCTTATCCGGCTGGTAGTCCGACTTTGCCCAGTCAGGCAAGGTTTCCTTAACGGTGCCTTGCTGCCGGCGATTACCCTTGCGACCTGGTTGCGGATTATCCCGTTCCTTTTGGTAACGATGGATTTCTTTGAGTGCATCCTCGGGCGTTTTAACGCTAGCCTGAGCCCAACTATTGGCAATCGTATCGGTTAACCGCTGGGTCAGCGTGGACTGTTTCATATTCATAAGCAGATAAAAGATCAGCACGTTGACCACAGCGTTAGGAAAGACCTGTTTATTGAGTAAGCCTTCAACAATGCGCTGCTCGCCACCAGTTACATAACCGCCCTTTTCCTCGTGCATTTTCGTCAAAAAGGCCATGGGCGACACCTGGTTTGCCACTGTGATCAGTGCCTGTTCCTGCGGCGTGTGCTTGGTCGTCGACTGTTTTTGAGGCTCACTAGCCGCAGCCGTTTTCGTCTGTGCTGTCGTGCCAGTTGTCACTGGCGTCGCATTTCGTTGTTCTGACGCAATCATCGCTTGCAGCTGGCGGGCATTTAACGCGTTCGTCGCTAGATTGGTTGCCCGATTAATATAGTCCGCCATTTCAGGCTCCGTCAGGCCATACATCAGGTGCTCATTTAAAATGAGTTCCCGGTTGGCCTTAATATCCTCAAGGTTGACGTACGACCGCTTTAAAATATCGATCAGCAGATCAAAATCAAAGCGCGAACTTGCCGTCTGCTTTGGCCAGTTCGTCACATCGTCACTGCCCTTAAAGGCCGCTTTTGTTTCCGAGATCAACGCTGGCGGGGTGGCAATCAACCGGTCGTTCACTTGAAAGACGTCTAAAAATTGTCGCGAGATATTCTGCCAACCATCATGGGTCGCTTGAGGGCGCACAAAGTGGTCACGTAACCGCTTGAACTGTTTTTCACCCACCACGTCAAGCAAAAGCACGCTTAACAGATCATCCCCAAAAAATGTCCCGGCAGAAACAGGCTGCTGGAGTTCGTAGATCAATTCCGGCAGCTTGTCTGACTGGTTCCGATAGGTTTGAATCAATTCCAGGGCTTCAAGCCGCTGGCGGCAGTGTTCTAGCTCGCTCACACTGATGTTTAACAGGTCGAGTAATTCACTGTGTTTGAGCTGCACCTGAGTGCCGTGGGTCAATTCAAGCTGACGCCACAAAACGAGCAGCAACCCGTATCCAGCCACACCAATCAGCGGTTGATACAGGTCATCTAACACGTCGCGCTGATCCACAGTTAACCTGCCAGTTGCCATTATGGCAACCGTCGTTTTGGGGGTCAGAGAGGTGGTGTTATCCAGTGTCATCCGAAACGCCCCCATTCATTATTTTTGATCAGACTTGTCTGGTTTATCTTTATCTTTTTGCATGACGTCTTCGAGTTCCTTTAAGAAGACGCTCATGTCCTTAAACTGGCGGTAGACGCTGGCAAATCGGATGTAGGAAATCTCATCCACATCGGCCAGCCGTTTCATAACGTATTCACCAATCAGTTGACTCGAAACTTCATTTTCGCCCAGTGAGCGAATCTCATTTTCAACTTCGTCAACGATCTTCGTCATGACGTCCATTCCCACCGGTCGCTTTTCAGCCGAGCGAATGATACCGCGCAGGATCTTTTCACGATTAAATTCTTCTCTGGTCCCGTTCTTTTTGATCACCAGTAACGGTGTCACTTCGATCCGTTCAAAGGTCGTAAAACGAAAACCGCAATTTTCGCATTCCCGTCGTCGCCGAATCACCCGGCCTTCATCGGTCGGCCGACTATCAACAACGCGGGATCCATTATGATGGCAATGCGGACAGTGCATGGTCTCACCTCGTTTTCAACCATCTGGTCATTAATCGACCAAATGCAGTTTATTAAGCCATTCTACCACTTGGGCTTTCGTTTTATCAATAGAGCCGCCATTATCAACGACAATATCGGCCACGTTGATTTTTTCAGCCAACGGCAGCTGACTGTTGATCCGGCTGCGCGCATCGGCCTCAGACATGTTATCTCGTGCCATTAACCGCTGCAATTGGGCAGCCGTATCCAGCGCAACGACCATGATCACATCAACGTCATAGGCGTAGTCACCCTCAAACAACGTCGGCGCATCGAACACCACTAACGGCGTGTGTTTGCGGCGGTAAGCGGCCACCTGTTTTTTCACGGCCTTGTGGATGGCCGGACTCGTGATGGCATTTAGCTTATCCAGTTCATCTTCATCGTTAAACACGCGTTGGCCCAGCCGGTGGCGATCAAGCGTCCCGTCTGGTTGAATCATTGCCGTGCCAAACGTCGCTGCAATCTGGCTTAAAGCGAGTGAATCAGGTTCGACCACTTCACGCGCAACTTGGTCAGCGTCAATGACTGGGATGTCCCGGTCATGAAACACGGTCGCAACCGAAGATTTACCAGTGGCGATTCCGCCCGTCAGACCAAGCACGACTGTCTGGCTGGGCTTCTTCTTGAGCACCTGACACCGGGGACAATAGTGCGTCCCGCGCTGGGCCACTTTTGTCTTTTGTAATTCAGCGCCACACCGAACACAGGGTTCGCCTTCACGGCCATAAACGTTCAGCTGATTCTGGAATTCGCCAGCGTTACCAAAGGCAGTGGAAAACGAATGCACCGTTGTCCCGTGACCATCAATGGCCTTGGACAGTTCCTTTAAAATGTTTTCACGCAGAAACCGGATCTGAAAATCCGTCAACGTATTGGCGGGTTGCTCAGGGTTGATCCGCGTCATCCAAAGCGTTTCGTCAACGTAGATGTTCCCCAGACCAGCAATGTTGCTTTGATCCAGCAAGAATGGTTTGATCACCTTTTTACTCTTGTTAAAAATCTGTTTCATGTAGTCAAATGTCAGGGTGTCAGGTGTTGGCTCCGGCCCAATCGTTTTCAAACCGGCAACTTGAAGTTCGGCACCGTTTTTGACTAGGTTCATCCGCCCAAATTTCCGCGTATCGGTATACCGAAGCTCGCGACCATCCGTCAGGTGGAAAACAACGTGGGTGTGTTTGGTCAGCGGCGCCCCCTCAGGCTGGACGTCATATTTGCCTTCCATCCGCAGATGAGACACCATGGTCATTCCATTATCAAACCGAAAGAGTAGGTACTTGCCCCGGCGGTCGATCTGGTCAATGGTGACACCGGCCAATTGTTGTTTAAATTCAGCAGGCGCCGGACTCACCATTTTTTCGTAAATCACGTCAACGTGGTCAATAGTCGCCCCGCCAACGAGTCGCGTGAGGCCGCGGCGGACCGTTTCAACTTCTGGTAACTCAGGCATACTGTCCCTCCTTACACCTACTTGGCGTCATACCAAGTGTTCCCGTATTGGGATTCAACCTTTAATGGAATTTCCAATTTCACAGCTGAGTCCATCACCTTTGGGACTAATTTTTCAAGCGTTGGGATCTCTTCAGCCGGGGCCTCAAAGATCAGTTCATCATGCACCTGCAGCAACATCGTGGCCTGGAGGTCCGCCTTTTTCAGTGCATCCTCCATGTTGATCATCGCAATCTTAATAATGTCCGCAGCACTCCCTTGAATGGGCGTGTTCATAGCCGTCCGCTCAGCAAACGAGCGTTGGGCAAAGTTGCGGGCATTGATGTCTGGCAAGTAGCGGCGACGATGGCTAATGGTTTCAACGTAGCCTTGGTCCTTCGCCGTTTGGACAATGTCATCCATATATTTCTTAACGCCAGGATACTCTTCGAAGTACGTTTCAATAAAGTCATGCGCTTGCTTCCGCGAAATGCCAATGTTTTGTGACAGGCCATAGTCACTGATACCGTAAACGATTCCGAAGTTAACCGCTTTAGCTTGACGCCGCATGTTCGGGGACACTTCCTCGTCTGGCAGCAGACGGAAGATTCGCCGTGCGGTGCTGGCATGAATGTCTTCATCATCGATAAAGGCTGCCTGCAAGTTCTTATCATGCGTCATATGCGCAAGTACCCGCAGTTCAATTTGCGAGTAATCAGACGAAAAGATCTGCCAGCCATCGTGACTCGGCACAAAGGCTTGTCGAATCCGCCGGCCCTCCTCTGTTCGAATGGGAATATTTTGCAGGTTAGGATCGACCGAAGACAGGCGCCCAGTCTGCGTCAACGTTTGCTGGTAACGCGTGTGCGCCTTTTGATCTGTTGAATGGACCACCTTCAGCAAGCCCTCGATGTAAGTCGATTGAATCTTTGCGATCTGACGATACTTTAAGATGTTTTCAACGATCGGTGCCTCACCCGCTAATTTTTCAAGGACGTCAACCGAGGTTGAATACCCCGTCTTCGTTTTCTTGATTGGGGTCAGACCCATCGTTTCAAATAAAATATGACCCAACTGTTTTGGTGAGCCAATGTTAAATTCTTCGCCAGCCTCTTGATAGATCGTCTGTTGAATTTGCGCCAACTGTTCCGTGAACTGGCTGCCCATTTCACTGAGTTTATCGGTGTCCACTTTGATCCCAGCGATTTCCATATGGGCTAAAACATAGGCCATTGGTAATTCTAAATCACGGTAAAGAGACATCTGTTCATTTTGTGTCAGTTTATCAAAAAGCGGTTGTGCCAGCTGCTCAATCGCAATCGCTTTGCGGGTCAGATGCTCAAAAAAGATCTGGTCATCATCAGGAATGGCCCGCTTTGCGCCCTTGCCGTACACCTCGTCATCTGTTTGGATCTCGTGGTACTGGTGTTGAAACGCCAGCTTACCAAGGTCGTTACTGTTTTCATTCGTATCAAGCAAATAGGACGCCAATAATAGGTCAAAATCCACATTTTGCAGATGGATGCCAAGACGGTTCAACCCAACGTAGGTCCGCTTGACATCAAACACATTTTTCGTGAGCGTTTCACTAGTCAGTAGTGACTTAACGGCGTCTTCTTGCAGCAACTCAACGTCACGACTGACAAACCACTTCGCCCCACTGCCAATCACAAAACCGGCAAAGTCAGACGTGTGATAGTTTGCTTCCGGCATCTCCAGATAAAATGACACTGGGTCGTTTAAGGTCTTCAATTCAGCCAAGTTGTCTTGAGTGAGCACGGTAAACGACACCGGCTTTAACCCCAACACATCCTCACCGTCGCCATCGGTATTTAATTTACTCAAGAAAGATTGGAAATTCATTTTTTGATAAAATGCAACCAACGCATCGGTATCATCACCGGTATACGCTAAGTCGTCCAACCCAATGGCTAACGGTGCATCACGCCGAATCGTCGCCAGGTCGCGTGACAAAAAGGCCGAATCCTTATCTTCAAGCAAATGTTCCTTGAGTTTTTTAGCCGTAATATCATCAATATTGTCGTAAACACCATCGATGGTGCCATATTTTTGAATCAGATTTTCAGCCGTTTTAGGACCAACACCGGCAACCCCGGGATAATTATCCGACGTATCACCGCGCAGTCCCTTGATCTCAATAATTTGATCGGGCGTCACGCCTAATTTCTCCTGCACGTGAGCGGATGTGTAGTATTCGACTTCACTAACGCCTTTAACGGTCACAGCCACGCTTGTCTTATCAGAAGTTAATTGCGTGAGATCCCGATCTCCAGTGATGATCACTGTTTCATAATCAGCCGCATCCGCTTCCTTAGCCAGCGTGCCGATAATGTCATCGGCTTCATAGTCCTTTAAATCGTACGACTTCAGTCCCCGTGCCGTCAGCAGATGACGAATTTCCGGCATCTGCTCTGTTAACTCGGCTGGCGTTTTTGCCCGGCCGCCCTTGTAGTCTGTATATTTCTTTGTTCGAAACGTTGTCTTACCAGCATCAAACGCCACCAGGGCATCAGTTGGCTGAACGTCTTTTAACATGTGATCCAGCATGGTGTTGAAGCCATAAATGGCATTAGTGTGCAAGCCATCGGGATTCGTGAACCGGTTCAACGAATTATAGAGCGCGTAAAAGGCTCGAAAGGCCACGCTGTTCCCATCAATTAACAACAATTTTTTAGATTCTGTCATGCGCTTCTCCTTGCTGTATCTTCTATATGTCCACTGTATAGTTTACCAAAGTTTGACGCAAATAAAAATATTAAGCGCGTGTCGTAAAAGTCTTTTCTATTGCTAAGTGAGCCGAATAAAACAAAATTGCCGCTTCGTTGCTCCGTTCGGCTTTGCAGGCTGTGGTGTCGTCATCAGTTAGCGACCCTACTTTGGTCGGTTACTGATGTGCGAGACGACTGAGATTCACTCGAGAGCCACTACACGACCTGCCAAATTGCGGAATGCAACGAACTATCACCTAACCGTGGAAAGACGTATTCAACAATAATGAAAGAATGGCCGTCAATCGGTTAAAAATTGACTTCGACACATAAAAAAGCCAGGAAATCAATGACTTCCCAGCTTTATTGAAACTTTCATTCAATTAGATGATTAATCCCGACTACTGCCAGCGCCACCGAAGATTTGAATCAAGAAGATAAACAGGTTGACGAAATCTAGGTAGAGCTGCATGGCACCAATCACGGCTAACCCGCTTGTGACATTACCGCTGCCGTCACTCTTCAGGTACAGTGTTTTCATCTTTTGACTGTCAGATGCGGTCAAGGCAGTGAAGATGATGACCCCGACAAACGAGAACACGTAAGCAATGATGGCACTGTGCAAGAACATGTTAATGACCAAGGCAACCAGCAATGCAATTAGAGCGGCTGTTGCTTGCGCGCCGACTCTGGTTAAATCACGCTTCGTGACTGTCCCATACAACGCCATCACGATGAAGACGACTGCGCTTGAGACAAACGCTGAAACGATGGTGGTGCCAGAATAGACCAACGAGTAGACCGAGAAGATTCCACCCGTAATCAGCGCATAAACCATCAAGAGTACGAAACTCACTGTTGGCCGTTTAAAGGCCTGACCATTAACTAAGAATGGAAAGATAAACCAAACGATGAGACCGATCCACATCCCGCTTCCGGTCATGGTCGATAATAACGCCTGGTTAGTGCTGACAAAATAGGCCGACACTGCTGATAACAGCACCGCAAGTGCCATCCAGCCATACATTTTGGTTAAGAAAGTGTTTAACCCGACGTCGGCGTTAACCACGCGACGCGGTTGTTCATCAAATTGTTGATTGTTCATTCAATTCCCTCCAATTTATGAAACGTCTGTCTTGTTAATTGTTGACCATTGTATCAATCCCAGTAAAAAAAGCAATTATTCCTATTTAAAACAAGTGACTTTAGACATTATTTAAGAAATTAATCACTTATTAACCACATTTGGGACACTTATCTAAGACTGTATGACATAAGTAAGCACAAAAGAAGTCTCACCCCAGCATGACGTATCATTTTGGGAGGCGGCTTCTTTTATTTTCGACTGTCCACGCACTAAATGTAGCGGTGGCCAGCTAGTTATCTTTAAGTGATAAATGACTCAAGAGTTCCTCATAGGCGCGTTCGTACTTTTGAACATCGCCGGCACCCATGAAGACAACAACGGCATCGTGGTAGTCCAGCAACGGTGACATGTTATCCAATTTGAGGATCTCGCCACCCTTGGTGATCTTCTTGGCAAGGTCCGCACTTGAAACCTTCCCGTTCGATTCACGCGCAGAACTGAAAATATCTGTCAGATAAACGTGATCCGCGTTGTTTAAGGCGGTCGCAAAATCGTCCATTAACGCGATGACCCGGGTAAAGGTATGCGGCTGAAAGACAGCGATGACCTCTTTATCGGGATATTTTTGCTGGGCAGCATCTAACGTTGCGCGAATTTCAGATGGATGATGCGCATAGTCGTCGATGATGGTCATGTCGGCTAATTGACGTTCCGCAAACCGGCGCTTGACCCCTTTAAAAGTCAGAAGTTCCTTCTTGATCTCATCCAGATCAACGTCTTCAAAGTACGCCACAGCGATCACGGCCAAACTATTCAACACGTTATGCTCGCCAAATAACGGAACGTGGTAGTTCCCCAAAAATTCGTCGTGATAGTACACGTCAAATTGAGACCCCTTTGTTGTCCGCTTAATGTCGCGCGCCTGGAAATCATCCTTATCGCTCGTACCGTAGTAATATACCGGAACGTCAGTCTTCAAACGACGCAGATTTTCATCGTCACCCCAGGCAAAGATACCCTTGGTGACTTGGTTAGCAAACGTTTGGAACGCTGTGAACACGTCATCAATATCTTTGTAGTAATCTGGGTGATCAAAATCAATGTTGGTCATGATGGCATAGTCGGGCTTGGTTGCTAAGAAGTGGCGGCGATATTCGTCGGCTTCATAAACAAAGAACCGGGCGTTAGGCGTGCCCTTCCCTGTCCCGTCACCAATTAAATAACTGGTTGGCGCAATCCCGGATAAGACGTGTGACAGCAGACCCGTTGTACTGGTCTTCCCATGCGCACCGGCAACACCAATACTGGTATAGCCTTCAATTAATTTTCCTAAGAATTCGTGATACCGGTAAACGGGCAAGCCCATTTCCCGTGCTTTTTTAATTTCAGGATGGTCATCAGTGAATGAATTTCCGGCAATCACTGTCAGGCCTTCTTGAATGTTGTCTGCGTTGAATGGATATACTGGGATCTTGGCTTGTTCCAAGCCACGTTGTGTAAACGTGTACTGGGTGATGTCTGAACCAGCCACCTTAAATCCCTTATCATGTAAAATAAGTGCTAATGAGCTCATTCCTGAACCCTTGATGCCAACAAAGTAATACGTTGTCGAGTTGTTCATCAATATCCTCTTTTCGTCACTGCTCTATTAATTTTTTTGCGCGGATAACCCTCGCGCTGGTTTTAGTCACTCATTTATTTTAGCACAGCTCACCTAAAATTCGAGGGGCATTTCGCCTCAGATGTCTTATTTGACGGGAATCTTAATTTTTACCGGCTGGCCGCCACGTCTTTTCAGCAAGCTAGTCAGTGCGTGGTCCCCGCATTTCGGCCAGTTGTTTAGCCGTCAGGAAAACATCACGGGGTTTGGACCCATTTTGCCCGGATATATACTGCTTATTTTCCAGCGTATCGATCATGTTTGCCGCCCGGTTGTAACCGATTGAAAAGACCCGTTGCAACTTGGACGTTGAAACCGTCTGTTCCTGGACAATATAATCCAAAACTTCTGGCATCAGTTCATCCTCGTTTTGTTGACTCTGTTCTTTAGCAAGCAGTCCATCCGGATCAAATTCGTAATGTGGTTTGCCCTGAGTACGGACAAAGTCAGTCACCCGGTCAACCTCGTCATCCACAAACGTCCCCTGCAGTCGAACCGGCTGCGAGGCACCGTTACCAAGGAACAACATGTCCCCTTTTCCAAGGAGGCGCTCAGCACCAGACGTATCAATGATCGTGCGTGAGTCCACTTGCGAAGAGACCATGAAGGCGACCCGGGTCGGGATATTATTTTTAATTGTCCCAGTCACGATGTCGACACTTGGTCGTTGCGTTGCAATTAACAAGTGGATGCCGGCTGCCCGAGCTTTTTGTGTGATCCGGACAATGTAATCTTGAACTTCACTTGAAGCCATCATCATCAAATCGGCTAATTCGTCGATCACGATCACAATGTACGGCAACTTAAGACTGTATTCTTCCGTTAATTCAGCCCGCTCATTGTACTGTTCAATATTGCGGACTCCAGCTGCCGCAAGACGATCATACCGATCATCCATCTCATTAACTGCCCACTTCAAGGCAGCCGCTGCGGCCTGCGGATCAGAAATAACGGGCGCTAAAAGATGCGGCAATTTGTCATACGGTGCCAGTTCAACGGCCTTTGGATCGATCAGTAATAACCGCAAGTCTGCTGGTGTCGCTTTATACAGTAACGAAATCAGCAAACTGTTAATGAAGACCGACTTTCCTGATCCGGTTGCCCCAGCAATCAATCCGTGCGGCATCTTCCGCAGATCAGTCACCTGCGGCTTACCAAAGAGGTCAACCCCAAGCGCCACAGTCAACGGTGATTTGCTGTCCTTAAACGCCTTTGATTCAAGCACTTCAGACAGCATCACAGGCCGTGTCTTTGGGTTTGGAATCTCGATCCCAACGGTTGATTTGCCAGGAATGGGTGCTTCGATTCGAATATCTTTAGCAGCAAGCGCCAGCTTCAGATCATCCGTTAGATTCGTAATCTTATTGACTTTAACCCCTAGTGAGAGATGTACCTGGAACTGCGTCACGGTCGGTCCAATCGTCCAATCCACGACGTGCGCGTCCACGTGAAAGGCTGCCAGAGTTTCATCCAGCACTTCCCCCTGGTGTTCGATCCATTCGTCCAACGCACTTTCGTCGGGAATAACGGGCGGTGTCAACAGATCCGGCGACGGGAACTGATACCCGCGTAACGGAACAGTCTCTCCCTGAACGTCCGGCTTATCCTGGAACAGGGCTAGATCTTTCAACTGAGCATTTTCTTCATTGAGAATATCACCTAGTGAATGGCCCAACCCGTGTTGTGCTTCGGCTGGCTTTTTAGGCGCCGGCGTGGGCGTGTTAGTTGCCGGTGCACTGGTGGCAACAGGTTTAGGTGCAGATGGGGTCTGTGTCACATGCCCTGCAGCGGGTTCCTCATCTGTCACAATATCAGCACTTGGGATTTCCGCCACAGGGCTGGTATCAAACTGTTGTGCTGCGTCACTGGATTCCTCAACATGGTCTAACAGTTTACGATCCTGCTGAATGTTTGGCTGATCTGGTTGATCCGAAATAAGTGTTGTCGGGTCATCAGTAGACGGATCAGCACGGACATCTATTTCACTCAACTCTGTGTCGTGAGCGGCAAGGGGTGACTCTAGCGTTGTCTGGGCATTGACAGATGACTCAACTTCAGGCTGAGTGGCGGTGCGTGTATCGACATCACCATCAACGTTGCTATCAGCTGCCACCTGCGACTCATCTGATTCCGTCTGCTCATCAGCCTGGTCACTGGCATTGTCTAATCCAGAATCATCCTGGTCACGCTCAGAAACAGCCGCCTCTTGCAAATTTTCAGGCTGGTCGGGCTCAACCGGCGTCTCTGATGGCGCTGACTCGGTAGTCTGGTCGCTTGTGTCGGTCGGTTCGCTTACTAGCAACCCATCATCCGTTGATTCAGAACTTGGAATAGCGTCACTGGTTTGCCCAGCTGAGTGGTCATCTTCGACCGACGCGATGTCAGAAATCGATGGTTGCACTTCAGACGGTTGGACATCAGTGGCGGCTTCTGGCACCGTTTCAGACATTGAAGACACTTCATCAGTTGTATCAGCGTCAGACTGCCAATTATGAATTGAGGGACCGTCTTCCTTCACTGTTGATGGCGATGCTTGCGTCGTCGCCGCGCCCTCATCTAAAACAGTCGTGTTATCGTCAGCAGTGTCAGAAACACCTGATGCCGACGCAGAAACTGCCTCATTTGAGACAAACTGCATGCTTTCCTGTGTTGTGTCACTCGATGGCATTGCATCAGGAATTTCAGTCACATTGGCATCACTTAATAACAGGACGTCACTGTCCTGTTTTTTAAAAAAGCGAGTCACCAATTGCGTAAAATTAACGCGTGGTGAGGCTAGACTTGGGTGATGCAGTTGTCTCGGGACTGCCGTCACACGAAACGGCCGGTCAGTCCGCCAATCGTTCGTCGATGTCATTTTTGCGGATGGCCGAGGGGGTTCAACCTCGTGGCGCATTTCCGCGTCCGTTTCACGAGGCGGCAATTGTGGCCGCGATTCAGCAGCCGGTCGATTCTGACGCGTCTGGGTCTGGCGCACTCGCTGCGTCTGGGCATCCCCCTCACTTGGTAAGTGATACGTCCGTTTGATCGGGGTTGCCTCGGGTGCCGGCGCTGCCGCATTTAATTTTCGATTTTTTCTGGGTAACCGGTACTTTCGGTAGAAAGCCGGTCCATCATAGTGAGTCATTAGGCGTTCATCCATTCCAATTTGCTATGGGCAGTTTTTTAGTTGCAACTAACAATAACCCGTTTTATGGCACAATAAAAGGGAGCGCGTGGCCCCCTTTTTGCGATTAAACTTACTCTATTGGAATAAAGTTTGGGCCTTTTCAAAATCAAAAGGCTGTCCAACTTCATAATCATCAGGTAAGATCAATGCGCCTGGCCGATCGGGTGCGTTAGGAATCCGTAATTCCCGTCCTGATGAAATCATACCATCACTTTCGACCCCGCGCAATTTACCAGGCCAAATAATGAGTCCATCTGGCATCATGGCGCCAACCTCAGCGACGACCACCTTAATGTCGGCTTGCATGTTGGGTGACCCGCTGACGATCTGGACGACTTGCCCATCCTGCACCTCTGTCTGGGTCACCAACAGATGGTTAGAATCTGGATGCTGTTCCGCCGTTTTGACGTATCCCACCACGAATTTCGGTTCATGGTCTGCCTTGAGATCTGGCACAAAATCAGCAGCTGCGAGGGCCTCGTTTAACTGGTCAACTTGAGCATCCGTCAAAAAGACCTGTCCGTTGACGTTCAACTGACCTAAAATCTGGCTGACATTCGCAATATTGTAGCCTAAGGTTTCATTCTTGGCTGGATCATAAATGCGCGTAATTGACTGGTGGGTCTCAACGGCCTGTTCGTCAACGTCTGGCGCAACGTAGACGATGAGGATATCGCCCAACGCTTTTTGATTATAACTAGAAATTAACATGAAGAATCCTTTCACATTCAAATTATGACTGTCTCATTTTTTCAGTGCCCTATTATTATAGCGCACAATTGCGTGATTTCGTACCTAAAACCCGCATTTCCAATTGTGATTTAACACAAAAAAACAACGCCCATTTGAAACGCCCAATGCGCGCCAAACAGTCGTTGTCGTGACGCTTATAGTGCGGTCACAAACGCTTCAACTTGTTCCTTTGTTTTCCGGTCCTTATTCACGAACCGCCCAATTTCTTGACCATGATCATAAGCAATAAAACTTGGGATGCCAAGTACATTCAGGTCAACGCAAAGGTCAATGTTTTCATCACGATCGACCGCTAAGAATGTGTAATCGCTAAATTTTTTTTCAATATCTGGCATTGCGGGCTTAATGAACGCGCAATCTGGGCACCAGCCAGCTGAGAAAAACAGCATGTATTTCCCGTCGCTGACCCGCTTTGTGAGTTCTTCAGTCGTCATCTTTGGTAGTTGTTCCAATCCAATCGCTCCCTTGCTTACTTTTTAATAGCATTAAGTATACCGCAATTTTCGAGTCTTGAATATGATTTACATCTGAAAACCTGCTATGATAGTGACACTTTAAATTTCACGTCAGAGTAATGACAGTTACTTCCCATTCTGACGATTCCGCAACACAATCTATCCGTAACTGGAGGTCATGTTATGACATCGAATTTAAAAACACCAGAACAACTCAGTTTTCTATCCATTCTAAGCGTGATCCTCGGGTTTCTTTTGGGCCACGTTTATGATCGTCAAACCATGATGACCTCAGATGAAATTTTGAACCAGGCCAAGACCGCTTTTCAACGTGAAGCCCCGATTGAAGGCGCCTGGATCAGTACGCATCCAAGTGAACGTCGTCAGTTCGCCATTAAAAATCTGGTCTACTACGGCGGCATCACCCGGCAAGAGGATCACGCGTTGGTACAATATGAATTTATGGCGGACGCAAAAACTGGCAGTGTCCTTAGCGTCAACCGCATTTAATTAACTTGCGACAATGTTAAAAAGACTCATGACCAGACAGTTACCTGTCAGTCATGAGTCTTTTTGACGCTTAATGAGTTAACGTTGGAAAATGCGCCTTTAATTCGTAGATGGGCCCCTTTGCGCTAAATTTTTGTTCATATTCAGTCTCAACGTTGCCCTCGTTGCCGGCGCTGTTGTGCAGATCCAGCCATACCTCATCAAATGTGAGGCCGTAGTTATTAAAACTGGCCAACGAATATTCGAATAAACCGCGGTTATCCGTTTTAAACTGGATCATGCCGGCAGGTTTCAAAACCTTTTCATAGTGCACCAAAAAATTAGGTGACGTTAACCGCCGTTTGGCATGCCGGGTCTTCGGCCATGGATCCGAAAAGTTCAAGAATAGCGCATCAACTTCGTTTTCAGCAAAGAGTGTATCGACGTTGGCCCCGTCCGTTTCAACCAGTTGGACGTTCGTCAGCCCGCTTTCGACAAGCTGGCGTAACGCTGTCGCAATCACGGATTCTTGAATTTCAATTCCTAAGAAGTTGATTTCTGGATGCTGACGGGCCATTTCGACAATGAAACGCCCCTTACCGATGCCGATCTCAATTTGCAGCGGCTGCTGTTTTTCAAACCGCTCCTGCCAGTGTCCTAGTTGCGTTTCAGGGGCCGTGACGATGAGATCACTATGGTCGTTAATGTACCCTTCTGCCCACGGCTTTTTTCGTACCCGCATGATGATGCCTCCATTTTTTGATGTCATATTAAAACGACGGCACCTTTCAGCGTTCAAGTGAAGCGCTCAAAGGCCCGTCGTTTGGTTACTGTGTTCATTTCAGTCAATTTAAGCAATACCTATTTTAGGCAATTTATGGGTCAGCGTCAACTAACGATTTTTCCGAAGCCTTAGTGGCAGATAGTAGCTGACCATCGCGAGAATTTCCACGATTTCAACGATTGCGGTAATCACTACAACCTCAAGCTGAAAATCACTAATGGCAACAATGACTAGGAATAACACACCCGTCACGATCATCAATGTCCGCAATAGTCTCTTGAAATTAGCGATCCGTTGCGCCGTCTTGATCGGGTAAAGGTGCGTAAAGACGATGTCGTCGAACTGCCAGTAAAAAGGAATCAACTGGAACCCGATCAGATACAGGAATAGTGCCGCCAATAGCACAGGCAGCCAAGTGCCGTGAATAAAATACAGCAGGATCATCCCAATAATGGTCAAGCGCGAATACAGACCGCTGAATTCACCACTGCGCACCATGCCGCGACTGTACAGGTAGAGGTAGGTGTTTGCCGGTTTCGTGGCAACCAAGCGCAGGATACCATCCATGTACTTGCGTCGTTTTGCGACCCCTTTTAACATTGGCACGTTGGTAAACAAATTAAAGAAGCGATAAACGCCCAGCATCCGATTATTTTCCTGACCAATAGCTGACCGCCAATCAAACGCCTGCCGCTGCCACCCCTGACCAAGCAACCGCATAATTCCGTCAGCTGCAAGTGCCAGGATCACGCTAGCCAGTGGTGTGACATAAACACCGATAATCAACACGATTGCTGGAACCAGCCATCGGAACCAAACGGCCTGGTGCAGCCATCGTTGACTGAAGCGGTAATGATTCATTAGAACTGCCGTCAGCCAGGTATCCTTTAAGATCACCTGGGTGACTGCCAGTCCGGCCAAAGCAGCCACTGATAACGGATCGGTTGCTTGAATAAACGGCAGCAGGACAAACAGACCAAAGAGTTGGCAAATTTGTGCCAGCGTTTCACTATATCGTTTCGCAGCAAGAAAGTAGGTGTGCATGGCGTGTTCCTTTGGTAGTAAAAACACCACGTCAGCATCTTCCAATAAAGTCGCTAGTCGGCCGATCTGCAATAACGCAAACATCACCAGAATAATGATGGGTTGTGACCACCAAACATTGGGATGCAACGTTTTTAATAGGTTGGAATAGGCGTACCCCAGGCCACCAATCATGATCAGTAACGCAAAAATGAAGTGGTCGTTAAACACCAGCCGTAAATACTTGAACATTTCTCTTAAATGACTGGCCAATCGTTTGCTAAATAACTTATTCATGTTGGTCCGCCTTCGTCATCGACATGTAGATATCGTCGAGTGATTCACCGGCATCTGGCAGCGCTTGTCGCAGTTCTGCCAGCGTTCCTTCCGTTTTCACTTGGCCATCGTGCAGGAGCACAAATCGGTCACAGTATTTTTGCGCGGTATCAAGCACATGGGTCGACATCAGAATGCTGGCCCCCTTGGCCTTCTGATCGTTGATGAGATCAAGCAGGTCATGAACGGCCAGCGGATCCAATCCTAGAAAGGGTTCATCAATGATAAACAGCGGTGAGTCGGTAATGAACGCACAAACGATCATCACCTTTTGCTTCATCCCCTTTGAAAAATTAGCTGGGAACCAGTCTAATTTGTTGTCCAGTCGGAAGATCTGCAACAGTTTTTCCGCCCGTTTCCAAGCGGCATCCTGGTCAAGATCATACGCCATCATCGTCATCTCAAGATGCTCCTTCAAGGTCAATTCTTGGTAGAGAATCGGCGTTTCAGGAATGTAAGCAATTTGTTTTTTATAGGCTTCGTTATCTTCCGCCAGGGTCACCCCATTGATCTTGATCTGACCCTTAAACGGGGTCAGCAACCCAATGATGTGATTGATCGTCGTTGATTTACCAGCACCGTTCAGCCCAATCAAACCAACGAGCTCGCCATCTTTAATATCAAATGTAACTTCTTTTAAAACTGGAATCTGTGAGTAGCCACCAACAATCTTCGTGACTTGAAGCGTCATGGATATCCCTTCATTTCTGTAGTTTCTTTTTTAGTGTCGTATTTTTTATTATAGCATAGATGTAAGAGTGTGGAACAAGGCGGTTAGAAGGCGGAGTGTAAGTAACTCTGGTCAGAAAAGTCCGGGCCTGACTTTTTTGACCAGAGTTGCTTACACAGGAGCCTTCTGCCTTGTGGAACACGTTTCGGCAATGTATAAAGCCAGCGCGGCAGCCATTTCACCACGGCTGCCAAAATCAGAAAAGTCCGGGTCTGACTTTTTGGTCAGAGTCCCTTACACGTTAGCCCCGTGCCTGTGAAACACGTTTCGACAATGTATAAAGCGAGCGCTGTAGCCAAAACCACGCGGTGATTTCAGGCTCAAATGCCTGAACCTGGCATTTTTGTCAAAGTCCGATACATGGCCGGTTATCTATAGTAGACGAACACGTTTCGCAAATCTCAAATTAGAGCACATCGCCAACACCACTCGATTCCTGATATCCTGAAACCAAGCCCTAAATAATCCCATTCCCGTCAAGCCACTCCACCCAAATCTAATTTTCCCCTAAATTCCAACATCCACTAACCAGCCATCCCAAACTCTAGTGTATACTAGGAACAGAACAACGCTAAGGAGGAACCGACATGATTCATAATTATGATGATAACTGCATTTTCTGTAAGATTATTAAGGGTGAGATCCCAAGCTACACCGTTTACGAAGACGATGATGTCAAAGCATTCTTAGATATTTCCCAAGGAACTCCAGGCCATACGCTGGTTGTCCCCAAGACCCACGTCAAGGATATCTTTGACTATGATGCCGATCTGGCAGCCACCGTTTTTGCTAAGATTCCGCTGATTGCTCGAGCAGTCAAAGCATCCAACCCTGACATTAAGGGCATGAATATTGTGAATAACAATGGCGAAGTGGCTTACCAATCCGTCTTCCACTCACACATTCACATTGTGCCGCGCTACACCAGTAACGACGACTTTGCTATGATTTTTAAAGACAACTCTAAAAACTATGATGAAGCCGCTTATACTAAAATTCAAGACGCCATTAAGGCGCAATTCTAACTGGGAGGCCGTCATATGAAACGCTTCTTGCTCACCACCCTGCTCACAGCGGGTGGCACGCTTGCCATGCACCTCATTAATAAACGTCAGTCACCGGTGGATTTTGTTTCCGAAACAGTCACCACTGTTAAAACGAAGTACGCTGATTATCAAGATTGGCGAAAAAAGGCATCCGCTGTTTCTGATAAATTAACCCAGTTGAACAGTGCTGTCGCTAAAGCACAACCTGTGATCGACAGTATTCAAGATGACGTGCAGCAGTTTCAGTTTAAGATCCAGCCGCGGTTGGATAAAATAAATGAGACTTTAGATAAGTTTTAGATTTTAGTTAAGTTCCCCTACCCAACTGCTATTATCTCAAGGTTATGTTATAGTTATTGAGAACGCCCCAGCTGGGAGTTAAACAAATTTATAGAAATGGATGTGTTTTCGCAATGAAGAAATGGTTCGTCGCACTTGCCACTGTCTTAATGGGTCTGACATTGGCAGCTTGTGGTAGCAAAACGGTTGCCACCACTTCAGGTGGTAAGATCACTGAAAGTGAGTATTACAGCAGCCTGAAGAACACTTCAAGTGGTAAGCAAGTCTTACAACAAATGATTCTTGACAAAGTATTGGAAAAACAATATGGCGACAAGGTCAAGACCTCACAAGTGACTAAGCAATACAACACTTACAAGAAGGAATACGGCTCATCATTCAAGTCTGTCCTTTCTCAAAGTGGGATGACCGCTTCACAATTGAAGCAACAAATTCGAGACAACCTTTTACTTAAGGAAGCTGTGAAGGGCAACGTCACGATCACCAATGCCCAGCTTAAGAAGCAATTCAAGAGCTACGAGCCAAAAGTTACGGTTTCACACATCTTAGTTTCAAAGAAGTCAACTGCTGAAACAGTCATCAAGGACCTCAAGGCTGGCGACAGCTTCGCATCCTTGGCTAAGAAGTACTCAACTGATTCAACGACTAAGAACAAGGGTGGTAAGTTAGCTGCCTTTGACAGCACCGGTACTTCTCTCGACAGCACCTTTAAGAAGGCTGCTTGGAAGCTGAAGACTGGTGAATACACCACCACACCTGTTAAGACGACTTCAGGTTATGAAGTTATCAAGATGGACAGCAACCCTGGTAAAGGTACTTTGAACGAACACAAGGCAGAACTGAAGAAGCAGATCATCGATGATGATATGAACAACAGCACTGTTTTGAAGAGCGTCGTTTCTAAAGTCCTTAAGAAGGGTAACATTTCCATCAAGGACAGTCAATTACAAAACGTTCTGTCAGACTACTTGACAAGCAGTTCATCAAGTAAATAAATCATCTTAACAGGGTCTACCCTGTTTAACCGCTTCGGTAATTTACCGGAGCGGTTTTTTTGGTGCGCCCGGCATGGGCGCCAACTAGACGGTGAAAGTCCGTTGCGGGCCGTAGTAGTCGGAACCGCAAGTCAATGACAAGGGTGTCCATCGTGAGGTGGAATCTGAAGGAAGTCGGCGACAAAGTACCGCATTGATGTACAAGAATCAGCTATAAGGCTGTGTTGGTCGGACGAGGTTGCCAAACAAACCAAAGTCCAATACTACTCGAGGCCATCGCAGTAAAGCTGGCAATGACATGGTACGAAAGTGGGCGTTCTTACCCGGGGAGGCCTGTATCGTACGTTCCCGACAAGAGGCGCGCGAAGCGCCACAGGAACAAACATCGCAGTGATGTGGTGCAGAACGATACAGGAGTCAGCCGAGGCCATAGTAGTGGTATCTGCCACGAAGGGCTGAACAATAATAGGTCATCATTGATATTGGAGGTGGAGACAGTGCAACAACCGCAGAATACAGAAAAAGCTGACCGCCGGCGGACAGTAGGACTGGAAGCCCAAGAACAAGTCGGGGTGCGTAGCACTGACTCTGGTGAAAATACGATGATGAACGGCACTAAGTTTCAAGAGTTAGTCTTAGACCGAAATAACCTGAACGAGGCTTATCTTCGCGTCTGCAGAAACAAAGGTGCAGCAGGACTAGACGGAATGACCGTTGACGAACTGTTGCCCTACTTGAGGAAACATAAACAGGAATTACTGCAAGCTTTACAAAACGAGACCTATCGGCCTCGTCCCGTTAAGCGGGTTGAAATTCCAAAACCTAATGGTGGTAAACGCAAGCTCGGAATACCAACTGTGATTGACCGACTTGTTCAACAAGCCATGGCGCAAGTCATGGTGCCAACATTTGAGCGTGTCTTCTCAGATAATAGTTTTGGGTTCCGACCGAATCGAAGTGCTAAAGATGCCATTGATAGAGTGGTTCAGTTCTACAATCAGGGCTATCACTATGTCGTGGATCTCGATTTAAAAGCATACTTCGATACGGTCAACCACGATCTGCTTATTAAATTTATTGAGCAGTATATTACGGATCCATGGATACTGCATCTCATTCGTCGCTTCCTAACCAGCGGTGTCATGAATGGTGGTCTATTTGAACGAAGTGATAAAGGCACCCCTCAAGGTGGCCCCTTATCGCCACTTTTGGCTAACATTTATCTCAACGAACTGGATAAGCTGTTAACTTCCAGAGGTCATAAGTTTGTCCGCTATGCGGACGATTGTAATATTTATGTCCGAAGCAAACGTGCTGGAGAACGGGTTCTGACTAATGTTACTCGCTTTCTTGAAGGCGACCTAAAGGTCACCGTCAATGAGGACAAGACATCAGTAAGTTCGCCTCTGCGGGCCAAGTTCCTGGGATTTTCCTTGGGGGTTGGTCGAGGAGGTGCGTATGCGCGACCTGCTTGGCAGGCCAAGCAACGCATCAAGTCTGCACTCAGGAAAATGACCAAGCGCAATCGGGGCGTTTCGTTAAACCTGGTGTTTAACGAGATTCATCAAAAGATGCGTGGGTGGTTACAGTACTATTCGGTCGGGAAAATGACCAATTTTATCCGTCACTTAGACGAATGGTTGCGAGCAAGGATTCGCCAGTATATTTGGAAACAGTGGAAGAAGCTCAAAACAAAGGTCAATCATCTTGTAAAACTGGGGCTTTCTGGCACCAGTGCTTATACAATGGCCAATACCCGTAAGGGTTATTGGCGAACTGCGCATAGCAAGACATTGACCTATACTCTGACAAACAAAAGACTGGAACGCCTTGGACTCATCAATATGAGCAAGACACTCCAGTCAATACAAAGTGCTTAAATTATTGAACCGCCGTATACGGAACCGTACGTACGGTGGTGTGAGAGGTCGGTAATTGAATTAATCAATTACCTCCTACTCGATTTGCGGAATTAATAACGACCATTAGCATACAGAAGTCCTTCACTGTTGGGTGATTCGAAGTAGCGCTTCAATGTCGCTTCGTTCCACCGGTCGGCCCTGCAGGCTAAGGTGGGGTCGCTCCGGAGCTATTGAATGTCTTGGCAGAAATCCAAGGATCTCCTACGTCTCCCGTGTTCGTAAGCGAGGAAAGTACCCTCGCCAACGAACACCGACACCACAGCCTGCAATGCCGACCGGTTCCACTACGCTACAAAACTTCTATTCGTCATCAGAGACGGCAAGACTTCATAAGTGATGCCATGATACCGTTCATTAATCGTTACCAATGAGTAGCATATTGTGATAAGCGTAGCTGTCAATATTCTTACTAGCAGTCGAGGGCGGATTCTCTTCGACCATGGGTTAACATCATTGAGATGCTTAACTAGTGGTTAAATATAGGCTCACTATCAGTGGAATGCAGCAATTTGGCACAGAACTGTGGAGTCGACATCAGTTAGCGACCGTATTTTGGTCGGTTACTGATGTGCGAGTCGATGGAGATCCATTCAGATGGCGCACAGCGACAGCTGAATTAGCGCCATCGCGAGCCACTACTGCTCCGTGCCAAATTGCGGAATGCAACGGACTATCGCCTAACATAAGAATATCAAAAACAATTTGCCACTAAAACCAAAAAAACGCCTGAGTCAATAAACTCACGCGTTTTTTGCTACTCAATTAAGCATTGTCTTGTGGGTCGTCCTTTTCATTTGGTCGGTAGAATGACCGGCCGTCCATTGCGAATAGGCGTTCACCAAATGACCCTGGACTCGTTTTGTCAAGTGCGTTGGTCATCATCATAATGGAAGCATCGAGTTCATCTAAATCATGAAGAACCTCTGCTTCCAACAATCGTGGCCGGACGGGAGAACCGTATTCCAGTAACCCGTGGTGCGCAAGGATCATGTGCCGAAGCATCACAACATCTTCACTGTCCAAATCAAACTTCAGTGCGCTGCAGGCAGTGACGATCTCGCCGTCCACAATACTGATGTGTCCCAGCAAGTTGCCTTCGACCGTGTACTGTGTCCCAACTGGACCGGACAGTTCAACCACTTTGCCAAGGTCGTGCAGGATGGCGCCCGCGTACAGCAACGGAGCGTTGATAGTCTCATATTGACCGGCCACACTGTGTGCTAACCGGAGAATTGAAACTGTATGGAAAGCAAGGCCGCCCTTAAACGCGTGATGGTTACGCTTGGCCGCCGGATACGTGAAGAATGCTTCGCGATGCTTGGCCAAAAGCCAGCGAACGATACGATTCCAGACTTGGTTGGTGATCTCAAAAACAACTTGGTTGATTTCATCTTCCATATCGGCTGCCTTCATTGGCGCTGAACTCATGAAATCGTCAGGATCATGCGGTTCGTCCGCATTCGCTAACCGAAGTGCGCTGATCCGTACTTGCGGTGTACCCTGATAGTTCTCCCGTTTACCTGTTAGCCGAACAACGCGCCCTGCTTGATAGCGCGTAATGTCGGCCTCACCTGCATCCCAGAATTTACCGGACATTTCACCTGAGGCATCCGTAAACGTAAAATCAAGATACTTCTTACCGTTTTTTGCGACCCGAACCTCAGCACTCTTAATGAGCACCATCAGGTTCATCTGGTCACCCACATCGTAGGTCATTAATTGTTTTTCAGCCAAAATGACGACCCCCTTTTCTTTTATTTTACTGCGACTTGTGCCAAGTTTAAACACTGTTCTGGTGCAACGAGATCGCGGTTATAACGATCCGCTGTAAAGTACAGGATCTGCGTCGTCTGCTGGAGCTGTTTTAACAGCGCGAACGCGTTGGCAGTTCGGTCCCGGTCAAAGTTGACGAAGCTGTCATCAATAATAATCGGCAGTTCAATGTCATCAGCCATCACCTTGGTAAATGCGAACCGCAACGCAACGTAAAGCTGTTCGGCAGTCCCTTGGGACAGTTCACCCACATCATACGTGGTTTGAGCGGTGTCTTCAACTGTGACGGTGGTATCAGTGAAGGTGATCTTGTGAAAACGCTGACCGGTCAGTACCGCAAAGTAGTCCGTTGCAGCGGCCATGATCTGCGGTTGGCGTCCCTGCGACGCGTGAATCAGGGTTTGGTCGATCCACTTGATCAATAATGTCTTTGACAACCAAGTGTCCGTCATTTCAGTGATTTCAGCTTCCAAGGCCGCTTGGCGCTGTAACAGATGCTGATAGGTATCACTGCTGGCCAATTGCTGCATATCGTAGGTCAACTGGCTATGCTGTTTCAACTGGGCCGCCTGGTCGGCACGGGTTTTTGCAAGCTGGCTTGTCAACGTCGCCTTTGCCTTAGTGATAGCTGCCTGGTCTGGATATCGTTTAAACAGGTCTGAATCCACTCTTTCCAACTGGTTCTTGATCAGATCAATGTGCGCACGGTGCTGTTGAAAGGATTGGGACGTTTCATACGCGGCTTGAAAGGCTTCACTGTCCTTCAGATGTCGCGCCGTTAAAAACGTCGTTAACTGTTGAGAAACCCGCTTTGATTGGTTGGTAAGATCTGCGACACGCTGTTCACTATGCTGCTGTTGTTGTAGCGCCAGTTGCTGCTGTTGCGTTTCATCGTGCCGAGCACTCAGGTACTGCTGGATAGCTGCTATCTTTTCGGATTGGCTTCCTGTTAGTTGCAACCACTCGCGCCCAACAACCTGCCACTGCGTTAAATAGGCATCAAGGCGCTGTTCGAGATCCAGCAGACGCTGCTGATCAGTTGCCGATTGTGCCATGAGGACACCGTATTGTTTTAAAACGGGCTGCAGGTCGAGCCATTCCGTTGCTGGCATCCCTGTCAGATGATACTGCGCGCCGATTGTTTCTAGGCGGCCACTCGCATCCGTCAGCTGTGCATTGACAGTCTTTAACTGCTGATTAAGCTTGTCGATCTGCTCAGATAACAAATCAGTTCTAGAGGCACTTGCATTGCTGTTATTTAGCATCGGTTTAAAGATACCATACGCCGCCACGATAACGCCAAGTGCCCCGCCTACTGACCGCAAAACGCCACTCAGAAAAAAGACAGCCAGAACAACGACCGCTATTCCGGCAGCGAGCCAGGTAACAGAAATACCAGAACCAGCATCATTGTCAGCTTGTTCGGCAGCATTCAACTGATCGGCTAACTGGTGACGCTGATCGGTGATCGCAGTCTGCGTTGCATTTAGCTGACGTTGTTGCGCCAATAATTGCGCGACCGTTTCCTGGTCACTCGCCCGCATCGGCTGGCTTTGCATCAACTGTGCGCCATACTGTGCCCGCAAACCATCCAACGTGGTCGCATCAGCGGTCAAAGCCTGATCAGCCAATTGTTGATCACGATACTGTTGTTGACGTTTCGGCAATTCAGCACCTAATTGATCAATGGTCGTTTTGTGGGCCTGGTAAGCCTGCTGGGCTGGTGTTGGTTGGGTGGCCGCTTGCTGAGTCGTTAGCTGCTTCGTCTCGGTTTCTAGACTGCTTGCCACCTGGTGTTGCTGCGTCGTTAACGTTGTAAAGGTTTCCCAATCCTGAGTACTAACCGTCTGTGGGACCGTTGCGTTCTCTGCTTGAAACGCCTGGTATTCCTGATAATATGGGTAAACCTGAAGTAATTGATCAAGTTGATTCAAGGCTGAACGCTGTGTCGTGATGGTCTGCTGCGTTGCTGCGAGCGTGGCGGTCATTTCGCTTGTTTTTGTTTGAAGGTCTTGGTATTTTGGATAATCAGCCTTAGCTGCCGTCACTCTTGCCGTCAGGTCATCGTACTCACGCAATTTTTCACTAAGCGGTTGTTTGCGGCCACGGGGCTTATAAATCATGTCCGCTTCCTTACGCAGCCGCTGGTTGAGCGTGATCCAGTCGTCGCTGCCAATTGCCCCGATACGCTGAATGCGTTGAATGAGCGCAAATCGGTCAAGATTGAAAACGGCCTGGAGGTTCTGGGCACTAAACTGATAAATTTGCGAAAACAACTCACGGTCAACCGGTCTGAGCATTGTGGCGAGGTCCGCCTTCGTCAGGTCGGTATCCGTAGTGGTATCCCTAAAGGTCACGTCCCCGCCGTGGGTGCCATCGACCCGCTTGAGCCAGTAATCATGCCCCTTATGGGAAAAGGTCATTTCTCCGCCGTACGTTGCGCCATTTTTTGGGTGGTACATGGCATATTTGTGCTTAGCTGTCGCAAAGCCAAACAACATACTGGTAATGAAGGCAACGAGGGTCGTTTTGCCAGCCTCGTTTGGCCCGTAGATCACCTGAAGCTGGGCGTCAAACTGCACCTGCGTATCGTGGAACTTGCCAAACCCATAAATGGTCAGCTGATTAATCCGCATGGTCATCCGCCTCCAAACGTGCCTGTTGTAATAACTCATTTTCTGCACGTTCTTGGGTATCCTCCAGCGTGGTTGACGCCAGTAAATGATCGGCTAAAAATGGGTAACTCAACAGCTTCTTACCAGCCGCTTTAGTCAATTCATCGCCCGTAAAAACGTCGGCCTGAGCTGCCTTCCAAAATTCGGCATCCAATTGACTGTAATGAATGTCTGTTGCGGCAGGTTGACTATGCGTTTCGTAGATCCAACAGCGATTGGCCTCATATTGATCTTCTTGAAGTTGCGACAACCGGTCGAACCAATTACCATTGTTCAGCTGGGCAACAACCTGACCGGGTAGCGCCTCCACGTTGGTCAGCGTGAGGGAGACCAGTTTAAACGTCGTCTCATCCGTTAACCGGCTGAGCTGCTCAAACACGAGGTCGATCAGCTCAGTTTCACTTTGTTGATCCGTCACCGTAATGGCTAAGGTGACCCAGTCGACTGGATTTACCGGCACAAACGACGGTACCAACCGGGTATCCTGACTCCTTACCAGTGTGTACCCGTGCTCACCTGCTTCGTTTTTATGCCGACCTTGAATCGTACCCGCATAAACAATTGGCGGCTGTTCCTGCAAGACCTCTGGTTTGTGAATATGACCCAGCGCCCAGTAATCGTAATGGGTTTCTCGTAACTCATCAAGTGTAAACGGTGCGTAATGGTTTGTGCCGGATTGTCTCAGTGCGCCGTGCAGCATGCCAATATGATAATCAACATCCCCACGTACCGGGAACTGGGCTGCCATGTCCGTTTCCAGCCAGCGGGTTGGGTAACTAAAGCCGCTGATTGCAACCCGTTTTTGATTCCGGGTCGTCAACGTCATCGTGCTGACCGTCGACACAAAAACGTGCACCCCCTCTGGCAAATCGATGGCTTGGTTGGCTGTCTGATAATCATGATTGCCAAAACACAGATAAACGCCAATTTGGGCATCGATCAGCCGCTGTAACTGTTCATTTAAGAATAACTGAGCTGCGACACTCTGCGTCTCTCGGTCAAAAAGGTCGCCTGCCAATAAGACGAACGCCACCTCCTGATCAATTGCTTGGTCAACGAGTTGCTGCGTCGCTTTAAATGGTGCTTGGTAAATCAGCTGCCACACTGGTTCTGGAAGCTGTCTTAGCCCTTCAAAGGGACTGTCTAAATGTAAATCAGCCGCGTGGATAAATTTCACGACAGGGGCTCCTTTCTTTGGCACGATCAGGTGCCTGATTTCTTTGAATCAATCGCTAGTTAACGCCCAAATGATAAGAGGCTCCATCCGAAAATCCTGAACTTGGATTTTAAGATGGGGCCTCTTATGGCCAAAAGTGGCCGTTGTTCACAGGTGTTAGTGTCTTAGTTGCGATAAAGGTCTTGAATCGGTTTTGTGATCTCATCGTTCAATTTTGAAAGCAGATCATTGACCCCTTTTTCGGCGTCCATTAAGACTTTAATGGCATCAGCTTGACCAACCTTATCCGCAACCTCGCGGGCATGCGTCATTTCTTCTTCGGTTAACTGTTGGCCCTGTATTTGTTTTTGTTGAATGTTCAACTGAATCTCCTGGAAGTTCTTGAACAGATCAAAAGTGGCCTGTTCCGCCTTCATCTTGTCATATGCATCCGCCAATTTCTTGAATTCGTCGGATGTCTTCAGTTGTTCCTTCAGTGTTGTTGCCGTTTCATTAATATCAGCCATTATGAATCCTCCTGTCTAGTTGTCTTCATAATTGTATCATGAAAGCGTTGCGCTGACTATCTGTCTAGTTGCCTAAAATACTTGAAGTGGTATTCGACCACCACTTTTTAACGGAATTAGCAGCGCTGCTGGCACCCTTTTTGATCTGGCTACCAACTTGCGACGCGCCGTTTTGAACATTATCCCAGAAACCAGTATTGTTAGACGATTTTGAGGCCTTTGCCAAGGTTGCCGCGTCCTGGGTATTAAACGACGTCTGCTTTGTGTACGGTAAGATTTCTTGCAACTCTGTCTTAAATAAGGTACTGATTCCGGTGCCGCCAAGGTTTTCCAAATGGTGTTCCTTGTTGGTGTTATCAAACCCTTCCCAGGTCGTCACGACCACATCAGGGGTGTACCCAACCATCCATTTATCCTTGGCTGCGTCACCGTCACCCGTATCATCGGCTTCAGTACTCCCCGTCTTACCGGCAACTTGGTAGCCATATGGTTTAGCGGCAGCCCCAGTCCCCGTATTATAAACACCCAGCATCATACTGGTCATTTCTTTAGCGACCTTTTTGGACATCACTTTCTTGGTCGTCACTTTGGGCTGCGCCACGATGGTCTTCCCGTTTGCATCAACAATTTTACGGATATAGTGTGAATCCGTTCGAGTCCCGCCATTCGCAAACGCCGTATAAGCACTCGCTAATTCCTGCGGTGAAACCCCTTTGTTCAACCCACCAAGTGCCAGCGCAAGATTATCATCTGATTTAGTGACGGGCAGGCCAAAGTCTTTAACGGACTGGTATCCCTTATTCACACCGATCTTATTTAACAACCAAACGGCTGGCGCATTCATACTTTGGGCTAACGCCTCATACATCGGTACCTTACCCGTATAGACGTTATTTTCATTTTTAGGCGTGTACTTATTTGTCCCATATGACAGTTTCTTATTTGTCAGCTCAGAATCATAGAAGTAGCCGTTTTCGAGTGCTGGCGTGTACACCGCCAATGGCTTGATTGTCGATCCCGGTTGCCGCGCCATCTGGGTGGCCCGGTTATACCCGCGGAAGACGTGCTTCCCACGGCCACCAACGACGGCTAACACACCCCCGTTATTCGGATTGACCGCAATCGAGGCTGCTTGGACCTTCGTGCCATCCACAGCGTTGGACGGAAAAAGGTAGGCCGATTTAAAGTTTGTTTGCATGGATGACTGATAATTCTGATCCAAATAGGTGTAGATCTTGTACCCATGATTCAAAATTTCAGACTCCGTCAACCCATACTTTGAAATGGCTTCGCTGATAACGGCGTCAAAATAATAGGGATACTTGTATGAATCTTTATAACTGTACGTATCATGTGTCACGATTTTAGTTTGCTGGTACGCTTTAGCCTGCGCTTGCGTGATCGCGCCATTTTCGGCCATCAGATCCAGCACAACGTTGCGCCGTGCCAACGCGGCCTTCGGATGGTCGATCGGGTTATACCCGCTCGGCGACGTCAGCATGCCGGCCAGTACCGCAGCTTCTGGAACCGTTAACTGCGACGCTGATTTACCAAAGTACTTCTGTGACGCGTCCTGACCCCCCCAAACACCATTCCCAAAATAGGCATTATTGAGGTACATGGACAGAATGTCTTTTTTGGTATACACATTTTCAACTTCAACCGACAAAAACAGTTCCTTAAACTTTCGTGTGAAGGTTTGTTCCTGCGTCAAAAACGCATTTTTAACCAACTGTTGCGTCAGTGTACTCCCACCACCGCTAATGTAATCTCGGTGAAGGATCTTATTCTTCGCCAGAAGTAAAAACGCCCGGGCAATTCCTTTTACTGAAAAACCATACTCATGGTAAAAGCCCCGGTCTTCCGTTGAAATGACGGCATTCTGAATGTTAGGCGAAATCTTGCTCAACGAGACATACGTCCCTTTTTGTGAGTAGAGTGACCCCGCCTTTTTCCCATTTTTGTCGTAAATATACGTTGTTTTTTCAAGTTGATTCTTCAAATCACCAACGTTGGCTGTCTTTGCTTGAAACGTTAATACCGCACTCATCACAAACACGATGGCTAACACGATGACAATGAGCCACCGCGTGATCTGAAAGCGATGCCAGATTCGGCCTAACCCGCGTTTAAACCGATGCCAGCCAGGTGACAGCCAAGCCTTAATTTGCTGAAAAAACCCATTTCCCCGATTTCTATTCATAGACTCCCTCATTCACTACACAAATTAATACGTTAATTTTAGCACATTGTGTTCAGTCAACTGGCTGTTCACTTGAAATTTAAGAAAAATTAGATGTTCGAATCCAGGTATTGGGCAATTCCAACACCCGTGGTATCGCTATTTCAACCAAAAAATGTCATCCAACTCTCCTAATTTAGGAGAATTGAATGACACCAGTGAACCATAACTGGATACGAGACTAGTGCACGATATCCGGGTTCATGCTTTTGGCAATTTCATTATTCAGTTGCTGGGCGACTTCTTTACTTGGGCTAATGACCAAGATAGCGTCGTGACCGGCAAGGGTGCCGACAACTTCCGGCAGCTTTAAATCATCCAAGATTGCTGCCAATAAATTGCCGTTGCTTGGTAGTGTCTTGATAACGTTGATAAACTCAATCTGGGTCAGACCGACGACCACTTCGTTGATTGTTTCGCGCATGTGTTCTTCTTCGGATTTGTTCCCCGGTTTAAAAATGGTATAACGCAAGTGTCCATGGCCATCCTGGGCTTTGACTACCTGCATTTCACGAATGTCACGAGAAATCGTTGCTTGCGTCGCCTTAATCCCAATTTCCTTTAGATGACGCATTAGGTCTTCTTGCGTTCCAATCGGATATTGATTGATTAACTGTTCAATTCTCGATTGACGAATACTCTTTTTCATCCTAATGCAGCCCCCTTACTGTAAGTAACACTGCAATTATTATAACAAAGTAAGATGAATATGGCTACTTTTAATTGAATATTTATTTACAGGGTTGGTGTCCAGTATAACTAAAAAAAGCGAGCCACCGGGGCATTTCCAGGGTTTGTTTTCTCATTAATATTTCATTTAAACATTATGATGCATGGCGGGCGTGACGGAAAATGGGAGGAAGCAGCGCAGCAGAACGCTTTGCGAAACTCAGTTTGTCCTGAGCCTGGAATAAAAGTCAAATTTTCTCCCAAAATAAAAAAGGTGTCAACTGAAAACCCTGCATTTAGGTCTTAGTTGACGCCTCCTTTATGACCGGAATCCGCCGTTTGTTGTATTTAGGCTAGATAATCTGGATGCGCTAACGTAACAGATATAGCAATCTCGATAGTTGCCCTAGCCTTTGACCCAGTCTAGTTCACTTTCTTTGTCCGCCGAACGCTTCAGCAACAAAGCGTCATCCTACATTTCATCAGGTGCTTCAACACCCAACAACCGCAATGCTTCCTTTAGCACCGTTGACACACTCTTAACAAGGGTCAACCGAGCAGTCTTCTCACTGTCATCAGCTAAGATCTTAGAGTGTGCATAGTACTTGTTAAAGGCTTTCGCTAACCGAATGGCATACTTCGCAACGTCAGATGGTTCGAATTCCTTCAAGGCCAGTTTAACGGTGTCTGGAAAGTCAGCTAAGACCTTCAACGTCTCCCAAGCTTCAGGATCCGAGATCTTGGCATCCGACTCAAGCAGCGTCACATCGCCGGCCTTTCTCAGAATACTTTCGGCACGTGCGTGAGCGTATTGAACGTATGGGCCAGTTTCCCCTTCAAACTTCAGTTGGTCTTCAAGGTTGAAGTCAATACTGTTCATCCGTTCGTTCTTTAAATCGCCAAAGATAATCGCACCGACACCAACTTGTTTAGCAACTTCATCCTTGTTTGGCAGGTCTGGGTTCTTAGCAGCAATCTGCTTCTTGGCCATTTCAATGGAGTCATCCAAAACGACATCCAATAAGATGATCCGGCCAGAACGCGTCGACAATTTCTTACCATCAACAGTAATCAAACCAAATGGAATATGGTGCAGGTTCTTAGCAGATGGCAAGCCCATTTCAGTTAAAACAGCCTTTAATTGTTGGAAGTAGTACATTTGTTCAGAACCAACAACATAGAGGTTCATAGCTGGATGGTACGTGTTTTCACGGTAGACCGCTGTCGCGATATCACGGGTGATGTACAGTGAGGCCCCATCACTCTTCAGGATCAAGGCCGGGTTCAAGTCGTACTTAGACAGATCGACCACTTGGGCACCCTGTGATTCTTTCAGGAGTCCCTTAGCCTTTAGATCATCAATAACCGCCTGCATCTTGTCGTTATAGAAAGCTTCACCATTATAGGTATCAAACTTAACACCTAATTTGTCATAGATGGCATTGAATGCCTTTAATGATTCGTCACGGAACCATGACCAGAGATGGTGAGCTTCTTCGTCACCATCTTCAAGCTTCTTAAACCATTCACGCGCTTGGTCGTCAAGTTCAGGGTGTTCCTTATCTTCCTGGTGGAATTTAACGTAGTACTTTACCAGATTGGTAATTGGATCCTTCTTAACGTCTTCTTCGTTCCCCCACTTCAGGTAAGCAACGATCAACTTCCCAAATTGGGTCCCCCAGTCACCCAAGTGATTATCCTTGATTGGGGTGTAGCCGTTTTTCTTCAGGATCTCAGCAATGGAATTACCGATCACAGTCGACCGCAAATGTCCCATGGAAATAGGCTTGGCGATGTTAGGAGAAGACATATCGATTGGCACATTGCCACCGTTTCCGTCTTCATTTTGACCATAGTCAGCACCGTCGCTCATCACTTGACCAAGAATGTCAGCACTAAAGACGCTCTTATCAAGGAAGAAGTTCAGGTATGGACCAGCAACTTCAACCTTTTCAAAATGAGATGTGTCGATCTGGGCTACCAGGTCGGCCGCAATCTGTTGGGGTGCCTTTTTCATCGCTTTTGCCAGCGTAAATGCTGGAAAGGCGTAATCCCCCTTTGACGTGTCCTTAGGGCGTTCAATTTTTTGATAAATATCTTCAGCCGATAAGACATCAGTCAGGCTGGGTGCTAACGTATCAGCAACTAATTGTTTGTAATCCATAACGAATACTCTCCTATCGTATCTATAATGTCTGTGTCAATCTTAGAATATCACACTTGTGTGCACTACTGGCGCGAAACGGTATAAAAAAACGCCCCCTACAATTTAAAAATTGTAAGAGACGAGATTAACCCGCGGTACCACTCTAGTTGATATTTAGTATCCACTTTAACGTATTCACATTGACCGTTCTAAAAAGCGCGCTTCACTGAATGGTGCCATCAGGCTTCCAACCTCCCTGACTTGCTGTACACAGCCGACTCAGTTACTCCTCTTTTATCGTTGAACGTGATTGTCAGTGACAATCTCACTTGATGCATTCTACCGCATCTGAATAGGAATAACAAGTCTTAACTGGTGATTACCGTCATTCTAGCTAAAGATTCAAACAACTGAGTATTTTCTCATTAACGTTTAATGAATTATGGCGTATGCTAGAAACTGGTGAGACCTCCTTGGGTATTATGAGAATGAGATAAAATTCATTTTCCATCACATCCTGGGTTATTGTTTAATAAGCTGACACCAAAGGATTAATTCATTTATCCACGCTGGTCACCACCGGTTGACAACCATAAGGGACAAATAAGTGAAGTGTCTTGCGCTTCAAATGAAAGGGATTTTGATTATGGGTGACAGAAGACATAAGTCGACCCTGTTCTTGCGGAAAGATATTCGGACGGATATCTTCAAAAAAACGGGGTTGGCTAAATCATTGAATGCATTTAGTTTAATTACCATGGGTGTTGGCGCCATCGTCGGGGCCGGGATCTTTATTACACCAGGCATTATCGCTGCTAAATATACTGGTCCGGGGGCCATGCTAGCCTTTGTCCTCGCGGCAGTCGTGTGTTCGTTAGCAGCGTTGTGTTATTCCGAGTTTTCCTCGACGATTCCACTTGCCGGCAGTGCCTATACTTACATATACGCTGTGTTTGGCGAATTCATTGCCTGGATTCTCGGCTGGGCACTCGTGTCCGAATACTTATTCTCCGTTTCAGCGGTCGCGGCGAGCTGGTCGTCGTATTTCCAAAATATTCTCGCCGGGTTTAACCTCTACTTACCAGCACAATTACGAGCAGCATTCGGAACAGCCGGTCAACCGCACGCGATTTTCGACCTGCCAGCGTTTGTAATCATCATGATCGTGTCCTTGTTGCTGATCGGTGGTATCCGTGAATCCGCCCGAGTTAACGCGATCATGGTCATTTTAAAGATTATTGTCATTATCCTATTCATTGTGGTCGGCGTCTTCTACATTCGCCCTGAAAACTACCACCCCTTCTTACCACACGGATTCAAGGGCGTTGTTTCAGGGGCGGCGGTTGCGTTTTATGCCTACATCGGGTTCGATGCCGTCTCAACAGCGGCCGAGGAAGTAAAGCAGCCGCAACGGAACGTGCCAATTGGCATCATCGGCTCCCTATTGATTGCGACAGCCCTGTACATTGCATTGTCTGCAGTTCTTGTCGGCATCGTCAAGTACACGAAGTTAAACGTTGCTGACCCGGTTGCCTACGCGCTGCACTTTATTCACCAAGATTGGGTCTCTGGAATTGTTTCCTTAGGGGCGGTTATTGGAATGACCACCGTGCTGATCGTCTTTCTCTATGGCGGTACCCGATTGGTCTTTGCGATTAGTCGTGACGGCCTGTTGCCACAATTATTCAGCCGTCTCAACCCAAAAACGCACGCACCAGCTGTGAATACTTGGGTGTTTGGAATCGTCGGCAGTATCTTCGCCTGCATTATCCCAATTGATAAAATTACCGAATTGGTCAACATTGGGACGTTGTTTGCCTTTGCGATGGTCTCGATTGGGATCGTCTTTCTCCGACAGAATCCGGCGTTTAAGGATCTGGATTCAGCCTTTAAAGTCCCGCTCTATCCTGTGTTGCCGATTGTGTCATTCATCCTATGTATCACACTCATGCTTGAATTGAAGGCCTTTACTTGGATCGCCTTCTTCGTTTGGTTATTGATCGGTCTGTGTGTTTACTTTAGTTATGGGTATCGGCACAGTGTTGTGCGCCTTCGTTATCAGAAAGATCAACCAAAATAAACTGACAAAACACGATTTGGCAATGATTGCTAAATCGTGTTTTTTATGCGTTTATGGCGCGTGGTTATTTGAATTTAAAGTTAGAAAAAAGACGTTCAGTTTTTATAAACAGAACGTCTTTTGATTCGATTAAAACCTAAGCGGGTAACGGGAATCGGACCCGCGACACAAGCTTGGGAAGCTTGGATTTTACCACTAAACTATACCCGCAACAACAAGATTAACTATATCATATCCTTACAAACTTGTCAGTAAAAATTCAAAAAAAAAAGTTTGTAAATTCTTTCAATAGTCAACCTTTTTCGTTTTTTAAAAGCCCACCATTACCGTGGTTAGCTGTTTTTAACTTTTGCTAACGTTGCATCGTCTTTACGCACAATTGCCCGGTTGTTTAACTCGCCGACTAAGATGCGGTCTGCTTGATCAAACATCGAGGATGTGGATTAAAACAGAATTTTCGTAGACCTTTTCAATCTCGCCCTGAAAATCGTGTTCGAAAGAGCCAAAACGTTTGCCTTTAACGTAATCGCCAATCTTAAGTTCTGCCATGTGAAGCCCTCCATATCAAGATGATGAACAAGATAATAACAAACCCCTCAGTAAATTACAAGCAGTATTCCTCATATTTTTAAACTTTTGGGAAAACAGCAACGAATAGGCCACAATTGTCGTTCCATAAGTTTTCCCAAATTCCACTTAACTCACGCCCACTGGACCAGCTGACGTGGTAAACTAAGCATAGATTGTAATTAAAGGACGTGGGTCTATGTGGCTAGCCATCCACTCGGTAAGTTTTGTCTTCTTAATTCTTTGCACGATTATCGGCTTAAATCGCACCTCTGAAAAACGTATTTCGCAGTTCTTAATTATTGACCGGATCATCTACCTGGTCATCATCATCAGTGGCATCATTCTGTTGATTCGAACCTTTCAGCATGCGCCAGTATTGGTGGGCCTGCGGGAAGGGTTGGAACTATTGCTCATAGTGGCAATTGAACTGGCCTTTGGACGCAAACAGGAACGCTCCCTTTCCACCAGGCTCGTTGTGGTGCTGACCGTCTTGATCTTGCTCATTGCGGGTCTCGGCTGGTGGCTGGCTGTTAAGCTGCCCTGATTTCGGAACATTAAAAACCATTCTTCCAAATTATCGGAAGAATGGTTTTTTTGTTTCTATTCGGTCTTGTAATCAATACCCTTTTGCTGTTTCAAGGCTAACGTCAACGAGTGATCCACTAAGATCGACTGGCTATCAATGATCGGTAAGTCAGTGATCGGTTCACGTTCTTGCGCGAGTGAGAGCTCAGTACACCCGAGCACCACTGCATCTACGTCAAACGTATCAAACATTTCCTGCACCAAACTATGGAACAGGTTCCCGTCGACAGTGTTGTTATCCTTGATCTGCGTGTAAATGAGTTCGTTAGTCTTAGCCTGAACGCTCGGCGTTGGTTTGACAAATGCATAACCGGCCGCTTCAATTTCGTGGTCGTAGATTTCATCTGCAATTGTCCCCTCGGTCGCAACGATACCGATCTTCTTGGCATTGGGATACTTGATTTTGATTTCACCGGCAGCCTCGCGCGGCATATGCAGGATCGGAATATCGGTCACCGCCGTTAACTCATCGTAGAAGTAGTGCGCTGTATTACACGGTAGCGCGAAAAAATCAGGGTTTAAGGCCGACTGGCGCTTAAAGTCGTCCAGCAATGGCGGTAACGGATTAGGCTTTGAGTGGTCCAAAATATAGTCCGTTCTATCCGGCACCGTCGCGTGGTTGACGAGGATGTAGTCCAGATAGTCCTGATCAGAATGCGCTGGTGTGCGTAAATTTAACTGGTGAATATAACTTTCGGTGGCCTGAGTACCCATGCCGCCGATGATCGTAAAGAAATGGTTCATCGTGATCACCCCTTGTTTTCAGCAAAATACCTATCAAAGTTCTTCACGTAATTGTGGTTCATCCACTTGATCAGTGCCCACCGCTTCAGATTCATGTCGTCTGAATATTCGTAGGTTGTCCCATAACGGTGTTCCTTGATCAGTTCTAACGCACGCTCCTTATCCGCATTTTCACGGGCATACTTCTTAAACGTTTTAACTGGGACACCCAGCCAAAGGGCGTGCTGTTCCGGATTCTGGTTGCCATAAACGGTCGGTTCCTCCGCCAGATCCTGTTTCACGTAGTCCTTGACGACCCAGTCGGCAAGGTTGTACCCGTTTAGCGTCACGAAGAAGCTGCTGCGACCCTGACGCAAGTTAATTTCAAATAATTTAAATGTGTTGTCCCGCGCATCGTACTTCATATCGAAGTTCGCATAACCAGTAAATTCAATGGCTTCAAGGAAGGTCTTGATCTGCTGATAGATCGTTTCGTTGTATTCTGGCAGGATCGCCACGTAGTTCCCGATAGCAGACGGTGCCGGATCCTCCAAGAGTGGATGGCCCAAACACATCATTTTCACGTGGTGGTGCTGGTCAACGTATGCGTTCAACACCCGCATATTGCTATCATCGCCAGGCACAAAGTCCTGCAAGATAAAGTCGGATTTATACCCGTTCTCATATGCAGCATCAAGGACGCGGTCAAATTCTTCGCGAGACTGGATCCGAAAAGCCTTCTTACGCCCTTCAAAATGCACGTCTAACCACTCCACGCTATTAGCTGGCTTCAAGGCGACCGGGTAGTCAAATGGCTGGTCAATGACCTGGCGATTATCGTGCTCATCCTTTGTGATGACGCGGGTCTTAGGGTATGGCAGCTGATATTTGTCACAAATTTCGTAGAAGCGTTCCTTATTATTGAGGTGTTTCAAGAGATCGTAGTCAATGTATGGGCACACAAACGTATCGGAAAGTTCGTCTTTATGCTTAGCGATCAACTCAGCGTAACCGTCCCCACACCCGATCAAAATAACGGGTTCGGCGTGGTCCTTGTAGCGTGCCTTAATTTTTCGCATAGATTCGATCCAAACGGGATCCTCATCAAATCCGGGGATCAGTTCAAGGTCAACCACCTTGGTATAGCGGGTCGGCGCAAGTTGAATCGACGCAATGGCCTTAACTGGCTGATGGTACAGCGCGTATAGTGACCGGGCCATTCCGTAGACGTTAAAGTCGCTCCCTAATAAGATTGGCGTAAACTTTGGTGTTTCCTGCATGACTAGTTTTCCTCCACAACATTTTTGGCAATCGTAACATCCGTTTCGTAAGGCGTGTTGACGCCGTTAACCTTTTGGTAGTTGTCTTCACCCTTACCTGCTAACACCACGATATCATTTTTTGTACTCATTTCAATGGCCTTGCGAATGGCCGTCTTGCGATCCATTTCAAACGCGACCTGGACCTTATCATGGTCAATATACGAATCAATTTCATCCGCAATTGCCCGCGGGTCCTCATAGCCAGGATCGTCGGTCGTTAAAATGGCCAGGTCCGCCTCTTCGCTAAGTGCTTTCCCGAAGCCTTTTCGTCTTGAGACCCCCTTGTTTCCGGTACTGCCAACGACCACGATCACGCGACCAGCATCGGTTTGGCGCCGCAAGAAACTCAGCAAGGCTTTCAGACTAGCATAGTTATGCGCGTAATCAATGTAAATGGTGCCATATTGAGAACTCGTCACCATTTCCATCCGGCCGGGCACGTGAACCGTCGTCAAGGCTGTCTGCATTTCAGCAGCCGTAGCACCAGACAACGCGCCCGCAATAATGGCACTGGCGGCGTTACTTTCATTATAGTCGCCAGGGACGCTCAGTGCGTAGGTGCCATCAAGGGCAAGTGACTTGGCCTTGTCGGAAATACTTTGAACGTCAAATGCGCTGTCTTTAAGCGTCTCTTCGTCATTACTAAACTGCACGTCCAGGTCGAGTGGCAACTGTAATTTGGCCCCTTTGCGCGCATACAGATAGATGTTTTCTGGCGGTGTGCTCGTCTTAGCGGCCTGATAGACATCTTCAAGATGGTCTGTCTCTGCGTTAATAATGCAGGTCCGTGAATTGACAAGTAACTGTTCCTTGCAAAACAGGTAATCCGCAAACGTCGGGTGCTCGTTTTCCCCAATATGATCCGGCGTAATGTTCAAAAAGATGCCCACGTCATAGGTCAACCCATAGACCCGGTTCTTCTTATAAGCTTGGGAAGACACTTCCATCACCAAATGCGTCATCCCATTAGTGACCGCAGCCCGCATATCGTGAAACAGGTCGAGTGATTCAGGTGTTGTGAGATCAGATTTAAACCGCTGATCTGGTTGGTTACCCAGCACCCGGTCAATGGTCGAAAACAACGCGGCCTTGTCATGGGTGTGGGTCCGTTGAATATGGTGTTCAAAATAAGCGGAAGTGGTTTTCCCTTTCGTCCCAGTAAACGCAATGATGAAGAGGTCGTTTTGCGGATACCCGTAAAACGCCGCCCCCAACAGTGCCATTGCTTGTTGAATATTTGAAACCGTAATGGCAGTCATGCCAGCACCTTCTGGGTACACCGTTTCGGCAACGTAGCCCGTAGCCCCAGCCGCCTTAGCAGCCGTTAAATATTCTGGTTTAAAATTACCCTTACAAAAAAACAACGTGTCTGGTTGAACCTGGCGCGAATCATAAGTCACACTGGTGAATTGACGCCCCTGGTTCCCCGCCGTTGCAGTTAATAACTGATGTTCCTGTAATAAAGTCAACACTTGGGTCATATCAAGTGACATTGGCTTCTTCATCTCCAACTTATGAATAAAATACTGTTTCTATTATTTCACGTTTCCCTCAAAAAAGAAACTGACCCCGCCATCAGACTCCGGGACGGGGTTAACGGCATCTGTGCTGTTTAAGGCAAAGATAACGCCACAAAAAGCGACCCATTTTGTCCTAGCCAGCCAGCAATGAAGTCCAGCATCGTAACCCTTAACAAAATGGTCGTTCAAACAGTCTTCATTTTAGCAAATATCTGGTTGTAATACTACCAGGGTTGTGGGGTTGTAAGGATTTCTTTAGAGAGCGCGCGACCCAAGGCGGTTAGAGGGCGGAGTGTAAGTAACTCTGGTCAGAAAAGTCCGGGCCTGACTTTTTTGACCAGAGTTACTTACACTGGAGCCTTTTGCCTTGCTTCGGGTCTTTCTACTATTAGGTGAATCAAATAGCGCTGACATGTCGCTTCGTTGCACCGTTCGGCCTTGCAGTCAGAGGTGGGGTCGCTTCGGAGCTATTGAATTTCTTAACAGAAATTCAAGGATTTCCTACGTCTCCCGGGTTACCAGGCGAGGAAAGAACCCTCGCCAACTAACACTGACACCACAGCCTGCAATGCCGAACGGCTCCGCTACGCTACAATACTTGCAGGAGTCATTCGGAGGGTACGCCTTCATCAATGATTACATGAAGCCTCTCAATCAATTATTACCAGTGACTAGCTCATTGTTAGCAGCATTAATATTAATGGACTTAATAGCAGTTGAGGGTGAATTCTCTACGAACTGGTTTTAATACCATTTCGATGCTTGGCAAAATGGAATAAGTAAGCTCAACTTCAGTGAAATGGCCCAATTTGGCACGGAGCTGTGGTGTCGACATCAGTTAGCGACCGTACTTTGGTCGGTTACTGATGTGCGAGTCGATGGAGATCCATTCGAGAGCTGCGCAGCAGAAATCGAATTAGCTTCATCGCGAGCCACTACACGGAGTGCCAAATTGCGGAATGCAACGGACCTATCACCTAACATTGGAAAGCCCCCTTGCTTCGCGCGTTTCCGCTACATCACATAAATGCCTCGTAGCCAACACCACCAATAACTGTAAAAAAGCGCTCCCATCGTTAAATCCACAACAATGCGGTATAATAGAGTGGCACCAGGAAATGGAGTGATTGTATGGATAACTTAATCTTTTTTAATCCCGGCGATTCTGTTGGTAACTTTCACGACTACGACGAGGCAGTGAGAAGTGCCCAAATCTACCGTGAATCTAACAAAATTGAAAGCGGCCACGTCTTTGTGGTCAAGGGTGTCAATAATAAAAAATTCGATGTCTTCCTGGCTGATGATCAAATGATCAATCCAGAAACGGATCCACAAAAGGGAAAATCACGGTCACAACCCTACTACGTCTCAAAGAAACTCTAAGACGTTCCCTTATTTAACACATAACTGACAATTAAAAAAACGCACCCTCATTGTCTGAGGGGCGTTTTTTTAATGTACGGCAAAGTGGTTGTTTCACCATCCGCGTGAACGCTAAGAAATTGCTCACGATCATAACGGGTAAGTAACACTGGTACCCGCACTTGAAGTGACGTAACGCTATTAGCAATTAGAAAATGTTGATCGTCCACTGGTTGCAAGTCATACCCTGTCGCCCGCAAATAAATCTGCGTCTCCGCTAATCGCGTGGCATCTTGAAGCTCGCTGGTATCACTGATCAACAATGGCATCCCGTCACCCCCTGTGGCCCGTTTTAATGTAGATGCGCCCATCCATGACTCGGTCTTTAAACGCTACCAGATCAGTGTAGACCTCTGCATGACTTGGAACCGACCGCAGTTGGTTGACTAAGGTCATCAAAACGACTAAAAATCGGCGCTGCAACCGACGATTTGCAGCTGGCAGCAAGCCATTCACACGTTGATTTTGCTGGTACAGGATCTGTATCTCGCTGCGGATCTGATTGTTGACCTGAATCGCTAGTGTGAACTGCTGGGTGTCTCGAACAGCAATCTCTACCTGATCAACGCAACGTTGCCAGGCCTGAAGTTGGCTGATAATGGCTTGTTCAGCACGATCATAGTCTGAAAAATCAATTATTTTGTTGCGATTCATGGCGTTCAGCGACCGCCTTTTTCCCCTTCTCGGCCAACCCGTTAACGTAGTGACCTGCGTCAATGTAGCCGGCATCGATCAAGGGTTGCGGATCGCCGCCAATTGCGTTGTCACAGTAGTCAACAAAGTGACTGAGACTCGTCCCGGGTTCGACACGTCCTGAAGCAATGGCATCTAAAATATTGTATTGTTCTTTCGTTAACATTACGCTCATCCTTTCGCTCAACCAGTTATTGTGCTATACAAATAACTGCCGGCAATGACATTTAAGACGTTGTGACGACTTTGGTGACCGACCTAACGTCCGTTGCTTAAAATAATACCACGTTCTCTCTAAAACCAAACAATTATGCCTGTCAATTATGCCAAACGTGTATCACTACGATTTCTTGTTGTATCTAAATGTGGCAAGTTCTAAAAAGAAGATAAGTGTGTTACAGGTGTCTGATTGGGTAATGATTTGCCAATCGAGACAAGCAACCTAAAATTAAAATAAGCTGGAGATGGCGACCATTGGATGAAGATTATGGTTACGTATATGTGTTAGAAAATAAGGCGTTCCCTGGATACATTAAAGTTGGCCAGACAAAAAATCTGGCGCGACGTTTAGCCCAATTTAACAGTACGGGGATCCCGCAGGAAAAACCAACACTGCTGCTATTTGCGGTGCATTTAAACCACTATAAGAAAGCCGAGCGGATCTTACATAAAGCGTTGTCCGATAAGCGAGAAAGCACCTCAACGGAATTTTTCAAAGCCACCTATAACCAAGTGAGAGCCGAATTTGACCTGTTAAGTTTTAACGACCCCAACGCCGAGCTAGTCCGCCCGGAAAAATTCAACGAAAAGATTACGGGCAAACCCATTCAGGTCGTCAAACGAAAGGTTGGCTCCCGCCCCAATCGGACCTTCAAGTATCTGAGTATTCCTGCCGGGTCAAAATTAACCTTTAAAGAAGACCCAAAGTTACAGGTCACCGTCATAGATGACAAAAATCACGTCTTGTGCCGATGTGGTAAAGAACACACCCTCTCTCGCGCAGCAATCTGCTGCTTCGATTATTTCCACCAGCTACCAGAAGCACAACAGGGTCACGACCGAAATGGGTTTGACTGGTTTGAATATAATGGCATCTTAATTTCTAAGATCAAGCCAATGGTAAACGAAGAACTCGGGTAGTCTTGAGCTGTTGAAATAATATTCAGGTGTCATTAAAAATCGATATTAGGTATAATGGCCTTATGAGATTGGAGTGTGAGAATGATGTTTATGTCAACGGGGGCGTTTAATCAACCACACGTGATAAAAGGTGTGGTTGCGGTTACTTGTCATACACAATTAACTTCAGAAAAGCCAGATGAGTTTGACTTATTTGATCAACTATTTGAAGACGCAAAGCAAAAGTTATATCAAAAGGCGGCTGAAAAAAATGCGGACGGCATCGTCGATGTTTCCTTTAACACCGAGGTTGTTCGCATGAGTGTCGCCCCTAAGTTTTTAATTGTTCATGCATATGGGACCGTTATTTCGATAGAAAATTCAAAATAAGGTTTGCAAATATGGCAATTATAGTGTAATATATTTTTTGTTGTTAAAGGCACTGCCCCGGTGGCGGAATTGGCAGACGCGCAGCGTTCAGGTCGCTGTTTGGGTAACCAAGTACAGGTTCGAATCCTGCCCGGGGCATTTTTAACAAAACTGGATAAATTTTATAAAATAAGAATCGCGCTAAATCAAACTTTGGCCGGTTCTTATTTTTTTTGTTTTTAGTCGAAAAATAAACTAGTTTGCACATATTCAGCACAGTTAACAGAAACGCAAATCGTCTCGTATCTGAATTAATCCGTCTTTCAAGAGGTTTAAATATCCAATTTTCTCAAAGTCCCAATTAATACCTGATCGAGGTTTTTCTTTAAATCACGAACTTTAGCCCCCATTCCATGGACAAAATGGTGTATTCACGTTATAATTCAATTCAAGTAGCAATTTAATTGTACACAATAAGATATGACCATAATCAATTTCACAAGAAAGAAGGGACCGTTATGAGCGATACGAAACCGCGTCTCCTAGACGACCAGCTCTGTTTTGCCTTCTATACGGCAAGTAAAAATTTAATCACTTTTATCAGGAGGCGCTCAAGCCGTTTCACCTAACCTACCCCCAGTACATTACCATGTTAGCGCTCTGGGAAACGTCGCCATTGACCGTTCGCGAACTTGGGCAACGACTCAACTTAGACAGTGGCACCCTGACACCACTCTTAAAACGACTAGAAAAACAAGGGTGGATCTCTCGTGATCGCAGTGAAGAGGATGAACGTCAAGTGGACATCTCACTGACCGACTATGCCATTGAGCAACGCGATGTCGTTTACGACCGCGTTAACCAGTGTGTGGACCTGCTTGATCTCGACCTTGCAACTTACGATGCTTTTCTTGACCAGATTCGTAGCGTTGGCGATGATTTGGACAACGTGCGAAATGACCGGAAGATTCAGAAGAGTTTTTAACAGCATATTTAGGTATTAAAAAGCGACTCACAGTTGAATCCTGTGGGTCGTTTTTTTGTTGTTTATTAGGTCTATTGTATATAGCAACTTTTAGTTTTGAGAACCCTGATCTGTTTGTGCTTGGTTGACCGGTTAGGTTTCTTCTTGCATTGTACTGAAGACATTCTTTTTTTGATTCAGTTTACCCATTTTTACACGATTGTACATAGCAATTATGCTTTATGACAGTATTTTTGATTGTTTCGGTCTACCGTGCCGAAACGAGTTCTGGAAAGTAAGGAGCTGCACGTAAGCTAACTCTGGCAGAAATTCCCGGTTCTGGAATTTGTGCCAGAGTCAGCTTACGCTCCGCTCCTTAATCGCTTTCCGCCACTCTCTATCTCAACATCGCCGCCATAATCGACATCGCCATCAAATTATTTAACATATGCAATCCAATCGACGTTACCAGGTTGTCCGTCCGACGATAGATGAAGGCCAAGATTCCGCCGAGACAGGCGTAAATCAAAAAACTGATCACGTTATTGCTTGCATGGGCGATTGAGAAGATCAACCCGCTTGTGATCACTGGCAGCCAAAGTCTGCCAGGATTAAAGAAAGCATTGATCCAATAGCCGCGAAACAGGAGTTCCTCAATGATTGGCGATAAAAAGATTCCCGAGAACATCAAAAGGTAAAAGATCCACCTGTCACTGCGCAACAGCGTAATGATCACCTGGTTGTTCGCCGTCTGAGTCTCACCAAACAGTCGACTATTTAACGTCGTCAGCAGCATCTCAACTGCCAAAAAGACAACGAACGCAATTAGCAAATAGGCAATATCGTTACGTGATGGTCGGTGCCACACTGGATGGTCCATCACCCGTTTTAAACACTGATACAGAACCAAGATCAGCACAACATAGCCTAAGATGTACCCTGCGGCGGCTAGGGAACGCCCCAAATACTGCGTTTTAGGTAGCCCCCTAATCACCGTTAATAACAGAGGTACCAACTGAATTAAAACAAAGAACGTCAAAAAAATTAAGATTCGAGTCGCAACAGACGGTTTTGCGATGCCCGACTTTTCCAATGGCTGCATGCAGCTGGCCACCTCCTAACAATTAATGACTCTCGTGATGATCATCGTCATCCGTTGCCGTATCACCGTTTGCTCGTTTAACAAAGGGCAGCAACTTCAAATAAATCACCGTCACTAAGGTCATAGAAACGACAAAGGCCACAAACAGCGTCAAAATCGTGACAACGCTATTTGCTGGCCAGTCATGAACGAGCACCATGGTGCCCCCAATAATGAGACACGGCACCAATACAATGATCGTGTACATAAATCCCTTCAATTAAAGTCTCCTTACCCACATTATATTGTGTGGTTAATGAAAGTCTTCCGACATATACCGCTCCAAAATGGCGGTGATGGCTAATGTTTCAAAGCTATTAAACTCCACAAAGTTCATGTTCGCGTACTTTAAGCCTACCTGCCACCGCGCTGAAAGATCTGACCGATCAACGTAATTAAAGACAACCTGCTTGTTTTTTAAACTCCCCAAAAATCCGGTATAGACAGCTTCACGTTTCCCCGGATGTTCTCCCACCGTCACGACTTGGTCAGCATTAAACGCCCAGGCTAAAAGGGTCTTCAGAATCGATTTTTTCTTAAAGTCCAGAGAGCTGATGATACTGTCTAACTGCCAAACATTGGCATAGCCACGTTCTCTAGCGAGTGCCATCACTGCAACCAGCGATTTGAGATAATCTGATTGTTCGATCACTCGGGTAATGGTATTCAGGCGATACACACCGCCGCCATTAATCGCCCCATCCGGGTTGATCTGTTTCAATAGAACAAATTTATCATCCACTGCCAACACATTGCCAACTGAAAAATGCGCGTTATCGCCATACCGATAGATTTCCACAAGCCGACCGGTCTTAGCTGCATTTAACAATTGTTCACGAACTGTCCTCATAGTTTGCCTCCGTGGTTAATCGCCGAAGAATTTTTGTTAGATTAAATTGGTGCTACCTTAAAAATAGCAATTATTGACTGATTGTTCAAGTCTTGGTATTTAGGTCTGGCACAAATTTTGAGAATAGCCGCAAGAACCCGAATTGGTTATCACCATTTTAACCAAATCTGCTCGCCGGTACTTGGCATCGTGTTAATTAGATTTTCACGGGCAACCACGTTATCTCTAATAGTCGCTTTTAATGGTTAATAGGGTACACTATGATCATAATGTCGCAACATACGGCGTTTTCCTTGCACCCACCCCCTATTTTTCGTTACACTAGACCCATAAAGAATGAATTGAGGTGACATGATTGTGTTAAAGGAATTCAAGACATTTATCGCGCGTGGAAACGTGATTGATCTCGCCGTTGGGGTGATCATTGGGTCAGCGTTCACTGCTATTGTGACATCGTTGACGAAAAATTTGATCAACCCGCTGATTGGGATCTTCCTGGGTAAGATTGATTTATCCGGGCTGGTTTTGACCGTGGGCCAAGCCCATTTTCGTTATGGCGACTTCCTAGATGCCGTGATTAACTTTCTCATCATTGCATTCGTGGTCTTTCTTATGGTCAAAGGGATCACTAAACTGATGCCTACCGAGGAACCAGAGGAAGAAGCGACCCCTGAACCAAGTTCAGAAGAGATCGTCCTCACCGAGATCCGTGATTTATTAAAGCAACAGCAGGAAACAACTCAACAGCAAACCAAGGAATGAGTGCGGCCATTTTGGCGGTGCTCTTTTTTTAGAGCGTGAAGCAAGGCGCTTAGAGGGCGGAGCCTAAGCTAACTCTGACAGAAATGCCTGAACTTGGCATTTTTGTCAGAGTTAGCTTAGGCTCCGCCCTCTGCCTTGTTGAACGCGTTTCAGCTACAGATAAGTGAACAGCTAACGTAAAGGCCGGGTTTTGCCTTTATCGGTCGAAGTTGCTTACACGGTAGCCCCTTGCTGAACGCGTTTCAGCTACAGACAAGAGAACCACCGAAGCAAATTCCTATTCAAGGAATTTCAATCTAACTCAACTTACCCAAAATACCTGTCCGTACAAAAGCGCAGTTCAGCCACCCGCTCTCGAGTTGTTTTACAACCACATTGCTAACAGTCGACCGCAAACAGCCATTGAAACTTCCCAATATCAATAACTGTAAGCGGTTCCTGTTCATTAGTGACAAAGAAGGCATGTTATGGATACAACAGATGAGTTTCAAATTCACTTACAGCGACTCCCTTTCAAGAAAGCAACTGCGATTGAAACGGTCTACGCGCTTGGAAATGGCCATTTTGGCGTCCGTGCATCGAATCCGCTTCAGGGCGATAACCCCGATTACCCAGGGCAGCCAGGACTGTTTATCAACGGGTTTTATGACCTGACAGCGCTCCATTACGGCGAGGACTATCCCGGATACCCGCAAAATTCACAAACAATGTGTCAGTTGCCGGATCCCCGCTTTATTGTGTTAGAAATTGATGGTCTGCGCTCTGACGATGAAACATTTAGCGTGAAGCAGGTCGATAAAAATCTGAATCTCAAAACGGGGTTGCTATCGGAAATTTATGAAATCACGTCGCCGACTGATAAAACAGTTCGGTTGACCATGCAGACCTTTGCCTCGCAGGATGATGCCCGGATATATGGCGTGGCCTATTCCCTATCGGCCCTCAACTTCTCGGGAAACGTCAAGGTGATCAAACAGCACCGCTATACGCAGCAGCAAATTCCACAACACGACATTGATGTTCGAAATGTGCAGCGACAATCACAATTGACTTGTACGTACCAAGAAGCTGATCATCCAACAATGCAGATGATTACGCGAAAGAGTCAGCTGGCCATTACGCTGCAGGTACAACCTTTGAAAAATGACGACCAGCCAGTCCCTAAATTAACGACTCAGGATCAATTGCCGACGTACGTCACCGACTTTGATCTTGTTCCTGGCATTGCCCAAGAAGTTGATTTCGTTTATAGTATCGGGTTTCCACACCCGGTCGTCATCGCCAATGCCGATCCGGATACGGTCGACCAAACGCTGGCGAACGAAACGTTTTCAACGTTACTCAATAAGTCTGCGCACCAGTGGGCTATTTTTTGGGACAACAGCGACGTTGAACTTAAGGGGGACGCAAAACTGGCAAAAAGTATCCGGTTTAACCTCTTTCACCTCAATCAAGCTGCGGGTCGTGATGGCATGACGAGTATTCCTGCAAAGGGATTGACTGGTTCTGGATATGAAGGTCACTATTTCTGGAATGCTGAAATGTTTATGTTACCCTTCTTTATTTTCACCCAACCAGAAACGGCCAAACAAGTCCTCAGTTACCGGTATAGTAAGCTGCTTCAAGCCCAGCAACGCGCCCGAGAAATGACTGTTAAAAAGGGCGTTCTCTTCCCCTGGCGAACCATCAACGGCACCGAGGCCAGTGCCTACTATCCCACCGGCACTGCACAGGTTCACATCAACGCAGATATTGCCTACGCCGTCGACCTGTACGTTCGCGTGACTGATGACCAGGACTTTTTAGCAACTCAGGGGTTGCCGCTGATCATTGAAACAGCACGCTTCTGGCTGTCTTATGGGCATTACGCAACGGACGATGCACACCATGGTCGATTTGTGATCAACGATGTGACTGGTCCGGATGAATACACGGCAATGGTCAACAACAACTATTACACCAACCGCATGGCGCAACATAATTTGTATCTAGCAGCGCACTACGCGAGAAGACTGGGACAGACTGACAATAATGTGATTGGAAAATTAGGGCTTACGACGACCGAGATCGATGCTTTTCAGCACGCAGCTGACCAGATGTATCTGCCGTTTGATCCGAATCGCCAAATCAAAAAGCAGGATGATACCAGTACGGAAAAACCGGTTTGGCCGATTGCAGAAACGCCGCGGACGCAGTTTCCGTTACTGCTTCACTACCACCCAATGACGATCTACCACTACCAGGTCAATAAGCAGGCTGATACGGTCATGAGTGACTTCTTATTTCCAGAGGATCAAGATCAGGCCCAATTGAAACGAGATTACGATTACTATGAAGCCATCACGGTTCATGATTCTTCCCTCTCTCGGGCCATTTTTGGTATCTTAGCGCACCGCTTGGATGAAGCCGATAAGTCGTACCAGTACTTTATGGACACTGCCCTGACGGACCTAACAGACGCTCAGGGTAACGTTGGCGATGGCATTCACGCTGCCAACATGGGCGGCAGCTGGCTAAGTCTGATTTATGGCTTTGCAGGACTTGAAATTAAAGATACCACGCTGCACCTGCATCCCAAACTGCCGACTGAGTGGCTGGAAATGCGCTTTAAGCTTTGGTTCCAGCACCGGCACATTGGTATCACGATCAATCATCAAGCCGTTATTCTTGAAAATCTAAAGGGTAAACCGATCACCATCCAAATTGGTGACAAACAGGTGACCTTAGGGAGTGAAAGAGTTACCGTACCATTTCCAATTTAATGTGAAAAATGAAACTTAAATCACAATATTTGTAGAAAACCCGAATCATGCCTATCATTAATTTAGAGGGGTTTTAATTAAGGAATTTAAACTTTAAGGAAAAGAGGCTAACTTGTATGAGAACTATTGCACTAAATGTCATGCAAGAATCGATTGAGGTCGCTTACTCAACGAATAATAACGAACCGCCCTTTCGGCAATTTATGATCACGTACAATCCTGATCAGGCCATTGGGGATAACTTGGAAAAGATCAAGGTTGTGCTAGCCGGTCTTCCAGTCGATGCCGCTATTTTGACGAATTCACTGGAATACGATTTTTCAGACACGGTTATTGGCATCAACCACCAACGAATCGATATTGGGCTTGCGTTGACCAACATGTTGAACATTTCGGTGGTTTGCCAGCGAGATGTTGAAGAAAACGGTCTCCAAGCAGCAACCGATAAAAAGCAGCGCTACAACGAGTGGCACCTAGATTACTATGGTGAGTATGAAAAAAAGCGTAACTATGGTCAGGAAGCCATGCTGACGGTCGGAAACGGCTATCTTGGACTGCGTGGGGCCTTTGTTGAGTCGCGAGCAGATGAGGATAATTACCCAGGCACTTATGTTGCTGGTGTCTATAACCAACTGACCACCAAAATTGGTGACCGTGACGTCACGAACGAAGATCTGGTGAACATGCCTAACGCCCAGTTTCTCACGTTTGGTGTTGATCATCAGCCGCCATTTAAGATCACATCAAGAGACATTCAAGATATTTACCGGTCGCTTGATCTTAAGCATGGGACCTTGACAACAATGATGCGGGTTCAGCTTTCAACGGGTCACGTCCTCAACGTGACAACGACAAAGATGGCTAACATGCAAGATTGGCATCAATACGCCATCAAGTACACGCTGACACCCGTCAATTTCTCTGGTAGCATTCAGATCTATTCAGAAATCGATGGCGATGTGACCAACGGCAACGTCGATCGGTACCAGGACTTCGACCAGCATCATATCGACATCACGGGCATGAGCGCCCACGGTAACGAAATGTACCTCACTGGTGAAACCAAAACGTCAAAAATCGGATTTACGGTCGGGGCAAGCCTGTTAAGTGAGCAACCAACAGACAATGATATTGAGGTGACAAACGACGATAAGCACATCCGTCAGCAATTATCGACAGAAGTCACTGCCGGCCAGACCTATTCGTTTACGAAGAACGTCGTCATCTACACGACCTTGGAAACGGCCGAGACCCCAACAATGTCAACTGCAAGCGAAGCACTCGCTAAAGCCAGTTACAAGCAGACTAAGAAACAGAGTCTCGCCTACTGGAAGTCAACCTGGGATAACTTCGATATTCAGATCGATAACGATATCACGAGTCAAAAACTGACCCGGGTCAACCTCTTTCACACCATGGTCTCAGCCGCCGCAAATGAATCTGGCGAACTTGATGCATCTGTTGGTGCGCGTGGGTTACACGGTGAAGCCTATCGGGGGCACGTGTTCTGGGATGAAATGTTCATCATGCCCTTCTACAGCCTGCACTTCCCGAAGTTAGCTAAACAGCTGTTGATGTACCGTTACCGTCGTTTGGACGCCGCAAAGGCCTACGCCAAGAGCGAAAATTACGATGGTGCGATGTTCCCTTGGCAGTCTGGTGAGACCGGCGATGAACAATCTCAGTTTGTTCATCTGAACCCGATCACGCACACTTGGGATCCAGACAACAGCCGCCTGCAACGGCACGTCTCGTTGGCGATTGCCTACAACATCATCACGTACGTCAACGTGGCTGGCGACCGGAAGTTTATGAAACAATACGGGCTGGAAATGCTGCTGAGCATCGCGAAGTTCTGGCTAAGTACCGTCACCTATGATAAAAAGGCGGACCGCTACAGTATTCCACACGTCATGGGACCGGATGAATTCCACGAAAATTATCCCAACAGTGACGAACCTGGCTTAACCAACAACGCCTACACCAATATCATGGTGGCTTGGCTCTTCAACATACTAAGTACGATTCGGACCGACATGAAGGCGGCTGATTTTAAGGACGTCGCCGAAAGAAGTGCGTTTGACGAAACCCTCTTTACAAAGATGACCGATGTTGCCCATAAGCTCAAGCTTGATATCAACGATAACGGCATCATTGGCCAATTCGAAGGCTACTTCAAATTGCCAAGCATGAACTTTGACAATTACCGGAGCAAGTATGGTGATATTTCACGGATCGACCGAATCTTAAAGGCCGAGGGCAAGACCCCGGATGCTTATCAAGTGGCCAAACAGGCTGATACATTAATGCCCTATTACACATTAAGCATTGACGAAGTGGGTCATATTCTGGGACAATTAGGCTATCAGTTGCCGAAGGAATATTTAACCAAGAACATTCAGTACTATCTGAACCGAACGACTCATGGCTCGACCCTGTCACGAATTGTTTACTCAGTGCTGACTGAAATGGACGACAACATGGATCAGTCCTGGTCGCTCTTCTCGACCGCCCTCTTTTCTGACTACTACGATATTCAAGGTGGCACGACCGCCGAAGGGATTCACCTTGGTGTCATGGGTGCAACCTTAATGATCGAGACCAGAAACTATGGTGGTGTGGATAGCCTGGGACCGCAGCTTGAAATTCACCCGCACTTACCCGCTCAGTGGCAGCGCTTGCATTTCAAACAGTTGATCCGTGGTCATTGGTTTGAATTTACGATCACGCACCATCAAATTTCTGTTAAAACAGATACGAAGGTGACGATCCAAATCCTAGGACAACCGGTTGCATTAACACCAAACAAGGAAACGATTTACGATTACTAACCAACTACGAAGGAGTGTTGCAGTATGGCAAAGGTTTCATTTGAACAAATTAAGGGCTTTGTGTTCGATCTCGACGGGGTCATTACGGATACCTCGCTCTACCACACAAAGGCCTGGCACCAGCTTGCAGATAAGCTAGACGTTACCTGGAGCAAGGAATTGGAAGACGGTTTAAAGGGTATCTCGCGGATGGATTCACTCGAGATGATTCTCAAAGCCGGACACAAGGAAAACGACTATACGCATGACGAAAAGGTCGCGCTTGCTACCGAAAAGAACACCAACTATGTCAATGAGATCAGTAAAATGACCCCAGAAAATATTCTTCCCGGTATCAAGGCGTTCTTAGATGATCTGCGCGCTAACGGCTACCAAATTGCATTAGCATCCGCTTCTAAAAACGGCCCAACCGTCCTAAAAAACCTTGAACTAACAGATTACTTCCCAAAGATCGTTGATCCAGCCTCATTGTCTAAGGGCAAGCCAGACCCAGAAATTTACACCAAGGGTGCTGAATTGCTTGGCCTGGCACCAGAGACCTGCATCGGCGTTGAAGACGCTGCAGCTGGCATTGAAGCCATTAACGCAGCAAACGAAGTCTCCGTTGGTATCGGTGACGCAACGTTGCTGAAGGATGCCGACGTTCGGTTTGATAACACTGCTGAAATGACGTTAGCAAACATCAAAAAAGCGATGGCTTAATGTCGATTTTAAAAAAAGACGCTTCCGAGCGTCTTTTTTGTTTCATTGCAACTAAAAAAGCACGCATGATAGGCCGCGTACTTTTCTGGTCACTATTTTGTATTTTTTATGCTTCAGTCATTGAGTTATCAGAACGAATGGCCTTAAGCACATCGTCGATCTGACCCAAAACAGCAGTAACATTTTTAGGATCTTCCAGGTTATACTGCTGGAGATTGATCTTTAACTTGGGACTGACATCATATTCATCAAACCACTTGTGATATGCAGTCCACATCTTATAGTAGTAATCCTCACGCTCCGGGTGGCCGTCAATTTGTTCATAGTCGCGACCACGCTTCTTGATCCGGTACAGAATCGTGTCAAAGTCACTATCTGCGTATACTAACAGGTCGGGCGCTTTCTTTGGCAGTTCGTTTAATTCCCCCATCATGTTGTCCAACAATTTGAGGTAAACGGAAAGCTCTGTGTCTGTAATGTTGCCTTCCGCGTTGTTTTCCTTTGTAAACAGAGCGTCTTCGTAGATCGACCGGTCAAGCACATTGTTGTCATCAGCCAACGCCTGTTTGATCATCCCAAAGCGCTTGTTTAAAAAGTAGATCTGCAGCAAGAACCCATATTGTTTTGGATCTGAATAGTATAACGGTAAAACAGGATTTTCGCCAACGGGTTCAAAAAAAGCCTTTGTTCCCAAATGGTCTGCGAGCATTCCTGTGAGCGTGGTTTTCCCAACGCCAATCATTCCGGCAGTAATTATCACCATAATAGCCCCTCTTTTAAAAAATATGCAAGATATAGTGTACCACAATTCACCCCCTACCACATCTATATTGACGATATTTTAGTCAAGCGCGGTTCCTGAGACAGCGCACGACGTGTAGTATAATGAACGTATAAGGGTTAGCACATTGTAGCAGGACAGATGTCCAGTTTCATACAGAAGTAACAGGCATAATAGAAAAGGAGCGGATCACCTATGGCATATGATGCAATTGTCTTTTTTGATTTAGACGGTACTCTGTTTGATAACGACAAACACGTGTTACCAGCAAGTATTGACGCAATTAAACAAATGGCGCAGCAAAACATTCTTTCAGTGGTCTCAACTGGCCGCAATATTTTTGAAATCCAGTATGTTCTAGATGAAACGGGGATTAATTCAGTCGTCAGTGCAAACGGCAGCTACGTCCAATATGAAGGCAAAAAACTGCACGCAGAAGAAATTGACCCAGAACTGATTGCGACCTTCACCGACTATGCAAACCGTCAGGGAGATGCGGTCGCCTACTTTAACAATCGTGGTTTTCGCTTAAGTAAAGAAAATGACCTGACCCGGCCAAACTTTAAATTATTACGACTCGATGCCAAGGTCGACCCTGATTTTTACCGCAAAGAACCGATTAATTTCATGAACGTGTTCAACACCAACAAAGAAGACCAGTATACCGCTGAATTCAAGAATCAGCTGTCACTGGTTCGAAATAACCCACGTTGTCTGGATACGATGAAGGCCGGCGTTTCTAAGAAGACGGGTATCGAGATCCTGTTGTCGGCGGCCAAATTAGAAAACATTCCAACATACGCTTTCGGCGATCAGCTCAATGACCTGCAGATGTTTGACGTGGTCGACAATCCGATTGCCATGGCAAACGGCCACCAACTAGCGAAGGAAAAAGCGTCCTATGTGACCACTTCCAATGTCACTGATGGGATCGTGCACGGGTTAAAGCACTTTAATTTGATAAAGTAGCGCTGATCTAATGAGTGTTGCGGTACGCCGTTGGTGGCATGCCTTTTAAATGTATAGCGCAATTATTTTAATTGAGGCGTTGAATAGAGGCGGTCGATTCGAATATCCTCGTTGGGGATTTTGAGTTGACCGCCTCTTTTTTGCATTTTATGTGGCTTGGGGTCTGGAGTGGGATTGAAGATTGCAAAGCCCTTCTTGGCAACCGTGCCGAAACGAGTTTCGGAAAACTGAGGGCTCCTGTCTAAGCAGCTCTGGCAGAAATGCCAAGTGCAGGCATTCCTGCCAGAGTTGCTTAGACTCCGCCCTCACCCGTTTTCCTCCACTCTCTAATGACTTTTCAAATGCTCATCAAACAACTTAAACAACTGCCCATAATCCAACGCTTCATTCTTTGTATGATCGACCTGTTTTGCGAGATCCACCATTTCCTGGCTCGTAAAAGTCAGTTCATAGTCGTTCAAGTTGGCCAATTCTGCCACCGCAATGATTGCCGTTTGATAGTTATTGTCGACAAATGGCTTGCCGCGGACAATTGAGGCGAACAGGTAGCCTGTCTTGTTGGAGACGGCTTCCCGCAAACTATTTTCGTAAAAATCCGCCTGCGGGATCGCAATCACCCGGTTCAGCTGTTCGGCTTTTGCGAGTCCTGGTTGCTGTTTTTGATGAATATCAATGCGCGCATTGATGGCAATCAGCTCATAACTTGTCAGGTACCGCATTAGGCCTGGTCACCTCCGTTGAGGATCTCCAGGGCATCATCATACTGCGCCATTGCAGCATCCAGGCCGGCTTCAAACTCATCATCAAGTTGGTTATTCTTACGAAAGGCAACGTCCAACATGTCGCCCTTGTCCACTTTGAGCTTATGGGCAACGTTAGCGGGAATGGTGACGGCAAGCGAATTACCAACTTGGATGATCTTACGTTGTGACTTGATTTCATTCATGGCTAAAATATCCTTTCGTTATAACAATTTCATATTATCGTAAGTATAGCACAAAATTGCCCGTATTATAGACTTATGTTGTAAAATCGTCAGTTTTAACTGAATCCGTGTTAACGAGCTACAAAAAAGGCCTTCAACTTGGTGGTTTCCTCGTTGAAGGTCTTTTAATTTGTCGCTTATTTCTGACTTAAAATTGGTTGATTCGTCACGTCTGTTCGAACGATCAGTACATCACAGCGGGCATTCGTCACAACGTAGCTGGCGTTTGACCCCAGCATCATCCGTTCAACAACGTTTGCGCCCGTAGCACCAAGCATGATCAAATCGGTGCCAAACTTAGCGGGTAAGTTCTTAGCTAACTCAACCTTAGGATTGCCATACTGAACCTCACCTCTGACGTTCGTGACCCCTGCTTGTTTGGCACTGGCCACGTTTTTATCAACGAGGCGCTCAATTTTTTCCTTGATTTCATCGAGCAAGCCCTGATCGACGTAACCAAATCCGAGTTTAGTCGACCCTAACCCAATGAGTTTGCTCACGTTCAGGACACTCACAATCGTGAGTTCAGCCTGGTTTCGTTTGGCAACGGCAATCGCTTTTTGAACCGCGCGTTGGGCCTGTTTTGATCCGTCAACACCGACCAGAATATGGTGATAGTTTGCACTGAGTTTCATAGGACCCCACCTCCAAGTGGTCGTCTAACCGACTGACATTAATCGGCTAATTCATTTGACAGCGCCTCAATTGACCGGCCGTAAATGGCCATTGCGGTCAGAAGGTCATCAACCGGTTGAAATTCATTGACCTGGTGCATCGTGTCTGGGGTGTGGGCAAACAGGGCACCAAACGCAACCCCGCGCTTCATTAACCGGCCATAGGTCCCACCGCCAACAACTTCTGGTTCAGCAGCCGTGTCACCAGTGAGCTCCTGGTAGGTGCTCATTAACGTGGTTACGATTGGATCATCAGGTGAGACGTAGTGTGGCACCATTTCGCGACCCTTTTCGAGTTCAAAATGATTTAATTTTGCGACCTCAGCAAAGGTGGCTTGAATATCGTCAGAGCCGATGCCCTTTGGATAACGGAAATTCAATACGATATGCCCGCCCTTTTCAGCATCAAAGGCCATGACACCAACGTTCATCGTGAGCTCACCCATGATGTCGTCAGTGTAGGCAAGCCCAAGTTTTGTGACCCGCGAATCATCGTGTAATTGGTCACCTAACAGGTTAAGAAAGGCTTTAGCATCAGCACCAAATCCATACTGTCTCAAGAAGCGGGCCAAATAAGTCCCCGCATTGATGCCATTCTTAGGTTCCATCCCATGCGCGGCTTTACCGATCACATGCAAATGCACACCGTCACCATCCGTGGTCACATCCCCAGTAACGGGCTGGTTATCTAAGAAACTGGTGAAGTCGCTGACCAGGACTTCGTTGTCGCTAGTTTCAACAACGGCGTGTGCATCACGAGGGACCATATTTTCCCGTAAGCCAGCGTTAAATGAGGTCAACGTATAGTCGCCATCATTTTCACCGGCCATTGTTAATGTGAAGGAAACGTTCCCTTTTTCACCATTGATAATTGGAAATTCGGCGTCTGGTGAGAAGCCCATTGTGGGTTCTGGATGCGTCTTAAAGTAGTGGGTCATCCCAGCCCAACCGCTTTCTTCGTCAGTGCCCAAAATAAACCGAATCTTCTTATTGAGTTTAACGCCCTGTTCTTTGAGAATCTTTAACCCGTAGTAGCAGGCCAACGCTGGCCCCTTATCATCAGAGGTTCCCCGGCCATAGGCGTTGCCATCTTTGAGAGTCAGGGTAAACGGATCCGTGTCCCAACCTTCGCCAGCGGGCATCACGTCAACGTGCGCCAAAATAGCGACAGTTTCGTCGCCTGATCCAACCTCCACGAAGCCCGCAAGATTGTCCAGATTTGTTGTTTCAAAGCCGTCGCGTTCAGCGAGTTTTAAGAACGCCTGTAAAGCCGTTGCTGGCCCAGGCCCTAGTGGCGCGTCAGCCGTTTTTTGACTATCGTCACGCACACTCTGAATGGCGATCAGATCCTTTAAATCACTTAAATAAGCATCGCGATGGTCCGCTGCTGCTTGTTTCCAATCAATTGTCATGAAAGTCCCTCCATCTTATTTCTACCTCCATTTTAGCATAGGTGACCGTGTTTACTGTTATGAATCCGCTTTTCTTTGGGTCTTTCCATTGTTAGGTGATCCAAATAGCATTAACATGTCGCTCCGTTGCGCCGTTCGGGCCTGCAGGCTGAGGTGGGGTCGCTCCGGCAATGCCGAACGGCTCCACTACGCTACGATACTGGTATTAGTCTGAATAGATGGTCAGGTTTCATAAGTGGTGTCATGGAACCTGCTAATGAATCGTGACCAGTAACTAGCACATCGCGAGAGAAGCATTGCTGTTAATTGTCTGACTAGCAGTCGAGGATGGATTCTCTTCGACCTCGGATTAACGCTGTTATGATGCTTAACCAGTGGGGAAAAAGGGTGCTCAACGTCAGTGAAATGGCCCAATTTGGCACGGAACTGTGGTGTCGACATCAGTTAGCGACCGTACTTGGGTCGGTTACTGATGTGCGAGACGATGAAGATCCATTCGAGAGCTGCACAGCAGAAATCGAATTAGCTTCATCACGAGCCACTACACGGCCTGCCGAATTGCGGAATGCAACGGACTATCCCCTAAAAGTGGAAAGCCCCTTTTCTTTTCTCGTGCGTGCTATACTCAAGGTAGCGACATTGAACGGAGGCCAAAATATGCAAACATTATCGGAACAGATCTTACGCAACACGATTCGAATTCGCCCGGAAAATAGCCATAAGGGCACTTATGGCCGTGTCTGCCTCGTAGGTGGTAACGCCCAGTATGGCGGCGCCATCATGATGGCCACCGAAGCGGCGGTTTATAGCGGTGCCGGCCTGAACACCACATTGACTGACCCAGCCAATTTTGTGAGTCTGCATTCACGGTTGCCAGAAGCGATGGTTGCTGATTTCCATGACGAACACCAACTTGAATCGTTGGTAGCTGCTGCAACGACGGTCGTTGTCGGCCCAGGATTAGGAACGGACGCTGATAGTTTAGCGGTTCTGGAGACTGTTTTCAAAACCGTGTCACCCAACCAGATCCTAGTCATCGACGGGTCCGCTATCACCCTCGTTGCAGACAAGTCCCTCTCGCTGCCAAACGCACGGCTGGTCTTTACCCCACATGAAATGGAATGGCAACGGCTATCTGGCATTACGATTACGGATCAAACTGACGCGCACAATACCCAAGTCCGCGAACAGTTAAACGGTATCGTGGTCCTTAAATCACATCACACCCGCATCTACACCGCGGACGACGTTTACCTGAACCCTACTGGCACACCTGCGCAAGCTACCGGTGGTATGGGAGACACCCTCGCCGGGATGGTCGGTGGCTTTACCGCGCAGTTTGCTGATTTGGAGAACGCCGTGTTAGCTGCCGTTTACGCGCACAGCGCAATTGCTGACGAACTGGCGGCAACGCAGTATGTGGTCTTGCCAACGCAGATCATGCATGAGTTGCCACGATTTATGCATGATCACCAAGCACAATAAAGGAGAATCGAATCAAAAAGAAGTTGGGAATAAGGTCATTTCCAACTTCTTTTTGATATGATTATTTAATTCTTAACAGTTGTCTTAATCGTTCAGTCCGCGCACCCAGCACCGTATCAGCTAAGCGGGTCTTTAAGACCATGTAGACATAAAAGTCCCCAGCAATGCCCACCGCAAAAATAATAACGAGCAAACTGCCGACACGTGAATCAACCACCATGACATGGCTGATCAGCCAGCTCACAATCTTAACCAAGGCGTACGCAATCACGCACATGATCAGCGAGAAACTCAAGATACCGTTCGTTTTCTTGGCGATACCAGCGTAATCAACACCAAATTCGCCATTGAGCCAGTGCATGATAAAGTAGTTCGCCACGATAAATCCGATCATTGTTGCAACAAGTGGTCCAAAGACGCCCATGAAATGGATGCATGGCCACTGCAACAACAGTTTGACAGCTGTCCCAATCAAGAAATAACGAACTGCCCGCTTGTTTTGCGAGACCCCCTGCATGATTGCAGAAGTGACACTGAACAACCCAAGCATGATCGACATAAAGGAAGAAAAGGCCAAAACTGCGGCGGCCAGTCCCTTGTGAGCAACCCCATAAAACAGGATATTCAACGGGTGGGCAATCGCTGCCATACCCAAGGCACTAGGCAGCATCACGAATTCAAACAGCAAGACTGCGTTCGTAATTTGACTGCTGATGTCCTTCTTATCGCCGCGAGTAAAGGCTTCGGACAGTAACGGTACCGCCGTAATGGCCAAAGCAGAGGACAACGAAACGGTGATCATGATCAATTTATTGGCGTTCACGCTAAACAGCGCAAACAGATCATTAAGCATCACAGGGTTTGAGATCCCTGTTGATGGCATAAACTTGAAGAAGGTAAATTGATCGATCAGTTGAAAGATAGTGATACCGGCACCAAGCACAATAAATGGCAGTGCTTGCTGTAGAATTTCTTGGTAGAGCTGTTTAGCCGGCACCACGATTTCATTATTACTGTTGGCAACTAAATTGCGATACAGTGACCGCCGCCGCAGGTAATAGACACCTAAAGTCAGCAAGCCAAAAATCGCACCGACGCAGGCCGCAAAAGTTGACTGGGAAACGGCTGTGATCCAGCTGCCATGCCACACGCGCATAATCAAGTACGCTGTGATCAACATATAAAGGACGCGGGCAAGCTGCTCAACAAATTGAGAGATTGCCGATGGTGCCATGTCCTGGTAGCCTTGGAAAAAGCCCCGGGATAAACTCATGACTGGAATGATCAAAACGGCCCAAGCCAGTGAGTGTAACACTGGAATCACGTGTGGATCGCCGCCATCGAAGACTGGTGCGCCAAAGTACAGCACCAGCATACAGATCACACCAGTGGCGCCTGCGAGGACTAGCCCATGCTTATAGAGCCGAAACCCAACGCCGTATTCATTAAGCGTATTATAGTGCGCCACCTGTTTAGCAATCGCGGATGGAATCCCGGCAATCGCTGCAATCAAAAAGAAACTGTAGATATTGTATCCCTTACCATACAGCGCATTCCCCTGAAGAAAGAAGGACCCAAACCAGATCCCCCAAGGAATAATGTAAATCGCCCCAAGTATGCGTGAAACGATGCTGCCGGCTGTCATCCAGGCTGACCCCTTAACCATTTGGTCCTGTGCATCAATTTCAGGCGTTAAGGTGTCATCCTTATTTGACATCTCACTCATTCAAAAACCCTGCTTTCATCGCGCTGGTTGGAGCGCTAATCTAATATCATTTTTTAACTTCGTCACAACTTATACATTGTATTATGAATGTGAGTTTGACGCAATTAAATTTAAGAAAGTTTAAAACCAGAGTCCGTTACACGTTAGCCCCTTGCCTTGCTGAACACATTTCAGCAATGTAGCAGCAGAAGTTAGTCGCCGGTACCACTCAGAAGAAAAAATGCCCGAACTTGGCATTTTTGCCAGAGTCCCTTACATGGTCTCGCCTTGCTGAACACGTTTCGGCAATATATCAGCAGAAATTAGTCGCCGGTACCACTCAGAGACAAAAATACCAAATTCCATACTGAAACAACCTGTCACTTAGATTAAAGGCCAAATGAAAAGACTTTCTTAAACCCATGCGTCTCAACACGAATTCAAAATAGTCGCCGCCAAACTCTGGTATAATAAACGTAATTTGAAATCTAATTGTCATACAGGAGGCTCATTTGAAAAGTAAAAAATTGCTGATTGCGCTTATCATCAGCTTGATTTGCGGCCTCGGACTTGGTGTCTGGTATGCGCGATACACCCAGCATCAAACAATTAAACATGAGTACAGTTTTTCCAGCACACCCACTATTTTCGTGCACGGCTGGACAGGTACTGGTCGCTCGGAGGAGCCACTCTTTGCGTCTGCCCAAAGCTTGGGAATTGCTAAACGGCACATGATTATTTATATGCGTCCAAATGGCAAGCTCAAAATCAAGGGGCATTTGACTGCTAAAATGAAGAATCCGATCGTTCAGGTGATCTTTAAGAATAATCGCGCCGGCGAAATCAAGGATGCGCACTGGTTATTAAAGATCATGCGGGTCCTAAAAACGAAATATCACGTCAATAAATACAACGCGGTCGGCCACTCCATGGGGTCTTATGCCTGGGTTTATTACAACATGCTTGTCGGCAATAGTGCGAAGTATCCAAAACTGGAACGCGCTGTCCTCATTGGTGGCCCCTACGACGGCATCATTGATAACCATAAACTCAATCAACCGCAGAATCCACCACTGAGTAAACTTTGGGATGACCAGCCAAATGAGAACCACCTTTTAAAAAATGGCCGACCAGCGATCATTCGGCCTGAGTACCAAAAACTATTGGCGATTCGCAGCCGTTTCCCTAAGCAGGCTGAAGTGCTCAATATTTACGGTGATTTGTTGAACGGGTCTAATTCAGATGGTGTTATTACGATTCCCTCAGCGCGCTCTCTAGGGTACTTGATTAAGAACGAAGTCCGTTCGTACCACGAATTACGAGTGACAGGCGCAAATGCACAACATAGTAAGCTTCACGAATATAATTTAACAGTTAACAAAGCCCTCACCAATTTTATATGGGGCAAAAATAAAGCGATCAACTAATGGGTTGATCGCTTTTTTTGTTAACTATTGGAAAAAGGGTAAAGACTAGTGTAGAAGTTACACTATCACTAACGTGGCGATCGCTTACAAAAACGCATGAAACCCAATGTCATGCCTGAACGTATAAGCCGTCGCATCAACATCAGCATCCAACGTAGCGTTCACCAGCTGTTGGGCCGTTTTCAAATCAGGGGCCTTGGCTGTAACCATCATCACCCGACCACCGTGACTGACTGGCTGCCCATTCTCCTCAGCAACACCAGCATAACTGACTAAGACTTGGTCATTATGAATAGTGGGTAACGGTCGCCCGTTGACCACGTTGCGTGGATAATCGCGTGATGCAATCACGGTGCCCAAATAAAAGTCATCCGTTTGCCAGGTCACTTGTGGGGTCTGGTTTGCAAGCAAATCAAGAATGATTGCCCCCAAATCGCTTGTCAACTGCGGCAAAACGACCTGCGTTTCAGGATCACCCATCCGAACATTAAATTCAATCACTTTAAGCCCCTGGTCTGTGTTCATTAACCCCGAATACAGAAAACCATTGAACGGTGTGCCATTGGTGTTCATCGTTGCTAAAACGGGTTTGACGACCTGATCAATTGCCGCCTGTTTAAGGTCATCTGTGATGTGGGGTACTGGACTGTATGCACCCATACCACCCGTGTTCGGCCCCTTATCACCATCGCCAAACGTTTGTGGTCCTGGGCAATCGGCATCACCACAAGCTGGTCGCCCTGCACCATTGTGAAGAGTGAAAATTCCTCACCGGTCAAATAGGCCTCGATCAACAGGCGATGCTGATCCGGTTTATCAAAGATGGTTGTGATAGCAGTTTTCGCTTCAGCGGCGCTGTTGACGATAATGACACCCTTGCCCGCAGCAAGACCATCTGCTTTGATGACTTGTGGATAGGTCAGCGTCTCAGCATAGCTCAAAGCCTGCGTTTTATCCGTAAATTCCTGATAAGCTGCAGTCGGAACCCCGCTGTCGGTAATGATTTGTTTGGCAAATGATTTTGACGTTTCAAGGCGTGCCGCCATCTGAGAAGGCCCAAAAATCGGTAAGTCACGCGCCTCAAAATAATCCACGATGCCCTTCGACAGAGGCTGTTCAGGTCCAACCACGGTGCAAACGACCGCGTGAGTCTTCGCAAAATAGGCGAGTTGAGAGAACGCCAGCTCGTCAATTGCAACTGGTTCAACATGGGCTAAATCAGCCATTTTGGGATTGCCAGGTGCCACAAAAACAAGTCGGTTACCAGCTTTCGCCAAAGTCTGTGCGAGTGCAAATTCACGACCGCCGCCACCAATCACTAACCAATTTTCCATCATTGTCGTCCCTTCTAAAGACGGCTGGAATCCAATTTGTATTCCGGCCGTAGTGTCATCTTCATTGTAAGATTGCTGTGATTAATGTTTAAAATGCCGAACGCCGCTAAAGACCAGGGCAATACCGTACTCGTCCGCTTTGGCAATTGAATCCTTATCTTTGATACTACCACCCGGTTCCACGACGGCTTTAATGCCATTTTTGGCAGCAAATTCAACCGAGTCATCCATTGGGAAAAAGGCATCAGAGGCTAAAATGGCATCAGCAAAATCTGGTTTATCCTTTGCTTTATCAATCGCAATCTTCACGGAATCGATCCGGTTCATTTGCCCAGCGCCAACGCCTAACGTTTGATGATCAGTTGTAACAACGATGGCGTTACTCTTAACGTGCTTAACTACGGTCTGTCCAAATTGGAGGGCCTTTAATTGGGCTTGCGTAGGTTGTACTTTAGAAACAACCTCAAACTGATCGTAAGTTTCATGGGTCGTGTCGCTATCTTGCAGCAAAAGACCGCCAAGTAGACTGACACTATCTTGTCGCTGCTTTTTCATCGGGACAAAATCTAGCGTCAAGATCCGCAAATTTTTTTTCTTAGCTAACACTGCATAGGCATCGTCATCATAGCCTGGAGCAATAATAATTTCGAGGAACAGCGCATGCATTTTTTCAGCGGTCGCTAAGTCAACTTGACGATTTAAGGCAATAATGCCGCCGAAAATCGAAATTGGGTCCGCATCGAATGCTAATTGCCAAGCATCTAATAACGTATCACCAACACCGATACCACACGGGTTCATATGTTTCAATGCGACAACGGTTGGTTTCTCGTCAAAATCAGCAATGATCCGTAGGGCCGCATCTGCGTCACGGGTGTTGTTATACGATAACGCCTTGCCATGTAATTGCTTCGCATTCGCCAGTGAGTAAGCTTCTGGAATTGGATCCTTGTAATAGGCCGTCTTTTGATGACTGTTTTCACCATAGCGCATGTCCTCAACCTTTTCATAGGTCATGGTGAGCTTCTCAGGAAATTCTTCCGTGGTCAGATACTTGGCAATCAGGGCATCATAGGCAGCAGTTTGGCGAAAGACCTTCGCTGCTAACTCACGACGATACGCCTCGTCTGCTGTGCCATTATCAAATTTGGCTAAGAAATCAGCATAGTCAGCCTTGTCAGTGATCACCGTCACATCACGGTAGTTCTTTGCGGCTGCACGTAACATCGAAGGCCCGCCAATATCAATGTTTTCAATGGCCTCCGCATCGGAAACGCCATCCTTTTGAATCGTCTCTTTGAATGGGTAAAGGTTAACACAGATTAAATCGATCGGATCAATGTGGTTTTCGGCCAGCTGTGCCATGTGGTCAGCGTTATCCCGTTTCGCTAAAATACCGGCATGTACGCGTGGATGCAGCGTTTTGACCCGGCCATCCAACATTTCTGGAAATCCGGTAATGTCTTCAACGGCTGTCGCCTGAACGCCGCCATCCTGAATGGCCTTTAACGTCCCGCCAGTGGAAATGACCTTAAAGCCCCGACTTGTCAATTGCGCGGCAAAGTCGACGATACCATCTTTATCTGAAACACTTAACAATGCTAATTTAGCCACTTAAAGCACTCCTTTTTCAATTAAATTCCGAACGGTTTTTGGGTATAACTGATGTTCCACTTCATGAATTCTATTTTCTAAATCGCTTAACTGATCATCATCGTACCGACGAACAGGTTCCTGAGCGATGATCGGCCCCGAGTCAACCCCAGCGTCAACGAAGTGAATCGTCACACCGGTGACCTTGACCCCGGCCGCAAAGGCGTCCTCGATTCCTGTCCGACCAGGAAATGATGGCAGCAACGCCGGGTGAATGTTCACAATTCGCCGCGGATAGGCATCTAAGAGCGTCGTGCCAACGATCCGCATGTAACCCGCAAGCAGAATGGCCTCAACCTTGGCTACGCGTAACTGCGTCAATAGCTGGGTTTCACGCTGAATCTTAGACACCCCTTTTTTAACTTGCGACAGCACAACAGGCACGTGATACTTGGCTGCCCGTTCGATCACCGGCACGTTATCATGGTCACAGACCAACATGACGACATCCATCGGCAATGACGCCTGCATCAGGGCTTCAAAATTGGTGCCGTTACCGGAAGCAAAGATGGCGACCCGTTTAGTGGGCAACGTATTCGACTGGTTGGTCATGTCGTGTCACCACCTTACCGATAGATTGGGCTTTAACTGTCGTTTGATGCAACTTATCCAGAACAACTTGCGCCTTGTCAGCTGAAACGATCAATACCATCCCGATTCCCATATTAAAGACGGTCCGCATTTCAGACTGACTCACGTGCCCAGCCCGTTGTAAGAGCTTAAAAATTGTCGGCGTCGACCAGGTTGTCTCATCCACCTCAGCCGTTAACGCCGTTGGCATCATCCGCGCTAAGTTTTCAATGATCCCGCCACCCGTAATGTTTGCGGCGGCGTGAATCAAACCGGCGTCGATCAATGGTCGCACCGCTTTGTCATAAAGGATGGTCGGTGTCAGCAGCGTCTGCATTAAGGAATCCGATAGACCTTCGTATTGGTGATCAACGTCTAACTTGGCATCACTAATGATCTTGCGCACCAGTGAAAACCCATTCGAATGCACGCCACTGGATGCCAAACCAATGAGGACATCACCAGCCGCAACGTGATGGCTGCCGAGCAGGTTTTGCTTGTCAGCAATCCCAACAGCAAACCCACTCAGATCATAATCGCCATCGTGGTATATGCCAGGCATTTCAGCCATTTCGCCGCCAATCAGCGACAATCCTGCCTGTTTGCATCCTTCGGCAATGCCGCTGACCACTGTTGTGACTTGGTCGGACTCAAGCTGACCAAGCCCTAGATAATCCAGGAAAAACAGTGGTTTAGCCCCCTGAGCCAAGATATCATTGGCACACATGGCAACCAGGTCGATCCCAATGGTGGCATGCTGTTGCGCTTGAATCGCCAGCAACAACTTCGTCCCAACACCATCGGTTCCGGAAACCAGCACAGGTTCGTGATACTGCCCCATTAAGGCGGTCAGTTCATACTCGGCACCAAATCCGCCAATGCCATTCAAGACGTTGGTGTCCTGTGTGGCCGCAACAATCGTCTTAATGTTGTCCACTGCTTGTTCGCCAGCTTCAATGTTGACGCCGGCCTGTTCGTATTGACTAGTCACCAATATTCGCTCCTTCATAAAGTCCGAGTCGGGCAACTTCAGCATCAAACCCGGCCTGATAATCGTAAAGCGGGGTTGGATAATTGCCGTCAAAGTAGGCGGTACACAGCCCATGATTTTCTGCATCGTTGAGGTCACCAATGGCTTTGATCAACCCTGGGACGCTTAAAAAGGCTAATGAGTCTGCTTCAATTTGCGTACAGATTTCTGGAATCGTGTTGTTTGCCGCAATGAGTTCCTTGGTCGTTTGAATATCGATCCCGTAGTAACACGGAAACTTCAGCGCAGGGGATGCGATGCGCACATGAACCGATTTTGCGCCGGCTTTTTTCAGCAATCGAACGATATACTTGCTGGTCGTCCCGCGAACGATCGAATCATCCACTAGAACGATATCTTTGCCAGCGACAACAGACTTCACAACGGAGAGTTTCATTGAAACGCCGCGGTCGCGTTTGGCCTGCGTCGGTTCAATAAAGGTGCGCGCAACGTACTGGTTTTTGATCATCCCCATATCGTAAGGAATACCACTTTCTTGAGCGTACCCAATGGCCGCTGACAGTGATGAATTCGGTACCCCAAGGACGATGTCGGCTTTCACCGGATTTTCCCGGGCAACCAAGGCACCCATGCGTTTCCGCGCTTCATGCACGCTGATACCGCGAATAATTGAATCCGGGCGGGCAAAGTAAATGTATTCCATTGAACAGAGCGCCAGGTGCGTGTCAGTCGTAAAGTGATCAATGGTCATGCCATCGTCAGTGACAATAATAAGTTCACCAGGCTCAACATCGCGAACGAAACTAGCACCGACTTGGTCAAGCGCACAGGTTTCGCTGCAGATCACCGTCGCCCCATCAGGCATCTCGCCAACAACGAGCGGGCGAAACCCATTTGGATCCAGTGCAGCGACCATCATATGCGGTGTCATCAAGAGGTAGGCAAACCCACCATGAATCTGGTTAAGTGATGCTTTAAGTTGATTAATGAAGCCCGTTTCATGACTGGTAGCCACAAGTTCACCCAGAAGTTCGCTATCAGATGTGGCTTGAAAACTGACACCTGCATCACGGAGTATACCGCGAATCGTATCCGCGTTTGTTAAGTTACCATTATGGGCTAACGCAAATTCACCAACTTCATCGTGTGTAAACAGCATGGGTTGAATGTTTTCGACCCCATGATTACCTGCCGTCGCGTATCGCACATGACCAATGGCTGATGACCCATATAATTGATGAATTGTTTCCGAATCTCGAAACACTTCTGATAACAGCCCCAGACCGCGGTGGCGATAAAACTGCCCCTGGTCATTGCTCACAATACCGGCGCCTTCTTGACCCCGGTGTTGGAGGCTGTGTAGGCCGTCATAGGTCAACTGAGCCGCATCACTTGCGCCCCAGATACCAAACAGACCGCATTCTTCATTTAATCCTTTGATTTCAGCAGGCATGCGAGTGCGCCTCCGTATATCTCATTTAGGTCGTTGCTATCGGTGCGTAGTTCACCGTCAGCAGTTGACAGCGTAATTGTTGTTGCATCAGTAGTTGATCCGAGCAGCACGACCTGATCTCCTGCAAGTGCCTCGAAAGCCGTTTGTTGGTCAGCACTCACACTAACTAAGAACCGGGATTGCGTTTCGGCAAACAGCTGGCGGTTAGTCAGGGGGGTTGTCCCCGTAAAACCAAGGTGGTTGGTAAACAGGGCTTCCGCTAAGGCAACCCCTAACCCGCCTTCACTTAAATCGTGAGCAGATTGAATCAAACCGTTGCGAATCGCTTGTTTGATAAATTGTTGATTAGAATGTTCAGTCGCTAAATCAAAGCTGATGGTGCCGCTTGGCGTGGTCTGCCCCAGCAATTTTTGAAGTTCTGAACCGCTAAAGTCATCATGAGTTTCGCCAACGAGGTAGACTAAGTCCCCCGCTTGTTTGAAATCCTGAGTCGTAATGTAGTTCAAGTCTTCAATTAGCCCAACCATGCCGATCATTGGTGTTGGGTAGATTGCCTTGCCATCCGTTTCGTTGTACATCGACACGTTTCCAGAAATGACGGGTGTATCAAATAACTCACAGGCCTTGGCGATGCCTTGAACGGATTGATCAAGGGACCAGTAACTTTCAGGATCATCGGGACTGCCAAAGTTCAGACAATCCGTGATGCCAATTGGTGTGCCCCCAGCAGCCACAATGTTTCGAGCAGCTTCACTGACAGCAATCTCCCCACCCTGATATGGGTCAAGGTAGATATAGCGGCCATTACAGTCGGTCGTCATGGCCAGAGCTTTATTCGTATGCCGCACGCGGATAACGGCTGCGTCGCTCCCAGGTGTCACGACGGTATTGGCCTGCACCTGAGCATCATACTGGCGAAAGACTGGTCTTTTAGACGCAATCGTTGGCTGTGCCAAGAGTGCCTTCAGCGTGGCCTCAGCATTAGGAATATCTGGCAGATCATTTTTAGCGGGACTCACAATATGTTGCGGCTTTCGCCCTTCGTGGACGTATTCCGGCACATCATCGACTAACGTTGAAACGGGCACGTTCGTCACGACCTCGCCATGTTGCGTCAGTCGATACATGCCATCATCGGTCACATGACCAACAACGACTGCATCAAGCTCGTAACGGGCAAAAATGTCCAGAACGGTCTGTTCTTCACCCTGCTTCACACAGAGCAACATCCGTTCCTGTGATTCAGACAGCATGATCTCGTAACCGTTCATATTGGGTTCGCGTTGCGGGACAAGGTCTAGGTTCATCGTTAAACCGCTATCGTCGGCCTTAGCTGCCATTTCAGCGGAGGAAGAGACTAGTCCAGCGGCGCCCATATCTTGAATGCCCATTAAAATGTCGGCGTGGTCGTGAATAATTTCCAGACAAGCATCCGTTAACAGTTTTTCCATAAAGGGATCACCAACTTGAACAGCGGAACGATCGGCTTCCTTTTCTTCACTAAATTCATTGGAGGCAAACGTGGCGACATTGATGCCATCGCGACCGGTTTTTGCGCCAACATAAATGATGCTGTTGCCAGTCCCGGTAGCGCGGCCCTTCTTCAGGTCCTTTTGATTCATTAAACCAACGCACATCACGTTAACGAGTGGATTACCGTTATAGACACTGTCAAACCCAATTTCGCCGCCAACTGTTGGAATCCCAATACAGTTACCATAAGCGGCAATGCCACGAACGACTTCGTCCACCAGGTAACGGTTTTTGGCATCAGTCAGTTCGCCAAAGCGCAAACTGTCCAGTGATGCAATTGGCTTGGCACCCATAGAAAAGATGTCGCGGATAATGCCGCCAACGCCGGTTGCTGCACCTTCATAGGGTTCAACAAAACTTGGGTGGTTATGACTTTCAGCCTTAAACACGACGGCCTGGTCGTCACCAATATCGAGGACACCCGCACCTTCACCAGGTCCCATGATGACCCTTGATCCCTTATTCCAAAACTTACGAAGCACGTGCTTAGAGTTTTTGTAGGAACAGTGTTCGCTCCACATGGCAGCAAACAAGCCGGTCTCAGTATAATTGGGCAATCGGTGTAATAACTTGTTACTGATCAGGTCGTATTCTTCTTCAGATAAGCCCCAATCTTTATACGGTTTTTGATCCCGAATTTCTTCTGGTGTTGGTTCCGTTCGCAGTTCTTGCATCAAATTACACCATCCTTGTAAAGTTGGCTAAAAGTGACCGAAAAACACTGAGTCCGTCACTGCCGCCAAGTAATGGATCGACAGCCCGCTCTGGGTGGGGCATCATGCCAAGCACGTTCCCCTGTTTGTTCACGATTCCAGCAATATCGGCGACACTGCCGTTCGGATTATCACGATAGGTAAACACAATTTGATGGTTTTCTTGAAGGTCGGCTAGCGTGGCTGCGTCGCAGTAGTAGTTCCCCTCGCCATGCGCAATCGGGAGCGTGATGGTCGCATCCGTCGCAAAGTCATTTGTAAATAACGTCTTGTTGTTCGCAACATGTAACGGTTCCGGTTCGCAAATAAACTGCATATTCGTATTATGTTGAAGACTGCCGGGTAACAACCCGACCTCAGTTAAAATTTGAAACCCATTACAAATACCCAACACCGGCTTGCCAGTCGCAGCAAAGGCCTTCAGCGCCGGCATCACCGGCGCAAATTTGGCAATCGCACCTGACCGCAGATAATCACCGTAAGAAAAACCGCCGGGTACCAGAACGGCGTCAAACCCATCGAGTTGTGTCTGGGTATGCGGGATGATTTCAGCGGTTTCCTTTAATCCGTCAACAATCGCGTAGTAAAGGTCCTCATCACAGTTTGACCCGGGAAAACTGATTACGGCAAATTTCATTGGTTCGCCAGCTCCTTTACATCGTAACGGTAGGTTTCCATGTTGGGGTTAGCTAACAATGTGTCACAGATCGAATCGATTTGTTGTTCGGCAGCGTCCTTTGACTCAGCATTCAACGTCACTTCAAAATATTTACCTTGCGTGACGGCATCCACCTCGTTGAATGATAACCGGTGCATGGCATTCTTGATAGCAACGCCCTGAGGATCCAAAATTGATGGTTTATAGGTGACGTGAATTTGCGCTAAAAACATTGGGTGATTTCCTCCTTAGGTGGGTGGTTAACGAGTGGCTTGTAAACGAGAGAGCACGGTCCGATAACCGTCCATGACGTCACCGGTATGCTTACGAAAAACATCTTTATCTAAGGAATCATGGGTCTTCGCATCGACTAATCGACATGAATCAGGCGATATTTCGTCACCCAAGATTAGCTTACCTTCGGGATCGAACCCAAACTCGAGTTTAAAATCAACTAAGGTGATGCCAGCTTTAGCGAAGAGTTCCGTCAAGGCATCGTTCACCTTGAGGGCTTGCTCACGAATGGTCTTCAACTGAGATTCGTCAGCAATCGAGAGTGCCAGGATCTGTGAGTCGTTCATAAACGGATCATCGAGACGGTCACTCTTGTAAAAGAACTCTTGAACCGGGGTTTTAAATGGCAGCAGGTATTCAGTATCAAATTTGCGTTGGAAACTACCTGAGGAATAGTTACGAATGACAACTTCAAGCGGGATCATCGTCATTTTCTTAACGAGCTGGTCGCTAGCATCAAGCTGCTTGATGAAATGCGTTTCAATGCCCTTTGATTGCAGGTAGTTGTAAATCAAGCTGTCGATCTGATTATTCACTTCACCCTTATCAGCGATCTGCTCTTTACGTTTGCCATTAAGTGCGGTGGCCTGGTTCATGTAGTGCACGCGGATGATCGTGTCATCCTCCGTTGTAAATAACTGCTTTGCTTTGCCTTCCTTGATCAAGGTTGCCAAACTATTCAGATCCTTTCTGGTTATCTAAATGCTATTGAAATTGACTTACAGATGCTAACAATGTTTCAGTTGAGGGACCGACAACGGTAATGTGCCCCATTTTACGTGCGGGTCGAATCTCGGCCTTGCCGTAGTCATGAAAATGCCATTCTGGATGATCCTTGAAACTGGCGCGCGCCTGAGTGAGCTCATCCCCAAGCAGATTCACCATCACCGCCGGCTGTAATTGTTGAATCGGTGGTATTGGCAACCCGCAGATACTGCGAATATGCGCTTCAAACTGTGAGATATTGCAGGCCTCAATGGAGTAGTGGCCAGAATTATGCGGGCGTGGTGCAAGTTCGTTGATCATCAGGGTGCCATCCTGCAGTTCAAACAACTCAATGCCAAGCACGCCTCGCAGGTCTAACGCTTCCGCCGTGCGTTCCGCAATATCCGTTGCGCGTGCGGTCACTTCAGCAGGTACTCGTGCCGGAATGATACTCGTATGCAGAATGTGATGCTGATGCTGGTTTTCACTAACTGGAAAAGCAATGACGTGGTCGCGGCCATCGCGTGTGACCATGACGGATAATTCGCGGACAAAGGGTTGTCGCTGCTCGTAGATCCATTCAGTGTTCGGCAATTCGTCAGCGACCTTGTCAAAATCAGCAGGGCTATTGATGTCAAATTGGCCGTGGCCATCGTAGCCTCCTTCAACGGTTTTTAACAGCCCCGGGACGCCGATCTGTTCAACAGCCGCTTGGAGATCTGCCAAGGTCTTTACTGACGCGTAGTTGGTAACGGGCAAGCCGTGGTTACGGCAAAAGTTCTTTTCACGGAGCCGATGACTGGTAATGGTCAACAGATCAACGCCCTGTGGACACTGGGTCAGCGGTAGTACCTTGGTTAAACTTTCTTGACCAACATTTTCAAATTCATAGGTGATAATGTCTGCTCGCTTTGCTAATGCAGTGAGCTGGTCCTGGTCATCATAGTCGGCAACCAGTTGAAAATCAGCAACTTGGCCGGCCGGTGCAGCAGGTGTCGGGTCGAGGACGCCAACCTTATACCCCATCGTCTTGGCAGCTAACGCCATCATCTGGCCGAGTTGCCACCCCACCGATGATACCAATGGTTGCTGGCGGTAATATGGGCTTACTGTAATTGGGCATTGCTGGCAATGGCCTCCTTGGTTTGTTTGTCCCGGTAGGCAACCAACTGTGTGTTGACATCCTCATCCGTCAAAGCGATGATCTCAGCGGCTAGCAGCGCGGCATTCTTCGCGCCAGCGTTACCGATTGCCACGGTGGCAACCGGGATCCCCGTCGGCATCTGAACGATTGACAGCAACGAATCAACGCCGTTTAGCGCTTTGGTCTGAATTGGCACTCCGATGACCGGCAGCGTTGTATTGGCTGCCAGCATGCCTGGTAAATGGGCTGCCCCACCCGCTGCGGCAATGATGACCGAATATTGTTCGGCTTTCGCTGATTGTCCAAATGCTTGCAATTCCTGTGGCATCCGATGTGCGGAAATAACGTGTTTATCAAACGAGACGTGTAACTGTTCCAGCAGATCAGCCGTTTGCTTAACAGACGGCCAATCAGAAATTGATCCCATGACAAGTGCGACCTGCATTCTGAAAATCTCCTTTGCGTTTGTTAGTCATAGCGTACCAAGTTCATTTGATTGTGTCAATACTATAATCGAACTATGTTTAAATTTGTCGACTGATAGTTCGTGTTTAGTAGAACTAATGTCGATTTTTTCTCAACACGATTGTCGATTATCCGTGATCCGGATCAGCAACAACTGCTTCACCAACCCTGACGCAAAAAAAGCCACCCGCGCACACAGTTAGTGTGCAAACGAGTGACTTTTTCAGGAAATCATGCGCGCATGATTCCTCATTTTGTTATTCCAAGGTTGATTAATTACTTACCCACAACGATATTGACGATCTTCTTTGGAATCACGATGACCTTTTTCACATCATGACCTTCAGTATAGGTCTTCACAACGTCGTCAGCCAGGGCATCCGCCTTGATTGAATCCTCATCAGCTTCAGTAGCGACCTTAATGTGCGCACGGACCTTACCGTTGACCTGAACAGCCATTTCAACTTCTTCGACGACCAGTTTTGATTCGTCGTAAGTTGGCCATGACGCGTAGGCAATGGTCTTGTCGTGGCCCAGAAGTGACCACAGTTCTTCCGTAATATGCGGTGCGATTGGGGCCAACAGCTTCACAAGGCCTTCCATGTACATTAATGGCAGACTATCAGCCTTGTACGCTTCATTTACGAAGACCATCATTTGAGAAATGGCCACGTTAAAACGCAGGTTCTTCATGTCGTCGGTAACCGTCTTGACAGTTTGGTTATAAATCAGATCAAGCTGGCCGTCGTTAAACGTAGTGACCCGGTCACGCAAATGATTGTTATCGTCGATCATCAAGCGCCATACTCGGTCAAGCCAACGATGTGACCCAGTAATCCCTTCAGTACTCCAAGGCTTTGATGCATCCAAAGGTCCCATGAACATTTCGTACAGCCGCAGCGTGTCGGCACCATACTTGTCCACGATCTCATCAGGGTTAATGACGTTCCCTTTAGACTTAGACATCTTTTCATGGTTCGTCCCAAGGATCATCCCTTGGTTAACCAGCTTCTGGAATGGTTCCTTCGTTGGCACAACGCCAATATCATACAGGAACTTGTGCCAGAACCGGGCGTACAACAGATGCAGAACAGCATGTTCCGCCCCGCCAATGTACAGGTCAACTGGTAACCAGTACTTCAACTTTTCTGGGTCAGCAACCATCTTATCGTTGTGTGGATCGACGTAGCGCAGGAAGTACCATGAACTCCCAGCCCATTGCGGCATGGTGTTTGTTTCGCGTTTGCCTTTACGGCCGTTCTTATCCACCACGTTGACCCAGTCATCCAGGTTCGCCAGTGGACTTTCACCAGTACCAGAAGGTTCAAGCTGCTTAGCCTTAGGCAGGCGCAACGGCAATTCATCTTCTGGAATCAGAGTGGTTTCGCCATCTTCCCAGTGAATGACAGGAATAGGTTCACCCCAGTACCGTTGACGAGAGAAGATCCAGTCCCGCAAACGGTAGTTGACCTTCTTGTGGCCGGCGTCGTGTTCTTCCAACCAGTCAATAGCGGCCTTGATTGCCGTTTTCTTGTCCATCCCATTCAGGAAGTCAGAGTTGATGTGGGTCCCATCGCCAGTGAACGCTGCTTCATCCGTGTCGCCGCCCTCGATAACGGGCTTGATCGGCAGGTCAAACTTCTTGGCAAATTCAAAGTCCCGGTCGTCATGAGCTGGCACGGCCATAATGGCACCAGTACCGTATGACGCCAGCACGTAGTCGCCGATCCAGATTGGAATCTGTTCACCGTTGATCGGGTTGATCCCGTAAGCCCCGGTGAAGACACCAGTCTTATTCTTGTTGAGGTCAGTCCGTTCAAGGTCAGAACGTGATTCAATTTCTTTCTTGTAAGCGGCAATGGCATCGGCCTGTTCTGTCGTTGTAATTTCATCAACCAGGTCATGTTCAGGCGCTAAAACCATGTATGACGCGCCAAACAACGTGTCTGGGCGGGTCGTATAAACTTCGACCTGCTTGTCTTCATGACCAGCAACCTTAAAGAAGACACTAGCGCCTTCAGAACGGCCGATCCAGTTACGCTGCATTTCCTTAATGGATTCTGGCCAGTCCAGATCATCGAGATCATCGATCAACCGGTCAGCATAGGCTGTGATCCGCAGTACCCACTGTGTCATTGGGACACGATATACAGGATACCCGCCACGTTCAGTTTTTCCATCGACAACTTCTTCGTTGGCCACAACGGTTCCGCCCATAAAGTCGGGTGCCCAGTTGACCATGATCTTGTCTTCATAGGCTAACCCTTTTTTATACAATTGTTCAAAGATCCATTGGGTCCACTTGTAGTAACCAGGATCTGTTGTGTTGATTTCACGATCCCAGTCATAAGAGAAGCCAAGGGAACGAATTTGGCGTTTGAACGTTGTAATGTTCTGGGCAGTAAAGTCCTTTGGGTTGTGCCCCGTCTTTAAAGCATACTGCTCAGCAGGCAGCCCAAAGGCATCCCAGCCCATAGGATGTAAGACGTTGAACCCCTGCATCCGTTTCATCCGCGCAACAATATCGGTTGCGGTATAACCCTCCGGGTGCCCAACGTGAAGTCCTTGTCCTGATGGATACGGGAACATATCCAGGGCATAGAATTTCTTTTTTGAGTCGTCGTCATATGTTTTAAATGTTTTGTGTTCTTTCCAGTAGTGTTGCCACTTGCGTTCAATGACATCGTGATTGTAAGCCAAACAAAAACGCTCCCTTTCAATATGTTTGTGTGCACTATTAAAAACTAAAAAAGCCTACAAGAAACTAAGGACTAGTTTCTTGTAGGACGGAAATTCCGCGGTACCACCTACACTTCCCGTCAATAACACGGGCGCTTCGTTGTGCCATAACGCGGCAGCCACGGTCCGACCTACTTAGGTTCAGTCAAACTAACTCCGAGACGAGTTCGGTATCTCATCACGGTGGCTTCGCAACAACCAGCCACTTTCTGAACGTGATAATCCCCTACTAATCCTCATCAGTCTTTAATAGATTCAAGTGTCTTAATCCTACCAAATGGCAGTCTAAAATGCAAGATACCATTCAGGTTGGTATACTTAAGAAAACGGTTTTATGGAGGTTACCGAAAAAAATGAATTTAGAATCACCTTTGACATACAGTCACACCTTACTGGCACCCGTTATTCAATCAGGCGATACCGTGATTGACGCAACGGTGGGCAATGGTCACGATACGATTTTTCTGGCCAGTCAAGTCGGTCGGACTGGTCATGTTTTGGGCTTTGACATTCAACCACAAGCGCTAGTAGCAACTAAACAGCAACTTGTGTTAACGGGATTAGCCCCTCAGACGAACCTGATTTTGGCCGGTCACGAGTCTTTGAACGATTACCTTGATGCTGACCAAGAAATCACGGCAGCAACGTTTAACCTCGGTTATTTGCCGGGTAGTGACAAAACAATCACGACAACCAGCACGACGACCGTGCCCGCAATTGCGGCTTGCCTGCAGCATCTTCGCCGCGGTGGCATCGTTTCGGTAATGGTCTATTATGGGCACCCCGCCGGTAAAAGTGAAAAACAGGCTGTTTTGGACTATGTCAGTGGCTTGGATCAAGCTGCGTTTCAAGTTTTGCAATATCAGTTTATTAATCAGGTGCATGAACCGCCGTTTTTAGTGGCGATTCAGCGACGGTAGGTTTGGTAGCGATGAGGCGTGAATAAAAAACCTCATTCTTAGCGTCCGGATTGGGTGTTAAGGGTGAGGTCTTTTTATCATGGAAACGATTTGGTGGTTCTGTGGATTCGCTTTGGTGTTTAGACTTGCTTAGCTTCTGTGCTGAATTGTGTTCCGCAAGACAGCACAGATTGTTTCTGCCTAAGCAAATCCTGGCAAAAATGCCAGGTTCAGGCATTTCTGATATTGAGTGCATCTTGCTGCTGGCTTTCTCGGTCTCATTGCCGAAACGTGTTCCGCAAGGCACGGGGCTAACGTGTAAGGGACTCTGACCAAAAAGTCAGGCCCGGACTTTTCGGTCAGAGTCCCTTACACACCGCCCCTAAACCGCCTTGCTCCACACTCTACAACTGTTCCTGCGGCAGCAGCACAATCTGACTCTCACCGTCATCGAAGACCCAGACATTTTCTGGGAAGTCATCTGAGAATGGGAACGGCGTGTCAAAGCTTGCTACTAGGGTGTCATTTTGGCTGAAGTCAAAGGTTAATTGACCGTCATTATTTCTCAATCCAAGCGCGAGGGTCTGAGGCAATTCAAACATGCCTTGAAGGTCATTATCAATAATGTACCAGACCTGGTCGATGATTTCACCGGGGAGGATATTTACGACCCCATAACTGGCTAGCGTGCGTGATCATTTTCAAACATCGCGATCGCCTCTCTTTCATTGGTTATCTGACAACGATTATACCGCAATTATCCAACGATATCAGGCTTGCCGTTCGGAAGTTGTTTTCGGGCGGTCCAACCCGTTGACGCAAAATGATAAAACGACCAACAATAGCGCCACAATAAAGATCCAGTGAAGCCCACTATAGAGGATCTCCCGCAGCGGCTTAATCAGGTGTGCAGGCAATTCTGACGCCGTTTGCGGGTTGATCAGTTTGTTCATCATATTGAGTGTTGTACCCGGATGATGGTGGACGCCGTTTGCCATTTGAACGTTCATAATGATGCCAAAGACTGAGATCATCAGTGTTTGACCGAGCGTTCGTCCAAGTGTATTGATGGAAGTTGCAACCCCAACGTTGGCGCCGCTAACTTGATTTTGTGCGGTAACTGTCGTGGTCGTGATGGTGATGCCAAAGCCAGTCCCACAGATGGCGGCAATGACAAAGAACCAGGCAAACGCAGTAGTTTCGGGTAATACTGCCATGGCAATCGCACCAATCAAAATAAACGTTAAACTGATTGCGATGATGCTTTTAGGCGTGTGATCCAGTAATAGTTTCCCGGCAATAAACGACCCCACGATCCACATCAGCGAACTAGGAGTTACAGCAAATCCGGCCAATGAAGCTGGCAGACCAAGAATCCCCTGAGTCCACGTTGGCAGGTAAACTTCAAACCCCATTAAGAAGCCACTAATCAGTGCTGCGACTAAATTTTGCGTGACAAACGTTCGATTTTTAAACATGCCCAATGGAATAATCGGGTTGTCAACACGGCCCTCGTGACGAATAAACGCTATGAAGCCAAGAATTGCCACTAATAAACAACCAAGCAGTAACGGCCAACTGAGTGTGCTATCACCTAATAATTGGAACCCATACATCAGGGATAGCAAGCCAACAGTCAACCAGAAACTCCCCAAGAGATCCAGCCGTTGTGTTGTCCGACGACGTTCCTCCTTCAAGAAAACGACAATCATCACCACTGCCAACAAACCGATTGGAATGTTGATAAAAAAGATCCAGTGCCAGCTCAGCTGATCAACAATGAACCCGCCTAAAAGTGGGGCAACAATGGAAGCTATACCCCATGCGGACCCGTTGAACCCCATGACCTTGGCGCGTTTTTCCAAGGGGTATATATCAGCAATAATTGTAAATGAAATCGGCATGATCGATCCGGCGCCGATCCCCTGAACAGCCCGCCAGAGGATGAGCTCACCCATACTATTCGAGAGTCCGGAAAGCGTTGACCCAATAATAAAAACAGCCAGACCGAACAAAAACACATTTTTACGACCCAACATATCCGCCAGCTTGCCGTAAATTGGTGTCGCAATTGCGTTTGTCAGCAAAAAAATAGAAAAGACCCAGTTCATCAAGGCAACGCCGTGGAGATCACCCACAATGGTCGGCATTGCTGTGGACACAATTGTCCCCTCAACTGCTGACATAAACGTCGCAATAAAAATGGCGATGGTGACCAGCGTCACGTTTGTTTTTCTTGAACCCATGTTACATCCTCACAGTATACGTTGGCCCGCACCCCCAACGTTGAAATTAGGGGTCAATTACCCCTGCCACAGTGTCAGTCGTCTGCCGCTGACGTTGTATTCGCTCATAAAACCGCTAATATCTAGTATAACAAAGACCAATCGCTGCGTCAGTAGTTTCGAATCAATCAGGCAGACAAAAAGAGCCGTTATCCAGACGGATAAACGACTCTTTTTACTCGGTCTTAACCGATATGTTTACTTATTGTAACTCAGCCTTCAATGCGTCGACCTTGTCTGTGTGTTCCCAAGGCAGATCAACGTCGGTCCGGCCGAAATGACCGTATGCAGCAGTCTGTTCGTAGATTGGCCGCTTAAGATCCAGCATTTCAATGATGCCAGCTGGACGCAAGTCAAAGATCTTTCGAACAGCTGCAGTCAGTGCAGATTCAGAAACAGTGGCACTGCCAAACGTGTTCACTGAAACGGAAACCGGCTGTGCAACCCCAATAGCATAGGCAAGTTGAACTTCAACTTGGTGTGCAAAGCCTGCTGCTACGATGTTTTTAGCAATGTAACGGGCAGCGTAACTTGCTGAACGGTCAACCTTAGTGGCGTCCTTACCTGAAAAGGCACCGCCACCATGGTGCGCATACCCACCGTAAGTATCAACAATGACCTTACGACCGGTTAGCCCAGCGTCACCCTGTGGCCCACCGATAACGAAACGACCGGTTGGGTTGATCAAATAACGCGTCTTATCATCTAACAGCTCAGCTGGAATGACAGGTTTGATGACCTGTGCAATCACATCGTCATGGATCTGGTCCAATTCAACGCGCTCAGCATGTTGGGTACTGATAACGATCGTATCAACACGTACCGGCTTGCCGTTATCATCATATTCAACCGTCACTTCAGACTTAGCGTCAGGGCCAAGGTAGTCCAGGATGTTTTCCTTGCGAACTTTGGCGATTCGCCGCATCAATTGATGTGCAAGTGAAATGGCTAATGGCATGAGTTCAGGCGTCTCATCAATGGCATACCCGAACATCAAGCCTTGGTCACCGGCACCGATTTGGTCCAGTGGATCCGTTTCACCTTCACGGGTCTCAAGGGCGTCATCGACCCCTTGGGCAATATCTGGTGACTGTTCGTCAATGGCGACGAGCACGGCACAGTTATCACCGTCAAACCCGTATTTACCATCAGTGTAGCCAATCTTCTTAATGGTTTCACGAACAACGTGTTGGATATCAACGTACGCTGAGGTTGAAATTTCACCAAAGACCAGAACTAAGCCGGTGGTAACTGATGTCTCACAGGCGACCCGAGCGTCCGGATCCTGCGCTAACATGGCATCTAAGATAGCGTCACTAATTTGATCAGCAATCTTATCTGGATGACCTTCAGAAACAGATTCTGAAGTAAACAAATGTCTCTCTTGCATTGTAAAAATTCCCCCAATTCTTGATTTAGAGCGGTTACAAGGCATCTTCACTGAAACGTGAATCCTATCGGGAATAGACTTATAACTTTTCCAGTTTATCACAAATTTGTTGTCATTAACATAAGAAATGGTGATTTTCGTTGACCAGTCAGGGAAAAATGTATAGGATAAGGACATTGATACTGCGGAGGATTTGATCTTATCGAAACTATAAAACTACTGATCGTACGCTACCGCCGACTCCTGCAAGTGATATTATTCAGTGTGCTACAAACCGCCGGAATCACGATGTACGCCGCTTCGATCTCTTTTAAAGCCTATGAAACACCAACACTGCTCCCCTTTTTAATGATGATTGCCGTGGTGTTCTTTGCATTTGGTGACCTCTTCATTGCCCTAAATAGCCCTTATTACGCCCGGTTTAAAACGCAATTATGGTTATTGGCCACCATCGTTGTCACCGTGTTGAGTAACCTAATGTTACCCCTAATGGTCAATGTGATTAACGATCTCATTGTCATTTTATTGGTGCTGTTATTTATACTGCCAGCTCAGTTCACGAATGAATGGGGTCTGCTCAGTATGGCGCTGCTTTTTTCTGCGTTAGTGCCCAGTTTTTTCCTGCTGAGTCATCAATATCTGCCCCTTGCTGCCGTTAAGGCCATGTTACTGCCATTTCTGTGTTACGGGTACTTCTTTAAAGCTCATTTTGTAACCGTTAAATGGTCAGGAACAGTTGGCCTCCTAGGCGTTTTAATCGTTTTGGCACTCTTCATGACAGAATCAGCTATTTTAATGATTATTGTGACGATCGTATGTCTCATAATCTGATTCCTACTCACGAGACAGCTATCCCAAACGTCAAACCGATTCTTACTGTTATCAGCCTGCTTCACTGCAATCGTGCTCATTTTGAACCGTTAACGACAAAGGAACCTCATTTAAAGCTGATTTTACTGCCTTATATAAGGATTTCTCAATTCCAATAGCCTGCAAGCTAAACCCCAATTTGTTAGCTTACAGGCTTTTTTAGTGTTTAAAGACACTGCTCATGCACCCCCTCATTTAGAGAATAAAGTGATGATTCAACCGTATTTTCATCTCATAGGGCGCCCTGCCCAACCAACCTTTTAAAGATTTCTAAAATGTCCATCAAATAATATCATAAATGCCGTTCTTGCTTTATGATACTGAATGTAATCAAGACTTATCTGGGAGGTTGAAGACTTGAAAGAAATTAAAGTTGTTGGGGACATTCGTGAAGGGAAGTTCCAGCCTGCGCTAACGGGAAACCCAATTGTTGATACTGCATTAATCAATCAATTCTGTGATCACCTCAGCGACTGGTTAACAGCCCATCACCTTGCCTATCCAGTTTCAGCTGAACATGCTTTTTCAGTAACGGATAATGCGAACGACGATATCTTATACATAGTGGATAAACAGATTTTATCCGTTTTTAACGCGCATGAAGTGCATCAAATGCACATCTTGCCCGTTGACCATCAGGATCTGTTGCATGCCCGCCCAGATGCCTATTTTGACGCCATAGTCGTACTTCTTAAGAGTTTAGCGATAACAAAATAACGGGTCCGCCTTCGTGAGTGATATAGTGTCGAGTAGAAGCATAGTTTGACTCTCATTCATCGTTTTCCTGCCCAATCATTAAAAACATCCCAAGACTGAATTCATCGTATGAATTCTGGTCTTGGGATGTTTTTAAGACTCAGTATGAAACACCACTCTCATACAGGCACTAATGACTAATCAGGGCGTATGAGCATGCTGCGGAAGTCGAAACAAAGTATGGTTGCACCTGTGTCTTCATGTTTTACATCAACCAACGCCTACACAAAGAAAGCTGGAAAAATGACACGATTCTTTTTAGGGACCATCAATTTCGGCAATTGGACGCCAATCACCTTAATGAAGGACTCAAGTGGGTATTGTTCGTTTCCAACATAGCCGACGAAGTGTTTAAAATGAAGTCTGGCGTGTTTGATTGTATAGGACAAATATGCGGTTAATGGCGTTTCCTCATAAATCAGTTTTAGCGTGACATCGCCAATTTTATTTTCGTAAGAGGTTGCCCTCAGCATCTGTTCATTTCGTAATTCAATAGGCCGGTATCGATCAAGCGGATTGTGAATGTTCAAAATAGTATCAATTTGGTGTCCAGGTCGAAATAGCGTGTGGCTGGCGCGGTGTAATTCAGCGTAGGTTTCTATCACTTGTTTCAATGATGGGTGACCAGTGTACATAGTTCCTCCTATTTTGTGGGCAAAGTAACGAACAAGTGTCCAGACAGATTCAAAATTTTTAGAGAAAGTATATCATGGTTTATACCAATTAGACAACAGTCCGTACACGACTGTCGTTCTAGAACAAAATTGCGGGTCACTTCACCACGTGCTTAAGCACCGTTAGATGACTAAGAGCCGGTAATGATTACAGGCAATATTAATAATTTAAACACAAAAAAAGACTAAGATCATTTATCTTAGTCACTTTAGTACCGGAGGTGGGGTTCGAACCCACACGTCCTCAACGGACACTGGATTTTGAGTCCAGCGCGTCTGCCAGTTCCGCCACTCCGGCATAAATTGAATGTTGTTGAATAGGCCTCTCAATAAGGCAAAGGCGGTAATCGGATTCGAACCGACGATGAAGGTTTTGCAGACCTCTGCCTTACCACTTGGCTATACCGCCATATTGAAATCGATGAACCATATCCAACTGGGTTAGCTGGATTCGAACCAGCGCATGACGAAGTCAAAGTCCGTTGCCTTACCACTTGGCTATAACCCAATCTTCAAAGGGCGGTATGTGGGACTCGAACCCACGCGTGCCGGAACCACAATCCGGTGTGTTAACCAAACTTCACCAATACCGCCATCACATGACAAACAGGGATAGTAGGAGTTGAACCCACACTAGCGGTTTTGGAGACCGATGTACTACCATTATACTATATCCCTATGGTGGATGGGAGTGGATTCGAACCACCGAACCCGAAGGAGCGGATTTACAGTCCGCCGCGTTTAGCCAGACTTCGCTACCCATCCATAATGGCGCGGGACGGAATCGAACCGCCGACACACGGAGCTTCAATCCGTTGCTCTACCAACTGAGCTACCGAGCCATTTAATGCTTGTTAATATTCAATTATTAACAACGGTCCGTACGAGACTCGAACTCGTGATCTCCTGCGTGACAGGCAGGCGTCCTAAACCAACTAGACCAACGGACCATGATGGAGGATACAGGGCTCGAACCTGTGACCCTCTGCTTGTAAGGCAGACGCTCTCCCAACTGAGCTAATCCTCCATGAGGTTGTTAACTAAAAACTTATTGTAGTCTTTCGACTAATGACCCGTACGGGATTCGAACCCATGTTACTGCCGTGAAAGGGCAGTGTCTTAACCACTTGACCAACGGGTCATACTAAAAGTTGCTGAACGGAGAGTAAGGGATTCGAACCCTTGAAACAGGTTTTTGCCCGTTTACACCATTTCCAGTGGTGCTCCTTCGGCCAACTCGGACAACTCTCCAAGAGTCTCCGACATGCGTCATCAAAACTCACTATTAAAGTTGTCCCAACAACTGAGTCGGAAATCAAATCGCGTGGCAACGTCCTACCCTCGCAGGGGGCGATCCCCCAACTACTCTTGGCGTGCTGAAGCTTAACTTCTGTGTTCGGCATGGGAACAGGTGTATCCTTCAGGCTATCGCCACCACACTATTGAGAACTGATGCTCTCAAAACTAGATAATATCGTTTTCCTACCGGAAATCACCGTTTTCTTACTTGGTTAAGTCCTCGACCGATTAGTACTAGTCCGCTCCATCCATCACTGGACTTCCACTTCTAGCCTATCTACCTGATCATCTCTCAGGGGTCTTACTTCCATATAGGAATGGGAAATCTCATCTTGAGGCGAGTTTCACACTTAGATGCTTTCAGCGTTTATCTCATCCACACATAGCTACTCAGCAATGCGCCTGGCGGCACAACTGATACACCAGCGGTGTGTCCATTCCGGTCCTCTCGTACTAGGAACAGCTCCTCTCAAATTTCCTACGCCCGCGACGGATAGGGACCGAACTGTCTCACGACGTTCTGAACCCAGCTCGCGTACCGCTTTAATGGGCGAACAGCCCAACCCTTGGGACCGACTACAGCCCCAGGATGCGATGAGCCGACATCGAGGTGCCAAACCTCCCCGTCGATGTGGACTCTTGGGGGAGATAAGCCTGTTATCCCCAGGGTAGCTTTTATCCGTTGAGCGATGGCCCTTCCATACGGTACCACCGGATCACTAAGCCCGACTTTCGTCCCTGCTCGACCTGTCTGTCTCGCAGTCAAGCTCCCTTCTGCCTTTACACTCTACGAATGATTTCCAACCATTCTGAGGGAACCTTTGGGCGCCTCCGTTACTTTTTAGGAGGCGACCGCCCCAGTCAAACTGCCCACCTGACACTGTCTCCCACCACGCTAAGTGGTGCGGGTTAGAGTGTTCACACAACAAGGGTCGTATCCCACCAGCGCCTCTGCCGAAACTAGCGTTCCGGCCTCTACGGCTCCGACCTATCCTGTACAAGTTGTGTCAACACCCAATATCAAGCTACAGTAAAGCTCCATGGGGTCTTTCCGTCCTGTCGCGGGTAACCTGCATCTTCACAGGTACTATAATTTCACCGAGTCTCTTGTTGAGACAGTGCTCAGATCGTTACGCCTTTCGTGCGGGTCGGAACTTACCCGACAAGGAATTTCGCTACCTTAGGACCGTTATAGTTACGGCCGCCGTTTACTGGGGCTTCATTTCTGGGCTGCGCCGAAGCTAACTCATCCACTTAACCTTCCAGCACCGGGCAGGCGTCAGCCCCTATACGTCATCTTACGATTTTGCAGAAACCTGTGTTTTTGATAAACAGTCGCCTGAGCCTTTTCACTGCGGCTGCACTTGCGTGCAGCACCCCTTCTCCCGAAGTTACGGGGTCATTTTGCCGAGTTCCTTAACAAGAGTTCACTCGCACACCTTAGGATACTCTCCTCGACTACCTGTGTCGGTTTGCGGTACGGGTAATAAAGTATTCACTAGAAGCTTTTCTCGGCAGTGTGACGTCGGCCACTTCCCTACTTAAATTCGGTCCTCATCACAGCTTGTCAACCCGGCTGCCAGCATTTAACTGGTAACCTGACTTACTGCTTGAACGCACATTTCCAATCGTGCGCACGGCTTAGCCTCCTGCGTCCCTCCATCGTTCAAACACACTTTACTAGTACAGGAATCTCAACCTGTTAGCCATCGCTTACGCCTCTCGGCCTCAGCTTAGGTCCCGACTAACCCTGGGAGGACGAGCCTTCCCCAGGAAACCTTAGTCATTCGGTGGATCAGATTCTCACTGATCTTTCGCTACTCATACCGGCATTCTCACTTCTAAGCGCTCCACTAGTCCTTACGATCTAGCTTCACCGCCCTTAGAACGCTCTCCTATCACGTGACCTAATGGTCACATCCACAATTTCGGTGGTATCCTTAGCCCCGGTACATTTTCGGCGCAAAATCACTCGGCTAGTGAGCTATTACGCACTCTTTAAATGGTGGCTGCTTCTGAGCCAACATCCTAGCTGTCTATGCAACTTCACCGCCTTTTCCACTTAGGATACACTTAGGGACCTTAATTGGTGGTCTGGGCTGTTCCCCTTTCGACGATGGATCTTATCACTCACCGTCTGACTCCCGGATATAAATCTGTGGCATTCGGAGTTTATCTGAATTCAGTAACCCATGACGGGCCCCTAGTCCAAACAGTGGCTCTACCTCCACGATTCTCAATTCCGAGGCTAGCCCTAAAGCTATTTCGGAGAGAACCAGCTATCTCCAAGTTCGTTTGGAATTTCACCGCTACCCGCACCTCATCCCAGCACTTTTCAACGTACACGGGTTCGGGCCTCCAGTGCGTTTCACCGCACCTTCACCCTGGACATGGGTAGGTCACCTGGTTTCGGGTCTAGACCAACATACTGAAACGCCCGTTTCAGACTCGCTTTCGCTACGGCTCCGTCTTTTCAACTTAACCTTGCATGTTAGCGTAACTCGCCGGTTCATTCTACAAAAGGCACGCTGTCACCCATTAACGGGCTCCAACTAATTGTAGGCACATGGTTTCAGGAACTATTTCACTCCCCTTCCGGGGTGCTTTTCACCTTTCCCTCACGGTACTGGTTCACTATCGGTCACTAGGGAGTATTTAGCCTTGGGAGATGGTCCTCCCGGATTCCGACCAGGTTTCACGTGTCTGGCCGTACTCAGGATCCTGAACTGAGGGTTATTGGTTTCGTTTACGGGGCTATCACCCTCTTTGGCCAGGCTTCCCAACCTGTTCAACTACCAACAACTTTGGTAACTCAAATGTTCAGTCCTACAACCCCAGGAAGCAAGCTTCCTGGTTTGGGCTGTTCCCACTTCGCTCGCCGCTACTATGGGAATCGCAATTGCTTTCTCTTCCTGTGGGTACTTAGATGTTTCAGTTCCCCACGTCTGCCTTTACTTAGCTATGTATTCACTAAGCAATAACCATCGGTTAAGATGGCTGGGTTTCCCCATTCGGAAATCTCCGGATCAAAGCTTACGTACAGCTCCCCGAAGCATATCGGTGTTAGTCCCGTCCTTCATCGGCTCCTAGTGCCAAGGCATTCACCATGCGCCCTTGTTAACTTAACCTAAATCACTAACGTGATTTCAGTTAATTGAGTATATGCGAAGTAGTTTAACTACTAATAAAAAACTCAAAATAATGCGGTGTTCTCGGCTTAATTAATGAAATTATTAATTAATAAAAGAAAATTGATATTATCTAGTTTTCAAAGAACCAGTTTGAGAGTAGACCTCTCAAAACTAAACAAAGTTTTGTCTCAGTGCAGGGCTTCCGTATTATTCCTTAGAAAGGAGGTGATCCAGCCGCAGGTTCTCCTACGGCTACCTTGTTACGACTTCACCCTAATCATCTGCCCCACCTTAGGCGGCTGGCTTCCGAAGGTTACCGAACCGACTTTGGGTGTTGCAAACTCTCATGGTGTGACGGGCGGTGTGTACAAGGCCCGGGAACGTATTCACCGCGGCATGCTGATCCGCGATTACTAGCGATTCCGACTTCGTGTAGGCGAGTTGCAGCCTACAGTCCGAACTGAGAATGGCTTTAAGAGATTAGCTTGCTCTCGCGAGTTTGCAACTCGTTGTACCATCCATTGTAGCACGTGTGTAGCCCAGGTCATAAGGGGCATGATGACTTGACGTCATCCCCACCTTCCTCCGGTTTGTCACCGGCAGTCTCGCCAGAGTGCCCAACTAAATGCTGGCAACTGACAATAAGGGTTGCGCTCGTTGCGGGACTTAACCCAACATCTCACGACACGAGCTGACGACAGCCATGCACCACCTGTATCTGCGTCCCCGAAGGGAACGCCTAATCTCTTAGGTTAGCACAGTATGTCAAGACCTGGTAAGGTTCTTCGCGTAGCTTCGAATTAAACCACATGCTCCACCGCTTGTGCGGGCCCCCGTCAATTCCTTTGAGTTTCAACCTTGCGGTCGTACTCCCCAGGCGGAATGCTTAATGCGTTAGCTGCGGCACTGAAGGGCGGAAACCCTCCAACACCTAGCATTCATCGTTTACGGCATGGACTACCAGGGTATCTAATCCTGTTCGCTACCCATGCTTTCGAGCCTCAGCGTCAGTTACAGACCAGACAGCCGCCTTCGCCACTGGTGTTCTTCCATATATCTACGCATTTCACCGCTACACATGGAGTTCCACTGTCCTCTTCTGCACTCAAGTTACCCAGTTTCCGATGCACTTCTCCGGTTAAGCCGAAGGCTTTCACATCAGACTTAAGTAACCGCCTGCGCTCGCTTTACGCCCAATAAATCCGGATAACGCTTGCCACCTACGTATTACCGCGGCTGCTGGCACGTAGTTAGCCGTGGCTTTCTGGTTGAATACCGTCAACGTCTGAACAGTTACTCTCAAACGTGTTCTTCTTCAACAACAGAGTTTTACGATCCGAAAACCTTCTTCACTCACGCGGCGTTGCTCCATCAGACTTTCGTCCATTGTGGAAGATTCCCTACTGCTGCCTCCCGTAGGAGTTTGGGCCGTGTCTCAGTCCCAATGTGGCCGATTACCCTCTCAGGTCGGCTACGTATCATTGCCTTGGTGAACCGTTACTCCACCAACTAGCTAATACGCCGCGGGTCCATCCAGAAGTGATAGCCGAAACCACCTTTCAAACAAAAACCATGCGGTTTTTGTTGTTATACGGTATTAGCACCTGTTTCCAAGTGTTATCCCCTGCTTCTGGGCAGGTTACCCACGTGTTACTCACCAGTTCGCCACTCATCCGATGTTAAAATCCGTGCAAGCACTTCATTTAACGGGATGCGTTCGACTTGCATGTATTAGGCACGCCGCCAGCGTTCATCCTGAGCCAGGATCAAACTCTCATTTTATGATTGTTTGTGACTCATTTGTTGTTACATTGTTAATAAGCGAATTGACGTTCGCAAATTACATTTGATCTCAACTTACAGTTGAGATGCCCCGCACTTTGTGAAACAAAACTTTGTTCAGTTTTCAAAGGTCTACTTGTTTGAATCAACTCATTTAGTATAGCTAAGATCCAAAATGATGTCAACCATTATTTTGAATCTTTATTCAACCAAATGTTTAACGAATCGGTTAAACAAGTGAATGGCGTTATCGAGACAACGGCCACTTGAATAATTATGCGTTCAATCTGTGACGTCGTCTTTAACAACAGGTAAAATAATACCAGCAAAACAACAGTCGGTCAAGCACTTATTTGAAAAAGATTCATTTATTTGCGAACGAACTCACGAAGTGCCTCTTGTTCCCATCCGTGACGGCGGTCAGCAATCGGCGTGAACCCTTCATGGACGTTGCGGCTCGTCCAATAATGTTTGTGATGATTATCTGGTTGATCAATCTGCGTTGCCTTTGGTTCCTCCAGGCATCTCAACGATAATGATATTTTCCCAGTAAACTCATCAATATCCAAAATCACAACCGTCATTGTCTGGCCAACGGTAAGATATTGATGGATATCCTTTACAAACCCATAGTGGCACTCTGAAATGTGAATTAATCCCTGTGTGTTATCACCAAGGTCAACAAACGCACCGTATGGTTGAATCCCGGTAACCGTACCCGTTACTTTATCACCAATATGATACATACTGCTCCTCCTAACATAACTAACTGTCTGAAATCACACGGATACTACCCGTATGACAAAAGTCCGATAAATGCATTATACCACCTTGTTACCTCTATATTAGGGGAAACATCTCTGCAAAAAAATAACTGCCTCAGCAGATTCACTGAACCAGTCACTCTTCAAGACTTTTCAATACTAATCGTCAATGACTTCCACTGAGGATAACTTAACGTCTTCAAGTGGTTTGTCACTACCGTCTGTCTTCACTGTCGCAATGGCATCAACCACATCCATGCCATCAGTTACTTGACCAAACACCGTGTGCCGAAAATCCAGCCACGGCGTCCCGCCCTTTTGATAAGCGGTAACGATCTCATCTGGAAAATGGGCTTCCGTCATCTGCTCACTTAACTGTTCCGACAAATGCTGATTTTGAACGATGAAGAATTGACTTGAGTTCGTGTTCGGACCCGCATTGGCCATCGATAATGCGCCACGCAGATTATAAACGTCCTTAGAAAATTCATCTTCAAACGGCGTCCCCCATTTAGAGTCGCCGCCCATACCAGTACCTGTTGGATCGCCACCTTGGATCATAAAATCATTAATGACCCGGTGAAAAACGCCGTCATCATAGTAGTTATCCTTTGCGAGCGTCACAAAGTTTTCAACTGCCTTGGGTGCTTGTTCAGGGAATAATTGAATCTTAATATCGCCTAACGATGTATGCATGACCACCTTAGGACCATTTACTGTATCAAGATGTAGTTGTGGAAAACTCACCAGCAAAACCTCCATTATGTTTCTGATATCTATTCTATTATCCATGTTTAAGATTAAAAATCAACTTTGATGGTGTCTTAACCTATTACTTCATGCGTTTTTTCTAAGTTTTCCCAAAATACTGGTATTCTGCTGGTGATTTGATACAATGACCTCAGCATTGAAGCACATTGACTATCTTAGACCTGAAAGGACTATTGCCTACATGACCTTTTTAACGACCCTCTTTGATTTCGTCCTCCACATTGACCAGCATATGGTTAATATCGTCAACACCTTTGGCGGTTGGACGTACGGCATCTTATTTCTTATTGTGTTGGTTGAAACTGGGGCGGTTATCTTGCCGTTCCTGCCTGGGGATTCACTCCTGTTTGCCGCTGCAGCGTTGGCAGCAAACCCTGACTATCATCTCAGTATTCTTGTCTTTATCGTGATTTTCTTGGCAGCCGCGATCGGCGGTGACTCACTGAACTTCTTCATTGGTCGTCACGTTGGTGTTGCCCTAACAAAAAACAAACTTTTCGGTCGCGTTTTCAGCCAGCAACGGCTTAACGAGGCGCATGGCTTCTTTGAAAAGCACGGTGCCATGGCCATTTTTCTAGCACGGTTCATGCCGATCATCCGCACCCTAGCCCCATTTGTAGCAGCTACATCGGACTATGATTATAAGTCTTTTATCAAGTATAACGTGGCTGCGGCCATTTGTTGGGTGGGTCTCTGTTGTGCCGGCGGTTTCTTCTTCGGCAATATCGGCTTTGTGAAGGACCACTTCTCACTCGTTGTCATCGGCATCATCGTGGTCTCCATGATCCCAGCGTCCGTTGGCTTCCTGAAGGGAAGAAAGGCGCCGGCGGGAGAAGAGTAGAGCGTGGAAGAAAGTGTTTAAAGACTGGAGCAGAAGGCGACTCTGATATAAAATCCGGGGTTTGGATTTTGTATCAGAGTCGCCTTCTGTGCAAGTCTTTGCTTTCTGTAACGCGTTTCGGCAATGCAGCCAAGAAAGACAGAAACGGCCCTCACCAAATTCCATGACTTGAAATTTACACAAAATAGCCATGTGTGCAACCTTCAGCTTCCTCCAAAGCATTTCATCAATGTCTCCAAGTAAGAAAATAACAGGTAACGACATTCCTCAGCAGTACCGTCAGCACAAGCCAAGGCTTGCCGTCCCACGCCTTAATAACATCACAAAAAAGACGTTCATCGCACGATCCATAACCGGATCCGCAATGAACGCCTTTTTTAATCATCATCATGGGTCAACTGATATTTACCATACCAAATCCCGAGAACCATCACGATCTCGAACAAGCCAAACGCCATCACGAAGCACTGCGCAAAGAAACTTTCAGGCAACACATTGATGACCGGATCAAATTGAGGGTTAAACAACCAATCAGAATTGCGAAACAGGACCTTATGAAATGCAATAAAGAACCCATTAAAGTTAACCAGCATCAATAACCCAAAGAACACCGGGATCACCGCCGCAATTTGAAACGTACGAATAAACAGCCATGCCTGCCGATGCCGCACTAACCGGACTGTAAAAATAACTGCCGGAATAATCGTTACAATCAGGATCACGTTATTTAATAAGAACAGGTGTTTAACATCGATGAAGTGTTGCAGTCCACTAGGAGACGTCGGGAAATCCATCATGTTCAGGTGATGAATCCACGGCAGTTCTAGGAAGCCTAAAAGCTGGTGATAGTTTGTCATAAGTCGGGACACTGACAAGCCTACCTGATGCGGAATCGTGCTGAAATTCAAATTCAACCGGTACAGCCAAAAACTGTTGATGGTCAAACAAATAATCAAGGATACCAACGCTAGGTAAACTACCGTCCATGCGATAAATCGCCGCAATCTTAACATCTACACCAACTCCCAATCATCCAGTGAATCACATTCAACAGTCGGCTGCCGGTCTTCACGAGCGACTTGCGCGCGTGTTGACAACCCGGTATACACGAGCAGTGTATCGATTCCAAAGTCCAAACCAGCCGTGATATCCGTGCGGTAGTTGTCCCCCACCATCACGACCTGATCCTTTCTAAGGCCACTACGTTGCAACGCATTTGCCATAATGATCGACCGGGGTTTCCCAATATATACCGGTCGTTGCTGGGTGGCATACGCAACCATCTCGACCAGCGAACCAGCGCCCGGTAACATGCCCAATTCGTTCGGAATATTTGAATCCGGGTTGGTCCCGATAAACGTTGCCCCCGCCCGAATGGCAAGAATGGCCAACGATAGTTTGTGGTAGGTGACATCGGAATCTAAGCCCACCACCACAAAGTCCGGATCGTGCTCCGTTAAGTGAAACCCGCGGTCTAAAAAGGCCTGGATCAACCCAATTTCACCGACAATATAAACACTGTCCTGGCCTGATTGGGCAATCTGTGCCACGTAATCGGCACTTGCTAACCCGGCCGTATACACATTATCTTCTGTAACGTGAATATCGTGGTTATCGCCTAAGTTGCGCACAACATCAGCGGGCAATTTTGTGGTGTTATTGGTCACAAACATAAAATTGGTATTGGTGTTCTGTAACCGTTCGATAAAGCGTTTAGCTGCCGGAATACGGCGTTTGCCTGCGTAGATCGTCCCGTCTAGGTCAATAAAGTACCCGTCGTAGTGTTTTGTCATGAAACGCGTCAGTCCTTCTTTTCTCTTATGGTAAAGCGCCGGTGCTTGCTATGGCCCACCGTTTTAACAGTGCCGTCACGTTTGCTCAACGGCGTCTGCTTCACCTCTTTGATTTGTTCAGTCACATAGGCGGTCTGCCGTTTAGACTGGTGGTTTGAATGGGCGTTATTCCGATTGTTGCGGTGTTGCCCATTGCCATTGGTGTTCGACGTGTTTTTCCGTGAATGAGTTGACCGATTCGAATTACGGCTCTGTTCGTGCCCACGTTGGTCGCCTGACTGTGAGCTGCGGTCATTCGTCTGGTTACTGGTACCGTTATTGTGAGTCCCATTGCGGTGACGACGGTTGTTGGATGAGCGCGGCTTGCGCTTTTTAGGTTCAACGACCCGCACATCCTGATTCTTCAGCACAAAATACGGGCACCCGATACTGCAATTTTCATCCAGGTAATCCTGCAGTGCCGTAATCTTAGCCTCAATGGGCACGTTGCGTTCTTCGCTGTAAAAACCGCGGAGTCGCAACTGACCGAATCCCCAGTCACCAACAAGGTAGTCATACTTTGAAAAATAGGCGTTGAACCGGTCGCTCAGTTCCATTTTGTCAAAGGCATCCCGGTAATTCGTCAGCAATTCGTACGGGTGGTCATTGATCTGGTAGTGGGTCTCGTCTTCACTGACGACCACGCCGCCAGCAGCTCTGCTCGTGCGGGTTTCCTCAATTAATTCTTGAAGTGTTTTTTTATCCATTGTTAGCCTCCTTCCCCGCTTGAAGTGGGTAGCGTTTTGCAAGATAATCGCTTAAAACGTTCCGTAATAGTTTACCATACATAATTTCATTTTGCCCAACGATACTGATCGTCGGGAAAAACGGAATGAACAGGTAGTGATCCGGCATCGCAACGGTGTAGTGCCGCACTGGCGAAAGCACTTCACCACGGTACAACACTTGCTGATCATGCGCATCGTAACTGATACCTGAATAGTTGATTGCGCCAAAAATTTTACCGCGAAAGCCCATGCCCTTAATTGGAAAACGACTGAGAAAAACGCGATTCTTTTCCATTTCCCGAATCAACCGCCAGAGGTCGTACCCATTTAATGTCACGCGCATGACGTGCATCGCGTGGGGCAACAGGTTATGAAAATCATTGGCGGTTACTTCACCAGCCGGCAGATCAGTCATAAACAGGCCGCCGTTAATAATGGCTGCATCCGTTTGCGCGTAATCTTCTAAGGCCGCCAATCCTTCGCTGGTGAGCCGTGAATGGCCCTCCCAACTATGTTCCATGGCAACTGGTAAAGTCGCAATTTTACGGGCAGCGAGCAGCTGTTCACCCTTGGTCACATAGCCATTGATCTCATCACGGTCGGTCGTTGCACGCTGCAGCGTCTCCGTTTTGACAACTGAGGCCTCTTTAGTCGAAATGTGGTGGTCCTTTAACGTCAGTTGAATCGTGCCAATATACTGACCCCATTTGCCCGCCGCAGCAAGTAACGATTGATTCACGTGTTCACCATGGACGAGTAAATGATGGGTGTGGGCACCAATGATGACGTCAACCTCTGGGTGTCGCTTGGCAATCATGCGGTCGACGTCGATGCCCAAATGAGACAGCAGCACCACAGCGTCGTACTGCCCCTCATACTGGGTCAGCAACCGTGGCAGCATCCGCTCCACTGAAATCGGCTGCCACCCCACCAGCGGATAGGTCAGTGTGTACGGGGCAGTCAATCCAAGCACCAGAACTCGCGTGTGTGCCGCTGTTTCAATGAGTTTTGCGGGCATCGCCCACTTTGGTTGCGTCTTGTTTGGCGCGGTCAGTAAATTGCCTAAAATGACATCAAAATTTGCTGCATCAAAGAGGTGATTGAGTTGCGATTTTGTGTTGCCAAGTCCCTCATTATTGCCAATCGTCACCCCATCGTAGTGGATCGTATTCATGAGGTCAACGTTGGCCTTCCCATCGGTGGCCTCCGTTAATGCATGCTCGCGATCCATCGCATCACCAATATCAAAGGTCAGGACAGTATGACCTGCAGCTTCGTAACGCGCCTTTTCCTCACTCAAAAAACGTCTGATCTGCGGCCAATTTTCAAGGTGAGAATGCAAGTCATTTGTGTGAAGGATCGTAATTCGTTCTACCAACTCCGTTTGGTCTTGCTTAACGTCTTTTTTGGAAGTCATCATATTTTCCCTTCACCATTTCTTCAACCTCGGCCATGGAAAACGGTGTCCCAAATGGCGGTTTTTCTACCAAATAGTCCGTTTCAGGCGTGTCCACGCCAACGTTGATATTTTCTTTGATCCCCACCGCGTAATGATGAATGTGGCCGTGGAGGTTGATGATCTGTTTAACAATACCCATCATCATCGGGTAGTGCGTCATGTAATATTGCCGGTGATTAACCTTGATCAAAACGCCAACATCGTGAAATGTAAACTTAGGTCTGCCACCATACTCGTAATTGTGAGCCGCTAAATATTTAAACAATGACCGGCTGTCGTGGTTGCCCTTGATCAGCACTAAATGCCCGTTGAGTTCGTTGAGCACCTGAAGAACCGCTTCATGAGAAACCTTTTCGGGTCGCGTAAAATACAACGCAATGTCGCCGAGATGGTACACCGTATCTTCAGGTGTGACGCGTTTGTTCCAATTATCAATAATCGTTTGGTTCATTTCCGCTACGTTCGCAAAGGGTCGCGGGGCAAATTTTGAATCACCTAGCAGATCCTTGTGAAAGAAATGCGTGTCCGCCGTAAAATAAGACTTCACGTAAACCCCTTCTTTGCTGCTTTATTTTTAAACAACCGATACGGATCGTTTTCATGACTAGTTTAACATGCCTGCAACATGAGTGGCCATATCTGGCGTTCACCCGAATTGTGGGCACAAACTCTGACTTCAATCATACGCCTTTCACTGCGGCAACAAAACTGTTCCATGTAAAGAAAAAAAGCCGATCAAAACGATCGACTTTTGTTCAGTCTAATCCCTATTCTGTTCTAAATCGTCTCGGTAACTTGCGTGGTCCTTAACTGTTTTAACCAGCCACAGCGCCACCAACCAGATGACTGAACCAATCAGCGCAATCAGCGTTTCTGTCTTGAAGACCAGGACAACCCCGACCATGGCAAGAAACAGGAGCACAAAATAATCTGAATAGGGTGCAAATGGCATCTTAAAGGTTAACTGTGCTTCCTGATGCGCGGCCTTGACCTCCCGACGATACTTCAAGTGCGCTAACACGATTGATCCCCAGATAAACAGGAAACAAGTCGTTGCCACACTTGAAATCAGCGTAAAGACCTTCCCTGGAATAAACATGTTCATGATCACCACGACAGCTATGATGGCTGCCGAAAACAACAAGGCGTTAACTGGCACCTGAGCCTTAGATAACTTACCAAAGCGTTTAGCCATTGGCGACTTGCCGTCATATGTCAGTGAAAACAGCATCCGCCCCGTTGTGAATAGCGAACTGTTGCAGGCAGAAGCGGCTGCGGTCAGCACAACAAAGTTAATGATGGCTGCGGCCGCCTTGATACCCACTGCGGAAAAGACCTGAACAAACGGACTCGTCGATGGCGAAATATAGTGCCAAGGATAAATGCACATCAGCGCTAATAGTGATCCCAAATAAAATAGGATGACGCGCATGGGAATTTCATTGATTGCCTTGGGAATAATTTTTGCCGGATCACTGGTCTCTGACGCGGTCATCCCAACCATTTCAATGCCGATAAATCCAAACAGTACCATTTGAAAGGATAGGAAGAATCCCTTCCAACCGTTCGCAAAAAATTTCCCAGCGAATAAATTGCTGACCGACGCATGGCCAACCGGTGTTTTAAAGTTAATGGCAACTAAAATGACGCCAGCAACGATCAACGCAATGATAGCAACGATCTTAATAATGGCAAACCAGAATTCCGTTTCGCCAAACGCTTTTACCGTAATGGAATTAATGCCAAGTAGAATCAACAGAATCACCAACCCTGTGACCCACTGTGGTAAATGCGGAAACCAAAATTTCATGTACAAGCCCGCCGCGGTTAGATCGGCCATCGCAATGGTGAGCCAACACACCCAATACGTCCAACCGGCAACGAAGCCCCAGCGTTCTCCCAAGTATTTCGTAATAAATTTGATGTAGGAGTGCGCGCTCAAATCAGATAACAAAAGTTCTCCTAGTGCACGCATCAGCAAGAAGCAGGCGATCCCAGCCAGCAGGTATGCCAGCAGGATCGACGGTCCAGCGGAATGAATCGATTCGCCGGCACCAAGGAACAACCCCGTCCCAATCGTGCCGCCCAGTGCAATCAGCTGCACGTGACGGTTTTTCAACCCTCGTGAAAATTCAGTTGTTGATGTCTCTTTGTCTGCCATGTCGCTCACTCCTTATGAATCACTATTATACACGGCAAAATGAGCATTCTTTAATGGACCGGACCAAATTAACATGATTATTCAACGACAAACACCGAAGAACCGCGTTATACCGGTGTCTTTGAAAATGATGAGGTTTTTTCAAGGTGAAGTGAAGAGAATTCATCAGAGCGTGAGGCAAGGCGGGTTAGGGGCAGAATGTAACGGACCCTGGCCGAAAAGTCCGGGCCTGACTTTTTGGCCAGAGTCCGTTACATTCTGCCCCGTGCCTTGCCGAACGCGTTTCAGCTACATAACAGAGAAAGAACCACCCTACAAAAATAAGAAGAAATCTGAAACCCAACAATCCCCAAAAAGGTCTAATCTCCCAAAAGAAACCAGCCCAAACCAAAAAAAGCCCAGGAAAAATTCCCAGACTTCCCAACTCAATAGAGCCGTACAGCTTATTTAGTCAACCGTTCAACATCACGAACGATCATCAATTCTTCGTTTGTTGGAATCAACAAGGTCTTAACAGTAGCATCCGCCGTTGAAAGATCACGTTCAACGCCACGAATGTTGTTCTTTTCAGAATCAACACCAATGCCGAAGTAGGATAATTGATCAGCAACTTCTTGGCGAATCGGGATATCGTTTTCACCAACACCGGCTGTGAAGACAATGGCGTCCACGCCGCCTAATTCAGCGATGTATTGGCCAACGTACTTCACGATCCGGTTGATGTACATATCACGTGCTAAGTGTGCCTTAGGATTTTCATCCTGAACCTTTTCAAGGTCACGCATATCAGCTGAGTATTCTGAAACCCCAACTAACCCTGACTTCTTGTTTAAGATGTCGATCATGTCATTAGGGTCCTTGATGTTCAACTTTTCCATCAAGAAAGTGACTAATGAAGCATCAATATCACCGGAACGGGTGGCCATCATGATACCAGCTAACGGGGTAAAGCCCATTGACGTATCAAATGACTTGCCGTTCTTAATGGCGGTAATCGAAGCGCCGGCACCAATATGCAACGTAATCAATTTCAAGTCTTCAAGCGGCTTGTTTAACATTGCAGCTGCCCGGCCAGCAACGTAACGGTGGCTCGTCCCATGGGCCCCATACTTACGGGCACCAAACTTCTCGTAGTATTCGTAAGGAATCCCGTACATGTAATTGACTTGTGGCATTGTGGTATGGAATGACGTATCAAAGACCGCCACGTTTGGGACATTTGGCAAAATCTTTTGGAACGTCCGGATACCCATTGCCTCAGCTGGGTTATGCAGTGGTGCGTACTCAGACAAGTCTTCGATCTTCTTTAAAGCATCTTCATCAACCAAGACAGAATCGGTAAAGAATTCACCACCGGCAACGACCCGGTGACCAACACCCGTAATTTCATCGTAACTTGCGATGATCTTCAGGCTCAAAAGCTGATCCAACATGATGTGGATGGCTTCTTCATGGTCCTTAACATCCTGAGTATTCTCGTATTTTTGACCGTCGCCATACTTAATGGAAACGAGTGAGTCACCCAGACCGATTCGTTCAATAGCGCCACTTGTGAGCACTTTTTCTGATGGTACCTCAAATAATTTAAACTTTAATGTTGAGCTTCCTGCATTAACCGCAAGTGTCTTTCCCATGTCTTAAAAGTCTCCTTTTTATTTACTTCGCAAGTAAGTCATTCAATTCCCAATCAACAATTTCAGCCATGAATTTCGAAAAAGCATCCTGATCTTTAAACGATGGGAATTCTCCCAGCATCACCTTGCCGGCCTGCTTGGCGTCGCCACCATGTCGTTGCAGTAACAAAACTGCTTTTTCTGATTCATTCGCGGCAAAGAGATCCTTCGGCAGGTTCAAAAAGGCCTGTAAATAAGCACTATCTTGCAACCATCCGAGTAACGTCTTTGCTTCTGCTGATTGGAAGAGCTGACTTGGTACCAAAAAGATGCCAAATCCGCCGGGCTTCACCGATTGCATGGCTTGTTCCAGCAATAAGTGATGCACGTAAGAGTGACCTTCCTTGGCACGTGTCTTAAAGTTGGTCACTTTTTGATCCAATGGATAATAACCAATTGGCAGATCCGAAACAACCAGATCCGCTGAGGTGCCTAATAGATCCCCCAGTGCATCTTGATGCCGCAGTTCTACCGGTGCGTGTTGAAGCGTCACGTTAATGTCCGCCACCGCTAACATTGAATCATCATTGTCAATTCCGATACCAGATATCTCATGATGAGTGGCATCGCTAAGCTGATTCATGATGGTCGTCAGCAGGTTGGCAGTCCCAACGGCGGGATCAAGAACAACGAGCTTCTGCTGATGTTCAACCAGCCGAATCACAAGGTAGCCCATCACCATTCCAATCGTATCGGGTGTTAATTGGTGATTACCCTGAATCTCGTCTTCCTTAATTGCCTTAAGCATGCCAAGCTGGATTGCCTGACGGATGCTTTCAGTTGCCAGTTGGTCCAAATGTACGTCGTCATAAAGCGCTTGCAATTGCTCAACAGTCTGCCGAGCCGGTTTGCCGTCTTCAACCTGGACATTGCCTGCAATCAGGTTATCGCCTGATTCAATAAAGGCGTCCACGTACGAAGTATCCAATGCCGAACGTAACAACTGGGCCGACTGATCAAGCACATTAAACAGTGCTTCAGTTTCTTTCAGAGCCAGTGTTGTCAACCTCCTCTGTGTTAAGGATTATCCACAGAATCTATCTTACAAATAAATGCTCACTAATTCAAGCAAACAATTTAAATTAAAGCCCGTCTTTACTTATGGGGAAGCGCACTGATTGCTTGTGAATAGTGCTTTATAAGGTCGTTGTAAGCATGCTGCTGTTGGGCATACCCCTGGACCTCTAATAGCAACAGCACCATTAATAACCCGAGAAAAGCAACAGCAACTAAAGTGACAAAGCCATTTCGTTTCATTCTTTTGCTCCTATGATGGTGGTGGCAGCGAATTTTTGGTGGGTCGATGTGGTCATGTTGAGAGCGAGATGGTGGTTATTTTCAGTGAATTTAAGATCGGTGACATGTTGCATTAACGGCACATAACCGCCACTCTTGGTAGTTACCATCACCTCATCCATATTTGGGCGGTACCGAATGATGTAATCCTTCTTTTCGATATTACTATGAACAAAAGCTTCATCGCCATCGATGTGGTCGAAATCAAATTCATGGCGGCCACCTTCAATGATTCCTAACAGGCCATACCAATCTAATTGCTCCGCATTTCGCTGTTGTTGATGGTTATTGACCCACTGATAACCCATCTGGAGCGTCAACAATGCTAAGGCTGTCACAAACAAGGCAATAATCGTTTCAACTAACGTAAAGCCACTTCGTTTCATTTCGAGTCACTGACCTTTTCTTCTGGCTGTTCAGGAAGCTTTGAAAGTGTTGACTCGTTTTCCGTTTCCGGCAACTCAGACGATGTGTCACGATTCGACGATTCTGAAACTTGAGAATCCTTAGCACTTTCTGAATGGGATGATGCCTCATCAGGCTTGGCTGACGCTTTATTTTTAGTCGTCTCTTCCTGCTTTGAATCTCGCATTCTTTGTTCTAGCTTGGGTGCTAAGGACTCATATTCTTGACGAAGCGCGTGAACACGCAACTGTTTTTCCTGAGAATGCTGCATCATTACCTGTTGTAACCCAACATATGTCAAAACACCTAATCCAATCAGTACCAGCCCAATTAAAGCATCACTTAGAATAAAACCTGAGCGTTTATTTCTTTTCAAGTCTGTATAACCCCCATCCCATTTGAACCGTTAATGTTCAATTACCATTTTTAAGTTTTGATCGAAACTGCAGTCTTTGTGGATCAGCATGACTATCTGCATAGATATCGACTTCGTGCTCGGGTCCAACGAGTGTGCTTGGATAATCCAGTTGGTGCAGCTTAGTTGGTTGCCCCTCCTTAAGCCCACTTTTAAAGACGACCTCATGTTGATGAAACGCAATTGAAGTACGCTGATTACGATATTTAGCTGCGTATTGTGCCTCCTGCCAATTACTGTTCAAAGTATGCCAAAAGGCTTGTTCCGCTCGTGGCGAATGATGGCTAAACGCCTGGCGTGTAGTCATACTTAAAATTAGTAAACTACCGACAATCCCCATAACCACTAACGATTCAACTAACGTAAACGCACTACGACTTGCTATTCGCTTTTGGGTCAACATGATTATCCTTAATCACTAATGTGGCAGTGGCCTTATTGAATTGTTTGTCAGTCAAATAGCCGCCATCTTTTAAGTCTTCTAAAGAACCTGAATTATTCATAGTTCATAAAAATCCCGTCAGTTTTCGTATTTTTTCGAAAACTGACGGGTATGTCTTTATCTTTTGCTGAAATACGATGTTTATCAGTTCTAGCTAGTGAGATCTTTCAACTAACTCAGAATTGCTTTGAACTTTTGGATACGCTTGTCCCTTGGTTGTACAGATTTTTTTAATTTTGCCGGTTATTCAATAGCCTGGATACGCTGTAGAGCCTGGTAGAACAGCCGATGGTAAACATGATACGAGCTCAGCCGCAACTGAATGCGTCGGCCAGTATGCACAACACGTGCCGCAACTTTGAATAAACGGATCCGCAATGTGCTAACGCACAAGCCGGAATCATGTTTTGTCAGTGCTAGCTGCTTTAAAAAGTTGACAATATTGTAAGCCAGTACACTAACCATCATCCGGGCAGCATTGGCATTAAACGTTGGACTATCAGTCTTATCGAAAAAGAAACCTGTTTTAGCTTCTTTGATGTAATTTTCCATTTGGCCGCGTTTGTGATACAGTTCGAAGGCAGTTTCAGCCGTTAAATTAGTCAGATTAGTGACGATAAATTCATGTGAAAAGATCAGTTCACCAGCTACTCGAGTTGATTTAATATAAATCTGCCGTGGCTTAGGCCACGATGCTGATTGATAGATTTCAGAGTAGTAATGAGTCTCTTCCTCTTGCCACTGGGTTTGATCACTGATCTTGACGAACTTTTCAGCTAGATTCTGTAATTTTCGATTGCATTTGAGTCGAATAATGTAAAACACATCGTTGGCTTCACAGACATCGTAAACTTCTGGCGTGGCGAAGCCACTATCACCACGAACCAGAATGTCAGTCGTGGGCAGCTGAGTTTGATAATGCTTTAATAGTGGTGTTAAAAAAGCTTTTACATCTTTGCTGGTGTAGGCATTTCCAGGACGCAAGACAGCTTTCAATAAGTTACCATCTTGATCAGTTGCCAGTAATGGATGATATCCTTCAGTACCATAATGTGCGTTGTAGTTAGTGGCTTCCTGTTTGCCATAAGTGTCTGAGTGAGTCGAATCGATATCAATAATCGTGGCTGTCTGGTTGGTTAATAGTCGAACACGGTCGATCAAAGCCTCATTTAAAGTCTGTAATGTGCTAACACTATCTTTATCAAAGCGTTGCCAAAAACGTGATATTGTTGCTTGTGAAGCCAAAGACGGTTTATCCAATAATAATTTAAAAAGCGGTTCTTTTTCTAAAGAAGTTGCCGCAGAATCTGCGCTATAACCAGCAATAATCTGAAGAATTAACTGTTTTAAGATACTAGAATTACTGTGTTGACAATATCGTCGCTGGTCATTGAACCTCAATAGTTTGTCGGCCAAGATGGTGAACTGGAATTTTGCCATCAGCTCTACACACAATGTTAGCCCGCCATCGGAAGATAATTGACCACCCGTATGCGATACTAAAATGTTTTTGTTGAAATTTAATGCCATTTCCTGTAAAGTTTTCAATATAGAGTCCTCTTCTCTCATGTGGTTTTGTTTAGCAATTTAACTATACCAGAGCTGGGGCTCTTTTTGTGTACTTAAAAGGTGAAAATACAAAATACCCATCAAACGCGTGATTCATGTGTTTGATGGGTATTTTGCATATCTTTGTGAATAAATCAGGAAGAAGCTTCTTTATCAATACTATTTGCCTTACCAGAATCCGCATCCGTTTCTTGATCCTCTAAATAAAGATTAACCTGCGTCTGCACCATCGTCTGCAAGGCCTCTGAATGCACCGTCGTCGCGTGGTCCTTTTGCTTCGTAATGTTGGGTACAATAATCAGGATCAACAAAGCGATAATAAAAATTACGATCGACATTTCTAAAAGTGTAAAGCCTTTACGTTTTTGTTGCTTTCTCAATTTAGTCATTAACTAAATCCTCCAATCATTTGATACATCGGCAAAAACAAACTGACATAAGTCCCAACAATCAGCGACCCGACAATTAAAAATGCCAGTGGCTGAATGAGACTCATCAACGTTTCCAACCGGTGCTTTAGGCGTTCATAATAAATTTCTGTCAGGGCAGCCAGTTCGGCGCCCATTTCTTCACGGTTCTTGCCCGTCTCCAATAAGAGACGCAGTTCCTTAGGCACAAACCGATATTTTGCTAATATTGGCCCAAGCTGCTGGCCCTGTTTAAGCTGTGTATCCAGTTCGTCTCCGAGTTGGTATAGCAAGGTGGTCGGCTTCGCATCCTTAACTGTCACCAAAATATCCTGCAGCCCTAAGCCACCCTGAACCATAATGGCTAAGATGGATAAGAGATAGTAACCGTAATAGGTGCGCATGACCCCACCAATAATGGGCAGCCCAGCCAGTTGCTGCGTTCGTTTTAAGGCAGGTGACTGCTTGATCTGCAACCAAATACCGACACCCAACAGGCCAAGCACCAGCCCAGCAATACCAAACCATAGACCATATCCCGTCGTCGCTGGCGCATCCGTTAGCTCCCGAATCTCTGGAAACACAAAAATTTTAAGTCCAGTGAACACGACTGCTAAAATAAGCATCAACACAAATGGGTATTGCAGCAACCGTTTAATACGTTCTTTACGCTGATGGGCCGTAGTCAGCAAGCGACTGATCTGACTGAGACTTTGACTTAGCTGACCGTGTTTTTCCGCTAACTTTAACTGCGTACTGATCTGTTCATCAATGTAGGGTTCAAACGTTCCGCTGATGGACTGCCCATCCTGTAACTGCTGATTGATCTGTCTTAAATCAGCTAGATGCGTCTTAAAGACCACTTCACAAAATTTAAACGCATGCCGGACCGAAAAGCCAACCTTCAACAGATCGCTGACCATTTGAAAAACGTCCGCCTGAAACTTCGCGGGCCACGGCTTAACCTTCTTTGAAGCGGTCGGCTGTTGTGCCTGTGATTTGACCGGTTCGCTCACAATCATCGATGTATTGCCTCCATTCTGGGGTCATCCCCGTTTTTGTCACCCAGTCACTGGTTACTGGCCCTCGTTTGAGATCCAGCAGTGCGGCAGTCTTCATCTCGATGCCTGGCAGCAACCGCTGATACGCGACTCCCGTAACTGCCTGATGAATTGCCGCTTCTGGAATGCCAAGTTGACGTAACCGCGTAATGATGCCGTAAACGTTCAGCGCATGCACTGTACTAAATACCAAGTGGCCACTAAGCACCGCATCAATTGCGGCCTGCGCAGTTTGTCGATCCCGAATTTCTCCAATAATCAGCACATCCGGCCGGTGTCTTAGCGCGACTTTAATCAGGGACTCGTATGACATATCCGCCTCATTGTTGACCTGAAGCTGCAAGAAGGACGATTCCGTAATTTCTACTGGGTCTTCAATCGTCAATACCGACTGTTGCTGACTCAAAGGCCGTGCGAGTTGAAAGATCGTGGTCGTTTTTCCAGAACCCGTTGGACCCGCAAATAAAATCAGTCCGCGTAGCCCACACCATTCCTCCAAGGTCGTCCACTGTTCCGGCACTAAGAACTGTGTCTGCTGTTGACCTAACGGAAATAGCAACCGGATAACGAGTGACTCTTGTTGTAAGAAATTACCAACACTGGATAATCTCAAATGAATCTCAGTCCCGTTCAGTTGAACCTTCATCGCACCTAATTGTGGTCGCCGCGTTTCAGTGATGGCCATATCAGCACGATATTTAAAATGGGCAATGAGTTGAACACCGGTTTCTTTTGGTAAACTTTGGATCATCATCAATCCATCGATTCCGTGTTCATACACAACGTAGGCATCTTCCCGCGGTAGAATATAAAGATCGGAGCTACCGGCAGTCATGGCACCTTGTAATAGCTGCTGGCCTAATGCTTCAATCATGATTATCACCTCCATACCCAATAACTACGTAAAAGTTTCTGGAACCACGAAAAAAGTCACGATTTTTTTCGTGACTTTGGGTGGGACTGTATTGACGTTGGTGTAGCGGGCTGTTGGCTTGGGTTGATGGCGTGTTTCTATGTCCTTTTAACGCCCCAATTTTTCTTGGCACCTTTGCCGAAACGCGCTCCCGGAAAGCAGAAGGTTGCACACAAAGGGACTCTGACAGAAATACCAGGGTCAGGTATTTCTGTCAGAGTCCCTTTGTGCTCCACCTTCTAACCGCTTTCTTCCGCGCTCTGCAATCGAGTAGGAGGTAATTGATTAATTCAATTACCGACCTCTCACACCACCGTACGTACGGTTCCGTATACGGCGGTTCAATAATTTAAGCACTTTGTATTGACTGGAGTGTCTTGCTCATATTGATGAGTCCAAGGCGTTCCAGTCTTTTGTTTGTCAGAGTATAGGTCAATGTCTTGCTATGCGCAGTTCGCCAATAACCCTTACGGGTATTGGCCATTGTATAAGCACTGGTGCCAGAAAGCCCCAGTTTTACAAGATGATTGACCTTTGTTTTGAGCTTCTTCCACTGTTTCCAAATATACTGGCGAATCCTTGCTCGCAACCATTCGTCTAAGTGACGGATAAAATTGGTCATTTTCCCGACCGAATAGTACTGTAACCACCCACGCATCTTTTGATGAATCTCGTTAAACACCAGGTTTAACGAAACGCCCCGATTGCGCTTGGTCATTTTCCTGAGTGCAGACTTGATGCGTTGCTTGGCCTGCCAAGCAGGTCGCGCATACGCACCTCCTCGACCAACCCCCAAGGAAAATCCCAGGAACTTGGCCCGCAGAGGCGAACTTACTGATGTCTTGTCCTCATTGACGGTGACCTTTAGGTCGCCTTCAAGAAAGCGAGTAACATTAGTCAGAACCCGTTTTCCAGCACGTTTGCTTCGGACATAAATATTACAATCGTCCGCATAGCGGACAAACTTATGACCTCTGGAAGTTAACAGCTTATCCAGTTCGTTGAGATAAATGTTAGCCAAAAGTGGCGATAAGGGGCCACCTTGAGGGGTGCCTTTATCACTTCGTTCAAATAGACCACCATTCATGACACCGCTGGTTAGGAAGCGACGAATGAGATGCAGTATCCATGGATCCGTAATATACTGCTCAATAAATTTAATAAGCAGATCGTGGTTGACCGTATCGAAGTATGCTTTTAAATCGAGATCCACGACATAGTGATAGCCCTGATTGTAGAACTGAACCACTCTATCAATGGCATCTTTAGCACTTCGATTCGGTCGGAACCCAAAACTATTATCTGAGAAGACACGCTCAAATGTTGGCACCATGACTTGCGCCATGGCTTGTTGAACAAGTCGGTCAATCACAGTTGGTATTCCGAGCTTGCGTTTACCACCATTAGGTTTTGGAATTTCAACCCGCTTAACGGGACGAGGCCGATAGGTCTCGTTTTGTAAAGCTTGCAGTAATTCCTGTTTATGTTTCCTCAAGTAGGGCAACAGTTCGTCAACGGTCATTCCGTCTAGTCCTGCTGCACCTTTGTTTCTGCAGACGCGAAGATAAGCCTCGTTCAGGTTATTTCGGTCTAAGACTAACTCTTGAAACTTAGTGCCGTTCATCATCGTATTTTCACCAGAGTCAGTGCTACGCACCCCGACTTGTTCTTGGGCTTCCAGTCCTACTGTCCGCCGGCGGTCAGCTTTTTCTGTATTCTGCGGTTGTTGCACTGTCTCCACCTCCAATATCAATGATGACCTATTATTGTTCAGCCCTTCGTGGCAGATACCACTACTATGGCCTCGGCTGACTCCTGTATCGTTCTGCACCACATCACTGCGATGTTTGTTCCTGTGGCGCTTAGCGCGCCTCTTGTCGGGAACGTACGATACAGGCCTCCCCGGGTAAGAACGCCCACTTTCGTACCATGTCATTGCCAGCTTTACTGCGATGGCCTCGAGTAGTATTGGACTTTGGTTTGTTTGGCAACCTCGTCCGACCAACACAGCCTTATGGCTGATTCTTGTACATCAATGCGGTACTTTGTCGCCGACTTCCTTCAGATTCCACCTCACGATGGACACCCTTGTCATTGACTTGCGGTTCCGACTACTACGGCCCGCAACGGACTTTCACCGTCTAGTTGGCGCCCATGCCGGGCGCACCAAAAAAACACGCCTCAACAGCGTGTTTTTTTATTAGTCGACGCTTTCTGGTAACGTAGCTGCTTCATAAACATCTGAAACATCATCGTTTTCTTCTAATTCATCGATTAAACCAGTATATTGTGAGATCTTGGCTTCTGGTACTTCAGTGGTGTTCTCTGGGAACATCCGTACTTCAGCAGTATCAAGATCATACTTGTCTTGCAGTGCATCACGCACAGCCGTCAAGCTCGAAGGATCTGAAAAGATTTCAAATTCATCGTCGCTGGTCTTCATATCATCAGCACCAGCATCCAATGCATCCATCAAAACAGTGTCTTCGTCAGCATCAAGACCGTCACGTAAGATCACAACATAACCTTTACGGTCAAACATGTATGAAACGGAACCGGCTGCGCCAAGTGAACCGCCATGGTGAGTGAACGCAGAACGAACTGCAGCAGCTGTCCGGTTCTTGTTGTCAGTTAAGGCAGCAACCATGATGGCAGACCCGCCAGGACCGTAGCCTTCATAAGTGATTTCTTCGAACTTGGCGCCACCAAGACCAGAAGCCTTGTCAATAGCGCGTTGTACGTTGTCCTTAGGCATGTTAGCAGCCCGGGCCTTATCCATCACCAATCGAAGTTGAGGGTTGTTTGCTGGATCAGGATCACCTGCTTTAGCGGCTTGATACAAATCACGTGAGATTTTTTGGAAAATTTTTCCACGCTTAGCATCTTGGGCGTTTTTACGGCCTTGGATGTTATGCCATTTTGAATGTCCTGACATCGTTAACTCCTCTTTTCTTGTATTATTTATCGTTGTACAGACTACATTATATTATCACGCAGGCCGTGAGAGTTCAACACTTGTGACTAAATTTACGAGGTCGTCAAGTCGTTATTGACCGTTAAGCACGTTGCTAAATTAGCCAGTAACATGCATCAGCGTCATCACGAGAACAAACACGGCTGCCAGCACCTGCACGAAATCAAACAGAAAATGGGTCAAAATATTTTGCCAAATATTCTTCGACCAGTAGTAGATCAACCCGAACCATGCACCAACAACCATGTACGGAATCATTTGCGTAATGTCCCCGTTAAAGTTGTTCCAGTGAAAGAGTCCAAACATGATTGATGACAGAATCAACATTAACCAAGTGACAATCCCCCGGTTGCGCCATTGGTAGAACCACGCATGGCGGAAAATAATCTCTTCGGTGAACGGCGCCATCAGCGTGGTCAGACTAGCAATAACGCCCAGTCCAGCCGTTTGTGCGCTAAGCACATCAACGCCACCAGCTGCTGATGACGTGTGTAAGAAGAGCCCCAGCCCCGAACGCACTAGCGGCAAAAGAATATAGGTGATCACAACGGCGCCAATAGCCAACAGCGTTCCACGCCAAAAATGCGGTTTAAACGCTTGCCAATCTCGTTTTAGGACGTCCTTGAACATCCAAATTGCCACCAAAAACCCAATGAAGAAGATCACATCAACGATGATGACCTGAACTAATTTTGAATGGAATGGCTTCACTAAAAAATCGCCTAAGATCAATTCAGCGATAGGAATTAACAGCGCATAAAGTGCCATCTTCAAGCTAGCTGGTTCCTGTGTTCCCTTTTTAAAATCCATTTTCTTTCTCCCCCTCTGTGTCACACCTCGACCAGACGATGCCCGCAGCTGATCAGTGTGTGTGCTTAAAATGACACCACCTAACACCACAAACACCACGGCGTAGATGATACCCGTATGCAAACTTGTCCCGGCAGAATTACTGAGTGTCCCAAAAGCTAATTGGTCAAAACAATCAATAACAGCATGACCAATAATGGCCAGCCATAAATTGTTAGTGATGAGATAGAGCGCGGCAAGAAAGAACCCTAGCCCAAAGGCCTGAAGAATCTGAGCAATCGTGTTGACCAGATCACCACTTTGCAACACATTAATGGCATGTGCTAAGCCAAATATGAGGCCGCTCCAAAGCGCCGTCCAAACACCACTCAGGCCAAAGTGGGTCCGCAAATAAGTGACCACCAAGCCCCGAAAAAGATATTCCTCAAAAATCCCAACAACTAGTCCAAGAACAATCGCCCACAAAATAGCTGAAACTGTCAGTGTGAATTGCGGATTCAGCGTTGAGTCCCCAATAAAAACGACCAGAAATGCCAGTCCCCATAACCAATTACGGTCAATTCTTGACCACCAGTGAACGCGAGCTTTTAAATAGAACCGGTTAAGTAACCAAAAACAGCCAAAACCGATAAGCTCTGTCACTGTATTTTCCGCGTTAGTGTCACTTCCGAGCGATAAATAATGAAAAATAAGATGGCTGATCACACTCGCAAATGATGATAGAAAAAGCATTAACACGAAAATCCCAAGCAAAAACGCGGAAAGGTGTTTTCTCACGATTTTTCTCCTCCAAATTACCAGATCACCTTAATATGAGCACGGCGATGCGCTAGTCGTAACTCATGGAACGAGTCAAGTGCCAAATAATATTCAGCCATCGCATCCCCATGTTGTGACCGATACGTCAGTTCATTACGAGCGGCCACTGCGACCAACCCGGTTGCATATGAGCTGGGCATCATTTTGTAAAACAAATACAGATTACTGTGTTCCACAAGATCCATGGTGTTGCTTCCTCCTTCTTAAGTGATCGTGTATGTTACAAGTATATGACAATTCTGTGGGATAACATACTGTTGGGTGGGAAATTTAATAATTTTTGGGGATTTTTAATTTAGAGAGGTAAGGCTAAAATGGCGCGAATATTCTCTTTTGGGTGGGGAGACAACAGTCTTTATGGTTTGAGCTTGTTTGTGTTAGGGTGGTTTTTTGGGTATTGAGGCGAAAGTTGTTCGGCACGGGGCTAAGTTGTATGGGCCTTTTGTCTTAAAGTCAGGACCGGTTTTGTGGGTTACTTTTGCAGAGTGCTGTTGGCTGCGTGGTTTTTCCCCTTATCTTGCGGAAACGTGTTCAGCAAGGCAAGGGGCTAACTTGTATGCGGATCTGGCATAAAAGTCAGAACCGGTTTTGTGGGTTTCTTTTGCAGAGCGCTGTTTGCTGCGTGGTTTTCCCCTCATCTTGCGGAAACGTGTTCAGCAAGGCAAGGGGCTAACTTGTATGCGGATCTGGCATAAAAGTCAGAACCGGTTTTGTGGGTTTCTTTTGCAGAGTGCTGTTTGCTACGTGGTTTTCCCCTTATCTTGCGGAAACGTGTTCAGCAAGGCAGAGGGCTCCTGTGTAAGTAACTCTGGCAAAAACGCCAAGCCCAGGCATTTCTGCCAGAGTTACTTACACTCCGCCCTCTAACCGCCTTGCTTCACACTCTACAAAAAAAGCCACACTCCCCACTTGCGAGTCTGACCTTCTTAACGTTGCAATTATTTAACTTTAATTGGTTGTGTCACGCTTCATTAAGCCGTATGGCAACAAGACCGTCTTTTCTTCGACTTCTTCGTTGTTCATCAACTTAGTCAATAACCGCATGGCAACGGCGCCAATATCATACAGCGGTTGGGTGATTGATGACATCTTTGGCCGCACCATTTCAGTTAACTTCGTATCATTACTGGTAATGAGTTCAAAGTCATTTGGCACGTTCAAGCCTGCATCCGTCACACCGTTCATCACACCTGCAGCAAGTTCGTCGTCACCGACAACCGCTGCCGTGGCACCAACTGACTGCAATGCTGGTTGCAGTAATTGGCCAGCCTTATATGTGTAATCCGTTTCGAAGACTAACTTGTCATCGTAGCGAATACCAGCCTTCTTCAGGGCTTGTTTGTAGCCCTTCAGACGGAAATCACGGTTGATTGGATCAGCTAAGTTTCCTGAAATAAAGGCAACTTTTTGGTTTCCTCGATCGATCAGGTTCTTAACAGCTTCTTCAACCGCAGCTGTGTAGTCAATGTTGACACTAGGCATTTGGCCCTTTTCATCCACACATCCGGCTAACACGATCGGCGTTTTAGCTCGGTCGAATTCTTTGCGAAGTTCCTCACTAACAGCATTGCCCATGAAGACGATTCCGTCCACTTGCTTTGCCATTAAGGTGTTTAACACCTGAACTTCTTTACGTCCATTTTCGTCGGAGTTTGTTAGAATGATGTTGTACTTGTACATCATTGCAATATCATCGATGCCTCGAGCCAGTGCTGAGAAGTAAATGTTCGTCACGTCGGGAATAATCACCCCAACAGTGGTCGTTTTCTTGCTGGCCAAGCCACGAGCAACAGCGTTTGGCCGGTAATCCAGCCGTTCAATCACATCCAAAACTTTTTTACGAGTCGCTGGCTTAACGTTTGGATTCCCGTTAACCACCCGGGAAACAGTTGCCATTGAGGCATCTGCTTCACGGGCCACATCGTAAATTGTCACAGTCTGTTTATCCATTGCGATAGCCCTTTCTTTATTGGTATTATTCGTTTTCATAGATTTTCAACAACCTATCAAATATAACAGATAAACTTTCAGAAATCAATTTGAAAACGTTTTCGTCTTAATGATACTCTATTCAGCCCCACTTTTCAAGATGAGCAATGCTATAATGAAGTATTCTTACAAGAGGTGATTACATTGTCCAAACTACAAGAGATTCAAAAATGGACCGCCGAAAACCACGCGGATTTTGCTTACATTAGCAACCCCAAAACCATTCAGTATTTAACGGGCTTTTACAGCGACCCGATCGAGCGAGTTTTAGCACTGATCGTCTTCCCTGATCAAGACCCCTTCATGTTCGCACCAGCACTGGAAGTAGAGGCCATCAAGGACACTGGCTTTACCTATCCGGTGTACGGGTACCTTGACCATGAAAATCCATGGAAGATGATTGCGACAGATGTTCAAAAACGAGTCGCATCCCCTAAAAACATTGCTCTTGAAAAGAGCCAATTAACGGTTGAACGACTTGAATTTCTACGTGAAATTTTTCCAAGTGCGGCTTTTAACCTCGACATCACCGATTTCATTACTCAGTTACGTCTCATCAAGTCTGATGACGAAATTAAAGAACTGGAAATCGCCGGTAAATGGGCAGACTTCGCGTTTGAAAAAGGGTTTGCAGCAGTCAAGGCTGGCGTCACTGAAGGTCAAGTTGCGGCTGAATTGCAATACGCTCTGATGCAAAATGGCATCATGGAAATGAGCTTTGCGACTCTGATTCAAGCTGGTGCACACGCTGCGGAACCGCATGGTGCAACGAACGCGACCAAAATTGAAAACAACGAACTGGTTTTATTTGATTTGGGAACCGTTTGGAACGGCTACATCTCTGATGCATCACGGACTGTTGCAGTTGGCAAACCGACTGAAAAACAGCTTGATATTTACAAGGTTTGTTTGGAAGCACAATTGGCAGCGCAGGATGCCGCTAAACCGGGCATTACCGCTGCTTCACTTGATAAAATCGCCCGGGATATCATTGAGAAAGCTGGCTACGGTGAGTACTTCATTCACCGTCTCGGCCACGGTATGGGCATGAGCGAACACGAATTTCCATCCATTATGGAAGGCAACGACATGATTCTTAAACCAGGGATGTGCTTCTCCATCGAACCAGGGATTTACATTCCAAATGTTGCCGGCGTTCGAATTGAAGACTGCGTTCACATTACTGATGATGGTTGCGCACCGTTTACGCATACGTCTAAGGAATTGACTTACGTAGGATAACCTATTGTTAGCCAATAAAAAGCGACTGAGATTAGTTTTCTCGGTCGCTTTTTTGATTAGAATTTTGTTTTTTGGCTCTCTTATTTAGATTGCCGAAACGTGTTCCGGAAAACAGAAAGTTGCATGTAAACCAACTCAGGCGAAAATGCCAAGTTCGGGCATTCTCGCTGTCTTTCTTGGCAATCATGCCGAAACGCGTTTCGGAAAACAGAAAGCTGCATGTAAGCCAACTCAGGCAAAAATGCCAAGTTCGGGCATTTTCGCTGTCTTTCTTGGCAACCATGCCGAAACGCGTTTCGGAAAACAGAAAGCTGTATGTAAGCCAACTCAGGCAAAAATGCCAAGTTCGGGCATTTTCGCCTGAGTTGGCTTACACTCCGCTTCCTACCGTTTTCCTACACGCTCTCTAATATTCTACCGGTTCACTCGTTCCATCCGGCAAAATTGTTTCTGTTGGACGGTTACCTTCTCCTGCATCGCTCACATCAGCGCCGCCGAAGGTTTCCTCGCTATTCAAGACAATGTCATCCGAATCGTCGTCCGCAGAAGTTGACACATCCGCTAATTCTGACCGCAGATCTGGATCCTCATCATCGCTTCGCTTACCCAATGAAGATGCGGCTTGCTTGAGTCTGTCAGTATCAATTTGACCTGCTACATCCTTCACTTTGTCAGAAACGTGTTGAGATTGATCCTCAAACGTTTCCTTGAAGTCATCCCAGGCATCGCTAGCATAAAATGCGTAGTCCACGGCGCGATCCTTTAAAACGTCTAGCTTGTCAGAGACGTCATCTTTCAGTTGCGATTGTTCATCCTTTGATAGATGATGGTAGGCAACGTGCGCGATAGCGGCACCCGCCAAAAGTCCTAAAAATAACCCTGTCTTTTTTGCCATGTTCAAAACTCCCTTCTAATTTGCGTTAATCATCACTGTTTGAACGCCGGTGTTTTGTATAGAAATTAAATGCCGCTTCACCAGTCCGAACTAAGATGTTCGTTGATGCAGTTTTCTTTGCTGATTTAGAAACCTTACTTGTCAGGTTTCGAGTGGCATCATTCAAATCAGACACGCTGGTACCCAGATCAGCGGCCGCCTGAAAGACGGGATCAACTGTTGCCACTTTCTTGTTCACGTCTTCAAGTAATGTATTGGCATTGGCCATAATGTCCTCCGCCTGTTTTGAAACGACGTCAACATCATCCGTTAACGTTTGAATACTACGATTAACTTCTTTTAAAGTGGTCAACATCTTGGATAAAAACATGCCAATGAAGAGCACGAGGATCAAAAATGCAACTGCCGCAATCATCCCGGCAACTTGTCCTCCAGTCATCGCATATCGCCCCTTCCTTAGTAAAAACCTTATTGGTTTAAGAATAGCATTGACGATGGGTGGAAGCAATAAAAATCACTAGAGAGTGTGAAGCAAGGCGTTTTAGGGGCGGTGTGTAATGGAGGCTGGTCTAAAAGTCCGGGCCTGACTTTTAGACCAGCCTCCATTACACGTTAGCCCCGTGCCTTGCTGAACACGTTTAGGCAATGTAATAAGGGCGCGCAGTGGTGGTTACCACTCAGTTGCTGAAAACCTGAAAAGTCCGGGCCTGACTTTTAGACCAGCCTCCATTACACGTTAGCCCCGTGCCTTGCTGAACACGTTTAGACAATGTAATAAGGGCGCGCAGTGGCGGTTACCACTCAGTTGCTGAAAACCTGAAAAGTCTGGGCCTGACTTTTAGACCAGCCTCCGTTACACGTTAGCCCCGTACCTTGCTGAACACGTTCAGGCATTGTAAAAAGCGCGAGCAGTAGCAGTTACCACTCTGCGCTAGAAAACCTGTACCTACTAAACGTCGCGCTCAACTTTCTAATAATTCCAACCCTCCCCACCCAACAAAAAAACCAACAGTAGCCGTACCCCCTCGCCTTTGGTACACTAGAAGATGATCTCACTAAGGAGAACTTGCCATGATACTTAAACAAACTTCCATTTCTTCACTGCTCAATCATTTCATTAAACACTTTGATTGGCAGTCCATTGGCGAACAGATTGCGGTAACTATTTTCCAACTCGTCCTAGTGACGATCGGTCTGTTAATCGTCAACTGGCTAGGGAAAAAGGTCATTAAACACCTTTTTAACCGCTATAAGGCTACTAAGCTTAATACGATTTCTGTTAACCGAGTCAACACCATCTACACCCTTGTACAAAATATCTTTCAGTACACGATCCTCTTCTTCTGGATCTACGCCCTATTATCCTTCTTGGGAGTGCCAGTTGGTACCTTGGTTGCTGGCGCGGGGATCTTTAGTTTAGCTTTAGGTCTAGGTGCCCAGGGATTTGTATCCGATATTGTGACCGGTGCGTTTATTTTGATGGAAGAACAGATCAACGTGGGTGATTCCGTTAAAATTGGCACGGTTGAGGGAACAGTGTCCGCCATCGGGATTCGAACGACCCAGGTCATCAGTGCAGATGGGACGCTCAACTTCATCCCCAACCGAAATATTTCAATCGTCAGCAATAAATCCCGACACGAAATGCGGGCCCTCGTTCAGGTTCCCATTTTCCCTGATTCACCAATCGATCAGATCAATGCCATTATTGATAAGACGAATCAAACAGTGGTTAAATCGTTGACTGGTATCACACAGGAGCCGACCAACATGGGCGCCACCCCGCTTGCAGATGGCAAATTGGTGATTCAAGTCGTCACTTTCACGAAACCCGGTGATCAATTTACGGTTCAACGTGAACTGTTGGCGGCGTATCTCAAAGCAATTTCCGATGCCGACATTGTGTTGCCGACTGTCTATCATGACGATGCCACACCAAACAACTAAAAAAGATTGCGTAGTCGTTTGATTACGCAATCTTTTTTTGTTTTATTGAGAGGATGAGTCCTGAGGCCGTTTAGTTGTCTCAAAACAGTCATCAAAATTATGTGCCAAATAATTGACGCGCTTTAAGAGTTCTCGCCGCGTGATAATACCAGTAAACGTTCGTTCATCTGACACAACCGGGACAAACGAATCATCAACAAGTAGGTGCATGACTTCATCCAAATCATCCGGATCTTCGACAACTCTAAAATCAGTCTGCATGACATCTTTAACCTTCATCCGCCGCAGATTTTCGGGCGCAATGTGATCCGTATCTAACATTCTTTCAGTAATCATCGACAGCGACAACAGGCCGCACAAATGCTGGTCCTTATCCAGGACTGGAATCTTAGAGTAGCCAATCTTTGTAAGTACCAAAAACGCGTGATAGCAGTCATTGTTCACCATAACATTGGCAACAATGTTTGCTGGAATGATCCATTGACCATGGGCTTGCATCAGCATGGTCTGAATCGGTTGGTCAATCATATCCTCATTACCTCATTTATTTAACGTGTGAATTTTTGCTGTAGGTCTGGCAGCTGGTTTAACTTGCGGTCATAATAGGTGACCGCAATGTTATCAGGTGTCGTCGTCACGATGGCAAACGTCCCGCCAATTGGCGCATATTGACCTCGGGGTAACGAGATACTGCCAGGATTAAGATAGAGGCAGCCAGCCTCGAACTCAGCTCCAAGTTGATGGGTGTGGCCAAAGAACGTCAGGGTCGCGCCGACTTCCTGAGCCTTCAAGCTCAGATGCGTCAACCCCATGCTCACACCATACAGGTCACCATGCGTCATAAAGACGGTCTCATCGCCCACCTTCTGGACAACGTCATCTGGGAACGCACCCCGCGGATCATTATTGCCTTCAACAGCGATGACGTTGTCAAAAACGGGGTTGTCCCGGGTCGTTTCCGAATCCCCACAGTGAAAAATGGCATCCACGCGGTGACTAAATGCGTCAAAAACCGTTTGAAGAATTGCCTGATCGCCATGGTTATCACTTATGACTAGATAGTTCATCCGCTAAACCTCCCACCAATCATCAAACCGGGTCATCATATTGCGTAGCGCCCGACCTCGGTGGCTAATGGCGTTCTTTTCGGCATCAGTCAGTTCAGCCATCGATTTTCCCTGATCTGCTAACCAGAATAAGGGATCATAGCCAAACCCGTTATTGCCGCGGGGCGCAGTTAAAATTGTGCCCTGGACATCACCATCAGCGACTAATTTGTCACCATTGGGCTTTAACAACACCAGCGTCGTGTGGAACGCAGCTTGCCGTTTCTCGGCCGGAACGTCTGCTAAATTCGCCAACAATTTTCGGTTGTTTGCAGCGTCGTCGTGATCTCCGGCATAGCGGGCTGAATGAATCCCTGGTGCACCGTCGAGGGCCACGACTTCCAGTCCAGAATCATCTGCTAAAACTGGCAAGTTCGTTTGGTGGCTAATGGTCTCCGCCTTGATCGTGGCATTTTCTTCAAAGCTAGTGCCGTTTTCATTGATCTCACCGATCTCCGGAAAATCAGCGAGTGTTTTGATCGTAATGCCCTTTGGTTCAAACATTTCCCGAAACTCTCGGGCCTTGCTGGAATTTCGTGTCGCAATAATGAGTTGATCATGCTTCATTAAATGAACCCTCCGTTTGTCGTGGTAGTTGGTACTGCTGCATCTCTGTGAGTGCCACGTGTTGGACATCGAGGTTATCGCGCTGCAACCACTGTTCCGCCACTCGCTTAAAGTGTGCTGCCCCACCCGTTGTATAAAACTGTGCAGTTGGCGTCTGGTCACGATCGGCCAACAGGTGCTTATCTGCCAATACTTGTTTTACAATGGCCACACTTTCGGCGCCCGGATCAACCAGTTGCACCGTCGGCCCCATCGCCGCCTGAATGGCCGTGCGTAGGATTGGAAAATGCGTGCAGCCGAGAATCAGTGTGTCCATTGGCTGCGTTTTAAAGGGTCTTAATTGCCGTTTGACCTTAGCTGATGAACTCGGTAGGTTTGCTGCGCCGCGTTCAACCAGCGTCACAAATTGGGGGCATGCCAGCCCACGAACGGTTGCGCCGGGACGGATAGCGGTTAAATTTTGCTGATAAGCGTGGCTCTTGATGGTGCCCTCCGTCGCAATCACGCCAATGTGACCAGTTTTGGAAACAGCAGCCGCTTTACGACTCCCAGCTTCGATAACACCGACGACAGGAATGGACAGGCGCTCACGTAAGAGCGGCAACGCAGCGACGGTTGCCGTATTACAGGCAATCACCAGTAATTTGATTTGCTTTGAGACCAGAAAAAAAGCGGTTTGTGCGACAAAACGGCGCACCTCGGCCATCGGCCGCGGCCCGTATGGCACTCTTGCCTGGTCACCAATAAAGATAAACGATTCGTTGGGAAGCTGTTTAAATGCCTCTTTAACAACGGTTAAACCCCCAACACCGGAATCTAAAAAGCCAATTGCTTGAGATGTCATTAAACTAATCCCTTTCTATAGTAATCTTGAGTCTTAATTATCGACCATTTCGGCACCGGTTGCAAGAATTCCGAAAAAATCTTAAATTCTTGCAATACTTTGATTTAATCTTGCATTCAGACTTAATTTCATTGTAATCTTATTGTAAAGAGCGTGAAGGAAAACGGGAGGAAGCGGAGTGTAAGTCAACTCTGACGGAAATGCCAGAACCTGGCATTTCCGTCAGAGTTGACTTACATGCAGCTTTCTGTTTTCCGAAACGCGTTTCGACTCGAGGACAGAGAACCACACAGAAATGCCCGAACCTGGCATTTCCGTCAGAGTTCACTTACATGCAGCTGTCTGTTTTTCGAAACGCGTTTCGACTCGAGGACAGAGAACCACACAGAAATGCCCGCACTTGGCATTTTTGCCCGAGTTGACTTACATGCAGCTTTCTGTTTTCCGAAGGGTCTTTCCAATGTTAAGTGATTCAAAGTAGCGCTTTAATGTCGCTTCGTTCCACCGTTCGACCCCGTAGGCTGAGGTGGGGTCGAACTGCAATGTCGAACGACTCCACTACGCTATGATTCTGGCAGTAACCGTCATAATTAATAAGTCTTCAAAAGTGGCATCACGAAACCTCTATATTAATCGTTACTAGTGACTAACATGTCATGAGAAGCATTGTTGTTAATAGCTTACTAGCAGTCGAGGGCGGATTCTCTTCGAACTTGGTTTAACGCCAATGTGATGCTTAACTAGTAGTAAAAATAAGCTCAACATCAGTGGAATGCAGCAATTTGGCACGGAGTGTGGTGTCGACATCAGTTAGCGACCGTTCTTTAGTCGGTTACTGATGTGCGAGACGATTGAGATCCACTCGAGAGCTGCGCAGCAGAAATCGAGTTAGCTCATTCGCGAGCCACTACACGGCCTGCCAAATTGCGGAATGCAACGGACTATCACCTAACATTTGATAGACCCTTTCCGAGACGCGTTTCGACATAGTCGCCTAGAATAACTGGCAAAAAAGCGTCCCAACAACCGATCCACCACCATCCAAATCGATATTATCGTAGAATAAGAAAGCAGGTTAGTCCATTATGGATACACAGATCTACACCAATTACCTGACAGATCCCAACAATTCGGGATTATTTGGTCAGGCTTTGTTACGCGACGTCATTCTCACCGATATTTTAGGCCCGGATGCGTCAAACATCGCATACTGGGAAGGTAAGCAATTAGCCCGCCGGTTTAAACTCGGCAGTGCCAGCGACATTGCTGTATTTTTCGCACAGGCACAGTTCGGCACCCTGTCACTGACTAAGCAATCCGCCACCCAGTGGCAGTTTGAGTTAACCGGTAAGCCAGTTGAATTACGGGTTGCCACTGATTCAAAAACCGCCTTTACCTTGGAAGCCGGTTTTCTGGCTGCCACCGTTGAACAGATGATTGGCGTGGTCGCTGAAACTGAAGTTGCGCCTTTGACCCGCTCACGTAAGGCACTCGCAATCACGATGACCGTGCATCTTGACCCCAAAGATCCAGTGTCCGATCCGCAAGAACTGATTCCAATGAAACTGATTTTGCCAACCCAAGATTCGAAAACAACAGAATAGCATTTATTCATACTAAATTTTTGAACACAGACAAAAACAGTGTCGACTGACGCCCAGAATGTTGGGCGTCAGCTGACACTGTTTTTTTGCAATTCTGTTACGTTATGCTTCAACGTACTGGGTCAACAATTGCTTGAGTTGATCCTTTGTGTGGTAACCCACGATTGAGTCAACCACTTGGCCGTCCTTTTTAACAAGGAGCGTTGGGATGCTCATGATCCCGAACTTTTGTGGTGTATCTGGGTTAGCATCAACGTCCATTTTGTTGAACGTTACATCGCCCATTTCATCAGAAAGTTGTTCAACAACGGGTGATTGCATCCGACAAGGACCACACCAAGTTGCCCAAAAATCAGTTAATGTTACGCCCTTAGACGTATCTGCTTCAAAAGTCTTATCAGTTGTTTCTACAACAGCCATATATCGACGCCTCCTGTTTAATTACTAAAGGTAAGTTTACCAGAATCTCATAAAAGCACAAGCATTCTGCTTAATCATTACTAAATTTATAATTTAACGATGGTTGAGCCATCCCCACCAGCATTGGCAGGTGAAAACCCAAACGATTTGACCCGGCGATTGGATTTCAGGTAGTCAATCACACCCTGCCGCAATGCGCCGGTACCCTTGCCGTGAATGATCGTGACAGAAGGGTAACCAGCAAGCAGTGCTGAATCGATGTATCGATCCATTTCTGCCATGGCTTCTTCATACCGGTGACCACGGAGGTCAAGGGTTGGCGTCATGCCATCAGAACGAGTTCGGCGAATAGTGGCTTTAGGCGCCTTCTTCGTCGTCGCTTCTGGGGCTGCTTTCTCCAGATCACTGTCATCGATCTTCATCTTCAAAATTCCCATCTGAACTTCGTAGTTGTGATCATCAAGCTTATCCATGATCACACCACGTTGCCCATAGGATTTAACGAGCACCTCGTCACCCTTTTTGAGCTGATGCTTGCGCTTTTCACGATTCAAGACGCGGTTTTGCGTCAAGGTTTCATCTTGATGCAGCGCATTAATACTGCCCTGAGCGTCAATCAGTTGATCTTCTTTAATGACGGTCTTGCCGGACGCTAATTGCTTTTTACGGATATCTTTGATGATCTTGTCCGCTTGTTTCTTCGTTTGATCGACCACTTCATTTGCATGGCGTTTTGCATCTTCCATCAGCTGACTCTTTTGTTTCTGATAAGCGTCAAACTGTTTTTGGAGGTCTGCGTACAGCGCCTCATTTTCATGCAATTTATCAGCCGCTGCCGCTGCGTCCACATTGGCTTGGCGCGTCTGCTCGGTCAGTGACGCAATCATTTGATTAAGGTCCTGGCTGTCCTGATCGGTTAACCCACGAGCTTCATCAATGATTGATTGGTCAAGCCCCAACCGCTGCGCAATCTCCAACGCGTTACTGCGACCAGGGATTCCAATCAGCAAGTGATACGTCGGTTTCAATGTTTCTTGGTCAAACTCCATGCTGGCATTGATGGTTTCTGGTCGGTTGTACCCGTACGCTTTGAGTTCTGGGTAGTGGGTCGTCGCAATCACTTCACTGCCAATGGTGCCAACATTATCCAGAATAGCCATAGCAAGGGCTGCCCCTTCTTGCGGATCAGTCCCAGCGCCCACTTCATCCAGTAGGATCAAACTGTGATCAGTTGCTGCCTTTAAAATCGCCGCAATGTTGTCCATGTGTGAAGAAAAAGTTGACAGATTTTGTTCAATGGATTGCTCGTCGCCAATGTCGGCAAACACTTCATCAAACAACCCAACCTGGCTATTTTCATTTGCCGGAATAAACAGTCCAGACTGAGCCATCAGCTGGGTCAACCCCAGTGTTTTTAACGTGATGGTTTTCCCACCTGTGTTTGGACCAGTGACCACGATGGCTTTGTAGTCGCCGCCAATTTCGATGTCGTTAGCCACCACTTTTTTCTGGTCGATCAACGGGTGTCTTGCCTGACGCAAATTCACGTGGTTCTCAGCTGAAAGAAGCGGTTCTGTCGCCTTAATTTCGTGTGCATACCGAGCCTTAGCGTTGATAAAGTCTAAGTGACCCAGCACCGTGGCATTCGCTGAAATATCATCCTGATACGGCCGTAACAGGTTCGACAATTCCAGAAGGATTCGCCGCTCTTCTTGACGTTCCGCAATTTGCGCTTCACGTAACCGGTTGTTTTCTGAGACAACGGCTTCCGGTTCAATGTAGAGCGTCAACCCACTGGCAGACTGATCGTGAACAATGCCGCCAAAATGGTTCTTGTACTCCGCTTTAAAGGGTAACACGTACCGGTCATCCCGAATGGTCACCAGCGTTTCGCTGAGATACTTCGCCTGTTTACCGCGTGTATAGCCGTTCATTTGTGAGCGCACACTACCTTCGATCTGCGTGATCCGTCGCCGAATCCGTTTCAATTCTGGTGACGCTTCATCCGTAAGCCGACCATCATCCGTCACCGACATACTTAACCGACGCGTCACGTCTGGCAAATGCACAAGTTCCGCGACAATCGCGTACAGCCGACGCAATTCAAGTGCCTTATCCTGGAGCCCGTCAAAGAAGTCAACGACCCGACTGACCGTTTTTAAGACCTGGCCAATTTGCGCCAATTCAGTCCCGCTTAACGTGCCTTCGATTGCTAACCGTTTAACGTGCGGGGTAACGTCAGCCATTTTTGGCAGTGGAATACCGCCCTCTAACCGCAAGACATCAGCCCCGTCTTTCGTTTCATCAATAGCGCGTTGAACAGTCTCTTGATCTGCAACTGGCATTAAATGGTTCAGTTCAGATTCTCCTGAAGCTGAAACCAAATGTGCCCGTAATTGCTGCTTGATCTGATCAAACGCCATGGTTTTAAATATTTTATCGTTCATTAGTCGTTGTTTCTCCCAAATCCTGTTGGTTACCCTGACATTGTTAGCCCTGCCGGTTAAACCGATGTCATGGGTCGTTAGTTATCCGTAGGTGTTTGCGTTTTTTGTAACCGGTCGAGCTCTGCTGCCTTATCCAACTGGTCAGAGATCGCATTAAACGCAAGTAACGTTGCGGCTTCCTGTTTGGTCATTGATGGCGCTAATTTCTGCAACTGTGCAAGCTGCTGATTCATTAGTTCCGTCACGGCCTGCATGTGTGCCGTTGACTTATTGCCAACGATCGTATAGGACTGGCCGTCAATAACCGCCTTGAACCGGCGCTTGTTACCAATGCTGTTTGGTTCACCCACAGCCGTCACCCCCTCATTTTGACGTTAAAATCACTTAAGCCGCTGACCCCTTTTCGGACCAGCGGCTAACTTGTTACTTAAGTCGTTTGACGATTATACCTGTTCGGTTGCAGACCCTACTTAGGATCTGAAACGCCCCAATCTTGATCAGAGGCATCGGTACCGCCGCCGTCAAGGAAGGTGTTTAACATGGATTCAACCATGTCCCATTCGTCGTCTGATTCAATTGGCAGCAGATCGCCGCCTTGTGGGTCAGCCGGATCATCAGAGTCTGCTAATTGGTAGGCCTGAATATCAACTTCCTCATCATCAGACTTACCTGATGGGTAAAGTAAAATGTAGGACTTGCCAAAATCTGCAGAGGTAAACGTGAAAAGCACGTTATATAACTCTTCGTTGCCGTCTTCGTCGACGATTGTAATTTGTTGATCTTTGTTTTCACTCATATTATCGGCCTCATCTTTCTTGTGTTAACGGACCCTTACGATCCAAGTAATTTTGCAAAATCAAGTCAGCTGCTAGCTTATCAATAACCTTCTTGCGTTTTTTTCGCGACACGTCGGCCTCTTCAACCAGCATCCGCTCCGCCTCAACAGTTGTGAGACGTTCGTCTTGAAAATCATACGGCATCCCGAAGGTGGCCTTTAACAGCTCGCCATAGTTCTTTGCCGCTTCCGCACGGGGTCCGAGGGAATTGTTCATATTCTTGGGTAACCCGACCACGAAGCCTGTGACCTCGTACTGTGCCACAATTTCCTTGACCCGGTCGATCCCAAATTCTTTCTCATCTTCGTTGATCGGAATAATCTCAATTCCTTGAGCCGTCCATCCCAACATATCACTCATTGCCACACCGACAGTTCTCGATCCGACATCTAATCCCATTAATCGCATTTATTTAGTCAACGTCCCATTCTCATTGAGGTAGAAGCGCACCAACTCTTCGATGATTTCGTCGCGTTCATGCTTACGAATCAAGTTCCGGGCGTCGTTAAAACGCGGAATATATGCCGGATCACCAGAGAGCAGGTACCCCACGATCTGATTGATCGGGTTGTAGCCCTTTTCCTCAAGTGCTTGATACACTGTTACCAGGGTATCGTGAACGTCCTTTGGCTTTTTGTCGCCAAAATCGAAATACATGGTCTTGTCTAACGTACTCATGATCACACCTCCACCGATGCTATTTGTTCTAATTCTACCGGAATACTGAACTAACCACAATCGGGTTTCCCCGATGTAACTCATTCGTAATAAAATAGAACCCCAAATTCGGACAGTGTTTCTCAGTGAGCATGATCACTAAGCGTCAGCACGTGCCCGAGTACCGCAGCCGCCACCAGTAGTCGAAGCGTATCGATTTCTATAAAACGCAACGTTTTTAGAAACTAATGTCGCCTACTGGTGCGTTGTCACGTACTCTATAGTTTACCACGTTATGCCAAATTTGACAGCCATTTAGCCGCTTCGCTCATGGCATCGTTTAATCCAGCAGGATTCTTCCCACCGGCTTGGGCAAGGTTTGGCCGACCACCGCCGCCACCATTGATCTTTGGTGAGATTGCTTTGATGAGATCGCCGGCCTTGATGCCCGCCTTCATGGCGCCGTCACTCGCTGCAACGATCAAGTTCGCCTTTTCACCGACCTGGGCACCAAGAACCAGAACGTCGGACAGGTTCTTTTGCCGCCAAGTATCAGCAAGCTGGCGCAATTGATCCATTGAAGAAACTTGCACAACACCGGTGATCAATTGTTTACCATTGATCTCCTGAACGTTATCAAAGATCTTGTCAGCCTGTTGGCCAGCCAACTTGGCTTCAACACCGGCCTTTTCGTTCGTCAAGGTCTTAATTTGTTCCTGGAGTTGTGCCACCTTTGCGGGCACTTCTTCAACTTGTGGTGTCTTGAGTGCGGCGGCGGTCGTTGTCAGCAGATCATCATGAGCCTTGAGATACTTATAAGCATCACCGGCTGTCACTGCTTCGATCCGCCGTGTGCCGGCACCGATCCCAGTTTCAGAAACAATCTTGAACAACCCTAATTCGTTGGTATTCTTAACGTGGGTCCCACCGCAGAATTCAATTGAGAAGTCGCCGATGGAAACGACCCGGACCTTGTCGCCATACTTGTCGCTAAACAGCGCGATGGCACCCATCTTCTTACCAGTGGCCTGATCAGTCTCAACCGTCGTAACGGGGATTTCTTCGAAGATCTTCTCGTTGACGATGGCTTCAACCTTAGCCAGGTCCGCTTCAGTCACCTGACCAAAGTGGGTAAAGTCAAATCGCAGGTAGTTTGGTTCAACTAATGAACCAGCTTGCTGGGTATGACCACCAAACACGTTTCGCAGTGCTTGATCCAATAAGTGGGTCGCTGTATGGTTCTTTTCAACCTTACTGTGGAAGGCAGCGTCAACCTTTAATTCAAAACTGTCGCCAACGTGCATTGGCTGTTGCAGCTTCAAAGTATGCAGATTTTGACCATTTGGGGCGTGCTGAACGTCCGCCACAGTCGCAACAACGCTGCCATCGGCTGCCAAAATATCACCCTGATCCGCAATTTGGCCACCCATTTCAGCGTAGAATGGTGTTTTATCAAAAATAACCTGCACAGTACCGGCTTCGGCACCGTCAACAAGCGCACCATCTGCGACCATATCCGTCACCTTGGCATCCTTGACGTCTAATTGCGTATAGCCGACGTACTCGCTTGGACTCTTCACGCCAATCAGCAGATCCGTTTGAACCCCCATGGATTCATCCTTACTGCGGGCGTTCCGGGCACGGTCTTGCTGCTTCTTCATTTCAGCCTTAAAACCGTCTTCATCAACGGTAATGCCTTCATCAAGTGTGTATTCACGTGTCAGTTCAACGGGGAAGCCGTAAGTATCATAAAGCTTAAAGGCCTCGGCACCATCAATTTCCTTCGCGCCGCTTTCCTTGGTCTTAGCGACCAGATCATTTAACAGGGCTAACCCGTCAGTCAAGGTTTCGTTAAACCGGTCTTCTTCAGACTTCACGACCTTCGCGATGTAATCAGCTTGTTCTAAGACTTCTGGGTAGTAGGATTGCATTACTTGGCCCACGACGGGAACAAGTTTGTATAAGAACGCCCCGTTGATGCCTAGTTTACGCCCATTAACAACGGCCCGACGAATCAACCGCCGGATCACGTAGCCCCGACCGTCGTTTGACGGCAGCGCGCCATCACCGATAGCAAACGTGATTGCTCGAGAATGGTCAGCGATCACTTTAAATGAAATATCAAGTTTCGGATCAGAATTATAAGTCTTGCCATCACTGAAATCTTCAGTAGCGTGAATCATTGGCAAGAATAAGTCAGTTTCGAAGTTAGTCTTGGCATTTTGGAACACAGAAACGACCCGCTCAAGGCCCATCCCAGTATCAATGTTTTTACGTGGGAGCGGCTTGTATGAGCCATCAGGTTCGTGGTTAAACTGTGAGAACACAATGTTCCACACTTCAAGGTACCGTTCGTTTTCGCCGCCTGGGTAGTTTTCAGGATCATCCTCAGCTAAATTATTAAATGATTCCCCGCGGTCGTAAAAGATTTCTGAATCGGGACCTGAAGGGCCTTCACCGATATCCCAGAAGTTATCTTCCGCTTCGATGATGTGGTCGGGTTGAACGCCCGCTTCCTGCCAGAACTTCTTGGCATCGTCATCTTGGGGATAAACGGTCATGTATAACAGATCGGGATCCCAGTCAAACCAGTCCTTGGAAGTCAGTAACTCCCAGGCCCAGGTAATGGCTTCTTTCTTGAAGTAATCGCCCACTGAGAAGTTCCCCAACATTTCAAACAGGGTGTGGTGCCGGGCAGTCCGACCCACGTTTTCAATATCGTTTGTCCGGATCGACTTTTGTGAACTCGTCAACCGCGGGTTTGAAGGGACAACTGACCCGTTGAAATATTTCTTCATGGTTGCGACCCCTGAATTGATCCAAAGCAAGGTTGGATCGTCAACTGGAATCAGTGAAGCGCTCGGTTCAATGGTGTGACCCTTACTCTTGAAAAAGTCCAGATACATTTGGCGGATCTGGCTGCTGCTTAACTGCTTCATAGTGCGTTTATCTCCTTTAAAAAATAATAAAGCACCGCTGTAAGTAAAGACGCCATAGACGCGGTACCACTTTACTTGCAACGATGCTGATCGTTTACCTCTTAAGCTCAAAATCGTTTGAGCAACGTATTCAATTAAACGGCAAGGGAGCACTTTGACTGGGAATCGTTTTTCACAGCTGCCAAAACGTTTCTGAAAGACCGGCCTCAAAGCATATCCTTGTTGTTAACACGAAATTTAGTATAGATGTTCACGCTTTAAATGTCAATCTCGTCAGGTAATAGTAGATTACTCATTCCACGTAGTCTATATCCCCCGCTTCGTTGCGCTGGTCGGCCCTGCAGGCTGAGGTGGGGTCGCTCCGGAACGCCGACCGGCTCCACTACGCTACAATTGCGGCATTAGGTTACTGTCATTAATAAGGAACCACAACCGCTGTCTGATAATCAGTAGATACTAGCACGACAGGTTTAGTATGAAGCATTGCGAATCATGGACTCAAAAGCAGTCAAGGGCGGACTGCTCTTCGAACCAGGGTTAAAGCTATTGTGATGTTTAACAAAAAGAAAAAGTACATCCAACGTGAGTGGAATGGAACAATTTGGCACGGAGTCGCGAACCACCACGATTCCGTGCCAAATTGTGAAATGCAACGGATTTATAAGCTAGTTATAAAACAAAACCATTCCTAAAAACAGAAAGACTACTTATAACGCTCCGACGAAGCTTTCTTTCGCTTCTTAGCCTGGCGCTGTTTTTGCCGAATTTCATTACGGTGTTCCATTTGCTGTTCACGGCTGATGGCTTTCTTAATGCGCCGCTTATAGCCTGGTTTGACCTTTTTCTTAGCCTTATGAATGGCACCAGCCATGCTGCCGGAGATTTTAACCGGCTTATTCCCGCGCTTCTTTCGCCGATTACGGTCGAAGGAATCCACGATTTCGCCATTTTTGAGTTCCTTAGGCTTAAAGACAATGCCTAAATCCTCTAATGCTTCAATCTGGTCTTCATCATCTGGTGAGTACAGCGTAATTGCTGTTCCCTGCATGCCCTTACGACCAGTCCGGCCGACACGGTGAATAAAGTAATTCAGATCTTCAGGAATCCCGTCGTTGATCACGTGGGAAACCCCTTCAATATCAATGCCTCGAGCTGCTAAGTCTGTCGCAACCACGAATTGGAAGTCCAGGTTCTGAACCTCGCGCATGACACGTTTCCGTTCCCGAGCTGGCAAATCACCATGAATCACAGCCACTTTAAGGCCCTGACTCTTCAAGAAGTCGGCAATTTCAACGACTCGTTTTTTAGTGTTCGCAAAGACCAACGCTAAGTATGGTTCACCCATCGTCAAAAGCTTGTAGATCAGCTCGTTCTTTGACCGGCCCTTGGTTGATAACAGCCAGTTATCAATGGTTGGACTAATCACTGATTTTACTGGGATCTCTTCGATCACTGGGTTGTCCATGTACTTGCGTAAAAATGGCCGCAACTTGTCAGGAATCGTTGCCGAAAAGACCATCATCTGCAGATTCTCAGGCATCCGCCCAGCAATCTTATCGACCTGTTCCAAGAACCCGAGGTCCAGGGTCATATCAGCTTCGTCGACAACAAATTGCGTTGCGATGTGAATGTCTAAAGCGTTTGATTGGATCAGATCCAAAACACGACCGGGTGTCCCGATGACGATCTCAGGCTGTTCACGTTGCAGCTTATCGATCTGACGCTTCTTATCCGTGCCACCCACGTAGTTACCGATGCGAATCTCAGCCTCACTATGCTTGGCCAACTGCTTCGCGTCACCATAGATCTGGTAGGCTAACTCACGGCTTGGCGTGGTGATCACAGCTTGAACTTCGTGCTTGTTAGGATCGATCTTATCAAAAATAGGCAATAAAAAGGCGTGGGTCTTCCCACTCCCTGTTTGAGACTGGCCGACAACACTTTTGCCAGCTTTAACGACCGGAATCAATTTTTCTTGAACCGGCGTTGGGGTTTTAAAATTCAATTCCGTTAGGGCTTCGTTTAAAAATGGTTTCAGACCGAAGTCCTTAAAGGATTCACTCATGTTTTTCTCCTTTGTACGCGGTGGTGATTTCGTCTAGTTCCTTGATCACCTGTTTAATTTCATCATCATCATGGGCCACCGCACCACTAGCGAGTGCGTGACCGCCGCCACCGTGGTTTTTAGCAAGATCATTAATGGACGGTCCCTTCGACCGTAACCGGATCCGGAAGGTGTGATCCTTGGATTCCACAAAGATGGCCCAGGCCACGACCTCATTTAGGCGGCCTGGTAATGGTACCACAGCACTGGTACTCTCGTCACCTAAATTAAATGGTTTGACCACTTCATCTGATAACTTAATGTACGCAGCGCCCGATGGCAGAATCGTCAGCGACTGGTACACATAGGCGGACAAGCGTGCCAGCGGCAAGGAAATGGCATCTTCTTGCTGGTTGATATCACTTGCCGAAAAATTGAATGTCATCAGGTCACCAGCGACACGCATGGTGTGCGGTGAGGTTGCGGGGTACATGAACCGGCCAGTATCCCCAACAATGCCGGCATAGAGTAGTCGGGCTGCGTCGTCCGTGCAAGTCAAGTCGTTCTCAAAGGCCTTGTAAAAATCAAATACCAGCTCTGAGGTACTTGATGCTGCCGGTGTTACCCACTGCACATCGCCAAACGCATCGTCGTTTGGATGGTGGTCGATCTTAACCAGTTTATCGCCTTTAGTATAGCGGAAATCGTCGACTCTCGGCTGGTTGGCGGTATCAACCACGATCACGAGGGCGTGGTCGTAAACATCGTCTTCAATCACATCGGTCGTGCCAAGCCAGTTAAATCCTGGATATTGTTTCCCAACGCAGTAGATCTTTTTCGTTGGAAAGCTCGCCTTCAAGATGCCTGCCAACCCCATTTGGGAGCCAATGGCGTCCGGGTCAGGCCGCTGGTGGCGGTGAATAATAATGGTGTCATGCTGTTTGATCAAGTCTAAAATTGCTGATTGCGTTTCGCGTAGTGTCATTTTTGTCACCTTTCCGTCCGATATCATACAGTGTCGCCCTTTAGTATACCGTTTTGTGAGCTGTTATTCAAAATCACGATGGTCATTAAAGAGCGGTAATTTTATATTTTCAAACGCTTGCGGTGCCAGGCCAGTCAGCGTGATGCCAAGCAGGCGAATTCCATCATCCGGCGCTGGCATCTGCGTCATTAACTGCTGTGCCAACCGTAAAAATTCATCCGCTGACGTCTCAATAAAATCTGCCTGGGTAAACCGTTTAGTGATCGTCTTGAAGTCACCGTAACGCACCTTTAGAACAACAGTCCTGCCATGAGTCTGCTTCTTGCGCACTTCTGCGGCCACCATTCCCGCTAATTTAGTCAACTGGGTCGTCACTTCGCCCTGAGTCGTCAAAAACGGCCAGTACGTGCGCTCCTTGCCAATTGACTTACGATCCCGCTGATATTCAACGGGGCGGTTATCCACACCCCGAACATGCTGATAGAGCACCTCACCAAACCGCCCAAACTGGTTGATCAGATCCATTTCATGCCACTTTAAGAGGTCGGCGCCATTCGTAATATTGAGGTCGTGCATCTTAGGCACGGTCTTCTTCCCGACGCCGCGGAAGCGTTCAATTGGCAGCTTCGCCAAAAAATCAGGTGCGTCTTCAGCATGGATCACAGTGACACCAACCGGTTTACGGTAGTCGGAAGCTTCCTTAGCTAAAAACTTACTGTATGAAATGCCGACTGAACAAGTCAGGTGAGTCTCCTGCCAAATTTGACGCTGCATCTCGGCCGCTAAAACAACGGGGTCTTTGATGTCAGGTTTATTCTGGGTCACATCCAGATAGGCTTCATCAAACGCGACCGTTTCAATGATGTCCGTATATTGATGAAAGATCTCATGAATGTGGTCAGAGATTTCCCGATAATGCGGAAAATTCGGTGGAATAAACGTCGCTTTTGGGCACAATTTTAACGCCTGCTGAGCCGGCATCGCCGAATGGATCCCATACTGCCGCGCCACGTAGTTTGCGGTTGTCACAACGCCGCGGCCGCCAGTTGTTCGCGGATCACGAGTGATCACTAAGGGAACGGTCTTGTAAGCTGGGGTATCCCGCTCTTCAATTGACGCATAAAACGCATCCATATCGACGTGCAAAATGTGTCGATGATCATCAATTTGCGTTGGATTATCCAAGTTACCGCCCCCTTACTTTCACCTAAAACATCATTCCATTATAGCGAAGGTTCTGAACGCTTGCAAGCCAGAAAACCGCGTGCAGTGACGAAGCCAGAGAATCCCACGCCAAATAAAAAAACCTCCCAATAACGGGAGATTCTAAACAACCAAGCACCTATTTGTCAGCGTCTTGATCAGTAGTTTCATCTGAGTCGGCTGGTTTGTCTGCCGTTTCAGTTGAAGCGGTGTCAGCAGCTGCATCGTCAGCTGGCTTTGTTTCTGCCTTGGCTGGTTCTGCGGCGACTTCTGAACTAGCTGCCCGTTGAGAAACTGAACCGATCGCGTTTAAGTCAAAGACTAAGAAAATGCCATCGCAGTCAAGGGTTACGGTCTTGGCTTCGTTGTTGATCTCATCAACAACACCATGAAGCCGACCAATGGTAACAACGTGGTCACCCTTTTGAAGCTTTGATAATGTATCTTGATGCTTTTGTTGTTGCTTACGTTGCGGCCGAATCATCAAGAAGTACATGGCCACGATCATGACCAGGATCAAGATGATACCGGAATAGCTACTAGCGGAACTTGCTGCTAAAACTGTCAATTGTTTCACCCACCTTTTCGTCTACTCTATAATTTAACAAAAAATTGGACCTTCGTCCATGGTATCTCTGAAAACGCTAGAAATTTTTGGGGTTCGGGACGTTATAACCGTATGCTTCAAAGAAGTTTTCTCTAAATTCCAACAAATTATCGTCCATAATTGCCTGACGAACCTGTTTCATCAAATGGAGTAAGAAATACAAATTATGGTAACTTGTCAACCGCAGTCCAAAACTCTCATCAGCTTTAAACAAGTGGCGAATATACGCCCGCGTATAGTTTCGGCACGCGTAGCAGTCACAATTATCGTCAATTGGACTGAAATCACGTTCGTACTGTGCGTTCTTCACTGTCACCCGACCGTGACTCGTCATGCAGGTCCCACGACGCGCGATCCGTGTTGGCAGCACGCAGTCAAACATGTCGATGCCGCGCATGACGCCATCGATGAGGGAGTCAGGCGACCCGACCCCCATGAGGTAACGCGGTTTATTCGTTGGCAACATTGGCGTTGTAAATTCTAGCACCTGGTTCATTTCCGCCTTAGATTCACCGACGGACAACCCACCGATCGAGTAGCCAGGAAAATCCATGCTGACCAGATCATTGGCTGATTGGCGACGTAGTTCTTCGTAACCGGCCCCTTGAACAATGCCAAACAACCCTTGCCAATCAGGGTTACGATGTGCATTCAACCCGCGTTCTGCCCACCGAGACGTCCGTTCAACGGAGTGTTTGATGTAGTCGTAGCTCTCAAAGAAGGGCGGACATTCATCCAAACTCATCATGATGTCGGGTCCCAAATCGTTTTCGATCTGCATCGCCTTTTCAGGAGACAAGAATAGTTTGTCTCCGTTAGACGGATTTCTAAAATGAACGCCTTCCTCGGTGATGTTGCGATTCTCAGCAAGTGAAAAGACCTGAAAGCCGCCAGAATCAGTCAAAATTGGTTTCTGCCAGTTCATAAACTTGTGCAGCCCACCGGCCTCTTTGACGAGATCTTCGCCGGGTTGCAGCCAAAGGTGATAAGTATTGGCCAAAATCACACCAGCACCCATCTCATCAAGTTCTTCCGGGGCCAAAGACTTTACTGTAGCCTGAGTGCCAACCGGCATGAACATGGGTGTTGGAAAGGTACCGTGTGGTGTGATCAGCTCACCAAGCCGTGCGCCAGTGTGTTTTTCAGTTTTAATTAAGCGATACTTAATCGCTGGTTCCATAAAAGAATGTGCCTCCGTTCTTGAAAATCGTTCCTTTAATGTAGCATGGATCAGAGTGTGGAGCAAGGCGCCTAGGGGCAGAATGTAACGGACTCTGGCAGAAAATCCCGGGTTTGGATTTTTTGCCAGAGTCCGTTACATTGCCGCCCCTTGCCTTGCGAAACACGTTTCGACAATGTGACAGAGAAGGCGGTAGCCAATAGTACAATGTAGATCTAAAGCGTTATTACTATTTGTTGTTAATGCGCATTCCTCAATTAATAAATTTAGAAACTGAGATCATTGTTTTGAAGTTCTCTGTCCTCGAGCCGAAACGCGTTCAGTAAGCGAGGCTAACGTGTAAGAGGGTTCTGACAAAATTGCCAAGATTGCGTTTTTTGTTATTAGAGAGCCACTTGCGACGTGCTTTGCTTTTATCTAGCGGAAACGCGTTCAGCAAGGCTGAGGGCTACTGCATAAGCTAACTCTGGCAAAAATGCCAAAATCAGGCATTTCTTGTGGGCCTCTGTCCTCGAGCCGAAACGCGTTCAGCAAGGCACGGGGCTAACGTGTAACGGACTCTGACCAAAAAGTCAGACCCGGACTTTTCGGTCAGAGTCCGTTACACACCGCCCCTAAACCGCCTTGCTTCACGCTCTACTTAATGAACATCGCATCCCCAAAACTAAAGAACCGATATTTCTCTTCAATGACGTGCTGATAGGCATTCAAAATGTTATCTCTGCCCGTAAAGGCTGCCACCAACATAACTAGCGTTGATTTTGGCAAGTGGAAATTAGTGATGAATGCATCCACTACTTTCCACTGGTAGCCTGGGAAGATGAAGATGTCCGTCCAGCCAGAATCAGCCTTGATCTCACCGTTAAACTTTGTGCCGATTGTCTCCAACGTTCTAATTGACGTTGTCCCCGTGGCCACAATGCGACCACCGTTGGCTCGGACTTCATTCAGTGTTTTTGCAGATTCTTCTGACAACCGATAGAACTCAGAGTGCATCTTATGGTCATCAATATTTTTCTCGTCGACTGGCCGGAATGTCCCCAGACCAACATGGAGCGTCAAATAAACAAGCTTAATGCCCTTGTCCTGTACTTTTTGCAAGAGTTCTTTCGTCCAGTGCAAACCAGCTGTTGGCGCAGCTGCAGAACCTGATTCGCGCGCATAAACCGTTTGGTAGCGTTCAGGATCATCCAACTTTTCCTTAATATAAGGAGGCAGTGGTGTTTCACCCAATTTTTCCAAAATCTCCATAAAGATCCCATCGTAATGGAATTCAATCATCCGGCCACCATGCTCTAATTCCTTGGTGACGGTTGCCGTTAACTGACCATCGCCAAACGTGACCGTTGTCCCGACTTTGATGCGCTTCGCCGGCTTCATGAGCGTCTCCCACTCGTCGCCATTAGTGTTATGTAACAGCAGCACTTCAACATGACCGCCAGTATCCGGTTTTATCCCGTAAATGCGGGCTGGCATGACCCGTGAATCATTCATGACCACCGCGTCACCGGCATGCAGTTCATCAATGATGTCATAAAAATGCTTATCTTCTAAAGCGCCAGTGGCATGGTCCATTACCAAAAGACGGGATGCATCCCGTTTTTCAATGGGGGTTTGTGCAATGAGTTCGTGCGGTAGATCATAGTCAAAATCATCTGTAGTCAGTGTCATGGTCGTCTTCCTTTCAAGGTTGAGCAGTATTAGTCGTTATGCGGTTCTGGAATGCCAAGGTGTTCATACGCTCGAGCCGTGACCATTCGGCCGCGGGCAGTGCGTTTAATGAACCCCCGCTGTAACAAGAACGGCTCGTACATTTCCGCAACAGTTTCGGTTTCTTCACCAATGTTAGCGGCGAGCGTGTTTAATCCCACCGGACCGCCATCATAGTAAGTAATCATCGTTTTAAGTAATTTAATATCCGTTCGGTCGAGTCCCTGATCATCAACTTGCAACATGTTCAATGCTTTTTGAACGATTGCTAAATCAATGCCGTCGTGGGACGTCGACACCTCCGCAAAATCACGGATCCGCTTGAGCAGCCGGTTTGCAATTCGCGGCGTTCCTCGTGACCGGCGCGCAATTTCGTGAGCGCCCTGCTCATCGATCGGTGAATGCAGAATGCCTGCAGACCGAATCACAATCTGTTCAAGATCGGCGACATCGTAATAGGCCATGTGTCCCACGATACCAAACCGGTCGCGCAATGGCGCTGATAAGAGTCCGGCCCGCGTCGTCGCACCGATCAATGTAAATGGCGGTAACGGGAAATGGACGGGGTGGGCAGTTGGTCCCTGACCCACCACGATATCAACAAAGAAATCTTCCATCGCCGAATACAGCATTTCCTCAACAATTTTAGGGAGCCGATGAATTTCATCAATAAACAGCACATCGCCCGGCTGCAATTCATTCAGCAACGCAACGAGATCACCCGTTTTTTCAATTGCAGGGCCACTCGTCGTTTTAATACCGACCTGCATTTCACTAGCAATGATCATTGCCAGCGTCGTTTTACCTAAACCAGGAGGCCCGTAAAGCAGCACATGATCCAAGGCTTCTTCCCGCTGTTTGGCCGCTTGGATATAGACTTTAAGTTCGTCTTTTAAGGCTGACTGGCCAATGTATTGATCCAGCGAACTTGGTCGTAATGACTGTTCAACAGCTGACTCTTCGTCACCCTGTGGCTGACCGGAAACCAACCGTTCATCATCATCGTTCACAATGTCACCTCCCCTATGCGTTTGTTAATAGTTTCAATCCGGCGCTTAAATAATCGTCAGTGGTTTTGCCTGGTTCTTGGCTCAAAGTGGCTTCGAGTTTTGCCACGTCGCGATCGCGATAACCAAGTGCTGTCAGTGCTGCCAAGGCATCCGCCAACTGCGGATTGTCTGAGGTTGGTGTTTCGGGCTCACGCTGCGTGGCAAATAACCCAACCTCACCCAGGTCTTCCAGTTTATCTTTAAGATCAAGCACAATTTGCTGCGCGGTCTTTTTCCCAACGCCCGGAAAATGGGTTAAAAATTTAACATCGTTATCTTGAATGGCCCGAATAATTGCGGCCTGATCGCCGTTAGCAAGAATGGCAAGCGCACTTTTAGCACCGATGCCAGAAACCGCTAATAGTTTTTCGAAAAGTTTTTTCTCATCCAAAGTCGCAAATCCATATAATACTTGGGCGGTATCACTGATCGTCTGGTGCACGTACACGCGCACAAGTTGATCACCAACCTCGTACTGATAGGGATTGGCGGCTCGAACGAGGTAGCCAACGCCGTGCACGTCAACCACGATGTACGCGGGTTGAACGTCGGTGATCCGGCCCTCTAAATACTGAAACATGGTGTGATCGTCCCCCATTTCCTTACCGTTTAAAAACGTATGTTTGCCTAAAAAGTGTACCATGAAACAAGGCGTTGAATCAAGCTTGAGTGTCAGGCTGAGTGCCGGTTTGTTGGTTGGTGTTAACGTTTGATCTGTCAGGGGTTACGAGGCACGTCGGTGTTGAGTTGCCGTTGGTTTAGGTGTGGCTTTTGTGCCACTTTTTTGACTCATTCCAAACCGACTAAGCAGTATTTTTTTGGCAACCGTGCCGAAACGGGTTTCGGAAAACTGAGACCGGCCACGTAAGGCGCAGGTGTGACAAATCCAGGACCGGGATTTATCACGCCCGTGCCTTACGTTCTGGTCTCACCCGTTTTCCTTCACCCTCTAAAAAAAGCCCAGCCATCGGCCAAGCTTACTTTGGTGTTTTTGCTCCCTTTTCTTTTGCTTCTTCATTTTCGATCTTCTGGCGGTCATGCGGTTTCAACGGGTCCGGTTTCACACCCAGAGCGCCGATACCGGCAAAGATTCCAAAATAGTACGTCAGGATCCGCCACAACAGCATGGCCAACACTAATTTGCTGGAGTTGGTAATGTAGCTTCTAAATAAAACTTCAAAACTATATTCCGCCCCGCCTTCACCACCCGGAATTGGGAAGATGGAGATCACCATGATGATCAGAATATGCAGGCATGTGACCATAACGGCGTTGACGTGTGAATAGCCAAGTGCCAGCATGATAAAGTATGGGACAAGGTAATAGAACAGGAGTTGAAAGAACGTCACGATAACCACTTCGATCAGCAACTTACGCTCACTGAGTAGTCGCACACTTTCGTCGTAAAACAAGTCCACTTTATTATCCAGGTTCGCGGCCCTTTTCGAGACCCGTTCCGGTTTCATAAAGAACTTGAGCGGCCAGGTCACGACCTTAATTAATTTTTTAGTAAATCGCGGCCAAAACATGATCAGCAGTAAGCCGACAATGACTGAAAAATGGATAATGAAGCCTAACACTACAAAGAGTGCTAGGTAGCTCATTTTAGCGACCATGTAATGAAAGCCGATGATCAAGGCAATCAGGAAGTTGATGACAATCATCGCCTGAAAGACAACGAACTTCATCAGCAGGATGGAGCTTGCCCGACCACCATCAACACCCGATTGCAGCATCGCCACTAACTGGGCCGGCTGCCCACCGGAAGAAAACGGTGTAATGCCGTTAAACAACTGCTCGATCAACGGGATCCGCAGCGCGCTCTTGTACGAATATTTTCCTAATCGTTTCTCAACCAGCAGCTTAACGATCAGTCCTTCAAGGCCGAAGTACACACACATACAGCCGATGGCTACTGCCAGCCACCAAAGATTAATGGTGGTAAAGTCATGAATCAAAATACTGATCTTGATGTCGCGCAGGGAATACCCAAAAACGCCAAGTCCTAAGATCAGCATCAGGACCAGTACCAGTTTATTACGTCTCGACATAGTTTCTATCCTCTTTTACGTAGATGTGCTTGATCCTGATAGAACTTGACCCAGATCTTAACGAGTCGATCTTCGGAATAGTAATCAGCAGCGTCCTTTGCCTTATCCTGCAACGCCTGTAGAGCCGCCGGATCATCGCGCAGTTCATGGAGATCTCGATCCATTTCGTCAACGTCATCAGCGCCAAGATAGTCACCTTTTAAGATGGCATCATACAGGTCAAGGTTACGCACCAGGACTGGGGTATGGGTACTGAAGGACTCCAAAACTGACATGGGAAAGAGCTCGTTATAGGACGGTAACAGAAAAACATCGGCCATATTATAGTAGTCCACTAACTTGTTGCGGTCGACGATTCCTGGAAAGCTCAGGTTAGCCGGCGGATCATCAACCACTTTCTTCAGTTCCGCATAACCGTCTGTGATCCGGCCAAAGGAAAAGCCTCCCGTCCAAATGAACTGCATATCGGGATTGCGTTTTGCCAATTCGATAAAGTCTGGGACCCCTTTTCGAACCTGGACTTGACCAGACCCTAGAACGGTAAACTTATCGGGAAAATGATACTGTTCCCGCAACTCAGTCCGCTTCTTATCCGTCACTGGATAGAAGGTACTGCTGCTGACAAAGTTAGGAATATAAGTGATTTTTGCCTCTGAAATCCCATACGCCATCAATTTTTCCTTAAAACTGGGGTTCACCACGACCAGCTGATCCATCCGTTTATAAAACGCAATGACATACCGGTAAAAAATCCCCTTAAACAGTCGAGGAAGTTTAAGACTCCCCTCAAGTGTTTCAGGCAAAAAATGAACGAACCCGATCTTGCGGCCGCGATTCGGCATAAAGGTCGATAAATAATACTGCGGATTGATGGTGTGATAATGACTAATATCAGCCCGTCCGTAGGTGTTGACCTGAATCTTCAATTCATCATTTGCCTGTGTTCGCAGCAATCGCAACAGTTCGACGTAGACACTGCCAACGCCCTGACCGGCAACTTTATCCGCTGTTGAAAACATGGTTATCTTTAACATTTGGCACTCCTCATCATAATCCGCAGTCGTTGTAACCCCAACCGCTAGCCTAACACCCCAACTGATAGTATCACTCAAAATAAAACACGCAAAAAGGCAAAAACTCGTCCCGAATTTCTGCCTTTTCCAGTCTTCTACACTTAGTTACTGATTCCAGCTGAGTCTTCATGAACTTGCTCGTAAGCGAGTTGACAGTCCTGATAAAACGCAGCGACCTGTTCGCCAAACGCATCTGACGACGAATCGTGCAACGTTTTCTTAAGCGTTTCTTGGTCCTTAATAACAGGATCCTTAAGAAAATGCACCATATCGGCAACCATCTCATCAAAGCTGGCAAAGATACTGCCAAGCGTATCGCCCGCCAACAGGTCATCAGTATATGGGCTGTGTTTGACAACGATCTTGGTGCCAGCTGCCAACGACTCAATGTAGGTCAGTCCCTGAGATTCTGATTCAGAAGCTGAGACAAAGAGGTCGGCAGCTTGGTAAAATGCGGCAACCTTGTCGTTATTGATCTCACCGGTAAAAATAACGTGGTCGTCTAGTTTCAGATTCTTAACCTGTTGTTCGAGTGTTTCCCGGGCTGGACCATCACCAACGATCAACATCTTGGCGTTCGGCAATTCGTCGATCACCTTTGGCATCCCATCGATAACTTCTTTAATATTTTTTTCAAACGCAAGCCGGCTGAGTGATAAAATCAGCGGTGCATCTGGTGAAATGTTGTAAGTTTCACGAACATTTAGCGCACTTGGCTGCGCATACTGATCCAAGACAATGCCAGTTGGAATGACACGAATCGGTGTCTTAACACCATACCCGGTTAGCGTATCGATCACACGATCACTTGGCGCAACCACGCCATCTAAATGGGCACAAAACGCAAGCGTCATTTGTTTAACGTGCACCGGCTTTAAAATTTTACCGTTAGCCACATAGTGCAGGTAATCCTCATACATTGTATGGTAGGTATGCAGACACGGAATCTTAAGGTTCCGCGCCACAAATTTGCCGATCCACCCCATTGAGAACTCGGTTTGCGTATGAATAATGTCTAAATCCAGTTCTTTCGCAATTTGATAGGCATGAAACAGCCCACGAAACGCGATGCGCCGGTCAGTAAACGACACAAACGGCACACTTGGGAACCGGAAAATATTGCGTTCATATACGTCGCGCTCAATATGCGGGTCAGTCGTCGTGAAAATGTAGACTCTATGCCCTTGTTTTTCAAGCTCGTGTTTTAAAATTTTAATGGATGTGGCAACACCACTTACCTGAGGGAAGTAGGTATCCGTAAATAGTCCAATGTTCACGCTGATCCCCCCAACAAAATTAGTTCAACATAACGGACAGAACTTATTAAATCTGTACCGCTTCTACAGTCTAATAATGGACTTCAAACGCCCATGTTATCACAATTAATCATACGCCCTCTTTAGCGTTAGTCCAAGCCAAACGGCCGATAACTTCGTAAATTGGCATGTAAATTTAACAATTTAACAAATTGACAGGTTAGTTACTTCAGTAATTAACTATATAGCATTTTGCGCCGTAACGCAACCGCCAATCAAATAACCAATTGTCTTGAATTGAAAAGTTACCCTATCCTACCGAGTTGAACGAGTCCTGTCAACTTCAATTAACCACCTGTTACTAGTCTTTTTTGAAGTCAATGCCATTGGCTGATCTCGCCGTTAGGACCTGGTGAATACATACTATATCCCATATAATATGATTTTACAAGTATCTTACGTGACTGACGAGCTGGTGTCAAGCCACAGCGTTGTTTATTTCGTCTGCATCACGAACCCGTGCACACCCTATGCATCACAAAAGCACCAGCCCAAATTCCTATCCTGGATTTTGGGCTGGTGCTTTTGTGTTTTTAGGATGTTAGTTTTTTATTCACATAATTTTTCTTGTCAGCTGTGCTGAAACGTAATTCGGAAAACTGAAAAATTCTATCTATTTTCCATAGTGGAAACGCGCTCCGCAATGGGTACTCTCCATTGTTGGGTGATTCAAAGTAGCACTTAATGTCGCTTCGTTCCACCGTTCGGCCCTGCAGGCTGAAGTAAGAGTGTGGAGCAGGCCTGTGGAACACGTTTCCGCAATATACACTAGAAATTCAAAGATCTCCTATGTCTCCCGTGTTCGTAACCGGCTTAAGGACGGCCGCTAACGACCACCGACAACCACAGAGCCTGCAATGCCGGATGGCTCCACTACCCTGCAATGCTGACAGTGGTCATCACAGTTAATAAGTCTTCAAAAGTGGTATCACGAAACCTCTATATTAATCGTTACTGGTGACAGACACATCATGAGAAGCATTGCTGTTAATTGCCTTACTAGCAGTCGAGGGCGGATTCTCTTCAAACTTGGTTTAACACCAATGTGATGCTTAACTAGTAGTAAAAATAAGCTCAACGTGAGTAGAATGCAGCAATTTGGCACGGAGCTGTGGTGTCGACATCAGTTAGCGACCGTTCTTCGGTCGGTTACTGATGTGCGAGACGATTGAGATCCACTCGAGAGCTGCGCAGCAGAAATCGAGTTAGCTCAGTCGCGAGCCACTACACGGAGTGCCAAATTGCGGAATGCAACGGACTATCACCTAACATTCGAAAGGCCCTCCGCTTCCTCCCGTTTTCCTACACGCTCTAAAACACGAATTCATCCACCAATTTAATCACTTCTTCATTGGTGCCAGCATGAATCGCCTTATCGGCTAAAACAGCCATCTTAGCCGAATCTAACCGGCGAAACAACGCCCGTGTTTTTAGAATGCTTGTTGCACTCATTGAGAACTCGTCTAAGCCCATGCCGACCAAAATTGGGACTGCCAACTGGTCACCCGCCATTTCGCCGCACATGGCCGCAATTTTGCCCTCCTGATGACAGGCATCGATCACGTGTTTGATCAAACGTAAAATCGCTGGGTTGTAGGGTTGATAAAGGTAAGAAACGCGTTCATTCGTGCGGTCAGCAGCCATTGAATACCCGATCAGGTCGTTCGTGCCGATACTCATAAAATCGACTTCCTTAGCAAACTGATCGGCCAAAATAGCGGCAGCCGGCACCTCAACCATTATGCCCAACTGCGGGTCGCCTACCGGAACGTCGTCATCCAGCAACTTCTGATGTTCCTCCTTGGTGATCCGCTTTGCCGAGCGAAACTCATCAAGTGTTGCGATCATCGGAAACATGATACCAAGATCACCATAGGCCGATGCCCGCAACAGCGCCCGTAATTGGGTTCTAAAGATTGCCGTCTTACTTAGGCTGATCCGAATCGCCCGGTAGCCCATAAACGGATTCATTTCTTTTGGCATGTCCAAATAAGGCAACCCCTTGTCACCACCAATATCCATGGTGCGCACGACAACGGGTTTGCCCGCCATGCCTTGAACAACGGTCCTATAGGCTTCAAACTGGTCATCTTCGGTTGGCCAATTATTGGCATTCATGTACAGAAACTCGCTGCGAAATAAGCCGACACCCTCAGCCCCATTTGTCTTTACGGCAGTCAGGTCCTCTGGTGTCCCAATGTTGGCAGCTAGAACGTGGTGGACACCATCCTTCGTCACACTTGGCTTGTCTTGCAGTTTCTGCCACTCGATCCGCTGTGTTTGATAATCGATTGCCATATCGTGGTATTCCTGACGTTCAGTGCTTGTTGGCTGCAAAATCGCCTGGCCGTGAATGCCATCCAAAATAAGTGGCTGGCCATCTTCAATCAGTGACGTTGCTTCTTTGGTACCAACAACCGCTGGAATTTCAAGCGTTCGCGACATAATTGCGGAGTGAGAGGTTCGCCCACCGATATCGGTAATGAACCCCTTCACAAATCGGCGATCTAATTGAGCCGTATCACTTGGGGTCAGATCATGAGCGACCACGATCACTTCATGGTCGATCAGCGCCGGATTCGGCAATTCAACACCCAGCAAATGCGCTAATACCCGCTTTGTCACGTCCCGAATATCGCCAGACCGCTCACGCATATACGGGTTATCCTGCATGTTTTCAAACAGTTTAACGTACGAATCCGTGACAACGGTCAGCGCCTCCTCGGCACTCACCCGCTGGTCACGGATTTGTTTAACAATCTGCCGAATCATTTCTGGATCGGACAGAATGGCGAGGTGCGCGTCGAAAACGGTGGCTTCATCCTCACCCATTGTTTGAATAGCATGTTCTTTGATCTGCGCCAATTCACGTTTAGACGCAACAAGCGCAGCGGATAACCTGGTTGCCTGGGCATTAACATCAGAGATCTTGACCTTATCAAAAGACAGGTCCGGATCTACCAGCCGATATGACTCGGCAATCGCAACACCATCGCTGGCGGCGATTCCGTTAAGTACCCGACTTGGCATTAGTCAGACAGGCCTTCCTCTTTCATGGTCTTAGCAACGTCTTTCATGGCGTCCTTTTCGTCGTCGCCGTCAGCAGCGATGGTGACGTCAGTGTTGGCACCAACACCGAGAGACATCACACCCATGATTGACTTCAAGTTAACGGACTTGCCCTCGTATTCAAGGGTAATGTCAGCGTTATACTTGCTGGCAGCTTGAACTAATAAAGTTGCTGGACGAGCATGAATCCCTGTTTCTGCGGTAATGTGAAAGTTGCGTTTTTCCATAGTCATCGATCTCCTTTTACGAGCACAATATTTTTTCTTTTAGGGCGCTGTTGCCACCAAGTTCAAGGAACCCCGCTTCTTCGAATTGATGGGAAAACTTGCCTTTATCCTAAGAATATCAATTTATTCACTAAAATACAAGCGAATGTAAGCAAATAGTGACCGCTTACATTGTTGTTTTTATGAAGTTTGGTCATGATCATAGTGATAAGTGAGAATCCCAAGTTTGTCAGCCTTACCAATGACCCGCTTACGAAACTCGAAATTCATGTAGGCGGGATAGAAGCTCATAAACTCATCCGGTTTCACAACAAACTCGTCTAATTCGCCGTCTTTCAGCTGTTCCATCATCTTCGTGTAGTCCTTGTCCACTGGCGATATCCCCCCTTTTCTGAAACCCATGTCACCATGTTACGCCGTTTAAAACAACCTGTCTATTATAGATGAAACCCGATTATCTTTGAACCCCCTATTTTGGTCAGCATGACAATTTTGGACAAAATAATTTTAGTGAGCGGACACCTTTCATCATTTCGCGACAAGGTCGGTATGGACCTGACGTAATGGTTCAATCTGGTGGCAATCGTCGCTAACAAAAACCGTCACCATCTATTATCAGTCGCGTTAAAGCACATGACTTGCATCTAAAGCCTAAATGTTATACAACTTACAGTGTGATTAGCACTGGAATCAAAGAGTGCTAATTTTTGAAGCAAACTGCTTGCTTCAAGGTCAAGTTAGGGTATAATTAAATCAATGGTCAGTATTGGTCAAACAGTCTCGCATTGTTTGGCCAATTGGCTTGACTACTTTATATAGAAGGGAGTCAATATATGCTCTGTCAAAATTGCCATCAACGCGAAGCCACAATTCATTTGTACTTAAACGTTAATGGCCAACGGCAGCAAGTTGATCTCTGTCAGAACTGTTATCAGCTCCTGAAAGATCAGCAGCCAAAAAATCCAAATTCCGGAAACGGAGGTACGCAAATGGCACAAGATCCATTTGGGTTCGGTAACTTAGACGACATCTTCCGCGCAATGCAGGACGGTGGTACCCCAAACAACGGTCAGCAAGGGTTTCAACAGCAAGTGCCACCTACTCAGCCGCAAGGCCCAACCGGTGGTAACGGCCAAGGTCGTAATAACCAACAAGGTGGTCTATTAGGCCAATATGGGTTAGACCTTACTGAACTGGCAAGTCAGGGCAAAATCGACCCCGTTATTGGGCGTGATAAAGAAATTGCTCGGGTCACTGAGATCCTCAACCGACGCACCAAGAACAACCCTGTTCTGATTGGTGAAGCCGGGGTCGGTAAAACGGCCGTGGTCGAAGGACTGGCACTCAAGATCGTCGCTGGTGACGTTCCCCAAAAACTATTAAATAAGAAGATTATTCGGTTAGACGTTGTTTCACTTGTTCAAGGGACTGGTATTCGTGGTCAGTTTGAACAACGGATGCAACAGTTGATGCAAGAAGTGCAACAAGATCCAAACGTGATCCTGTTTATTGATGAAATCCACGAAATTGTGGGTGCCGGTAACGCTGAAGGCGGCATGGATGCTGGTAACGTTTTGAAACCAGCCCTTGCCCGTGGTGAGTTCCAACTTGTTGGGGCCACTACCCTCAATGAATACCGTGACATCGAAAAGGATCAGGCGCTGGCAAGACGGCTCCAACCCGTAACGGTCAACGAACCATCACTTGAAGAAGCCATTGAGATCCTCAAAGGGATTCAAAAGAAGTACGAAGACTATCACCACGTTAAGTACTCTGATGGTGCCATTGAAGCCACCGTCAAGTTGTCCGATCGTTACATTCAAGACCGGTTCTTACCAGACAAGGCAATCGACTTACTCGATGAATCAGGCTCAAAGAAGAACCTGACGATCAACGTTGCCGACCCTAAGACGATCCAAGAAAAGATCGATACTGCGGAAGGCCAAAAACAAGCGGCGTTGAAGCAGGAAGATTACGAAAAAGCAGCCTACTACCGTGATCAGGTGAATAAGTTAGAAAAGACAAAGGATAGTGCCTCTGCCTCCCCTGACGAAACACCTGAAGTCACTGAAGAAGACATGCAAAAGATCGTTGAGGAAAAGACTGGTATCCCTGTTGGCGAGTTAGCAAACAAGGAACAGACGCAGTTGCAAGACCTTGGCCCATCACTGAAGAAGCACGTGATCGGCCAAGATGAGGCCGTTGATAAAGTGACGCGGGCAATCCGTCGTAACCGAATCGGTTTAAACGGCACTGGTCGGCCAATCGGGTCATTCCTATTCGTTGGCCCAACCGGTGTTGGGAAAACGGAACTTGCAAAACAACTGGCGCGTGAACTCTTTGGGTCAAAGGACGCCATGATCCGGTTTGACATGTCTGAGTACATGGAGCCGCATTCAGTGTCTAAATTGATTGGTTCGCCTCCTGGCTACGTTGGCTATGAAGAAGCTGGTCAACTGACGGAACAGGTTCGTCGGAATCCATACAGTATCATTTTGCTGGACGAAGTCGAAAAAGCACACCCAGACGTGATGCACATGTTCCTTCAGATCTTGGACGATGGGCGCTTGACTGATTCACAGGGTCGCACTGTATCGTTTAAGGATACCATCATCATTATGACCTCAAATGCAGGAACTGGTGATGTTGAAGCCAGTGTTGGTTTTGGTGCCGAAGCAAGTGGTAAGACCCACTCTGTTTTGGACAAATTAACCAACTACTTCAAGCCAGAATTCTTGAACCGGTTCGACGACATCGTTGAATTCAACGCCCTCACTAAGGAAAACTTAATGAAGATCGTTGACCTGATGATCGATGACGTTAACAGTATGTTGGCTGTTCAAGGCCTCCACGTTCACGTTACTGAACCCGTTGAGAATAAGTTAGTTGACTTAGGTTACGATCCGGCCATGGGTGCTCGACCATTACGTCGAGTGATTCAAGAACAGATCGAAGACCGCATTGCGGACTACTACCTCGACCACAGTGATATCAAGAACCTGATTGCAACATTGAACCATGACAAGATTACGTTAGGTGCTGAAGCTGGCGATACCGCCACTGCAAGTACCGAAGAGAAACCTGAAACAAAATAGTGATGTTTGAAAGTCTCGCGACAACGGTGTGTTGTTGCGAGACTTTTTTTGGTTTGCTGAGTTTGAGGGTGTTGGTTGTGACTGAGAAACTAAGCTCAGTTTGGGTAAGCTCTTGTTAGGTGGCTTGCTTTCACTGACCCTTTTTGAGAATTTTGGCGCAAATTGTATTTTGGTTATTGGGTGCGGGTTTTACAATGCACCTCTTTTTGGGGTTGGTGGTTTTGATTTATGTTGGTTGGTTCTTTCTTGGCAACCTTGCTGAAACGCGCTCCGCAAGGCAGAAGGCTCCTGTGTAAGCAACTCTGGTCAAAAAAGTCAGACCCGGACTTTTCTGACCAGAGTTACTTACACTCCGCCTTCTAACCGCCTTGCTCCGCGCTCTTTCCTAAATTTCCCTTTTACCTACAAATTCCCTCAACGTATGCGGTATACTATTAGTAAAGCACGGAGGAGGGGTTGCATGGCAATTTTAGATCGATTATGGCACTGGTTATCTGGGCAAAATGCGCCCACGCCGCGGCATGCTGCCGCGCCTCGAAGCCAGCATCAGGCCAGCCACATTGCACCCCGTGGTGAATCAAAAAAGATTACGGTAACACCGAAGCCCGAACCAGATCAAACCGTCTCAGAACCCCAGCATCAGCAACCCGCTCAGGCTAGTGTGCCAAGCACTACCACGGATGCTGTGCTCGTTGTATTATATCTCGGCGAAGATGGCCGTTCATTAGCTGATCCGGAATGGTTGAACGGTCACATCGGCGATCCGATCCACCTCCAATTTAAAAACTTTGAAGATAAGATTTTAATTAATATCAAGGGGTTTCTAACCAGCTATACGAGTCCCTACCACATCATGACCCTGCAGTTTATGCAGAAATTGGGACACCCAGTTGTGCTATACCCAGTCGACTATGACACTGGCCAACTGCTCCAAACACCCCACGTCATTACTGGCCAAATTAACGCCCCATTTGCGCTTAAACAGCCTGATATTGAGGACTATCATTTGATCAAGGCCAGTCGCCCGCTCAATGGCCACTTTACGACTGAACCGCAAATGATCATTGTCATGTTACGACGAAATACGTGGCAGTCTGTTCAACGCATCAATTACTATCTGGAACTCAATCAAACAACGGTCGTTTACGATGCCCCAAATGGCCAAATTCAACCGTACGACTTCCCGGACCATTCCGTTTGGCGGGCCTTTATCAAGGTAACTCTATCTGATGGCCAAACTTGGTACAACCTCGGCGGGCCGCAGTGGATCATTAACGATAAGATCGTCGTCACCGACCGGCCCGCAGCATCAGCCTTAGAAAGTGAAACAGCGTTGGAGCAACCAAAATTTGACCCAATGAATAAATCTGGCCAGATCGACTTTATAGCCGACCATTCAGTCAACATTTTCAATGCACCAAACGGGCAAATCATGGGTCACATTCCAGACGGCACCTTGGTCATGGTGACGGGTAAACTTGTTGATGATGCTAAGATTCCATGGTATGAGTTGGATCATAAGGAAGTGATTCAAGCCCAGTATGTGAGGTTGATGAATGTGCAAATGGTGTAGAGTGTGAAGCAAGGCGGTTTGAGGGCGGAGCGTAAGTAACTCTGGTCAGAAAAGTCCGGGTCTGACTTTTTTAACCAGAGTTGCTTACGCAGTAGCCCTCAGCCTTGCTGAACACGTTTCGGCAATATAACATAGAAAACCAGCCGCAAGAACTAATCGTGAGAAAAACACCTCAAACCAGACGCTTTCCCAATACCTTGAAAAGCCTCTCAAACATATAACAGAAAAAGCAATCACGAAAAAAGCAACCCCGACACTCCGAGGTTGCTTTTTTCATCCCATCAATCCACTACATCTTCCACCTGAATTTCCTCAGGCCGACGCTTACGCTGAACGCGCTTATTGATTTCCAAGATCACACTAGGCACAAACACCGCTACAAGCACGATCATCCAGTTCAATACCGGCATTGCAGTGAGTTCAAACACGTGTTGCAGACCAGGTACCAACGCAATTGCAAACACAATTACAGCGGCTAAACAGACACCAATATTGATCTCACGATTTGCCTTAATACTTGCCCATGTCAGTGGCGACCGCCGCTTGATTGGGTAAATATCAATCATTGACCCGATGGCTAAAATCATGAACAGCATTGTCGTGCCCATTAACGGATCATTAGCTGATAACCCAAACCGGCCAAGCGCATAAATGCCGAGCGTCAACAGGACAAACGTGGTTGCTCTCAGGGCGACACGCTGTCCAAGTCCGTCCGCAAATATACTGACTGACCTGCCAATTGGCGATTGTTTCATATTAGACGGCTCAGCTGGTTCTCGACTCAGATAGAAGCCTGGAATCCCATCCGCTAACACGTTAATGATCAGCAATTGTTCGGCAATCAGCGGCGCACCCCAGCCAACGGTTACCGCGAAGATCATCAGGAAAATCTGCGCGAAGTTCACACCAATCAGGAATTCAACGGCTTTAAGAATGTTTTGATAAACCGCCCGCCCCGTCGAGACGGCAGCGACGATCGTTTCAAAATTATCATCCGTTAAAATCATGTCACTCGCATTCTTGGAGACTTCGGTTCCCGTAATGCCCATCGCGATACCGACATCAGCTGCCTTTAAAGCCGGGGCATCGTTGACCCCATCGCCAGTCATTGCCACCGTTGCCCCCTTGTTTTGCCAAGCAGTCACGATGCGAATCTTGTCCTCTGGCGACACCCGCGCATAAACGCTGATGCGGTCAATTCTTGCCGTCAGTTCAGTATCCGTCAATTGCCGAAGGTCAGCACCAGTGATGACATCATCCGTCACGTGCAAAATACCGATTTGAGTGGCAATTGCCTTCGCCGTTTCTAAGTGGTCACCAGTGATCATGACCGTTCTGATACCTGCATCGGCAGCTTGCTGAACGGCCGCAATAGCCGTCTCGCGCGGCGGATCGATCATGCCGATCAGCCCCGCAAATGTCAGGTCGGTCTGCAAGTTTTCAATCGGCGCCGTTGGGCGTTCCTCGAAGTAGCGGTAACCGACTGCTAACACCCGCAGTGCTTCGTGCGCAAACGTATCATGAACCCGCATCATCTCGCGTTGCTCTGCTGCCGTCTGTTGTAATGGCAAATGGTCAACTGCGCCTTTGACGATCAAAAGGTAACGGCCGTCCGGGGTGTCATGCAACGTCGCCATTGTCTTTTTGGTCGAATTAAACGGGTCTTCCGCCAACCGCGGATAGTCTCGTTCTAATTCGGAGCGACTATGATCAAATTTTGCCAGCCAGCGAACAATTGCTAACTCAGTTGAATCCCCCACCTCGACCAGTTCGCCGTTGACGGTCTGGCGTGTGGCATTGGTTGCTAATCCCATTAAACGCATGAGTTTGAGTGATTCATCATTCACGTGCATCTTTGCCACACTCACTGAGGCATTTGCCCCAGCCGGCCAAAACCGCGTGACGGTCATTTTATTTTGCGTCAAGGTGCCGGTTTTATCTGAAGCAATGACGTTCACGCCACCAATCGTTTCTACCGCATCAACTCGCCTCATGATGGCATGTTGTTTCGCCATGACGTTCACACCGTGTGACAAACTAATGGTGACAATGATTGGCAGCGTTTCTGGCACGGCTGCAACGGCCAACGATACGCCAATCATGAGCGCATCCGTCAGCGGCTCGCCCTGGTAGAAGATACCAAGCGCAAAGATGATCACACCACCCACTAGCGCCACCGCCGTCAGTCGCGCTGATAACTGATTTAACCGTTTCTGCAACGGTGTCATCCGCGCCTTCGTACGGTTTAACATCCCAGCAATAGCCCCAAGCTCAGTGGCCATCCCCGTTGCGGTCACGACCATTGTTCCAGTCCCCTGTGCGACCCCGGTTCCCGAAAACACTTCATTGATCCGGTCACCGAGTTCCTCAGCTTCTGGCACTGCCTCAGCCGTTTTCTTAACGGGTTCGCTTTCGCCCGTTAAGATGGCTTCGTCGATTCTCAGATCAGTCGCAGCAATCAATCGCCCATCCGCTGGAATCTGATTACCGCCAGTCAGCAACACAATGTCACCCGGAACCAAATCAGCCGCGTCCACCACCTGAGAGTCCCCATCACGGATCACAGTCACCTCGTGTACATTCAATTTTTTTAACGCCGCCAACGATTTTTCAGCACTGTGTTCCTGATACATTCCGATGGCGACGTTAATGATCAAGATACTGCCGATCACGATAGTTTTCGTCCATCCACCGTCAGCTGTCAGCGCTAAATACGTCGACAGCAAAACGGCAAACAACAGTACCAGGGAGGCAACGTCGGACAGATGCCGCCAGACCTTTTGAAAAACGGTCGGTGGCTTCTCCTCCTGTAAAACGTTGCGCCCTTCATGTTGCCGTTCGGTCACCTGAGCGGTCGTGAGTCCCTGCGACAGGTCCGTTTCGAGTTTTTTAGCTAATTGTGCGTGCGTCAGTTCTGCATTATGAATTGTCATCGCGAGCAGTCCTTTCTTGAATTTGCTGCGGGGAATCGGATCAACAGCTGGATTTAGGAGCTGAAAGTTGTCCTAGTCTTCTCTTATAGTTTATCGAAATTGTTGGCGATAGACAATAGATTTTAATTAATATCTTATGATTTAAATAATATTTTTCTATGAATTTTGTGTGAAGATTTTAGGATGTCAAGGCAGATGCTAAAAAACCTGATGAAGGGATTGGCTTCATCAGGCTTTTTTGGTTTTATTTTTTTGTACGTTGTCGAAATGTGTTCAGCAAGGTACTCCTGCATAAGCTAACTTTGGCAAAAATACCGTTTTGCTGATATCGAGTGGTTCTTGTTTCTGACTTTCTATTTCACATTGCCGAAACGTGTTCAGCAAGGCACGGGACTAACGTGTAATGGACTCTGACCAAAAAGTCAGGTCCGGACTTTTCGGTCAGAGTCCATTACACACCGCCCCTTAACCGCCTTGCTTCACACTCTACAAATTGACATCCATATTAAACGTCAACTTCGAAAGCCCCAACCCCTCTTCAAACAACTCATTCATAAACTGAGTGGTCTTTGCCTTCATCTCAGCGACCACTGCGTAGTTTTGTTTTGTCAGGTAATCAGTTAACGCATCTCCCGACAAGTTTGCTGCCGCTGCGTCCGTTTCTGCGATATGCGTCTGAAATGCCTGCTTAACCGCAGTTAAGAAGTCCGTATCCGATTGGATGAATTCTGCATAGTGCGATTCAACTAACACTGATAACTTACGGTACATCCAGTAGGCACTGTCCGCATCGGCATGAAGCGGTGTAGTTGAGTATGATGGATCCGTATCCGTTGCGTTCGCAAAGAATGGCACGTAAGGACTAAAAGCTGGCACCCCGAAGCACAACCACATGATGGCCGATTGTTCCGCGGGCACATTGTTCCGTAATTGGAGCACGTGTGAATTCTGCGTCCGGTTCATTGAAATTGGCCGGAATTTTGTTTTCAAATCTTCTGGTCCGCGACCCAATGGATCGTAGTCGGTTTCGTTATAGTGGGAACTCAAAATATATTCCACATCTTCCACGCTAATTTTACGTGACGCATGACAGATAAACGGCAACTCTGATGATGTTGGTTCCTGCTTGTGTTCTGGATTGAGGTACCGTTGACCAAACCATACCCGCGGCGTGTTATAGTGACGGTCTTTTTCATTGCTCGTCCCAAAAATATGACGGAAATTCCAGCCGGAAAGATCTGGGTTCAAGCCATGGTCACTCACAAATTTTTGAATCCCTTCAGCCCACATAAAGTTATCAGGATCATCAAAGTCAACAGTTTGAATGGCAACCTGGTTGGCGGTGATGACGTACGCATCATCCGGAATCCGTTGGGCAACCCACTGGTGGCCAGTTACGATTTCCATGTACCAAGCTTCATTGTTATCTGCAAACAAAACACCATTACCTTCAGGTGATCCGTATTGTTTGATCAAATTACCGAGGTATTCGACCCCGTTACGGGCACTGGTGATAAAGGGTAAGACCATGGTCTGTAAACTATCCTCAGCAAGGCCGTTTTCGATCCAAGGGTCATAGGCGAGCGTCTTCGGATTGCCGTAAACACTTTCGGTAGCACTCATCGCCACGTTTCGTTCATTAAAGCCGCTTTCGGCGTAAATTCCCTCCTTATCAACATCCGCATTAGGCGTCTGCTGGTAACGCATCCCGGCTTCTGGAAGTGGCGCAGTAAACCCGTTTTGGTTTGACACAAGCGTCTCATGCCGGCCCTTAACTGCCGGCATCATTTCAAAACGCTGTGGTGTTAATGGTAAAAACGTGTCATCGTTTCTGGCAATCATGACGGATCCGTCGATTGAAGCTGCCTTTCCGACTAACACTGACGTACAAGCTGATTCTTTCATTTCAAAATCTCCCTTTGCTCGTTTGCCTAACATTATACCCCTCTCATGAAAATAACAACTGAAAGAACAATGACAATTTACTTGTGAAAACGTTGACAATTAATTTTAATTGTGTAAAATATGATTGTGAACAATTTTATTTGTGCAAGATGCACATAGGAGGCAGTTGAATATGAAAGTCGTTGTTATTGGTTGTACCCATGCTGGGACCTTTGCGACCCAACAAATTTTGGCGGAAAACCCGGATGCTCAGGTCACCGTCTATGAACGAAACGATGTCATCTCATTCTTGTCTTGCGGGATCGCACTTTATCTCGGGGGCCAAGTCAAGGATCCTCAGGGCCTGTTCTACTCAAGTCCAGATGCGTTATCAAAACTTGGTGCCACCATTAAGATGCGTCACGATGTCACAAACATCGATAATCAAGCACACACGATCACTGTGGAAGATTTGGACACGCACGAAACTACCACAGAAGCCTACGACAAGCTTGTTATGACGACTGGTTCATGGCCCGTTATCCCGCCTATTCCGGGAATTGATTCTGATAAAGTCTTGCTCTGCAAAAACTGGGCACATGCTCAAGCCCTGTTTGAAAAAGCAGCCTCTTCAAAGCGCATCGCAGTTATCGGTGCCGGCTATATTGGCGCTGAATTAGCTGAAGCCTACTCATTGAAGGGTCACGATGTCACGCTCATTGACGCTCAAGACCGGGTGATGCCTAAGTATTATGACCAAGCCTTCACTGATAAGATCGAACAGGACTACGTTGACCACGGTGTTAAGTTGGCACTTAGTCAAAAAGTAGCCTCATTCGACACGACCGCCACTGGTGTCACGATTACGACCGACAAAGAAACAATTGAAGCTGACCTTGCCATTTTATGCATCGGGTTCAAGCCAAATACCGACCTGCTCAAGGGTAAAGTTGACATGGCAGATAACGGTGCCATCATCACCAACGACTACATGCAATCTTCTGACCCAGACATTTTTGCTGCCGGTGATAGTGCAGCAGTTCACTATAACCCAACGGGCAAAAATGCCTACATTCCATTGGCAACCAACGCCGTTCGTCAAGGTATCTTAGTGGGTAAGAACCTCGTCAAACCAACCACCCGTTACATGGGGACCCAATCTTCATCTGGTTTAGCCCTCTATGGGACATCAATTTGTTCAACCGGTCTTACCTACGATGCAGCTAAAGCTCAGGGAATCAACGCTGAACAGGTCATTGTTGAAGACAACTACCGGCCTGAATTCATGCCGACTACCCTGCCCGTCTTGATGTCTCTCGTCTTTAACCCAGACACCAAAGAAATTCTTGGCGGTGCTTTAATGAGTAAGTACGACATCTCACAATCAGCAAACTTGTTGTCCGTTTGCATCCAAAACAAGAACACCATTGATGACCTTGCGATGGTCGACATGCTGTTCCAACCAAACTTTGACCGGCCATTCAACTACTTGAATATTCTGGCTCAAGCTGCCCAGGCAAAGGTCGCCAAAGAAACTGTTAAATAATCGCCTTTAAACTTTAATGATCGATTAAAAACGTCACCCGCTCTGGGTGGCGTTTTTTTATGCTGCTATGGTGATAGTCAAATCCTTTCACATTGTCGGTGTTGATTCAATTTTGCTATTGTGTATCATTGTGAGGCGATTTTGTGGTAACATTTTCTAGACTGATTGTTAGTTTCTAGGAAGTGCTTTTTATTTAGGGCGCTATGCCAGCTTTTTAGTGAATGTCTTTGTGCGCTGGCTGTGGTAAAAATGCCAGGTATCTCTGCTAGAGTTGTTTTTTGGCGATGTGCATCGCTGTTACATTGCCGAAGCGTGTTCAGCAAGGCAGAGGGCTCCTGCAGAAGCTAACCGCCTTGCTTCACACTCTTTTAAGCTTCCCTTAAGCTACCAGTCACATCATAGACTATTGCACTCATACCTTGATAGGAAAAAGAAATAACCCTGTGTTTAGGGACATTAATTTAGGAGGTGATGGCTTGGCTACCAAAACCAAGCGGCCCTATCTTTACGAAGTTGACCTGATGCGGGTCATCTTTATTTTTGGGGTGTTACTGAACCACACAACGACTGTCTACATGGCGCACATTGTCAACACGTCAAACAGTCAAACTTTTCTTGAGGCAACCCACCTCATCCTGCATTTTACCCGAATGGGATTCATGTTCATGTCTGGACTAGTGCTCACGCTGAACTACTATAACCGTGAGCCTCACTGGGTCACATTCTGGAAGAAACGTTTTTCCAGTTCCGGCATTCCCTACCTTGCCTGGGACGCCATCATTCATGGGGATCAGTTCTACATGTACTACATTTTGGTCACCCTTCAGTTGTACGTCCTGTTCCCACTGCTTGTGATGCTGTTCAAAAAAATGCCAAATTCCCACGCTGGCATCATGGTCGTCAGTTTCATTATTCAGATTTTTTTGATGATCGGCATCAAGTACTGGTTGCCACACGTTGATACCAGTCACTGGTGGTTCCTGTTTAAAAACTATGGCGAAAACGTTCTGGTTTACCAATTCTACTTCCTGTTTGGGGCATTTGTTTCCATTCACTATAAAGAAGTGGATAAGTTCATTGGCGATCATGCAAAAGCCATTGGGTTCTTCACCGCCGTTCTGGCACTTGGAACCGTTGCGCTATACTGGTGCAATATCCACATCCTAAAACTCTCAATGGCGGCAACAATGTCGGTTCACCAACCCTACATGTTGGTGTATGACACGGTGATGATCATCTTCGTCTTCTGGGTTGGACGGCGCTACGCCTATGCGCGTCAACACGGTCTGTGGCCCTGGGTCGACCGTTGGATTCATAATGGTGCGAAGGTTTCCTTCGGGATCTACCTTGTTCAAATGATTCCCTTGACCTTCTTAACGCTGATCATGAATCACATCCACATGCCAGCTTGGTTGCTGGTCCTCTGCCTGCCGATCGGGTATGCTTTTGTGGCCGGCGGTGCCTTCTTAATTTCATGGTTCTGCTACAAGGTCCCACCATTTGGCGTCTTGATTGGGCGACCACAGATTCATTTTAAACGAAAACCTGCACCTGTTTCAGAAACGGGCGCAACTAAAAAATAATAAATTAAAAAACAGCACCTCCAATTTGGGGATGCTGTTTTTATTTCTAGAAGTGGCGGTAACAGTCAACCTGATATAACGCAGTCGGCTAACCCACCCGATACCACTAAAAAAGGCCCGAACAAATCACGTCCGCGCCTTTTTTAGTTAAACTTAATCAGCTGACAACGCATCGATCGGATTCAATCGTGATGCCCGTCTTGCTGGCATGAGGGCCGCAATAAACGAGATCACGATGGCAATCACAAACGTCGTGATCACATTGCCCAATGTCAGCTGGACCATATTAAACTTCACGATGCCATACAGCACGTGATTGAGCCCAATACTGCCCAGGTAAGCTAAAACCAGCGCCAGAACGGCTGAGAATACCCCAATGATCAGGGATTCAGCTGTAAATAGCCGTCGAATATCCTTCCGTCGTTCACCAAGTGCTCGGAGAATCCCGATTTCCTTAGTCCGTTCAGAAACTGACATGTACATCGTCACGATGATCATCAGTGCTGAAACGATCAGTGAAATACCGGCAATCGATGATAAGACAATCGAGGCGATCTTAACATACTGGTTCACCGTATCAAGGATGTCACCAACGGTAATCGCGCCAAACGCATACTTGCCGTTGCTGCCCTTAATGTCCTTAACCTCATTAGCAACCGTCTTAACGTCGTTCATGCTGCTGGCGTTAACGGAGACAAAGTTTGGCTTTGTGAAAGCCTTGGCGTCCTTCAGCAACTTGTGCATGGTGCTGTAGTTGGTACCCGTAATAGCCCCAGCCTGGCCGCCATTTGCAATCCCGACAACTTTAAGCTTTGCCTTCACCTGAACCGGCTGCTTTTGGTCGTTGACCCAAGTTAAGTTTAGCGTCACCGTTTTACCCAGGATCTTCTTGTAATTCTTTTGCCCCATAAAGGCAACGGCCTGAGTCTTATCTAGAACAATCTGGTTGTTCTTTGGCGCGTGACCTGACTTGATCGTGTTGCTGGTATAGGCCTTGGTCCAAGTTTGGAAACCAGAACCCGTCTTTGATTGTTTACCGTAGTTTAACGAATAGTTGCTCATTTGATAACCCGGTTCAACCTTGTCAACGTGCTTTAAGTTGTCCAGCTTGGTCATAAGTGACGAATCGATCATCATCTTCGTGGGGTCGCTCTGGAAGTTCCCCATTTCTGATTCGAACTGGCTGGTACTCAATTTTTTGCCAGTCGGGTTTTTCATCACCGTGACCGAGTTGGGGTTGACCATCGAATTGATCTGATTTTGGATAAACGCATTGATCCCGTTACCTAACCCGCTAAACAGCAGAACGGCAAATAACCCGATTGCTGTCCCAAGCATAATCAATGAGTTTCGCCAGAAGTTAAAACTAAAGTGCTTGAACGCGTTGCGATAGCTGGCCGTACTCGACAAGACCTTAGGATGCATCAAATGCTTGTCTTCACCAAGTGGGTACGCATCCTTCAAGCGGTCATCACCATCGATCTGACCGTCAGCAAGGTGAACGATTCGCGTCCCATGGTTGGCCACATCCTGAGAGTGGGTCACCGCAATGACCAGCTTGCCCTCCTGAGCAATCTCAGTCAACAGGCTCAAAACTTCAGCGGTGTTCTTTGAATCCAGCGCCCCCGTTGGTTCATCAGCAATAATTATTTTTGGGTCGGAAGCCAACGCCCGGGCAATCGCAACTCGTTGTTTTTGCCCACCGGAAAGCTGGTTAGGATGTTTTTTGATCTGATCACTCAGACCCACCTTATTCAGCAATTCAACGGCCCGTTGTTTACGTTGGCTGCTGTTTAAGTCAGTCATGTCCAAAGAGACTAAAACGTTGTCCAGCACGCTTAAATGGCTGATTAGGTTGTACGACTGGTAAATGTACCCAATCGTGCCGCGCCGGTAATTATCCATTTGTTTTTCTTTTGTGTGGTCGAGTGTCTGGCCCTGAATCGTGACCGAGCCGTCAAAGTTCCGGTCCAAGCCACCGATAATGTTCATCAAGGTAGACTTCCCACCACCAGATTCCCCTAAAATTGATACAAACTCACCTAGTTCAAAGTCTAGGTCGATCCCCTTTAACACCGGGAATTCTTCTTTTCCAAGATAGTACGACTTATGAATGTCGTGTAATTCCAAGAATGCCATTACCCACTTGCCTCATTTCGATTATTTGTACCGTGGCCCAATATACCGGAGTGTCTTAGGGCTGTCAAGCCGTCTTCCAGCTGTCACGTTCAGTCTAAGTTAGTGTCAAGATCCCGCTAACTAACAAAAACCAGTGTACTTATTTAGTTAGTCATTGTCAATATAAACTAACTAAGTTGTCAAAAAAACCACCTAGGCCGTCCAATTGATGGCCCAAGTGGTTATCTGTTGTCTATAATTTTGCCGTCAGCGTCACATCTGGATACTTATCCTTAAACCAGCGTTCCGCAAAGTCGTTTTCAAACAGGAACAACGGCTCACCGGCCAGATCCTTGACCAGCAGGTTTCGGCTGGAAGACATCCGTTCATCCAACTGTTCCGGATCGATCCACCGAGCAGTCTTGTGGCCCATCGGTTCCATAATGACGTCCGAGTTATACTCGTTTTTCATCCGGAACTGGAAGACTTCAAACTGCAGTTGACCAACCGCCCCAAGGATGTAATCCCCAGTGGTATACGAGGTATAGAGCTGAATGGCACCTTCCTGTACCAGTTGGTTAATCCCTTTGTGGAAGGACTTTTGCTTCATGACGTTTTTAGCTGTGACCCGCACAAATAATTCTGGCGTAAACTGCGGTAATTTTTCAAACTGCAGTTTCTTCTTACCGGTATAGATCGTATCGCCAATTTGGTAATTCCCAGTATCGTACAACCCGATGATATCCCCGGCCACAGCAGTATCGACGTTTTCACGCGTATCAGCCATAAACTGGGTCACATTTGAGAGTCGCATCGTTTTCCCAGTCCGACCTAACGTAACGTCCATGCCGTGATTGAACCGGCCAGAACAAATTCGGACAAAGGCGATCCGATCCCGGTGCTTCGGATCCATGTTGGCCTGAATCTTAAAAACAAACCCAGAGAAGTTATCATCCGTTGGATCGATTTCTTCACCATCCGTTGTTTTATGTTCTTCAGGCTGCGGTGCAAATTGCAGGTAAGTCTCAAGGAATGTCTTGACCCCAAAATTAGCCAGCGCTGACCCAAAGAACACGGGGGTTTGGTCCCCCTTTGCAATCTTGTCCATGTCAAACGAATTACCAGCGTCTTCGATCAGTTCCATGTTGTCCCGGGCATCTTCGTACCACGAGTCATCATGGAGCGGGTTGTCAGCAGGAATGTCGCCATTGTCGTCTAATGGCACGTAGGCGGTCTCCTCGGAATCTGGACGGAACATAGCCACTCGGTTGTGGTAACGGTCGTACAGGCCCTTTAATTCTTTCCCCATACCAATTGGCCAGTTCATTGGATACCCTTCGATTCCCAGAACGTCTTCCAATTCGGCAATCAGATCAAGTGGGTCGCGGCCATCACGGTCCAGCTTATTCATGAAGGTAAAGATCGGGATTCCCCGCATCTTACAAATTTGGAACAGTTTCTTAGTTTGCGGTTCGATCCCCTTTGCGGAGTCAATGACCATGACAGCAGAGTCCACTGCCATCAATGTCCGGTACGTATCTTCAGAGAAATCTTCGTGTCCTGGTGTATCCAAGATATTGATGCGTTTGCCTTCGTAATCAAACTGCATCACTGAACTGGTAACGGAGATCCCACGTTTTTGTTCGATCTCCATCCAGTCTGACTTGGCAAAGTTGCCACTTTTACGGGCTTTAACTGTCCCCGCCTGACGCACGATTCCGCCAAACAGCAACAGTTGTTCCGTAATCGTTGTTTTCCCGGCATCAGGGTGAGAAATAATGGCGAAGGTCCGCCGGGTCGCAACGTCGTTGGATAATGTTGTCATAGTGTTGTTCCTTTCAAGTTTTCAGTTGGTTGTGCGTTCATTTTTTAAAATTCGTCCATCTAGTAGTATAACTTAATGACGCCCATTAGCCAATTGCCTTTGGGTAAACAGCAAGAAAGACTGGGAAGTTATTCCCAGCCTTTTTTTGATTGCGTTGAAATCCGCTGCATTCTGCAATTTGGCACTCCGCAGTAGTGGAAACCGTAACCTATGCAGACTATTGGAACGAAACGATAATCGCTACCACTAGGGAACAAGGATATTAACCGTTCTTTTCAATCTGATGCACAACATAGTTAACGATCTTCAATGAACTTAACCCGTCATCAATGGCACAGAAGCGCTTATAGAACTTCATAAACCTTGCGTCATGACTCATATCGGGTTGCTGCAAATCTTTTTTAATGCCAGCTAATAGTTCTGATTCATTATTGGCAATGTCCCCAGGCAGGTCCTTTTCGTAATCGAGGTAGAATCCGCGCAGTTCATCCTTGTACAGATGGTAGTCGTACGGGTAGAACAAGATCGGCCGTTTGAGGTAGGCATAGTCGAAGAAAACCGAGGAGTAGTCGGTGATCAGCATATCGGAAACCAAGTACAGGTCTGAAATGTTTGGGTGACTCGAAAAATCGTACACAAAGTCGGTGTAATCACTAATATCCAGCGCGTTCGCAATCAAATAGTGCATCCGCAAGATCAGGACCGTATCCTCGCCAAACTGTTTCTTAAAGTCGTCCAGACTAAACGGCAGTTCAAAGGTGTACTTTCCCTTTTCAGCAAACTGGTTGTCCCGGTAAGTTGGGGCGTAAAGCACGACCTTCTTATCCAGCGGGATGCCCATCTCTTCCTTCAGACGTTGAATATCATCAGCAGAAGAGTTCAGTAATTCATCGTTACGAGGATACCCAACCTTAAGAATCTGGTTATTGAACCCAAAGGCTGACCGGAAGATGCGTGTTGAGTAGTCGTTTGGTGAAACCAGTGCATCCCAGCGGTTGGCTTCCTTCACAAAGTTAGCGTGGTACTTGGCCGTGGTCGTCCCCGGCATCGAAACGTTTTCGATGTCCAGCCCCAGTTTTTTCAACGGTGTCCCGTGCCAGGTCTGAATGTACGTCACATAATTAGGTTTCTTGACCCAGGATGGGAACCGTGCGTTACTGATCCAGTAAGTGGCCTTTTCCAACGTTCGGACCCACTTCGAAGTTCGGCGGACAACGAACGGAATGTTGTTTTCCTTGCAGAACTTCTTCAATGACCGATCGATCGACCAAACAAAGTTAAAGCCGGGATAGAGTTCCTTGAACAAGCGGTAAATGGCGTACGGACTGTCACTGACTTGACGGCCGCCAAATGATTCAAACACGATGGTCGTCTGGTCGTATGGCCGGTGGCCTGACTTAAACAGGAACCGCATCCGCCGCAAATTCACCTTATCCTGCACCGTCCGACCAAGGTCCACAACAGCGTGGGTCTTGCCAGGGACGGCCGCAATTTTTTTGCCAAGGCTTGGTGCTGGGAACTCCTTGATGACGATCCCGTTATTAAACCGCTTTTCGATAAGGACCAGCCGGTTGCCAGGTAACACAGCTTGAACAGTTTGGCCTTCCAATGACCGCGCTAAGATCAACCGCTGAGTAATGGGCTGGGATCCCATCTTATATGAAATCGACAGGTCCTCAATGGAATCCTGCGGCAGATCAGTCAGCGGAATCGCAACGCGAAACAGCCCACGCAGGGTGCCCTTTTTGGTTGGGTAAGCCAACTTAGCATCCGAATTACGCGACTTCAAGATGATCTTTTGATCCGTGATCTTCTGGTTGTTAATTTTGTTATAACCGGTGATCTGCAGGGTATTATCCACCAAGTTCACTGCGTTGACCGTGAATTCATCCTCGGCTTGACGAATGTGGATGTTTAATGTGGCCATGCCCTCAGAGTCGGCATTAAATTGGAACTGACTCGTCAGCGATAACTGGTGACGGTCGCTTAAGTATTCACTTTCGACCTGCAGGATCACCTGTTCTTCGTTGGCATCGAAGGCCAAGAAAAGCTGCCAGGTGAATTCTGACTGGTCGAAGGCATTGAACTGCAATTTTGCGGGATCGATCTGTACGCGAACCAGATTGTTGTCGATGATGCGTGTCACTGGCAACGTGACGGACGCCAGACTGGTCGTTTCCAAGAAGGTTACCCGTAAATTATCGAAGGATCCTGGCACATCGATCAGTTCGAATTCCAGTTCCTGCTGTTGTTTTTTTTGATGTAATCCTGATAATATTGCACGCACAAGAACGACTCCTTAGTAATTAAAGATCAATAGTTGTTGCAGATAGGCAGCGAAATGCGGATTGTCGTTGAGATCGATGAACAGACTGGCTGGCACGTCCGCAAATTCCGTACTGATAAATTCCGCATAGAATTCAAAGATCGAGTTGAACCGGTGAAAGTCCACGTGATCAACAACCTCATAGTATGGCCGCTCTTCGCTGAGCCGGTAACTGACCTGATCCGTTTTTTCGTCGGTTTCAGAGATCAGATTGGTAAAGGCCATTTTCGAGGTCCGCTGCATTTCATAATCATAGGTCACGTGGTGGTCGTGGCGAATGAAACGATAGACCAGCTCACCGGCACCGTTCAGCAACAGACTTTCGTCGTGCTTACCGTCCGTATAGTGCAGCAGCCCGATCTGCTTGTCGTCTTCATAAACGGCCGCTGCCACCGGTTGATTTTGACTGATCTTAGTCGCGGTGATCAGCCGGCCATCAGCGTCGACCACTTCCTCGGCCACAATATCGCCCTCTGCCACGTAGCGGAGAATCACATCATCAGTGTTGTCTCCTGCACTGAATCGTTTCACGTCAAGGTCGCGGTAGTCTGCCGTAAACTGATCCTTTTCAGCGACCGCAATGCCCGGCTTATCGCGCACTAATTCTGCCAGTGACATCACAATCACCCGGCCAGCACCCACCATCGTTTGGATGAGCTGTTTTGCGGCCTCATACTCGTCAAACTGCACCATACCCAACACCACAGTGATTTGGATATCGTCGTTGCGCAGCATCGTGATTTTTTGTTTAAACGTCAATTTTTTAATACCCGCTAATGACGTTACTAAAAAGATTGCCTGCTTCATGATTACCCTCGCTTTTACAATAAAATATCCCTAGTCGCAACCGGGGATATTGTCGTCACATTCTACTTATTTTCTTTTCAGTCCGCACCAGTGGTCAAGCCAAGGTCCTGCTTGATCTTCGTGGTGGAGATACCCTCTGTCCGAGGCAGGTAGATCACTTCACAGTAGTCCTTCAAAAAGTCGAACTTACCCTTCCAGTCATCGCCCATCACAAACAAATCAATATCGTTGTCCTGAACATCCTTGATTTTTTGATCCCAGTTCTTTTCTGGAATCACTTCATCCACGTAACGAATGGCTTCCAGAATATACTTTCGGTCTTCGTATGAGGTGTATGCGCGCTTGCCCTTAATGGCGTTGAATTCATCAGAGGAAAGGCAGACCGTTAAGTGGTCACCTAACGCAGCCGCCCGCTTCAATAATCTAACGTGGCCCTTGTGTAATAAATCAAAAGTGCCGTAAGTAATAACTTTTTTCATAAAATCTCCCGCTTATCTGTGTAGTCGCTATTAATGTGTTGTTTCCCTGAGTCCTAACTCGACTATAATATCATAAATTGCGATGCAACCCAATATCTGACCAGGGAAAGTTTGCTGTCCTTAGGAATCCTTTAAGAAACGGCGGCTATTTGGCCGAATCAGCCGGCGTCTTTTCCTTTTGCTCGCGTTGCAGGTGGAAAATGTTGTAGATGAACTCAACCACCGTTTTGACCACCGCATACAGCGGCACACCAAGGATCATACCGAACAGCCCGGCGATGTTACCCGCCACCAGCAAAATGATAATAATGGTCAACGGATGAATGTTCAGCGTCCGACCAATGACATTTGGATAGATGAAGTTTCCATCCACCTGTTGCACGATGACCGTGACAACGAGAACGAGAATGACCTGCGTCAAGCCGCTTTCGATAGCAACGATCACTGCTGGTAAGACCCCAATGTAAGGCCCCACGTAAGGAATAATATTGCACATGCCGGCAAAAATACCGAGCAACAGCGCATACTTTTCACCAACGAGGCTAAACCCGATCGAGGTAAACGTCCCAACGAATAAGATCTCGATCATTTGCCCGCCGATATAGCGTGACAGCGTATGACTCATTTTGTTCAGCAAGTCGATGATTTGATCCGCGTGACGATCCGGCAAAAACTTTTTAATACTTGGAACAAGTTTATGCCCATCCTTCAACATGTAAAACAGCATCACTGGAACGGTGACCGCTACAACTGTCACACTCGTTGCCATCCCGACGACCGTCCCAACGCTGGAGGTCAGCCCAGTCATAAATTTTTGCGCATAGCTGGCCAGGTTCTTTTCAATCTGGTCACCATATTTACTGAAGTCAACATTTTTCAGCCAAGTATAGCTGCTCAGCTTATCGTTAATGTCAGCTAACCCCGTCTGAATAATTTTGACGATGTTCGGCACGTTATTGACCAGTGTGCTAACTTGTTGAATCAGTCGTGGAATCAACCAAACAATACCACCAGCTAGAATCGCCGCAAACAAAATAAAAATGAGGGCAACTGCCCATGTTCGGCTAATATGCCACTTGCCGATCTTCACCTTTTGAATCAGCTTAACTACCGGATTTAGCAGGTAAAACAGCACCCCAGCTAATAGGATCGGCATGAAGATCGTATTGAAGAATGTTGCGATGGGTGAAAAAAGAAAATCAATTTTCGTGCAGACCCAAATCAACGTTGCCGCAATAAGGATCTCTAACGACCAAAATAATAATTTGGACCTGCGATACTGATCAAACATAGGCCCCTCCCTCGTTTCGTGTTGAAAATATGTTTATTATAACGTGATTACGCCCCACGTACCAGCGTCTCTAATAGATTCCAGCACAATTTGTCGTTGTGTTGTCTAGCGGGGCTTTGATTCAAAAAAAATGAACCACAGCGATGATCCTGCCGGGTTCATTTTAAATTGACCTCGAAAGCAACCCATTAGCTCCGCCGGGAAAGTTCGAGATAGCGTGAATACCAGAGATCGACGTATTCTTTGGAGAATGGTCCTTTTCGGTTGTTGATCCAATCAACCAAAATGAGCACGTTCGCCTTTAAAATCTGATCGATCTCTTTGGAGTAATGCCAGCGACGGCTGAACACTTCGTACTCGTCAACGTCAAGCAACCGTTTTTCGCCGTCAGGAAAGACCTTAACGTCTAAGTCATAATCAATATACTTTAATGCTTCCTTATCCAGAACGTATGGTGAAGCGAGGTTACAGTAATAGGAAATACCATTATCTCGGATCATCGCTACCACATTAAACCAATAGTGTTTATGAAAATAAACGATTGCCGGCTCACGAGTCACCCACCGCCGCCCATCGTCTTCAATGACTAACGTGTGGTCATTGCAACCGATGAGGGCATTTTCACTTGTTTTAAGTACCATTGTATCGCGCCAAGTTCGATGCAAACTTCCGTCGTGCTTATAGCTTTTGATCGTAACGAAGTCGCCTTCCTTAGGTCCTCTAGCTTCGCGCGCCATAGTTAAAACCCTACTTTCTCCTAAAGTATCGGGTATGATTAATAAAAATTCACTTGTCATTATAACAAAGATTGGGACCTTTGCATAGAGAGCGGAAGAAAGCGTTTAAGGAGTGGAGCCTAAGGGACTATGTCCAGTAAAGCCCGGGCCTGGCTTTACTGGGCATAGTCCCTTAGGTGCAACTCCTTGCTTTCCGGGAGCTCGTTTAGTCTCAAGGCTAATAGAAAGACCAAGTAAATTGCACCTATAGCAAAAAATAAAATCAAAGTTCAGAGAGCGGAAGAAAGCGTTTAATCTCGAGGCTAATAGAAAGACCAGATAAGTTGCACCGACAACAAAAAATAAAATCAAAGTTCAGAGAGCGGCAGAAAGCGTTTAATCTCGAGGCTAATAGAAAGACCAGGTAAGTTGCACCGACAACAAAAAATAAAATCAAAGTTCAGAGAGCGGCAGAAAGCGTGACATTGAAAGCAATCAAAGACTATGAAGGTGCTCCTCAACGAAACAAAAACGCTTCGTGCAAAAATCTCACCACTCCAAAACGACTACATCAAAACGCAACTTACCTATTCGTCTTCCAGCTCCTCAAACCAAGCACTGATCAACTCCCCAGAAAACCCCTTCCGATAAAGCGCCTGCCGCACCTTCATCTTCCGTTGACTTTCCGGTTGTGCCCGATACCGGCGCCACAGCTTTTCAGCCTGAGGTGCCATCAACTCTGCCTGGTCATCCGCACTCATCTCAAAGCTAACATCGTTCAACGCTTCGTCGACCACATCAAACGAATACCCGCGGTCGACCAACCGTTTTTGCACCTTTTGTCGTTGCAGTCGCGGCGTTTCTTTTCGGTACTGCCGTTGTAACTTAGGTACCAGTTCAGCCAATTTAGTGAGCTGCGCGTCCAAATCATATTCATCCGCCAAGGCTTCATCAACGTAGGTCGGCGCCACGTGTTTTTGCTGCAACGTCCGTCGAATCACTGTCGGTCCCTTATCGCTGGTCCGTCGCATTGTGCGCACATAGCTGTACGCATAGTGTTTGTCGTTTAAAACTAGCTCTTCTTTTAAGCGACCAATGACCGCATCAATTGTTTCAGGGTCGTATTCCTTTTTCACAAGGTAATCGATGGTTTCTTTTTCAGTCCGCTGCTGGTATGAAATGTACCCCAGTGCCACGCCCCACGCTTGAGATTGCTGATCCGCGTTCTCAAGTTGTTCTCGCAACTGGACATCGACCTCACTGCCTTTAAACAGCCGAAAGCGGACCAAAACATCCTCGCTTACCGGAAAGGCGTATCGGCCATCTAAATAAACATTGTAACGACCCGCCCGTTTTTGCGTTTCGATTTTTGTGATGACTGGAATCTTTTCGTTTTCTGAAGTCAAGGTTGGTTCACACTCCTGTTTTAGTTTGCTATACTAACGTTAATTCATATTAAACATGATCGAGGTAGAAAAATTATGGCAAGTGCTCACGTAGTATACGCAACAATTACTGGAAACAATGAAGACGTCGCGGACATCGTCACCGACAAACTCGAAGAACTTGGCGTCGACGTTGAAGAAACTGAAATTTCTCAAACGGACGCCGAAGAACTGAACGACGTGGATATCTGCATCGTTTGCCCGTACACGTACGACGAAGGTGAACTCCCAGAAGAAGGCATGGACTTCTATGAAGACTTACAGGACCTTGACCTCACGGGTAAGGTTTATGGGGTTGCCGGGTCTGGTGATGTCTTTTACGAAGACGACTTCAACGTCGCCGTTGATGCCTTTAGTGCCGCCTTTAAGACCGCTAAAGCAACCCAGGGTGCCGAGGATGTCAAAATCAACTTGGAACCCGATGAAGACGACATCGAAACCCTCGATGCGTTTGTCGAAAAAATTGTCGCTAAGGCCAACGCCTAAGCCGCTAACTATCAGAGCGTTGTCAGGATACCAAATGGTCACTGGCAACGCTCTTTTAGTGTCTTGTCATTGGTTTATTTTTTTGGCCATTCACCGGTGGCCGCTTAGTCTGCAATTGTGACCGATTTTTTGGCTGGGCAGCTGGCTTCGCCTTCGTAGCCGTCTTGTTCGTTGGCTTTTTCTTAGGCGGTGTGGGTTTCGCCTTAGTCTGACCAGAATGCTTCTTTTTGGCTAAATGCTTTTGATGGCTATGACGGGCAGTATCCATGATCTGATCCACAAAGTGCATCTCCTGGATCTCACCTTGAAACCATTCTTGAAGTGTCGCATTGACAATCCCGCCGATCAGTAAGACCATCCCGGCTAAGTTCATCCACAGCATTAAAATGATGAAGGTACTAATCGTCTTGTAACTGGTCACATTCGTTTCAAAGTACCGAATATAGAGTGAAAAGATTTGGCCTAATCCCAACCAGCCAGCCGTCGTAACCAGGGCACCCGCCCATACATAGCGGTACTTAACGCGCACGGATGGCACGATGGCGTAAAGGATGTAGCTCAGGACAAAGATACCAATGAAGGAGATCGGCCATTTAATATTGCCAATGAACGCTGTAAATTGATTTGAAAATTGAAACCACGGCTTAGCAACGCGCAAAATCGCTTCACTCAGCCCGAACAGCAGTCCTAACAGGGTAATCCCAATGACCAGCACGACGATGAAGATAAACGAAAAGAACCTGCTGATAACCGCGTTGGTGTTGTGAATGCCATATGCTTGATTGATACTGCGTTGAAACGCAGCCACCATTTTACTGGCGGACCAAATCGTCACAATGATCCCGATCGACAATGTGCCGGTACTTCCCTGTTCCAGAAAGGAGCGAATCACCGGTGCCAGTGTTTGATAAAAAGGTAGCGGCAAAACTGGTTTCAGATAGTGCAAAACCATGGCCGACTTAATGCGCAAAAACGCAATCAAGTTACCCACAATCAAAAAGATTGGGAAGACCGACATCATCATGTAGTAGGACAGCACAGAGGCTGAATCACTGACATTTGCCGATTGATAGTGCGCCCAGAGCGCTTTTATGAATAACCCAAGACTTCGCTTTTGCATCTTGTTCCCCCGTTAGGCTTGTTGGAAATGGGTCTGGATCGCATCTAAAATGCGTTCGGAAGCATGTCCATCACCGTATGGATTCTTAGCGTCTGCCATTTGCTGGTAGGCTTGTTGATCATTCAATAGCGTTGTGAGGGCCCTGGTGACTTTTTCCGGATCCGTTCCAACGAGTTTCAGCGTTCCGGCAGTCACCCCTTCTGGCCGTTCCGTTTCATCGCGTAGCACCAAAACTGGCTTCCCGAGTGATGGTGCTTCTTCCTGAACACCGCCAGAATCGGTCATGATCAGATAACTACGAGCCGCAAGATTATGAAAATCAACCACATCTAGCGGGTCGATCAAATGAATCCGGTCATCGCCACCAAGTATTTCGTGCGCAACAGTTTGCACTTTCGGACTCAGATGGACGGGATAAACGACCTCAACGTCCGGCTGGTGATCAACTACCTCACGAATAGCCTTAAAGACGCGTCGCATGGGCTCCCCCTGGTTCTCACGACGATGCATGGTCAGCAAAATGATCCGGTGCTGGTCATCGACAGCGTCAAGTACAGCGTGGTGATAGTCAGCATTGACGGTTTGCTGCAGAGCATCGATAGCCGTGTTGCCAGTCACAAAAATGTGGCTGTCATCATGGGCTTCTTTCAACAGATTTTGGCGGCTCAATTCTGTTGGCGCAAAGTAAAGGTCCGCTAACACATCCGTTAATTGCCGGTTCATCTCTTCCGGATATGGCGAATACTTATCCCACGTCCGCAACCCGGCTTCAACGTGTCCCAGTGGAATCTGGTGATAAAAGGCACTCACGCTAGCCGCAAAAGTGGTCGTTGTGTCGCCATGAACCAAAATGACGTCCGGCTTTGCTTCAGCAATCACGTCGTCCAAATTTGTCAGTACTCGACTCGTAATTTGAGCCAGTGTTTGATTCGGTTTCATAATGTTGAGATCGTAGTCTGGCTTGATCTTAAAAATATCGAGGACCTGGTCCAACATCTCCCTGTGTTGAGCAGTCACAACAGTGATGGGATCAAACACATCACTGAGTTGTTGCATGCGTAAAACGATGGGGGCCATTTTAATGGCTTCTGGACGTGTGCCAAAGATGGTCATTACTTTAATTTTTGTCATTTTAAAATTCACTCCAATTATTTTCGACTATTATTATAGCAAATGCGCGAAATCGATAACACTTTCTTGCTGAAGTTTAATGCTAAGGGAACGGAATTTTTGATTTTTGAGCTGGTTACTATATAGCTACGTTAAATTGCTGAGATGTTTTAAAATAAAATTGTTTTTTTTGAATTTGATTGGGTAAATTGGTTGGATGTCCAGATAGATGTAGAATACATAATCGCTTAACATCAAGGCTTCAAGTGCTATCTTTATTTTTGATACTGATAAGCTCATTTATTCTGTTGAGCAGTTGAAAGATGTGATAGTGTTTGTTAGTATTTTGCTGTTATTTGCCGTAATGCGTTGATGTCGATGTTGTTTTCTGTCCTCTAGTCGAAACGCGTTCAGCAAGGCAAGGGGCTACTGCAGAAGGGACTCTGGTCAAAAAAAGCAGGCCCGGCTTTTTCTGACCAGAGTCCCTTCTGCTCCGCCCCTTAACCGCCTTGCTTCACGCTCTTAATGCAACTTTAACAAACAACCCCTTTGTTCTTCATAGGATTTAGCTTAGAATAGTGTATGAAAGTTCGTAGGGAGAGAAGGTTTTTTTATGCGTACCATCAGCCTGATTGTGCCTTGTTACAATGAGGAAGAATCCATCATGCTATTTTATGACGCTGTAACCAAGGTCTTCACTGGTATCAACCACGCTGGTGAACGGTATCAGCCACAGTATCAATTTGTCAATGATGGCTCCAGTGATAAAACACTTGAAATTTTAAAGCAGCTGCAAGAGCAGCATCCAGAAACTGTGCACTATATTTCATTTTCACGTAATTTCGGGAAAGAATCTGCCCTAGCTGCCGGATTGGATGCCGCTACCGGCGATCTGGTCGCTGTAATGGACGTGGACCTTCAGGATCTACCTGAGCTGTTACCTGAAATGATCCGTCTCATTGAAGAGGAAGACTACGACTGTGTTGGCACGATTCAAAAGGCCCGTCGAGGTCAAAGCCGAATTCGTGCGTTCCTTTCATCACGATTTTATAAAGTTATCGACACCATGTCACAGGTAAAAATCGAGCCAAACGCCCGTGATTACCGTTTAATGACACGCCAAATGGTCGATTCCATTACTGCCCTGCCGGAATATAATCGTTTCTCTAAGGGGATCTTTGCCTGGGTCGGCTATAAAACAAAATATTTAACATATGAGAGTCAGCCTCGAGCTGCCGGCACCACGCATTGGTCGCTGAGCATGCTCTTTAACTACGCAATCGACGGCATCATCGATTTCTCCGATGCCCCCTTACGATTAGCCACATGGGTCGGTGGATTTTCTTTCTTCCTATCGATCTGTGGTTTAATTTTTGTCGTGCTGCGGGCTTTGATCATCGGTGGCTCAGTTGCTGGTTGGCCAAGCCTAGTTTCAATCATCTTAATGCTAGGCGGTCTGCAGCTCTTCTGTCTCGGAATCCTAGGTGAATATATCGGTAAGATCTACTTAGAGACCAAACAGCGACCGAAATATATCGTCAAAGAAAAGAAGTAACGTTACCTAAGCAAGTCGCTGATCCGGCTTGCTTTTGTATAATGCAGACATGCATTAAGAAAGGCTTTCTATGCAAACCCTTATCACCCTGTTTCATAAGTATGAGTCCGTCATTTCCTACCTTTTTTTTGGCGGGTTAACAACGCTGATCAACATTGGTGTGTTTGTTTGGTTAAGTCCCCATATCTACTACCAAATCGCCAACGTTATCGCTTGGTTCTTGTCTGTTTTATTTGCGTTTATCACCAATAAACTGTGGGTCTTTCATTCAAAGACAATGGTTTTAAGAACCTTCATTTGGGAAATGGCCTCGTTTTTCTTCTTCAGAATTGCATCATTGGGCGTCGATGCACTGATTCTCTGGGTCGGGATTTCTCTGCTTAATGGCAACACCATCGTGGTGAAGTTAATCGACCAAATTGTCGTGGTGATTTTGAACTACTTTTTCTCAAAGTGGTTCATTTTCAGAAAGACAAACTAGTGCGTAGAACAAAGCGTTTCAGCACAACAGCCAAGTACGACGAATAAATGAATGCCAATTAACTAAAAAAGCAGCGTACCAATCAATCTCATAACTGATTGGTACGCTGCTTTTATATTATTCCTATCCTGATCTATCAACTTATTGCATATACCAACAGAGATATGTCACTCAAATAATGATGCGCTATAAGCGTCACACAATCTCAAGCCAGGTCACAATCAAATTTTTATATAAATTGTATCATACATAAACCGATTAAATCAGTAAAAAGCACGTTTCAACATTCCTGTCAAAACGTGCCCTAAAGTTAGTTTAACAACCCATGTGTCTTCAAATAATGTCGTGCCACAGTGGCGGCTTTTTCATGTTTATAAGTGACTGCATAGTTCATCTTCTGCATGTCCGTCGTTGAGATCTTGCCGGACAGTTTAGATAACGCGCGTTTGACCTCAGGATGGCGGTCCGCAAACGTGTTGGTCATCAACGGGGCTCCTTGATACGGTGGGAAGAAATGCTTGTTATCCTTGAGCACAACCAAGTGGTCCTTTTGAATTTCAGGATCCGTTGTATACCCATCCACAACGTTAACGCGGTGATCTGCAATCGCATCATAGCGAATGCTGGATTCCATCGTTTTGATGTTGCCAAGATGTAAGCCATACGCTTTCTTTAAACCCGGATACCCATCGGCTTGATGGTAGAAATCAGGGTCAAAAGCGGCGGTTGCTTGACTGCCAACTTTTGCGAGATCACTAATCGTTTTCAGGTGATATTTTTTGGCAAAACTACGACTCACTGCCAGATCATACCCATTTTGATAGGCCATCGGCTTGAGGTAAGTCATTTGGTCTTGCTTAGCTAACGCTGTTTTGGCCTTCTTATACGTGACCTGAGGATTATGCGGTGTCTTGCCGGTATCCTTAACGATTGCCTGAAGAACGGTACCCGTAAACTCTGGGTAAACATCAATTTGCTTACTTTCAAGGGCCTTAAACAAGAAACTGGTACCGCCAAAGTTTGGCTTGACGACAACCTTTGTTTTCGGTGATTCCTGTTGAATCAAATCTTTGTACATATTAATTAAGATCTCAGGTTCACTGCCCATCTTTCCGGCAATTGTAATCGTCTGCTGGCTTGGTGCGAAATACTTAAACGCACCCGCCCCACAAGCAATCAGGAAAACGCAAAGCGTGGCAATCACACCGCGTTTCGTAATGCGCACCCGCTCCAAAAGTCGAATCAAGGCACTGAAGACGATGGCTAAGATTGCTGACAGCACGGCCCCAATCAAGAGCAGCGCGTTGTTATTATTTTCGATTCCGAGGATAATGTACGTCCCAAGACCACCAGCCCCGATCAAAGCGGCTAACGTTGCTGTCCCAATGATCATCACGGTAGCAATTCGGACCCCGGACAAGATCATCGGCATCGCCAACGGTAATTCTAGCCGAAAGAGTTTACGGCTGCGAGAAAGGCCGAAAGCCGTAGCTGCTTCTTCCAGGCTCGGATCAATGTCCGTGAGTCCCGCATACGTGTTTTGAAAGAGCGGCATGATGGCATACACGACCAGCGCAATGATGGCTGGCACCGTCCCAATGCCGACAAACGGGATCAGGATTCCGAGGATGGCTAAACTGGGAATGGTCTGAAAAACACCCGCAACCTGGAGAAAGAATTCAGCCACCCGGTGATGATTCATCAGTGCGATGGCTAGCGGAATTGCAATGACACAGGCAATCAACAGCGAGATGAGCGAAATCGCAATGTGCTCACCAATGGCCTGCCAAATTTGACCGCTTTGAGTGCGTAACACCTCTTCAATCTGTTTAAACAAGGGCTTCACCTCCCGCGGCTAAAAAGTCGAGCAGGTCGTTCATCGTGATTTTGATCAAGCTGCCGCTGCTCAAAGCGACAACCCCATCTGGATGTTCTCGCAACGTCGTGACCAGATCAGCCGTGGAAATTAACGCATTCACTTGTGGTAACGTCTTCGCGGTCGCTTCATTAACTACGGTGCAAGTCTTTGCCTGTTTCAAGAGTTCAACGACCGGCTTTTCTGTCTTAGAAATGCCAGAGAAGAAGGAACGCACAATGTCGTTTGCGGGCTCATCAAGCAGTGCCTGCGGCGTGGCAATTTGCTGCATGTCACCCTCAGCCATCACGCCGATTCGGTCACCCAGACGTAACGCTTCGTTCATATCATGGGTCACAAACAGGATCGTTGAGTTGTACTTTTGGTGAATCTGTAAAACAAGATCCTGTAAATTATGCCGCGAAACGGGATCGAGGGCACTAAACGGCTCGTCCATCAGCACCACTTTCGGCTGGGCAGCAATTGCCCGGATGATCCCAACGCGTTGCTGTTCACCACCAGAAAGTTCAGCAGGCATCCGTTGCGCGTATTTTTCTGCCGGCAGTCCCACCGTATTCAGCAGGTCAGCCGCAATTTGTTTGCGGTCTGCAGCTGGTCGTTTGAGTTCTTCCAGTTGAATGCCGATATTTTCTTCAATCGTTAAATTCGGAAAAAGGCTAATGTTTTGCAACACATAGCCCATCTGCAACCGTAATTTTTGAATGTCGTATTCCTTAATCCGCTTCCCATCAAAATAAATGTTGCCATCCGTTGGCACGACCAACCCGTTTAACATCTTTAACGCAGTCGTTTTCCCCGTACCGCTTGGTCCGACCAACACAAACAGTTCCCCGTCGTTGATCGTAAAATTGATATGGTGCAGCACCTGTGTGTCATCGTTATAGTGCATGCCCACATCACGGTATTCTATCATCTCGCAATTTCCTCCCTGCGTGTGGTTAATCCCAGTAAACCGCCTTTTAGACAGGGATATCGGTCATTCGATCGGCTTATACAGCACTGTATAACAGTCACGAATTATGGATATCGCCTGAGGGCTTGCGGTCACCAGTCTGGTATGCTCACTCGATTTAACGTTGTTACCGACAACGTCGACGATTCACGGGCAACCTCCCGTCACCCGAACATCTGTTTAAAAGCTTACCACTTTTGAAACGAGTGTCACCCAGAAACGCTTGAAATCAGCGGATAATTTTTGTGTGTCATTGCTGGTTACAATGACGCTGTGACCCAACCAGCTTCCTCTAAAAAATGTCTGAAAACATCGAATACTATTATTTGGCCTAAACGTTGCCCTATCACACCACTATTTGAGCGCAAAAAAAGCAGACCAGCATCCTAGTCTGCTCCTTGACAAGAGGCCCTTAGTGGCCCTCCTGCATGTCTTTTAAGAAATCAGCAACGATCGATAGTTCTTCAGGACTGTACTTCTCAACGAGCCGGGCATGCTGCTGGTCAAGCAGGTCGCCGAGTTCATTTTGAATCATGACGACCTTACTCCCTGTTTTCGTGAGTTGAAAGGTCGCCTGTTTGATATCTTCATGTGAGCGCGTCACAAACCCTAACCGCGACAGTTTGTTCACATTCTTGGTTATGACCCCCATTTTAAGATCCAATTCAGCAATCAAACCCTCGGCCGTCACCGGTTGGGAGAGTTCAATTTGTTGAAGCAGTCGTAAATTCAGCGTCGTTAACTGGGAAATTGCATACTGCAAATCACGATTAGGCACGTGCAACTGAATCCACTGCCGTTCAAAATTATTATCCTGAGCGCGGGTATTAATAATATTGATGAGTGGATTTTCAATATGATGTTTATAAAAATCTAACTTTTCCAATCAGTATCCCTCGTTTTCATTGACACTGAAACTATATCATAAATCGCGACTTAAGGCCAACGCTGACCTCGCCAGCGCATTTTAAAAACCTCATGAGAATCTGGGCAGATTGATTGAAACCACTTACAGTTTGCTTCAAAATAAAGGTGACCAATTATATATAGAAAAGAGTTGAGCTTCATGTATAACGATATTATGGTACCACTCGATGGCAGTCATAACGCGCAATTAGCGTTAGGCGAGGCCATCAAACTAGCCCGCACCTTTAACGCCACGTTGCACCTTGTCAATGTGGCAGACGACAAACGTCTCATTTACGAGGTAACCGGCACTGGAATCGCCAATTCCGGCGGCTACTATGGCGAGCTTGCCGACCATGCAAATAGTGTGCTGGCGGAAGGCAAAGCCCAAGCCGAAAAAGACGACTTCCCGGTGTCCACAGAGATCCTGCACGGTAACCCTAAGCAGGTCATTGCCACGGACTATCCCAGTGACCACGATGTTGACCTCATCGTTATGGGAAAATCCGGAACTGACGCCATTGACCGGTTGTTGGTCGGCTCAACCACCGCTTACGTTGTGCGCAACGCGAAGGTGAATGTCTTGGTCGTTGCTGAACCGAGTGAAACTGCATAATCTTGGTACTAAAAAGACGCAAACTGTTGTCGAAACAGTTTGCGTCTTTTTTGGATGCGCAATGACCCCACCCGGGCTCGAACCGGGATCATCCGCTTAGGAGGCGGGTGCCCTATCCAGTTGTGCTATGGGGCCAACACACGAACACTCAATATTTTCTCATGGTTAGACGCGATTGTAAAGGTGTTCAGTGAGTTTGCCTAATCCTGTCTTTTGTGCCGCATTCCCTTACGCTTGGAATGCTTGTTTTTCTTATGCCGTTTGCTGCTGGCTGGTGCGACGATATCACGCTTAACTGGTGTTTTCTCACCACGTTCCTGTGAGACTGACGTCGCCTTACCAGCCGCGTTATCATTCGCCGCGTGAACCACCGGCATATCAGTATCCTGAGCCTGAGTGTCTGCTTCGTTCCGGTCCCCATAGGGCGTGGTGGTTAGCTGATGGTCGTTGTAATAGATCGGCACTAACGCATAGTCCGTATCCTTCAGCATCCGCTTCAGATCCCGAAAATCATGATCGTCACCAAAATTAATCACCTGTCCCGGTTCACCCATCCGGCCTGTCCGGCCTGTTCGATGGGTGTAGGCATTGGCTGAGCGCGGAATTTCATAGTTCACCACGGCAGGTAACTTAGCAATATCTAACCCGCGAGCCGCAACATCCGTTGACAACAGCAACTTTACACGGCCCAGTCGAAAATCTGTGAGTGCTTTTTGTCGTTCGGTTTGCCGCTGGTTTGCCGTCAACGTTGCCACTGGCGCATGATGGTGCACCAACCAGGACTTTGCTTGTTGCAGGGAGCCCATGTGGCTGAAAAAGACAAGCGCTTTAAACTGCTTGATGGTCGCGAGCTTCGATAGCATCCCCGCTTTTTTAAAATTCGAAACCGTCAGCAGCCCATGTCGGACCTCACCCTGGGTCGTGTCAATGTCACGCACATCATACCGCGTGACCGGTTGGCCAAACCATTTTTCAAGTTCCTGTAAAATGGGCGTTTCGGTGGCGGAGAAGAACCCAAGTTGAACCTCAGACGGGGCTGACTGAAGAATGTACCGCACCGTATCAAGTGTTTCTCCAGCCAATAGATCATCCGCTTCATCGATGATGACCGTTTGCAAGTCGCTCATTTTCAGTTTATGCTCATCAGCCAAATTTTGAATCCGTCCCGGTGTGCCGACCACGATTTCAGGATGTTTTTTGAGTTGCTGAAACTGGTTTTTGATGTTGGCACCACCGGTTAAAGCAGTGACCTTCAAGTCAACCAACTGTGCAAAACTCCGGGTAACGTTGGTCAACTGCATCGCCAATTCTTGGGATGGCGCAATGATCATGGCCTGGATCCCCATTCCTGGTGCAATTCGCTCCAGCATCGGCACGACGAACCCCAGCGTCTTCCCCGACCCAGTCGGTGCAAGACCAAGGACACTGTCGCCTTTTTTCATCGGTTCATACACCGCTGATTGAATTGGGGAGAGCTCGTCAAAGCCCAGTTTCTCAAAACGTTTTTCAAATTCAGTTATCATTAAATAGATTCTCTCATTTCTTTTAGTTAGCAGGTTCGTCCGCGAAGACGATGTCGCCGTTCTGCCTTAAATTATATAATACCTTGTTGACTTGAACACTAAGGTCCAGCCAACGGTGATAGTCTGCTTGGTTCTGCGGATTTGCCGGGTCGTTAAGGACGCGCGCAAAATCGCGAGCTTCAGGCAGCATCTGGTTGTCAGTCACCGGCGTGCTGATCACGGTTTCGTGACCCTCAGCATCAAAATAGCTGGCCTGGGTCAACTCCCCCGCATCGTCAATAACAATCGTGTCCTTTAACCCGTAGACTTCGGATGGCATGTGCGAATTAGTCGTTTTACCAAAGTTGAGGGTCACATCAAAGTCGTCATACCGTAGAATCGCGACGCCTTTGCCATCAACGCCCGTTTGAATACGTTGTGGGAAATAGGCTACTTCCTGGGGCACACCGAACAGGGTCACTGCATCGTAGACTGGATAAACACCGAGGTCTTCGAGCGCCCCACCCGCAAATTTCAAGGAGAACACATTCGGTTCTTCGCCGGCTAATACTTTATCATACCGGGACGAATATTTCATGTAGGTAAAATTACCGCCCTGAATCGTTGGCATTTTAGCCATCTGTTTTGCAATCGCTGCAAAATTCGGTGTATGAATGTTGCGTGCTGCTTCAAAATAGTGCAATTCAGGGTTAGCTGCGAGTAATGATTGAATCTTGGTCATTTGAGCCTGGGTCGCAAACGCCGGTTTTTCAATAATCACGTTCTTACCGGCTGTAATTGCTTGGACGGCTTGTTCGTAATGCAAACTATTTGGTGAGGCAATATACACCGTGTCAAAGTCCCCGGTCGTGAAAAATGTCGTGAGGTCATCAAAGGATTGACTGGCGCCATTTTTACTGCCAAACGCCTCTGCAGTCGCCATTTTTCTTGAGTAGACCGTCGTCAATTCATACTCGCCTGAAGCCTGCGCTGCGTCTACAAATTGCTGGGCGATCCAGTTGGTCCCAATAATGCCAAATTTAATCATGGTTGAACCCTCCTTAAAATACTCTTACAATAATGATACCAGCTATTAACATCAGATGATACGCATTAGGTTGGATTTCCGTTAAATTGGGATAAAACGCTAGGGACAGTTTTTCATTCATGTTATATTTATATCAAACGTGTAAGGAGGTCGTTTAAATGAATGCAAAAGATATGCTAAAGAACGGGCAATCATTTTTCCGCGGCTTCCTGCCCAAACAACGACATGCGAAACAAAACAAAAAGGTTTCTCCCATTATCTTCATCGGGTCATGGCAGCTGCAGCTCACCGATAACACGCGAATTCACTCGTTGGTCATCGGGCCTGATCTAACCGTCAACATTGATCACCGAACGATTCCAGCGCAAGTTGAATCGCTCACTAATGACTCCCTCGTGCTGCTAGACCACTATGGGTACCACATCACAATTCAGGCCGACCATGACATTCCCGTGCAATTATTCGATGAGGCTGATGATGTCTACTATGTGATTTCACCGGTACAGGACTCATAAAATGCAACGCAATAAAAAAGATCACCTAACCTATGCGTTAGATGGTCTTTTTTTATTGTGCGATTACTTTTAAATAATCCGCCCACTGTTTCTTAGTCCCATTAAAGACGGACCGCGGTACCGTTTGCGTTTGACCATTCATCGTCACGCTGCCCTGGTCATCATACTCGATAAAGGAAATATCCGTGCCAGCATGCGTCAAACTGCCACTGTTCACCCACCGTTGTGTCTGCCCGATATCACTATCCTTAAGCAATCGCCACACGGTCGGCGTACACCAGATGATCACTGATTGGTGATAACGTTTGCGAAGTATTCTAATGAAATCAACTAGCCGGTTAGCTGTCGAGGGTTGTTTCAACGTGCGTTGGTTATACTCACCGTAGAATGCGACCTGTACGGCAATCGGTAGCGTCCCCGTTTTAGACCCAACCTCGCGTTCAAAATTGGTTGCTTGCGCCTTAGGTGACGTTGAAAAACTGTATACGTGATACACGCCTAACTTAACGTCAGACCCTAATGCTCGCGAATAATTAGAGCTAAAATCATCATCCGTATAAGTAGCACCTGAACTCGCACGCAAATACGCAAACGAAATGCCATGTTTTGCCAGTTGTTGAAAATCAATAAACCCGTTATCCTGCGTCAATGAAACACCCTGGATTGGGTACCGTTTTAATTGTGCTTGTTTATAGCGTTGCCAGCCCATCCAGGCGCCGATGGCCACCAAGATCACAGCGATGATCAAGAGCGTCCGTGTCCAAACATAACGGCGCCGTACTTGGCGATAAGTTGTGTTGTAGATTGGTTCAATGCGTCGTTTTCTCACTTGACCTCATCCTCGTTAGAAAGTGTTCATGGTTTATTTTACCACACACTGTTAGGATGCTTTGGATGGCTGTGAGAGTGCGGATGTGGATGGGGTTATGATTAAGCCTGTTGTTTTTGCCCAGGATGTGAAATGTAACGGAGAGATTAGCTGGTTTTGGTTGGTTTAATTTCGGCTTGGGGCTAGTTGACATTGATGAAGCGTGTTCCGTTTTTGGAACGAGGGCACCATGTCACGGGCTCTGATTACCGAGGTGGGACATTGCGACGTGGGAATATTTTACATTGTCGAAACGTGTTCCAGGAGGCAGAGGGCTACTGCCTAAGCCAACTCTGACACAAATTCCAAGTTCGGGAATTTCTGTCAGAGTTGGCTTAGGCTCCGCCCTCTAACCGCCTCCTTCCACACTCTATATTTCTGTCCTAGTCTCATCAATCGCCCTTCTAACCCGTGACATCACAGCTTCAGTCTTATTGGACAATTTAATAGCGACCATTGTAAATAAACTATCGATCAGCGCCAACTGGGCAATTAGTGTATACATGCCATCAGAGCGTTTGTTGACCTGATCCGCTAACGACAACAGCACAACATCCGCGCGTTGCGCCAACGATGACCGGCCATAGGACGTAATTGCGATAACCGGTACATGGTTATTTTTCAATTGGTTGAGCACCGTTAGTGTCTGCTGGTTTTCCCCCGAATGCGAAATCATGATCGCGCAATCATCACGCGTCAGTTTCGCCGCCTGCATCAACTGAACGTCAAAGTCTGGATAGTACTCACTATTAATAGAAGTTCTTAAGAAGGTGTGGTAGCCGTCAAGGGCTGCCACGGACGATCCACCAAGCCCGAAGAACGCCAACTGGCCGGCGTGCAGGATGTGATTGACCGCCTGCGTTAACTCGTCTTCATGGAGGATAGACTGCGTTGAGATCAGCGCATCGATCATCGCTTGGAAGGTTTTTTTCGCCATTTCATCCAGTGAATCGTTGGGGTCGATCTTTTTAAACATCGTCCCCTGATTGTTATCAGTAGCAACGTTGGCTAGATCCATGCTAAACTCACGGTAGTTAGCGTACCCCACCGTTTTGGCAAACCGAGAAATCGAGGCGGTCGAAACGCCCACCTTTTTTGCCAGTTCGCTAATTGTAAGCTCGCTGACCATTTGGGGTTGGGCAAAAATGTAATCTGCAATTTTTTGATGTAGTCGACTTAGGTTTGGATAATAAGATCGAATACTGCTTAATACCGAGCGTGCCAATGTTTTGACCTCCTATGTGTGAAAAAAATTTGAGATTTAATTTCGTTATTGTAAATATTTTACAACAAAAGGGTTGAATTGAGAAAATTTTTTTCATATAATAAGCCTTGTTCGAATTACAACTATCCATTTTTTTAATACTGTCATATAGACACAAACAAGTTTTACGAAGGGAAGTATCTCACCTATGGATTATATGATTGGTCTCGATATTGGGACAACCAGTGTTAAAACGGTACTTTTTGATGACAAAGGAAAAGTCAGTGGCTATTCCAACAATTTGTATCCGCTTTATCAAGACAAACCTGATATGGCCGAAGAAGATCCAGAAGAAATTTTCTCCGCTTTAGTTGACGGTCTGACAACCGTTTTACGGAAAGCGAACTTAAAGCCTGGCGAGCTGAAGGGTGTTTCCTTCTCAGCCGCTATGCACAGTCTCATCCTATTAGATGACGACCATAAGCCATTAACACGGGCCATTACATGGGCTGACAACCGGGCCGTAAATTACGCCGACGAACTCCGCGAAAACGGTGTTGGTAAGCAAATTTACGAGAAGACCGGGACCCCTATTCACCCCATGACCCCATTGACCAAGTTAATTTGGCTGCGAAACGAACACAAAGACTTGTTTGACAAGGCCCGTTGGTTCGTCGGGATCAAAGAATACATCATCTACAAATTATTCGGTGTCTTAAAAGAAGACTACTCAATCGCTAATGCTACCGGGATGTTCAACATCTTCAACATGGACTGGGACGACCAAGCCCTTGAACTTGCCGGCGTGACACGCGACCAATTGCCAGAACTTGTGGATACGACAGACACAGTTTCCGGCATGAACGCCGACTACGCACGGGTTATCGGCATCGACCCAGAAACCCCATTTGTTATGGGTGCTTCTGATGGTCCTTTGGCCAACCTTGGTGTTGACGCTATCGACCCAGGTGTTGTTGCGGTGACCATCGGGACTTCTGGTGCCGTTCGTGTCATTACTGACAAACCAAAGATCGACCCTAAAGCGCGGGTGTTCTGTTACTACCTCGCTAAGGACAAGTGGGTCGTTGGTGGGCCTGTCAACAACGGTGGGATCGTCTTCCGTTGGGTCCGCGACCAACTGTTTGCACCAGAAAAGATCACCGCCGAACAAATGAAGATCGACAGTTACGACTTGTTGACTGAAATTGCGTCGAAGGTGCCTGCTGGTTCAGACGGCTTGATCTTCCACCCATTCCTTGGTGGCGAACGTGCCCCAATCTGGGACGCTAATGCCCGTGGTTCATTCTTCGGTTTGACCCGGACACACACCCGTGCCCACATGGTCCGTGCCGCCCTTGAAGGGATCGTTTATAACCTGTACACAGTTATGATTGCTCTTGAAGAAGTTGTTGGTAAGCCAAAGAGTATTCAAGCAACTGGTGGTTTCGCCCGTTCTGCCCTCTGGCGTCAAATGTTAGCCGACATCTTCGAACAGGACGTTACCATTCCTGAAAGTGTTGAAGGAACCGCATTAGGTGCTGCCACACTTGGGATGTACAGTCTTGGTTTGATCGATGACCTGAGCGAAGTGAAGAAGTTTATCGGGGTTGCAAACGTGCATCATCCAAACCCTGAAACTTACGAAGCTTACCGGGCATTGGTTCCTATCTACATTCGTCTGAGCCGTCAGTTACAAACTGAGTACAAGGCCATTGCTGACTTCCAGCGTTCACAGGAAGCAAAGAAGCAATCAGACGACGTTAAATAATCGGGTTCAACCTGAGGCGAGATTGCATGCGTGCATGTGATCGCACTTCACATTATAATTTATGTTATTGAAGGGCCATCTGTTTGCGGCAGATGGCTTCTCAAAATAATTAAATGAAAGGGTTTACTTATTATGCAATTGCTTGCTCTTCTTATTGGGGTCATCCTGTTGCTGATCCTGATCATCAGATTCAAGATCAACACCTTCGTTTCCCTGATCATCACATCCGTTGTGACTGCCATTTTACTTGGTATGCCATTAACGAAAATCCCAACCAGTATTGAAACTGGTATCGGGTCAGGACTTGGTGAATTATCACTAGTCTTTGGTTTTGGTGCTATGCTTGGTCGGCTGGTTGCCGATGCTGGTGGTGCCCACACCATTGCTTCAACTTTGATTGAAAAGTTCGGTCGTAAGAGACTGCAAATCGCTATCATGTTAGCATCATTCATTATTGGTCTTGCGCTTTTCTTCGAAGTTGGGATGGTTCTGTTAGTGCCTATCGTCTTCGCGATTGCCGTTGAAGCTGAAGTTCCAGTGCTTTACCTTGGGATTTCAATGGCTGCCGCCCTGTCCGTTACCCACGGGTTCTTGCCACCTCACCCAGCACCAGTTGCAATTTCTGCAGCCTTGAATGCTAACGATGGTAAAGTCCTGTTATTTGGGATCGTTGTTGCGATTCCTGCAGCTTACATTGCTGGTCCTCTGTTCACTAAATTAGCGCAAAAGTTTGCCCCAGATGCTTTCAAGCAAAAGGGTTCATTAAGCTCATTTGGTGAAATGAAGAAGCCAGAACCAGGTCAAGAACCAGGCTTTGGTATCTCTGTTTTGACTTCCCTCTTCCCAGTTATCTTGATGGCCATTACGACCATCTACAAGATGACCGTTGACGGTGGGAACACCCCAAAGAACCCTAGCATGCTTGACTCAATCATTTCATTGATTGGTGACCCTGCTATTGCCATGTTGATCTCATTGCTGTTTGCAATGTGGTCAATGGGCTGGCACCGTAACCGCGCAACGAAGGACATTATGGCCACTCTTGAAGACGCCGTTAAGTCAATCGCTATGTTGCTGTTGGTTATTGGTGGTGGTTCTGGATTCAAACAAGTCTTGATCGACGGTGGTATCGGTAATGAAGTTGCCAAGATCTTCGTTCACTCAAGCTTGTCACCACTGCTGTTAGGTTGGATCGTTGCCGTTATCCTACGTGTCGCTTTGGGTTCCGCTACTGTTGCATCATTGACTGCCGCAGGTATCGTTGCCCCATTGATGACCCAAGCCGGCGTTGACCCTGCCCTGATGGTACTTGCCATTGGTGCCGGTTCACTTGCCGCATCACACGTTAACGATGCTGGGTTCTGGATGTTCCGCGAATACTTCGATTTGACGATCAAGCAAACACTTTCGATTTGGACGGTGCTTGAAACGGTCATCTCAGTCGTCGGGATCATTATCGTGCTCCTCTTGAATCTCGCGTTCCACTAAACTAAAAGTTGTTTTGAGAAGCTAAGCCTTGTGCTTGGCTTCTTTTTTTGATTTTTTTCATATAGTTTTCGACTTTCGCTTCGTTGCGTCGCTAGATTGCCGTCGAGGAAAATTCCTTACGAACTACCATTTACCGTTTTGATGTATGGCAAGCGTCAACGAAATGCATGTTGGGATGACATGAAACGATTTGCAGCTTCGTTTATAAAAACCATCAGCGCAAATGGTTCACCGTTTTACCATTTTTTCATCGTTTTCTCCAACTTTTCCTAACATTATTAATGTTTCATGAGACCAGCAGAAACACGGCCTAGCAGCTGATTGCGAGTGTTCATTAACTCTGCTATAATGCAGTTCTATTGCGTAAAAACGAAAGGAAACGGTCATGAACGAATCACACTTAAAACGTGAAATTGGGTTATTTACTGCGCTTGCAACGGTCATGGGCACCACCATTGGCGGCGGGGTCTTCTTTAAAGTTGCCAGCGTAGTCGGTGTGACCCATTCCGCCAGCATGACGATTGCTGCCTGGATTCTTGGTGGTCTCATCACGATCTGCGGCGGATTAACGACAGCTGAGCTCGCAGCCGCTATCCCGCGAACTGGCGGGGCTATCAAATATATTGAATACACCTACGGCAAACTGCCAGGCTTCTTAATGGGCTGGGCGCTGATGCTCGTCTACTACCCAGCGAACATGGCTGCCCTCTCCATTATTTTTGCCACCCAGTTCATCAACCTATTCCAACTGACAACCATTTGGCAGATTCCAATCGCAATCATGTGTGCCGGTTCCCTCCTTCTCATCAACTTTTTAGGTGCCCGAGTCGGGGGTGCCTTTCAATCGATCACGCTGATTTTTAAATTGATTCCGATCGTGCTGATCGTTGGTGTTGGTCTCTTTTCTAACGCTCACGTCAACGTCTCACTGTTTCCCATCACTGCGGGGCCACACCTGAACTACTGGACGGCCTTTAGCGGTGGCTTGCTCGCCACGATGTTTGCCTATGATGGCTGGATAAACATTGGGAACATTGCTGGTGAAATGAAACGACCCGAAAAAGATCTGCCCCGGGCCATCATTCTTGGGCTGGTCTTGATCACATTGATCTATACGCTGATCAACTACGTCTTCGTTAAGACGTTGCCAGTCAGTCAAATTGCCAATAACCAAAACACGGCCTACGAAGCTGCCCGCCTTATCTTTGGCCAAATGGGTGGTAAGCTTGTCACCATTGGGATCCTAGTCTCCGTTTACGGCGCGATTAACGGGTACACTTTGACTGGGATGCGCGTGCCGTTTGCGATGGCGGAGGAAAACGCCCTGCCTTTCAGCAAGTACTTAAAACGGCTTTCCCGTCACACCTACGTTCCATATTTCGCTGGGGCTGCGGAGTTTGTCATTGCCCTGTTGATGATCTTTATGGGATCCTTTGACACCCTGACGGACATGCTGGTATTTGTGATGTGGATCTTCAACGTGATGCTCTTCATCGCGCTGTTTATCCTGCGAAAACGTGAACCCGAACTACAACGGCCCTACCGCGTACCGGGTTATCCGATCATTCCGGTAATTGCCATTATTGGCGGTTTCTTCATTCTCATTGTCACCATCCTCACTCAAACCGGTTTAGCGGTCACTGGACTTGTTTTAACCGCTATCGGTATTCCGGTTTACTACTACCATCAAACACGTGTTAAACAGCAAAAATAACCCCAATGCTGTGTATTGAAGTCTTGAGGGACTCTGGACAAGCACAGCAGTGTACAAAAAAACGTCTTCGTCGCTGGCAATCAGCGCTGAAGACGTTTTTTAGTCGAACAGGTAACGTGAACTTTAAGCTCTTGCCTGTGCACAGTTAAAAATCAAACCTTCGAATCGTTATCTAAGGGCAGTTACTCGTTTTTAAGTGAATCGGTAACCGGCATCGGCAAATCAGGAAATAGGCCTTGCAGATAGGCCGTAGCGGCCTCATCCGGAATCTTGTCCGCCTGAACCACCTGCGTCAACCCATCATACGTCAGCATTAACAAGGCTTCACCGTGTTCATCATGCACGACGTAGTAACGGATACCCAATTGGATGGCGCGGAAAACAAGTTCCTGCGCACGAACCGGCAGCCGGTACATCGCTGGGATCAAATCCTGCGCACCGATCCGGTCCGCCTTCCACTTGGCAGCTTGCTGCTTGCCAAAGGTCATCAGGCTGCCATCGACCAATTGATCAACCATCTTGGCGGCTGGTGTCAGTTCAGGATGGGTCATAAACTCCGCAAAGTCGTCAACCGCTGTAATTTGCTCGCTGTGAGCGTTTAACGCCTTAGCAAGTTCATCTAACCGGTGAAAGATTGCCTGGCCCTCTGCCTGCTTAAACGTTGGTTGTTTCGGGTCTTCTAACGCCACTTGGTCATTATCACGCCCGGCCTGTGTCAATTGGGCCCCGATGTCAGTCAAATCGACTGGCGTTACAAGCAGATAGATCCAAAAGAGCTTCATAAAGTACATCGCATGACGACTGACCCCATTTGGCGTAAACGGTGTCAGATCAAAGTTTCGAAATTCGAGGTACCGAATTCCCTTCTGCAGATAGTCGCTTAATTCGACCTGTCCGCGTAACCGAACTGGGCCATAGAACTCCGATGCCGCGTACAGATGACCATCCGCGACAGCAGCATCAATCGTTTTCACAAAATGACTGAGCGACTGGTAGACACCCATGTCCATGTGGTCAGCTGGCAGGTTCGCGTAGCCATACTTGCTGCTGCGAATGCTCCGAACGGGATGCGTTAGGTCCACATCAACCGGATAGTTGTCGAAGAATCCGGCTTCCGCAACGGGTGACGCCCCAAATAAATAGGTCAACAACCACCGGTGCAATACGAGATTCTGGGTGATCCGAAAATACAGCGCATTCTTAAAATCCTTAACGCTCGCAAACTCGTTCTCGTAATACGGAAATAATCGGTTAACGACGGGGTCAGGCAAACTGAAATTAAGATGAATGCCCGTGATAATTTTGGGGGCAACATCATACTTTTCCGTGAGATAGTCCCGGTACACCGCATAGTTTGGCCGTTCAAAATGGTCGCGAATGTACTGGCGGTCTTCCTCATCGATAGCTGGCGGCATGCTCATTGGCCAGATGCGATCATCACCCTTTAGTGAGCGATAGAAGACCGTCTGCAACGCGTCAAGTTGATCTAAGACACCACCAATATTGGGATTTGGATCCGTGATCAATTCAGCCTGAGCCTCACCGAAATCGGTTTGAAGGTACGGGTGAAACTGACGGGAGCCAAGTTCTTGTGGGTGTTCCTGCCGACTTAGACGGCCATTTTTATCGATTCGATTTTCTTCAATTTCGATCCCGACAAGGCTGTGGTACAGTTGCTCAGCCAAGTCCTCTTTTTGAATGGTGGCTAACAAGTTTTCTAACATGTAAGTGCCGCCTCCTGCAGTCTGATTTATAATACCGATACCGATGCTGTGCTTTCGTCAGAATCCGATGGGTAACCCCAATGATGAAAATATCATGAGGTCATTAATTAATGGTTCGATTATAGTTTAAATTCAGCTGACGTACAAGCGTCTCAAACCGGATTTAAATGAAACGAAAAAATCAGCGCTCATCCCGTGCTAGCGGTGATGAACGCTGATCTTTTTATGGTCATAAAACGGTTTACGTTAAATTAGAACTTCAATTAATTATTGTTATTATAGGCGTTCTTCAACCCTTTGATATCGGTTGAGGTAATTGCTGAACTCCGATTAGCGTAATACATCACGCTCTTTTTCGTTTCAGCATGCTCCAGACCAAGCGCATGGCCGATCTCATGTTCAGCTACGTGTTCGCGGTCAAGCTGCGAATAGTGCATCTTGTTGGCAATGTTTTTGTACACATATGATTTGGCACTCGCCATAACGTTGAGATCACCCATCGTTTGGGTGGTGTGGTAAGACGTGTACGTCAACCCAACAATGTCGCCAGAGGTCTTCTTAGTATCGCTATTAGCAGAAGCTAACGTAATATCAGCTGTCTTGCCGGATTGGACGGGCACCATCTTGATGACCTTCGTGGCGTTCCAGTGTTTAACAGCACTGTTCCAAACCTGTTTGTAGTAGGTCGACTTATCATTGACCTTGTAGGTGATGGTCTTGCTGGCCCACCGGTAAGTTGCCGGAGTCGACGAGCTGGCACCCGTTTTAAACCCATATGACATATGAGCAACCGTGGCTGTTGCAGCACTCGTTGAGTGGCTGATTGCCCTTGTTGCATCTGCCTCAGTCGTCACAGTATCCGCTGGCGTTTGATGAGCAGTCATATTTGAATTTTCAGTAGCAACAAGTGAAACAAACAATGCAGCAGTAGCAACAGCGATGGTCGTAAAACGTTTGATAGTCATATAGGTTCGATGAACTCCTTAAAATTGGCAGTGATGAATTGACGGTTATGATATCGCTTTTTCATCGACTCCAAAGGGCGTTCACCAGGTCCCTAAACCTGACGCCAAGTCGTGCCATCCTATCCGAAAGTCTCAAGTACTGACAACTAAGTTCCAACTTCAGTTATCTAAATTTGATCCCCACATTGGTCCCCCGACCAATATGAGGTTTAAATTTTGACTTAAGATTTACGATGTGCTGAATTAAACTTAAACAACATTTAATTAACGATTTGTATGTTAGACGCTATCTGTATGAAATGCAAGCCCCCATTTTTCATGAAAGTCATTTTGTAATCTTATCTTGCAAGGACTTGTGAAAAACTGATAATGTGCAAATAACACGCCCGGCAACGATGGAAACGAGTGCAGTTTTCAGCAGATGCTCATATTGTTAACCATTTTAAATACAAGTTTATTAATATTACATTTATATTACAGTTAGAAATTATTGATTATTTTTAACAGTTTCATTAATGTGTTCTATTAATGTGCATGATTAATCACGACTATTTTCTGAATTAAGCCCAACAAAAAAGACCATTTTTTCTCATTAAAAGAAAAATAGTCTTTATTTGAATCCTAACTAAACTATATATTTACAGAATTCTTATTTATCTATTCTGTTTAGCACAGTAACAGATTCAACATGCGGTGTCTGTGGGAACTGATCAACTGGCTGAATTGGATCAGCCACAGCGTACCCTGCATCCGCAAACCGTTCGATATCGCGAACCAGCGTGGCTGGGTTGCAACTCACGTACACGATTCGTTCAGGTGCCATCTGACTGGCACTTTCAATCAACGTCTCGTCTAACCCCTTACGTGGCGGGTCAACAACGATCACGTCCGGCTTAAGCCCTTCTTTTTGCCACTTAGCCATTTGATACTCAGCCTTGTTGGTTTCAAAGTGGGTGTTGTCCAGCTTGTTCAGCTTGGCGTTCTTCTTGGCATCTTCCACAGCGGTTGCCACAACTTCAACACCGTAAACCTCCTTCGCATGGCGGGCCATTGCAAGTGAGATCGTTCCGATACCACAGTAATCATCGATAACAGTCTCCTCCCCCGTCAACTGAGCCTTTTCAATAGCGAGGTCATACAGTTTTTCGGTCTGTTGCGGATTGACCTGATAGAAGGACTGGGCAGAAATTTCAAACTTGTTGCTCAGTAACTTATCGGTGATGGCTGGTTTCCCTGACAGCACCTTGGTCTTTGGTCCCATAATAACGTTGGTTGGCCGGTTATTGATGTTTTGGACCACGCTCACGACAGTTGGCAAGGCCTCACGAATCGCTTCAGCAATCGCTGGACTGTTTGACAACTTCGTCGAGTTGGTGACGATGCAGACCATCATTTCATCATTGTAGTACCCCTGACGAATCATGATGTTTCGAATCAAGCCACGGTGGGTGCGTTCATCATAAGGTATGAGCCCATTGTCCCGCAAAATATCGCGGACAACGATAAGTGCCTTATCGATCCGTGGGTCTTGAATGTAGTAATCTTCCAGCGGCACAAGCGTGTGTGAATGTTGACGGAAGAAGCCGGTTTCGAGCTTACCGTTAACCAAGCGCACTGGAATCGTTGCCTTGTTGCGGTAGTGATACGGCTTATCCATGCCAATTGTTGGCAACACATCAATGGCCAACTTGCCCTTTTGCAGCAAGTTTTCAATCTGGTGTTGCTTGAAACGCAATTGTGCGTCGTAGGTCATGTGCTGCAAGGGGGCAATGCCCGCTTGCGCCAAACGGCGGTCCTTGTCACTGGTGTCCACCCGGTCAGGTGAGGTCGTCAGATGGTCAAGAACGCGGCCGTAACCGAAGTTCTTACCGACCTTCGTCACAACAAATTTCACCTTTTCGCCGGGTAGTGCGTTGCCGACGAACAGAGAATAGTTGTCAATTTTAACGACCCCGTTCCCCTCGTACGTCAAGTCCACAACGTCAGCGGTGTATGTTTCATTTTTTTCTACTGGTGCTTTTTCTTTCATGTATATACTCCATAACTAATAAAAAGGATTTTACTGCCTTACGTATCATACAGCAAAATCCCTCAAATTCATACTATGATTGTTCAGAATCGTCATCTTGTTCAGGATCGCGCTCGTCTTCCGGCAAGCCGCCGACCCCTTCAACGAACTTCCGCTCAGCTTCAATGTACTCCGGACTCTCTTCTTCAACAGCATCGTCTGGAATATCATCAAGGTTCGCAAAAAATTCAATGTGTTGTTTCAAATCGGTAAACGTCATTGGTGCATCGCCACCATATTCACCATCAAGGTTGATCATGATGCGTGAGCCATTCACTGGTTTGACGTTAACCTTGCTGACCTTACGATAGATGATCTTAGGGTCATTGATGTGCTTACCGCCATTCAGAACCATGGTGATCAGTCGCATGATTTCAACCAGATTACTGGTCTTCACAATGATCATGGTAAACTTCCCATCGTTTAAGGAAGCATCCGGCACGATCTGTTCAAACCCACCAATCGAATTGGTCAGGGCGAGAAAGAACATCGACGCCTTGCCCTTATAATCTTCACCGTCATACTTGAGATCCATTTCAAACGGCTTGATCCGAGGAAGCAATTCTGCCCCCTTGACCAGGTAGGCAAGGTAGCCAAACAGCGATTTTAATTCAGATGGCACATCGTACGTGAGCTCCGTTAAGCGTCCACCACCGGCAATATTAACAAAGTAGTTGTCAGCTGCCAGACCAATGTCCATCTTAATTGTTTGTTGCTTGAGGACCACTTTAGCGGCCGCCAGCGGATCTTCGCGAGGAATATGCAACGCACGCGCGTAGTCGTTTGTCGTTCCCGCAGGAATAATCGCCATCTTTGGCCGTTTTTTAAGCCCTGCGATCCCGTTAACCACTTCATTAATGGTCCCGTCACCACCAGCTGCAACAAGCAGTTCAAACCCGTCTCGTGCAGCCCGGTTTGCTTCGTCCCGCGCCGAATTTGGCGCCGGCGTGGTCGCAAAGGCGCTGGTTTCATAGCCAGCTTGTTCAAATACATCTAAGATATCGATCAAATCCTTCTTCAGCGCCTCACGCCCCGAAGACGGGTTATAGATCACACGCGCCCGTTTACGCATTATGGTTCCTCCGTCGTTCTTGTATCTTTTTACTTGATGTTTTTTACTAGGACTGTTTACTGCCGCTGCGTTTCGCTGGTTGGCCCTGCAGGCTGCAGTGGGGTCGCTACTGCCTGCAATGCCAACCAGCTACACTTCGCTACTTAAGTGAGAATTGACCACCACGATATCAGTCACAGAAATCTGTCGTCTCAATTCGTGGCGCCAACGACTGCATGCTTGTGGAAAACGCCACTCTTAATGTCGATTCGATTCAAGAGCGGATCTCTCTTCAAACCATTCTTAGCTCTATTTAAAAGCTTAAGCAACATTAACAGCAAGCTCACAGTGAGTGAAATGCAGCGATTTGGCACGGAGCTGTGGTGTCGACATCAGTTAGCGACCGTATTTTGGTCGGTTACTGATGTGCGAGTCGATGGAGATCCATTCAGATGGCGCAAGGCGACAGCTGAATTAGCTTCATCGCGAGCCACTTCAGCTCCGTGCCAAATTGCGGAATGCAACAGTCTGATTACGTCACGCTTTAAAAGAACAGTTTACTTCTTCAAGGAAGCCAGCAGCAACTTGTTAACCACTTGTGGGTTAGCCTTCCCGTGGGTCTGCTTCATGATTTGACCAACCAAGAACCCAACAGCACGGTCCTTCCCATTGTTGAAGTCTTCGATGGATTGTTGGTTGTTGGCCAACACGTCATCGATGATGGGTTGTAATTGAGCAGGGTCTGATAATTGAACTAAGCCCTTCTCTTCGACAAAGGCCTTAGGTTCCTTACCCTGAGTAATAGCCTTAAAGACCTTCTTCGCCATCTTAGATGAGATGGTGCCGTCATTGATCAACTTGACCATGCCAGCCAGGTTTTCAGGTGTCAGCTCAGTATCTTGCAGATCAGCGTGCTGTTCGTTCAGATAGGCGTTAACGTCCCCTTGCAGGTAGTTAGATGTTAACTTCGGATCGGCACCCAACTTAACGGTGGCGTCAAAGAAGTCTGACATTTCCTTAGTCTGGGTGATGACCATGGCATCGTAGTCGGTCAGGCCAAGCTCGTTAATGTAACGTTCACGACGCTTCCCTGGCATTTCTGGCATTTCGCCCTGAATTTCGTTAATCCAGTCGTCAGAGATATCAAGGGATGGTAGGTCTGGTTCTGGAAAGTAACGGTAATCGTCTGAGCCTTCCTTGACACGCATCAAAATCGTTTGACCAGAAGCTTCATCAAAACGACGGGTTTCTTGTTGAATCTCGCCGCCGGACATCAAGACACGTTGCTGGCGTTGTTCTTCAAAGGCCAGCCCTCGGCGCACGTAGTTGAAGGAGTTCAAGTTCTTCAACTCTGTCTTCGTCCCAAACTTGTCGGAACCGGCTGGGCGGATAGAAATGTTAACATCGACACGCATCGACCCTTCTTCCATCTTCACATCAGAGATCCCAGTAAACTGGATGCGTTGACGTAAGGCTTCCAAGTAAGCATACGCTTCATCGGGTGACGCAATGTCTGGCTTCGACACAATTTCGATCAACGGGGTACCTTGACGGTTAAGGTCGACGTAGGAATAGTCCCGTTCATGGGTGTTCTTCCCAGCATCTTCTTCAATATGCATTTCAGCGATCCCGATTTTTTTCTTCTCGCCGTCGACTTCAACTTCAAGCCAGCCATCGTGGCCTATTGGGGTATCCGCCTGAGTAATTTGGTAGGCCTTTGGGTTATCAGGATAGAAGTAGTTCTTCCGGTCAAAGTGCGGGTGCTGTTCGACTTGCGCATGCAGGGCCAAAGCAGCCATGATCCCGTACTTCACAACGCCCTTGTTGGTAGATGGCAAAACGCCTGGATAGCCCCAGTCAATGACGTTGGTGTTACTGTTTGGATCGTCCCCAAATTCAACGGGGGAAGGACTGAAAATCTTAGAATTTGTCTTCAACTCAACATGGACTTCAAGCCCAATCGTTGTTTCAAAGTTCATTAGTTTTTACCCCCTGCGTTTGGTGTTTGTTTGTGAAAATCGGTAGCTTGTTCGAAGGTGTAAGCTGCCTTGTACAGCGTTGTCTCGTCGAATGGCCGACCGATCAGTTGCATGCCGACTGGCAACCCGTTTGAGAAACCGGCTGGAATGGACATGCCTGGTAGTCCAGCTAAGTTCACTGGAATCGTTAAAATATCGTTCATGTACATCGTCATCGGGTCGTCAACGTCTTCACCGATCTTGTAAGCTGGTGTCGGCGCAACGGGTCCCATGATGAAGTCGTGATCCTTTAAAACGTTTTGGAAATCGTTGATGATCAGTGTCCGAACCTGGGCAGCCTTCTTAAAGTAGGCATCGTAGAACCCAGCAGACAATGAGAACGTCCCCAGCATGATCCGGCGCTTCACTTCGTCGCCAAACCCTTCGGAACGGGACTTGACGTATACGTCTTCAAGACTCTTGGTGTCATCAGCACGATAGCCGTAACGAATACCATCAAATCGTTGTAGGTTTGAAGAAGCTTCAGAAGATGAAATGATGTAGTAGGCCGCAACCCCATACTTGTTATGTGGCAGCGAAACCTCGTCCACTGTCGCACCCAGTTCGCGGTATTTGTCTGCAGCTGCTAAAATGGCATCCTTAACATCCTGGTCGACCCCTTCGCCCAAAAATTCCTTAGGCAGGCCGATCTTCATGCCCTTCACGTTGGTGTCGGCGTTTAAGTCGGCAGCAAAGTCAGGAACGTCCTTGGTTGAGGTAGTCAAATCGCGTTCATCATGTCCGGCAATGGCAGACAGAATCAGCGCGTTATCTTTAACCGTCCGCGTGATCGGTCCGATTTCATCCAAGCTTGACCCAAAGGCAATCAAACCCCAACGAGAAACACGGCCATAGGTCGGCTTCATGCCGACCACGCCGTTGAATGAAGCGGGTTGGCGAATCGAACCACCGGTATCTGAACCCAGCGCAGCAACCACTTGGCCAGAAGCCACAGCAGCTGCTGAACCACCTGATGAGCCACCAGGAACGCGGGTGTAATCCCAGGCGTTTTTGGTCGTTTTAAAAGCAGAATTTTCGGTTGACCCACCCATGGCAAATTCATCCATGTTAGTCTTGCCGACGTTGATCATGCCGCTTTCGTTGACCTTCTTAGTCACCGTTGCGTCATAAATTGGCTTGAAGTTTTCAAGCATTTTTGAGGCAGCAGTGGTCTTGAGGCCCTTAGTCACAATGTTATCCTTGATGGCAACGGGAATCCCAGACAATAAATTGTCCGCATCGATACCTTGCGCGTCAAGTTCAGCTGCCTTCTTCAAGGCAGCATCTTTATTTAAGTTTAAAAAGGCTGCAACGTCAGCATCGGTCGTATCGATGTTGTCAAACGTGGCCTTGGTTAAGTCGGTTGCACTGATCTTCTGATTAACGAGGTCGTCGTGAAGAGAAGTCAGATCCTTATCAAAATAATTCATACCTAATCTTCGTCCTCGCTTTCGTCAATAATAACGGGCACCTTGATGTAGCCATTTTCAGCCTCTGGTGCGTTTGCCAGCAATTCGTCTCGCTGACCCCAGTTATCAGCAACGTCCTCTCTCATGACGTTGATCTGGTCGCTGACACTCGAAGTGGGTTTGATCCCATCCGTATCAACTTCGCTTAACGTTTCAAATAATCCAATAATGTCGTCTAACTGCGTCGTAAAGTACTTCAGTTGGTTATCATCTAAGGATAACTTGGCTAATGAAGCGACGTGTTGAACTTGGTCTTGGTCAATTCGACTTGTCATCGATTCTCCTTCTTTCAAAAGAATTTCTTTTATTCACGATAAGGGTAAATTAACGCTACACTAAAATATTTTAACACATTAACCCGCAGATTCTTGAGTTATTTTCAGTTTATGGTTAAGTTTAGAAAAATCATATAACATGGTGGTGTGCGGGTGAAATGATCGGGTGTTTCTAAAATAATTTTTGTTTGGAGCCATCTTTCTAAGCCATTTTGAAGAGAAGTTTATCGCTGGAATGCGGTGCGCTTCAGTATTAATAGTTATTTCAGCTGAAACTTGAAAGTATGAAGACAGACTGATCCCTTGGTATCACAGGGCATATTTTAATTAATTTAACCATTTAGCTTGCTGTTAACAGCGAAACTAACCGTTTCGGCAAAAATGTGAAGAACTGATTCATCATCTGAATAATTTGGGCTCTTCTTGCATAAACTTCATGATTAATAATCGTTTTTAACGAATTTAGAAGCCATACCAGTGCTTGAGACAACTCAATATCTGGCATGGCTTCGTTCATTATAAAGAATAAATCCCCAATGGTGCGATCATCCTGATTTTGCCGTTCCTGCCAAGCTAATAGGTCATAAGTCATCATGACAATTGCTAAATGGCCACAAAGCCCGTCATAATTTTGAACTTGTGATTTGTCGAGCCGCAAGTATTGCTTGGCAACTTTAAAGTAATTCTCAATTTGCCATCTTCGGGCGTATAGTTGAATGATCTCTTGTGGCTGAAGGCCTAACTGAGTCGTTGCCAGTACTAGGTAGTCATCTTGACGGGCCCGATTAGCCACAAATACCAAGCGAAGCTTGAATTTTTGGTTCCCGACGTGCGCTTCGACAAAGCAGCTGTATTGATAAGCTTGCTTGGGTTGATATTTTGAGGCCTGCAGTCGCTTGTATAATGCTTTAACTGAATATTGCCGTCCGCGATATTGATAGTAAATTTTGCTGGACCGTTTAAGCATGCCCACGCCGTTTAATCCCAACTTGGTTAATTCATAGAACATTTTTGGTGAGCTATACCAGCTATCAAATAACACATAGTCAGCTAGAACGCCATTTGCGAGGGCTTGCTTGACAAGTTGCAATGAAACGAGGTTCATTTTTTGCTGTGCTTGGCGACGTCTCCGGCCAGCAATTGTTCGTTGATCGGTTGTTTTAGCTGATTTTCCAAGGACGTTTTGTGGCTTCTTGGAAGACATTAATGCAAAGTTGATCGGTAAGAATGTATTGGCGTCACTCCAACCCAAAGTTAAAGCCCGGTATCCCTTAATATATAACTGTTTGTCATGGTCAAAGACTCGCGCTAGTAATTCGGTTTGGGTGGCGTACTCACGGGAAAAGAGTGTATCGTCAATGATCAATGCTAACCGCCGCCGGCGGTCAATAAACGGTCGTAAATGCTTGATTAAATGACTCCCAACTTGACAAATCAAGCGTTGCCAATTGATCCGGCCATCGTTCAAATTATTTCTGACGGTGCGACTGGTAAAGTTAGGTGTTTCATGGGCTCGATAAAGCGAGCGTCCCAGGAACTTTGTCGTGAGCAGCCATTCAATGACCTTCATCAAGCTGATTTCTGAATTCCGGCGATAATTCACCAACTTGGTGAGTTTAGATAGACCAATGAGGGAAGTAAATTGATGAACAATATTGTGAAGCTCGTTTTCTGTATTTTTTTGTCTTATAATATTCATGACGTAAGTCTCCTTTGTATCTTGGTTTTGGTCGACTAAAGTATACAACGCAGGAGAGCTTGCGTTTATTTTTTGCCAAAAAAGCCAATAACCACACGCCTTTGGCGTGATTATTAGCTTTCAAGTTTCAGTTATTTCAGTAAAAAGAAGCCTAGAGACTTTGGTCGTCTCTGGCTTCTTTTTGGCTCATTTGATATGTGATTTGTTGCTTTCGTTGGTGTAGCGCTTGTGCTGCAAGGTGACTTCGTTCAGAACTTTGATTTATGGTCTTTCTTGGTCACTGTGCTGAAACGCGCTCCACAAGGCAGAGGGCTCCTGCCTAAGCCAACTCTGACACAAATGCCAAGTTCAGGCATTTCTGGTCTTTCTTGGCCTCCGTGCCGAAACGCGCTCCACAAGGCAAGGGGCGGCCATGTAAGAGACTCTGGCAAAAATACCAAGTTCAGGCATTTCTTTTCTTTCTTAACCGCCTTGTTCCGCGCTCTGCTCTCTAATAACTACTAAACACATGCGAATAAAACGACTTCCCACTCGAAGTTCGACTCAGGAAGCTTTGGATCCCCTCCGTTGACGACACCGTGATGTCAACTGGGGCACCGCTTGGCAGATACTTTTCAGCTGCCTGTTTCAGATACTGGGTAAAGCTGATAATTTCAGTTTCACTATAGAACTGTGTCGTAATTGAAATGTTCATGCCTGTCAGCTGCTTATCCGTGTATTGCGCCTGGGCGGTCACACCCGCAACGTTCGGGAAGAAGTTTTCAATCTGACTCTTAAAGTTGGTAAAGTCGGTCTCATCGTTTGAGTTCCCAACCTTCGCGCTCGATGACGTCGTTGGGTAAACGTAGTTCTTCACGCTCACCGGTGTCCACGACTTCACAGACGTTGTCCCGGCCTTGTTGACCGAGTAGGCAAAGAAGGTCCCACCCACTAGGCTGTCATCAGAGGCTTGCTTGTACAATGCAATGGTGATCGGCACGTTCTTCAGTGCCTTCTTTTGACGCAGACGTTTTAGCACCCGGTTTGCAATAAGCTGCCCTTCCTTTTTAACTGTCGCATTACTAATGTCAGTTTGGTAGGTCGAGCCATACGCAGTTTTGGTGTAGTAGTCAATTGAATTCAGTCCAAGACCAATGGTGACCCCGGATAGTTTCAACTTCTTACCGCTTTCAGTCAGGTAATCCTGTTCTTCCATTTGTTGGAGGTAAATTGGATTCCGCTTAGTTGGACTTGTTGACCCGTTGTTAACTGGGTTGAGCCCCGTTGGATTGGACTTTGATTTTCGTCCTAACCAGTTTGTGACAGTGCTTGTTGAGAGGTATTGCCCCTCTTGGAAAACGTACTTGTTGGTTGAGAACACTTTTTTAGAAATGTTTAACAGCCCTGATTCAAAACTCTTCAAATTGTAGGTATTGTCGTTTTGCGACACGTTAACGCCCCGAGCCTTACTGGTGCGGTAACGGCCGTTTTTAATGACACCCTGATACTGGCCAGCACTGGCCTGGCCTGTGAGTTGCGTCCCTTTGCTGGACGTCGTACTCGTTGACGTTGTTCCAGTGCTGCCTAAGTTACCACAGGCGCTCAGCAACAGACCGCAAACGGCCATGGCGATGACTGCCTTAATTCGTTTCATCACGATTTCCTCCATTTTCATTTGCTGTGTCAGCGCTCATTTCACTGGCAAATCTTGCCTCGTTCCAAACCGGCACGGACAAGGACTGGGCCTTGGTGAGCTTGCTGCCGGCATCTTCGCCAGCAATCAGCAGGTCCGTTTTTTTCGAAACGCTGCCAGTGACCTTGGCGCCCTGTGCTTCAAGCCATTCTGTTGCTTCTGGTCGGCTCATCTGCGTCAGCTTGCCCGTCAAAACAACGCGCTTACCGTTGAAGAACCCATCAGCGTTGGCTGGTTCAGCTGGTGCACCGGTATAGGTCATGTTGACCCCAAGCGTTTTGAGCTCGTCGATCAACGTTTGCACATCCGCATTTTCAAAGTAGGTCACCACGCTATCAGCAATGGTATCACCGACTGACGCAATGGCAGCAATCGATTCTTCATCCGCAGCCATTAACGCGTCAATGTCGCCAAACTCAGCTGCCAGCAAGCGGCCCGCCTTGGCACCAACGTGACGGATACCCAAACCAAATAACAGCCGTTCCAGCGAATTATCCCGACTATTATCGATCGCCGTCAACAGGTTTGTAGCCGACTTCTCGCCAAATTTATCAAGCGTGACCAGCTGGTCAAACGTGAGTCGGTAAAGGTCAGCAACATCCGTCACGTACGCCTTTTCAAACAGCTGTTTAATGATTCGCGGTCCCAGGCCATCAATGTTCATCGCATTTCGTGAGGCAAAGTGATTTAACTGTTCTGCCAACTGGGCTGGACACTTGGGATTGATGCAGCGCAAGGCAACTTCATCATCAAGGTGAACCAGCTCAGCGCCGCAGGAAGGACAGTGCGTCGGAATCACGTAAGGCGCACTGTTGGGATCACGTTTAGCGGCAACGAAATTCGAAATTTCCGGAATGATATCGCCCGCTTTATGCAACAGCACGGTATCGCCGACACGGATGTCCTTTTCAACCAGGTAATCCGGATTATGCAAGGAGGCCCTTGCCACCGTTGTGCCAGCAAGTTGGACCGGATCCATGACAGCGGTCGGTGTGACGACCCCGGTACGGCCAACGGTCCACTCAATATCACGCACAATGGTTTGTGCTTCTTCTGGTGGGAACTTGTAGGCAATCTCCCACCGTGGATCCTTCACCGTTGCACCGAGCGCCCGTTGCCGCGGCAAAGAGTTCACTTTGATCACGATGCCATCGATGCCATACGGCAGGTCATCTCGTTTGCCCGTGTATTCAGTGATAAATGCAAACACATCATCAAGTGACTCAGCCACCCGATTTGTGGGATTGGTCGTAAACCCAAGTGACGTCAGTTCTAACAACATATCACTCTGAGTCCGCGCGTCAATGGGATCAAAATCGGCGACGTTATACATAAACGTGCTTAATTTCCGGTCAGCGGTCACCCGTGAATCCAACTGCCGCAAGCTACCAGCCGCTGCATTTCTGGGGTTCGCAAAGACTGGCTGGCCCTCAGCTTCCCGCCGTTCGTTCAACCGCATAAACGAGTCCTTTGGCATGTAGCACTCACCACGAACTTCCACGGTTAATGGGCGGTTGAGTTTTTGAGGAATTGAGGGAATCGTTTTAAGATTCTGCGTAATATCCTCACCGATCACCCCGTTGCCCCGCGTCGAGCCCTGGACAAGCAAGCCGTCTTCGTACCGTAACGAAATCGCTAACCCATCAATTTTTAATTCACAATTATAAGCGATTCGGTCGTCCGCATCCGCTTGAATCCGCTGATCAAAGCCAGCCAGTTCGTCCTCTGAGAAGACATCCCCCATTGAAAGCATGGGAATGTCGTGCGTTACCTTCGTAAACCCGGTCAGTACTGACCCGCCAACGTTTTGGGTTGGTGAATCTGCTGTGACCAGGTCCGGGTAGGTCGCTTCAATGGCCACAAGTTGGGCATACGCTGCGTCGTATACGTGATCTTCAACATCCGGCGCATCGCTCGTGTAATATGCTTGACCCCAGGCAGTTAACTGCGGCCGTAACTGTGCGGCCAGAGTTGCTGCCTCATCCTTCGTTAATTGATCCACTGGTTTGTCTGCCATGACGATCCGCCTCCAATATCATTACACCCGTTCAATTGGGGCAAAGGCGGCCAAGAGTCGCTTAACCCCTTCCTGTGGAAAGGCAATGTCAAGTTCCATGTCTTCCCCAGTCCCCGTTACCTTGACCACGGTTCCAGTGCCCCACTTTTTATGCGTCACTTTATCACCAATGGTCCAACTGCTCTTTTCAGCACCGGTCCCAGAATTAACCACTTCCGCCTTGGAACGCGTGTTGCGCCGCGGTGTCTTGTAGGCTGATTGGGTTGCACCAGCAGTTCGCCGGTCAAACGGTGTTTTCAATGGTTGACTGGATTCGCCAGCAGCCACTTGATTCTTGTTATCCAGTTTATCTGGACTGATTTCTTCAATAAAGCGTGATTCAGGATTGCGTTGGACCCGCCCGTAAAGCAAGCGGGAGTATGCGTTTGAAATAAACAATTTCTTCTTAGCACGCGTGATACCAACGTAGGCTAACCGCCGTTCTTCTTCGAGTTCGTCATTATCCGCCGCTGATCTGCTTAGTGGGAAGACGCCCTCTTCCAACCCAATGAGAAAGACGACCGGAAATTCCAGTCCCTTGGCGGCGTGCAGCGTCATCAACGTGACCTGAGCCGGTTCTTCCTCAACATCATCCTGGTCAGAAACCAGTGCCAAATCGGCTAAGAAATCAACGACTCGGTCGCCAGAATCACTCTCTTCGGGATCGAACCCGTCATCAAACTTCTTGGTCACAGAAAGAAATTCCTCGATGTTTTCGATGCGCGTCTCAGCTTCGAGGCTCCGTGAGGCCTTTAACTGTGCCATATAACCGGTCGTATCAAGAATCTGTTCCGTTAATTCGGTCACGGTACTTGTTGAGACCATTTCACGTAATTTCATAATGGTGGTCGCAAACCCGCCAATGGCACTGCGGGCACGCGAACTAATGCCGTTTAACACGTCAACGTTTTCGGCTGCTTCCATTTCAGTCCAACCATTTTCATCCGCAAAATCACGCAGTTTGGCTAAACTACCGCCACCAATGCCCCGTTTAGGTTCGTTAATGCCCCGTTCCAAACTGATCGTATCAGCAGAATTAGCCACCAGCGTAATGTAGGCCAGTAAGTCCTTAATTTCTTTACGGTCGTAGAACTTGTGTCCGCCGACAATCGTGTATGGCACGTTCGCCTTGACCAGCGTTTCTTCCATGACACGGGACTGCGCGTTAGTTCGGTACAAAATGGCGAAATCACCATACTGATACTGTTGCTCACGCATGAGGTCTTGAATGGACGCCACCACAAAGCGGGCCTCGTCATTTTCGTTTTGCCCACGGTAATAGGTGATCTTGTCACCCTCACCATTTTGCGTCCAGAGGTTCTTATCACGCCGGTATTCGTTGTTTTGAATCACTTCGTTCGCCGCGTCCAAAATGGTCTTCGTTGAGCGGTAATTTTGTTCCAGCATGGTCACGTGAGCGTTTGGATAATCACGCTCAAAGTTCATGATGTTTTCCATGTTGGCACCCCGCCAGCCGTAGATACTTTGATCCGCATCCCCGACAACGCAGAGGTTTTTATTCTTTTTGGCTAGTAAATTCACCAACGTATACTGGGCATCGTTGGTATCTTGGTATTCATCCACGTGAATGTACTGGAACTTATCCTGATAAGACTCAAGAACATCCTGATTTTCCTGAAACAGTTGAATCGTCAACATAATCAGGTCATCAAAATCCATGGCCTGATTTTGCTGCAGCGACCGTTGATAATTGTCGTAAGCTCTGGCAACGATCTCATCAAACGGTAACCCGGCCTCCTGAGCAAACTGCTTCGGCGTTTTTAATTCATTTTTAGCGTTTGAAATTGCGGATAGCACGGAACGGGGATCAAATTTCTTGGTGTCCACGTTCATTTCCTTGAGCACCCGCTTCATTAAGGTGCGTTGGTCACTCGAATCCGCAATTGTAAAGGCTCGGTTATAGCCTAATTTATCAGCGTGTGACCGTAAAATACGCACACACAAGGCATGGAAGGTTGAGGCCCAGACTTCATTGCCGTCAGGTCCTAATAATCCCACGATTCGTTCGCGCATTTCACGAGCGGCTTTGTTGGTAAACGTGATGGCCAGAACGTGCCAGGGCATCACGTGCTTTTCTTCGATCAGGTAAGCGATTCGGTGTGTTAAGACCCGCGTCTTACCACTACCGGCCCCAGCCATGATCAAAAGCGGGCCCTCCGTTTGCATAACGGCCTCTTTTTGCTTGTCGTTTAATTTAGACACTAAGCTCTGCTCTGCCACGCGAAATCCAATCCTCTCCATTTAGTAATAGTCGGCTTTTATTATAGCAAATATTTAACGTAAAGGTGATAGTCATATGTTGAAGTTCAGGTTTATTTAAAGATTCAGAGAGTGGAAGAAGGCGCTTAAGGGGCAGAATGTAACGGACTCTGACCAAAAAGTCTGGGCCTGACTTTTTGGTCAGAGTCCGTTACATGGCCGCCCCTTGCCTTCTGGAACTCGTTTAGTCTAGGTGCAATTAGAAAGCAGCGGCCAATTGCAAACGACTGCTCAAGTGCACAAACTGGCATTTGTGCCATGGTGCTTTACATGACCGCTCCTCGCCTTCTGGACTCTTTTAGTTTATGTGAAATTAGAAAACGGAGGCCAATTGCTGATACTACTAAGGCGAGCAAACTAGCATTTTCACCATAGCGCCTGACATGCCTGCCCATTGCAGAAGACTCCCGCATAGGCCACCTCTAGCAAAATACCAATGCCAGGCGCTTCTCGTCTGAGTAGTGCTTGCCGCTGTCTTTCTATGTCACATTGCCGAAACGTGTTCAGCAAGGCAGAAGGCTCCTGTGTAAGCAACTCTGGTCAAAAAAGTCAGGCCCGGACTTTTCTGACCAGAGTTACTTACACTCCGCCTTCTAACCGCCTTGCTTCACACTCTACCAAAAAAGGCCAACACCCCTAAAAAGTGTCAACCTTCTCCAAATCATTTAATCCTGATCATCGTCAGCGGCCTTCGCCGTCGACCAAATCTCTGTATCTTCAAGCTGTTCAAGCAACTTATTCACATCGTCACCCTGCACGATCACGTGGCCGACGAGGTCGTTCTCGTCTTCCTTTTTAAACCGGTGATAGTACGTAAAGTGCCAATTTTTCTTGATCTGCCACTGTGTCCGCATTGCATTCAGCTGGGAGGCATTGAAGGCGGCCAAGACCGTTGGCTTCAAGACTTCGACATCACTTAACGGCAACCCGGCAATCGCGCGCAGATGTTGTTCATACTGGGTAACGGTTGCGGCGCGGTCAAAGATACGACCGGCCTCACTAAATGTTGGGATAATGGCCTTCACGTAAATGGCATTACTCTCCGTTAACATAAAATCAACATCGAACACACCAACGTATGAGAGATTGGCCACGATCTCGTGACAAATGCGATCCATCTCTGCCTTCACATCGGCAGCTAATTGAACGGGCAGATAGACCCACTGAATGTGGTTCCCCTGACGTTTAATTTCAGCTGGTGGAAACAGACTAGCTTCCCCCTCAGCTGTGCGGGCAACGGTCACAGACAGTTCCCGTGCGTAATTCACAGTTGATTCAAGAATGTACGTCCCCCAATCAGTCAGTCCCGCTGCCTGCGCAATGTCAGTCTGCGTGTTGATCTGGATTTCTTCGCCGTGAGCGAGGTCCTTTTGAATCGGCTTCAACAAGGCCGGATACCCAATGGAGTTAATGGACTGGTAAACATCGTCCAGACTCACGATGGTGGCATAGGGTGCCACGTTCACGTTCATTTGTTCATAAAATGCGCGTTCCAAGAGACGATCAGCCATCATGGATTGCAGGTCGCTCCCCTGTGGCAGGAGCGTCTTATCTGCTAAAAACCCCAGCAGATCTGCACTGAGATTTTCAGAATCGTAGGTCACCACATCACACCGTTCGGCAAAATCCTGGAGCCGATCTTTATCTGATAGTGAACCAACAATTTTAAAATCGGCTAGTTGCAACATTTCACTCGTTTCGTCGGCGCCATACGCACCAACTTTAAACCCTGATTGGCGCGCAGCGGCCACGATCATTGGGCCGTTGCTGCTATCGCCGATAACACCAATTGTATCTCCCGGATACAGTACTCGATTGTCCAAAATGCTCACTACCTTCTTCGTTCATCAATAATAATTCGGATTCAGTTTAAACGGTGCAGGTGCACCGCCTCGTTTAACAGTTTATTTAGTCATCACACATCAGTATACCCTTTATGGACGAAAATGACGATTGCGAACGCGTTTTACCCAGAAGCCGCCGGAAATATACTTGGGTTCATAGGTGATGATAAACGCTTTGGGTTCCGCTTCATTGACCATGGCGTACAGCCGCCGTTCCTGATTACGCGGCGTCAAAATATCTAACACCAGCCGTTGTCCTTCAAGTCCCTGCGCACTGCTCTGAGTGACCCCAAATCCGTTTTGCCGGAGGATTTTAGGCAGGTCACTATCCGTATTTGGCAGGATGACCGTTGCCATAATGTACCCTAACGCAAGCTTGTCTTCCACCCAGATGCCGACTCGTACACCAACGCCGTACCCGAGTGCGTACGCAATGATATTTAAAATATTATCTAGCCGGTTCAGTACCAGTGAGAGGCCAACAACGTAGACCGTAATTTCGACCATGCTGATGATTGGTGCCAGCGTGCGGTACCCCTTCATCGTCAGCATGTAGCGAATGGTGTTCAGGGTAATGTAAACGAAATTGACGGTAAAAATCAAAACGAGTGTCCAGACTTCAACGTGCAATGCGGATCCCTCCAATCAGTCGCGGGGTGTCATCACAGCTGTCGCCACTGACCGACTAGCAATGCGGCTACTGCTGGTCGCTCATAAAGGTGACTTGATTATTTTCTAATGACGCAACGCTGGCCAGGGCTTCAAGGTGCAACCCAGCGTCCAGCACCATTTGGTGACCCTTTTGAAAACTTTTTTCGATAACAACGCCAACGCCAGCAATGTCAACGTTAGCAGCCTTTGCGATTTCCATTAAGCCCTGCACAGCTTGGCCGTTTGCGAGAAAGTCATCAATAATGAGGACCTTATCATCAGGACTGATGAACCGTTTGTCAACACTGATGTCGTTATTAACCTGTTTCGTGTAGGAATAGACAGTTGCGGTATACAAATTGTCAGTCAGTGTGAGTGACCGGTGCTTACGCGCAAAGATAACCGGCACGTGAAGCTGCAGACCCGTCATCAAGGCTGGCGCAATTCCCGAAGATTCTACCGTAAGGACCTTGGTGACCCCAGCGTCCGCGAATAACCGTGCAAACTCTTCACCGATGGCACTCATGAGATCTGGGTCGATCTGGTGGTTCAAAAAATTATCCACCTTTAATACGTCTCCAGGTAATACGGTACCGTCTTCTCTGATGCGGTCTTCTAGTAGCTTCATGGTAAGAAATTCCTCCTAAAAATTGACCGGCATAGTGCACCCTTATTAGTACTAGTGTACCCGAAGGTCTGGTGTGGGGCAAGGGATTTCAAACAACATCAACTCACGAAAAGACGAACAATCAGTTGAGATTTGCAGTCAATGACGGCCAATTCTATTGGTTTTCCTAATTGTTACCGGCATTCTTACCAGTTTGCGATGGTGCCGATACCCACACAGACAATGCTGAAAACGGCAAGAATCATGGCATTTTTAACCGCAAATTTAAACGTTTCCTTCTTAACTTGTTTTGCCAAGAACTGGCGCGTGTTTTTGATAACCAGCGGCAAACTCAGCAGTACCAGTAAACTTGTATAGGGCAAGTAATGCAAGCCAACACTCAAAATTAGGCACGCATAGGCAAACACATAATTTAAAACAAACAACCGTAATCCGTTCTGCTTACCCAGGTAGTGGACCAACGTTTTCCGGTCCAATAATTGGTCTTCGTCCGCGTCGCAAAGGTTATTGGCTAACATAATGTTGCTGATGGCAAACACTGCGATACCCGAAGCTAAAAGGACCTGCCAGAAAAGCGTAAACGTAAACAGGCCGCTGCTTGCCGTGTTGATATAGACTGTGATCAGCATGATCACAAAGCCCATGGTGATACCAGAGAAAAATTCGCCAAATGGCGTGGTAGAAATCGGCCGCGGACCAGCTGCATAGAAGTACCCCACTGCAAAGCAGAAGATTCCCATAATTAACAGCGGCCAGCCAGTCATCACCGTCATTGCGATACCAAAAACCGTTGCAACCCCGGCAAACGACAGGATGAGGTTGCGGATACCCGTCATCGAGAGGTTGTTAACGCCGATGACGTTCGTCTTTTGTTTCCACTCATCTGCTTTTGCTGTTGCATTCTTATAATCTGAATAATTATCGTGTGCGTCGACAGCCATATTAAACAGCAGCATCGCGATGAAAAACATCAACGAGAGCCCCCAGTTAAGCTGATGCGTATAATACCAAGAAAAATAAAGGCCTAAAAAGAAAGGAAATACTGAGGCGACCTTTGCCTTAGCTTCCACAAGTTCCAAAAAAATGGGTACTGTCATAAACGATTCCTCCAAAATAATCACCAACCGTTACCGGCCAGTGTCCGCTCAGCATCACTTGAAATCGTGTCGTTGAGCGTTGCTTCATATAAGAGTGTAATGTATCTGCTACCCAGTCGCAAGCGAAGTGCCGTGTCACATGCTTGATAACCAAAAAAAGATGAACCTGTAACTGAATCTTACAGTTTCATCTTCTATATCTTAATTGCGATACTATTGCCGCTTCGTTCCGCCGGTCGGCCCTGCAGGCTGAGGTGGGTCGCTCCGGGGAGCTAGTGAATGTCTTGGCAGAAATTCAAGGATCTCCAACGTCTCCCGTATTAGTAACCGACCAAAGTACGGTCGCTAACCAATACCGACACCACAGCCTGCAATGCCGACCGGCTCCACTACGCTGCATGGTGCAAGATTGGCACAAAACTTCATGTCACATTCAACCTTCGATGATGGTCATGTGACCACAGATTACCTTTAACTTAAGCTGATGCTCTGTTATCACAAACTAATAAGCATAGCTGTCTCTAGGTGGCGTGCAGTCGAGAGCGGATTTCTCCACGAACTGTCATTGACTGTATTTCGATATTTAGCTATCTGTGGCTAGCATACACAACGTGAGTGGAATGGAGCGATTTGGCACGGAGGCATGGTGTCGACATCAGTTAGCGACCGTTCTTCGGTCGTTTACTGATGTGCGAGTCGATGGAGATCCATTCGAGTGGCGCACAGCGACAATCGAATTAGCTTCATCGCGAGCCACTATGACGGAGTGCCAAATCGCGCAATGCAACGGACTTCCAGCGCTATGTCTACACTACTCAGTAACCTTCCCACGGTCCAAATCATACAACCGCCGGAACCGCGCTTCATGTTGATAAAGGTCGTCCGGTGTCCCCTGCATGTCGAACTGGCCGTTTTCCAAGAAGCGGACTTGGTCGACGTGGTCGATGCCGGCCAGATGGTGGGTGACCCAGATAATCGTTTTATCCTTAAGGACGTTAAAGACCGTGTCCAACAGGTCTTTTTCCGTGATGGGATCCAGACTAACGGTCGGTTCGTCCAAAATGATGATGGGCGCATCCTGCAACAGTATTCTTGCCAGTGACAGCCGTTGCCGTTCACCGCCAGAGAACCGGGCGCCAGACTCTTGAACCTGCGTATCGTACCCGTTTGGCAGTGAGTTGATCAGCGGCTCAAGTTCAACTGCTTTAATCGCGGCCTTCACTTGGTCATCCGTTGCGTTCAAATTGCCCAGCCGGACATTATTCATCACCGTTGTGTCAAATAAATACGGTTGCTGGTCCAACACGCCAAATAGATTAGCGCGGGCATCCTGCAACGTCGCAATATCTTGGCCGTTGATCGTGACTTGCCCCGCTGTCGCGTGCTCATCACCAAGTAGCAGCTTCAATAACGTACTCTTCCCAGTGCCTGAAGGCCCCAGTAATGCTAATTTTTCACCAGCATTAATCTGCAGTGTCAGGTCGTGCAAGATCACCCGGTCGTCGTCAGCGTAACGGAAAGTCACGTTATCGACAGTCAATTGTGAAAACGCCCCGTTGAGTTGAGCTTGATCTTTTTGCACAACCGGATCAGCAGAAAGCGCGTTGACGCGTTGGATCGATTGTTGGTAAATCGGCCATTCACTAGCACCCTGGCTAATTTCTAGAAACGGTTCGATGACCGGAAATAGTGCCAAGGCAAAGGCGGCGACCCAGTTTGCTTGTGCCTTAGAGCCTGTGAATTGAAACCCAGACCAGATCAGTAACGTTAAAACTGCCAGCAGGAAGAAGACCTGGACGCCAAACCCGCGCCACCACTGAAAATAATGGTCCTCGCGCCGCAGTTTAGCGATCTGCTTGATCGGTTTTGTCTGCAGGTCCATAAAATCGTCATAACGGCCTGAAATGACCCAGTCGGATAGGCCCAAAACTTCATCCGTTAGGTTCGTATAGAAGTCGTGTTGAATCTGCTTTTCTTTAAACTCACGGGCACCGTTAACGGCAACCGAAACCATTGGCATGATCACCACGATGACGCCTAAAAGCACCAGCAGCAGTAACCCCACTGCCCAGTTAAAGACGCCGACGCCAATGACGATAAACAGATACAGCACCCAACCGATGACCATGGGAAAGACCGTCCGTAAATAGAGGTTTTCAATGTGGTCGATGTCTTCTGCCAAAATGCTGAGGATATCCCCGGTTTGGTGGGTCTGCTTAATGGCCGCTGCTTTATTTTCAACGGCTTGATATAATTTCTTTCGAAAATCAGAAACAATGCGCAGTACCCAGTTGTGGCTGGTCAGCCGTTCAGCGTACCGAAACGCTGGTCGAGCGATCCCAAAACCACGGGCTAAAACGACCGGTACATAGATGTAGATAATGTTGCCAGGCCGTCGAGCCGCTTCACTGATCAGATAACCGGAGTTAAACATGAGTGCGCCGGCTGATAGAAACGTCATGACCCCAAGAAAGAGTACGAGGGTCAATAACCATTTATACTTGCGCAAATACGGCATGACCCAGGTATCGTGCGCAAAAGTTGCTCGCAAATCTCGCATCATTTGGCCCCTCCCATTTCTGCGCGAAGTTTCGTGTACGCGCCGTTTCGTTGTGCCAATTCACTTGGTGTCCCCTGCTCGACCAGCACGCCATGGTCCATGACCAAAACGTAGTCCATCTGGTTGATCCAGTGCAGCCGGTGCGTCGCAAAGAACACGAGGTGGTTGTCCAGCAGCGGCAAAATATCCTGCTTCAAGGCAGCTTCCGTTTCAATGTCCAAGTGCGCTGTCGGTTCGTCAAACAATAAAACGTGTCGACTGTCATCGAGGAACGCCCGTGCCAATGCGATCCGTTGCGCCTGACCGCCACTGACGCCCCGGGATCCTTCGCCGATCATGGTATCCAAGCCATCAGGCAACGTCGTGATCCAGTCGGTCAAGCCGGCATTTGCGCAGGCTTGTTCGATCTGGTCCCGAGTCGCTGTCGGCACATAAAAGGCAACGTTTTTAGCTAACGTGTCATGAAACAGATACGGTTTTTGCGGAATATACTGCTGATCCGCCTGCCAGGCATCTTGTCCTAAATGCGGCAAGCCTTGGCCGTTGACCCGAATCTTCCCTGGCTCATCAGGAGATAAGAACCCGCCAATCAGGTTGATCAGGGTCGATTTACCGGAACCGGAAGCACCAATGATCCCCACCTTTGTATTACCGTGAACATCAAACGATAGGTGGGTTAACGTTGGCGTGTCCATGTTGTCATAGGTAAATGTCACGTCATTGAACTGAATGTGACTGTCGTCATGCCACTGCCCGTCAGTGAGCGCCTGACGGTCTTCAATTTCAGGCATTTCCAAAACGTCCAGTACCGACTGCAACGCATTTTTCCCGTTCAGGGTCGCATGATAGTCGTTGGCGAAATTCCGAATGGACAAAAAATAGTCAGGCGCTAACGTTAAGATCGTCAACGCCGGCAGTAACGCAATGTGGCCGTCCATTAAATCAAACCCTAAGAACACGGCAACAACCGCAATCGACAACGTCGTAAAGAAATCAAGTGCAAAGGTCGACGTCATTGCAATCCGCAACGTGGCCATGGTCTCCTTACGATAATCCTCGCTCACATGGTAGACATTATCGGCATATCGTTTCGACAACCCAAGTTGTTTCAAGGTTGGCAGTCCACGTAACGTGTCCACAAAATTATTAGATAAATGCTGATACCCCGCAAACTGCTGATCCGCCTTACTCTGCGCCGCTAATCCCAGAATAACCATGAATAAAATAATAACTGGGTAGATCACAAGCAGGAATAGCGCTGAATTCCACTGCAAAAACGCAATGTAGATCAAAATGATCCACGGGGTAATGCTCATATCCATCATTTTAATAATGATCAGCATCAGGTACGTTTGAACCTTATCAATACCTTCGAGTGCCATCGTGACAACTGACCCGGTCCCCGCCTTTTCAACCACGCTGGGGCCAAGCCGAAACAACTTTGTCATGAGATCCGAGCGCATCTTGCCCGACGTCTGTTCCACAAACGGATAAAACGTCCGCTGCTGAAACACGCCAAGCAGATGCCGTGCCAGAAAACTCACAATAAAGATTGCCGTTGGTGTCACGATCGTCCCTATCGGCTGCAAGTGCCACAGGTTCACCACTGCCTGTGACAGGTAGCGCGCCTGAATCACGATCATGATCGCCTGAATAAACATGAGCACCGCAATCACAATCGCGCGCCCCATCAACCCCGGCAACTTAAATAACCGTCTATCAATCAAAATAATTCCCCCTCTGTCAAGAAACCGCTTTAAGACTATGATACCGCTGATATGCTGACATTTCAGGTATCAGCGCTTATGTTTACAAGATAGTCGATACTTTCTAATTACCGCTTCGTTCCGCCGGTCGGCCCCGCAGGCTGAGGCAAGAGTGTGGAGCAGGCCGGGTAACTCCCGGAGTGTAAGGCGACTTTGCCGGAAATTCCGGTCTTGAATTTCTGGCAAAGTCGTCTTACGCAGTAGGGAGTTGGCCTGCGGAACACGTTTCCACAATATAAACTAGAAATTCAAGGATCTCCTACGTCTCCCGTGTTCGTAAGCGAGGAAAGTACCCTCGCTAACGAACACCGACACCACAGCCTGCAATGCCGACCGGCTCCACTACGCTACTATGTGCAAAATTAAATACAAACTGCGTGGCCATTAGCTAACTACATGGTGTCATCTCATCTTCCAGTCGCAACTTATCCTATAATGCAAAATAACAAGCATACCTTGACTGAATTGACTAGCAGTAAAGGGCGGACTTCTCTTCAAGCTGTGTTCGCCTGTATTTAGATGCTTAACCAACGTAACCAGCATGCTCACAGTGAGTGGAATGGAACAATTTGGCACGGAGCTGTGGTGTCGACATCAGTTAGCGACCGTTCTTTGGTCGGTTACTGATGTGCGAGTCGATGGAGATCCATTCGAGAGCTGCGCAGCAGAAATCGAATTAGCTTCATCGCGAGCCACCACATGGAGTGCCAAATTGTGAAATGCAACGGCCTTAGAATGTCCAACGCTACAAATCAGAACACCATAATCAAATCGAGTAGGAGGTAATTGATTAATTCAATTACCGACCTCTCACACCACCGTACGTACGGTTCCGTATACGGCGGTTCAATAATTTAAGCACTTTGTATTGACTGGAGTGTCTTGCTCATATTGATGAGTCCAAGGCGTTCCAGTCTTTTGTTTGTCAGAGTATAGGTCAATGTCTTGCTATGCGCAGTTCGCCAATAACCCTTACGGGTATTGGCCATTGTATAAGCACTGGTGCCAGAAAGCCCCAGTTTTACAAGATGATTGACCTTTGTTTTGAGCTTCTTCCACTGTTTCCAAATATACTGGCGAATCCTTGCTCGCAACCATTCGTCTAAGTGACGGATAAAATTGGTCATTTTCCCGACCGAATAGTACTGTAACCACCCACGCATCTTTTGATGAATCTCGTTAAACACCAGGTTTAACGAAACGCCCCGATTGCGCTTGGTCATTTTCCTGAGTGCAGACTTGATGCGTTGCTTGGCCTGCCAAGCAGGTCGCGCATACGCACCTCCTCGACCAACCCCCAAGGAAAATCCCAGGAACTTGGCCCGCAGAGGCGAACTTACTGATGTCTTGTCCTCATTGACGGTGACCTTTAGGTCGCCTTCAAGAAAGCAAGTAACATTAGTCAGAACCCGTTCTCCAGCACGTTTGCTTCGGACATAAATATTACAATCGTCCGCATAGCGGACAAACTTATGACCTCTGGAAGTTAACAGCTTATCCAGTTCGTTGAGATAAATGTTAGCCAAAAGTGGCGATAAGGGGCCACCTTGAGGGGTGCCTTTATCACTTCGTTCAAATAGACCACCATTCATGACACCGCTGGTTAGGAAGCGACGAATGAGATGCAGTATCCATGGATCCGTAATATACTGCTCAATAAATTTAATAAGCAGATCGTGGTTGACCGTATCGAAGTATGCTTTTAAATCGAGATCCACGACATAGTGATAGCCCTGATTGTAGAACTGAACCACTCTATCAATGGCATCTTTAGCACTTCGATTCGGTCGGAACCCAAAACTATTATCTGAGAAGACACGCTCAAATGTTGGCACCATGACTTGCGCCATGGCTTGTTGAACAAGTCGGTCAATCACAGTTGGTATTCCGAGCTTGCGTTTACCACCATTAGGTTTTGGAATTTCAACCCGCTTAACGGGACGAGGCCGATAGGTCTCGTTTTGTAAAGCTTGCAGTAATTCCTGTTTATGTTTCCTCAAGTAGGGCAACAGTTCGTCAACGGTCATTCCGTCTAGTCCTGCTGCACCTTTGTTTCTGCAGACGCGAAGATAAGCCTCGTTCAGGTTATTTCGGTCTAAGACTAACTCTTGAAACTTAGTGCCGTTCATCATCGTATTTTCACCAGAGTCAGTGCTACGCACCCCGACTTGTTCTTGGGCTTCCAGTCCTACTGTCCGCCGGCGGTCAGCTTTTTCTGTATTCTGCGGTTGTTGCACTGTCTCCACCTCCAATATCAATGATGACCTATTATTGTTCAGCCCTTCGTGGCAGATACCGCTACTATGGCCTCGGCTGACTCCTGTATCGTTCTGCACCACATCACTGTGATGTTTGTTCCTGTGGCGCTTAGCGCGCCTCTTGTCGGGAACGTACGATACAGGCCTCCCCGGGTAAGAACGCCCACTTTCGTACCATGTCATTGCCAGCTTTACTGCGATGGCCTCGAGTAGTATTGGACTTTGGTTTGTTTGGCAACCTCGTCCGACCAACACAGCCTTATAGCTGATTCTTGTACATCAATGCGGTACTTTGTCGCCGACTTCCTTCAGATTCCACCTCACGATGGACACCCTTGTCATTGACTTGCGGTTCCGACTACTACGGCCCGCAACGGACTTTCACCGTCTAGTTGGCGCCCATGCCGGGCGCACCAAAAGACACGCAAAGCACTAGCTTCACGTGTCTTTGACGATTGAACGCCTAGTGATTAGGCTGGTTTAACGTCTTTAGATGGTGATTTGAGTCGTTTGTAGAAGACCCAGTAGCTCCAGATGAAGTAGATCAAAACGATTGGCAGCAACGTGAAGGCCAGGATGGTCATCAGGTGCAGCGTATAAGGTGAACTTGACGCGTTTTTGATCAGAATCGAGTGGGCACTGTTAGTGGCAATCATGACGCGTGGGAATAAGCCGTTGAAGATCAGGATCACGATGCTGATCAAGGACAACCCGCTCGCGATAAATGCGGTCCAGTTGTGCTGACCAACAACACTCCACCAAGCAATCAGCGTCAACACTACCAGGACACCCAAAATGCTCCAGGTTGAAACTGGCTTTTGTTTGAAGAAGTCCGTAAAGATCATTAGCAAAATAACGAACAGCACTTCGCCAACAATCAGAACCGGATATAAAATCTTGTTCCAAGCTTGCGCCCGGTCGCGTAACGTGCCAAGGGTCTTCAATTGTAAGAAGTTCAACCCGTGGATAAGGCACATCAGCGTCACTGCCACGCCGCCAACAAGCGATAACCAGTTCACGTATGTGGTGAACGTGCCAATGACGTTACCGCCAGCATCCATGGGAACCCCCTGAATGAGACTGGTAAACATCATTCCAAAGAGGAAGGCTGCACAGAAACTGCCGATGGTGCCAGCCCATTCCCAGAAGTGCCGCCATCTTGCGGTTTCCATGTTAGCCCGAAATTCAAAGGAAACACCCCGGAAAATCAGGGCAACAAGGATGAGGAAGAGGACGATGTAGTAGCCTGAAAACAGTGAGGCATACCACATTGGAAATGAGGCAAACATCGCCCCACCAGCGGTGATCAGCCAAACTTCATTACCGTCCCAGTGCGGGCCGATGGTTTGGATGATCGTGTCTCGTTCAGCCTGGTCGCGACCGAAGAACCGAATGGCCATCCCAATTCCGAAATCAAACCCTTCGAGGAAGAAGAAACCGCTAAACAGGACACCGATCAATAAGAACCAGAGTAATTGCAGACTAGTCATGGTTAAACGCCTCCTGTCCAAACGGATCTTCGACTTTGGCTTCTGGCGCGTCCTTCATACTATTGTAGTTGTTCGTTTCAACTGCGTCTGGTCCCGCTTTGAGCACTCTATGCGACAAGATGAGCATAATCAGACCCAATCCTGCGAACAAGCAGAAGTACACAATGTTGGTAAACAACAGCGAGGTAACCGTTGACGTTGGTGAAACGGCATCCGCAATCGTCAGCAGTCCGTAAACGACCCACGGGTAGCGGCCAAATTCAGTCACAAACCACCCAGCGGTATTGACGATGAATGGGAGCCATAAACAAAGTCCCAGAACATACAAGAACCAGCGTTGTTTCATAATGGCCTGACTCTTCTTGCGGTTAAAGAACAACCCGACAATGGCCAGTAAGGCGAAGAGTCCGCCAGCAACGGCCATAATTCTAAAGCTCCAGAACAAGGTCTTCGTTGGGACATAGTAGTCCTTTAATGCCTTCCCCTTTTGGCCAGCATACTTTGCCTTCAATTCTTTATTGACGGTATTTTGGCCCTTCACAGTCCCGTTTAACTTGTGATAACTCAAAATGTTCAGGACGTGTGGAATGTCGACCGACCAGTTCGTCTTATGCGCCTTGGTGTCAAACGACGCAATTGCCGCCCACTCACCCTTGTTGGTGGAGTTCTTGTAAAGTCCCTCCATTGCGGCGAACTTCATTGGCTGATTATTGATCAGGAACCGCGTTTGCGTGTCCCCAGAAGCAATCGACCCGACTGATGCCAGTAACCCAATAATCAACGCAACTTTCAGTGACTTACGATAGAAGTGTTCGTGGTCCTTTTTAAGCAACCGCCAAGCACAACAACCGGCAACCACGAAGGCCGCCGTCACTCCGGCACCGAAGATCACGTGTGGAAATTCATTCCACAATTGCGGGTTTAAGATCACCTGCGAGAAGCTGGTCATTTGGACCCGCCCCGTCTTGGCATTGATCATGTATCCGACTGGATTTTGCATAAAACTGTTCGCTGCCAGGATCCATAACGCTGATAATGAGGATCCAAACGCAACTAACCAAATAAACAGTGCGTGAATTCCTGGTTTGAATCGGTCCCAAGTAAACATCCATAACCCAATGAACGTGGATTCAAGGAAGAACGCTGCCAAGGCTTCAATTGCCAGTGGCGCGCCAAAGATGTCCCCCATGAACCGTGAATACTCTGACCAATTCATTCCGAATTGAAATTCTTGAATAATACCTGTTACAACACCAACCGCGAAACTATAAAGAAAAATCTTGCCCCAAAACTGGGCCATTTTCTGATAGGTCTTGTCCTTTTTAATCACGTAGACGGTTTCCATTACGGCAACAATAAAGGCTAATCCAATGGAAAATGGTACAAAGAAGAAATGGAAGACCGTCGTCATCGCGAATTGGAACCGCGACAAGGACAACATCGATAGACCTGCGATTAACATAATATCCCCCCTTACAAAATTTTCGGACACCTTATGGTTTTATTATATCGGTCGATAAATGAATATTCAATCTTAAGCCCTTCCAAATTGAGAATTATTCTAAACTTCGACACACTTTAGTGAAACTGGCTTGTATTGTTGCAACAGATTGTGCCATTTTCTTGAAAAATACTGCTTATCTTTTCAATTAAATAGAAAATAACCTGATGATTTCGGGTGTCGTCATCAAACATTTTTCGATCTATGTTTGATTCCCAGATGCGTCCTTTTACCAGAAGCGGTTTCATCCAACTAATTGAAAAGATTCACGCAAATCAATTGACAAACGGGCGAAAATCAAGTAAATTACATAGAGTTTGACTTGGGGAGATGACTCGTAATGAAAATTGGCGATCAAGTGTCTTTTAAATTAGAAGGCAAAGATTTCACGGGCTTCATCGATAAAGCGTACCAAAACTCTTTCATGATCACATTCAAGAGCGACGATGCAGACATTACCGATAAGTACCACGACCGCGTTGTGATCAACAACAAGAAGTTAAAGCTCATCAAGGCTGCACCGGAAACGGAAACTGACGATGATGCAGAGACAACTGATGATAAATAGGTAACATTAAAAAAGATGACTTAGGCGTTCGCCTGAGTCATCTTTTTTATGTTATTGCATATTATTCAAAGGTTAAGCCTAATAATTTCACTTGCGACTGAACGATCATATCGCACAGATCATCATAGGCGATACCCGCTGCTTCCGCTTCTTGCGGGAGTAAGGACAATGGTGTCATCCCAGGAAGTGTGTTTGCTTCGATCACGTAGAGGCCGTTCTTATTCCACAAGAAATCAATTCGGCCGTAGTTGGTCATGCCAAGCACATCCATGGTCTTCTTCGCCAACCGCTTCATTTCATCATGCACGTCATCTGGAATGTCTGGTGGTGTCTGGAACTTCGTGGTATTCCCACTGACAAATTTATGCTCAAAGTCGTACCAGCCATCAGTCACGATGATTTCAATGGCCGGCATTGCTTCGCCATCAACGACACCCATTGAGAACTCGCGCCCATCGATGTATTCTTCGACCAACACGTCACTGTCAAACTTGGCACTCTCCTTGAGTGCGGTATGCAGTTCAGCTTGATCGTGAACGATGTACATCCCAACGCTGGAACCCCCGTTGGCCGGCTTAACGACCGCTGGGAAGTTAAATGGCAGCGAGACGTTGGTCTGAAGACTAGCGTGCGGCAAGTTCATAAACCGCGCCGTTTGAATGCCGTTAAACAGCATCAACTGTTTTGAAACATTCTTGTCCATGGCAATGGCTGATGCCAGCATACCGCTCCCCGTGTAGGGAATGTTGTTGAGGTCCAGGGCTGCCTGCACCTTCCCACCTTCACCATCGCCGCCGTGCAACCCAATGTAAACAAGGTCTGCCAAACCGGCGATCTTCATCACGTTAGGACCAAAGAGTTGCGTCGTCCCATCCGTCCTTAAGGCGTTGATGCGGTCATCCGTCATGATCTCATCACTGATATTGAGGTCAACTTCCTGTTCTTCACTAGTAAACAGATTGGCAAGTTGTGCCTCATTGGCATCTTCAAGGCCTAAAAACAAATCAACTAGGGCAACTTCGTAACCTTTACGCCGTAATGCGTTGGCTACTTTCGCGCTAGAAGAAAGGGACACGTTTCGTTCGGTGCTGCGTCCGCCCGCTAATACCACAATTTTCATATTTTCGTTCCTCCGCTTCAGTTCCGCTTCGTTTATAGAATCTTAAGTATATCATGAATTGGAAGCGGTGACTATGGAAGGGCGATTAGAATTTGCAAAGAGCGCGAAGCAAGGCGTTTGGGGGCTACTGCCTTGCTAAACGCGTTTCAATCGATGGCAGAAAAAGAAGAAACAAAATCTAAACTGCACTCAAACCTAGACGCATCACCCCGCCCCACTGACCAGCCCAATAAACCGAAAAAAAAGAACGACCACCCAAGAACCCAAACAGATTCCCGACCCAGTCGCCCCAACAATAACTCACCCAAAAAATCCTAACTTACTTACTAACCCGGCTCATCAAATGACGCAACGGCAACCCGATCACAGGCACCAAAATCCCCGACATAATTGCCTCCGGAATCCCATTAGTCGCCATAATCCCAAGTAACCATGGCATCAATTTTGCGATGTGCAATTTGGCCATCGGCAGCATATGAAACTGGTAAAGCAGCGCCATAAATCCAAGGACGAAAATAGTATTGATCAGCGCCCCAACGACTCCAGTCAGCGCTAAATGCCAGGTCTTAGCACCCTTGCGTGCCAGCCAGAAGAACAGCCAGCCGGCAACAAGTCCGACTAAGACCCGCGGTACGACTGAAACTAATGGATTGACCAGCACATAAACGGCTAGCGGACTCGTCGGCCAGACAAAGGCGCGAATCCAATCAGTCAGTCCCCAAACGAGACCGACGATGGCGCCCTCACGTGTGCCCATGGTGACACTAGCAATGACCGTGGTTGCCTGAATCGTGACAATGCTGAACGGACCGACAGGAATGTAGCCTAAAAATGGCACGAGCGTTTGAATAATAACAATGGCAATAAACAGAGCTAACAGACTGATCCGATAAGCGTTACTTCGAGTTTTGATGATGGTTCACTTCCCTTTTGAGTTTGACTGCTACATGAATGACATTTCTAAACAAGTCCAACCTGCCCTTTTTTGTAAGCAATACATAATCGGTAACTTGTTCATTTGTAAAGGATAGCACTTTTCACACCAGAAAAAAGCAATTTTGCCAAATTTAATGACACGAATGTCATTTTCTTTTAAAACGGTTACATCTGTTCGAAAAATAATGCATATTACAAGACAAGTGTTGCTGATTCTTGTTATGCTGAAGTCATAGAAAGGTGGTGGTTCGATACGACAGATAATCGTACCGAGGGCCGCCTGAACCTGGGCGGTAACCGTTATCCATGTGGCCAACCCACGGCTCCGAAGAAAGCACGTCGGCCGACCAGCGGTGCTTGACGCGCGAGTCGTGACTGGGGGACTGCTGCGACGACTAGGCATCACGCTAACTGACGCAAGAAGTCAATTGGCGAAAGAAAAAAGAACCCGCCGCACCATTCTGGATCGTCAGAATGATGCGGCGGGTTCTTTAGTTGTCGCTAGTTAACCTATTGGATGTATATCATAGAAACAATAATAGCAGTGTCACCGCACCCGGCAGTGCCTGAATCAGATAGATCTTCTTCGTCACCGTTGCACCGCCGTATAATCCGACCACAACCACAAACAGACTCAGCAGCTCAAAGAAAACGACCTGAGCGTGCGCGGTAAACATGACAAATCCCAATAAAAATAGCACGCCTAACGCAGCGTTATAGATTCCCTGATTCTTTAGTGCCAGTTGCGCACCAGACTGTTTAACAAAATCTAAGTCCATGTCAAAAGCATTGGCCTGGACTTCAGGCTTCGCAAACATTTCCAAATAAGCGATGACTATATGTAAGATACCCAAGAGTCCTGCCAAAATCATCCCAATTGTTACCATGCTGTCTCACCCCCTAATGATCATTCTTAATATCTACCCTACCATACTTTATCACGACGCAATATCATGAACGCCTGAATATTTTTAAACACGTGTGTTGCAAACCAGCAGTTCGTGGTACATTAAAGCTAGTGTGGATTTACAGGGGGAATCTCATTTGATAAAAAAACGAGCAAAATTTGGTTAAATGGTCGCACTTGCCAGCCTTGTGATGCTAACTGTGCCAGTCACGACTCACGCTGCCGCAAAAACGAACACGATTCCGACAGTGTTACGCGGCAACTGGTACTTCTACGTAAAGGGCGCCGGCTATGACGAATATAAATTGACGACGCATACGCTGACAGAACTTCAGGTCACTGCCTTTGGCACCAAGAAGGAGCACCACTACTCAGCTAAAAGCTTGAGCGTCGTTAAATTCAAAAAGGCCTACTATGTTTGGAGCACCAAGGGTACCGGGATCTCATTCGGTTTCAACCCTGGCCGCGTCAAGGTCAACGGCACCTATAAGCCCGCCATCGCGGTAAATGGTCTCTCAGATAAAACGCTAAAATCTGGCAAGACCTCAACAGCGGTTGGCGATGTTTACACGCCTTTTAAAACGAAAAAGGCTTACACAATTTACTTTTAAGTTCGATAACGATCGTAGCTTGCAAAATAATTCACTACTATATTAAGCAATAATCCAGCAGAAAGAATTAGATATTCGTTCTGCTATTTTTTGTGTATTTAAATCGGTCATTATTAATTAATAAAATTATTCTATTATTATAATATAAAAACATGATGGTTAAAAAAGGTAAGTCAGGTTGTCTTGTCACCATTAAAACGCTGTTATGTCAGCGATTATTACAATTTCCATCTGAATACATTATGACATCTTCACATATCATCGGCCAATTTTAAATAAGTGTTAATGATTATAACTAAATTAGTATTATGTAATGCTTTTTAAATGCATTTGCACCTAGTTCGTGCTACACTGCTCTCAAAAGGACGGTGATGCGAGAACGCAACCACTCAACCCGTGTTTAGAGTGGTGAAGCAAGTGGGAAAACCTTACGATATAACTACAATTATGAAATTATGCCGTTGGGTCGTTATGTGACGGCTGTCTTTTGGGAAGATGGCCAACATAGAGATCTTTCGGACGTGCTCTCTACCTGCTGGGATAGCACGTCTAATCCTCGGATCTTATGGTTATCGGCAACCCTCACAGACCCCCAACATTTTGTCTGACAGCGTGAGCACAATGAACACTGTTGTACCCCAATTCAGTTGAGCACTGAAACATTTACCTTCACTGGTATTCTTCAAATGTTCGGCGCATCAGTGTGACGTACCAATGCAATCAACACCTTATGGCTCACAAATTGATCATCCGGTTTGTAAATCACGGGCATCGCCTACATTCCTCGTTGCGGTGCCGTGAAGTCACTGCGGATGGGTTTTCCCACTGCACGCGCGCCGATGGTGCAGGTCTGCGACCATCATCATCGGAAAACGACCTCGTCAGTCAGTGAGCTGACGGGAATACTGCCTGCTAAACATCATGGTTCACCCCCGTCGTTTAGTCCGCAGTCGTCGTTTCATCTATTTTGGCCTATGAACAATTAAATCGAAAATACCGAGTGTCTGCCTCTCCCGGCATTAACGTTGTTTCATCCTATTCTATATTATTCTCAAATGTTTCCCCGAGCGGCTGAGAAAGCGAATGAAACGAACCGGTAGTACACCGGCGTCAAAAGCGCCCTCAGCTAAATGATCTAACTGAGAGCGCTTGTTTGTGATTAAATTAGTTTAGCTGTCGTTTTACGTATGTTTTAAAATCGGTCGGTTGGCGTCCAAGCAACAGCCGTAGCACAGTGCTATTGCCGTCGAGTCCCCACTTGCTATAAGTGTCCGCAAGGTGTTTGAAACCCGTTCTAAAAAATAAATCTTGCGCATCAATAGTGTCAAGAAAGGTCTCAACGTCAACATACTCCGCCACCGCTTGTTCACCAGTTAGTGCGTTGTATTGTTGGACAAGCTCATTTGGCGAAAAGGGTTGCGTGCCCACGAGTTCATATGTGGCCTTATTATGCTGGGCTATGTTGCCAATCACCTGTACCAAAACTTCAGCGACATCTTTTGGATCCACGTACGCTATCTTAGAATCCACATTGTAAAAGATCTGATACTTGCCGGTACGATGAACAAGCTGCGGATCAAAATTATGCATGTAGTGCATTGGTTGTAGAATAGTGTACGGCAGTTGAGACGTCATACCCTGATAGATCAGATGTTCTTCCACATCGCGCTTGGCGGTGTGCTGCAGTAACGTCGTCAAAATTGGGTGCGTCACTGACACAAAAACAAACTGCTTGACTTGCCCAGCAGCTGACAGATCAATTAGGTTCTCGCCGATCAAGGCCTCTTCAGCTGAAAATAAGGGCGGAATATAAACAATCTGGTCAGCACTAGCGACCAGTTGCTGTTGAAATGCAAGCTGTGTCAGGTCTCCAACCAGTGCTTGTTTAATCCCTGGGAGTTGTTGAACTTTCGGATCAATATCTGTTGCGATAGCATCGTAGCCAGCGGTCACAAGTGTGTGCACCATAATACGACCTGTGTGACCAGCTGCGGAAGTGACTAAGATCATCAGACCATCTCCTTTTTACTCATTATAGCGTCAATTAAGTGCAATTGCACTTAATAAGTGATTTCATTCACGGAAGGAACGTGAACCTTATGAAACTATAAAATCATCACATTTTAATTACCGGTGGGACCAGCGGCATTGGCTTCGCCCTCGCAAAACGCTTCATGGATCTGGGCAACCAAGTCCTCGCTGTTGATTTTAGCGAAAAGAACATTGAGGCCGCAAAAAAGGAGCGCCCAGAATTGCTGACCTACAAGGCCGATCTGAGCTTTCCTGACGACCGGGAAGCCCTAAAGACTTGGGTCGATGATAACTTTAGCGATCTCGATATCCTGTTTAACGACGCTGGCATTCAACGGTGGATCAATCTCCAGAACCTCAAGCACGACTGGTCCTGGTACCACCAAGAACTGGCCGTCAACCTTGAAGCGCAGTTACACCTGACCTTCTTATTCTTACCGCAGATCACCGCGCAACCGAATGGTGCCTTCATTAACATTTCGTCCGGATTAGTGATCAACAACGGTGCATGGGTTCCCGTTTACACAGCCTCGAAGAACGGCGTGCACGGGTTTACGCAAGCACCGCGGCTCCAGTTACAGGATACCGCAACCAAAGTGTTTGAGATCCTGCCGCCTGCTGTAAATACAAATCTGGGTGGTGCTGGCGAGCATAACTACGGCAATGACCTCGATGAATTTGCCGATGCAGTGATTCAGCAGTTACAAGATGATTTACCTGAGATCACCTTTGCCTCATCATGGGACCAGCTGCGGGCTGATAAAGCAACCAACCAAAAGACGACCCAGGAGACCTGGAATCTGTTTAAGGATAACCCGACCTTTAAGGACGCCTAATCGATGCCAGCCAAGGCGTGACGCAGATTTAAAATTTGGTCGTAGGGTGGTAACGATTGCCCGGCGCTATCTAAAAGGTAGCCGTTCAGCCGATCAAGGACCGTGGTGATCTGGCTCGCCCGCGTTTCACCCATTTGTGATAAACGCAGTCGCGTGGCCCGGTGATCATCCGGATCTGCCTCCTTGATGATAAACCCATCTTCAATCAAATGGTTGATGGCTCGAGTTACCGTGCTGGGATTTACCTTGATGATCGTGTTCAACTGATTTTGAACGATACCGGGATGAGCGCCAATTTTCATCACGTAAAAATAATTCGTGGCGGTCACCCCAAAGGCTTTGAGATTAGTATTGAGCCACTTCACAATGGCGTAATTTAATTCTGCGACTTGTTGTACAAGATCTGCTGGTTCTTGTGTTGTCATATTGACCGTCCCCGTTCGTTTGCCTGCAACTTGAATGATAATCATTTGGGTATAGTGTACCATAACATTGCTTATGATCACGTGTTGACGAATTGAGAGATAACGGTTGATTAATAGGTGAGGCGCCTTATCAAACACAAGTTGCGGACTTGGACAGCATCCAATTGCATTTTATATCAAAAGGCCACGCGCAGTTTACTCTTTCGGTAAGCTGCGCGTGGCCTTTTGTTGCTATTTTGTTGTCATTCGGACAGCGTTAATCATAATCAGTTTCTTCAGGCGCTTTTTATATTTTGTATTCAAAATCACCTTTTTTGTCACTTTTTTTCTGCGATTATCAATGATTGTATCTTAAGATGACTATCTATTTTACGTAGTGGAAACGAGTTCCGAAAAACTGAGACCGGCCACGTAAGGGCAATGCGTGACAAATCCAAGTACGGGATTTATCACGCATTGCCCTTACGCTCTGGTCTCAAACCGTTTTTCTCCACTCTCTAATTCTCAACCCCACCATTCCCAGTAAACACAGTCAACTCATCCGCATAAATCAAAAGTTCACGCGCATAACTCGGATGGTTAAAAGTGGTCTTGATCGTCGATTGCAATTCATGCAAATTATCGGTAATAATGCCGTCCACATTCAGAAACATCATGTGGGTCATGTCGTCTTGTGAATCGACCGTCCAAGCCAGCACCTTTTGCTTATTGGCATGGGCCTGATCCACGAAGGTTGCATTCAGCGTGGTCTCCTCCATGGTATAGGCATCTGCCTTGGTCTGGGGGAACGTCAGGTTGTACGGCAAAATGAAGCTCGCCGTTTCCTTTGGATCATGCTTGACCACATAACTGATCACAGGATAGCTCAACGAGTGCATCCAGTCGTGATCACGCAATAACCGTGCCTTGTACCGTTTCATAAACAGCTGCATCATATTCGCGGAGTCGTGCTTGTTAACCTTGATCTCGACTAGCAGGCGCTGATGGTCGCGTTCAGCCGCAGCCAAATACTGGTCAAAGCTGGCGACGTGTGCGACATGGCCGTTTTCTCGGGCTTTAAGCTTGGTCATTTGCTTCAACGTTAATTGGTATGGCTGCTTGATGACGCCGGTTAGATTCTTCAAATTTTCGTCGTGCATGACCACAAACTGATGATCCTTGGTCTCATGGAGGTCCATTTCAACGAAGGCCGGCTTTTCCTTGCTCGTTTTATTCAGTGCTGGAATCGTGTTTTGCACGCCGTTGCCGTTGTCGACACCCCGGTGAGAGATGGCGAGCGGCTCTGTGAGAACTGCGCCACGTAGGTACATCACGTTATAAGCACCCTGGCTCAGCAGGAAAATGACCACGACGACCGCGGCCAGACGCCGACTTCCCCGCGGGTGGCTGAGGGATGTAACCGTTGGTGCAACAACCTCTGACGGGCTCTGTTCAATGATCCGGACGAGTAAGAGAATAAAGATGGCCAACGTGGCCGCGCCCACCACCTTTATCCAGATCGACAATAATACCATATTGGTCACAGCCCCAACGAAGGCAACTGTTTTAGATTGTTTATCCAGTTGGACCTGCAAGCCATACAGCAGGATTGACCCAACTGCCGTGTTGACAATGCTAAGGATTCCCAACCAGGCCAGACGCCAGAAGTAGGCCCAAGTGTGATGTCGCGTCATCCGCCAACTGTTTCGTGCAGCGGTAACACCATGCAACTGGCCGAGGACTGTCAATGGCAAGACTTGCACTAACCGTATGCCAAGATAGGTGACGACAACGGCCGCGATGACTAATAAAGTCGCGTATAACGCGTTGCCTTCAAGAAAGCTGATAATGAACGCTGGAATCTGAACTTTTGACAGCAGTGGCGACGTAAAGTACATATCTGAAAATGGCAAAATGAGCACAAAATACGGAATAAAGAACAGGAAACTGCTGACCCGCAAATGGCGCATGGCTTGTAGCGCTGATAAGGTGATTCGTGTCAGTCGCCGTTCTTGGTCATGGTGAATACCTTCAACTCCCTGAATCAAGAACGCAAACTGCCAGAAGACGATCAGCAGGATCACCAACGCCAGCGCAACCAGTTCAATTACCGCCAACGGTCGTTTGGTGAGCAACCAGCCAAAGTTTGTGTAAGACACGTATGGCACATCATTTTGGACCATGATGAACTTCGTGAGCCATCGCATGATTGGCACGATGATGAAGGTCAAAATTAAATTCAATGTAAAAATCAGTGTTATGTAGGCGACCCAGTTCTTAAAAAAAGTCCGGATCGTTTGACGAAAGAGATGCTTCGTATTCATATTGACTTCCCCTTTTAAGTCTCAGATTGTTAGTTCTAGTATGACATAAAATAAACTTAAAAGTTGAAATAGGAACAAAAAACACCTTTTACCAATCAACCTTTAATTTCGATAACTCAGTTGATAGTCCTTTGACGGTTTATAGGTCGTAAAAATCATCAAATGCCCATTTTGATTCGGCGTCATTAACACATGCCGTGTTTTACCAGCAAGCTTCAAATGGTATGAATAATTTGGTTCTATGTCACCGGTAGTGGTATTGCCAAAATAATAACCCGTTAATGTATGTGTCCCGTGACCTAACAGTTTAAGCTGGGCTTTACTGTGTGACACGATAAATTTATTGCCTGTCAGTGAACTTGAAAAAGAAAGCCCACCCGAATACTTGACCCGCTGTGAATGCGCCGTCACAGTGTACGTTTCACGAAATTTTGGACCGCCATTTGTCGAATCATTTTTGGTGAAGTAATGGTACCAAGTCCCTCTTAAACTTGTCGGTGATGTATGGGAACTTGCCGATACACTCGTCGTTGTGTCAACCGCAAATAGCCCTAACGACACTACCCCAATTAATGTCCCACGTAGTAATTGATACATAACTAACACACTCCCTTTTATTCCATTATAGACACCATTCCGTATGATAGTCATCCAGCACTTCATTAAAGTGTGTCGATGCTAAAAATATCACGAATGCTGTGGTTAAAATTGGTAAACGGCCGATTGGTATAGAAAACAGAACTATCCAACGCTGTTTCACCAAAGAAAGCTGCACAATTGGTTGCGGCATCTTGAACGTAGTCCTCATACTTATATGCGATGTCTTGGCCTTTATACGATTCATACCGTTTTTTTAACTGCAAAGTTTCGGTTAGACGCTGATAAAGCCAGGTTTTTTCTAACCATTTTTCAGTAGTTTCAATCGGCCTAAAATGGCGTAACAGCCATACTTCGACATTGATTTTGGAGAAGATAACGTTGATATGATGATGGTTAGCCGTCTGTAATGCAGTCACCAGACTATCTTTGTCTTGACTGTCATCATCAAAACAGACATATATCGACCCAGAAAAGCCGTTTCCTTGGGCGTTTCGCCATACAATGGCCTCATTCACCAACTTGTTGCCCTTTTGCCCGTTTTCATTTCGAAGCTTGAGTTTAATGCCGCTACCATTGTATTTTTGCTGCAACATTTTAAAGTAATTCAGCTCCGTTTCTCCTTCACAAAAAATCATCACTTCAGTTCGGATTTTCTTAGGTCGTCGTTTTCTAGTCACGTGGTACTTCTCCTTATAGCCGTAGGGCCTTATTGAGTTCATCACTGTAAATAATTGGCACCGCCCCAAACTGTCCCTTTCGGTAGCGTTTCGAAAAGGCAATATCTGATCTTGACAGGTCATCCCCATAATCAAAAACAGAATAGAGGTCACTTTCACCGCGAAAATTCTTCTCGGTAAAATAAATTTGATCAACACGAAGCTGTTGGTCAAGCAAATCAATTTGATGACTGGTGATTACGAATTGATTCTCATTTTGCTCAGAATTGAAGAAGGCAACCAGTGCCACTAGCATTTCTTCGTGGAGTCCAGTCTCAAACTCATCAAAAAATATCGTTTTATTTTGATGCTGCAACTGCGCGTTTAAAATGGCTAATGCAATTAAAACGATACGCTGGGTGCCAGTGGATTCTTGCGTTAACGGAATCTCAACCTCCCTCACCACATGCCCCGTGTCATCGTAGGCTTTATGGATAGTCAATAATGTAGCCGCTGATTGTAACTGATGGTTGTTAGCCTCTGGAATTGTCGTTTGAATGCGAATGCCTTGAATACCCGTATCAGCGACTCTCAAAAAATGCTTCAATGCCTCTTTTGTGCCTTTGGATTTCAGAATGTCAGCATCAAAATGGGCGTTGTCAATCTGACTATCAACTATGATCAAATCATTTTTAAACCAATCAAAAACGGCCACAGCGTGAAAATCCCCGTCATTGTTTTTTTAAAAGTGGACTCAACGCAAAAAAATGCCGCACCCCCAAAAGGAGATGCAGCATTTCAATCACGCATTTAATAATCCGAATGCCCCGCCAGCTTCAGCCGTCGTGCACGCCAAGCCCAGTGGACATAGGCCACCAGCCAAAACGCAGCGAAGAACCCAACCAGCGCGTAACCGAGCCACCCCAGATCAACGCTGGCGATCCAGCGACCAAAGCCAGTTGGCATGTGTACCATTTGCAGCAGTTCAAACGAACCAATGCCTAACGCAGTCACAGCGGAAATACTGGTCATCACAATGTTGTAGCGTATCTTTTTGCCCGGCGTATCAAACGCCCAGCTATACGCACACAACATCATGGTAGAATCCACCGTGTCCATGAGGTTCATACCGGAAGCAAACAGGATGGGAAGGGCAAAGATACCGCAGGCCGTGGCGGTCGTTTGACTAGCTGTCACAGCAGAGAGCGCGATGACCGTGATCTCGGTGGCGGTGTCAAAGCCAAGGCCGAACACGAACCCGATGAAGTACATCTGCCAATCGTGACGGATCCACTTAAATAGCGGTGCTAAAATCCGCGCAAGAACCCCACGCGACATCAACAAGTTTTCCAACTCTGGCTGGTCCGTTGCGGCCTGCGTATGACGACGCATCCGTAACAGCTTGCCCAGAATCACGAAACTACTGAGAGCAATAATCAGCAGAAAGACGCCGGAAATAACCGTCCCGATCTTACCGCCAATTGCGTTTAGCAACGTCAGTTTCTCGCGCGCCCAGCCCAGCGAGACGCGAACGGCTAGGATCATCAAGAACACAACGGTCGAGTGGCCGATCGAGAAATACCAGCCGACACCGTACGCCGATTCGTTTTGGTTCAATAACCGGCGAACCGTGTTATCGATGGCCGAAATGTGGTCGGCGTCAAAAGCGTGGCGGAGTCCCAGGGTGTAGGCCAATACGCCTAAGCCAACGAACTTAGGTGCGGACTGTGCCGCCACCAAGAGTAGCCCAATGCCCAGCAGGTGCAGGACAAGGGTCAACCCATAGAACGGCATGGTCTTTCGCAAACGCATTTTTTTCATCACGGCACTTCCCTTCCCGATACGCGACCTAGTCGACTAAGGCTGACTTAACGTCGGCGGTCAGACTTTCGTTCATCCGACCTGACTTGAAGCCTTCAAGGTCAACGGTGACGTAGTCAAACCCAAATTCTTGTAATTTGTCATTGATGGCAAACATTTGAGCAACTAAATCGTTGATTTGGTCAGCCATGATTTCGATCCGGGCTAACTTATTTTGAACACGAACACGAACAGTGGCAAAGCCTAAGCTACGCAGGTAAGCTTCTGACTTCATGACCCGTTGGATGCCTTCAACAGTCAATTCAGTATCGTATTCGAACCGTGATGATACGGAACAGCTGGCAACCTTGTTCCAGTTTGACAGACCGGCTTCACGAGCCATGTCGCGAACGTCTGACTTGTAGATGTTAGCCACTTGGAGCACGGAAACGGCACCCTCTTCATCGCGGGCACGTAAGCCGGGACGGAAATCGTTGTTGTCGTCCATGATCATGCCGTCTAAAACGACGTCGCAGTTGCTGTTATCTTTGAGGTCGTTCATCTTTTGGTAGAACATCTTTTTCATCCAGTACCATGAGCTGGCACGGTTGTTCTTGATGTCGTCGTTTGCTAGGTAGTCCAATGTGGTCCCTAAAACAGTGGCACCCATTTCTTGGGCAAGATCCATTGCCTTGGTGTATTCTTCGTCGGTGAACAGGTCAGAGTTGGCAACAACGGCCAGAACGTTTTCCTTACCCAACGTCTTCAAAGCGGCGTCCAACACAACGGTTGAATCGATTCCGCCAGAAAAGGCAACTAACACCTTGTTGTACTGTGACAATGCTGCGGTTAATGCTGATTTTTTGCTGATTCCATGTGTAATTACTTCCTTTTTTAAAATTAAAGTCCAAGATAAAATTTTGCAAAAATGACGGCTGCTGCGGCACCAAAGAACGGTGCGATACCAGGCACAAGCAACCCGTATTGCCAATCGGCAGCTGCCTTGTTCTTCAATGGCAGGATGGCAAAGGCAATTCGTGGGCCGAGGTCCCGCGCTTGGTTCATGGCGAACCCAGTTGGGCCCCCAAGTCCCATCCCAATGGCCCAGACTAACAGCCCGATACCAATTGGCATGATGCCGGGTGTCTTGATGGTCACGATGACCATGATCCCTGTCAGGAAAATGAAGGTGTCAAAGAATTCGACGAAGAAGTTCCGTGGCAGGTTCCGGACACCAGGACCCGTTGAGAAAATGTTTCGGATCGTCACTGGGTCGATCTTGTCGTAGGAGTGTTTAAATTGGTCGGCGTACATGATGTACACGATGACGGCGCCAATAACCCCACCAGCCAGTTCAAAAATCGAAACTTCAATGAACCGGATAAAGCTCATGTTCCCCAGTAAGAATTGCGCAAATGCCATGGCTGGGTTCAGGCAGATGGTTGGAAAAATAAATAAGACAATTGAGATGCCAAATGCCCATGTTGTGATGGCAAATAAATGCCCTGAACCGTGGTACTTCGTGTCATTTAAAACGGTGTCGGCGTGAACCCCGACCCCAAAAACGATCATGAGGGCAGTCCCCATTAATTCCGCAAATAATTGATGCATGTTAGTTCATCCCATCTTCTTTGTCGTATGCTAGCAACGCTACGCGACGGACCGCGTCAAGACTGACGTGGTGGCTGTCGGCTAGGGCTGCTGCGCTATCGTATTCAACAGTTACTTTTTGTTGTGCGTTAAACGTGCCAATTTTAAGGGTCACCTCACCAAATTCGGTGGTGACGGTCTTAAACGTTCGTGGTAGGGTTGCCCGCTTCATGGTGGCCCAACGCACGCCAAACGTGGTGGTGTGGGTCATCAGCAGGTCAACCATGGCCTGCAGTTTTGCACTGGTCGTGATCACCGTGACCTGGTAAGCTGGCCGGTTCTTTTTCATGAAGATCGGCGTAAAGTAGGCGTCGTAAGCCCCAGCAGTCATTAATCTCTCAATGGCATACCCGAGCCCCTCACCTGACTGGTCGTCCACGTTGGCGTGGATCTCCACGATTTCATCGCTGGTGGAGTGCACTTCTTTTTGGCTAGCCAATGGTGTCAGCAGCAGTCCGCGCAACCCATTTAAATGCCCGGTGTCACGGGTACCGAAACCGTAGCCGACCTTTTGCACCTGCATATCGTCCGGAATCGGGCCGAATGAATCAAAGGCCAATTTGGCGATTGCAAAGCCAGTTGGTGTCACCAATTCAGTATGAATGTCAGTCCGTTGCCGAACGGGCACCTCACTGTTTTGGCGCATCTGCATCACGGCTGGTACGGGCACGGGCATGGTCCCGTGGGCCACTTCAATGGTGCCGGAGCCGTCAACCAATGTGCCGCTGATAATCCCGTCAATGCCCATCATCTCAAGGCCAACGAAGAAGCCGACGATGTCCACAATGGAGTCCAGCGCGCCAACTTCGTGGAAGTGGATCTCATCCAGTGACAATTGATGAACGTGGGCTTCCGCCTGTGCAATCTCGTTAAAGACGCCCAGTGCCTGGATCTTCACCGACTGGCTCAGGTTCGAGTTGTTGATGATCGTTTCGATCTCCTGCAGGTTGCGCCCGTGGTGATGGTGGTGATGATGCGGCGTGGCGGCCAGGTCATCGTGGTGGTGATCATGCTCGGCCAAGTGGTCATGGTGGTGATCGTGTTCAGCAAGCTGGTCGTCATCGTGATGGTGGTGCTCGTGGGCCTCAACCTCCTGCGCGGTGAGACTCTCATCCGCGTGGTGGTGCGCATCGTCCAGCACAACGCCGAACAACTGCCCGCCGATTGCAGACCGGGTCGTCTTCTCCAGTGTCAGGTGGTAACCGGACACTTTTAATTTTTCAAGTTCCGCCTGAAACTGGTCAAAGTCCAGTCCTAGGTCGAACAGGACACCCAGCAGCATGTTGCCGCTAAGCCCTGAAAAGGGGTCTAAATATAAGTAAGCCATTACTTGTTCTCCGTTAAATGATTGATCTGACTGGCACTGTAGCCGGCGCCGAACCCGTTATCGATGTTGACCACGGTGATGCCAGACGCACAGGAATTCAACATGGTCAACAGGGCGGACATACCGCCGAAACTGGCGCCGTAGCCGACACTGGTGGGCACGGCGATGACCGGTTTGTCAACGAGGCCGCCAACGACGGAGGCTAAGGCCCCTTCCATGCCGGCGATGACGATGACGACCTGGGCGTCACGGATGACGTCAAGGCGCGCAAATAGCCGGTGGATGCCGGCGACACCCACGTCGTAGACCCGGGAAACGACATTTCCGAACGCCTCAGCCGTCAGCGCGGCCTCTTCAGCCACCTTCAGATCCGATGTCCCGGCTGTGACCACCGCAATTTTGTGGGTGGTCGGCGTCAGAGCAGTCTGTTGCCACAGCATCACCTGAGCATCGTCACGGTAGGTCATGTCAGGATACGCTTGAAGCACCTGATCCGCCTTGTCCTGTGACACGCGGGTCACTAAAATATTCACTTTTGTGGTCAGCATTGCCTGAATGATGCCGATGATCTGCTCGGCCGTCTTCCCTTCACCATAGATGACTTCAGGATAGCCGGTGCGGCGCTGACGGTCGGTGTCGACCTTGGCGTAGTCGAGATCCACAAAACCGGGATCATCGAGCTGTGCCATGGCAGCGTCAACTGACAATTGTTGATCCGCGACCTGTTTTAAGAGCGCGGCCATGTTGTTTTTTGCCATGTTCAGATTAGTCCTTTGTCTTGACGATGACGCCTAAGCCATCAGGGATAACAGTTACCTTAGCTTTTTCGCCTTCACGCTTGTAGGCCATTTCCATGGCTTCTTCCAAGCTCGATGCTAATTCCATGTGCATGTCAGTCACAAGGTTTGGTTGAACGAGATCTGAGACCATGATAACGTGGTGGTTGACCAGGATTCGAGCCAAAATTTGTGCGGTCCACTGGTCAGGAATGGTTTCCAGACGTGGCGTGTTGACGGCTTGGTCTAAGAAGACCTTAGGATCGTCAACGTCGGCCAAGTTATGGTAGAAGCCTTCACCACCGTGACCATCGCGGCAACCAGAAACCATGATGATGGTCCCGTGGTCCTTGTTGGTGGCTTCGGCAGCGGTCATGCCCTTAACGGCTTGGTAGATGTTTTGGTCCAGTGGGTAGCCACCGTTAGTTGAGATCGAAATATCAGAAGGAATGGCGTCGACCTGTGATAAGGAAGCGACAAAGTCAGTCCCCCTTCTTGTGGGCGTTTTCCAAATCACCAGCAAATGAGGCGATGATCTTCTTATCTTCATCCAACACAACGTTGAGGATGAATTGTAAATGAACGGCCTTGGCAGCGAACACCATGTCCTTGTGGATCATGTTGTGGTGCAGGTTCCCGGTCCGGCTGTGCTTGTCGGCAACGAATTCACCGGAGTGGTTGGCCATAATAGTTTTGTATGAGGCGATTCCAGGCAAAACGGACTTCCGACCGCCGGAGAACCCAGCGAAGAAGTGAGATTCAATGAAGCCTTCGGAGATCAACAGGTCAGCTTCAACAGCGACCTTGTTTAAAATGAGATCCCCGCCTGAAGGCAGCTTGCCAATGTTGACCATGTCCTCATCTTTTTGGGAGTAGTGCATGACAATTTCTTCATTATCAACGATTTCTTGCCCGTACTTATTGATCAATTCTTCGCGGGTCGATGGTCGGTGAAATCCAGTGGCCACCAAAATCCGAACGCGAGCGTCTGGTACGACAGAACGAATCCGACGTAACAAAATTGGGGTGATGATGTGTGATGGGACTGGCCGGGTGTGGTCGGAAGAAATGATGACAATGTTCTTCTTACCCTTGGCTAATTCCTCCAATTTTGGGGAGTCGATCGGGTTATCGAGCGAGCGTTCCACAGTCTCAATTTCTGAAATGGGATTCTCGTAGTTCGCAGCTTGTGAAACTAATTTCCCAGCAAAGTTCTCATCTGGGATGTGTGCCGTGATCTTTTTCTTATCATACGGCAAAGTAATATCAATCATGTTTGTCAATCTATCCTTTCTCTCGAAGCTAAGCACTATCATATTCTTTTGAGTTTTCAAAAATACTCTCATTGTTGCGTTGTTTTCAGCGTCAAAAATAAGCGTATGATTTGTTACATAAGGAAAAATTAACTTCACAATGGCTGGAAGTGTGCTAAACTCAAATAGGTATGATTTAGGACATCAATTAAATTGGGCTTGTGAAATCGTTTCCACCCTTCTAAGGATCTGAAAAAACACATGGTTATGAACCGAACTGAGTATCTATTAAACCAAATGGAGGCCGCCCACGCCCCCGTCATTACAAAAAAACGCCACACCTATTTGACCTACCATGGCCTTGAAGAGACGAACGCTTACATTTTAAAGCGCGGGATCGTTAAGAACTCCATCATTCTGCAGGATGGGCGCGAGTTCAATTTGTCATACATCGCAAAGCCAGATGTCATTAGTCTATTACGAGATGAAATTTCAAAGGATACGGACCAGCCGTTCAACGTCCGCATCGAGTCGGACACTGCTGAGTTCTATAAGATCGACCGCGTCACCTTCTGGCAGATGGTCAATAAGGATGACGAGTTAAACAACTATGTCAAGGAATACTACCGGACGAAGTTGTCTGAGAACATCTTACGTTCTCAGCAGATGATCATGGGCAGCAAGCACGACGTGGTCTGCACGTTCATGAACCAGCTGGTCGGCCTATTCGGTAAGCGGTTGCCAGAGCATCAAGGCATCCTGATCGACTTCGTGGTAACCAACCTAGATATCGCAGGCTTCTGCGGCATCAACTCCCGCTCGTCAGTGACCAGAATTTTGAGTGACCTGCGTGCTGAGGGGATTATTGATATTGTGGATCATAAGTTTGTGGTTAAGAATATTAATTTTTTGAGGGATTATGTGCCGATGTAGAGAGTGTGGAAGGAAGCGGTTAAGAGGTGGAGCCTAAGTAACTTTGGGCAGAAAATCCCGGTTTTGGATTTTTTGCCCGAAGTTACTTAGGTGCAACCTCTTGCTTTCTGGAACACGTTTCGGCAATGTGGAATTAGGACGCAGTCTAGGATACAGGTAAAGACAACAACGCCTAAAAAAAGAAGCATAAGAGCTTCTTTTTTAGCTGGAATAGACAACTCTCACATTTCCAATCAATAAAAAAACAGCAACGCACGCTCTCATCATGAGAAAGTGCGTTGCTGTTTTTAGTTTCGTTGTATCAAATTTATCCTCAAACGACTTCAATAAAACGGCCTACTCACTTCTTACCAGCCTTTTCCTCCCGTTCCTGATCCATCTTCCTCGCTATCTTCAGTGCCTTTTGATAGTGCTCTTCATCCGAAAAATCGAAAAACCAGTTTACAAGATCTTCGTCAGAAATATATTTTTCAGTATCAAGTGCATCGTCTGGGATAGTTACCCAATTTGCTTTGTCCCATTCAGACATTGGTATCATTTCCTATCTTTTAATATTGTTCTTGAATTTAAAAATTGAAGCTTTGTAAAAATTACCAGCCTTTTCTTTTCGTTCTTGATTCATTTTTCTTGCTATCTCAAGCGCTCTTTGATGATGCGCTTCATTCGGAACCCACTTTTCAGTATCAAGAAACTCTTCAGAAATAGTGATTTTCTTTGCCTTAACCTATTCAGACATGAGTGCTAGTTCCGTTCAGCTTGCTATCTAAGTTCTCTTAATACTAAGTAGTTGCGGCCCTACTTACTAACCTAATTATATCAGATACTAAGATAATAATAACGATACGCAATTATATATATGGTTAACTATAATTCTTAACTTCCTCGATTTTCTTCTGCATTTCAAGTTCATAATCCCAGTTCAATAAGGCTAAAAATTCAATTAGACTACTTGATGACGCCATCGACATCACAAGCAAATTAAGAAATTACATAATAAAAAATCGCGGTCGACAATCTAACCACGATTTTTACTATCTTCACGTATTCAATTTACTTAAATTCTAAAACTCAACGATACCAGTTTAGTCTGGAAATGGTGTGTCAACAGTCTGATACCGATTTCCACCATCATCAGACCGTTGAAGTTCGCCATCTTTATTTATCCGATAAGAGGCAATAATCGGATTAACCTGTTCAGCTGCCCCGGCTTTCTTCATATCTTGCGTTGAATGGTCTTCTCTCAGGTAAATATTGAGTAAGCCGCCATCCATATCTTGTTCAAACATGTAGTCGGTACGCTTAAACTTTGTCTCTGACTGATAGTCTGCCCATACCCAATCATCAACCTGCTTAGCAGTTAAATGCGTCGTATCAGTAGACCCTTGCGTACTGGACGACTCACTGGCAGCCGAATCATCACTATTAGTATCAGCAGTTTTGTCCGGCGTGAAGCTAACACTTTGTCCGTTAAACAGAATATCAATCTGACTCGAACTCACTTCCGTCACCTTATAAGCCATAATGCTGGCATTAGCGCCCGTTCCATTGTATGACTTCAACAAGTAGGTATCGTTTCCAAGGGTCTTGTATGACAAATCAGAGTTCGCACCCCATCCAGCCCCTTCACCCGCTGCATCGGTCTTTTTATTCGCGTGGTACAGCACATTGACGCCGTTCGTGCTGTCAGCCGTAATTGAAAAATGGATCTTGGCGTAAGGATAATCGCTATTTTGAGCACCCGCTAAAGCCGGGGAAGAAGAGACGAATCCAGACACCCAGTTGCCTTGAAGTGCCGTTGGTGCGCCACTGGTCCACTAGCCATCCGTATCGCCAACCATGTAACTATTATTAACTTCTGCCTTTGAACTTTTAACATTGTATCCTAAATTGTCTTGCAGAGGCGTCAATGTTAAATCAAAAGTATTGCTATCGCCTACATCATCCATTTTTAATGTCGTTATACCTTCCGAGGAAGTCGATGCTGATTTAACCTTAGCATCTTGCAACAAGCCTCGCGAAATACTCTGCACCCAGTGCCAGGCACCATTCTTCCAGTAGAAGTTCGAGTAAGTCACCCCACTCGCCTGTTGCGTGCTCTTATCCTCGATATACTTGCCCGCAATCGGTGATAGCGCAGTGGTGGCAACGGATGGCGTGGCGCTGGCCGTCGCCTTGACCGCGGTCTTATTCGTCGCCGATGCCTTTGGTTTAAACACTTTTGCGCTTGAGCTGGCACTGCTGCTGTTCTTTTTGGCTTGACTGGAATTGCTGCCGCAACTGGTTAAGATCAGCGCGACCGCTGCAATACTTGCTAACATTCCCCAATGTTTGTTAATCATCCTAACGCCCCAATTCAATTTTTAACTCTATTAATTAATATCTATATTAGAACATACAATTGGTTTTCGCCATGGGTAATGCGGAAACGATAAGTAAAATATTCCCCGTTAATCATATTTTCATGTGCTATGATAAATATGTACCTATTATTGGTTAGACAATTTTTTTAATATACATAGCAATTTAGTTTGAATTTAGAAAGGAATACTTCACATGGATACCAAAAGCCAAATTCTTGAAGCGGCCTATGCCCTCTTCCAAGAAAAATCCTATGATCAGACAAGCGTCACAGATATCTGCAATGCTTGTCACATTACCAAACCAGCCTTTTACTACCACTTTAAGGCAAAGGCTGATCTTCTACTCTATTTCTACAAGTCAACGGTCGAAAAACTCGTTCTGACAGTCGATACAGATAATGTTAACTATTGGAAACAACTCGTCATGTGTTTTATCCAACTCGCTCAAGCAGAGAATAAACTTGGGGCAGATATGATCAGTAAGGTGTTTGTGGCTAACCTCACCCAAAACCGACATACATTCGATTTTAATGACGCTTTCAAAACAACATGTGTGACACTAATCACTAAGGCACAAACTGCTGGTCAAATTCAAAATACTCAGGCACCTGATGAGCTCTTCTACACCGCTTCCTATATTTTTTCTGGGTATGATATCATGTGGGCAATCGAACACGATGAAATCACCCGAATAAACGGTATGATTACGTCGTTTAACACCCTTTTTAATGTTCCAAAACAACATCAATTTACTTTCGATATCAAATAAAGATTAACCAATATGTCGGTTGACCTTTATTTTTTTGGTGCTATTCTTTACTCGAGTAAAGATAGTGAATTTTAAAACAAGAAAGGTTGGATGAACATGAAAGGTTGGCAATTCACTGAAACAGATACACCGTTGAAACTAGTTGAACAGGCAGATCCTACACCAAAGCCAGATGAGGTTATCCTGGCACTGAAAGCCTCGGGACTATGCCATACAGATGTTGGCATTCTTCACGATCCTAGTTGGGCGCCCATGGTAGAATCACCTGTCATTATTGGCCATGAAACAGCTGGTGTTGTGACCCAAGTCGGCGCTGATGTCACCAATGTAAAAGTTGGTGATCGGGTAGCTGTCTCCCCTCAAAATCCTGAGACAGGTAAAACAATTGGTGCATTCCGAGATGGTGGCTACGCCGATGTACTCGCTGTCCCAGCCGTTCAGTTGGTTCCCCTTCCTCAAGATGTTTCATTTATTCAGGGCGCTGCTGCGACTGATGCTGGTATGTCAGCTTATCACCCACTTTTCGTTGTTGGTCAAGCGAAGAAAGGTATGAAAGTTGGTATCATTGGCATTGGTGGCTTAGGTCAGTTTGCAACTAATATGGCCGTTATTGCTGGCTGTGACGTTTACGTTGCTGACACTAAAGCCTCATCACGTGATTGGGCGATGCAAATCGGCGTGACTGCTGCTTATGAAAACATCTCTGACTTAGCACAACATCATTTAAACCTCATCGTTGATTTTGCAGGATTTGACACGACCACCAACGAGGCAATTAAAGCTGTTAAACCAGGTGGCACTGTGGTCCTTGTCGGAATGGGTATTCTTCATTCTACAATTGACACTGGTGCACTGATTTTTAATAATATTAAATTGATTGGCAATTCAGGCGGTACGCCAGCAGATATTGCCAAAGTACTGGATTTCTTTGAAACTGGAAAAATGCATCCAATGCTTGAGACAACGAGTTATGATCAAATTCCAGAGGGACTTGTTCGAGTTCAAAATGGTGATGTGAAAGGCCGTTTAATTGCAACTCGCGATTAAAATTTAATTATAAAATGTAAGCGTTTCCCAAGGAGGAGTTTCTATGTCTAGATTAAAAGATGGTACCTACCAAGGATCTGGCACTGGTAATCGTGGTGAAATTTCGGTATCCGTCACGGTAAAGAATGACAAGATCACGAATGTTAGCATCGTTGATCAAAATGAAACAGACGGTATCAGTACAGCTGCATTAAAAAAAGCCCCTGAACTAATAATGGATTATCAGTCCTATAGCATTGACGCCGTAACAGGACCAACAGTGAGTTTCCAAGCCGTTCAAAAAGCAGTGCAAGAAGCCCTCGCAAAGGCCGGCGACAACAGTATTTTCGATAAACCCGTTGATTTGCGTCACACCGTCGAAGATAAAGACGATAACGATTACCGATATCTTGATCCCGAAACAATTAAGTTTGAAGACTCGAGCGATGTACTGATCATCGGAGCAGGTGCTTCCGGTCTGTCAGCCGCCATTGCCGCACGAGAGGCTGGCGCAAGCGCCCTCGTTTTGGGGAATATACCTCCAGCTATATGCTGTCCGACATGACGTTATCTGGTGGCTATTACAATGCTGGTGGCGGAACCAGTCTACAACGCAAACAGGGTATCGAAGACTCCAAAGAAAATTGGAATAATTATCTTAAAGCTGTTGGCCAGGGCTTTGAAGACGACATGATGCGGAACACAATCGTTGAGCACGGTGCCGAAGATTACGAGTGGTTAGCTAACGATGTCGGCGTTAATTTTCTCGAAGTTCAAATGATTGGCAATGAAATGGCAATGAAGGATTATGCAACTCCGGCCGCTCGTTCACACTTAACTGTCGAAAAAAGCGGTGTTGGCCTTTCACGTCCCCTTTTCAAGAAAGCTGATGAACTAGGCACTAAATTTGTTTTTAACATCACCGCACAAAACCTGATCACTGACAAATCAAACCGAGTAGTTGGCGTTCACACCAATAAAGGTAATTTTAGAGGTAAAAACGTCATTGTTGCCACTGCTGGATATTCTCGAAATAAAGATCTGCTGAAAAGATTCGCGCCGGACTTCGCAGTGGGTGAATCCTATGGTTCCATCCGTCAAAACGGTGATGGCATTATTATGGGTGCCGAAGTTGGCGCTAAACTTACTGATATGTGGATGCCAATTGCAAGTTCCATGGGGGCTCAATCTGGCGACAACGTTTGCATTGGACCCATCTGTGCAGCATGGAAATATCCTTATATCTGGGTTGGTGAAGATGGAAAACGCCACTTTAGAGAAGATATGTACTTCGAAAGCGGGTCAAAACACATTGCCAGTTTACCAGGCGGTTACGTTTGGCTAGTATTTGACCAGCGCATGGCTGAAGAAGATCCTGGTGCTTTCTCTGCACCAGCAGTATCACCAGGGTTAAAGCGGGAAGTTGAAGATGGTTACTTCAAAAAAGCCGATACCATTGTAGACTTAGCCAACCAAATCAACCTTGATCCTGACGTTTTGACTGCGACAATTGATAAATGGAATTCCGATTCAGAAAACGGAAAAGATACTGAATATGGACGGACGAATGTTCTCGGGGCATTAAAGGCCCCGTTCTATGCTGCCAAGATGGCACCTTCAACGCCCGATACAGCTGGTGGACTGACAATCAACAGCCAAACCCAAGTTTTGGATAACCGTAACGAAGTCATCCCTGGTCTATACGCCGCCGGAAGCACAACGGGCGGATGGCGTGGCATGACTTATCCTGGTTGCGGTATGGGAATCACTAATGCTATTGTCTTTGGACGTCTTGCTGGCGCAGAAGCAGCTAAAAGTACATCAGATGTTAGTACTGGTGCTTCGCAACATGTGAACGCATAATAATAAAAGGCCAATCATCTTAACGTAATGATTGGCTTTTTTTATTTCATTTCAGAATAAACCTTTAAAATACAATTCTTCAGTATTCAAAAGCGACCAATGTTGCAACAACTTTTTACTTCTGAATCAACGCGTCATCAATCACATGCTGTAAAGGCCGCTCTTTAATCATATGCAAAACACCCTGAGTTTCTAATTCCTGAATAGGGCGTCTGACCGACACCTTATGGTAGCGCTTAGGATCATCATTAAACAAAAATTCGACGAGTTCTGTGTCCTTCACACCAGTAATCGCATCCTCGGTAAACAACGCGGATTGCGCAAAGACAAACGCAACGGTCCATTGAATATCATCAGAAAGTTGTTGATGAAGTCGCGTGGCAGCTGCGTCGAGTTGCTCAGTCAACACCCTCAGATTTTGGATCACATCTTGTTGCCCCTGAACAATGATGGTGAGCATTTGTGTAATAAACAAGGTTAAATCAGCACGATTTTGGTAATCATCAGCCTGTTTAAATGCCCGGTAATAGCGATTCTGTTCCGCATGAATCGCCGTTGAAATGGATAATCCGGTATAAGTATCAAACTTTGCTGCTAGATAAGTCGATAAAAGATACCGTCCAGTCCGCCCATTACCGTCGTAAAACGGATGCGTATTCTCAAACATAAAGTGCGAAACGATTGCTTTGATCACGTCTAAAATATCATCGTTATTCATAAATTTAATTAACGATATAATACTTTCTTGAATCTCACTCTCTGTCCTTGGCGGCGTGTGAACTTTTTTGAGCTCATCACCGATATAAACGGGTTGCTTCCTAAAATGTTGGCCATCCGGTAACTTAGAATCCGGTATTTCTCCATCTAACAACTGATCATAAATGTGCCGAATATCAGTAAGATCATGGATTGAAACGACACGACCTGAAGTCGTCGAGTTGTATAAACGAACAGTTGAGGTCAATCGTTTCTGAGGTGCCTGTTTTGAATCCAAATCACCAATGATCGTGCTGATTTCATGTTTTGTTACATCAACACCTTCAATTTTATTCGTGTAGTAGACTTCCTGAGTCAGCAAATTTCGCCGATATATTTCACTAGCCACCCCAGGTAAGGTGTTTGAAAGGTCTTGAATCTCGGCTGAATGTCGGAAAATCTTATTCACCAACGCCAGCAGTGAGGTTGTTTGAACAAAAAAGAGTGGATACTTTGCTACTTGAGCGTATAAGTCAATATCTAAAGTTGGCACTAATCTGGATACAACGGTTGAGTAACCATTCAATCTTTCTTGATACTCCCTTTCAACGGCTTCTACTGAACGTATTGCGCCACTATCATTATATTTATATTTTGACAGCAATTGATAATCCATCATTCCACCAAATTTCTTATATACATGATTGTATCTTCAATTATATTTGAAGAAAACAGAGAAATGTTGAAACGAATTGAGCCTTTCATGCTAGTCCATTATTAATCAAACAAAAGTCCAACCTTCAAACTCACTTGGTTGGACTTTTTAACTCACTCAATATTTCTTTTAATATCGATCCAACATTCGTAGACTGGTGATCAAGAGAGAATTCTGAAATGCTTTCACTGTTTTCAATTGCCTCCAGGGTCCGGTTTTCCTTAATAATTCGTTGCATTTGGACACTATCTGCTTTGACGTATGTTTCTCCCAAATATTTGCTTAAAGCCAGATTGAGTTGTTTCTGTGTTTTGAACCCAGGCGTTATTTTTTCAAAATAAGCTAACAGCCATAACTCAAAACTCTCGTTGGAGAAACAGATTTCACACTTCGAGCCACCAATTTTTAGTCTTTTTGATTTTTGTATCATCGCCTTAATCTGACTATCAGTATCATTATTTTTATCAAAAACAATAAAAACGGTGGTCTTAGCATTCGGTTGTACTCGCGAATTATTCTTTATCATCCGTTGAGATTTCTCAACCCAATCTGTACCGCTATTTTTAAGGATTTTAATAGTTTTGGCGCTTGTCAACCGATATTCTTGCCACAATGTATCAAAAAACACCTTCTCAGTCTCTCCTTCAACGAAGAAAAGGAATTGCTTGTTAACCTTTCTCTTCTTTCTTTCTCGGCTCACCTTTTTAGTGCCTCCATTAACAATCCCTGATTGACAATCTGTGTCGCACCATAACGACCTTCTAAGTAACGCTTTTTATAATTAAAATCACTGCGTTTTAAAGCCGGATCGTCAAAATCAAATAAACTAAATAATTCTGTTTCGCCAAACTGGTTTTTCTCCGCAAACCAAATCTGGTCTTGACGTAAACGACAATCCATAAGCGATAGTTCATGAGTGGTAAGAATAAATTGATTGGTCTGTTCTTCACTGTTAATTAGCGCAATTAATGCTTCAGCAAGTTCAAGATGATATGAGCGATCAAACTCATCGATAAGTAATGTTTTTCGACTGTTGCTTAAAAAATAAAGTGCCAATATCATAAACACTTTTGTTCCTGTACTTTCATTAGTAAAGTGCACCGAAAATGTACCGTTTTCTGATCGATGAGTACAAAAAACATCCAAAACAGATGATTGAATTGTCTCTGCCATGTTGGCTTCATCAGTGTCCTCAGAATTTAGCTTGTTCAGAATGTACGATGGGTTTGGGACTGTCTCGGGATGCTCCCTAACCTCAACGTCTGTAATATTAAAGTCAGCAGCTTGTAAAAAATGAATGAACTTTTTTTTAAATTTTCCATTCTTCAACGCTTTAAATTTTGTGTTCTGAATGGCATTAGTATTGATTAGAATTAAGTCTTCGACAAACCAACGATAGGCTTCTTTAGCAACTGTCACATTATTCTGCTGGGCAAAGTAAAGAAGCAACTGATTCTTTCTTAGATTATCAATAATAGGTTTTAATTGATCTGGTATTTCTGACACAAGCTGTCGTCGACGTGAAAAAACGACCTGATTATTTTTAGTTAAGTTTTCACCAACAATTTCCTTGGCATTGTACTCAAGAAAGTAGTCATATTCATTATTATTTTCAATGAATTTAATGTCAAAAATTGTGTTATCAGAATTATAGCCAAACGTATCAGTATTTAATCTTTGTATTTCATCCGGTGTCGGATGTAACACTAAACTTTTTAACATCGTCAGAGCTCTTATCAAATTCGTTTTTCCATTAGCATTTGCGCCAAACAGCAAAGCCGATTTTAATAATTTTTCGCGCTTTAAAGTAATCGTATTGTTATCCCGGAATTTACTTAAGTGACGACCTGTTTCCATCGAAAATTCCTGTTCACCTTTGAAGGATCTATAATTTGTCACTTTAAAATTAACTAACATGTACTCACTCCTTAAAAAACGAAATATCGTTTTCTTTAAACGAATATACTATTATTATCCAATATATTTGATAATAGTCAACGGAAAATATCTAAATAAGAAACAAAGGTAATAAAAAGACAACTAACAATTAAGCAGTTGCCTCTTTAATCATAGCTATAAACTTTTTTACACGAGTTAATCAAAAACGCGTTTCCGCAATGCCAACCCAAATCCAGCAGTCAGCATCAACAGCACCCCACCCAAAAGACCAACATTGGAACGCTGATCATTCGTCTGTGGCAATCTGGCTGCTGGTTGCGCAGCCTGCTTGTCAGCACGGTGTGGCGTAACGGTTCTCACAACAGGTACACTAGGTACTACAGGTGTGATAGTCGGTGTTGGCGTTACGACGGAAGTTGTCGTTGTTTTAATTGGCGTCTCTGGTATCGTCGATGGCGTCGGTGTTTCTGGCGTCGTGGGCGTAACAGGAGTCGTAGGTGTTACCGGAGTCGTTGGTGTCACTGGTGTTGTCGGTGTTACCGGAGTGGTCGGTGTCACTGGTGTCGTAGGAGTTACTGGTGTCGTAGGAGTTACTGGCGTTGTTGGCGTTGTTGGCGTTGTCGGTGTAGTCGGCGTAGTCGGAATGTAATCATTAGTAATCACAACCGTCCCATCCGCCAGCGTCGTCTCACCTGTTTCCGTGTAGCCTGCAACCGCCGTTTCGACAACGGTATACCGAATGGCCTTCCCCTGAGCATCCGTTTCATCAAGGGTCGCAAAACTGCCCTTGTAGTCGTTGGCGCTGCTCAGAACAAGCGTCTGGTCAGTTGCCACACCATTCTTGTACAACGTTACGGTAACTGCTGGCGTCGTCACACCGTCCGGAACACCCGTCCACTTCTTTTCAACAGTGAGCGAGGTGGTCACTGGAATGTAGCTGTTCGTGATGACGATTGTGCCGGCAGCGTTGGCGGCGTCACTGATTTCAGAATACCCGGCAACGGCTGCTTCCTGAACGGTGTACGTAATCGCATTGCCGGCAGCATCCGTCGTATTAAGACCGGTAAAATGACCTTGATAGTCGTTAGCAGCATCCAGCGTCAAGGTTTGATCGGTGGCTGCCCCATTCGCATACAACGTCACGGTAACTGCTGGCGTCGTCACACCGTCCGGGACACCCGTCCACTCCTTTTGAACATTGAGCGAAGTGGTCTGCGGCGTGTAGGCGTTCGTGAGCACAACGGTACCGTCAGTGTTAACGACATCACTCGTTTCAGTATACCCAGCAGGAACCATTTCTTGCACAGTATAACTGATTGGATTCCCATTGGCGTCCGTTGTATCCAGGTTCGTAAAACTGCCTTTGTAGGCATTGGCACTATTCAGCACCAAGGTCTGGTCAGTCGCAACATCATTTTGATACAGCGTGACGGTCACATCAGGCGTCGTAACCCCTGATGGCACACCAGTCCAATCCTTCTCAACATTGACTGAGGTAACTGGCATATCATAAGCCGCAACAGTTGCCTGAGCCGTGTCCGTTGTGATGGAAAATGGGACCTGCGTTGCACTCACGGCGTAACCCGCTGGTGCAGTCGTTTCAACGAAGTAGTAAGAACCGCTGTTCAAGCCATTGACATTTATGCTGCCAGCAGTACCGGTTGTGAGTCCTGATCGAACAAGTGTCCCATCAGCCGTGTAGAGGTCAAAAGTCGCATTACTTAAAGCCGTGGTCGTGCCAGTCGCATACTTCGTCAACGTTACGGCGCCGACTTGGCCGTCACCGTCACCGGTACCGCCCCATGAAACCTGAGCGTTGGCAACATTAGTAGACCCTGAGCCGTTACCATCAGATGACGTGCCTGAAGCAGAGTTGGTCAATGTCCCACCGTTACCCGGGTTAGTGATCTGAGTTGAGTAGGTAATATAGACGCCACTCGTCAGGTCGCCGAGGTTGATAGTGATCGTGTTGCCGTTAACAACAACACTGGTTGGCGTAATCACAGCAGCATCAGAAGCGATGACGTTACCCGCAATCGTACCTTCTTTAACGACCATACTGTCCGCGTTATACGTTTGACCAGCGCCAAGCGTATCCGTAATCACAGCATCATGAAGCGTGGCATTTTGCATGTTGTACAAAATATCCCAGTAAACCTTGGTTGGCTGACCGTCATTATTAGTCGAATTGCCATCCGTCCAACCACCCTTGGCAATCACCGTAGTGCTACTGTCGTTACCGCTGGAACTGGTCGTCGTCCCCACAACGTTCACGTTCATCGTGCCCTTACGATTATAGGTCGTACTGGCCAACGCATCCGTAAACGTAATGGTTCCAGTCGCTGAGTCATGTGGTAATGCAACCGTCGCAATCACCGTTTCACTACCTGTCAGATACAAGTTAAACGTCGTGTCAGTAGTCGGCTTAGCCACCACCGTGGCTGGTAACGTAAACGTCGCGGTATCGCCGGCACTAACGGTGAGCCCATCAGGAATCGACCAGGTATAACCCAACGTTGTAGCTGCCAGTGGCGCTCAGCGAAATCGCATCGGTCACATCAGCACCACCGTTTGAGTTGTCGGTAATGGTGGCATCCGCTGCGCCCAAACCGTCGACTTCAATCGTGACCGGTGTGTCAGAATCACTGTCGCTGCTGAGTGCTGAACGTGCCAGCAGCTTCGTGCTAAGTTGCGCGGTCGGGGTGACACTAGCCGCACTGCTCTTAGCCGTCTGTAATGCTACTTTAGTCGCAGCATTAGTGGCTTCAGTCGTATCATCTGGCTGGGTCTCAGCGACAGATGACGATTGCTCATCCACAATTGACGTCGCTGAACGAGTCGTGTTTGTATTAACCGGTGTTGTACTATTAGAAGTAGCAACTGTCGCGGAATTGCTGGCACTAACAGCTTGTTCAGAAGCACTCGTGTCAGAAGACGAAGATGAAACGACATCACGCGTCCCATCCGTATCGCTGGTCGCTTGTTGACTAGTTTTCAAGGCAACGGACTTGGCGGTGCTGATCGTGGCGGCATGGGTTGTTTCCGTGCTTGAAGCAGCACTGGCACTCGAAGCTGCAGTGTCATTTGCTGAAGCGTTGACAAGATTCAACCCCAGAGCAGTCGCAAACGCAGCCGCGCCAAGGATCAATTTTCCTTTAACGCTTTTCATTTTACAGATCCTCCCTTCCATAAAATATCGTAATCCCTCATCATAACCAAACAAATCCCCCTTTGTCGGTAAATTCGAATAACCTGCATTGGTCTATTCAACATTAGTATAAGACTTTTCATTGACTTGTATCGGTCACAATTTGTGATATTTGGTGCATATTCTATAAAAATTTGTCATTATTACGAAGCTGTTTAGTGATCTTTAAAGGTTTCAAGTGTGCTTTACACTATGATAAATTGTCTCAGTGTTTCAAATTGTCGAAATACAATCAAACAAATAGAAAGGCATTATCTTTTTCTTTCAGTGCGCCACGACTTCATTACATCTTACAATCTGGTACTTATGTTTGAAATAATTCACAAAGTAGTAAGTTCATATCCTTGTATTACCGGCAATCACGACTCCTTGACAATATCAATGAGCAATCTACTTGTAAGCGCTTAACTAATTGGCTACACTATCATCGAAAGGAATCATTTATCATACGCTAAGTTTTCTCAACAAGGAGGCCCCATCATGACTGATATTAAAAACGTAACAGTTGCTGGTAGTGGTGTGTTAGGTAGTCAAATTGCTTATCAATCTGCGTATAGTGGTAAAAACGTGACGATTTATGATATTAATGATGAGGCGATTGCGAAAGCTAAGGAACGGGTTAAAGGGCTGCGGTCGCTGTATGAGCATGATTTGAACATTAATGATGCCGAATTCGAAGCTGGTTTGGAAAACCTGAGCTACTCAACCGACTTAGCGGATGCTGTAAAAGATGCCGACTTGGTGATCGAAGCTATTCCTGAAAAGCCTGAGATCAAGCACAGTTTCTATCAACAGCTCGCAAAGATAGCGCCCGCAAAGACCATTTTTGCAAGTAACTCATCGACCTTAGTTCCAAGCATGTTCATGGACGACACAGGCCGGCCGGAGAAATTCTTGAACCTGCACTTTGCTAACCAAGTCTGGTTGAACAATACGGCGGAAGTCATGGGCTCACCGAAAACTGACCCGGAAATCTATAAGGAAATCGTTGAGTACGCGCGTGAAATTGGTATGGTGCCAATTCAGCTACAGAAGGAACAACCAGGCTACATTTTGAACTCGCTGCTGATTCCATTTTTGAACGCTGGTCAAGAACTTTGGGCTAAAGGCGTTGCTGATCCGCAGACGATTGATAAGACCTGGATGAAAGCTACTGGCGCGCCTAAAGGACCGTTTGCGATTCTCGATGTGGTTGGGTTGCGGACAGCTTATAACATTACTGCCACCTATGCTGCTAATGCCCATGATGAACAGCTTCAGGCTGTTGTGGCCAATATTAAGAAGATGCTGGATGATGGCAAGCTTGGACGGGAGTCTGGGGAAGGGTTCTATAAGTACCCTCACCCGGCATTTGAGGATCCGGACTTTTTGAAGATTTGATCACTTATTATGAGAAATTAAAGACACATATTTAAAGATGGGAGTGTTGAATTTTAAAATTCACACCCCCTATTTTTTAGGCTCTAATCCTAAATTCAGCTTGCTTTCACGTAAGAAAACATCTTAAGATAATCCAATAAAAAAATGATGCGTTAATTCTGTGTTCCGACTTTCACACCTTAAATAAGCGATAACATAAAAAATGAAGATAATTCAGTAAATCAAAGCCACGAAAAAATTAATCATTAACTTCTAAAAGCAACTTTCCACGAACCAAGCAAAAATTTCTAGTGTGTTTGGTTTACGAAAGTAGCTTTTTTGTACACAATTATCTACAATAGAACCAAGTTAATATGAAAGGAAGTTTTTATTTATGTTTTCATCATCTAAAAGTCGTTGGTACTACTGGTACATCCCTAACACAAATCTGCTAAAAAAGCCTCCAATATGATTCCAGAGAAATTCAAATGGAAAAGCTAAAAAACGCAGTAAATTCACCCTTCCAAAAAAACGCGTGGTTTTTTGGATTGCTTGTCACTTTTCTATCAATCTCTTGTAACGTATTAGTCCTAATAGTAACACACGCGGATACCGTAATTGTTGCTGGTATTGAGTCAAACAGCGGTCACTTAGTTAATAAGGACTTAATAACATCTATTACGGAACTAACTACATCCATGAATAATGCGATTACAACCATTGGAACTGTCTTTGCTTTTCTTTTAATATTCTCTGCGCTCTTCACTGTATATGAAGTCAACCTAAATCATCGCCGAATCCTGGTACTTAATCAGCTATTTAAATGACAAAAATAAAGTAAGTGATCTAGTATTTGTAGAACATGATTTTTAATTTGATTACTATGGCGGAGAAATCGTTCACTTCGCTAATCAAAAAGAGCCATTAAGCCTATTTCAAAACTTGATGACTCTTTTTAATACTAATGAATTAACTGTCCAGTTACATATCATCTGTCTTATGTCATTTTCCATTAGAATA
>NZ_CP014913.1:0-50174 GCF_001702155.1 Secundilactobacillus paracollinoides
TTAATATCGTCCACATCATCTAAGATAAAAGTGGCATCATCTACCTGCCAGTAGTAGCTAAAATCGGCTAGTTCGTAGCCCTCAGTGTCTTTTCTAACCGCCTGCTTATCCAGGTATTCCCATTTATGCCAGGCTATTGAAATCATTAGATCAACCTCTTTTCTTCGATCTGGTCGCGAAGTGTGGTTTGAAGTAATACGCCATTGCGTGTACAATTGAAGTGAAAAATGTTTAACAATGCGTAGATGTTAGTTTGCTCTGAGTTGCCGCTCAGAGCTTTTTTATTTGCCTTGCGTTCCGAAAAAATCATCGGTGAAGTTTTTAAATTCACGTTTCACATCCCCTTTCTGATACCGGACGTAGATACCGCCGGCCAGCATAGTGACGACTACGATTAAAACGATGATGCCAAAGCCTAATGTTTCCATGTGCTCATCTCCCAGCGTGTGGCCCGTATTTGTGCTCCAACATCAAGCGGTCTAAATCGTAACGATCTACGCGATTAATACCACCAATCTTGATAACGTCAACTAAGCCTTGCTTGCGCCATTTATCGAACGTACCGCCTGTGACACCCACATAAGTTGGCGCGTCATGTAACTTCAAGTATCGAGGCTGTAATTCATCGGCCATTCGGTCAGCGATTAGGCTTAGGAGCTTCGATACATCTGGTAATTCCTGAACCTCTTCCATGTGGTCATCCCCCGCATTTTTCATTGAATTTCTTGATAAGCTCATTTGCGTCAAGTCCTACATATTTGCAAAATGTCAGTAGTTCAGTGATTTCTGAACCAATCTCTTCCATCAATTGTTCTACATAGTTATTGATACATTCATAGTCCTTACCCGTGCGATGTTCCTTGGGAACCGCCGCACTCTCGAACGCCTTATCTTGAACCTCTTGCCGATCGTGCTCTTCCTTCTTTTGGTCTACTGTCGTAGCAAATAAATCTTTGCTAACGCGTTTGCTTTCCTTAAATGAGAGAATGTTGTAATCGGCTCGGGCCAGTGAGTAATGAAGTGCGACGCTGTGAATCTCTTTAGCGACGGTCTTCATAATGCTGGAGTCCATCTTGTTCTTGCCGTTTCTCCATCTTGTGACGGACGATTTAACAACCGGAATGGATTTGGCTAGCTTAGTAGCGGTAATTTCGTGTTGCTTGTCGTTCAAGGCTAAGTCGAGTTGGACTGCTTCCTTACGTTTCTGCATGGATTCACCTCCTTTCAGCAACTTAATTTACTGATATTGTCTCCTTTATTGGATATATTGGAGACAGGTTAAGCTAGTTGCTTAATGAGTGCCAGCGTCGCAGTTGACGGTACCCAATTGCTCACGTAATCCTGAACATTTTGGAAGTCACCCTCGCGAAGCTGTGAACGTGTTTGGATACCAGTAATCTTCTTAACACCGCCATTGATGTCCTTGTACAATTCGCGACGTTGTTTCATATTCAAACCTGTTTGCTGAGCATTAATGAAGTTATTGATGGTCTTGCTAATAGCCTTAGATAAATAGTTGTATTCGCCTGGAGCAAGAAACTGGTTATCTTCTAGATCAGTTACGCGACTGTCGATTTTTTCTATCCGCTGGGTTTGGTCGTTAGTAACTTGCATAACTAGTTGTAATCGTTCAGCGGGGCTTTGTGGCAGTTGAGCTTGCTTTTCCATGGAAATGAAATATTGACGAGCTTGCTTACCTTTCTTAGTTCTTTGAATCATGGATAGCTCTTTTGCCATATCCAAAGTTAAGGCGTGATTTACTTGAGGACGACCACCTTGAGGTTTTACTCTTTTTCCAGTAAAACTAATGAAATCAACGTTTTCAGTGAATCCATACTTCTGCATATCTTTAAACCAATCGTTATAGCGTTCTTTAACTTCAAGAAAATTGTGAAGATCACGACCGTCCACTGCAATGGAACCGTTACTTTGCTTAAAAGTTTTGATTAATTCGTTCATTCAAATCATCCTTTCGTTCTTTGATGAATCACTAACTACTCGCAGTAATTTTGTCAGAATGCTCGGTGCCTTGTATAACAAGTCGAACGTTTTGGTTAAAAAAAACATCATCAACTGTTACATTTAAAGCATTTGCAATTTTCCACGCCGTATCAAGACTGGCTTGTTTATGACCATTTTCTATCGTGCTTAGCCCAGGCCTAGAAATGCCTGCTAATTCTGCAAGCTTTGTTTGCGAAATTTTCTTGTATTCTCTAATAACTCTCACGTTATTCTTCATCTAATCGCCTCCTTTGACTATGTATTCAGTGTACTACCAGATATACTTAATGTCAATCATGTATAACACATTTTTCATAGTTTTTTTGTTCTCCATGTAATACAATTTAAGCATAAGGAGTTGGCACAATGACAGGTCTAGGAAGATACTTAAGCGAAATTAGAAATAAGCGCCATCTATCATTAAGAGATCTTGCAAAGCAATCAGAAATATACGATGTCCCTATTAGCCACTCAACTCTTTGGGCCATTGAGAAGGGTAAAAATTCTAGAGGAAATGTTCCTCATCCAAGTCCCAATCAATTAAAAACCATTAGTAATGTTTATCATGTTAACTACGAGAAGCTCATGGAGCTTGCAGGCTATGCCCCTGTTCCGCAGAACGTTCGAGTATCCCCCACATCAGATGGTGCTTCAATAACTGCCGACGTGGGTTGGAAAACATCTAATGAACCATTAGATGTCTATGGTGAAATTACAGCCGGTCTTCCGACTTTTGCTGATGAGCACATTATCGGTCAAACAATTATTCCGGACGATTTAATAGATAAGTATGGCCGTGACAATTTGTTTGCGCTGCAGGTTGATGGTGATTCCATGAGTAAGGTTATCGCTCCCGGGTTTATTGCTGTCTTTGCAAAAGACTGTGAGGTTAAAAATGGCGATATATGTGCTGTTCTAGTAGATGGAGAGAACGCTACATTAAAAAGGTTTAAGGAAACCTCAAGGGCAGTTATCCTTGAACCGGAGTCGTTTAATCCTATTTATAAACCGCTCATCTTTCCAAAGGGAACAGAGCGAGATTTTAGGATATTAGGTAAATATGTATTTGCAACAAGCTTATTAAATTAATTATCTAATGAGCTGATAGTGTTAAAAGTCATTTTTGAGGGGATGATAATTTGTCAAAAACATGTGCAATTTGCGGTAAAAAGGTTGGTTGGTTCATTAACACACAGCTTTTTGATGGGGTATTGTGCGAAAATTGTGCTTCTAAACTTGGCATCCAAGATAAATTTCATAGTTATATTGTGACTGTTAAAACCGCCAAAAAAGCATTTAATGATCACAAAACTATCGACCTAAAAAAATTAATGGTCGAGCAAAAGAAATCTCGTAAAGAAGCAAAAGAAACAGAAAATACAAACTATCAAAAACAAAAACAACAGTTTTTGAAAGATGGATCTTTTAAGTACGGAAAATTGTATTTGGATGACAAAGCTCAAAAAATCCTTTTCGACAAGTCATTGTTGGAGCCTTTTGCTTTCTATGACTATTCTGACTTTACAGGGTATAAAAAAATATTAATTCCAGGAACCCGTGAAAAGCATCATGGGATTGCACGCGGAATTACTGGTGGAATAATAGCTGGCCCTGCCGGTGCGGTTGTAGGTGCTGTTACGGGTGGAAAAAAATACTCTGTGGTGAACCAATTAAGTCTTGAACTCTATTTTAAAAATAAAAATAGTCGGGAAATAAAGTTTCTAACAAGTTCAACTAAAACCGATAGCTTCATTTACAGGAATATTTATAAGTCATTTAACGAAGTGGCTCAGAAACTTGATGAGGTTTTAAAATCCAATCAAAAAAAGAGCCCTGTCCAATGTAAGCCTAATAATCAACCTGACAAATTGGATTCTGCTGATGAAATTCGAAAATTCAAGAAGCTGGCTGATGATGGTATTATTACTCAAGATGAATTTGAAGCTAAAAAAAGCAATTACTTGGCTTGTAAAAATAAACATTGCCCAACAAACTGATGACTAAAAAATATGAGTTGGAGGGAATTATGAAATTAAAGAAAAGTATTCTAGTTGGGATCACGGCATTAACCTTTGGCATGGGATTCAGTGCAATTAACATTTCAACTCAAACAACTGTCCAAGCAAGTGCCCATCGAGCGCGGGTCGTTCGCGGAATTCGTGTGTACCACTTGATTTGGGGGAATTCGTTTGCTACAAGTCGACTTGGTAAAAGCATCTATCTACACCCAGGAAAGATCATTCACATTGCTTCCTTCTATCACATGGGTAAAGATGGCTACATGCTACACGTTAATGGTCATGGCTCGAAGCTTTACTATGCTCGCACAAATAGTAGTAGCTGGTTTAGATACTAAGATAAATGCCCTCTTGGGCTTTTATTTAGCACGTTAAAAGAACATACATTCGATTAGCCGGGTGGTTGGTCATGGGTCCGAGTCCTGTGTAATCAGTTGATTAAAAAATAATACCGCCAGTCCTCAGGATTAGCGGTATTATAACTATATAAGACCAGATACGGAAGTCGGTAAAAGCTGGACCCGTTCTAGGAGAATAATGCTATGGGACTTTTTAGAAGATAAACAAAGCCATTAGGGGGGCGCTCACAATGTTTTTACTACTTACACTCATAGTTATATGGGCAGGATACAAATTCTTCACACAGTGGATATGGTGGATCATAGGCATCATGCTGCTAATAGACGTCTGGAAGATTGTTACGTCATGGCCAGCCTTATTGATCATTGCCGGTACATGCTTCTACTTGCTGTATAAGCGTCACAAGGAAAATATGCCACGCAAAAAGGTTAAACCTAAATTGTCTGGACCTGTTAATATGCAGGGAAAACACTTTTAAACTCGATACTTATGTACAAAAAAGGTAAACCCATTTGGGTTTACCTTTTAAATAACTAGTTAAACTAATTAAGCAATCCAGCTGCTGTCAGAAGCAGTCTTGTTAGCGGCACCAGTAACTAATTGAGCGGAGAAACTAGCAGTTAAAGTATCGCCGTAGTTAGCAGTCCGGTTATCACTATTGAAGTTAGCTGGTTCGAAAGTGAACTGGTAGTGGTATGGCGTACCATCAGAAGTAGTGTACGTCGTAGTACCCTCAACAGGTGTATTGGAGAAACCACCCTTGATAGTAGTTAAGTTAGTGTCGCCAATAGCGGTACCCTTGCTACCACTTAAAGCCTTGATAGCATCCGAGTTCAGAACACCAGCAAATTCACTAGAAGAGAGCTTAGTACCTACAGCTAATGGAGAAGTCAACTTAACCTCAGTTGCTTCAGCAGCATCTTTAGCCTTTACATTGTTGTTAACAGAATCAACACGAAGTTGAACCTTAGAAGTAGCAGCGGCTACAACGTTAACATAAACGGTGTTACCGTAGGTAGCGGCTGGTACGTCGCCACTAATCTTGTAGTTAGCTGGAACACTGTTGTTAATGAAGTCAGCTAACTTAACATTAGCAGAGTTTACAGCAGTAGTGGCAACAGTATCGCCGGCCTTAGTAGCAGTATCGCCAGACTTAGGTGCGTTTACCCAATTAGAAACACTAACTTGAGCGTTATTGTTGTTAGCATCACGGTAAACAACCTTAACACTGTTGTCAGCAGTAGCAGCATCTTCAGCAACATTCAATGAAAGACCACCAAGATCTTGCTTAGTGCTGTCAGTGATCGTGGTGTCGTAACCTTTGCCAGCGTAGATCCAACCAGAGATTGAAGGATCCTTGCTATCAGTTACGTGATAGTATAAATAACCTTCCTTAGTCGTGGTAGCGGCCTTGTCAACCGTGAATGGATCAGTCTTGGCAGCACCGTAAAGGCTAACCTTCTTGGCATTGATATCGGTATTCTTAGGAGCAGTCCAAAGAGTGTTCTTTGAAGCATCCTTCAAGTAGTAACCGGTAGTACGTGCTGGAGTAGCAGCAGTAGTTGTAGTATCAGTAGTCTTGATACCACCAGCCACAGTTGATGTAGACTTACCACCATAGATGTAACCACGGTACTTCTTGTCCATTGTTACAACTTTGTAATAAACTGAACCCTTATTAGTTGTCTTAGTAGCATATGCATACAAAGTGTCTGCAGAGCTCTTAGAAGCAGCTAATTTAGCAACAGTTGCTTTAGATGCAACAACTTTAGCACCTTTAACTGTACCTGGTTTTGAATAGATAGCATTACTACCAGTAGCAACAACGTTCTTACCTGTAGTTAAAGCTGTGTAAGCGCCAGCTGTTGCATATGACTTAGCACTTGCAGTAGTGCTTGTAGTACCCACGATGCCGGCAAATGCCAATGCAGCAGCACCGAAATAGATTGATTTTGCGAGTGATTTACGCATATCAATGCCTCCTAAAATATTGTTTTTTTAATCAGATAAAGCCTATGTAGCTTCCTCTAATCACGTTTTAGTATAACATAACAATGTATAAAGACCAAAATTTATATAAAATTGTTAAGAATTAGTTAAAGTAATGAAATATATGGCACGTAAAAGCGCATAAAAAAACCTTTCTGCTAGGGGGACAGAAAGGAGGAAACAATAACGGCATTGATTGGATACTACAGGTACTATAATACATTTTTTAAAGCAAAAAATCAACGTGTGCTTTATCGGCGAACGCGTTGCAAAAAACTATAAAGATAATCAATAGAAAAATCGCCCTTTGTTTGGGGAAGGGCGATTTTTCGACACTTTAACCTTAATCCATTTTGAGGAATAAATAGGATTAAAGAAATCTCTTTATATGTAAACAATAACCTAAAATTTGGTGCAAGTCAACCCTTTGAATTAAATTATGGTTAGAAGCATGTCGTAAGCAAACGTCAGCCGAGTCATTGTAAACTGTAAACTATTATTGTAATGCTATAATAACCCGAAATAGTCCCAGTTGTAGGAGGTAGTATTATGACAGAATTCACTGACGTTTTCGGAATTACTCATGATGATTGTACCGTCGTTAAAACTCTAAACAACTATCAACGAATATTCTTAATTGAAGATCATGATCATATTAGGTACGTGGCCGTTAAGGATAACGCACCCAAAAACTCTAAACTAACTATTCATTGGAAATCTGGACATGCTAAGAACATACCTGACAATTATTTTGGCATGCATAAGCGAGCAAATGAAGCTACAAATTAATGTACAATCTATGTGGGGTGTGTTAGCATTTGGGTATAAAGAAAGAGACCAGCTGCACACTGATCTCTTTCCCATGGTCCGCTTTAAAGGCGGTAGCTAGAAAAAGACAATTAATAAAGAGTCGCCCATACTGGCTAAAGTATAAGGGACGGCTTTTTATTTACGCTTAATTAGGGTTAAAATGCCGACAATTAACAACGCAAACGAGATAAATAATCCCGAGAGATTAATTGCCAATTGTAATGCCTGAAATACAGACAAGCCATTGTATCCTTTTCAGTTTCGTAAATCATTGGCACCAGTCATTTCAGATTGACACCACCGCCCTTAAAACTTACCATACAGCCAGTATAACACGCGCTTAATAACATAAAGCCACCCTGTACCCCTAAAGGTATGGAGTGACCTTTTTTAACTATTAAGATAACCATATCTACCTTCGTTTTCACGCTTATCAGTCAATGCAACCCCATAATCGCTTAATTTTGAATGCTTACTTACTAACTTCAAAGCGGCCTCATGAATCTTATTGTGAATAGCCTTATCATTTTCACATCCATTAAATATATGAGGTTCTATTTTAATAACTTCATCATAAAAGAGAGTGGCATTAACTATATATCCATAGACAAGTGGCGCGTTTTCTAAAGCCTTAATAATCCTATCTCTGTCCAAAATAAACACATCTTTGTGAGCTTATTAAAGTACCTATACCAATTTCTACTTTACATAATCGGCCTTATCCCCAGTAGTTGTAAAATCAGGGTTACTGACTGGTACTTTGTGAATTTTAATTGGTCTACCCAAATTATACCTGAGAAACCTTATTGGGACCACTTGGTCACTTTGTGAAATTTACCCGCTGAGGTTCCTAGACCATTTCATTAAAACCCAACTGGCCCAGGTTAAAAACTCTGATTCGGTCATCGTCGGTACCGCACTGGCTAATTTATGCGTCACACCAACATGCCCCAGGGTTGCTGGAACCACACCCACCACCACATAAGCAGCCTTGGCGGTCAGCCAATTTTTAGGGACCGCACCTAAGGTTTGGGCTAAGGCGATCGCCTGCTGCCGGGTCATCGTAGTCAACCGTCCAGTGAAGACAATTTCGCAATTTGTGAGATCAATCATCATGACTCCTTTAGAAAATCTAAGCGCCTAAGTAAAGCACTTGCTTTTGATTTTGGGTTGACGGGTTAGGGTTTACATTTAGCTTAGAGGGAGGAATGTTGTTTTGAGTGCAGAATTTTCCCTAACGTTTAAGTTAGAGAAAAAGATTCAGCTCGTCGGTCGTCGTTGCCCGTCGTTTGGCTATGTAATCCTGGCTTGCACCACCACCTCATTATAATCCTACATTTTCGGATTAACCTAATAAAAAAGCGCCCTTATTAGGCGTTGATAACACGTATTTTTAGTTGTTCGGTTACCAACTCATGAGGTAGCTCCGGGCTGACGCCCCGCTTTACCACCGCACTGTTCGTCGTGCGCACGTTCGGAATCCGCACTCACATAGCTTAAGGAGGATTCCTAGTGGGATTTATTGCGGTCGCTCTCACTTGACGTGTCCACTTGATTCCAAACAGGCTAACCGGCTGTCATGCCTAACGGGTATCGCGTACCGCTCTCACTTTTTTCATTAGGTAAAGACTAACGTGTTTATTGGACCAGGCTGTCTCCAGTCTGATAACGTGGCTTGGGTCCCACGGTTGCAAAATCACACCGGCCATGATATAATAATCATCAGTTGAATGACATTTATTGTGGCGCTCACCAATGGATGTTGGTGGGTGTTTTTTTTGTATATAATTTAGTAGACTTATTATTTATTAATGTCCACGAAGTAATGGTAACCCTGAATCGATAGTTTGTCAAGCTTCTAATAAATAATAAATTATTTATTTTAAATTACATATTATTTATTTTAAATTATCTTCTTATTGTGTTATCATTGCGTCATTGGAGGATATACTATCAACCACTCCCGACTAAAGTCGGAAGCTTGTGAGAACTGCACCTAACGGTGCAACGACCACAATTTGCTTAGATACAGCAATTGCCTACATGCAGGTCTTACGTGCTAATTATCAAAGCCTTTTATGCCCGCAGGTTGCCAGACGGACAAACAAGTTAAGCACTTGCCAAGCCTTTTTTGAGAATGTTTTTAGCAGCATTCCAATCGCGAATGTGGTGATTACCGCACTGTGGGCAAGTCCATTCACGATCTTTTAAGGTCAGTTTTTTATCACCGCACATCAAATATCCACACTCACTACAGGTTTGCGTCGTGTTACGCGGATTAACGGTGACAAATTTATGGCCGTATAGGTCGGCTTTATAGGCCAGCATGCCTAAAAAAGTTCGCCAGCCAACATCAGCAATGCTCATTGCCAATGCATGGTTTCGTAACATATTCTTACTCCGCAACTCCTCTGCAACAACTAAATCGTGGTTCTTGATAAGTGTTGTTGAGACAAGATGTAGAAAGTTGTTACGTTGATTAGCAACTTTTCGCTGGAGGGTGGCCACCAATACACGTTGTTTCTGATAATTCTTAGCTTCACGAAGCGGCCGATTTTCTTTTTTAGCCCGTAGCGCACGACGAGAAAGTTTACGTTGGGCTTTGGCTAGCTTGCCCTTGATAGAGCGATAGTAACGTGGATTGGCAACGATGTTGCCGTTTGAATCAGTTAGGAAATTGTCAGTATTTAGGTCAATGCCTACTGGAGAGATCTGTTGCTTGCCACCCACAACAAACGGGGTGTCCGATCCTAGTTGCATAGATAAGTAGTAACGCCCAGTGGCATCGCGTGAGACAGTGATTGTTCCAATACGAACATCATTGCCACAACTAAACAAGCGTCTATGTGACCCAGACACACGCAATCGGCCAATCAAGCTAATTTTAACATGCTTAGAATCGAGAAAACGGCAACTGCCATTGAACAAATTCGGCTGAACCTTAGCATAGCGATTTGGGAGCTGAAAGCTGCCACTCATCTGCTTTTTATGGAACTTTGGTGTGCCAGATCTGTGTACTTGTCGAAATAAACGCCACGCGCTCTGATAAGCTCGTCGTGCTTGATCTACAACGTCGGTACCTACATTGGTACCTGATAACCAAGGATGTAGTGCAAACAACATTTGTGTGTTGTTTTTACGTTTCTGCAGGTAGGCAATGCGATTAACAACCGAAGCAATGTAACACTTTACTTTACGCAATTGAAATAGTTCTTTGTCGATAGCCACCATTTCGTTGTAAGCAAAACGGCTTGCGTTGATATTGTTGTCAAGCTGATGTTTCTGCTCACGAGATGGGAATATTCGCATTTTAATTCCGTAATGGTATTTGAACTCAGACATTTTCTTAGTCACATATATCACCTCCTTAGACTATAATTATTATACGACTGTCACCACATTTAAACAACGAAGTCGTTTATCTATAAACGTTAGGAGTAAATCATATGTCAAAAGAAAACGCGAAACACGAACGCGGATATGTTTATAACTTTCACTTCCATTTAGTCTGGGTAACGAAGTATCGGAAACAAATATTTAACACACCAAGATTCGCAAAGGAGATGTTGACAATCTTGCAAAACATTGCGAATCAAAACGAAATTGAAATTGAGAAAGGCGAAGTCATGCTTGATCATATCCATCTGCTAATCAGCTTTAAACCAAAGTACGCGCCGGCCAATATTGTCAAGGTATTAAAGGGTGTCTCAGCACGCGAATGGTTCAAAATTCATCCAGAAACACGACAAATAGTTTGGGGCGGTCACCTTTGGTCGCCAAGCTATTACATGGGCACTTTAGGGGATATGTCAAAAGAAACAGTCGAACACTACATTGAGAACCAACGAACAGAAAGGGGGAAGGCGGGAAGGCCTCTGCTAAAACGCAACTAACGTTGCGAAACATGGGCGTTCCTCCCATGATTGAAATCATGGGTTTCCCGCCAAAATTTTAATGAGAGCTAAAACATTGCTACATTTTAACTTTAAAGGTGGCGTAGGCAAGACTACACTAAGCGTCATGAACACATATTTATTGGGTGCCAACAAAAGCAAAGTTTTGCTTATTGACCTCGACCCGCAGGCAAACGCTACCGAAATTATGAAATCCACATTTAACAAAGAAATTGAACCGGCTGTGTCTCTTTACAACGGACTACTAAATTTAGATCTAAGCAAATCAGTAGTTACTCTAACCGATAATATCTCAATAATTCCAGCTGATTGGGAACTAAGTTTATGGCCTGGTAAAGCCGAAAAAATTAAGTCTCATGACCGCATGCTTATATTAAGCGAGCTGATCAAGAGCTTTAAAGAACAATTTGACTACATTATTATTGATGTCCCACCAACACTCTCCATTTTTACCAATAATGCAATCTTAGCTAGTGACTATATATCGTTAGTATTGCAAACTCAAAAGCAAGCTTACACATCTGTCCTTAAAACTGCGCAGTATATGTTTCAACTAAAAAGTGATTATCAAGCATCTTTTAACGTTGCTGGTGTAATTCTTTATCTTGTTAAAAAAGATGCCAAAGTTGATAAAGAAATAACACAAGCTGCCATAGATTCATTTGGAGACGCTGTATTTTCCAACAGAATTTGGCAGCAGGAACGAGTTAAGCTGTTTTCAAACGAAGGCATCAAAAATGAAGACCACTGGGATAAACGAGCAATTGGAATGTACGATATGGTGCTAAAAGAACAACTAAAACGGATTGGAGAAATGGAAAATGGCTAATGATTTTTTAGGAAAATTAGCAAAACAAGCTAACCAACAACTAGGCGACAATGAAAGCCCATTTAAACAAAAAAAAGAAGTCACTAGGCCCGTACAGGTACGTGAAGGTACGTATAAAATGATTAAAGATATAGCCTATCATAAGGAAGCTAAGATAGTTGATGTTATTGACTCTATGCTTAAATACGCTATCAATTCAGGCGAGTTTGACGACAGTAATAAATAATTTAAAATAAAAAATAAATTATTTATTTTAAATTATAAAACTTCGAGGTGCTTTTATGAACAAAAAACGAGCAACTATTATATTTGATGAAGATGTCTCAGATCAAACTATCAGCGTCGACAAATCCGTCAGTTCAGTTACCTTTGATACTACGCTAAGAATTGACAACCACTTAAAAAACTTTATGAAAGCTGTGGTAATTTCAGGGTATAGCTTAACTCAACAAAATGGCTTAGCCCAATTACAAAAAAACTTTTTCGAATCATTAACTGAGTCTGAACAAAATACGCTTACGACTCAAATACAGACTTTGGAAACCGGCGATGCTAACAAAGTAAAAAGTAAATAATTACGCGCGCTCAGAAGACACGTTCATCTTTTAGACGTATACTTGTCCGTTTAAATGAAGCAGAATGCGCACAAAAAAGGCCACCCACCTCGCAATGAGATGAGTGGCTTTTGTAGACGCAATAGCAATCGGGATTGCCATGAGTGTACCATTATTTTCGCTTGAGTTCACTAACATCTTCTTCAATATTATCAATTCGTTGATTGATAACCTGGTGTTCACCTTTACTAGCAATCAATTCTTCATGCATGCTATTTTGCGAATCAATCAAGCGTTCGATTTTACGTGTTGTTTCACTCATGCTTAAAGCGACCCGTTTTAGATCATTAATAAATGGCTTTAAAATGACCATTAGAGCTGCATATACGCCGCCGGTAACGGCAATTCCAACGGTAATTAATTCTGTCCAGTGATCCAACGTCATTACTGGTCACCAGACTTTCTAACCAACTTTACATAGTCCTTATTAGCTGAGATATACCCAACGTCAGTCTTAATCCGGTACACCTTACCATACTTGACCGCTTTACCGTAGATTGTGCTTCCCTTAGTAAAATGAATCCGGCGCTGATGGGCCTTATCTAAGGCAATCTTGCCGTACACATTGATATGATCAGCAATCACTTCATAAAGACCATTAGTTGACCAATACGCTGGTTTGGCCTTTTTAGTCGTAGCGGCACTACCAGACAGTGAACCATCATAATCATAAGACGCGTCAACCTTTAGCCCCCGATAATTATCAGTGAACTGCCAAGCATTAGCATTTGCGATTCCTGGTTCGGTCACTCCATATGCAGCAACCCAGATCCGATGATCAACCAATGATGACCGATTAATGCGACCATATTTAAACCATGATCCGCTACCATAAGTAATTACATGCGAATAACCCTGGGCCTTTAAGTAATTCAAAAATGCATTGACCTGGTTAGTCGTATCTTTAGGTAGGCCTTGATATTCTACATCTAAAGCCATCACGGTTGTCTTGTCTAATTGACTTGATCGGCCTGTGAGGACAGCGTCCGTGTATCTAATCCACTATCCTGTATTAGTGTTTTAAACGGCTCAATAGTTGCGATCTTGGCTAACATCGACTTAATGTAACCCAGAATTTTACTAGTTTGTTTGTAGTTAATGGATGAGACTAAGTAATCTTGGTTAGATAGTCCTAGTGATTCAATTAAATAGCTATAGGCGGTGATAATTGCCATCAAGTACGTCTTACCTTGACCATTCAACCTCGCGCAACTGAAACAATAGCCCGTGAAAAACGCTTGCCGCCGTCATCATTACGCCAACCAATTAGCATAGCCATAATGAATTCCTGCCACGGCATAAGCTTAGTTGGTTCGCCTGTATCAACGTTCGGACAGATGGAAGCAAATTTAAGTACTTGATCCACTCGTTTTACCGAGTAAGCAAACGGGAATTCAACGCTACCTTGTCGTTGCAAGTCTCTAATATGGCGAAAAGCCGCTAGCTTAATCAGATAGCCAGTAATTACCTTCTCATCTAGGACTTCAAAAGCATATTTTGTGCCTGGATCAGTGTATTGCTGGCGAACTTCTGAACAATCTAACGCTTGATAAGCTCCAATAACATCATGGGTTTGGGTTAAATCAATGCGCAAATTAATCACCTCCTTTTAAACACTTCGTTAACGTTTCATCAACTGCTTGATCGTATTTTATTCTAATTAACCGGATACCTGATTTTTTACAAAAATCATTTTTTATTTGATCGTTTTTTTCTCTATATTCAAATCCCCTATGCTTGTTGTAAAAATTATTTTTGTTAAAATGCTGTTCTCCGTCATATTCTATGCAGATGTTTTTTTCTGGTAGATAGAAGTCAAACGGCAATTCTGCTCTGTTTCTGCAATTTTTAAATTTTTTTGTGCAACAAATGGAATTTTCCTAACAGACAGAAAAGCATATATTGCTCTTTCCCCCTTGCTTTCTTTACAGTGTGGACAACGTGTACCTTCAATTTTGAAATGGTACCACGTAGTGCAGAAAATCGTCCCACATTTTTGATGCTGGAACCAAATATATTGTTCTCTTGATTTAACATTAGGGTTTCTACCACGCTTGACAAAAATATACTTGCCTTTTTCGTTTAATTCTAAAAAACGTTTTATCTTTTCATCCATTCCCAACCTGCTACTGCAATACCCACACTTCTTATGTCCATTGATTACCGAAGAAGGCGTCCTTTTCATAATATTTCCGCAAATAGAGCACCTAAAATCTATTTTTTGGTTAGCTCCTTGATATTTGTCTAAAGGTATTAACGTAGTGTCTATTTCCTTTAGTTCTTTCAAAAATTCACCGTTGCTTTTTAGTGCTCTATTAGAGCAGTATCTGCATTTATGTCCTCTCACTAAATTCATAGGATACGTTTCATACACGTTTCCACATTTTGTATGGAGAACTTTTATTTTTGTTTTTTGATTAACATATTCAGTTAATACAGTGTATTCACAACCCCAAACTTTTTTCAATTCATCTAAGTATTCTTTGCTAGTTTTCTTTTTTGGCATTTCAATCACTCCTCAGAATAATAATAATAATACGTATACACGTACTTGTCAATTCTACGTAATTATAGTATTCTTTAAATGGAGGTGAAATTCGATGAAGAAAAAATTTACCACAACCCTAGATTCTGATCTTATTCAACAAATTAAGATCAAAGCTATCAAAGAAAATACTAGTGTTGCTTCGCTTTTGGAAAAGCTGATAAAAGACTACTTAAACAAGTAGTCTTTTTTATCCCAAAAATTCTCGCATACGTTCATCAACGCTTCGCTCGTCTTTGTGGTCATCTAAGTTAAGTTTGAGCAAATCACTACGTGACTTAGAAGCTGTCCAAGATCTATGATTTTTGATATACTTCTATGTAAAAAGCGAGTTTAAGCTATGAAAAATTATCCCAGCAATATTACTCGGCAACAATTTGAATTAATTCGACCAGCTTTAGAAAATTTTCGTAAGCGAACTAAGCCTCGAAAATATGACCTCTACGAGGTCTTCTGTGCGCTCCTATATGTCTTGAAAACCGGTTGCTAATAGCGTCAAGTCCCCGGTGATTTCCCAGAATGGCGGTCAGTTTACAACTATTACAAAATTTGGTCAACTAAATCTGAGCCTACGGCTGATTCTTTATTGGAACAAGTTTTAAAAAAATTGTCATTGCTCGGCGAACTTACCAAGGACGTTCAGCTCTAACTTCCTTTATTATCGTTGACGCTCAGAGCGTCAAAAACACCGCTACTGCTGAAAACAAAGGTTACGACGCTGGTAAGAAAATCTCGGGGATTAAGCGCCATCTGGCAGTTGATATCAATGGCTTTCCGCAGGCCATTCACATGACGCAAGCGAATGTCTCTGATCGAGACGGGGCCAGTGCAATGATCGCTTTACATGCCATGCATTTACGCCAGGTTCAAAATGTCTTAGTTGATGGTGGTTATTCAGGCGTTAATTTTCAGCTCGATGTAGCCAGTAATTTAAACGCAACCGTGCAGGTTGCGAAGCGCAATGAGTTGCATCGATTCGAAGTCATGCCCCAACGTTGGGTAGTCGAACGATCTTTTAGTTGGCTAGAGAATTGTCGGCGACTTTGGAAAAATTGTGAGCGTCAATTAACCACCAGTCTGCAAATGGTCGTTTTAGCGTTTTTAGCACTATTACTTAAGAGATTTTAGACAGCTTCTTAAAGCCGGGAACGGTTGCTGCCAAGGCTTATGATAATGCCGATATCATCTCAGAACGTCACCGTCACCGTTATGAATTTAATAACGCCTACCGGGACGCAATGGAGAAAAATGGGATGGTCATTTCTGGGACTTCACCTGACAATCACTTGGTTGAAGTTGTGGAAATTCCAAAGAACCGGTTCTTCGTTGGTTCACAGTACCATCCAGAGTTTATTTCCCGTCCCAACCGTCCAGAAGGTCTCTTCAAGGACTTCGTTGCTGCGGCAAATGACCAGTATCTCGAAAAAAATAACTAAACCGTCTGTAAATGACGATGCACTTTTAGGGTGAATCTGATTGACGGTTAACAATTCAAGTGAAGCTCTGATCTCGTGGTGGGTCGGGGCTTTTTTGTTGGCAGCAACTTGTGAAAGTTGTCATTGGTTTCTTTAAGAATAGTTGGTTATGATGTATGCTTAATTTTATAATCTAAATTTTGAAAGGACTTTGACTATGGCCGACACTCAATCTCAACAGCGCACCAAGCGAGATATTTTGCAGGCAATGATGACGATTCTTAGAAAAAAGAAATTTGATGATATTACGATCGGAGAAATCTGTGATGAAGCGATGATCCACCGCAGCACGTTCTACCGATATTTCCAAGATAAGGTTGATCTGGCAAATACAATTATCTATAACCTGTCTGAAGAATTGCTGGGGACGGACTTCAGGGAAAACGTTGTTTTAACCCAGGTTACCCATTTTATTTCCGACAACATTGATTTAATTCGCCATCTGATTCCTGAAAGCCAAAGCAAGTTCTATGATGAATTTCGGAACATTTTGGAGAATTTGTTTAATGAACGGGCCAACAATCCAGCCTATCAAAACGATCCTGTCGTAACATTGATTAAGCAATCGTCTTCACAACCGCTGATGATCAGTTTTTTGGCGAATACAATAATGGGCTTTTTAGAAGAGCAGCTTCTCAAGTCGAATATTGATTGGCCGCAGTTGGAGTCGTTTCTCATTTCGATCATCAATAAACTAAATGCCCAGTAATTAAGGCGGCTGATTGATGGCGCAAAGATGCCAAGAAACAGCGCAAAACACAAAAATGGCTTCCACAAATGAATCAATTTCATTTATGGAAGCCATTTTTTAGTTAGAAAAGGGTATTTCAATGGGTCAATTAATCATCACGTTCAGTAGCTTGCTCGGATGAGGATTGAGTGGCTGCCGGCTTTCTTTTTCTCAGCAGATAAATGACTGCCGGCAAAATCGTCAATGCACAGATGAGTGAATAACCTGTGTCCAGCACAGTAATCAGCCCAAATGACTTCAGAACTGGGAAGCTGGAGAACATAATGGCCGAAAAACCGCCCATGACCGTGAAACCGGAAACTGTAATTGCCTGACCGACAGATGCGGTTGCTGAAACAATCGCGTCCCGGGTACTATTTCCCCGTTGTAATTCCTCCCGGTATCGTTCCAGAATTAAGATGGTAAATTCGGTTCCAATTCCAAGAACCAGCGAACTGAGGGCAATTGTGACTGGGTTATAGGAAATTCCCAACAGTTTTAAGGTTAATGGGGAAAGACCTAATACCAACAAAATTGGAATCACTGGGTACAGTGCAAGTCGCCAGTCACGATAGATAAGGAATAAGACAATGAAAATGATCGAAAGACCGGCAATAATAATCAGATCATGATTAGCGGACATATTATTAATGCCCAATAGCATCATGACTTGAGCTCCTGCAGGAGAAATTTTTAAGCCATGATGGATTCCTTTAATATCATGATTAATCCGATTCATCAACTTAAGTTGTTCTTTTGAGGACAGACCGTTTCTAATTTTGAATTGGATAGTTGCGTCGTGATGGTTGCTGCTAATCAAAGTTTGTTTTAAAGACGTTGGCAAATTGTCAACACCCACAGTTAACTGCTTTTGAGAAGTGTTCAATGAGCCGTTCGTCTGTTGATAGGCGGTCGATAAGCTGGTGACATCGGTGACGTCATGGTATTTATGGTCCACTTTTTGACCAACTTGATCGATTGTCTTCAAATTGTCCTGATCCCTGATATCTTGACCATTGCCCTCCACTAAATAGGTGAGGTAGGTTGTCGACCCAATTTTGCTCTGAAGATATTTGGTATTCTTCAGGGCCGTCATATTTTGGGGAATCATTTTGGTGAAGTCGGTTTCAATATTAATGGATTTTTCAAATGAAAAACCTAGTCCAGCCAACACCACGCCAATTGTCAGCAGAATGCCTGCATGATGGGTTACCCATTCAGCATAGTGACTTAGGAACAGTGATAAACGCGACGGCTGAGATAGCTTCTTGGGTGCCAACTTGGCTGTTGAAGCGTGTTTATCCAAGAGTGAGAGGCTTGAAAACATCAGTCCAAACTCAACGACGTAGCTGCAGGCGACACCAATGGCCAATGTGAGGCCAAACTGCTGCATCAATGGGGCCTTTGAGAGATACATCGTCAAAAAGCTGAAGACCATGACGATTAAAGATACGCCAACTGCCGGTCCCATGCTCGAAATGGCAACTGAAATGGCCTCCTTAGAATTTTGTCGTTTCCTGACTTCTTCTTCATATCGGTTTTGAAATTGAACACCAAAGTCAGTCCCCAAACCAATGATAATCGGCAACGTTGCCATGGTTGCCAAGGTCAACGGAATGTGAAGCCAACCCATCAAACCAAATGTCCATACGAGGCAGGCCAGGACAAATATGAGTGGCAACAAACGCTTTCGTACCGAAAATATCAATAGGAGGATGATCACCATTAAGACTACTGCGAATGCCAGCAGGGTTGCCATACTGGTAATGACTTTACTGCGGACCTGACCAAGAACTGCAGGTTGGCCGCCCAAGCGGGTCTTAATGCTTGAGGAAAAGTTGGTTTGCTTAATTGCCTGATTGGCGTCGTGATTAATCTGAACCGCGGTGTTCATATCCGACGATTCCTTATTGGTATTGATAATGATTAATAGATGCTTGCCGTCCTTAGGTAATAATTGCTTCATCGCACTGGGAACATGGCCGTTATCGCTGAGAAAAATATCCCGCAGCAGTTTGGTTGACATGTCTTGAACTTTCGGCAGCATCGGGATGACCGTGTCTGCCAATTGTGATTGCTGCTGATGGTTAAGCAGCGACATGGTGTAGGACTGTACTGCAGCTTGCTGTTTGGTGGTCAATTGCTTTTGAAGCATTGCTTGCTGCTGTTGCTTGGAACCCTGTGCCTGGGCGCCAACTGCTGCCATCAGCTTCTTTTGGGCGGGCGTGAGTTGTTTCAGTAAATATGTTTGAACCTGATTTTGTTGCGTACTTGTTAACGAGTGTTGCATTTTCGACTGAATGCTTTGTTTTTGCTTGGAACTCAGTTCAGCCATCAGATCTTGTTGAAGCTTTTTGCTATTGAAGTTGAACTGAGCACTGGAGTTTCCGGTCCCGGCATGGGATAGCTGATCATTTAAACTACTGACGATGTCGGTCGTATTTCTGACGTTATCAACTTGGCTGACTTTACTGTCAAATTTGGCCACCTGCTGCATTGTCTTGTGGGATAATAATGTCGACTGGTTACCGTCGAGCAACAGATAAAGGGAGTCACCACCAAACTTTTTCTGATAGGTTTGGGAATCCTGATAGGTTTTTGAACTGGAACTAACGAAGACGTTGTTGCCCATTTTCATTTGAATCTTTGGCAATCCAAATGCAAAACCGATGATCATGATCAAGATGACCGTGATCCAAAGTTTGTGGTGCCGATGAATATTTTCGCCAATTGTCGTAAATAGTCGTTTCATTTCTAACCGCTCCTTTTTTCTGTATACCTGAATAGTCTAAGGACTTTCAGGAATAGTTAAAGAAGTAGATCTGGCCATTTGTTGAGTGATGAAACAAAGTGATTGAATTGTTGGATTTTAAAAGCGCTTTCGAGTTCTCTGGTTGTCGATTACTGCAAACAGGTGCTCATTTTGTCTTGTAATAATTCGCTGAAAACGGCGTCAGATTAACTGAACCAGCACTCATTAAATTAAAACTCTTGTACAGAACAATTGTTTTAATTGTTACAGAAGTTAGCTAAAATTGGCGGTAATCTTAATCAATTGGCCCATCATGCTAATCAAGGTGGTCAAATCGATCCCCAAGCATTAAAGGATTTACAAAACGAGGTGCAACGCGTATGGCAACAACTCACATAAAACGTTCCACCAGTGCATCTAGGTTAGTCAATTACGCTGAAAAACGAGCCATCAAAAAAGATGGCCTCAATTTAGATATTCAGTACGCTAAAAGCGAATTTAAACAAGTGCGGGCCGTCTATGGCAATCCTGGTAAAACCCAAGCGTATGCCAGCCGGATTGCCTTTAGCCCGTTGGAATTTAATCCGCAAGATCCTCATGATCAGACAACGGTTTTAGCCGTTGCCAAAGAAGTTTATGCCAAAGCCTATCCCAATCAACAGGTGGCCCTTTATGAACATGCCGATACCGATTCGTTACACGTCCATGCCGTCATTGGCGCGATTAACCTGGAAACCGGGCAAAAAATGCACGGTAATTGGCACCAATATCGCGATCACTTAGTCCACATCACGGATCAAGTGTGCCAGGAACATGGCTTAATGGTCACCCGGCCCGATCCTAACCGTCACGAGAAACGCTCAATGGCCGAAATTAAGCTCCGGGCTAAACAGCAGCCCACTTGGAAAGATCAAATCCGCCAAGCCGTCGATCACACCATGCAGAACCCCCTGATTCGCGATTTTCAGGCCTTTCAGGACGACTTGAAACAACAGGCAGTTAAAGTATGGGAACGGGGCAAAAATCTCACCTATCAGCTATTAGGGACCAATTACAAGTCTCGGGGAACCAAACTCGGGCTTGATTATGAAAAGGAGACGATTTTTAATGAGTTGGCAAGCCGACAAACCCAAACAAGAACCAACCAGCAACCAGAACGAACCGTTAACCCAACAATTGACCCAGCTCAATCAGACCATAGCCGAACTCCGGAATTACCAGGGCACTCAGATTCAACTGCAAGCCACAGCCAAAACGTCCCTCGATCAACAACTTCATCAGATCGAACAGACCGCCCAACAAGTCAACCAACAGTTTCAGACGACCTTAAACAACTTAGACAGCAGCAACGCCAGCTCGCAGGCCCAATTAAAACAGACCTTACAAAGCGCCTACGCAGCATTCCAAAAGCAGACCAACCTGATCAGTCAGGAAAATCTGACCGCGCTCAAACAAATTCAAACCGAACAAGCCAAAAACAACCAGCGCCTCAGCCAACTCAGCGACCAAGTGAACCAGACCATTCAAGAGACGATGGCCCAAGTCGCTGATCAAATGGATCAGCAGTTACAAACCACGAAAAAGCGGTTCTCGTGGTATGAAATTAAGAATTATCTGCTGGCTGTGATCCCGACTGGTATTCTGACCGGCCTTATTTTCTGGTTATTGACCAAGTATTTCGGTTAGTTCAAGTTAAGCTTTCAGGTTTCCGCGTCCTCAATTGCTGACAATTTTATTCCAGGGTTAAACCAAATTGGCGTTTTATTGACATGAATTTAGGATTTTGAAACCAATTGGCGTATTTTTCGCTTATTATTGGCTATATTTATCGTTTCTAAGCCATTTTAAATCAGCTCTGGTGTATTTATATGCCAGTTAACTAAAACGGCTGAGAAACGATTTTAGAGCTAATCTGAAAGGGCCCCTTGATTTTTGAATTCTTCGGGGTGTTTGGCCGCATATTCTCTAGCCGCTTGTTTATTCCACCAAACGCCAAATAGGTTTTGCATGGTGCCGTACAAGTAGTTTTCCACGTTCTTGATGTGCTTCTCATTACTTCTCAGGGCGTTAAAGTAGCGTCTCAAGGCTTTAGTCATCAAAGATTTTAGTTCTTCATCGTCTAGTGGGATTAGAACGCCAATGTCCTGATGATCCTTCTCAACTCGGTACTTAGCATTTAAGATAATGCCAATGAACCGGCGCATTTGTTGTGGAGTTCGGCACCAGAAGCTAAGTAATTGCACGGCTTCGGGTTCTAAGAAAACCGGTAAGCCGTTGTCTTCATCAGTTAAAAAGTCATTAGCATGGTTCACCAAATCCTGGTTTTGCTTTTGAATTTCTGCTGGTGAAAAATGGGCTGTGGAAAAGTCCAACTTTTGAGTATCTATATTGTATCTATTAGCATCTCTTTCTTTAAGTTCTTTATCTAGATCGTGTCTATTTTTTAGACTTTCGCTCGTAGCAAGGGTTTGCGGGGTGTCATCAACGGACTTTCGCGAAGGTCTATTTTTTAGACTTTCGCTCGTAGCAAGGGTTTCAACGGTCTCCCGCGAAGGTCTATTTTTTAGACTTTCGCTCGTAGCAAGGGTTTGCGGCTCTTTTTGGCCATATTCACCGCGTAAATAGACGTCCGTTGATCGCATATCTAGTTCGGCCAGGTAAAGTCGGTTGGGTTCATTTTTCCCTGTTTTGGGATTAAAATGCATGGCTTTTTGATAAAGCAAGCCAGCTTTTTCGAGTTCTTTCTTAACGGTGGCTAATTTTCCCTTTGAACAATTGAATAGATCCATTAATTCTTGATTGGTAAAAATAAAGTAGACGTGGTCTTCCTCATCAACCCAGTGATTGCGTAAGGAATACTCGAGCCGGTCTTTCAGTACCATATAGGCCAATTTTGCTTCACTACTTAAATACCGGTATTGTTCGCCATACATCAATACTTTGGGAAACTGGAAGAACAAGGCCCCATAAACGTTGTCAGCTTGATAAAACTTGAAATTTGTTTGATCCATTATAAAAACTCCCTTTCTATACTCGACCCATGCTGGCTCAAAAGAGAGTTGCTAAAACATAAGACTTGTTTTAAAATACAAATCTGATATGCTCTAACTGAATTACAAGGCTTTCATTGGTCTGGCGGCTTTATAATTCATCAGCATGGATCTTGCTTGGTTGCCCAATCGGCAACTTTTTTAATTTCTAACAACAAAATAAAAATGGACTAGGCAGCTTCTACTAGCTACTTAGTCCATTGGGTTCAATTTTGTTTTTTAACTACCCGAGCCTTGTCCTCATGGACTGGTCTGCGGTATAATTACCTTACAAAGTTAAAAGCAATATTTCAGTCGATTTTGACTTCCCGGAAAAAATCGACTGAATCTAAGTAGCTGGTATGAGCTACTTGCTAATATTATAAAAGAGATCTCGATCCCAAATGGATTGGGATCTCTTTTATTTATTAGCCTGATCTTTTAATATTTGATTGTTAAATTAACTATAGTCTAGCATAGCGCTTACTAACCGGTAAACCTTAATTTGCAAATAGACGATCTAAGAAATTGATATTTAGACAAAAAACGACAAGAACGACAACAAGTTTAAACTTTACTTGCCGATTGGTATTCTTGCCGTTTTTAACTTATAATTTAAAGCGGATTAATTAGGTGGTGAAACTATTGGGCAAGACTATTCGACAACTTTCAGAAGAATTGAAATTATCAAAACAGGCTATTAATCAACGTATTAACAGCCTTAATGGCTTTCGAAGTAAACACACTTATAAAGTCAAAAACCATCTAGAAATAGACAACCAAGGCGTTAAATTGCTTGTTAATTTCGACAAGCAAAAACGACAAGAACGACAACCAAATCGGCAAGATAAAAACGACAAGGGCGAAAATATTGATCATATCTTGCTGAAACAACTTGATGTTAAAGATCAACAAATTGCAAATTTACAACAAGCTTTAGACCAGCAACAAAAATTACAGATAGCAACGGTTGCAGAAAACCATCAATTAAAAGAACACGTTCGGAAATTGAACGGCTTACTCGAAATTTCTAGTTCAACTAAAAAGCAACAAGCAAACAACAAGGAAGAGGCCTCGCCGAATAATGCTAATACTAGTCACATCAATGATAAAAACGACAAGCAAAATGGAAATAAAGTTGCTGAATATGGTGATAGACAAAAGAAAGTGTCTAGTAAAGCCAATAAGAGTTGGTGGCATTTTTGGTAGTCTTATTTAAAAATTAATAAGGGAGAGCTTGCAGTGGTTTATAAAAAAAATAAGAAATACTATTTTTTTTGGATGTTCCATATAGGAATTGCAAAATCTACATTAAGTCAAATACATAAAAAATTATCTTTTGACGATATGGTAAATATTTATAATGGTCATTTCTTGGATTACGCGATTAGTAAAATTAGATTTTTGAAAAAAGATGTAGATATCTTATCAGATAATGCTTTTTTAGCAAATTCAAAACATGAAGTATCTAAAATCTTTACTAACTTTACAAAATTTGGTGTGAAAGTAGTTTTCTTTTATGATGATCTATATCCTGTTTTGTTAAAAGAAATTCCAAACCCCCCTTTCGTGCTTTTTGCTAGGGGTAACTATGCTCAATTAGATAAAATAAAACTAATCTCTGTTGCTGGAAGTAGACAAATCAGTACTCGCTCAGCAATTAAATTACGTCATATTATTACCGAACTTGTTCAAAAAAATTATGGCATAGTTAGTGGATTAGCATTGGGAACAGATATTATAGCTAATGAAACTGCTTATAAAGATAGAGGATATAGTGTAGCTGTTCTCCCCAGTTCGATATTTTCAATCTTGCCTAAAACCAATGTTGCCAGCGCGGAAAAACTTCTTAAGAATGGTGGCTTATTAATCTCGGAATACTATGATAACAATTTTTCTAAATCTAGATATATTCAACGTAACAGAATTATTTCTGGACTAGGTTCAGCAGTATTGTTACCCGAATTTAAAGCTAGAAGTGGTACTATCCATACAGCTAGATTTGCATGGTTACAAAACAAAAAAATTTTTTGCTTTAATAATGATTCGTCCGGGGTTCAGAAAGTATTAGCGTCAGGTAATGCATTTGTCTTTAACTCTACAGAAGATTTAATAAAAAGGATTGGTGAGTAATTATTATGACTAATATATTTTATTCTAAGGATTTTTTCCTAAGTAATATTGATGTGAATAGTGCAAAAGATTTTATTTCTTACGCCGCAAGCAATAAAATCAATTTGATACTAATTTCTCATTCTGACATAAATTCCAATTCAGATATTATTAAATTTTTAGGCCCTCTTGTACCAGAAAAAGACATGCATGGATTCCAATTTTTAACCAGAGAAAAATCAAAGATTAGCGATTTTATTAAAAATAATCCAGGTAAAAATATCTTTATTGGGAATAAAGAAGAAGACCTTTTTAAAGCCTCCTCACTTAAATGCCTTTATTTATGTCCCATGTGGACTGACAATATTGATGAAAAAAGTAAAAAATACGGAATCCATATAAAGGACTTAAAACATCTAATTCAGGTAATTCAAATACTTATAAATCAAAATGCCTTTTACTACGAATTAAAGATTAATAATGTGTCTACAGTCTATGCACTCACCAGCGCTAACAATATTTCTGCCACAGAAGATGAAAACAGTGTTATTAATGCATTTAGATCAACACTGAAAAACGGTAATTCTAAGTATTTAGATGCTATAACGTTATACTTACTTTCAGGCATAATGTCGCTTCCAGAAATAATGGAAACAGAAATATGGGGAATTATGCCCTCATCTGGAACAAATATCAATGAAGAAATGTCCCAAATTTTAACACAGTGTAGATATTTAACAGATAGAAGGTTAAAAGAGCCCCTATTAATTAGGCATACTCCCACCCAAAAAAGTCATTGGACTGAACCTAGTACTCGTCTAAGTGTTGGGGCATTGAAGCATCTGAAATCTATAAAAATCAATCCTAAGTATCGTGGGAAAATAACTGGTAAAAAAATAACAATCTTAGATGATTATATAACCAATGGCTGTTCTTTTGAAGCCGTACGTAATTTGTTGATTAGCGCAGGTGCATCTGAAGTGAACTTCATTGCAATTGGTAGATTTAAGAGCAGAAAGTATAATGGCTTGGGGATTTATCAAAAAGAAGAGTATTCACTAACTGGGGATTTGTTCAGCGACAATTATACTTCTAGTTTAAGTAAACGTGAATCAGATTACGGTCTTCATGGTAAATATAATGTCGATGCTAGACAAGATGTTGAAAATCTTAAGGATATTCTCGAACTATAGTTTTAATAACTAGGGACTATAACTAACCAATACCCCCTCGAAAACGTTGAAAGAATAACCCCTAATATCTATAATGTAGATATTAGGGGTTATTTATTTTTATATGGTATAAATGACTTCTTTTATTCCTCATTTTTTCGATACCTTTTGGAACGATTTTGACCAGGAAATAAACGATCATGCGATCCGACTCGAATGCCAATTAAGACTAGTTCATCTGTATCAATCGTATAAACCACCAGAACATCGTTAGTTTCGCTTGGTGTTTTGTTTTTCGGGGTGTCTCGTAAATGAAATTCATTATAACCGCTCATTCGCCGATTAAGCTCATGATCTTCAAATTCTGGTGGTAATTGTTGCTGCTCAAGCAACAGGTCAATGGCTGCTCGAACTTCATCAATAATAGATTTGTCTAAACTGGCTAACCGTTTTAGATCAGCATTAAAGGTTGCACGTGGTTTAAATCTTAGTTTTTTCATTATTTAAACTGACCCCAATAATCATCATCTGATTCAACAATTTCATCGTCAGGTAAAACATGGCGTTTAATTAACTGATCACGTGCAATTGCATATTCTAACGAACCTTCTTTAGCTTTTAATGCTCTTTCTAGCCAGTCCATTTTTTCTTGTGAAACGATGGCTACTGCGCGACTATTTGAACGAGCAATATAAACGGTTTCGTCTTCGTCATTAACTTGATCTAAATATTTTTTTAGGTTAGCGCGAAAATCGCTCTGTGTTAGTGCTAATGTCATATTTACCACCCTTTCATTGTGCTTAATATTGTACTTTAATTTGTACTAAAAATCAATTTTTTAAGGAGCTAAAACTATGCAACAAGTTGTCTTACCCATCAAAGATTCAAACGTTCTCAAAGAGGTTCAAGATACCTTACTCAACAACTTTAAAGCTGGCCGGCGTAACTATACAGTTTTTCAAGTTGGTAAAGCGACACTGTTGCGAGTCAGTGATGTCATGCGCTTAAAACAAACCGATATTTTTAATCCGGACGGTTCTATTAAACAAAATGCGTTCATTCACGACCGAAAAACGGGTAAGCCTAATACCTTGTATCTTAAACCAGTTCAAACAGAGCTCTTATTGTACCGTCAATGGCTACTTGATCATAGACTAGCCTCTGAATGGCTCTTTCCTTCCATTCAACACCCCGAGCGTCATATTACAGAAAAACAATTTTACAAAATCATGAGTAAGGTTGGCGATCTGTTAGGAATTAATTATCTGGGTACTCATACGATGCGCAAAACCGGGGCTTATCGCGCCTACACACAATCTAATTATAATATTGGTTTGGTCATGAATTTGCTCAATCATTCCAGTGAAGCAATGACTTTAGCTTATTTAGGCTTAGACCAGGCTAGTACTGAAACGATGCTAGATCAAATTGATTTTGGTTGAATGCAATAGCGTATAACTTTAAAATAATAATATATATGGTATAATTCAAATATGGAAAAGCCAGAATTTGAAACTTACAAACGTCCCAATGGTCATGATGAATTCGATGAATGGTTACAGCAACTGCCAATTAAAGATCGCGCTAAATTACTGCAAGTGATTACAGATACGCAGGATCAAGGTTTACTAGTCGCTCAACGCATGACTTGGGTTAAAAAGATAGAATCAGCTAAAAATTTATATGAATTAAGAAGTAAGGTATCCAGTAATATTCAACGGGCATTATACTTTCACGTTAAGGGACCAAAATATGTGATTACCCATGGGTTTACCAAAAAGACACAAAAAACACCACCCGCTGAAATTAAACATGCGATTGAATTACGAACTGAATGGGAGGATAGTCAAAATGAAAATCAATGATATTTTAACCCGGGAATTAAAAGACCCTAAGTTTGCTGAAGCTTATCATGCTGACAAGGAAAAATCTGCCAGTGCCTTAGCGTTGTATCATACTCGTGAAGAAGCTGGCCTAACTCAGGCCGATTTAGCTGAAAGAGCAAACGTCCCTCAATCCACCATTGCTAGAATCGAACGTGGCGATAATGTAACGTTTGATAAACTAGCTGAAATTGCCCATGCTATGGGTAAAACAATTAAAATTGAATTTACTCAATAAGTTAGACCTTTAAAGAGGTATTTGGCAGCAGTTGATTTAATCAACTGCTGCTTTTTTGATCAAGCTAAATTAGCTTGCGCCGTTTGCGCAAAACTCGGGGTTAATGGAACATCCATACGAAAAGTAGCGGTAGGAAGCCGAACACTCAGAATGTTTGTTATCTGAATATACGGTTTTCTACCGCTATTTTAAAATTCGTATTGGTTACGGACCTACTGATTCCTCAGAGGTTACCGACTTTTGCTAAGTCAATAATCTGCTGCTCAATTTGATCTCTGACCTTCCGAAAAACTACTATTCTATCCTGTTCGGATCCAGCTGCTAAAGCCGGGTCTGGAAGTGGCCAATGCTTTTTCTTGACCGTTGGTGGGGTGACTGGACAGCGATCACGAGCGTCTCCACATAAGGTGACAACTAGGTCACTGTGAAGCAAATAATCGGGATCAATTAACTTTGATGTTTGCTGGGAAATATCTATTCCTTTTTCAGCCATAACTTTAACAGCCAATGGATTCAAGCCATGCACCTCGACTCCCGCACTGGCAACGCGCCAATCATTGCCTAAAATTTTTTTAGCGAATCCTTCAGCCATTTGACTTCGACAAGCATTTCCAGTACATAGAAAATAAATTTGTGTCATCATTAATCCTCCATCTAAACTATTAGTGAACCAAAGCAGCTACTAAATCCATGTCTAAGTAACTGCTAAACTCGTTAATGGTTGGGTATTCACCGGTTTTTACCAACTGACCATCCACTAACGTAATTGGTAAAGCATTTATGCCCTGACGTTTTAGTTCTTGGGCAACAATCGGATTTCGAACAAAGGCATCGGGGTTCTGGGCTAAATTACGACGAATGAACATGGCCTGCCCCTGTGCATTCACACTGACATACCGCTGAATGGCCGTTGTTTGAATCAATTCCTTATCAACGCTGGGACCACAAACACCGGTTGAACAACACATTGCTGGTTCAAAAAGCTCTATTTTTTTCATTCTATTCATCTCCAAAGTAATTGTGATTTATATTTTCTAACCAAAAATCGATAATGATAACCAGAGGCCACATAGGGTAATAAACAACACTGGGATCGTGGTTACAATTCCAATTTTAAAATAAGTCCCCCATTTAATTTTAACTCCCTTTTGAGCTAACACATGTAGCCAGACTAATGTAGCCAAAGAGCCAATTGGGGTAATCTTAGGTCCCAAATCTGAGCCGATTATGTTTGCGTACACTAACGTATGATGGATGAGCCCTGAAACGTCAGCGCCTTTGATTGATAGTGCATTAATCATGACGGTCGGCATGTTATTCATTAATGACGATAAAAGTGCTGCTAAGTAGCCCATGCCCATTGTGGCAGCAAACCGACCACCTTTTGCGATTTCGGTAATGACACCTGATAATAATGTTGTTAGACCAACGTTCTGAAGGCCGTAGACTACGACATACATACCGATTGAGAAAAAGACAATGTTCCAAGGAGCTCCTTTAATCGCTGCCATCGCATTAACATGAGAACTTCTTTGACCAACTATCAGAAAAATAGCCGCAATACTCAGTGCGATAAAGGAGACGGGGATTCCTAAGAAACCGCTACTAAAGTAACCAATCAATAGGAGGATTAAGACGACCCATGAAAACTTGAAAAGTCGCTGATCTTTTAGTGCAGAACTGGGTTCCGCAACCTGAGTGGCATCAAATTTTCGTGGCAATGCTTTTCGAAAGTAAAGATACAGGATACCAATACTACCTAACAGCGAAAATAGATCAGGAATCCACATTCTTAACGCATACGCTGAAAAGGAAATTCCAAAAAAGTCTGCAGAGACAATATTTACCAAGTTACTAACAATCATTGGTAAAGAAGTGGTATCGGCAATAAAGCCACTGGCAATAATAAAAGGGAAAACTTGCTTTTCATCAAAGTGTAAGGCACGAACCATTGCTAAAACAATGGGGGTAAGAATCAGAGCAGCCCCATCATTAGCAAAAAGGGCAGCAACGACGGCGCCTAAGGTGGTCACCAAAATAAACATGCGAATACCGTGACCGTTTGCCCAGCGAGCCATGTGTAAGGCGGCCCATTCAAAAAATCCGATTTGATCTAAAATGAGTGAAATCAGAATAATAGCCACGAAAGATAAGGTGGCATTCCAGACAATTCCGGTAACTGTTCCAACATCTTTAAAACTCACCACGCCAAACAATAATGCTAAAATTGCACCACCAACGGCTGTCCATCCAATTGATAATCCTCTAGGTTGCCAGATAACGAATAATAATGTGAGTAAGAAAATTCCAACGGCAAAAAAGACTTGCATGATACCTCCTAAACTGATTAATTATTTTTTTTCCTTTAATTAATTAAACCGTTAAAAGCGTTTTTTCGTAATTTGGTTGCCATTGCATAACAGCAAAATGATTATTCGAAAGCTCTTTTACCTGATCAATCCATTTAACTTCGCTTTGCACTCGAGCCAGCAAACATGGATCAGTGGTTTGAGTTGCCAACATACTTTGGTTGACCACCCACCAAGTATGAGCTAGACTGGCTCGCTTCAAATCGTCATCTAACCGCATTGATTCATAAACCGGCGTGGCTTCTGGTAGCGTTACCATAACAATTTCAGTTTGCTTAGGATCTTGTAGTCTTGGTAACAGATTAACGACTGCTTGTGGGACGCTGCCGGAGGTATGGGCAACTTCTTGAGCATAGCTTTGGGTCGAGTTTAACAGTAAGAGTGTATGACCAGTCGGAGCCGTATCAACCACAACGACGTCACTATCATTTTGGGCGACTAACTCAGCGAAAGCTCGGAAGACAGCAATTTCTTGAGTACATGGTGAACGCAAATCTTCAGCGACATAATCAACATCATTAGACTTCATGGTCTTTTTAGCAGTAGTGAGAACTTCGTTTTGATATTCTTTTAAAGACTTTTTCTCATCAATATGGCTCACCTTGATCAGCGGACTTGTGATTTTGAAGTATTTCAAATGATCAGCTGGGTCAGTGGTAGCCAAGTGCACGGTTTTGTGTTGAGCAGCTATCTTTTGGGCAATTTGAACGGCAACGGTTGTTTTACCAACGCCACCTTTGCCCATGGTGAAGATAATTTTTTTATTTGACTGCACTAAATTCTTCACGACAACATCCAGATCAGGAAAGTGACTAGCAGTAACCGGTTCCTCAGTGATTTGCGGCTGCTGGTCTTTCAATAGTAGTCGTAAATTAGCTAATCCCAATACGTTGTATGCTCGCAATGGGATTGCTAACTTGGGTAGCTGGTCTAAAGTGACTGGCATATTCTGCAAATCAGCTTGCTGTTGTTTAAAAATAGTCTGAGAAACTGCGTCGGTTGGCTGATTTAAGATACCGTTAATGATTAGTTGCTGGTTCTTAATGTTTAAGGCTGCCAACTCATGTGAAGCGCGTTGTGCCTCCAGAAGGGCGCCTTTTTGTGGTCGGGTAACTAAAAACAAAGTCGTCGCTTGAGGATTGCCTAAAGTTTCAACCGCTTTTTGATACATAGCTTTCTTATCATTTAAGCCAGCTAGTTGGCCGAGACAGGATGCACCACGATCATTCTTATCCAGGTAATTACTCCAAGCAGAAGGCAATTGCAGCATTCTTAAGGTATGGCCGGTCGGCGCGGTATCAAAAATAATATAGTCAAATTGCTGATTAATCTTGGAACTAGTTAGAAAGTTGGCAAATTCATCAAATGCAGCAATTTCAACCGTACACGAGCCTGATAATTGTTCAGCCATATTCTGAATGGCTTCTTTGGGCAACACGCCTCGATAAGGTTGAATAACCTGCTCGCGATACTCGTTCGCAGCAATGACCGGATCAAAGTTGGCAGCAAACAAACCGGAAATGTTTGGAATCGGCTTTGGCTGATTGGTTAAACTAACTTTAAAAACGTCCTGCAAGTTACTAGCTGGATCAGTGGAAACGATCATAACTCGGTGACCAGCATCAGCTAAGCTAATTGCAGTGGCACTGGCAACCGTGGTTTTGCCAACCCCACCCTTGCCGGTAAAAAATAGGTACTTGGTTAAATTAATCTCTTGTGGCGAATACTTTTCCATCATTTTTCAGCTCCTTACATAGACACGCGTCTATGTATTACTTAAAAAACTTAATTGGCAACATCTTTTTCACGATCAGACCGTTGGCAAAGGCAGTGCTCATCAGCGGCTAACAGTTGGTCGGTATTCTGTTTAAACTCTTGGACAAACCTTTTTTGTAGGGAATAGTGTTGCCATTTCCCATCCTTTACCGCAAACACAATACCTGCATTTTGCAAAACCTTCATATGATGAGACAAAGTGGGTTGAGAAAAATCAAAATGCTGGAGGATATCACAAGCACAAAGTGATCCACATGAAAGCAGATCAATGATTTTTAGGCGGTTCGGGTCAGCCATTGCTTTTAGCATTTGAACGTAATTTTGATAATCCATTTTTTCTCCTTCCATTACATAGACGATAATCTATGTATAGTATAAGAGCTACTCCAATGGCTTGTCAACTTTGTTAAAACTAAATGGGGGACTTATTTTAAAATTGGAATTGTAACCACGATCCCAGTGTTGTTTATTACCCTATGTGGCCTCTGGTTATCATTATCGATTTTTGGTTAGAAAATATAAATCACAATTACTTTGGAGATGAATAGAATGAAAAAAATAGAGCTTTTTGGAACAGCTAAATAAAGGTGAAGCTCGGCACGCGCTTTGTCGAAACATCTTTTATGGTCGGAAAGGGAAGCTTTATCAAACGTATTTTGATGGTATGGAAGAACAACTAAACGCTCTCAGTTTAGTCACGAATGCCATTATTTATTGGAATACCGTTTACCTGGAAAAGATTGTGACGCAGATGCAATCAGAAGGGTTTGATTGTTCTGACGACATGATCGGCAAATTATCGCCACTGATGTTTGAACACATTAACTTTGTCGGTAAGTACACGTTCCAATATAATGAAGCGTTAGAAAATGGTCATTTAAGACCATTGGATGAAGCAGACGAAAAATAAGATTGTTCGGTTTTTAAAGTCTACCGCTACTTTTCGTACGAATGTTCCAGAGCTCTTTTTAAATAAAGCCAATATAAAAAATCAGAAACGCTGTTAAATCAACGTTTCTGATTTTTTGTTCGGGATCCTACCGCTACTTTTCGTATGGATGTTCCATTGACCCCAACTCCGCCTGAAAGGCTCCTGCTGAAGGCATGCTCATGATGCAAAATCATTCGGCCGACAGCCCCTGTCTGGAAGACTTTTTTACTCAAATTCCGATAGCAATTTTGAGTAAAAAACGCGAAGCTTTGCCAAAAAGTGGCTAGCCAACCGGCTAACCATTTTGGCATTGCGCAGCGAACTTGGGGGTCAAGGGGGAGCGTTAGCTGTCCCCCTTGCAAGCACCGCAGCTGCCACAAACGTAGTCTTGTGGCTAGCATGCGGGTTGCTTGCCAATCCTCTGTTATTCGATTATCATTAGGAGGTCATCAGCCGACGGCTGATCCGACTTTTGATATCTCGAATAACTTTGCCCGCAGGGCAACGGAGGTGGGACTTGTGAACGAACCACAAAATCTGGCTAGCACAAAAAAGACGACTCAGGTTCATCGTCAGGCTAGCAAACAAATTAATTTTCGGGTGAGTGAACCGGACTATTTAAAGCTGGCGCGTTCCGCGCAAACTTTAAATCTGTCCGTGCCGGCTTTTGTCAAAAAGAAGGCCCAGGGGGCGCGCTTAGTTGCCCCTAAGATTGCTGCCCAAGATGCCCAGAACATCACTCATCAGTTAGCTAAAATTGGCGGTAATCTTAATCAATTGGCCCATCATGCTAATCAAGGTGGTCAAATCGATCCCCAAGCATTAAAGGATTTACAAAACGAGGTGCAACGCGTATGGCAACAACTCACATAAAACGTTCCACCAGTGCATCTAGGTTAGTCAATTACGCTGAAAAACGAGCCATCAAAAAAGATGGCCTCAATTTAGATATTCAGTACGCTAAAAGCGAATTTAAACAAGTGCGGGCCGTCTATGGCAATCCTGGTAAAACCCAAGCGTATGCCAGCCGGATTGCCTTTAGCCCGTTGGAATTTAATCCGCAAGATCCTCATGATCAGACAACGGTTTTAGCCGTTGCCAAAGAAGTTTATGCCAAAGCCTATCCCAATCAACAGGTGGCCCTTTATGAACATGCCGATACCGATTCGTTACATGTCCATGCCGTCATTGGCGCGATTAACCTGGAAACCGGGCAAAAAATGCACGGTAATTGGCACCAATATCGCGATCACTTAGTCCACATCACGGATCAAGTGTGCCAGGAACATGGCTTAATGGTCACCCGGCCCGATCCTAACCGTCACGAGAAACGCTCAATGGCCGAAATTAAGCTCCGGGCTAAACAGCAGCCCACTTGGAAAGATCAAATCCGCCAAGCCGTCGATCACACCATGCAGAACCCCCTGATTCGCGATTTTCAGGCCTTTCAGGACGACTTGAAACAACAGGCAGTTAAAGTATGGGAACGGGGCAAGAATCTCACCTATCAGCTTTTAGGTACCAATTACAAGTCTCGGGGAACCAAACTCGGGCTTGATTATGAAAAGGAGACGATTTTTAATGAGTTGGCAAGCCGACAAACCCAAACAAGAACCAACCAGCAACCAGAACGAACCGTTAACCCAACAATTGACCCAGCTCAATCAGACCATAGCCGAACTCCGGAATTACCAGGGCACTCAGATTCAACTGCAAGCCACAGCCAAAACGTCCCTCGATCAACAACTTCATCAGATCGAACAGACCGCCCAACAAGTCAACCAACAGTTTCAGACGACCTTAAACAACTTAGACAGCAGCAACGCCAGCTCGCAGGCCCAATTAAAACAGACCTTACAAAGCGCCTACGCAGCATTCCAAAAGCAGACCAACCTGATCAGTCAGGAAAATCTGACCGCGCTCAAACAAATTCAAACCGAACAAGCCAAAAACAACCAGCGCCTCAGCCAACTCAGCGACCAAGTGAACCAGACCATTCAAGAGACGATGGCCCAAGTCGCTGATCAAATGGATCAGCAGTTACAAACCACGAAAAAGCGGTTCTCGTGGTATGAAATTAAGAATTATCTGCTGGCTGTGATCCCGACTGGTATTCTGACAGGCCTTATTTTCTGGTTATTGACCAAGTATTTCGGTTAGTTCAAGTTAAGCTTTCAGTTTTCCGCGTCCTCAATTGCTGACAATTTTATTCCAGGGTTAAACCAAATTGGCGTTTTATTGACATGAATTTAGGATTTTGAAACCAATTAGCGTATTTTTCACTTATTATTGGCTATATTTATCGTTTCTAAGCCATTTTAAATCAGCTCTGGTGTAAATATATATAAACAGTCTCAAAACCGCTAAAAACGAAAAATAAGGCCCTTAAAAACGAACATAGCCGCTAAATTCTTGTTAAGATTCAGAAAAACTAACTGTTTGCTGTCAATGGTAGCGGACGAGCGTAGCGTGGGAGCATAAGGAATTGACAGCTCTAAACCAGTCTTAACACTGAATTGGCGAAAGCCAAAGTTTCTATAAAACTTTGCTTTCCTGCCTAACGGCGAGTGAAAAAGCGGTTAAGCTGGCTCAGCTTGGACGGGGTTCGGGGCGTTAGCGCCCGATTAAATGTGGCTTGCCACACCTTTTAGGCAACGAACAGCGTGAGGCGCAAGGAGCATAGCGACTGGAGTTTAATGTGAGCCTATTTTGGGGCTCACTCCTTTGTATTTTTGTTTTAGATTTTGATCTTGTACAGTGGTGCCTCTTTTAAACCTCTTTTATAAACCTCTTTTAAACCTCTTTTAAGGGTATGTTCCACGTTACTCTCCCAAGCGTTTCACAAATGTTTGGGGGTCCAATTGTCTGTTTATAGGGGTCCAATTGTCTGTTTATGGGGGTCTCGTCTTGAGGTTCCGGCCTTGATATGGTAGCCTCTGATTTAGGAGGTGGTTTTTTGAGCAACGAACTAGTTAAATATGATCCAGAGTTAAATACCATTCCACTTCGAAAATTTACTCCAGTTGAAATGAATTTATTTTTTTCGATTATTTCTCGTATGCGTGATAAGGGAGATCAGACCGTTCGTTTTACTTTTGATCAATTAAAAGAGTTAAGTGCTTATAAACCTACTGCAAATAACCGTTTTGAAGATGACATTCAGAGAACTTATGAAAAAATGATGGGATTACATTTTGGTAGACGAAGTAAAAGTGGCTTAAATCGAGAATTTTTTGTTATGTTTACCGAATTTGAAATTAAAGGCGAAGCTGAAATACCTTACGTTGATATCCGAGTTTATCCTAAAGCCTTACACTTACTAAACGATTTAGAAAGTTGGGTTCGTTATGCGTTGGCAGAGTTTAGAGATTTAAAAAGTAGTTACGCAAAAACAATGTTTCGGTTACTAAAACAATTTAGAACTACTGGGTACGCTTACTTTTCCAAAGCAGATTTTGATGAGTTACTTGATATTCCAAAAACTTATCGGCAAGGCGACATTAACAAAAAAGTGATAAAACCAATCAAAGAAGAACTTACCCCCCTATTTCGTGGGCTAACTGTCCGAAAGAAATACGGTAAAGGGCGAGGAAAGCCTGTTATTGGCTATTCGTTTACCTGGAAACCCGAAAAGAAAGACGCTAACGACTTCTCACAAGGTCAATTTCAATCTGAACGTCAAAAACTCTTTAACATTCAGCATAATGGTGAATTAACAGAACAGGAAAAATGGCGTGCCATTGATAAAGTTAAGGGGTTAACTCTAGGTTCTACTGAAAAGCAAGCATTGGCTGTCAAACAAGCCGAACATGATAAAAAAATAAGAGATCAAGCAAGACAAGAAGCACTTGCTGAACTCCGAAAGGAGTTTGGAAATCATGCCTAAAACTATTAGAGAACTTGCTGATGAATTGGGCGTTTCAAAGCAGGCTATATGGCAAAAGATAAAAAGAGATGCGTCAATCGATTTACGTCAATTTACATCAACAAAAGGCAATACTGTTTACGTTGATGTTGATGGGCAAAAAGCTATTAAAGCAATGTTCTCAAACAATTTGTCAACAAGATACCGTCAACAAAAAGATGATGTTGACGACAACAAAAAAGATGCGGTTGATGGACAAGATGAAGTGAAATTCCTTCGAAATTTAGTATCAGAAATTCAATCTGAAAAGAAAGAGTTACATAAGTTACTAGATCAGCAACAAAGATTGGCCTTACAGGACAAACAACTGCTCGAAGAATACAAAGCAGAAAACGACAGATTAAAAGTTCTCAAAATGCCCTCACAGGAAACAGAATTCAAACACTTAGACAATCAATATAAAGATGAAGTGAACGCTCTTAAAGAGAAGTTGGAAAATTTGCAGGAACAAATCAAAGTTCAAAAAAGGATAGAAGAACAAGAAAAACCAAGAAAATGGTGGGGACTATGACGAAAATAGATGATTCAGTTAAAAAGAAAGTTCCAGAATTGCGATTTGCAGGGTTTGCTGACGCTTGGGAAGAGCGTAAGTTGGGTGCTATCACAGACTCTTTTTCTGGTGGAACTCCGACCGCAGGGAAAGCTGAATACTATGGCGGTGAAATTCCGTTTATCCGTTCGGGTGAAATCTCATCAGATTCAACAGAGCTTTTTATCACAGATGCTGGGTTAAATAACTCGTCAGCAAAGATGGTAGGGATCGGTGATATTCTTTATGCTCTATATGGCGCAACCAGTGGTGAAACGAGTATTTCAAGAATTAACGGGGCAATTAACCAAGCTATACTAGCTATCCGTCCAACTAAAGGTGACGATCCTTACATGATTGTTCAGTGGCTAAAAAAAACAAAAAGAAACCATCATCTCAACTTATCTACAAGGTGGCCAAGGGAATTTATCCGGCTCAATTGTTAAAGACTTACTGATAACTTTGCCAAAAAACAAAGACGAGCAAGCTAAAGTGGGTTCGTTTTTCAAACAACTTGACCAAACCATCACTCTTCATCAGCGTAAGTTAGATCTACTCAAGGAACAGAAAAAAGGCTACTTGCAAAAAATGTTCCCTAAAAATGGGGCCAAAGTTCCTGAATTGCGATTTGCAGGGTTTGCTGACGCTTGGGAAGAGCGTAAGTTAGGTGAAGTTGCAACTCTTAGCTCCAGCAAAAGAATTCATTTAAGCGATTATGTAACGGAAGGCATCCCGTTTTATAGAGGAAGTGAAATTAGTACAGGCGGAATCACAGGAAACCAAGAATTGTTTATTTCTCAAGAAAAGTTTGATGAAATAAAAGAAAAATATGGTGTCCCATCAGAAGGAGATATATTAGTTACTGCTGTAGGAACGTTAGGAAACCTTTGGAAGGTTGATAGCCGTAGGTTTTATTATAAAGATGGAAATCTAATTCAAATTAGTAAAATGCAGGTAAACTCAGATTATTTATTAACTTACTTTACTGGTGGGATAGGAAAGAAACGTTTGCTTGATAGTGCAGCCGGCTCTAATCAAAAAGCTTTAACTATGGTAAAGATGCGTGAAATAACAGTAGATTTCCCAAGCGAAGATGAACAAAAAAAAATTGGAGCCTTCTTCAAGTCATTAGATGATACTATCGCTCTTCATCAACGTAAGTTAGATTTGTTGAAAGAACAGAAAAAAGGCTTTTTACAAAAGATGTTTGTTTAGGGTCCATAAGTTCCTAAATAGACCCTCGAAAACATTGTTAAAATAACCCCCAAAATCTATAATATAGATATTGGGGGTTATTTGTCATTATATACTAAAAATAACTTCTTCTATTTGTCATCAATACTAAACAATAATTTGTACAAAGTGATTATTTCTTCTAGTTCTTCACGCGATACATGATCGACAATAGTTTCATCAGTGACATGTCTTGCCCGTAAATCCAAGGCTATGGTTTGATCTAATAATACTTTTCCATATACTGTTTGACTACTAGTTAGTCGATGATACATTGGAAAATTACGCTTGGTACTGCTAATTGGAGCCACAATCGTCATGTTACTTGTCTGACAGACTAGATCATTGCTTAGCGCAATGGCTGGTCGCTTATTCATCTGTTCATGACCACGGCTTGGATTAAAGTTAACATAAAATATATCACCTTGGCTTACCATTGAAGTTCATTACCTTCTGACTTTCCCCAATCAAGCTCGTGATCCCTTTTCCCGTCATCTTGCCAATCCTTAAATAGCTCGTGAATATTGGTTGGGTTCTTTTTTATTGGTGTTAAAACAATTGATCCATTTTCAATGGTTATTGTCATATCTTGGTTATCATCTAATTTCAGTTGTTTAATAATTTGGCTAGGAATTCTAGCAGCTTTCGAGTTTCCCCACTTTGCTAAGCGTGTTTGTTCTTTAATAAGTTCCATATTTTCCCCTCCTAAATTATTATTACAAGTCAAGTATATCCCGTGTAGATACACAATGCAAATATTCTTACTGGAGGTCATTTACATGCAACAAGTTGTCTTACCCATCAAAGATTCAAACGTTCTTAAAGAGGTTCAAGATACGTTACTCAATAATTTTAAAGCTGGCCGACGTAACTATACGATTTTTCAAGTTGGTAAAGCTACGCTACTACGAGTCAGTGATGTCATGTACTTAAAACAGACCGATATTTTTAATCTGGACGGTTCTATTAAACAAAATGCGTTCATTCACGATCGAAAAACGGGTAAGCCTAATACCTTGTACCTTAAACCAGTTCAAACAGAACTCTTATTGTACCGTCAATGGCTGCTTGATCATAAACTAGCATCTGAATGGCTCTTTCCTTCCATTCAACACCCCGAGCGCCATATCACTGAAAAACAGTTCTACAAAATTATGAGTAAGGTTGGCGATTTATTAGGAATTAATTATCTAGGTACTCATACGATGCGCAAAACCGGGGCTTATCGCGTTTACACGCAATCAAATTATAATATTGGCTTAGTCATGAATTTGCTAAATCACTCAAGTGAATCAATGACTTTAGCTTATTTAGGCTTAGACCAGGCTAGTACTGAAACGATGCTGGATAAAATTGATTTTGGTTAGGAGGCTGGCTTTATGGATTTAGATTTTAAATCAAACAAGTATGATCTTTTTGATGATTGGCATCAAAACAAGACTAAACAAGCCTTTACACAAAAGTTGCAGCAACAAGCTCAAATTGAAAAAACACAGCTGCCACAGTTATTGTCGCGTGAAGATTTAAAAATTCGCTGGCAGATGAACTCTCGTCAAAGTGTTCATCAAGTTGCTAGTAAGCCTGATTTTCCGCAACCCGTTTTTGCTTTTAATCATGGTAAGACGCCACTTTACTTAGCAACTGGAATTCAAATTTTTGAAATTAATCACCTCTGGGTGATAACTCCCAGTGCTCGTCTTGCTTATAGTCATTGGATCCTTCGTAATGTGATTGATCAATCTTGATATTTAGCTCTAGGTTTTTGAGGGTTTACTCTAGGTTTTTTATAGTTGGCGCTAGCCTTCTAATACAAATAATACCCATTTCGATGGGTATTAAATCTACCCTTGACAAGTGTAAAGGGTGTAAGTGCACATTGACCTCGTTTCACTCGGTCTGCTGATTCCCATAAAATCAATTTCTGCTGTTGTTAAATTGACTATATTTTTAATTCAATTTATGTTTGAACCTAACTAAGATTGTTATGTTTTAGGTGGGTTTGTGGTAAACACCATTTTAAAGGAAGCTGATCTTTTTTGTCCGAACAGCGTTCGGATTAATTTTACAATCTACCAAACAAGTAGTCTTTTTTACCCTCCCAAAAATTCTCGCATACGTTCATCAACGCTTCGCTCGTCTTTGTGGTCATCTAAGTTTAACTTGAGCAAATCGCTACGTGACTTAGGAGATAGTCCCAATTCAGCACCTAGTTTAGTCAGGTTTTTAACCGCTGAATCGTAAATTTGAGTCATCGGGTTTCGCTTGTAGCCTACGAAGTCTCAGCCAATTTTTTTACCGGTCTGATCTTGTAACGTTTTATAAATTGCTTGGACTTCACCGTTTTCCTGGATATGTTTATACGCATTGCGATAAATCTCATATTGGGAAGCATATTGCTCCACAAGCCCGCTATCAATGCGTTTAACTGGGGTGTTATCCTCTAAAAAAGGCACTAATCGACGCGCACACCTTAGCTTGCCGTCCTAAGTAAGCTGGCGGTGTGCGCGTTAATTGACCGTCGTTGACGTCTTTATCCGTTTTTTTCATTTTCTCTGTCTCCTTTCATTATTGGGTGACCCCCCCTACCTAAAAATTTTCAAAAAACGTTTTCGTCACAAAATGATGGCAATGTGTGTGCTCTTTCTTGGCTAAAATAGGGGCGGGGGGATATTTTTATTTTGATTTAATGTAAATGATCGTGCATTGTCTATTCGCTCTCTAACGAGCTAATAAGTGCCTTTAAAGATGTCGATCATTCATTAATTTGACAATTTCACCAATATTCTCAATTGGGTCTGCATTAGTAAGCTCATTACCATTTCCTGTACCATAGTATGTTTGTTCCCAGATGGTCTTCTTATGATGGCACTGTCTGCATGTCACTACTAGATTGTTGATATCTGCCTTACTATTAGGCTGTGCTTCCACGGGCACAATATGGTCTACAGTTTTGCTGTTAGGCGTAAGCTTTCCTATTATCTTGCAGTACTGACACAAGTAATGGTCACGGTCTAGGACTTGTTGTCTTAGATGTGCCCATTGTCGTGTGCGATAGAAGTTGTATTGCTGACGCTTAGTGTCATCACGATTACGTGTGACTGTGTTGTACTTGTGCGTGTAATGCTTATCGTGGCTACGTGCCCAACGCTCACGGCTGGATAGGTACTCAGCTTCATGCTCATAATGCTGTTGACAATAGTGATCTGGGAAGTTAACCATAGCATGACAGCCTGGTTGTCTACAGCGTCTTACTCTTGGCATGATCATCGCCACCTTTGTGCAAATTAAAAGCGCCATGCTTCTTTGCACGACGCTCGCGTTTCTTCTTATCAGCCAACCAACGCTCTAAGCCACGATAGCAATGGTTCTCTGCTGGGCTAACATAGCCATACTCAGTGTGTCGCATATAGCCACACTCCCAACACGATAATGAGCAGCATCATCAGCAGGCCTAATATTAAGTTGTCCCGTTGATAGTTTCTCATTGCTACTCCTCCAAATTAAAAGGCCGCCTCGTTTGAGACGACCGTGTATGTGATTGGTGTGGAATCGAACCACACGCGGTTATGAACCGTCTACTCTAACCAACTGAGTTAAAGGTCCTTACTGGCAACACGTGCAACGGGAATCGAACCCGCATCTTCTTTGCTCTGCCGTTGAGCTATGCACGTCCATTTCATCATTCGCTTACGATACCAATTTACATCCAAACTAGGGGTCAAAAATACACAAATAATACACTTAATCTAAGTTATACAAGCCAAGTCCCTTAGCACATTCTTTAACGAACTTGTTACGCAATCCAAAAGCCTTAGTATGGCTAACATGAATTAGTCCATTTGTGATTAACCCATCAATCGTATATCGAGGCCGTTTTCTGAAATACAGCTCGTCAATAATAATCTCGGTGTCTTCTCCCACTTCATCTAAGCAGTCATCGATAACTTGGCGTTGCTTCTTCAGTGCATTAATCCGCTTATCCTCATCTAGCGTGATAATTAACCGGTCTTCGCTGTCGTTGAATCCGTTTTGTGCCCGACCACCGCCAACATTCTCATCAGCCGGTTTCATTGGATAACGTAGTTCTTGTTCCCGTTGCTCAATGTACTTATCAATATTAGGATAATCCCGTAAGATGTCCTCAACTGTTCTAATCGTCGATCGTTTCACCAATCATGCCTCCTAAAATGGCCGTGTAAGCTCGTTAAGAATTTTATCCCATCGTCAGCTCATGGATAACCTGGTTGCGTTCCTTCGCTGACAACTTGTTAATCGCGTTGCGCTGGCTGTCGCTCAGCTTGATAAAGTGATTGCCGCACCACACTAACGCCTGTGCCACATCGCCACCATAGCTTGCCATGCCTTGCATAATATATTTTCGATACTCAATCTGTTCGTGTGTCATGCTGTGTCTCCAATAGCTCCGGGTTAGTGTGTACGTTACCGATAACCTTGATTTCACCAATATGGTCACTAACCAGCATTTCATTCCCGGTAGCCAAGTCTTCTCCCAGAATGTAGCTGTTTCCGCCTTCGATGATAATTTGTGAAACTTTTGGTTGAGCATATTTATAATTAGACTTGATAATGTCGCATTCATATATATCCTTGCCGTTCACGTCTTTCAGGCCGGTAAACTGCTCCAAAATTACGCTGTCTAAATCAGGCTCATCATCACCAAGTATATCTGGGTCATTAGAAAAGTCTGGGCCATACGTGTAAATGCTGGTTAGCACCCCTTTAGGGCTAAAACTCAATGCTAACGTATCAATGTTTAACATTCTTTTATGTTCTTTGTCCCACACTCTAAATTTTGGTACCATCATTAACCCTCCACATCTTTAACCTTGACCACACCGTTCAAAATTTTGGCTACTTTGCGGCCAATAAATTTGCCATCCTGTTGACCAAAGTAGGCTGCATCATTGGCATCTTTACTAAAGCTAAAGCACTCTGAACTAAAGTTACTAAGGTAATACACGTTGCTATCTCGTAAATTCGTAATACTAATTATTTTCATTTATGGTTTTCACTCCCATTTCGATAGTGGCGCCGTTGTTCCGCATTACTAAGTCGCTTATGCTTGATGGTGCTAAGAAGCCCCATCACTGCTAACCGCTTAGTTACCCAAATATGATCATGCCCCATTAGACGACCGATCTTTTGCGAATTGTGAATGCCATGATCCCAATAGTATTGAATCTCAACCACATCATTATGACTAATAGTGGCACTAGTTTTCGGATACCTAACTTGTGGATCGTCTTCGTTACCAATCGCGGACTTTCTTAACTTGTGCAATAACGGATTGTCTTCTGGCACTAGCTTAATATTGCCATATTGTTTTTCTAGCTTATTTAAAGCATCATAATCAAGCATTATTATCACCCTTCCGCTGTTGCGCTATCAGGTCTAATTTACCGGCTGCTGGATCAGTCCAATAATGACTGATCACCTGGCGTTTCTTATCTTCAAACAAATAACCGCCGGTAGGTGCATGCCGAATATTAAAGGGGTGCAAATGCCACTGCCTAGTTAAGCCTCTCACCTGTCTATATTCACGAATCGTCATTGTTTCATCTTTCATTAAAATTTTGGCGGGAAACCCATGATTTCAATCATGGGAGGAACGCCCATGTTTCGCAACGTTAGTTGCGTTTTAGCAGAGGCCTTCCCGCCTTCCCCCTTTCTGTTCGTTGGTTCTCAATGTAGTGTTCGACTGTTTCTTTTGACATATCCCCTAAAGTGCCCATGTAATAGCTTGGCGACCAAAGGTGACCGCCCCAAACTATTTGTCGTGTTTCTGGATGAATTTTGAACCATTCGCGTGCTGAGACACCCTTTAATACCTTGACAATATTGGCCGGCGCGTACTTTGGTTTAAAGCTGATTAGCAGATGGATATGATCAAGCATGACTTCGCCTTTCTCAATTTCAATTTCGTTTTGATTCGCAATGTTTTGCAAGATTGTCAACATCTCCTTTGCGAATCTTGGTGTGTTAAATATTTGTTTCCGATACTTCGTTACCCAGACTAAATGGAAGTGAAAGTTATAAACATATCCGCGTTCGTGTTTCGCGTTTTCTTTTGACATATGATTTACTCCTAACGTTTATAGATAAACGACTTCGTTGTTTAAATGTGGTGACAGTCGTATAATAATTATAGTCTAAGGAGGTGATATATGTGACTAAGAAAATGTCTGAGTTCAAATACCATTACGGAATTAAAATGCGAATATTCCCATCTCGTGAGCAGAAACATCAGCTTGACAACAATATCAACGCAAGCCGTTTTGCTTACAACGAAATGGTGGCTATCGACAAAGAACTATTTCAATTGCGTAAAGTAAAGTGTTACATTGCTTCGGTTGTTAATCGCATTGCCTACCTGCAGAAACGTAAAAACAACACACAAATGTTGTTTGCACTACATCCTTGGTTATCAGGTACCAATGTAGGTACCGACGTTGTAGATCAAGCACGACGAGCTTATCAGAGCGCGTGGCGTTTATTTCGACAAGTACACAGATCTGGCACACCAAAGTTCCATAAAAAGCAGATGAGTGGCAGCTTTCAGCTCCCAAATCGCTATGCTAAGGTTCAGCCGAATTTGTTCAATGGCAGTTGCCGTTTTCTCGATTCTAAGCATGTTAAAATTAGCTTGATTGGCCGATTGCGTGTGTCTGGGTCACATAGACGCTTGTTTAGTTGTGGCAATGATGTTCGTATTGGAACAATCACTGTCTCACGCGATGCCACTGGGCGTTACTACTTATCTATGCAACTAGGATCGGACACCCCGTTTGTTGTGGGTGGCAAGCAACAGATCTCTCCAGTAGGCATTGACCTAAATACTGACAATTTCCTAACTGATTCAAACGGCAACATCGTTGCCAATCCACGTTACTATCGCTCTATCAAGGGCAAGCTAGCCAAAGCCCAACGTAAACTTTCTCGTCGTGCGCTACGGGCTAAAAAAGAAAATCGGCCGCTTCGTGAAGCTAAGAATTATCAGAAACAACGTGTATTGGTGGCCACCCTCCAGCGAAAAGTTGCTAATCAACGTAACAACTTTCTACATCTTGTCTCAACAACACTTATCAAGAACCACGATTTAGTTGTTGCAGAGGAGTTGCGGAGTAAGAATATGTTACGAAACCATGCATTGGCAATGAGCATTGCTGATGTTGGCTGGCGAACTTTTTTAGGCATGCTGGCCTATAAAGCCGACCTATACGGCCATAAATTTGTCACCGTTAATCCGCGTAACACGACGCAAACCTGTAGTGAGTGTGGATATTTGATGTGCGGTGATAAAAAACTGACCTTAAAAGATCGTGAATGGACTTGCCCACAGTGCGGTAATCACCACATTCGCGATTGGAATGCTGCTAAAAACATTCTCAAAAAAGGCTTGGCAAGTGCTTAACTTGTTTGTCCGTCTGGCAACCTGCGGGCATAAAAGGCTTTGATAATTAGCACGTAAGACCTGCATGCAGGCAATTGCTGTATCTAAGCAAATTGTGGTCGTTGCACCGCTAGGTGCAGTTCTCACAAGCTTCCGACTTTAGTCGGGAGTGGTTGACTATGATCCCCTTTGATTATTGCTATAGTTACCCTGCACGCCGATTCTTTTTAGCGTTTCGGCGTCTAACTTGATACCCGCTGTTGTTACATGATGCTTATATGCAAAGGCCGTTGGCCCGATTGTCTCAATTTCAGTATGGTGTTCTCGACATAAACACATTACATGCCGCTTTGTATGGTCCACGTGGTTACGGTTGACTCCACTGCCGATCACGTCCACATGATGGATATCCGCATGTTCAGCACCACAGACACAGCAAACTCGGTGTCGACAACATTCAAACATGTAATATGCCTCGTTTCTGGGCAATAGTTCATAGCCTTTTTTGAACGGCACCCGCCACGTAAACATGAAATCGATGACGAGGTCTAATAATATATTCCCATCACTCACCGAGTTGGTGGAATCGTCTGCCAGACTGATTTCCTTGCCGTCCGTGTATATCGAATATTGCATATAGAACAGCTCTTTGAGAAAATCCTTTGGTGTTATTGACCATTCCATAATGTCGTTCAGCAGGGCGAAGAATAAGCGTCTCTGTGCCGGTCTCACCTTACGGGTATCAGCCAGCTCCCAATCCATGTAGAACTCGCTGGTCGAACCCGACACGGTCTCGATATGCTCAAAGTTCGGTGCTTCGTCCAGCTCTGTGACGAGATATTGCTTGCCGTCCTGTTCGATGCATTGTGTACGTGAACGTTGCATCATACCGAACCTTCCTGCTGCTTTTCGTGCTTTATTTTCTCTAGGCGGGCAATTACTGCAGCCTGCTGCTCGTCAGTAACACTTGGTTGAGATTTAGGTGTCGTCTTGGTGCCATCGGCCCAGGCGGGCAACGTTTCTGTGATCTGCCCTCGTGGTCGACTACCTCTAGCATTGCTCAAACGTTGCTCATGCTCAGTATTGGCTTGTTGTGCAGCTTTCAAAGTCGTTATCTTAAGGTCTAGCCAGCCTTGGACAACCTTGCCCACGTATTTGTCTGCCGCACGGGCTTGTACATCATGGTGGCCAGCGACTTCAATGGCATACTGAACCAGATCAGGACTGAGACTGGTCATCCATTCGTCGAGGTCTTGCCGAGCAATCGCATTGGGAAAGCCCCAAAGATTTTGCCAGAGGTCAAGCACACGTGCGCGCCCGTCATCATCTTCTTGTTTTGTTTCTGTTTTGTTTAGTTTAATTAATGTGCTACTGTCTTGCACACTCCCTTGCACACTCCCTTGTGTACTGTCTTGCACACTACCTTGTGTACTGTCTTGCACACTGTCTTGCGCACTATTTGACGTATAAAGTACACATACACGATATGAGGTAGCTTTGCGACCATTTGATTTGAAGTCGATTAACCCTAACTGCCTTAGGATATTTCGGTCTTTAGCTATCCCGGACCGAGATAATCCCGAAAGGTTTTCAAGCGTTGAATTTGCTACTGTGAACCAGGTTTTCCAGTTGGACTTATTGTTTATGGACATTAGCGCGTACCATAATGCATTCTGCCCAACTGAAAGTTTGGTGTCATACAGTTTGAAATCATCAAACGCTCGAAGTTGTTGGATATAGTTCAAGTCGCCACCTCCTAACTGATTAAGTCTTCAATACTCGTGATGTCGCCCAGCGTCTTAGTGCTCCGGCAATAGTCGCATTGCTCACAGCGAGTGGGTTCCACATTGCCATGCATAACATCTAAAATATGCTGTTGACCTGCTTTGACGTCGTCTAAAGCCCAGCCAAGTTGTTCATCGGGAATCGATAACACCGCCTTATCGGGCGGGTCTTGTTTCGTGACACCCACGATGTACGGAGTGCAATCAATGCCGAACGTCTGCTTGATCAGCTCTCTGTATACCGCCATTTGAAGCTGGTAGTTGTACTTGGTGACAAACGGTACATATTTGTGTTCGTCGGTATCCCAATATTTCATATGGAGGTCACGAGTCGTTTTTAAATCAATGAAGTAATTATTGTCGAGATTCAGGCAATCGATTTTGCCTTTCCACGGTACCCCTTCAATCTTGCCGGTGACGATCACTTCTTTGTCGCCTTGATAGAACTGCTGGAACGTCTCGTCTTCATCAAGCGTTTTAATCATCATCTCGGCCTGCTGATAAGGTTTCAGTAGCTTGTACGGCTTACGTGAACTCTTGAGCTCGTCCTTGTGTTCCTCGATAAAGGCTTCGTGAGCTGCCGGTGATTCAAAGTAGCTGTGGAGGTAGTTGCCAACGAGGAGCGCTGTGGCGTCCATCTGTGCCCATTGGCCAGCTTGCTCGGCTAATGCTTCAGCCTCACAGGCTTGGTACCGTTTGTAAACGGTGGGCGATAGATAAATATCGTCTGTCCAACGATCATAGTAATTACTTTTCGTTAATGGCTTCGAAGATACTTTGTTGTTCTTCGTCGGAGAGATACTGGTCGTCATGCGGATCACCACCTTTATTTACGATGTCGGGTTCAGGTTCTTTAGCTGAATCGGGCTTAGCTTGCGTTTCTGCGGTAGGCTTGTCGTCTACTGATTTAGCTTTCTGTGTCTTTTTAACCGTTTCGCTTACTGCTTTACTAATGATATCTTTAACGTTGCTAGGTGTTGATTCTGTAGCTTGTACAGTCTGCCGCGCGTTCATGTGGTCATTGAGATTCTTGTCATCCTCGGTATACATATCACCTAGTGTTTCTGGAAAGGCTTCTCGTAATGCGTTAACCATGGCTGACTTACGAATCATGTTACTGGGCATTGATTTCCACGTTGCTTGGGCTTTAGAAAACTCATTAAACGCAATTTCAATATGCGTATCTTCGCGATCATCACGTTTAACGGTCGCCCAGCCACCAATCAACACGTCTTTCGGTAACTTTACAGCACCGTTTAATTGCACGATTTCATCACCACGAGCGACCATGATGCCAGCCTTGATTCCCTTGTAATGTGGGTTGCTGTTGGCCCGTTTCATGAACGCTTCTTTGCTGGTGATGATGGAAGCCGGCGAGTTACCAAATTTAACTAGATATGCTTCGTTAAGAAACGGATTTAAATGCTGGTACTTCGCTAGATTCATGAACATGACAATTTCTTGGTCGGTGACGTTTCCGTTGCCTCTCACTAGGTATTGTTTGACCATTTGACCGCTTAACTTAACCTCTTCACCATTCGCTTTGTAGATGATCGGCGTGCTTAAAATTCCTTCACTCATGTGGTTGACCTCCTGTTTTTTTCATTTCTTCGTGCCAGTCCTTGCAGAAAATATTGTCCTGTACGTAAATGACGTAGCTTACTTCGGGAAAGGTGGTCACCAGTGCTGGAACTAATTCGGCATAAGTGTCATAGCCGCTCTCACCATATGGTTCCAAGTAAGTA
>NZ_CP014914.1:0-35858 GCF_001702155.1 Secundilactobacillus paracollinoides
ATAAGAACGACATGCCTGTTGGGACGGGTTACCTTAACGGAATCGTGGCATCCGTTCTAGTGATCGCTGCTCCGTTCATTCCTAATCAAGATATTTTCTGGGCATTCTTCTCCCTCAACGTCGTTGCACTGTTGATGTCTTATATGATGATGTTCCCAGCGTTCTTGAAGCTACGTAAAATGGATCCTGATCGTGAGCGTCCATTCAAGGTCCCAGGTAATAAGTTTATGATTCAACTGATGACTTGGGTTCCTGAAGTTCTCCTCGTTGTGACGATTATCTTCACTATCATTCCATTGAATGGTACTCACGCTGAAATTTCTAGTAAAATGCCGATTTTGATCGGGACGATTATCACCTTAGCGGTTGGAGAGATTGTCGTCCGATATGCTAACCACAGTGAAAATGCAGCGAAGAAAGCCAATCCGACTGACACTCATTAATTTGAAAAGGAGAAACGAACATGAAGACTTTAGATAGCACCCCTAAAAAAGACGGTTACAGAATGCCCGGGGAATTTGAACCTCACAAAGGTGTTTACATTCTTTGGCCAGAGCGACCTGACAACTGGCGTAATGGTGGAAAACCAGCTCAAAAGACATTTGTTGAAGTTGCCAAGGCAATCTCCCAATTCGAACACGTCACAGTTGGCGTTAGTGACGCTCAATATGAAAATGCCTTAAATATGTTGCCTGACGATGTTGAAGTTGTTGAAATCTCCAATGATGATTCATGGGTTCGTGACTGTGGGGCGACCTTCGTAAAAAACGATCAGGGCGACTTGCGAGCTGTAGATTGGACCTTTAACGCATGGGGCGGATTAGTAGATGGCTTATACTTCCCATGGGACAAAGATGATCGTGTGGCTTCAAAAATGGCTGAATTGGAACATGTTGACCGCTACCGTCTTGATGATTTCATTCTTGAAGGTGGTTCAATTCATGTTGATGGTGAAGGAACCTTAATTACCACTGAAGAATGCCTTCTATCCGAAGGGCGCAATTCACAGCTTTCTAAGGAACAGATTGAAGAAGTTCTAAAGGAACACCTGAACTTGGAAAAGATCATCTGGTTGAAGCGTGGGATCTACCTCGACGAAACTAATGGTCACGTTGATAATATTGCCAACTTCGTTAAGCCGGGCGTGGTCGCATTAGCTTGGACTGACGATCAGAGTGATCCTCAATACGAAATTTCAAAGGAAAACCTTGAGATTTTGGAGAATGCCACTGATGCTAAGGGGCGTAAGATTCAAGTCGAAAAACTATATGTCCCAAAGCCGGTGACCATCACTAAAGAAGAATCTGAAGGTGTGGACGCGGTTGACGGAACATTACCACGGACCGAAGGCGAACGGTTAGCAGCTAGCTACGTTAACTACTACACTGCGAATGGCGGGATCGTTTTCCCAACATTTGGAGATCCAAACGATAAAAAAGCTAAAGAAACACTATCAAAGCTTTACCCAGATCGTAAAATCGTTGGTGTTCCTGCACGTGAAATCTTGTTAGGTGGCGGTAATATTCACTGCATCACCCAACAAGTGCCGCAAAACTAGAATTTTCTGTGAGAAAGGAGCAAAACGTTAAAATGTTTTGCTCTATTTCTTTAAAAATGGAGGTTATATCATGTCAAAACGTCGAATCGTCGTGGCTCTCGGGGGCAACGCCATCTTATCCAAGGATGCATCAGCTGAAGCACAGCAAAATGCATTAAGAGAAACCGCCAAGTCGTTGGTCAAGTTCATCAAAAATGGCGATGAATTAATCGTCTCTCATGGTAACGGGCCACAGGTGGGTAACTTGTTATTGCAGCAAGCTGCTGGTAGTACTGAGACAAACCCAGCGATGCCAATCGACACTGCCGTCGCAATGACCCAAGGTAGCATTGGGTATTGGCTACAAAATGCCTTAGACGAAGTCATCACAGCGGCTGGGTTGGACGTCTCTGTTGCCACCGTTGTGACACAGGTAGAGGTTAGTCCTGATGATCAAGCGTTCAGCGATCCTTCTAAGCCGATTGGACCATTTTATTCTAAAGAAGAAGCGAAAGTTCAATCTGCTGCCCACCCAGACTTTAAGTTCGTTGAAGATGCAGGGCGTGGCTATCGTCGAGTCGTGCCGTCACCCAAGCCGATTGATGTCCATGAAGCGCTTGTTGTTGAGAAATTGGTCAAGAGCGGTGTGGTCCCCATTTCAGTTGGTGGCGGTGGCGTCCCGGTTGTTCGTGAAGGGAATCGTTTGGTCGGTAGAGAAGCGGTTATTGATAAGGATTTTGCTTCTGAGAAATTGGCCGAACAAGTTCGTGCAGATTTACTAATCATTTTGACAGCCATCGATCACGTATTTGTGAATTTCAATACGCCAAATCAAAAAGCACTTGAAGATGTTACAATAAACGAGTTAAAAAAATATGTAGACGAAAATCAATTTGCCAAAGGGAGCATGCTACCCAAAGTGCAAGCGGCTATCGATTTTGTTGAAAATTCAGATAACGGACAAGCTGTCATCACGTCGCTAGATAATATTGCGAACTTCTTGGAAAATGGAGACGGCACCGTCATCTCTAAGAAGCTGTCCAAGATCTATGATTTTTGATATACTTCTATGTAAAAAGCGAGTTTAAGCTATGAAAAATTATCCCAGCAATATTACTCGGCAACAATTTGAATTAATTCGACCAGCTTTAGAAAATTTTCGTAAGCGAACTAAGCCTCGAAAATATGACCTCTACGAGGTCTTCTGTGCGGTCCTATATGTCTTGAAAACCGGTTGCCAATGGCGTCAAGTCCCCGGTGATTTCCCAGAATGGCGGTCAGTTTACAACTATTACAAAATTTGGTCAACTAAAGCTGAGCCTACGGCTGATTCTTTATTGGAACAAGTTTTAAAAAAATTGTCATTGCTCGGCGAACTTACCAAGGACGTTCAGCTTTAACTTCCTTTATTATCGTTGCCGCTCAGAGCGTCAAAAACACCGCTACTGCTGAAAACAAAGGTTACGACGCTGGTAAGAAAATCTCGGGGATTAAGCGCCATCTGGCAGTTGATATCAATGGCTTTCCGCAGGCCATTCACATGACGCGAGCGAACGTCTCTGATCGAGACGGGGCCAGTGCCATGATCGCTTTACATGCCATGCATTTACGCCAGGTTCAAAATGTCTTAGTTGATGGTGGTTATTCAGGCGTTAATTTTCAGCTCGATGTAGCCAGTAATTTAAACGCAACCGTGCAGGTTGCGAAGCGCAATGAGTTGCATCGATTCGAAGTCATGCCCCAACGTTGGGTAGTCGAACGATCTTTTAGTTGGCTAGAGAATTGTCGGCGACTTTGGAAAAATTGTGAGCGTCAATTAACCACCAGTCTGCAAATGGTCGTTTCAGCGTTTTTAGCACTATTACTTAAGAGATTTTAGACAGCTTCTAAGGTGCCAGCGAGTACGTTAATCTAATTTTGACCAGTCAAAGGGGCTGTTTCGTAGATGATCCAAGAATCAACACCAATTCAAGACGGATTTAGGTTGCCGGGAGAGTTTGAAGACTTTAAATCTGGTTATATGATATGGCCGCAGCGCTCAGATAATTGGCGGGATGGCGGCAAGCCAGCTCAAAAGAAGTTTGTGCAGCTTGCGAAACTATTGTCGCAGTATCAGGTAATCACGGTTCTAGTGAACGAAAATCAGTACAAGAATGCTCGAGGGGCGTTACCTGATGAAATTCGGGTGATTGAAATGAGCAGTAATGATGCTTTCGTTAAGGATACAGGACCGTTTTATGTGGTTGATGCCAACCAGCAGGTCAGGTGTGTTGACTTTTCGTTTAACGCCTGGGGCGGACTTCTAGATGGGCTGTACTTTCCGTGGGATAAAGACGATGAACTAGGGCTGAAACTTGCGGATTTGGACCGTTTTGATAGCTATCAATCAGATTTCGTGTTGGAAGGCTGTTCGGTTGCAGTGGATGGCGAGGGAACACTGATTACCACCGAGGATGTTATTTTATCTGAGGGTAGAAACGGTCAAATTACGAAGACGGATGCTGAACAGATCTTTCATGACTATCTAGGGATTACGAAGGTTATTTGGCTTAAGCAGGGATTTTTCATGGATGAGACCGGGGGAGACGCTGACAATATGGTGAGCTTCGTTGAACCGGGTGAAATTTTGCTGACATGGACCGATGATGAGACGGACGAGCAGTATGGTTCTAGCCATGAGGCGCTTCGGATATTGGAAAATGAAACTGATGCGAGAGACCGAAAACTGAAAATTCATAAGGTTATCGGGCCTAAGCCCCAATGGCTGTCTCAAGAAGAGGCTAACGGGGTTGATCCGATTAATGGGATGTTGCCAAGAAATGCGGGCCAGCGACTAACGGCAACCTACGTTAACGCCATCTTGCTGAATGAGGCTGTGGTTGTACCAGAGTTTGATGACCCCCAAGACGAAGTAGCAAAGCAACAATTTGCTTCGATTTTTCCATCTCGGGAAATCGTTGGGTTTTCTGCAAGAGAATTTTTAACCGGTGGTGGTGGACTGCACACTCTAATATTAAGCGTCCCGACACATCATCGTGGAGGTGACAGACGATGAACTTTTTCGAGATCGTCAGCGCCCACTTAAGTTCATTAACCAAGAGTGAGCAGTCCTTATTTGATTACGTCATCAAAAACATGGATCATATTAAAACTCAAAGTATTCGCGAAGTGGCGGCGGAAACGTTCGTATCAACTGCCACTTTTTTGCGTTTTGTCAAAAAAATTGGGTTTTCGGGGTTCAGTGAATTTACCACGGTGATAAAGTTCACGGTGCTCAATAACAAAGACGAAGAGAAGCCATCACCGTTTACCGTTTCTCAGACGGATTATCGGGAAGAGTACTTGAAAAATATCACCGAGTCTGTGCGAGTTATTTCAGCGGGAAAGCTTCACCAAATTACGTCCAAATTAGCGGAACATCCCCGGTTATTCTTCTTTTCGAAGGGGGTAGACAAGTACGCTACTGAGTACATTCATTACCTTTACACGATGGCCGGGTTTGAGGTGGAATATCCGCGTGACCACGACTTCAGGGCGGTTGCTTGTCACCAAGTGAAGAAGGATGATGTCGTTTTTTTCCTAACCTACGACGGGCAAGATGCTGAATACTTGCAGATGATCAATGAATTTGTCGAAAATGGTGAGAAACCGCTAATTATTTCAGTGACCGAACCGGATAACAACACGATTCAAAATTTGAGTGATTTGAATCTGTATATCTTTGCGGATGATGTTTCGGTTTACAACACTGAAATTAGTTCGAGAATTTCGACGATCGCCGTCATGGAGTTGATTCTGTATCAATATATTGAGGATTACGGCGGCCGGGATTTTAACTTTGTTAAATTGAGTGGCAAGAATTAGTGAAGAATATAAGCACAAACAAAGGACCACTGACGATAATCTTACCGTCAGTGGTCCTTTGTATGACAAACTATTTAGCTGCAACCTTAACCTCAAAATACTTCTTAGCAATTTCTCCATATCCATCAATCGCCCCAAAGATTGATTATATTTGGATCGTTGGTCAACGTTACGCCGTTGGCGTACGCCATGTTCAGGTAGATCATTCAAGGAGAAACCAATTCTCCCCTCCCTAACCAAGGAAAGGAATTACGACAATCGTAAGCCTCAAGACGATCCCCTGCTTGTAGCAATACAAACAGGAGTGTATAACGTCGATGTGACCCGAAACACTGGTATTAAGCGGGCAACCTTTATAAGATACTGAAAGCAATTTAGTGTTAAAAGATAATGAACTTAGCTAGTCTCTACAAAACATTTATGAATACATACTATATGCATTAATTCTACATATAGTTATTATGTGTTATTATGTTTATAACGATATTCATTAAGCATACTTAGTATATATGAGGAGGAATACTAATGGAAATTATCACATTTTCAGCTATAAAAGGCGGCGTTGGTAAAACTACCCTAGCTTTTAATTATGGTGAGTGGTTAGCAAAAAATGGCAAGCATGTTTTATTTATTGACTTAGACCACCAAAGTAATTTAACCCAGACTTACAACATTTATGACAATCAAGACACCGTTGGCAACATTTTCTTAGATCGAGGGAAAGTCCAAATACATGAAATAAGTGCTTATATTAGTATAATTGCCGGAGATATGCACCTTGACGATATTGAGCGTACCATTGAAAATAAGACTAACAAAAACATGTTCCTCTACATGTGGTTGTCAGATAATTATGAACGTTTAAATTTAGGAAAATTTGAGTATATTATTTTAGATTGCCACCCAGATTTTTCTACTGCTACCAAAAATGCAGTCATCATCAGTAATGCTATTCTTAGTCCAATCACGCCCAGTGAACATGGGTATAATGCAAAATTTAACCTAGAAGAAAGAATTAACGAGTTACGCAAAGAAGCCATTGATTACTCTACTAGAAAATCTTATGTCACGACCAAATTATTTTTTATCGCCAACATGATTAAACACAACACAAGATCATCTCGCGAGTTATTAAAAGCCTTAAAAGGCGATCCCAGTGTATTGGCTACAGTTCCAGAAAAGGAGCTATTCAATCGTTCAACGTTGGATAAAAAATCTCTTTCAAAAATGGCTGAAGACCACAAAACATATATTGATCAACATGAATTTTTCGACAGTATGGACAAAACATTTAATGAAATCACGGAAAAATTATAAATATTTAGTACACGTATCAATCACATGTATACTCAATACGTGTGCATGTTAATTATAAAGGAGGACTACCTATGGCATTCGATCCAGAGAACAAAAACATAAAAAAGGCACTACAAAAAAATGAAACAGAACAGCCAACTGATACTAAAGATAAACTTGTTATTCCTGTTTTTAAAGATGAAGAGGAACGTACTAAGAACTATACCTTTTCACTTCAACCTAGCGCACGCAAAAGACTTGACGGTCTGGCCAAAGAACATAATTTTAAGTCTGCCTCCAAATTTTTAAATGAGCTTATAAAAAATATGTGATGTCACTTTAAGGGGGGATTTGTTATGGGAATTTCAATAAGTGTTATATTTTTGTTTGCCAGCCTTATTGTCTTTTGGATAATCCCAGCCATTGGAATTGCAAAAAAGCACCTGGTAGATGACCGCTTTTTTATTCGACAGTGGTTATTTCCAATGCAGTATTGGTTACAGCTATTATTTGAAAGAATCAGTGGTAACCGTCGTATTGTCGTAAGAATTTTTCAAATAATGTCCCTGTTTATCACGTATTTTTGCGGGTTGCTTATGCTCATGATTTTCAGTGTTTTTGATGGAAATTTGCTTAAACACCCCGAAGCATTTTTACTTTTCGAATATTTACTGGTATCTTCTATCGCTTACTGGTTTCAACCAAAAGCTGGCAAAGTATATAAGACCAAATAAAGTTGCCGCTTAGTAAGCGCTATGCTAAACTGAGATTAATTTAACAACCGAATATAGAGATCAAGCTAAACAGAAAAATCCCCGATTCACGAGGAATCAGGGATTTTGGGTTTAGCAAGTAGCTATAGGACAGCTACTTAGATTCAGTCGATTTTCACCGCCAAGTTAAAATCGACTGAACATTGTTCTTAATTTGTAGGTTAATTATACCGCAAACCAGTCCCCGAGGACAAGTTAAGGATAGTTAAAAACAAATTGAAGTCAATGGACTAAGTAGCTAACTGAAGCTATTTAGTCCATTTTTGTTGTTAGAAATTAAAAAAAGTTGCCGACTGGGCAACTCACAAACAGACACATGCTGGTAAATTACAAAGCATTCATTTATCCGTGAGGCTTTGTAATTCAGTTAGAGCATATCAGATTTGTATTGTAATGCAAGTCGAATGTTTTAGCAACTCTCTTTTGAGACAGCGTGTGTCAGTCAAGAAAGGGAGTTTTTATTATGACAAAATCAACAAATTTTAATTACTATGAAGCAGATAACGTATATGGAGCCTTATTTTTCCAGTTCCCTAAGGTATTAATGTATGGCGAGCAATACAAGCATTTAAGCAATGACGCTAAATTAGCCTATATGGTACTAAAAGACCGATTAGAGTATTCTTTGCGCAATAACTGGGTTGATAGTGAAGGACACGTCTACTTTATCTTTACCAATCAAGAACTAATGGACTTGTTCAATTGTTCAAAGGGAAAAGTCATCAAAATAAAAGCAGAGCTGGAATCAATCGGATTACTCGTTCAGAAACAAATGGGCTTTAACCCGAAAACTAAGAAAAATGAACCGAATCGCTTATATCTGTCCAAGCTCGATGTGAAAGCGACCGATGTCTATTTACGCGGCGAATTTGGTCAAAAAAGCTCTCAAACCCTTGCTACGAGCGGAAGTTCAAAAAATGAACTTCCGCGGGAGACCGTTGAAACCCTTGCTACGAGCGGAAGTTCAAAAAATGAACTTCCGCATAAGTTCGTTGACAACAGCTCTCAAACCCTTGCTACGAGCGGAAGTTCAAAAAATGGACTTAATCTATATAGAGAACCTAAAGAAAGAGACAAAAACAGATACAATATAGATACTCAAAAGTTGGACTTTTCCACAGCCAATTTCTCACCAGTAGAAATTCAAAAGCAAAACCAGGATTTGGTGAACCATGCTAATGACTTCTTAACTGATGAAGACAGTGGCTTACCGGTTTTCTTAGAACCAGAAGCAGTTCAACTACTTAGCTTTTGGTGTCGTACCCCACAACAAATGCGGCGCTTCATTGGCATTATCTTAAATGCTAAGTACCGAGTTGAGAAAGATCACAAAGATATTGGTGTCATAATCCCACTTGATGATGAGGAACTGAAACCTTTAATGACTAAAGCCTTGAGACGCTACTTTAACGCCCTGAGAAGCAATGAGAAGCACATCAAGAATGTTGAGAACTACTTGTACGGCACCATGCAAAACCTATTTGGCGTTTGGTGGAATAAACAAGCGGCTAGAGAATATGCGGCCAAACACCCCGAAGAACAGAACACTGACAATGAGCGTTCTTGGAATTAAACGCCATATAAGCTCATTTAAGCCGTTTTAAGTGTTACATGCATAATTATATTAAAATCGCTTTAAAATCGCTTAGAAGCAAAAATAGACACCTTGAGTGGCTGAATTGGCGCTTGGTGGAATAAACAAGCGGCTAGAGAATATGCGGCCAAACACCCTAACGATGAGCGTGCTTAAAACTAAAAAGCTATATAAGGCCGTTTAAGCTGTTTTAAACAGATAGAGCATAATTATATTAAACGAGTTTTAAAATGCGCTTACGGGCACTTTAGGAACGTTGTATAAGTGCCATTGCGGAAAGGACAGCAAACTTAAATTCACAACTTTTAAAGAAGCAGGCTAATTGAGATGATACTCAAAGATTAGTATAATGTGAGTAGTAATAAAAAGGGGGGCGAGAAAATCATGGCAGTTAAGGAAAAGAAACGCGTACAAGTCCAGATTGACAAAGAATTGGCAGATAATACCGAAGCCGTTTTAAGCCAGTTAGGTCTAAACCCAACTACCGCGATCAATATGTTTTATAAGCGGATCGTAGCTGACGCAGCATTACCGTTTAAACCAGCCCTGAGCGAAGCCGAAAGAGCTAATTTAAGCCTTTTAAAGGCTACCAAAGAGACACCAGTAACAGAGTTCAAAGACGCTAAAGAAGTCGCTGATTGGCTCAATGATCCAGATGAGGACTAATGGCTTATCAGATTAAATAAATTAATAACTTGGAAGTGTGATGAACATGAAAGATACAATCACAATTAATGACTTTTTTGAAATTGCCAAAGAAACGGATTTAAAAGATTTACTTGATAAGTCATTACATGAACCAGATCCAGAAAAGCGCAAAGTATATGACGCTTTATATACCTACTTTTTAGATAAAAGGCAAGATGAGGTTATTAAGCGAAAGGACTTTGTCCGTTGATAGATAAACCCCAATATATAATTGTTGCTGGTATTAACGGAGCAGGAAAAAGTACGCTATACGATACATTTCCCATCTTGTTTGACAAAACAAAACGGATTAACGCTGATGAACTTTTAAGACAAATGGGTGGCGATTGGCATAAAGATAGTGACAACTTAAAAGCCATGAAAGAAGAAATCAAACAACTACACTATGCTTTAGATCACCAGCAAAGTATTCACGTAGAAACAACACTGGCAGGTAGAGGCAAAGCTCAACTCAATTTGATTGACAAAGCTCACAAAAATGGCTTTGAAGTGACTTTATTATATGTTGCTTTGCGAGATGAAAATTTAGCTATCCAAAGGGTCAACGAACGGGTACAAAAAGGTGGCCACGGTGTTCCAGTAGCAACGATCAAGAAACGTTATCAGCAATCCAAACATAATTTGCCATTAGTGGCCTTTAAATCTGATAAGGTCATGATCTATGATAATAGCGAAAAGTTTACCTCTGTTTATGCAAGAGAGAAGGGACAAGTTTTTAAGAACGATTTGAGGCATTTTCCTTGGATAAACCAAAATATTACTTATCCAGAAAAGGTGCAAAAGCAGTTACAAAATTTTGCAGATCAAAACCCAGAAGTAAAGCCTAAAAATGATCCAGAAAATAAAAACGATCGGCCTAGTTATTAGGTTGATCGTTTTTGAGTTTATTCGGTTTATGGGCATTAACGTAATCGGCGAATGTTTTTAAAAGATCTTCGGTTTGTTCGATCGAAAGGTTATCAGCTTGGAAGTATTTTTCTAGCAAAGCTCCTTTTTGAATTAATCGGCGAGAACGAGCTTTGCGGTCTTGCCGACTTTCATAATATTTAGATTGCCGTAATTTAAAATCTTCCCGCTCAATTTTTTGTTTTAAACGCGCTTGATGATCGACTAGTTTTTCATATTGATTAGACATGGAATTTCCCCATCTCGTATGGCTAATGATCTACGGACTTTACCTTTAAAAATTCAGAAAATTGCTTGGCTAAAAGCTTAATCTGATCGTTAGACAAATTAGCATAATCTAAATTGGCTTGACTGATGATTTGTTTACCTAGCCGTTGTTCAATCTTATTTTTTTCGTCCTTAATTTTTTGATTAAGGGCTTTTAATTTAGCTTCTTGTTTTTCTAAGTTACTTTGAGACATAACGATCCCTCCAATCATATTAGAAATAATCACCGAAACTATATCATATAGGAAACGTTAAGTCAAAGGATAAAAGTTGAAATAGCGAAGCGGAAGTCATACACTAAAAGTAAATTCAGGAGAATCAGCAGACTGAGTGAAATGAGGTCAATGCGCACTTACACACAACAACTAAAGTTGGTTGTGTTATTGTGCTAAACACTTGTATTAGAAGTCGCCGTTGGCGACAACAAAATCAAACCCATAAACCCAAAGAAAGGTGGTGACCGACATGGCAATTTTTCACATGATCTTTAGTAATATTAGTGCTGGAAAAGGAAGAAGTGCAATTGCTGGAGCAAGTTATCGAAGTGGCGAAAAATTATTCGATCAAAAAGAAGGCCGAAGTTATTTTTATGCTCGGTCGGTTATGCCAGAAAGCTTTATTTTAACACCAAAGAATGCGCCAGAATGGGCGAGTGATAGAAAGAAATTATGGAACGAAGTTGAAAGAAAAGACCGTCGAGCAAACTCACGGTACGCTAAAGAGTTTAACGTGGCTCTACCAGTTGAATTAAGTGAAGATGAACAGAAAAAATTATTGACAAAATATGTACAAGAAAATTTTGTTGATGAAGGTATGGTTGCCGATGTGGCAATTCATAGAGATCACCCAGATAATCCGCACGCTCATGTGATGTTAACTAACCGTCCATTTAACCCAGACGGAACGTGGGGATTGAAAAGTAAACGAGAAAACATATTAGACGAAAACGGGAACAAGACTTATACAGGAAATAGTCGTTTCCCAAGATCAAGAAAGGTGTGGTTAGTTGATTGGGATAAAAAAGAAAAAATCAATCAATGGCGGCACAATTGGGCGGTTAGTGTTAATCAAGTTTTAGAGCAAAAAAATATTCCCGATCGGATCAGCGAAAAATCATTTATCGAGGAGGGAATAGATGATACACCAACTCAACATGAGGGAATTAATAGTAAGCGGCATGAAAGAAAAGAATTTAACCAACAAGTTAAGAACTATCGTAAGTCCAAAGCTGGCTATAAAAACAACCAAGAAAAAGTAATCAATAGAGGTCATTTAGATAGCCTAAGTAAACACTTCTCGTTTAATGAAAAACGGGTAGTTAAAGAGTTAAGCCATGAACTGAAAACTTATATCAGTTTGGAGAACTTAGATGATAAGCGGCGCATGCTATTTAATTGGAAAAACAGCACCTTAATTAAACATGCGGTTGGTGAAGATGTGACTAAACAATTATTGACAATTAACCAACAAGAAAGCTCACTCAAAAAAGCAGATGAACTCTTAAATAAAGTAGTTGATCGCACGACGAAAAAACTTTATCCAGAGCTTAATTTTGAACAGACCACGCAAGCTGAAAGACGAGAATTAATTAAGGAAACCGATAGCGAACAAACAGTTTTCAAGGGTAGTGAATTAAACGAACGTTTAATGAATATTCGTGATGATTTGTTGGCCCAACAATTATTGACCTTTACTAAGCGGCCATACGTTGGTTTTAAGTTATTAATGCAACAAGAAAAGAAAGTCAAAATCGAGCTTAAATATACGCTGATGATTCATGATGATAGCTTAGAAAGTCTAGAACACGTTGATCAAGGTCTACTAGAAAAGTATTCACCAACCGAGCAGCAAAAGATTACTCGCGCAGTCAAAGATTTGCGAACAATCATGGCTGTTAAGCAAGTCATTAAAACGCAATACCATGAAGTATTGAAAAGGGCCTTTCCCAAAGGCGATTTAGATGAATTACCAATGACTAAACAGGAACAAGCCTATACAGCCGTGATGTACTATGATCCTGTTTTAAAGCCATGTCAGGCTGAAACAATTGAACAGTGGCAAGCAAATCCACCACAGGTGTTCAGTCCCCAAGAACATCAACAAGGACTAGCTTATTTATCGGGACAGCTTAGCTTAGATCAGTTAGAAAATCATCACTTACAACGGGTTTTAAAGCATGATGGCACTAAACAACTCTTTTTTGGCGAATGCAAAGCTGATCCGACGATTAAGAACAGTCAGATCGAGAAAATCCAAATGCAGTTAAAAGAGCAACAAGCCAAGGACGACCAGTACAGGAAAGCAAATATCGGACATTATCAACCACTGAACTACAAGCCAGTTAGTCCAGACTATTACTTAAAGACGGCCTTTAGTGACGCGATCATGACTGTTCTATATGCTCGTGATGAAGATTACCAACGGCAAAAACAAGCACGCGGCTTAAAAGAGACCGAGTGGGAAATGACGAAAAAGCAGCGGCAACATCAAACCCGGAACCGGCATGAAGATTGGGGCATGCACTTGTAATCACAAAATTAGCGACTGGTTAATTGGTATGAATGGTAGCCCATAATGTATTTTATATTGAGAAAAATTTGGTACGTAGAGTGTGCTCGATTAGTTACGTATAGCTGCCAGCCTTGTGTATGGTCTATCAAAGAGACCAGGCAATCAAAAACTTTAAGCCAGAACCTTATTTTGAACTAAATGCGGAAATTTTAACTAATCAGCAAGAATTCGTCGCAAAATTAGACCCCTATCAGCGATTTAAAGACGAAACAGGGCTAATGACATTCATGCAGGCTAAACACGTTCAGAAAGGCTCACAGGACGGTTTTATCAAGGACGTCCAAAAGCAAGGCAAAAAGCGTGCTAGTCCCCAACTATTCTCGCTATCTAGTCTCCAAAGTGCCATGAATAAACGTTATCACGCCAGCGCCAGCCAAACCTTAGCTGCTATTCAAAGCTTATACGAAGACAAACTACTCAGTTATCCCCGCACCGATTGTGCTTATATCACTGATGAAGAATTTGAGTATTTAGTGGCTAATCTGACGAAGTATCTGGGTTTAGTCTCTAAGCAAGTCGCTTTAACCAATACCACGCCAAATAAGCGTTATGTTAATGGAAAAAAAGTTGAAGAACACTACGCCATTATCATGACTAAAGTCGTGCCGACGAAAGAGAAACTAGCCAACTTGCCTAAATTACAGCAACAAGTCTATGACTTGGTTTTAAGAACGACGTTAGCGATGTTTGCTGATCCGTACGAGTACGAGGAAACTACCATTATTACCCAAGTTGGTGACGCCAATTTTAAAGCAACGGGTAAGGTCCCAACTAAGCAAGGTTGGCAAGCTTTATTTGATGATCACAAAGCCGACCAGCAAGAGGCAGCCACCCTACCGATCGTTCACCAAGGCGACCAAGTTCAAGCGAATCTGCAAACGCCGCAAAAAGAAACAACACCTCCGGTACCCTTTACCGAAGGTACCCTGATTACGGCCATGAAGACCGCTGGCAAAACGCTTGATGATGAAGTAGCCCAGGCGATTCTCAAAGATGTGCAAGGCATTGGGACAAGTGCGACCCGGGCCAATGTACTGGAAATATTAAAAAAACGCGGCTATCTCGTCACTGAAAAAAATAAGTTGCACGTCAGTGAAGCCGGAATCACATTATGTAAAGCGGTCGAACTCGAACCCTTGCTAACTAGCCCAGAAATGACGGCTAAATGGGAGCAAGCGTTACAGCAAATCAGTACCGAAGAACGCACCCCGGATAACTTTTTGAACCAAATCAAAAAGTTCGTGGCAAAATTGATTGCTGATGTCCCAACACAATTAACTGGCAGTGCAGCCATTAAGCAACAAATCAATCACCAACAGCAAGCGCAAAAAGCCGCCGAAGTATTCTTAGAAACACCGCAAGCGACCGTTTTAAATAAACAGAAGTTTTACATTGTGAAGCCCAAGCAAGGTGAAGATTTTACCTTACCTAAGAAATGGAGTAGCAAGACGCTCGGGAAGACCGCAATTAAAGCGTTGGTCACCAAGGGGGAAACGAGTAAATTAAAGGGTTTCAAGAGCAAAAAGGGAAAGTCGTTTGACGCCAAGTTAAAGCTTGACGGCCATAAATTAAGTTTTGATTTTGATTAGACCCTGCCTACCGCCCTGCACTACGTTCCGGTTAGTGAACCCGTCATTTAGGTTCACTTTTACAACCCTAAAAGTAAACCCAAACAACGGGTGAGATTAGCAAAGCAAAGGAGATCATAAAATGAACAACGAATTAGCAGTTTTAGCCAGTGAGTTACCCGTTTTGCAAGCTAAAGGAACCTACAAGTATTTAAAAGAAATCACTGGTAACGGCGCTTATTATCAAGTAGCCTGGCAAAAATTGTCTGACGGTTACGTTGCCCTTTATGGCACGACCCCGATTCAAATAAGATCATTGCCAACATTGAATGATATTTTTGAAGATGAGGAGGGGTAACTTATGCCAAATAAAGCAGATGTTAAGGCTTGGAAAGCACAATTAGTCGCCCAGGCTGAACAGCAAATCCTAAAATTAACTGATAGTGACCAATTTAAAAAGTATCTCAATACCCTGGCTAAATTTCATCGTTATAGCGCCAGAAACATTGATTTAATTTATGCGCAAAATCCTCAAGCCACTCAAGTCGCCGGTTTTAAGCAATGGCAGAAGGCTTTTAACCGCACCGTCAACCGGGGCGCAAAAGCGATTCGGATTGCGGCTCCGATCATTAAGAAGCTAACACCAGCCGAGCAGAAGCATCTTGATACCACCGATGAGCGCGCCATTGTCGGTTATCGCTATCTACCCGTCTTTGATGTGGCACAAACTAGCGGTGAACCAGTGTTAAGTGCTAAAGACTTTGTCAAAGAAAATTTGGCCGATCATCAGAATGTGACAAGCTTATATAACGCGTGCAAAGATTATTTAAACCAGCAAACCGACCTTAAAGTCAGTGAAGTGCCTTTAGAGACGCTAAATGGGGCTAAGGGGTATTTTCAACCCAGCACTAATGAAATCGTCATTGGTGGCGATGAGCCCGACAATGCTTTGAAACTAAAGACGTTATACCACGAATATGCGCATAGCCAGCTACACGGCTTAAAATCAGCCTTTAAAGATCGGCCACGAGCCTATCAGGAAACCCAAGCCGAAGCGATCGCGTATGTTGCCATGCAAAATATTGGCGTTGATACCAGCAACTACTCACTCGGTTACGTGGCCACCTGGGCCAAAGATAAAGCCGTGATCCATAGTGCTTTAAGTGAGATCCAGCAAGTGAGCAACAAAGTGATTGAGCTTAGCGACGGGTTAACCAAACAATTAGGCTTACAAGAAGCCCAAAAAGAGCCTGAGCATGATCTAAAAAAGTTATCAGCCCATGATCTTAATAAGTCCTACCAAAGCTTGCAAAAACAAGTTCAGCAAGCAACTAATCCACAACAAAAAGTGCAATTTAAAAATCAGTTAAATGATGTACACCAGGAAATCAGTAAGCGAACTCAAAAACAACTGCAAGCATTTTCTGAACAGAATCCGGAAATCAAACAACCCGAATCCGAACTTGATCAAAGTCTAAAACGTTAGCCAGTTTTTAAGGGACATGCTATAATGGAGACAGAAAAGGAAGCCCCGCCGAAAACAGGACTTCCCATGCAAGCCGCTTCAAAGGCGGTGGCATTAGTTAAGAAATGATAGTTGAGTCACCCTGTAACCTAGCCAAAGTTACGCAGGGCGGCTTTTTTATTTGTGGTGCTTGTCGATATAGCTGAGTAGCGCGATTAAAAACGTGCCAAACAGCAACATCAACGAGAGTGTCTGGAAGACGCTCATTGACTGTGAAACCTTCCTGAAGATTATTCCATGTTCCCATGGGCCTCACCTCGCAAGGGAAAAGACAGCCACCGCCCTTAAAACTTCCTGCGTAATCCATTATACAGGTGAATTAAGTGTTGACCAAGCACAATAAAAATTAAGTCATGGGGTTTCATAGGATCCTAAATTTGATCAAATTAAGAATCAGCAAAACATCTTTTGTAGATACCCTTTTTTTAGTTCTTGGAGTTTTTCAAGCTTACGTTGATGAAGAGCGATAGTATCATCTAACTGTTTAAAGAATGAACCGATTTTTTGTTGTTCTGAAAGTTCAGGTACCATAATCGACATTTTCGACATTTGCTTACCTGAAACCTCAACAAAAGTAGATCCTGCACCGGTGACTTCCCCATATCTCTTGAGCTCATTAGTTCTTGAAAAAATAAAATAACTATCAAGTTTATTTTGATCAGGAACAATTGATTGAAACCCTTGATTAGTTGTAGCTTCTTTGGCTAATATAGCGGTGTTTCCGATACCAGCACGAGAAGTAAATAAGACGGTTCCTACTGGTAAAATTCGAGCTGAACTCTTCTTTAGACCTAGTTCAGTAATAGTCTTTTTACTTTTACTAACATAACTTTGTTCTCCAATTTCAGCTGGAGCATACCAATCAATATCACCGTCCCAGTATTCAGGGTTCGATGTACTTGGTGTTCCACCACCCACAATATTAGATAATTCTCCTAACTTACGCTCTTCCCAAGCGTCAGCAAACCCTGCAAATCTTAATTGCGGGAACTTGCTACCATTTTTAGGGAACAGTTTCTGCAAATAGCCCTGTTTAAGTTCCTTAAGCTTAGCTAACTTACGCTGATGAAGAGTGATAGTGTCATCAATCTGAGCCAAGAGATTTGAAATTGGACGTTGTTCTTCATAAGAAGGCAGACTAACTTCAAACATTTTCATTGCAGATGCCAGAATGTGCTTGATAGTATTACCTGTTGTAATGTTGTCAATTTGCTTTCTGGCTATATTTGTTTGCAGATAATCATTAATAAAGTATGGATCGATTTTCTGTTTTGGTTTGGCAACGATGATTACGGCGTGGGCAGCCGTGTTATTAAGCTCAGAAGGGATAACCGCCGAGTGCCCCACATGCCCAGATTGAACAACGACGAGATCGCCGGTATGCAACCAATTTGGTTTTTGCTTCTGGTAAAAATCATCATTGATGTAGACTTCATTATTGAAGTTCAACTTTCCATATTTAACGTTGTTGGATTCTAGGTAGAAGTGCCCTTGATTGACATAGTATGGGGTGGCAGTTCCAACAAAGGCATTACGGATCTTGTCGTAAATCTCACTAAGCTTACGCTGTTCCCAAGGATCAGTGAAACCTTTAAATCTTAATTGCGGATATTTAGTGTGTTTATCCTTCATTGTGGGCCTCCGGCTTTGACTGGTCATTAACCTGGGTGGCCACTAACTGGCTAGCTAATTCATTAAAGGCTTGTTCATTTTGACTGATTTTCTCGTCTAGTTGCTTTAGATCAGCTTTAACTTGGTCCAGATCGATCTCGGGTTCCGGTTCAAACGTATCAACGTAGCGCGGAATATTTAAGTTGTAGTCATTCTCCTTGATTTCCGCCGGTGAGGCCACATGGGCATATTTATCGACATCTTGCCGGTTTTGATAAGTGGTCACAATTTTTTGAATATTCGCTGCCGTTAGCTTATTTTGATTCTTGTCCTTTTCAAATTCCCGAGACGCATCAATAAACAAGACGTCGTCAGTGGTTTTGTGTTTCTTTAAAATCATGATTAACGTTGGAATACTGGTGGAATGAAAAATATTGGCGGGTAGTCCAATAATGGCATCAATCCGGTTATCTAACAGGAGCTTTTGGCGAATTTTGCCTTCCTTAGCCCCCCGAAATAACACGCCATGGGGTAAGACAATACCCATAGTCCCGTGTTCCTGCAGATGATAAAAGCCGTGTAGCAGAAAGGCAAAGTCGGCTTTAGATTTAGGTGGTAAGACGCCATAGTCGCGGAAACGGGGATCAGACAAGCGTTTATCACTGTTATCCCAGTGTGCCGAGTAGGGCGGGTTCATGACGACCGCATCAAATAAGTAAGGTTCGTCAACCGGCCAATCTTTACTTAACGTGTCACCATTGCGTAAGTGCATATCGTCATACGAGACCCCATGTAACATTAAATTCATTCGGGCCAGGTTAAAGGTCGTGGTGTTCAGTTCTTGGCCGTGATAACTCACTAAACTGGGGTCTTGCACGTGCTGTCCGACATTTAACAGCAGTGAACCAGAACCAACTGCTGGATCATAGATAGTCCGCACTTGGTTATCACCTGCATTACGTTGATAAGTCACAATCTGGGCAATAATGTCGGACACCTGCCGTGGAGTATAAAATTCACCCGCCTTCTTACCAGAATCACTAGCAAATTGCGCGATTAAGTATTCATAGGCGTCACCTAGGACGTCGCCTTGATGATGGATAAGATCAATCGCATTTAAAGCTAACATGGTATCACTAATAGTTTGGTTCCGTTGTTGTAAAGAACTGCCTAATTTATTACTACTTAAATCCACATCGGCAAACAAGCCCGAAAAGTCTTGCGCTGAAGATAGATTTTGTGTCGACTGTTCCAGATCATGAAGTGCTTGAGATAAATCGTCTAACGCAAAAGTATGGGCTTGAATCTTGCCAATCAGGGTGGCGTACAACGCCTGGGGTTGAATTAAATAGCCGAGCGTGTTTTGCAAATACTCCACTAAACTGGGCTGCACCGAGACGCCTTCCAATTCAAACTGAGGATCCATATACTGAGCATATTTCCGGGTGACATTTTCGGTTTCGCCTGCCCAATCACTAAAGGTCGTTAAGGTTTTCTCAGATAGAAACCGATAAAAAATTAACCCCAATAAATAATTTTTATATTCAGAAGCGTCCATTTTCCCGCGTAAGACATCGGCCGCATTCCATAGGGCGCTTTCAAGTTGACTAGCTTGAGTTGTTTTTTCTGACATTGTTTAACCTCACTTATTTTTGTAGATAAATTGCTAAATCGTGTTCAATAAACTGCCGCCAAGCGGCCTGGGACTTAATCCGGTATAGTGGCAAAATAGCTGGAATCTTCGGCCCAGCGGCAGTTTGAGCTTGTAAGGCCGCTGCTAAATTCGCTGACTGCGTTAATTCTTGTTCATGATGCCATTCATCAGTACCCACGGTGTGTTCACGTGCCACCCGTAATAGGGCTGCTTGATCTAAGCCCCACGTATGGGCAAAGGTCGTCGTTTTTTTGACCAATTGTTTCTGGGCGTAATCAGCCACCAACTCCCGAGCATTCAACGCTACTGGCGCTTGATTTTGGTCACTCTGTTGCTGAAACTGTTGCATTTTTTGCTCAATATAGGGCATGGCTTCGCGAATTAATTGAGCCTGTTGCGGTTGCGTTTCCGCTAATTTATTCAAACTAGCCTGTACTTTGGCACTGTTTTGCAGGTAATCTGTCATATGCGCTTGGGCTTGATCAGGCGTCGAGTACCGTTGCTGTTCATCAATCCAATCTTGAATTAATTGCGTCAAATAATCATAATCCACCAAGACGACTGAACCAACGGCTAAGGAAAAGTCTAAAGCGGCCAACTCCTCGGGGACTTTCTCAGGCTCTTGGTTAGTAACCGCCGCTTTAATCCGCAGATATTTACCCGTATAGGATTCTACTTCGGGCTGAGCAATACCAAAAGTCTTTTCGCTGTTCTCCCAAGTGAAATCGTTGTACATGGATAAGGAATTCAATTGTTGATTCACTTGGCGAAAGGCTTTCACAAACTGTACCTTAGCAGTGGTTCCTTTCAGGTCATCGGCCGCCGTCGGCGTTGGAGCAATGGCTTTTAAATCCACCACAGCCTTTTGAAATTTTAAGACGGCCTGCTGATAAGTGGGACGAATGATGACATTAAAAGAGCCTTCGCCACTATATAACTTATAAGCTTCACGTTCATTAGCTTCCATGATTACCGGCACCCGAAAGGTCACAATTTGACCCTCTTGTTTTAATTCCCGGTTTTGGAGCCGGTTGGTGCGTGAATAGGCTTGAATGAGTTCTTGATAAGCTAAGGTGCGGTCAACAAAGAGCGTATTTAGCCGAGGGGCATCAAAGCCTGTTAATAATCGCCGCACCACAATCACTAAATTAATTTCTTGATCCGTTTGTAAATGAGCAAAGACCGCCTCACGCCGGGCGGCCCGTTTCGCGACATCTTCGTTGTAGAGATTCAAATCAGTTAAATCAAAATTAGTGTGATACTGCTGATTATAATCTTTTAAAATGGTGGCCATTTGGTCATGTTTGTGCGCACTCTGATCTTCGTTTTCACTTAATGAATAAGTAATCGCAATCCGGGGCCAATCAGGATCTAGCTGATTGTGAGTAGTCTTTTTCGCGGCTTTAAAGGCTTGATAATAGCGTTGCGCCATTTCAATGGAACTGGTGGTCAAAATCGCATTGTAGTTGCCATGCCCCAAACTCGTTTTACGCGGACCTTTTTGTAAAATATATTGAACAACTTGGTTAATATGTTCATCGGTCTCAAAGTCAGCCGGAGTTAAATACGTTTCTTCCAAGTCCTTGACTGACATCGCTTGAATCTTGGCTTGAATTTTTGCTTCATCAGCTGTACTCAGCAGGCGGCCTTGCTTATCGCGACGTGCTTTGACGCGATTGGTTTCTTTTTCAAGGGCCCGGGTTATTAACGTATCTTTACCAATCGTTGTCACGTGTTCCACATTAAACGGTAACACGGCTTGGTCCTCTAAGGCGTCTCGCAAATTATAAACATGACAGACTTTACCAAATAGCTCCTCAGTCGTGACCGCTAGATCACCCTTGAGCTGTTTCTTATTTTCATTAAAGATGGGGGTGCCGGTGTAACCATACCAATTACTATTGACAAACGCTGCCCGAATTTCCTTTTGCATCTTACCAAATTGCGACCGGTGGGCTTCATCAACAAAGAAGATCACCCGTTGCTTTAAAGTTTTACTAAAGCGGGATTGCTTACCGGTTGCCAGCTGGGCTTGCGTTTTTTTGACCGCCCGATGAAGTTTTTGAATCGAGGTGACCAAGACCTTACCGTCATTTTGTTGCAATTTACGCATTAAATCACCGGTGTTTTGGGCTTCGTTAATGGCAATATCATCATTGGCGGCATAGGCACTAAAGTTGCTAGTTGTCTGTTCGTCTAAATCCCGCCGGTCAACTAAAAAGATGACCTTATCGACACCAGGATCTTGCGCAGCTAATTTAGCGGTCTTATATGAGGTGAGTGTTTTACCAGAACCCGTGGTATGCCAAACAAAGCCATCTTGATGGTCATGAATCCGGTGCATCACGGCTTCAATCGCATAAATCTGATAAGGCCGTAAGAGAATTAAGCTCTGACGTTCTTGGTCGATGACCGTATATTCACTGACCATTTTGTGGGCCATGGGAATATTAAGGACTTGGCGCGTAAACGCTAAGCCGTTTTCCACGGGGTGATTATCCCGCGTCCGCCAATTAAACAAAAAAGCTTTATTGAAATGATCCGGTTCGGCATTCGCAAAATACGCCGTACTATCCGGCGTCATAATCACAAACATTTGCAGCAGCGAGTAAATCCCCGTATATTTACCTTCCTGCGCGTATTTTTCAATTTGATTAAAAGCCTGGTTAAGTTCGACCGTGGCTTTTTTTAGTTCCAATTGAATTAAGGGTAACCCATTAATCAATAGGGTTACGTCAAACCGGCGATCAGGATCGACATCTTGAGTACCAGCTAACCGTGGTCGCACTGCTTGTCGGACCACTTCATAACTAGATTTACCGCCAGCGACGTCCGCTTTCCAAAACAACTCAAGCGTCACCGTGCCCAGCTTAGCATCATCACGTTCAACTTCCACTTTGCCAATGCCATTTTCGGCGGCTAGTAACTTAGCTGCTTCGTAAGGTGTCCGGACCTCAATCGCCCGTTTAACCTGATTAAATTCGGTATCAGTTAAGGGGTGTCCCTGCAATTTAGCATAGTTATTGTTATTTAATTTATCGCGAAAATTAGCCCATAATTGATCCGGCGTCGCACCATATAGGTCTTTTCGCTCCACCCATTGATTACTTCCGGTCGTTAAGGTTTTAACAACTTCTTTTTCAAACGATAGTTCTAGCATAAAAACAGTTCCCTCCTTTGCTTTTATTCACCAGGTTATTGTACGCAAAATAATTTGCATTTAGACTTCGGAATTTAATATATCAAGAATATCCTGAATTTTAACTAAACCAGTGGCTTCAATCTGCTTTCTTATATTTTTGTTTAACGACGGAATAGAAAAAAACAGTTCATGTCTTGCGCGACTCATTGCAACATAATAAACCCTGTCATCCTCATTACTTCCACTAAGGCTTGGGTTTAGTAAAAACGAAAAATTACTTTCTCTTTTTTTGCCAGTGTCATCTATCATAATGAGCACTGCATCTGCTTCATCACCCTTGGATTGATGAATAGTCCTAAATTCGGAGTTAGTACCTTCTAAGGGAACATCAGACAATAAATATTTGACTTTCAACCCTAAAAAGCATTTATTTCTTCCTGTAATCTTCTTCATTATTTTCGAAATGTTATCAGAATTTGCTTCATGAATATTCTTATCAAGAAGAATCTCGTTGAACCATGTACTAATATCACGATTCAAGTAATTATTAATTTTATTGTAAGCATAATAAAACTTTGATATGACATATTTTTCGTCAGCATTTGTTTTTTCGTAAGAACGGAAGAAAGATGAAATACTGGCGTTTATTTGACCCTCAGAAGCTAACTTAAGTGATTTTATAATACTATAGATGAATCTTCCTCTATCATCAGTGCGCATCTTATTGATATTATCCTTAATTTTTTTAGAAGGGGCACTGTAATTCGGGTTTATTTGTTCAATATAGTCGTTACTGTAACTAATGATCATCTTGGAACATGCTGAGTTTTGGGGGTGATTTTTTAAAAACCAATTAACAACTAATCTAGGTTCTCCAACCACTATAGTTGGCTTAGGACCTGGTATGTTCTGTAAAATTTGAGGATCCTTCCCAGAATTTTCTGTAATTCCATTTAAAAGTTTAATTATCGGGTCGCTGCTCCGGTGATTTATATTAATGCAATATTTGTTTAGTTTCGGTAGACTGAATTTTCTAAAGGTTTCCTGACTTGAATGCGCAAATCCATAAATTGATTGATTCTCATCGCCAATAACTCCTACTTTGCTTCCATTATCAGCTAAAATACTAATGATTTCAGCTTGGATTATTGAAGTGTCTTGAAATTCGTCAATAAAGATAAATGGGAAACTATTAGAAATCAGTTTAGCAACAAATGGATTGTTTTCTAAAATGATTAATGATAACAACAAAACATCATCGTAATTGATGATGCCGTTTTTCCAACATGATTGTTTATATTCCATAAAAAATTTAGGATCATTTTTAATAGGATATCTTTTATTTGGAACTCGTGTATCTTTCTGATCAATAGTAAGACTGTAATGATCATTCAGCTTCTTAAAATATATACTTGAAGAAATACGATCCCGAATATTGTCATAATATGTCATATACTGGTATTTATATTTTTGGCAAAGCTCTTTAAAATCAGAAAAACTCGCTAATTGATGAGGGGTAATTGTGAGCTTCTTTGGTAAAGAATATTTGCCTTCTAATAACCATGAGTATGGTAAAAGTATAAATTCTGATAGAAAGCTGTGTATTGTTGAAACTTGCGTAAGACCAGATGTATATCCAATACGCCTTGAAAGATTATCGGCTGCAACATTCGTATAAGCAATCGCCAATACCTTTCTTAATGTGTTTATTTTTCCAGACTCTTTAATTATGTGATGAATATGGTTTACTAAGAATTCTGTTTTCCCTGAGCCGGGGCCAGCTGATACCAAGAAATTTTGATTAATATTTATGTTCTCATGAGATGATACTCTTTTATAATCCATTTTTATCTGCCATCCATTTGAAACATTCTTTGATGTATTTTGGCACTGTAATAGATTTACCACTACTTATTTCTTCGGAAAGTTCTTGCGCATAAAGGCCCTTATCTTTAATTGAATATAGAAACATTGTTCCTAGATATAGCTTAATTAACTTGGGATCAGTAATTTCTGATAAATCATTAGTATTGTGATTTTCCTTGAGTATTCCGTCCATTTGTTTAGATCTTTCGTTCTGGAAAGTATTCGATATTTTTTCAATACTCAGATTTTTAATGCTCATTTTTTTCAAATTTTCCCATGCATCACAATATCTCATAGAATCGTGAAAGATCAATGGCATTAGATCAGGATTATCCATATACAACTGATATTCAAACGTCCAACCTTCATTAGACTTATAGCCAGAATCTTCATCTTGTGAGAACACTTTAATATTAGCCGATTTCAAAGCCTTGATACTTTCTATATTCGGATTTTTGCTGTCAGGTTCCGCTTGAAATATTGGCGGACAGGATTTGTTTTGCTTTCCTTGAACAGGATCTAAGTCCGTTAGACAGGCAATCTGCTTATATATTGCGGTATCAGGATTCTTATTTGTATCAAACATTCTTAAAAAGGGAATGAAATAGCGCCCAGACAAATTAATAATAGAAATATGTCTGTTTTGTATGTTAGATGTATCGGCTTTCATAAATTGCGGTATTAGCATTTGTTCCGCTAACCCCTCAATAAGAATAAGTTGATTAGTAAAAAACAAATTGGATCGTGTGACATCTAAAAATCGTTCTACAAATTTCTTGTCTTTTGGATTATCGATAAACGTTTCCCCAGGATATCCAATTTTAACACCACTTTTATATTTACTGAGAACAATAAGATCATCTAAACTAGCAGCAGCTGTAATATTAGGAGAATGCGTGGTTATAATCACCTGCTTTGCTGTTTCACTAGTTGTACCATCCTTGATATTATTTTGTAAAAATTTCAAAAAATCATATTGCATATCAGGATGAAGATGTGCCTCAGGTTCTTCTATTAATAGAAATGGAAAAACACTTGAATTATCACCAAAATAAGAATTGGAACGACTTTGCTGAAGTTCAGCTAATACTAAAGAAATATAAATTAAATTGTTATATCCTAGCCCATTTAAATTTATTGGCACATTTGATTCACCATTTTTAACAACTAAACTAAATTCTTTTAGGATATCGTGATCATTTAACGCACTATTGAATTCTGGTTCTTCACCATCAAAAGTAGCCCCGGTTTGGCTTGAATACTTCAGCATTTCCTTTTTACCCTCTTTAAATCTAGGGCTAAGATTATTCAATAGATTCACAGCCAGATCATGAAAATCTTTATGTCGCTTTTGCATCTTCTTTTCGATGTCAGATTTTTTTAACTCTTCATTGCTTTTTAAATCGTAATCAATGAAAAAATTTAAAAGTTTATTGAGTAGATATTTGTTTCCCGAATTCATTCTTTTTTCAGCATCTCGAATAGCTGGCAAATATTGGCAATTAAAACGACTTAACGAATTATCCATTAATGGTTGTGCGGACTCTCCTACAAAATATTTTCTTTGGTATTTTGGAAGAAACTCATCTTCCAACTCTAACCAGACACTGCCTATATCGTCTAAGTCTTTTACGGCGTCCAGATATGCTTTTTCATATTTAGTTGGAAGTTGAAACTGCATAGTAATCTTTGCCTTATATGGATTATCTATATCAGTCAGCCAATTGCGTATTGCTAGAAGATCGTCGCTATCACTACCTTCTTTGTTTGATTTTTGCAAGTTAACTGACACAGTGATTTTAGGAGAGCAGTTTTTCAATTCTTCTTTTGTTTCAATCTTACTAAAATCATTTATATCTAATCCAAATTTATTTTTGTCGAAGATTAATCTTATCGCTGATATTATCGTGGTTTTCCCAATATTGTTGGGCCCGACTAAAATGTTAATTCCCTCTGTAAAACGAATTATTTGTTTTTCCTTAAAAGTTCTGAAGTTTGTTATTTCAACACTTGATATGAACAATTTAATATTCTCCAATCTTATAGATTGTTATAACTTTAATGTTAATCCATATTACTAAATTATACTCTATAGTGTTGTACAGTTGACTTCTAAAGGTTAGATATCTCAGAATGTAGGGCAAAAAATGCATTTAAATATGAAGGACAGATCAACCACTAAATGTTTATACTTCTCCTTTATAAACTATATTTCGAATTTCTAGTAGTGGGATAAACCGATCAGCGTCAATCACAATATCATTGGCATTGTAGCCATGGATCAAGGTGGTGATATCTGGTAAATGGCGGTTGTTTTGGTCAACCGTTTTTAATTGAATGGTCACTGGTTGCTGACGCTGATATGCGTCCGCCAATACCTCGGTAATTGTTGCTAAGGATTGTTGCGGTCGTGGAACGTATACTGCATTCAACTGCTGGTTCTGTTGGTTTAATGCGGCAGTATGATCGGATAAATAGAATCCCTGCCATTTCATCATGCCCCGGTCATGGTAATCATGTTCAAAAAAATGCTTAACCGTGGCTAAATCAAATTCTTGATTATTCAAGTGGCACCCGCTTTCGTTGAATCAGCTTTTGGCTTGCAGGCCACCGTTCCCCAGTAAAGCCGACAAATTCGATCGTTAGTTTTATATCCTGTCGTAATGTTTTTAACAGCTTTTCTAAATCAGCTAAATCGTAGTGTGCTAATTTATGTAAGGGAACGGATTGCAAGCGCTCGTTAGCCCGTTGACTGTTAAAAAACAGATTATAGGTCTGATCGTAGGTGTCATTAGTCAACATTAACCAATAGCGGGTTTGGGGACGCCGCTTAAACAATAAGGTTAACCGCCCCTTAATAATCTCGATATCGCTATTCATAGCTATTGCCTCCATTATGGCCGCCCACTAGTGAAGCCCGCTTGATAGCGGTGCCCCCCTTTAATAAACTGGTCGCGTAAACTAGTTTGGTGAACCCAAATTGCCGGTGAATTTCATCAATCACCTGATTTAACCAGCTATGGCGAATTTGGTTGCGCGGGGTTTCAAATAAATTAAGTTGTTGGCCGGAGTTGGCACTTAGTTTACTGCTATAAACACCAATATTCCGGACCGCTTGACCGTCCCAATTCTGACGGAATAACCACAATAATTGTTGCGTCAAAACTTGATTGTCATTAGTTGGTTCAATTTTTAAAGCCTGGTTAAAGCCACCGCGACCATCTGCTTCAGCTGCAGCATAGGAAAACCCAATGCTTAGCGATAGACAACCGGCCAATTTATGATGGTGCCGGAGACGAGCCGCAACCTGTTCACCAATTTCTTTAATGACGGTTTCAATTTCGGTTTGGTTAAAATAATCTCGTGGCAATACTTGCGAATTACCCAGGCTAGCTTCTTTAACCTTAGTTGGTTCCGTGACTTGTGCGCGATCAATTCCCCAGGCCGTAGCAAATAACTGGTTACCAATGACGCCAAGCTGCTGTTTGAGTAAATAAGGGTTGGTATGGGCTAGCTCATACATATTGTGAATTTGAAGGCGGTTCAAACGTTTCGCCATACGGGGGCCAATCCCCCAAACGTCCGTTAATTCAGTAATTGACCAAATTTTATCCGGCACCGTTTCGTAATGGATTTCACCGATCAATTCATGATTATGTTTAGCGTAAAGGTCTAAGGCTAATTTAGCTTGCACCGGATTGTCACCAATCCCCACGGTGGTATACAAGCCTAGTTTTTGCCGAACTGTCTTTTGAATCAAGCGGGCCACTTCGCGAACGGAATTGCCAAACAGCCGCCAAGTATGGGTCATATCAAGAATGCTTTCATCAATTGAATACGGCCAAACCTCTTTTTCAGTGGTAAATTGATGAAAGATCTGATTGATCTGCAAATTACGTTGAATATAAAGGTTCATGCGCGGTGGCACGACCCAAAGACTGGGGTCATTGGGTAAGTCACGTTTACGGGAGACGTTGGCTTTAAGATGAAATACATGCTTAGCTTCGGGTGACGTGGCTAAAATAAGCCCACCATTGGTATTTTCAGCTTCACTAAGGACCACTAAGGGGACTTTTAAGGGATTTAGCCCCCGGGCAACGGCTTCGCAACTAGCATAAAAGGACTTGTTATCAATTAAGAAGAACACGCCATGCGGTTCATCATCAGTAAACAATTTCATCACTTCCGTTAGCTTTTACCTGTATTGTAGCGCAAAAATCAAACATATGTTCTCTTAATCTGCTAGAAAGCTGATTAAAAATAGTCGAAAGTCAATTATAGTCATGCTATAATGTAGACAGAAAAAAGGAAGCCCCGCTAGAACAGGACTTCCCATGTAGAGCCGTTTAAGACGGTGGCATTAATTAACGACTAAAAATAACCGCTAGCTGTGCCAAGCTAAGGCGGTTATTTTTTTTGCTGACTTTTGATCAGCTCAACAATTAATGCGATTAAGGCTACGATAAACGTACCGAAAGCCAGCATTAATTGTAAAGCGTCCGACACGGACACTTAGGCTACTCCTTTCGTTAGGATTTATGGGCTTTAAAGGTTTAACACCATAAGCACCACCTCCGATTGGAAATAGCCACCGCCTTAACTTCTCTACAAGCTATAATTATACAAGAAAAGAGATGGCTTAAACAATGGAAAGTACTAATTGTGAAAAAACCAAGTATTTACAGTACCTATTGGACAAGCAATTAGATTGGATACAAAAATCAGATACAAAAGCCTCGGTCTTGTTATCTGCAATTGGCGTGCTATTTACTCTACTGATAAACTCACGATTCTACGGTGTTGTAGTGAATTGTGCCCATTATCTTTTTATTAGAGACAAGGTAGTTTTATTGGTGCTAATTATTTTGCTAACCATTGGCTTGATATTAGTTTTTACCGGTGGTTTCTTCTTGTTTTTTACTCTTATACCTAGATTAAAAAACATTTCTCATGAACAATCTCACATATTTTTTGGTGATATATCCCAAAATGGACTGACCGAACTAAGAGATTACTTCTGTAAAGATTTTGATCCTAATAATGACCTAGTTAATCAGATATTTGTTAATGCCACTATTGCTAATATAAAAATGAAAAACTGCAATATTGGTATTAAGTTTATATGTTTAGGATTTGGAACAATTTTTCTTGTTACCCTGATATCATCCATTGGGCTATCTATGTAAACAATCATTCTAGGAAAGCAGGTATACTATGGCTAGTGAAGTTGCTAAAGTAACACAACAAGATTTTGATTTAGATAAGGCGTTAAAACATGTTAGAGACATATTATCAGATAACAATGATTTCAATACTGTTTCTAAATGGTCTGACTTAAATACTCTAACTTATAAAAACGGTAGATATATAGCAAATACCGCATTATTTGTTGACATTAGAGAGTCTTCTCAATTTCTAGCCTCTAATGATAACAGAATTGTTGCACGACTGTACAGATCTTACATAAGTGAGGTCATAATGATCTTAAAAAATCATTCTTGTTGTAATGAAATAAATATTGTTGGAGACTGTGTATCTGCGATATTTACAGAAAATGAAGATTTGACTCAAAGTAACTATAACAATGATCGGTCCGATATAATTGAGGCTTTAAAATCTGCATCTATGATTCGTCCAACGGTAGACATAATTAATACTTTATTTTCAAAAAAATATGATTCCTATACACCTATTAAAGTGGGAATTGGGATAGCTTCTGGCAAGGCACTTATAATAAAAACAGGGCAAAGTCGCACTGGTATAAGCAAGCCTATATTTCTAGGAGAAAATGTTAACTTAGCATCTCATCTATGTGATAAAGCAAATACTGATGGGTTCTCTCCAGTTCTAGTAGATGAGTTCATCAAAAAAAATTCTACAAATTACCTAGCCGGGCCAGAGCCTAAGCATGAAACGTTTGCTGATTGGCTAAATGAATCACCAGAAAAAATTGATGAAGAAACTTGCTATGGCGGTGACTTTTATAGAATTAACATTCATGATAAACTAACTGAGTTAGAGAATAATTAAATAGTACTTTTTAACAGCCAATAGGGTATACCCTAATGGCCGTTTTTGTTTCTGTGCTATACTAGGAATTACAAATGTTCATTAGAACTGGCCAAAAGGAGACTTGGAAATGGCTAAAATCGGTTATGCTCGCGTGAGTTCCAAAGAACAACATTTAGATCGACAGTTAGCGGCTTTAAGAGGCATTGATAAATTATTTACGGATAAATTAAGTGGGGCTAACACTAATCGGCCAGAACTGCAAAAAATGCTGGCCTATATTCGTGAGGGTGATATTGTCTTGGTCACTGAATTAGATCGCTTAGGCAGAAACAACCAAGATTTAACTAAGATCATGAACACCATTCAAAATAAGGGGGCCACCCTAGATGTGTTAAATTTGCCGTCCATGACAGGAATCGCTGATCCGAACTTACGCCAATTGATGACTAACCTCATCATTGAACTGTATAAGTATCAGGCTGAAAGTGAACGTAAGCGGATCATTGAGCGCCAGCAGCAAGGGATTTCCCTGGCCAAACAGCAGGGGAAATATCATGGGCGCAAACCCCAATATACCGAAGATGATCCCCGCTTACTACATGCTTTTAAGCTTTATCAGACGGGCATGAGTGATGTAGACGTCGCCCGTAATACCGGTATTAAGCGAACAACTTTTATCAGATATCGCAAGAAGTGCAATATAAAAAGATGAGATTTACATGCGATAATTACGTTATACTATTTTAGAGAGGGCGACATAATGATCATTCAAACAAAGGGACTTACTAAAACTTATCAATCAAAAGTGGTGGTTGACCATATTGATTTAGCAATCAAAGAAGGAAGCTTAACTGCTCTACTAGGACCCAATGGCGCTGGTAAAACAACCACTATATCGATGCTCACAAAGATCTTAAATCCAACCAGTGGAATGATCAAGATGAAACCAGACATAAAGATTAGCATGGTATTTCAACAGAGTATTTTAGATAATGATTTGACAGTTATGGAAAATTTGAGTATTCGAAATAAACTTTATAAAGAAGCCAAATCTAATCATATTGATGCTTTGATTCAGAAAATCGGGTTAACTGAATTTATTAATCAAAAATACGGCCGACTTTCTGGTGGGCAACGGCGACGAGTTGATATAGCAAGAGCTCTACTTAATCAACCTGATATTATTTTTTTGGATGAGCCAACTACGGGTTTGGATATCCAAACCCGCTCGGCAATTTGGAAATTGTTGCATTCATTGCAAAGTCAAAATAATTTAACCATTATTTTGACGACACACTATCTTGAAGAAGCAGACAATGCAGATGAGGTTTATATTATTGATCATGGCAAAATAATTGCCAGCGGATCCGCTGATGAAATTAAAACACAAAACTCCAGCAGTAAACTCGTGATTGTTTCTGAACAAGCTAATCAATTAATGGCATTGATACCAAGTAAAATAATTCATACGCAGATTAATCATAAAACCATTTGTTTAAAGGCTAATTCTGACGAAGCACTCTCATTATTATTAAAGTTTCGTATTTTCATTAAAACGTTCACTTATCAAGAGGGAACGATGGATGATGCTTTTTTGTCATTAACCGGAAGGAAGATGCGTTGATATGGTAGATTGCAAATTTAATCCGAATTTTTGGACAAATTTGTCAGCATGACCTGATAAGGTGTTTGCCAGTCAAGTAATTTAAGTGGTCTCTGATTAATTTCGAGTAAGGTGGTTTTCAAGCCTTGAGCACTAATGTGCTCAAAACGAGTCCCTTTAGGATAAAAATAACGTAAATTCCGATTAAATCGTTCATTACTGCCGCACTCAGCTGGCGTATAAGCATGGCAGTAATAGGTCTTAATACCGTATTGTGCTTCAAGTGATACTAGACCGCTAAACTCAGTGCCACGGTCCACCGTAAAACTATGCACCGGGCCATTAAAAGTTGCTAGAAACTTATTTAGGGCTTCATTAACAGTTACTGCTGTCCGGTTTTTTAATCGGTAGGCCCAAAGGAACCGTGATTTGCGATCGATTAAGGTTAATAAAACTGCCTTACTATGCCCACGGGGGCCAACAATTGTATCTAATTCAAAATCACCGATGCGATTACGTCGATTAACCACGATGGGTCGCTGTTCAATTGACCGTCCTAATGATTGATTATATTTAGAACGTTGGTCAAGGTTACGCCGTTGGCGTACGCCATGTTCAGGCAAATCATTTAAAGAAAACTCAATTTTCCCTTGATTTAACCAATTATAAATTGATTTAGTCGCTAGTTTAAATTCGTGAGCTATCATTTCTGGTGACCAACTTAGCCGTAAATGGTTTAAAATTATTTGCCTTAATTTGTCATTCAATTTAGTCTTTCGGCCACATCGTGACCGCTTGTATTCGGCATCTGTTTGGGCCACTTCGGCCTGGTAAGGTTCACATCAAGCTAATTCATAAGAAATTGTGGCAGGTGATCGTTTTAGGCGATCGCTCATTTGGATATTGGACAGGCCTAGTTCACAAAAGGTTTCGATTTTAATTCGTTCCGAATAGGTTATACTAGACAAAAGATCAGCTCCTAAAAGATGTGTTTGTGGTAAACACCATTTTAAGGGAAGCTGATCTTTTTTGTCCGAACAGCGTCGGATTAATTTTACAATCTACCAACATTTTTACTGTTATCAGGCTATCTGATTGGTTAAAGTGGTTCGCTTCTAAACAGAGATATAAAAATTTAATTTGGCTTTTCCAAAGACTTCGAGGATCTTCCTCGGAGTCTTTTTCTAACGAAACATGTTTCATAAAATGACACACGTCACACCTCACGAACTGCAATATCAACAACCGTGAAAACGCTTTATTAATCATTTAAGACCTCGTATGCTAAGCACGTAATCAAACGAACAAACTTAGAGAAGGGGTACTTATAATGGCTAAACGTGATTTTGTCGACACTAATACTTACACTCAGGAAGAAATTCAATACATGATTGACCTCGGAATTAAGATTAAGGAATCAATTAAGAATGGCTATTACCCGCCGCTGTTGAAGAACAAGACGCTTGGCATGATCTTCGAACAAAGTTCAACTCGGACCAGGACTTCTGCCGAAGCAGCGATGACCGAACTCGGTGGTCACGCTCAATACTTGGCACCAGGTCAAATTCAACTGGGTGGTCACGAAACCATTGAAGATACTTCGCAGGTTCTTGGTCGGATTTTGGATATTATTGGAGCCCGTGTTGATCGTCACAAGTCAGTTGCTGATGTTGCTAAGTATGCTAAGGTTCCAGTCGTTAACTTCATGAGTGATTACAATCACCCAACTCAAGAACTCGGTGACATTATCACCATGACGGAACACTTGCCAGAGGGTAAGAAGCTTAGCGATTGCAAGATTGTTTTCGTTGGTGACGCAACCCAAGTTTGTGTTTCGACGATGTTTATGACGACTAAAATGGGCATGGACTTCGTTCAATTTGGCCCTAAAGGCTTCCAGATGAAGGATGACGTCGTTAAGATCGGTAAGGAAAACGCCAAGAAGTACGGTGGCAGTGTCACAATTACTGAAGATGCAGATGAAGCTTTGAAAGACGCTGACTTTGTTTACACCGATGTTTGGTACGGCCTTTACGATGATGAAATGCCTAAGGACGAACGGATGAAGATCTTCTTCCCTAAGTACCAGGTTAACGCTGACCTGATTGCTAAAGCCTCAGACCACGTTCGCTTCATGCATTGCTTACCAGCAACCCGTGGTGAGGAAGTTACTGATGAAGTGCTTGATTCAGACTACTCGATTGTTTGGGATGAAGCCGAAAACCGTAAGACGGCCATGCGGGCAATCTTCGTTTACCTGTTGAATCCAGAATTAAAATACGCTTCAAAGAGTGTTGCAGAAAAGTATGATGCCGAATTCGAATTGATGCTTCGCAACGCCGTTGATTCAAGGAACGAAAAATAAGCTCCGAAAACGGTGCGCTTTGCACTTAAGATTGGAGAATGAACATCATGGAAAACGGTAAAAAGAAATTTAGATTGTTTGATGCGGTCCTCATGTCGGTTGTTGTGATTTTGGTTGTTGAGTCAGCCGCACCAGCAGCGGCAATCGGGACGTCACAATTCTTCTGGTGGATTTTCTTACTGATCCTGTTCTTCTTGCCATACGGACTCATTTCATCAGAACTTGGCACGGCTTATACTGGGGATGGTGGTCTGTATGACTGGGTTAAACAAGCTTTTGGCTCTCGTTGGGGTGGCCGACTCGCATGGGTTTACTGGATTAACTATCCGATTTGGATGGCTAGCCTAGCCGTTTTATTCTCGCAGGTTGCCGGTACAATATTTGGATTGCATCTCAGTACCTTCGCTTCAATTTTGATCGAATTAGTGTTTGTTTGGTTCGTTGTCGTTTTAGGAAACAAGCCAGTGTCAGAAAGCAAATGGATTCTGAACTTAGCTGCTTTTGCGAAAATCTTTACAATCCTATCGCTATTTGTTTTAGGTGTCTATGTGGCGGTCACTAAAGGTGTCGCCAATAGTTTTGCACCACACAACCTATTACCTCAAATGAACGTGAACAGTCTCAGTAACTTGTCAGTTATTATCTTCAACTTCCTTGGATTTGAAGTTGTTGCAACGATGGCTGATGATATGGACAATCCCAAGAAGCAGATTCCACAAGCCATCATTTATGGCGGTATTCTGATTGCTTTCTTCTACCTGCTTTCAGCCTTTGGGATGAGCGTTGCCGTACCAACAAGCAAGCTCTCAGCTTCAAGTGGCTTGCTCGACAGTTTCATTCTAATGCTTGGGCACATGAATTGGTTCGTTGTCATTATTGGTATTCTCTTCCTGTACATTCTGGCTTCTGAGATGATTTCTTGGGCACTGGGTGTGAACTACGTTGCTGATTATGCGGCCAAGGACCACGTTCTACCAGCAGTGTTTGGCAAGGAAG